>NZ_JASCRS010000008.1 GCF_030010235.1 Leucobacter sp. UT-8R-CII-1-4 | reverse complement strand
ATGAAGAACATGCAGCAGTCGTCGGGTATGCCGGTCCATAAGTATCGTCCGTTTCACGAGATTATTCGGGTTGATTTGCCGGATCGTACGTGGCCTGGGAAGCGGATCACTGAGGCGCCGCGGTGGTGCGCGGTAGATTTGCGTGACGGGAACCAGGCGCTGATTGATCCGATGAGTCCGGAGCGGAAGCGGATCATGTTTGATCTGCTGGTCTCGATGGGGTACAAGGAGATCGAGGTTGGGTTTCCTTCTGCTTCGCAGACGGATTTTGATTTTGTGCGTCAACTCATTGAGGAGAACGCGATTCCTGATGATGTCACGATCCAGGTACTTACCCAGGCGCGTGAGCATCTGATTACTCGCACGTATGAGTCGTTGATCGGTGCGAAGCAGGCGATTGTGCATCTGTATAACTCGACGAGTGTGTTGCAGCGTGATGTGGTGTTCCGTGAGGACAAGGCCGGTATTAAGCAGATCGCGACTGATGGTGCGCGGATGTGTGTCGCGGCTGAAGCGATTTGCCCGGACACGAACATTTTTTATGAGTACTCGCCCGAGTCGTATACCGGTACCGAGCTTGAGTACGCGGTCGAGGTGTGTAACGCGGTGTTGGAAATTTTCCAGCCGACTCCGGATCGTAAGGTGATTATTAATCTTCCGTCAACGGTGGAGATGGCTTCTCCGAATGTGTATGCCGACTCGATTGAGTGGATGGGGAGGCATCTGAATGATCGTGAGAATGTGATTATTTCGTTGCATCCGCATAATGATCGCGGGACCGCGATTGCGGCTGCCGAGCTGGGGTATATGGCTGGTGCTGACCGGATCGAGGGGTGTCTGTTTGGTAATGGTGAGCGGACGGGCAACGTTGATTTGGTGGCGCTTGGTATCAATATGTTCACGCAGGGTGTTGATCCGCAGATTGATTTCTCTCGGTTGGATGAGGTGCGTCGCACGGCTGAGTATTGCAATCAGTTGCCGGTTCCGGAGCGGAGTCCTTGGGCTGGGGATTTGGTGTACACCGCGTTTTCTGGGTCGCATCAGGATGCGATTAAGAAGGGCTTTGAGCGGATGGCGGCTGATGCTGAGGCTCGGGGTGTGAGTGTGGATGATTTGGTGTGGGCGGTGCCGTATTTGCCGGTGGATCCGAAGGATTTGGGGCGTTCGTATGAGGCCGTGATCCGGGTGAATTCGCAGTCTGGTAAGGGCGGGGTTGCGTATTTGTTGAAGAGTGATCATTCGTTGGATCTGCCTCGTCGTTTGCAGATTGAGTTCAGTGCTGTGGTGCAGTCGCTGACTGATAGCGAGGGTGGGGAGGTGTCGTCGGATGCGATTTGGCGGATTTTCCAGGATGAGTATTTGCCGGTGACGGATGCTTCGTTTACTCGTTGGGGTCGGTATGAGTTGTTCCGGAGTGTGGCGACGAGTGCTGGGGACGGGGTGACTGAGTTGGTGGTTGATTATCGTGTGGGTGATGAGTCTGCGCGGTTGACGGCTCAGGGCAATGGTCCGGTTGATGCGTTTATTAATGGGTTGAATGGTGCGGGTCATGTGGTGCGGTTGTATGACTATGTGGAGCATGCGATGAGTGGTGGTGGTGATGCGGTTGCGGCTGCGTATGTGGATTTGGAGGTTGATGGGCAGCGTTTGTGGGGCGTCGGCATCGACC
>NZ_JASCRS010000007.1 GCF_030010235.1 Leucobacter sp. UT-8R-CII-1-4 | reverse complement strand
GGTGCTGACCCGGTGTCGTTCTCGACAGGCAACCTGATCGAGAGCGAGCCGCTGTTTACGCTCGACGGGCCAGGTGCGCAGCAGCTTGAACTTGGGCTGGTCTACAACTCGCAAGACGGCAGACTCACCAGAACAGGTGCCGGCTGGTCGTTCGGCTTAGGCAGCCGGGCTCAACGTTTTGATGACGGTTCGGTGCTCGTGGTGCGCGGCGACGGCGCAAGTTTCGTATTCAACAAGAACAGCACGAACGGGTACACGGGGGAGACCGGGCTGGGCCTTACCCTCTCCGAAGCTGGCGGCGGGGTGCTGGAACTCAAATCTGATGCCGGTGAGGTGTGGCGCTATGACGCCTCAGATATTGAGGGGATCGGTGAACTCATCTCGCAGACCGACCGGCAAGGCAACACCACCACGCTCAGCTATGGGGCGCCGACAGCGACCCAGAATTTTCTGCCGCTGACCGCGATCACTGACGCGGCAGGGCAGAAGGTGACGGTGCAAAATGATGCGCTTGGCAAGATCACCTCGTTCACGCACCCGGACGGCAGGGTGTGGCGACTCGCGTATGACGGCGGTCAAAACCTGGTGAGTATTACCGCGCCAGACGGCGGCGTACGCGCATTCAGCTATGACAGTGCACACCGAATGCTGACCGCGAAAGACGCGGTAGGCGATACCTACCTGAAGAATGAATACGACAGTGCTGGTCGTGTGGTGAAGCAGTGGGATTCCGAACAGAATCTGCGCACCTTCACCTACGGCAACGGTGTCACGACGTATACCGATAACGAGGGCGGGACGCATCTCTTCGAGTGGGATAGCCGTGCACGTATTACCGGGATCACCGATGCTGCGGGTGGGCGTACCGAGTTCACATTCGACACAGCCAACCGGGTCACTGAAGCAGTCGAGCCCGACGGTGGCATAACAACGTACGAGTATGACTCGTACGGGAACGTGACGCGTGAAACGCGACCTGACGGGAGTGTGTGGCGATCCACCTGGACCCCAACGGGTGAGTTGCTCACGCAGACCGATCCACTCGGGCGGACCGTCACCCACACGGTAAACGAGAAGGGTCTACGCACGCGGACTGTGCAAGCAGATGGCGGCGCGATCGACTACGCCTACACGACGACAGGGGATCTGGCAGAGATCATCTGGCCCTCTGGCGCGATCGAGACGTTCAACTATGACGGGCGCGGAAACCTCACCAAGCGGGTGTCGCCAGCAGGGGTGGCGAGCTTCTACGAGTACGACACCGCGAACCGCCTCACACGCGAATACAACGCGAACGGCATCGTGTGGAGTTACGAATACGATGCGGCCGACAACGTGAAGACCCGTACCGATGCGCTCGGCAACGTGTCGCGGTATAGCTACGACCGAAACGGGCACCTGCTTTCGGCGATCGCGCCTGATGGTGGGGTGACGACGTATACGTGGGACAGCCTGTTCCGGGTCGCGAGCGTGACCGATGCCGAGGGCGGCACGACCACGTACCGGTACAACAGGGAAGACGCACTTGTGGCAACCATCGACCCGATGGGGGCCGAGACTCTGCGCGAGGTCGACCCGATTGGCCGCGTGACGGCGGTGACCGACCCGCTCGGCGGTGTATGGCAGGCAGAACTTGACCGGGCAGGGAGAAAAGTCGCCGAAACCGACGCGGCAGGCAACACCACCCGATCGAACTACGACGCGGCAGGCAGGCCCACCAAGGTCACTGATGCCGAGGGTGGCGAGTGGAGCTACGAATATGATGCGGTCGGCAACCTCGTGTCCCAGACCGATCCGCTCGGCGGCGTAGCCACGATCGCGTATGACCTGATGGGTCGGGTCACCTTCGTGACTGACGCTGACGAACGTACGACCGAGTTTGTGTATGACGCAGACGGCGGCCTGATCGCGGTGATCGACCCGGTGGGGGCGGCGACTGGGTTCGTGCTTGATGCTGACGGGCAGATACTCGAATCAACCAACGCTCTCGGCGAGACGACCAGGTACGACTATGGCTCGCTTGGCCAACTCGTGAGCGTCACGAACCCGCTTAGTGCAGTGACGAGCTATGAGTATGACGCGGCTGGCCGGGTGGCATCGGTGACTGATGCGGTCGGTGCGGTGACAAGCTTTGAATACGATGCCGTAGGCAGGCAGACCGCAGTGATTGATGCTGACGGGAACCGGAGCGAGAAACGATACGACCTTGCCGGGCGGGTCGTCGCTGCGGTGGACGGTGCCGGCGGAACAACCCGGTATGAATATGATTTCGCGGGTCGGCAGACCGCGACGATCGATGCTGATGGGCGGGTGACCCGGTATGAGTATGACGATGCCGGGCAGCTGGTCGCGGTGGTAGAAGGGTACGAGGCCGGTGGGAATGTGTCGGGTGGCCTTGGCAGTGAACCGCGTGACCCGGCAGGCCTTATAGACCCAGACGAGACGGCACCGATCGTGAATGTCGATACGAATGTGCGCACCGAATACGAATACACCAAAAACGGGCTGCTTGCGCTGATTCGTAATCCGAACGGTGACGTGACTCGGTATGAGTATGACCGGGCGGGCAGGCGGACACTGATGCGTGGCGCTGATGGCGTGGTGACCACGAGCGAGTATGACCTTGCTGGGCGTGTGGTCGCACAAACGAACGCGAATGGGCAGGTGGTGAAAACCAGCTATTCGGCGGGCGGTGATGTGTTGAAACAGGAAACACAAATGAACACCGTGTGGTTTGAATACGACGGTGCTGGGCGGCCCATCGTGATGAGCGAACCGCTCGGCATCACCATATGGCGCTACGACGAGGTGGGCCGAATGACGGCAGAAACCGGTGTCGACGGCAACACGACCAGAGCAAGCTATGACACTGCCGGGCAGCTGATCGAACTCGCAAGCGCTGATGTCCGTTCAGGGAGCAGCCTCACGGGTGGTGATGACGGTGTCGGGTACCGGGTGAAGTATTCGTACGACCAGGCTGGGCGCATGAGTGGTCTGCAATCGTCGTGGGGTCAAACCTCGTACGGCTACACGCCTGCCGGGTTGTTGCGTGAAATTGTGCGCGGTGACGGAGTGCGCACGGAGCTTACGCACGATGGTGCTGGCCGGGTGACGAGCATGATCCATGCTGAGCAGTTGGCTGGGTTACAGATTGAATCAGCCGCGGCGTATAACGGGCTTAGCGAGCCACTTGATGGTGGTGCTGACGGTCTGCTTGAGGTGCCGCCAGGCCGCCAACCACTCAATCCAAAGCGTGACGCGCAAATGTGTGCCGCTGACGGTGTCGCTTCGTATCTTGACGGGCATGCGCTGCCGAATCTTGAGGGCGAAGACAAGTTCTGCGTGAAAACCGGCGACTATCTGAAACGACGTATCGCGCCGCAGCCACATGATCCGGTGGGTCTTGGCGGCGCGCTCAAGTTTGACTACAGCTACACGCCTGCCGGGAAAGTTGCGACGACTGATCGTACGCTGCTTGAGGTGCCGGGCTTTGATCCCGAAGCGGATCTTGATCCCGGGTTTGACGTAGACCCGATCCTTACAACCGGGGGAGTCGCCGCTGTTGCGTTTGATGATGTGCTGCCTGTTGAACCGGTATCTCCCGAGCCGGTGTCGCAATCGCATCAGGAACTCAGTTACGACGGTCTGGGCCGGCTGGTCGGCGCGACCGCCACGCAGTTACTCACCGATACCGGCGACCCAGAAGCGGTCGCTCAGTCTCGTTTCGTGTATGACGGGGCAGGGAATCGCCTGCTCGCTGAAACTGCCACGAACGATGTGGTGAGCACGCTCACACAACAGTTCGGGCCCGGCAACAAGCTGCTGTCGTCGCAAACCTCAAAACTCGATATAGCGAGTGACGAAACAAGCTTCGAACAGCGCAATTACAGCTACGACCCAGTAGGCAGACGCACGGCAGTATCTGGTGCCGAGAATGCGACGTATGGGTATGACTGGCGTAACGAGCCGACCCGCACGAGTGATGATGTGAGCAGCACACGGGTCACGTATGACGGGCTTGGTCGCCCGGTGTCTCGCGAAGCTGAGACGAAGTACAGCAACGAAGCGGTCACGTCGTCGTTCTTTGGTGGTGCGCAACTCGGGTCGGTATCGACCCTACATGGTGCTTCGTCGAATGTGTGGGGTGTGTTCGGGCAGCTTGCCGGGATCGATTCTGAGGTGACGGGCGAAGCGCGTTGGGCACTTCTTGACCGGTTGGGTTCGGTTGTAGCTGAGGCTGGCGGTGTTGCTGATGTGGTGGATGCGGATATTCGCGAGCTCGCCTCGTATGCCGAGTTTGGTCTGCCGAGCTATGAGACCGATGGGTTTACCAGCCCGTACGGATATACCGGTGAGCTTCAAGATGCGGGTACTGGTGTGGTCGCGTTTGGTTCGCGTTCCTATGATGCGGCATCTGGTTCGTGGATGGCTCCTGACGCGTGGCCTGGGTTGCTGGTGCAGCCGCAGTCGTTGAAC
>NZ_JASCRS010000006.1 GCF_030010235.1 Leucobacter sp. UT-8R-CII-1-4 | reverse complement strand
CGGTGAGCTTCAAGATGCGGGTACTGGTGTGGTCGCGTTTGGTTCGCGTTCCTATGATGCGGCATCTGGTTCGTGGATGGCTCCTGACGCGTGGCCTGGGTTGCTGGTGCAGCCGCAGTCGTTGAACAGGTATGCGTATGTGCTGGGGGATCCGGTGACGTTTGTTGATGTGGGCGGGTTTGCGGCTTCGGTTCCGAAGACAGTGTTGAACCCGTCAGCGTTGCTGAATCACTACACGCCTTCTGGCGGTGCAGGTACCTGGAACAGCAGCAATGCATTTGGTGACCGGGCGTTGACGGCAACTGGGCAGACCGTTGCTGCGGGTGCTGGAGGTAGTTCACCGAATACGGTGAGTCAAACAATTCTGCAGGACCGGCATGCGGACGCCGTGCGAGTGTGTACTTCGTTGCCGGCTAAGGCGAGTTGTGGGCCTAATCCGCTACAGCAGGCAATGCGAGATACCGCAAAATGGACGGGATGGACAGCACTCGGATTGGGTGTTGTTTCGATTGTCTCCGGTGCGATTGCAATGATTGTTGGCGGCCCCACTGCTCTCTCAGGCCTAGTTCCGGTTGCTGGTGAAGCAACGGTTCCTGTCGGAGGACTAGCGGTAATGGCTTTGACTGTTATCTCATTGGCTACCGGGGAACTAGCAACTGTGTTTGGTGCCGTTTCTGTAGTGTCGGGTTGCATCGGGTACTCCGGGGATAGCTTGTGCGCTGCGCAAGCTGTAACTGGAATTGTGGGGCTCGGGATTCCGGGGTTTGGCGGAGCAATTTTTGGAGTTGTTACAGGATTGCCCTACCTCGTCCCGAGCGCCGCAGGAGGGAGGAACTGACGATGGAAAGAAAAGTAAAGGTAAGAACCGTTGCAGGCGTTGTCCTTTTCATAGTCCTTATGACGGTGTTTTTAGGTTGGCTAACCTGGACACTTTACATAGCCCCCGATAGCAATGGATTGGAAAGCTCAGGCACAAATGCTTGGCCCTCAATTGTCGCTTTCTGGACGATTATGGTTAGCCTGCCTCTGCTCCTTCTGAATGCGCTTTTAGCAGGAATTTGGGGCAGCTTCCGTGTGCACAAATTAAGGCGTAGGTTTCCTGATGCTCTGGTTTTTCAATCACCGTTACCATTCAACTCAAGTTCCTTAGCAGGCATCTTGCTGCCTAGCTTTATCCCACGGCTCACGATGGGCTGCACGGTTGTGGCAAGAGAAGAAGCCCTGGAAATATGGTGGGGGCTCTTCGCGCGTAGATGTGGGAGCTTGCGGTGGAGCGACATTGATTCCATCTCAGCTGGAGAGACGGTTTCTAGGGGTAGCAGTCCAAACACGTTGCACTGGATACGTATTACGTCTCATCTTCTCCCCACTGAGTTAAAGGTCGCAGTCACCGATTCTGTCTGGCTCGCCCATCCCACTGCGGGGAAAGTTCGAGTGGCAAAGACGATCGATTCCCTTAATCTGCTTAGAGAAGGTAGGAAGACCTGGGTTGACAGGCACGAGTACAACAAACAGGAGTTCGTTGTACGGAACCAGTTCTGGGCACGACTGCTGCGAACTTTCTTTGTGTGGGGTCCTACTATTCTGGTTCTCTTTATTGGGTGGGCAAGCCTAGCTCTGACTGAGCAAAAGATTGGTGCGCTTGTTACCTGGATTCTTCTATTGAGCTTGGCGCTTGGGTTTTGCGCACAGGGCCTTTGTTCCATGCTCCGAACCAGGCTTTTGACGCGAAGAAGTCGAGAGAAAGTGGTGATTTCAATACTGGCTCCCAACGTAGGTTTCAGATTGCCGGGAAGGATTTTTCCTCTTGGTTACAACAGGGTCACATTCGGGGTTAACCTGGCCTTTGACGCTCAAGGAGTTTCTTTCTGGCAGGGCATTTTTGTTCGTCGATACGGCAGGGTTGGTTGGGAACAGATAGATTCAGTTTCGCTAAAGTCTGCTACACCAAACCTTTTCGGACCCCAACCCATACCAACGTTGGTGATCAATTCATCTGTCTGGGAAGGCGCGATAAGTTTGCCGGTTCTGGTGTCGCCTTGGACGTTTAGTGATTTCGCCTCAGAAGAGAAACTGACTGAAATTACCGAACAGATCGAAGCCTTGCGTTTCGATTGAGCCGCGATAACTGGGAAGTCTAAGTTGAGGCTTGTCGGAGAGTCCGATCTAGCCATGCGGAACGAGAAATCGAATTCAGCATTGGCCTGTGCGAACGGTCTTGATCTTTCCTGTGGAGTTACAGTTGCGACTACTCTGTTAGGCCCGGTCGGTCGACCAATTGCTGGCGCGGCAAAGGCGGTTGCTGCGGGTAGCTCAGTGACGGTCTACGGAACAAGAATGACGGTCGGCGTAGTGAACACTCACGTCGCTGCGGCTTCGGCAGTTGATGGTTGGGCAAAATATCTTGAGAACTAGGTGAACGTAGATATGGGAAAGTTTGTAAAGAAACGTCGACGGTCGACGGTTCTTTGGGGCAGCAGTTTCTTGTTGCTTGCTTGTATGGGAGTCGTCATTCCTGGTTTTCGCGTGCCTTTGTTCGCGTTGTGTGTTTTCCTTCTTACGCCCTATTTGCTTTGGTTCTTCGGGAGTTTACCTCTGCGTAGAAGTGTGAGGTTCGCTAGACAAAAGTACGGAGATGGGCTGGTCCTCCTAAGCTGTTATTTAGCAGATGGACAGCCTCAAGTTATTGAAATGCTTGGAGGGTATGTCGGCAACTGGCGGGTTAGATGGGTGCCGCTACCAGTGTTCATTAGTAGTAGTGGGGTCTCCTATTGGTCTGGATGGGGCCCTGGGAAAGCTCCTGCTGAGTTAATCTGCGTTCATCGAGAGAGTATTACTGGTGTTAGCGTCGAGACGCGGAGACTGCTGTTTGACGTTAGAACTACAACGATGATTACTTGTCGAGTTGATCATTGCGGCATGGTCTATGAGCTAAGTTTCTCGCCCTACGTCTGTGGGATGTTTAAACATTCCAGAAAGCAGATGTTTCTCCTCGAACGAGAAATTGAGCAGATTTTTGGTCTTTAGAAGACCTGAAAAGACAGGCCAGCGTGAATACGGCAATGACAATAGGTTTTGTTGATAATCGCACTGCTGATTGTTTATGCCCGTTTTGAAGCTTGACGCTGTTTGTCCGTTCCATCCACGCTGCATTTGGGAGGGAGTCACAATAGCTGTGAAGCGCAAGTGCGAGTCGGAGTGAGTCCGCTGAGCTGTGACGTGCTGATTGCTTCAATAGTTGAGGGATTTACAGTTTCTGTCTTTGTCGTTTCTGAAACTTTCGTTCTATGTGGATGAGTACGTGATTACTTGTCTTGAGTCGTTTCGTACTTGAAACAGTGATTGTGGTACCTGTTTCAAACTAGAACGCTGGCGCAGTTATTGAATACGCTCTGAGATTGGTGCGTGACCAACATCAGATCGCCTCAATCTCAAGCTTTGTTTCATGCTGGGCTATCTGCGCTCGTTCAGGGTTTACAGTCGCGGCAACTGCAGGGGGTTGCCGGTTTCGGGCAGCTTGATCCAACGCAAGAAATTGCACTTGGCTCCGTCGAGCAGCGCAACAACAGTTACGACCCAGCCGGAAGGCGCACGAGAGTATCCGGTGCCGAGAATGCGACCTTCGGGTATGACTGGCGAAACCAGCCGACCCGCACGACTGACAATGCCAGCAGCATAAAGACCACATATGACGGTCTTGGCCGCCCGGTGTCTCGCGAGACCGAACTTCTGGGTCTTGCAATAGGTCACCCCATAGCAATCGCTTCTGGGATTGTAATTGGTTATGTTGCAGCGCTTGGTAGCACCGCGATTGATTGCATAGCCGCGCTTGCAAGCCCAAAATGTGTAGTCGGTGCGATTGGAGCCGCAACAGGACCTTTTGCGACCATAATTACCAGTCTGCCTAAACACACAAATCTCGTGACAGTGGTCGTTAAAAACACGGCAAGCATCGTGGGGTATGAAACAACAGCACTCGGCTGGTTGATTACTTTCGGTGAATGGTACGAAGGGGAGTAGTGATGATCTTTTCGAAACCTAGTGGCGATGCCACGAAACGATATAAAGAGCGGCGTGTATTGGCGTTGATACCGTTTCTGACTTGCATGGTAGCTGTGGTGGCGATGAAGATGACGGAGAGCTTTGCAACCTCTTCGGAGCGTGGATGGGCTACGACGCGAATTATGATTCTGGCGTCAGCCGGCGTCGCCTTGCTTATATTCATAGTCGATATAAGCGCGACTCTATACAACTTTTCTTCTGTGAAACGACGAGTCGGCGAGAATCCTGTCTACTGCGTGGGAATCGCTATTGCTGATTGGAACCAAAATCATTTTGGAACGAGGGAGGCCTTCGACCACCTGAATTTTCTTCCATATACCTTCCTAATTGTGTCCGAGCAGGCACTTGAATTTCGAACAGGTTATTCCGGGGACACCGAGGTGAAGCTTTCTATTCCGTACAAAGTGATTGAGGAAATCGAGGTTGTTCGGGTGAGCTCAGTGATGAGTACCGGTCCCGGCCTCAGAATTGACACCCAAGAGAACAATCTTGACTTGCAGTTGTTTCCGCTTCTCAGTTTTGGGTCTATTCATTCGACAAAGCGCACCGCGAAACGTGTGGCCGAACAGATTCGCGGTCGTCTGAATGAGGCAACGTAGTAGGTCGAATTACTTCAATGCGCAAGCACCCCACAATATCTTGGCCGGAGAGAGTGGGCCTGCTTTGAGGTATTCGGAAACCCTTTGGTGGGAGGAAACAATTTCATGGTGAAACATCGAATCATCAGAAAGTGCATATCCAATGAGTAACGAAGAAGCTTGGCCGACATGGACCCCTAAGGAAGGGATCTTGATTGAAGGGCTCGACGATTGGACTGACGTTTCATGGGCCACGAATTATGTGAGAACGCCTGTTCCTCAGTCTTTTTGGCGACCAGCTACTATCGGCTTGATCGCAGAGATGTTGGTGGAAGGGCTAATCATTCCCGGAGATTTACGAGGCGGGGAGCATTGCCCTTGGGGATGCTCCACGGGTGACGCGATAGCGCGGATCACCTCCGAATGGATCAATACTCAGTGGCCGCATGAAGTACCGTATCCAGGTGCAATTGTCTGGTTTGCAAACACCGAAGCGGGTAACGAGATCGCTCGCGCTGCGCTTGCCCGCGAGGGCATCAGCGAGTAAACATTGGGTACCTTTCTGCGGGTGAATAAGCGGATTCTTGACGCTTGATTCGCATTTCTGGCTGCTGGGTATTAGCGATACTCTCAGCGTCGTTCTTTGAGAAGGCTCTAGGCCTTAGCAATGAATATGGTGACCGGGCATTGACGGCAACTGGGCAGACCGTTGCTGCGGGTGCTGGCAGCAGTTCGCCGAATACGGTGAGCCAAACAATTCTGCAGGACCGGCATGCGGACGCCGTACGGCAGAGTGCGGCCTTGGGTCGCACTAGTTGTCCTAGCGCTGTTTGTTGCTGCGCTTTCTGGGGTTGCCTACGCCGCGCTGGTTTCGTTCTTTGCTTTGGAAGTCGCCAACACTGCTGAGCGGGAACTGGGGAATGGCGCGAAGATGGCAAATGCTCGGCTGATCGCGGCCAGAGAATCTTTCAACCAGCAGATGGAGGCATTCACGAGCGAGGATGAGGCTTTGAAAGCTGAAGGGTATCAACCCACTAACACGAAGGGGCTTTATTGGCGGGATGGAACCATAGAGGTTGCCGGAGATAATGCTTTTTGCGAGGGGGACTCAGACTGCACGTTGAGTGCATTCCGAACCAATAGTTTCACTGAGTGCCTGAACGGGGTCACGATTGACATTCAGACGGAAACAGGGGAAGTCATGTCGGGTGTCACGGAAAGTCTGCCGCGCAATGGAGGGGTGGACATCGAGCTTGCCTGGTTGGGTACATCGGACAAGTCTTGGGTAACCAGGATGGAATGTCGCTAAACGCTGGCCAAAGATAATTCAGCACCGGCACACAAATAGGGGCGCACCGAGGGAATCCTCAGTGCGCCCTTACAACCGTGAGAACGGAGCGCTAGTTTGCCTCGTACTGGCGCGCCTGGCCGGTCACCCCGGCGAAACGGAACGGAGCATTGGTGACCCGCTCGGTCTCATAATCGGTTGCGCTGGAACGCTCGGTAGCGTGCAGCGCACGGTAAGCCTCAATCGTGATGGTCTCGCGGGCATCAAGCACCGCAGAGAATCGAGCCGAAGCCTCGGCATCAAAATAGCCGGGCTGCACGATACCGGTGAGCGCCTCGCTCACACTGCCCGAGCCGTAGCTCAGCAGTGCGACACGCTTACCAGCGAGTTCGCTGTCATGGTGCAGCAGCGCCGCAAGACCAGCGAAGAGCGAAGCCGTGTACGAGTTACCGAGACGACGGTTGTACAGAGTGCCATTGGCAAGCCCGGTATCACGAGCGTTCTCGGTTTTTTCCTCACCTGGCAGGGCAAGATCCAACGCAGAATTTGTCACCTTCGCGAGGTGCGCCTGCGCCTTCTTCGCCATCTTGGTGAATGGCTGATGGTACAGAATACGATCAACATCTTCGATCGCTGGACCACCCTGAGCCTGTAGGTCGTTCCACGCGCCGGTCATGGCATCGAGGTACGCCGACATCGAAAGATGACCATCAACTACCGCGGTAGTCGAGTCGTTTGGTCGCCAGAAATCATCAATGTCTGCCGTGAACACGCCAGCAGCCGGCTCAATTGCGAGCAGAGCTGGATCGGCCGAAACAAGCATGGCAACGGCGCCTGCGCCCTGAGTCGGCTCACCAGGGCTATCAAGCTGATAACGTGCAACATCGCTTGCGATCACAAGCACACGCTCATTCGGGTTGCGCGCAACAATGCCAAGAGCAGCCTGAAGCGCAGCAGTACCCGCGTAGCAGGCCTGCTTCATCTCAACCACACGAATCTCGCTTGGCAAGCCGAGCAGACTCTGTACCGGCACTGCAGCAGCCTTCGACTGGTCGACGCCCGACTCGGTTGCGAGCATGATGGTGCGCAGGCCGGTTACGCCATTGCGCTCAATGATCTGTTTGGCTGCGGCTGCCGCCATCGTGACGATGTCTTCGTCAGGAGCCGGGAAGCTGAACTGATCCTGGCCAAGACCAAATCGAAACTTTGCTGGCTCAATTCCGTAGGCATTCGCCAGATCCTCAAGCTCCACCGCGTAGTGCGTAGTGGTGATTGCAAGATCGTGAATGCCAATCGAGGTGGCCGCAGTCGAACCGGTCATGCGCTCGGCTTGTCCTTTCGCTCCATAAGAATGTGGGTAGCCATAAGCTCACCCGGGTTAGTCTGCGCTGCGAGCAGTGAAAGCTCACCGCAGAGCACCGTGGCAGCCATCAACGCTGCCAGGCGGCGGGAGTTTTCGCCGGGTTCACGCTCTTGACGACACCCCAACTTCTCAAGCGCGTCATTCACGTGCGAGAGATGCTTTCCGTTACCTACAGTACCAACGATGAGGTGAGGCAACGTGCATGAGAAGTACAAACCTTCAGGTCGTTCTTCGGCGTAGGTGATGCCTTGCGAGCCCTCAACAATGTTTGCCGCGTCTTGCCCGGTCGACAGGTAGAACGCCAGCAGCATGTTTGCGTAGTGCGCATTGGCTGAACGCAGGGCGCCAGCAATTGTGCTGCCGACCAGGTTCTTACGAATAACGAGATCAACGATTTCGCGAGTGGTGGCGCGCAGGCGGCGCTCGACCATCTCATGCGGAATCAGAATCTCGGCAACCACGTTCTTACCGCGGCCGAGAATGCCGTTGACCGCAGTTGCCTTCTTGTCTGAGCAGAAATTGCCAGAGACTGAGCCATATTCGAGGCCAAGGTTCCACGACAAAATCGTTTGCATCAGCTTGTCTGAAGCATTCGTAACCATGTTGTGGCCAGACGCATCACCGGTCTTGTACGCGAAACGCACAAAGAGAAGATTGCCGACAACCTCAGGGTGAATCTCGATCAGGCGTGCGTGCCTGCTGCCTGCAGCAACAACCTCAGCCAGCTCATCAAAACGCGACTGGATCACGCTCGCGCCATGCTCAGCAATCACGGCACCCGGGGTGACGAACAGCACCGAGCGGGTCATGCGTTCGTCAACGACTACGGTACGAATACCGCCCTCGATTTCGCGAGAAATTGAGGCGCCGCGACCAACAGAGGGCCAGAGTGGAGTCTCATAGGTGGCCAAAGGCACAGAGATCTCCGCGTAGGGTGCGTCTGGCGAAACGGCGTCGCCGCTCACGCGCAATGGACCAACCCATCGCGTTGGCACTTCAGTTGCGAAGGTTCCGGCGGTGCTCACAGCATCAAACTCCTGGTATCTACGATTCTGATTAAAAACTTGGGGCTAGACAGTCGACGAACGGCGTGCCAGCGCGGGAAGATCGATACCCCGTAGCTGACAGTACTCTGCGAGGCGTCCCCTCACGAGTATGTCTGTCGAGGTGAGTTCAGCAGGATTGTGCGCGCCAAGGAGCGCGAGGATCGCCGTGATCTGCTCCTGCCACTGACGAATCAGCGGAACAAGCGCCTCAGCGCCACCTGCCTGCACCGTCTCAAGGAAGGTGCCAGCGACACCAACCGCGCGAGCACCAGCGGCAAGAGACTTCACAACGTCGAAGGGATTGCGCACCCCGCCCGAAGCGAGAAGCTGGGGGCCGTTCTCTGGCGCATCAAGCAGACACGCCATCGCCGACTGGCCGAAGCCCGACATAATCGAAAAGTCGGCCTGTGCTTCGGTGCGGCGAGCATTCTCGATACGCAAAAAGTCTGTGCCGCCAGTGCCGCTAACGTCTGCGATGGTGGCGCCCAGGTCACGAATGCTTTCGAGAGTGCGCCGGCTCAACCCAAAACCCACCTCTTTGACAATCACCGGAACAGGCGAAGCAGCGATCAGGGTTTCAAGCGAGTGCTGCCAACTGCCGAAGTCGCGGCTGCCCTCGGGCATCACAGTTTCTTGCACAGAGTTCACGTGCACCTGCAGTGCATCTGCGTGCAGCAACTCGACAGCGCGCACCGCGTCGTTCGCCGGGCGACCGACACCCACATTCGCCATCACAAAACCGTGCGGGTTTTCTTCACGAATAACGGTGAATGCGCGTTGGATCACACGGTCTTCAGGAGCATCGAGGGCAATCGAAACCGAGCCGCAAGCGATCGGCAGACCCGTTTCGCGGGCAGCAATCGCAAGCTCACGATTGATGATTCCCGTTTGCTCCGTGCCGCCGGTCATGCCGTTCACGTAGAACGGGTTCTGCCACTGCCAGTTCTCAACCGACACCGACAAGTCAACGTCGGCAGCATCAATGCCGCCCAGCGCGTGGTGCAGAAAATCTACATCATCAAAGTCGCGACGGTGTGGCGTGTCAGCGCGCTGTGATTGTGCGAGCGCAACATGATCGTCTTTGCGTGCCGCCCGAACGGACGGAAGTTCAACGGTCATTTTCGGCCCCTTTTCGAGTCGCTGCCGACCCCGCCACTTCGAGATCGAGGTGGGTAATCCCGTACTGCTCCCATGCTCGAAGGATACTCGGGATATCGTTTTCCGGCTTGGCAAGCGCAATTCCGCAATCTCCGCCGCCAGCGCCAGAAGACTTCGCAGCAGCACCGTACTGCTCGGCAATGCTGCACAGTGCGCCAAGAGTGTCTGTTTCGATGACGATGCCGCGATCCTCGGAAAGGCGATGCAGCAGTGCGCGTGATGCGCGAATAATCGCGAAGAGCTCCTCGGCAGAAGCTCCCGAATCAAGCGCCTCAGCGAAACTCAATGCGAGTTCTTTGCTCTGAGAGAGGAAAGCCCGTCGCAGCGCGTCATGATCGCCTGATTTCGGCGAGGCAGAAACGCTGTCAACGAGTTGCTCCGTGGAAGCGGGCGATCCTGTCCACCCGACGAGCAGACTCGCGCCGTTTGGCGCCGGCAGCTCACGGATTTCGCAGGCCTGCCACAGTTCGCTCTCAAAGGCAGAAAGAATGCCGAGGGCCTCGCGCTGTGAGCGCAAAGCCACCCGATCCGGTGAGCAATAAAACACCCACCCACCAAATGTGCTGGCGGCAAGGTCGCCGCCAGAAGCGCGCGGTGAAACCTCAATGGTGGCAAGCAACGCCAATTTGAATCGTTCGTAGCGGCTTAAACCGAGTTCATAGAGTCGATCAAGGGCGGCAATCGTGGCGACAGTTACCGCTGCAGAGGAGCCAAGACCATACTTGCGACCGTCTTCTTCGTCGAGTTCGCTCTCGATCTGAATCTCGAAGTGCCGCGCAACCACACCTCGTGCGGCACGCAACTCATCGATGACCGTGATGGCAGCCTGCACATGAGGGCTTGTTGCCAGCGCCACCGGGGTGGCGCTCTCAAACAAACGAACACGCAGATATCGGTCGACAGCAACGAGCACGGCTGGCTGGCCGGGCTCAACTACCGCATACTCACCGACAATGAAGAGTTTGCCGGGAGCGCTGGCCTCGATCAAGCCGTAGCCTCCAGCGACGGATCAATCGGGTTTGGAATGAGCGTCGCGCCTGCGCCAGCGCCCACAATACGAACCGTGCCGTACTGCTCAAGCGCATCGGCAACAGCCTGAGCGTCTTCCGGCCGCGAAATCACAGCGACATTTGGTCCGGCGTCGGCTGTCGAATACGCTTCGATCCCGGCCTCGCGGAGGGCAACAACGGCATCAAAAATGGCAACGCTTGTTGGCAGCAGGTATCTGATCGGTGGATCGGCAGACTGAATGAGCGCGTGCATGCGCAACGCATGCATCTCAGTAATGCGACCAATGCGTGAGAAGTCTTGATCGCGGCACGCCTCAAGCATGGCGGCAAGAGTCTGCTCCGTTGATTCAACCCAAGCAGGGTAGAACGGCGAGGTGAGGGCAGTGCGGCGCATCGCGGTGCGGCTCGAAATTGCTTTCTGCCGTGCGTCAACGGTCACAATGATCATGCTCATCTCGGGAGCGGTCACCGGCTCGGCGAACGAAGTTTCGTCGCCGTCACCTGCGTGCCAGACGCTAATGCCGTCAACAAGGGAGCGCGCTGCTGAGCCCGAGCCTCGGCGTGCGAGACGGCTCAGGGCTGCCCGATCAAGATCAAGGCCATACGCGGCAGCAGCGGCCACAGCAAGAGCTGCAAAGCCTGAGGCCGAAGAAGCAAGCCCGGCTCCGGTGGGCGCCTCGTTTATCGAGGTCACCGCGGCGTGCTGCGCTGAACCCGCGAGTTCACGCACAAGTGAAAGAAACTTGGTGACCCGGGCGAGCGAATCACCGCTCTGCGCGACCCCATTGAGCGAAAACACGTCTTCGCTTGCCCCATCTAGCAACTCAACCGTAGTGGTGGTTGCGAAGGCGTCGAGAGTGAGGGAGAGGCTGCCCGCAGCGGGTAGCATCAGCGTTTCATCGCGCTTTCCCCAGTACTTCACGAGTGCGATGTTGGGATAAGCGCGGGCAGTTGCGTTACTCATGCGGTTGGCACCGTCGCAGTCCACGTGCGGGTCGCACCAGCATCACGCAGCGCACTGCCGAGCTGCTCGGCATGATCAGCCGAGTGTGCGAGCGCAATAATGCACCCGCCAAGACCGCCGCCGGTGAGTTTTGCACCGAGCGCGCCAGCTTCATTCGCAGCAAGCACGAGACCATCGAGAGTCGCCGAACTTACGCCAATCGCCTGCAGCATGTCGTGTGCATCGCGCATCCGTGCGCCAATAGCAAAACGATCACCGCGTGCGAGATCTTCGATTGCGCCCTCGGCAATTTCTGCGAGATGCGACATGTAGCGATCCATCGCCTGAGGGTTTTGTTCGCGTCGAACCCGCACAGCACCAACTGCTTCGGCAGTCGATCCAGCGAGACCCGAGTCTGCGAGAACAAAACTGAGGGGAGCGCCGATTCGCACAGGCGAAACAGCGCCAAAGTCGAAACGAATTGCGCCGTCAGAGGTCACCGCACGAGCATCAAGCCCGCTCGGGTTACCGTGTGCCACTCGCTCAGCCTGCTGAACGATGTCGTACAGTCCAGCTGTGGTGAGCTGCACGCCAGCCCAATTGGTGACCGCACGCGCGACAGCTGCGGCGACTGCGGCACTAGAACCAAGACCCCGCGAGTGCGGAATCGCACTCAAAATCTGTACCCGGATCGCGGCATTCTGGGCCCCGCTATATGCGAGGGCCGCGTGAATCGCGGTCACGATCGGCTGCAGCTTCGCCGGTGCGGCTGCTGCCTCGCCTGAGAACAGCTCGCTCTCAATACGCAAGCCATCGGCTGCCGAGTCAACGCGGGCCTCGGCGGCCAGCTCGTGAATCGGTACTGCGATCGCCGGTGCGCCGTATACAACGGCGTGCTCGCCAAAGAGGATGGCCTTTGCGTGTGCCGATCCTTCAAACTGAGGGAGCTGGGTATTGCGAGAGCCGCTCGCTGCTTCCCCATCTAGGGGAAGGCGGATCGGAAGGGTGCTCGTCATGCGGATCCGTTTCGCTCTGCCTGTTCTAGTGTTCATCAGAGGTCGCGGGCTGCCGCAACCGTTCGGGCCGTGACCCTAATAGCTTCCAACATTCTAATCACCTGCTGATACCTATTCTGGGATCGTATTCAGCGAGGCGCGAACGAGGCCTGTAAATCTGCCGAGTCATGGTGCAATAGAAGACATGGGAATCCGGGCGCGTGAGACAGCTTCAATGCTGCATGTCGATATGGATTCTTTCTTTGTCTCGGTTGAGCTTTTGGACGCTCCCGAGCTCCGTGGATTACCTACAGCTGTGGCCCATGACACCGCGAGATCTGTGGTTTCTAGCGCAAGCTACGAGGCTCGGCGTTTCGGAGTTCGCTCTGCCATGCCGATTGGCCGAGCGAAACAGTTATGCCCGCAACTGGTGCTGATCGATCCGCATTTTGAAAAATATCGGGCGGCTTCGAAAGCTGTCATGGAAATTTTTCAGGAATTTACGCCTCTTGTTGAACCGCTCAGCATCGACGAAGCATTTTTAGATGTCGCTGGATCAGTCAAACTTTTTGGCCCGCCACGCGAAATCGCTGAGAAATTGCGAGCCACGATTCGCGAGCGCACGGGATTGCCTGCCTCAGTTGGACTCGCCGGGACCAAACACGTAGCAAAACTTGCTTCGCAGCGCGCGAAACCAGACGGACTTCTTGAAATCGCGCCAGACCAGACCCTGCGGTTTTTGCACGATCTGCCAGTCGAAGCTATTTGGGGTGTTGGAGGAGCCACCGCAAAAACTCTGCACGGGCGCGCGATACACACTGTCGGTGATCTTGCAGTCGAACCAATCGATAGCCTGCGAAGAATCGTTGGCAATGCGAGCGCTGCGAAGCTTCACGAGCTGGCCAACGGGCGCGACGCTCGCGAGGTCGAAACTACTCGCGTGGAAAAAAGCATCGGACACGAAGAAACCTTCGCTGTCGATGAGACCTCTCGTGCCACCCTTGAGCGAGAACTGTTGAGGCTCGCTACCAGGACGGGGGAGCGGCTTCGCGCACAAACGCTTGAGGCGCGAACCATTGCGATCAAGGTGCGCTACAACGACTTCGAGACGGTCACGCGATCAAAAACCCTGAGTGAAGCAACAAACGCCACCCAGCGCATCTACCAGACCGCACGCGCGCTATTCGCCTCACTCGGTGCCAGCTACGATGGCGGGCCGGTGCGGCCGGTGCGCTTGATCGGGGTGCGTGCCGAGCAATTGGGTGTCGAGGGCAGCGACCCGGCGGGTCTTTGGAGCGAAGATGAAGAGTGGCGAGCGCTCGATCAAGCTGTTGACGAAGTGAAGGGACGATTTGGTCGCGGCGGCCTCACCTCGGCGCGACTGCTCGCTCCACGACAGGACGTGGTGGATCCACGTTCGCTCGAAACTCCCTAGCCGTTCTCTGTATCTTCTGGCTCTTCTGCGGCCTCTTCAGACATACGCAAAATCGAATCCAGGATCGCGGCCAGCCAGTCGTAGACGAGCACAGTGCCGCGAGTCTCATCAGAGGCGAGTAGGTGCACCTGGTCGCCCTCTGCATTCAAGCCAATCCTGGCGGCAATTGCGATCCGCAGTGCAGTGAGGGTGCGAACCCAGGCAGACATCGACCTGGCAGTGATATCCACCTCGATAATGCGTTCGCCGTCGATGTCTGGCGCATTGCCGAGCCCCAGCGCACTAGAAACATCAAGCGCGTCTTGCATTTTGCGATTGACGAGGCCCTGTTCATTCAATCGACGAAATGCCGAAGCCTCAGCTTCGTCTTCGAACGCATCGGGAAACAGCCTTGCGAGAGCGGGGTCTTCCGGCAACGAATCAGAACCACCCACCTCAAGACTGGCAAAGAGCGGATCAGGATCGAGCGTGGTTTGGCTGTGGCTTTGCAGCAGGTCAATCAGCTGGCTGACGAGACCGTCAAGCAGTTGAGCCTCATCAAACTCAAGACGCAGCTTCAGAATGCCGCCGGGAAGGGGGAGAAGCCTCACTCTGTTCCTGCCTGTCGAACGGTCGCCCAAAGACCATAGCCGTGCATCGCCTCAACGTGCATTTCCATCGCTTCGCGAGACCCCTCTGCGACCACCGCGCTACCCTGCTCATGTACCTGAAGCATGAGCGATTCGGCCCGATGCTGCGAGAAACCAAAGTGGCTGCGAAATACGTAACTGACATACGACATAAGGTTCACCGGATCATCCCAGACAATTGTCTGCCAAGGCCGTTCGGCGAGAAGCTGCGAATTTGTGCCGAGTGCCGCATCTTGTTGAGGTGAAGACAGTTGTGCCATGGTCAATTCCTTAACCCCAGCCCAACTCATGGATGCGTGCCTCGCTGATGCCATAAAAATGTGCAATCTCATGCACCAGGGTGATTCTGATTTCTGAGACCAACTCATCATGGTCAGCGCAGTGCGCGAGCAAATTCTCGCGGTACAAGATAATGCGGTCGGGCTCTTCGCCATAGCCGTACACATCTCGTTCAGCGAGGGAAAAGCCCTCGTATACCCCGAGCACATCGCCCCCGTCTGCAGGGTGATCCTCGACCAAAAAAATCACATTGTCGAGCTCGCGAAGCATGTCTTCATGCAAAGTATCGAGGCTCTCTCCAACAAGAATCTCGAAATCTTCGTGTGACACGCTGAGCATGCCCTCAGCCTAACAAGACGACATGTTGCTCGGTAGTTCAAATGGCGATTGTGTTAGACCAGCAATTGAGCCTCAACCTTGCCCATGATGTCGATGTACATGCCGCCAATAATCAGATAAATAAGGCCGATAAACATGGCGTATGTGAAGGTGAAGCCGAGGCAAGCACGCACATTCGCCCAGTTACTGAAGTGAGTCACGATCTTCTTGGTGAAACTGACCGGATGTTTCAGATCCCAACTATTCACTCGCAGGTAGCGACCGAGATACATGCCGAGGCCGAGGAGCAGCAGCACAATGCCGACGGCGATCCATGACTCTTTTCTGGTGACCGCGCTAAAGGTGTCGCCAAAGGCAATCAGTGCAGCCATGACATGCACAACCAAAACATTCATCACTGTGTTCACCACGCCAGACATCGCCAGCGTGATGACGAGGATGATGTCGTACCAAAGTGGCACCCTGTCATCATCGGAGCGGTGCGAAAAGTTCAGCTCAGTAATGAGGTAGCTGGCGTTTGGCAGAAGCAGCAGCCAGATAGCCAGTACCGGGATCCAGATTGCAGGGGCAGGAATCACGCCGAATTGCGCGACGATCGCACCCATAAGAAACCCCGCGAGCAGAAAGAATAGCGGGAGCACCGAGAGAAAGATGTTCCAGAGCATTGGGCGATAAAGCGGCACACGAAAGACGAACGCGCGTGCCAAAACGAGGCAGATCGCATACAAATTCAAGCCGACAACGCCCAAAATAAAGAACATATGTCTTAACCTAGCCGCCGCGCCGCGCCAACGGCGAGTCGCGATTCGACTCGCATGCCTGGAATGGGTTATGATCGTGGGGTTGCCTAATGAGCTCCGGCTCAGCGGGTTAGCATGGTGGGCATAGCTCAGTTGGTAGAGCACCGGCTTGTGGTGCCGGTGGTCGCGGGTTCAAGTCCCGTTGTCCACCCTGAGAAAATGACCCCGGCTTTTGGTCGGGGTCATTTTAGTCTCGATCCGGTGGATCGACTGTAGCGGTTGCACGCTCACCCCGCATGTCTTGATGAAGTTGCGCATCGACATGGAATAACACCACCTCTCTTGGTGTTACTGGCATAGGTTTCCGTTCTTGGCAAGAACGAACCCCTTTTGCCCCAAATCTATTGTGCTCGCTTGTCTGTGAGCGCTAAAGTAGACCGTTTCACTCGTGAATTACTCATGGAAGGCGCACTGTGGCTCTTTTACGACTCACTCTTCACCATGCCAAGCCCTATTGGGTGTGGGTAGTCGCCGTTGTTGTATTGCAGTTTCTTTCAACAATGGCTTCGCTCAAGCTGCCCAGCCTGAACGCAGAAATTATCGACAAGGGTATTACCCTCGGCGATATTGACTTTATTTGGAGCACCGGTGGCGTCATGCTGCTGGTCTCATTCGGCCAGCTCCTCGCTGCTGTGCTCGCGGTGTACTGCGGTGCACGCGTAGCAATGTCGGTCGGTCGCGACCTCCGACGAGAGGTCTACCGCAAGGTCGACTCGCTCTCGACTCTAGAGGCCACCAAATTTGGTGCCGGCACCCTGATTACCCGCGGCACCAACGATGTGCAGCAGGTGCAGATGCTCGTGCTGATGACCATGAACTTTATGATCTCGGCACCAATCATGATGGTTGGTGGCGTAGTTATGGCGCTGCAAGAAGACGCAGGCATGTCATGGCTGGTCTGGGCTTCGGTCTCGATCCTTGCCGTGATCGTTGGTTTCCTCGTCTGGCTGCTGCTGCCTCTCTTCCGCCAGATGCAGGGACGCGTTGACGACATCAACAGCGTGCTGCGCGAACAGATCATGGGAATTCGAGTGGTTCGTGCCTTCGTGCGTGAGCCATTCGAAGAAGAACGCTACGCCGTCGCAAACAAAAACATCACCAATATCTCGGTTCGGGTAGGCAACGTCTTCGTGCTGATGTTCCCCGTGATCATGATGGTGCTGCACTTTGCAACCGCCGCTGTGCTCTGGGTCGGTGGCCATCGCGTTGATGCCGGTGACATTCAGATCGGTTCGCTCACCGCGTTCCTGGCTTACCTGCTGCAGATTCTGATCGCGGTAATGATGGGCGTCTTCATGGTGATGATGATCCCGCGCGCTGTAGTTTGTGCTGAGCGAATTCGTGAGCTGCTCGACACTGAATCAACATTGAAGTTCCCGGCCACCGAAAAGGTAGAGACACCGTTCAATGGTCGGATCGAATTCGACGGAGTGACCTTCGGTTTCCCCGGCGCTGAACTGCCAGTTATCAAGAACATGAGCTTCGTCGCGGAGCCAGGAAAAACCACGGCGATTATTGGTTCGACCGGCTCGGGTAAAACCACGCTGCTCGGACTGATACTCAGGCTCTTCGACCCTCAAGAGGGAAGCGTCACCGTCGACGGTGTGCCGATGTCTGCGCTCACACGTAGCCAGCTTGCCGCGACTATGGGACTTGTGCCACAGCGCGCATACCTCTTCGGCGGCACTATCGCCTCGAATCTGCGCTTTGGCAAGGCAGACGCGAGCGATGAAGAGCTGTGGGAAGCGCTTCGCGTTGCACAGGGTGAGTCTTTCGTGCGCGAAAAAGAGAAGGGGCTCGACGAACCCGTCTCGCAGGGTGGCACCAGCGTTTCAGGCGGCCAGCGTCAGCGGCTCTCGATCGCCCGCGCGCTCGTCGCGAAGCCACGCGTCTACCTCTTCGACGACTCGTTCTCGGCACTAGACGTCGCAACAGATGCGCGCCTCAGAGCCGCACTCCCAGAAGCAACCGCCGGAGCCACCACGATTATTGTGGCTCAGCGCGTTTCAACGATCACCGACGCCGACCAGATTCTCGTAATAGAAGACGGTGAATTGGTTGGTCGCGGCACGCATCACGAACTGCTCGAAAGCAACAGTGTGTACCAAGAAATTGTTCGATCCCAGCTGACTGAATCGGAGGTGGCGTAATGGCTAGGCGCAAGCAAGCAAAAAACGAAGTGTCTGTAGACACCGAAGAATTTGAACTGCCAGACGACTTCGCTCCCGATCTTGATGACTGGTCGGGAAGCCAGCCCACCCGAAAAGCGAAAAACTTTTGGGGCTCGGCAAAACGACTGATCGGCCTGCTCGCACCCGAAAAGGTGCTATTCGGCTTCGTCACTCTGCTCGTTATCGGTTCCGTAGTTCTCACCGTGATCGCGCCAAAGGTGCTCGGTCAGGCAATGGACGTAATCTTCAACGGAATTCTCGGCGCACAGCTGCCAGCTGGAGCCAAAAAAGAAGACATCGTCGCAAGTTTGCGAGCGCAAGGGGAGACCCAGTTCGCTGACATGTTGCAAGGTTCGAACGCTATTCCCGGACAGGGGATCGACTTCGAAAAGCTCGGCTGGCTGATCCTTGTCGTGCTCGCGCTTTACCTCGTTGCTTCTTTCCTGATGTGGTTGCAGGGATACCTGCTGAACGGCCTCGTGATGCGCGTCGTTTACAACCTGCGCAAGAGCATCGAAGAAAAGATCAATCGCCTGCCGCTGTCGTACTTCGACAGCCGTCAGCGAGGTGACGTGCTCTCGCGCGTGACCAACGATGTCGACAACATTCAGCAGGCGCTGCAGCAAGCGTTCTCGCAGCTGGTGCAGTCAGTGCTGACCATTATCGGTATCGGCGCCATGATGTTCTGGGTCTCCTGGCAGCTCGGTTTGATCGCTCTGCTCGCGTTGCCGCTATCGGGCGTGGTCGTCGCAATTGTCGGCGTGCGCGCGCAGAAGCTCTTCAAAGCACAGTGGAAGCGCACAGGCGACCTGAACGGCCACATTGAGGAATCGTTCACCGGTCACGAACTCATTCGTGTGTTCAACCGCGATACCGAGATGACCGAACTCTTTGATGAGCGCAACGAAGGTCTCTACGACGCATCGTTCAAGGCGCAGGCGCTCTCGGGCGCGATGATGCCAGCGATGCAGTTTGTGCAGTACCTCACCTACGTGCTGATTGCTGTCGTCGGCGCCTTGCGCGTCACCGCCGGGCAGATGACGCTCGGTGACGTCACCGCGTTTATTCAGTACTCGCGCGAGTTTGCGCAGCCAATTGGCGAAGTCGCCGGCATGGCAAACATGCTGCAGTCTGGCGTTGCCTCGGCAGAGCGTACCTTCGAACTGCTTGATGCTGACGAACAAGAACCAGACACCGTTTCGGAGAAACTCGGTGACCGGGCAACCGGACTCGTCGAGTTCGACAGCGTGGCATTCAGCTACGACCCTGAAACGCCGCTGATCGAGGACCTGTCGCTCAAGGTATTGCCAGGGCAAACTGTGGCGATTGTTGGCCCAACCGGTGCCGGCAAAACCACTCTGGTAAACCTGATCATGCGCTTCTACGAGTTGCAAGGCGGCAAGATCATGCTCGACGGTGTAGACATCACGCACCTCTCGCGGGCAGATCTGCGCGGTCACGTCGGCATGGTGCTTCAGGATGCCTGGCTCTTCGGCGGAACGATTCGCGAAAACATTCGTTACGGACGACTGGACGCTACCGATGAAGAAGTTACCGAGGCGGCGAAGGCCACCATGGTTGACCGCTTCGTTCGGCAGCTGCCAGAGGGATACGACACTGTCATCGAAGAGAACGCATCGTCGCTCTCTGCTGGTGAGCGTCAGCTGCTCACGATTGCGCGTGCATTCATTGCGAACCCATCGCTACTGATTCTCGACGAGGCAACCTCTTCGGTTGATACCCGCACCGAGGTGCTCGTGCAGCAGGCTATGCGTGCACTGCGTGCAGACCGCACCTCGTTCGTGATTGCGCACCGTCTCTCGACGATTCGTGACGCAGACGCGATCCTGATGATGGAAAGCGGTCGTATCGTCGAGCAGGGCTCGCACGAAGAGCTGCTGGCTCGCCGTGGCGCCTACTACGACCTGTATCAGTCGCAGTTCAAGGGCGCGGCTACGGAAGAGGAAGCGGCAGACGCTGCTTTCGAGCCTGCCGTGCCAGGTGCTGCCCAGGTGGCGTCTGGCGACGCGCCGAGCGCAGAGGCCCCGAATTCAGAACAGGCTACCGAATAGGGTAAGCTCGTTAAGGCCCCTCATGTGGCGCTATCTTTGGAAACTCCCCCAGGCTGGAAACAGAGCAAGGGTACCGGAGCTCTAGCGGGTGCATGAGGGGTCTTTTCGTTCCCTCACACAACCGGAGCGATAACACACAGCGTTGAGCGTACTAGGGGAGTTTGATCCCCGTAGTGTCCACACTTCGAGCGCGGTCACGCTTGCTGACCCCGAAGCTTATCGCCGCGAGTACGAGGCCAGCGGCGGCAAGGGCTATACCAGCCCAGCCGGGGGCGAGGTAGCCAAGACCAGCCGCGATTACCACGCCGCCGATCCACGCACCGAGCGCGTTCGCGACGTTAAACGCAGCATGCGTAATCGCAGAGCCCATCAGCTCAGCCTCGCGCGCCATACGAATGAACCTGGTCTGCACCGCCGGAGTGAGCGCCGAGAACCAGAAACCAACCACGAAGACAGAAATGAACAGCCCAACTGGTGTGTGCGCCACGAACACATACACCGTGAGCGCCACGATCAAGGCAGAGAACGCCCCGATAATGGCGAACTTGGTGTTCCGATCGGCAGCCCAGCCGCCGAAGAAAGTGCCGATGGTCATTCCGATACCAATCACCGAGAGTACCCAAGGAATCGCGCCAGCGGGCAAGTCGGCAACCCTGGTGACCACCTCAGCGATGTACGAATAGACCGCAAAGAACCCGCCAAAACCGATCGAGGCCAGCAAGATCATGATCCAGACTCGGAAGTTTGCAAAGCCTGAGATACTGCGAAGTGGGCTAAGTGTCGGGTCGCCAGCTACCTTCGGCAGGTAGCGCAGCGAGAGTACCAGGGTGAGCACAAAGAGCAGTGCCACGAGTGCGTAGGCCCAGCGCCAGCCAAGCTGCTGGCCGATCATGGTGGCGAGCGGCACCCCCAGAATGTTTGCGATCGGCAGACCAGACATTGCAATCGCGATGCCCTTGCCCTGATTGCCTGGCCCCATCAAACGGCCTGCCAAGAGCGCCGAAGCGCCGAAGAAAGTGGCGTGCGGCAGCCCCGCGAGCAGCCTGGCTACCGCAAGCGTCTCAAATGTTGGCGCGAGCGCCGAGGCAATCGAACCAAGCACGAAAGCACCAAGCAGCCAGTACACGAGAGTGGTTTGTGAGGCGCGCGCTGCCAGTGCTGTGATGACGGGAGCGCCAATCACCACGCCGAGCGCATAGAGCGAAATGATGATCCCCGCTTGCGAAATGCCCTGTGCGGGGTTCGCGGTGAAACCTGGCAGCAGATCCTCGGCAATGTTGGGCAACACACCCATCGTGGCGAACTCAGTGACGCCTATCGCAAAACCGCCGAGGGCGAGCGTAAAGAGCGCCATGCGGCGACGGTGTGGGGTGAGTGGCTGCACGCTTGGCTCCAGTTACGAGTCGGTAGGCGTTGGATCGCCGGGCGGCGAGACGGGTGAATACTCGGCGCTTTCGTCGGGTTGCACGAGCTGCTTGCGGTTGGGCTTAATCTCACTCACCAGCACACCAGTAATAATTAGGGCCGCACCGACAAAGGCAAACCATGGCAGCTGATCGCCGGCAATCGCGCCAATCACACCAGCCCAGACTGGTTCTGCCGAATAGATGATGGTTGCTCTCGTGGCGCTGACGTGTCGCTGCGCCCAGTTCATGGTGAGCTGAATGAGCATGCTGGCAAGACCGAGTGCTACCGCAGGAATCAGCCAACGCAAGTCGAACTCTGGCGCTGTCTCACCCGTCAACGGCATCGCGAGAAACGCAAAACCACTCGTTGCCAGCAGTTGCACGACAGTCACACGCCGAAACTCGACACGTTTTGAAGCGAAGGCGCTGATCAGAATGACCTCGACAGCGCAGGCTACCGCCGCAGCGACGGTGGCCCACTCGCCAAAACCAAAATTGAAGCCTGCTGCACCCGGGCCGCCGAGCACAATGAGGCCGGCAAATGCGAGCCCGGCGCCAATCAGGCTCATTTTGCCGGGAGGCTTGCGCAAAAATGCCCATTGCATCAGCGGAACGAGTGGCACGTAGAAGGCCGTGATAAAGCCCGACATGCTGCTTGAAATGGTTTGCAAACCGATGGTCTGCAACCCATAACCCAGCGCGAGGGCGGCACCAATTGCAACACCGGCGCCAAGTTCGAGCAGGGTGATCCCACGTAGCCATCGCCAGAAAATGGCGGCAGCAGCGAGCCCAGCCACCAAAAAGCGCATGCCGACGAAGAACATGGGGCCGGAGAAGTTCATCGCCGTGTGAATGACGAGGAAGGTGCTGCCCCACAGCACAGTGATGCCTATCAGGGCAAGTTCATGCTGAGAAAGTCGAAAACCACCAGTCGGTGCTGTTGTTGCTGTGCTCACTCGCGGAAATGCGGTTACGAGAGTGCGCGGTTACGCAGTGCCGTCGACGAACGGCGCGTACACGTCGCTCGCCTCGGCTGCGAGTGCTTCAGCGCTTGGCTTATCTGGTCCGGGCTGGGCAACCAGGACAGCGTTGCGGAAGTAGGCAAGCTCTTGGATCGATTCAGCGATGTCGGCGAGTGCACGATGACCGCCACGCTTTGCAGGTGCCGCAAAAAACGCTGCCGGGTACCACTGGCGCGAAAGCTCTTTAATGGTCGACACGTCGACACTGCGGTAGTGCAGCTTCTCTTCGAGCAGCGGCATGTACTTCGACATGAAGCGGCGATCCATGCCAATAGTGTTGCCCGCGACCAGGGGGCGACGACCAGGCATCACATGTTTCGCCAAATATTCGATCACCTGCTGTTCGGCCTCTGCGACCGAGACTCCGTGCTCGATCTTTGGCAGAAGCCCCGAGCTCTCGTGCATACCCCGAACAAAGTCGTTCATCTGTGCAAGAGCTTCGGCGCCGGGATTAATCACGACCTCGAAACCAGGGTGCAACGGCTTCAACTCGAAGTCGGTCACAATGACGGCAATTTCGCACAGACCGTCGTTGTCAACGTCGAGTCCAGTCATCTCGCAGTCGATCCAGACCAGTTGGGGGGCTGGGGTATTCGACATGAGGCTCCTAACACAGGTGGGAAGGCATCAGTCTACCGTCACCGAATGATGTGCGAGCGTTGACGAGCTATCGGGATCATTCGAACCTCTGGTGTTCCCGTCACTGAGCACAAGCACTCGATCACTCATATGCCGCACCACGTCACGGTCATGCGAAACAAAAAGGTACGCGGTGCCATGACGGCGCTGCAACTCATCAAGCAGATCAAGCACACGCGCCTGAACCGTCAAATCAAGCGCCGATACGGGCTCATCAAGCAGCAACAGCTCGGGCTCGGCGGCAAGAGCCCGAGCAATGGCGAGGCGCTGCCGCTGACCACCAGAGAGAGTAGCCGCGTTCTGCCGAAGCGTTGAACTGGCAAGACCAACCTCATCGGCAATACGCTCAGCGTGTGCAAAACGCGAAGCGCGGGGCACACCCGCCGCGCGAAAAGCGTCAACGAGGATAGCGCCAGCACTCTGCCCGCGGGGGAAGGCGGCGAGTGGATCCTGCGGCACGAGAGCGAGCTTTCGGCGCAGCACTCGCTGCTCAGCCCGAGGAGCGACCGCGCGATCAACACCATCGATCAGCACCTGCCCCGCAGAAACCCGGTGCAATCCGAGAGCAACACGCAACAGCGTGGTTTTGCCGCTGCCACTGGACCCAAGCAGGCCAACAGTCTCACCCTCGAACACACTAAACGAGAGGCTTTGCAACACCTCGGGCTCGTTCGAAGCCGCTCGTCCCGCATAGTTTGCGGTCACCTCACGCAGTTCAAGCCGGGGTGCGCCGAGAGATTCGGCGCTGGATCGCTGAGCCACAGCGCTCACCGGTGCTGCGCTGGCGTTCACAGCCGCTGCACGGGTGACCACTGCCGCTGCACTGTTGCTCGCACGCCCTACACCGACAGCCGAGGGGAGCAAACGTTCCCCACGTGGCTTCGTGGCGGGAGAAGCTGCAAGCAACTCGCGAGTGAAGCTGTGGCGAGGGGAGGCAAACACCTCATCAGGGGTACCGGCCTCAACCACCCGGCCCGTACGCATCACCAGCACCAGATCGGCAACCTCACGCACCGCAGTCAAATCGTGACTAATCACCAGCGCCCCGGCTCCCGCGTCTACTCGAGAACGCAGTACCTTCAGCACACGATCACGATGCGCCGCATCAAGTGCGGTAGTCGGCTCATCAGCAACGATGAGCGCTGGATCGGCAACTAGCGCCGAAGCGATCAGCGCACGCTGGCGAAGCCCACCACTGAGCTGGTCAGAACGCAGCCGCAACCGGGACCCGGCCTCGGGCATACCTGCCTCCTCAAGAGCAGCTACCACGCGTGAGCGGCGATCCACCGTGCCGCCGATACGGTGCAGGCGCAACGCGTCACCAACCTCATGCTCGATTCGGCGGAGCGGGTCTAACGCGCCAAGCGCATCTTGCGGAACAAAACCAGCTTTGGCGCCACGAATCGAGTTCCACTCGGCGCTCTGCGCTGGGGGAGCAGCCTCTCCGCGCAACAGGATCTCGCCTCGCCGCTGTGCATAGCGCGGCAATAGGCCAAGCGCCGCACGAGCTGTCAGGGACTTACCCGATCCGCTCTCGCCAACGAGAGCCACGCACTGCCCCGCTTCAAGAGCAAAGCTCACCCCATCGACTGCGGCGCGCTCGCCGCCGGGAAAAGTGATCGATAAATCGCGTAGTTCAAGCAGCGGCGTGATCATCGCAGCACCTCATTTCTACGCTCGATTGAACGGCCAAGCACCGTGCAAGCAACTCCGATCAACACGATTGCAAGGCCTGGGAAAAACGTCATCCACCAGGCGCGCATGAGGTACGGCCGGCCAGCGTTGAGCATCGCGCCCCATTCTGGAGTTGGTGGCGGAGTGCCAAGACCGAGAAACCCGAGTGCGGCGGCCAGGATCACCGCATGGCCGATACCGAGGGTAGCGAGCACCAGCACGGGGCGCATGGTTTCTGGCAGCACCAGGGTGCGCCAAACACGAAGAGTGCCGTCACCCTGCAGGCGTGCGGCTTCGACAGAGCCCGAGCCGAGCGCCTGACGAATCCCGCCGCGCACCATTCGTGCGAAGCCGGGTGCGGTCGAAATGGCAACAGCAATGATTACTGAACTGACACCGGGGCCGCGCACCGCGATCAACAGCAGCGCGAGCAGCAAGCCCGGAAAGGCGAAGAGGGCTTCGATGAGGCGATCCACCGCGTATCGAAGTGGGCCAAGTGCGCGACGCTCGGAGCCACCGGCAAGAGTGCCGAGTGCCAGGCCCGCGAACAGCCCGCAGAGCGTCGCCACAACGCCGATCGTGAGAGAGTCTCGGGTGCCGTGAATGACCCGGCTCAGAATGTCTCGGCCGGAGTCGTCAGTTCCGAAGAGGTGCGTGAGCGAGGGCGGTGCGAAAGCGTTGCTCGCCTCGATTTCGAGTGGCCCGTGCGGAGAGAGCAGCCCTGGTGCGGCAAAGCAGAGAGCAAAGACTGCGAGCATGGCGAGGCTCAACCAGCCTGAGAGGCCAAAACGCTGCGTTGCCTTAAGCATTCGCCACCGCCTGCTGTAAGCGGGCTTCGGTGCGAGGATCAACCCTTGCCACGGTGAGGTCAGTAATGAGGTTCACGAGTACGTAGGCGAGTGCCGCGAATAGCACTACGCCGAGCACAACGGGAATGTCGCGCACAGTAACTGCACTGACCAGGGTGCGGCCGAGCCCGGGCCTCGCAAAAATCACCTCGATCACGGCGGCGCCACCCAGCAGTGAGCCGAGTGACCAGGCGCTCATATTGAGGCCGGGCACAACGCCGTGCCGCAGAATGTGCCGCAGTCGTATGCCTGACTCGCTTTCGCCACGAGCCCGTGCGCTCTCGACGAAAGCCGCATCGCGAGCCTGTTCAACACCGGTGCGACAAACCTGCGCAATAAAACCGGCGGTCGGCAGTGCGAGCGCAACGGCAGGCAGAATGATGCCGTTGAAGCCGCCCGTGCTCACTGCTGGTAGCCAGCCAAGCACACCAGTAAAAAGCAATACCAGCAGGCTCGCTAGCCAGAAGTTGGGCACAGCGGCGGCAAGGAGATCGAGTGCCGTCGTGATCGCCTTGCCAAGCTTTGAATGACCGCTTGCGATATACACACTGCCAAGTGCGAGAAGCCAGGCGATCGCGAGCGAGAGGGCGGTGAGTGAGAGGGTCGGCACTATTGCGGCAGTAAGCACTTGGCTTACCGGGATCTTTTGCGAGTACGAAGTGCCGAGGTCGCCCTGTAAAAGCCGCCAGAGAAAATCGAAGTACTGCGCGAGGATCGGCCGGTCAAGACCAAATTCGACCCGTGCGGCCTCGAGTGCCGCTGCGCTTGCTTGGCTGCCGGGGCCGCCAAGCGCCGCCTCGGCAGGGTCGCCGGGAATCAATTGCAGTGCGACAAACGCCAGCGTCGCGACGGTAAACATTACCGCCGCGGCGCCAGCAACTCGTGCAAGCACGATTCGAAGGGTGATCAACCGGCGACAACCTCACCGAGCCAGGGAGTGCTCACAGTAGGTAGTGCCCGGAAGTCGTTGAGGTCTGCGCGGTACAGGAAGTGATTTTGCTGATCGTAGATGGGGAGAATTACCTGTTGATTGGCGATGATTTGTTGCGCTTGATTGGCGGCAGCCGCGCGCTTCGTGGGGTCTTGTTCACTGCCGACTGTGTCAAGCAGAGCGTCAAGCTCCGGATTTTTGATCATTGCGTGGTTAGCGAAGTAGCCGCTTGGCGCAGGCACGGTGGCGTCGCTGTGGAACAGGAAGCGCAGCACGTCTGGGCCGATCTTCGTGTAGGGGGCGCTGACGAGTTCGTACTCGTGGGCGCCCAGAGCGCCATACCAGGCACCGAGGTCGAGCAGCGAAATCTGCACATCGAAGCCAGCCTCGGACGCAGACGCCTGGATCTGCTCAAAGAGTGCCTGCTCTGCCTGAGTGGATTGTGCGCCGGTTACTGGAAAGCGCAGAGTGAGCGGGTTGCCGTCTTTGCTGCGCACGCCTTCACTGTTTCGCTCGGTCCAGCCTGCCTCATCGAGCAGCGCGTTTGCGCGTTCTAGGTCATATTTGTAGGCGTCGGGGCTTTCGATACCGAGTGGCTCAACGCTTGAGAGTGCACTGTAGGAGCGCTTGGCCGCGCCTTCAAAGAGCGAATCGATGCCGGGGTTTACATCTGCCGCGGCAATAAACGCTTCGCGCACCCGAATGTCGTCGAACGGTGCTTGGCCGCTATTGAGCTCGAGGCGGTTGCTCGCGCCGGGGCGTGGGGCGTTGAGGTGCGCGAGCCCCTGGTCGTTGCTTGCCGTAGTGATCTGGTCGGGGAGGGGGTTGTCGATGACGTCGACCTCACCGCTTTGTAGGGCTGCGAAGCGTGCGGTGGCGTCGGGAATGAAACGCCAGATTAGCTCTGCGGGAGCGTCGTCACCCGCGACCTCAAAACCAGTTGGCGCAGTTGCGTAGTCTGCGTTGCGCTCAAGCACAATGCGGTCCTGCTTGGTCCAGCTACTCACGACAAACGGGCCTGAGCCGATGGGGGCGAGGCAATTCGCTTCTTTGCCTCTTTCGATGCCCGCTGGCGACTGGATCGCGACCCAGGGCTGTGCGAGGGATTCAAGGAGCGCGGCATCGGGGCGGCTGAGGTGGAACCTGGCGAGTTCAGGTGAGACGACCTCGACACTTTCGATTTGCTGCACCGCCAGGTATCCGGTCGAGGAACCGGTGTCTGGGTTCTGCAGGTGTTCAATGTTGGCCTTGACTGCTGCTGCGTCGACCGGGGTGCCATCGGTGAAGGTGGCGGCTGGGTCGAGAGTGAAATCCCAGCTGAGCCCGTCTTCGCTGGTGCTCCATTCGCTTGCAAGCCAGGGCACGATCTCGCCCTTCTCGTTTAGGGAGACGAGCGATTCGAGTACTTGCGTGGCCAGGAGCGCCTGCGGATAGTTGCCGCCAACGTGGGGGTCTAGGCAGTCGGGTTCGGCATCGCCGGTCGCGTAAACGAGGGTGTCGCGAGGCCCCGCGCCGGACTGCGGGCCAGCCGAGCAGGCGGCTAGCGGCAGGATGACAGCGGCGAGGGCCGCGAGGGCGATCCACTTCGGGTTCTTCTTATGTAGGCTCACGAGAACTCATCGTATATTATTAGACTCAGTCTAATAATTCAGTTGGTGAATATTTCTGAAATGGGGCCCAAATGGCGTCGGCAGGCAGGCCAAAACGAGCATCACAAGCACTGCTCCAAGAAGCGGCATTCGAACTGTTCCAGCACCGCGGCTACCGCAACACCACCGTTGAACAGATCGCGAGAACCGCAGGCTTCAGCCGAGCCACCTTCTTCAATTGCTTTTCGTCAAAGGCTGAGCTGTTTTGGTTAGAGACAGACGCGCTGATCGCCTCACTGCGCGCACACCTCGAAGCTGCTCTCGCGGCAGGCGATCCACCGCAGCTTCGCGAAACGCTGTTGAAATTTGCCGAGGGCTTGAGCAGCCAGCAGATTCCGTGGGCGCTGCAAAACTACCGACTGCTTGAAGCCGCCGAAGACCTCACCGCAAGCGGTGCGAGCCGAGTGCTCGGCTTAAACACACTGTTTCAGCGCTATCTCGAACAGCAATATTCCGCGCTGGATCGCCCAGCCCCAGTCGTGCTGCGGTCCCAGGCAGCTGCGACCACCGCAATGCTCGTGAGCGCACTGCTTGGTTGGGTTGACGCCGGAGTCACCAGAGGTAGCTTTGGCGATCAGCTGTCGCTCGCGCTAATACACTGATTGTTATGGCAATTCTTCCAATCGTGATCTGTGGTGAGCCCGTACTGCATACTGACGCGGCTCCCGTAACCGAATTCGACGACGCGCTGCGTGCCCTCGTCGATGACATGTTTGAAACTTGTGAGGCAGCGCCAGGTGTCGGCCTCGCCGCACCCCAGGTGGGCATCGGCAAGCGCATCTTTGTGTGGATGTACGAAGATCAAGACGAAGCCCCGCACCGAGGCGTGGCAATCAACCCAGAACTCTGGATCGCGCCGCTTGAGCCTGGTCTGCCAGGTGAAGAGGAACTCGAGGGTTGCCTCTCGTTCCCAGGCGAGCGTTTCGCGCTTCGCCGTTCACCGCGTGCGCTGCTACGCGCCCAAGACATCGACGGAAAGCCGTTTGAGTTTGAAGCTAGTGGCTGGTTCGCGCGCATCATGCAGCACGAATTTGATCACCTGAACGGGCTACTCTATGTTGATCGCCTGGTGCACCCCGAAAACCGCGGCGCACAGAAAGCTGAGCGCAAGAACGGTTGGGGCAAGCCCGGCCTGAGCTGGACCCCCGGCATCGACGACCTCGAGGGCTAGGCCCTTTCCGTTACGCACGGCCTTCTACCGCCCTGCGACTGTGGCTCTTCCGTGATTCTGCGGCCACCTAGTGGATCGCAGGATCACGGAAGAGCCACGCAGTGCGACAGTGTCAGAGGGCGACTAAGCCGTGATCTTTCGCGAGTCAGTGGTGAAGCACCAAAAGGCACCGGCCGCCGCCAAGAGTGCAGCGGTGAGGGCAAACGCCCAACCAAAGCCTGCGGCATCAACAATCGCGCCTGCAATCGCCGGACCGAGCACGCCGCCGAGGTCGCTCGACATCGAATAGGCGGCCACGACATTACCGCCGCGTCTGCGCGCCAGCACATCGGCCAGCACCGCCTGTTGGCCCGGGTTTGCGAGGGCCGATCCAGCGCCAGCAAAGAGCATGACCACCGCGAGCGCGACAAGTGAGGGCGCGAAACCCATCACTGCGTAACTCGCGGTAAGCACGATCAGGCCGATGATCAGCATTGGTTTGCGCCCAACGCTGTCGTTCCAGCGACCCGCAGGGAAGATGAACACCGCGTTGCCGAGCGCGTAAGCGGCGAGAATCCACGCGGCCATTGTCGCGTCGCCACCAAAACTTACCGCGACAAGCAGCGGAATGATAGAAACGCGCACGCCAAACGATGACCAGCCGAAGCTGAAGACCGAAAACAGCAGTACCCGAAACTGAGGAATGCTGAACGCCTGGCGAAGTGTGAGCTCTGCCTCTTCGCCGCTGCTACCGTTCTGTCCAGCTGTTCCGGCGCGCGCCTGTGGGCTGCCCGCGGCGTGTGATCCGCGCAGGGCAATTGCCACAATAATCGCGGCAGCCACCAGGGTGAGGAAGTAGAAAACGAAGGGAGCCCGCAAGCCGAACGCGGCAACCGCGCCACCGAGCACCGGGCCAAAGAGGCCACCGAGCAAAAAGCCGGCGGCATTGAGGCTCGCCACCCGTCCACGTGATTCGACGGGGCTGACCTTTGCCAGCAGTGCAGTGGCGGCGACGGTGAAAAGTGTGGAGCCGATTCCGCCGGCAGCGCGCAAGGCGACAAACTGCGTGTAGTTCGCGGCGAGAGCCGCGGCGCCGGTTGATCCAGCGACAATCAAAATGCCGATCGTGTAGGTGCGGCGTTCGCCCATTCTGGCAACTGCCCAGCCTGCAAACGGAGCGCTCACCAGACGCATCAGCGCGAATGCACTGACAATTGCCGATGCCGCAAAGTTTGAGACGCCAAATTCGAGAGCAAACTGGGGGATTGCTGGCGCGACCACGCCGTATCCAAGGGCGACCGCGAATCCACCGGCGACCAATGCCCAGACTTCGAAGGGAAGCTTTGTTTTGGCGGGCTTTGTCACCTTACGAGTCTAGGCCCTTTCGGGCGCTAAGGCTGTGCTGCGTTCCACGCTGTACGCTGCCGAGTTATTTCGCGCGCTCGGGCTTCTCAGCGCCGGCCAAGATCGCGGCGAAGATGCTGCTGAGTTGTTCGCGCGAGAGCGGGGTTTCGTTGACTGAGGCGTTCATTGTTGCGCCGTCCATGATCAGGACGATGCCTCTAGCTACTGCCTCGCCGAGTGAGGGGGTAAGGAGTTTGACGATGCCTTCGCTCCACAGGTTTGCGAGTGGGCGAAGTGTGGGGTCAGCATTTGCTGCGACGACGAGCTCAATCGAGATGCGCACAAGTTCGTGCTCGGCAAGAAATTCGCAGATGTCGTCGGTAAGTGTTTCGGGGGAGACTCCGTCGCGTTCAAAGCGTTCGCGGGTGGTGGCGAGGTCGTGTTCGAGCACCTCTGACATTTCGGTGAGCGCTGCGACGCGCAGTTCTTCGAGGTTGGCGAAGTAGCGGGTGGTGGCGCCGAGTGAGACTCCGGCACGCTCGGCTACGCGGCGGTGCGTGAGTTTGGCGAGGCCAACTTCTGGAATCAGTGCCGCGGCGGCATGCACGATTTGCCGCCTGCGCCCCTCGGGATCATGGCGACCGGTTGGCACCGCGTCGTTTGCGACTGGTTTTCCGGTTTGTTGCTCACTAGTCATATCGCCACCATCATACATATGGTACAAATGTACTGTTACTAATTTTTGATGATTCTGATGCAGGAAGAAATGAACGCCAACACCGTGGGGCGCGCCCCACAACTTTCAAAGGCCCGCCGCTGGGCAGCCCTCGCTGTGCTCACCGCCAGCTTGCTCGTGATCACGATGGACATGACCATCTTGAACATTGCGCTGCCAGATCTCGCCGCCGAGCTACACCCCACCGCCGAACAGCAACTGTGGATCATCGACATCTACTCGCTCGTACTGGCAGGCCTACTGGTGTCTTGGGCAGCCATTGCCGACCGATGGGGTCGCAAACGCATGCTCATGCTCGGATATGCAATCTTCTCTGTTGCGTCATTGCTCGTGCTCTTTGCCACCACGGCAGAATCAGTGATCGCCATCCGCGCGTTTCTCGGCGTTGGCGGTGCCATGATCATGCCAACAACTCTGTCGCTGATTCGAATTATCTTCACCGACGCGAAAGAACGCGCAACCGCTCTCGGCATCTGGGCAGCTGTCTCCGGACTCGGCGCCGCAGTCGGCCCCCTCGTCGGTGGTTTCCTCCTTGAACATTTCTCCTGGCACGCAGCGTTCCTCGTGAACGTGCCACTGATGGCTGCCGCCATGCTGGCCGGATTCTTCTTCCTGCCGGAATCGCGCGTGAGCAACCCCGGACGCTGGGACGCACTCGCTGCGCTGCTCTCCTTCGGCGGCATGATCTTGCTGGTCTGGGCAATCAAACAATTTGGCAAGCAGGCAAGCTTTGCCGTGCCAGAGGCCTGGGCTGCCACAGTCGGTGCCGCCATCTTGCTGACTTGGTTCGTTCGCCGCTGCCTGCGCAGCGAATCACCGCTACTCGACCTCACGCTCTTCAAGAGCCGGCCATTCTCTGCAGGTATCGTCGCCGCGCTCGGCACCACCTTCTCAATGGTTGCAGCCCTCTTGCTGATCGCCCAGTGGCTGCAGCTCATCGACGGCGCCAGCCCCATTGAAGCCGGCGTGCGTCTGATGCCAGTCGCCGTCGCCGGTGCAATCGCATCGATGGCAGCACCTGCACTGGCGCGAGCAATCGGCGCGCGAGCCGTGCTCGCCGGCGGTCTTGGACTTGCAGGCTTCGGCATGCTCTACATCGGTCTGCTCGGAGACAACCTTGATCTGATCGGAGTGGAAATCGCGATGACCCTTGTCGGCGCGGGCACCGGATCACTCGCCATCGGCTCGGCCATGATCATGATGGGTTCGCCCGTTGAAAAAGCAGGCAACGCCGGTGCTCTCGAAGAAACCTCATACGAGCTTGGTGCGACAATCGGCGTAGCGATCCTCGGATCGATTTCGGCGCTGATCTACCGATTCCAGTTGTCGGTCGACCCAGCAATGCAGGGGATCGAGCAGGGGTTGCTCGGCGACGCGAAAGAGTCGCTTGGCGCGGCCATGGCCATCTCGAACGAAGCGGGGCTGCCGCAGCTCGCCGAAAGCGCTGCAGAAGCCTTCAACCGCTCGCTGCAGGTGGTTGGCTACGCAGGCGGATTCATGATGCTGGCCGTCGCCGCGTTCGTGTTCTTCTTGACGCCAAAGGGCACCGACGTGACCGAGGCTGAACACTAAACACCTTGCGTTCTAGCGGCCGCGCTACGCTGGCCAAAACGTTGGATCGCCCGCAGGGCAGAACGCTGCTCTCGCCGGGCGATCCAACGTAAAAACTCGCTCACCTAAATAACTCAATCTGCTCACTCAAAGCTCTTCAAAAGCCTCCCGCGGCTTGTCTCCTCGCACCCAGCGGGTATTTGCCGTGTTGGTATACCAATACGAGTAATTTGCCAGCCGGGTGAATTGCGCTGAAGAGGTATGAGGCCGAAAAGCATGAGGCGAAGTGAGACCGAGACCACCAGGCCAGGCAGCCGTATAGCTGCCATGGTGGTCGGTGCCCTAATGTTGGCACCGGCACTGATTGGCGCCGCCGCCGCACCAGCCGAAGCCGTCGGTCTTATCGATATTCCGGTCGACGCAAGCAGCGGACTCGGCGAAACCACACCTGACGGCACGGTACGCCCATTGCCGCGCGCCGTTCAACCAGACGATTCTGAACTGGCAGTGATTCCCGACGAGGTACTGAAGCGCGAGATTGCAAAAGCGCTGAAGACGTCGCCGAGCGGCCTCACCAAGGGAGACCTGCGCAAGCTGCGTTCTCTCACCGCAAAAAACGTTGGAATTACCGACCTCAGTGGTCTTGAAGACGCTTCAAATCTAGATCTGCTGTACATCGACGGTAACGAGATTTCGTCGTTGGAGCCGATTCGTGGGCTCACACAGATGCGCCAGATCACCGTGAGCCGCAACCCGATCTCAGATATCTCGCCACTGCAGAATATGCCGGAACTGAACTGGCTTGAAGTGAATTGGACTGAGATTGACACACTCGAACCACTGCGCGGAAACACCTCGCTGCTTTGGCTCCAGCTTGCCTACACCAAGGTGACTTCGCTTGATCCGATTCGCGAGAGCGTTGGCCTCTACGATCTGAACTTTCAGAACACTGAAATTTCTGATCTTGAACCACTGACACCGCTCACCCGGATCGCAACAATCGGTGCGCAGAGCGCCCAAATCTCTTCACTCGAACCGTTGCGTGGAAAAGAAAATCTTCGTCTCCTCAACGTGAATCGAAACCATGTCACCGACCTCTCCATGCTCGAGACCTGGCCAAACATCTCAACCGTCGGGTTCAACGCGCAGACCGTTACCGGTGGTGAAGCTCTGGTGCCGAGCGGCGCGAGCGAATACACCAGAAGTGATGTGGTCTCGCTCTTCAAGATGCCGTTTGGTGAGCGCCAACGTGTGGTCGATCTCGCCACGCCGACGGCCGACGGAGAAGGCGCAACTTGGAGCGGAATCGCCGAAGACTCGCAGAAGCTTGAGGTCTACCTATCGCAGGCAGTAGTGCCAAACGGCCCAGCATTCTCTGCCACCGTTGACTACTCGGTGGCGCGAGCAGACTTTACGAACCAAACGCCCGGCGACGGATCGCTTGAGGCCCTATATAACTTTGTATTTAGTACGACACCGGGGTTTATTGAAGACACGAACGGCGCTGGCTACAGCCTGCTCGTGGGGGAAGTACCAGGGTTGAGCCTTGGGGAAAAAGGCCAGCTCAGCGGGACACCGAGCGAGCAAGGCGATTTCAGTTTCACCGTGCGTGCCACCGACCGCCACGGCAATACGCTCGATCGCGAATACACGATTCACGTGGGGGCAAAGACCGTAAAGCCGGAACCTCCTGTGAAACCTGGCCCGCCGACCACCGGCGGAGTGACACCACCGCTGGTGAACACCGGTGCTGATTCGCCGTGGGCCTTCGGTGTTGTCGCCCTCACGCTGAGCGTGCTCGGCGCTGCGATTGTGTTGGTAACGCAGCACCTAAGGCGGCGAGCCACTCAGAACTAGTAAGTTCGAAAATCGTCGGCGGCACCCGGTAGCGGGGTCGCCGACGATTTTTGTCTGCCTGAAAATCGCGACAGGTGAGATTTTAAGAACAATTATTTGATCGTAAATCCTGCGTTGATCCAGCGTTATGACACATACTTAAGCCAAACATGCCAAAGCTGACCGGGGGACTGCTGGATGTTTCTGTACAGAGAAGAATTGATGGCTGCGCGCGAGACGCTGCGCAACGAAAGGAACCTGCGAATCGTAGGTTCGCATCAAAGTGGCAGAAGTACCCTCATCAGACAGATCGCGGTTGACGCCGAGGCTTCAGGCTTTGAAGTGATCCTGACTCAGGGAGATTCCCTTGCGCAGTTGCAACCGGGCAGAGTGCTTGAGGAGTTGCGCGCAGCGATTGGCCTTGGCCGGAAACATCGGGGCCTTGGCGATTCAATAGACGAGATCTGCGAGAGGATCTCATCGGCAAGCATCCTGCTTATCGATGATGTACATTTGGCCGACTCGGTGAGTTTGCGCGCACTGCATGAGATTCGAAACAGGCTCTCATTGCGAGTAGTGGTGAGCGTCTTGCAGGGATGCGGCAGAGAAGAAGACTTCCCGGCAGTGTGGCCCGAGCGGGTACTCCGTCTGCCTCCGCTTGACCTCACCGCCACCGGCATGGTGATGCGTGAACTGCTCGGTGGCCCGATTGCCCCCGGCGCAGTCGTGCGTGTGTATGCCAAATCGGGAGGTGTGGTCGGCGTCGCCGCAGCCATCATCGAGGGAGCTCGCGACCGTGGGCTCCTGCACCAGGTTGAAGGCATCTGGCGATTGGCAGGCCAATCTCTCTGGTCAGATGACCTGATTCCCTTTGTCGATTCACTGCTTGGCTACGACGATGCGGCATTGCGCTCACTCATGCGAGCACTGAGCTGGTCAGGTCCGAGATCGCTTGAATCGCTCGTCTCGGCTCATTCGCTTGAGTTGATTGAACGCGGCCTATCACAGGGATATTTGGCCCTTGCCGAAGGCGTCAACGAAACCCGGCTGCAGGTGTGGCCACCAATCTTTGCTGACAGGTTCCGTGGGGCACCTGAACGTATTCTGTACACCGAAGACTCGGCTTCACAGGATTCACATTCTGCCTCGCCGTTTCACCCACACAGCAGCGATCATGCGCTCCTCGCGCGCTCGTTCTCGGACCACGCAGATCAAGTACTCAAGCCGCTCTACGCCGCATGGAATGCTTCGCGAACCGCAGCCGACGCCTCCCAGTACCTGCGTGAAGCACTCGGACTAAGCTCTGAGGCCTCGAGAATCGAGCGCGTAGTCACCGAAACCCGGGCAACACTGCGCGACCCCAACTCCGATGAGTTCGAGTTCTATGTGCAACTCGTGGCCTGGACCCTTGTCGTTGAAGAAGACTCTGTCGGCGCGCGCAAACACCTTGACACCCTTGCGCTCTTTTCACCGCACCTTTCCGGTACAGCAGAATCCATCTGGGAATTGATGGGTGCACTCAACGGGGCCGGGGCTCCGCCATCAGACTTTGAAGTAGCAAATGACCCATATGGGTTCTCGGTCGCTGTGAGGGCGTCGGGGGCAGTGATGCGAGGTCTGGTCACTGAAGCAGACGAGGCAATTCATGAGCTGCACCGCAACGGACAGTTGCGCTATCTCTATGCATATCTCTTCGGCATGCAAGAACTATTGAAGGGCAACCCCGATTCGGCGCTCGAATTTGTACACACTGAGCGTGACGTCGCACGGGCCACCTTTGACCGACCGATGTTCGCGACACTCTCCTACATTTCAGCAGTCATTCACTTTTATCTCGGTGATACCGATGCCGCGAATGATGCTATCGAAGAGGGTCTGGTGATTGGCAGGCCTCGACTGACCATGACCCCGATCTACGCGGCCATGCTGAACCTGCAGGCCATGTCGGCACACTTCCGTGGACAGGCGGCATTGCGAGATGACCTCGTGCGCACAGCCGCACAGCTGTCTTCAGCCCCCGGCCCATTCTTGGGGATCGGTTTGGACATCATCGAGATCATGATGTCGGCTGAACCCGGAATGCAGAAGATCACGCCGGAAAGAGACATCGCAGTGGCGGCAGCCATCAAAATTCGGACCGACCGCGGTTACAACGTTGGCGCGATTCAAATGTCTTTCGCAGTATTGAGCTTCGAATTCAGCGCGCCAGTGGTTGCCGCGCTCACCGAAGCCGAAGCCTTCGCGGACGAGACGGTGTATCGCCGTCCGATAAAGCTGGCCAATGCCCTGGTGGCGAACGACCTTGAACTTGCAACGGCGGTGCTTGCTGAAGCACCAAACCATCACGACCACGCGCTACTGTCACGGCTGGTAGCTTCTGCTGCGCGCAGAGCGGAGCGCGAGAGTAACAACGAATTGAGTGCCGCGCTTTTCTCCCTGGTGCAGGAAGAAGTACCCCAGCCAGAGTTCGTGATCGAAAAGCAGCGCGCACTCCTAAGCAAACGCGAACTCGAAGTTGCGCGGCTCGCCTCAAGCATGTCGAACCCTGAGATCGCGGAACGGTTGAGCCTCAGTAGGCGCACCGTTGAAAACCACATCTCGAACGCGCTGAAAAAGCTCGGTGCGAAAAACCGAGCCGAACTGGTGCACTTGATCGAGCAGGTGTAGTTCGGGGCTACGCCGAGTTATTGTGTGAAAAAGTGCCCCCGGTAGGATTCGAACCTACGACCAGCGGATTAGAAGGCCGCTGCTCTATCCCCTGAGCTACGGAGGCGCGGGTTCAAGAGTATCAGTCCGTTGGGGCTGGGCGAATTCAGCACGCTGTATATCTGGCATACGCACGAGGTGCGCCCAGATCGCGCTGAGGTGAAGCGCGACTGAAGCACTATTGAGGCCCGATTGCGGTCATGGCCTAGCTCCACCGAGCCCGAACGGCGCTCAACTTCTGCAGAATTCCGGCCAACGTCCCAGCGAGGACATTATGGCCACTTGCTAGGATTTTCTCATGAATGCTCGGGCGTACACGTTGGCTTCAACCGGCTCGGAGTCGGCCCTCGATCTTGCACTCGCTCCAGCGCTCACCCCAAACGGCCTCGACGAAACACCGAGCTTTTTTCACGGGTTTGCGACTGCGCCAAGGGTGGTCGCGCAGGGCCTACTCACGCTCGCAGACATTGCAGCCACCCGCTATTTCCAACCGGTGCCCAGCGAGATGCGCGATCCCGTGCTCACCGCGCACGGCGACCGACTGCGTGCAGAAGTATTCTCAGCAGACAACGGAGTCTACGCACGTTTCGATCTACTCGGCACAGGACTCGACGGGGGAGAAATTGCCACCGGAACCACCAACGTCGATATCGGCCCAGACATGCGCCGCGTACTCGCAAACGTGGCAAGCACCGAACTCTTTCACCTCAACGTCGGCAACGACGGGCTCTTAGCAGCAACACCCAGCGATGCACACAGCGAGCGGCCAGTACGAATGCCAGACCGTTGGGTGCGCGCACTCGGCAACGCCGCCGAACTACACACCGCACTTGAACCGAGGTTCACCGTCCCCGCAGCCCAAGCTCGAGCCTTCATCGCAGCCCTGCCACCAGCAACCGGACTTGGCCGTGACGGCTGGCTCACACAGACCCCAAGCGGAATTAAAGTCGCCACAAGAAAACAGGGCAACGCAGTCTTTGTGAGTGGGCTAAACCGTTTGTCCGCACTCAAGCGCCTCCTCACCCAAGCGCAAGCGCTCACCGTGTATGGCACCTCGCCGAAAGGCGAACCCAATACGGTCGACACTCCTCAGCATGAGGGGGGATCCGCTTTCGAACTAGAGCTACCGCACGCCCGGATGCTGATCACGCTCACCCCAAACGCTTCTCGCGGGTATTCGGGCGAAGGTGCGCTGCTCGCCTCGCTAGCGACCCCCGACGTGCAAGAACACGCGGCCACACTCTCTGCACTGCTCTCATTCGACCCCCGCATTGACGTCGCGGCACTCAGCAACGCAGCCGCACTCTCACCGAGCGACACTCAAGAAGCGCTCGCGGTGCTTGCCGCCTCGGGCCGTGTGGGCTGGGACCTTCGCGAACAGGTTTACTTTCATCGCGAGCTACCCGATAACCCAGAACGGGTTGACCGAGACAACCCCAGGCTCGTACGAGCGCGCAGTATCCTCACGCAGCCTGGGGGCGTGCAACGAGATCATGAGCGTTGGATCGTCAACGCCGGCTCCAGCACACACATGGTACGAGAAACGACACAGGGGCTCAGCTGCACCTGCGTCTGGTTTGCGCGACACGGAACCAGCCGAGGACCCTGTGCTCACGCGCTCGCAGTAGAACTCAGCGAGCACACTCAGAGCGCCGCAGACTCAAACGCAGCACCGAACATGCTCACCCGGCCCAGCCGCGAACGTCACGCAGAAGGACAACAACCGACATGAGCCCCGAAGCACTGACGGCACTCGATAAATCACTCGCAATCTTCAAAGAACTCGGCTGGCATGAAGCGAGCAGAGAAGACGACCTCATGGCGTTGCCCCTAGGCGACAACGCCCAGCAGAAGACCGCAAAGGCAGGCCTCGCCAAAGGGGAGTGGGGCAACTTCGCAGAAATAGCTGAAGACTCCTGGGGATGGGTGAGCACCATAGACGTAGACCCCTGCCTGCTCGGGGTCTACACCATTCGTCTCGGCGTGCCAGCCCGCCGCGCATTCGAGGTCTATCCGGTCGCGCTCGCCGTAGAGTCGCAAGCCAAGCTGCTGGCCGCTCGCGGTGCAGAGTTCCTCACACAGTTCACCGCACTGCGCCGCGCCGGCTCCCGCTACACTCCAGCCATCACGAGCGCCCTCAACCAACTGCCAGAAGCGCCCCTGCCCACAGACACCGACTACCTACAAAACTGGGCGATCCAAAGCTTCGCAGCGTTCGAAGTGAGCACCCCAAAACAAAATCTCGACCCGATAGCTCGCCGCGAAGCCGAAGCACTCGCGCGCAGCGCTCAAGTCCCGTTAACAGAAATCACACCACGCCTCGCCGAACACCTACGGGCCGTGCTGCGCGGCGGAGTGAGCACCTCGGGCGACTGGTCAGGGCTGATCAAACACACAGTCGATGCAGGTTACCTCGAACAGAGTGAAGCACAAGAACTCACCCTCTACGCGATGGAAGCAGCCCAGCGCCCCATAGACCGCAAAACATTCGCTGAGGTGCTCACGAACGACCTCGCTGCAGACGAAGCGTTCCTGCTCGAACACGCGAGTGTACTTGCCTCGGTACTGAGCTTCGGTGAAGACGCACTCATCCACCTCTTCACACCCACACTGCTGAGCGCCACAGACGACGAACTCACCGCCCAGGTCATACTGATCGGACTCAACGCAAAAAGCACCAAAGCGAAAGCGGCCGTCCTCACCGCCGCAATGCAGGCAGCGCAACCAGGCGACGAGACCAAAACGATAATCGCCGAAACACTCGCACCGCTACTGAACGCCAAAGACAAGAAGCTCGCAGCCCTAGCAGCGCAGCTCAAAGACACGTGGCAACTCGACGCACAAGCCCTCAAAGAAGAACCTGTTCCCGGTGCGCGCGGCCTTTGGCAGGCGACCCCAGCGCTCGCCGCAGTGCCGCGCCTTGCGGAGGGGCGATCCGGCGCAGAAGAACTCACTGCACTCACCTCTGAGCTGCTTGCCGCGAACAATGAGTCGTTGACGCTTGCTGGTGAGCGTTTCCTGGCGACTGCCAACGCGGTCGCGCGCGAAGACCCAGCCGCGGCCCGCGAGGCGTTGCGCGGTGTACCGAGGCGGTGGGAAGCGGTGCTGCACCCGGTGCGCGGATGGGTGCGCGGAGAAACTATGATTGGCGCGGATCAGCCGGCCTCGGCGGGCAAAAACGCTCACGTTGAGTCGGTTGTGCGAGCCCGCGCCGCCGCAGTCTTTTTGCGTCTCGGTGAGGTTCCGATTCTGCTTTCTACTCCTACCTGGCAAGATTTTCGTGTCGATGGAGCCGACCTCGCTGCACGACTTGACCGCTATGTTGAAGCCGACGCTGCGGTTTCAGAAGCTGACTTGCAGCTGATGCTGTCGCGCCTTGACCGTGACTCTCTCGATGTGACTCTTCGGGCGAAGCTTGCCGCCTCGCCGGTCCGTATTGTGTTGCAAGACGGTACAGTGTTGCGGCGGAATGTCGGTGATGTGCTGGGTACTGTGCTCTCGAAGCCTTACGAACACCCGGGTTTTGATAGCGATGGGTTCGCTAAAGAGCTGCCTTCGATTGCGGAGTTGAGCGGTAGCGCTGATCTTCCTGATCGACGGATCGGCCGCAACATCACAATCACCGAGTTTCCGAATTGGGCAGAGAGTGAACTTGAGTGGCGGCAGCCTGGAGCGGCGATAAATCGCAAGGCACCAAACGGTGTGGTGCCTTCTTCTGCGCTGCTGAGCTTCTCTGAAGAGCGCAGCGGAGACATTGAGGCGGCCATTGCGGCTTGGCAGCATGGCACCCTCGTGCCTGGAATTGCTGACGCGCGACAATTTGTGTGGGGCGGTTCGATTTCGTCAATCGCGTCCCGAGTGCGCAATTGGCAAGAACTCGCCGAAAACGGCATGCTTTCGCTTATCTGGCCGCTTGTGGCAGACGTGGTGCAGATCAGTTCGGAACAAAGCCGCATCGCGCCCGGTGTCACTGAAGCGATTGAGCTGCTTCAGTTGATGCTGCCTGAGGTGCAGCTTGCGGTTGACGCGGGCCTCGCGGGCAGCGACACAATGGCATTGCCAGGCGTGCGCGCGATTGCGTCCCGAACGGGCTCATCGAAGGCGGTTGCTGCAGCTCGCGCCCTCGTGTCGATTTTGCCTGAAACAGCAATGGTCGCGAGTCCTGGGGGCAACGCTGGATCACCGGGCGTGCTGGCTACGCCGGCAGAGATGAGCGATACCGAGTTCGCTGAGGCTTGGCAGGCGACTGGCGATCCAGCGTCTATTGATGATGGCGCGATCCTGAAATATGAGGCGGTGCAAACGAAGCGCGGCAGTGTAATGGTGGTGCACCTTACTCTGGGTGATGGTACGGAGTGCCAATTCGAGAGCTCGTGGACGTATGGTCTTGGGATGGAAGGCCGGGCGAGCCTTGGCGACCAAAAGTGGCTTGAATTTGATGCGGAGTCTGGCCGGCTTGTTGAGATCTCAGAGCGCTACCGGCGCGAAGCGCCTCCCGTGCTCTCGCGCTCACTTATGGTGCTGTTTTTCGCCACGCAGCAGCAAGCTGACCCTGAGATGTACTACTTCGGTGCTGCGGTTGAGAACGGCCTGCTTGGGCCGACTCGAATGGCCGATACTACGAGCCTGATGCTCGCCGAAGCCGACTTTAACCCCTACCTGATGGTGAGGCAGCTTTCACGTTATCCCGAGCTCCTATCGGCGTTTTATCCGGTGTTGACCCGGTCGATTGCGCACGCGAGCACGCTCGGTACGACACCACCGCGCTGGCTCGTACGGATCATCGACATCGCGATTGAGTTTGCTCCCGTGCTGCGAGCTGCTGCTGCTCGGGGGCAGATGCTTGAGAGCGAAGCCGGCTGGGCGGGTCTTGTTGAAATTGGCGACACCACTCGTTCTGCTGCGGTGAAGCGTAAGGCGAAGGTGTTGATCGAGGCGCTTGGATAGCAAGTTTGGTCGACCCACCAGTTTTGCGTAGAGCGTTCGGTGAATCGTCACAATCAACCACCGATTAGTGTTGCGTACACTCGCAAGAAAAGGCGATGTGCGAACCTGCAAGTCAAATTCCAAAGGGGGAATCACTGTGACCACCACACTGCTTCGTGGAGGAAATCTATTTGTCGGAACTTCGAAGCTGCGCCGTGCAGATTTGCTGATCTCGGCAGAGGGCATTCTTGAGATTGCTGATCGGATCGACCCGAGTGACGATCGCGTTGACGAGGTTGTGGAGCTCAACGGTAAGGCTGTGCTGCCGGGGCTTATCGATAGCCATGTGCATTTGCTGGTTGATGGCGTCGACGAGATGCAGCGCTTGCATGAGCCTTATTCGACTCCGTATTACCGGGCCACGAAGGTGTTGCGTGAGACTCTTGAGCGTGGGATCACCACGGTTCGTGATGCTGGCGGCGCTGATCAGGGGCTCAAGCACGCGCTTGCAACGGGTCTTATTGAGGGCCCTCAGGTGCTCACCGCGGTCACGATCCTCGGTCAGACCGGTGGGCATTCTGACGGTATGAGTCCGTGTGGCGTCGACCTTTCGCTGATGCCGGCGACGCCGGGTCGCCCGAGCGGTATTGTGAACGGGCCTGAAGAGATGCGTACCCGTGTTCGTGAGCTTCAGCGCGCGGGTGCCGATGTGATCAAGATCTGCACTACGGGTGGCGTGCTCTCACCGTCTGATGATCCTCGCCACAGCCAGTTTGCTATGGATGAGATTGAGATGTGCGTGCGCGAAGCGGCCGTGACTGGTCTTGGTGTCATGGCTCACGCCCAGGGCCCGGCTGGCGTGTTGAACGCTGTTCGCGGTGGCGTCCGCTCAGTTGAGCACGGTATCTACGCGACAGATGAGTGCTGGGATGCAATGCTTGAGCGTGGCACCTGGCTCGTGCCTACCCTGATCGCGCCGGTTGCGCTGCTGCGAGCTATTGATGGCGGCGCGAAGGTTTCTCCGACGGTGAAGCAGAAAGCGAGCGATGCGGTCACTCAGCACATGGTGAATGTGCGCAAGGCGGTGAACGCTGGTGTGCGTATCGCTATGGGGACTGATGCGGGTGTGTTTCCGCATGAATACAGCCTCGCTGAGCTTTCGCTGATGGAAGAGGCAGGCCTTGAGCCACACGAGGTTATTGAGGCTGCCACGATTTCTGCTGCTGAGTTGCTTGGGTTAGGTGACCGTGGTCGTATTGAGGTTGGCATGCGCGCTGACGTGATCGTGGTTGATGGCGATCCATTCGATTTCGATGGTTTTGCTGATCGGGTGCTGCGGGTTTTCCAAGCTGGATCGCAGCGAGTTTCACGAGAACTCTGAGCGGGCATATCGCGCTGGGCTCGCTCATGCTTCTAAGGTAGAAGTATGAGCGAGCTTGAATCACGACTCAGAGAACTCCCCGCTTTTCCGGCTGAGCTTCCGGTGCTGCTTGAATCAGACTTGCCTGATTCTCCGCACGAGCTTTTTCTGGATTGGCTCGAAGCGGCCATTGCTGGTGGGGCGCGTCAGCCGCATGCAATGACTATGCTCACGACGCGTGCTGACGGCACTCCGGTGGGTCGCACACTCATCGTGAAAGACATTGATGCCGATGGGTATCATTTTTCAACGCATCGAAGCTCTCGCAAGGGTCAAGAGATTGCTGCGAATCCACGTATCTCGTTTGTGTTCTTTTGGCGTGAAACCGGTCGACAGGTGCGGATCACTGGTAACGCGGTTGCGTTGAGCGAGGAGATTTCGCAGGCCGATTGGGCTGGTCGTCCGAGCTATGCCGGTGTGCCAAATGAGGATTGGCAGCGTTATGCGCTTGTGCCAGATGAGTTCGAGTTTATGCAGGCCAGGGAAGATCGTCAGCACACCCGCATTGATTATTTGCTAGGGGAGGATGGCTGGTCGCACTCGCCGGTAGAAACCCCTGCTGGTTGAACGTTCTCTCGCCGCTGCTGAGGCACCAATCGGGAGTCAGTGGAGGAGTGTCAGGGGTGAAGTGATCTATCGGAGCTCTCGCCATTGAGTGAACCGTAGACCACTCCTGACGCTACCCCCTTTCGGGGGTGAAAAGCAGTGATTGTGATCTGTTCGTTACCTCAGGTCAAACTTCAGACGCATGGCCAAAAAAGCCGAGACTGCGCATGAAATGCAACCGAAGGCACAGACAACTACTACTCGTCGAAGGTATTCACCATAGCCAGCGCTGCACGCTCGATGTAATCTCGGAAAGCTACGTCATGCATCGGGGGCAGAGCCGCCTGGTCAAGAGCCGCGTGCATGTGCATCAGCCAGTGTTCCTTTGCCTTCGGCGACACAGCAAACGGCATGTGCCGCATACGAAGACGAGGATGGCCGCGCTGTTCTGAATAGGTGCCAGGGCCACCCCAGTACTGCTCAAGAAAAGCGCGCAATCGCCACTCTGAGCCTTCCCAATCGTCTTGAGGGTACATCGGGGCCAAAAGCGGATCATTTCGCACACCTTGATAAAAGTGATGCACGATCAATTCAAAAGTGGGGGTGCCGCCGACCTGCTGCCAGAGCGTGTCGCTGAGGGCAGCGCCGTGCTCGCCACTGCGCAGTGTGAGATTTGGTGCCGGTGCGCTTTGCTCCGCGGCCGCCGTAGCGGCTACGTGCTGCTGTGCCGCGAGCCGCTGGCGATCCTCGGCCCCTGAAAGTGGCGAAGCCTGCTCGGTCAAAGTGATCCCCCTAGATTTCGCGGCAACTCATTCGCCAGGCGAATGCCCTGCTCTTCAAAGTTCTTCCTGATCAGTGCGCGCAACTCGCGCTGCACCGAATACTGCGCCTCGGGCCTCGTGCGCACCGTGAGTCGCAGCGTGGCCCGGTCGCCATACACACTCTCAAGTCCCAGAATCTCTGGCTCGCCAGTCACCCTGCGCGCAAACTGCGCCGAACGCAAGAGCTCGCTCGCGCTCTCAAGAGCCGTGCGCTCAACCAGCGCAAGATCTTCGTCGCTTGACACCGTAATGTCGATGATGGCGCGACCCCAACCCTGCGAAGCGTTGCCCAGAGTCAAGATTTCGCCATTGCGTACAAACCAGAGTGTGCCGTCCATCGCGCGCACCTGCGTCACGCGGATACCGACGTCTTCAACAGTGCCGGTCACCTCGCCGATCGTTACGAGGTCACCAACCCCCATTTGGTCCTCTGAGACCATAAACAGGCCGTTCAGAATGTCTTTCACCACGTTTTGCGCACCAAAGGCGAGGCCTGCCGCGATAAAACCAGCCGAAGTAATCACCGTTGCTGGGTCGACATTAAACTGCAGCAAAATCAAGAAGAACGCGGCAATAACCGTGCCCCAGTTAATAATGTTGCGGCCGAATGTGCCCAGCGTACGGGTGCGCTGCACAGCACGCGCATTAATGTATGGGCCGGCGGCGAGTTCCTGAGTGCTGTCTACGTCCTGCGCCTTTTTCACGCCGCGCACGACACCGCGCACCGCGCGGCCAAGCACCACCCGCAGCATCCAATTGGCGACGAGGCAAAGCCCAATCACCAAGAGGATCCGCCAGACGATCTGGTACTCGGCGAAAAAGGCCCCAACAGCCCCCAGGAACTCACTCATCATTAGGCCTTCGCGTCAGCTGCCTGAGCTGCGAGCGCGCGATCAACACCTGCAAGGTGCTCAACGATCATGCGGCGCAGCGCTGGGGCAGCGCTCGGGTTCGCTTCAAGCCAAGCAGCGGTAGCCGCGCGCAGCGCTTCGTTGGCCAGCGGAGACGGGTAGAAGCCGTCAACAATCTCCTCAACGATCGCGTGACTACGGCTCTCCCAGATGCCCAGCAGCGAATCGAAGAACGGTGCAATGAACGGAGTCAAGAGCGCCGGATCGTGCGCCCGCAAGAAGCCAAGACCACTGGCGCGAACGATGGCGTTCGGCAGGCCAGCCTCGTCAAAGACTGAAGCCCATGCGCGCTGCTTATCTGCAGCAGTCGGCAACGCCGCGCGGGCGTGCGCAGCAGACTGGTTGCCGCTTGCGGTGCGATCGTCGGCCAGAGCCGCGTCAATCTCCTCCGCGGTGGCACGGCCGCCTGCGGCAAGTGAAATCAGCAATTCCCAACCAAGATCGGTGTCGATGTCGAGGCCCTTGAGCGCCGAACGCTCTTCAAGAATCTCAAGCACAGAGTCGAGCTGATCCGGCGTCGAAGCAAGCTGCGCGAACGCCTTCACGAACTGGAACTCAAGATCGCTGCCCGGAGCTGCCTCAAGCGCAAGCGCGAGGAACCCGTCTGCCACACGCTCGAGAGTCTCTGCGCGACGCTCCGGCACCACGTAGCTTGAGGCTGAAAGAATCAGCTGGCCAATTAGGGTGCGAAGCACAGTCGAGTTCGTTTCGGTCGAAATGTGCGCGAGCACGATATCGACAAAGCGCGAAGCTGGCAGCTCAGCGTCGCGAGTCTGGTCCCAAAGGGTGCCCCAGACGAGCGAACGCGCCAACGAACTCTCAAAACCGCCGAGGTGCGCCGCCGCGGTCTCGAGGGAACGATCGTCAAGACGAATCTTGGTGTAGCTCAGGTCGTCGTCATTGAGCAGCAGCAGATCTGGCTGTTTCACCCCGACAAGCTCAGCAACCTCGGTGCGCGCTCCATCAACATCGAGCTCCAAGCGCTGGGTACGCACGAGCGCGCCATCTCGCAGTTCGTAGAGACCAACAGCAATTCGGTGTGGTCGCAAAGTTGGGTACTCTTCGATCGCGGTCTGATCGATAGCAAAACTTGCGTAGTTACCTTCGGCGTCAAGCTCGAAAGTCGGGCGAAGCGTATTGACGCCAGCGGTCTCAAGCCATTTTTTCGACCAGTCACTCAGGTCGCGACCGCTCTGAGTCTCAAGCTCGGTGAGCAGATCAGTCAGCTCGGTGTTGCTGTATTCATGCTTCATGAAGTACTCGTGTACACCCTGCATAAAGGGCTTGCGGCCAACCCACGCGACGAGTTGCTTCAATACGGAGGCACCCTTCGCGTAGGTAATTCCGTCAAAGTTCACCATGACGTCTTCGAGGTCACGAATCTCGGCAACGATGGGGTGCGTCGATGGCAGCTGATCCTGACGGTAGGCCCACGACTTTTCGCTGGCAACAAAGGTGGTCCAGCAGTCGCTCCACTCGGTTGCCTCGGCAACGCCAAGGGTCGACATGTACTCGGCGAACGACTCGTTCAACCAGAGATCATTCCACCAGCGCATGGTGACCAGATCGCCGAACCACATGTGTGCAAGCTCGTGCAGAATGGTGATCACGCGGCGCTCGCGCATCGCGTCGGTCACCTGGCTGCGGAACACGTACGACTCGGTGAAGGTAACTGCGCCAATGTTCTCCATCGCGCCCATGTTGTACTCGGGTACAAACAACTGATCGTACTTTTCGAATGGGTACGGGTAACCGAATTCGCGCTCGAAAAACTCAAATCCCTGCCGGGTCTTCTCAAAGATGTAGTCGGCATCGAGGTACTCGCCGAGCGATTCACGGCAGAACACACCGAGCGGAATGGTACGGCCAGCAGCATTGGTGAGTTCACTTCGCACTACACGGTAGGGGCCGGTGATCAGCGCGGTGATGTAGCTCGACATGATTGGAGTTGGTGCGAACGACCAGGTCGCTACCTGCTCGGTCGTGCCGGTGCCGAGCGCATTCTCAACCTCACCGGCAGCAACCGGTTCAGGAGTCGACTGGTTGCTCACCACGTGCCAACGCGCTGGCGCGGTAACGGTGAATTGGAAGGTGGCCTTGAGATCAGGCTGCTCAAACACCGGGTACATGCGGCGCGAATCTGGCACCTCGAACTGTGAGTAGAGGTAGACCTCACCATCAGCAGGATCAACAAAGCGGTGCAGGCCCTCACCGGTGTTCATGTAAATCTGATCGCTCACGATTGTCAGCACGTTGTCGGCCTCAAGCCCGGGCAGCGTGATGCGTGAGTCTGCAAAAACCTCTGCAGGATCGAGCGAGCGGCCATTCAGTGTGACACTGTGCACTGCTGCTGCAATGACGTCGATAAAGGTATCAGCGCCCGGGGTGCCAGTGAATCGAACGGTGGTTTCGGCGCCGAAGTGCTCTGCACCGCGGGTCAGGTCGAGCGCGATTTCATAGCTCTGAGTACTGATCGTTGCTGCGCGCTGTTGGGCTTCGGCGCGGGTGAGGTTTGTTCCTGGCACTGCATCTCCATCGTGTAGAGGTTGACGGCGGTCGATTGTGTCGGCCGCACAGCGAAATGATGATGAATCAACCTTATGCCTGAGAACTGATCTGAGCCTCGATATTGCCCTCGCAATTGCCCTGTTCGCCCTGGGCTGAGCCGTTTGGTGTCTTGCCCCGTAACTCACTAGCTGTGGCGCAGATTCGCGGTCTAGGCTGGCCCTATGAGTGCACAGCCAAAAGTAGAGTTCTGGTTTGACCCGATTTGTCCTTGGTGCTGGATGACCAGCCGATGGATTTCTGAAGTCGCGGAAGTTCGCGGTTTCGAGGTTGCTTGGCATCCAGTGAGCCTTGCAATCATTAACGAAGGCAATGACCCTGGCGATCACGCCGAAGGCATGAAGCAGGGCCAGCGTATGGGCCGCGTTGCCGTTGCCGCCGAAGAACTCTATGGGCCAGATGTGGTCGGCAAGCTCTACACCGCTTTCGGCACACGAATTCATCCTGGTGACCGTGAGGATTGGGATGCCATTATTACCGAGTCGCTCGGCGAGGTAGATTTCAGCGGTCAGCTCGATCTTGCTGCCGACGACGAACGATTTGATGCCGTTCTGCGTGAAAACACCGCGCACGCACTCGACATTGCCGGACCAAATGTGGGCGTTCCGATTATTTCGATCGATGGTGTCGCGTTCTTCGGTCCAGTAGTGACGCCCGCTCCAACGGGGGATCTGGCGCTTCAGCTGTGGGACGGCATTCGCGCTGCCGCGAGCGTTCCCGGCTTCTACGAACTCAAGCGCGGCCGCACCGTCGGCCCGCAGTTCTAAGCTCCGCCGCGGCTCTCTTCCCGTCACCCTGCGATCTGCTTCGCGACCGCAGGGTGACGGGAAGGCACGGCAGCATACGCGGGCAGCTAGGATGGGAGCATTATGCGCATTCACGTTGCTACCGATCACGCAGGTCTCGAATTCAGCCAGCAGTTGCAGCAGCATCTGCGTGAGCAGGGGCACGAGGTGATCGACCACGGCCCACAGGAATACGATGCGCTCGACGACTACCCATCGTTCTGCATCAATGCTGCTCTTGGCGTCGCACAGGACGAATCCAACGGCGTGCAGGCGCTCGGCGTTGTTTTTGGCGGTTCGGGTAACGGTGAGCAGATGGCTGCGAACAAGGTTGAGGGCATTCGCGCCGCACTCGTCTGGAACGATTCAACCGCCGAGCTCGCTCGTGAGCACAACAATGCAAACGTCATCTCTATTGGCGCTCGTCAGCATTCGGTCGACGAAGCGATCCGCTTCATCGATCTTTTTATCGCGACCCCCTTCCCGGGTGATGAGCGCCACGTTCGCCGTATCTCACAGCTTGGTGAATACGAGCGCACCGGCGCAATTGAGGGCAAGTACGTTGGAGCAGACGTCTAACCATGCCTGAGGGGCATTCCGTACATCGAATTGCGCGGCAATTTGCTGCCAACTTCGTAGGTAAAAGCGCCGAAATCACGAGCCCGCAGGGTCGTTTTGCTGAGGGCGCGGAGCAACTGAACGGTCAGATCATGACCGATGCTCGTGCAGTCGGCAAACAGATGTTCCTTGAATTTGAGGAGCGCGATTGGCTGCGAGTTCATCTTGGCATCTATGGCGCCTGGGATTTTGCGGGTGATGTGCGGGTCGATCCAACGATTCAAATTCATGGCTACACCCCCGGCCATTCGAAGCTTGGCCAAACGGGGGAGCACTCCCGGCCAAGTGGTGCTGCACCGATCGATAACGAGGGCGAGGATTCGGTCGCCTCAATTGGTGCGCCGCGTCGCGCACGCGTGCGCATGGCTGAGCACGACAAAGAAAGCGAAGACGATCGCGCGTTTCCGCCGGAACCGGTCGGGCAGGTGCGAGTTCGCCTGCTGACAGATACCGTGTGCGCCGACCTTCGCGGGCCGACCGCCTGCGAAGTGTTGACCCCGGAGGGCGTCAATAAGGTGCTGCAGCGGCTGGGGCCAGACCCTGCGAATGCAAACACGACGGCAGAGCGTGATCGATTCATTGACCGGGCCATCGCCAAGCGCACGCCAATTGGCCTGGTGCTGATGGATCAATCTGTGCTTGCAGGTATCGGCAATGTGTATCGTGCTGAGCTGCTCTTTCGTGCCGGGATTGATCCGCACACACCGGCGAACACGATTTCGCGCTCAACGCTTGAAGTGCTTTGGGACGATTGGGCGCACTTGCTTGATGTCGGGATCACTGTTGGTCAAATGATCACAATCGACGGTCTCGAGGGCAAAGCCTACGAACTGGCGCTGCGTGATCGTGATGAGCGGCACTGGGTCTACAAACTTGAGGGAACACCCTGCAAACGCTGTGGCACGAATATTACGCTCGAAGAAATGGGCAATCGCAAACTGTATTGGTGTGCTGGCTGCCAGAGTTAGGCCGCTTCGAAGACGCCATCGGTAATGCGTGCTAGGTAGTGAACGTGAGCGGGGCGCTCAACCAGAATTTTAAGGTTGAGCGCCCCGCTCACGTTTGTGATTACTTCAGACCCGATCTCACAAACGCATCAACGACATAGCGCTGCAAGAAAATGTAGATCAAGAAAATCGGTAGACAGGCGAGGGCACTCGCCGCCATGACTGCGCCCCAGTTATTGCCTTCAGCACCAAGGAAGCTGCGAATACCAACCTGAATCAGTGCATCAGACTGCCGCAGAATCAAAGATGGCCACAGGTACTCGTTCCACGCGCTAATAAAGAGCATGATGCCAAGTGCCGCGAGGGCAGGCCGAAGATTTGGGATGACGACCTCCCACAGCGTGCGCCACGATCCGCGGCCGTCCATATCGGAAGCTTCGTAGAGCTCACGTGGAAATGAATCAAAGTGCTGCTTCAGCATCATCACCGCGAATGCAGCGGCGAGCTGCGGTACCACGACACCGAGCACCGTGTTCAATAGACCCATCCGTGAAATCAACACGTAGTTGGGAATCATCGTGACCTGAAAGGGAACAAGCCAGGAGCCCACAAAGAGGAGAAAGAGGATCTTCTGGCCCCTGAAGTTCCACCTTGAGAAGCCATATGAAGCGAGGATCGCGATCATCAATTGTCCGAACGCGAGGCCGAGAGCCATAGCGAAGGTGTTGCCGAGCATTCCAAGGATCGGGATGGTGTTCCAGACGTACTCAAAGTTTTCGAGACTAAATGGCCCGGGCAATGGGTTCGTAGAAAGCATTTCTTCACTCGGTCGAAACGCTGTGACGAACATCCAATAGATCGGAAAGATCGAGATAATCGCAAGCACCGTGAGTAACACGAGGGCGGGAATTAAGCCCAAGCGTCGTTTGCTTCGCGCTTTCGCTAGCGTGGCCGCCGCGGTATCGAGATTTGAATGCGCTCCCGTACTGGGGAGCTGGTATTGAGAAACAAGCGTGAATGCCATGATGCAGCCTTAGTTGTCGTGAAAGCTGAGCTTCTCGGTGAGCTCTACGAAGATGAACGCGATGATGCCAAAACCAATGAAGAACAGCACGCCTGCGGCTGACGACAATCCTGCATCGAAGTTGCGGAAGCCAAATTGATAGAGCAAATAGTAAATATTGGTTGATGATCCGCTTGGCCCGCCCTGGGTTGCAAGATCAATGATCGGGAAGGTCCACTGAGCAGAAAGCAGAATGGTCATAAGTGAGAGGAACACGAGCGAGGGCGACAGAAGCGGCAGCGTGATTCGCCAGGTGATCTGTCGTTCGGTCGCGCCATCAACTCCAGCTGCGTGTGCGTAGTCAGGGCTGATCCCTGCCAACCCTGCCGACACGACAAGTACCCCAAAACCGAGCATCTGCCAGCCAACAATCACCATTACCGCAAGCATGGATGAGTTCGGGTCTCGAAAGACGTCGCCCATTTCGACACCGAAGAAACGTGCCACCGCGGGAATGGTGCCGCCCTCTGGAGCAAAGAGCCAGCGCCAAATCGCACTCGTTGCAACCGGAGTGACCAGAAACGGAACAAAGATGAGCGCCTGGTAGATGGTCTTCGCTTTGCCTGCGACGCGTCGAGAAATCAGAGCGAAAACGACCGGCAGTGCAACTGACAGCAAAAGGAACCCGGCAATGTAGAGCACGGTGTTCAGGAGCGCCTGCTGCAGCTCGGGCAGGGTGATGACCTCAACATAATTATCGAAGCCAACCGGAACCTTCGGCTGGGTAGGCAGCATGTTCCAGTCGTAGAACGAAAGCTCCACGGTCTGCAACAGTGGCGCATAGGTCCAGACGATGAGGAGCGCCACCGCCGGCAGCACATAGAGGTAGGGTGCGAACTGAAATCCGCGGGCCTTGCGGCGGGTGAGCTTATTTTCGTCTTCGGGCGGAGCCGCTGAGGCACTGTTTTGTGCGCTCTTCGATTGCGGGAGTACTTCGGTAAACAACCGTCATTCCGATCTGCAAAGTGGGAGTGGTGAGTGCCCGCTGGTGGCGGCCGCCGGGAGGGCGACCACCACCAAACGGGAGCTAGTGCTTCTTGCTGTGCTTCGCCATTGCCTCGGCAACCTCGGCCTCGCTCATGCGTGAGAACGCGGCAAGCTGCTTCGAGGTCATTTCGTAGACGGTCGAGAACTCTCCGATTGGCACGACGGTATGCATTACACGGTCTTCGTAGAGGTGCACCAGGTTGAAGCCCTGGGCCCCGTTCTGGCCCCGCATTCCACCCTTTGCGACATTCAGATCCTGCGTGTAACAGGTAGCTGAAGCAACCGATACTGGAACGCCGCCAATTTCGCTGAAGGTATTGAAATGCAGGTGCCCGCCAAGAACTGCGCGAACATCGGTGCCCCGAATGGCTTCGCCAAAGCGTGCCTGATCGCGAAGCTCAACGAAAGAGATTGGCTCAAGCAGGCTCGGCACTGGCGGGTGGTGCAGAGCAATGATGCTGCCGTGTGGCGCTGGTGCGTCAAGCACCTCCGCCAGCCACTCATACTGGGCCTCGCTAATCTCACCATAGTGCTGGCCTGGCACGGTTGAATCGAGGGCAATTACGCGGAGTCCGTTGACGTCGTAGACCATGTCAACGCTCTCCTCGCCAGCATCACTGTCGAGCAATTCTTTGCGAAACGGGGTGCGGGTGTCGTGATTGCCCATGACCCAGATCACCTGAGCGCCAATCTCAGCGGCTGCCGGCTCGACGAGCGCGCGTAGCCTGCGGTAAGCATCGGCGTCACCGGTGTCGGCGAGGTCGCCGGTGAACACTATGGCTTCGGGTCGTGCCTGGGTTTCGGCAAAGTCACGGAAGAGCCGCTTCAGATTTGCGTCGCTGTCGACCGCGCCGTGAAGCAGATCGGTGCCGCCTACGAAGTGGGTGTCGCTCAGGTGAAGAATGAAGTGCTCAGCTTCTGGATGCTGAGGCTCTGGAAATGATGATGCAGACATGGCTGCTCCTTTTGGGGTTTGAAGCCGTGATTGCGACTTCGTGCTGAAAGAAAGAGAGTGAGGTTGTCTTGCCGCCGGTTGTCAGGCGACGAAGCGGTGTTCAGGTAACGAGGTGTTGTTTCAGGCAACGAGGCGGTGTTGCAAGCGCAGAAGTGCGGCGTCGTCAAAACCGTTGCTGAGTAGCATCTGCTCGACACTCCCGAAGCGATCCTCGATCAGATTCAAGGTCTCGTCGATAGCGGCAGCCGGGCTTGCCACCATCAATTCACGAGTGTTCTCATCGAGCTCACCGAACCGCTCGGTCGCCGAGGCGAGCATCTGCTCGGCCCATTCACCCGAGAGATTCTGGCCGCTCGACGCGTAGTCGGCAATTACCTGCTCACGCGAGACTCCGACGGCGGTGAGGGCCGATGCCACGACGATGCCGGTGCGATCTTTGCCTGCGGTGCAGTGCACAAGCACGCCACCTTCGGGAGCATCGGCGATGAGTCGAACGGCACCCACGATTCGCTCGGTGCGCTCCTCAACCATGTACCGATACACCTCGCTGATCGAGGTTGGCCCGAATCCACTGGGTAACCCGTCGGCATCGAAGATGGGGTGGTGCACAGATTCGGTAGTAACACCGCCGATTGCGTTGGGTGCGTGCGCGAGTTCGTTTCGATCTCGCAGGTCAATGACGCGCACAATGCCGTGTTCGGCAAGCTGACGTTGGCCAACTTCACTGAGTCGGTGCAGCGCATCTGAGCGGAACAGCCCATTCGCTCGAATGAGGCTTTCTGATGTGGCGTATCCGCCTGCGCTTCGAAAGTTGTGTGTACCCTCGACCTGGAGCGGCTGAGAAGCGGTTGCAGCAATCATTACTTGATCAGCTCCTGTGCGCGCTTCTGCGCTTCGGTCATGGTCTCTTCGGCGGGTTTGCCGTAGAAGACGACCTCTTCGATTGCGGTGCCGAGAATATCGTCGACCTGAACGAAGTTGTTGCCGGGGTATGAGACCCAGGGCTGCATCTGGTCGAGCTGGTCGAGGTTTGGCTGGATTAGGGGATTCGCCTGGGCCCACTCGTGCAGCGAGCCGCCCTCCTCAACTAGGCCGGTGCGAAGCGGCAGGTAGCCGATCTTGCTCGAAATCAGTTCGTAGGCGCGATCGCTGGTAAGGAACTTTGCGAGTTCCCAGGAAGCACGTTGCTTCGCTGGATCATCGCTGAGCACGAATAGGGCTGAACCTGAGTTCACCGGCATTGCCTCTTTGCCAGGAAATGCGGGCATTGGGGCAGCGTCGAGCTTCCAGCCGCCTGCCGAAGCGCCGGCCATGAACATGCCTTGTAGGGCGGAAGTGGTGAGCACCATTGCGGTGTCGCCCTTTGGTAGGCCTTCCATTGACGAAGTACTCGATGCAGAGCGGAGCACTCCGGCCTCTGTCATCTCTGCAAATCGCTCCACCGTGGCCTGCGCTTCAGCTGAACCAAACTCGATGGTTGTGCGATCCTGTGAAAGAACCTCTGCGCCGTTTGACTTAAAGAGTGCCTGCATGCACCAGTTACCACCCTTTGCAACGCACGCAATATCGAGTGATGGCTTCCCGGTTTGAGCGCTTACCTGCGCTGCAATCTTTTCAACTGAATCCCAGGTGCTGAAGTCAGGGTTGGTTACCCCCGCTTGTGCGAGCATGTCTGCATTGTAAAAAAGCACAGGGGTCGAGAACACGTAGGGCATACCCACGGTTTTACCGTTCCAATCGGCAAGCACCTTTGCGTTCGGGTGCATTGGATTTTCGCCGCCGAAGGCTTCTTCAAGCTCTTCGTTGCTGACAAGATCAGAGATTGGCTTTGCGCCGAGCTGATTCACTGCGAAGTCGAGTGAATCGAAGGTGATCTGTGCAAGATCAGGTGCTTTGCCTGCGAGGAGCTGCGTCTGAATGCTGCCGACATACACATTGCTTGTGCTGTCGCCCTGTGGTGGCTGCGCCTTGACCGTAATGTTTGGGTGTTCGGCCTGGAACTCCTCGAGGAGCTGGTTGACGGTATCTGTCCAGGCTCCGGCCTGCATCAGGTTGTAGCTTTCGAAAACGATTTCAACTTCCTGATCCTTGCTGAGCTCAGGGACGATCGAAGCGGCGGTCTGCTCGCCGCCTGCGCCGGAGGCGCAAGAAACGAGCGTGGCGGCTGCTACTAGGGCTGCCGTGGTGGCGGCTACATTACGTCGGAGACGCATGGGAGGGATCCTTTCGGAAGGGGTGAGTGTGGGGAGAGGAAGAACTGAGGATTTAGGCTGTGGTCGGCGCAGATTGCGCGGCGCTGAGTTCGGCGTCGAGAGCGCTCAGCGGAAGCGGCGCAGAAACAGCTTCCGGCTGCCATTCGAGGCGGTAACCGCTTGCGCGGTCAAAGAGGTGCACGCGTTCGATTGGCGCAGTGAGAACGACTTGCTGAGCAACGACCCACTGTGCGGCCCGGTCGCACGCAACGGTGACGCGTGCTTCTCCGATGACACAGTGCACAAGTTGCTCTCGGCCGAGGTTTTCAACCAGTTCCACGGTGCCGCGCAGTGCGATGCCGGCAGTTGGTACGGCTTCGGGTACGCCGCTCTCGTGCACCGTAAGATGTTCAGGTCGTACGCCGACGACGCATTCTCGCTCTTCGGTGGTGCCGTGCCACAGCACTGCTTCGAGGCCCGGAGCGAAGACTGAAATTTTGCTGTCTGTGGTGGTGAGTGTGGCGTCGAGCAGGTTCATGGCGGGGGAGCCGAGGAACCCGGCCGCGAACACAGAGCTTGGTGTGTCATACAGTTCAGCTGGGGTGCCAAACTGTTCGACTCTGCCGTTGTTGAGGAGAGCGATCTTTGTTGCCATGGTCATCGCTTCAACTTGGTCATGGGTGACGTAGATGAATGTCGCACCGAGCTTGCGGTGAAGTTCTGCGAGTTCGCGTCGGGTTGCGGTGCGCAGCTTTGCGTCGAGGTTTGAGAGTGGCTCATCCATCAGAAAGGCCTTGGGTTCTCGAACGAGTGCTCGTGCTACTGCTACTCGCTGTCGCTGGCCGCCGGAGAGTTCTTTTGGTTTGCGGTCGAGAAGGTGGGCAATTTCTACCGCTTCTGCCGCGGCGCGAACTCGGCTTGCGATTTCGGCTTTGGGTGTCTTGCGAATTTTGAGGGGGAAAGCGAGGTTCTTTTCAACCGACAGGTGTGGATAGAGCGCGTAGCTCTGAAACACCATTGCTAGGTCGCGCTTGCGTGCCGGGAGGGCGGTCACGTCTTCGCCGTCGATGCTGATGCTGCCGCTTGTGGGTTCAAGTAGGCCAGCGATCATTCGAAGCAGGGTGGTTTTGCCGCAGCCCGAGGGGCCTAGCAGGACGAGAAAATCACCATCTTCGATGTCGAGAGAAATGTGATCGGTTGCAATGAAGTCGCCAAAACTTCTGGTGATCTCTTCGAGCACGAGACGGGCCATCGGCCACCTCCAGGGAATCGGGTTTCCTGATTCGGGATTTTCAGGAAACGTTCGATTCAAGGGTGGGCCGAGAATGTGAACGGCTGGGATCGAGAGGGCGAATCGACGGGATCAAGCGAACGAACTGATCGTGTCGATTCTGGATCGAGCGACTATTCGTGCTCGGGCAGCACCATGTTGTGAACCTCGTCGAGTGCGTCGGCGCGAGCGGCGCGTGTGCCTGGGAGCTCATCGAGCGCTGCGGCGTGCAGTACCGTGAGCAGGAGCATCTGCACAATGTTTGCTGGCACGGTTCGTTCTGTCCAACTGCGTGCGCCAGCGCCGGCGATCAGTGCGTGGTCGGCCAGCTCGGCGAGGTCGGATTTGCCGAAGCTGGTGATTGCCACGAGCGTCGCGCCGTTTTCGGTGGCCAAAGCCGCAGAGCGGAGTGTGAATGCATTCATTCCGCTGTCGCTTACTGCTAGGCAGACATCACCGGGTTTGAGGAGTTTTGCAGAGACGTGCTGAGTGACAATATCTGCAGGGCTTTCACATACCTTGCCGCTCACGAGGAAGTGCAGTGCGATTGATTGGGCCGGTGCGAGTGAGGCGCCATTGCCGACGATGAGTAGTCTGTTGCAATTGCGAATCGACTCTGCGGCTGCGTCAAAGGCGAGCAGGTCGAGAGAACCGAGGGCACCGTCTATTTCTTCGATGGCCTGCGTGAAGAGGTTGGCCACGGGGTGTTGGAAGCTTGGCCGGTTGTTGCTCGGGGTGGCCGCTGCCTGATCTCGGAGTAAGAGCTCGCGAAGGTGCTGGTAGCCCCGAAAGCCCATTCTCTTGCAGGCGCGCACGACTGTGGCAGGTGAAGTTTCGGTGTGTTTTGCGAGTTCTGCAACTGACATGTTGGTGATCTGATCGGCATCATCAATGCAGGCTTGAGCTACTCGGCGTTCACTCGGCACGAGTGACGGAATCAGTGATTGCAGAAGCGCGCGGGTGCCGCCGAGGGGTGGGGCCGCAACATTGGTGTTCATGATCGATGTTTTTAGCACACCCAAGTGAATGGATACGTGCTGGTGTGGTTTCAGGTGTCGTGTCGCGCTTTTGAGTGTGGTTAGTTTGTGGCGCGCGGCGATCCAGCGTTCAGTGAACACTGAGGTAATTCGAAGAAATACTTTCACCTTCAAGTAAATTTCTGATACAGTGAATTTAGTTGAAACCTCAATGAAATTTCATTGCGGTCAAGCTGAATATGGAACCCCCGCCATTTCGCAAAGGATAAAACTTATGACTATTACCGCAGAACAGATTCCTGGTTACCGTGCTGGCACCTGGGTGATCGACCAGACCCACTCAGAGGTGAGCTTCTCGGTTCGCCACCTTGCAATCAGCAAGGTGAAGGGCAAGTTCGAGCGCTTCGGTGGCACCATCGTGACCGCTGAAAACCCACTTGACTCGACCGTCGAGGCGACCGTTGAGGTCGCATCGATCAACACCAATCAGGCGGATCGTGATGGTCACTTGCGCACGGGTGACTTTTTCGCAGCGGAAGAATTCCCAGAATTCACCTTCAAGAGCACTGGCGTTCGCCAGAACGGCAGCGATTTCGCGGTTGACGGCGATCTGACCCTGCGCGGTGTAACCAAGCCAGTTACATTCGCCTTCGAGTTCGGTGGCTTTGGTGCAGACGCGTACGGCAACTTCAAGGCGGGCTTCACTGCAACCACCGTGGTGAACCGCGAAGACTTTGGCGTGCAGTGGAACGCTCCACTTGAGACCGGTGGCCTGCTGCTCGGCACCGACGTTACGATCACTCTTGACGTGCAGGCTGCACTTCAGGAAGGCTAATTGCCATAACGGTTCTTCTGTGTTCTCACGGAGGGTCAAATCGTGAATAGAAAAAGGGCGGTAGAGATACCGCCCTTTTTGTTGCCGTCGCAATGAGGGTGATCTAGAGAATGCCCAGTGCCCGGAGTTCTTTGTGCAGAGTAGCGCCGTCGGGGCCGTATACCCAAGGCACACCGCTCACACTGCGATGCAATCGAGCTTTTGAGCGCCCGCCAGCGAGCACTGCTTGCCCGACTGAGAGCTGCCGAATCATTACGGCCACAACATTCTCTGGATGTGCAGTCGCAAATCGTTGATAGAGCTCTTCGTCGTGCTGGCCGTCATCGCCGACAAGGACCCACTTCATGTGCGGAAATTCGCGTGCAAGCCGCGCGAGTTCGCGAGTCTTGTGCTCTTTTCCGCTGCGGAACCAGCGATCAGTTGTTGGCCCCCAGTCGGTGAGGAGCAGTGAACCGATGGGGTACAGATTGCGCTCAAGGAAGCGAGTTAGCGCGGGCGCCACGTTCCAGGCACCTGTCGAAAGATAGATGACGGGCGCGCCGGGGTGCTTTGCGAGCAGATGGTCGTAGAGCACCGGCATCCCTGGCGTTGAGGTACGTGCGTGCTCGTCGACGACAAAGCTGTTCCAAGCCGCGACCATTGGTTTTGGCAATGCTGTGTTCAAAATGGTGTCGTCAACGTCGCTGATCAGCCCGAAGTTCGCTTCTGGGTCGACCACGTAAACAGGTGAGTGCGCTTCTACGGAATGCTCTGACCTTGCGCCGCTGGCCTGCAGGCTAATGGTGTGCCAGCCGGGAGCGAGCTTTACTGGGATAACGTGATCAATCACGCCGCCGCGATCTGAAGCAACTTCCGTTACCGGATGGCCGTCGATGAGCACCCGAACTGGGTAGTAGGGCACGTGCACGCTCATGAAACTGCGCCAGCCACGAACTCTGGAGACTTGGGCGACCACGGGCTGAAAAGAAGTGTCGTCTTGATCGGTGCCGCTTGTGCCGTTAGAGCTTGGCATGTAGAGCACTCGGCCGAGCACACGCACCCACTCGGTTGAGCCGTACCCGATATAGGGAATCACGCCGGGTGTTCGCCCGCGCTTTACTGCGCTGCGCTCCCGGTAGCGGTGGACCCAGTCATCGAGTCGCGCCGCAAACTTCGGTCGACTGTCGGGTCTTCTGGCTTCCGTCACCAGACCAGTCTAGGGGAGTTGATTTTCTGCGACTGTTGCCTATGTGGAGTGGCGGAAAGTGAAGCCACATTTTCTATTGGGCGATCGGCATGGCGAATTCAGTGAGGTTTTACTTCGGCACGAGTGAGGTTTCACTTCGGCGCGAATGAGGTTTTACTTCACGTCGAAAAATATTAGCGGCAAACGTACAGAATAGATAAAATGGCTGTTGACCGGCAAAAACCGGTAGATCCGCAAGGTATTACCAGCCTTCAACGGAGCTCTTATGGGAGTGCGTACTGATATAGGCGTGCGCCCGACACCTTTGGAGAACTCGTGAACGAATTCTTAGATGCGTTGACGCTGGCCCGCTGGCAATTTGGGCTTACGACGCTATATCACTTCCTGTTTGTCCCGCTTACTATCGGGCTCAGCTTTCTGGTCGCAATTCTGCAGACAGCGTGGGTTCGTACCGGCAAGGTGAAGTACCTTCGCCTGACCAAGCTCTACGGCAAGGTCTTCCTCATCAACTTCGCGATGGGTGTGGTCACCGGTATCGTGCAGGAGTTCCAGTTCGGTATGAACTGGTCAAACTACTCACGATTTGTGGGCGACATCTTCGGTGCTCCGCTTGCTATGGAAGGCCTGATCGCATTCTTCCTAGAGGCGACCTTCATCGGCCTTTGGATCTTCGGCTGGGACAAGCTCCCAAAGAAGGTCCACCTCGCGACCATCTGGGCGACATCGATCGCAACGATGCTCTCGGCATACTTCATCCTCGCGGCAAACGCGTTCATGCAGAACCCTGTTGGCTACGAACTGAACCCAGACACCCAACGCGCTGAACTCACCGACATTATGGCGGTGCTTACGAACCCAGTTGCTCTCTGGCAGTTCCCGCACACCATCTTTGCGTCCATCATGTTTGGCGCAACAGTTATGGTTGCGGTAGCTGCTTGGCACCTGAAGCGTAACCAGTACGTTGATGAGATGCGTTCCAGCCTTCGCTTTGGTCTCTGGGCAAACATCCTTGCATTCATGGGCGTCGGCCTCACCGGTCACTCGCTCGGCATGGTAATGACCCAGACCCAGCCAATGAAGATGGCCGCGGCAGAAGCGCTCTACGAAAACGCGTCAGGCGCAGATGCTTCGTTCTCGATCTTCAGCCTCGGCACACCCGACGGCTTCCACGAGATTTTCTCGATCCGCATCCCGTACCTGCTCTCGTTCCTTTCAAACGGCGACTTTACAAGCGAGGTTGAAGGTATTCGAAACCTGCAGTCCGAGTACACCGAACTGTACTGCGGTGCAGACTCATCGATGCTCACCTGCCCAACTGATGGCATGTTCATGCCTGTTATTTGGGTTACCTACTGGGCGTTCCGTTGGATGATCGGCCTTGGCGCTATCGCAACTCTGGTCTCGATCGTTGGTCTCTGGATCACCCGCAAGAACCGCGACGTGCCAGCTTGGGCGTGGAAGGTCGCAATCTGGACCGCACCAATTCCGATGATCGCCTCGCTCGTGGGCTGGGTCTTCACCGAGATGGGTCGCCAGCCATGGATCGTATTCGGGGTGATGACGACCGAATCCGCGGTATCTCCTGGAGTGCCAGGCTGGGCCGTGCTGGTCTCACTCATCGTATTCACGCTGGTCTACGGTGGCCTCGCAGTTGTTGAATTCAAGCTCATCCTTAAGGCAGTCCAAGCCGGCCCGCCCGAGGTTGATGCGCCCGAGGGCAGCGAAGGTGACGACGTTGATCACACCCAGCTCGCGACGGTCTATTAGGAGGAATTGAAATGGATCTCACTATTGTTTGGTTCCTCGTCGTCGGCGTACTGCTGATCGGCTACTTCGTACTTGACGGCTTCGACTTTGGCGTAGGAATGGCGTTACCGTTCCTCGGCAAAGACAACGTCGATAGGCGACTCATCATCAACACGATCGGTCCGGTATGGGACCTGAACGAGACCTGGCTCATTGTTGCTGGCGCCTGCCTCTTCGCAGCATTCCCAGAGTGGTACGCCACCATGTTCTCTGGTTTCTACCTCGCACTGTTGCTGATCCTCGTTGCCCTTATCTTGCGCGGTGTCTCGTTCGAGTACCGTCACCAAGGCAAGGGACCAAAGTGGACCGGTTGGTTTGACCGCTTCATCTTCTGGGGCTCGCTGCTGCCACCGCTGCTCTGGGGTACCGCTTTTGCGAACCTGGTGCAGGGTCTACCGATTGCGCCGCTCGAAACCGGTGGCTGGGTCTACGAAGGTACGCTGCTCACCCTGCTGAATCCCTACGGTCTGCTCGGTGGTCTCGCTGTCACACTGCTCTGCTTCACACACGGTCTCGTCTTTATCGCGCTGAAAACCATGGGTGATATGCGTGACCGTGCGCGCGCCCTGGCAACCAAGGTGGGCATTGTGACCGTAGTGGTCGCCGCTGCGTTCCTGGTCTGGACCGTGCTGATGCGCGTTGGCGATCCAAACTTCGGTATCGTGCTGCTGCTCGCAGTACTCGCCGCAGTTGCCCTGGTCGCTGGCATCGTATTCAACCTGGTGGGTCGCGAAGGTTGGGCGTTTACGTTCAACGCACTGACCATTGCCTTCGCACTGCTCACGATCTTCATGGCTCTCTTCCCGAACCTGATGATCTCAACTATCGATCCCGCGTACTCGATGAGCATCGCTGGTGCAGCAAGTTCTCAGAAAACCCTCGAATTGATGACTTGGGTTGCCGTGTTTACTTTGCCACTCGTGCTTGCTTACCAAGCGTGGACCTACTGGATCTTCCGAAAGCGCCTTTCGCGCGAGCACATCCCCGCGGATGAGCCTGTTGCGGCCGTAGCGTCATAAGATAGATCAGATGAAGCCCCTCGACCCGAGACTCCTGCGTTACGCTCGCGGTGCACGCACCGTACTCGGCGTCGGGGGGCTCTTCGGTGTACTGCGTACCCTTGCCATCATTACCTGGTGCTGGTGCATCGCACAGTCTCTCGCTGTGCTGGTGCTTCCTGTGCTCGATGGCAAGGGCGGCGCGGCCGGACAGATTTCAGACCACGCCTACTCGGCAGACATGCTGCCGTGGCTGGTTATTGTTGCCGTACTCGCACTGATTGTGCGTTCTGCCTCTTCATGGGCAATGGATGCGCTTGCTGCTCGTGGCGCTGTGCAGGTGAAAGCGCAATTGCGTGCCGCCGCTCTCGACGCCATCGATCAGCGTTCGCCCGAGGCGCTTGCCACCCGTTCTGACGCGAGCGGGGCCACTGTGCTCGGGCGCGGTCTCGACGCCCTCGACGGGTATTTCTCGGGGTATTTGCCGCAACTCATTTTGACGATGTGCGCGACACCGCTGCTGGTGCTCGCCGTATTCTTGGCTGACCCAGTGAGCGGTCTCGTGGTGGTCATCGTGTTCCCGGTGATCCCTGTGTTCATGATTTTGATCGGGCTGGCCACCAAGGGTGTGCAGCAAAAACAGTGGGATCAGCTGCAGCATCTTTCACGCTCGTTCCTCGACGTGGTTGAGGGTCTCAGCACCTTGAAAATTTTTCGTCGCGAGGATCGCCAGGTCAATCGCATCCGTCGTGAGACTGGCGAATATCGCAGCCGAACTATGCAGGTGCTGCGAGTCACCTTCCTCTCTGGCTTTGTGCTCGACCTTGCGGGTACTTTTTCGATTGCCCTTGTTGCGGTCACGGTTGGTACGAGGCTCGTCACCGGTGAGTTCTCGCTTGCACTTGGCTTGTTTGTGCTGCTTCTTCTCCCGGAGGCGTTTATTCCGATCCGCGCTGTTGGCACGGCCTTCCACGCTTCTACTGAGGGGCTTGCCGCTGCTGAGCAGGTCTTTGAATTGATCGAGGCCGAGCCCGCTGAGGCAGCTGACTCTGCCGCTGCCGATGCGAAAAACGGCACGGCTCAGCCTGTGCAGAGTGTGCCTGTATCTGCCGGTATCGTGTTCGACGAAGTTCAGTTGAGGCGGGGCCCGCACACGGTCGGGCCGATGAGTTTTGAAGTGCAGTCGGGTGAGGTTGTCGCGCTCGTTGGTCCTTCTGGCTCTGGTAAGAGTTCACTTGTGGCAAGTTTGCTCGGGTTCATCTCGCCAGCTCAGGGCATGGTGAGTAGGCCGGTTGATGTTTCGTGGGCCGGGCAGCGGCCGGGTCTCTTGCAGGGCACCGTTGCTGAAAACGTCGCACTTGGCGATAGTTCGATAGACGATGCTTTGGTTGCTCGCGCACTCGAAACGGTGGGCCTTGAGAACATCTTGGCTGACTATTCGCTCGGTGCGCAGGGTGCGGGGCTCTCGGGGGGTCAAGCGCAGCGGGTTGCCATTGCGCGTGCGCTGTATCGCGGTTGGCGCACCGATGCCGGCGCCCTGGTATTTGACGAGCCAAGTTCGGCTCTTGACACTGCAAGCGAAATGAGAATCGCCGAGGTGCTGAAAGCGGAGGCTGCCAGCGGACGGGCTGTCCTGCTGATTAGTCACCGTGCTGCGCTCATCGACAGTGCTGACCGCGTCGTGAATATTGGAGTGCCCGCGTGAATTCTGATCAGATAACACGGGTCATTCGACGTGCCGTTCCCGCGACAAAACAGGCGACTCTGGGGCTGACGCTTGGCGTGTTTGCCGACCTTTGTGTGGTTGGTTTGCTTGGCCTCAGCATGTGGCTGATTGTGAAGTCGGGTGAGCAGCCGCCGATTCTGCACCTCACTTTCGCGATTGTCGGTGTGCGAGCTTTCGCGATTGGGCGTGCAGCGTTTCGTTATGCGGAGCGTCTTGCGAGCCACGACGCGGCGCTCTCGCAGCTTGCAGTGCTTCGTTCAGAGACCTTTGAAGCGCTGATCCCGCGTGTGCCTGGCGCGATCGAGTCGCGCCGCCGCGGCGACGTGCTCACCGCTTTTGTCGACGATGTCGATCAACTGCAAGATGAGCCGTTGCGTGTGCGGCAGCCGTTTATTGTCAGCATGATTGTTGTGTTGCTGAGTCTTGTGGTGCTTGCAATCATTGCGCCACTAGCGGCGTTGATCCTCGCGATTATGCTCGTGGTTGCCGGTGCGCTGAGCGCTTGGCTTTCGGCCCGAGTTTCTGCTGAGAGTGATCGCAAGCTTGCCGTGGCGCGCGGAGACCTTTCGGATGCGCTGCTTGAGCGTTTCGCTTCGGCTGAGGTGCTTGCGGCGTTTGGTGGTCTTGAGCTGCAGCGGGCGAGGATCTCCGAAGCTGAGAATCGCCTAGCCGATGCGCAATCAACCAGGGTGCGCTCTGCCGGACTCACCGCGGCACTGCTTTCTCTTGCGTCGGGTGTGACGTCTGTGCTGGTGCTGCTCGCGGTGTCTCCTTCGCTTCAGGCGGGTGGTGGTGGGCTTTCTGCGCCGCTTTTCGCCGCCGCAGTGATTGTGCCGGCTGCTGTGTTTGAAGTTTTCGCTCAGGTGCCAGCTGCTCTTGTCGCAAGGCGCACGGTTCTCGCGAGTGCTCGTCGAGTGGCCGACCTCACGGAGTCGCCGCTGCCCGCAGAGATTCCCGCACCTTTTATTGGGGTGGCACCTGAGTTCTCTGATGATCCGGCTGTGCCGTCCCTTTCTGTGCGCGAGCTTTCGGTGCGACATCCTGGTGCACACACTCCGGCGGTGAGCGGCGTGAGTTTTGATGTTCGTGCGGGTGAGACGCTTGTGATTACTGGCGAGAGTGGTGCGGGTAAGTCGACGCTTGCTCTCGCACTTGTTCGACTGCTCGAACATCAGGGCAGCTACAAGATCCGCGGTGTTGAGGCTCGCGACACCACCGAGGCGTCGATTCGTTCTGTGGTTGGCTTGATCGAGCAGCAGCCGCATCTTTTTGATGCAGATCTGCGTCAGAACCTTAAATTTGCGCACGATACGGCGAGCGACGATGAGTTGCTTGCGGTGCTCGATCGGGTGGGGCTTGCCGAGTGGGCTCTTGAGCGCGGCGGTCTTGACGCCCGAGTTGGTGAACGGGGTGCGCTCGTCTCAGGGGGTCAGGCGCAGCGGATCGCGCTTGCGCGTGCGATCCTTGCCGATTTCCCGGTGGTGATTCTTGATGAGCCCACGGCTGGAGTTGATCGTCAGGTTGCCGATCGTCTGCTGGTTGATTTGCTTGGTGCGTTGCCGGGGGATCGGGCGGTGGTGTTGATTACGCACACTGAGCTGCCAGAGGGTGTGCCGGTTTCTCGTTTCGCTCTCTAGCTGGTTTGAGGTGGAAGGCGCGTGGCCTCTGGTTTGAATCCAGGGGCGTTTGAAATGAGAATCAGGACGGGCGTTGGCCCGTCCTGATTCTCGTTTTGGTGTTGACGCTATGACTCTTTCGGTGGTCTACCTCGGCCACGCATGGGCGCCGGGCGCGGATCGCGGCCGGCATCGATGAGCGCTTTGCGCAGTATTACTTCGATTTGTGCATTGACCGAGCGAATATCGTCGGCTGCCCATTTGGCGACCGCCGCGTGCACAGCTGGGTCGAGTCGTAGCAGCAGTTGTTTTCTGCTGCCGCGGCTTGAGCCTTGCTCTGAGTTTTCAGTGGTCATGGTGCTTCGGTACGGATTTAGTACAACGATCCAGCGTTGATAACCGGTGTTGCGCGCTGCTCGCTGGTGAGGACGAGTAGGAGGTTCGATACCATCTGGGCGCGTCGTTCGTCGTCGAGCACGACAACGCCTTCGTTTTCGAGGCGGCCAAGTGCCTGCTCAACCATCGTGACGGCGCCCTCAACGATCTTCTCTCGGGCGGCGATGATTGCGCTGGCTTGCTGGCGCTGCAGCATTGCCTGGGCGATCTCGGGAGCGTAGGCGAGTGATGAGATTCGCACTTCAAGTACCTCGAGGCCTGCGAGCGCGACTCGAGCCGCAACCTCGTCGGCTAGTTCTGCCGAGACAACGTCGGTGCTGCCGCGCAGCGACTGTTCGCCTGGGCCGGCCTGGTCGTAGGGGTGCGTGGTGGCGACGTGACGTAGAGCGGCTTCGGCTTGAGTCTCAATGAACTCGTTGTAGGCTTCGACGGCAAACATGGCTTTTGCGGTGTCGGCTACCTGCCACACGACGATGGCGGCGATGTGGATTGGGTTGCCGTCTGAGTCGTTGACTTTGAGTTCATTGGTTTCGAAGTTGTGCACTCGCACCGAGATTTTTTTGCCGGTGGTGAAGGGCGCGACGAGGCTGATGCCGTCGCGTCGAACGGTGCCGACGTAGCGGCCGAAGAATTGGCGAACCGAGGTCTGGCCGGGGGCCACGATGGTCAGCATGCCCCAGGCCAGCGATGAGGCTACTGCGAGCACAATGCCAATGAGTAGGGTTGCGAAGCCAGCGCCGCCGGAGCCGTTGTCTAGGAGTACGCCGCCGCGAATGCAGAGGCCAATGCCGAGGATGAAGCCGACGATGCTCGCGAGAAAGACTGTGATCGCGATGCCAGAGCCCATATGCCAGGCGTCGCGCTCTGAAATGTCTACGCGAATGCCGTCGTGGCCGACTGGTTCGGTGCTGACCGGTTCAAGTTCGGTCGGTGCTGGGCTTCCTGCTGAGGGCGGGTTCGTGGTCATCAGCTTCTCCTCTGAATTGGTGATATAAAAACGATATCACTTTTTCAAGAATCGTCGAGAACGAGTTTTCAGCAGACCTCAGCCGAAGCTAATTTTTGCGCAGCGGGCGCCAGCTGCGATCGAGCGCAGCGGTGTACTCGCGAAGGCGATCCTCGCGAGGTGCTCGCAACGGCTTCTCATTCAACCTCGTAACCGGACGAATACCGTGCAACGCGTTCACCGCCCACACCTCGGCCGCTGCCAGATCGCCGGGCAAAGCATTCGCGTGCACCACCTGCGTGCCCTGCGTCTGCGCGTAGCGCAACACAATCGCCTCAGTAATCGAATCGACGCGCTGACCGGGCAGCGCTGCACAAAGCAACTCATCTTCCCACCAGAGCAGGCTCGTCGTTGCGCCCTCAAGCACGTAACCGTGCTGATCGAGCAAAAGAGCTTCAGCCTCAAGATGGCGATTGAGTTCGGCATAGCGGGCGATATTTGGCCCCTTGCGCTCCGGATGCTGCACTCCGATAGCAACCGCAGTGCGCAGGCCCACACCCGCGCCGAGCGTGGGAAGCGCGCGCAGAGCGAGTCGCAACTCAAAGTGATCGCCATTATTGTCAGCGCTCAAGTCCGAACCCGTGCCCCAGAGCTCTAACCGAGGCCAGCCGGTGCCAAACTCAGAAATCTGTTGTACCGAGTCGGCAAGAAAACGATCTATCAAAGCCACGAGCGAAGGAGAATGCTCAGTAGCTTCTCTTACGGCCAGCTCAAAACGATGCAAATGCGCCCTGCCTCCACGCACCTCAGCTTCGCCGCTCTGTGCATTTCGACGCACGCGAAACGAATCGGCGGCCAAGAGTTTCGCCGATCCCTCGTGCTGATTTGGCATGTATCCATCATTCCAGCCCTCGCCGCAAGCACAAAGCACTGATTCTGGTGAGCGCTGCCGCTGCGGCACTCGTGCCCTGCCGCCGCGAGATACAGTTGACGAGTGGTGGTGCGCGCAATCGACTGGCCGCGCGACACGGCAGCTGTCGCGCGAAGTCTCTCCCGTGCCCGCGGCTGGTATTGGCTCGACGGATCAGCGCCAGAGCCAGACGGAAATAACGGCCTCAGCTACCTCGGCGCGGCAGACACAGTACTGCAGGCGAGCGCAGGGCAAGAAAGCGAATTTCTTGATGCATTGGGCGAGCAGCAACGCAGTGGCAACGGCTGGGTGGTAGCGCTCAGCTACGAATTTGGCGTCGCGCTGCTCGGTTTGCAGCCCCATCAAGACGACGCGGCTCCCGCGTTCGCGCTGCGCTCGGACGTCACGCTCACCCTCGACCACGCGAACAATCAGGCGTACCTCACCGCCGCGAATGACGAAGAAATCGATGCCTGGCTTCAAACCCACGGTGGGTCGCTGCGTGAAAACTCTCGTTTTTCTCACTCGGTGGATCGCCCAGCCGAGAGCACGCGTACAAACTGGCTGCGCAGCGATCAGCGATACCTGAGTGACGTCTTGGCCTGCAAAACGGCCATTGCGGAGGGCGACGCATATGTGCTCTGCCTGACCGATATTGCCGAATACGAAACCACGACGGTCGATCCGCTACGCCTCTACCTCGAATTGCGAGGCTCGGGTGGCGGAATCCGCGGGGGAGTGATCGCCGCAGAGGGCCGGTCACTGGTGAGCGTGAGCCCCGAACGGTTTTTGAGTAAGCGTGGTGGCACTATTTCTACGAGCCCGATCAAGGGCACCCGCCCACGCGGCAAGACCGATGAACTTGATGCGATCCTCGCGAGAGACCTCGAGGAAGACCCGAAAGAGCGCGCGGAGAACCTCATGATCGTCGACCTGATGCGCAACGATTTGAACCGGGTGTGCGAACCAGGAACGGTGCACACTGAAGGATTCTTGAGAGTCGAGCAGCACCCAATGGTGCACCAACTAGTCAGTACAGTGCGCGGCACACTGAAGCCCGAGCTCTCAACGCTCGATGCGATCGCAGCGTGTTTTCCGGGCGGATCGATGACTGGAGCGCCAAAACGCAGCGCCGTGAGCATCCTTGCAACCCTTGAGCAGGGACCGCGCGGCCTCTATTCCGGCTGCTTTGGCTGGCTCGGTGACGATGGCGACGCCGAAATCGCGATGAGTATTCGCTGCGTCGAATTGCGGCAACTCGAAAACGGCGTGCAGCATGCTCGAATCGGTGCGGGTGGCGGCATCACAATTGATAGCTCACCTCAGGCCGAACTCGACGAAAAAGAACTCAAAGCCGCAGCGCTCGTCGCGGCACTTCGTCAGATTGATTACGACTATCCTTGAATAAGTGTGTGCTCGCTACTGGCGAGCAAGATTATTGATGTTTCGAGGTATGAGTGAACGAGCAGCAGGCAAACGCTGAGACAGGTGTCGACGCGGCGGCTTACGACTTCCAAGCGATTCAGGATCGCTGGTTGCCCGTCTGGGATGAAATGAAGCCCTTCGAGGTGGCGAATGATCTGAGCGATCAGCGCCCCAAGAAGTACGTGCTCGACATGTTCCCGTACCCATCAGGTGACCTTCACATGGGCCACGCCGAGGCGTTCTGCTTCGGTGATGTGCTTGCGCGTTACTGGCGCGGTCGCGGCTACGACGTGCTGCACCCGATTGGTTGGGACAGCTTCGGTCTGCCAGCTGAGAACGCTGCTATTAAGCGTGGGATCGATCCTCGCGAATGGACCTACGCGAACATCGACCAGCAGAAGTCGAGCTTCCGCCTCTACGCGCCAAGCTTCGACTGGAGCCGTGTGCTGCACACGAGCGACCCCGAATACTACAAGTGGAATCAGTGGCTGTTCCTCAAGATGTATGAGAAGGGCCTGGCCTACCGTAAGGCAAGCTGGGTCAACTGGGATCCAGTAGACCAGACCGTGCTCGCGAACGAGCAGGTGCTTTCAGACGGCACCTCGGAGCGTTCGGGCGCCATGGTCGTCAAGAAGAAGCTGACCCAGTGGTACTTCCGTATTACCGATTACGCGGATCGCTTGCTCGACGACCTCGATCAGCTTGAAGGCCAGTGGCCAACCAAGGTGCTGAACATGCAGCGCAACTGGATCGGTCGCTCGCAGGGTGCAGAAGTTGAGTTCGAGATCGAGGGTCGCGACGCCAAGGTGCCAGTCTTCACGACTCGCCCGGATACCCTGCACGGCGCCACCTTCATGGTCGTTGCGCCAGATAGTGATCTCGCTGCAGAACTCGCGGCGAGCTCCTCACCTGAGGTGCGTGAGGCTTTCGAGGCATACCTCACTGCCACACAGAAGCAGAGCGAAATCGATCGCCAGAATGCTGATCGCGAGAAGACCGGTGTTTTCCTCGATCACTTCGCGATCAACCCGGTCAACGGCGAACGTATCCCTGTGTGGGCATCTGACTACGTGCTCGCAGATTACGGCCACGGTGCGATTATGGCTGTGCCTGCTCACGATCAGCGTGACCTCGACTTCGCGCTGAAATTCGAGCTGCCGGTGCGGGTTGTGGTTGAGGTCCGCGATGAAGATGGCGCGGTGTTGGAAGACCCTGCAGTCTCGGGTGTGGCAACCGCTGGCAACGGCGTGCTTGTGAACTCTGAAGAGCTGAACGGGCTCGGTAAGGTCGAGGCGATCGCGAAGGCGATTGAGGTGCTTGAAGCTCGCGGCACTGGCCGTGCAGCGAAGACCTACCGCCTGCGCGACTGGCTGATTTCACGCCAGCGCTACTGGGGTACGCCGATTCCGATTCTGCACGGTGCGGAAGAATCGAATGAGGGCGAGATGCGCCCGGTCGCTCACGAAGAGCTGCCGGTTCGCCTGCCTGCTTCTGAGGGGCTTGACCTGAAGCCAAAGGGCTCGTCGCCGCTCGGCGCTGCCACTGAATGGTCGAATGTCACGGATGCTGAGGGCCAAGCCTGGACTCGTGACCCCGACACCATGGACACTTTCGTCGACAGCTCGTGGTACTTCCTGCGCTTCCTGTCTGCGAACGACGACACCCAGGCGTTTGATCCGAAACTCGTGAATGCTTGGGGTCCGATCGACCAGTACGCCGGCGGCGTTGAGCACGCTATCTTGCACTTGCTTTACTCGCGCTTCATTACGAAGGTGCTGCACGATCTTGGTTACCTCGACTTCGAAGAGCCATTCAGTGCACTGCTCAACCAGGGCATGGTGCTGCAGGACGGTGCCAAGATGTCGAAGTCGAAGGGCAACCTCGTTGAGTTCGCTTCGGAGCTCAAGGCGCACGGTGCCGACGCGCTGCGCGTGACGCTCGCATTCGCTGGCCCGCCAGAGGACGATATCGACTGGGCCGATGTCTCGGTGCAGGGTTCAGCAAAGTTCTTGGCGCGTGCTTGGCGCGTTGCCGGTGACGTTGCCAGCGAGCCTGGCGTAGATTTTGCTGCGGGGGATCAGGGGCTTCGCCGTCACACGCACAAGCTTCTCGCTGACGCGCCAACGCTCGTTGAGAACTATAAGTTCAACGTTGTGGTTGCGCGCCTGATGGATCAGGTGAATGTTACCCGCAAGGCCATTGATGCCGGTGCTGGTGCAGCCGATCCCGCTGTGCGTGAATCTGCAGAGGCGATCGCGATGATCCTCTCGCTCTTTGCGCCGTACACGGCTGAAGATATGTGGTCGAAGCTTGGCCACGAGGCGACTGTTGCACTCGCTGTATGGCCGTCAGCAGACGAGTCGCTGCTGGTCGAAGACGAGGTTACGCTGATCGTTCAGGTCGATGGCAAGGTTCGTGATCGTCTCACCCTGCCAGCCTCGGTCAGCGAGGCTGACGCAGAGGCCGCGGCCCGAGCCTCGCAGTCGGTGCAGCGTGCAATCGGTGATCGCCAGATCGTGAATGTGATCGTGCGCGTGCCGAAGATTGTGAGCATCGCTACGAAGCCGTAACTCGCTTCTCACGATCGTGTGCCCCGCCTATTGATTCTGTCGAATTAGGCGGGGCACACGTCTTTAGTTTGCGGTCTCGTGCACTTCGAGATGGTTTGCGAGCGGTTAGCCCCAGCAAGCGGCTAGCCCCAGTGAACTAGCAGATCGGTGTACGTGTTTTCGCGAGCGGTGCAGAGAGTTTAGCGGCCGCGCTTGGCGACAAAGAGCACGTAGCGTTCGAGCGCGTAAATGGGATCGCGGCTGCCGCCTTTGAGGGCCAGTTCGGTCTCTGCGGCCATGTCAATCGCCCGGGCGAGATCGCCTTCGGTCCAGCCTCGGGTTTCGCGCTGTGCACGCTCTACTTGCCAAGGTGCCATGCCGAAGGTGGATGCCAGTTCGCCAGCGCTGCCTCGCGCACCGTATACCCGGGCCATTGCGCGCACTTTCATGTTGAGCGCGGCCAGCATTGGGATTGCATCGGTACCGGTGCTGAGGGCCTGGCGCAGCAATACGAGTGCGTCGGCTGCGCGGCCTGCGGTTGCCGCATCAGCCACCTTGAATGCGCCGGCTTCGACGCGGCCTTCTGTGGATCGCTCTACGTCTGAATCGGTGAGGCGTTTGCCAACGTCTGAGACCAGCTGTTCTATGGCTCCTGCGAGCTCACCCAGTCCGCCTTGGTACGCGGCGACGAGGGACCGGAGAGCGGTCGCCGGTATTTGTGCGCCGAGACGTCGAAATTCGCCCTGTGCAAAGCTCAATCGGTCTGCGTCTTTTTTTATTTCAGCACAAACGACCTCGATCGCACCAAGCTGTGCACCAGTGTCGCCGCGTACCGCATCGAGCAGCGCTTTGCCTCGCTGCCCGCTCGAGTGCCGAAGCACGAGGGTGGTGTCTTCAGCGGGCTGGCTCAGGTAGCGTTTGGCGTCTTCAAGAAAAGCGTCGCTTGATTTTTCAACGCCTTCTACACGAATCAGCCGTGGCTCTGCGAAGAGCGAGGGGCTCGCCACCGTAAAAAGCTCACCTGCGCCGTAACTTGCAGCGTCAATATCGTGAATCTCGAGAGCGGCTTCGCGTTCGCGTAGTGCCTCGCGAATTGTGCGAGCAGCGCGATCTGCCAGAAACTGTTCTGGCCCGCTGATTAACACTACGGCGGCAGGTCGCGCTTCATTGAAGTCGACCTTCGCGATTTTCGCTTTGCTAGTTTTTGATGCCGCTGCCACGCCTTAAGCCTACTGTCCTGTACCGACATTCTTGTGAGGAGCGCAGCTTGCGGCTGCGTGAGCGCGACGCCCGGTGGCTGCGGGTCTACTCTGCTCAGCCAGGGTTCGAGCGACCCGTCAGCTCGTTGCACGATGGCGATGTTGCCGTGCAGATCGGTACGAAGTGGCTTCGTGCCGGATTCGATCAGAGCCGAAAGGGTCGCGTCTGTCGGGTGGCCGTAGCCGTTACTTGCGCCAACTGAGATGAGTCCCCAGCTTGCGGCAATCGATTTGTAGAGTGCTGGTTCTTGATTGCGGCTGCCGTGGTGCGCGACTTTTACGATGTCGACTGTGTGGCCCCGTAACTTTTCTTGGTGCAGCAAGCGTGCCTGTTCTTCTTGACCTGTGTCTGCGAGTGCGAGGAGGGTCGCCGGCCCGAGCTGGAAAAGCATCGTGATACTCGCGGCATTCGTTGATGTTGGCGGCGGCTCGGTTTCAGGGGAGAGGATCACCCAATCTGGGCCGAGTTCGTCGCCGAGACGTTGCTCTCCGTTCCTCACTACCCGAAACGGCACTCCGGCCTCATTGAGTCCTCGGAGTAGCTGACGTTCTTTGCTTTGCGCACCTGCTATATCGGGCGAAATGATGGCGTGGTCTACTCGGTTCAGTACAGAAAGGTAGGCACCGGCGTGATCGAGGTCGTCGTGAGTCAGTATGAGAAGTGCGATGCGTTTCACCTCAAATGTGTCGAGGCAATCTCGTAGCGCATCTGCATTCTTGCCTGTGTCGATGAGCGCGATGTCTTCGGGTCGGTCAAGATCGCGCACAAGAATCGCGTCGCCCTGGCCGACATCACAGGCGACCACAATCCAGTTTTTCGGAACGCCAAGTTTGTTCGCAATGGGGGCGGCAATGGTGAAAACTGTGACGGTGGCGGCAGCACTGCTTACGAGCATCGCGACGATCATTCGAATAACGAAAGGCGCGGGGGTTTTCTGGGCCCAGGGCGCACGCTGAATTGCGCGTGCACCACCTGGCAGGCCAATTTTTCCTGTGGCAAACAACCAGGCGAGAGAGACGGCTGCTTCGCCCCCGGCGAATAGAAGCGCCCCGGGCCAGCCGCCCGGCCAACTCCACCGTCCGCCTGGCAGTGTTGATGTCACTGTCGCAACTGCGGCGATCCAACGTGCCGGAACGCTGGCTGCCCAGAGTGTCGCGGTGGCGACGGGGGCTGAGAGCGGCCCAAGCAGTAGTGCGAGCAGCGCCAAGCCGGTGGCTAGCGGCGCTGCAGGGGCTGCCAATACATTTGCGACCACCCCGACCGCGGGCACGCCCGGTTGCAAGAGGAGCAGAAACGGCCCACAAGCGAGCTGAGCTGAGAGAGCCACTGAAACAGTGAGGGCGAGTACTTTGGGCAGACGAAGTGCGCGTCTGAGCCACTTTGCTATTGACGGCGCAAGAAGCAAGATGCCACCTGTCGCAACAACCGAGAGCGCGAACCCGGCTTGCACCGCCTGCCAAGGGTCAGTCGCAAGCAGGTAAAGAGTGGCAAAGCCCAGTGCGGGTAGGGCCGCCCGCGTATTCCCGCCGAATGATCCAGCGAGCAGCACTGCTGCCATTGCCGTGGCTCGCTGCACCGAAGCGTCTGGCCCGACGATGGCAACAAACATGCCAAGTCCGAGAAAAGCGGTGATTGTGCGAACGCGTAGTCCGGCGCCAAGCCTTGCGACTGCCCAAATGAGTGCGGAGATAACGAGACCGGTGTTGCCGCCGGATACTGCTGTTAGGTGGCTGAGTGAACTTTGCAACATGGCATCGTCGAGGCTTTCGGGCACCAGTGACGTGTCGCCAACAGCGAATCCGGGTAGGAGTTCACCACCATCGAGATTCTTTGCCAGCACGATTATGCCTTGGCGAAGGCTTGCTGCGGTGCCACCCAGATCTGCCAGTAGCGAGCGCGCAGAAACTGTTTCGAACGCGGTAGGGTTCGCCGTGTAGGCCGCCGCCGACTCTGGGGGCTGAGCGGTGAGGCGGGCGGTAATCGTCGCTCGGAGACCCGGCGCAAGCGAGGTCTTTGACACGTTTATGTCACTCAGCCACACCAGCATTGGTACTTTTCCGCGCTGGCCGATCGCTTCTATTCGAACCCAAGAACGCTCGCCAAACTCGCTTCGTTTGGTCTGCGGAAACCCTGCGATCTGTGCGTCGAATGTCGTCTCGGTGCCGTTGTGTGCGGCGGTGAAGAAGGTGGGATCGGCTCGTGCCTGTTCGTTGATATGCACTTGGCTGCCAATGAGAACGAGACTCGCGCAGGGGAGCAGGCACACTGTCGCGAGGATGCTTGTTCGTGATTCGCGAAGCGATCTGCAGCGTTTGAGGTTTCGATAAAGAGCTGCGAGAAGTGCGAGCCCAATGAGTAGTGCTGCCGCGGCTACGAGTGCGCCACGGCCGGGGGTGAGTAGGGACCAGGCGCACAGTGCCCAAGTAATCAGAGCAGAAGCAAGCAGTCGCCACTCGCCAACTGGTCTCATGCTCATACCGTCACGAATGCACGGAGATCTTGAAACGTCTTTTCGCCGATGCCAGACACCTCAAGCAGTTGATCAACGCTTCTGAATGCGACGTTGCTGGCACGCCAATCGATGATTCTTTGCGCAAGTGCAGGCCCAATGTGCGGCAGCGATTCAAGTGCGCCTCCGTCTGCTGTGTTCAGATTCACGAGTTTCCCCGTGCCAGTGCCCGAACCAGTGGAATCGCCAGGACTAACTCCGGTCGCGCCTGAGGCGCCATTCGCTGCGTGAGAGAGGGCAAGTGCCGCTTGCTCACTGTTGGGCACGAGAAGTTGTTCCCCGTCGTTGAGCGGGCGCGCCAGATTCAGCCCCGAAAGCACTGCCGTGTCGTTTGCTCCGCCTGCGGCTTCGATCGCCGCGAGGGCACGTGAGCCTACAGGTAACTTATACACTCCGGGTTTTGCTACCTCGCCGATGACGTGCACAACAATGCTTTCGCCAGATGAGCTTTGATCCTTGCCCTGGGAGTTTTTCCCATTCTCGGTGCCCTCGGGAGTGTTGCCCAGGGCACCAGCACTCTTTTTGGGACTCAATTGCGAGTCGCTGGACGAAGCATCGGCCCCATGAGGCTGCAACCACACGCTGCCAATTGAGAACAGCAGGATTGCCAGAAACACGACGGCTGAAGCTGCGATAGGAACCGAGATTGCTCGTTTTATCCGTTGCCACATCGGGGGTGTGTCTCGCCACTGAATGGCCTCGGGCGCTTGTGCAGCCTGAGCCGAGGCTATCTCTTGCAGCCGTGCGGCCCATCGGCCTGGCGCATCAGGTGAAGCTTGATCGGCTGTGGGTGGATCCGGCCCCGGGTTTGGCGGGTGAAACTGTGTGCTCATGCGGCAACACTAGGTAGCCGCGTTTCATTTCGGGACGCTATCCACAGCCCCGACCAACTGCGGCAGAAATTAGGCGAACTTCTTAGCTGTGAGCTGCGAGCAAAAAAATCATGACCGCCGCCAGGTTGACGCGAACTTTCCCTACTGGGGCGGGCGAATCATGCACTCCTGTGACACGCTTGCCACCAACTGCCCAGCTTGGTTGTAGAACTTGCCGTGTGTCAGCCCACGAGCGCCCTGCGAAGTGGGCGTCTCAAGCACATAGAGCAGCCACTCATCCACCTTGAACGGGCGGTGGAACCACATCGCATGGTCAAGGCTTGCGACGCGGAGGCCCGGAGTGGCCCAGGGAATCGAGTGCTGCCGCAGAATCGGCTCAGCGAGCAGATAATCACTGGCAAAGGCGAGCGCTGCCGAGTGAATCATCTGGCCGGCCTCGATGTTGTCGCGGCTGCGCAGCCACACGCGCATGGTGTTGCCTGGCTCAGTGACTCTCACGGTGATGTCGTTGTCGACGTGGCGCAGGTCAAAGGGCCGGTTCAGCATCCAAGAGGCCCTGGTGTCGGCAAGATGACCGTACTTTTCCCACACGGTCGGCAGCGACTCTGGGTCAGGAATCGACGTTATATCGTAATCGCTCTGGTGCTCAAGGCCCGATTCATCAGTCTGGAATGACGCGATAAGCGACATCAGAATCTCGCCGTTTTGATACGCCTGAACACGACGTGTTGAGAACGAACCGCCATCGTGCAGGCGAGCAACCTCAAAAGTCATGCGTTGTTCAGCGTCGCCAGGCCTCAAAAAGTAGCCATGCATCGAGTGGATTGTGCGATCCAGCGCAGCCGTTTCGCCAGCGGCAGCCAATGCCTGACCGAGCACCTGACCGCCAAACGACCGTCCGTGGGGTGTAGGCAGCGCTGGCCCTGTGAAGATGTCGTAGTGCGTGCGCGCCTCGCTATCGTGCAGTGAAAGCATCTCGATGAGATCTGGCATTACTGACATGCGTCCTCCTCGGCATCGGCGACGTTCGCCCCTGAAGTTCCCGTGCTGCACAGTCTATTGCTGGGCTCTCGGCGAACGAGCACAGTACACGCCCTAAAGTGAGTGTTGTGACTCAGCAGATACATTTAGTCGACCACGCTTCGCGAGATGACTTGAAGGTCTTTCTTGAACGGCTGCAACGGGCGGGTCAGGCTGAGGTTCGATTGGTTTCTCGTGGGTCGGTGCTCGCGGTCTTTGGTTGCACTCAGGCGCCGGCGGGGTTGATGGATACCGTGCCGGTCGTGCTGGTCATGCGAGCTTTTTCTTTGCGCGATGAGCCGATTGAGCCTGTCGATATTACGGTGCTTGGCCGGGCTCTGCTTGATCGAATCGCGCACATGGGCATCATCGGGTTAACGCTGGATCTGCCAGACTCGGTCGTTTCAGCCGCTTGGGCAGGGGTGCTTCCTCCGCTTGGCGGGTGGGAGCCCGCTGGCGTTGTCGATGGGGCCTCTCTTGCTGGTGTGGCGCAGCAGGGCATCGAGCGGGTGGCCGAAGCGCTGCCCGATAACCCTGGTGATGCGCTTGTGCGTAAGATTCGCGGCGCCGTCTGGGGTGCGGAAATTCTGCCTGGGTTGCCCGCTGCTGCTGCCTTCGCCGCGGAATCGATGGGCTTTTTGCGTGAGCAGGAGACCGTGCAGATGGCCAAAACGCTCACTTGGACGAGGCTCGACAGCGCCCACGGGCAGGTGCTTGTGCGCAGTCTCTTCGGCTGATCCGGCGCGTTCGCGGGGGACTTGCTGCGTTATCTTCGGCTGTAAAGCCCAAGTTCTAGACCGAATGGGGTAGAATAGTGGGGTTATCTAGAAGGAGACGCAGCACATGGCTCAGGTGAATGGCATCATCGACCCCCCTATCGACGACCTGCTCGAGAAGGTTGATTCGAAGTACGCCCTCGTGGTCTTCGCTTCGCAGCGTGCCCGTCAGATCAATGATTACTACACCGATCTGCACGACGGCAACCTCTTCGACAACGTTGGCCCACTCGTAGACGCCTCTGTTGACGACAAGCCGCTCTCGACTGCTCTTCACGAGATTGCCGAAGGCAAGCTTGAGATGAAGCCACGCGTGCACCAGTCGGTAGAGAACACGCTTGAGGCAGCACTCGACGCTATCGAACTGCCAGAAGCAGGCGAGTAATTTCTTTCAACGTCTCGGCGGGTCTGTATTGACCTGCCGAGACGTTGCTTTTTGCTCGGCGTACCTTTTTATTTGCCAATTGCGCAAACACCCCCTGTAATACCGCTTCAACGGAGAGTAATATCCTGCCTTCCGCAGGCCTTTGACGGTGGTCTCGGCTAGGCTGATTCCATCATGACAAGACGATTTTTCACCTCGGAGTCTGTAACCGAGGGTCACCCAGACAAGATTTGCGATCGCATCTCAGATTCGATTCTTGATGCACTTCTGACGATCGATCCCGGCGCCCGTGTTGCCGTTGAAACTCTCGTCACCACTGGTCTCGTGCACGTAGCTGGCGAAATTCGCACCGAAGGCTATGTCGAGATCCCCGAGATTGTGCGCGCAGCAGTGCGCGAAGTCGGTTATACCTCAAGCGAAATGGGCTTTGACGCATCATCGTGCGGTGTCTCGGTTTCGATCGGACAGCAGTCGCCAGATATCGCTTCTGGTGTCGAGCGATCGCTTGAGGCGCGCGAGGGCGAGGGCGCAATCGACGAACTCAGCCTGCAGGGCGCCGGAGATCAGGGCATCATGTTCGGCTACGCGGTCGACGAAACGCCAGAGCTGCACCCGCTGCCAAGCTGGCTTTCGCACCGCATGGCTGAAAAGCTCACTGAGGTACGCAAATCAGGCGTGCTGCCGTACCTTCGACCAGACGGTAAAACCCAGGTCACGATCGGTTACGAGGGCGACCGCGCGGTTAGCGTCGAAGCAGTTGTGCTTTCGACCCAGCACGAGGCTCGCATTACGCAGGATCAGCTGCGTGCTGATATCGAGCGCGAAGTGATTCGACCGGTGCTTGAGCGCACCGAATTGGTGAGCAGCGATGCCGAACTCTTTATCAACCCAGCAGGCCCCTTCGTGGTTGGCGGCCCAATGGGCGACGCTGGTCTCACTGGCCGCAAGATCATCATTGACACCTATGGCGGCGCAAGCCGTCACGGTGGCGGTGCGTTTAGCGGCAAAGACCCTTCGAAGGTCGACCGTTCGGCCGCTTACGCGATGCGCTGGGTAGCGAAGCACGTCGTTGCCGCTGGCCTCGCGAAGCGCGCTGAGCTTCAGGTTGCCTACGCGATTGGTCGCGCGCACCCGGTCGGTCTCTACGTAGAGACGTTTGGCACCGAGACGATTCCGCTCGCACGTATCGAGGCGGCCGTTCGTGAGGTCTTCGACCTGCGCCCGGCAGCGATCATTCGTGACCTTGATCTGATTCGCCCGATCTACGCAAAGACGAGCGCCTACGGTCACTTCGGCCGCAACCTGCCTGAGTTCACTTGGGAGGCAACCCCTCGTGTCGAGCTGCTTCGGGCAGCTGCCGGGTTGTAAGCACTCTTGGGTGCGGTCGAGACGGCGCACACGGATCTGAGTGATCGCGCCGAAGCAGCGCAGGGGCGACCAGTCGCTCAGGTGCTTCTCGATTCTGCGTTACCGCAGCTCGACCATCTTTTCGACTATGCCGTGCCGGCCGACCTCGCAGATGATCTGCGAGTCGGCCAGCGCGTGCGGGTGCCGTTTCGTTCGCAAAATAGGCGCAGCCACGGGTACGTGGTTGGATTCGCTGAACGGAGCGACTTTGGCGGTGAATTACAGCCGATTGCCGACATCGTCGGCCCGGTACCCGCACTTACGCCTCAGCTTTGGCGGGTGGCCAGAGCAGTCGCTGATCGCGCGGGTGGCTCTGCTTCTGACATTCTGAGACTTGCTTTGCCCCAGCGAATGGTGCGCGCAGAGAAGCAGCATTTGGCGGGCACTGCCGCAGATCCCGGTGCTGATGACCTCGCTCCCGAAGTTGCTGAGCAAGAAGCTGAAACCGCCAAGCTGCTGCTGAACGGTGATCGCCTCGCAATTACCTCGTCGCACGGGCCAGAACGTTTGAGCACAGGCGAGTGGGTCGGCGGCTGGGCTGTGCAGTTGGCGAAGCTCGCCCTCGCCGTACACGCCGAAGGGCGCAGCGCGATCCTCGTCGCCCCTGATTATCGCGATGTGGATCAGCTGGCCGATGCGCTCGCATCACTTGGGCACTCGGGTGTGGTGCGGGTCGATTCGCGGCAATCGGGTAGCGCCCGATACGCATCATTTTTGCGTGCACTCGACGCAAAACCCAGAATTGTGCTCGGCAACCGCTCGGCGATTTATGCGCCCGCCTATCGTCTTGGCGCCATTCTGCTTTGGGACGACGGCGATCCGTTGCTCTCTGAACCTCTCGCGCCATATGTGCACGCGCGCGACGCAGCGCTCGTGCGCGCATCGATTGAGCACGCCGAGTCTGCTGCGGCGGTCGACACGGGTGTCACCAACGCCGACCAGCAGGGCGACGATAGTGCTGTCGACCGAGTGGGTCTTGTGTTTGCTGCCCATGCGCGTAGCGCCGAGGTGCAACGACTCATCGATATCAACTATGTGAAAGCTGAGTCTGTGCCCCCGCGGCGCACGAGAATCATCACGGCCGATGCGGTGCAGAATCTTGAGGCCGACTTTGGGCGAGTGCCCGAGTTCGCCGCGCGGAGCATTCGCGAGGGGCTTTCGAAGGGGCCAGTCCTGGTGCAGGTTGCGGTGCCCGGTTATGCGCCGGTTGCGGTGTGTGACGACTGTGGTGAGCGGGCGCGGTGCAAGTCGTGTGGTGGGCCGATCGGTTTTCAAGGCATGCACCGAGCGGTATGCCGGTGGTGCGGTGAACACGCCAGTGCTTGGCGCTGCCCCGAATGCAATAGTGCGCGTCTCGCGCAACGCGGTGCCGGCTCTGAGCGCACCGTGGAGCAATTTCAAAAGCAGTTTCCGGGCACCAGAGTCATTCTGAGTGACGGTGCCCACCCGCATGAACGGGTCGATTCGAGGCCTGCACTTGTGGTCGCCACACGCGGGGCTGAACCAATAGCGGCCGGGGGATACCACGCTGTTGTGCTACTCGATGCTGATCGACTGCTCAGTATCGAATCGCTCCGTGCCGCCGAGGACTGTATGCGCTGGTGGCAAAATGCCGCCGCCCTCGCCGCGCCAGATGGCCGGTGCGTGCTTGCAAGCGGGTCGGGCCCGGTTGTGCAAGCCTTTGTAACAGGGCGCATCGACGAGTGGTTGCGCAGCGAGCTGCGTGACCGTCATCAGCTGCGTTACCCGCCTGCGGTTCGTGTCGCTAGCGTTACTGGTGGCCGCCAGCAGGTAGATCGGGCTCTCAAAGCACTCGGTCAGTTGCCCGGTGTTGACACGCTTGGGCCTACGCCCGTTCAAGAACGCCCGGGCCCAAATGGTCAGCGCGGTGCCGCGCTGCTCCGCGCAATTGTGCGTTTTGACTATGCACAGGGTGCCGAGGTAGCGAAGCGATTGCGCGGTGCTCTCGTGGCAGACGCCGCGGGTTCTTCTTCACGGGTCGCGGGGCGGGCTCCGGGCCGGGCACATCCAGAAGCACTACGTCTGCGATTTGATGACCGCGGCGTCTTCGATAGCTAGCGTTATTTCTGCCGCGGAAACGCTACTTTCGTACGGGCGTGAAACTCTTGATATGTTTCGGTTTTGTGTGGTCAAAGTTCGGTGAAATTGGCGTGTTCTCGGTGAAGAAAACTCCTGTTCAGAAGTGTTTAACTGGCTGAAAAAGTCGGGTTTTGTAACGTCTGAATAACGTGTATGCACTTCGGGTATGAAGTGATGCGTGGCGGCGTTTACAGTCGCTTCTGATGGCGGCATTTGTGAGTCAGGGTGAGCTGATTCTTCTGGTGCGTTGAGAGCGTCTTCAAGACCTACTTCCCGTTTTCCAGAAAGCCCCACGTGACTCAACGTCGATTCGTTGCGCTCTCGCGCCCCCAGAATGTTTTCGCACACGTACTGAGTCTTGTCGTGATCTGTGCGGCTGTGCTAGTCGGCCCCACTCAGGCACAAGCGGCGACCCAACAAACTCCCCAGTCTTCGTTGGAGTCTTTCGCCGCCGTGGGATTGACGGCGAGCTCAATCGAGCTGTCGCGAACATTCCACAGTCAAGATCAGGTATCCGATGCCGATGGCGATGCCATTCCCGACGACATTGAGCTTGCGATCTGTGGCAGTAAGACGTGTGCGACGGGGCTTGAGGACGCTGATAACGATGGGATTGCTGACTGGGTTGAGTTTCTGTCGTGTGGCACGCGTACCTGTGCGAGTGCGACGAAAGACCGTGATGGTGACGGGATTCCCGATTATGCCGAGCGTCTGGTCTGTGGCACTGACACCTGTTCAAACAGTCTTGAAGACGCTGACGGCGACAGGATCTCCGACTGGGTCGAGTTTGTGGTCTGTGGCACGCGTACGTGTGCGACTGGGTTTGAGGATTATGACGGTGATGGGGTTTCTGATGCGGCGCAGCTCGCGGCGTGTGTGAAACGTGTTGATCCGTCGCTGCTTGCGTTGACGGGTCAGCCGTGGTTTTGGCTGATGCTGCTGCTCGGATTTGCGGGGCTTGGCACGGGTGGCTGGTTGTTGTGGCGGCGTAGGATCGTTGAGCACATGACGGGGGCTGCCCGTTCTGTAGAGATGCCGGTCTCGTGAGGCCGGGAAGGACCGCGGCCGCGGGTGTTGCCGCAAGAGTGCTCACCCTGCTGTTCGTGACGGCTGTTGCGGTGACGGCGGCTCCGCCGAATGCGCAGGCGTTACAGCAGGCATCGGCGCAGAGTCGTTCCGTGCGGGTGGTGCGTGAGGCGAGGCAGGCCGCTTCGAAACCGAGGCGGCTGGAATCACGACCACAGGTGGCAGCGGTGTCGGTGGCGCAAAGTGCGCAGGTGGCAGGTACGAAACGTTCGACCAGGTCGCTCGTGTTGGCGTTGGCCAACAGTCAGGGGCGTGGCCTTGCCGAACACGGGCGTGTAATCGAGCATCAAGACGTGCCTGAAACGTTTGCCGAAGCCACACTGACGCCAGCGACCGGGGGCAATATCGAGGCCGGAAGTGTTGGCGTCAGTGCCGAGTTCTCTGGCTACAAGATCAGCGACGAGTTGCAGCTGACATTGAGTGAGGCGAGCCCCGACGCGGTGGCGTCTGCCGAGGCGCAGCTTGACGGCATCGCCTTCAGCGACGCGATAAGTATCGACGCGCAGGCATCCGACGGCAATGAAGTGACGGCATTCCCCGCCGAGGTGGTCACCGAGAAAGACCCACACGGTGTCGAGAAGGCGGCCTCGGTGACGCCGGGTATCACGCTCGGGTTCGCCGTCGACGAAGACGAAGTGACGGCCGCGGGTATCGAGCTCACTTCGCTGAAGCTGTATACCCGGGAGTCCTCGGCAGAAGACTGGGTCGAGCTGCCCTCGTACTACGACGAAGCAACCGGCAAGGTGCGTGCCGAATCAGACCACCTCTCTGAGTTCATTGTGA
>NZ_JASCRS010000005.1 GCF_030010235.1 Leucobacter sp. UT-8R-CII-1-4 | reverse complement strand
CGGTGAGCTTCAAGATGCGGGTACTGGTGTGGTCGCGTTTGGTTCGCGTTCCTATGATGCGGCATCTGGTTCGTGGATGGCTCCTGACGCGTGGCCTGGGTTGCTGGTGCAGCCGCAGTCGTTGAACCGGTATGCGTATGTGCTGGGGGATCCGGTGACGTTTGTTGATGTGGGTGGGTTTGCTGCTTCAACGCCGAATGCGTCTGCGGCGGCGAATCATTATGACTACAGCGGCAGTGCATGGAAGCCGATCCTGAATCCGCCGTCAAAGGCGTCAGTGCCGAACATCTCGGGTGCAGCAAATCACTATGACTGGAACGGAACGGGTTGGCGGGCGGTGCTGACGCCGGAACTTGAATCGATGCGAGAGGCTCGGCATCCAGATTCTGCACGAACGTGTACCTCGTCCTCGGCGACTCCTGGATGTTACCCGGATGGTTTTCGAGATATGGACTTTTGGAAACAGCACACGAGTGATATTGGAGACCGTGTGGAAAGTTCGTGGAAACGGATGACAGATGGGTTTGAGATACCCTACGGGGTCTCATCAATCGCCGGAGGGTGTGCGCTTGTATGTCTAGGTGTTGACAGCAATTCAAATCTAGTGTTCGGGGTTGGCGTAGTCGTCGGAGGTGGTTCCTCCGTGGGCCTGTCAGCGGTGCAACCGAACCAATCTGCGCTCAATGTCACTTGCTCAGTTGGAGGAGTCTACTTTGGTTTTGCCGTTTCAACTTCACCATTCTTGAGCGGCCTTACCGGTGTGGTTGACGGGATCAAGGTTGGCTGCAGTGGGGGAATAACGATCCATTTTGTCAGTCAATGAGAGAAGGTACGGCTTATGATTTCCGGGATTATTTGGATGTGTATCGGAGTGCTGATTTTCCTATTAAGGCGACCACTATCGAGGTTTTATGCGCTGATGCATCGAGAGCTTCCGTTCGGTGTCACCTCATATGAGATGGCTTCGACCCCCAAGGTATTTGCGCGATCAGGCATCACGACATTTGTTATTGGAGTTCTCTTGCTTTTAAACGGACTCGGCATTATTGACTTGCCGATTAAGTCATAGTGGAGCTTCCCAGTGGAAAACTTCATGTGGGAGGAAACAATCTCGTGGTGAGAAAAAGTGTATTGGGAGATTTTTGGTCGGTTTGGCAGCCGCGATGAGTCTTCTGCTGCTCACTGGCTGTTCAAACATAACTGTGAGCTGCGGAGTAGGGGTAATCGGTGTAGCGTCCGGGCCAATTGGGACCTTCTACTTTCAAGCGCCAAACCATGCCAAAACTGCGCAGATAGTTGCGATTAACATTCAGAACGCTATCGGTCTTGGCGCGCAGAGCTATGGCACAGGAAGTGCAGCGGATTACCTTGCTGAAAAGGACAGTAAATGATGTTCTGGTCCAAACGCATGGATGCACGAAAGCACTACAAAAACCCTTTTTTAGGGGTGGGGGTTGCACTATTTCTTAGTAGCGGCGCTAGAGGTGTTATAGGAATAGAGAGAGCGTATCGAGAGTCATCCCCAAATGCAGAATTCCGATTGCACTTTGCAATATATGGAACTCTCGCGGCCCTTATTTTGGGTCCTCCATGTGCTTCGTTGCTGTGGTTGTATTACCGCACTAGAGTTGCGCGAGCTGTTCCGAATGCTCAGGTTTTCTCTATGTGTATTGGTCTTTCAGCATGGAATGACAATGTGTGTCATGCGCGCGACATGGTATTGCATCCGAACTATAACGGGCTCCAAGTTCTGGTGTTGGAAGAGTCGGTGCTCACAGTGCGCACGGGGGTTGCGAAGGATGTTGAGGCGAAAGTCACGATTCCCTACAGCGAGATTTCAAAAGTTGAAATAGTTAGGGTGAGTTCGGTAATGAGCACTGGGCCCGGGATCAGGCTCACTGTTGGGAGTGAGCGTTTTGAATTTCAACCGACCACGGTTTGGTTTGTGTGGCCATTTCATTTCACTGGTCGGGGCGTACATTCGTTTGCCGAGTTAGTTCGGGAAAAAGTGGCAGTGGCGAAGCAGCAAGAGCATGATGCGGTGTCGGGCCAAGAGAGGGGATGAGCTTCTGCTGAAAGGGGGGCGGTTCGAACGAGAGGTTGCATTGGTCGGCAGCTTCGAATGTACTCTGTTTGAACCGCAGAGTGTTGCTGGTTCGGGACTAATCGATCCACCGCGAACAACCGAACTTATGCCGGATCGAAAACTCTTGAATCCGAAGCGTGACGCGCAAATGTGTGCAGCTGACGGTGTCGCGTCGTATCTTGACGGGCGTGCGCTGCCGAATCTTGAGGGCGAAGACAAGTTCTGCGTGAAAACCGGCGATTACCTGAAACGAAGTTGAGATGATCGTTGGATTCGTATGGATTTTTGTATCAGTATTGCTTGCTGTTTTTCGGCGGGCGATTGCTAACACTATGTCCCGCGGTCATCGAGAATTTCGCAATGGGGAAAACTCGGAAGCGGAGATGCGCTCCACGCCAAGTTCAGTGTTGCTGACGGCATTATTGATTTTTATTACTGGTGTGCTTCTAGTTTTGCAAGCTACGGAAGTAATTGAATTCTCTTGGTTTTCGAAACTTAGTAAGAACATGGTCCTGTAGATGCTTCACACTCTTGAAGGCGCATATCCAGTGAGTTATGAAGAAAATTGGGCGACATGGACCCCAAAAGAAAGTACGTTGGTCGAGGGTCTCTATGACATGGTTTATGCCTCATGGGCATCAACTTTGTGAGGGAAACAGCTCCGGTGCATTTTCGGGTACCGCGCCAGGCTGCTCAGTGCTAGTAAGAATACCGACTGGCTGAAAATGTACATTAACCACTTAATCGGTGGAGGAGTATGGCTAGTAATCGCTGTAGTACTCTTTAGCTTTCGTAAACCGGTTGCAAAGTATTTCGCCAAGCGGCAAAGAGAGTCACTGGTGGGCTGGGTTGAGTCGTACGCTCCAAGATCGACACCGAGGATGATGGCACTTATTGCGATCCTATGTGCACTATCCGGTATTGCTCTGATTCTCAACGAGTTGGGGGTCATTGCACTCCCAAATCATTGATTGCTGGAAGTAAGTGGAATTTGGGTCTTTACTGACCGTTCAATCTAATGCTTCAGATTCCGCATGCTCGGGGATGTTCCATCGAAGTATTTAACTTGTCTAAAATTTTGGTCGCGTGCCAGGTATTTTCAATACTTTGATTCGTGCAGGAAGTTGATGTGCACCTGAGTAGCTGGATGGGTTTCTAATAGCCAAGAGCAACCTGGATAACTATCGGTAGGGCAATTGCTACAAACGCTAGTGCAGAAAATCCGCTAAGGCACAGTCCCGGAATGGCTAGTGGTTTCGAATATCGTATGCCAGCGATTCCAAATCCGATTCCGATGAGCGCAAAGCTGATGCCCCAAATAAAAACCAGGATGAATGCCATTGACAAGATGCCTGCAATAAGTGATATGGCCGCGGGCCAAATGCGCTTGAGCGTTTGCACTATCGTCGATGGTATTTGCATGCAGAAACGATATCGAAAGAGCACACTCAATCTCGTGCGTTAGGCTACCCAAGTTAGATGTAGTAGATACCCATTTTGTGTGTGGCTGATCGTTCCAATTCAATGGTCCACGGTCAAATTATCCAATTGCCGCAGAGCGACCCACGCTATTTGTGCTGGGGCAACCCGGCATTACACGGGCGCACGGGGTCTCTGAATCTGAGCACGCGAGTTATCGGTATGACTGGCGCAACATGCCAACTTAAGCCACTGACGAGGTGAGTAGCTCGAAGACCACGTACGACGGACTCGGTCGTCCGTTGTCTCGCGAAACCGAAACCAAATACAGCAGTGAGGCTGTCACGTCGTCGTTCTTTGGTGGCACGCAGCTCGGGTAGGTGTCGATTCTGAACGGTGCTTCGTCGAATGTGTGGGGTGTGTTCGGGCAGCTTGCCGGGATCGATGCAGAAGTAACTGGCGAAGCTAGGTGGCGTTGCTTGACCGGCCCGGGTCTGTCATAGACGAAGCTGGCTCCTGGCTTGCCTGCGGATTGCTCGCAGGCCCCCGAGCAACAGACTTAGTGCCGCATAAACAGCAGCATCAGCGCAACCGCAATGAATAGTGCACCAAATGTGTAGTTGATCCCACGCCTACCTTTTGCGGTGCGGGTAAGCCTGCGAAACGATCCAGCGGCGCCAGCGAACACAAACCACATCACCGCGACATCAATCACGATCATGGTCACGCTGACGATGAGGTACTGGGGGAGTTGCGGCTGATCTGGTCGCACAAATTGCGGCATAAAAGCGAGAAAAAAGACGATCGCCTTCGGGTTCAGAATATTCACCCAGAAGCCGCGGCGAAGCATCGCCCAAGCGCTTTCGTGTCGTGGGGTGTAGACCTCGCTATCGGCTTCATCGGCAGCATCTGTTTTGGCGAAGATCATTCGTACACCGAGATATGCCAGGTATGCGGCACCGACGTAACGCACGACATCGAAAATCACTGGGAACTTCGACACCATTAGGCCGACGCCCGCTGCGACCACCACGATGTACACGACCAGCGCGAGCTGCTGCCCAATGATGCCCCAGATAGAGCGACGCCAACCCTCGGCGAGAGAATTTGACATGGTGTTGATGGCGCCTGCGCCGGGCGTAAGACTAATTACGACGCAGGCCACCAACAACGAAACCCAGACAGAAGCTGTCACTTGCGTAGGCGCTCCGCGACGAAGTCGACGTCTTTGTCACCACGGCCCGAGAGGTTCGCGATCACAATGCTGTCTGCCGACAGGGTTGGTGCGAGCTTTACGACGTGCGCGATGGCATGTGAAGATTCGAGCGCGGGAATAATGCCCTCCGTGCGAGTGAGTAGCTGGAAAGCATTGAGTGCTTCTTCGTCGGTCACAGACACATATTCTGCTCGACCGAGCTGTTCCAAGTGGGCGTGCTGGGGCCCAACACCTGGGTAGTCGATTCCTGAGGCAATTGAGTGCACAGGCGCAGGTTCTCCATCTGCACCGAGCAAGACCTTGGTGCGCATGCCGTGAATATCGCCGACCGTGCCAAGCGTCATGGTCGCAGCGTGACGGTCCGAATCGAGACCCTCGCCCGCGGGCTCGACACCAATGATGCGCACCGACTCGTCTTCGAGGAACGCATCAAAGAGACCCATCGCGTTTGAGCCGCCACCGACACACGCGACGAGCGCATCGGGCAGACGGCCCTCTGCCTCAAGAATCTGCGCGCGAGCTTCGCGACCGACGACCGACTGGAAATCTCGCACCATTGAGGGGAACGGGTGTGGACCTACCACCGAACCGATTGCAAAAAGGTACTCGTCTGGTGATCCAGCGTAAACCTCGAACGCCGAGTCGACCGCTTCTTTGAGTGAGCGACCGCCGCGTTCAACGGGCACTACCTTTGCGCCGAGCAGCTCCATACGCACCACATTTGGGTGCTGCTTTTCAACGTCGATTGCGCCCATATGAATTTCGCACTCAAGACCAACAAGTGCCGCAGCTGTCGCAAGCGCCACACCGTGCTGACCCGCGCCGGTCTCGGCAATCACCTTGGTCTTGCCCATTCGTTTCGCAAGCAGCGCCTCGCCGAGCGTGTGGTTGATCTTGTGGGCGCCGGTGTGGTTGAGATCTTCGCGCTTCAGGTACACCTTCGCGCCACCGAGCTCGCGAGTGAGGTTTTCAGCGAAATAAAGCAGTGACGGGCGGCCAACATATTTGCTCAGCAGCGACTGAAGCTCTTCCTGAAACGAGGGATCATTCCGCGCGATTTCATATGCCGCAGCAACTTCTGCCATTGGCTCAACCAAAAACGGGGGCAATACTGCACCGCCGAACTCGCCAAAGTAACCTTCGGCGTTGGCGCGGTAGCGGGAAAGCTGGGTCTCGGTCATGAGTTCTCCTGTGTGTTTTGTCGCCACCCTGAGACAAAAAACACCGCCTCCGAGAGGCGGTGTCGATGAAAATGCAATCGAAAATGAACCGCCGTTAAGCGGTCCACCACTGATTCACGAAATGCATGAGGCGAGCATAGCATTAGCTTCAGCGACGAAGGAACTCAAAGTTGCTGCGAGAATAGAACGATGCGCATCGTCTTTGCTGGAACCCCAGAGTTTGCCGTACCCAGCCTTCACGCCCTCGTGAAGGCTGCTGGTGCCGCTGACCCGTCACACGACGTCACAAATCTTGAGGTCGTTGGTGTGATTACCCGCGAAGACGCACCGCTTGGTCGCAAGCGTGTGCTCACGCCCTCGCCCGTGGCCCAAGCGGCAGCAGAACTCGGTTTGCCGGTTTTCAAGGCGAACAAGCTTGACGAGAACGCGACAGAGTGGGTGCGCGAACTTGGTGCTGATCTGGGTGTCATCGTCGCCTACGGTGGCCTCGTACGTGAACCTCTGCTCTCCCTGCCACATCGCGGGTGGATCAATCTGCACTTCAGCACGCTGCCGAACTGGCGCGGTGCGGCACCTGTGCAGCGCGCACTGATGGCAGGCGAGCAAGAACTCGGTGTGACAGTGTTTCGCCTGGTTGCGGCGCTTGACGCAGGCGCGGTGCTCACCCGCGACCAAAAGAGCTTCACGCCGGGCACAAGTGCCGGCGAAGCGCTCACCGAACTTGCAAGCTTCGGCACGGACGCTTTGCTTGGCGCGGTGCAGGCACTCGCGAGCGACGCAGATGCTGGCGATGAACAACAGGGGGAGCCAAGCTACGCGCACAAGCTCGGACGTGAAGATGGCAAGATCGACCTCACCCTGCCTACCGCGTCAGTGCTTGCGCACTGGGCAGGGGTGACGCCAGAGCCGGGGGCGTATGTGCTGTGCGAAGATCAGCCACTCAAACTGCATAAGATTTCGACGGTGGATGAGGCGGCGGAACCGTCGGATCGTCTTGCCGGTACCGTGCAGATGCGCGAAGGCAAAGCGATCCTCGACCTTGTAGACGGCGCCCTTGAACTTGAACGAGTACAGCCCGCTGGTAAGGCAGCTATGAATGGCGCCGACTGGTTACGTGGTCGCGGGGGATCGGTGGTGCTCTCATGAGCCCCCGTATTTCACCAGCGCGCCTCGTTGCATACGATGTCTTGCGTGACGTAGATGAACGCGATGCTTATGCAAACCTTGCGTTGCCTGCACGTATTCGCGAAGCAAAACTTGATTCGCGCGATGCCGGACTCGCCACCGAGCTGGTTGCCGGCACATTGCGTGGCCGGGGCCGATACGATCGCATCATCGAGCTGGCTTCCGGCCGCAGCATCGACAAAGTGGATCAGCGCACACTGCGTGTGCTGAGACTTGGTGCGCATCAGTTGCTCTCGATGCGCACCGCCGCGCACGCTGCCGTAAATGAGAGCGTCGAACTGCAACGCAAGGTGGCGAATCCAGCTGCTGCCGGTTTCGTGAACGGTGTGCTTCGTTCGATTGGCCGCACCAGCAACGAAGAGTGGAATGCGCGTATCGAAGACGAAGCGAAAAACGCTGATGCAGCTCTTGCCGTGCGCACCTCGCATCCCGCTTGGGTGCTGCGCGCGCTCCGTGACTCCTTGCGAGCTGAGGGTCGAGAGCATGAACTTGTAGAACTGCTTGAGGCCGACAACGTACCGCCACGGGTGAGCCTTGCACTGCTTCCCGGCGCTGCGATCGATGTTGAAACGGCGGCGGTGCTCGGCAGCGACCCCGAACGTGGTGTTCAGCTTGAAGCGCTCGGTGCCTCGCCTCTCGGTCTCGAACTTGAGGGTGGCGACCCCGCGAAGGCCATTGGTGCAATCGATGAGCCAGACGGATTCGTCCGTGTGCAGGATCAGGGATCGCAACTGGCGGCGCTCGCACTCACGCGATCTCGCGAGGTGCGCAGCGGCGAAAAATGGCTTGACCTTTGCGCGGGCCCCGGCGGAAAAACCGCCCTGCTCGGCGCAGAAGCTGCACTCGGTGGTGCATCGGTGCGGGCGAATGAGGTGTCAGAGCACCGCGCAGAGTTGGTGCGCCGCTCGGTCGTCGCCGTGGCAGACCATGTAGAGGTTGTTTCGCACGATGGACGCGATGCTGGTGCCTACGGTGGTGAGAGTTTTGACCGGATCTTGGTTGATGCGCCTTGCTCTGGGCTTGGTGCGCTGCGCCGCAGGCCTGAGGCTCGCTGGCGCAAGCAGCCAACCGATCTGCCTGTTCTCACCGCGTTGCAAGCTGAGTTGCTTGAGGCTGCGGTGGATCACCTTGCACCGGGCGGTGTGCTCGCGTACGTTACCTGTTCGCCGCATCGGGCTGAGACCCGCGTCGTGCTTGATGGGCTGCTGAAGAACCACCCTGATTTGCGTGAACTTGATGCGAAATCAGTGCTGAATGAGGTTGCTCGTGAGCCACTCGATCTTGCGGGGCAGAGCTTGAGCGCTCAGCTTTGGCCGCACCGCAATGGCACCGACGCAATGTTTATTGCGCTGGTCGAACGTCGCGCCTGAATGCCGCGAGAGTCACTCCCAGATGCTCGGAGCTTCGGCGCGAGTTGACGGTAGGCGGCTTGCCTGACCCCAAGCCAGAATCGCTTCCGGCACCGAAAACATTGCCGGGTCAGCGCCCATCTTCTCGATGATCTCGTCTGGGTAAACCACGCCGCCCGACTTTTTCAGGATGCGTCCACGCACGTATGCCTGGGCGTAAATCTCAAATTCGCCATTGGCGTCTGGTCGCACAAAGCGCTGCTCCATGTATACGGCCTGATCATCAAAACCGATGATTTTCGACTCGATCCAGAAACGCATCCAGGGGTTGAGCGACTTTCGATACGAGATGGTCTGACCCACAACGACCGGGTACCAATCCTGCTCTTTAAAAACTTTGAGAGTGCCATTTCGCTGGATCATGTCATAACGGCCGACATCCATGACCGACAGGTACTTGCCATTGTTCATATGGTTGAGAACGTCGAGGTCAGTTGGCCATACGCGGAAGCGTGATCGGGAAACCTCGTCGTATCCGAGGCGGGGTCCGCGCGGGGCAACAAACCAGAGGTGGCTCAGCGTACGAAAGATCATGTGCATAGCTATCGACCCTATTGGGCGTCAGCTTTTGCCCGCTCATCTTTTGTTGAAGTCGTGCAAACGGCGATCCGCTGGGTCGCTTTTGCTGCTGTACCCATCATGACCAGTGTTAGCAGGTGTAGGATAGACCGGCGCTCGTTGGGCGCTTGATCCTTTTTTCTACCCGAACCGGAGTAACACCGCATGGCAACCTCGAACGACATCAAGAACGGCACCGTCATTAAAGAAGCCGGTCAGCTCTGGAGCGTGGTTGAGTTCCAGCACGTGAAGCCAGGCAAGGGCGGTGCGTTTGTTCGCACCAAGCAGAAGAACGTTGTGTCGGGCAAGATCATCGACAAAACCTACAACGCTGGCGCAAAGATTGAGACCGCTCTGGTTGATCGCCGCGATTTCCAGTACCTCTACCAGGACGGCGCTGACTTTGTCTTTATGGACAAGTCGGACTACGACCAGCTGACTGTTTCGGGCACCGTCGTTGGCGATGCTTCGAAGTTCATGCTTGAAAACCTTGACGTTCAGATCGCTCTGCACGAGGGCGAGCCACTCTACATTGAGCTGCCAGCATCGGTAGTGCTCGAAATCACCTACACCGAGCCAGGCCTGCAGGGCGACCGCTCGACCGGCGGCACCAAGCCTGCAACCGTTGAGACCGGTGCAGAGATCCAGGTTCCGCTGTTCCTCGAGACCGGCACCAAGGTAAAGGTCGATACCCGCACGGGTGACTACCTCGGCCGCGTAAACGACTGATCCCAGTTGTCAGCTCGTACTAAGGCGCGCAAGCGTGCGCTAGACATGCTCTTCCAGGCAGATGTTCGTAACGAATCTCTGGCTGCGATTGTTGCCGCTGAAGCGAAACGTGCGGCGGGCGAACCCGACCGCGCAGCTTCGTGGCTGTATGCTCGCGAAATCGTTGACGGTGTCGTTGATCACCAAGACGAGATTGATGAGCTCATCTCAAGCTATGCGCAGGGTTGGACTATTGAGCGTATGCCCAATGTTGACCGTGCAGTGCTGCGTCTCGCTTCGTGGGAGATGCTGTACAACCCGGAGGTTCCTCCGGCAGTGGCGATCGACGAGGCTATTGAACTCGCGAAGTTGTACTCGACTGACGACAGCGCACGTTTTGTGAACGGTGTGCTCGGTAAGATTTCTCAGCACGCCGAGTAATTGGCGCGCTGGATCTGACAAAGACCCTCGCAGGTTTCGACCTGTGAGGGTCTTTGTATGATTGCTTCGAAATCTGTTGCGAAGCGGTCGCAAACACGGCGGACAATGGTGTGCAAAGGCCGCCCAGAATTTGTGTAGACTTAAGGCATTAACAGCAATCCTTTAACAGCGTCCCGTGAGGCGCAGAAGGGGGGCGGTGAAATGGCAGCGCATACGGTCCTTGAGGGCGCCGAAATTGCGCGGGCACTCACCCGCATCTCGCATGAAATCATCGAGACCAATAAGGGCGCAGAAGATCTCGTTCTCGTGGGCATTCCGACTCGCGGCGTAGCACTGGCCCATCGCATTGCAGAAGCAATCGAACGTATCGAAGGAACCGTGGTTCCCGTCGGCCAACTCGACGTGACCATGTATCGCGACGATCTTGCCCAAAATCCAACCCGTGTGCCGCAGCCCACTGACATGCCACCGAGCATTGATGGTGCAACCGTGGTCCTCGTTGACGATGTGCTCTATTCGGGTCGCACCGTGCGCGCCGCTCTCGACGCGCTGAACGACCACGGGCGGCCAAAGGCGGTGCGGCTCGCAGCACTGATCGACCGCGGGCACCGTGAACTGCCGATTCGGGCAGACTTCATTGGCAAGAACCTGCCGAGTTCCAAACACGAGCGCATCTCAGTTCGACTCCTCGAACACGACGGAGTTGACGAGGTGACCATCTCATGAGGCATTTGCTCGATACCCGCACACTCGCAAAAGACGAGGCGCTGTTGATCCTCGACACCGCTGAAGATATGGCTGCCACCCAGCAGCGCGAGGTGAAGAAGCTGCCAACTCTGCGTGGCAAAACCGTAGTGAACCTTTTCTACGAAGACAGCACACGCACTCGCATTAGCTTTGAGGCCGCTGCTAAGCGTCTCAGCGCTGACGTGATCAACTTCAGCGCGAAGGGCTCATCGGTAAGCAAGGGCGAGTCGCTCAAAGACACCGCGCAGACGCTGCAGGCCATTGGCGCCGACGGTGTTGTGATTCGCCATCCGGCAAGCGGAGCACCATCTCGACTGGCCAGTAGCGGCTGGATCGATGCGGGCGTGCTGAACGCCGGTGACGGTACCCACGAACACCCGACTCAGGCGCTGCTTGATGCCTTCACCATGCGTCGCAGACTCTTCGGCGAGGCAAGCCGTGGCCGCGACCTCAACGGCATCTCGGTCGTCATCGTTGGCGACCTGGCGCACTCGCGAGTTGCACGCTCAAACCTTTGGCTGCTCACAACGCTCGGGGCGAACGTTACCTTCGTTGCACCCGAGACCCTGCAGCCTTACGGCTCGCGCGAGTGGCCCGTCACGGTGCGCCACTCACTCGATGAGGCGATTCGCGAAGATCAGCCAGATGTTGTGATGATGCTCCGGATTCAGAGTGAACGCATGCACGCGGCATATTTTCCGAACGAGCGCGAGTACGCTCGTAACTGGGGACTCGACGATGTGCGCCTAGGTTCGTTGCCTGAGCACGCGCTCATCATGCACCCAGGCCCCATGAATCGTGGACTTGAAATTTCTTCGGCTGCCGCAGATAGCGAGCGGTCGACCGTGCTTGAGCAGGTTGCCAACGGCGTGTCCGTTCGCATGGCCGCACTGTATTTGTTGCTTTCAGGAGAGAAAGAGGTCGCCTCGTGACGAACCAAGATCTGCTCATTCGAGGGGCGCGGATCGCCGCTGACCTGAAAGAACGAGGCGCAAACCCGGCATCTGTAGCCGCGGTCGACCTGCGTGTCTCTCACGGTCGTATCGTCGAGCGCGCCGCTGCGGGCAGCCTCACGCCAAACGAGGGTGATCGCGTTATCGAGGCCGATGGCATGATCGCCATGACCGGCCTGGTTGATTTGCACACGCATCTGCGCGAGCCGGGCTTTGAACGCAGCGAGACAGTGCTTACCGGCACTCGGGCCGCTGCTGCGGGTGGCTTCACCACGGTGTTTCCGATGGCCAACACCTCACCGGTGCAAGATACTGCCGGTGTTGTTGAGCAGGTGCAGTCGCTCGGCGACGCCGCGGGTTACGCCACGGTTCGACCGATTGGCGCGGTAACCGAAGATTTGGCAGGGGAGCGACTCAGCGAGATTGGCGCTATGGCGCAGTCGCGCGCTGCCGTTCGCGTCTTCAGCGATGACGGCAAGTGTGTGCATGATCCGCTTCTGATGCGTCGCGCACTCGAATACGTAAAAACCTTTGACGGCGTTGTTGCGCAGCATGCGCAGGATCCTCGCCTCACCGAGGGTTCACAGATGAACGAGGGTGCGCTCTCAAGCGAACTCGGGCTGAAGGGCTGGCCAGCAGTCGCTGAAGAGTCGATCATTGCTCGTGACGTATTGCTCGCTGAACATATTGGTGCGCGCCTGCATATCTGCCATCTTTCGACCGCTGGTTCGGTTGAGGTAGTGCGCTGGGCCAAGGCTCGGGGCGTGCAAGTTACCGCCGAGGTCACGCCGCACCACCTGATTCTCACCGAAGAAACGGCGCGCAGTTATGACCCGCGTTACAAGGTCAACCCGCCGCTTCGTCGTGAAGAAGATGTGCGCGCGCTGCGCGCTGCCGTAGCAGAGGGTGTAATCGACATCATCGCAACCGATCACGCGCCACACCCCGCTGAAGCGAAAGAATGCGAGTGGGATGCCGCGGCTTTTGGCATGGTGGGTCTCGAGTCTGCGCTCCCAATCTCGATTCTGTCGCTGATCCGTGAGGGTCACGCGAGCTGGGCAGAGCTTGAGCAGCTGATTTCGCAGAAGCCTGCTGAGATTGGGCGTCTTGAGGGGCATCCGACCGCACTTGAGGTTGGTCAGGTCGCTGATATCGCCCTGGTCGATCCAGAGAGCTCGAGCGTGTTCGGTTTTGAGCACCTCAAGGGCATGAGCAAAAATTCCCCGTTCCTCGAGATGGAGTTGCCTGGACGCGTCGCCTATACGGTGCGCAAGGGTTACCTCACGCTCGATAACGGAGATTTGGTAGAGCCTGCCGCAGTCGCGGCAGCAGCAAAGAACGCGGAGGCCGCACAGTGAGTCGCTCACTATTCGCACTGCTCGTAATCGCTGTCGTAGTTATCGCCCTGCTGGCCATGTGGCTCGGCTGGCGCGCCCGACTCCGACGTGATTCACAAGTGCGAACCTCAGCTATCGCCCCGATCGGCGAGCTGATTGCAGAGTTCACTCGAGTGCTTTACGTTTCGACCACCCCGATTGGTGAGCCGCTGAGCCGGGTCGCAGTGCCAGGTCTGCGCTACCGGGGCCAGGCCGAGGTCTCGGTGTTCAGCGACGGTGTCACGATTGCTGTAGCAGGCGAAGAGCCAACCCACATTGCGCTGGCTCAGGTACAGGGCGTGGGATCCGCTGGTCGCCGAGTCGGCAAAGCCGTGGAGAGCGAGGGGCTTGCCCTCTTGCAGTGGCAACCAGTGGCAGCCGAGGCTGCCGAGGGTGAAGTCACCGCCAACGAGAGTGCCGCGGCACTCGAATCTAGTTTCCGCTTCGAAAGCAAAGCTGAACAGCGACGCTTTGCCGAAGCGATTCAAAACATCACACACTCAGCGGCGGAAGAATCCGCCGTATCGACCGCTACTTCGCAGGAGGACGCGAAATGACATCGACCGCCCCGATTGCCCCACCCGCTAGCGCGGTACCACAGGGCCCAGCAGTACTCGTGCTTGAGGACGGCAAGCGATACGAAGGTCGCGCTTACGGCGCCACCGGCCACACGCTTGGCGAGGTTGTGTTCTCAACCGGCATGACCGGTTACCAGGAGACCCTGACCGATCCCTCGTACGCGGGCCAGATCGTATTGATGACTGCGCCACACATTGGAAACACCGGTGTCAACAACATCGACATGGAATCGCGCAAGATCTGGGTATCGGGCTTCATCGTGCGCGACCCTGCACGCCGAGTTTCAAACTTCCGTGCAGAGCGCTCGCTTGACGAAGACCTCAACTCAGACGGTGTTGTTGGTATCTCGGGGGTAGACACCCGTGCGATCACCCGCGTAATTCGCTCGGCTGGCGCAATGCGCGCCGGTGTGTTCTCGGGTGCCGACTACGAACTGAGCGTCGATGAGCAGTTGAAGCTCGTTCGCGAGCAGGAGAGCATGGAAGGTAAAAACCTTTCGGCTGCGGTGACCACCCTGGAGCGGTATGAGGTGCCTGTTGCCGCAGGTGTTGAACGCCTCGGAACCATCGCAGTGCTCGACCTCGGTATCAAGCGCGCCACCGTGCAGTACCTTTCAGAGCATGGCTTCGACGTAGTTGTGCTGCCAGCTTCGACCACGCTTGCGCAAATGCGCGAACTCGCACCAGACGCGCTGTTCTTCTCGAACGGCCCTGGCGATCCAGCGGCCTCGGATGAGCAGGTCGAGTTGCTGCGTGAAATGCTGCGCGACGGAGTGCCATATTTCGGTATCTGCTTCGGCAATCAGCTGCTCGGCCGCGCACTCGGCTTCAGCACCTACAAGCTGCCTTTCGGTCACCGCGGGATCAACCAGCCGGTGCTCGACAAGCGCACCGGTCGCGTAGAAATTACGGCTCAGAACCACGGCTTCGCAGTTGATTTGCCAATCGAGGGTGAGCATGATTCACCTGCCGGTCTCGGCCGTGTTCAGGTGAGCCATTACAGCTTGAACGATCAGGTTGTTGAGGGTCTTGAGTGCCTCGATATCGCCGCGTTCTCAGTGCAGTACCACCCCGAGGCAGCAGCAGGCCCGCACGATGCCTTCTACCTCTTTGATCGTTTCCGTCAGCTCGTGAAGAACCGCGCCGCAGCAGAGTCTGGCGCGAAGGAGAACAACTAATGCCAAAGCGCCAAGACATTAACTCAGTCCTCGTTATCGGCTCAGGCCCGATCGTTATCGGTCAGGCATGTGAGTTCGACTACTCGGGTACCCAAGCCTGCCGTGTGCTGCGCGAAGAGGGTGTGCGAGTGATCCTTGTCAACTCGAACCCGGCCACGATCATGACCGACCCTGACTTCGCAGACGCGACCTACATCGAGCCAATCACTCCCGAGGTCATTGAGTCGATCATCGCGAAAGAAAAGCCAGACGCAATTCTGCCAACTCTCGGTGGCCAGACCGCTCTGAACGCTGCGATGGCACTGCACGAGCAGGGCATTCTTGAGAAGTACAACGTTGAGCTGATCGGTGCGAAGGTCGACGCGATTCGACGCGGCGAGGATCGCCAGATCTTCAAGGATCTTGTGCTCGAAGCAGGTGCTGATGTTGCGCGCTCGCACATTGCGCAGACCCTCGAAGAAGCGAAGGAATTCGCGAAAGACCTCGGTTACCCACTCGTCGTGCGCCCATCATTCACGATGGGTGGCCTCGGCTCGGGCTTCGCTTACACCGAAGAAGACCTGGTGCGTATCGCTGGCGACGGCTTGCACTACAGCCCTACTACCGAGGTTCTGCTTGAAGAGTCGATCCTGGGCTGGAAGGAGTATGAGCTTGAGCTTATGCGCGACACCAGCGACAACACCGTTGTGGTGTGCTCGATTGAAAACGTTGACGCCGTTGGCGTACACACTGGTGACTCGATCACCGTCGCTCCAGCACTGACTCTCACCGACCGTGAGTTCCAGAAGCTGCGCGATATCTCGATCGACATTATTCGTTCGGTTGGCGTAGACACCGGTGGCTGCAACATTCAGTTCGCTGTTGATCCAGTAACCGGTCGCGTCATCGTGATCGAGATGAACCCACGTGTATCGCGTTCATCGGCACTCGCTTCGAAGGCAACGGGCTTCCCGATCGCGAAGATCGCCGCGAAGCTCGCGATTGGTTACCGCCTCGACGAGATTCCAAACGACATCACCCAGAAGACTCCAGCAAGCTTTGAGCCAACCATCGACTATGTCGTGGTGAAGGCACCTCGCTTCGCGTTCGAGAAGTTTCCTGCCGCAGATGACACCCTCACCACCACCATGAAGTCGGTGGGTGAGGCAATGGCTATCGGCCGTAACTTCACTACCGCAATGCAGAAGGCCCTGCGCTCGCTCGAAAAGCGCGGCACTTCGTTCCACTGGGGTGAGGAGACTCGCTCGGTTGAAGAACTGCTTGAGACCATCAAGCGCCCAACCGACGGTCGCATCGTCGACGTGCAGCAGGCGCTTCGCCTCGGCGCAACCGTTGAACAGGTATTTGAATCAACAGCTATCGATCCTTGGTTCCTCGATCAGTTCCAGCTGATCAACGAGGTAGCTGAGCGGATCGCGGCAGCCCCACAGCTCACCCTCGAGGTGCTGCGTGAGGCGAAGGATCATGGATTCAGTGACGCTCAGATCTCTTCGATTCGCGGAGTTTCTGAGTCGGAGATTCGTGGCCTGCGCCACGGGCTCGGTCTGCGTCCGATCTACAAGACGGTCGACACCTGCGCTGGCGAGTTCCCGGCACTCACCCCGTACCACTACTCGTCGTACGACTTCGAGACCGAGGTGCAGCCAAGCGACCGCAAGAAGATCGTGATTCTGGGTTCTGGCCCGAACCGTATCGGTCAGGGTGTTGAGTTTGATTACTCGTGCGTGCACGCCTCTTTCGCTCTGAGCGAGGCCGGCTACGAGACCATCATGATCAACTGCAACCCAGAGACTGTGTCGACTGACTACGACACCTCGGATCGTCTCTACTTCGAGCCATTGACGCTCGAAGATGTGCTTGAGGTCATTCACGCTGAGCAGGCATCAGGTGAGCTGCTAGGTGTTGTTGTTCAGCTCGGCGGCCAGACCGCTCTCGGGCTGGCACAGCCGCTGAAAGATGCTGGCATCCCGATCCTCGGCACCACTCCAGAAGCAATTGACCTTGCCGAAGAGCGTGGCGCGTTCTCGCAGATCCTTGAGCGTGCCGGCCTTTCGGCACCGCGCAACGGTACCGCAATTGATGAAGAGGGCGCAGTGCGTATCGCCGAGGAAATCGGCTACCCAGTGCTCGTTCGCCCATCGTTCGTGCTCGGTGGCCGTGGTATGGAAATTGTTTACGATACCGAATCACTGCACGGTTACTTTGAGCGCATTGAAGGTCACGCGCTGGTTGGTCCAGGCCACCCACTGCTGGTAGACCGGTTCCTCGACGATGCAATTGAAATCGATGTTGACGCTCTCTACGACGGCGAGCAGCTGTACGTTGGCGGCATCATGGAGCACATTGAAGAAGCAGGTGTGCACTCGGGTGACTCAAGCTGCACACTGCCTCCGGTCACCCTCGGCCACGACCAGATCGCTCAGGTACGTGAGGCAACTCTTGGCATTGCCGAGGGCATCGGCGTGCGCGGTCTGCTGAACGTTCAGTTCGCGATCGGTCAGGGTGTGCTCTACGTTCTTGAGGCAAACCCACGTGCGTCGCGTACCGTGCCATTCGTGGCGAAGGCGCTCGGGATCCCTGTCGCCAAGGCAGCCTCGCGCATTATGGCTGGCGAGACGATCCAACAGTTGATCGACTCGGGCTTCTTGCCAGAGCGTGACGGCTCACGCGTGCCAACCGACGCGCCAATCGCTGTGAAGGAAGCGGTACTTCCGTTTAAGCGCTTCCGCACCCACGAGGGTCTTGTGGTTGATTCGCTGCTCGGCCCAGAAATGCGCTCGACCGGAGAGGTCATGGGCATGGATCGCGACTTCCCGCGCGCATTCGCAAAGAGCCAGTCTGCTGCCGGCAGTGCTCTGCCGAAGTCGGGCACCGTGTTCCTCTCGGTTGCAGACCGTGACAAGCGCTCGATTGTGCTGCCTGCCCAGCGCTTGCAGGAGCTCGGCTACAAGCTCGTGGCAACTCAGGGCACCCAGGTGGTGCTGGCGCGCAATGGTATTGAGAGCGAAGCAGTGCGCAAGCACTCGGCACATGCTGAGGGCGAGAGCATCGTTGATCTGATTAACAACGGCGAGATCGACATGATCGTGAACACTCCGTCGGGCTCGTCGGCTCGTGCAGACGGTTACGAGATTCGTGCGGCTGCTGTTGCGGCGGACAAGCCAATCTTCACCACCGTAAGCGAACTCTCGGCTGCCGTCGGTGCTCTTTCGGCTCAGGTTGACGTGTTCGACGTGAAGTCGCTGCAGGAGTACCAGGCCGATCGTGACGCGGTCCTGGCCGCCTCGAACGCGGCAGCGAACTAGGTATGAGCGCAACCGTGCTCGGTGAGGCGACCTTTGCCGGTCGTCTCACCGCCGAGCTCGCCGCCAAACGGCACCTGTGTGCAGGGATTGACCCGCACGCAGGCCTGCTGGCCGAGTGGGGTTTGAACGACGACGCGGCAGGCGCCGAACGTATGGGTCGTGTGGTTGTCGCCGCGGCGGCGGGTGTTGCCGCGTGCGTGAAGCCGCAGATCGCATTTTTTGAGCGCTTTGGCTCGGCTGGATACGTTGCTCTTGAGCGTGTGCTGGCCGATGCCCGTGCAGCTGGCCTGCTTATTGTCGCCGATGTGAAGCGCGGTGATATCGGCACAAGCTTCGCGGCTTACGCCGATGCTTGGCTGACCCCAGGGTCGCCACTTGAGAGCGACGCAATGACGGTTGCCGCCTACCAGGGCTTTGGAAGCCTGGCTGGCGCGCTCGGTCATGTGCGGGATCACGGTAAGGGCCTCTTTGTGCTCGCTGCGACTTCAAACCCCGAAGCGCGCGAGGTGCAATTGGCTCGCCGTGCCGATGGTCGTACTGTCGCGCAGGCGATGGTGGAAGACGCTCAGGCTTTCAACGCTTCACTTTTGAGTGATCCAGCGCTGCAAGATGACGCTTCGCTTGAAGCGCAACCTCGGGGTGTTCACGGCGTTGGTCCGGTGGGTGTTGTGCTTGGCGCGACACTCAACCTCGCAGATTTTGATATCTCAACTTCGGCCCCAGCCGCTGCCGATCAATCAACTCAGCGCTTGCAACTGCCGGTACTTGCACCGGGTTTTGGTGCTCAGGGCGGCAAACTTGAGGATGCTCGCGACATCTTCGGCGACCTCGTTGGCGGTGTGCTCGCGAATGAATCGCGCAGCATCCTGTCCGGGGGAGAACAGGGAATCGTAGATCGTATCCGTTCTCGAGCCGATGCGCTAGCCCAGGCACTTTAGATGATCTTTCAATAAAACGGCATTACAATAGTGGGAATGACTGAGCAGGTTACGGCATCGTCACGCGAGATGCCCGAAGTTGATCGAGTTGCCGCCAACCGCGCGGCAATTGAAGCGCGCCGTGCGCGAGCCCTGGTGAAGCAGCGGCTTCGCAGCGGTGAGCTTTCGCCGCTGAAAGCAATTGCCGATGCGGAGGCAGGCGAATCCGCAGCTGCCACGCTTCGGGTGACCGAGTTTCTACAGACTTTTCCGGCGGTCGGTGAAATCAAAGCGGCTCGTCTGCTTGATGAGCTGCAGATCTCGCCGCGTAAGCGTCTCGGCGGTCTAGGCGTGCATCAGCGAGAGCGCCTGATTGATTTCACTCGTGCGCGCGTTGGCGCTGGCTCCGCAGATGAGGCTCCGGCTTTGACCGTGCTGGCAGGCCCCACCGCGGTTGGCAAAGGCACCGTCGCGAGCTACGTGCGCGAGAACTATCCAGCCATTCGCCACTCAGTATCGGTGACCACTCGGCCAGCGCGCCCGGGCGAGGTGCACGGTGTGCACTACATCTTCATTGACGACCAGGCTTTCGATCGTATGCTCGCAAGCGATGATCTGCTTGAGTGGGCAACCGTGCACAACAAGTACCGTTACGGCACCCCTCGTGGGCCTGTGCTTGAGGCTGCCGCTCGCGGTGAACGAATGCTGCTTGAGATTGATCTGCAGGGCGCACGTCAGGTGCGTGCCAGTATGCCAGAGGCTCGGCTTGTCTTCCTCACCCCGCCAAGCTGGGACGAACTCGTGAACCGTCTCGTCGGACGCGGCACGGAAGACGAAGAAGAGCGCGCAAGGCGCCTTGAAACCGCAAAGATCGAGCTCGCGGCAGCCGAGGAATTTGACGAGATTATCGTAAACGATCAGGTGCCACGCGCAGCTGCGCGTCTTGTTGAACTGATCAGCGGAGACTCTGACGCTCGCTGAGTGCTTTGACACTCCACAATTCGTTGCGCTGAGGGCAGCGCTTCGGGGTATCGTTAACAGGTGACCCCGACACTTTTGCTGCCGGCCGGGCTGAATCTCACCGAGATCGCCGAGGCCATTTCGCTTGACCCCAAGCAGTTCTGGGGTATTCCCATTGCTCTCGTTGGCGCGGCGTTCATGTCGTTTGGCGCGCAATATCAGTCGCGTGGACTCAACAAAGTAGAGGTGCTGACGGGAGAATCTGCCTCTTCGGGCCTTTCGATCAAGCACATGCTCGGTCTGCTTGGTCGTCCCTCATGGGTAGTTGGCACGATTTTGCTCGGTCTCGCCGTTGTCTTTCAGATTGGCGCTCTGTCGTTTTCACCGCTCATCGTTGTGCAGCCGCTCGGCGTTGTTGCGATGGTCATCACCGCAATGCTGAACTCTCGAATCACCGGAGTTAAGCTGCCTAAACGAGCACTTGTTTCGCTCTGTATGTGTGTTGGCGGCATTGTCACCTTTGTGACCGTCGCAGCCTTTACTGCATCTGATTACCCGGTGACCGACGCCAAACTCATCACAATTCTGATTATCTTCGCGATTGTGTTCGCGGTCGCGTTGATCGGTTTCTTGGTTCTGCGGCACAAGGCCATTGCGCTCTTCTACATCGTCGGTGCTGGTGTGCTCTACGGTTTTGTAGCGACTTTCGCGAAGATCATGATCGGCCGTTTTATGCAGAACGAATTCGAGATGCTCTCGTGGATCTGTGTGCTCGCTCTTGCGGCCGGAGGTTTGCTGGGCATGCTCTTCGTTCAGAATGCCTATTCTTCTGGTCCACCAGATCTGGTGATTGCAGGTCTTACTGTGGTCGATCCGCTCGTCGCGATTCTGATCGGTATCATCGTGTTGCACGAGGCAGTTGGCGCGCCGCTTTGGGCGATGGTGAGCTTCGTCATCACCGGTGTTATCGCGTTGATTGGCGTGATCGGCCTTGCGAAGTTCCACCCGCAGGTGGGCCGCAACGTTCTCGAAGAGAAGTCCGCCTAAAGTAATCTTCGGCGTTGGATCGCCTGTTCCCGATGCGTGATGCACGGGCCTTGCGATCCAATGCGTGGAAACAATAGAGGGGGCCCGGCGAGCTTGTGCTCGCCGGGCCCCCTCTATTGTTAATGTGACGCTCGTCTCCCGCGGCGTGCCAGCAGGAAAGCGCCGCCCGCGAGGAGGAGCGCTGCCCCGCCAATGCCGAACGGAGCGAGGTTTTCACCGCCCGTATTTACGAGGCCCTTGCCGCCCTCGCCAGTGCCGGGTGCGACGGTGCCAGGATCGATCACCGTGGTGCCGACGTACTTCCATCCGGCAAAGATCGCAATGTCGCTATTCACTGGGGCCGCAAAGTCATACTCTTCGAAGTTGGCCTCATTGAACCAGCCGGTGAACTCATGCTGAGCGCGAGTCGGCGTTGTCGGTTTTGAAATCAAGCTGCCGCCGTAGACGTCAAAACTGATCAGAGGATCTCCGTTTCCATTATTGACTGTCGCAACATAAATTGGTGTGGTGTCGTACCCCTGCATCGTTGGAGTTTGGAACCCACTATTGCTTGCGCGGTAGTAGAGCATTTTGCCCGATGCAAAACCGAATGATCCCGGTTCATACCCTGCGTCAACAAATGACGGCGCATCACCTTCGAAGTAGACGTTCATCTCCCAAGTCGGGGGTTCATTGGGTTGTACTGGCGCTTTCATTGCGCCATTGGCGGGACGTCCGCTAATTTGAGGTCGTTTCTGGTGCAAGAACGCGCGATCGGCGATGTTTTGCACCGAGGCTGGGATGCGGAGCTCTTCGAGGTGGCAGCCGTAAAACGCCTCGTAACCAATAGATATGACAGTATTTGGCAGTTCAAGATGGGTCAGATTTGTGTTTGCGAAAAGCGAATCTGGGATCACGGTGATGCTCGTGGGTAATACGACGTCAGTGAGATCGGGATTGTAGCTAAATGCTTCTGTGCCGAGCGAGGTGGCAGAATCTGGAATCGCGATAGAGGTGAGTGAATTGTCGGAAAATGCTCGATCACCAATTGTGGTTACAGAACTTGGGATGCGGAATTGGGTGATGTTGTTTCCCATGAACGCCGCTTCTTTGATTGTTTTCATACCCTCGGGCAAGATGGCCGAAGTGAGGTTACTATTCCAGAACGTATAGTCCTCGATTACGTTCACACCTGCGGGAATATTTACTTCTGTGAGTGCAGAATCGGCAAATGCGTGGGTGCCAATTTCTTGCAGGCCGTTTGGCAGTGCCACCTCAGTAAAACTTTGCCGGTAAAACGCATAGCTCCCAATGCGTGTGACGGTCGATGGCAGGGTGACGCTCTGCAGTTTGGATCCCTGAGAAAACGCACCGTCGGGAATTTCGGTAATCCCATCCGGGATTACGATTTCCTCCAGAGGGGTCCCTGCAAACACGCTCTCACCAAGTTTTTGCAAGGAAGCGGGCAGATCGATATGGCTGATGCGGGTGTTGGCAAAGGCGAATTCACCGATCTCAACCACGGAACTTGGGATGATCACACTCCGGAGAAGCTTGGATTGAAACGCGCTTTCACCGATGACGGTGACTTTGTATGTGACACCCTCGTGCTCGAACTCGCCTGGAATCTCGATGTCATCGTCCCACTCAATGGTTGGAGGGCTGAGGAGCGTGGCTGTCGGCGTCGTATCGTCGGTGTTGATGTTAAATGTAAAACCCTGTGCATCGATGAGTGGCGTTGGCTCGGCATTTGCTGCTGACGGCAAGCTGAGCAATCCGGCGATCAACGCGCCACTGGCGAGCGCGCCAATAGATATTCGAAGGCGTCTACGCTTTGTGGCACCTTGAGTAAAATCGGTCATGATTCCCTAATCGTCGCGTGGGCGGTAGGTGCCCGCAGGAGCATCGGCGCAGAAGTACGCAGATGATGGTCTATCTTCGCATTATTTGACAAGTGTTGGAATAGTTCATGTGAGATTGGTGCTGCGCATTAGTTCATCTGTGCGGTGAGTCATCACGGCAGCAGTCTTGTCTGTTTCGGCGTTGGATCGCCCAGCCGCGCCAGGTGATGAGCTCTAAATGCGATCCGCCGTGAAAAGCACTGAGTTGTTGCGCGGACGCTTGTTCGCAGTCAATCGATGCCAAAGTGTTGGGAGCGCGATTGAGAGTGTGACCGTGCAGAGTGCAAGCGGTACTCCGACAAGCGCCAAGCGAATCGCGAGAAATATCAGCGCTCCCTCAGGGTCAATGCTGCTGTTGCCGGTGAACAACGCAATGATGAGTGCGACGCACAGAAGCACAGCTACATCGACGAGATAGTAGGCAGCCCGAGTCCTGAACAGCTGCGTCGTGACTAGCCTGAGCGCAAACGCGAATACTGCGATGCCAAGAAACCAGGGCAGCATGACGAGGGCTCCGCCAAGATCTGTCTGAAAGGGTGAGCGGAGTGCGTCGATTGTGTACCAGGCGGGGCCCACGATCGCCCAAGCGCACACAGACCAACCCGCCTCAACAAGTGGTGTTCTCGTTGAGACGGTTGGCTGCAGTGTGAGCTTCATGGCTGAAGTCCATTCGATGATTGCGGTCTCTAAAAGTAATCTTGAAACTATCAACGAATGGATGTTGTTGGTGAAGTCTGTGACGCGAACGTTAGACAGCTAGGGCATTATTGGGTGGTTCGAGAGGCATGGTTTTGAATGCTCGCGTGCCACGATGTTCCGGTTGCTCCGAGACGCTCAGTGATGGTGAGCGTGTTGCCCTGCAGCGTGCCGGAGAGGGTTTGTTGCTGCGAGTGAAGAAGCTCCGCGCTATCGGTTGAAGCTGCACCGCAGTAGTGTTCACTGAATATCTGCCAGAGTTCTGCTGCTGTCACCTCGCTGCCATGTCTATCAGTGTGACGCTGCACGTGTCCGGCGAGTTCGATCTGGAGTCTGCGGGGGAGTGTGATCCCATATTCATTCTCGAGCAGGTAGGCAATGCCGCCCTTGCCTGATTGTGAATTCACGCGGATAACCGCGTCGTAATTGCGTCCGATATCTGCTGGGTCGATTGGGAGGTATGGCACACGCCACGCGATTTCACTTGCCTTCTTGCCCTCGTATGCCGCCCTTTCCTGATGCTCTGCCATGCCTTTTTTGATGGCGTCTTGGTGCGTTCCGCTAAAGGCGGTGTGTACGAGGTCGCCAACGTAGGGGTGCCGCGGGTGGACGTCGATCCGGTTGCAATATTCAACCGTTCGGCGAACCTCGTCGATGTTTGAAAAATCGATCATTGGGTCAATGCCTTGCGCATGTAGATTCAGTGCGAGAGTGGCGATGTCGACGTTGCCGGTGCGTTCGCCGTTACCGAAGATGCAGCCCTCAACTCGTTCTGCGCCGGCGAGCATCGCGAGTTCTGCGCAGGCGATTCCTGTCCCGCGATCGTTGTGCGGGTGAACCGAGAGGATCACTCCTTCTCTGCGCGCGAGATTCTTGTGCATGTATTCGATCTGGTCTGCGTAGATGTTGGGGGTAGCGATTTCGACCGTTGCGGGCAGGTTCAAGATGACGGGCCGTGCTGGGGTTGCTTGCCAGAGCTCGGTTACTGCGTCACAGAGGTCGAGCACATAGTCGGGCTCGGTGAGATTAAATACCTCTGGCGAGAACTGAAATCGTACATTTGGCAGGTGTCCGGCTAGTTCCTGTAGGTCTGCTGCGGCGCGTAGGATCAGTTTCTTCAGCTCGTCTTGGCTGTAGCCCAACACTGTCTCACGCCAGCTGGGTGCTGTTGCCGTGTACATGTGTAGCACGACCGGGTTGCTGATCCCGCGTATCGACTCAACGGTGCGTTCGATCAGGTCGCGTCGCGCTGCCGTGAAGACCACGATCGTGACATCTTCTGGCGCAATAGTTGTGTCTGCAATTAGACGTACGAAATCAAAGTCAGTTTGCGAGGCAGACGGGTATCCAACTTCAATCTCTTTGTACCCCATGGCGACCATGAGCTCGAAAAATCTGCGTTTGCGGGCAGGGTCCATCGGCTCTGCGAGAGCCTGGTTTCCATCGCGTAGATCAACGGGCACCCAGAGCGGAGCTTTGCTGATGCTGTTGCTTGGCCATTCGCGTTTTTGGTGGGGGATCGCCACGCGTGAGTGCACATCACTGTATCTCTGCGATGGCATCTGCGAGTGGCGTTGCCGATTCCAGGTGGGGGAGTCTTTGGGAATCTCGCCCGCAGGAGTGTTGATGTGATGTTGCGTGTTCGAGCGCATGATTTTCTTCTTTCGGTCGTTGCAATAGACCGGCGCATGATTCGACTCCACGGTGGGGAGCCGGTCCTGGCTACACCCCGCCGTGGCGACGAAGAAGAAGTGCGTTGAAAAGCATGTGAAAACAATAGCATAACTCCTCAGACAAGCTGAGGTGATGGGTTTATGATCCAGCGCTTCTCTTTTTATTTTTCGAACACTAGACCGAAGCTTCAAAACTAGATAAATTACATATGACTGATTTATAAGTTTTGAGATGGAGACCAGTGTTGCCCCGACTTCAGACAGGATCCTTCCTCGCGGCGATTGCCGCCGCGACTCTGGTGCTTGGTGGCGGTGCGGCTTCTGCTGCAGCTGCGCAGGACTCGGTGGCCCAGGTGCCGGGACAGCCGCTCATTCGCCCGGCGATTATCGATGACGACGGAGAGCAAGGAGTCGATGGCACTGCCGAGTGGTCAATCACGAAAGACGGTGTATTGACGATCGGCCCGGGGGAGCTGACGCCGCAGAGTGAAAACATTAACCCGGGCACGGGTAGATTCACCGGTTGGCGTGAGCAGTACGAGTACACAAAAAAGATCATCTTTTCTGACCCCGCGAACACAGTATTGCCCAGTGACTCGAGCTCGTTTTTTGCTCGCTACCTCTATCTCGAAGAATTCGTCGGAATCGAGGAGCTCGACACCAGTGATGTGGTGAATTTTGAGAACATGTTTGAAAATGTTCGTGCTGTGGAAAAGCTTGATCTGGGAACGTGGGATACCTCGAACGGCACCAACTTTTCGGGAATGTTTCTTGACATGTACAACCTGGTTGACCTCAACGTGGCCACTTGGGACGTGGCAAATGCGGTAAACCTCTCTCGAACATTTGAGGGCCTCACACAGCTTCCGTCTCTCGAAGTTTCAGGGTGGGACACTTCGTCAGTGGCAGACTTTTCGAGCACATTCCATGGTCTGCGCAGTCTCACTGAGCTTGATGTTGCGAAGTGGGATACCGGTTCTGGTGTGACGTTTGAGGGAATGTTCACCTGGTTGTCTGGAGTCATTACGCTGCCAATATCTGATTGGAACATGAGCAGCGCAAAGAATCTCAGCAAGATGTTCTTTTATGCTCAGGATCTTGAATCTCTCGACCTGAATGCCTGGGACGTTTCAAATGTCACAGATTTTTCATCCACATTTCAGGGAGTTTATGAACTCAAGTCGATTGATCTCTCCGGCTGGGATGTGAGTAGTGCCAAAACATTTGAGTCGATGTTCGCATTTGCGAAAACTGAAGAATTCAACCTTTCCACCTGGAGGCCGAGCGCAGTAGAAAACCTCACATTGATGTTCTCTCAGGCTCAGAAGTTTACGAGTCTTGATATTTCACAGTGGGATGTCCGCTCGGTGAAAACCACCAGGAATATGTTTTACTCCGCGACCGGCTTGCAGTCAATTGATCTTCGGTCATGGAACACCAGCAGTTTCGAAAGCATCGAAAACATGTTCTTGGCAGCGAGTGGTCTCACTGAAATTGACCTTTCCACCTGGGACACTCGAAACATCACAAACTTTGATTTCGTGTTCGCCTATGCTTCGAATCTGAGAACAATCAACATCTCCAGTTGGGACACTTCAAACGCTGCAACGACAGGCGCTTTTTTCGCCAATGTAAATAAGCTCGCTGAACTGAGTGTCGGCGACAAAACAGCATTCAAGGGATTCCCTGACTTGCGCACTCTTCCAACCGACAGCTTGCTCACTGGCAAGTGGGTAGAAGCCGGCGCGGGTACTGCGGGTATCCCGCAGGGGCCGTGGGCGGGTGAGTCCGTTGACCTGATTGAGCGAAGCCAGTCTGGCTCTGGCGGGGGTACCTATGTCGTGCAGCAGCGCTACGCCGTTCAATTCGACCTAGCCGATGGCGTGCCGCAAGATGATCCTCTCGTCATGCTTGGCGTACTCGGCGAAGCCTTTGAGGTGCCAGCAGACGTGCCCGAACGTGACGGATTCAAATTTGGTGGCTGGAGCACCGTTGCCGACGGTTCAGGCAAGCTGTATCAACCCGGGGCTCAGGGGTATTTGCCCGCTGGCGAGAATACGCTTTTCGCTGTTTGGTTGGAGCCGGGTGATGAAGGCACTGGCGAAAACGGTGGCCCCGGCGATGGTGGCGAAGGAAATGGCGCGGGTGGGCCGAAGCCAGGCGCTGGCAATGGCCTGGTGAACGCCGGTGCCGAGGCATCTTCGGTCGTACTTTACGGCGCGCTTGCTCTGTTGCTTGTCGGCGCAGCTGGGCTGGTGTTCGCCCGGAAGGCGTGGCACAAATAGTGTGATCGAGTAGGCGGTGGGCGGCCCGGATGATTGTCATCGGGCCGCCCACCGCTCTTCTTTTTGAGAAGTAGTTAACCAGTTGATAATCTAGAGCTATGCAACCTCTCATGCAGCAAAAACACGAGCTCCTTCTGCGCCACGCGCGGCAACAGAGCGAAGGCGCAACACTGGTTATGGCCCTTTTGCACACAGCCGCACTCATCGATCGGGCCTGCGCGCGCGAACTCGCAGCGTTCGATCTCTCTGAAGGGCGACTCGCGGTGCTTCTCGCCATCGCAAACACAGAGACCTCGGCAACGCCTGCCTTGGTAGCCGAACAGCTCGGCGTCACCAGGGCCGCAGTCACGGGGCTTATCGATGGACTCGAGCGGCAAGGCTATCTTGCACGAGTTGAGCACCCAAGTGACCGCCGCTCAATCGTGCTGAAAATCAGCCCCGAAGGAATCGATGCCCTAGACAAGATCGGTCCCCGCTATGGGACGTGGCTCGATGAACTGACAGCTGGAATGAGCAAGAACGCGCTCGAAGGAGCGCTGGGCACACTATCGGCGATCCAACGCAACGTCATTCAAACTGAGGGCGAGAACGGAAACGCGGCAAATGTCTAGTGTGGGAGCGCGAAAACAAAGTGAGATCTCGGCAGTACACCTCGCGGCGCTGAACGCAGGGCAGGCCGAATCACGCACGCTCAGCGAAGCACTCGCAATCGATCAGGTGGCGCTTTTCGACGCGGTGTTGCCCCACGCCCCTGAAGGATTGCGTGAGACGGTTGCCGCGGCCGGGAAACTCGGCATTCTGAAGCGAATGGCGGCAACCGGTGCCGCCTTGCTGAAACACCTGCCCCCTGAACAGTTAGACACGCTCGCAACACATCAATCAGACACGGTACGTGGCTGGTGGTGTTTTGCGCTAGGCGCTGACACGACAATTTCAACGCTGGATCTACTCGCCCGTGCCCAGCCGCTCGCAAATGATCACTCATTCGCAGTGCGGGAATGGGTCTGGATGGCGCTGAGACCAAGACTCGTGGATGACCTTGAGACATCAATCGAATTGCTGGTGCCCTGGACAGCAGATCCGGCTGAAAATGTGCGAAGATTTGCGAGCGAGTCGTTGCGGCCAAGAGGAGTGTGGGCAAGCCACATTGGCGTGTTCAAGACGCACCCAGCCCTCGCAGAGCCCCTCCTTGAACCGCTGCGCGCCGATCCATCGCGCTATGTACAGGATTCAGTAGCCAACTGGATCAATGACGCCTCAAAAACAGCGCCAGACTGGGCGATCGCGATCTGCCAGCGCTGGACCGAGCAGAGTGCAGCAGAATCGACAGCGCGGATCGTCAAGCGAGCCCTGCGATCCATCAAATGAGTGCTTGATTCTTGATAATTGCCGCAGCACGATAGAAGCTATGGGTAGCGAGAGTAACGAAGCCGTCAGGTACCTCCAAGAGCGACTGAACCTTGGTGAAACGCTTGGCTCGGACCATTCCGTTCTTGGTCCCGATGTCGTGATGCCCTCAGAGTTTCCGGTGACCGCCTTGGCTGCCAGTGCCGTGACGATTGCGACAGGTGCTGCCGCTGAACTCTGGGCCGCTCGAAACGACTGCACGGTGCCAGCCGTCACAGTACACAGCGTTGATGCGAGTGCGGCATTTCGGGCAGAACAACTCTTTGAGCCAGACGGTTGGAAGCTGCCACCGCTGTGGGACCCACTAGCCGGAAACTACCGCAGCAAAGACGGGTGGATCAGACTACATACGAACTACCAACATCACCGTGATGCCGCAGCGCTAGCGCTCGGAGCCTCGGATCGGGAAACCATTGCGAAGGTACTGTCAGAGCTGACCAGTGACGAAGCTGAAGCCAAAGTGGTCGCAGCAGGCGGTGCAGCCGCAGCGATGCGCACGCGGGAGCAATGGCTTGCTTCGGCACCCGGGCTTGCGGCAATGAGCGCTTCACCGCTTGAATCACATCGAAGAAGCGAACCCCACCACGATGCAGCTTGGTTAGCGAGAGAAGCTCCGCTGCCGTTTAGCGGGTTACGAGTGCTGGACCTCACGCGGGTTATTGCCGGGCCGGTGTGCACCAAATACTTGGCGGCCTACGGCGCGGATGTGCTGCGAATCGACCCACCCGGCTTCGCAGAAGTGGGTTCGTTACTGCCTGAAACGACCCTCGGAAAACGGACAGTAGTACTCGACCTAAATGTTTCCGAAGATCGTGAAATCTTTGAAAGCCTCGTCATTGAGGCTGACGTCATTGTCTCCGGTCTTCGAGCTGACGCACTCGCAAACCTGGGATACAGCGAGAAACAACTTTTGGCGTTGAACCCGGCCGTGATCCTTGCAAAACTCAATGCCTATGGTTGGGAAGGGCCCTGGCAGAATCGTCGTGGCTTCGACAGCCTGGTGCAGATGAGCTGCGGGATTGCCGCAACTGCGACCGGCGGCAGGACCAAGATCCAACACAGCTTCCAGCCGAACCCGCTGCCAGCGCAGGCTCTTGACCACGGTACCGGGTGGCTACTCGGTGCAGCGATCGCCAGCGCACTGCTGCATCAGCTCCGCAGCAAGCAGCCGAGCACAATCCGGGCTTCGCTTGTCGGCACCGCGCAGCTTCTCTACGAATTGCAAAGCCGACGTGCACGGGACGAGGCGCCTGCGCCAAACGTTGCAGTGAAACTCGAACGCTCTGACACTTGGTGGGGAAGAGCTCGTCGGGTAGCAATGCCCGGAATCATCGAGGGCCTGAAACCTTCTTGGCAGCAAGAGGTAGGCCCACTCGGCAGACATCTACCGGTCTGGTGGTAGAAGCGGATCGAACACCGCCCGCCCAATTGACATGACCTGCCTAGGTGAAGCTAGTATTCGGTGAAAGCCGGGCGCATTTGAATGTACGTGTCCTGGGCGCGTTGAAAGACGTCAATCTGTGGCACGATACGTTTGAAATGCTCCGTCGCGCAGTGTACGTCGACGGCTGCGCGGTCAGGCCACTCCTCAATAAAGATGAAGTGGCCGGGATCTTCACGATCGATAAACAGATCGTAGGAAATGTTGAGGGGTTCTTGCCTCGTAAGCAAGACCAACTCGCGATAGAGCGGCATCACGGAGTCGATCGCGTCGAGTCGAATAAAATCCTGCGCAATAAGTTTCAGCATCGTCTAACGATTCTCTCAATAGCTGCCCGGCTCATCGATCACCGTTGCGCAGTGTCACGTATTCGGCAGTTTGTAAGCCTCAAATGCGCCAACAAACACGAGCGCGAAAATGATAACGGCAGCACCAAAAAGAGCCCCAACAATGCCGAGGATCAACCCAGTTACCGCCATCGCCTTCGACTGCCCCTTTTTGATCGCGAGAACACCAAAGACAATCGCTACAATTCCCAGCACGATACTGCCGTAGAGCACAAACGATCCAGTCCACGGCGTGAGGTAGAGAGCAGCAAGGATCAGGCTTGCAATGCCAGAAGAAAGCGCCGTGCGAGCGTTTCCCTGATCGTAGCCAAGAGCTTGTTCGGTAGTCATATGTGTTCGCCTCGTGTGTGGGAAGCAGGAGCTATTAAAAGCAGGATATGTGAGCCAGGGCGAGTGCGTCGCGTCAATGGGCGCGAATCTGAGTCGGATTGCGCACGGAGTGGAAATATAGCCAAACCTGAAGCGTTAAAAGTCGCCCGTTGTGGCAGACTGCACGGCAGAGCACTGTTTATGAGGCGGGGGAGGAACCGGTGAAACGAACTCTTGTCGCACTAAGCATTGGGGCTATTGGGCTCGCGGTTGCGCTCGTGTTCGTACGCCTGAGCCTCGACTGGTCAGACTCGCAGCCGTATGAGGGAGAAACAACCGAGCGGCGCTACTTCGCCTTTATGGCGATTGCACTGCTGATCTTCTCAACTGGAGTGTGCAGCGCCGTGCTCACCTACCGCCGCATGGGAAAACGGCGGAACTGAGCAACGGATCCCGCGGGATAAAGAACGAGAATCTCGTGGTGAGCGATGCGGGACTTGAACCCACGACCTCTTCCGTGTGAAGGAAGCGCGCTACCAACTGCGCCAATCGCTCATTTGCCTCGCGAAGAATCGCGATGCGAACCTAAACGATGCTACACGAGAACACGGTGAGAAGTGAATTCGCGAGCGTGTCGGGCTAGACGTCGTCGGTAGGTGCCGGCGCAGGCGGAGCAAGGTCGCTATCAAGCTGCTGCTCGAGCTCGTGGTTGAGCTCGCTCAACGCCATAAGCTCTGTGCGCATCGCCTCGTAACGCTCAATATCGGCATTCAAGCCGCGCATGTCTTCGCCGAGCGCATCGCGTCGAGCGTAAAAATCATCGCGCAATCGATAGAACTCATCGGGATTGTTTGAAAACTCAAACGCCTCATTTCGGGCGACAAAACTCTCCCATTCGGAGTTGAACTGCTCGACAGCTGCATCGTAGGCTGCACTACGTTGCTCAACATCGGCGCGTAGCGCAGTCATTTCCGCTTCAAGCTCGTTCGCGCGAGCAGTGAGCTCCTCGAAAATTGCGTGGTAGCTGTCGAAATAGTCGATGATTACTGAGCGATCTTCAAACCAGGTTGAATAATGCTCTTCGAGCCAATCAGGGAGTTCTCGCAACTCAGTTGCAAGAACCGAGTGCAATTCATTGGCAAACGCAGTTTTCGAAAGCGACGAATAGACAGACATGCGCTGCTCAAGCTGCGGATTGTCTGGCACGAGCTCTTGGTACAGCTTGTTGAGCTTGCGGGTGAGCTGCGCTCTTTCATCCTGGCCGAGGCGTGCGAAAGTAGCGTGAAGAAGTTCGTGAGCCGCGGTGACTTCGATAATTCCGTTCAATCGCTCGTCGGTGACTTCAAAGAGATGAATGTTGCCGCGGGTGTAGCAGCCCAGAATATGGCCCTCTTCAGAATGGTCAACCTGCGAGCACTGTGCGTTGAAGTTTTGGCTGGCATCAAGAGTTGGGGTCGACGCCCAGAAAATGCGCTTGCCCGAATCAGTGAATTCAAGATTGTCAGTCAGCTTCACAATCGAACTCGGCGCATCAAAACGATTTGCCGCAATCTGATCGTTGATCAACTGGCGATTCATGAAGGCAACTGCGCCGGCAGTAGCAATCAAAGCGAGCAGCACGATAGCCAGAATGCGGACTATTACTTTCTTCGCTGAGACTCCCATATGAACAAGTATCTATTGGGTCGCGTTGTGAGAACGCGCAAACTCACCGGAACGTTACCGAAATGGGTCGTAATTCTGCGGAACACGCCGAAAGTGCGGTGCCGATTTGCAGCACCTCGCAAACTCCCTCTATAGTAAATCAAGTACACGGCGCAGAGCGAAAAGCAAAAGCAAAGTGAACATGCGGATGTAGCGCAGTTGGTAGCGCATCACCTTGCCAAGGTGAGGGTCGCGAGTTCGAGTCTCGTCATCCGCTCCAGTGGCCCGACAAGTTCGGGCCGCTTGTGGTGTCAACCACTCCGGTGGCGTGGCCGAGAGGCGAGGCAGCGGCCTGCAAAGCCGTATACACGGGTTCGAATCCCGTCGCCACCTCGCTATAACTTAATAGCCCAGAACTTGGGCGCGATTGGCGCAGCGGTAGCGCGCTTCCCTGACACGGAAGAGGTCACTGGTTCGATCCCAGTATCGCGCACTAACAAAACACCTGATAAGCCCCCGGATTCTGAAATAGAGTCCGGGGGCTTTTTTGTTTCCGCTTGGCAAATGCTTGGCAAACTCGTGTTTTACCTTGTAGCGCGACGTGCGCGAGCTTCCGCTAATTCGTCTTTTTGCTTGCCCTCACCGACGCCACCAAGCGCCGACAGTGCCCGCTCGACATCATCCTTAGCCGCGGGCAAGAAGTGCGCGTAAATCTCCGTTGTGCGCGCGCTGGCGTGCCCCAGTAGCTCAGCGATGCGCGCGAGCGGCACCCCGTCTTGAGCGAGCCAAGAAGCGTAGGTGTGTCGGAAGTCATGCAGGGTGAAACCTAAATCGTCCAATCCGGCCTTTTCCAAAGCTGGATTCAAGATGCTTCTTGTGTAGTTCCGAGAATCCCAGGCGCCGCCTCGCCGGGCTGGGAACGCAAGAGCAGACCGGCACTTTCCTTCTTTGTGCTCAAGTCCGCAGCGTGCGCTCGTGGGTGGAGTCCAATATTCAAGACTGCGATCCACCAGTGGGACATTCCGTGTGCGTCTGCCCTTCGGGTACGGCTTGATCTGCGCGCCATCCCAGACGTCTTGGACTTGCACAACATGCTGCTCTGCCATGACTCGGTGTGCGTGCAGGCCTGCGAACTCACCAAACCGCACACCTGTAGTCACAAGGAACTCAATCTCTGCACGCGCTTTGTCGTCTGGCAGTGCATTGAATAGCGCTCGGTACTCTTCCTTCGTGAGGTGCACCCTGTCAGGCTCGGGGATCGGCGGCAGCTTCACCCCATATGCGGGGTTTGCTGGGATGCGACCCGCGTCGACTGCCGCAGTGAGCGACGACACGAACGGGTTGAGATAGCGGCGAACCGATGCGGTGGATAGATAGCGCGGGTTTTCTTCGTCAACATCGCCATCTTCTGTTTTGGCGATGTTCGTGGTCCGAACCTCTTGCATCCACTCTTGAACTTCTTGATTGGTGATTTCAGCCAGGGGAGCGTCTTCCCAGAACGGCGCAATCCACACGTCAATCATCGACTTCTCGTTGCGTGTGGTGGAGCCCTCAATGTTGCGGGCTGTTTCCCACAGCTCACGCCATTCGCCCCATGTGATGTCACCGTTCTTTGGATCGTGCCAACCGCGTTTACGTGAGGCTGATTCGAGGCTTCCTGCCTCGCGCACCGCATCTGACTTCTTTTTAAACGTCTCGCCTGTGGTTCGTCGATCACCCTTCTTGGTGCGATAAATCCCTAGCCAGCGACCTGAGCGCTGCTTTTCTGCCCAGGCCACTTGCTACGCCTCTGATTCTTCCAGCCGGCGAACGTCGAGTTCCGATTCGTCGCGGTCTTTTTGCGTGTAGGTAACTCCGTTTCGCTCGCCGTACATAACAAGGACGCGATCGTAGGCGTTGGCGACGATTTGCTGTGGGTCAATGTCGATAAACTCGCACGCTTCACAAAGTATTGCTAGCGGGAGTGGAAGCTTGGCGTTCAGCCAGCGGTTCAGGGTGGGCGCTGGCCTTCCGATTCCTTCCGCGACAGCTTTGGCGGTGAAGCCCCTGGAAATGATGGCTCCCTTTAATTCAAGCGCCACGTATCTTGAGAACTCTTCTGGCCTTTTCCGATTACTCATGGAATGCAGGTTAGCACACTTTTAGTCAATCTGATTGACGGAACTGATAATTCACCGAGCTTGACAATTAACCGATCCGTTAATTAAGTTGATTGTGTGATCAACCGAAACATCGTCGCTGATAGCGCAAAACTTGTCCAAGCCGCCATTGAAGACGCTGGTCGCTCAAAGCGATCATTGTCTGACGAGACAGGCATTCCGTACCCCACGCTGAATCGGAAACTCAAAGCTCAAACCGAGTTCAGCTTTACTGAGCTTTTCGCGATTGCTGAAGCGCTCGGCGTTCCTCCGTGGAAGTTCACCCCAACGCTATTTTCGAAGCCAGCTCAACTTGTGCACGAGAAAACGGCTGCATGATGTCCGATGAGATTTCCGCAGACCACGAGTGGACTTCAAACGAGGCTGGGCCGCGCATCAGGCGGCACCCCGGATCAATTCGAAGGGCATGTCGGGAAGGCCTACTACATGGAAGTCAGCCGGTTCCTGGAGGGCATTGGCTCATTGAAGAGCAGTGCTTACAGGCCTACAAGTCAGGAAAGCTTTGCGTCCACAAACAAAACGTCCGTCAGCTAGGCCAACGCAGAAGGTCAGCATGACCCCCGAAACGAAAGAAGCCCGTAGCGGTAACTACGGGCCAGAACATCTAGATAGGAAATCAAATGTCTGAGATTCAGAGTATCAACATCGTTGAGGATGCGGAAGGCGAACTTCGGGTTTCGTCGTTGATCATCGCCGGTCGCACCGATAACCAGCACGCATCGGTGTTGCGGATCGTCCGCGACAACCTGGCCGATTTCGAGAGCTTCGGAAGGGTCGGATTTGAAATCGCACCCTTTGAAACCGCTGGCGGAACTCAGCGCCGAGAGATTGCCCACCTGAACGAACCGCAGGCGACTTTGCTGATGACATACATGCGCAACAGCGAGGTCGTGAAGAACTTCAAGCTCGCGCTTGTTGCTGAGTTCTACCGGATGCGTCAGGCTCTCACCCCGCAGTTTGCTCTACCTCAGACGCATGCTGAGGCGTTGCGTGAGCTCGCAGCATCGGTGGAGCAGAACGCTTTATTGGAGGCGAAGATCATCGCTGACGAACCGAAGGTTGAGTATGTGGATGCGTTTGTTGCGGATTCTGACTTGCGGCTACTCAGGAATGTGGCGAAGTCATTGAGCATTTCGGAGGGTGAACTGCGTAGTGAGCTGTTGGTGCGTAATTGGATTTACGCGGAGCACACTACGCGCTGGTCGGAGTCGAAGCAGTGCAAGGAGACAGTGACCCGCTATTCGGCTTACTCGCACAAGACGCAGTATTTCGAGCCGGTACCGAATCATCACGCGCCACGGTTCAAGGGTGAAGTGATGCACACGCTGAAGGTGACACCGGCTGGCGCGGCAGCGATCGCGCGCATGTACGGGCAGCACCTGCGCGCTGTTGAGGCGGTGTCGTGATGGGCGAGTTAGTACCTTCCCTCATCGGATGGGCAGCCGTTCTCTTGGGCGGCTATCTCTACGGAAGGTGTATCAGTAAGAAAAGTCGAGAGGGCGAGAAGTCTCCTGACGCTTCCCCTGGTGATCGGTCCAAGCGATGACCACCTTCATCGACATGTTCGAGTTCGATGCGATCCTCGGGTTGACGAAGAATCCTTCAGCTTCACCTGGCTTGAGTATTGAAGAGAACTCTGGGTCAAGCGTGATCTCGCCATTGGGAATCGATATTTCCACATCGGTTGCCGTCTTTTGGCCAGTGTTTGTCACGCGCCAACCGCGCACACCCGCCCTGGTTGCTGCGGCTTTACCGATTTCAGTTACTGTCCATTCGGCTTTCGCAGCTTTCTCAATACGGCGGCGATCTGCCCATACGCCAATCCGTACGCCGGCGAAGCCAATAACACCAGTCAGCACGATCTTCAACGCTTCAAAGATCGCGTTGCGATGGCTCCACAGCCATTCCCATAAGTCCATCCTCCGACCTTAACCAACTTATTCCGGTTTCTTACCACGGTTTCGACCCTGGTCTGGCTGCCGCATACCCAAAATCGGCCCGTGATGCGCTCGCAGATCGGTTACGGGCACGGGGCTTCGGCTCTACATCTACATAGCTCGCGTGAATTCCGATGCCTACCAAGGCCCGGTTCCAGAACGTTGAGTGTCATATAAGAACTTGATCCCGATGATCGCCCTGTGGTGGAGGCGTAGGGGTGTGGTGAAGGAAAGTCTGGCCGGTATGTCCCGGCAGCAAACATGACTCCGTGGTGGGGTCAAAGTTTTTCAGCCTGTCTGCCCTATGCGGGCACCCAAACACTCGGGGGATATCGAGCAGGGACGTTGGCGGCGTTCGGCGGTGCATGGTGCCGTGTGATGTCTGGGATACCCGGTCACACGCAGAGTTCGAACCTCTGCCCGTCACGACTTGTAGATGAAAGGGAGTCATATGAAAAAGAGAGTTTTGGTTGCAATCGCTGGCGCGGCTGTTTTGGGTCTTGTGCTTGTTGGGTGCTCGAGCGATGCGCAGAAGGCGTCAACGAACCTGAGTACCGCGGCAGACAACTTTGAGGTGCAGCGGATGATCGTGGGGATCAACGGGATCACTGACGAGGTGCTGTTCTCGGTGGAGGGCCGCTGCTCGATGGAGCGTGATGGTGATCTTGTCGTGACTTGCAAACACGGCGAAGGTGACTACCGAAAGCACTACTTAGGTTTGTCCGACAACGTCACCTATGTGTCCACACAGCTTGAAGGGATCGATGTGAGCGTCTACCACACGCGCATCATCTTGAAGCCGCAGAACATCTTGCCTGACTTCGATCTTTCGGTCGGTAAGAAGTAGCGGGCGAGCCCCTGAGCCTGTGATCGGTTGTCCGGGCGTAGAACCCGGCAGGGGTACGAAAGTCCGGCCTGCTAGCGGTTGGCGAGCCCTCGGTGTGGGGCTGACGGCGCACCCGTATGGGTGGGCTAGACGAGTGGTGCCGGGATGGAACGACCCGCTGCCACACGCACCGCTCAAGTTTTCTGATGAAAGGAGCCGATGGTGGCTACGAAAGTGATTGATAGCAAAGAAGACGAGTTGGATCTTGCAGTGAAGCTTCGCAACGTTCTCCTTGAGATGCCGAAGACATCGTTCACCGGCCAACTTATGGACGTGATTTCCACGAACGCCACCGAGTTGTTGCGCGGTGATTTCGATGCGTAACCGGTGGCATTGGTCGTGGCTGCCGGTGCTGATGGCGGCCGCGATGGGGCTCGCAGTGGCCGCGTACCTGGTTGTGAAGGTGGTGGCCTCGTGAATGGGTTGTCGCTACTTGGTTATGTCGTGATGGTGGCGCTTGTGTGCGCCTGGTATTTGAAGGAGACGAAAACGCGATGAGTGATTTGAATACGCCAGTACGGTTCACTGGCGGCACTGGTGCCGGTCTTTATGGCGCACCGGCGCCTACGCACAAGACATCGTGCTCGAACAGCAATAACGCGTACGGGCATTCGGATGTGTGCCCGTGCCGGCGGAAGTCTCAAACGGTGCCGTATGAGGCAGAAGTGATTGAGCTCCCGGCAGCCGGGTTCGGGCCGGGTGATGCGGCGTGAGTAATTTACCTAAGTGTCCCGCGTTCATGTGCCCTAAAGATGAGCATGAATCGTGTTGGCGTGAGTATGAACGCCAGATGGAAGCAAGTAAGTATGGCCACCAGTGAGTGGCCTTTTTTGTACCCAAAATGGAGGTTGCGATGAAGCGTGAAGGTGTCGTTTATGGGATGCCGGAAGATGAATACCACGGGCCCAAGGACGAACTTTCATCTAGCGGAGCAAAGTTGATACTCGCTTCTCCGGCGAAGTTTAAGCATCAGTTCCTTGACGGGAATCGAGTACATCGCGCTTCGTTTGACGTTGGCACAGCAGTTCACACAAAGGTGCTGGGGACTGGCGCGGTGCCAGTTACTTGCCCGCCGGAGTTGCTTGCTTCTAACGGAGCCATGTCTACGAAAGAGGCACGCGCTTGGAAAGCAGAGCAACTTGAAGCTGGTGTTCCAGTGGTCAGCGCCAGCGAGCTACTTGAAGTAAACGCAATGGCAGAGGCAGTGCTTGGGCATCCGCTAGCGAGGAAACTCTTTGAGCGTGAAGGCAAAGCTGAAGTTTCGGTGTTCGCGGAACATTTGGGTGTAAAGAACCGCGCCAGGTTTGACTACTTGCCAGACGAGGGTGGGATTGCCGTTGACCTCAAAACAGCTGAGGACGGTTCTCCACGCGGATTTGCTACTTCTGCAGCGAGGTACGGCTACCACATTCAACGAGGTCACTACCTTGATGTGCTTGAGCGTGCGACCGGGCGTGAACTCGAGATGCTTTTCGTGACGGTCGAGAAAGAAGCGCCACACCTTGTCACAGTGCACCAACTCGACGCTGACTTTGCGGATATGGGCGTTGCCGAAGCTCTCGAAGCTAGAGACATTCTCAAAAGATGTGTTGGTAGCGGCGAATGGCCTGGCTATCCGGTCGAAGTGAATCTTTTGAAGCCGCCGGTTTGGGCGGTCTATGACTATCAAGACAGATATGGGGAGCGAAACAAATGACCGACATTGAAAAGATGATGCACGGTGCTGCATCATCACAGGCGACGCTAATTGAACAGTCACGCTCGGTAGCTGAAGTAGCTGCAGCAATCCAAGTCGCGCTGCAATTTCCACGCGATTTGGAGGGCATCAAAGCAGAAGTTCGTGAGCTGTGCGGATCGCTTGCGGTAGCGGAGCAAGCGTTCTATGAGGTGCCGAATCGGGGCGGCGGAGTTTCGATTCATTTGGCTCGCGAACTCGCTCGGGTGTGGGGGAACACTGACTATGGTGTGCGTGAGCTTAGCCGCGAGAGTGGTAAATCCGAGATGCAGGCATGGTGCTGGGATCAACAGAAGAACACCAGAAACACTCGCTCGTTTATCCAGCCGCATAAAAAATCAGTTCGTGGCGGTGGGTGGGCTGACACCGAGGATCTGGGGGATATTTATCTATCGAATCAAAACACCGGCTCGAGGGCTTTGAGAGAGTGCATTTTGGCGACCCTTCCAGGCTGGTTGAAAAGCGAAGCTGTGGCGATGTGCCGGCAGACCCTCCGGCATGGAGAAGGCGAGCCGCTGGATCAGCGAATCGAGAATGCGCTTTCAAGATTCAGCGAGATGAACGTGACGGAGAAGCAGCTCGAGCAGCGGTTAGAGAAGCCGCGGTCGAAATGGGAAGCAACCGATGTCGGGCGAATGTCGCGAATCTGGGCGACCATCACTCAAGACGGAATTCCGGCTACCGAGTTTTTCCCACAAAAGCCGGTCGAGATTGATGGCTGACGATTTTGAGCCGATCATTTCGCATGATTGTGAGGCCGGGTGGCGTATGGACGTGCCCGGCCTTTCTCATGCGTGCTGGTGTCGAAGTAAACCAATGGAGGAAAGCTGATGAGTCTAAAAGCTGAAACTTTTTACGCCCTGCAATGCGATTTCCCCGAATGTGGGGAGCTTTGGGAAGGATACGAGTACACTTACTTCGCTGACGGGCCTGATCTTTCGGAAGCGCACGAAGACGGCTGGTTCACCGATGACAACACCAGTGGCGCGTATTGTTCGGCGCATACGGTCGAGATTGAATGCCCGCCGGATGGGTTCGTAAGTGACCCTGATGGTGAACGCTACTGCCAGTGGTGTGAGGATCACTCGACGGATACTCATCTGGGGCCGATGCCTGACACTGTTGAGAACCGGCTCAAGGTTGTCATGGGTCGGGTCGTGAACCGTGCTCACCGTGACCTTGAGCGCCTCGAATATGGCGTATGCGGAAACCACGGGAAGCTCGGCCAGTACGGCTATTTTCAGCGTCAGCTGAATGAGCGGCTGGTGCAGATTTTCGAGCGCACATGCCGGTCATGGAAACCAGAGATTACTATGCAGGAGATTTTTGACCTGCGTAACGGTCGGCTGGTGCCGTGATTGGCCAGAAGCGTCCGAAGCTCACGGTCAAGCAGGAGCGTGAAGCCTACGCCGCTGCGACGCTGCGTGACTACGGGAACGAGTTCAACAATGTTGGCCAGTGTCAGCGGTGCGGGATAACTGGCCCTTGTGATCGTGACCATCGGCAGGGCAGGACGGCGTGGAATACGACGCCAGCGAATTTGCAGTTGCTTGGTGGCGCGTTTGGTTGTGGCTGTCACGCATGGAAAACAGGGAACCCCGCAGAAGCGATTCTGGCGGGGTTTTCTGTTCCCCGCACAGCCGAACCTAGCGAGTGGCCAGCGTGGCGTTACGGGGTCGGCTGGGTGCTGTATCTCGATGAACCAGACGAAGGAGGGTGCTGGTGGAAACCAATAACGAACGAAGAAGCCGCGGCACTCATGTCTTGACGCGTGATCAGTTGATGGCCCGTGCGCGCGCCAGCGCTTGGTATACCGACGAAGAGCTACTTGAAATGGCCGCGTTGTGGCATGCCCGTGATCCGCGTATTGCGTGGCAGTGGCGTGAAGCGTGGGCGATCAGATGCGTAGACGGGAAGGAGGAAGACGTTGGCTTGGTTCAAAGTGGATGACGGTTTTTGGTCGCACCCGAAGATTTTGGCGTTGTCTGCTGATGCTGTGGCGTTGTGGGTTCGGGCTGGCGCGTATTCGTGTCAGCACCTCACTGATGGGGTGATCCATGAGCCGGTGTTGAGGTTGCTTGGGTCTGATGCTGCCGCGGTCGAGTTACAAGAGGCTGGGTTGTGGCTGCGCACGGGTGGCGGGTATGAGTTTCATGACTGGGATGAGTATCAGGAGACGAGCGAGACGGTGAAGAAGCGTCGGAATGATGCGCGTGATCGTCAGCGTCGTGCGCGTGAAGCTCGCGAGAAGAAACGTGAGCAGTCACAGAGTGAGTCACGCGTGACAGAGGGCGTGAGTAACGGTGTGAGTTCGCTACCCCCGACCCGACCCGACCCGACCCGACCCGACCCCCTTAATAAATCTAAAGATTCATTAAGGGAGGGGGAGCACCCGCCGCCCCCCAAATGTCGAAAACATCAGACATGGGATCACGACGACAACTGTCGCACCTGCGGGGCAGACCGTCGAGCCTTCGAAGAGTGGGAGGCGGCAGAGGCGAAGAAACCCAAACCAGCAAAGCCACACGTACACCGATGGCTCAAAGACGACACCTGCATGGGATGCACCGAACGAAAGGAGGACCAGCCATGACCGACGAAGAACTGTTCGAGAAGCTCCCCGCATTACGCGAGTTCGTTGACGCCGTGAACGCGCGCGACCCTGACGTGGTTCATGCGGCGATCCTCCACACTCATCCGATGCTGCTTGCCGTGCTCGCTGCGGGATGGGTTGGGGATCTGCTTAACCAGATCGACGCACTGAACGTTGAAGTGCGGCGTGCTGAACTCCGGGCTGTCTCGGCGGAACGACTCAAAACGGAATCCGACCAGCAAGCACACGCGGCACTCGCAACGATCACCCGGCTACAAGGCGACCTGTACATCGCCAAACAACGAAAGGAAAACCTATGAGGTCGTGGACAATCCACTTGCCGTGGAAAACACCACCGCTGTCGTTGAACCAGCGCATGCATTGGGCGGTGAAGTCGCGCCTCACGAAAGAAGTGCGACTGGTCGCGAAAGTGAAAGCGCGCGGGATCCCAGACCTGCAGAAATGCAGCGTCGAACTCGTCTGGTACGTCAACGACAAACGCCGCCGAGACATCGACAACCCGGTACTCACGCTCAAAGCATTGTGTGACGGGCTCGTAGACGCGGAAGTCGTGCCGGACGACACTCCCGAATACATGCACAAACTCCCGGTGCGTATCGAGTACCGGGCAAGAACAGAACGACAGGCGAGCCTCGAACTCGTCATCAGAGAGGATCACTAATGGTCAAGAAATACCGCAAGAAGCCGGTCGAAGTTGAAGCGATGCAGGTTCTTGATGATGTTCGAGTGCACTTGCAGATTCGGGATTGGGCGTCAGCGCACACCCCAGATGGCACAGAAATACCAGTGTCGCTCACCGCGTTTGACTCCCAGCTTGTGATTCACACTCTCGAAGGAGATATGCGCGCCCAGCTCGGCGATTACATCATTAAGGGCGTGCAGGGTGAGTTTTACCCGTGCAAGCCAGACATTTTCGAACAGACCTATGAGGAGGTCATCTAATGGCGGGCGAGACAGTTATCTGCGTGGTCGGCAATCTGACAGCTGCGCCGGAAATGAGGTACACGAATAGTGGTGTGCCGTTTGCGTCGTTCACGATCGCGTCTACACCGCGCACGTTCGATAAGCAGTCGAATGAGTGGAAGGACGGCGAGGGCCTGTTTTTGCGCGCTACGGTGTGGCGTGAGTTCGCTGAACAGTGCGCGAACTCGTTGACGAAGGGTATGCGTGTGATCGCGCGCGGCAACCTGCGCCAACGCAGCTACGACGACAAAGACGGGCAACGCCGCACAAGCTACGAACTCGACATTGACGAGATTGGTCCGTCGCTCCGGTACGCGACCGCACAGGTCACACGCGCACAGCAGCAAGGCTCTGGCGGCGGTTTCGGCGCTATCGCGGGGCAACAGTCACCACAGTGGGGGAACGCGCCTCAAAACGGCGGCAGCGAGCCTGGCGGATTCGGTGGCGGGTTCAACGACGAGCAGCCTTTCTAGGTGACTCATGATCCGCACTGACACTTGGCGACCCATCGGTGCACGCAGCAAACCAGCGAAGGACATTGAACCCGGCATGATCGTGGCGATCGATTATGCCGGGTTCCGTCATAAGCCGTGGCGAGTGCACGAGGTGCGTGAACAGGATGAAGATCGGGTGCGCTTGTATCTGCGCCCAGTCGGCGCTCAATATGACCTGGCTGAGTACAACAAACCGATTGCAGCTGGCAAACGGCTATTCATTCCTGTGCTGAACGAACACTATTCGGTGTGCGGTAAATGCGGCGACCTGCAGCCGTGCGCTGAAGTGTGGTCTGAACGAGTCGCATCTGAAGAGGCTGAGCGAGCAGCCAGGTTCGAAGTCGAAGGGATATGCCCAGCTTGCGAGGAACCGGTCACGGCGCGGCAGAAGTCTTACCGGTTCGAAGAGAACATTCGCGCTCTTCTCGGTCCGCCAGTGGTATTCCACCAACGCAAAAAGTGCTGGCCTGATGTAGTGCACTACGACGCGGAACTGGCGCGCCTACATGATCGGCAGCCGGCTCTCTCCTGTATAGGAATGCAAACCCGCCACCAAGACGGCGGTATGGAATGCACCAACGCTCAATGCCCCGGCAGCGACAAACAACATCGCGGATTCCGGCAGTGCTTCATTGCTTACGGGGATCTGCAGAAATGCGAGAGGCCGGGGTGCCAGTGATCTGACCCGAAAGTCTAAGACTTAGACAAACGCGCTCCCGAGTGGGGCGCATTTTTATACCCAGAGGGGCCGGGCAACTGGCCCCTCTGGGTATTGCGCAATGTCGGACACTCGTTCTAGTCCAATTCTTCGAAGATTTTTGCAACTTCGGATGAGTTGTCTAAAGAACCTATGAAGTCAATTTGATCCTGCTTGGCGTCGGCTCTTGTCTTGGTGAAGGTAGATGGATCAGCTGCCCAGGCATCAATGATTCTTCTGAGGTCCAGTATTGTCCGGAACGGTTCGTAGTCTCCGCTTACCCCTTTCACCAATGAATACGATCGGGCGATGATGTAATCGGACAAGTCTTTGACATTCGCGTCGTTCACTTCAGCCTGCAACGACGCGAAGTCTTTATGGCGAGGCGGATCTTTCTCTTGAAGCGAAGATGAAGTTGAGAGCGCAAAAATGATTTTTGCGGCATCACTTTCCAATATGTGTGCGAAATGACGTCTGCTCGTAGCTGATTTTTGAAGCATCTCTAGCTTCCTTTGAGCCAGATCGTTTTCGGCAGCTCTCTTCGCGATGCTGGTCGCACGTCGACCATTACAGATTGCGGCGATTCCGAGTACTAGGGACGCAACAGCCGAGGTAGCAGTCACCCCGACCATCCACCAGTCGGCGATGTGTGGCCCAAAAGTGACGGGTATTTCTTTGATGAGTTCGAGCATGCCTCGAACTATATCCAGTTAGGAGGTCGTTGTGGCGACTCTAAAAGTTGGTTCTCTTTTCGCCGGTTACGGTGGCCTGAGTCTCGCGGTCGAGCACGTGTTCGGGGCGGAGCTCGCCTGGTACAGCGAGTTTGATGATGCGCCAAGCAAGGTGATGGCGCATCACTGGCCTGGTGTCCCGAATCTTGGCGACATTACGAAGATCGACTGGGCGACCGTGCCGCCCGTGGACATTATCGACGGCGGCAGCCCATGCCAAGACCTGAGTGCCGCAGGTCGTCGTGCAGGCATGACCGAAGGCACCCGCTCGAACTTGTGGGTGAACATGCGCGAGGCAATCGCGATCCTGAAACCCCAATACGTCGTATGGGAAAACGTGCGCGGCGCACTCTCAGCACCAGCAGTAAGCGAGGAAGACGAACATGCAAGAAATCGCGAGATGGAATTCGGAACGGGACTGCTGGGAGACGAGCGAAGTAGACCTACTCTCAGGGCTGCCGGTCGTGTTCTCGGAGACTTGGCCAGCCTCGGCTACGATGCGGAACAACATTCTCTACCTGCCTCAGAAATCGGCGCACCACATGGCAGATTCAGGGTCTTTGTTCTCGCAACTCGGCGGGAAGATCCTGCCAACACCGGTAGCGCAACCATCGGGCAATACGCCTGAGGATCACCTGCGGAAGAAACCAGGCCGAGGCATCGTCACCGATCTGGCGATCATCGTGGAAAACGATCTGATCGAAAGCGGCGGCAAATTGCTACCGACACCGCGCGCGAACGAGGCCACCGGTATCGGCATCCACGGCACTGGCGGCCAGGATCTGCGAACTACTATCTCGCTACTGCCAACGCCTGACGCGTATGCGGGTTCTCGTGGCGGCGCGCAAGACCCGGCGAAGCGTCGCGCTGGCGGTCATTCGGTCGCGCTGCATGACGTGATCGAAAAAGGTGGGCTGCTGCCGACACCGAAAGCGGGTGACGCTGATTTCGGTATGCCGCGCACATTGGGGCGGCCACCGGAGAAGTCAACGCATCTGGTTACACGCCTCGGGTTTACGAAGCCGGAGCCGTCGTGGGGGCCTTACGCTGCCGCGATCACTCGTTGGGAACAAGTGCTCGGGCGGCCCGCACCTAAACCGACTGAGGAAGGCACTAAGGGCGGCAAGCGTCTATCGGCGGCCTTCGTTGAGTTCTTGATGGGACTACCCGAAAGGTGGGTGACCGCACCAGAGCTTGGACTGTCGCGGGTGCAGCAGTTGAAGATGCTCGGCAACGGGGTCGTCACTCAACAAGCGATCAGGGCGTTGCGTGTGATGCGTGGCGCGGAACGAAAGGACAACCGATGAAAGACCAGACCCCTTGGAACCAGGAGATAGTCAAGCGCTATCACGCCGCCGTAGAGCGCGGGGAGCACGATGACGAGTGCGAATACGACACTCGCGGCTACTACCTGTGCCACTGCTCAAAGCGACGCCGCGAGGCGAACGGGCACGGCGAACTACCGAATGAAGATCTGTATTTTCCGCCGCCCTCATGCCCGCGCTGCGACAACGACCTCGATTCAGACGGCGATTCCTGGCGATGCTACGCGTGCTGGTTGCAATGGAGTCATAGCGGCGATGCCGACAGTGCAGAATTCACCGATGATTACGGCCCGAACCTAAAAACTGAGGTGGCTGCTTGGCGAGCTCAACTGGAAGCTCAGAACACAAACGAAGGAGTCAAACCATGACTGATTCACCAACCAAAACCGCCGAGCAGATCGTGGCTACGGCGATGAGCGGTGGGAACCGGGCATATTCGACCCACGACATTCAAGTCGGTGCTGTGGTTGCCGCCCTGCGCGAGGCTGGCCTGCTTGTCTCGGGCGCACCAAGCGAGGAACAGTGGAACTTCGGATCTGCTTGCCCGTGGTGCGACCCAGACAATCGCGGCTCAGATTACACGGAGCAGAAGCACGAGCAGAAACACGAGTCTTATGGCGACTGGCCGGTTATCGCAACGGAAGCAAAAAGTTCCCAAAATTTTGTTTCCACCGCGCAGGTAGACGAAACGAAGCTCGCCGAGGTGATCAGCGAAGCGTTCACTGAACGGCGTCCGGGCGAGGGCATCGCGGCAGGTGCCGCCCGCAGGGCCGTTGAGCGGCAGGATGAGTGGCTGCGGGGTGGAGCGCGATGAAGCGATGCGCAAGATGCAATGCACGATTCAGGCAGCGGAAAGCCGAATCGAACTATGCCTTTGAACGTCGAACGTATTGCTCACAGAAGTGCGGGGCCGAGGCGAGAAGTGCAGTGCATGATTCACAACGCAGGAACGCGGCCGAGTTCGCATGGGCGGCCGCGAGAGCACACTACGGATTGGGTGGTGCGCAGTGAGCGACTACACGCCACCCGCGTTGGATGACATCAGAGATTCTTGGGCGTGTGAGCATGCCCGTGCAGAGGTTCCGCAGGAGAAGCTTCGAGAAGAGTTCGACCGGGTTATCGCTGAGGTTGAGCGTGCCGCAGCAGAGAAAGCGTGGAAGCGGCTGGCGAACATCGTTTACCCGCTCTACGAGGCAGCGGAGGCGGTGCTCCTGGCGGGTGCGGATACGCAAAAGCTGATGGGGCCGCTCGCGAAGTTGGGGGCACAAAGCAACCCGTACCGGCTAAACGACGGAGAGAAACAATGAAGAAAGATGAAGCGGCAAACTTGCTTGATGCCGTAGGACAAGCTGCGAGCGCAGTTGCTGCACTCACCGGCATCAAGAAACAGTTCGTGGACTCAGGTTGGAACGAACACAACGCTGAACGCATGGTCTACGCGCTTATGATGCAAGGCGCTGGTGACAAAAAATGACTGCCCCTGATGTGCGTACCGCAGCACAGACAGAAGCGGATGAGCGATTCCCGGAAACTCCATTCGCGCCTGAGAATGAATCCCTAGCTGAAGCGTTCATCGACGGTGCTGTGTGGGGTGCCGCGTATGTCACACCAACACGCGAACAGATCGCAGAAGCTCTCACCACAGGGTAGGACTCGGTGTATTCCAGTCGAATGCCAGTCAACGAAACGAACAGTTGCAGAAAGTTACGACGCGTCTACGTTTCCACTGTGCCTTGAAACCTCTGCTTGTTCTGCTGCATGCTTGCGCAGAGCTGACAGTACGGCGCTTCTAATCACACCCCACAGAACGTAGAGGAAGACCGCCGCGAAAACCAACTGAATAAGGATTGCAACTACATCAAACATGCCACTCAACCTATACGGGTTCGAGTGGCTTTTCTATTACCCACAGGAAGGGGAACAACATGCAACCAAACGATTTCTGGGCGGCGCTCGCTGTCATGCCGCTTGTAGGGGCTGCATTCGCAGTCCTGACCGTAAAGCTGATCGAACGTCGCAACGGAGAGATCAAACTGCGAGAAGACATTTACGGTCGCCGCGCCAGAGCTCTTGGCTACGACCCAGATGAGGTCTGGGTAATGGGCGAGATGTGGGCCACGGTGGGCGCTTGCGAAGACGAAGCAAGAGAATCCGCGAAACGATACGCAAAGGGCATCCAGTGAGTGGCGGCTACGGCGACAAGGCCGACCGCATCATCTACGACCTGGAACAACGCAACGCTGACCTTGCATCAGAGGTGGAACGGTTGCGCCGGGTCGAACGCGAACTACTGATCAAGATCGAACGAATGGAGTGCGAAGCCGATGGAATCAACTGAGCGTGCTGTGGTGCGACTCACAGAAGCACACACGGAAATGACCGAAGCGGGGGCTGTCGAATGGCCTCCGCTTCTTTCATGGCTGGACAACGCCGTGACAGAGCAAGTGAAACGAGGTGGCGCCGGATCGGGCGGAACGGGTTCGCCGATCGATATGAACGCGCTCGCGCTACTGCAACGCATCGAACACGGTGTGAAGCAGATGCGCGAAGCCCTCTACCTTGGCCCGCAGCGGGAAATCGTCACCGCGATAGTAGACACCTGGCGTAACGCGAAAACCTACCGCGCTAGGGGAGAGCTCGATGACCAGCAATGGGAGCGCATCACTGAGGCATTCCCCGCCTGGGTCGCCGAAATCGAACAGGAATGGGACGACCGAACCAGAATCATGGAAGTCACCGTCCCATGCCCATCCTGTGGTGAACGCTGGATCCTCGAAGAAGACACCGCCGGCGGCGAGAAACGACAATCAGCAATCATCGTGGAATACGCCGAAGGGCGTGCACCTACCGCTGAATGCCGTGCGGCAGAGTGTGGCGGGTTCTGGGTCGGTTGGGCAGACGTTGCACGCCTCGGGTTCACCCTCGGTGCTGAACAGAACCTCGAAATCCTGCAAGCATGCGGCATCGACCTCGGCGACACGATCACGGCAACATTGCACGCAAACTGAAAAGTCTGCTACCTTGGTAGCAGGTCAGGCAGAAGTGTCTGAAAATCTAGGCCTCACGGATCACTCCGCGGGGCTTTTCGTGTTTCTAGGGGCGGGTCGCAACGGCTCGCCCCACACAACTTCCCTGGCGTGACAGGGACGCGCAACGATGAAGTGAGCCCGGATGTTAAGGCCGGGGCGATTCGTCGACGGCAGCGGTGGCGCAAGAACGTACCTACTCACGACACTGACGCCTGTACGCTCGCGGATAGAAATATGCAGCGACGGACGCTTCTTCATTGAGTCTGCGGCACAACGGATGCGCGGCGGACAACACCGTTGGCAGCTGGAGTCTCTTGCGTTTCGACCTGCTATATCTCGAAGAATTTCCAGCCTTCGCCTCTGCTGAAACATGCCAGAGTTCCCGTTCCCCCTTCCAGCCAGACTGTGTCAATTTCCAGTGGCAGTTCCAAGTCCTCCCAGGGTGAATAAGGACTGATGATGGGGAGAAGGTTGGAATTGGGTCCAAATGCGACTACTAGCAGGAAAAGATGCTTCTGATCGACACCATGAGCCAGTGACTGGGACGCAAGTTTTTCACGCTTTCGACGGACTACGGTATCGTTGTGGAGATACCGCTGGAGATTCAGAGCGTAGTTCGAGGAATGCTCTGCATTAGTGGACAGGCTGGAAGAGATCCAAGGCTGGCCCGAGTTGCGGCTAATCAATAAGGCTGACAATACGCGAACGCCGAAAACTTCATCAATCAAAAACTTCCCCTCGTTAGGGGGGAGCATCGTCGACTCGAGAGACTTGAGGTGAATTGCAAGCTCCTCTGGTTTCTGCTGCTTCTTGGGGGCTAAGTGCCACCCGTGGCCGAAGCTGAGAACCCATCGACTATTGCCCGTGTAGTGGAATCGCACCTTCTCGATGAAATCGTAAAGAAAGTTATTCTGTTTGCGAATCGGGTCGATCGTGGTGGTGGTGACTTCGATTAGGGCTTCTTGGCCTGGCTCCCAGATTCTAAGGTCCACGGCGCCTTGTTTACCGCCGGTGTCTTCAAGGAACGGCAGTATCCCTGTTGCTTTATGGATAGCGATAGCACACCGCCAGTCATCGCTGTAAACATTCTTGTCGACTTTCTCCCATTCAGCGATGGCGTCATCATTGTTACCCATGACATAAGAGGCTAGCCGTTTAGCCCAAATGCATCTATCGGGACAGGTGTCCCGTCGAGAGATTGACTGGTGAGCATCACTGGATTCATCACTTACAGACTTCCCCGCCACACCGTCAACACTTACCTGCAGCCAATGCGTTAACTATCGGGTGTGAGTGGGGAACAACCTATGGAGGCGACAACGCTGTGCGGCTACTTGAGGGCCATTCCTCGCGCTGAAAGTGATTCCTTCAGTATGCGTACCGCTTTCGGTCCGACACCATGTAGTGCGAGCAGGTCCGTTTCTGACCATTCCGCGACCTGATCAAGCGAAGTCACGCCAACGTTAGCGAGAGCCCTTGTCGCAGGGGCACCGATCTTTGGCAGATCATCCTGTTCGCTCATCGGCTCAGTATTTCATGCAGGAGGCAACGATGCCTAGCTACACCTGCCCTGTATGTGGTGGCGAGTATCCGTCACCCCTCGCTGCCGAGACTTGTGGCGAGGATGACCGGGTACAGGATCTACACGCACGGCAACAGGTACGTGGTCGGGGTAAGCGGTAGAAGATATGGGAGTAGTTCGTAACTAATTGGTTACGCGCGCATCCTGCACTAGCGACGCATGCCACGATGGGCACATGACCAAAAAACTACTCGCAGTAGCATTCATTTCTCTCATTGCTCTCACCGGCTGCACGGCTCCTGCATCCGAGAGCTCTGCAGGCAATACCGAATCGCCAGCTGAAGAAGCTCAGCCAATCACCGTCAACCTCGACGGCGAGTGGGAACAGTCCAACAAGAACGATGAAAACAACTACCAAGCTGCCACGATTCAAGATGGCGCCATCACGGTCAACTGGGTAGCGCCAGACGCCAAGTCCATCTACTGGGTTGGCAACGCACCTGTCACCGCAGACAGCGAAAACTTCACCTGGACTTCCGAGGGCGACATCGAAACAATGTCGACGGCACTCCTCGCATCACAAGACAGCACGAAAGAGTTTAGCTACGACAACGGTGTCATCAGCTACGAAGTGACAGCAATGGGGACGACCATCACCGTCCGCCTAGAAAAGAAGTAACACTAGCCAATACGCCACCACTACACACCCCCTGCGACCCAGAACAGCAGGGGGTGTAGCTGTATCCGGGGCAGGTCAGGAGTTTCCATGGCATGGGAGAACAACAGACCAGACCATGTACCAACACGAGTACGCGAAGCCTGCCTACAACGCGACGGACACAGATGCGTAGCCATCCAACACAACGGCAAACGCTGCCCCGAAACCACAAGACTCGAAGCCGCACACAAAACACAATGGCAACAAGGCGAGACAACCACAGTGAACATGGTCCGCACCCTATGCCACTGGCACCACAACCGTGAAACACAAGCCGAAGCAGCCAAAGCACGCAAAGCCAACGCCGCACGCCTCCCCTCAACCACACACCCACGAGAGACCCACCCAGCGTTTAGATAGACCCCGGCCTACCACCCCCTCCACCCCCTCAGCCGAGGCGGGGAGGTGCTGTGGAAAATCTCCTGTACGACCCTGGGGAATTTGCCCCTGTGCGCGGCGTGCTGCCGCCATGGGCCGACGCTTCGGGCGTCTTTTGAAGCCTGAGCGCCCTGGGTTTCTTCGATTGCTTAGATCGGCGCAGGCGTGAAAAAGCGTTACAGCGGCAGGAGTGTTCCGGGCTGGTAGATGTTCCCGGTGATGGTGATGTAGCGGCCAGTTGAGTATCGTTCGACGCTGATGCCGTTTTCGATCGTTCGGCTGCCTTTGCCTTCTGGTGACGTTCCCCAGATATGGAGGCCTTCGCCGCTGGGCGAAACTTCAATGTAGTTGCCGGGGTATTTCGCTACGAGTTCCACTGCGGCATCGCAGAGTACGCCGTCGTTAATGACGTGATCGAGGTCGATGCACCCGATCCCGTTTCCGAGGACGTACCCGTTTCCGATTCCGTGTCTTGAGTTCACTGTTTCTGCGTGGCTGGCCCATGTGCCTGGATCGGTACTTGAGGCGTTTTCGCCGGTGATCGCATCGAGTGGGCGTTTGGTCTGGTCGTAGCGCACCCATCGGTCTCGGGTGATGAGTTCAAGTGGCAGTTTCTTTGCTGCTCGGTGCGCGTAGACGCGGCACTTGCTAGAGCAGAACTTCGCTTGTGCGTTCTTCGCGACGATTGATTTGCCGCAGAATTCACACTTTCTCATGACTCTATTGTAACGGTTTTTGCCGCGTAAACATAAGGTTTCCTGCCGAAAACTTGGCACTCCCGAACTGGGAAGGAGGCTGTGCATGGCAAGCCCTGTACCCAAAGATCCGGCAAAGCGTGCACGTCGAAATAAGGACGTTGCGCCAGTGCGTTATATCGCGCCAGCGCAGGCAGTCGTTCAACCCGAACTCCCTGAATTTGAGGTCGAGCGGGCGTCGAAAGATGGCGAACCGTACATGGTGCCGTTCTCGTGGCCGGCGGCGACTCGTGATTGGTGGGCGATGCTTGCGCACCATCCGTTGGTTGACGAGTTCTTCGCGGCGGATTGGTCTTATCTGCTTGATACGGCGCTCATTCATGCCGCGTTTTGGAAGGGTGACCTGAAGCTTGCTGGCGAGATTCGTCTGCGTGAAGCGAAGTACGGGTTCACTCCCGAGGATCGGGCGAAGCTGCGAATCTTCTCCGCTGGCGCGGTTGAGGGTGAAGTGAAAGCTGCTGCAGCGGTCGCGAAGGTGAAGTCCTCGCGTGACCGTTATGGAGAGGTTCGGAGGCTTGATTCGTAATGCCTTGGGTGCCTCAGTTTGAAAACGATTTCCCCACGCTTGGCTGGCTGGTAGCTGATCAGATGGCCGAGTATCTTGGCCGCCCTGACTCTGGTGATGACGAGCAGGCTGATCCGTTCATGGTGACCCGTGAGCAGCAGGACTATTTGAACGAGCTCTACCGGCTTGACCCGGTGACTGGGAAGCGGATCATTCACCGGTCGGTGCTGATGCGCCCACGCGGTTGGGGCAAGTCACCATTCGTTGGCGGCATCATGATCGCCGAAGCGCTATTTGATGTGGTCCCGGATGGGTGGGATTCTTCCGGTCAGCCTGTGGGTAAACCGTGGTCAAGCGTTCGCACGCCATATGTGTATATCGCCGCGGTGACCGAAGAACAGACGAAGTTCACGTGGGAACCGCTGCTTGAAATGCTTCGCAATGGTTCTGCGCCTGATGAGTTCAACTGTGATCCGATGGATTCGTTTGTGTCTCTTGAGCGTGGCCGCATTTCCCCGATGACTGCTTCGGCAACATCAATCAAGGGCGCTAAGGCCGTTGCCGCTTCACTGGATCAGACAGAGACATGGCTGAGGTCGAACAGTGGTGTGAAGCTTGCTCAAACTTTGCGGAACAATGCGACGAAGCTCGGCGGTGTCACGATCGAGACTCCGAACGCGTACACGCTTGGCGAACGGTCGGTGGCTGAGTCGTCGTTCGAGTTCTGGGACAAGATCAAGTCTGGCAAGCATGCCGCGCTTGAAAACGTGAAGTCGATCTACTTTGACCATCGCGTTACTCCGGCCACGGATATTGGCGATCGCGAGTCTTTGATTCAGGGTTTGCGCATCGCGTACGGCGACTCAGCTAAAGACCCGCGCGGTTGCGTGCTGCATGACCCACCTTGCGAGCCCGGCTGGTCAGATCTTGAACGTATCGCTGATGACTTCCTGGACACCTCGAATGATCCTGCGCAGATGCGTGCTGACTTCTTGAACCAGGTCGACTCGGCACGTGATGCGTTTGTTTCGGAGCCGGAGCTTCGAGCGATCATGGCCGACAAAACGATTTCGAAGATCGAACCTGTGACGCTCGGGTTTGATGGTTCATCCGGACGCAAACGCGGCATCGCCGACTCGACCGTGTTGGTCGGGTACTCGGTTACGCAGAAGCACTTCTTCAAGATCGACATTTGGGAACAGCCGGAAGGCCCGAAGGGTGAAGGCTGGAAACCCTCAAAGCTTGAAGTTGAACAGGCAGTCACGAAAGCGTTCCGCGATTACAACGTGGTCGGGTTCTATGCTGACCCGTCAGACGGATGGGCGGGCGAAGTGAAGCAGTGGGAAGCCACGCATCACCAGAAACTAAAAGCAAAGATGAGTGTTTCTGAACCGATCCGTTGGAACCAGAAGAACGTGTCTCGCACGTGCGAAACGTTCGACACGTTGTATCAACAGATCGCCGCGAAAGAAGTCACGTTCGATGGTGACCCCGCGATGGTTAAACACTTCTTGAATGCTAGGCGTGACCCGCGCCGTGCAGGCTACGTGCTGAAAAAGCCCGACGATGATCAAGATTTCTCAAAGATCGACCTCACTTGGGGGTCGATGCTCGCACTCGCTGCCGGCCTAGACGCTGTCGGTAAGGGTGTCGGTAGGACGAGCCGTAGAGCTCCAAGACGCATCAGATAGGAGGTGTGCTGTGACACCAGAAGAGTACCTTCCGATTCTCATGAAACGGCTCAACAAACGGCTTCCAGAGGTGAAGCTCTCTCGCCGGTATGTGAACGGTGATGCTCCGCTTCCTGAGATGGGTGACAACCTTCGCGAATCGTGGGTCGCTTTCCAGAAGAAGGCCCGCACAAACTACGGCGGCCGCACTTGTCAGTCGCTCGTGGGTCGCATTCGGCCAGTAGGTATTCGAATTGCGAATGAGTCTGTCGCGGATGTGGCCCGCCGTTACTGGCGTGATAATCGGCTTGGCATGGTGTTCGAAGACGCGATCTGGAACTCCATCGCAACCGGCTATGGGTACATTTTGACTCAAACGACGAGTGGCCGCCCAGTTCCTACTTCTGAACGCCCTGAGCAGATGATCACTCTTGCTGACCCGTTGCAGCCGTGGCGGGCGATTGCGGCGCTCAAAGCGTGGCGCGATCCTGTAATCGGGATGGACTATGCCACTGTCTGGGTGCCTGGACTTGAGCAACGTTTTTCCCGTCCGTCGAAGGATCAATACAATCGTCTGCGCTCGTTGCAGGAACATGGGTGGGTATCGCTCGGCATCACGGAAATTCATGGTGGCGTTCCGGTTCAGGTGCTCGAGAATGAGCATCGCGAAGCAGAGGTCACCGCTAATCGAGACGTGATAGATCGCATCAACACGAAGAAGTTGCAACGTCTCGCGACTGAAGCAATGCAAGCGTGGCGTCAACGAGTCATCGAGGGTGACCTGCCAGAAGAAGACTTTGACGGCAATGCGATCGATTACTCCACGACTTTCGAGGCCGCCCCGGGCGCGATCTGGGAACTTCCACCTGGCGTGACCATCAAAGAACTCTCTGACGGCTCTGCTGGCATCATGGCGATGCTCAAAGGCGAAGAGAATGATGTGCGCGAATACTGCGGCGTGACTGGCACCCCGATGTCAGCGTTCATGTCGGACTCGCAAAATCAGTCGGCCGAGGGCGCGATGAACGCGAAAGAGGGTGAAATCGCGAAGGCAGAAAAACGAATCAGTTTGTTCCGTCCCGCGATGGAAGGCGCAATCGTTGACGCGCTCCGCGAATACGGTGTCGACACTTCGGACACGGTGGAGATAGATTTCGCACCGCCAGCGTATGTGTCTTGGAACGAGAAAGCGCAAGCATCGTCTCAGGCCAGCGGCACACTCTCCCGTCGGTGGATCGCACGAAATATTTGGGGCATGTCCGAGGATCAGTTCCGCGAGATGGAAACCGATCTTGCCGCCGAACGCTTGGAAGTTCTCACGCTCACCGGTGGTGAAAGTGAAAAGCCAGGCCAAGATCAGGCGGCGATGAACCAGACATTTGACGCGCTCGGCAAAGCCGTACGTTCCGGTGTCTCGCCAGAGTCTGCCGCGCAGAAACTTGGGTTGGAGGACATCGAATTCACCGGCGCAACACCGGTGGCTCTGCGGTTGCCAGAGCGTGAAGCGCTAGGCATGGAGGAACGGTAGTGAGCGAGAGCGCAAGGCTGCTCGCTTATCAAGCTGCCACCGAACAGGTGCGTAGCCGGCTATTGATGTTCACGAATACGGCTTGGAACTCTCTAGGTTCCTACCGCGACCGTGAAATCGAGCAGCTCGTGAAGATGGTCGTTCCTCGTGTTCAAGCCGGACAGATCCAGGTTGCGAACCTCACTGCCGCCCATTTCCGATACGTCGGTGCGACCGCTGCGGTGGACCAACGTCTGGTTACTGGCGGTCGCGGAATCGCAGCAGACGAGGTATACCGGCGCCCAGCGCACACGGTCTATACGAAACTCTCCGAAGGTAAACCCCTCGCAGAGGCGGTATCCGCTGGACTCGACCGGCTGGGGTCACTCGTATCCACTGACCTGCAAATGGCGAAGGTTCGGCAAGCTGACCGCTCGTTGGCTTCGGCTGGCGTGGAAGCGTACAGGCGGGTGCTCACTGGGCGAGAGAATTGCGCACTCTGTGTGATTGCTTCCACGCAGCGGTATCACCGAGGCGATCTGATGCCGATCCATCCTGGCTGCGATTGTTCCGTAGACACGTTGCCCGCCGGCTGGAACCCAGACGTGCAGGTGATTGATCCTGCCCTTCTGGATCTGACACATGATGCGATCGCTTTGCATGTCGGTAAATCAGAAGCCGCAGCGCGCGACTTGGGAATCGGCAAGACCGACTCCAGAGGAAACCTGCTTTCGGATTACACCGATCTGATTATTAGCCGAGAGCGCAGCGAATACGGGCCCACGCTTTCCTGGCGTGACCATAAATTCACGCGCCGATCAGAAATCGACGCGCTCAACTAAACCACCTGCACTCCTGCAGGAACGGCCTCCACAAACGTGGAGGTTTTTTTATACCCGAACTGGGAGTAACTGAAATGTCAGAGCAACAACAGCAGACACAGACCGAAACCGAACAGGTCACCGATCCTGTGCAGCTGCCAGCCGATCACCCGTTGGTCAAAGCATACGAAGCGACCAAGGCAAAGAACGCTGAACTTCGCGAGAAGGCCACTCGCCTCGATGAATATGAAGAGGCTCAGAAGACTGAACTCGAGAAGGCGATTGCGCGCGCTGAGGCCGCTGAGAAGTGGAAGTCAGAGCGCGAAGCGCAGGACACTGCCGCCAAACTCGTCGCCGAGATTGCTAACGCCAAGGGTGTACCAGCGTCTGCCCTCCGGGGAAGCACAAAGGAAGAACTCGAGTCCCACGCGGACGAGCTCCTTGCGCTCATCCCAGCTAAGCCCAAGGTCGCCACCGACGCCAGCGGCGGGAACCGTGGTGAAGACATCGACGCTGCTGACGAACTCGAAGAAACCTTGCCCGGTATGGGGTCGCTCCGTGCCGGCTACGAACCACAACGAAAGGGGTAGCTCATGGCTATCACACTTCCAGAGGCAGCCAAGCTGTCTCAGACCTACCTGCAGCGCGGCGTCATCGAGACGTTCGTGCAGTCCTCACCAGTGCTGGACCGTATCCCGTTCCTCACCATCCAGGGCAACGCATACGCCTACAACGAAGAGGGCACTCTTCCAGGCGTCGCGTTCCGTGGCGTGAACGAGGGCTACCAGGAGTCCACCGGTACGGTCAATCAGAAGACCGAATCGCTCGTGATTCTGGGCGGCGATGCGGACGTCGACAAGTTCATCGTGAAGACTCGCGGTGACCTGAACGACCAGCGCGCAGTGCAGACAGCGATGAAGACTAAAGCTGCTTCATACAAGTTCCAGGAGACCTTCTTCAACGGCGATACCGATGTCGACCCAAAGAGCTTCGACGGGCTGAAGAAGCGCCTCACCGGCGCACAGGTCATCACCGGCGCGGCCAACGGTCTCCCGATCGTTGGAGACTCCGCCAAGGACATCCACGCATTCTTCGACAAGCTTGATGAGCTCGTGGCCGCGGTGCCAGGCCTCGACGGCGGGAACGGTGCCCTGTACGCAAACTCGACTCTGATCGGCAAGATCAAGTCAGCTGCACGACACATCTCGGCTGATGTGTTTGTGGAGAAGGACGCGAACGGCAAGCGCACCGTGGTCTGGAACGGTATCCCGATCCTCGATGCAGGCTCAACCGCTGCTGGTGCTGCGATCATTCCGCAGAACGAAACCCAGGGTAGCTCTTCGCTGGCATCTTCGATCTACGCGGTGAAGTTCGGCCAGGACGAGGGCGATCAGGCTGTGACCGGCCTCACCAACGGTGGCGTCCAGGTGACCGATCTGGGCGAGCTTGAGACCAAGCCTGCTTACCGTACCCGTATCGAGTTCTACACCGGTGTCGCCGTGTTTGGCGGCAAGGCTGCGGCTCGACTCACCGGCGTTCTGAACGGCTGATCGTGGCTCGCCCGAAGAAGGCTCCCGAGGTGGAGCCCGCAACTGAAGAGGTTGCGGAAGTGCCAGCTACTGAACCGACACCCGAGGTTGAGGCTCCCGAGGTGGAGCCCGCAACTGAAGGCGAGGATCAGTCCCGTTACGAAACGTTCGAAGCGACTCGGCCAGATGGCACGGTCGTGGAGATTTGCCGCAACCTCGATACCGGCGAGCAGACCGTTACCGAGAAACAGTGAATTGAGGTGAGGGCATGACTTTAGAGACGCTTGCCGATAAAGAAGACGTAAAGAAGATCTTCGGTCGTGACCTCACCCCGGACGAAGAAGCGCGGGTCGGAGCAATTCTGGACAAAGCTTCAGAGTTGTTCCGCTCCGCTTCCGGGCAGCAATTCACCGAGGGGCGGTCTACGGTTCGTCTGAAAGTTAATGGCGGCCGTGTGTACCTCCGGCAACGCAAAGTGGCCGAAGTGCATTCGGTGCGAGATGATACCGGGCGGACCGTGCCACACACGCTGCTTGGCCAATGGTTGACCGTTCCACGACGCTCGCACAGTTTCGTGATTGTCGATTACTCGCATGGCGGCGACGTGCCTGATCTTGTGCGGTTGACGATCGCTGACGTTGCGCGGCAGGTGTTGAGTATCAACCCCAATGCTGCCGAGGGTGTCACCCAGTACAGCGAAACAACCGGGCCGTTCACGGATCAATACACGTACGCGACTTGGGCGCAGGGAGGTTCTACCAGGCTTGCGCCGGATGATCTTGCGGTAGCTCAGTCGTTCAAGGTGAAGATCCCGAATGTGTGGGTGCAATCGGCATGAGCGAACAGATCACGATTCAGCGCGCAGCGGATGAAGCCGATGTGTACGGCGACCCGATTCCCGGTGTGTTTTCCGACCACATCACTTGGTTTGGGAAGTTTTCTCCAAACAATCCGTCAGAACCAAGCGAAGTTGGCCGCAACAAGGTCATCGCTGGTGGCGCGGTTTATGTCCGAGACCTACCAGTACGCCCTGATCTGCGTCCGACTGATCGCGCAATTGTCCGTGGGGTGGAATATGAGATTGATGGAGAAGTTAACGTCTGGGCGCGGTCGTCGTCATGGGCAATCCATTTTGTGGTGAAACTGGCGAAGGAGGCCAGATGAAAATCAGAGTAAAGTTCCCGACTGCTCGGGGCAGCAGGAACCACAAAGCAATCCGTGAAGCGGTTCTCCTGGACACCACTGGTAACTCGTTTGAAGACAAAATCTTCGCTGCGGCCGAGTCCGCTGCTTCAGACGGGCAGAAAGCCTATGTGACGCGCTCATATGGCCCAGCCGGACGCTTCGCAGTGGTCATCGCAGAGGACCGAGACTCCAGACGAAACCAGGACGGGGACAAAGGCTCGAAAACAGGGTCTGGAACCAGAATGGATCGGCGTAAGGCGCTACAGGCAACGCTTGCGAGGTTCCGCGTATGATCCCAGTTAACTGGCCAGATCAAACGCTTCAAGCGCTCCAGTATCTGCGTTCACGTCCCTCGCTTGCCGGAATTGTTTTCACTCGCACAAAGCAGTCAGGCAAACCGCTTCAGGTCGTAATCGACACTGAATACCAGCGTCTCGAGACACCAATATCGCGTGCTTGCACAGTGCTCTTGGAGTCCTGGTGTGAACGCGAGAACGGCACCGCTGACACGCCTGAATCGTTCCGAATCATGTCGCTTGTGCTCTATGAGCTTCAGCGCGCACCCATCGAGTTGACGAGTGTGGTTGGTTTCGAATCGCCTATCGGGCCTCGTGTCGTAAAAGACGATTCAGGGTTCGAGTACCACGAAGGATCACTCATCTGGGTGGTTACTTCCTAACCCATATTTATCCATTCGCCCTCGCAGATGCGGGGGCTTTTCCTTTTGCAGGAGGCTCACCATGAGCAAGCCCTCGTATGTTGACACAAACAACGATGCCGCAATGGCAAGACTCATCAAGACCGGCGCGATCTTTGTTCGCGAATCCGGCACGACCGATATTCCAACGAGCGCAACCTGGGTGCCGCAAAGCGTCGCATCGATCGTTGGCTACTACTCCGACGACGGCTTTAGCCTCACCCCAAACGCTGGCGATACGACTGAGCTCACCGGGCACAACGGTGACCCGATTGTTGCAGAGTCTGCGCCGGGTTTCTGGGCGCTTGCGTTTGCCGCGCTTGAGGGGAACAAGACAACCACGGAAACTTACTTTGACGTCGCTGTAGCCGCTGATGGTTCGATCACAGTTACTACTGCGGCCGCGAACAAGCGATACGACATTGTCACTGTCGGTGTAGACCAGCTTGACCGTCCGATTGTCATTCACTACCCAAATGTTCAGATCAGCGAGCGGGAAGGCGTGACGTTTAACCGGACAACCCTGCTCGCGCTCGGCATGACGTTCCGCACGTTTAAGGGAAGTGCCGCAGCACCGTACATGTTCAAAGCATGGGGCTTGGCTTCTGCCGGCGAGAACTCGGACGCTACCGGGTGGACGGTGGCGGTGTCAGGTTCTCCAAGTGGCGGCACCTACCGCCTCATCGTCGACGGCTTCGCCACCCCTGAAATTGCGCATGATGCCGACAACGCGACCATCACTGCAGCGGTGAACGGACTCTCCGGAGTGACCGGATCGACCGCCGCCGTCACTGGCACCGCGACCAAGACTCTGACTTTCACGAACGCCGTTAACGTGCAGGCCACTTCTGCACTGACAGGTGGCACAACGCCAGGCGTGGTTGTTACGAAGCTCTAGTTAAACCCCCTGGGGCGAGGCGCAACCTCCTTGCCCCAGGGTTCTACCCAAAGGTTGCACACGAAAGGTTGCACCATGTTTGAACTAGACAATTCCGAGCTTGAAACTCGGTTCATCGACTTTGGCAGCAAAGGCAAAGTGCTGTTCCAGCTTCCTGTACTCGGCGACGACGGAGTGCCGATGGGCATTATGTCGGCATTTGGGATCTTCTGGGACAAGTTCCAGCAAGCCCGAGACCTTACAGAGAGTGAAGTTGCTTCTGCCTGGTCGTTCTTCATTCAAACGCTCGCTGACTCCTACCCAGACGCGACCCGCCAGCTGGCGCGGCTCGACCGGAACCAGTTCAAGGGAGTGCTTGAACACTGGGTGCAGAAATCTCAGGAGATTGCGGGCTACGACCCAAAACAGCACTGACGGTTACCGCTATCTATTTCCATCACCGTGCCGCGCTCGAATATGACTTTCGGGCGCGGTTTGGTTTTGGGGTCGAGCGTATTGACCGTCAAGAACTCACATGGCAGCAGCTCGCCTCACTTGTAACGGGGCTGATGAACGATCACATGTCGCATACCTTCGCGTCAACTCAAGGCTGGTCCTACGTCCCGTCTGCCGAGGAATTTTTCTTTTACAACGAGCTGGACGTGAAAGCGCTGATGAATCGGGGCAAGAACCAGCCGTCCCCGCAGCCAGTGAAACGTCCATGGGAACAACCGCGGGAGAACGCGCCTGTCCGGCAAGACCCTGAGCATCAGGCGCGCCTTGAGCGGCTGCAGATGCGACTTGGCATACCTGCCACATAAACCGCGAGCTTGTTGCCGCCCGAGATAAGGAGCCGCGATGAGCGAAGGCGTTCTTTATGTAGAAATCATGCCATCCACCAAGGGCATCGGAAAAGCGGTCGAGAATGACGCGAGTGCCGCATTTGCTGGGGCGGAAAAAACCGGCACCTCCTTTTTCAAGAAGATTGGCGGTTGGGCAAAAGCCGGGGCGCTTGCCGTTACCGGAATGGTCGCCGCGGTTGGCGCTCTTGCCGTTGGCGGGGGCATTTCTCGCGCACTGAACATTGAAGACGCGCAAGCAAAGCTCAAGGGTCTCGGCCACGACACCCAATCAGTCGAAACGATTATGAAAGACGCGCTTGCTTCGGTGAAAGGCACCGCGTTTGGTCTGGATGCTGCAGCTACCACCGCTGCAGCAGCGGTTGCATCCGGGATCAAACCTGGCCAGGAGCTTGAGAAGTATTTGCGGCTCACTGCCGACGCAGCGACGATCGCTGGCGTTTCGATGGAGGAGATGGGCTCCATCATCAACAAGGTCCAGGCCAAGGGCAAAGCCCAAATGGAGGACCTCAACCGGCTCACTGAACGTGGCATTCCGATCATGCAGATGCTCGCTGACGAATACGGCGTGACCGCGGAAGAGATGTCCAAAATGGTGTCCCGCGGAGAGGTAGATGCAGAGCGTTTCCGCGCAGCACTGGAGAAGAACCTGGGCGGCGCTGCGCTCGAATCCGGGAACACGACACGTGGCGCCCTCGCCAATCTCATGGCTTCACTGTCGCGACTCGGGTTGGTGTTTATCGGAGATGGACTAGACGGAGCGAAAACATTCTTCAACGAGATGACAACCATCTTCGACGGAATTGCTGAGCGAATCGGACCAGTCGTCGATTGGGTGCAAGAAAAGCTCGGCGGCATGTTCCAGATCGAAGGAATGGGCGAACGGTTCCTCTCCTTCATTGACTCGCTGAATATCGGCGATGTTATCGGCCAAGCCTTCTCCAACAAAGGGTCGATGGTTGAGGCCGGCCTCGGTATTGCGACATCGCTCATCGAGGGAATGATTGCCGGAGTGCCACAGATTGTGGAATCCGCTACCGGCCTTGTGGAACAGATCGTTGGGGCGCTTCAACAACATGCGCCAGCCCTGATCGCTGGCGCCGCGACACTATTCCTCGGACTCGCCACAGGGCTCCTTGAAGCGTTGCCAGGAATCGTTGAATCAGTCCTCGGGCTTATCCCAATGCTGCTGACTGCACTCATTGGGATGCTTCCGGCACTCATCGAGGGAGGAGTGCAGCTGTTTATGGGGCTGGTGCAGTCTCTCAGCACAGTCCTTCCACAGATCATCAACGCTCTGGTTGAAGCGATTCCGCAGATCATCGATGCAATCGTGACGGCGATCCCGCTTGTCGTTGCGGCGCTCGCCAATGCGCTCCCGCAAATCATTGATGGCGCCCTTCAGCTTTTCCTTGGACTTGTCCTGGGAATCGCTCAGGCAATACCGGAAATCGTGACGGCTGTTGTGGGACTGATTCCAGTGCTCATCACCACTCTCATCGGGATGATCCCCGTTCTCGTTGAAGGCGCTGTGCAACTGTTTACCGGCCTGCTCCAAGCGTTGCCGGTGATCTTGCCGCAGCTCATTACCGGGATCTTTGACACTTTGCTCGCCGTTGTAGGTGCGCTTGTTGAATCCATCCCGTTGATATTGGATGCAGCGATCACGCTATTCACGTCTCTTATCGAGGCGATACCAGTGATTCTGCCTGACCTCATCATGGCGCTCATCGGCATGATCCCGGTTATTGTGCAAGCACTCATTGGTCTCGTCTCGACACTTGTATCAGCTGCAGTGCAACTATTCATGGGCCTGGTTATCGGGCTCGGGACGGTACTGCCGAAACTATTTCACAAGCTCGGCGAGGTCTGGCCTGGTATCTGGAACTCCATCAAGGCGATACCTGGGAAGATGGCCGATTTCGGCAAGAACATTATCCAGGGACTCATCGATGGCGTCTCTTCCATGGTCTCCAACGCAGTAAACGCGGTACAAGACGTCGGCGGGAAGATGCTCGATGGAGTGAAGTCATTTCTGGGTATTCACTCGCCGTCGCGTGTGTTTCGTGATCAGGTCGGAAAAATGGTTGGGCTGGGCCTGCTCGCAGGCATCGAAGACCAAGCAATTTCTGCACGGATCGATACCGCAGTTGATCATCTAGTGAGTGTGCCAGGAGAGGGTGCACAAGCTGCCGCGGCAGGTGTGCAAGTTGTCGTTCAAGGAAACGTCTACGGCGATCCAGACCATGTTGGCGAAGTAATCACCCATAAGGCTCGGCGCGCCCAAGCAGCTTACGGAACGAGGAATATCAAATGATCCGTCACGAGTTGCGAATGCCGCACCCATTTCAACAATCTCGATTTGTTGTGTGGGATCTCACCGATGGCATCTGCCGCATCGAAAACGCGGCTGGAGTGACGGTAGAGACAACCGCTGGCGCGACAGTGCTTGATCGCGGCATTGAGGGCATGGGACACCCGAAAGCTGAGGTGTTTGCAAGCGAGACACCGCGCAGCCCGGGCAGGCGACGAACCGGAACGAAAGCGGTTGAAAGGTCCGCCTTTCTTCCAGTGGTCATCAATGCGCGAGGGGCGGAATGGACAACTATTCAGGGGTTCTTGTGGTCATGCTTGAGCCCGGATCGGGAAGCCTTCTGGCGCGTGCATGCTCCAGACGGCTCCTGGCGTGAACTCGCTGTCTTTCTAGACCCATCAGATTCGGTGTACCGCCTCGACCCGACAGAGTTCGCATCTGCTCTTGGTATCGGCCTGGTTGCGGATGATCCGTTCTGGTTGGGGCCAGAGCAAGTCGCGGCGACTGCTGCTGAACCGTCTGGTGCGCTGTTCTTTGGGAATGGTGCACCTTCGTTCAATATTTCTGCTGGCAGCCAGGACGGTTCGACTGCGTTGACGGTGGCCGGTGACGTGGACGTGTGGCCGGTGCTTACTGTGCAGGGGCCGGCGTCTGGTTTCCGTGTAGCGCCGTTGTTTGATCCGGGCGAGGTGACTGGCGCGGTGAACGTGTCTGCCGCGCAGAAACTGGTGATTGATTTCGACCCCCGATCGCAGGCGGCGATGCTTCGCGCATCTTCTGCCACTTCTGGTGGCACGAACGTGACCGCGCAGTTGGCTACACGGAAGTTTTTCCCTGTGGCAGCGAACGTTTCAACTCAGAGCATGGTCGTGCTCTTGTCGATGATCGGTGCAGGCCGCGCGACGCTCACGTATCGGCCTCGTTATTGGAGGGCTATCTGATGGCTATTTTGAATGACTCGTTGGTGATTCAGTTGGCGTCTCCTGACTATCAGGAGGATTGGGGAACGGTTGGTGACCCGATCTATGCGACATTGGATCGCTACCGGAAGCAGGCTGGCCTTTTCGAAATGTCGGTCGCCGCGGATTCACCTGTCCGTGAGTTGCTGATGCGTGACGGGTGTGCGGTGCGGGTGATGTTCCGTGGCCGTGTTGAGTTCATGGGGCATGTGTATTTGCGTCAGGGCGGTGTTGCCGAGGACTCACCGGTGACGGTGTTCGCTCGCGAGGAAACCGAGGTGCTTGACCATACGCTCGCATGGGTGGCACCAAAGCCGATCACGCTGGCGGGAAGTTTTGGCGGCATCTATTCGAGCGGCAGTATCGAACCTGCCGGGACGGTGAAGGATTACGCGCAAGCTTTCCCGGACCCTTGGCTTGACCCTGGCCACTATATGTGGACGATCCCGTTCTTCTATGCTGATGATCCGCTTGCGTGGGGGATCACGAAACCACAAACGGTGGGGGCGTTCATCGGGACCCTCATGCAACTGAACCTTGCTCGGGTCGGCTACAAGCGCGCGACTTTGTTCTCTGCGGATTCACACATGAACATGGTGTCTTCTTCGTTTGGTGCCCCATTCAAGGTGGTGTCTGACGAAGCTGCGGCATCGTGGGAGCGTCCGGTAGACCCTGTTCCTTGGGTGGAGAGTTTCCCTGGCATATCGCCAAGGTTTCAAACGTTGCGGGAGGTCGCGAACGCGTTTCAGGACTGGGCTGACGAGCATGACGATCGTTCATTCAACTTCTATGCCGACGGCGACATCGGTATCGGCTCATATGGGGTGAGGCTCGGCTACCGGATGGGCGAAACACCCTATCCGGTTCCGTTGTCGGTGACTGCTGGCACGGTCGTTGACGGCGACTGGTCAGTGAGTGAGCATTCCGGATCGAGGATCATCCTCGGCGGGCCGGGCGAACAGCATGCGCGTCTCTTCCAGGAACGCCGAAACGCGGACCGCGAATCGTATGGCCGTGTTATTGAAACGTTCAAGGATGCGACCGGTGCGAAACTCACCGCGATCAACAACACCGGCTATGACGGTGCTCCACGTGAATACTTCGTGGACGATCAGGTGCCAGACGGTTACAAGCAGACCGCACGCCGCTACTTCGACCAGCAAGGCGCCCGCTATCTGAACGAGTCCGGCCCGGAGACCTCCATCTCGGTGACGCTCCGCGAATCTGGGGAGATTTACTACGGCGGCGAGGCCGGGTATCGGTTGGGGCAGAAAGTCACAATCGATCTTGGCTGGATCGAGTTCGAAAAACGTGTGGAGCGCGTCACTATCTCACTCTCGAAGACCGAGGGGTTGAGGGTGCTCCCGTATGTCGGTTCCGAGGTCGCAACAAATGATGAGGCTGCCGCTCGCGCGATGCGTGCACTTGCCTCTCATCAACGACGCACCACGTCTGAAAGGTAAATGATGGCTGACAAATTTGTTGGGTTCCAAGGCACCGTGGACGAGGTGCAGTGGGCTGCGTTGATGGCTGGTATCGGCCAGAAGTACACGCTCGTTGCTGGCGATCCGGTGCGTGCGAGCGGGCGGGTAGTGTCTATCGACCCGCGTGCACAAATCGGGTGCGGTGTGCTGTATGAGCATGATGCAGTCAAAACTGTGACAGTCCCGACCCCGGCGACAGGGCAGTGGCATTTGCTTGTTGCTCGGCGCGTATGGTCGTCCCGAACAGCATCGTATGTGCTGGTTGCGGGGAACGTGACAGCTGACGCGGCACAGACCGCGCCGCCGGCAACCCTCCCCGCCGCCCGCAATAAGACTGTCGGGCTGACTGATGACGAACCGATCGCTTGGGTGCATGCGCGGGCTTCAGTGACCACGCTCAGTTTGTGGCAAATGTCGGTAAAACGGGACGGGCGCGTACCCGGGCTGTGGGCCCTGTTTGATCCGAACGAGCAAGGCATCTATCGCGCATATTCCGAAACTGATGGCGCAGAATACTCTTGGTCTGGTTCCGCTTGGAGGCCAGGTGTAAGTAAAAGCTACGTATCCGTGTACGGATTGCAGCGCGCAATTACGACGGCCACAACGGCTATGACCTGGGACATCCCGAATGCGCCACTCAACAAGGGTGGCTATCTGAACCCAGCGCAAAACACGCGCATCATCGCCCCGGTAAAAGGCATCTACCGGGTTGCCTACAACATTCGGCAAAACGGCGTAACTACCTCGACGTCACTGCTATACCGCAACGGCGTGATTATCAACCCGGGTGGACTTGATAACGGTGCCTCAGGAGTTGCTGGCGCTGCAGTGACCCTGGGCGGTGGCGGCGTGTATTCGCTAAACGCTGGTGACTATCTCGAAGTGTATGTCGTCTCGACCGCCGCGACGGCAGGAACGGTGTGGACAAGCGGCAGCACTTTCTCGCTCGAACTCATCGAAGCATTGTGAGGTGGAAGATGAACGACTTCTATTCCAATCCTGATCTTAATGATGGTTTCGCTGCGACTGCAGGTCGTGCTCGCCCGCATCGTGGTCTTGACTTTCCCAAGCGTGAGGGTGTGCCGGTGCCTGCATGGGCTGCAGGCGTCGTCGTGACCTCTGAATATCATTCCGGACTTGGCTGGGTGGTTGAGACCGATAGTGGCTCCGTGTTTCCCGGCTATTGCCACCTCATTAGGCAAGGCCTTCCCGTTGGCACAGTTGTTGGTCTCTGGGATGTGATCGGGTATGTCGGGAATACCGGTACGGAATCGCTGGGCCCACATTTACACACCACGGCGGGGAATCATCGGGGCGCAGTGTTTGGTGCGTCAATGGCGAACCTGCAAGATCCTTGGCCGTTGATTCAGGCCACCACGAACAGATCCGCTCGGGCGGAGGAAGAAGACGAAGATATGCCTGATTCGATGTATGCCGTTGTCGACGGTGTTCAGTCTTGGTGCTGGATCAACTGGGCGACCGGGCGAGTGTTCGCGTGCCATACGCAGGCGGAGGCGAACTGGGTAGCTGGGTATATGGGTCCAACGAAGAAAGACTTTTCGAAGGATCCAGACAAGGGCACTGGCCGGTACAAGAACCTTTTGGCGATGCTCGGTATCCTCGCGCCCAAGGTGGAGATTATCGGCGGCGCACTCTCCGAGGCGGATTTGAAGCGTTTGCGTGACCAGATTGATGCTGGTGTCGCTGGCGCGCTTTCCGGCCTCACCCTGAAGGCAGCCGTATGAGCGAAGACGCAGAGTCCTATTCGCAGGCCGAGATTGTTCGGCTTCTTAAAGGGCTCTCGGACGATATGCGTGATCTTCGCGGCGAGGTGCATGCGCTCGGTGCAACGTTTGTCACTCGAGCGGAGCTTGCTGCATGGCAGACCTCGTATGACCGTGAAATCAAGGAGCTCAAGGAGAACACGAAGCCAGCGAAGGTGTCCGGGTGGACTATCGCCGGATTCGCTCTTTCCGCGATCGTTGGGCTCGGCTCGCTCCTGGGCCTTGCGATCACCCTCATTACTGTTTTGAAGTAAAGGAGAGTGCATGTCTGCACCAACACCAAACGACCTCGGCAACGTCATCACTTCTGATTTCGCACGCCGGCTCATCTACTCGGCCTATGTGATCGCTGTGTTGCTGATCGGCGCGGCACAGGTTGCCTATGCTGGCGCTGAAGCTGGTGCACCACAATGGCTGATCATCGCTCAACAGGTCGCCCTCTATCTGGGCGTGCCTATTGGCGGTCTTGCCGTAGCGAATACCAAGCACGGCAAGTACGCTGCCGAATAACTGAATACAAAGAATGCCTCCGCTCGCTCCGTGATGGAGTTGAGCGGGGGCATTTTTGCTTTGCCGTTTGGAATCCCTGTGGCATGCTGGGCGGATGGTGAAAAAGCGTCGCACCGGCTGGCTTATCGGCATATCCGTCTCTGTTATTTCTAGCATTGCGGTTGGTGGATACTTTGGCTCAACGGCTGTGATCGCCTTTTCCACAGCGAGCGACCTGACCGCGCAAGCTGCTGGTATGGACAGTGAAATAGCTGACGCTACCGAGTACATCGGGTTTCACGAAACAGCCAAGAAAAAAACGGACCAAGATATTTTGCGTGTGACAAACGAGTTATCGAATGCCGACTGGCAGCTCAGACCATTCAAAGAACGTGAGCTCGGGCATTTGACTCAAGAATCAATTGACAGATCTGCTCGGCTTCTGGAACTAAACGGTGAACTCGCTACTATGCGAGGCGAGCAGATCGGTCTGAACCTGCGTGCCACCACGGAGACAGCATACGGAGAGCGGCAACTGCTCATTGGCGGTCTCTTTGTCCTGCTCCTTGTAATTGTGCTTTTGCTAATGATATTCGGCGCACGCCGTGGAACCGCCGCTGATCAAGTTCTGGCGAAAACCGAAATTGACTAGCGCACGACGTAAAGCATCTGCCACCCGTCCGGCGCGAGCGCATGGATTGACGTTTTGTGGCCACCGACATTCGCCTGTTTCTTCTCCCGTGAACAGTGCTACAAAGTGGTGTTGGCGTTTTAGGCTTTCTTTCGGTTTCCGAGGCGAACGTGAGTTCAGTTTCCGGTTTCTGCCTGCCCCTGTCCGCGTTCAGCGTTGGCGGGGGTTTTCTTTGTCTGGCCGCCTGGGTTTTCATTTGAAGTCGGTTCAATTAATATTCTTGGCAGGTTGCCGGGGTGCTCAGCTGCGAGTATCACGACCACAGCTGCCAAATGCCCCCGCCGCTCTTTCGAGCCGGCAGGGGCATTCTTTGTGTGTGTATCTACTTCGCTTGCTTACGGCGGGTCAGCATGAGTGCCAAGCCCGCGACAAGTGCGACACTGGCAGCGATAGGCGGTACAAGGTTTGGTGCGTCAGTGCCAGTGTTGGGCAGCCGCTTGGGTGTAACCGTTTGTGTGGGCTGCCCAGTCTTTGGATCTGAGCCTGTGCTCGGGTTTCCGGCGAGTTTCACGAGCAGTGTTTTTACTTGTGAGTCTGACGCCGTGTAGTTCGCATCGCCGAAATAGTATGCGGTGATGTTGTATGTTCCTACGGAAGGTGACACGGTAACGCTTGCTACCCCGTCAACGATAGGACTGATTCCCACGAGCGTGGTCCCGTTGTAGAACTCGACGTTGCCGCTTGGGTAGAGTCCGCTAACGGTCGCGGTGTAGGTGGTTTGGTCGCCGTCAACGATTTCCGTGGGAGAGATATCGAGAGTGGTGGTGGTTTGCGTTCGAACCACGGTGAGAGTGCCAGTGCCAGTGGACGGTTCAGTTGCCCCAGGGACTCCGCTGTAGCGTGCAGTGATCGTGTGTGTGCCAACGGCGATGTTGTTCGCAATAAACGATGCTGACCCAGTCGCAGGATCGATAGAGGCTGTGACAAGCTCAGAACCGTCGAGCAGGAACGTGACTGTGCCAGAGAGGTCAGCGCCAGGGGTGTCACTTGCTGGAGTTGCGGTGATTGTTGCGGCAGTGTCTGTATCTACTGTCGGGGCATCGACAGACACTGTGGAAGAACCCAGTAGGTTGACTGTTACCTCACCTGGCCCCGAAATCTCATACCCGAAATTCCCATACAAGGGAGTCCAAGCATAGCTGGTGAGATACATCTGGTAGGTGCCAGCCGCGAGCGTGATATCTGACTGGTCGTCCACGCTCTCGACACAGTTGCTGACATCGTTTACGTCAAGGGCGCCATCCATGATGACAAGACGCCCGTCTGGAACTAAAAACATGTTCAGGGATGCTTTGTCAGTGAAACGATACTCACCGGAGACGGGGACGATTAGCTCAGCTTGCGCATAGGAAGATGTAACCGGATACCAATTGGCTGGGGTATTGCATGTCCCGGTCCCTGGGAAGGAAGTCAGCCTTGGGCTTTGGCTGGTGAGCGTGTAGTCCACTGCGACTGTGACGTTGGCGTGTGCTGGTGTGGCGAAGAGCAGGCTGGCTGCTGCGAGTGCTACGACTGTGAGGGCACTCTTGAAAGGAAGACGCATGAATCCAAAAATAGTGAACCACGGGCGGGTGCAAGACTCTTTGCGCGAACTGAAATAGATGGTGCGCGAATTGTGTATACCAAGATGCACCCGTTCGCTCAGCAAAGGAGTCGGGCGGGGGCATTCTCGTGGCGCGGTGAGTTAATCCCACACGATTTCGGCGTCTGGCAGTCTGTCGATCAGTCTTGCTGCCAATCCGATTGACCAGTCGCGTCCGCGAGCATGGGCACCGAGAATCATTGGCGCGCCATCGTTTGCGAGTTGGATTATTCGTGCAAGGTCGGCATCGTGTTCGGCGCGCAGTCGATGAATGTTAGCTACTGCATTTGCGCTTGCCGCGTATGTACCGCTTAACCAGTTACTTACCGACATTTTTGATACCCCGATTGCGTCGCCAAACGCTCGTTGCGTGAGGCCGGTAAGGTGGAGCGTTGCAGCGATTTGTGCCGCGGTCATTGTGGGCTTCACGGTGGCCTTTCTTTCTGGTGGGGTCTAGTTTAAATCCGGTCGTTGGTTTGGGCGAGTAGCTTTGCTTTGCATTTTTTGGACACCCGTATAAGCTTCGATAAGGGAGATTCACCCGCTCATTCTTGCCGGAAGAAGCTTCCCTGTTTTGGGCCATCTGATTGGCGAGGCCGCATCCCCTTAAATGTGGCCGTGTCCCTGCCCTGGGGGGCAGGGGCATTCTCGCCGAGCAGAATTGCGTTGTGCCGACCAGAGCCGGTATCGTTCTTCGTGGCGTATTGATCCCCAAGGTCCAGACGCCGGCCCGCAACCCCCCGGTTGCGGGCATTTCTTTTTGTTTGACGAACAAGTGATTTACAAGTCGAAACCCTCGTCGTATTGCTTGCGGCGTGGTGTCGTGGTGGCTTTCAAATACAAGCGCACGAGGGATCGCTTTTTGATGAGGTAGGCGTGTGGTTCGATTTCGCCGGCTGCTCGTTGCTGGTCGAGTTCTTCGATTGCTGCGGCAGCGTGGTCGGCATCGTAGGAGCCTTGTGCTCGGTTGAAGTCGCTGTTCTCACGGATCTTCAAAACCTGGGTCCTTTCGCTAACACAGGATCACTGTAAAAAACAGCCCTTAGCGGAGGCTGTGTGGTGGTGTTATTTTCGTCGTGAACATTTTCAACCCCTATTGGTTATGTTCTGGCCCGTAATCCTCGCCGGTTACGGGCCATCTTTGTTTTCGCGCATGTTCGCTGGCGTCGGTCTGCCTGGGATCTTTGGTTTGGCAGTCCGCCATTTCACTGAACGGTTCGCCTCTTCGAGACTGGCGTGGATGCGCACGAGTCTCCGTTGTGTGGGGTCGGGGTGCCAGGTCATGAGGAAGTATTGTTCGACGCCGTCGTATGCGGTGACGCGTTTGATCATCGCGCGCGGTTTGGTTACGTCTTCGCGCATGATGGCCCATAGGTCGGAGTCGATCTGAACGTAGGGCATGCGTTCACGCTCGTTGTCCTTGGGCATCGGTCGATCCTTCCTCTATATGGGGGAGAGGATACGCCAGCCCACTGACAGTCTTGCTTGGCAAATGCTTGGCAAACTTGTGTTTTACGGTGTTTCATCACGTTCGCAGTGTTCGCAAAATCGTTGAAATTACGCCAAATTGTTTCACCTTGTTCGCGGCGTTTCACCCCGTTAACTCCCTGACACGGAAGAGGTCACTGGTTCGATCCCAGTATCGCGCACTCTAGATAAATCCCCAGCAGCGCTGGGGATTTTTGTTTTTGTGCTGTTTGTTTGGGGCCAGTGACGTGACCTTGCTTGGCAACGTGGTGTTTTACATTTGATATTTCGGTGATGCTTTGATCGCAGTGTTTCTATCGTTCAGGATATAAATGGACGAGCGTCGAGATAATAGGCTTCACGGAGCTTTTCGAACGGATGAAAGTCTTGCTTGAGTTGTTCGATGTCTCTGCCGGTCACGACTATGGGAGAACCTCATGACATCGCTTTACATTGACGACATGGATGGGGAAGGCACGTCGCCGAGCACAAGCCACCCTCGATTTGTGGCCGTCGCCCCTGACTGGTTTTACGAAGAGATGTACGACTTTGCACCGTTCGGGAGCGACGACGGTAGCGATGCGCTCCGTGGTCTTGAAGACTGGCTCAACGAACACGGGTCAACCGCCGACCCTCTCGACTATCTGATTCAATCCCTTGCCGAATCTGGATTTTCTATTCCAGAGGGCCTCACCGATGCGCCCGATGAGGAACTATTGGTCTGGGCTCGTGCTGATGACATGAACGAGTCGGCTCTTCTCTTCGAAGCTTGCACGCGGGTAGCCACGGCGCTCGGTCAAGTGAAAATCACTGGCAGGCTTTCGCCCGGCGTTTTGGCTGAGGGGCGGCGAGGCCTCCGTGTTTGGCAGCTTCTCACTGCTGACGAGGGTCTGTACCCATCCTGGCGGCATCGTGATGAGGCGCTCGGCCGCCTGGTCGACATGGGCATTGCTCTCGACTCATTCGAGCAATAGCAATAGCAATAGCAACTGCAACTGCGAGCGCCGAGCCAGCAGATGATCTCAGCGGTGCTTGGTGCTTGGTGCTTGGTGCCTGGCGGCAGGGTTCAGTGACTCGCGTGGAGAAGTATCGCCGCGTCGCAGAGGGCTAGGGGAGCGCGGGCAACGCACTCAATTATCAACAACTGTCACCTATTGCATTGCGCAGAGATATATCTCCGTGTGAAAATTATCGACGGTTGTGGGCGATCAGCGTTGGAATCTCAACGCTGCGCCCAAAACGCTGAATCGGGGAGGGTTCGCGGTGCGTAAAAAAGCGGTATTGACAGTTTCAGGTGCAGTGCTTTCGGTGACCATGCTGTGCGGAGCCGGGGTCGGCGCCGCTGCTGCGACCGATTCGACAGAGGGCCCATTCGGTATTCCCACCCCAACAGACACGAATACAATCGCGAAAGACGGGCAAGAGCAGACTGTTCCATCGGGCCCGACGCATTCGCCGAACCAAGCTTCGCTTGCAACGGCCACGCCTGCAGAAGACTCGGAGCCACCCGCAGCACCCGGCGGCGTCACGGGCGTCGATGGCACCGCACAGTGGATCCTCTACGAAGACGGCACACTTGAGTTCGGCCCTGGCACGCTCTCTCCCGAAGGATCATTTGCATATTGGCGGTTTCTGAGCCAGAGCGTCTCGAAGATTGTGTTCCTTGATCCAGCGGCTACCGTATTCCCAGCGAACTCTTCGGGGCTGTTTCGAGATCTTCCAAATCTTCGAACTGTAGAGAATGCAGGAGAAGTAGACACCAGTCAGGTCACCAACTTTGCCCGATTCATGCAGGGTAACGAGGCTCTTGAGTCAATTGACGTGAGCGGATGGAACACCACCAAAGTGCAAAACTTTGAGGGTATGTTCTTCGGTGCAAGTGCCTTAACGAGCCTCGACCCGAGCACCTGGGATACCGGCAACGCGACAAGGCTCGATGGCATGTTTGCTGATGCCTCAAGTTTGTCTTCTCTCGACTTGAACGCCTGGGATACCTCGAAGGTACAGGGCTTTGTCGCAGTGTTTCAGGGAGCAAGTTCGCTTACAGAGCTCAAAGTTTCTAATTGGGATACCAGCGCTGGCACTGACTTCGCGGCAACCTTCGTAAACGTGAGCGCTCTTGAATCGCTTGACCTTACTCACTGGAATACCAGCAACGCTACTCGAACCATTGACATGTTGGCTGGCACCTTGGCACTCAGCCAATTCACCATTGGTTCGAATACGAATCTTGCCGACGATAGTGGTTTAGGTGAGGCTCCGCAGACCGCTCCGTACACGGGTAAATGGGTGCTGATTGGCGACGGTACCGCGGTGGCTCCGCAGGGGCCGTGGTCGGGTTCGGCGAGCGAACTCGTCGCGCATTCACGCAATGGTAGCGCCGCCGGGAGCTACGTCTTCCAGCAGCAGCTCAGTGTGGCTTTTGACGGCAACGGTGGCGACGTCACGGGCGCTGTCGGCGGAGTTGCCGGTTCCACCGGTGAGCTATTGGCGCTGCCCGCAAACGGCTTCACTCGCCCCGGTTACACCTTTGTTGCTTGGAATACCGCTGCCGACGGTTCTGGCGTCAGCTACGAGGCAAGCACCGAAGCGTACCTCGCAAACGGTGTATCCACGCTTTTTGCGCAGTGGAAGAAAAACGATGACGGTGGGGTGACCCCACCGGTGAAGCCTCCCGTGACCGGCGGCAAACTTGCCAACACAGGCAGCGAATCAGGCCCGATGGTTGGAATTGTCGCTGGCGCGGCACTTGCTCTGCTCGGAGCTGGGGCTGCCGCGACTGCTGCCTCACGCCGCCAGAAGCGCGCCTAGGCCCGCAATGAATTAGTGCGTAAGCTTCGCTAGAACAGCGCCAGCAGCGGCTACATCATCAGCGCAAGGCGACGTGCGCACAACTCCAAGCGAACAAGAGTTAGCGCGGCGAGTAATCCTCGCGCTAGCTTGCCGGTATCGTTCGAATGGACCGCAATTCGCTGGCCCAGAATTTCGCAATTGATTTGCGCCGTTTCGAGTCGTCACTGAGCACTTGCGCCAGGCCAAGTCCGCGAGCCAAATCGAGAGTTGTCTGAATCAGACGGTGTGTGCGTTCATCGCTGACGTCGGCGTGCAGCGCCCGCACTGCGCGATCGTAGGTTCCGCGTGCAAAGACATCTTCTTGCACGAGTAGCCGATCGCGCAACGCTGGATCGGTGGCCGCCGCTGTCCAGATGTGCAGGGCGGCTGCGAAGAGTGGTGAGGCGTAGAAATCAAGCACTCGCTCGACGAGGTGGTCAAATTGATCGCCTTCACTCGCACTCGCCGGTGCAGAGTCGATCAGCTCTTCGGCGCTGATTCGCTGCTCGAACATCTCGCTCATTGCGGCGAGTACGAGGTCTTCTCTGGTCGGGAAGTGGTGTTGCAGCGCTCCGCGACTCACTCCGCTGCGTGCTGCGACAACGGCCATTGTGGTGCCTTGCCAGCCGCGCTCGGCGAGGCAGTCCACGGTTGACTCGAGAATCCGGGCTCGGGTTTCACGGCTGCGATCTTGTTTCGGCTCACGCGCCGGTGCGGGCAGGGTCATAATTATCGATGCTACGACGCTTTTGTTCTTGATCAAGCATCTAGAACCCAAGGTGCGGCAGTTTTTTCGCGAAATGCTCGCATACCGGCCGCCGCATCGGGTGCTGTAAAGAAGTGGGCTGAGAGCTCGATCATGTTGTCGGCTTCGCGCTCCCAACGTCTGAGCACTCGGGCATTGAGTAGCTGTTTCGACGCGGCGAGTGCTGCGGGCGCACTCAATCTGAGATCGGCGAGGATCGCGGCTACTGCTTGCTCAACCGTTGTGTCGACGCCATCGACTGCTTGGGTAATGAATCCGGCTGCTGCTGCCTCTTTTGCGCTCACAGTCCGCCCGCGCAACATCCAGTCGGCGGCATGTCGATCGTTAAGTCTGGCGAGCACGGGTGGTGCGATCATGGCGGCGACGAGGCCGAGGCGTACTTCGCTGAGACCGAAGGTTGCCTGCGGCCCGGCGACCACAAAATCGCAGCCTGCTGCGAAGCCCATACCTCCGGCGCGCACGTGCCCGTTAATGGCGCCGATCACGGGTTTGGGTGATTCGAGTAGTGAGCAAAATGCCGCGGAGGCCATTTTGCTGAGTTGCATTTGTCGTTCGCGGGGGTCTGTTCCTTCGTTGGGTGCTCCGCTCAGGTCTGCTCCGGCGCAGAAAGTTGAGCCGGTATGGCCCAGCACGATCGCGCGTACACCTTGGTCGGCATTTGCCGTGCCTAGGGCAGCGGCAAATTGTTCGAGCAGCTCTGCGGTGATGGCGTTTCGCCGCTCGGGGGAATCGAGTGTGATCCAGGCTGTCGAGCCGATGACTTCGTAGTTGATTGCGTTCACGCGACCGCTCCTTCTGTGCTTTTCTGCGCTGGATCGCCGGGTTTTGCTGCCTCCGCAATTACTGCGAGGGCTGCACCGAACTCCACCTGGTCGCCCAGGTTGACCCGAAGCTCGGCGAGTACTCCGTCGGCGGGTGCTTGAATCACGTGCTCCATTTTCATCGCTTCGAGCCAAATAATGGGTTGACCTGCGGCAACGGTTTCGCTGAGTTTTGCGCCTACTCTGATGACGGCTCCTGGCATTGGCGCGAGTAGGCTGCCGGGCGCTGCGACGGTGCTCGGGTCGAGATATCTTGGTGCTTCGAGCAGAGTGAGCGTGCGTTTGCGTGTTGTAACGATGGCACGCTGCGCTGCCCGCGTGACTGCGATGTTGCGCTCTACACCAGCTACGCGCACTCGTACGCTGTAGGCATCTGCGGTAACAATGCTGAGGTCGATCGGGCTGTCGAGCCCAATGCTGAGTGTGCCGGCGGAGATTTCCCAGCCGTCGCGAGTGCTGCGGTATTCGATATGGTGCTCAATTCCGTCGTGAATAAAGCTGCGCAGTCGCCAGTCTGCTTGAAATAGCCGCCACCCGCCGATTTTGGGGCGGGGGTGTGCTGCAGCATTTGCCAGCCCTAAAGCGGTATCGGCGTCGTGAGCTACGGCGCGATCCAACGTGCCCATCTTGTTTGCATGTACCAGGACATCGTTTGGTCCGGCGGCAGCGCCTGTTGCGACGGCAGAGGCGCTTGCGATGGCTGCAGCGATTGCAGCGACTCGCACTTCGATTTGGTTAAAGGCGGGCGCAAATACCTCGGGATGCTCGTCGAAGTACGCGGTTGTGGTGTCGCCTTCAAGAAACGCGGGCTCTCGGAGTGTTTGCACGAGCAGCGCGGCGTTTGTCCGCGGACCGTCCCAGCGCATTTCATCGAGACCATCCGCGAGCACTGCTGCTGCCTCGCTTCTGTTCGCACCAACACCGATGACTTTGGCGATCATGGGGTCGTAGAAGGTGCTGATTTGTTCGCCGGCCGAGATGCCAGAGTCGAGGCGCAACTGTGCTGTTCCTGGCTGTGCGACTGCGAACTCGACGTTTGCGCTCGGCATGCTGAATTCACGTACGGGCCCAGATTGTGGCTGCCAATCAGCGACTGGGTCCTCGGCGTAGAGCCGCACCTCGATTGCGTGACCCACAGTGCTGGGGGCGGCACCGGTGAGTGCCTTTCCGCTGGCGATATCAAGTTGCAGCGCTACTAGGTCGAGTCCGCTGGTGCACTCGGTCACTGGGTGCTCGACCTGAAGCCGGGTGTTCATTTCGAGAAAGAAGAACTCACCGCTGTCATCGGCAAGAAATTCCACCGTGCCTGCGCCGAGGTAGCCTATCTGCGCTGCCGCGGCGCGAGCTGCTTCATAAAGTCGCGCGCGCATGGCTTCACCGTGGCGTTCGACAAGTGGCGATGGGGCCTCTTCAATCACCTTTTGGTGGCGGCGCTGGAGCGAGCATTCGCGTTCGCCAATTGCCCAAACGTTTCCGTGGCTGTCGCCAAAGACCTGCACTTCAATGTGATGCCCGGTTGGAATATAACGTTCGCAAAATACCGTTGGATCGCCGAACGCGCTTGCTGCCTCGCGTGCAGCCGCAGCGATCGTATCTTCAAGCTGATCAAGCGCGTGTACTACTCGCATGCCACGCCCGCCGCCGCCTGCCGATGCTTTTACGAGCACCGGTAGCTCGGCCTCGGTGATTTCTGCGGGGTCGAGTTGTTCAAGCACGGGCACGCCTGCGGCTCTCATGAGTGCTTTTGACTCAACTTTTGAGCCCATTTGGGCGATTGAGTCGGGGCTGGGGCCGATCCAGATGAGGCCTGCGTCGTTTACTGCTTGGGCAAAGTCTGCGTTTTCCGAGAGAAATCCGTATCCGGGGTGAATCGCATTTGCTCCTGCGCGCAGTGCAGCATCGATGATGAGGTCTCCGCGAAGGTAGGTGTCACCAGGATGCACGCCTGGCAGGTGCACGGCTGAGTCTGCTTCGTGCACGAATGCTGCGTTGGCATCGGCGTCTGAGTAGACGGCTACCGTGTCGATGCCGCGTTCTCGGCAGGTTGCGAAGACTCGTCGTGCGATTTCGCCACGATTTGCGACGAGCACACTTTTGATCCGTGCGTCGGGAGAGGTTTCAGTGTTGTTCATCATGCTCGTCTCACATTCTGAAAATGCCGTAGGCGCGGTCTGAGTCGATTGTTTGCGAAGCGATGGCCGAGAGTGCAAGGCCGAGCACGGTACGACTATCGCGAGGATCGATGATGCCATCGTCGTACACCATTCCCGAGAGAAATAGCGGCAGCGATTCAGCTTCGATCTGTTGTTCTATTGCGGCTCGGCGCAATTGGTTGGCGTCTTCGTCAAAGGGCAAGCCTCGTGCCTCTGCAGAGGCTTGAGCGACCGAGGTGACGACGTCTGCGAGCTGTGCACCCCCCATCACGGCTGATTTCGCCGATGGCCAAGCGAAAAGAAAGCGCGGGTTGAACGCACGCCCACACATGCCGTAGTGGCCGGCGCCGTAGGAGGCTCCGATGAGTAGGGAAATGTGGGGCACGGTCGAGGTCGAGACGGCATTGACCATCATTGATCCGTGTTTGATGATGCCGCCCTCTTCGTATCTGCGGCCGACCATGTATCCGGTGGTGTTGTGCAGGAAGATCAGGGGTGTTTGTTGCCGGTTTGCGATCTGTATGAATTGGGTGACTTTTTGCGCTTCTTCGCTAAAGATGATTCCGTTTGAGTTGGCGATAATGCCTACCGGGTATCCGTGTATTCGCGCCCAGCCTGTTGCGATGCTGCGTCCGTAGAGCGGTTTGAACTCGTCAAAGTCGGAGTCGTCGACCACTCGGGCGATGACTTCGCGCGGGTCGAATGCGTACTTTAGGTCGTGTGGCACTACGCCGAGCAGTTCATTGTTGGGGTAACGGGGTTCGATGCTTTCGCAGGGCGCGGCGCCAAGCTTTTCGTGGTTCAAACGGGCAACAACTCGACGGCAGATTCTTAGGGCGTCTTGTTCGTCGCGGGCAAAATGATCGGCGAGGCCGCTTACTCGTGCGTGCATGTCTGCGCCACCGAGTGATTCCTCATCGCTTATCTCTCCGGTTGCTGCTTTTACGAGCGGTGGACCGCCAAGAAACACCTGCGATTGGCGCTCGATCATGATCACGTGGTCGCTCATACCGGGCAGGTATGCGCCGCCGGCTGTTGAGTTGCCAAATACCACGGTCACGGTTGGGATTCCAGCTTTTGAAAGCTCAGCGAGGCGCCTAAATGTCTCGCCGCCTGGAATGAAGATTTGGCTTTGGGTGGGGAGGTTTGCGCCACCGGATTCGGCGAGGGTAACTAGGGGAAGCCGATTTTTCTCGGCGATGTCCATCAGTCGTAGTTGTTTTTTGAGGGAGGCGGGGTTGATTGTGCCGCCCTGAATCGTTGGATCGTTTGCGACGATCATGCACTCGACTCCGCTGATCACTCCGATTCCGCCAACGATGCTGCCGCCGACATTGAACTTTCCGCCCCATCCGGCAAATGGGCAGAGTTCAAGAAATGCAGTGTCGCGGTCAAGAAGTAGCTCGATCCGCTCGCGAGCGGTCAGTTTGCCGCGTTTTTTGTGGCGCGCGACGGCCGATTCTCCACCGGCAGCGGCGAGTTCTGCGAAGACTTCGTCAAGCTCGCTGAGTCGTTCGTTCATGGCGTTCACTGCGAGGGCGAAATCTGTCGAAGCCGGATCGAGCGAGGTGGTGAGTACGGTCATGATTCGATTCCTTCGCTTGTGTCTGCTGCTGCCGTGGCGGTGAAGTGGTCGTCAAGTTTGCTTGCGTTGGCGAGCTTCGCGGGCACAGTGATCGTTTTGCTGCGTAGCCATTCGGCAACACCCTTTGCTTGGGCGTCATATCGTGAGCCTGATGCGACGCCCTCTCCCAGCATGCGATGCACCACAAAGTTGATGGCACGCAGTTTTGGCAGTTCGGTGCGATCAATTGTGAGTGCTGTGATTTCTGGCAGGAGCGTGCGCAGTGTCTCAGTGGTCAGTTCGTCACGAAGCCATTGCCAGCTTGTTTCGTTTCGGGCCCAGAGCCCGATGTTCGCGTTTCCGCCTTTATCGCCGCTGCGCGCACCAAAGAGCGTGCCCAGCGCGATTTCTTTGCCGCCAGTGATTACTTCGGCCGCTTGTGCATCGTTTTTCCCCGTTGGGTCGTCGAAGCTGTCGAATGGTGTTGCTTCAAGGGTTTGATAGTTGTTTGGCGATTCGATGACCACATTGGTGCCGTCTGCGAGATGCACGGTCTGCGTTGGTACTTCTTGTTCAACATATTGGGGTTGGTAGCGTGCAAAGGGCACTGCTTCGGCCGGAGGGGCATCGAGAAAGAGGCCGGGCGCCGATCCGAGTGCAAGCTCGATAGCGGTGCCTACAAACGCGCGACCGACGAGTTTTGGATTGCTGTCTTTTGCGACAAGTGTGAGCCGGGACGTGGCTTCTTCTTGGCTGTGTGCGTTTGCTCGGTCGGTTCTGGCGAGTGTCCAGGTGATTTCTTGTGGTGCGGGAAGCCCTGAAAGCTTCATTCCCTGTTCGAATTGACGCTGGATCAGCTCGGCCTTTGCCGCGGCGTTGAGGCCGGTGAGTAGAAAGACGAGTTCCTGACGAAACCCGCCGAACTTCGTGACAGAGACTTTCAACTCTGGGGGAGGGGCTTCGCCCTTCACCCCGCTGATCTGTACCCGATCATCGCCAAGGTCGTGCAGAGTGATGGAGTCGAGGCGTAGTGTGGCGTCTGGTCCGGCATAGCGGGCGCCATTCACTTCGTACAGGAGTTGTGAGAGCACTGTCTCCGCGGTGACTGCACCGCCGGTTCCCGCTTGTTTGGTGATGACACTGCTGCCGTCAGCGCTGATTTCGGCAATCGGAAATCCGGGTCGTGTGAGGTCTTTGATTTCTTCGAAAAACGAGAAGTTGCCGCCGGTAGCTTGCATGCCGCATTCGATCACGTGTCCGGCTGCCATGGCGCCGGCCAATTCGTCGTATTGGGTTTCTGTCCAGCCGTGATACCAGGCCGCCGCACCGGTGGTGAGGGCTGCATCTGTGACCCGGCCGGTGACCACTATCTGCGCGTTTCGGCGCAATGCTTCGGTGATTCCATGCCCGCCGAGATAGGCGTTTGCCGCGATTGCGTTGCCGAAACCTAGCTCTGCGGATTGTGCGGTGAGGTCGTCGCCATCGATGTGGGCAATGTTGAGACTCACTCCAGTCTCTTTGCAGGCTGTATTGATTTCGGCGGCGAGCGCTTCGGGGTTCATTCCTCCGGCGTTTACTACCACCCTTGTTTTACTTGCTGCTAGCTGGGTGAGTGATCCTCGCACTTGCTGTAGAAAAGTTCGAGCGTAGCCTGCGGCAGGGTCTTTCTGCTGTTGTTTTGCGAGGATCAGCATGGTGAGCTCTGCGAGGTAGTCGCCAGTGATGACGTCGACGCCGGCGTCGAGCATCTCGGCGAACGCTGAGAGTCTGTCGCCGTAAAAGCCAGAAGCGTTTCCGATTCGCACTGGCCGAGCGGCGGAGGGCGCCGCGGGAGAGGCCGATGTGTTCGGGCTTGGGGTGGTGGTCTGCAAAATGTCGCTTCCCTTCCCTCGTTGTGTCTCGCTGAATACGCCGCGTTGCGTATTCAGTGGGTCGTTGCCTTTGCGCTGCTTGTTGTCGCTCGTTTGCTGTTGCAAGCGTGGTGTTGGCTCGATGTATCGGTAACTATGGCACGAATCTAAAAATAAAACAATCATGCTTGCTTGTTTCTGATTTCATGCCTACAGTCATTACAAGGCCGCACACAGCAGTGGTGGTTTCCCTCCGTGAAAAGCGCAAGGAGTCAACGATGACGACCGAGATCGAACAGTTTCGTGCCAGTGCCCGGGCCTGCATTGAGCGAGTGATCACTCCCTACATTGATGAGTGGGAGCGAGCTGGGTTCTTTGATGCACACGAGCTGTTTCCAAAGCTCGCGGCAGAGGGGCTGCTTGGCCTGGCATACCCAGTCGAAGACGGCGGCGAGGGGGCACCGCTTGAATATCAGATGGTGTTTGCCGAAGAACTCGGGCGGCCAAACATCGGGGGAGTCGCGCTTGCGATCAACGTGCAGATGCACATGGCCACCCCCTCACTCGCGCGCTTCGGGAGCGCAGAGCTGAAAGAACGGTACTTACGCCCCGCACTTCAGGGCACCCAGGTCGCCGCAATCGCGGTAACAGAGCCAGACGCTGGATCGGACGTCGCCGGACTCACCACCAGCGCCTATCAAGACGGCGACGATTGGGTCATCTCTGGCACGAAGACGTTTATAACCAATGGCACACAGGCCGATTGGTACTGCATGCTCGTTCGAACTTCCGATGAGGGCGGTTACCGCGGCATGTCACAGATCATTGTGCCGCGCGGGCTTCCCGGCTTTGAAATTGTCCGCACACTCGACAAGCTCGGCCAGCGATCTTCAGACACGGCAGAACTTCGGCTTGAAAATGTGCGAGTGCCAGTAAGTAACACGATCGGACAAGCAGGCAAAGGCTTCCAGCAGCAGATGCAGCAGTTTGTCGTAGAACGGCTTTCCGCGGCCTTCAGTATGCTCGGCTCGATTGACTGGGCTCTGCAAAAAACCCGAGATTACCTGCGCATTCGTACCGTATTCGGCACGCCGCTTTCAGAACGGCAGTACCCGGTCTTTCGGTTGACCGAGCTCTCGGCCCAAGCCGACATGCTGCGCGCTCTCAACGAGAAGATGTGCCGCATGATCGAAGACGGCGAGGACATCACCCGTGAGGCCACCGTGGCAAAGCTTGCGTCGGGCAGACTCGCCCGAGAGGTTGCAGACGCTGTTGTGCAGTTTCATGGTGGCCTCGGCTATCTCGAAGAGAACTGGACAGGCCGATTCTCACGCGACGTGCGCCTTGGCTCGATCGGCGGCGGCGCCGATGAAGTCATGCTGCAGGTTCTCGCGCGGCTTGACGGTTTTGACGTCTAACTAGACCCCAGCCCGGTCGCGCAATGAGGCATGACCGGTACCCACACCAATAGGAGGAACCGTGAAAGCGGACACCAGTTTGGTCGATCCATTCGACCTGAACCTTGCCAGGCGCAACACGCTCGGTGATGCACTCACCAGAGCGGCCGAACGCGCACCCGACAATATTGCCGTTGTTGATGGCGATCGTCGTATAAGTTACACCACGCTTGAGCACGAAGCTGAAGCAATTGCTAGAGGAATCATCGCAATCGAGGGCGGGGCTGCACAGGCCGAACCGATCGCACTGATCATGCCCAACTGTTATGAGTTCATGCCGGCCTATTTTGGTATCGCAAAGTCCGGGCGGATCGTCATGCCCATCAACTATGGTTTTGCGCCAGCGGATATTGCCTGGATGCTTGGCGACGCAAACGCACGCACGGCCATCGTCGACGAGGGGCTGCTGCCGGTGCTTCAGGCCGCTCTGGCCGCAGGCGCAACTCTTGACCACGTCATTATTCACCGCCGAAGCGATGCTGAGATTGAGATTCCAGGCGCAAGGGTTCACAGGCTCAGTGATCTGGCGGCTACGGCAGTCGGTGAAGAATTGCGTCTCATTATTCACAGCGAGGATATTGCACAGTGCCTGTACACCTCAGGCACGACCGCAATGCCAAAGGGCGCGCTCACCACCCATTCAGCGGTCGTGACGGGAGCGCTTTCAAACACCATCTTGATCGGTGAAACCTGGCGTCGCACACCAGGCAAAGTGTTGATCGTGTTGCCGCTTTTTCACGTGACCGCGCTCAACGCGCTCGCGAACCCGATTATTCTCGCGAGCGGCACCGCGATTTTGCATAACGGATTCAACCCCGCTGCGGTTCTAGACACTATTGAACGTGAACGTGTCACTCTTTTCACCGGCCTGCCGATGATGTGGGCAGCCATGAGTGCTGAGTTCAAGGCGAAACCCCGTGACCTGAGTTCAATTGAAACTGCCCTCTATGCAATGGCCCAAATGCCCGAGCGGGTGCTTGAAAGCCTTGACGAAATGATGCCAAACGCGCGCAAAGTAATGGGCTCCGGCCAAACCGAAGTCGTGCCAGCAACCACCGTGCAACTGCCAGAACACCGCTTTACGAAGAATCCTGCCTGGGGTCTACCGGCTACCACAGTGCGCACCGCGATTATGGGTGAGAACGGCGAACTATTACCGCGGGGCGAAATCGGCGAAATCGTTTATCGCGGTTCACACGTCACAGCTGGGTATTGGAATCGCCCCGACGCAAACGAAGAGGCGTTTAAGTACGGTTGGTTCCATAGCGGTGACATAGGGTACATGGACGATGAAGGCGTGCTCTGGTTCTCTGATCGCGCGAAAGACGTCATCAAGAGTGGCGGCGAAAACGTCTCTTCCATGAAGGTCGAGCGAATCATGTCTGGGGCTCCTCGCGTCAAAGAATGCTCAGTGATCGGCACACCTCACGAGCACTGGGGCGAAGCAGTGACCGTTGTGGTCGTCACCGAGCACCTTCCCGGCCTCGAAGAGATTGGTGCGGAGGAGCATCAGCGGCTGCGTAGCGAATTCGAGGTCGAGATTCTTGAATATGCACGAGGATCACTCGGCAAATTTGAGGTGCCGAAACGAGTTGAGTTTGTCGTCGAACTGCCAAAAACTTCAACCGGGAAGGTTCGGAAGAACGTGCTGAGAGAAATGATTTAACGACCCCAGCTCGAGCTGATCAGTGGCGGTCGTGCCCATCATGACCTGGTGATGGGCGCGACCGCCACTTCTTTTGAGGCGCGCGGTTAGCGCTACCGACGCTCTCCTCACCTATACCCGGTAGGATAAATGGGTCTATTAGCTCATAAGGAGTCGAACCGTGGCAGATGGTTTCAGCCTGTTCACCGACCGTTCTATCGTCGCAATGCGCGTGAACGGCGAATTGCGCGATCTTGCAGCAGAGGTGACAGAGACAGATACTGTCGAGGCCGTTTCGATTGACAGTGTCGACGGCCTGAACATTCTGCGTCACTCGGCAGCTCACGTGCTCGCGCAGGCCGTGCAGCGCATCAATCCAGAGGCGAAGCTGGGCATTGGCCCGCCGATCACCGACGGTTTTTACTACGACTTTGATCCTGCTGAGCCGTTCACGCCAGAAGATCTGAAGGCAATCTCATCTGAGATGCAGAAGATTGTGAAGCAGGGGCAGCGGTTTGTTCGCCGCGTCGTGACCGAAGAAGAGGCACGCGCCGAGCTTGCGAACGAGCCGTACAAGCTTGAACTGATCGGCCTCAAGGGTGGGGCAGACTCGGGTAACGACAACGAAAACGTTGAGGTTGGCGGCGCTGAGCTCACTATCTACGACAATGTCGACCCAAAAACCGGCGAGCTGTGCTGGAAAGACCTGTGCCGTGGCCCTCACGTGCCAAGTACCCGCATGATCGGTAACGGCTGGGCGCTTACTCGCGCCTCGGGTGCTTACTGGCGTGGGAGCGAGAAGAACCCGATGCTGCAACGCATCTATGGCACCGCTTGGCCAAGCAAAGATGAGCTGCGCGAGTACCAGGTTCGACTTGAAGAAGCGGCAAAGCGTGATCACCGCAAGCTCGGCAAAGAGCTTGACCTGTTCTCTTTCCCAGAAGAGATCGGCTCAGGCATGTCTGTCTGGCACCCAAAGGGCGGCATTATCCGTGGCGAGATGGAGCAGCACGCTCGGCGCCGCCATATTGAGGGTGGATACACCTATGTGTACACCCCGCATATTTCAAAAGAAGACCTGTTCTGGCAGTCGAATCACCTCGTCAACTATAAAGACGACATGTTCCCTCCGATTCGTATCGACGAAGAGGTAGACGCCGAGGGCAACATCACCAAAAAGGGTGTTGATTACTACCTCAAGCCAATGAACTGCCCAATGCACATCCTTATCTACAAGGAGCGCGCACGCAGCTACCGTGACCTACCACTGCGTTTTGCAGAGAACGGCACCGTCTACCGATACGAACTATCGGGAGCTCTTCACGGTCTCACCCGAGTTCGCGGCTTCACCCAAGACGACTCGCACCTCTTTGTCGCCCCGGATCAGCTTCAGGCCGAAGCCGGTAAGGTGCTCGAATTCATTATTTCGATGCTTCGTGACTTTGGTCTCGAAGACTTCGAGCTTGAACTTTCGATGAAAGACAACGAGAAAGACAAGTGGATCGGCTCAGACGAGTTCTGGGAGAGTTCGACCGACGCACTGCGTCAGGTAGCGCTTGCTTCCGGTCTCAAGCTCACCGAAGTACCCGGCGAGGCTGCTTTCTACGGACCGAAGATCGATCTGAAGACTCGCGACGCGATCGGTCGTGTCTGGCAGCTTTCGACGGTGCAGGTTGATCCAAACTTGCCAGAGCGCTTTGGTCTTGAATTCACTGGTGCAGACGGTGAAAAACACCGCCCGATTATGATTCACCGCGCACTCTTCGGCTCGATCGAGCGATTCTTCGCTATTCTGCTTGAGCATTACGCGGGTGTGTTCCCAGTGTGGCTTTCACCGGTGCAGGTGGTCGGCATCCCCGTCGCCGAGCAGTACGGTGAGTACCTTGATGGCGTGATTGATCAGCTTCGTGCCAAGGGCGTTCGTGCCGAGGTTGATCACAGCGATGATCGTATGCCGAAGAAGATTCGTACGCACACGAAGGCAAAGGTTCCGTTCCAGCTGATCGCTGGGGAGGAAGACCGAGAGGCTGGTGCGGTGAGCTTCCGCTTCCGCGATGGCACCCAGATGAACGGTGTGCCCGTTGCTGAAGCGATCCAGCGCATTCTCAACTCGATTGAAACGCACGAGCAGGTGCTGAGCGCGTGGACCGAGTAGAGCACCTCGCCGAGAGCGGGCTGGTCGGCGATCCAGACGAGATGCAGCGGTTGTGGACTCCGCACCGCATGGTCTACGTCGCCGATACGCATCAGCCTGACGAGCACGACTGCCCGTTTTGCCATGCACCAGAACTGAGTGACGAGAAAGCACTCATTGTTTACCGTGGCAAAACGGCATACGCGCTGTTGAATCTTTTTCCTTACAACAACGGCCACCTGCTGGTGTGCCCCTACCGCCACATCTCTACCTACGATGAAGCCAGCGCCGAAGAGGTGGCCGAAATCGGTGAGATCACTCAGACCGCGATGCGGGTTCTGAAAGATGTGATGGGTTGTCATGGATTTAACATTGGTATGAATCAGGGTGAGGTTGCGGGCGCCGGCATTGCTGCGCACTTGCATCAGCACGTTGTGCCACGTTGGCGGGCCGACGCCAATTTCTTCCCGATTATTGCGAAGACGAAGTCAATGCCGCAGCTGCTTGGTGATGTTCGTGAAAGGGTCGCGGCCGCCTGGCCGGTTGATCCTGGACCAGCAAGCTGACAGACACGCATACTTATCTACACAAGAGACAGAAGAAAGAGGAGCACCCGTGGCCGGACACTCCAAGTGGGCAACCACTAAGCACAAGAAGGCAATTCTCGACTCGCGTCGTGCAAAGGCATTTGCGAAGTACATCAAGGTGATTGAGGTCGCCGCCCGTATCGGTGGACCCGACCTCGCAGGCAACCCGGCTCTCGCCGATGCCGTACACAAGGCAAAAAAGAATTCGGTTCCCGGTGACAACATTGATCGCGCCATCAAGCGTGGTGCAGGTCTTACCGGTGATGCTGTTGAGTACACCACCATCATGTACGAAGGCTACGGCCCGAACGGTGTCGCGCTCATGATTGAATGTCTGACCGACAACAAGAACCGTGCGGCCGCAGAAGTGCGAACCGCGCTCAGTCGCAACGGCGGCACCCTTGCCGACCCAGGTAGCGTGGCGTACAACTTCGCGCGTAAGGGTGTGATCACGGTTCCTGCCGAGGGAACCACCGAAGATGATGTGCTGATGGCTGTGCTTGATGCGGGGGCTGACGAGGTCAACGCGACTCCGAACGGCGAGGCCTTTGAAGTGATTACCGAGGCATCTGACCTTGTTGCTGTTCGTACCGCTCTGGTTGATGCTGGCATCGATTATGAAGCAGCGGACGCTGAATTCGTGCCAAACCTGAAGGTCGAAATCGACGCGGACACTGCGCGTAAGGTTTTCAACCTGATTGATGCTCTCGAAGACAGCGACGATGTGCAGAACGTCTTCTCGAACTTTGACCTGACCCCTGAGGTTCAGGCCGAGCTCGAATCTGACGAGTAAGACAACGCCACATGCCGCAGCGACGTGAGGGGAGGGGTCTATGAGAATCATCGGCATTGACCCCGGGCTCACCCGCTGCGGCATTGGTATTGTTACCACCGCTCAGGGTCGAAAGGTCGTGTTCGAGCACGTAGAGGTGCTGCAGAGCCCCGCGGGCGCTAGTGCGCCGGCTCGCTTGCACCAGATCGGTTCAAGCATTGAGCGGCTGCTTGATGGGCACAAACCAGACGGCATCGCGCTCGAGCGTGTGTTTGCTCAAGATAACGTTGCAAGCGTGATGGGCGTTGCCCAGATCAGTGGCGTGGTCATGTTTCTTGCTGAGAAACGCGGGATCCCCGTGTCTTTGTACACGCCAAACGAGGTGAAGAAGCAGATCACTGGTTACGGTGCCGCCGATAAGGCGCAGGTCACCACAATGGTTACCCGATTGCTCGGTCTCGCAGCGCCGCCGAAACCTGCCGATGCGGCCGACGCCCTTGCCCTTGCGATTACGCACGCATGGCATCTCGGACGCGGTGGCACAGCGCGCCGACAGAACGAAACTCAGGGGAGTCTGGGCGCTAGCCTGGGCAGTGAAACTCCAGCGCAGCGGGCTTGGCGCGAAGCTGAGCAGAAGCAGGGCCGCCGCCGTGGCGCCCGTGGTGGTTAGCTCGTTCACCTCGACTGGTCCAAGAACGGTGTGTGCGCCGGTTCGCTTGGCTTGCTGATGTAACTAGCTACCGTGCTCGTCTCAGGTATTCGGCAGTGCCTCAATCAGACACAATGTTGAGTGGTCCTGGCTGAAAGTGAGTAGGCAGGCTTTCGCCCGTTTGAGTTGCCTCGCCCCGTCATTCTGTGTCTCGTTTTGCTCGCTCAGGATGACGATTGCTCAGCACGACACAAGCACAGGATGTGCGCGACGTTACGATCCGGCGGGTGTATCGACTGCGCCGCCAAAACGGCGATCGCGATCCTCGTAGATACCTATGGCCCGCCACAGTTCCTTGCGGTCAAAATCTGGCCAAAGCGTGTCAAGAAATACCATCTCGGCGTAGGCCGACTGCCAGAGCATAAAGTTGCTGGTGCGCTGTTCGCCGCTGGATCGCAAAAAGAGATCCACTTCCGGCAGTTCGGGCACATAAAGGTGTCGGGCAATCGTGCGCTCGGTGATGCCGTGCGGTGAGAGCTTGCCGGCAGCGACCTCTTCGGCGATTGAACGCACTGCATCGGTGAGTTCGTTTCTGCCGCCGTAATTCACACACATGGTGAGTGTGAGGCCCGTATTTTTTGCTGTTGCGCGCTCAGAGGCCTTCAACTCGCTGATAACTGAGCCCCAGAGTCTTGGCCGGCGGCCCGCCCAGCGCATTCGCACATTCCAGGCATCGAGTTGGGCGCGGCGTCCGCGCAGGACTTCGCGATTGAAACCCATCAAAAATCGAACCTCATCGGGGGAGCGGCGCCAATTCTCAGTCGAAAACGCGTACACGCTGAGATGAGTGACACCCGCCTGAATAGCTCCAGCAACGACGTCGAGCAAAGCTTGCTCACCCTGCCGGTGCCCCTCGACTCGGGGCAGACCGCGCTGATTGGCCCAGCGCCCATTACCGTCCATCACAATGGCGACGTGTTTCGGCACGGGGCCACGAAAGGTTGGCGGGTATTCGCCGGTCCAATCGACCGGTACCAGCTCTGAGGGGGCTCGGCGCATGCACACCAGAATAGCCCCAGCCAGCACATCAAAGCTGCAGCGAAACAGCAGGCAGTCTCAATTCGTGCGTAGTGAACGCAAACCTTTTTCCATATGCCATTGGGTGTAGGCGGCAACAATGCCTGCTGCTTGGCCGCGCTCAAGTTCACTTGAGGCGAGAGCGGTATCCCAGTCGCCGGCGAGCAGAGCGGCAAGCAGCACGATGCTGCCCGGCTCGAGTTGTGGTGTGCCAGGTACCGCGCAGTCCTGACAGACGACACCACCAAGTTGCACAATCACTCGGGTGTGTGGCCCTGGGGCGCCGCACCGCACGCACTCTTGAAAGCCGGGTGCCCAGCCTGCCGCGGCCATTGCTCGCAGCAAATAACCGTCTCGCAATAGTTCGGGTGCGATGTTTCCCTGCGCAAGAGTACGCAGGGCGCCAATCAGGAGTCGATACTGTTCGGGTGCAGGCCCACCCTCGCTGAGCCGCTCGGCGGTTTCAACCATGGCGCTGCCCGCGCGATACCTGTCGTAGTCCTGGCTGATGTGTGGCCCGTACGCACCGAGCGTGGACGCCTGGGTGATTGTGTCGAGGGTGCGGCCTTCATAGAGTTGCAGGTCAGCCACCATAAAAGGCTCGAGTCGAGCCCCAAACTTTGAGGTGGTTTTACGTACGCCCTTCGCAACCACTCGAATGATGCCGCGAGACAGCGTTAATAGGGTGACGATACGGTCAGCTTCACCCAGTTTTTGGGTGCGCAGCACAACGCCTTGCTCGCGATACAGAGACATGCCCTAATTGTCTCGCACTCTTGCGGCTCTGGCGATCCAACGCGCAATCACACATCGCTTCGTAGCCGTGAGACAATTGCGGTATATGTCTACCGCAACAATGAACGATTCCCGGCTGCGCATCGGCCCGCTGACGCTCGACGTACCCGTTGTGCTCGCGCCGATGGCTGGCATCACAAACACCGCGTTTCGTCGGCTTTGCCGAGAATACGGAGCGGGGCTGTACGTCAGCGAGATGATCACGAGTCGTGCACTTGTTGAGCGCACTCCGGCCTCGCTGCGCTTGATCAAGCATCACGAGAGTGAAACTCCCCGCTCAATCCAGTTGTACGGTGTCGACCCGGTCACGGTGCGTGAAGCGGTTCGTTTCCTGGTCGACGAAGACCTTGCTGACCACATCGACCTCAACTTTGGTTGCCCGGTACCTAAGGTGACGAGAAAGGGCGGCGGATCGGCCCTGCCTTGGAAGAGTGACCTGTTTCGGGCAATTGTCGAGCAAGCTGTAAAGGCTGCCGGTGATATTCCGCTTACGGTGAAGATGCGCAAGGGTATCGACGAGGACCACCTTACCTATCTCGATGCTGCTCGTGCGGCGGAGGGTGCCGGAGTTGCTGCGATTGCGTTGCACGGTCGAACTGCGAGTGAGTTTTATTCGGGCCAGGCTGATTGGTCGTCGATTCGCACTCTAAAAGAGACGATCACGAGTGTGCCGATTCTTGGAAATGGCGATATTTGGTCGGCTGAAGACGCTATTCGAATGGTGCGTGAAACCGGCTGCGACGGTGTCGTGGTTGGCCGAGGTTGCCTTGGCAGGCCTTGGCTTTTTGGTGATCTCGTTGCTGCGTTTCGGGCTGAGGCTGGCGAGATTTCTTGGGATGATGCCGAGAAGGCAATTGCGAAGCCTCCGCTTGGCTTTGTGATGCAGGCGATGCGTCGTCACACGGAATTGCTTGTTGAGTTTTTCGATGGCGAAGAAGATCGCGCCTGCCGAGACATTCGCAAACATGTCGCTTGGTACTACAAGGGCTACGGTGTTGGTGGAGATCTGCGCCGTTCACTCGCTGCAGTCGAGTCGCTCGAACAGATGGACGAAATTTTCTCTGAGATGGATGCGTCGATGCCGTACCCAGGTGAGGGAGCGGAGGGCCAGCGTGGTCGTGCCGGAAGTCCCAAGCGTGTTGTGCTGCCAGACGGCTGGTTAAACAACCGTGAGACGGCTGGCCTCGATCTCTCTGAGATGGTCGAAGCTGAGCGCCTTGGGCATGGAGTCGATGGTGGCTGAGCGCCCAATCACTGTGAGCGAGTACGGCGAACACGACGCAGAACGTTTTGTGTCTGAGCGGCACGGTGGAAACCGCAGCGATTTCGCGCGGGATCGCGCTCGAGTGTTGCACTCGAGCGCCTGGCGTAGGCTCGCCGCCAAAACTCAGGTGCTGAGCCCCACAGCCGGGGTTGATTTTGCGCGCAACCGACTTACCCACTCACTTGAAGTGGCGCAGATTGGCCGTGAACTCGCTCTCTCGCTCGGGCTGGATCAAGAGATAGTTGACACGGCTTGCCTCGCGCATGACCTAGGTCACCCTCCATTCGGGCATAATGGCGAAAAAGCCTTGAACGCCTGGGCTGAGGGCCACGGTGGCTTCGAAGGCAATGCTCAAACACTGCGAATTCTGGCACGACTTGAGCCCAAACGACTCGATAGCGACGGTCGGAGCGTAGGCCTGAACCTCACGCGTGCCACGCTTGATGCGAGCACAAAGTATCCGTGGCCACTTGCCGAGGCGAATCCAGGCTCGGCAAAGTTCGGGTTTTTTGAAGATGATCGTGAGATCTTCGAGTGGATGCGCCAGGGAGCACCGGCTCGCCGCAAGTGTGTTGAAGCTCAGGTTATGGACCTCAGCGACGACATCGCCTACTCGGTGCATGACTTTGAAGATGCGGTTGTCGGTGATTTTATCGACCCTGAGATTCTGACTGCCCGATCCGGTCATGACACGCTCATTCGCGCAGTAGCGAATTGGGCTGATGGAAGTTTTTCTGAAGATGAACTCGGTGCTGCTTTCGAGCGGATCGCCGAGTCTGATTCGTGGCTTACCAGTTGGCGTGGAAGCCGCGCAGATCAGGCGCAGCTCAAGAACTTTACGAGCGACATGATCGGGCGTTTTGCGCGTGCGGCCATCTCTCACACGACCGAGGCGGCAGACGGTCGCCCGCTCGCACGGTACGGTGCAGAGGTTGTTGTGCCTCGCGAAGTCTGGGCAGAGATTGCCGTACTGAAGGGAATCGTCGCGGCTTTTGTGATGGAAAGTGGTCGCAGGCAGCCCACTTATCGTAAACAGCGCGAACTGCTTCTCGAACTAGCCGATGTGCTCTGGGAGACGGGCGAGCATGAACTTGAACCGGCATTTGCTGCAGATATGCGTGAGGCTGGCGACGAAACTGCGGCGCGGCGCGTCATCATCGATCAGGTGGCTTCGTTGACCGATCAGGCTGCAATTGCTTGGCATCGCCGATTGTGCGATATTCCGCTCGTTTAGCTGACTAGAATTCAGCTATGGCGGGTCGAATTAAGTCTTCAGACATTGAAGAAGTCAAGCGACGCACCAACCTGGCCGATCTCGTCGGCGAGCATGTCGCATTAAAAACCGGTGGTATCGATTCGATGAAGGGCTTGTGCCCTTTTCACGACGAACGCAGCCCGAGTTTTCACGTGCGGCCGAGCCTCGGCTATTACCACTGCTTTGGCTGCGGTGAATCTGGCGACGCCATTAGTTTTTTGCAGCGCATGGATCACCTCACCTTTACCGAGGCGGTTGAACGGCTAGCGGGTCGCCTGCACTACGTGTTGAGCTATGAAGAGGGCACCGAGCGGCGCGATGATGGCCCGAACCGGGCCCGGCTCTTTGCCGCGCACCAGGCCGCAAGTGAGTTTTACGTCGAGCAATTGCGCAGCGCCGAAGCGCAGACTGCGCGAGAGTTCTTGCAGCAGCGCGGTTTTGATGAGGCAGCCTGCGCAAAGTTTGGTGTTGGATACGCTCCGAAGGGGTGGGATGCGCTCACGAACCACCTCAAAGCTCAGGGCTATAACCCGAAAGAACTTGCTCAATCGGGTCTCGCGAGTGAGGGGCAGCGCGGTGTATATGATCGTTTCCGCGGCAGAATTGTCTGGCCAATTCGCGATACCAGCGGCCAGACAGTTGGTTTTGGCGCCCGCAAGCTTTACGAGGACGACAACGGACCGAAGTATCTGAACACCCCAGAAACGCCGATTTACCACAAGTCGCGCGTGCTCTACGGGCTTGACCTCGCCAAGCGGGCCATCTCAAAGGGCAAACGCGTGGTGGTCGTTGAAGGCTACACAGACGTCATGGCATGTCACCTGGCAGGCGAAGAAGCTGCTGTTGCGACCTGTGGCACGGCATTCGGCAAAGACCATATTTCGGTACTGCGCCGCGTGATGGGCGACGATTCTGCGGCCGAAGTGATCTTCACTTTTGACCCTGATGAAGCTGGTCAAAAGGCCGCGCTACGTGCCTTTAGCGATGAGAAGCTCTTCAGCGCACAAACCTATGTCGCTGTTGCCCCAGAGGGGCTTGACCCTGCCGACCTGCGCTTGCACCGCGGTGATCAGGCTGTGCGTGATTTGTTCACCACCAAGGTTCCACTATTTGAATTCGCATTGAGACAAGCAATCTCCCGCTTCAACTTGAACACAGTTGAGGGTCGGGTCTCCGCGCTTCGTGCTTCGGCACCGATCATTGCCGAGCTGAAAGATCAAGCTCTGAAACCCGGGTACACCAGAGAACTGGCGCGAATGCTTGGCATGGAGCTCGGCGAAGTGCAGCGGGCTGTGCGTGGATCAGCGAAGTCCTCACGAACGAGGCCGGGTGATCCTCGCGCACCTCAAGAACCTGGACAATACGGCAATCAGCAGCTCTCAGCCGAAGCGGAGCGGCCCCGGGCGACTCTCGCTTCACTGCCATCGACGCCAGGGGTTCGCCTTGAGCGCGACGCGCTGATGGCTATGATCCAGCAATCTGAAATGGTTGGCCCCGAGCTCATGGCTCAGGCGGTTACCGCTGAGGTCGGTGATCCAGCGTTGCGCGTAGTGCGCGATGCAATCGGCGCGTCGCTGGAAACTCTAGGTCAAGCTGGCTGGTTTGAACAGGTTATGTCAGAGGCCCCGGAGCCGTATCGTGAGCTCATTCGAGAGCTGGCTTTTGCTCCAATGCCGCAAAACAAGCCGGAACTGCTACCCGCTTATTCACGTGACGTGATCGCTTCACTGCTTGATCGTGATTTACTCTCACTAAAATCTGAACTTGTTTCGAGAATGCAGCGGATCGGTGACCCGAGCGACCCCGGATCAAGAAGAATTCAAGAGCAACTCGCCGCACTCGAATCGGCGCGCCGGAGTTTGCGCGCGGAATAGTGGCCTGGTGCGCGCTACCCTAAAGTATCCGCACCCAATAGGAGGCAAGTCGCATGATCGAGCCAGTCAGAGACGCTGACCCGGCAGTGACGGTATCGGATCTTTCGCTGATGTACCCCGCGCACGGGGGAGCGAAGGCCTTTAACGCCGTTGACGGCTTGAGCTTTGAACTCGGCAGGGGTCATGTGCTCGCGCTGCTTGGCGAGAGCGGATCTGGCAAATCAACCGTCGCTCGATTCTTGGCAGGCCACGGCAACGACGCTGGAGAGAAGCACGCGCGGATCAAAGTTGGCGGGGGAGACGCAACCGTGCTCGGACTGCCAATGCGCAGACTCAACCGCCGCGCCACTAACCGGCTCACTGCTCATGTTGGATTCTTGTCTCAGGATGCCGGCGCGACACTTACCCCGGAACTCAACGTCGGCGATATTTTGTTGCAGCCGATTTCGGAACGAACGAAAGACTTTGATCGCGAAGAGCTCGGTACTGTGATTGCCGAGATGATGGATATCGTTTCGCTTCCGCTGACCAAGCTCAAAGAGTACCCATACGAACTCTCAAAAGGCCAACGGCAGCGCATCGCAGTGATGAAGTCACTGATGCTCTCACCTTCGCTACTGGTCGCAGACGAACCAACGCTAGGCGTTGACGCGAACAACCGTCCTCGAATCGTTGAACTGCTCAAATGGTTCAAAGCGCGCACGAGTGCCAGCATGATCCTGGTGACTCATGACATTGGTTTGCTTGAAGCGCTTGTGCACGATGTTCTCGTGCTGCAACAGGGCCATCTGGTGGGTGCTGGAGACATTAATGAGATCTTCCGCAGAGCTGATCACGGGTATGTGCAACGACTAGCAACCGCACTTCGAGCGACGGCTTACGACGAGGTAGCCGAGGAGTAAATTCTATCGGCGAGTCGGATTTGCGTCAGCTTTCTGGAGCTTGCTAAGCTTAACGACGTTGCCCAGGCAATGATCCCCTGTAGCTCAGTTGGCAGAGCGCTTGACTGTTAATCAGGATGTCGCTGGTTCGAGCCCAGCCGGGGGAGCGAAACCCTCACAATGTGAGGGTTTTCGTAAATGATGAGGGAGTTCATTGAACTGCCGAATTGTGGGGATGTAGCTCAATGGTAGAGCCTCAGTCTTCCAAACTGATTACGCGGGTTCGATTCCCGTCATCCCCTCCAACAAACCCGGTTCGCTGAGCGAACCGGGTTTTTGTTTGGGACTCCGGGAATCCTCACGAACCCTTGTCCGAGGCCGGGACGGCCTCGGCGCAACGCGCACAAAGCCCAGAAATGGCCTTTGTTTTGAGCGCTTTACGCAATTCCCGTCATCCCCTCCAACAAACCCGGTTCGCTGAGCGAGCCGGGTTTTGCGCATTTGCTTTACCGGCGTACATAAACGCAGGATAGATGTATGAAAAATAACCTGAATCGTACTTCTGCTGCACTGATTGGTGCCGTTGCACTCGTGTTCTCGCTCGCTGCCTGCAGTCCATCAGGCCCAGAAACCCTCAAAGAAGATTCGGTCGCAGAGACCACCGAATCGCAGGCTCCACAGAATGGTTCTGAGTACCCCGCACAGGTGCGTGACAACTTCGTTTCTTCGTGTTCATCACAAGCTGGCGCCAGCGAAGAGCTATGTGGCAAGTGCTTCGAAGTGGTCACAGAAACATTCACCTTCGAAGAATTCATGGCGCTTGAGACCGCGATTGCTAGCGGCACGGCAACCGAAGAAGACAACGCAAAGCTCACTGCCGTGCTTGACAAGTGTGTTGCCTAACCATCACCACTTTCGCCCTATGGCGGTGAACTGATCCTGCGCAGCCCTAACCGGCTGCTGGAGCGCCGGTGATTGTTTCTAACAACCCGGCGCTCCCGTCTTTCCCAGGCCGATGGCTGGATAATTGACAGCATGCGAATACTGGTGATTGGTGCAAGCTCCGGGCTTGGTAAAGCCTTCGTCGAGGGTTTGACAGCATCCGGACACGAAGTAATCGGAGTGTCGAGGTCGGTACCTGTCTGGTGTAACGGGCGCTGGATCGCGGTCGATTTTAGTGAGCCAAAGGTCGCGGTAGCCGCACTCGAAGATGCTCTGCCGGGGCCACTTGACGTGCTTATCTGGAATCTTGGGATATGGGAACCCACAGCGTTTAGCGACGAATATCGTTTTGAAGAGCAAGACGACAGTGCGGTCGAGGAAATGCTCGCCGTAAACGTAACAGGACTGATCGTCGCGGCCAAAGCCATTGTGCCGAAGCTGCTTGGAAGTGGCGCGCCAAAAGTCATCATCACCGGATCAACTTCAGGGCTGCCCCGTAGCGGCCGGCCTGAAGTGACCTTCGGCGCCACAAAGGCCGCTCTCAACGGTGTCGCAGATGCGCTTCGCGAGGGCTACCGCGATCAGCGATTGGCTGTCACCGTGCTGCAGTTGGGCAACCTTAATACCGAAGATGCCCTCGACACCCCAAGAGTGACCGCGGCGGCGCGCGGTGAGGGCGAATTGATCCCTCTGCACGACGTTGTCGACGTGGTGAAGGTGCTGCTCGAAAACTCGTCTTCATCGTTTGTTCGCGAACTGATCATGCCCGCGATTGCCGATAAACGCTTTTGAGAACTTTGGCTTAAACATTGACGAATCGCCGTAAGAACGCGCTCAGTTTGAAACCTGGAGCGATCTACCTGTAATGTAATCCATGCAGAGAAACTCGCGGAGTTCGGCAGAAATTCCACCGGTGATTCACCTGGTGCCGAATGTTCCGCTAGACTTGCATGGTTGTTTGTTACCGGGGTATAGCTCAGCTTGGCTAGAGCGCCCGCTTTGGGAGCGGGAGGTCGCAGGTTCGAATCCTGTTACCCCGACCACGAACCTCTTTCGGTTTACAACAACACTGAGTCCTACTGCACAAAGAGATATTGAGAGGCCAAATTGCCTAAGACAAATGCAGAGAAGCTGAATCCGACTCGGGTAAAGCTCACGGTCGATATCACAATCGCTGATCTCGAGCCATTCCTCAAGCAGGCTTACAAGACGATCTCTGAGCAGGTCTCGATCCCTGGCTTCCGCAAGGGTCACGTGCCAGCACCGATCATCGATCAGCGCGTTGGCCGTCAGGCAGTTATCGAGCAGGCAGTCAACGACTCGCTCGATTCTTTCTTCCAGGCAGCGCTCACCGAGACCGACACTCAGCCAATGGGTCGTCCAACTGCTGACGTTGCCAAGTGGCTTGACCTTAAAGACGAGAAGAGCGTCATGACGCTTGTCTTCGAGGTAGAGGCTCGCCCAGAGTTCAAGCTTCCTAAGTACGAGGGCCTCAAGATCGAGGTCGACAACGCTGAGGTAGGCGACGACGCTGTTGAGCAGGAACTTACCAAGCTGCGTGAGCGCTTCGGTAACCTGAACACCGTTGAACGCCCAGCTAAGACCGGCGACTTTGTTGAGCTCGACCTCGTTGCTCGCATCGACGGTAACGACGTTGACCAGGCGAACGGCGTTTCGTACGAGGTCGGCGCAGGCAACATGCTTGTTGGCCTTGACGAAGCAGTTGAGACTCTCACTGCAGGCGAGACCACCACCTTTACCTCTCAGCTGCTCGGCGGCGAGTACGAAGGCCAGGACGCAGAGGTCGAGGTTTCGATCACCGCTGTTAAGGAGCGCGAGCTCGCTACGGCAGATGACGACTTCGCGCAGCTCGCTAGCGAGTTCGACACTATTGCAGAACTCCGCGAGAGCCTCGGCGAGCAGGTCGCACAGGCTTCGGTCTTTGCACAGGGCCGCCAGGCGCGTGACCTGTTCACCGACACCCTCATCGAGAAGGCTGGCATCCCTGTCAGCGAGGAGCTCGTTGAAGAAGAAGTTCACCGTCACCTCGAGGGCGAAGGTCGCCTTGAAGACGATGAGCACCGCGCAGAGGTTCGTGAGCAGACCGAGAAGCAGATCGCTCTGCAGCTCCTGCTCGACGCAATCGTTGAGGCTGAGAACATCACCCCAACCCAGAACGAGCTCTCGCAGTACATCTTCCAGTCGGCTCAGCAGTACGGCATGGACCCATCGCAGTTCCTCCAGGCAATCAGCCAGGGCAACCAGATGGGCATGATCCTCGGCGAGGTGACCCGTAACAAGGCACTCGCAGTTGCTCTGTCGAAGGCAAAGGTTGTCGACAAGAACGGCAAGGCAGTTGACCTCAGCGAATTCACCGCTGTTGATGACGAAGAAGTTGCCGAGGTAGTCAACGAGGCTGAGGAGATCGTCGAGGAGGCCGCAGAGGCAACCGAGGCTGCTCCAGCCAAGAAGGCACCTGCGAAGAAGGCTCCTGCGAAGAAGCCAGCAGCGAAGAAGGCTGATGCAGACGAGAAGGCTCCTGCAAAGAAGCCTGCTGCGAAGAAGCCAGCCGCTAAGAAGCCAGCAAAGAAGGACGAAGAGAAGTAATTCCTTCACTTTCTTTGAAAAGAACCCCCGCCAAGTTTTTGGTGGGGGTTCTTTGTTTGTTCGCACTAGAACGCCTAGGGCGAACAGGCACGCGCGAGGGCCGCGAAATCGGTAGCCTCATATCAGGCACGAATTGAAGGAGTGCAGCTATGGCTGAACAGATGGCGCCGAACAGCGTGTTCGAGCGACTGCTCAAGGATCGCATCATTTGGCTTGGGTCGGAAGTGCGAGATGAAAATGCGAACGAGATCTGCGCAAAGATCTTGTTGCTCGCTGCCGAGGATCCCGAGGCAGATATTTACCTCTACATTAACTCGCCCGGTGGTTCGATTACCGCAGGCATGGCTATCTACGACACGATGAGCTTCGTGCCGAACGATATCGTGACCGTGGGTATTGGTATGGCTGCTTCGATGGGCCAGTTCCTGTTGACCGCTGGTACCAAGGGCAAGCGTTACATCACGCCAAACGCTCGCGTGCTGCTGCACCAGCCACACGGTGGCTTTGGCGGCACCGCAAGCGATATTCAGACTCAGGCGCAACTCATTACCTCGATGAAGAACCGTCTTGCTGAGATTACGGCTGCGCAGACCGGCAAGACCGTAGAACAGATTAATGCCGACGGCGATCGTGACCGTTGGTTCAGTGCCGATGAGGCACTTGAGTACGGTTTCGTTGACTTCATTCGCGACTCGGCTAGCGACGTCGTCGGTGGCGGCGGAACCAAGAAGTAAGACGGCACAGGAGACCTTTGATGCAAAATACCCAGCCCCAGGCAGGCGTCTCACCACTGATGATGCCGAACTCGCGCTACATCCTCCCGCAGTTTGAGGAGCGCACCGCATACGGCACTCGCTTTACCGATCCGTACGCCAAGCTTTTCGAAGACCGTATTATTTTCCTCGGTGTGCAGGTAGATGACACCTCGGCCGATGACATCATGGCGCAGTTGCTCGTGCTCGAAAGCAAGGACACTGAGCGCGACATCATTATGTACATCAACTCGCCAGGTGGATCATTCACCGCAATGACGGCGATCTACGACACCATGCAGTACATCAAGCCGCACATTCAGACTGTGTGCCTCGGCCAGGCGGCTTCTGCAGCTGCTGTGCTCCTCGCCGGCGGTACCCCAGGCAAGCGCCTGGCTCTGCCAAATGCGCGCGTGCTGATTCACCAGCCCTCAACGGGGCAGGGCGGTCACGGCCAGGCAAGCGATATCGAGATTCAGGCCCGCGAAATCATGCGTATGCGTGAGTGGCTTGAGTCAACGCTTTCGAAGCATTCAAAGCGTTCGGTTGAGCAGGTTCACAACGACATTGATCGCGACAAGATCCTGAACGCCAACGAGGCGCTCGAATACGGTCTGATCGATCAGGTGCTCACCAGCCGCAAGAACCCACAGCCAGTAATTGGTCAGTAGCTTCGGCTAGATTCACTGTTATGGACGCAGGCACGTCGTTCTTCCGAGAGCGGCGTGCCTGAATCCTGAATGTCGGTGGCTGGGGCTAGGCTCGGGTCAACCGGAAACGTACGAGATCAACGAGGGGCGCACATGGCGAAGATCGAGAGCAGCGAGTTGCTCAAGTGCTCGTTCTGCGGTAAATCCCAGAAGCAGGTTCAGCAGCTTATCGCTGGCCCGCAGATCTATATCTGCGATGAATGCGTTGGGCTTTGCAACGAGATCATTGAAGAGCGCCTTGCCGAGCACTCTGCAACTGAGCAGAGTGAGTTCACACTGCACAAGCCTCGCGAAATCTCAGATTTTCTTGATCAGTACGTGATCGGTCAAGATCGTGCAAAACAATCACTCGCGGTCGCCGTCTACAACCACTACAAGCGAGTTCGCGCCGCAAAATCAATTACGAGTGCTGAGTCAATCTCTGAACAGGTTGAGATTGCAAAGTCCAACATCTTGCTTCTGGGTCCAACGGGCTGTGGCAAGACCTATCTCGCACAGTCGCTCGCGCGTCAATTGAATGTTCCGTTTGCTGTAGCCGATGCCACCGCGCTTACCGAGGCCGGCTACGTAGGCGAAGACGTTGAGAATATTCTTCTCAAGTTGCTGCAGGCCGCCGACTACGATGTTGCGCGTGCAGAAATGGGCATTATCTATATCGATGAGGTCGATAAGATCACGCGCAAGGCTGAGAACCCCTCGATCACTCGAGATGTCTCGGGCGAGGGCGTACAGCAGGCGCTCCTAAAGATTCTTGAAGGCACCGTCGCCTCGATCCCACCGCAGGGCGGGCGCAAGCACCCAAACCAAGAATTTATTCAGCTTGACACCACGAACGTTCTCTTTATTGTGGCGGGTGCCTTTGCCGGCCTTGAGGAAATCATTGGCTCGCGCCTTGGCAAGGGCGGTATTGGCTTCGGAGCTCCGGTTGAGAGTAAACGAAACGAAGCAGAACTGCTTTCCCAGGTGCAACCCGAAGATCTGCATAAGTTCGGCTTGATCCCAGAGTTTATTGGTCGCCTTCCTGTGGTGGCCACCGTCGAGCCACTCGATGTCGAAGCGCTCGTGCGTATTCTTTCAGAACCCAAGAATGCTCTCGTAAAGCAATATCAACGTATGTTTGAGCTCGACGGTGTGAGTCTAGAGTTTGAACTCGCGTCACTTGAAGCGATTGCTGAACTTGCAGTAGCGAGAAAGACCGGCGCCCGCGGTCTTCGAGCGATTCTCGAAGACGTGCTTGGTCCGGTGATGTTTGATGTTCCGTCAAACACTGAGGTGACGAAGGTCATCGTGACCAGAGAAGCTGTTCTCGGTGAAGCAGCACCGCGTGTGCTCAGTGCGGCCGGGGGAGCAGAGCGTAGCGCCTAGGCCGCCTAGAACATCCGGCTGACGTCGTAGCTCAATAGCACGCTGCCGTCGGCGTTTGGAATGGTCATCGCCTGCACCGTGAGTGGGCCTTGGCTCAGCGTCGCTGCAACACCGCCCTCTGAAGTTTCTGTCTCGTCTGCCACGGCGAATGCGTTCAGCTCAATGATCGAAGACCAGAGTGCATCTCCAGTTGCGGTGTCCGTGGTTTTCAGCACCACAAACCACTGCTCGGAATTGCGTTCGCCTGCATTGTAGATAGTTGCGTCTGTTGGCAGCTTAAAGAACTCGCTTGGGAATGACTCTGGCAGCGTCGCTGTGAGCTCGGTGCCTGCGGTATCGTCCGTGGCCCACTCTGTTTCGGGGCTCGTAGTTTCAGCTTCCTTATCTACAGACCCAGCAACAGGCTCGGGCGCACAAGCAGCAGTGCCAAACACGAGCATCAGCGCAGCAATAGGAAGGACGACACCACGAACAAACTTTTGTGTGGTGTCGCTTGAATTGTGTGCAGTCATGAGTGCCCCTAGCAGTCTGTAGTCACTGAGCTTCTGAGGTTACAGCAGCCAATCATCGTCATCATCTTCGCCACTCAGCGTTTGCAGCTGACTTGAAGAAACGTCTCCGGTGGCGGTGAGCGTCACCAGCGCCAGGTCATCGAGCTCACATCGCGGTCTTCCCTCAAGCCAGGTGAGAGTCCAAGATGCTGCTGAAGGGTGCGCCAGTTCTGCCTCGGCAATTGCCTGATGCAGAGAAGGGGGCACGCTTCGATGCGGTGGATCGCCCACTCGCCAACGTGCCCCCAACTGCATTGCAGCCTCTTAACCTTCGGTCTCTGCCTGCGCGAGAACGATTTCGCTCACGGTGACCGCTGCGACGTCGGCTGCTTCGATTCGCAGTTCAGTAATACGACCGACACCTGCGAGGTCCTCCGCAGCAAGACGCAGGCGAGCTGCATCTACTTCGGGGGCCTGTACAACGGCAAGCTCGACCTGGGTCTTTTGCGACGCTTTGGCGGCTGTCTTTGCGCCGCGAACGCCGATCAGAGCACCGCCCATAAGTGAGAGCAGGCCAAGATCAGCTTCTTCGCCAGCAACTGCGATCAGCTCCGCAGAAGTAGGCCATTGTGCCTGGTGCACCGAGCCCTCGGCAAACCATGACCACACCTCCTCAGTTGCGTATGGAATGAACGGTGCGAGCAGTCGAACGAACACCGAGAGAGCTTCACGAAGCGCAGCAACGGCCGATGCCTGCGGCTGGCCCTCGCCGCTGTGCGCGCGTTCCTTAACCAGTTCGAGGTAGTCGTCGCAGAAGGTCCAGAAGAAGCTTTCGGTGAGCTCCAGCGCACGTGCGTGGTCGTAAGCCTCAAACGCGCGAGTCGCGTCGTCCACAACCTTTGCCAGACTTGCAAGCATCGAACGATCGAGCGCTTCAGTAACTCCGCCACCGACTCCGCTCGCGTCGAAACCGAGCGTGAACTTTGCAGCGTTCAGCAGCTTGATCGCCAGACGGCGACCGATCTTGATCTGCGTCGGGTTCTGCGGATCGAACGAGGCGTCGGTGCCGAGCTTTGCAGAAGCGGCCCAATAGCGAACCGCGTCGCTGCCGTGCTGCTGCAGCATACCAGCAGGCGTTACCACGTTGCCCTTCGACTTCGACATCTTCTTGCGGTCTGGATCAAGGATCCAGCCCGAGATGCCTGCGTGACGCCAAGGCAGTGTGCCCGATTCAAGCTCACTGCGCAGCAGCGTAGAGAACAGCCAAGTGCGAATGATGTCCTGGCCCTGAGGGCGCAGATCAAATGGGAAGACCAGATCGTAGAGTTCCTGATCGCGCTCCCAGCCGCCTGCGAGCTGCGGGGTCAGAGATGAGGTGGCCCAGGTATCCATCACGTCTACCTCGCCCTGGAATCCTCCAGCAACCCCGCGCTGATCTTCCGTGAAGCCAGCTGGCACATCACTTGATGGGTCAACGGGCAGTTGAGACAGCTCAGGCATGATCGGCTGATCAAAGACCGGGTTTCCGTCGGCATCAAGCGGGTACCAGACAGGAATTGGCACACCAAAGAAACGCTGGCGAGAAATCAACCAGTCGCCGGAGAGTCCTTCGACCCAGTTTTCGTAGCGAACCCGCATGAAGTCAGGGTGCCATTCGAGTTCCTTGCCGTGTGCAAGCAGGCGCTCACGGAGGGCTTCGTCACGCGCACCGTTCTTGATGTACCACTGGCGGGTCGACACGATCTCGAGTGGCTTGTCGCCCTTCTCGAAGAATTTCACCGGGTGAGTGATCTTTCGGATCTCACCCTGAAGTTCGCCGCTTGCCTGCAGCATCTCAACCATGACCTGCTTCGCGCTGAAAACGGTCTTCCCAGCAATCTGGGCGAATGCTTCGAGGCCCGCCTCGGTGCTGATCGCTTCCGGCGCTTCCGAGACAATACGGCCGTCAAAACCGAGAATTGCACGGTTGGGCAGGTTGAGCTCGCGCCACCAGATCACGTCGGTGACGTCACCGAAGGTGCAAATCATCGCGATGCCGGTGCCCTTGTCTTGCTGGGCCAGGTGGTGCGCAACAATTGGAACCTCGACACCGAAGATTGGGGTGCGAACGGTGCTGCCAAAGAGCGGCTTGTACCGTTCGTCGTCAGGATGTGCAACCAGTGCCACGCAGGCAGCAAGAAGTTCGGGACGGGTGGTGTCGATGACGATGTCGCCTGCACCATCGGTGCGATGGAACGCGAGCGCATGGTAGGCGCTTGGCTGATCACGATCTTCGAGCTCAGCCTGCGCAACAGCGGTGCGGAAGGTCACGTCCCACAGGGTTGGCGCCTGAGCCTGGTAAGCCTCACCGCGCTCAACGTTACGAATAAACGCGAGCTGCGATGCCCGCAGCGACTCCTGGCCAATTGTGCGGTAGCTCTGTGCCCAGTCAACTGAAAGGCCGAGGGTGCGCCAGAGGTCTTCAAACTGCTTTTCGTCTTCGACGGTGAGACGTTCGCAGAGCTCAATAAAGTTGCGGCGTGAAATCGGCTGCTGATCCGCTGCCTTGATGCTCTTGCCGTCACCGCCCTCGTGCGGTGGTACGAAACCGTCAACGTAGGGGAGCGATGGATCACAGCGCACACCGTAGTAGTTCTGCACGCGACGCTCAGTGGGCAGTCCGTTGTCGTCCCAACCCATTGGGTAGAACACTCGCTTGCCGCGCATCCGCTGGAATCGCGCAACAGTATCCGTGTGCGTATAGCTGAACACGTGGCCGACATGGAGCGAACCTGAAGCGGTTGGTGGCGGGGTATCGATGCTGTAGACGGCGTCGCGGTCAGCGCCCTCGCGCTCAAAGCGATATGTGCCCTGTGCTTCCCAAATTGCCCCCCACTTTTCTTCGAGACCCTCGAGTTGTGGCTTGTCTGGGATCGCACTCATGTCTGGTCTCCGATTTCGATATGGGCGGCACCGAGTGATCGACCGCTGAAATGTGCGCGGTCTTGGTGCCTAATGGTGGTTTCAACAATCTTAGCCGGTAGCTACTCAAAAATGGCTCAAGCCCTACCCTGTCGCAAGTCGCGGTGACACAATGAGAACCCAGTGAGACAGTTCGGTCTCGCCCAAACACACTCGAACTTCGAGGCGAGGTCGCCATGAAAAAACATCTTGCTCAATCAGCGGTCTTGATAACTGCTGCGCTTCTTTTGATCGGCTGCGGTGCAGAAAGCCCCGAAGCACCAGTTGAGACCACACCGCCGGCTGCGGTCAGCGATTCGGTAACACAGGGTGTACCCGAGGGGTGGGAAGATCGCATCGACAACGACAAGCTCGGCGAACAGATTTTGACCGGATGGATCGACGAAGGTAAAACTTTTGCCGTTGTGACCTGGGGCAGCAGCACCTGCGTGCCGGTCGCTGACTCTCTTGAGGCGAGGTCAGATACCAGCCTGCTGCTGACTTTCAAGGCTTCACCAAATGAGGTCTGCACAGCAGATATGTCTCCAGCCACGCACACCTTTACATTGCCGTCAGAAGTCTCAAAGCGTCCTGTCGAATTGACGGTTGTGCTTACTGAAACAGGTCAAAGCGACGTTTCGGAGTTGAGCTAGCCAGGCATTCACCCTTGACGGGTAGAGTGAAACGCGTGAGCGCGCAAATGAACGGTGACGGCACCGAAGGTTCTCAGTCAGTAGTACGTACGGGTCTTGGGGTGATCGCGATCGCCGTGATACTCGATGTGTTCTTCGTGCTGGTTTTTGCTTCGAGCGGACGCTCGCAGCACGGCGAGGTTTCGTCGATTGAAGGCACCTTTGCGACAGCTTGGCCGTTCTTACTGGCGCTTCTGCTCTCTTGGGTGTTGAGCTTTGCTTGGCGTCGCCCCTTCGCGATGTTGCGAAGCGGTCTGCCAATCTGGCTCGGCACTGTCGCCCTCGGCATGCTCTTCCGGGTGTGGTTTACGACCGGTGGGGCGCCATTGCCGTTCGTTTTGGTCGCTACCGGAACACTCGGCGTAAGCCTGATTGGCTGGCGCGCAATTGCCGCACTGATCAAGGTCCTGCGTTCGCGCCGCAAGCAGGCATAAGACGGCAAAAGGGTGGGCGATCCTCGTTACCTTTATATAAACGAGGATCGCCCACCCGAACCGTGCTAGCTGGCGATCAGCGTCGGGAACGCTTCTGGGTGTTCCTTGATCCACGCAGAAACCGCACCGGCTGGATCGCCGTCGTATTCGTCTCCGGTCACCATCGACTCAAGCGAACCGTAGGCTGCGTCATCGAGTTTGATGCCGGCAATCAGCTCAGCAATATCTGGGTACTGCTCTGATAGGCCCTTCTTCCCGAGGAAGTGGAGGCCCTCTGCGTCACCCATAGCGCCGAGTGGGTCCTTCAGATCCTTGACGTCGTAGGCGTCGTACGCCCAGAACGGACGCCAGAGGGTGACCACAATGTCTTCCTTTTTATCGATTGCGTTGCCAAGCTCCGTGAGCATGGTCGCGGTCGACGAGGTAAGCAGTGAGTATTTGTCGGTCAGGCCGTATGCCGGCATCATCTCGTTCTCGGTAACGCCGGTGAGTCCCGCACCTGGCTCGATACCAACGATTTCGCCACCGAACTTGTCGGCATTTGCCGCAAGCTGATCGATCGAATCGATATCGGTGTAGCTCGGTACCGCGATGGTGAGCTTCGCGTTGTCGTAGTACGCCCCGAGATCTTCGAGATCATCGCCAAACTGTTCCATGTATTCAGCGTGAGTTACCTCAGGCCAAGCCGAAGGATAGATGTCGATGTCACCCTGCGACAGGCCGGCATACAGCACACCAGCCTCGGTGAGTTCTTCCATTTCGACGTTGTAGCCAAGCTGTGTGAGCTGATTCTCCAACAGGTAGGCGGTGCTCAGGCCGTCGGTCCAAGACGGAATGTACCCGAGGGTGATGGTGTCGCCTGAGCCGCCCGTGCCGCTATCACCGCCGGTAGCTCCGGACTGGCAGCCAGCCAGCGCGATGCTCGCGGCGGCTCCAAGGGCGAGCACTCCGGTGAGTCCTAGCTTCTTCATGGTGTTTCCTTTCGTTCAGCTTGCGCTGTGATTGGGGACAAGTGTGGGGTCGGCCACTCTTACTTGGCCTTGATCTGCTTGCGACGTTTGGCAAGCAGAGAGTTTGGGTGTTCGTTCGGGTTGCCAAGCGCAGCCGTCACGCGATCAAGGAAGATCGCGATCACAACGATGGCAAGACCTGCTTCGACGCCGAGCCCCACCTTTGCGGTGGAGACAGCTGTGACGACGTCTTTACCGAGGCCGTTCGCGCCGACGATTCCGGCGAGCACAACCATCGAGAGCGAAAGCATGATGACCTGATTGATGCCTGCCATAATCGTTGGCATCGCAAGTGGCAGCTGGATCCCTCGCAAAATCTGGCCCGGAGTGGCGCCAAAGGCGTAGCCAGCTTCGACTGTTTCGGAATCGACACCGCGAATGCCGAGCTCGGTGAAACGAACTCCCGGTGGCATCGCAAATATGATCGTCGCGAAGACTCCGGGTGCAAAGCCGATGCTGAAGAAGAGCACTGCTGGAACAAGCCAGACGAAGGCGGGCATTGTTTGCATGAAGTCGAGTACGGGTTTGATGAAAGCACTAAAGCGGTCGTTTCGTGCCGCGAGAATACCAAGGGGAACGGCGATTACAACCGACACGAACGTTGCAATCAGCACCAAACTGAGCGTCTGCATCGCGTGATGCCATAGCCCCATGCTCACAATGAGCAAGAAGCCAAGTACGGTACCGATAGCGAGTTTCCAGGAGCGCACGAGCCAGCCGATAAAAGCAAACACCAGAATGAGGGCTGGGTAAGGCACTGCCATGAGTAGATCGACGAGTCCCTCGACAGATCCCTTAAAGATCATGCTGAAGAAATCAAGCAACCATTCAAACGTTACGCGGAACCAATCAAGCGCGACCTTGACCCAGTCGCCAAGGGGGATGCGGGGGAGTTCGGGGTTCATGCTTACGCTCCCTTCTGAGGATCGGCCGGAGTATTGTTCACGCTTGTTTCGCTGGATCGCACGCTCTCCAGCGCCGCGGTGATTGTGGCCGCCGGAACATCAGGGGTTGGTTCGATGATTGGTATCTCCGTTGTTGTGGCAGGCAAATCGGCTAGGGCTGCGAGCAGTGTGACTCGGGGCACCACGCCGATGAGGCGATCTTGTTCATCGGTCACCGCGACGGGGAGGTGGCTTTCGACAGCAAGCTCAAAGAGTTCGGCGATGATCTGGTCTTTGGTAACCGTGCCCGGTGCTGGCCGCAGGCGTTCGGTGAGGTCTGTGCTGCCCTCACGCACTTGTCGGAGCACGTCTCGGTCACGTACAACTCCGAGAAGTTTGCGGTTCGCGGTCGTCACGAAGCACGCAGAGGTCTGCTGGTCGCGCATCAGGCGAAGTGCCGTGCGCGGACCTGCCGAGGCAAACACGACTGCGTGTGGGGGTTCCATGACATCGGCCGCGGTGAGCACTCGGGCGCGATCGACGTCTTGCACAAACTGTGAAACGTAATCGTTCGCTGGATCAGTCAAAATCTCATTCGGTGTACCGATCTGCACGATACGACCGTCGCGCATCACCGCGATTCGGTCGCCAAGAAACATCGCCTCGTTCAAATCGTGGGTAATAAAGACGATGGTTTTACCGAGCTCCTGCTGCAATTCGATGAGTTGCTCTTGCATCTCTCGGCGAATCAATGGGTCGAGGGCTGAGAATGCCTCGTCCATAAGTAGGATCTCGGTGTCGGCAGCGAGTGCACGGGCGATGCCGACTCGCTGCTGCATGCCTCCGGAGAGTTCTTCTGGCAGGCTGTGCTGCCAGCCTTCAAGGCCAACTCTGCCGAGCCAGTAGCTGGCGCGTTCAATCCGCTCCTCGCGCGAGACACCCTGCAGTTCGAGCCCGTAGGCTACGTTTTCAAGCACCGTTCGGTGCGGTAGGAGTGCGAAGTGTTGAAAGACCATCGACATTCTGCCGCGGCGCAACTCGCGCAGCTCTTTGGCGTCACGGCCGACTACTTCTTCGCCGAATACGGTGATTGATCCGCTCGTTGTGGAATTGAGGCCGTTGAGCATGCGGATCAGTGTTGACTTTCCTGATCCCGAGAGCCCCATGACCACAAAAATCTCGCCGGGGCGAACGTCAAAGCTTGCGTCGATGACGGCAGCTGTTCCGAGTGCCTTTACGTCTTCTCTGCTTGCTCCGGCTTGCAGACGGCTCACTGCCTCTTTGGGACGTTTGCCAAATACTTTGTATGCGGCTTTTACGGATACAGCGGGCTGTGCCTGCTGTGGTTGCTCAGCAGACGCGTTGGGTTGAGCCGTGGGTATGCTCACGCTTTACTCCTCAGGATGTGATGAAAAACGGCAGGCTAAAGCCGTGCCTCGGTGGGCGTAGGGCAAAATGGCGCCGTTCACCGGGTGGCCTCTCAAAAGGCCAGATTTTGTATTGCGGACACGGTGTGCACGTGATTGGCCGATCCGGTCGGGCTGTCGTATCTCGACGCCGCATTTTGATCGCAACAATCAACGCGCGAACTGCTCACCGCGTTCAACGCTGTCATCGAGGCTAACAAGCTATTGACCAAAAGATCAAGAGCACTGCGCGCTATTTTGGCTCACGTTGTTCCAATATATGCACGCTGATCAGGGTTTATATTGAGAGCCCATTGTTACCCAGTCGTTATATAGTGCGCCTGATGAGCTATCTCAGGTTGAATGCCGTAAGCTTGTCGGAAAGACATTGAGCCGGCTATCACCGGGGAGTTCTCGGAAGAACAGTGCACGACACCCTCGCGGAAGAGCGCACCAAGTAGAACCGAGCGGGTCGGCCCGTCACAGCCAAATGAAGAGGCCACGGCACTGTGGCAAGCGGGGTGGTACCGCGGGTGGGAGATAGTCTCTCCTCTCGTCCCGGCAGAACGTACGATTCGATCAGCCGGAGACCACATGACGTACCCAAAGCAGCCGACCGACACTGTCGCCGCGAAACAGCCAAAGCACGCTGAGCCTCGCGCAACCGAGGGCGTTGCACCCTCACCGTCGTTTCCGCATATTGAGCAGAGCGTCCTGGCCTTCTGGAAAGCTGACGATACCTTCCGTGAGTCGATTCGCGCTCGCGAAGGCTGCGAAGAATGGGTGTTCAACGATGGCCCCCCGTTCGCAAACGGCCTGCCGCACTATGGCCACCTGCTGACCGGCTACGCCAAAGACGTCTTCCCCCGCTTCCAAACCATGCGAGGCAAAAAGGTAGAGCGCCGCTTCGGGTGGGACACACACGGTCTCCCCGCTGAACTTGAAGTTATGAAGCAGCTCGGCATCACCGAGAAAAGCGAAATCGAAGACATGGGTATCGATGTCTTCAACGCGAAGGCTCGAGAGTCAGTACTTTTCTACACCCGCGAGTGGGAAGAATACGTTACCCGTCAGGCTCGCTGGGTCGACTTCGAAAATGACTACAAAACCCTCAACCTGGGGTTCATGGAGAGCGTGCTTTGGGCATTTAAGCAGCTGCACAACAAAGGCCTGGCATACGAGGGCCACCGCGTGTTGCCATATTGCTGGCGCGATGAAACACCGCTCTCAAACCACGAGCTCCGCATGGATGACGACGTCTACCAGATGCGTCAAGACCCCTCGGTGACCGTCACTTTCCCATTCGTTGGCTCGCGTGCTGCCGAGCTCGACATCGTAGGAGTGCGTGCTCTCGCCTGGACCACCACTCCTTGGACGCTACCCACAAACGCAGCACTCGCGGTGGGGCCAGCGATTTCTTACGCAATTGTGCCAGCCGGACCAGCGGGCGCCGCAGACGGTGGAGCGGCTGGCGAAGCCCAGTACTTACTCGCTGCAGACCTGCTCGCCGGGCACGCGAAAGACCTCGGCTACGAATCTGCTGACGAGCTTCGCGAGGCAGTGAGCCGCACGATCCTCGGTAGCGAACTCGAGAACGTCGAGTACGAACGAATCTTCGACTACTACGCCGATGCCGAAAAATGGGGCACCGAAAACTGCTGGCGGGTGCTCGTCGACGACTACGTTTCGACGACAGACGGCACCGGTATCGTGCACCAGTCACCGGCCTACGGTGAAGACGATATGCGAATCACCGCTGCAGCGGGTATGCCAACGATTGTGAGCGTTGACGACGGTGGTCGATTTGTAAACGCAGTTACCGACGTTGCCGGTGAGCTGTGGTTCGAAGCAAACCGCCCGCTGATTCGCCTGCTGCGCGAACGTTCACGTCTACTGCGCGAGCAAAGCTACGAACACAGCTACCCGCACTGCTGGCGCTGCCGCAACCCACTGATCTACAAAGCCGTGTCGAGCTGGTTTGTACGCGTCACAGACATTAAGCCGCGAATGCTCGAGCTCAATGAAGAAATCACTTGGGTGCCAGAGAACGTCAAGCACGGCCAATTTGGTAAGTGGCTTGAGGGTGCACGCGACTGGTCGATCAGCCGCAACCGCTACTGGGGCAGCCCGATTCCTGTGTGGAAGAGCGACAACCCAGATTTCCCACGAGTTGATGTCTACGGATCGCTTGACGAGCTTCGCGCCGATTTCGGTGAGCTGCCAGTAAACCCAGACAGCGGCGAAGTTGATCTCCACCGCCCCTACATTGATTCACTGACCAGGCCGAACCCCGATGATCCGAGCGGTAAGTCAACAATGCGCAGGATCGAAGACGTCTTTGACGTTTGGTTCGACTCTGGTTCGATGCCATTCGCGCAGGCGCACTACCCATTCGAGAACCAGGATTGGTTCGACGAGCATCAGCCAGCCGACTTCATCGTTGAGTACATTGGCCAGACTCGCGGATGGTTCTACGTGATGCACGTGCTCGCTACGGCACTGTTTGATCGACCAGCGTTCAAAAACGTCATTAGTCACGGCATTGTGCTCGGTAGCGACGGCAACAAGATGTCAAAGAGCCTCCGCAACTACCCAGATGTCAACGAAGTGTTTGATCGCGATGGATCTGACGCAATGCGCTGGTTCCTGATGGCCTCTCCAGTGGTGCGCGGTGGCAACCTCGTTGTCACCGAAGAAGGCATTCGCGAGGGTGTTCGCCAGTTCCTTCTTCCGCTCTGGAACACCTGGTACTTCTTCAGCCTCTATGCGAATGCCGACGGTATTGAGGGCGAGTGGCGCACTGACAGCTCGGATCCGCTCGACCGATACATTCTGGCGAAAACCGGACAGCTCGTGCGCGACGTAGCAGCACACCTCGATGCCCTGGACACCACCTCAGCTGCAGACTCACTGCGTGGCTACGCGGAGGTGCTCACAAACTGGTACATTCGTCGCTCACGCGATCGTTTCTGGGAAGGCGTGCTCAGCGACAATGGGCGCCCCGAGAACCGGCAGGCGTTTGACACGCTCTACACCGTGCTTGAGACTGTCGCGAGGGTAGCCGCACCGATGGCTCCACTCGTCGGCGAGGAACTGTGGCGAGGACTCACTGGCGGACGTTCAGTGCACCTCACCGACTGGCCAGATGCCGACGCTTTCCCCGTCGAAGACGAGCTTGTTGACGCGATGGATGAACTCCGTCAGATCACATCGCAAGCACTCGCACTGCGCAAGTCTCAGCGCCTTCGGGTGCGTTTGCCGCTCGCGAAGCTCAAGGTTGTCACCTCCCGCAAGCATGCATTGAAACCATTCGCCAGCATCTTGGCTGAAGAGCTCAACGTCAAGAAGGTGAAGATCAGCCGTCTGAAAGACGACAGTGCCGAAAAGTACGGCATCGTGCAGACCCTCAGTGTGAATGCTCGAGCAGCCGGACCGCGCCTCGGCAAGAACGTTCAGGCGGTAATCAAAGCTGCAAAGTCGGGCGACTGGAGCGAAAACGACGGTGTCGTTACAGCTGGCGGAATCGACCTGGTTGAGGGCGAGTACGAACTCACGCTGACCACGGCTTCGGGCGACGAGGATCGCGATGCTCTCGGCCTGCTGCCCGGTGGCGGCTTTGTGCTGCTGCGCACTGAAACCACGCCAGAACTTGAAGCAGAGGGCGTGGCGCGCGACGCAATCCGCGCGGTGCAGGAAGCTCGAAAGGGCGCTGGCCTTGACGTGAGCGATCGGATCGAGCTTGCACTGCAGGCTTCGGCCGAGCACGCCGAAGCGCTAGAGCAGCACGCTGAACTGATTCAGAATGAGACTCTCGCTCAATCGCTCTCTGTGATCGTTGCCGGGGCAGAAGGCCCTGATGCTTCGGTGCTTGCCGTTGCCGCTCCGTTTGAAGTGTTGCATTCTGCGGCGCCAGGTGCGCTTGGACTCGACAAGGCAGTGCTTGCCATTGCTCTACAGAAGGCAGCAAAATGACTACTGCTGAACGCGCTGCCGAGCGCGTCTACGAAGAACTACTGAGCCGCGTGGGTGAGGCGAATCCCCGCCCACGTATCGAGCCTGTTCGAAGGCTGGCCGAGTTGGCTGGTTCGCCTCAGCTCTCTTTCCCAGTGATCCAGGTGGCTGGCACAAATGGCAAGACCTCAACAAGTCGCGCCGTTGAGTCGCTGCTTCGGGCTCACGGTCTGCGTACCGGCTTGTTTACCAGTCCGCACCTGATCGACTTCACTGAGCGATTTCAGCTTGACGGTTCACCGGTCAGCGGAAATGTGCTCGAAGAGGCATGGGAAGAGCTTCGTATGCCACTACAGGTACTTGATGCTCAGCTCGAAGCTGAGGGTCAGGGTGCCATCACCTTCTTTGAAGCGCTCGCTGTGTTGGCATTCACGATTTTTGCTGATGCTCCCGTTGATGTAGCCGTAGTCGAAGTCGGCATGGGCGGGGAGTGGGACGCCACTAACATCGTTGATGCTCAGGTCGCCGTGTTCACCCCGATCGACCTTGACCACACAGCCGTGCTTGGAAAAGACATTGCGACAATCGCAAAAACTAAAGCGGGCATTATTAAACAAGGCAGCACAGTCGTCTCTGCTGCGCAGGCAAGCGAAGCGATTGGTGAAATCGTTGAAGCGAGCGAGCGCGAAGGTGTTCATCTCTTCGTGCAGGGTCGTGACTTTGACGTGACTGAGGATCTGCTAGCAGTAGGTGGTCGACAGGTCACCTTACGCGGACTGCACAACCACGCATACGAACCATCCTTTGTGCCGCTCTACGGCGCACATCAAGCGCAAAACGTAGCACTTGCCGTCGCCGCGGTAGAGGCATTCTTCGGAGCAGAACGACCAGTTCCAGGGGAAGTCCTCGACGAAGGGCTTGGCCAGTTGACCTCGCCGGGACGACTGCAGCTGATCAGTACCGAACCAATTGTCTACGTCGACGCAGCGCATAACCCGCACGGTGCGGAGGCTCTTGCGCGTGCGGTAACCGAGTCATTTGCATTCACTGAGATGGCGCTAGTGACTGGCATGATGAGCGACAAAGACGCCAGTGGGGTACTCGGTGCACTGCTGCCAATTTCTGACGCGCTCTTCCTTGCGCCAGTAGATTCGCCACGTACCGTAGGTGCGGAAGAGCTCTATCAGTTGGCAGGTACGCTCGAATGGAACGGCCAGACCGAGGTAGCGGACTCGCTCACCGAAGCACTCGATGCTGCCAGGGCATGGACGGAGCAGGGCGAGGGGCGGGCTGTGCTCGTTGCAGGTTCGGTCCTGCTAGCAGGCGAGGCGATCCTCGTGGCTAAAAATGAGGGTTGGGGAATCAAGTGAGCCAGAACGATGAAGAATTGCAGCTGTCGCCGTCTGAAACCGCAGCGCACAACGCCGCCATGCGGCTCGCGGGCGCCGGAAAAGGTGAAGTAGCAGCTAAAACCCAACGTGCTCTCGCCTCTATTACGCTCGGATTCGAACTGATCGTGGTAGTGCTGATCGGGCTGGCAATTTTTGGCTTGAGTTTGCTCGAACCGCGTGAATTAGGGCTCTGGATTGCCGGCGGAATGGCGCTTGCTTGTGTGCTTGGCCTCGGCTTTATGCGAGTTGGCAAGGTCGGAATCTGGATCGGGTGGGGCGTGCACGTGCTCATGCTTGCAACCGCATTCATTCTGCCAATGTCGCTCGTAGTCAGCCTGCTATTTACGGCTCTGTGGGTCTACTGCATGATTAAGGGCGCTCAGATTGATCGCGGACGGGCTGCCTACTACGCCGAGAACGGTATTTCAGGCTAGTTTCGGTAGGCTTAGCACGAGAGAATTTCTCGAACGAACAAGGAGAGAGCATGCACGCAGAAGAGACCCTGGTACTGGTAAAGCCTGATGGCGTTGCAAGGGGCCTCACCGGTGAGATTCTGCGCCGTATCGAAGCAAAGGGCTACACAATCGTAGACCTGCGCATGGTGACGGCATCTCGCGAGCTGCTGGAGGCTCACTACGAGGAGCACCAGGGCAAGCCATTCTTTGAGCCCCTGGTTGAATTCATGCTTTCGGGCCCGGTTGTAGCCGTGCGAGTTGCAGGCAATCGAGTGATCGAAGGTTTCCGTTCGCTCGCCGGCGCTACCGATCCAACCGCAGCTGCGCCGGGCACCATTCGTGGTGACCTCGGCCGCGACTGGGGTGTCGCGGTGCAGCAGAATCTGGTGCACGGCAGTGACTCGACTCTTTCGTCGGAGCGTGAGCTCGGTCTCTGGTTCGCATAAACCAGAGCGCCTGGAGTGGTCTCGGTCTTCGGATCGGGGCCACTTTTTGTTTGTGGTGAGATTCGTCGCGCTCGGGCCAGGAGACATCGGGCATCACCATCGCGCGTGCTGAGAGCGAAGTTTCACCTGAATGTCGGTGGTCGCTTCTAAACTCTTACACATGGAACCAACACGTAGCGTGCGCCCATTTGAGGTCATCAGCGAATACGAGCCGAGTGGCGATCAGCCGCAGGCTATCGCTGAGCTTGCTTCACGCATCAACGCCGGCGAGACCGACGTGGTGCTCCTTGGTGCGACCGGTACGGGTAAGTCTGCAACGACTGCATGGCTCGTTGAAGCAGTACAGCGGCCCACCCTGGTGTTGGCGCACAACAAGACGCTTGCTGCCCAGCTTGCCAACGAGTTTCGAGAGCTGCTGCCGAACAACGCGGTCGAGTATTTTGTGTCTTACTACGACTACTACCAGCCAGAAGCCTACGTTCCCCAGACTGATACTTTCATTGAGAAAGACAGCTCGGTAAACGCAGAAGTTGAGCGGCTTCGGCACTCGACAACAAACGCGCTACTGAGTCGTCGCGATGTTGTGGTGGTGTCAACAGTCTCCTGCATTTACGGTCTGGGTAAGCCAGAAGAATATTACGATGCAATGGTGCCGCTGGCAGTAGGCGATCGCCTTGATCGTGACGTGCTGCTGCGCCGTTTTGTCGACATGCAGTACCAGCGAAACGATATTGAGTTCGTTCGCGGCAACTTCAGGGTGCGTGGCGACACCGTAGAGATCATTCCGATGTACGAAGAGCTCGCAATTCGTATCGAGTTTTTCGGTGATGAGATTGAAGCTCTCTACTACCTGCATCCGTTGACCGGCGATGTTATGAAGCAAGTTGATACTGTTTCGGTGTTTCCCGGTTCCCATTACGTCGCAAGCCGCGACGTAATGAACCGGGCCATGGGGCAGATCACCGATGAGCTCGAAGAGCGCACCACCGAGCTGAAGAAGCAAACGAAGCTCGTAGAAGAGCAGCGATTGCGTATGCGTACGACCTTCGACCTCGAGATGATGGAGCAGATTGGCTTCTGCACCGGAATTGAGAATTACTCGCGTCACATCGACGGTCGCGAGCCCGGCGAGGCACCGCACTGCCTGCTCGACTATTTCCCCGATGACTTCCTCGTCGTAATCGATGAGTCCCATGTCACGGTTCCACAGATCGGTGCAATGTACGAGGGCGATGCCTCTCGTAAGCGAACGCTCGTCGACCACGGCTTCCGGCTGCCCAGTGCGCTTGACAACCGACCGCTCAAATTTAGCGAGTTCAAAGAGCGAGTTGGTCAAACCGTTTACCTTTCGGCGACCCCCGGCAAATATGAGCTTGACCTCGCTGACGGTGTCGTCGAGCAGATCATCAGGCCGACTGGCTTGATCGATCCAAAGATTGTGGTCAAGCCCTCCGAAGGGCAGATTGATGATCTGCTCGAAGAGGTACGCATTCGTGCCGAGCGCGATGAGCGTGTGCTTGTCACCACGCTCACGAAGAAGATGGCGGAGCAGCTCACTACCTTCATGGAAGAAGCCGGTGTGCGAGTGCGGTACCTGCACAGCGACGTTGACACGCTGCGTCGGGTCGAGTTGCTTACTGAATTGCGAGCCGGCGTGTTCGACGTGCTGATTGGCATCAACCTGCTTCGAGAGGGACTCGACCTGCCAGAAGTCTCGCTCGTCTCGATTCTCGATGCAGACAAAGAAGGATTCTTGCGCTCTAGCACCTCGCTCATTCAGACGATTGGCCGTGCGGCTCGAAACGTCTCGGGCGAAGTGCACATGTATGCCGACAACATGACACGCTCAATGACCCAGGCCATTGAAGAAACCGAGCGCCGTCGCGAGTTGCAGATTGCCTACAACGAAAAGCACGGCATTGACCCGAAGCCACTTCGGAAGAAGATTGGCGATATTACCGAGGTGCTTGGGCGTGAGGCCGCTGATACCGAAGATCTCCTGTCGAGAACCGGCGCACATGCGCAGCGAAAGGGCACTTCGCAGCAGCGAGTGAAGGGCAAAACTGCGGCACGGGCTGGCGCGATCGCTGCAGAGGGTTCGGCCAAACTTGAAGAGTTGATTGGCGAACTCACAGAACAGATGTTGGTTGCTGCAGACGAGCTGAAGTTCGAGCTGGCGGCGCGTCTGCGTGACGAAGTTGCCGAGCTGAAGAAGGAACTACGCAGCATGGATCAAGCGGGACACCGTTAAGCTCAAGGCTTCGCGCCCTGAGCGAAACGCTTCGAACATATCTTCGATTTTACGGCTTCTCTGCACTAGTATGTGAGGGTGAGTTCGAAGAATCCCGCCACCCCAACCGCCCCGATTCGATCGTCTGCTGCCCACGCACAGATCAGCGTTCAGGGTGCACGCGTGCACAATTTGCGCAACGTAGATCTTGCCATTCCACGCGACTCAATGGTCGTATTTACCGGCCTATCGGGTAGCGGTAAGTCAAGCCTCGCCTTCGACACCATCTTCGCCGAGGGGCAGCGTCGCTACGTTGAGAGCCTGAGCGCATATGCGCGCCAGTTCCTCGGCCAAGTAGATCGTCCAGACGTCGATTTTATTGAGGGCCTCAGCCCGGCCGTCAGCATCGATCAGAAGTCGACCAACCGTAACCCCCGGTCAACAGTCGGCACCATCACCGAGATTTATGACTACATGCGTTTGCTTTGGGCGCGTGTTGGCATCCCTCACTGTGCGGTGTGCGGTGAACAGATTCGCTCACAGACCGTGCAGCAAATTGCCGACACGCTTATGGAACTCGAAGAACGAACTCGGTTCCAGGTACTTGCTCCGGTCGTGAGCAAAAAGAAAGGTGAGTTCGTAGATCTCTTCCAGGACTTGGCCGCGAGCGGTTATTCTCGCGCCATCGTCGATGGCGAGATGATTCAGCTGAGCGATCCACCGACCCTAAAGAAACAGGTCAAGCACGATATCTCAGTAGTAATCGACCGCTTGGTGGCAAGCGCAGAAGGCCTCGGCCGCCTCACAGACTCGCTTGAGACAGCGCTGAAGCTGGCAAACGGACTGGTCACCATCGACTTCGTTGACCGCGAAGAAAAAGCCAGCGATCGAACCCAAACGTTCAGTGAAAGCCTGAGCTGCCCAAACCGCCACCCGGTGTCGCTCACAGAGATTGAGCCTCGAACCTTTTCGTTCAACGCTCCATTCGGTGCCTGTGCGAGCTGTTCGGGACTCGGCACAAGCATGTCGGTCGATGAAGATCTTGTGCTTGGTGATCCGCAGCTCAGCATCGCTGAGGGAGTCATCATCCCGTGGACCAGCCAGGGTAAAAGCCTCTACAACTACTATGAAAAACTGCTCAAAGGCCTTGCCGCAGACCTAGACTTCAAGCTCACCACTCCCTGGGAAAAATTGCCAGAAGAAGTGCGCGAAGCGGTGCTCTACGGCAACAACTTCAAGGTCAACGTTCGATGGAAGAACCGCTTTGGCCGCGAAGTCAAATACAGCAGCGGTTTCGAGGGCGTCATTCCCTTTATCGAACGCCAGTATGCCGAAGCGGAGAGCGACACTCGTCGTGAACGCTGGGCAGAATTCTTGCGTGAGGTGCCCTGCCACGCCTGTAACGGGCAGCGACTCAAGCCAGAAGTTCTTGCAGTCACCGTGAACGGCGAGTCAATCTCCGGCGTAGGTGAGTTCAGTCTGACCGATGCACAGCGATTCTTCGATGAGGTCCAGTTGACCGAGCGTGAAGCAAAGATCGCAGCTCAAGTACTTCGTGAGATTCGCCTTCGCTTCAACTTCCTGATTGAGGTTGGACTCGGCTACCTCACCCTCGCTCGTGCCGCAGGCACCCTGAGCGGCGGCGAAGCCCAGCGCATTCGTCTCGCAACCCAGATTGGCTCTGGACTCACCGGCGTGCTCTATGTGCTTGATGAGCCAAGCATTGGCTTGCACCAAAGGGATAACCGCAGACTCATCGAAACCCTCGTGAAGCTGCGAGACCTCGGCAACACGCTGATCGTAGTTGAACACGATGAAGAGACCATTGAGGCAGCCGACTGGATCGTCGATATTGGGCCAGGCGCCGGAGTCGAGGGCGGCACAGTGGTGCACTCGGGGGACTATGCCTCAATGCTTGAGAACAAGGGCTCAATTACCTCGGACTATCTCACCGGACGTAAGGCGATCGCAACACCAGCGAAGCGCCGCAAGCGTGAAAAAGGTCGCGAGCTCAAAGTCGTCGGCGCCAAGTCGAACAACCTGAAAGACGTGAGTGCAACCTTCCCGCTCGGCGTGATGACCGCCGTTACCGGTGTGAGTGGCAGCGGTAAGAGTACTCTCGTCAACGACATCTTGTATCGTGTGCTCGCGAACCAGCTCAATGGTGCGCGGCAGGTGCCAGGTAAGCACACTCGTGTGACCGGTCTCGAACACCTCGACAAAGTAGTGCACGTCGATCAAGCGCCAATCGGCCGCACCCCAAGATCAAACCCGGCAACCTATACGGGCGTCTTCGACAAGATCAGAAACCTCTTTGCCGAGACCCAGGAAGCAAAGATACGTGGCTACCTGCCCGGTCGCTTCAGTTTTAACGTCAAGGGCGGTCGCTGCGAGGCCTGCGCTGGTGATGGCACGCTGAAGATCGAAATGAACTTCTTGCCAGACGTGTACGTTGCGTGCGAGGTATGCGGTGGCAAGCGCTACAACCGCGAGACCCTGCAAGTCCGATACAAAGGCAAGAACATTAGCGAAGTGCTCGACATGCCCATCGCTGAGGCTGCCGAGTTCTTTGAACCGATCTCAAGCATTCATCGTTACTTGAAGACCCTCGTAGACGTTGGTCTTGGCTACGTGCGTCTCGGTCAGGCTGCAACCACCCTCAGCGGCGGCGAAGCTCAACGTGTGAAACTCGCGACTGAGCTTCAGAAGCGCTCAAACGGTCGAAGCATTTACGTGCTTGACGAGCCAACAACCGGCCTGCACTTCGAAGACGTGCGCAAACTGCTGCTCGTGCTTAACGGGCTGGTAGACAAAGGCAACACCGTCATCACGATCGAGCACAATCTTGACGTGATTCGAAGCTGCGACTGGGTGATTGATCTCGGACCAGAAGGCGGCAGCGGCGGCGGCACTATCTTGGCTACAGGCACACCTGAACAGCTCGCGGAACACCCCGAGAGTCACACCGGACGATTCCTCGCGGAAGCGCTCGCGAAACACCCAGGGGCCCGCAAACGTTGACCGAGGTGCCCGACAATAGAGACAGCTTTCGCCCGGCACAGGGAGAAATACCCACCAGCCCAGGTGTGTATCGGTTCAGTGACCGTCACGGCCGCGTGCTCTATATCGGCAAAGCGAAAAACCTACGCGCTCGCCTCGCAAACTATTTTCAACCTCTGCGCTCAATTCAGCCACGCACACAACGAATGCTCGCACTCGCGGCGCGGCTGGATTGGACGGTCGTCGCTACTGACACCGAATCACTTGTACTTGAGCACACGTGGATCACGGAGTTTAAACCGCCGTTTAACGTGCAGTTTAAAGATGACAAGACATATCCGTACCTCGCTGTGACACTTCGCGAAGAAGCGCCGAGGCTATTAATCACCAGAAACGAAAAGATCAAGGGAGCACGTTATTTCGGGCCGTACCCGAAAGTCTGGCTCGTGCGCGAGATGACGGCTCTTCTGCAGCAGGCATTTCCGATTCGCACCTGCAATGATGCCGACTACCGTCGCGCTATGCAGAGTGGGCGGCCGTGCCTGGCAGGTCAGATCGGTCGCTGTCACGGCCCGTGCTCGGGCAAGATGACAATCGAAGCCCATCGGGAACGGGTGACTGAACTCGTCGCCTTCCTCGCAGGCGGCGATGACAGCACGCTCAAGCAATTGCAGCGAGGTATGCGAGATGCGGCCGCAGAGCAGCGCTACGAAGACGCTGCCAGGCTTCGCGACCAGGTCGCTGCCGTTCAACATGTGATGGAACGAAACTCCGTCGCGCTCGGCCACGACGTTGACGCCGATGTATTCGGCCTAAAACACGACGATCTCTCTGCTGCAGCGCACCAGTTTATTATCCGTGGCGGCAGGATCAGAGGCGAACGAAGCTGGTTGGTCGATGTTGAACTTGACGACTCGCCGAACGCACTGCTCGAGCAGGTGATTCAGTCCGCCTACGAGGACGACCGTGAACCGCCACCGCAGATCCTCGTCCCAATGCTGCCCGATAACAGCGACGCCCTTGAGAAAGTGTTGAGGGCGCGCAGACCAAGAGGCGGCAGAGTCCGAGTACAGATTCCAGAGCGTGGCGACAAAGCGGCGCTCATGGACCGGGCAACCTTGAATGCGGGGGAGCACCTGCTGCGCTACAAACTGAAGCGTGCGGCAGACATCTCGGCGAGGACCGACGCGCTTGCCGAACTGCAGCAGTCACTCGGAATGGCTGAGCCACCACTTCGAATCGAGTGCATCGATGTCTCGCACCTGCAGGGAACAGGTGTGGTCGCCTCGCTCGTGGTGTTTGAAGATGGATTGCCCGCAAAGGGTGCCTACCGGAAATACCGCATCGAAGAGACCACCGACGACACCGACAGCATTTATCAAGTAGTGCTGCGCCGGGCGATCCAACTCAACCAACTCGTTGAATCAGGCGCACTGCCGGACGGCCGCTACCGTGACCGCCCGCAACTGCTCATCGTTGACGGCGGCGCACCGCAGGTTGCGGCCGCGCAACGAGCGCTTGATGAGGCCGGAATCACCGATATTGCCCTCACCGGTGTGGCAAAACGTCTTGAAGAACTGTGGCTTCCTGATGATCCGTTTCCAGTGGTCTTGCCGCGTGCCAGCGAGGCGCTCTTTTTGGTGCAGCGCGTGCGCGACGAAGCGCACCGCTTCGCAATCACCTTTCAGCGTCAACGCCGCAGTACCGCCATTGCGAGCCAGCTCTCAGAGATTCCAGGCCTTGGCCCGAAGCGCGTCCAGGCGCTACTTAAGCATTTCGGGTCGGTGTCGAGGTTGCGTGAAGCGAGTCTCAGCGAGATTTCTTCTGCGCCAGGCGTAGGCCCCCAATTGGCTGAACTTATTCATGACAGGCTCACCAAGAATGCCGCAAACGATAAGCTAGATCGAAGCGAAGAGCTCAGCCAAGCCCGAGAGGAATAGTCGTGAGTGATCAGGCGATGAAGCAGGAAATCTTGATCGTCACAGGCATGTCTGGTGCCGGTCGAAGCACAGTAGCGAATGCGCTTGAAGACCTCGGCTGGTACGTGGTCGACAATCTGCCACTTGCGATGCTGAAAACACTCGCTGATATGGCAGACCGCTCTGGCGGGGCCTTGCCCAAGATCGTTGCAGTGATTGATGTGCGTGGCCGTGACCTATTTGAAGACATTCAGGCAACGGTGACCGAACTGCGTCAAACCGCTACCGTGCGCGTAGTGTTCCTCGACGCCACCGACGATATTTTGGTGCGTCGATATGAGTCTGTTCGTCGGCCACACCCGCTGCAGATCGAAGCGGGAAGTCTGGTCGATGGCATCAAGCTAGAGCGCGAACGCCTGCAAGAGCTCCGCGCCTCGAGCGACGTTGTGATTGATACTTCACGCTACAACGTGCACGAACTTTCGACCGCCACTCGCGAGCTTTTCAGCGACGAAGACACGCCCGGCCTGCAGCTGTCGGTACAGAGCTTTGGCTTTAAGTACGGCACCCCCACCGATGTCGATTTGATGGCCGATATGCGCTTCCTTCCAAACCCATTTTGGGAGACAGAATTGCGCCCCCTTACAGGGGTTGACGTGGAGGTCAAGGACTTCGTAATGAGCCGCGAGGGCGCTCAGGAGTTTCTCGAAAACTATGTGGCAGCACTCGAGCCTATGCTCGCCGGTTACCAGCGTGAGAACAAACGGCATGTCTCACTCGCTGTAGGCTGTACCGGCGGCAAGCACCGCTCCGTCGCGATGGCACGCGAGCTCGCAGACCGACTCGCCGCACTGCCAGGCGTACACGTTAGCTTGCGCCACCGTGATCTAGGGCGCGAATAGCGCTGCCCGGACACGTTTGTTGAAACCCCTCTGAAAGGAATCGGATTGCCCTCGACCCCCGACGTGAAAAACGAACTCGTTCGCGTGGTCACCCCGCAGGTGGGTGAACGGATGAGCGAACTCGCAACCGTTTTGCGTCTTGCCGGTGGGCTACACACGATTTCGGGACGAATCGCTCTTGAAGCTGAGCTCCACACGCCACCGATTGTGCAGCGTGTGCGTAAGGATCTCGCTGAGCTGTATGGGGTTCGTTCAGATGCAAAGCAGATGCCTGCTGCATCGACTCGCCCGGGAGCTCCGCAGTTCGTAGTTCGAGTGCTTGACGGCGAGACCCTCGCACGTCAGCTCGGCTTGCTCGATCAGAAGCGTCGCCCGATTCGTGGACTGCCTAACCGTTTGACCACTGGATCGCCAGCAGAACTCGCCGCCATCTGGCGTGGCGCATTTCTCGCGCGTGGCACGGTAACCCCTCCGGGCCGTTCTGCGAGCCTTGAGATTCTGTGCCCAACTAACGAGGCTGCTATGGCTCTCGTTGGTGCGGCCGGTCGCCTCGGCGTGCAGGCGAAGAGCCGTGAGATCCGGGGTCAGCACAAGGTGTTGATTCGTGATGGTGAGACCATCGGGCAGATGCTCGGCATCATGGGTGCCGTCGAGGCTCAGGCAAAGTGGGACGAGCTGCGTAAGGCACGTGAGACCCGCAACACTGCAAACCGACTCGTGAACTTTGACGATGCGAATCTGCGCCGTAGCGCTCAGGCGTCAGTCTCGGCGTGTGCTCGTGTTGAACGGGCGTTGGAGATCCTCGGCGATGAAGTTCCAGATCATTTGAAGTATGCGGGCGAGTTGCGTCTGACGCACCGCGACGCGAGCCTTGACGAACTTGGTACCAAGGCTGACCCGCCGCTCACGAAGGATGCCATTGCGGGCCGCATTCGTCGCCTCTTGGCACTTGCTGACAAGTCGGCCGAGCAGCGTGGCATTCCAGGCACCGAAGCGAATCTGCCTGACGAGCTCGACTCGATGTAGTTTCGCTCGCAGCGTTGTGATGCACGCTGCGACCCCTGCCGTGCGCAGCGCTCGAACACTAGACTGAGAGCGCGCGAGAACATAGTTCACGAATGGAGAAAAAGATGTCTGCATACACTCTGCCCGAACTTCCTTACGACTACGCTGCACTCGAGCCGCATATCAGCGGCAAGATTATGCAGTTGCACCATGACAAGCACCACCAGGCTTATGTCACCGGCGCAAACACTGCACTTGAGCAGCTTGCTGAAGCTCGTGACAACGGCAATCTTGCCGCTGTAAACAAGCTTGAGAAGGATCTGGCATTCAACGTTGGCGGTCACGTCAACCACACCATTTTCTGGAACAACATGTCGCCTGAGGGTGGCGAGCGTCCAGAGGGTGAGCTGGCGGCCGCAATCGACGAGTTCTTCGGCTCGTTCGAGAAGTTCCAGGCTCACTTCACTGCAAACGCGATGGGTGTTCAGGGCAGCGGTTGGTCGGTGCTCGCTTGGGATTCGCTCGGTCAGCGTGCGAACATCGTGCAGCTGTTTGACCAGCAGGGTAACCTGCCAGCTGGCACTGTGCCTCTGCTGATGCTCGATGTCTGGGAGCACGCCTACTACCTTGATTACCTCAACGTTCGCGCTGATTACGTCAAGGCATTCTGGAACATCGCCAACTGGGCTGACGTTTCGAAGCGTTTCGAGGCTGCTCGTAAGCAGACTCCTGGCCTGATTTAATTCCGAGAGGATCACACGAAGCGATGCGCACACTTGAGTCACTGGGTGACCTGCGTTCACAGACGGTCGTAGTTCGCTGCGACCTGAATGTTCCGCTGAAGGAGGGGGTGATCACCGATGACGGCCGTATTCGCGCTTCGCTCACGACTATTCGTGAGCTGCGTGCAGCGGGCGCTCGTGTTGTGCTGATCAGCCACCTCGGACGGCCAAACGGTGAGCCAGAGGCTAAGTACTCGCTGCAGCCTGTTGCTGTGCGCATGGCTGAACTTCTCGAAAGCCCCGTCAGCTTCGTTCCCGAGACCGTCGGCGCCGCTGCGACTGCAGCCGTCGCGGCTCTCGGGGACGGCGACGTGGTACTGCTGGAAAATCTGCGTTTCAACGCAGGGGAAACCAGCAAGGACGATGCAACTCGTCGTGCTTTTGCTGAGCAGCTGGCCGCTTTCGGTCAAGCCTTTGTCTCGGATGGCTTTGGTGTAGTGCATCGTAAGCAAGCGAGTGTCTACGACCTTGCTCAACTATTGCCGAGCGCGGCCGGTCGCCTGGTCGCCGGCGAGCTTGAAGTTCTGAAGCGCCTCACTGAATCGCCCCAGCGCCCTTACACCGTGGTTCTTGGCGGTTCAAAGGTCAGTGACAAGCTTGGCGTCATTTCGCACCTGCTGCAGCGAGTTGACACGCTGCTGATCGGTGGCGGAATGCTCTTTACTTTCCTTGCAGCTCAGGGGCACAAGGTTGGCGCTAGCCTGCTTGAATCGGATCAACTTGATACGGTGCGCGGCTATCTTGCTGAGGCAGACCGTCTGGGTGTGCGTATTGTGTTGCCGACCGACATTGTGGTTGCTGAAGCTTTTGCTGCAGACGCTGCCCATGAGGTTGTTGCTGCTGACGCTATCGAGTCGAGCAGCTTCGGTGCTGCCGGTCTCGGCCTCGACATTGGGCCAGAGACTGCTAAGGCCTTCGCCTCGGTGATTGAAGAGTCGTCCACGGTGTTCTGGAACGGCCCAATGGGAGTCTTTGAGATGGCAGCGTTCGCAGAGGGGACCCGAACGGTTGCCCGCGCGCTCACTGAGACTCAGGGTTTCACTGTTGTCGGCGGTGGAGATTCCGCTGCAGCCGTTCGCGCCCTAGGCTTTGCAGATGACCAGTTTGGTCACATTTCTACCGGTGGTGGAGCGAGTCTCGAATACCTCGAGGGTAAGGCGCTCCCGGGATTGGAGGTGCTTGCGTGAGCGAGCAGAACGAAACCGCAGTAGCTGGCGAGCAGGCTGAGCCGCAGGAGCAGTTTGCTGCCCGCGTGCCGCTTATCGCAGGCAACTGGAAGATGAACCTTGACCACTTGCAGGCGATTGCGCTTGTGCAGAAGCTTGCTTGGTCACTCAAAGACGTAAAGCACGACTTCGGTGACGTTGAGGTCGCGGTGTTCCCTCCGTTTACGGATCTTCGTTCCGTGCAGACGCTGCTTGCTGCCGACAAACTTTCGCTCGCTCTTGGCGCGCAGGACGTTTCACCGCACCTTTCGGGTGCGTACACAGGCGATATCTCAGCACAGTTCCTCAGCAAGCTCGATACCCGCTATGTGCTTGTAGGGCACTCAGAGCGTCGTCACGGTCACGGTGAGGGCGACGATATCGTCGCGGCGAAAGCCAAGGCTGTTGCCACTCAAGGCATGGTTCCAATGATCTGCGTTGGTGAGACAGCGGCAGACCTTGAGGAGCAGGGTGCCGCAGCGGTGCCTCTTGCGCAGCTCGAAGCCGCAATCGCAGCCTTGCCGAAAGACGCTGAGTTCGTAATCGCCTACGAGCCTGTTTGGGCGATTGGCAGCGGTGAACCGGCGACGGCTGAGCAGGCAGAGCAGGTGTGTGCGGCACTCCGCGCACGTATCGCAGAATTGCGCGGAGCAAAGGTCGCGGCGGAAACTCGTCTGCTTTACGGTGGATCAGTTGCCAGCCAGAATGTGGCCGGATATTTGCGTCAGGCCAACGTTGATGGCGCGCTGGTCGGCGGTGCGAGCCTCGATTCGCAAGAGTTTTCACGAATCGTGCAGTTTAAGAAGCACGTTACTGGCGCATAGCGCGTTATACTTGTCGTTGGTTTGCAAACATTGAAAGGGCGGCCGTAGTGCTCATTTTGAAGATCGCACTTATCTGCGTATTGGTACTCACGAGCCTCCTGCTCACCCTGTTTATTCTGTTGCACAAGGGCCGCGGTGGCGGTCTCTCCGATATGTTCGGCGGCGGTGTCACCTCTAGCCTCGGCTCTTCGGGTGTGGCTGAACGTAACCTGAACCGCATCACCATTGTGGTGTCGCTGGTTTGGTTTGCAGCGATTGTTGGCCTCGGCCTGATCGCTCGTTTCTCGGTCGTCTAAACCCCGAGAGCTGAGTTTCGCCGTGTCTTTGGCGAGCTAGGTTTCGCAACAGATCACTTCACGGACAGAAACGTCCAGAGAAAGGTATTACGTGTCTGGCAGCAATGCTATTCGCGGCGCCCGAGTTGGTTCGGGCCCGATGGGCGAAATGGATCACGGCGTGCGCGCAGAGCGCATCGCAGTTTCCTACTTCGATATTCTTGGCAACGAGACTGTGCGTTATTTCGCAGCAGACGTTGACCCAGAAGAGATTCCAGAACAGATCGATTCTCCACACAGCGGTCTTCCTGCCGGTCGGGATCGTCAGAACCCGCCGGAGCTCTTGAAGAACGAGCCTTACAAGACGCACCTCGCATATGTGAAGGAGCGCCGCACCGCTGAAGAGGCTGAAGAGCTTCTTGAGCAGGCGCTGCAGAAGCTTCGTCAGCGTCGCGGAAGCGCGAAGGTCTCGTCGTAAGACTTCAGATTGTGAAGAGGGGCACACTCATTTGAGTGTGCCCCTCTTTTCTGTCTCAACGCGCCGTCTATAGGCTTTGCGGGTGATGTAGAAACAGGCTCAATAGACGAAGAGTTTTCGTATACTGAGCCTGTCCAATTGAACTGGCACATGAGTTCACAGAGAACTCAAACTGCGCGGGTAATTACGCTTCTGCCTCGCGCGCGAAGTACCTCGCGGTCGCCGCGGGCTTGCGCCCTCATCAGCTCAGCTGTGCCGTCTTCTTGCCCGGGGATGGGCAGATCTTCGGCGCCGGCATCAACCAGCTGCAAATAGACTCCCAGCGCTGGGCCGCCCTTGTGCATTTGGCCGGTCGAGTGCAGGTAACGCGGACCCCAGCCCAACGCGACAGGTACATTGAGCTCTTTGGCGATCCGGTTGCTGATTTCGCGTGCTGCCTCTGCTTGCGCAGAATCACGGTCAACAAAGGCTTGTACCGCGACATAACCATTCTGGGGGAGTGCCGCGCGCAACTGCTCAAGCAATTCGGCATCGTCTGCGGCGGCATCGACCTCAATAAAGCCGTGCTCTTCCGCGAGCGCCGTGTGCGCCGCAATCTTTCCTGACTCAACATCGGGTTGATCGAAGGGGTTGATACCCATCAGTCGCCCGAGCGCTGCCGTGGCAACCTCCCAAAGCAGAAGTTGCTCACCCAGAGGCGCCTCGATACCGATCGAGCGTGATCCGGCGGATGCGCTACCGATACCAACGTGCAGTGCGTTTTCGGGCAATGTTGAAAACTCGTAAGCCCCGAGCGGTAGCGAGATAGGCAGAATGCCCTTGCCTTCTTTGCCTGTCGACTCGGCAATGAGCTGTTCAACCCAGTCGCCAAGGCCCCAGCGATGTGTCGCACCCTCAGCGAGCAACAACACGTACTGTTTTGGAAGTGCACCTGCGATCGCTGCGGCAAGACGGAGCGCGGGGTTCTCTGGCGTGTCGCTAAAGAGCTCTGCCTGCACTGACTTCGCTCCCACGAGCAGGCGACCAGTATCGGCGCCTGCCAGCACCGTCGGCACTATGCCGAAAGCTGACAGTGCCGAAAAACGGCCGCCAACATTCGGATCTGCCTGCATCACTCGATAGCCGGCACTGGCATACTCAGCAAACGAAGAGCCAGGGTCTGTCACGTAAATCATGTGATCTGCAGGGTTCAGACCCGCTTCGTTGAAAGCTACTCTGAAGAACTCAGCGTGGCTTCGCGTTTCGAGTGTGCTGCCGGATTTCGACGAGATCACCACTACGGTCGTTGCGAGGTCCCCGGAGAGGGCGCGACGGATCACATCTGGGTGCGTCGAATCGAGCACGTTGAGGGTGACTCCAGCCTCGCGAGCAATTACCTCTGAGCCAAGGCTGGAACCGCCCATACCGCAGAGCACTACATGGCGAATACCGCGCTTGGAAAGCTCAGCTTTTAGCGATTCGGTTTCGCGAAGTACTTTTTCAGACTCAGGAAAGGGGTCTACCCAGCCCAATCGTCGTGAAGCTTCTTCTTCTGCGGCGGCACCCCAAAGAGTGGGATCCTGAGCCAGGAGTCGACTAGCGAACTGGGCATCAAGCAACTCCCGAAGAAAGGGGTTGCCTGCCTGCTCCAGTTCGCTATCGATAGTTAAGCGAATACTCACTTATTCTCCAGAAGAGCCGTCTCAACGGTCTGCAGTAGCTCGGCCCAAGAAGCCTCAAACTTTTTGAGTCCGTCTACCTCAAGAAACTCTGTAACCTCGGCGTAGTCAATGCCCAGGCCGTCAAGATCGTTGAGCACCGCATCGCTTTCTCGGTAGCTCGTGTGCAGGGCGACAGCTTCGAGCTCGCCGTGATCGGCGTAGGCGTTCAGAGTTGCCTCCGGCATTGTATTGACAGTCTGCTCTGCGACCAGGCCGCTGACATAGAGCGTATCCGGGAGTTGAGGATCTTTCACGCCTGTTGAGGCCCACAGCGGACGCTGAAGGTTGGCGCCAAGATCGATGAGCATCTGTGCGCGCTCGGTCGAGAATCCCTGCTCAAACACTTCGTAAGCGAGTCGCGCATTTGCGAGGCCAGCTTTACTGCGAAGACCGGCAACAGTGTCTACTTGCGCGGGATCGGCTGCAACGATGGCATCTAGCTTGCCGTCAATCAGGGTGTCAACGCGTGACACAAAGAACGAAGCAACAGAGTGGATCTTTGAAATATCGTGACCCGCTGCTCGAGCCTTTTCAATGCCAACAAGGTAGGCGTTGATGACTTGGCGATAGCGCTCAAGACTGAAAATCAGAGTGACATTCACGCTGATACCGGAACCGATGACCTCGCTGATTGCTTCAAGGCCCTCAACGGTTGCTGGAATCTTGATCATGGCGTTTTCACGGTCCACCTGAGCCCAGAGCTCTCGCGCCTGAGCAATGGTGCCAGCAGTGTCGCGTGAGAGCGTCGGAGACACCTCGATTGAGACACGGCCATCTTGTCCGCTGCTGGCCACTGCGACGGGTGCCAGGATGTCGCAAGCATCGGCGACGTCGCTACACATGAGGGAGAAGACGGTTTGTTCTGCGCCGAGTCCAGCAGCAGCGGCGGCGGCAATACGCTCGCCGTAGCCTTCTCCCGAACCAATCGCGTTCGCAAAAATGGTTGGGTTTGTGGTGACACCGACGACATTGATGCTGTCGACAAGCTCTGCAAGGTTGCCGCTCTCGATACGTGTGCGAGAGAGATCGTCAAGCCAGATGCTAACGCCAGCGCTGCTCAGCGCGGCGGTACGGGGGTTGCTCATCAGGCCATCCTTTCTGGAAGTGGTGAGTTAAGCAGCGGCGATGGATTCGCGAGCAGCTGCGACAACAGCTTCGGTGGTGACGCCGAACTCACGGAACAGCGTGTTTGCGTCTGCCGACGCTCCAAAGTGCTCGATGCTCACTGAGCGACCGCGATCCCCAACGAGTTCACGCCAGCCGAGCGAAATGCCGGCTTCGACGCTCACGCGCGCTGTTACAGCAGCGGGCAGTACCGACTCGCGGTACTCCGGAGTCTGCTCGGCGAACCACTCAAGGCAAGGAGCAGATACGACACGTGCACCGATGCCCTCAGCTGCAAGCTGTTCGCGAGCCTCTACCGCAAGCTGCACTTCACTGCCGGTCGCAATCAGCACAACATCAACCTTGCCGGTAGCCGACTCGGCGAGCACATAAGCGCCGTTACGGACGCCCTCAGCTGATCCGAATTCGTTTCCGTTTGCTGCGCCTTCGCCGCGAGCAAAGACGGGTACATTCTGGCGAGTAAGAGCAATACCGCTCGGACCGGCCTGACGGCTAAGCATCTCGTGCCAAGCGATTGAGACCTCGTTCGCGTCTGCCGGACGAACCATCGCCAGATTAGGAATCGCGCGAAGGGCTGCAATGTGCTCGATTGGTTGGTGGGTTGGCCCGTCTTCGCCGAGACCAATCGAGTCATGTGTCCAGACGAAAATACTCGGAACGTTCATGAGCGCTGCAAGGCGAACAGCTGGGCGCATGTAGTCAGCGAACTGCAAGAAGGTGCCGGCATAACTGCGGGTCTTCCCGTGTAGCTGAATACCGTTGATGATCGCCGCCATCGCGTGCTCACGAATACCGAAGTGCAGGACACGACCGTAGGGGCTACCCTGCCAGGTGCTAGTTGAGTGGTGAGCCGGCACGAACGATGGTGCGCCGTTAATGGTCGTATTGTTCGACCCTGCAAGGTCAGCTGATCCGCCCCAAAGCTCAGGCATGATCGGCGCGAGCGAGTTGATTACCTTACCGCTTGCCGAACGGGTAGCGACACTCGTGCCAGCCTCAAAGACCGGCAGCGCTTCGGCTGCTCCAGCAGGCAAATCACCGGCTTCGAGACGATCGAAGAGTTCTTTGCGCTCAGGGTTTGCGGCTGCCCATGCGTCAAAGCTTTGCTGCCAGGTAGCGCGATCCGCCGCTGCACGATCAGCGAGTTCGCGAGCGTGTGAGATGACCTCCGGCGCAACAGCGAAGTGCTGTTCCGGGTCAAATCCGAGTGCGACTTTGAGGCCAGCAAGCTCCTCGGCGCCGAGTGCCGAGCCGTGAATGCCGCCGGTGTTCTGCTTGTCGGGTGAGGGCCAGCCGATAATGGTCTTCAAGATCACAAGCGTTGGCTTGGTGCTTTCGGCTTTCGCCGACTCAATCGCTGCGTAGAGTGCTGGTAGATCTTCGCGGTACTCAGCGCCGTTCATGCCGCCTGCGCGCCAGTCGACCTCTAGCACCTGCCAGCCGTACGCCTCGTAGCGCATGCGCACGTCTTCGCTGTAGGCGATGTCGGTGTCGTCTTCGATTGAAATCTGGTTCGAATCGTAAATGGCGATCAAGTTACCGAGTTCTTGGTGCCCAGCAAGCGAGGCAGCCTCGCTTGTAACGCCCTCTTGCAGATCGCCATCACCGGCAATGACGTAGGTGAAGTGATCGAATGGGCTCTGTCCTGCAGCCGCGTTGGGGTCAAAGAGACCACGCTCGTAACGCTGCGCGTATGCGAAACCGACAGCTGATGCGAGTCCCTGACCGAGTGGGCCGGTCGTGATCTCTACACCTGCGGTGTGTCCGTACTCTGGGTGTCCTGGAGTTTTCGAGTGAAGGGTACGTAGTGCCTCAATGTCTTCGAGTTCTAGACCGAATCCGCCGAGGTAGAGCTGTACGTACTGAGTCAGTGAGCTGTGACCGATCGAGAGAATGAAACGGTCGCGGCCGATCCAGTCGGTATCGCGTGGGTCATGGCGCATCACCTTCTGGTACAGCAAATATGCTGCGGGGGCCAGGCTGATTGCGGTGCCTGGATGGCCATTACCGACCTTCTCTACTGCATCCGCTGCAAGCACGCGTGCGGTATCTACCGCACGATCGTCAAGCTCGTCCCACTGCAATTCTGCGCCCACTGACCGGCCTCTCTGGGTTCTCGCGCGACTTCTACGCGCGTTTAAATCTGAGGCCTCGACGGTGTGTAACCGAGACCTACCACAAGCCTAGCGTGAGAGGAGGTACGATAGAGGTGATGTCTAGCGAAACCGTATCCTCAGTTCAGTCAGGCACTGGCCCTGAAAAGATCGGCTTCAAGCGAACCGTAAAGGCTTACGTATCGCTCACCAAGCCGCGCGTGATGGAGCTTCTGCTCGTAGTCACGGTACCCGCGATGATTCTCGCGCAGGGTGGACTACCCAATCTTTGGCTTGTTCTGGCGACGCTGCTTGGCGGTGCGATGAGCGCAGGTTCTGCCGGCGCCTTCAACTGCTACATTGATCGCGACATGGATCGCCGAATGAAGCGAACCTCAAGCAGGCCGCTCGTGACCGGCGAGATCAGTGACCGGAACGCACTGATTTTCTCGTGGGTGCTTGGCATTGCTTCGGTTGTTTGGCTGTACTTCACCACTAACTGGCTTGCTGCGGCACTTTCGGCTGGCGCGATCTTCTTCTACGTAGTGATCTACACGCTGATTCTGAAGCGTCACAGCGAGCAGAACATTATCTGGGGCGGTATCGCAGGCTGCTTCCCAGTGCTGATCGGTTGGGCAGCAGTGACCGAGTCACTTGATTGGCCAGCCTGGATCTTCTTCTTGATCATCTTCTTGTGGACGCCACCACATTACTGGCCGCTCTCAATGAAGTACCGAAACGACTACGCAAACGCTGGCGTTCCGATGCTGGGTGTGGTGCGTGGCCGCGCAACGGTTGGCCTGCAGATCATTCTTTATGCGTGGGCGACTGTGGCATCTAGCCTCTTGCTGATTCCGGTTGCGGATATGGGCATTGTGTACACGGTTGTCGCTCTCGTGACTGGCGGCTGGTTTATCACCGAGTCGCACCGTCTCTACGGCAGTGCGATTCGTGGCCAAGAGGGCAAACCGATGAAGGTGTTCCACGGCTCCATCGGTTATCTCTCGCTGCTTTCGATCGCAATCGCGGTTGATCCGCTGCTTCCTTTCTAAGCTGCGAAGGGTCTTGGTTAAGACCGGCAGATAGAAATCTAGGCCCCTGTAAGTCACTTTGTTTCACTGTGATTTACAGGGGTTTTCTGCGCGCACTAGGCTGAAAGTTATGAGCGATCACGCCGCACACCCAGCTACCTCAGTTGTCGCCCTCGGCCGGCCACCGAAGACCCCTGGCGAGGCGCTGAACGCGCCGATTACGCTCACTTCAACATACGTTGGATCGCGCAGCCCTGAGCCCGAAGACCGGGTATACGCGAGGTTCAGCAACCCGAGTTGGGAACCACTTGAGGAAGCGATTGCGGCGCTAGAAGGCAGCGATCTTGCGGCAATCTCCTATGCCTCCGGAATGGCCACAGTGGCGGCAGCATTTTCGCTTGTTCCTGTTGGGGGAGTCGCGGTGGTGCCCGGGGCCTCGTATAACGGCACCATCGGGCTTGCTCGTGAACTGCAAGCCGATGGTTTGTTTGCGTTGCGTGAAGTGGATCCAACGAACCTTGAAGAAACTATTGCGACGTTTGAGGGTGCCGATCTGGTCTGGCTTGAATCGCCGACAAACCCGCTCCTTGATGTGTTGGATCTTCCGACCCTGATCACTGCCGCGAAGAGTGCCGGAGCGTTCGTTGTCGTAGATAACACTTTCTCGACACCGCTGAGACAGCGGCCGCTGGAACTTGGCGCCGATCTCGTTGTGCATTCCGCGACAAAGTTTATTGCGGGTCATTCAGACGTGCTGTTGGGAATTTCGGTTGCGGCCGACCCGAAGGTGCGTGATCGGCTGCTCGGTAAGCGAGCGCTGCAGGGGTCTATCGCTGGCCCATTTGAAGCTTGGCTGACACTGCGTGGGCTGCGCACGCTGGCGGTCCGTCTCGATCGCGCCGAGGCCTCCGCAGGTGAGCTTGCTGCAAGACTCGAGAGTCGGCCAGAGGTTTCACGGGTGAGATATCCAGGACTGCCGGGCGATCCGGGTCACCAGCTTGCTGTTGCGCAACTCGATGGTTTCGGGGCGATGGTTTCGATTGAGCTTGCTGGGGGAGCTGAGGCAGCTGAGCGTTTTGTTGAGGCGCTCCGGGTGTTTACTCCAGCGACGAGTCTTGGTGGCGTTGAATCACTCGCAGAGCGACGTCGGCGCTTGCCTTCTGAACCGAAGGCAGTGCCCGAATCGCTCGTGAGGCTCAGCATCGGTATCGAGCACGTTGAAGATCTCTGGGCAGACCTGGAGGCTGCGCTCACGGCAAGCGGCGGCGCTTAGGCTGAAGCGGCAGCGTCTGGTTAGACTCAAAACATGGCTGACGCATATGCACACGGACATCACGCGAGCGTTTTGCGATCGCACACCTGGCGCACGGCTGAGAACTCGGCAGCCTATCTGCTGGGGGAGTTGACCAGCGGTCGCAGTGTGCTCGATGTGGGAGCAGGACCTGGCACAATTACAGCAGACTTTGCGCGCCTGGTGGCGCCGGGGCGAGTTGTTGGTGTCGATGCTGCCGCCGATGTGGTTGCAAAGGCCACCGCAGACACGGCCTCGCTCGGACTCGAAAACCTCGAGTTTGCGGTCGCCGATGCTTACGCCCTTGAATACGCCGATGCGAGCTTTGATCTTGCGCACGCCCACCAAGTGTTGCAGCACGTTACCGATCCGGTCGCAATGCTGCGCGAAATGCGACGAGTCGTAAAACCAGGCGGTGCGGTCGCAGCGCGCGATGTCGACTACGAGGGCGTGATAATTTCGCCGAGAATGCCTGAACTTGAAGACTGGCTCGCGCTGTATCTGCAGGTGCACAAGGGAGTGAGCGGCGAACCTGCTGCCGGTCGTTTCCTGAAGAAGTGGGCTCGCGAGGCTGGCTTTATAGAGGTGACCTGCACCGCTTCGCTGTGGTTATTTGAAAATGACGAGGATCGCGCGTGGTGGGGCGGCATGTGGGCAGAGCGGGCAATCGAGTCAGCATTTGCTGAGAATGCCATGCGTCTCGGGCTTGCCGATCATGCGCGACTGCAGCGTATTGCGGATGGCTGGCGCAAGTGGGCAGATGATCCCGACGGTTGGCTGTTGGTGCCGCACGCAGAGATCATCGCCACTGTTTGATTGCTCGTTACTTGCTTGGGTGATCCAGCGCGCCCTCGGTAACTGGCTTCTTCGGCCTCAGCAAGAAATGCGAGAAACCGAATGCGGTGATCAGGACTGAGAACAGGTGTAACGGTTGTGAAGGGGAAGTAACCGTGTATTCCGGGGTATACGAATTACTGATCTGAGTTTGTACAGCGGTTCCGAACTGGTACGAAAGATAAATTCCGAGAATTCCGGCGCACACCATCAGCGGAGTAACGATCCATGCGAAGCGAAACCAATATTCGCGTTGGCGAGGAGAGATTCGCAGCGGCATCCCTATGAGGGCTGCCAAGATCATCGCTGGCAGCGCGTACACTACGCCGTTGAGGCCAATGCCTATCAGTGACATTAGTCCGTCGTAGGGAAGCTGAGACCAGAGTTCGTGCATACCCGTCACGATTCCGGCAAGAATGGCACCGCCGAAGAAGAACTGAAAAGGCAGCGATACCCACGCGAGATTTTTTGCGGAGCCCACTCTCGATTGCCGCCGCCACGGCTGTGGCACAGACGGCATGTCGGGTGCGGGCTCCACTAAGTTCATCAGTTACGCACCCTCAGCAACCGGCTTCTTGAGTCGAAGCACTGTGACTGTCATAGTCGCGGCGGCGAGCGAAGCCAGCACCATGTGCACGCCAACCAGCACCGGTGGCAATCCGTGGCGTGACTGGTAAATGCCCACCGCGATCTGGACGACGAGCACAAGTAGCAAAGTGACCGCCCAGCGGGCCGCACGCAGATGTTTCGAGACGGCCCATCCAACGAGCACAGCCACAAGTGCGAAGGCGACATAGCCTGGCCATGCGTGTAGGTGGCTCAGCAGGGTAGCGTCGAAGCCCTGGCGCACGACGTTTTCGTCGCCGGAGTGCGGGCCAGATCCTGTGGTGAGCACACCCATGAAGATCAAAACAGCCATAACCAGAGTCGTAACGTGGGCAAGGATTTTGAACCCCTTGGGTGCTGCAGACTCGCGTGGCCCGCCGACTTCATACATGCGGCTGAGGTAGGCCGCAGTGATGCACACGATAATCAGGGACACGGTGTAGTGGAAACCTACCAAGACGGCCTTGAGCTCTTCCCAAACAATTACGCCACCAACGAACGCTTGCAACAGTACGAGACCGAGAACGATCCAAGAAAGCACCATGAGGTCACGGCGTTCTGCGCGAATCTTCCAGGTGAGCACAACCACCAAGATGGCAACAAGCAGTAGCGGGCCAGAGATTGTGCGGTTCCCAAACTCAATCAGGCCGTGCACACCCATTTCGGCCGTTGGCACGAGAGATCCAGGTGTACACAAGGGCCATTCAGAGCAGCCAAGCCCAGAACCGGTCAGTCGCACTGCGCCACCGGTCGCAATAATCAGGGTGTTTAGGACGAAAGATGCCCACGCAAAGATACGCAAAGCTCGAGAGGGTAACCCCGGAGATTTGGAGACCTTCACCTGATCGGTGCTCGCGGCTGACAAAACGACTCCTCTCGGCAGACCCCTCATTCCCAGACACCATCTACGACAGGCGCTTTCACGGTATTCCGGTTTCGTGACGAAATCTGTAGAATGAGAAGCTGTGGTTGCGTAATGCGAAGCGATCATCGGTGACAACGTGCACCGGGGATAGCTTCGTTCGACGCCCAGAATACTGCACTGCTGCAGGGAACCAGTTGTGTACTCGTTTTTCGTGTGGATGACTGACTCCCGCAGCGCTACGAAGAATGAGGGATGACACGATGCCAGAAGTGCTGATTGACCGCCCAGAGCTTGAGAGTCTGGGGGTGTATGAGTTCGGATGGCATGATGCCGATGCTGCCGGTGAAACGGCAAAGCGCGGACTCAGCGAAGATGTGGTTCGGAACATCTCGAAACTTAAAAATGAGCCTGAGTGGATGCTTCAGCGTCGACTCAAGGCTCTGCAGATCTTTGATCGCAAGCCAATGCCGACTTTTGGTGCAGACCTGAGCGAAATTGACTTCGACAACATCAAGTACTTTGTTCGTTCGACTGAAAAACAGGCGACGAGCTGGGAAGAACTTCCAGAAGAGATCAAAAACACTTACGAGCGTCTCGGTATCCCCGAGGCAGAGCGTCAGCGCCTCGTAGCCGGTGTTGCGGCTCAGTACGAATCAGAGGTTGTGTACCACCAGATTCGTGAGGACCTCGAGGAGCAGGGCGTTCTCTTCCTCGATACCGACACCGCGCTGAAGGAGCACCCGGAGATCTTCGAGCAGTACTTCGGTACCGTGATCCCTTCGGGCGACAACAAGTTCGCAGCACTGAACACCGCTGTGTGGTCAGGTGGCTCGTTCGTGTACGTGCCTAAGGGCGTACACGTTGAGATTCCACTGCAGGCCTACTTCCGTATCAATACGGAGAACATGGGCCAGTTTGAGCGCACACTCATCATCGCTGACGAAGACAGCTACGTGCACTACATCGAGGGTTGCACCGCGCCGATCTACAAGAGCGACTCGCTGCACTCCGCAGTCGTCGAGATTATCGTGAAGAAGGGCGCTCGCGTTCGCTACACGACTATCCAAAACTGGTCGAACAACGTCTACAACCTGGTCACCAAGCGTGCCGTGGCTGAGGCCGGCGCGACCATGGAGTGGGTCGATGGCAACATCGGTTCGAAGGTCACCATGAAGTACCCTTCGATCTACCTCACCGGCGAGCACGCAAAGGGCGAAACGCTTTCGGTGGCATTCGCAGGCCCAGGCCAGCACCAGGATGCCGGCGCCAAGATGATTCACCTGGCACCACACACCAAGTCTTCGATCCTCTCGAAGTCGATTGCGCGTGGCGGCGGCCGCACCGGTTACCGTGGCGAGGTTCGTGTTGACGCGAACGCGCACCACGCAGCCAACTCAGTGGTCTGTGACGCACTGCTCGTTGACACGATTTCACGCAGCGACACCTACCCAGCGATTGACATTCGCACTGACGATGCCGAACTCGGCCACGAGGCAACTGTCTCGCGTGTCAGCGAAGAGCAGCTCTTCTACCTGATGAGCCGCGGCCTCGCTGAAGAAGAAGCAATGGCAATGATCGTTCGCGGCTTCATCGAGCCAATCGCTCGTGAGCTGCCTATGGAGTACGCACTCGAACTGAACAAGCTCATCGAGATGGGCATGGAAGGATCCGTCGGATAATGGCGCTGACTGAAAGCACTGAGACCGCTCAGCACGGCTTCAAGGCACACTCAGACGGAGGTTGGGACGCAGATGGCGCGGCAAAGCACGTGCCAGTGCAAACCCGAAGCGCGCGCTTCACCTCAACTGATGTCAGTGATTTTGAGGCAGTGACCGGTCGCGAAGCGAACTGGAAGTACACCCCAATTGCGAAGATCGAGAGCCTGCTGAATGGCGAGCTCGACGGTGCACGCACCCCGCTCACCGTGACCGATGTTGCCGGTGTCTCGAGCGAGTGGATCGCTCGCGACGACGCCCGCATCGGTCGCGCAGGTAAGCCAGAAGAGCGCGGTGCGGCCGCCGCTTGGTCGGCTTTTGGCGAGGCTCACTTGGTCACGGTCACCGCTGAAGAGCAGGTTACTGCGATCGTTGACCGTTCTGAGCTTGGCACCTCGGCTCGCGCGGCTCACACCGTGATCGAGGCAAAGCCAAATTCGCGCGGTCTCGTGATTCTCGAAAACACGGGTGACGCACAGCTCAGCGAAAACGTCGAAATCGTTGTCGGCGAGGGCGCAGAGCTCACCGTTGTCAGCGTGCAGCAGTGGGCTGACGAGGCACAGCATCTCTCAAGCCACTATGCAACAGTGGGTCGCGATGGATCGCTCAAGCACATTGTTGTCACCCTTGGTGGCGCATTGGTTCGCTTGAACCCATCGATTCACCTTGATCACGAGGGCGCAAACGGCGAGGCACTCGGTGCCTACTTTGCCGATGCGGGCCAGCACCTTGAGCACCAGGTCTACATGGACCACGATGCACCGCACACTCGCAGTCGTGTCAACTACAAGGGCGCACTGCAGGGCGAGGGCGCGCACACTGTTTGGATTGGCGATGTGCTGATCCGCAATAGCGCAACCGGCACCGACAGCTACGAGCAGAACCGTAACCTCGTGCTTAGCGAGGGTACTCGCGCAGATTCAATCCCGAACCTTGAGATTGAGACTGGCGACATCGCTGGCGCAGGTCACGCAAGTGCTACCGGTCGTTTCGACGACGAGCACCTGTTCTACCTGCGTAGCCGTGGAATTTCGGAAGAAGAAGCGCGCAAGCTTGTTGTGCACGGCTTCTTGCTTGAGGTTATTCAGCAGATCGATGATGCTGAAACCCAGGAGCGCTTGCGCGATGCTGTCGAGGCTGAACTCGCCGAATCGGTGAGTGCGTGAGCCGTCAGCGAGCACTCTCGGTAAGTGAATTGTTCCAGGACCAGGCAGTGCGTGTCGTGCTTGACGGCGTGCCCATTGCTGTGGTGATGGACGGCGAGGGGGAGGTGCACGCCATTGGCGACACCTGCACCCACGGCCAGATCAGCCTCTCGGAAGGTTTCGCTGAAAACGGCGAACTCGAGTGCTGGGCTCACGGATCCGCGTTTTCGCTCACTACGGGCAAGCCCCGAAACCTCCCGGCCTACGAGCCGGTACCCGTTTATGTCGTCGAAATCGAGGGTGACGACGTCTACATTGACCCAACTGTTACGAAAGAGATTGCAGCATGAGCTCCGTTCTTGAAATCAAGGATCTGCACGTAAGCGTCGAGACCGACCAGGGTGCAAAGCCAATCCTTAAGGGTGTAAACCTGACCATTCGCCAGGGCGAGACCCACGCGATCATGGGGCCAAACGGCTCGGGCAAGTCAACGCTTGCTTACGCGATTGCCGGCCACCCACGTTACGAAATCACTAGCGGCTCGATTCTGCTCGACGGTGAAGAAGTAACCGAAATGTCAGTTGACGAGCGTGCTCAGGCAGGCCTGTTCCTGGCTATGCAGTACCCAGTGGAGATTCCAGGCGTCACCAACGCTAACTTCCTGCGTACCGCTAAGACCGCAATTGACGGCGAAGCGCCTGCCATCCGCACCTGGATGAAGGATGTTCGCGGCGCAATGGAGAACCTGCGCATGGACGCATCGTTCGCTGAGCGTAACGTCAACGAGGGTTTCTCGGGTGGCGAGAAGAAGCGCAACGAGATTCTGCAGCTCGAACTGCTGAAGCCTCGCTTCGCAGTGCTCGATGAGACCGACTCGGGTCTTGACGTCGACGCGCTGAAGATCGTGTCGGAGGGTGTGAACCGCGCCAAGGAGAACACCGGCCTCGGCATCATGCTGATCACGCACTACACGCGTATCCTCCGCTACATCAAGCCTGACTTCGTTCACGTCTTCGTGAACGGTCGCGTTGCAGAGCAGGGCGGCCCAGAGCTGGCCGACCGTCTTGAGAACGAAGGCTACGATCGCTTCCTTACTGAGGCATCGAACGCGTAGGCTAGGCAGCATGGAAGAGACAACAGGGGTCGCCTCAATCGACCCGGAGTTCAAGGAGCAGGCGCTCGAAGCGTTGAAAAACGTGAGCGACCCTGAGCTTGGCGTAAACATTGTTGATCTCGGTCTCATTTACGATCTTGCTTTTGATGAAGAGCACGACGCGCTGGTCATTTCGATGACACTCACCAGCGCTGGCTGCCCTCTCACCGACGTGATCGAGAATGACATCGCAGAATCACTCGATGGCTTGGTTCGCGCATTCCGTATCAACTGGGTATGGATGCCACCTTGGACGCCAGAACGAATCACCGATGATGGTCGCGACATGATGAGGGCATTGGGCTTCGCAATTTAGCCCCAGTGGGGCTAAATGCCCAATGCCCCGCGGGAGCGGTTGGGCTTCGCGATTTAGCCCCAGTGGGGCTAAATGCCCAATGCCCCGCGGGAGCGGTTGGGCTTTGCCTGATGCTTCAGCGATCAACCAAATAGCGGTTCTTTCACGCTAAAACCGGCAGCTTTCACCAAGGCTGCCGGTTTTAGCGTGATTAGCCGTGTTACGAAAGAACATTCAGATGATTACCGTCGAGAACCTAGCTATCGACGTTGGCGCGCGCCGCCTCATGAGCGAAGTGAGTTTCCGGGTCAACCCTGGCGACAAGATCGGACTCGTGGGCCGAAACGGTGCCGGAAAAACCACATTGACCCGCACGCTATCCGGTGAGCTGCAGCCCGCTGAAGGCAGCATCACTGTGAGCGGCGAACTCGGATTCTTGCCGCAGGATCCTCGTACTGGAGACCCCGAGCAGTTGGCCAGGCACCGCATTCTTGACGCGCGCGGTCTAGGCACCCTCACCCAGCAGTTGAAAAAGGCCTCTGAGGACATGGCGAGTGATGATCCAGCGATCGCCGAAAAAGCCATGAAGCGATTCGGCAACCTCACCGACCGTTTTCAGGCGCTCGGTGGTTATGCTGCCGAAGCTGAAGCCGCGTCGATTTCTAACAATCTTGGACTGCCTGATCGGGTGCTCGATCAGCCACTAGGCACGCTTTCTGGTGGTCAGCGTCGTCGTATTGAGCTCGCTCGAATTCTCTTCAGCGATGCCGACACCATGATCCTTGACGAGCCAACCAACCACCTCGACGCTGACAGTATTGTGTGGTTGCGCGACTTTCTTAAGAGCTACCGCGGCGGAGTGATCGTGATTAGCCACGATGTCGATCTCGTGGGTGAAACCGTGAACCGTGTGTTCTACCTTGACGCAAACCGTCAAGTTATCGACGTGTACAACATGGGTTGGAAGCTTTACCTGCGCCAGCGTGCTGCTGACGAGGAGCGCCGCCGCAAGGAACGTACAAACGTCGAGAAGAAGGCTTCTGCGCTGAAGGACCAGGCTGCGAAGTTTGGTGCGAAGGCGTCGAAGGCTGCCGCAGCTCATCAGATGGTTGCGCGCGCGGAGAAGATGCTTGCAAGCCTTGACGATGAGCGCCAGGTCGATCGGGTAGCGAAGCTGCGCTTCCCTGATCCATCGCCGTGTGGCAAGACCCCGTTGATGGCTTCTGGTCTTTCGAAGTCGTACGGTTCGCTTGAGATTTTCGCCGGTGTTGACCTCGCAATCGACCGCGGGTCAAAAGTTGTTGTGCTGGGCCTCAACGGTGCCGGTAAGACGACGCTGCTGCGTTTGCTGGCGGGTGTTGACGAGCCAGATGCCGGTCAACTTGAACCGGGTCACGGTCTCAAAGTTGGCTATTACGCGCAGGAGCATGAAACTCTTGATGTGAAGGCGAGCGTCCTGCAGAACATGGTTTCTGTGTCGCAACACCTCACCGAGACCGAAGCGCGCAAGGTGCTCGGCTCGTTCCTGTTCTCAGGTGACGACGTGCACAAGCCTGCCGGCGTGCTTTCAGGTGGCGAGAAAACCCGTCTGGCGCTTGCCATGCTTGTGGTATCGAGTGCGAATGTGCTCTTGCTCGACGAGCCAACGAACAACCTTGACCCTGCGAGCCGCGCGGAGATTCTTGATGCGCTCGCAAACTTCACCGGCGCTGTGGTGCTCGTCTCGCACGACCCAGGTGCAGTTGAAGCGCTCAATCCAGAGCGCGTTCTGATCATGCCAGAAGGCACTGAAGACCACTGGTCTAAGGAATACCTCGAGCTTATTGAGCTGGCGTAGACGGAGGAGTAGCTGTTTCGCCGGGGGTGCTGTCTGTGGCAGCATCACCCGGCGTAATTGCTTTCAGGGCCTTTGACATTGCGATCTGGGCGAGCACATAGTTCGAGCCGTCCTGCTGCATTCCATTCTTGAAATACGCAACGTGACCCTTCTCATCAAGTTCCATGTTGCTCTGGCAGATGAAATCTCCCTTTACGCAGAAGTCTTGAATTCGCTCCGCGTACGGCTCCAAGCTGCCAGTCGTGCGCGGCAAGATGCCGCCGAGCTTTTCATCAAAGCTGCCGACGTCGTATCGCTCTTCGCCGTTAAAACGAGGGTTGCCGTACAGCACGACAGCGAGGATTCTCTTTTGGGCCTCTTCGCTCAGCTCGCCAACGGTCGCGCCCACGAGCCTGGCATCGACGGGTGAGAGCGCGTCGCCAATGATCAGCGCGCCCTGGGAGTAACCGAGCAGCGCAAACTCTTGCTTCGGACACGCTTCTGCCTGCACGTTGAGCGTGTCAAGCAGCAGTCGGGTCGCGTACGTGCCGCCCTCATTCACATCCGTATCTGCCGGATAGTCAAGATCAAGCACGGTCACTTCAGTGGGCAGAGCTTTTTTCACCGCCCGGGCGACGGGGGAGAGAAGCTGCCCTTTATTCGGTTCGCCTGTTCCGCGCGCAGTCACCACGAGGTAGGGCGTGCAGTCCATTGCTTCGACGATCGGCTCGGGGTTCGTCTTAATGTCGTACTCATCTGCTGCGACGGGTGGAGCCGGCGCTTCGGTCACTGAGGTGAGCGAATCGATATTTTCTTCGGCATCAGGCACCTGTGAACACGCAGCAAGCGAAAGCAAAAGCGGAGCCGCGACTGTAGCAACACCGATTGGTGCCCAAAATCGACGCATGCGCCCTGCCCGAATACCCGTGTTCATTTGACTCATTTTAGTTGCCTGAGGCAAGAGCAAAGCGGATCCGCTAAAGCGTGGCGAGCGAACTTAGCTGCCCAGAAGCGCATCTTCCTCATCGGCGTCACTCGGACCACGCTTGCGTTTGCGTTCGGCACGGCGTTCGTCCTCACGGCGAACGGATTCGCCCTCAGCGTTAAACGACCGGAACTCCTGGCGGGCGCCGTAGGCGAGACCAATGGTCGCGATCAGAATAAAGACGTACCATTGCAGCGCATATGAAAGGTGTGGTCCCTCATCACGTTCTGGGCGAACCGCAAGCACACCGGTCTCTGCAGCTGGATGCTCTTCAATCAGCTGCCCGTAAGCGCCCGTGTAGACGTCTTCCTCTAGGCCAGCGACCTGAGCGAGTTCAGTACCATTAATGCTCGGCACGAAACGCCCAACCGAGGTGCGGCCAGGAATCTCCGGCTCGCTCGCTCGAAGCCGCGCGAGTACGGTGGTTTCACCCTCCGGTGCCGCAGGCAGACCCTCTGGCACGACGTCTGTGCCAGAAACCGGCACCCAGCCGCGGTCAATAAACACGACGGTACCGTTATCAAGTTCAAATGCTTGCAGAAGGTTCGAGCCCACACCGTTTACGCCGGGTCGGTTTCGGGCTAAGTATTCTTCGCCAACGTACTGCCCGCGCAATTCAACCGGCTGCCACTTGCGAGCATCTTCATCAAAATCAGTGAAACTCGGCACGGCGTCGCTCAGTGTCATTGGAGCAGCGTCGTAGTTGTTATCAATGCGTGCGATTTCAGCACGGGCCTCGGCGCGGCGCTCAAACTGCCAATTACCCAGCCAGACACAGGCGATGCTAAACACGATGAGCAGTGCAAAGTATCCGATCCAGCGCCTGGTTCGAAGAAAACTCCAACCGACCTGCGGTGCTGTCGTCATGCCTGCCTCTCATCGCTTGGCGTGTTCGTTGCGAGGCGATCCAACGAAATAACCTCAAGCGGAAACGAACGCGCCTCTAGGAAGTCTCTCAGATATTCGATGTGTTCTGCGCAAGCGAGCCAGGTCTTGCGACGATGCTCATCGTGAATCTTCGGGTTTCGCCAGCGGATCGCAGATACCGCATCGCGCTGACAGCCTGCGCGCGAGCACTCGCGTTCAGCGGGGTGCTCCCCGCCAAGCATGCCGATCACGGTTGTTGCCCCTCTCCGCGTGATCGGCGCTCCGCTGGTGCGTCGATCACGATAATCGTTTGGCTCGGTGGCGCCGAAGCGTCGCTTGGCTCTACGGGTTTTTCTGGGGCAGAGAGTTCGTGCGGGGTCGGCGCGTCGGGCGCGGTGCCGCCGACATGCGAGACGGCATTCGCAATTAGCACGGCAACGTAGGGCAGCACGATGGCGCCAATTGCTACCAGAATGATCCAGGGGCCGCGCACCCAGAAGAGTGAGATTACGCAGGCCATGCGCAGGGTCATCGTCAAAAAGTACATTCGCATTCGATACGCGCGATCGCGCGTTGGGTTAACCCCAACCGAAGTGAGTTTGTACTGCTTCGCCACGACGCTCAAGCCTACTCCGCTTCACTCCTACTAGGCTGGGCGTCATCGGATGAAAGGATCCATATGAGCACCGCCCGCACCGTTCTCGTCACCGGAGGCAACCGAGGTATCGGTTTTGCCATCGCACAGCGCATGATCGAGGAGGGCCACCGTGTGGCCGTCACCGCTCGATCGGGCGAAGGGCCAGAAGGGGCGTTGACCGTTCGGGCAGAGATGAATGATTCTGCGTCAATTGATGCTGCCTTCACCGAGGTTGAGGCAACGCTTGGTCCGGTGGAGGTTGTTGTAGCAAACGCCGGAATCACGCGCGACATGCTGCTCCTGCGCATGAGTGAAGAAGACTTCACCGAGGTCATCGATACGAACCTCACCGGTACCTTCCGGGTCGTCAAGCGCGCCGCAAAGGGACTGTTGAAGGGACGCTTCGGTCGTGTCATTCTGATTTCAAGTGTTGTTGGCCTGTACGGATCGCCAGGACAGATCAATTACTCGTCTTCGAAGGCTGCGCTCGTCGGTTTCGCTCGCTCGCTTACTCGTGAGCTTGGCAGCCGAGGTATCACCGCCAACGTTATTGCGCCGGGTTTCATTGAAACTGATATGACCGCAGAGCTCCCAGAGGCTCAGCAGAAGCAGTACCTCGATTCGATTCCTGCCGCACGTTTTGGTCAAGTTTCAGAGATTGCCGGCGTGGCTGCGTGGCTCGCGGGCGACGACGCCGCCTACATTTCGGGAGCTGTTATTCCAGTCGATGGTGGACTTGGCATGGGGCACTAGCGTGCCCTTTTACTGCCAAATATCCGAGACCTGTCGGTCTCGGCGCACGCGCCGCGCAACGCTTTGCGTTGCCTGTAGCGGCGGAGCGGGCATGGGGCACTAGCGTGCCCTTTCAAGAACCCTTTATCGGCTAATACAAAGCGCCGGCCTGTTCACTTGGTGTTGAACAGGCCGGCGCTTTGTTTGCGCGGAAGCTCATGCCCGCGCTCAATGCTTTCGGCTACCTAGCAAGAAGCGCCGGCCCGATGTTGCGAATCGCAACGGCCTGGCTCACCGCAAAAAGAGCTACGTCGATCGCAACGGCAACCACAATGAACATCACTAGAGTGCTGGCCGAAGTGAGTGAGGCGGCGACGATGAGCAGTGCCGCCACAATGTTTACGCCCATCACGAGCTGTAGCGCGAGGCGAATACGCATGCGTTGAACCATCCGCCAAACGAGCATCGCCCAAATCGCTACTAGCAAGCCGGTGCCCGCGATGAGTGGCATCGGCAGGGCGATGACGCGAGAGAGTTGAGGCGCTGTTATTGCCACGAATGCGCCGAGGATGAGGCAGTAGATGGCGTCAATTCGCAGACTCCAAATACCGAGCTTCCGTCCATTTATTCGAGTCATCTTGGCTCTCTTCCGCTCGTAGACTCAACCCTCGCGAGCATTGAGTCGTTAGTTCAGCGTATCTAGCAGGGGGATTACTTTGGCCAGATCGTCTTCAATTGAGACGTCTGCCTGTTCGCGCACGATCGGCTTCGCGTTGAAGGCCACCGAGATGGCGGCTACTTCCATCATCTTCAGGTCGTTTGCGCCATCGCCAATCGCGATTGTGGCAGAGAGGGGAATGCCGGTTTCTGCAGCCCATTCACGCAGCGCTACGGCTTTTGCTGCTGCGTCCACGATCGGCCCGAGAGTCTGCCCGGTAAGGGTGCCCGCTGAGACCTCGAGCCGGTTGGCGCGCCAGAAGTCAATACCGAGGTCTTCCGCCAGGGGATCAAGAACCTCGTGGAATCCGCCCGAGACAACTCCCACCTTGCCGCCACGCTCGTGCACCGCAGCAACAAGTTCGCGAATACCTGTCGAAAGGCGAACCTTCTCAACTGTTTCTGCAAACACAGTGTCGGGCGTACCAGCAAGGGTTTCGACACGTTCCTTCAGGCTCGCGGAGAAATCAAGACTGCCCTGCATCGCGCGCTCAGTGATCTCAGCGACAAGCTCGCGAGTGCCGGCGGCCTCGGCAATAAGTTCGATCACCTCGTCCTGAATTGTGGTGGAGTCGCAATCAAGCACGACAAGTGGGCGTGTGGCACCAGAAGAAGTCATACCGACAAGGATAGGGTTAGTTCTATGACGAATGTGTTGCGCTTCAGCGATGTCACCTACGTTCGAAACGGCCGACCCATTCTGGGCGGTATCAACTGGGAAGTAGACGAAACCCAGCGCTGGGTGATCCTCGGCCCAAATGGTGCCGGAAAAACCACCCTGCTTCGTATCGCCACGGCAAACGATTACCCGACGACGGGCACCGTTGATGTGCTTGGCGAACGCCTCGGAACTTTCGACATTTGGGAATTTCGCAACCGTCTTGGCTTCGCGTCGACTGCTACAGCGCGCAGGATCCCAGCAAACGAGACCGTTCGCGACCTGGTGCTGACTGCCGCCTATGGCGTAGAGGGCCGATGGAATGAGCACTATGACGAGATGGACACCCGTCAGGCAAACCGGATTCTTGCTGAGTGGCAGCTCACTGATTTGGCCGACGCGCCGTTCGGAACGCTGAGCGATGGCGAGCGCAAGCGCGCAATGATTGCCCGCGCAGTAATGACAGACCCTGAGATGCTGCTGCTCGACGAGCCGAGCGCAAGCCTTGATCTTGGTGCACGCGAGCGTCTGCTGCAGATGCTCTCTGGTTTTGCGCAGTCACCGAGTTCTCCGGCGATGATCATGGTCACGCACCACGTCGAGGAGATCCCGCCAGGGTTCACTCATGTGATGTTGATTCGCGACGGTATGGCGCAGGCTGCCGGCCCGATTGAGACCACACTTACCGAAGAAAACCTTGCGGCTACCTTCGGTATGCAGTTTGAACTCAGCAATGAGCGTGGTCGTTACGCCGCCACTGCCAGATTCTGAACGTTTTTCTGCTAAAGTAGAACCTTGGTGCACTGACCGCGTGTGTTTCGCACCGTAGTTTTTGAGTGTTTCAGCGCTCCTTCCACCCAAATACCATTTCAAAGGAACATCATGAAGACCGAGATCCACCCCGAATACAACGCCATCGTCTTCCGCGATCTGGCTTCGGGCGAGACCTTCCTCACTCGCAGCACCATGACTAGCGACAAGACCATCGAGCTCGACGGCGCTAGCTACCCAGTGATCGACGTTGAAATCTCGAGCGCTTCGCACCCGTTCTACACCGGCAAGCAGCGTATTCTCGACTCGGCTGGTCGTATCGACAAGTTCAACCAGCGCTTCAAGGGCTTCGGCGCGTAAGTTTTACGCACCAATGAAAAGCGGCGGGGGAGACCCCGCCGCTTTTTTTGTTGCCTGTTTGCTGAGACTCTGGGCTGCAGCGCAGCAGCCCTGCAAACGCGTCGTTGAGTGGACTTGGTGAACACCAAGCCCACAATCAACTAGCGAATTGGCCAGCCACCCTCGGCCGTGAAGTTTGGGTCACGTACACGGCGCATGTACTCCTGAAAGCTCGCCGCCTGATTCGCGGCCCAGGCAACCTGCGCCTCATGAAGCTGCATAACCTCTGCGGGCAGCACATGCGCATACCTCAGAGCGAGGCCCTGCAGCACTCTGCCCGCGGCGATTGCATCTTCGCCGGCGTCGTGGGCTGTGCCTAATTCGACGCCGTAGTGGGCGCTAACAACCTCAAGCGTGCGCTTGCCCTTCCGGTAACGATCTACCTGTTTGTCAATTACAAGTGGATCAATAACCGGCGCGATTTCCTTCGGCCAGGCAATGCCATTGCGTTCCGCTTCCGCCTTGAGCAGCGACAGGTCAAAAGGCGCGTTATAGGCAACCAGCGCAAACCCGCGGTCGATCATACTCAGCAGCTGAGCAACGAGCTGACTAATGCCCACCGAAGTTTCGACGCCGCTTGTGCGAGCTACCTCGGTCGTGATGCCGTGTACATTGGCTGCTGCCGCGGGAATCTCGATACCCGGATCAATTAGCCAGTCATAGCGTTCGAGCACCTCACCGTTTTTACCAAGTAATGCGATGGTGCTGCTCACGACGCGATCGTTTGCGGTGTCAATACCTGTGGTCTCGGTGTCGAAGACAGCGATGTTCTCGGCCCAGAGGGGAAGCGTGTTGGTCACAAGCGATCCTTTCGTTCGTGCTTAACCCTATCGAGAACCGGTCGGATCCCCGAGACGAATTCACCTCGCAGGTTTTCCAGCCGGAACGCAATAGACTTTTGGGGTGAGTGACGCAATCAACACCATTGAAGTGAGCACACTTGGCGTGCTCACTCGTGCATGGCAATACGGTTCGGCTGACGGTGAGCCGCTGGTTCTGGTGCACGGCTTCCGGGGCGATCACCACGGATTGCAGGGCCTCGCTATTGCAGCTGCAGAACTCGCACCAGAGTTGCGGATAATTGTGCCCGATCTGCCTGGCTTTGGTGAGACTCCAGCTATTCCAAATCGGGAACACTCGCTTGACCTTTTCGGCGAATGGCTGATTGAGTTCACTGCGCAAGTAGCCCCTCAACAATCAGGCTTTGCGATCCTCGGCCACTCCTTCGGATCACTTGTTGTCGCAAACGCGCTCTCACAGGGGCTTTCGCCGAGCCGAACCATGTTGATCAACCCCATCTCAGCACCAGCGCTGAAGGGCCCTCAGGCCCTTATGACGCAGTTCGCCATCGGATACTACCGCTGTGCCGACTTGCTGCCAGAAGCACCCTCGCGCGCTCTGCTTGGGAACCCGATCATTGTTCGGGTGATGAGCGAGGTTATGGCCAAGACGAGCGATGCCGAGTTGCGCTCTTGGATTCACAATCAACACCACCAATACTTCAGTGTTTTTGCCGACAGTCGTTCGCTGTTGCAAGCTTTTCGAGCCTCGGTGTCGCACACGGTCATGCAGTATGCCGATAGCTTTACGACACCAACACTTCTTATCGCGGGGGACCGCGATGACATCACTCCGTTGACGGCGCAACTTGAACTCAGCAGACGCCTTGCAGACGCGAGCTTGAAAATCATTCCTGGGGTGGGACATTTGGTGCACTACGAAGCTGTCGATTACGCGGCCGCTGAAATGGTGGCCTTTTTGCGACAAGAGACAGTGCCCAGTATGAGCGGACAGCACGCGTGAGAGTAGAACGAATCGACAGCCTCGACCAAGCAGGGCTTGAAGATTTCACGAGTCTCACAGACGTAGCACTGCGGCGAAAGCTTGAGCCCGAGGCAGGTCTCTATCTCGCCGAGTCGCCCAAAGTCATTGAGCGAGCCCTTGCAGCGGGGCATCAACCTCGCTCGGTACTTCTTCTTGAGCAGTGGTTGCCAAAGATTGAGCCCCTGCTTTCTGAGCACCCAGATGTGACGGTGTACGTAGGCGAGGCCGAACAGCTTGAAGCTCTTACGGGTTTTCATTTGCACCGTGGCGCACTCGCTTCGATGCATCGACCAGCAGCTCTGGATCCTGCTGAGCTGCTTGCCACGTCGAAACGCGTGGTCGTGCTTGAAGATCTCGCCGACCACACGAACGTTGGCGCGATTTTCCGTTCTGTCGCGGCGCTCGGCGCCGACGGCGTGTTGCTCTCGCCTGCATGCGCAGATCCGCTCTATCGTCGGGCCGTCAGAGTGAGCATGGGGGCGGTGTTGCAGGTGCCTTGGGCGCGTCTTCCGCACTGGCGAGAGGCCGGTCCGCTTATCCGCGAGGCCGGTTACGAACTTGCTGCCTTCGCGCTTCGCGATGATGCCGAAGACCTGGCTGAATTTGTGCAGGCTGTGCCCGAAAAGTTGGCCCTGATGTTTGGTTCTGAGGGTGATGGCTTGAGTAAACGCGCACTTGCCTCGTCAACGCGATGCGTCACTATTCCAATGGAACACGACGTTGACTCGTTGAATGTAGCTACTGCTGCGGCACTCGCATTGTGGGCTGTTCGAACTGCCGACGCGCCCGCGCAGCACAGCTGACTGATAGTTTCGGTCGCTAGGCTCAAACATTATGAAAACGAGACTGCGTGCGCTGATCTATGCCCTGCTTGCGCTTCTCGTCGGAGGTCTCGCCTACCTATTGGGTGTCGGGAGCTTTCTCGGTCAGCGTGCCGAGGAGAAGGTGCTTGACGCTTCAGCATTCAACGCAAACCCTGCTGGGCCACTACAGCTGGTTTCGCCACTCACGGTGCTTATTGCTCTCGCCGTAATCTCGTTGATCGCTCTCTGGGTGCATGGCATTGCGCGCGCCGTCACTGTGGCAGTGTTTAGCGCGTTGGCGATCCTCGCCTCGCAAATTTTGAAAGATGCCTGGCTTGGTCGGCCAGAGCTTATTGATTTCGATGTCGCCAACACCTTTCCGAGCGGACATATGACGGTGTATGCCGTCGTTGTCGGCGCGCTGCTCTGGGCGTTGCCCAGCCAGGCGCGGGGTGTGGTGATGATCGGCGGATCGGTCCTGCTCGGCGTGGTTTCGTGGCAGCTGCTCGAATATGGCTGGCATAGGCCGAGCGATTTGATCGGCGCGCAAGCTCTCGCTGTGTTCGCTTTTGCCATCGCGACTCTTGTGAGCCCGCTGCGCACCCGAGCGGTGCAGTCAAAGCGTGGACTCAGCGGCTATTCAAGGGTGGTATCGATAGTGCTCACGATCGCGGGCATTGCTGTGCTCGTTGGATCGCTCGGACTTTTGGCTTACGCGGCTTCGTCGCGCAGCGACGCACTGATGCTCGCAAGCGGTGAAATCGCTATGGTCGGTGTTGGTTTGCTTTCGGTTCGCACTATGGCGAACCTTTGCCCCTAGCGGCGAACCTTTGCGCGAAGGCGATCCCTCGTCACAAACAATGCGCCAGCCGCGAGCAGCGCAGCTGCCCCGATCGCGATTGCAGGAAGGCTCTGCGGATCGCCGCCGGTTCTTGCGAGGCCGTTGTGAGTGCCCTGGGCGCCGTTCGCATCACTTCCGTTTGCCGGTGTCGCTACGCTCTTCCAACCGGCGTGCAGGGTGAGATCTGCTGTGACTGGCTGCGCTGGATCAAACTTTGCCGTGAGTTGTGCGTCGCTGAACCAGCCAGTAAACACCGCACCGTGTTTTTTGGGCGACTTCGGCAGGCCTATCAGTCGGCCGTACTCAACGTCTTCGCCCGGAATCGCGGCACTGCCGTGGGTGTCATAGTTCACCCGAAGCACACTCGGTGAGGCAGCATATGCCTGCCAATGGTTTGAGCTGCGATCATCTGCAAGATACAGCTCTGTGAACTCACGCGGGAAGAGCACCACCAGGCCGTCAGCGGTGCCGAGTGATGCGCCTTCACTGTCTGCAGGATCGATGAAAGCTGGGGGAGCGCCCTGAAAGATCACGCGGTTCAGGCCCGGGTTGTCGCCGAAGGTCCAGGGCCCGATGGACTCAATTCTGGTGCCGAAAGTCACTCGATTGAGTTTGTTTCCGAGGAATGCCGAGTCTTCTATCGTGGTGAGGCTATCGCTGAAGGCGAGTTCTCTGAGTTCGTTGAGCGCGAAGGCGCCCGGGCCGATACTGGTGACCGATTCTGGCAGTGTCAGTTCAAGGAGAGCATTGCCAATAAACGCGTTCGAAGGGATCGTGGTGATCCCTTCTGGCAGCTTGAGGCTGTGCAGATTATTGAAACCAAACACCATTTTGCCGAGTGAGGTAGCGGGGTTTGTGAGAGTCAGCGTTGAGATCGAGTTGTTCACAAAGGCCTGATCGCCAATCTGCAACACATTCTCACCAATCACCATCGACGAGATGAAGTTGTTTGCAAAGCTGCCAGAGCCGATTTCGCTAATTGAATCCGGCAACGCGATAGAGGTGACTTGATTGCTCTCAAACATGCGTTCACCAATATGTGTGAGGCCGTCTGAGAGAACTAGCGTATGGAGTTGGTTACGGGCGAATGCCGAGCCGCCGATAGCGGAGAGTGAAGCCGGAACCGCGAGCTCGGTGAGCTCGTTGTCCGCGAATGCCTCCTCGCCAAGGGTGGTGATGGTGCTTGGAAGACTGAGTTTTTGTAGGCCTACCTCGCGAAAGGCGCGCGCGTCCACGCTGGTGATTCCTTCGCTCAACACGAGTTCATGAACGGTCGCTCGGCGAAAGAGTCGGTAGTCGAAGCTTTCGACGCTCCCGGGCACCACTACCCGGGAGAATGTGTCTTCGTAGCCGTGTGATTCACTACCGAGTCGAGTGATTTGAAGTTCGAGTGGAATGGCCAGGTTTGTGTCGATGACCCGTTCAGGGATGACGAGATGGCCATCGGAGACCCCGGTGGTTTTAACGTAGCTTGCCCCGGCAGCGAGATTGTTCTTATCGTATTGAAATTCCACCCGCTGGACTGCATCGTAGCCGGTAACTGTTTCGGGAATGGCGACGGCCGCGCTGCCGAAGAGCGGGGTGAGCATTGCTGCGGTGATGGTGCCGATCAATAGCGATCGCAGAAGATGGCGGGGCGCGCGGCTATTTGAACTGCGTACCATTGCTAACTCCCCAGGATGCGATGCGGAAAAACTCCCGATGAGCCGCGATGCTCGCACTTCTAAATAATAAAACTCACATGACTTAAATAGCAATGATCGTTACTGCAAAGTAACTGAAAAATCTTGCGAAACAAGGTTTCGCGCGGTGAAGCAGTGTCAAAGCGTTTCACCAAAGTGCAACGCTCATTGGCAGCCGCGCCAGTGTGCCCGCAGCAAAAGCAGCTAAGCTCTTGAGAAGGGAAGTGCGGCACGTTGAAGCCGGGGGAACACTTCACCAAATTTGGCTTGGACCACACATGGGGGATGTGCAGGCACAGGTCAACTGTGCCGCTTCGGGTGCACAATGCAATCAACTGCTTTTGTGCCCGTACGCAGGGGTATGACTGAACACGTATATGAACACGGGGCCTGGATCGCGCCTCGCGTCTCGGCGAACGCATTTGCGCGCCCTCGGCTTTTCGCTCGACTCGACGGCTGGCCAGACATCACGCTGGTGACTGGTCCCATTGGTTCAGGCAAAACCACTTTGCTAGCCGCCTGGATGCACTTGCAGAAGAAACCAGGCTTTTGGGCCAGGCCCAACTATCGAGGCGACTTGCCTCTCAGCGAGATAGCGAACTTTGCTGCACATGGTTCCGGAGTCCTTGTCATCGACAACGCAGAACAGATTGCAACCCGGCAATTTGCTGAGCTAGGCGCAATCATTGATCAGCATTCAGCGCTGCAAATTGCCCTCGCAAGCCGTACCGCGCAGACCGCAGTTGAGATTGCCTCGCGCTGTGAGGCCGGTATCAAGCTGATCACCGGATCAGACCTGCAGTTCACTGTTGAAGAGCTCTCAGACGCAGAACCCCATCTGAGCGAAGAAGCGCGGCACGAATTGATTCGGAGCACCGGTGGGCTCGCTGTAGCCGTAAGCGCTGGCCTTGAAGATCTGCACTCTGACACCTCTATCGCAAAAGAGCGGCTGCGCAACAAGCTCAGGTCCGAACTCATTACGCGGCTGCTTGACTATCAGGCTGCCGTAAAAATCTCGGTCGTGCCGAAGGTCGACCGGGCGGTATTGCGTTCCTGGGGAATTCGCGAAAACCTTCTCGATCATCTGCATACGATCGGAATGGGGAGCTGGGAACGCGACTGGTTCGTAATGCAGCCGTTCATTCGCGGAGTCATCCACGAAGATGCCGAATTGCAACTAGCAGATTCCGAGCGCAGTGAGCTGGTGGCCCTAGCGATCCGTTCTTCCTATCTTGAACGGGATGAGCAGCTGGCCCTGCAAGTGGCGATTCAGGGAGCAGACTACGAGCTTGCCAATGAGATTGTGCTCTTTCGAATGGTCGAGTTTCTCGAGCATCGGGAAGATACCCTTCGCATCGTTAGTGCAGTGCCCGCCTCAAAGCTCCGGGGGCAATCCGCGCTCACGATACTGCTGATCCTCCTAAACAACTCGCACCCAGATACTCGGCCGCGTGCTCTGCAACTTATGGCACGCGAGTCCCTAATGCAGCGTGTGCAGCCAGGGAGAGGATCGCACTGTGAGCGTGTTGTCTACCGGGCGTTTGAAGCTGCTGCGATGAGACTTGCACCGTTCAAAGTTGACGCCCTCAACTCAGTTCGGCGGGCCTACAGCGACTTCTCTTCGCTCAGCGAAAGCGACTTTGAAGCGTTAGGGCGACTTGGCCCAATGATTTACGTGCACCTCGGTATCAGCGCGTTTTATCTTCGCGATGTCAAGCTCGCGCGTAGTTGTTTCGAGCTTGCCGATGCCGAGCACATGAGTGCCGGCCGCAAAGACCGTGTTGACCCGCTCTCAATGAGAGCGGGGCTCGCCGCGCTCAACGGTGAGGTGCCTCTGGCGAGACGTCTGCTCGATGCTGCGAGCACTGCAGAGTGGCCAGAAGGCTGGCTAGACACGAACGCGGCAGACTTCTATTACCTTGCTCAAGCGATTCTTGCGATTGAAGATGGTGATCATGAGGCCGCAAGCAGGTGGTTGCTGGCGCGTCCGCATTTCCTTGAAACCACCGAGCACTGGCGACTCTACGCACTTGTTGCCTCCAGACGAGACAATCTCGCCGACGATGCTGACCTCGGTCTTGTTCGGCTGCGCCAATTGAGAGAACAGCGTGGTACGGAGGCTGGTACGCCACTCGACCGAAGTTTTCTCGACGCCGCTGAAGCCGAGTTGCTGCTCGCTCAGGGTAAGTTCGATCAGGCTCGAAAGATTGCCGCGCGGTCTGCCAAAAACGGTTCCATCGCTCGCAGCGTGCTTGCCCGAATTGAGCTTGCGCTCGATCGTCCGGCCGCAGCGGCGATTCAGGCTCAGCGCGTAGTTGAGGCGTCATCGGCACCGCGCCACATTGTCGAAGCTGAACTTGTGCTCATTGGGGCAGCTTTGCGATCGGGCGAGCGAGTCGAGGCACTCGCTAGTGCGCAGCGGGTGGTCGAGCTGCTGCGAATTTCGACGCTGCAAGCACCACTGCGTACTGTGCCACCGCAAGATCGCGCCACGATGGTTGCTCTGCTTCGCGAAGCGGGCTTGAGTGATTCAGCGCTTTCGCTTGTGGCCATAAGCGCGGCGCATCGGACTGGCGCAGAAATGCCACCACCAAAACTCACTCCGCGCGAGTCGACGGTCCTGCAGCTTCTCGAGTCCACTGGATCGACCGACGAAATAGCGGCGACTCTCTTCATTTCTAGAAACACTGTGAAGACTCAATTGCGCAGCGTCTATCGCAAACTTGACGTCTCATCTCGAGAGGCAGCGCTGACAAAAGCGGCTTTGCACGGGCTTTTCGTTACGCATAACCACGAGGCGGATTAGACACACATTTCTGCGCGATTATGGCGGAGTGTGAATCTTGGTATCTAATGAGTGGCCGAAAATTGCACGCAGGGTGAACTCCAGGGTGATTTTGTGTCAAGGTGGACTCGCTCTCTCCCGCTGCACCGATTGACTGGTGTGTCACGACCCCCGTGCGAAAGAACGATCTTTCATTACGGGGGTCTTTTTCTGTGTCTGGGCGTCGTCTTACGCACTCACACAAAATCTGGATTTTGAAGGGGAGAGCTAAATACAGATGAGGGAAAAAGAACCGATAGCTGCGGGCAACATTGTGCGCCGCGCCATTGCGATGGTCAGTATGGCCGCCTTGAGTCTCGGCCTGGTCAGCGTCACGAGCGCCACCGCACACGCTGATAAACCACCCGTAGCGATTGACGTGCTGCACAAGGGGCAGGTCATCTCAAACGACGCCGTCGTTCCAGAAGGCGATGAAATCCAGCTGCGCGTACAGTATGACGCGGCGCAGCCAATCGGCGGAACGCAGATCAACATTGAATTGCCGCCCGAGATCACCGTGAAGGGTGACCTCCCGGGCAACGAAGCCATCGACACCATCACCGGCAACGGTGACGGCACTGTGACCGTGACCTTCAAAGACCCAATTCCAAACGGAATTGCAGAGGGCGCATTTGTTATCAACCTCAGCACTGAGTCTGTGCGAGCAGACACCGAAGCACCGATCAGTTGGACAATTGGCGACGATAAGGGCGGCGTCAATCTCGTGGTCGAGCATGAGGTTCCACCGGTGACAGAGATTACCGATGGCTACAGCAAGAGTGTCACCCCGAACAATCTCGACGGGTTTGTAAGCATTGACGATGCGCCCAGCTACGCGTTCCTTGGGCTCAAGCCAAGCATTACCGACGAAGTGCTCACCTACACACTCGTTATGGACTCAGCCGATGCACGTAACAACTACGAGATCGCTGACGAGCTTGGGGCCGGCCTGACATACCAGCGGGGATCGTTTGTTGCGACACTCAACACAGCTGATGGTGAAGAGAACGTGAGCTTCGTTCCTACTCTTAGCGGTCAAGGATTCTCAGGAGTCGTGAGCGTTCCCGCTCAGTCGCGTCTCACCATCACCTACCAGGTCATGGTGACCGATATGAGGGCCCTCGAAGCAGAACTGAAAGACCGCTACGAAGCCCGCAACGATGTTCCCGGCGACTACCTCATCAACCTGCAGAACAAAGTAATGTTCGGAGGCACCGAAGAACGCACTGCTGACGTCCGTCTGCGCGGAAACATTCCAGGGGTTGGCATCGGTGAAAACTTTGCGAAGTCTGGCAATTGGAACACCATCGACGCACTGACCGACGAGCAGGGAACGCTGCTTCCGGCTGCCGAAATGAAGTACCACCTGCACGCAGACCTCACCGTCTGGGACAAACGAAACCAGAACTTCACGCTCAAGCGCAATGTAGTAATCAGCGACACGCTCATTGACCAGGCTTCCTGGTCGACCGGTTCAGACTTCATCTCGGTCACCGGTGATGGCCCGATTCAGAAGCTCAGTGAGGCGAAAAACTTCTCCGGTGACGCTCTCGAATTTGCTGCCAAAGAGTACGTCGGACACTACGCAATTGTGGGCCAGACCCTGCTCGTGAACGTGGGGCAGGACAACACCACCAACATCGACATTGAGGTGCGTGCCGCGCTCAACACCGTCACAGGGTTGACCGCAGCGCCGAGCAAGACCGTGCTCGGCGGTTTCCAATACTCATGGAATAACCGCGCCGGCTTCACCTACGAAGACGGGTACACCGCCGAACGCGACCACAATGCCACCGTGGTGGTGCTGCCAGAAGACTACGAAGCAGGCGTAAACGACTCGGCAGCGTTCAACAAGACCACCAACAGCGACGCTGTCAGGGTGAGCCCGGGGGAACGCGCACAGGTGCCATACCGCTTCACGATTGACACCGCCAAGCCTCAAATTGATCCGCTGAAAAGCAAGATCGTAGACGAGGTCGATACGACTGTCTTCGACATCGAAGATCTCAACGCGCTCCCCGTGAGCGGACTCTACGGAAAAACCCCACTCAGTCAGGAACACTTCGCTCTGAGCCTGAACAAAGCGGGTCACCTGGTCATTGAATTGAGTGACGCAGGTAAGGCCGTTGTTTCTGGCGAGAAAACCGGAAAGCAGTGGATCGTCGATCTCGTGCTGACTACGGTTCCATTCGACAAAACGAATAAGGAAACGTTCGAAATCTACAACCGAGCTTCGCTGCTCGGCGAGAAGACCGACTGGGACTACTGGAGCGATCAGAAGTCTGAGGCAACCTCATTCGGCGACGAAGCAGAGCTTCGCAAGCGTATTTACGACCCAGAAACCGGGAGCTGGGTTTCGAACCTGAACGCACTCATTGAGGGCGGCGAGTTCGTAGCGCCACGATTTGTTTACTCGATTGAATTGATCCCGCGCGGCAACTACGGTTCGCAGTTTGCGGTTGAGGTCTACCCACGCCAAGACGTACTGCCTGCGAGTGTCGACTTCCTCGGTTTTGTTGATGTCGACGCCAACGGTGCCCCACTTGATGGGGAATCGACAGCTAGCGAGATTGAACTCAACGGCAATCTCATCGCGAGCTATGAATCTGGCGCCGTCACCGTCAAGCAGAAGCCTGGTACGAGCCTTGACCCGAAGCAGGGACGCATCGTCGCCTACTTCGCGGTCTCGGGCAATGACACCAGTCAGAGCATTGTGAACACGATAGCGGGCTCTTCTGCGACGATTCACCCGGTTGGCGATCCGAGTATCAGCATTGTGAAGTGGAATGACGAGGGTAAGACCCCCGAGTTTGATGCGGCTGGCGCACTGCTGAATGCTGACTTCGATGGTGACTTCAACGAAGCTCCAGGAAAGCAGCTCGCTGCTGGCGCGAAACAGCAGATCAACTTCACGATCTCAAACGACGGACGCGAGGCTCTCAAGCAGCTGCAGGTGAGTGATGCACTCATCTCGGGTAAGGGAACGATCAGCGACCTGGTCTGCGAGTTCCCCGATGGTTCCACCGGCACCGAATGGGCTGGCGAATTTGAGGTTGGCACACAGTTTGACTGTGTTGCTACGATGCCTGCGCTTCAAGCCGGTCAGCATCACGCAGACCGCGCAACTGTGACCGCAGTCGGAGTGCACTCGGGCAAGAACGTCGAAGACGCAGATGATTGGCACGCATCTGTGTCCCCAGCTGCGGCAGGCGGCAACGGCCTCGTGAACACCGGTGGCAGCTCACTGCTCTGGCTCGGCGGCATCGCGCTGCTGATGCTGGCAGCAGGTGGCACCCTCGTGTTGCGAAAGCGCCGCGCATAAGCAGAACGCTGAGATGAGCGCTCTGAGAGGCGCCGTCCCTTCGGGGGCGGCGCCTCTCTTGCTTGTCTGCTGAGAAAGAAAGAAAGAATTAGCTCAGGCTGGGTGCAAGGTAACTTGGCTTACCCGCGATGAGGGTGGCTGCGACCTGCGTCTCCACGAGTTCACGGTGGCTGAGATCGTGTGGATCCTCCTCCAACAACACCAGGTCTGCCACTTCGCCCACCTTCGGCAGCAATGAGCCCCGCATAGACGCCTGAAGCGCCTGCTCGAGCGAGATACGCTGCTCAGGCCGCCATGACTCCTCGCCAGGTGATGCACGGTGGATCGCAGCAGCGATTGCGCGCCACGGATCGAGCGGGGCAACCGGTGCATCGGAACCGAAACACAGCCTGGCTCCGGTGCTCAGAAGCGATGCGAAGGCAAAAGCACGATCCGCCCGATCAGCCCAGAGTTCAGCAATGGCGGCGCGGTCGTCAAGCAGGTGTTCAGGCTGCACACTCGCGGTAATCCCTAGCCGTGCGAAACGGGCGATGTCTTCCGAGCGGAGCAACTGAGCGTGCTCGATCCTGCCTTGAATCCCGGTCCGCTCAAATGTCTCAAGCACCTGTGACGCAGCCTGATCTCCGATAGCGTGGATTGCTGCCGAGATACCGGCGCGGTCTGCACGAAGCAAAAGGCTTTCAAGTTCGTCGCTCGATACCAGTGACCGCCCAAAATCCCCACTCGGATAGGGTTCGCAGCACCAAGCCGTATGGGTGCCCAGTGAGCCGTCGGTAATCACCTTGAGCGGTCCAAGCTGAATCAGGCCTGTCGAGCCGAGCACCGTTCCGGCAGAAAGGCCCGATGCGATCGCCCTATCCAGATACTGCGGGTAGACCGAAGTTTCGACGCGCAGCGCATCGAAACCCGCTTCTTCGCGGCGCAGCCAGTCGGCAACACCCCAGCGCATCTCGAAGTCGACGACGCCCACAACGCCTCTGGCCGCAGCTGCATTTGCCGCAGCGTGCACCGCCTCGTCAAGCTCAGCGTCAGAGATTCGATCAAGTTCTCGAACAAGCGCGAAACACTCGTCTTCCACCACCCGCGACGGGCCAGCGGTATCAAATCCATATTTTTGTAAGGCGGCGGTGTTCAGCCAGGCGCTGTGCAGATCAAGCCCGATAAGCACCACAGGCACAGTGCCACTTGCGGTGTCTAGGCGTTCCCTTGTGAGTTCTCTGCCCCAGATGCTCCCGCGCACGCGCACAGCAATAACCTCTGCCTGGGTGCGGGCAGCATCACTGACCAGCTGCAACACTTGCCCGGCATCTACACAATCACTCAGGTCGATGCGCGATGCCTGCTGAGCCCATTGCCCAAAATGAACGTGCTCGTCCCAAAGACCTGAAGTCACCGTTCGGCCGCCGGCGTAAATCTCTTCAGCTGTAGTAAACGATTCCCGTGATCCGCCTGATCCGAATGAGCCCTTGTCGGCCGGCGTGATCGCCTGAATCACACCGTCATGGCCGATTTCAATATCGAGCAGTTCTGGCGACCCAAGATACTTTGCTGAGCGAATGCGGCGAATCATTGATGGTGCGAAACCTTCCCATTCACGACAGTCAGCAACACTTCGCCTTCTGCAAAGAGATCAGGGTCGCAGCTCAATGGGTCCTCAGCGAACACCGCGAGATCTGCGATGGCGCCAGGAACGATCATTCCATTGCCGCCCTGGTCGATCGACTCCCAGCAGTTTTTGGTGAGCGCCGCGAGGGTGCGTTCGGGCGAAAGCGCCTGGTGCGGATCGACGGCGGGACCGTCAGAACCATGCCTGCGGCGGGTGACGTTCGCTGCAAATACCCGCCTGGCATCAAACTCTTCGACAGGCCAATCAGAACCGAGCGCAACACAGGCTCCCGCAGCATCGAGGTCGGCAATCCGCCAGCCGTGCGCTGCGCGCTCTGAGTCGCGCCCGAGCAGTGTGGTCCACATGTCCTGTCCGTCTGGCCGCTGGGCGAAGGCATGAATCGGCTGCATGCTTGCGGGAACTCCCAGTTCTACAAAACGTGGGATCAAACGGTCGGGAATCGTTTCAATGTGTTCAATACGGTGCGTGACCCGAGGCACGTCAGCTGGAATGGCCTGCACCGTATCGAGCACAAACTCGACGGCTCGATCGCCAATCGCGTGGGTAGCTGTCGGCACGCCACTCGCATTCAGAGCATGAATCGTGCGGGTGAAAGTGTCGTTCGGCACCCAGTAGGGTTCGAGGCCACCGCCACGAGTGTCAGCTTCAAAGAGCCAGGCGGATCCGTTGTCAATGCTGCCATCGAGCATGAACTTGACGCCCTCTATTTGCCAGCGACGGCCGCCGACTCCCTGCATCGAGATCATTTCTTGCAGCGTTTCAGCCCACGGATCGCTCGCCCGCCAAATAGGCGAAACGCGGACCTTTACGGGCAGTTCGCCTTCCGCTTCGAGGGCTCGCAGTACCTCTAGGTCGCCGACTTCCATGTTCATTTGGTGCAGTGAGGTGTAACCGCTGGCAGCAAACTCACGCAGTTTGTTCTTCACTGCTGCGCAACGCTCAGCAAACGGCATACGCGGGTAAAGATCCGTTACGAGCATTTCTGCGTCGCTCTCGATCAGGTAGCCAGTGGGTCTGCCCGCAGAATCGACCTCAATTGAAGAGTTGTTCCCAAAATCGCGCGGCCCATCGATACCGGCCAGTTCGAGGGCACGATTCGTGGCAATGATCGAGTGCCCATCAAAGAGAAGCAGGTAGGCGGGTCGGCCACCGAAAGCCGCTTCGAACGGAGCGTTACTTACTTCGGTGCCGACGAACATGTCGAAGGAAAGCCCGAAGCCGCGCACCCACTCATCAGGGCCTAGTTCCTTTACGAATTCGGTGATCCGCTCTGCAACTTGTTCAACCGTGGTGCAGTCGTGCAGCATGAGCGCCTGATGACGTGACTCGGCGCCGGAAAGCGGGTGCACATGCGCGTCGACAAAACCGGCAGTCACAGTTGCGTCGCCGAGCTGAATCACCTGGGCGCCCGAGGTGTCCCATTTCGCGACATCATGCTGACTCCCAACCGCGACGATGCGGCGACCGCTCACGGCAACCGCCGTGGGCACAGGTGCAGCTTCGTCTGCATTGCAGCCAGTGTGTACCCTTCCCGCAAGCAGCACCAGGTCAGCTCGAATGACGCTCGGGTCAAAACTCAATTGCTGTGCTCCTCTGGCATCAAAATAGGGTTTTCGAGAAGTTGCTGTTCGCGGCGTTTCCGCTGCACCGCTGGATCAGGAACCGGCACTGCGGCGATGAGACGTTGCGTGTAGGGGTCCTTGGGGGAGTGCAACACTGATTCTGTTGGCCCGAGCTCCACCAGTTCACCCTTGCATAAGACACCTACGCGGTCCGCTAGCATTTCGACCACGGCAAGATCGTGGCTGATAAACAGTGAGGCAAAACCCAGCTCTCGCTGCAGCGCTGCGAAAATATCGAGCACTTTCGCCTGCACCGATACGTCGAGTGCACTGGTTGGCTCATCCGCGATGACGAGTTCGGGTGAGAGAGCAAGCGCCCGGGCTAGGCCGACTCGTTGCCGTTGACCACCTGAGAGCTCGAATGGGTACCGTTGTGCATACGACTCTGGCAATTCGACGGCATCAAGGAGCTCAAGCGCCCGACGCTGGTGAGCTGATTTACCACCGGGCAGTCGGTGAATGCCCATTGGCTCGGTAATGCACTCCTCAACTGTCATGAACGAATTGAACGATGCCGCGGGGTCTTGGAAAACAAAACCCACCCGTCGCCGAAGTTCGCGCAAGCGGCGGCCGCGCAACTTGCGCAGATCCTCGCCGAAAACCTTGAGCGTACCGGCAGCGATCGGTTCAAGTCCACCGATAGCGCGACCGATAGTTGATTTGCCAGACCCTGATTCACCGACCAGGCCAACTACCTCTCCGGGCGCGATATCTAGGCTGACCGAGCGCACCGCGCGAACCGGGTCTTTTCCGAACCCGGAACGATAGACAATATCGAGGTCTTTTACCTGTACCGTCGGGGTTTCTGAAGCAGCCCCGTCGCTGCTCGTGCTGGTTGACTGCGACTGTTCGAGCTCTTCAGCGACAGTGACCACTGTGCTTTGGCCTGCCTGACGGCCGCTCCCAAGCCTCGGCACAGCTGCCAGTAGCTCTTGGGTGTACAGCTCGCGTGGTGCACGAAAAAGCTCGTCAACCGGGGCTTCTTCAACCAAGTCGCCGCGATACATCACTGCGACTCGGTCAGCCAGATCGGCGACGACACCCATGTTGTGAGTGATCAGCAGAATTGACGCACCAAAGTTGTCTCGGCACTCGCGAAGCAGTTGCAAGATTTCTGCTTGAACTGTGACATCGAGGGCGGTAGTTGGTTCGTCTGCGATGATCACTGAAGGGCGAAGCGCTAGTGCCATCGCAATAACAATTCGCTGCTTCTGACCGCCAGAGAACTGGTGCGGGTAATGGTCAACACGAACCTCAGGTTCTGGAATGCCCACTGCCCGCAGCATATCGATCGCCACGCGGCGGCGCTCAGCTTTGCTTTTCATCCCGTGTGCGCGAAGGCCTTCTTCAAGTTGCCATCCCACACGGAACACGGGGTTCAAGGCAGTCGAGGGTTCTTGGAAAATCATTGCTGCTTCGCCGCCGCGCATCGCCCGAAGCGACTTGGCATCAGCCGTCAGCACATTCTTGCCCGAGAGCAATACTGCGCCGCCCGCTGTTGTGCGTGGCGGCAACAAACCAAGCACGGCGCGTGCAGTGAGTGTTTTTCCTGAACCTGACTCTCCAACGACCGCAAGGATCTCGCGGGGGCGAAGCTCGAGGCTTACCCCGCTCACCGCGTGCACGGTTCCCTGGGGGGTGTCGATATCGAGTGTGAGCTGGTCGATCTTGATAGGCAGAGCCTTTTGTGTGGTGCTCATCGCTGGGTTTCCTTTCCAACGGTGCGTGGCCCGATGATGTTGAACAGTCGGGCAAAGATGCCGGGTTTGCCAAGCAGCGCGCGAGAGCGCTGATCTACCAGGTCGCGCAGGCCGTCACCGATCATGTTCAGCGCAAGCACTGTCACGATCAGGAACACGCTCGTGAGCACAATCATTTGGGGTGACTGCATGATGACTGCTTTGCCATCGTAAAGAATGTTGCCCCAGCTGGCCTGCGGCGCAGGAACACCGGCCCCGAGAAAACTCATCGCCGCTTCGGTGATTACCGATTCCGCGAAGGTGAAGGTTGACTGCACTACGAGCACCGAGAGCGTGTTTGGCAGAATATGCTTCCACATGATGTGGAACATATTCGCCCCTTGCATTGTGCTCGCGGTCACAAAGGTTTCCTGGGTGATCGCCATTGCTCGTGATCGAACCAGCCGGGCAAGCCCCGGAGTGTAAACAATCGTCAACGCGATCACTAGGTTGGTGACGCTTGGTCCGAGAGCGGCAGCGAGGGCTACCGCGAGCAGAATTGCTGGTATTGCCATCAGGCCATCGCAGATACGCATGAGTACAGCATCGAGTGCGCTGTTAAAGACTGCTGCGACCCCGATGATTGTGCCGAGCACACCGCTCACGGCTGCTACGACAAATCCGACAATGAGTGAGGTAGATGCACCTGACACGATTCGCGCGAAAAGATCGCGCCCAAATGGATCGGTGCCGAAGACGTGCTCGGAAGATGGTGGCGCGAGTCGGTTTGCTGGGTCGACGGCTAGCGGATCGAGCTGCAGCAGAGGTGGAATCACATACGAGATCACAAAGATCACCAGAATGATCAACAGGCCAACCATAAGTTGCGTGTTGCCGAGCATTCGTTGCCACAGCGTCGGACGCTGGTAGCTCGCGGCTGGCCTCATTGAGATCATCTGAGTGCTTGGCACAGTATTTGATCGAGTTGAGGGAGCCGATTTCGATGGGCCGAGATCTGCCGGTTGTTCTCCTCGCTGGCCCGGGCCGGAAGGAGCGGAGTTTGGCGATTCAGGTCGTGACATGGTTACGCCTTTCCGACTCGTACACGAGGATCAACAATGCCGTAGAGCAAATCGATGATCAGGTTGGTGAGCAAATAGATCAGGGTGATGAATAGGATCACGCCTTGGATCACCGGGTAGTCGCGGCGCGAGATTGCGTTGATCAGTAATTGGCCGAGTCCCGGAATGTTAAAGATAGTTTCGGTCACCGCAGCTCCCGTGACGAGTGAGCCAAGTGAGAGTCCAACGATGGTGAGCACGGGCAAACTTGCGTTCTTCAGGGTGTGCGCGAAAAGCAAACGCTTTTCGGTTACGCCGCGTGAACGGGCGGCATCAATGTAGTCGGCGCCCAACACATCAAGCACCGAAGCTCGGGTCGTTCGCGCAATGAGAGCGGCGGTGATGGCGCCAAGTGCGATGCCGGGCATGAGCAGAGTGCGCAGGCCATCAGCGAAGTTTTCAAAGGGGTTAATGTACCCCGAAATGGGCAGCCAACGCAGGCTCAGCCCGAAGATCAGCATCATCGCGAGCGCTAGTACAAAGCTCGGCACGGTCATGCCGATCAGTGTGAAGGCGTTCACCGAACGGTCAAGAACTCCATCACGGTAGCGGGCCGCCAGGGTGCCAAACGGCACGGCTAGCAGCACAGCGACGAGAATCGCGATTATGGCGAGCTGAATAGTTGGCACTGCGTTGTCGCCAATTGCTTCAACAACTGTTTTGTTCAGGAAGTATGAGTTGCCAAGGTTGCCGGTAAATACTCCGCCGACCCATTTGAAGTACTGCACGACCACGGGTGCGTCGAGGCCCATACTCGCGTGGAGCGCCGCTACCGCCTGGTCTGAGGCTTTTTCGCCGAGAATTCGGCGCGCTGGATCACCGGGCGTGAGGTGGATCAGGGAGAAGATCACCACAGACACTACAAACAGCACTGGAATCAGGCTGAGCAGTCTGCGGAAGATGAATCTAAGCATCGGTGTTCCGGTCTTCAGGGGGTTTGGCGGGGGAGCGGGGCAAAACTTATGGTCAGCTGAGCACTGTTGGGGCCAGCGGTGGTGTGGTGACCCGGGTTCTGATCACCACACCACCCGGTACTGCTTACTTCCAGTGAGCGTTCCACCAGACAAAGCGACCATCGAACCAAGGCAGTTCGAGATCCTTGTTCGCAGCGTACACATTGTGTGCATCGCCGATTCGGCTCATTGGCCTAGTGTCTTCGATCCACTGCTGCATCTCGTCGTAAATGGCGCTCGCGTCGGCCTGAGTTGGCGCGCTACGGAACTTGGTCAGCAGTGCCTGAAGCTCTGGTCCATCGAAGTAACCCGCACGGGTTGGCAGGAAGCCGATGGTTTGGGTTGGGTCAAGCTCGGTACCGAACGGGAAGACCACGAAATCCCACTCGCCACGACGCTCACGGTATTTCTCGCTGAATGCGCCCCACTCGTAGGCGTCGAGTGTTGCGTCTACACCCATTGCCTTCAGCTGCTCAACCACGACAACTGCTGAGTTGTATGCTTCCGAGTAATCTTTGTTTGCGAGCACTACCGCTGGCGAGCCGTCGTAGCCGCCCTCGGCGAGCATCTTCTTTGCCTTCTCGACGTCGGCCTGATTGAAGTCTGCTTTGCCAACTTCGGTGTCCCAGATCGCGGCCTGGCCGAGTGTCATGTTGTGGTGCACTAGATCGTACAGATCAGCTGAGCCAACGGCGGCGAGCATGATTGGGTCGCGGTCAAGTCCAGTGTTGATGGCTTGACGGTTGATCACATTCGAGAACTTGCTTGATGGATCGTCGCTGTATACCAGGTTGATTGGGCCAACCATGTAGGTGTCGAGCACCAAATTGGGATCGTTCTGGAACTGCTCCAGGCTGTCGAAAGGCAGCTCAGTGGTTGCATCGTACTGACCCGACTGCAGGCCGAGCGAGCGTGTGGATGCGTCTGCTACGAAGTTGAAGACTACCTGGTCCAGCTTCGCCTCTTTCGCGCCGCTACGACCGCTTGATGGCGCTTCTACTGACTGGTAATCGTCCCACTTCTCGATCACGATTTTCTGGTCAGCGTCCCATTCAACAAGCTTGTATGGACCGGTACCGATGATGTCGCTGACTTCCTGAATGGGCGCGTCACCGACCTTATCAACGACTTCTAGCGGAAGTACTGCTGGGAAGGCAGTGCTGACCTGCGAAAGGTAGAGCAGGTGCAGAAAGCTTGCCGACGGCGTGGTGAGCTTCACTGTGCGATCGTCGACCTTGGTCCACTCTGCGCCCGCGAATGCCTCGACCGCAGCAACCGATACTCGAAGCCAACGGTTCATCGATGCGACGACGTCGTCGGCATCCATATCGCTGCCGTCCTGAAATTTGACGCCCTCACGCAGCACAAATGTGTACTCAGTGTTGTCGGCGTTTGCTTCGAACGATTCGGCCAGCATTGGTGTGACCTGCAGGTTTTCATCTGTTGTCACGAGCGTTTCGAAGATTGGGCTGGCAATTTCGCCCATGATCGAATCGGTTGAGATCTGCGGGTCCATGCTCTCTGGTTGCGCTGGAGTGACCAGGTTTACCATGTTTTTGTCTGCGTCGCCGCCGGAGTTGCCGCCTGAGGCACAACCTGCGAGCAACAGTGCTCCGGCTGTGACCATGGCTGTGCCGGTTGCGAAACGTCGCGCCTTGCGGGCAAACGTCCGGGCGTTATCACCCGTGGTGGAGTGTGAATATGGCATTCGTTGCCTTTCTAAGCTGATGGTGCGATGGGGGTTATAGAAAGTTTGAGGTCTGCGAATCCACCGGCAGCGTTCCAGCTGGTGCGCTCGTCTCGGTGCAGGGTGATCCGAAAACGTGTTTCGTCAGTGAGCGAAGATTCGCCGGCTGCGATGCGCTCGGGTGAGGCGACTAGTGTCTGGGCCAGGCGCAATAGTGCGAGGCCGTTCTCTTCTGCCCAGACGTCGATCGCCGTTGTAGGCGAAGCGCTGTTGCCGGGTATCGCATGAGTTTCGTTCGCTCTCTGGGCTTCGCCGTTTGCGAAATCGTAGTGGTCACCGACCGTGTAGTGGCTCCACCGAACATCAGTTGCAGCTGCGCCGTTGATGCCCTCCGCGAACGTGGCTTCACTCAGGTCAAGAATGCTGACGCCGCCGCTGCCGATTACTTCGCCACGGCGTGAAGCCGGTGAGTAGATGAGCGCGGTGTTTTCATCAACTCCGATTGCTAGCCGTTCACTGCACGCATGCGCGAGCTTGACGGCGCGTGCCACTCGGCCCCATTCGTTGAAGTGTGAATCGAGCAAACCTTCACCAAAGAATCCGAGTCCACCGGCTGGTATGTATCGCAGCCGATTGTCGTCGGCGTAGCCAGCGCTGGCTCCGTAGAGCCATGCTTCGCGGCTGTCTCCGCCTGAGACCATTGGAGCTGCCTGCTGCACGGCGAGCCCGGCACTTGTGCCGGCGATTACGCCGCCGCGAGCAAGTACATCGCGCATAGCCGTCATGACAGGCGTGTCGAAGCGTTCACCGAATGGGGGTTCGCCTGCTTGTGCGCTTTGAAAGAGGGCGAGCAGGTAGTGGGTTTGGTCGCCGCCACCTAAAAAGATGGCATCGCTGGATCGCACAGACTCTGCGATCTGCTCGCTCAGCGCATTCGAGCGCAGATAGTTTGAGCCGGAAAAGCTTGGTTCGGTCGCGACTCCGATGGGTACGGGTACGCCGAGGGCTCCGTGCCTGGCGAAGAGCTCGACGTAGTAGCGCCCGTCGGCTTCGTCGTTTTCTTCTTCGTTCGAACTTGCTGCTGCGGCCGAGTTTGCTGGTTCGGAAGCTGTCGTGAGAATCGAGATTCGCGGGGGAGAGGTGTCGTTGTGGTCGGATCGCGAGTTGGCTGCGAGTGAAACAATTCGCTGCAAGATGACTGGATCTTCTTCAAGAGCCCCGCCAATCAGCACGAGTGTGCCCGCCGCTGGCGCGTGAAGGCGCGGGGCGTTCCGTGTGGCGTGCGATGCGGGGTTGCTCACAAATTCCTCCTCGTTGAAGTGATCGAATCATTTCACACCTTTGGGTCATTCGCAATTACTGAAACGCCTATTTCGGGAATGTAAGAGTTCGTCGAATTGGGCGTGTTCCCTTTATCCATATGCAATCTCTCGCACAATTGCACTTTGAAATACACATTTCTGTTGGTGAATTATGAAATAAACATGTAACGTTCATTGCAATCTTGCATGTAAAGGAGCAATGTGGATTTCGTACGCAACATGCTGCGCAGCGCTGAGGCTGCTGCATCGCAGTACACGAGTGACCTCAGCGCCCTAGTGGGGATCGATTCTGGCTCCGATGATCCCGCGGGTGTCAACCGAGTTGCCGATTGGGTTTCAGACAGACTCGTTGCCCTAGGATTCTCGATCGAGCGGCAGACTGCACCAAGCGATGAGGCAACGGGCCAAGCCCGTTACGGAGATGCGCTGGTTGCGCGCCGTAAGGGAAGTGGCCAGAGTCGAGTGCTGCTGTTTGCGCACATGGATACGGTATTTCTGCGCGGTGACGCAGCGAAGCGTCCTTTCAGCATCGATAGCGATGGACTTGCGCACGGCCCCGGCGTCACAGACGACAAGGCAGGCATCGTTGCTGGATTGCATGCGGCCGCCCACCTCATCGCGGAGGGGAGTGAACGCTACTCCGAACTTGTGTTGGTGTTCACCCCAGACGAGGAGATTGGTTCACCCTTTGGGCGCACCGTTCTTGCGAGCGCTGCACGCGACGTTGATGTTGCACTTTGCCTTGAGTGCGCGCGTGAAAACGGTGACCTGGTGGCTGCGCGCAAGGGCGTCATCGATCTTGAACTCGAAATTGACGGTATTGCCGCGCACTCGGGAATCGAGCCCGAGCGCGGGGCGCACGCGGGACTCGAAGCCGCGCACCTCACCATCTTTTTGCAATCAATTGCCGATTGGCCTGCCGGGATCACAGTCAACGTCGGCAAGCTTCGTGCGGGCGAGCGACTCAACATCGTTCCTGATTACGCGAGGCTATCGGTTGAAATGCGCGCACCAAGGCAAGAAGACCTCGAATTGCTGATGGCAAAGATTCGTGAGCGAATTGCAAAGCCACTCGTTCCAGGCACCAAGATTTCGATTCTTGAGCTTGAAGATTGCCCGCCAATGGAACGAACGGCTGCGAGTGAGTCGATCGGAGCCGCAGCTTCGAAGATTGCAGATTCGCTCGGTTTCAGCATTCGTCTCGCCACCACAGGCGGCGTTTCTGACGCCAATCGTGTGTCTGCGCTTGGCGTGCCAACCTTAGATGGACTTGGCCCGATTGGGGGCGGAGACCACACACCCGGCGAGTGGCTGCAACTTCGCACCGTTCCGCAGCGTGTCGCGTTCCTAGCCACGCTCATTGATACACTCGGCGCAGCGAGTCCCGTCGAAGCCGACAGCCTCGAGGCGCTACGCACAGCCGCATCGGCATAATTCCGATCACCTGGAGGTCGCACCGTGAACTCAGATTCGCTCCGCGCGTCAACGACGCACGATGCAGAGGACTCTGTTGCCTCTCGAATTCGCGAGCGGATGGGGGAGTGTACCCCCGCTGAGAGAAAAGTGGCCCGAACACTGCTGGCGACCTATCCGGGCGCTGGCTTTGAGACCGTCGCCGGGTTGGCTGAGATCGCTGGTGTCAGTGGCGCGACGGTGGTGCGATTCACGAGCAGGCTGGGCTACCGAGGCTTTCCAGATTTCCAGAAAGCGCTTCGGATCGAGCTCGAAATGCGTGGCGCTTCACCCGCATCTCTTTATGAGCGCACAAGCTCAAACCGAAGGGCAACTAGGGGAGACCAGCTCGCGGAGCTCGCAACGCCACCGTCGGAAGACCTGAAATCAACCTTTGCGGGCCTCACTGAGCATGACTTCAACACCACGCTTGACGCTCTCGCCGCTCCCAAAAACCGAATCTGGATCGTTGGCGGCCGTTACAGCGGATTTCTGGCGCAGTACCTCGCCGCGAGTTTGCAGCAATTGCGCACAGAGGTGCGAATGGTGCCCGAAATGGCGAGCCTTCGAGCCGCAACGATGGCAGATTTCGGATCAAAAGACGTGCTGGTTGCCTTTGATTTCCGTCGCTACGAAGCGTCGACACGAGAGCTTGTGCAGCTCGCAACGTCACGTCGCGCAAGTGTCATTGTGATCACCGATCAGTGGTTGTCGCCGTGTGCGCCAGAGGCCGATGCTGTTTTGACAAGCGTTGCCTCAGAGCGTGGGCCGTTTGATTCGGTTGTGCCAGTGATGGCAATGATCGAGGCGCTTTTTGAAGCGCTGTTGGTTCGAATTGGCGAACCGGCACGGGAACGAATCGCGCGGATCGAAGCTACGGCACAACAGCTCTCTGTCCTGTAAACAACCACCTCCACGTTATGTCAGGTTGTTTTTCGGGGGATTTGCGCGGTCGGGGCCGATTGCTCGTTGGACCAGGCGAATCCTTAGCAAACTGATTCAGTTGTGTGCGCGGAGGTTGTTCGCTTGATCCTGAGGATCGTTCTGAGCGAAGCCGTTGTGTTGGCGTCAACAGTGATTGGTTTTCGCGCACGCGATTGCGCGAGCACGCCGGCACGTGATCCTTGCTAATTCATCAGGTGTGACTCAAAATTACTATTAGTGGGATAATCTGTATTATGTCAGGTCAAAGATCTCTAGAGGTTCCCTACCGCCCCAAACCGAGCTACCCCGACACTCAGCCGCTTCGCCGAAAAACCTTTTCATAGGCAGAACAGATAGTTACGAGACCATCGTCCCTCGTGCGTCAATCTTGCTCGCGCGCTCCGCGAACACCTCTCGCATCATTGAACTTATTGCTGGCTCATTGCCGAGCTCGTGAAATAACTCTGCGTAAAGCGAAGGCCCGAACTTTCGAATCTCATCGATCGCCTCACCGCCAGTAATACTTCCCCGCTGGCGCCATTCAAAAGCCATTTGCACGAGGGTGAAATACGCACGCTTTCCTGAAACATACCATTGCGCGGCTGCTTCATTCAGGCCGATGTTGCCGCTGTGCAAGGTGTAAAGCAATCGCACCGGGAAAAGCACATATTTCGTGGCCTGCCTCGGCCCACCAGAAATAAGTGCCTCTGCTGGCGTCTCAACGTATTCAAGCGTGAATTTCTCGACAGCGAATTTCGCCCCCTCAGCAACCAACTCGTCCCTTGTGGGCAGCGCGCTTCGATCGGAAAGGTCTGTCCCACCCATGCACACTCCAAAAGCAAGAAGATCTGCGCGATCCACCGCACCTAGACGCATGTGCTGCCCCGCCCCGGTCTCAAGATGCGCAAGATCGCTCCAGAAGATTGACACTCTGCCTGCAAGCGGAGTGTCAAAGTTGGCAGCAGCCCAATCACGCAGCCGAGCAACCTCTCCCCTGGTTTCTGCGTCAACCTCATGCAGCACAAGCGCCACATCAATGTCGCTTGAGTCTGGGGCAAAACCTCCGTGTGCAAGACTGCCCAGCATAAAGACACCGGAGAGCTTCGAGCCGAATTGTTGTTCGGCTCGAAGCGCCAACGCTCGCACAATCTCCCGCGCGTAGCTTTCGCTATCCAGTTGAGTGTGCACCGCGTATCCCCCCGATGTGGCTTGGTGTCCCTAAGTGGCGACGTTCAGTTAACGCCACCCTAACCGCTATTGCGTTCCCTTATGCAATCACGCGCATCGGAGTCTCGATAAGAGCGGTCAACTCCTTCAAGAACTGAGCAGCAAGTGCGCCATCAATAATGCGGTGATCAGAAGTGAGGGTGAAACTCATACGTATGCGCTGAACAACCGCACCATCACGCAACTGAAGTTCGTCTCGCGCGGCACCCACTGCAAGAATCGCTCCCTGCGGCGGGTTTATGATCGCGTCGAATTGATCCACCCCAAACATGCCGAGATTGCTCACCGTGAAAGTGCCCTCACTCATCTCGGCGGGTGAGAGTCTGCGTTCTGCAGCTTTTATTGCCATCTCCTTTACGGCCTTCGCGATCGCAGTTACCGATTGTGTGTCTACGTTTCGGATCACGGGCACTACGAGGCCCGCAGCCGTAGCCATTGCAACTCCAATGTGCACATCTGAATGCAGCACGGTAGCTCCGACACCCTCTGACGTATACGAGGCGTTTACGCCGGGGTGCGCCCGCAAAGCCAGCGCGACTGCGCGAACGATCAGATCGTTTACGCTCAGCTTTTCGCCCCGGGCATCGAGCGCCGCATTCAGCGTGTGCCGAAGTTCGAGCAACTCTGTAACATCTGCCGAGCTCGTCACGGTAAAACTTGGGATTGTCGTAGCACTTTCGCTGAGCCGCTTCGCAATCGTTTGGCGAATCGGATCGAAGGGCACAACGGAGACGGGATCGCCCTCGCTGACTGCCGCTGCTCCACGCTGGGCGTCCACATTGCGATCGGTAGTGCTGACCGCGGCAACTGTCGCAGGCAACGCCCGAGCTTCAATGTCCGCACGCACAATTCGGCCCCCTGGGCCACTTCCCTGAATCGGGGCGAGGTCGATCCCCCGCTCCCGAGCCAACTTTCGCACCAGTGGGCTGGCCAATAGACGCGTATCGGGAGTGGTGGTTGCGCTAGCGGAAGTATCGCTGTTAGCTCTTGCGTCTGGCGCTGAAATGGCCTCCTCAGGCCCACTGCCGTTATCGATCCGTGCGATGAGCGTGCCGATTGGCGCGGGCTCACCCTCGGCAACAATGATTTCGCTCAGCGTTCCATCTTCATAGGCTTCCTGTTCCATCAGGGCTTTGTCTGTCTCGATTTCCATGAGCACTTCCCCGGCAGTGACGGTGTCACCAACTTGTTTTCGCCAGGTAGCGATGGTTCCCTCGGTCATGGTGTCTGAGAGGCGTGGCATCAGTACATCGATCATGAGTTGGTCCTTTCAGCTGCGCCGCGCTACGGCTTCGATGGTTTCGCGTATTGCGGTGAGCGCGTCCTCGAGTGATGGCAGGGCGGCAGCTTCGAGCGATTTTGCGTAGGGCATGGGCACTTCGGCCATAGCCACTCGTCTCACCGGCGCGTCGAGCCAGTCGAATGCCCCGTCAGAAATGGTCGCGGCAATCTCGGCGCCGATGCCATAGGTGAGCCAGTCGTCTTCCAGCATGACTGCGCAGTTGGTCTTTTTGACTGAGCGAATGATGGTTTCTCGATCAAGTGGTCGTAGGCTGCGCAAATCAATCACCTCAACGTCTATGCCCTCGGCAGCCAGCGTCTCGGCAGCCTGCAACGCCACGGTGCTCATTCTGGAGTAGGCGATCACAGTGATGTCACTCCCCTGCCTCGCTACGTGCGCCTTACCGATTTCTATTTCGGGCAGGTCATCTGGCACTTCACCGACAGTGTTGTAGAGCGATAGGTTCTCGAGAAAAAGCACCGGATCGTTGTCGCGAATAGCTGCCCGCATCATTGCTTTTGCGTCAGCCGGCGTGGCTGGTGCGACTACTTTCATGCCGGGCACAAAGGCGTAGTAGAGCTCAATGTTTTGTGAGTGTGTGGCCCCGAGCTGCTGTCCGCCACCGCCCGGAGTGCGAATCACCATGGGAACGCTGACTTGCCCGCCAAACATGCCGTAGATTTTCGCCGCATGGTTCACGATCTGGTCCAGAGCGAGTAGTGAGAAGTTGATGGTCATGATTTCAACGACCGGCCGCAAGCCGACCATTGCGGCGCCAATTGCGGCTCCCGTGAAGCCTTCTTCGGCAATTGGGGCATCGCGGACTCTCTTCTCGCCGAATTCTTTAAGCAATCCTGCCGTAATCTTGTATGAGCCTTCGAACACGCCAATTTCTTCGCCGATCAAAAAGACATTCTGATCTCGTAGCATTTCTTCGCGCAGGGCGTCGTGCAAAGCCTGGCGGTAGCTCATGACGCTCATGCTGGGAGCTCCTCTGCGGGGTACAGGCGTTCGCCCGGCAACCGTTGTGAGTCGTTTGGTACAGGCGTTGCATAGTTGTAGTCAAAAAGGGTCGTCACATCGGGGTGCGGGCTTTGCTCGGCGAATAGCACGGCCGCATGCACCGCTGCTTTGGTTTCGGCATCGAGTTCTGCCAGGTCACCCTCGAGAAGCACCCCGCGTTTCAGGAGTTCACTGGCGTAAGCCGTAACGGGGTCTGCTGCTTGCACCGCAGCCACTTCGTCTGTATTTCGATATTTCGCTGGGTCAACCACCGAGTGGCCTTTCATGCGCCCGGTCATGACCTCAAGCAGGTACGGCTTGCCGTTTCGCGCGGATTCAAGGGCTTTCAGCATTGCCGCGTACACAGTTTCGGGGTTGTTCCCGTCGATTCGCGCCGATGACATACGATAGGCGGCGGCCCGTTTGTAGAGTTCAGGCTCGGCCGAGGATTGTTCCACTGTCGTTCCCATTCCTAGGCCGTTGTTGTTCACCACATACACCGCGGGTAGATTCCAGATGGCGGCGAGGTTCAGTGACTCGTGGAAGGCACCAATGTTGGTGGTACCGTCGCCCATGAGGCACACCACTGCTTCGGTGCCGCTTCGATAGTCAATCGCGAGTGCTGTTCCGGTGGCGAGTGGTATTTGTCCTCCGACAATGCCGTATCCGCCCATGAACCTGGTGGCGACGTCAAACATGTGCATTGATCCGCCCCAACCCTTTGAGACACCGTCCTGTCTCCCAAATAGTTCGGCCATGAGTCGTTCGGGAGCGATTCCTCGCGCGAGTGCGTAGCCGTGTTCGCGGTAGTTCGTATACAGGTAGTCGCTCTTGCGCATAGCAGCGGTAATTCCGATAACTGCTGCTTCTTCGCCTAGGTTGAGGTGGCAGTATCCGCCGATGTTTGCCTCTGTGTAGGCGCGTGCGGCTCGCTCTTCGAAGCGGCGAATCATCAGCATTTGCCGATAGAAACTACGTGTTTCATCGGCGGAAAGCTCACCCAACTTGCCCTTGCTGCGCGATGTAGCGCGTCGAGACTGCGTTTTTGGTGCAGACATAACTGGGTTCTCTCCTTCTTGCATTCCTGCCCTTTCGTCTGTGTTGAGGTCGAAAAGACTTTTACGGTGCGGGTGTGATGTTCCCCCACCGAGTTAATGAAACAGATTTCGTTTCATTATAGAATAGACGGGAAGACTTCCAACCCACAGGAGAGCCCAGTATGGATCGCAACCCAGTCGATGCGCGCAAGCGTGGGCGGCCCACCGCGGCTGAACGCGCTGAACGACTCAATGAGTTGCTAGATGCGGCCATTCGCCTTTTCGCGGCAAGGGGTCTTTCAAGCGTGACAATCGACGACATCGCCGCCGAAGCGCGCGTGGCAAAGCGCACTATCTACACGCACTTCGGTGACCGCACGGAGATTTTCCTTGCCAGTGTTGAACGCCTGCGTGAGCGCACGATGAACCAAGCTCCGTCAACTGCAACACTGAGTGAACTGGCAGAGCACATAGTGCTCGCCCTGCACTCGGATGAGGCTGTGGGGCTGCACCGGCTCATGATCATTGAAGCAGCGAATCAACCAGATCTGGCCCGCAGCTTTTATCAGGAAGGTCCAGAGGGCTACATTCGGCAAATTCGAGTCCGGCTCAGCGCCGAGAACGCGGCACTCGCCGAACCCTTATTTTCCCTCCTCCTGGGCGAGGCGCACCGCAAGCGACTGCTCGGTTTGGCGCCAGCGCCTAATGTTGAAGCCGCTTCAAAGCATGCAAAATCGGCTCTAGCGACGATCGGCCTTCACGATTGAGTCGCTCTGCTTAGCAGTACTTCACATAACTCACCGAGCGATCGACCAGCTTGAATCCGAGACGCTCGTACATTGCCAAAGCTCCGCTGGGATTTACGGAGTCGACACTCAGCATTGCGCTGTCAAGGTGCCGATTGGAAAAAGCATGCAGCGCTTCAATGATTAGCGCAGAAGACAGTCCCTGCCCGCGCGCGTCTCGCACTACACCGATTGCAGAAATGTAGCCAAATGATTCACCGTGGAGTGCCCAGTCTTCTGGCCGAATCTCACTGAGCAGCGCCGCTACCACACGCTTTTTTCGCGGCCATCTACCGGTTTTTGCCAGCACGACGCGCGAGCAGGACGCCGAGAAAGCAGCAAGATTCCCCTCCGACTCCCACTGCTCAGGCGAGATTGCTTGAGTCGACCAATGGTCTCGAAACGCATCGTTAATTGCTTTTCGCACACGCTCCGAATAGCCGGCTTTGAACTCACTCATCATCATTCCTTCCGGCAAGGATCTCAGCGCGGGTAGGTCTCCAAGCGGACGGCGCAGATCCATCCACCAACGTTCTGGGTGAAAGCCGGCGGCGCGGTAAAGAGCGAGGTGGTCAGCGCAGGTCTCGCGCGCACCGAGGTGGATCATTCCCGGCAATCCACTTTGATCCGTGCGGAGCAATTCTCTCGCTCGCTTCTCCTGCCAGGCGAGTAATGATCGTCCTACGCCCTTACCTCGCCAGGCGGGGTGTACCGTGCCGTCAAGGCTCGCCTCGACCTCGCGCTCCCCCGGTTCCGCGAGTTTTACTGTCGCAAACGCGATCAGCGAGCCGTCCTGTCCGAATCCGAGCGCAGTATCGGTCTCGAGGCGAAACCGCGATTCACTGAAATTCGAACTGCGCAGTGCAAGATCGACCTCTTCAAGGGTGGTGCTGTCTTTTGGTGAGTCGACACTCGCTGCAGCAGTAATGAGTGCATAAATGTCAGGCACGTCGCTGAGTGCGGCAGAACGCCAGTGTGCTATCGGCGAATGCGCACTGGCGTCGGGCATTCCTACGTGGGAATTCTCGGGCATAGTCCCTCTGTTCATTTCATCTTACTTCATTACTATCGTTTAGATTACGACCGTGCGTGCTATGATAGTTATGAAAGCTGAGAAAACCCGAAAGGACACAGCATGACAACACAGACCACCCTCAAAATGACGGTCGGCGACAAGGTATTTGTCTGGTTAACCTGCGGCGTTCTTGGTCTAGCTCTCGGGCTCGCGCTTCCGTGGCTACTCAGCCACATCGCAAGCTGGCCAATTCCATTCATTGAATACCTAAAGTTTCTAGGTTCCTTTGACAACCCCCTAATGGTCTTTGGCCGTCCAGCCGTGCTGGTAATTGTCGGCTTGATCATCGCCTTTGTCATCACATATGAAAGCCCAGAGCTCACCATCACCGATCAGACAATTCAGGTAAAAGAAGGCGATGATCTTCGCACGATCGAACGCGAACAAGTTGCCGGAGTCTACCGCCGAAGCGGCAAAGTCCGCATCGAATCCCCATCGGGCCGAGTGCTATTCGAAGGTGACGTCTCTACAAAACGCGAGGCGACCGCCGATGCTTTCATCGCCCACGGTTACCCCTGGGAAGGCACCGTGAACTCGAAGAAGATTGACGACTAGGGCGCTCCGTGAACGACAAGACTAAATCGGGCGCCGCCGAAGTTGCACCAGTGACGGTAACGGCTCGCACGCTTATTGAAGGCTGTTTCACCGCGACTGGCACAGCCGAACTGCGCTATGTCTATGACCTCGCAGTTCAGCTTGGTCTTCCCGAGCAAACGGTACGTCTCGCGATCCGACGCATGGAACGCGCTGGCGAGCTTCGGCAAGAAGGCAGAGGCCGCGCAGGGCAATTGGTGTTGAGCAATCGTGGCGCGTCTCTGATGAGAACAAATGCGAGCTTGGTTGCCTTTGCGTATGCCCAAGACGCTGGCCTAAGCGAGTGGGATGGTAATTGGCGGCTCTACCTATTTAATGTGCCGGAGTCGAAGCGAGCCGCTCGCGACACGCTTCGAAGCGCTCTCACTCAGCTTGGGGCAGCAGCCCTTGCACCGGGCAGCTACCTCACCCCGCACGAGCTCGGAGACGAGCTCGCCATCACAGTGCCAGAGCTGCTCGGCGACAATCTTTTGACCACAGCTACACTTGCCGGACTTTCAGTGCCCGAGTGCGAAAATGACCTCGCGATTGCCGAAAAATTTTGGCCAGCAGCCCCCATCGCAGAGTCATATGCTGAGCTTGAGGATCAGCTCTCCAAGATCGATCTCAAGTCGTTGCATGATGAAATCGCGGTCGCTGCTGTGGCGCTTCAGCTTTCGCAGGGGCTCGAGCATGCACTGCTGAAAGATCCGCTCCTGCCAAATGAGCTTCGTGCGAAGCCGTGGCTGCCGGTTGTGGTTCGCGCGCGTTTTGTTGAAGCCTGGCATCAGCTTCGATCGATGGCACCCAAAGCACCGATTTTCATCGAGCACGAGAAGCTCGACTTCTAACGCACGAACGAATTAGAGGAATCATGAATTCTCAAGAGACAAACATCATTGAGGGCGTCATTTTTCGTCAAGCAAACCAGGCGGATGCCGCAGCCGTGCTTCAACTTTTTGACGAGGCAATTGAGTGGTTTCAGACTTTTGGCAATGGTCAACAGTGGGGCACCGATCCTTGGTCGACGCAGGACCGCCAGGTCGCGCGGGTGAGAGAGGCCTGTGAGCTTCCGGGGGCCTGGATCGCAGTGCACGAGCAGATTGGCGTTTGCGGCGCTCTCGTATTGGGTGAAGCAATGCCCTATGTTCCACCGGCGGATTCAACAGAGCTATATGTCCGCCTCCTTATCGCTTCGAGACACCCGCTGGCTCGTGGCGTGGGGCGCGCACTGATGAGTTTTGCAGAGGCGGAGGCGCGGGCTGCAAAGGTTTCGCAGCTGAGGGTTGATTGTTATGCCGGCGGCTCTGGCAACCTGGTTCGTTTCTACGAATCTTGCGGTTATGAACTTCTGCTTCCTTTTGACGAGGGTGACTGGCCGGGCCAGATCCTTATTCGCCATCTCATAGACTAATTCCCAGTTCATGGCGTTATTCGCTTTGTGTTGCCAGTGAAATTCCCAGGCAATCAGACACCCGCAGGAGATAGTTTGGAGTAACTCCCGCGAGGGCAAACCGAAAGGCAATGCTGCAATGGTGATTTGGCGACGTTGGGTCTTCCCTATTTTGATGGTGATCGTCTTTGGCGCAATTGCCGCTTCGCTCACAAAAATGGCATTCTTTTCGACAGATAGCCAGTCATCTATCTCGCCAGGAGGTTCCGTCACCGATCCGGTGGTAACGGCAGAGAACACAACAATTGTGAACAACCTCTCACTGCAGGGAAAGATTGCTCGTGACGCTGACATCACCTTGCGTTCCACCGCTGGCGGCACCGTCAGCACGGTTTATGTTGTCGACGGGGGTGTGGTGGGTGCTGGTGAAACACTCTTCACGGTAAAGCTTGAAAACGATCGAATCGGCGAGGTAGTCGCTTCAGAGTCCGGTCGTCTGAGCGGCTTTGGGGTTGTTGCGGGTCAAGACGTCAGCACCGGCACCGAGATTGGCAAGCTCACCCCTGACCGCTTCCATCTGCTCGCAACAGTTGAACCAGTTCAGCTGTATCGCCTACTGAACGCTCCTTCAGAGGCCGAGGTCACCATTAACGGCGGCCCGGCACCATTTACCTGCACGGGCTTGAGCACGCAGGTCTCGGACGATGGGGCGACGAGTGTCCGTTGCAGCATCCCAAGTGATCAGATTGTGTTCCCGGGCCTGCCGGCTCAGCTCAACGTTGCAGTTGGAACAGCTGAAGACGTTCTCGCGATCCCTGCAACTGCGGTAAAGGGCGGCTCTGGCACTGGCGTCGTCTGGCTTGTTGGCAAGGACGATGAGATCACTGAAACCAAGGTTGAGCTCGGTGTCAGCGATGGCACGATGGTGCAGGTACTTTCAGGTATTGAAGCTGGCGCAACTCTTCGCCAGTTTGTGCCGGGTATTGCGGCTCCGGTTGAAGAGTTCTGCTATGAAGTCGCTCCCGGCGAAGAAGTTTGCGAGACGGGCACTAGCTGGTGAGCCTGATCGAGATCAGCGGAGTATCAAAACAGGTTGAGCTTCCGGATGGCAGCCAGCTTGAGATTCTGCACGACATTAACATGACGGTTGACTCTGGTGAGCATGTTGCCGTGGTCGGGCGAAGCGGATCAGGAAAAACCACTTTGCTGAACATTCTCGGGCTGCTTGACTCCCCCTCGTCGGGCACGGTCATGTTTGACGGCGTCGATACGGGCACGCTCGGCAAAGCCGCGCTCGACCACAAACGCGGCAGCAGCATCGGCTATGTCTTTCAGCAGTTCAATTTGCTCTCGGGCCTGAATGCGCGCGAGAACGTGATGATGCCCCTTGGTTACGCCAGCGGTCAAATGTTTTGGCGACGTAAGCAACTCGCTGAAGCGATGCTTGATCGTGTTGGGCTATCGCACCGGCTCGATTCAATGCCAGACCAGCTTTCTGGCGGCGAGCAGCAACGTGTTGCCATTGCGCGAGCACTTGTGCGCGGACCGCGCATGATCCTCGCCGATGAACCAACGGGTGCGCTCGACATTGAAACCGGTACCACTGTCATGCAGCTTCTCGAAGAGGTAGCGACCGAGCACGGTGCAGCCTTGATCACAATTACGCATGATCCGGGTGTCGCGGCGCTTGCGGCTCGTCAGCTTCGGCTTGACCATGGCGTCCTCTCTGAAGTAGCGGGAGCCGCGTATGTCGCACAATGATCACCGTCTTGAAGTTGAGAGCACCTGGTCACGTTTCGCGGCTGGCCTGGTGGGCACCTTTGGTGAGGCTTGGGGTGAGCTGCGCACCCATAAGCTTCGGGTTATCTTAAGTTTGATTGGCATTGCTGTCGCCGTCGCCGCGCTTACCGCAGTGGTTGGTCTTGGAGAACTGCAAAAGCAAGCAACTCTTGAAAATTCTGAGCGCTGGGGCGGTCGAATCGCAACCCTTCGCATCGATACTTTCACCGAAGATGGCACCCCTGTTGATTGGGGCGCCGCCGACGAACGCTTCGCTGCGGTGAACGAACGCTACGGGTTTACCCACACAACCCGGTTGATCGACGGCCAGGTGCAGGTGCCCGTTCAGTTGCCAGAAGGCGTCACAATGGTCGCCTCGCAGCAGATCGATCCGGCGTACCCCATCATTCACCGCGCCAAACTGCAAGAAGGGCGCTGGTTTACTGCGCGCGACGCAGAGCTTTTGGCCCCACCAGTAGTTGTCTCTGCGCCGATGTGGGAGCGTCTTGGCAGCCCTCCGCTTTCAAGCCATCCGACACTCACCATGACCGATGCGTACGCGGGTACCTACCAAATCATTGGGGTGCTGCCAAAAGCTGGCGAGTGGGATCAAGAGTTGCGCGTAAGCATGCTTTTTGACAGCTATATTCAGCGTGTTGGGGCGGTACCCAAAGAGGTGCCGGTTGTTCGAGAGGTATGGGTAAGCGGCAAGAAGGCTTCTGAAATTGGCCCAGTTTTAGCGATGGATCTTCGGGCCGGCTTACCGACCGGCGTGAAGGTGAGCGTCTCACGCACGGACTCAGGCGCCAGCCCTGACTTTGAACAGAGCTTTATGATGATGCAGATCATTACGAGTGCTATCTCGAGCATTGTCTTGTTGCTCGGGGGCCTAAGCCTGGTCAACATTCAATTGGTGGCGATGCGGCAGCGGATTCGAGAAATTGGCGTGCGCAGAAGCTTTGGTGCCAGTAGCGGCCGAATATTTGCTTCCGTGATGATGGAGAGCGTTGTTGCGACGGCTGTGGCCGGTGTGCTCGGGATCATTCTCGCTGTTGCGGTCGTGCGCAGCCCATTGATTATGAACAATCTTTTCTACGGCATGCAAGATGTGCCGCCATTCCCGATCCTTGCTGCGCTGATCGGGCTCGCCGCCGCGGTGCTCACAGGCGCGCTTGCCGGTCTGGTGCCCGCGATTGTTGCTACAAAGGTTCGAGTGATCGACGCGATCCGGTATTAGTGGTGGTCGAGCCGCTAGTTGCGGATGAACCAACAGACCTCGCTTCGAAGAGAGAAATGACTTTATCTTCGAAGCGAGGTCTTTTGTTTAGCGGTTTGTTGCCGCGACCCAACCGTCGAGTGTGCGCAGCGCCGCACCCGAGTCAATAGTTGCACCGGCAAGCTCAAGGCTCTCGCGCAGACGATCAAGAATGGGTCGATCCACCGATTCCGGATCACGAACGAGGTTGTACGTCACGATGCCCGCAGCAGCATTCAAAAGCACAATGTCACGCACCGGGCCTTCTTCGCCCTCAAATACACGACGAACCACTGCCGCATTCTCTTCAGGGGTGCCGCCGATCAGATCCTCCATGCGAGCCCGCTTGATACCTAGATCGCGGGGGTCGATATCGTGCTCGGTGAGTGCTCCCCTGCTCACTTCCCAGATGTGCGAATGACCTGTCGTGGTGAGTTCGTCGAGACCATCGTCACCGCGGAACACTAGCGCTGTCGCACCTCGGAATCGGAACAGGTCCGCAAAAAGCGGGGCGCGCGCGATATCTGCCACACCAGCGGCGGTTGCTTCAGGGCGAACCGGGTTACATAGCGGCCCGAGATAGTTAAACACTGTCTGCACGCCAAGTTCGGCACGAACCGGCGCAACATGGCGAAACCCCGGGAGGAATCGTGCTGCGTGCACAAAGGCGATACCGGATTCTTCGAAGCTACGCACGAGTTGATCCGGTTCGAGAGCTAGGTTGATCCCGAGAGCTGAAAGAACATCAGACGACCCTGATTTGCTGCTCGCGGCCTTGTTGCCGTGTTTCACAACAGGAATATCCGTTGCTGCGGCGATTACAGAGGCCATCGTCGAAATGTTCACTGTGCCGAAGCGATCTCCGCCGGTTCCGACGATGTCGAGTGACATGGCCGGAAGGTTTACTTCTTTCGCCTCAGCAAGAATGGCGTCACGAAATCCAACAATTTCGTCAACCGTTACGCCCTTGCGCTGCAGGGCGACGAGAAATGCACCCATCTGAGCCTCAGTCGCGGTGCCGGTCATAAACTCGCCCATCGCCCAGTCAGCCTGGGAAACGCTGAGGTCGCCTCCCTCAATAAGAGTGGTGAGGACGACAGGCCAAGTTCGTTCTTCAAGCATAAGTAAATCCTAATTGCTTAAGGTGCTTCGAGCGTTACCACCACGCCACGACTTCATCTGATGAAAAGGAATGGCCCGAAACCCGCTAGGCTGGCACAAACGCACAGCGGATTGTTCGGCGCGCCGTGTGAATGTGAAAGATACACACCAAACTTTCAGTCATAATGGAGGGGTGACGACAACCACCATGAATACTCAGTCAGCCGTGTCTGCGGTAAAGCGTCCAAATACGGTCGCTGTGGGCACGATCGTATGGCTAGGCAGCGAGCTTATGTTCTTTGCTGGCCTATTTGCCATTTACTTCACGCTTCGAGCGATGAACCCTGACCTTTGGGTCGAGCAAACAGAGAAGCACAACTTCACGTTTGCCCTGATTAACACTCTGATCCTGGTGGCGTCGTCGTTTACCTGCCAGGCTGGCGTGTTCGCTGCAGAGCGTATGCAGCCGTACGCGACTGGCAAGTCGCCTGCGAAGTGGGGCACCGTCGAGTGGTTCTACCTCACCTTCTTCCTTGGCGCGATCTTCGTGTCGGGTCAGGCGTGGGAGTACGCAACCTTCGTGTCGGAAGACATTCTCTTCAACGGCGATCCTTACGGTTCGGCCTTCTACCTGACCACAGGTTTCCACGGCATCCACGTGAGTCTCGGCCTCATCGCGTTCCTTTTCGTGATCGGTCGTATCTACGCAGTGAAGAACTTCACCGTAAAGGAAGAGACCACCGCGGTCGTTGTGTCGTACTACTGGCACTTCGTTGACATCGTGTGGATCGCGCTGTTCATCGTCATCTACGTGGTCAAATAGCCCAGGAGTTACCGAGAACCATGGCTCTCTTCAAGAAGAACACCAGCAAGACTGGTCGTCGTCACCCGCTCGCAACCGTTGCCCTCGTGGCAGTTGGTCTGCTTGTCACGGGCGCCGCATACACCGGCTTCAACCAGACCTCAGCTACCGCAGAGGTTGATTGGACCAAGTTCAGCCAGGATGAGAAGAACCTCACCGCTGGCGAGAAGCTGTTCGGCGCCAACTGCGCCACCTGCCACGGCCTGAACGCTGAAGGCACCAACGATGGCCCATCGCTCATCGGCTCGGGCGCAGCTTCGGTGAACTTCCAGGTTGGTACCGGTCGTATGCCGCTTGCTTTCCAGGGCCCACAGGGCATGGTCAAGCCAAAGCAGTTCGACGAAGAGCAGACCCTGCAGCTCGCTGCTTGGGTGGCATCGCTCGCACCAGGACCGGATCTGCCAGATGCAAAGTACCTCCAGGGCGATAGCGATATTGCTAACGGTGGCGTACTCTTCCGCATCAACTGCGCAATGTGCCACAACGTTGCTGGCGCCGGTGGCGCACTGACGCAGGGCAAGTGGGCTCCAAAGCTCACCGGTGTTCCTTCAACGCACATCTACGAGGCCATGGTTACCGGCCCGCAGAACATGCCAGTCTTCAACGATGCCAACATCACTCCAGAGCAGAAGTCGGACATCATCAGCTACCTCAAGTACATCGAGGAGCAGCCTGCAGTTGGCGGTCTGTCACTCGGATCAATTGGTCCAGTTGCTGAGGGTCTCTTCATCTGGGTCATCGGCCTCGGTATTATCGTCGCGCTCACGGTGTGGGTCACTGCAAAGTCGAACTAGTCGACTAGCACCGATCAACATCGTCAAGAACAGTCAGTAAGCAAGGAGCATCATGGCAGAGGAAGCGAAGAACAACGGCACAACCGCCGTTGTCCCCGCTCAGAGCCACGACAACGATGGCGCAGCGGTAGGCACCGCGATCATTGCGCCCGATGTCGTTCAGAACCCCGGTCTTCCCCCGCATCGTCAGCGGGTAACCGATCTAGACCCAAAGCGTGAGAAGCGCGCAGAGCGCATCGTATACTCGCTTTTCTACATCTCAATCGTAGGAAGCCTTGGCGCCGTACTGGCGTACATGTTCTTCCCGATCGAGTCAGGCGACCTGGGGCAGATCCGTCTGCACACCATGTTCGTCGGCATTGGCATGACCCTTGCGCTGCTTGCCATCGGCATCGGTGCAGTGCACTGGGGCAAGGCGATCATGGCCGACCACGAGTCGATCGATGAGCGTCACCCAACCCCAAGCGATGAGCCAACGCGCGAAGCAGCAGCCGAGGTATTCGAGCTCGCTGATAAGGAGTCGGGCTTCTCGCGCCGCACTCTGGTTCGCAACAGCCTCATCGGCGCACTCGTTGCCTTCCCGATCCCAGGCATCACCCTGCTGCGTGGCCTAGCTCCGCAGGATCAGGACGCAGTAACTCTGCTCAAGCACACCATGTGGGAAAAGGGCACTCGCCTCTCCCGCGACCTCGGTGGAGCTTCGGTTGGTGCAGCGATCAAGGCTTCCGATGTCACCATCGGTTCGGTCTTCCACGTGGTTCCTGAGAACCTCGACCAGGCAACGAACGTGCTTGACGAAAAGGCCAAGGCCATCGTCCTGCTGATCCGTCTCGATCCAGCTGACCTCACTGAGCCAGAAGATCGCAAGGACTGGTCATACAACGGCATCGTTGCTTACTCAAAGGTCTGCACGCACGTCGGTTGCCCAGTTGCTCTGAACGAGCAGCACACGCACCACCTGCTCTGCCCTTGCCACCAGTCGCAGTTTGACGTCAGCGACCAGGCAAAGGTCGTCTTCGGCCCAGCCAAGCGTCCACTCCCGCAGCTCCCCATCACGGTGGACAGCGAGGGTTACCTGGTTGCACGCAGCGACTTTGAAGAACCTGTCGGACCTAGCTTCTGGGAGCGCCTCAAGTGAGCACTGTGACTACTCCATCAACGCAAAGCCAGAGCGGTTCAACGTTTACCGCCAAGGCCGCCAGCTACATTGACGACCGCACCAAGATCGGTGTTGCAGTCAAGGAGTTCGGCCGCAAGGTCTTCCCTGACCACTGGTCGTTCCTGCTCGGCGAGGTAGCTCTCTACAGCTTTGTAGTGATCCTCCTCTCGGGTACCTTCCTGACCCTGTTCTTCCAGGCGACGATGATCGAGACCCACTACACCGGCCCATACGTGCCGATGAAGGGCGTCGAAATGTCGGGCGCAATGGCCTCGACCCTCGACATCTCGTTCGGTGTTCGCGGCGGTCTGCTGATGCGTCAGGTGCACCACTGGGCAGCCCTGCTGTTCGTGGCATCGATCGGCCTGCACATGCTCCGTATCTTCTTTACGGGTGCATTCCGCAAGCCACGCGAACTGAACTGGCTGATCGGCTTCGTTCTCTTCGTTCTCGCAATGGCTGAGGGCTTCACCGGCTACTCACTCCCCGATGACGTTCTCTCGGGTAACGGCTTGCGAATCATCGATGGCATCATCAAGGCGATTCCAGTCGTCGGCACCTACCTGTCGTTCTTCTTCTTCGGTGGCGAGTTCCCAGGTACCGACATTGTTGGCCGCCTCTACATGCTGCACATCATGCTGCTGCCTGCACTGGTTATCCTCTTTGTCGCGCTCCACCTCGCATTTGTGGTCATCCACAAGCACACCCAGTACCCTGGCCCAGGCAAGACCCAGCAGAACGTTGTTGGCTTCCCTGTTCTCCCTGTGTACGCAGCAAAGGCCGGTGGCTTCTTCTTCATCGTCTTCGGCGTGATCATGCTGATCGCCACCTTCGTTGGAATCAACCCGATTTGGAACTACGGTCCATACGATCCGTCACCAGTTTCGGCTGGTACCCAGCCCGACTGGTACATCGGCTTCGCCGACGGTATGCTCCGTCTGATTCCACCAGGGCTCGAGACCGAGTGGTTCGGCTACACCTGGTCATGGAACATGCTGATTCCGCTTATTATCATCGGAATCTTCCTGATCCTGGTAGCTATCTACCCGTTCGTAGAGGCTTGGGTAACCGGTGACCAGCGCGAGCACCACATCCTGGATCGCCCACGCAACGCTCCTACCCGTACCGCTATCGGTGCTGCAGGTGTCACCTTCTACGCAGTGATGTGGGCCGGCGCAAGCTCGGACCTCATGGCAACACACTTCCAGCTTTCGATGGAAGGCGTGATCCACGCTCTGCAGATTCTGCTGATCCTTGGACCGATCGTCGCTTACGTAGTGACCAAGCGCATCTGCCTCGCACTGCAGAAGAAGGATCGTTCGATCGCTCTGCACGGCTACGAGTCGGGACGTATTGTTCGCCTCCCAGGCGGCGAGTACGTTGAGGTTCACAAGCCAGTTAGCGAGTACGAGCGTTGGGAGCTAGTCAGCTACCACAGCTACGAGCCACTGATGCTTCGTCCAAACGACGATGGACGTATTCCGTTCTCACGTCGTCTGCGCTCAGGCTTCAGCCGCTGGTTCTTCGAAGACCGCGTCGTTCCCCCAACTCAGGGTGAGCTCGACCAGGCTGAGCACGAAGGCCACTAAGCCCTCGTCAAAAGGAGGCCCCGATCGGATTTGTTTCCGATCGGGGCCTCCTTTTTTCATACCCAATTCGTTACTTCAATGCCCTCGCTCCCCCGTCGCCATGACATTCTGAGACTTCCATCTGTTTCTGTAGGCTGGCGCAGCGCTGAAACGTGGATTCACACAAAGCCAACCCCCGCATCTTCCTGCCACTGCTATCCAAAGCCACCGGGCGTGGGTCCCACGATCCTTCGCCGCAGTTTGATTCTGCGATTCATGACGTCTGTACTGGATGATGACGGCCGCTTAAATGCAAGCGCACTCCCCTGGCCTTATCATCGGTCAACGGTCGTGCTCCGGTAAGCGTCGTCCTGCCATCCTCTTCTGTGGGGCTATCGTCACCCTGCCCATCACCCAGCCCGTCATTCTGAGGCGTTCTTCAGCCTGCTGAGGCGGATCGTAAAGATCTTGGTATGCTCCACTGGATCCTGCGGCTCACGAGCTCCTGCAGGGTGCCGGCGACTACGGGCTCGCAGGGCAGATGGCACGGGCATCGCGGAGGATTCGTCGACGCGACTGGAGGGAGCTGGGCGGCGCCGTCTATGCAGGGCGACGCGCGAAGGAATGCAGGAACGCGCGAAGAATGCAGCCGTGCGAGGAAAGGCAGCTGTGCGAGGAAAGGCAGCTGTTCTAGGAATCGTCCGCTAGAGCGCCGAGAAGATCCCGCGTAGTAGCTGTGGCCAAGTTGGCGACGTTCTCTTGCCCATGGGCTGCAGAGAGCCTGCTCAGCAGGTCTTCGAGTTCGAGTTTAAGCTTAGGATCGTACACGTTCGCAAGACACTGCAAAACGAAAGCGCCGAGCAAGCGGAGTTCTTCGTCGAGCGGCTGAGTCAGTAGCGCGCTTAAATCACGCGCAGCGAGCCTTTGAGCGGCCTCATTGCCGCATTCGATGAAGAGAGCTTGCTTCGTGCTGAAACTCGCATAGACGTGCGGCTGAGGCACATCTGCGAGAGAAGCGATCGCTGAGGTTGAGGCACCGTGAAAACCTTGACGCCCAAAGACGAAAAGCCCAGCTTCAATGAGCCGGGCACGGTTCTCCCCCGGACGCCGACGGACCCTGCGGCTCACAGAAGGAGCGGCAGGGTCTACGTCGTTGTCGTGTGAGGACATACTCGTATCTCGGCGACTTAGCCGAGCTCGAGCACCTTACGGTAGTGTTCACCAACTGGCTCAAAGCCGCGATGGTTGTAGAACGAGCCGATACGTGCGGTCGAAGCAGAAAGCTGACGCACACCGCGGCCCATGCAATAGTGTTCGTTGGCCTGCATGAGGCGGTCACCGATGCCGTGTCCGCGCGCCTCGGCATCAACCACGATCTCCTGCAAGTGAGCAGTGAGACCTGGTGCGTGCAGCAGGCGGGAGACGGTAAGCAGTGAGTAGCCGGCGACGCGACCGTCTTGTTCGGCTACGAAGAGAACGTTGGTCTCTTGGTCTCGATGGCGAAGCACGTTATCGAGCGCGACGTCAAACTCGTCACGCCCGATAGCTTCGCGTCCAGTCTGATACTGGACGGCGAGGGCGTGAAGCACCGAAGCGTCTTCAACACGCCCTCGCCGAATAGTGATAGTCACGACTTATGCGGACCGATCAGCGAGCGAAATGCCCGCGGTAGTACTCGTACACCCAGCCGACGACTGCGATCAGCACCACTGGCAGCGACAGGAATGTCAGCCAGAAGTTAAAGCCGATGCAGAGGCCAAGGATGAACAGTGACAGCGAGAACGCCAGCACGATTGGCCACCAGCTCCAAGGGCTGAACTCGCCGATCTCTGGATCGCCATCATCGATGTCGGTGTCCTGACGGTCCTCAACCAGCACGCCACCCTGCTTCTTCTGGACGAGCCAGACGTAGACAGAGATCATTGCGGTGAGTCCGCCCGAGAGCAGGATGGCTGTGGTGCCAGCCCACTCAACGTAACCGTGAGTGATCAGGTTCCAGATCGTGTACATGCTGCCCACGATCAGGAAGTAAGCAGTCAGGATTCCGAAGATTACGACATTTGACTTCATGGTTCTTCTTTCCTTTCTGCGTTACTTCGCCTGAGCGAGCGCAGGCTCGCCCTCTTGTCCGGGCTGCTTCACGCCGCTGACCTCAGGATGGTTGAGGTCGAAGGCAGGAGACTCCGAACGGATGCGTGGGATCGAGGTGAAGTTGTGGCGTGGTGGAGGGCAAGAGGTTGCCCACTCCAGCGAACGACCGAAGCCCCATGGATCGTTTACGGTGACCTTTGGCGCATTGCGTGCGGTCAGGTAGACGTTCAGCAGGAATGGAATCATCGAGATGCCGAGGATCATCGCGCCTACGGTCGAGAGCTGGTTCATCCAGGTCAGGCCGTCTTCTGGCAGGTAGGTGTAGTAACGACGTGGCATAGCCATGACGCCAGCCCAGTGCTGCACAAGGAAGGTGGTGTGGAAGCCGATGAACAGGATCCAGAAGTGAATCTTGCCGAGACGCTCGTTGAGCATCTTGCCGGTCCACTTTGGCCACCAGAAGTAGAAGCCCGAGAACATGGCAAACACAACGGTACCGAAGATCACGTAGTGGAAGTGAGCCACAACGAAGTAGGTATCCGAGAGGTGGAAGTCAAGCGCTGGCGAAGCCAGGATGACACCGGTCAGACCACCGAAGACGAACGATACGAGGAAGCCGAGGGCCCACAGCATCGGAGTCTCGAAGGTGATCGAACCACGCCACATTGTGCCGATCCAGTTGAAGATCTTCACACCGGTAGGAACCGCGATGAGCATCGTCATCAGCGCGAAGAACGGTAGCAGCACCGAACCGGTGACATACATGTGGTGAGCCCACACGGTCATCGACAGAGCAGCAATCGAAATTGTCGCGTAGATAAGCGTCTTGTAACCGAAGATCGGCTTACGGCTGAATACCGGGAAGACCTCAGAGACAATACCGAAGAACGGCAGCGCAATGATGTAGACCTCTGGGTGACCGAAGAACCAGAACAGGTGCTGCCAAAGAATGGCACCGCCTTCTCCGTTAAAGATATGTGCACCGAAGATACGGTCAGCTGCAAGGCCAAAGAAGGCCGCTGCGAGAACTGGGAACACCAGGATCACGAGGATCGAGGTGATCAGAGTGTTCCAGGTGAACACCGACATACGCCACATGGTCATGCCTGGAGCACGCATGGTGATGATGGTGGTGATGAAGTTCACGCCACCCATGATCGTGCCGAAGCCACCGATGCCGAGTCCGAGAACCCAGAGGTTTCCGCCGACGCCCGGCGAGAACGTTACGTCCGAAAGCGGAGCGTATGCGAACCAGCCAAACGATGCCGCACCCTGTGGGGTGAGGAAGCCGCCGACAGCAATCAGCGAACCGAACGTGTAGAGCCAGAATGCCAGTGCGTTCAGACGTGGGAACGCCACGTCAGGAGCACCAATCTGCAGTGGCATCAATACGTTTGCGAAGCCTGCGAACAGTGGAGTTGCAAACATCAGCAGCATGATGGTGCCGTGCATGGTGAACAGCTGGTTGTACTGTTCCTTGGTCGCGACGATTTCGAGACCGGGAGCGAACAGCTGCGCGCGGATGATCAGGGCCATCAGGCCACCGATCATGAACCACACGACCGAGCTGATCAGGTACATGTAACCGATCACTTTGTGATCCGTGGACGTAAGCCACGAAACGATCACGTTGCCCTTCTTCATCTTCTTACTCTCGCTTCTCACTACTCGTTCTGAGCCTTAGCTTCGTCACCGAAGAACTCGTCCTGCAACGGGTTGTAGTCGAGACCGACACTTCCCTCGAAACCGGCTTCGCGCTGTGCCTTGATGTAGGCATCGTACTCAGCCTGCTCAACAACACGAACCTCGAAGAGCATCATCGAGTGGTACTCGCCACAGAGCTCTGCACACTTACCCATGTAAGTGCCAGTCTCCTGAGGCGTGACCGACATGTAGTTGGTCTGACCCGGGATCATGTCCTTCTTGTAAAGGAACTCGACCACCCAGAAGGAGTGGATGACGTCGCGCGTCTCGATACGGATCTCGGTCTTCTGGCCAACCGGCAAGTAAAGAACCGGCATGGTCTCAGGAATTGCAGAACCGTTATCGTCGGTCTGCACCTGTACGCCCTGGAAGTACACGTCATCGTTCAGGTAGTTGAAGTCCCAGCTCCAACGCTTACCGATAACTTCGACGACGTTATCTGGGTTCTCGTAGCGAGCCTCGATCGACGACATCTCTTTAGCGGTGAAGCCAAAGAATGCGAGGATCAAGATCACTGGAACCACAGTGAAGAACGTCTCGATGGGCATGTTGTAGCGGAACTGAACCGGTAGGCCGGTCTGTCCCTTACGGCGACGGTAAGCAATTGTCGCCCAGAGGATCAACCCCCAGGTGATCACACCAACACCGAGCAACACAATCCATGAGTTAACCCACAGACTGGTAATGCCCGGAGTGTGCTCCGTAGCGTTGGTTGACCCTTCGGGGAGGAATCCCCGCTGCTGAGCCGGTGTACAACCGGCAAGAACCAACGCCGCAGATACTGCAACGCCGGTCAGGGCCCATTTCATTCGACGATTGGGACGCACCGCATACCTTTCGAAACTGACTGTCGAGATGCCTGCAAGCAGACAAAGCTGATGACTCTCTGGAATAGCTTAGCGCGAAGCTGAGGGTTTACTGAACACGAGGCAGGGGTGTCGTCAGCTGAAGCTGTCGCCACATGCGCAACTTCCCTGCGCGTTCGGGTTGTCAATGGTGAATCCCTGCTTCTGAATGGTGTCTTCGAAACCAATCGTAGAACCGCTCAAATAGGGGACGCTCATCTGGTCAACGACGACCTGAACACCTTCAAAATCAACGATTGCATCGTTGTCGAGGGTGCGCTCATCGAAGAACAGCTGATAGATCAGACCCGAACAACCTCCCGGTTGAACGGCGATACGAAGGCGCAAATCATCGCGTCCTTCTTGGTCGAGAAGTTTACGAACCTTCTCGCGTGCCGCATCGGTAATCGTCACCTCATGCGCAGGCGTCATTACTGTGTCGCTCATAAGCTTCAGTCTACCTCTCTCGCGCGGTATCTTGGCGCACCCTGACGCACTATCCTTATATGAGACGAACAGTGCGTTTTTGGTTTGCCCAAAACGTACGCAGTGCGAAAGGAATGGCGTGGCAAAAAAGAGCACCGCTGAATCGGGAGCGTCCGAGCAGCAGCCAGAAGAGACCACCCCAGTTGGTAAGGGACGCCCAACTCCGAGCCGTAAAGAAGCTCAGGCCGCGAAGGCGCAGCCGCTCGTAGGCTCGCGAGACAAAGAAGCACGCAAAGCTCAGCGCGCAAAAGAAGCTGAGTTCCGTGAGCGGGCGCGTACTGGCATGATGGCCGGTGAAGAACGCTACCTGGGCCCCCGAGACAAGGGGCCACAGCGCCGGTACGTGCGTGACTACGTTGACGCCCGGTTCTCACTCGGCGAGTTCCTGATCCCGGCAATGCTCGTAGTCCTCGTGATGACCTTCCTGCCTGCGCAGTGGCAGGTCATTAGCCTCTTCGCTATTTGGGGTTACCTCGGCGTGTCCGTACTCGACGCTGTCTTCCTTGGCCTTCGGCTAAAGGGCAAGCTCGCTGAGAAGTTCGGCGAGGCGAATGTGCAGCCAGGCTTCCGCTGGTACGCCGCTATGCGCGCCTTCCAGTTCCGCATGCTGCGCATGCCGAAGCCTCAGGTGAAGCGCCTGCAGTTCCCTGAATAACTGGGAACGCCCACGCATCACGAGCCCGGAGGTCTCGCCGACTCCTCGCGAACAGGCCAGAAATGGCCCGTTCTTTTAGCTCGTCGCGCAAGTGAAGCGCCTGCAGTTTCCTGAATAACTAGAGAATCTGCATAACTAATAGAGGGGCTGAGTTTCGTTCTGAAACTCAGCCCCTCTTATGTTGCGTTGGATCCCCCAGCCCGTATGCAGAGCGGGCGATCCGCCGTAGAATTTACTGCTTCGGAGCCCGCCAACCGGCCGCTGCGAGGCCCCGGTTTATCTCTCGGGCCCAGAGCGGCCCTTCATAGATGAACGCGGTGAAGCCCTGCACCAGCGTCGCTCCAGCATCCAAACGTTCAAGTACGTCGGCGGCAGTGGTCACTCCCCCAACAGAGATCACGCAGAACTCTGGATCAGGCTCGGTTGCGCGGATGCGTCGAAGCACCTCGAGTGAGCGTTCCTTGAGCGGAGCACCCGAGAGCCCACCCGCACCCATTTCCTCAATTTTCTCAGTAGCTACGTTGAGTCCATCGCGAGAAATCGTCGTGTTTGTCGCGATGATGCCGGCAAGGCCCAAATCTTTGGCAAGCTTCACAATGCCATCGAGCTGTTCGTCGTCCATGTCTGGCGCGATCTTCACGAGCAGCGGGGTGCTGCCAGAGACTCGCTTCACCTCTGCGAGAAGCGGTGCCAGCGAGTCGAGCTCCTGTAGACCACGCAGGCCCGGCGTGTTCGGTGAGCTCACGTTGACGGCCAGGTAGTCAGCGATGGGCGCGAGTCGCTCAGCGCTGTAAACATAGTCGCCGGTCGCGTTCTCGACCTCAGTGATTCGGCTCTTTCCGATATTCACACCGATAATTGGTCGGTGTTTTGAGAGGCGTGCTTTCTCGATGCGCGGCACGGCATCGGCAGCACCTTTATTGTTGAAACCCATTCGGTTGATTAGGCCGCGATCATCGACAAGTCGAAACATCCTTGGTTTTGGATTTCCATCTTGGGCGTGTCGCGTGACGGTACCGATCTCAACATGGCCAAAACCGAGTGCGCCAAGGCCGAGAATCCCCTCAGCGTTCTTGTCGAAGCCTGCCGCCATGCCGAACGGACTAGGAAAGTCCAGCCCAAGCGCCCGAACGCGCAGGCTACGATCTGGCGCGCAGAAGTCGCGCACGGCGCTTCCCGCGAGGCCTGCTGCCTGGATCACGGGGAAAGCGAGGTGGTGGGCCTGTTCGGGTTCCATATGGCGCAAGAAGGTTTGAAAGAGCGCAGGATAGATTCGCACGATTAGTCGGTCTCTTTCTTCGTCTCAACGCTGTCACCCAAGATTGGGATCTGGCCAGTGCCTGGGAACTGCCGCAGCCCCGCGATGGCCGACTCGAAGTCTTCAAGCGATTCAAAGGCTTGGTAAACACTCGCAAATCGAAGGTAAGCGATCTCGTCGAGTTCACGCAGGTGCGGCAAGATCGCAAGGCCAATGTCGTTTGCATCAAGCTGTGCTTGACCGCTTGAGCGAACCGATTCCTCAACCTGCTGCGCAAGCATTGCAAGGTCGCTCTCGGTTACCGGTCGGCCCTGGCAGGCTTTACGCACACCGCTCATCACTTTGCCGCGGCTAAACGGTTCGACAACTCCTGAGCGCTTGATCACGGTAAGACTCGCGGTTTCAGTGGTGCTGAAACGTCGGCCGCACTCCGGGCACTGTCGACGACGACGAATCGAGAGACCGTCGTCACTTGTGCGCGAGTCAATTACGCGACTATCCGGGTGTCGACAAAAAGGGCAATGCACCTGAATTACCTTTCGTTTTCGAAGCGGGCAGATACGGCTTCGCCGTGCGCCGGCAGCCCCTCAGCCGCCGAGATTGCGAGCAATGGCTCGTGCACTTCAGCGAGTGCGCCACGATCGTAAGAAATGATCTGCTGTGGCCGTAAGAAAGTGTGTGCACCGAGTCCGGCCGAGAACCGTGCGGTACCGCCGGTTGGAAGCACGTGGTTTGAACCAGCAAGATAATCGCCGAGACTGACAGGTGTGTATCCGCCGACGAAGATTGCGCCGGCGTCGTTAATCAGCGCCAACACTCGATCGTTATCAACAGTCTGGATTTCGAGGTGTTCAGGGCCATAAGCGTTGCTTACGCGGGCAGCTTCTTCAAGCGAATCGACGAGGATCACTGCCGACTGCGGCCCAGAAAGAGCCTCAAGCGCGCGGTGCGCGTGCCTCGTCGCAGCTACGCGGCGCTCGACGGCCGCTCGTACTTGTTCGGCGAAGCTAGCAGAGTCAGTTACCAGAACCGAGGCAGCTGCCTCATCATGTTCTGCTTGGCTTACGAGGTCCGCTGCGACAAAGTCTGGGTTCGCGTCTCGATCGGCGATCACGAGAATTTCGGTGGTGCCAGCTTCGCTGTCGATCCCGACAAGGCCCGTCACCGCGCGTTTCGCTGCCGCAACAAACACATTGCCTGGGCCAGTAACAACGTCAACCGGTTCAAGCCCGATCGATGGCACCCCGTAGGCGAAGGCAGCAATTGCTCCGGCTCCCCCAATTGCGTAGACCTCGTCAACCCCCACGAGAGCTGCTGCCCAAAGTACGGATTCGTGTGGTCGACCGCGGTTGTCGAGCTGCGCTGGCGAGGCAAGCGCAAGACCTTTGACCCCTGCGGCCTGCGCAGACACAGCATTCATCAGCACTGAGGAGGGATAGGCTGCCTTCCCGCCTGGAGCGTAAAGACCAACGCGGCTGACCGGTTGCCAACGCTGGGTAATCGTGGCGCCGTCATTAAATCGCGTGACCTGTTCGGCAGGCACCTGCGCGGCCGAAGCGATACGAAGCCGCGCAATCAACTGTTCAAGCGCATCCCGCAGTGCGGGTGGGCAGCTTTCAAGTGAGGCCTGAATTTCTTCGGCCGGAATACGAAGCGCGTGATCGCTGACTCGGTCAAAGTCACGTGCTTGCTCACGCAACGCTTCCTCGCCACGATCGCGCACAGCTTCGACAAGTGGGCGCACCTGAAGAGTCGCAGCAGCGGTATCCACCGCAGCTCGCGGCACCAAACGCAAAAGCTCGGCGCGGGAAAGGTTTTGTCCTCGGAGGTCAATCGTACGAAGCATAGCTTGCCTATTCTATCGTTGGGGCGTTTCAAGCATTCCGAGCCAGACAAGCTCGCGGACGCCCGTTACAAGAGCTTCCGCGCAGGCTTCGGCTTCGAGCTCAAGAATCTGGGCGAGCGCTCCAGCAATCTGGTGAAGAGTGAGATCGCCATCACAAGCGCCAACCGCAGCTGCGAGCAGCGGGTCAGCCTGAACGACCCGGGCGAGCGGTCGATCAGTGTGGAGTTGTATTGAGAATGGCGCGTCAACGCCCGGTTTGTGTTCACGAGTCTCGGTGATTGAGCCGGCCTGAATCCAGAAGCAATCAAGAATCTCAGCGTCGGACATTTGCGAACACGCGATCGCGTTGCGGAATACCCGATCGATTGTGGCACCCAATTGCCTTTGCGCAAAGGGTTCCGGGGCGTATTCGCTTCGCAGGATAGGCGCGCTCGTGTGCCCGGATCCAGCGTTTTGCTGAACTGCACGAAGCTTTTGTATGCGGATCGAGCCAAGCCCAATTGAGGTGACCCTTCGTTCGGCGAAGTCGCCGAGCCAGGCACGCATCATCTCAGAAAACTCAGCATGATCCGGCCGCGTGCCGCCGTCACGTATCCAAGTTTCGGCATAGCGGATCGGTTCGAGCCGGTCCCGTTCAATCACCCATGAGGCGAGAGCACCGTGCGCCTGCTGCGCTTCTTCAATCCACGACGCTACTCGGTGCAAACCCTGCTGCCCCCAGTGGCTTTCCCAGTTGGCGAGGCAGACCAGGGTGCCTTCGTCAGCCAAGAAGCCGGGAGCTTCGCTGACTACACGTCGAGCCAGTTCGTCGCCGACAAGGCCACCGTCTCGATATTCGTAGCGTTCGACGTTCTCATCGGTATTTCGGGGAGTAATCACAAAAGGCGGGTTCGAAGCGATGAGGTCGAATGTCTGCCCAGTTACCGGAGCGAAGAGGTCACCCCGCACAAAACTGACAGCACCGTTAATTCGATTCAGCACAGCGTTTGCTGCCGCAAGCTCAAGCGCTCGCTCCGAAATGTCACTAGCGACGACCTTGTTCACTCCTGCGCGAGAAAGATAGAGCGCGACGATACCGCAACCTGTGCCAAGATCAAGCGCCTGTGACGGAAGATCTGGTACGTCACCAAGCGGCAATTGAGCGAGCAGCGAACGAGTTGCTCCCCCAACTCCCATGACGTGATCTGAACGAGCCGGACCAAAACGCAGCTGGTCGTCAAGATCGGAAAGAATCCACCAATCGCTCGTACCTCCAGTCGCATCGTCTACGTCTGGCAATTCGATCGGGTTGAGCGAGAATTGCAGCCTAAAGCCCTCAGCCTTGGCAGCCAAAAGACCAAGTTCGCAGAGCCCAGCACAGCGAAGCTCAGGAAAAGCAAGATCAAGTTCGGCCTCGCTAAGCGTTTCACCAAGTAGGAGCGCCCTGATCATCAGCGCCAGCTGAGTCTCTTCGCGTTCGGCGAGCACAATCACGGCTGGCTCGAAGACGCCCCGAAGTCGAGCATCATCTGCCGAAGCGCCGAGCAAAGCCCGCACATCGCTCACACGATATGCGGCCCGCTCGATGTCGGCACGAAGAGACTCGAGGAGTTTTGTTGTGAATTGCACTCAGCTATTGAATCCAGAGGTGTCACCGATCAGGCGAGTGTTGTCAGCCGGGACCGGCTCAACAGCTGCCAGGGCAACCTCAGCCGCAAACTCGGAAACATTGTAGAGCTTGCCCGCAGATTCGCGGCGCTCTTCAATGGCACCGGGATTCGCCCGCTCAAGCAGCGTAGCGGTCACAGTGCCCTCGATCATGTCACCCGAAACAACGACAAATTCAATGCCTCGTTCAGCCAAAGCCGGAATACGCTCGCGAAGCGCGTCTTCACCGGCACGCTTTGACAGTGCCACCGGCTCATACTCCGGCATCGTTGGAGTGGTGTGGATGAAGTGCGCCTGGTGACTGGTCACAAACACGACACGCGATCCCTCGCCGAGCAAAGGCAATGCTGCGTCGAGCACTGCAAGCTGAGCATCACGGTTCAGCTTGAGCGCGTAGTCCTCAGCCATGCCGCTTTCCATGCCGCCAGAAGCGTTGAGCACGAGAATGTCGAGGCCGCCGAACTCCTGCTTCACCTCAGCGAACATAGCTGCAAGCGAATCGTTATCGGTCAGGTCAGCGCCCTGCACAAGCGCGCGTACGCCCAGTTCGCGAAGCTGAGCGGCAAGCTTCTCTGCACGCGGCGCCTTATTGCGGAAGTTCACCACAACGTCTGCGCCAGCGTTTGCGAAGTAGCTGACGGTATCTGCACCGATGCCACGTGATGAACCGGTTACGAGGGCACGCTTCCCCGCGAGGCTGCCTGCTGCGAGCGGCTGAGTCAAGATGTCTCCTTCGAATAGAGTTCGTCAAAACATGGCGACCATGTCTATATATGTAGTCAAGCGTAGCGGTCGAAATATGACGATACGGACACGGGGTCTGTTGCTTCACGGCTTGGACCGCTACTCTGCAAGAAACAACAGCCGTTGCGACGCGGTGCCAGAACCCTGGCACGCGAGACATGGAGGTAGACATGGCCGAGCGAACACTGCGCGGATCGCGCATTGGAGCGACGAGTCTGCAGGGCGATAAGGGCATCGAGTTTTCACCACGAAAGCGCGTTGAATACCTTACCGACCTTGGCAATACATTCTCGGTAATGTTCGATTCTGAGGCTGAAGTTCCACCCGAATGGTTCGATCCGAAAAGCGGTGAACTTGGCTTTCTCGATGACGAGGCCGGTAAGGCAGCTCGCGCCGAGTTTGAAGAAAAGGGCCAGAATCAACGCACCCATTGGGACATGCTGCTTGAACGCCGCAGCCGCGAAGAACTCGAAGAGCTTCTTGAAGAACGACTTCAGCTGCTGCGCGCTCGTCGAGGAAAGTAGCACACACGACACTTTGGTTCGTGAGCATCACAGACCAGCACGAATTTCACCTGAGTGCGTGATACTTTCAGCAGCAAGTTGCTGCCCGTTTAGCTTGCCTTCTTACGGTTGAGCTTGTGCAGCTGGCGTGCACCCACAACTCCGAAGGCCGCACCGAGCAGGCCAATGGTGATCCAGGCACCGGCAATTGCGCTGCCAAATCGCAGCGCTGGTGTCTGCCCTTCAACGAGCGGCACTGTTGCGTAGAGGTAGTCTGCGGTGAAAGGCGTTAACTGATCGACAAAGCTGCCATCAGGCATAATGACAGCGCTCGTACCGACAGTAGAAATATTCACAACCGCGCGGCCCGTCTCTATGGCGCGTAGCTTCGCGATCTGCAACTGTTGTGCGCTCTCATCGGTTCGTCCGAAGTCGGCGTTATTCGTCGGAGCAAGGATCACCTGGGCTTCGCTCGGTTCTCCATTTTCAAATGGGCCGTTCATCATTGCGACCGCCTGCTCGTCAAAAGTGATGTCAAAGCAGATTGCGATGCCTGCCCGGATCTGCCCTTCCGTGGTCTCCAACTGCATCACCGCTGGCAATTGGCCGAAACTATATTCAAGCTGTACGAGGTCTACGAGGTCTGGCGCGAGTGCACGGAAGAACGCCCGATTAGGCATGTACTCGGCGAAGGGCACCGGTCGGCGTTTGTCGTAGCGCTGACCGGTGGCGCCATCAGCATCAAACACAACGGAGCTATTCGTGTAGCTATTGTCAGGATGCTGCAGGACCGACCCCGCGACAATCGGGGCTTGTGCTTGTTGGGAGAGCCGTTGCACTTCAAAGCCACGCATGCGCTGTTCAGTCAATTGAAACTCGGCAGCATTTTCTGGCCAAACAATAAGATCAACAGATTTGCCCTCGCGTTTTAGCTCGGCAAGCATGTCACTGGTCGCGTCGAGATGGTCTCGAAACACGTCACCATTCTCTCGATCATCAAAGATGCCCGACTTTGAGTTTCCCTGGACACCGGCAACCGAAATACTGCCAGAGGACTGCAGCGAGTACACCGGCACCAAGGCAAGGCCGAACGCCAACGCTGCAATAGCTCCGAGAGCGACCGTCTTTGAGAAAAACTTAGCCTGTCTGCTCGAAAGCACCGCCACCACAAGAGCGCTCAGCAACGCCAATAGGCCGCTGAGGCCAGCGAAACCAAGCCAAGATGCGAGCTCAGCAAAAGGACTGTCTGCTTGGAGCATCGCCAAGCGTCCCCAAGAGAAACCGCCGTAAGGCCAGGTTGACTGGATCTGCTCACGGGTAGCCCAAAGCCCGGCAGCAACGAATGCCTGAGCAAGCCCCAAAAACACTCCCGGCCGCATCAGGTGCGCCAAGCCTCTGGTCGAAATAGCGATCAGCATGCCGAAGAGGCCAAACCAGATAATCATGACGCCAGCGAGCCCTGCCCAGGGCACCGGCCCAAGGTAAAGGGTCAACCACGAGATATGCGGCATCCAGAATGTCGCGCCAGCGACGGCACCAAAGAGAAAACCGCTGCCCGCTTTGCGCTGCCAGAGAGCGGCAAAGATAAGACCCGTACCGATGAGGGCTGCCGGCCACCAGCTCACCGCTGGCGCTGCAAGGTCTAGGCAGAAGCCACCAGCGGCAGCAAACAACAACGCGAGCCACCAGGGCAGCACCTTTGGCGTTGCCGCTTTGCTCGGGTTCTCACTCATGCCGCACTCGATGTCTCAACGATGCCCCGTCGAATCTTTCGTTTCGCCTCACGAGCAAGTTTGCCGAGCTCGGCTAGGCGATCCTCGTCAACCTCAGCGTGTTCGCTTGCCTGCGCAATCTGATCAAGCAGATCGATAGTTTGTTTTGCCCAGCGCACAAAATCACCGGCACCAATCTCAGCTTCCTCGAGAGTGCGACTGAGCGTCCACCCGTTCGCCCAGCCTTGCATTGCGGTTGCTAGGCCAGCGTGTGGCATTTCAGCGCCGCCGAGACGGTGTCGCTCACCGACCTCGTCGAGTGATTCCCAAAGATCAAGGGTGCGCTCAAAAGCTGGCCGAAATGAACCACCAGGCCAGCGACCCTCTGCTTCATCATCACGGCGTGGCTCGTAGCTGAGCGCACAGCACATGGCGGCGAGTCCGGGCGCGTCGATACCGCGCCAAGCATCGTGCCTCAGGCACTCCGCCACTAGCAGGTCTCGCTCACCATAGACACGCGCGAGCAATCGGCCCCAAGCGGTGACCTCATCGCCACGCAGGTATTCAAGTTCGCCAAGAGCGGCAACCACACGGTCAAAGGTACGCGCAATCGTGCCGCTTCTCGCCTCAACACGGCGACGGCCGCGTTCAATCTGCTTGCGCAATTTGCGGGCGCGGTCTTCCCACCGTTTCTTGTCGGCACCCTTGGAGCGGCGGGCCGCCTTGTCATAGCCGGCTAGTGATTCTTGTTCTGCTCGCAATTGACGGGCCTGGTCAACGACGTCACGGTCGGCCTGAAACTGGGCAAAACTGAGTTCGAGTGTGTCACGAGCGCGCTCATGCGGCATTCTCTGCAGCAAGTTCACTGCCATATTCGGGGTGGGTTTGAAACTCGATCGGACGGGGAAGGAACGGGCCGCCGCCAGGTGGGCTACAGCTTCAAGATCCATTCCGTCGCCCCAGACCACGATCGCGTGGCCCTCGTGGTCAATTCCGCGTCGACCGGCGCGACCGGTGAGCTGGGTATATTCGCCAGAGGTAAGTGGCACACGCTGCTCACCGTTGTACTTGTCGAGCCGCTCAATCGTGACCGAGCGAGCTGGCATGTTGATGCCGAGAGCCAGAGTTTCAGTGGCAAACACCAGCTTCACCAGGCGACGCTGGAAGAGCTGCTCAACAACCGCTTTGAACTGTGGCAAAAGCCCGGCGTGGTGTGCTGCCACTCCCCGTTCAAGCCCTGCAATCCATGAGTTCACACCGAGAATACGAAGGTCATCTTCGTCTAGACCGTCGATGGCTTGGTGGATCACCGCGCGAATTTCGTCACGTTCTTCGCGTGTGGTGAGTCGGATACCCTCGAAGAGGCACTGCTGCACGGCCTGGTCACAACCATTGCGGCTAAAGATGAAGACGATGCCTGGCAGCAAGCCGGTCTCTTCAAGCGCTCGTGCCATGTCTGAGCGGCGAATTCGTTTCACGCGTCGAACCGGCGCACGCCCTCTGCTTCGGTCGCGATTCGAGCGGTATCGTTCGTAACCGCGGTCTCGCGAAGACCGATTCCCCCTGCCGCCACCGTCTTCGCTGTCTCGCGAACTTCTTGCGAGGCTGCGCAGCTCTGGGTTGAGCTTGCCGCGCTCTGCCAGCTCACCGTCAGCGTTGATGTAGAGCGGAAGCAGCGCCTTTGGGGTCAGTACGTGTTGATACAGTGGTACCGGCCTGTGCTCGCTCAGCACAACATCGGTGTCACCACGTACCGCGTGCATCCAGTCGCCAAATTCTTCGGCGTTTGACACCGTTGCAGAGAGCGACACCAGCCGAACAGTCTCGGGTAGGTGCAGAATGATTTCTTCCCACACAGCTCCCCGCCAACGATCGCCAAGGTAGTGCACTTCATCAAGCACCACAAAGGCAAGCCCTTCAAGAGCTGCGCTCTCGGCGTAGATCATATTGCGCAAAACCTCGGTGGTCATCACCACAATCGGGGCATCACCCCGCAGGTTCACGTCTCCGGTGAGCAGGCCAACTTCGTCTTCGCCGTACTCCGCGCAGAGCTCCCGAAATTTTTGGTTTGAAAGCGCCTTGATCGGTGCCGTGTAAAAAACTCGTGCGTCCTGTTCACGGCGCGCGAGGTATACAGCAAACTCAGCAACGGTGGTTTTTCCGGAGCCTGTCGGGGCTGCCACAAGCACACTACGACCATCTTCTAGCCGTTCACACGCGGTGCGTTGAAATCCATCGAGTCCGAAGCTGATCCTTTTCTCGAATGCTTCGAGTGCAGGATAGTCGTTCACGAATTGTCTCCGCTCGTGGTTACTTCGTCGAGATCGTACTCGGCAAATTCTTTCGCGCGCCTCTTGTCGGCGATGTGGTCATGCCAGATGGCGATACCGGCCGCCGCAAAGTACAGCACAACGATTGGAGCAGAAAGGATGAACATGCTCATCAGCTCAGTTGCTGGCGTGGTAATGGCAGCAAAGGTAATGATCGCGATAATCGCAATTCGCCACTGCTTAAGAATTGCTTTGCCGCGAACCACACCCAGGAAGTTCAGCAGTACCAGTAGCACCGGCAACACAAACCCTACGCCAACGGCGAAGAGCAGCTTAAACGTAAAGTCAATGTAGGTTCGCGCATCCATATTGAACACGTCTTGCGATTGTTGGAAGCTTGCCATCAATCGCACGATGTTTGGCAAGACTGTCCAGCCGACATAGACACCGGCCAAAAAGAGTGGCACCGCCGCACCAAGAAAGCCAACCGCATGCCACTTTTCGCGCTTGGTAAGGCCAGGCACGATAAATGCCCAGATCTGGTACAACCAGACCGGGCAGGCGATGATCACGGCGATCCCGAGCGCAATCTGTACAGTGAGATCGAAACCGCCCGAAATATCGGTGTACATGATCTGTGCTTCGCGACCGTTTTCGCGCAGTGCTTCGATGGGCTGCCGAAGCATGTCCCAGACCCAGGGCGATAGGTACCAGCCGGCAACCATGCCGAGCAGGATTGCGATTGCCGAAATGAAGAGTCGATTTCGCAGCTCAACAAGGTGAGCGCCAAGACTCATCTTGCCTTCTGGGTTCTTGCGCCCGCGACTCTTTTTTGCCACCAGGTAAGTCTATCCGGGAGTGACCGTGAATCCGCTCTTTACACGTCGTAACGTGCAAGTGCGCGGCTGGCCCATTCCTGAACTGCGTCACGAGCTGACGCCGGGGCGAGCACAATCACTTCGCCCGGCGCAGCTTGAACAAGCCGAATAGCGACGGCGGGGTGCAAAAGTTCGAGCTCGGCTTCGCACCAACCATCGGGAAGATCACGCGTCACTCGGGGCGCAAAATCAGCGATTGTGCGCAGCGCCGCAGGCGTCAACTTTATCTGTGCGGTCAGTTCCGCTTCGGCAAGGCCCGCTTCGCGTTTGGTCGGCGCGAGCGGGGTGCGATCCGCTCGCTCATCAATCGCGTGAACCTCTCGCATGCGATCCAGCAAAAATGTTCGTTCAGCAGCGCGGTCAAGACAGTAAGCACGCAAATACCAAGCGTCGCTTGATTGGCTCAGCAGCAGCGGCTCTACGACGCGACGCGTGGAAGTTCCGCTCGCATCGCGGTACTCAAAGCTTAAGCGCTGCGAGTTCGCCATCGTCGAGGTGATTTCGCTGAGCCTGTTGTGCACGGGGTCTTCACTCGCGGTCAGCGGGCTACGCACTTCGCTGACTGGCACAACGGCAGCTAGTTTCTCGGCAGTGCTTTGGGCTACAGCCTGCAATTCGGCAGGAAGCATCGGCCCGAGCACGTGCAAACCTGCGATCATCGCTGAAGTTTCCACTGACGAAAAACGCGGTGTCTCTTCAACCGCAACAATGTTCGTCAGGCTTACCAAGTCGTACTGTTCAAGCGCATCCCAGTCGATATCAAACAGATCTTCGTGTTGATAGGTCTGTGTTTCTCCGGGTACTCCAGCAACACCAAGAAAACGCACCAGTTGACGAAGCGCATTTGGCGAGACATCAAATTCTGTAGCGAGTTCGGTGATCGAACTTGGCCCGTGCTGATCTAGGTAGGGCACAAGTGCCATCAGCAGCATTACACGGTCTGAGGTCGTAAATTGCCTAGCCATCTGCCGCTCCCGAGTGCTGTTCGCGAATGGTTTCGAGTAAGCGAGTGGTTTCGGCACGCAAGGTTTCTGGTTCAACCACAACCGCTTCGTCACCAAAACCGGCAATCTCACTTGCGAGTACGGAGTAGTCAAGCGTGCCGAGCTCAATATGCACGCCCTCGCCGAGTTCGCGCGCTGGATCACTCGAACCGCTCTGTACCGCAGACTCAGGGGTGTCAGCTCCCCCGCTAATCACGCTACCTCGTGGCTCAAGACGTGCCTCTGCGGTAGAACCGCGCTGTACCCGTACAATCGCACGCTGCTGTGCAACGAGTTTGAGCATGTTGTCGAGCGCTTCTTGAGCTCTTGACAACAGTGCAGCATCAAACTCCTGCTGCTCGATTCGCACCTCAGAGGTGATGCGCGTGAGCAAAAAGATTCGTTCGGCCGAACGGTCGAGATCGTGTGCAACCAGATGCCATCGGCCCTCTGCACGATGCAGACGGAGCGGGGCAACACGCCGTTCAAGGGCGGTTTCGCGGTTGGGCAGGCGATAGTCAAAACGCACAATCTTGCGCTCGTCGATCGCCGCCTGCAAGGGCACCGCTGCAGCTTCGCGCATGCCAAGACTTGGCGCAATTCCCAGATTGCGCACATCGAGGTTCACGCCAAGAGAAACCAGTTTCATTGAGGCCCAGCGTGAGGCAGAGTCAAGACTGCCGTCACGCCATGCAAGCGAAGCCATTTTGAGTAGCGTGAGTTCTTCTGCCGAAAAACGCACTTGCTCGGGCAGTTGCAGCCGATCTTTTACGATCCGATATCTAGAAAGCTGGTTATTGCCGGCTTCCAGCGGTGAGTCGATCGTTTCAATCGGAATGCCAAGCTCACGGAGCTGAGTTTTGTCGCGCTCAAATTGACGCTCGATCGCTGGATCGGGCTTCCTTGGGTCATACCTTTCGGCATAGCCGTACACACTCGATAGCAGCTCAGACTTCGTCAGCCCTTGCGGGCTGGCAACCAGAGCGAGCACGAGGCTGAACACCCGTTCCTCGCTTGGCACCCGCTTTCGGGCCGACGAGCTTGCCATCGAGGCCTACAGAACTGCGAGAATGTCGACCACGCTCACGCGGGCCGTGCCGTCACCGGTTGGCTCGATGATAACGACCTGCGATCCAACGGGGTAACCCGTCAGCTCTGCACGGAAGCTTGCACCGGTCTGACCTTCGTCACCCTCGGCACCGAAACCACTTGGCATTTCGTCCCAAGTGTTTCGAACGACCTGACCTTCCCAGCTCACAGTGAGAACGTTGCCGATCACGTTGTCGGTCGAAGCTACCTTGTCACCATTGCCTTCGATGCGCACCGAAGACTTCACCTTGGTCGGCGCCTGCTGCGGAGGCAACACCATACCAGGGCGGCCCGTCTCGTCATTTGTCACAGCGGGGAACCCGGTAGTGAGCGCACGTGTCTTGCCCTCAGCACGAGGAGCATAAACGGCGTTAATCTCTGCAACAACAATGAGCTGGCCGTCAACACCCATAGCGGCGCTGTCCTGCGGCGAAAGCTCGGTCACGACGGTGTCGCCAACCGATGAACAAAGCAGTGCACCAACCACGGGGCCCTGCTCTGCCGTCGCGAGCAGCAGTTGACCACGACCGCTGCCGTAAGCTGGCGAAACATCGAGGATGTCACCCGTATCGGCATTCACAAATGCGAGATTCGCTTCAAACAGCGAACCAGATACGACCACGTCGCTTGCATCGGACGTCTTGTCGCCTGCGCTGAACACACTGCTGTGCGTGTTCATGCTGCCAGCGCCCTCAGGCACCTTCACCGAGAGAGTATCTGCGGAGTCACCACTCACGGTCACCCCGTCAGTAAGAGCACTTGGCTGAAACTGTGGTTCACAATTTACTACTGCTTGGTTAACTGCCGTGCAACCAGTCAGCACGGACGCCATAACTGCGGTAGCAGCGGCAATGGGAAGAACACGACTGCGCATGACAACCTCTCGAAGAATGCGACAACTTACTTAGCTTAGCTGAGGCGAAAGCTTATTCGCCTGCGCCGCGCTCTTGCGCGAAACGCTGCGCCTCGCGAACCTTTTTGCGAAGCACCTTGTCGCTCTTGGCCCACTGGCCAATCGACTCTTCGCTCCACTCCTTAGACCCGTCCGCGCCTTCGTTCACCAGGTCTGGTGTCCAAGCAGCAACGTCGGCGTCAGTGTATTCACCCTTAGAAGCACGACGCTTCAACTGCGGAAGCTTCGCACCGGGGGCGAGTCTGCGCGCGGTGATCAAGAAGCCGGTGTGTGCCACCATGCGGTGGTCTGGGCGAACCGCGAGGCCCTCAACGTGCCAGCCGCGAACCATAGTCTCGTTCGCCTGCGGGTGGGTAAAGAGACCCGATCGTCGAAGTTCTTCAGCAACACGAGAGAGCTGCGTAACAGTGGCGACGTAGCAGATCACCACGCCACCGGGCTTGAGCGCCTCAGCCACAACGTCAACGCATTCCCAGGGTGCGAGCATATCGAGCACGACACGGTCTACGGTGCCCGAGGCACATTTCGCTGGCAGCGCATCCTGCAGGTCGCCGACGGTAACCGTCCAGTTACTTGGAACCGAACCTGAGAATGCCGCAGCATTTGCGGTAGCAATCTCAGCAAACTCTTCGCGACGCTCAAAGGAAAGCAGCTCACCGGTTTCGCCGATCCCACGCAAAAGATGCAGCGACAGGGCGCCCGAACCGACCCCGGCCTCAACAACACGGGCACCCGGGAAGATATCGGCAAGTGAAAGAATCTGCGCCGCATCTTTCGGGTACACAATCGCGGCACCGCGCGGCATAGACATCACAAAGTCGCTCAGCAGCGGTCGCAGTGCAAGGTACTCTTCACCGCTGCTGTTGGTCACCACGGAACCGTCGGGCAAGCCAACCAGATCAGCATGCTTCAACATGCCCCTGTGACTATGAAATTCAGCTCCAGGCACCAGGGTAATTGTGTTGAGACGCCCCTTCGGGCCAGTCAGCTGCACACGATCGCCGTAACTGAACGGTCCGCTCAGTTGCGGCGTAAGCTCAGTAGCCGCTGTCTCGGCAGGGATGTGATCGGTCACTGTGCAGTCTCCTCGGTGACGCTCGTAGGTTCGGAATGAGCCGCGCGAATATCGTTGTGCAGCTCACGAAGTGTATCGGCATCAATGCCAGCAAGAGTTGGAATAAGGCGATGCGCCGGAGCATCATCAAGCGAAACCATGTTGGGAATACCGATGGCCGTCGCGCCCGAAGCGTACGCAGAATTCAATCCGGTCGGCGAGTCTTCGAACGCCACACAGTTCTCAATCTGCACGTTGAGCGCGGCAGCACCGAGCAGATACGGCTCGGGGTGAGGCTTAGCGTGGGTTACTTCGTCGCCTGCAATCACAGCGCTGAAGGTACCCTCTGGAAGCATCGCGACTACCGCGTCGGCCAGCGAACGTGTAGACATCGTCACCAGCGCGCATGGCACACCGGCGTGTTTCAGCGAAGCCAAGAGTTCGACCGCGCCAGGTCGCCACTGCGGCTCAGAGCTCGCGATCCCACGAGAAACCCCATACACCCATTCGGCCACGATCTCGTCGGCGCTCAACGGCACGCCAAGATCGCGAAAGTGCTCAGCAGCCTCCCACAGCCCCGACCCGATCAGACGCTGATGGGTCTCGGCGCTCATTTCAAGGCCGTAGCGACGAAGCATCGCAAGCTCGGTCTCGATCCAGAGCGGTTCGGAATCGATGAGGGTGCCATCCATGTCCCACAGAACTGCGGCAAAGTTGTCAGATTTCATCACTCAAGATTCTAGCCGTCTTCGTGACAGACGAAGCTGAGCATCAGCGTGAGGGCTATCCTTAAAGGATGAATGACGCAGCGAACAATTCGACATCAGAACGAGTGTTAATTGCCGCGTTTGAGGGTTGGAGCGATGCCGGCGCAGCGACTACTACTGTGCTGCAGCATTTGGCCACCCTCACCAACGCCGAACTTCTGCACGCGATTGGCGCAGATGGCTTCGTCGATTTTCAGGTGCATCGGCCAAAGGTGAGTTTCAATGAGCACGGAAAACGGGTGCTCGAATGGCCAGAAACCAGACTGTACGGCACCGTGCATCGGCCCGGCAGCGAAAACGATACGCCGAAAGACACCGTGCGCCGCATCAACGGCACACCGGTAACCGACATCTTCATGCTCGCCGGCGTCGAACCAGCACGTGACTGGAATGCCTTCGCTGACGAAGTCGTCGATCTCGTCGATATTTGGCAAATCGACACCGTTATATTGATCGGTTCCCTGTTCTCTGACTCACCACATTCGCGGCCAATTGTCACCAATATCAGCAGCGAAGACGCAGAATTGCGAGCTCGAGTTGGCGCCGATCGCAGTGACTACGAAGGGCCAGCCGGAATCACCACCGTGCTTGATATGGCCCTTACCGAAGCGGGTGTGCCCTCAATGACGCTATGGGCGCAAGTACCTCATTACGTGCACAGCTCGCCCTCACCCAAAGCCACCCTCGCGATTCTCGACAAGCTCGAAGAGGTACTCGATGTGGTGATCCCCCGCGGCAATTTGCTAGCAGAAGCCACCGAGTGGGAGGCGAATATCGACCGCGTCGCGGCGAGTGACGAAGACATGTCGAACTACATCCGCACCCTCGAAGCCGCTAGAGACGCCGCCACTGCACCGGAGACCACAGGCGAGGCAATCGCCCACGAGTTCGAGAAGTATTTGAACATCGAGCCCGAGGACGGCGAAGCAGATCCTGAAGATCCACCTGTGCCGAACTCGGGACGGTAGAACTAAGCCTCGAGTGGGCAGGGATCCTCAACGCTGTTGCCTGAGACAGAGACTGGCTGCAGGCGAACACCGAGCAAGGCATACACCGCGTCAGCGATGAGACCCGGGTTGTCGACCCCACGATCGAGCGCGGCATCAAGTGTTGCCAGCATGACCGGAGTGTCGAGATCGTTTGCGAGCGCCTGGCGCAATTGAGCAAGCACATCGTGAGAATCAAGCGGATCAGCCGACTCACGCACCAGTCCTTCGCGCCAAGCACTGAGGCGACGATGCGCGGTTTGAAGATCCTCGTCGAACCACTCCCACTCGGAACGGTAGTGGTGCGACATAATGCCCAGGCGAATAGCTGAGGGATCAGCGCCGGCCTCAAGCAAGCGCGAAATCAGCACTAAGTTGCCGCGAGACTTCGACATCTTGTGGCCCTGGTAAGAGATCAGGCCGACGTGGCAATACGCGTGCGCAAGCGGCGTACCCGAGAGCGCGGTCGCGTGAGCCGCCGTGAACTCGTGGTGCGGAAACACCAGGTCTCCCCCGCCGCCTTGCACAGTAAACGCGTTACCGAGCGCCCCGGCAGCAATCACCGAGCATTCGATATGCCAACCCGGGCGGCCTTCACCAACACTCGACGGCCAGCTCGGCTCGCCCTCCCGCGCCGCACGCCACAGCAGTGGGTCGAGTGGGTCGCGTTTGCCTTCACGACGAGGATCGCCCCCGCGTTCAGCACTCAACTGCATCATCAGGGCACGGTCGTAGGGCGCAACATCGCCAAGCCGCCACTCTGTGATCTTTTCAGCTTTGCGCACATCGAAGTAGAGGTCGCTGCCTTCGGCGTCGTCGGTTGGCACCTCGTAGGCGAGGCCGAGCTCACGCAGCTTTGAGACTGCGTCGGCAATCTCGTCGATGCGTTCAGTGACAGCAACGTAGTGCTCGGGCGGGATCATGCCGAGGCGATGCATGTCGCTGCGGAACAGCGAAATCTGATCGTCTGCGAGATGTTTCCAGTCGACACCGGTAGCCGCGGCACGCTCAAGCAGCGGATCATCAATATCGGTGATGTTCTGGGCATACACGGTTTCGATACCGGCATCGCGCCAAGCACGCTGCATGAGGTCGAACGCCAGGTAGGTGGCTGCGTGTCCGAGGTGGGTCGCATCGTATGGCGTAATACCGCACACGTAGAGGGTGGCTTGTTCGTTCGCGATTGGTGGGTGCTCTAGTCGCCCATTCGCGGTGTTAAAGAGCCGAGGCGGTCGCCCGATGCCGGGCAGCTTAGGCAGGTCAGGTGCTGTCCAGGTTCTCACTGTGCACTCCCGACGGCCGCAGCTGCAGCAGGTGCGCCGTTTGCGTCAAGCACACCGGTGGCCAGCAGCACAAGAATGAGCACGCCAAGCGCCACTCGGTAAATCACGAACGGCATGAAACTGCCGCGTGAGATGTACTTCATGAATACACCGATCACCACGAGGGCAATAACGAAGGCAACCACGGTTGCGATGAGTGTTGGCCCCATTGGGGTGCTTCCCGGATCACCGATCGCTTTCACAAGCTTGTAGCCGCCCGAGCCAAATACTGCGGGGATCGCCAGCAAGAACGAATACCGAGCAGCTTGCTCGCGGGTGTAACCCATCAAGCGGCCCGCGGTAATGGTGCCGCCGGAACGCGAGACACCTGGGATTAGCGCCATAGCCTGCGCGATGCCGTAAACCAGCGCGTGCTTCCAGCCCATCTGCTTGAGCGTCAGGTCTTGCTTGCCAACGCGGTCGGCCCAGCCAAGTAGCAAACCGAAGACGATGAGCGCGGTCGCGACGAACCAGAGCGAACGCAGGGTGTGGTCGATGGCATCTTCGAATAACAATCCGCCAATCACAATCGGCACACTGCCGAGAATGATCCACCAGCCGAGTAGCGCATCTGGGTCGCGACGCGGCACAGCACCGCTCAACGAGCGGAACCAGCGCCCAATGATCCTGGTGATGTCTCGCCAGAAGAATACGACGACGGCTGCCTCGGTGCCGAGCTGGGTAATTGCAGTGAATGCCGCTCCGGCATCACCAATGCCCATCAGTTCACTCGCGATACGCAAATGCGCGCTCGACGAGACCGGAAGGAACTCGGTGAGTCCCTGGATGATGCCCAGCAGAATGGCTTCAAAGATGCCCATATGCGTTGTTTCCTCCGTCTGCCGGCCCCACTTCGGAAGGCCAGCTCGCTAGTCGGTCAGCACGCTAGAAGCGCGCGGACCAGAGACAAGACTAACGCGGCTTGACGAATTTTTAGTATCGGCGTAGCAAGTCGACGAGCACTTCATGACCAAAATCAAGGGCCGCAAGCGGAACACGCTCATCGACTCCATGAAACATTCCGGGAAAGTCGAGATCTGCTGGCAGACGCAGCGGCACAAAGCCGTAACCGGTAATACCGAGACGACTCAGCGCCTTGTTGTCAGTGCCTCCGGAAAGCAGGTATGGAAGCACCTTTGCCTCTGGATCGTGCGCTCGCAGGCTCGCGATCATAGCTTCGACGGCTTCACCAGCGAATGGCACTTCAAGGCCAATATCGCTGTGTACCGTCTCAATTTCGATATCTGCGCCGACAATCTCCTGCACCTTCGCAAGGATGCCTGGCTGATCGGCGGGCAATGAACGCACATCCACGAGCGCCTCGGCTGTATCGGGGATCACGTTGTGCTTGTATCCGGCTTTCAGCACCGTCGGGTTGCTCGTGTTTCGCAGGCTTGCCTGAATGAAGCCGCCAGCGGTGCCGGTGCGCAGAATCAGCTCTTCCGCATTCACTGTTTCTGGATCTTCGCCATAAATCTTCGCAATCTCAGAAATCAGTTCGCGTGTCGTGTCGCAGAGCGCGACTGGCCACTCGTGCCGACCTAGCGCTGCGATGGCCTCAGCAAGCCGCGTAACCGCGTTGTCTGACCAAACTCGTGAGCCGTGTGCGGCAGTGCCGCGCGCGCGAAGCCTGATCCAGTCGAGCGCTTTCTCACCTGTTTGAATCAGGTAGGCACGGGTGCCGTTCAGCTCGACAGAGTATCCACCGACCTCGCTAATCGCAGTCGCCGCTCCTTCAAAAAGCTCCGGGTGGTGCTCAACCAGATAGTGCGCACCGTACACTCCGCCGTTTTCTTCATCAGCGAAGAAAGCAAGGATGAGGTCTCGGCGGGGCTGATCCCCCGCGCGAAGTAGCTCTGCGACGGAGGTGAGCATCATTGCGCACATGTCTTTCATGTCGACGGCGCCGCGCCCCCAGAGCATTCCGTCTTTGATCTCGCCCGCGAAGGGGTCGACACTCCAGTTCGCTGGATCAGCGGGCACCACATCAAGGTGCCCGTGCAGCACAAGCGCTGGCAGCGTTGGATCGCTTCCCGCTACTCGTGCCACCACACTGGCGCGACCCGGCGCGGATTCAATCGTGACCGGGTTCAGGCCAAGGGCGGTGAGGTAGTCGGTAACATAACGAGCCGCCTCGGCCTCGGGGTTCGCGTCGCCCTCGCCGCGATTTGAAGTGTCGAAACGAATCAGATCTCGCGCGACCCTGGCTGTCTCAGAGAGTTGTGCAGTCATAACTCCACAGTATCGAGCGCCTGAGCAACTCTTTCAAGTGTTACGTCAGCCTTCAGCCTGATCTGTCTCACTGTTCTGGCTTGAGTGCTCGACGTTATGGTCGTGCTCACCAGCGTCTTCGACAGTCAAGTGTGTGGCTGGTCCGAGATGGGACGCGCCGCCTTCATCAACCCAACCGTTACCCGGAGTGTGTGCCGGATCCGATTCGTGGTCTTCGAAAGAATTATTTTTATGATTGTTCATCTTGGCTTCTTCCCTGCAAAATCAACGGTTTCGCGGGTATTTACCCTGGCTTTAGGCTACGCCTGAGAGCTCAAAAAGGCGAGGGTCCGGCGTGTCGCGGCTTGGCCGATTCGTCTTGCACCTCGGATCCGTGATACTTTATTTCTTGTTCGCCGGGAAGGTCCGGCAGACAGTTCGCGCGGGTGGCGGAATGGCAGACGCGCTAGCTTGAGGTGCTAGTGCCCGTATTAGGGCGTGGGGGTTCAAGTCCCCCTCCGCGCACGCGAACTGCAAAAGGCAGGATCATTTAGATCCTGCCTTTTGTGTTTTCTGCTTTGTATTGTTTCATCCTGCCTAGAGTTTGCTCGAAGCACAGAAAAAGCCGCAGGCCTACCCCTGAGGGCAAACCTGCGGCTGTGATCGTCTTTGCCGTCAGGCAGTCAGTTCGCTCTGTGTGAGGGCATTCAGGCGCGACATACAGCGTAGGTACTTCTTGCGGTATCCACCGTCAAGCATTCCGCCGCCGAAAATCGAGGTGAGCGTAAGGCCTGTGGCGCGGATCGGGATCTGTGCATCATAAACACGGTCAATAAAGGCCACAAACCGCAGTGCAGCAGATTGATCGGTGAGTTCGAAAACATCACGCAGACCAATTACTCGCACACCATTCAGCATGCCAATGTAGCTCGACGGATGCACCGTCGCGAGGTGCTTCACCAGATCGCCGAAGGAATCATCGGTCATTCGCTCCCCCGATGAGACAACGTCTGCCAGAGTGAAGCGGTAAGCATCATCGCTCAGCGTGACGGCGTCGCCCGCAAGGTCACGCTGTCGGTAGTCAACACCGTCGATACGAATCGTAACGAAGCGATCAGCCATCGCCTGAATCTCACGCATAAAGTCAGACGCCGCGAAGCGCCCCTCTCCCAGTGCATTCGGTGGGGTATTCGAAGTCGCGACGATGCGCGAGCCCGTGGCGGTAAGGTCACCGATAAGCCTGGTCATCAGCATCGTGTCGCCCGGATCATCCAGCTCAAACTCGTCAATGCAAATCAGTCGAGCACCTTGCAGCACACCGAGAGCCCCCGCGTAACCGAGCGCACCAACAAGTGCCGTGTACTCGATAAAGGTGCCAAAATACTTGCGCCCAGGGGTCGCATGCCAGGTGGCTGCAAGCAAGTGAGTCTTGCCGACACCAAACCCACCGTCGAGGTAGACGCCTGGCTTCGTAATTGCACCAGGCTTTGGTTCTGTTGCCACCTTTTTGCGACCGAATCCCAGAAAGCCGCCTCCGCGTGAGATTGGAGCTTCAGGTTGAGCGAACGCCTGCAACGTATCTCTCGCCTCGCTCTGAGACGGGTAGTTCTCGTCGGGTCGATACGACTCAAACGAGGCACCATCAAATTGACGGGGCGGAACCAGGGTCGCCACCAGCTCGGTACCCGAAATAACGGGGTGGCGGTCGACCAAATGGGCAGCAGTGTGCTCAGCGCTATTTGACATCGAGTGCAATACTACAGCGGTACAGATGCCGCTTCGGTCAGCTCTACTGATCTTGCAGACAGTGTGCGTGCCGAATGCACAAACTCGTCACATTCTTCGCCTCATCGCGGCCCTCTAGTGCGACTCGTCAGTTGCGAGCTCGGCCAGAAAGTTTGCCGTCTCACGTTTCCACCCTGCAGTGTCGGCGTTCCACAACTTCACGTGCTCGCCTCGCGAGGGGTGCAATCTCACGAGCCCAGAACGTAACTGCGCAACCTTCAGCGATCCCTGCCACGGCACAAAGCTGTCGCCAGCGCTCGCATGAATAAGAGTTGGCACCCTAATCAGTGATGCCAGGCGCCTGGCGGTAAGCGCAGTAACATCGGTGCCTCGCACGCCAGCGATTGCGCCTCGCACCCAGCCCGCGCGAAGCATCAGCACGCCAAGCTCGGCGATCCAAGCCGGAAGATACGCAAGTTTCGCCTGGTGCCGCAACAGCTCCGGCCAATCAAGAGCCGGGGAATCGAGCACCATCGCATCGACCAAGTCACGATTTCTACCGAGACCTGCCGCTATTACCGCTGCCGTGCCGCCCATTGACCAGCCCACCACTGTCACCCGTTCAGCGCCTTGAGTGCGAGTCCAGCCGATAGCCGCATCAACGTCTTCCTGCTCTGACAACCCCAGGCCGTAGCGACCGCCCAGACCCACCGGGGCTCCACTATCGTTGCGATATGCGATGACCAGGCTCGTAATCCCCGCTTCAGCGAAGGATTCGACGCCGCGCAACGCTTCGTGCGGCAGCGCCCCTCGGCCGTGCACATGCACTGCCCACCTTCCAGGTATCGAGTTCTTCGGCTCGATCAACCAGCCCCAGCTCACTCCGTTTGGCATCGGTACCGCAACAAGACGTGTCGGGTAGCCCAGCTGTTCCGGATCGGTGTACCACCATCCCGTAATCCTGCCCCTCGCACCCACCCGAAGGTCGCCGCGTTCAACACTGAGAACATCTCGAACTACACGCGCTTTTCGTCCGGTTCCGGCCCGCTCAAGCACTGGCCCAAGCCTGGCGTGGCCGGCAAGGTCTTGTGTCTGGCGATCCACCGCGTCAAAGATAAAGGAGTAACTGCCCTCTAGATCAGTGTCTGGCCCTGTGAGCCAAACCCGCATACCGCTTGGAGACTCTGCAGAGGCTTGTAGCGAAAGCACTTCGACATCATCCTCTGGGTGCTCGGCCGGAGTGAGCACCCGAGTCGCGAATTGCCAGGCCAGCGCGGCAGCTCCGCCCGCAGCGATGCCGAGGCCCAGGCCCCAAAGTGCACGATCGGGTGACTGGGTTCTGCGCCTGGACCGCATGTATGCCTCACTTCTCGGTGGAGGGCATTCGCACGATGCACGGCGTGGCAACGTTCGAACTGCCTACACAAACTCTAGTGTCACGAGTGTGAATGCAGCTGTGGATAGCGATGACGCGGAATTCGAGTACGCCGTCGAGCAGCTGCGTGCCGCGGCATTCCGTAGCGAACTGCAGGTTCGCGAGATTCCCGCACCCGAACGCATCGCCCCGCGTTCGATCGCTTTTGCGGCAGGCGTGATTCAGGGCAGCACCCACCCTTCAGAAGAGGGGGACTCGCCCTATGGCGCTGGCCGCCTTATCTTGATGCATGATCCAGCGTCGATTGAAGAGTGGGGTGCACCGTTTCGGATCGTATGCTTCGCTCAGGCACCGCTTGAAATGGAAATCGGCATTGACCCCTTTATTGCCGACGTAGCTTGGTCGTGGTTGGTCGATGCGCTCGAATCGCGAGAAGCCGCCTATGGTTACGCTTCTGGCACCGCCACCAAAACACTTTCAACAGGATTCGGTACCCTCGAAGAGCAGGGCGACGCGGCGCAGATTGAAATCCGCGCCTCTTGGACTCCGCTTGATAGCGAGTTCGCCGCCCATGCCGAAGCCTGGGGAGAGTTGCTCTGCCTGCTGGCGGGACTCCCCCATCATGAAGGCGTCGCCTCGCTTGGTTCGCGAAGAGCGCGTCGCAACGGACACGGTGCATAACGAGTGGTAGACCAAAACGAACTTGAGGCCAGTTGGTCTCTTGTGACGACTGCTGACGATCTCAAACGAGCGGCCGATTCGCTCGCTGGCGGTACAGATCAGGTAGGTGTCGATGCTGAGCGGGCCTCGGGTTTCCGCTACGGTTCCGACGCGTATTTGGTGCAAATGTATCGGCGAGGATCGGGCACCTTCCTCTTTGATCCAACACTGATTGATGATTTCTCAGTGTTGCGGGATGCAGTCGCTGGCGAAGAGTGGATTTTTCATGCGGCAAGTCAAGACTTGCCCTGCCTCGATGCAATCGGACTCATGCCAGAAACTCTTTTTGACACCGAGCTAGCCTCAAGGTTGCTCGGTTTCGAGCGGGTCGGGCTCGGCAGTGTTGTTGAGCAGCTTCTGGGCATTCATCTCAATAAGGCTCACTCTGCGGCCGACTGGTCAACCCGGCCATTACCAAAAGACTGGCTTGAGTACGCTGCACTAGATGTAGCTCTGCTGCCTGACCTTCGCGACGCGATTGCTGCTGAGCTTGACGCACAGGGCAAAAGCGATATTGCGGCGCAAGAGTTTGAGTCGGTGCGCACCAAGCAACCAAAACCGGCCGCCGAGGAGCCTTGGCGGAAGCTTGCCGGCGGCAACCGCCTGCGCACCCCACGCGAGCTCGCGCTTGCCCGGGAACTCTGGCTCGCGCGTGATGCTCTCGCCCGCGAGAAAGATGTTGCACCGGGTCGCCTGGTGCCTGACGCGTCACTTATTGTTGCGGCGTCAATGAACCCGCGCTCGCCGGGAGAGCTCGCCTCAAATAAGGATTTCCGTGGCCGCGCCAGCCGAAGCGAACTCAACCGCTGGTGGAAGGCCATCTTGAAAGGCAAAACAGCTGAGTTGCCGAGCCAGCGGCGCAAGCCGCGCGACGCAGAGTCGATGCCGCATCATCGTAATTGGCCGCAACGCTACCCCGAGGCGGCGAGCCGCCTGGCTGCTGCCCGAGAGGCGATTGCGGCAGAGGCTGAGCGCCAGCATATGCCCGTCGAGAATCTGCTCACTCCCGATATTATGCGCCGTCTCATTTGGGAGGCGCCGTCACCCGCGACGCCAGAGGTGATTGAGAAACGACTCAGCGAACTCGGCGCACGACCTTGGCAGTGTGTATTAACTGCACCTATTCTCGCTGCCGTTTTTGTAGATCTCGCATAAAGCAATGGGTGGGGCACGCAACTCTCTCAGGTGATGTTGCACGTTGCACATCCACCTTTATGAGCATTCTTCCTAGGATGGTTAAGTAACCACTCACACTCGAAAGGCATGGTGGCCGTAATGAGAGAAGTTGTCTTTGTAGATGGGGTTCGTACCCCGTTTGGACGCGCAGGTGAAAAGGGCATGTACTGGGGAACCCGTGCCGACGACCTCGCGGTAAAGGCACTGCAAGGGCTGCTCGAGCGAAACCCCGCTCTCCCCCTCGACCGAGTCGATGATGTGGGTATCGCAGCCACCACCCAGCAGGGCGATCAAGGCCTCACCCTCGGTCGATCGGTCGCAATTCTTGCGGGTCTGCCGCTGAGCGTTCCAGGCTACGCGCTGGATCGAATGTGCGCAGGCGCAATGACCACCGCAGCGATGATGGGCGGCGCTATTGGTGCCGGTCAATACGACATCGCTATCGCGGGCGGAGTCGAGCACATGGGCCGTCACCCACTCGGAATCGGCGCAGATCCAAACCCACGTTTCGTGGCAGAAAAGATGGTGAGCGCCGAAGCCCTCAACATGGGTCTCACCGCTGAGCGCTTGCACGACCGTTTCCCTGAATTGACGAAAGAACGTGCCGATCGTTTCGGCATGCTGAGCCAGCACAAGGCACAGGCTGCATACGATCGCGGCGATTTCCAGCCAGATCTGATTCCAGTCGCCACCCGCAATGCTGATGGCTGGGGTCTCGCAACTGAAGATGAGGGTCGCCGCCCACAGACCACTATGGAGGGTCTGGCGGCGCTCAAGACGCCGTTCCGCCCGCACGGTCGTGTGACCGCTGGCACCGCTTCACCGCTTACCGACGGTGCAACCATGTCACTTTTGGCAGGCGGCGATACCGCACGCGAACTTGGCCTCCAGGCGAAGATGCGCATGATTGGTTTCGCATTCGCGGGCGTCGAGCCCGAGGTCATGGGTCTTGGTCCGGTACCGTCGACTGAAAAGGCGCTCAAGCGTGCCGGTCTGTCGATCGAAGATATCGGTCTGTTTGAACTGAACGAAGCGTTTGCCGTTCAGGTGCTCTCGTTTATGGACGCCTTCGGGATCGCCGATGACGATGCGCGCGTCAACCCCTGGGGTGGCGCTATCGCACTCGGTCATCCGCTTGCAGCTTCGGGCGTACGCCTGATGATTCAGTTGGCACGCCAGTTCGAACAGCGCCCAGACGTGCGCTACGGCCTGACCGCAATGTGCGTTGGCCTCGGCCAGGGCGGCACCATGATTTGGGAAAACCCGCACTTCGACGGCAAGAAGGGAAAGTAACAGCATGACTGACTACAGCAAGATCGATTTTTCTCCTCTGCTCGCTGCCGCTGAGGGTGAGGTAGTTACCCACTCCTACGTGCGCGATATTGCGCTGCCTTCGGGTGGCACTATGGCACTGATCACGCTCGATAACGGCGAGGATCACACCCGCCCGAACACTCTCGGTCCGCTGACGCTGAACGAGCTGAGCGGCGTGCTGGACGAGCAAAAAGCTCGCGCAGCCGCTGGCGAGATCAAGGCAGTAGGCATCACTGGCAAGCCATTCATTTTCGCTGCCGGCGCCGACCTTTCAAAGGTCTCCTCACTTGCCAACCGCGAGAACGCTCTGCGTATGGTGCAGTTTGGCCACTACGTGCTCGGCAAGCTCAACAAGCTTGGCGTGCCGTCGTTCTCGTTTGTAAACGGTCTCGCACTCGGCGGCGCAATGGAAATTGCGCTCAACAGTGATTACCGCACACTTGATTCAAACGCAGCTGCGCTCGCGTTCCCTGAGGTATTCCTCGGGATCATTCCTGGTTGGGGAGGCGCGACACTCGTACCAAACCTGATCGGCATTGAAAACGCGATCGAGATTGTGGTCTCAAACCCGCTCAAGAACAACCGCATGCTGAAGCCGAAGCAGGCTTTGGAGCTTGGCCTCTTTGACGCAATGTTTGATTCGGTTGCCTTCCTTGAGCACTCTGTCCGTTGGGCGGACAAAGTGCTCACCGGGGAGATCAAGGTTGAGCGTCCGAACGTGCCTGGCAAGATGGAACGTCTTACCAAGTGGCCCATCGCGATTAAGATCGCTCGCGACACCCTCAAGGCGAAGATCGGCACCGCCGCGAAGTCGCCTTACGCAGCGCTTGAGCTGCTGAGCGCCGCGAAAGACGGTGACATTGAGCGCGGATTTGAGCGCGAGGATGAGATCATGACCGATCTCATTTCGGGCGACCAGTTCCACGCTTCGATCTATGCCTTCGACTTGGTACAGAAGCGAGCAAAGCGCCCAGCCGGCGCACCAGACAAGAGCCACGCACAAAAAGTGAACAAGGTCGGCATCATCGGTGCAGGCTTGATGGCAAGCCAGTTTGCGTTGCTCTTCGCACGTAAGCTGCGGGTGCCTGTGCTGATCACTGATATCGACCAGGCACGCGTAGACAAGGGCATTGCCTATATTTACGGCGAGATCGACAAGATGCTCGAAAAGGGTCGCCTCGGTACCGATGATGCGAATCAGATTCGTGCGCTCGTCAGTGGCACCACCAACAAGGCAGACTTCGCCGATTGTGACTGGGTGATCGAAGCCGTCTTTGAAGAGCTCGGCGTAAAGCAGCAGGTCTTCTCAGAGGTTGAACCATTCCTCAGCGAAACCGCAGTGATTGCAACCAACACCTCGTCACTCTCTGTTGAAGAGATCGGCGCAAAGCTCGCTCACCCAGAGCGACTGGTTGGATTCCACTTCTTCAACCCAGTGGCCGTTATGCCGCTGATCGAGGTTGTGAAGGTGCCAAGCACCAACGACGCGACGCTCGCAACCGCAATGGACGTTGCGAAGCGTCTGGGTAAGAACGCGGTTATTACTGCGGATCGCCCGGGCTTCGTGGTGAACCGTCTGCTCGCGAAGGTATTCGGTGAGGCAGCACGCGCGCTTGACACCGGCACTCCTGTTGCCACGGTCGAGCGCGCATACGCACCAATCGGCCTACCAATGGGTCCGTTCGAGCTGATCGACCTGGTTGGCTGGAAGGTTGCCGCACACGTGCAGGACACGATGGTCAACGCTTTCCCAGACCGCTTCTACGCTTCAGAGAATCTGCACAAGGCCGCAGAACTTGAAAAGGTAGTCGAGAAGAACAAGGCCGGCAAGGTCGAAGATCTCTCGAAGGAAGCCAAAAAGGCCCTCACCCTTGGCAAGACCGCGACCGACGAAGCCGAGATTCTTCGCCGCGTCGAAGAGGGTCTCGCCTCAGAAATCAAGTTGATGCTTGATGAGGGTGTTGTCGCTGCAGCTGAGGACATCGACCTTTGCATGATTCTTGGTGCGGGTTGGCCATTCCAGTGCGGTGGCGCGACTCCTTACCTTGATCGAGTCGGCGCAAGCGAACGCGCATTCGGTGCGAAATTCCATAACCCAGCAATCGCTGGACCTGCGAACTAAGCGCTAACCTAGATTGGGTGTTCTCGTCTCACGACGGGAACACCCAATTTTTTATTGAAAGCCGATTCTTGCAGCACTCAAAGCATTCCCAGCCAAAGAACGACGCCACTGAAGTTTTGACCTCAGATATCTACGACCGAAATTCTGTGATCGGGCTTTTTGATCGAATGTCTCGCAGCTACGAGCGCATGAACATCATTCTGTCTTTTGGTTTCTCAACGCTCTGGCGCAGGCAAGCAGCCCAAATGCTGCACTCGAACAAAACGGCGCCCGATGTGCTTGACGCCATGAGCGGTATGGGCGAAACCTGGGCCGAGATCTATCGACGATTTCCGAAAGCAAAAGTCAGCTCACTAGATTTCTCGCCTGCTATGGTCGCGCACTCGAAAACACGCAACGAGAAACGTTTCGCTTCTCAGGTCACGGTGCACTGCGATGACATGCTTGAGAGTCGGCTACCGGATGCTTCGTTCGACGCCCTCTTGAGCGCATACGGCCTCAAAACTTTTAATGAGGAGCAGTCCGCAGTCCTCGCCACAGAAGTTGCCCGGTTGCTCCGACCGGGCGCATCTTTCGCTTTCATCGAGGTTACTGAGCCACCGAACCCAGTGCTGCGGGCGCTTTACCTCTTCTATTTGCGCACTGTTGTGCCTGCGGTTGGTTTACTCTGTATCACTGACCCAACCGAGTACCGCATGTTGCATCGCTATCTGCATAACTATGGTGACGGCTCGTATTCTGTCGCGGCCTTTGAAGCGAACCCGCTACTTGAGACTCACAGCAAGTCTCACTTTTTCGGCTGTGCGCGGAGCGTGTACGGCACACGAGTTACAGCTGAGTAGGTCCTTTTCGCGTTGCGTTCTTGCGTCCTGGTGTCCTGGGGACTATTAGCCCGTGGCCTTACCTTCGATCCAGTAGAACTGGGTGAAGTATTGTCCTCGCTCTAGGCGAAGGTGTTCGCGCAACACACCACGCACATTCTTTACGAGGGTCTTTTCGCCTGCTCCCCACACGTAGAGGCCAGCCTGTTCAGGTACGGCAGCTCGCATCGCGCTCGCGAGCGCCTCACCTCGAGCTCCATCGCGATTCACCCAGAGCCAGGTGCCACGTTCTCGCTGCACCATTGGCAAATATTCACGGTCTGCATGATCTTCTTCGATGAATACGTGCGTTTGCACGTTCTCTGGCACGGACTCTAGCCAACTGTTGATAGCAGGCAGTGCGGTTGCGTCACCGGCGAGCACCAGGGTGTGAGTTCCCTCTGGAATGTCAATCTTTGCCGGAGTCAGCGCTACCTCGACCCGGTCGTTTGGGGCCACCATCTTGGCCCAGTCCCCCGCGGGTCCTGCGACATCGTGCAGCACGAAATCGAGACTAAATCTCTTACGTTTGTGGTCTACTGATACGAAGGTGTAACCTCGCTGCACCAGGAATCCTGCACCCTTGGAGGGATTTGGCACCCACAGTCGCAGCCAAAGCGTCGGAAATGTTTCAAGCCCATCGAGCAGGGTGTCGGCAGCGAACGTTACCCTGCGATACCAGGGAGTGAAGTCTTCAACTTCAAGTACTCGAGTCTCATGATTCTCGATCCGCATCAGACGCATGATTCCGCGCTGCCAATTTGCTGCCATGACTGGGCTACCTCCGTTACCGCTGTGCACACACAGCGCAATAGCGGCCAATAGCGGTCATAGAAATTGCACGGAGCACAGCAGTACAAGCCTAGTAACTTCATGAGACTAAGGCAAGGCTAACCTAAGTTATATTTCTCATAATCCACGTACAGCTAGAGCCCTCGGCTAAGGCAGCGCTGGATCACCTGGCCCCCAACGCTCAAGCCACCGCGAAACTTGGCGATCCAACGAGCCAGCCACTCTGTTGCCACTCAACACGCAACCGACAACCCTTGGGCTCAGAAGCGCAAACACAAAGGCGGGGTTTCTCGCCCATCTCGATAATCTCGATGAGCGGGAAACCCCGCCTGAGTAGCTAGGTGACTTAGACCAGCGAACGCAGTACGTACTGCAGGATGCCACCGTTGCGGTAGTAGTCTGCCTCACCCGGGGTGTCGATGCGAACGACAGCGTCGAATGCAACTACCGAGCCGTCAGCCTTGGTCGCAGTGACCGCCACCGTCTTCGGGGTGACACCCTCGTTAAGCTGGGTAACGCCAGCAATATCGAAGGTTTCTGTACCGTCGAGGCCGAGGCTGTCAGCGCTCTGTCCAAGCGGGAACTGCAGTGGCAGCACACCCATACCGATCAGGTTCGAGCGGTGGATACGCTCGAAGCTCTCGGTGATCACTGCTTTCACACCCAGAAGGCTAGTGCCCTTTGCAGCCCAGTCACGTGACGAGCCCGAGCCGTACTCCTTGCCACCGAGCACCACAAGTGGCACGCCAGCAGCCTGGTAGTTCTGCGAAGCATCGTAGATGTACGACTGCGGAGCACCCTCAAGGGTGAAGTCGCGAGTGAAGCCACCCTCGACGTTGTCAAGCAGCTGATTGCGCAGACGGATGTTCGCGAAAGTACCGCGAATCATGACCTCGTGGTTACCACGACGTGAGCCATAAGTATTGAAGTCCTTCGGCTCAATACCGTTTGCAACGAGGTACTGACCCGCTGGGGTCTCCGCCTTGAAGCTACCCGCTGGGCTGATGTGGTCAGTAGTGACCGAATCACCGAGCTTCGCGAGCACGCGCGCACCCGAGATATCGGTCACAGGTGATGGCGTGAGCGGCATGCCATCGAAGTAAGGCGCCTTGCGCACGTAGGTCGACTTCTCGTCCCACGCGAAAGTGTTGCCATCAGGAGTTGGCAGCGAGGTCCAGTGCTCGTCGCCGTCGAACACGGTGGCGTACTTTGCCTTGAACATATCGCTGTCAATCGAAGCATCAGCAATCTGCTGCACCTCGACTGGATCTGGCCAGATGTCGCGCAAGAAGACATCGTTGCCATCGGTGTCGGTGCCAAGTGCCTCGTTGTCAAAATCGAAATCCATGGTGCCTGCGAGCGAGTACGCAATGACCAGTGGCGGGCTTGCCAGGTAGTTCATCTTGATGTCGGGGTTGATACGACCCTCAAAGTTACGGTTGCCCGAGAGCACAGCAGTAACTGCGAGATCGTTATCGTTGACTGCCTGCGAGATTTCCTCGTTCAGTGGACCCGAGTTACCAATGCAGGTGACGCAACCGTAGCCGACGGTGTAGAAGCCGAGCGCCTCGAGGTCGCGGTTCAGTCCCGACTTTTCGTAGTAGTCAGTCACAACCTTCGAGCCCGGAGCAAGCGTAGTCTTCACCCACGGCTTGGCTTTGAGACCCTTAGCGGCCGCATTGCGAGCAAGCACGCCCGCAGCAAGCATCACAGAGGGATTCGAAGTGTTGGTGCACGAGGTGATCGACGCGAGGGTAACAGCGCCGTGATCGAGCACGAACTCCTGACCCTTCTGATCCTTCACCTTGGCCGGGTTCGAAGCCTGAGCGTAATTCTTCAGGTCGGTCTCGAACTGCGACTTCGAGCTGGTGAGCTCGATCCGGTCCTGTGGTCGCTTCGGGCCCGCAATCGACGCGACAACAGTCGAGAGGTCGAGCTCAAGGTACTCGCTGAACTCTGGCTCAACCGCTGGATCGTGCCACATGCCCTGGGCCTGGTTGTAAGCCTTGATGAGCTCAAGCTGCTCTTCACTGCGGCCGGTCAGGCGCAGGTAGTCAAGCGTCACATCGTCTACCGGGAACATTGCAGCGGTCGAACCGAACTCTGGGCTCATGTTGCCGATGGTTGCACGGTTTGCGAGCGGAACCGATCCAACGCCCTCACCGTAGAACTCAACAAACTTGCCAACCACGCCGTGCTGACGCAGCATCTGAGTGATGGTGAGTACCACGTCAGTTGCAGTAACGCCAGCAGGGATCTGGCCCGAGAGCTTGAATCCAACAACGCGTGGGATCAGCATCGAGATCGGCTGACCGAGCATTGCTGCTTCAGCTTCAATACCGCCAACACCCCAACCGAGCACGCCGAGGCCGTTCTCCATGGTCGTGTGCGAGTCGGTGCCAACACAGGTATCTGGGTAGGCGAAGACCTGGCCGTCGATATCGCGGGTGAAAGTTACGCGCGCCAAGTACTCAATGTTGACCTGGTGCACGATACCGGTCCCTGGAGGAACAACCTTGAACTCGTCGAACGCGCCCTGGCCCCAACGCAGGAACTGGTAGCGCTCACCGTTACGCTGGTACTCAATTTCAACGTTGCGCGCTGCTGCTGAAGCAACACCGTAGACGTCAGAAATCACCGAGTGGTCAATAACCATCTCGGCAGGAGCCAGTGGGTTGATCTTGTCCGGGGTGCCGCCGAGGTCGACAACAGCCTCACGCATGGTTGCGAGGTCGACGACACATGGCACACCGGTGAAGTCCTGCATGATCACGCGGGCGGGCGTGAACTGAATCTCGGTGTCGGGCTGGGCGTTTGCATCCCAGCCACCGAGGGCCTCGATGTGTGCCTTGGTAACATTTGCGCCGTCTTCGGTACGCAAAAGGTTTTCGAGCAACACCTTCAGGCTGTAAGGGAGTCGCTTGGCGCCCTCAACCTTGTTGATGTCGAACACTTGGTATGACTTGCCGCCCACTTCAAGGGCTGTCATAGCGCCGAAACTATTGAGAGATGCCATCACCACTCCATCCGAAATTTATCTCGATATCAAGATAATTCTACACCGGATTTAGTTTCCGAGGATCAGCGCACCCGGTCCCGGCGCGCCCCTCCACGGCGTGTCATTCATCTGATGAAGCTGTGTTTCCGGAATCTTCGTGATTCGGCTCTTGCGACTTCTTCTCGGCATCGACCATTGCACTAACTCGAGAAAGCAAAAGCCAAGTGAAAAGGATTGCGAGCGCGAAGAGCGGCACCCCCATCACCAACCGGGCAATCCCAAGCGCACTCGTGTTGTCCGCGAAGTAGAGCGGCAGCTGCACAGCGAGGCGAGCAGCAAACACCAAGATCCAGAAGAGCGTGACAAGCTGAGCCGTGCGCCGCAACGCGGGAACAGCCTTCCACTCCGTGATCGATCCACGCAAAAACCCAAGCAGCAACCCAATCAAGGGCCAGCCAACAAGCAGCGAAATAGTGTGCGCCAGGATCCAAGCAGCATTGATATAGAAACCCGGCACAAAGTAGCTACTACCCTCACCAGAGAACATCACGGCAGCAACACACACAACGACGCCAATGACGCCCGAGAGTGCGGCCGTTAACGGCTCTTTCCGAAGCAAACGCCAAAGCACTGCCAGACCCGCAATCACCAGTGGCGCGATTGCCGAAAGCCTTGGGTCTTGAGTGATCACATAGACCACCAGATAAATCGTCGCGGGAACAAGCGACTCAAGCACACCACGCCAACCGCCAATCGCAGCAAGCACACCACTCGCGCTTACCGATTCGCCTGACATACCGGCGGTCACGACGCGACCAAGGCTGCCCTTTAGCGCCTGACGCTGAAGCTCTTCGGCAGCCGTTGGCGTCGCCGACTCTCCGCGCACATCATCAGCATCGAACGACGATTTCGCGCCGCTCGACTCGTTCGCTCCTTCGCGCGACGATTCGCTCACGCCTGGGTCGTTCCCTGCGCCTGGTTCTGAGTGTTGTTCTGAGCGACACCAGCCGGCACCTGCAGCGGCAACATCTCACTGGGTGGCATTGGCTGATCGCCACGAACAACCACCATGTCACGAAACAGCTCAATGACACCCTCGCGCGCCTGAGCGTCATCAGCGGCAGCGCCCATGATCACGCCGCGCAACATCCAACGCGGGCCATCGACAGCCATGAAGCGAACGGTACGCTCGCCGCTACCCTGCTCAGCCGGAGCCGCAGTGACAGCAACAAGCTCCTTACCAAGAGCACCCTCGACCTCCTCGACGCGAGCACCCTGAGAAGAAAGCTGCGTAGCAATCTCACTGCGCACCTTGTGCCACAAACCAGTGGTCTTCGGTGCCGAAAACGCCTGAACCTGCAGCAACGAACCCTGGTAATCAAGAGTCACGGCGACAACGCGCTTTGCACGCTCATCAACCTCAAGACGCAACTGCAGTCCCTCGCGAGGAGCCACCTTGATGCCACCAAAGTCTACGTACGGCCGAATGGTTGGTACCTCAACCAGGTCGAATGGACCGGCCGTCTCGCGGTCAGCCGGAGCTGACTTCGATGAATCGACCTCGACAACTGCTTCGGCCTCGGCGAGCTCAAGCTCCTCCGAAACGTTTGCTGTCTTGTCACTCATATTGCACTGCTTCTTTCATTCGCATCTCAGCACACAACGTGCCAAGATCCTGCGTGGTATTGAACTAAATCCTAGGCGCGATCGCTGACACCAGTCGAACCGAAGCCACCGTTACCCCGAACACTCTCAGACAACTCGGGAACCGGAACAAAAACTGCTCGAGTGACTGGCATCACAATCAGCTGAGCGATGCGATCGCCGGGCGAAATCTCGAATGCATTGTGCTGATCAAGGTTGATCAGCGGCACTTTGATTTCGCCGCGGTAGCCGGCGTCGATAGTGCCGGGAGAGTTCACAATAGAAATGCCGTGCTTCACCGCAAGGCCGCTACGTGGAACCACAAACGCGGCATAACCCTCAGGCAATGCAAAACGAATACCAGTCGAAACTAGCGCACGCTCACCCGGGCCAAGCACCAAAGATTCAGAACTACGCAGATCTGCACCCGCGTCGCCGGGCTGCGCGTACGCAGGGATCTGTCCGGAATCGCCAACGATTGGAAGCTCAATCACATCAGTCACCCACACAGGCTAGCGGATCATCCTCTATGACACGCAGCAGTTTCACGGTCGGTTACACGAGATAATGAGAACATGAGCAAGCTTTCATCCTCGAATTACCGCGAACGCCTGTGGCCCTCCCCCGGATTGATGATTGCATTGCTGCTGTTGTTGCCTGCGGTCTATATGGTGATCACGCCCATCCAGGCGTCACTCGCTATTCCAATTGCGATCGGCGTATATCTTCTGATCGCGGGATCGTTGGTGTTGATGTCACCAGTTGTTCAGATTTCTGACGGCGTGTTCAGCGCAGGCAGCGCCAAGATTCCAGTCTCGGCGCTCGGTGAAGTCGAATTGCTAGATGATGCTGGTCTGCGCCGCGCAATCGGACCAGGAGCAGATGCTCGCGCATACCTGCTCGTGCGCGGATTCATTCACCGCGGCATTCGAGTCGAAGTCACAGACGAAGCCGACCCCACACCGTACTGGATTCTCACGACACGTCGCCCTCAGCAGCTCGCCGCCGCCATTAAGCAGGCAAACGCCGCGGCGAAAGCTTAGAGGATCGGGCAGAACACCCAAAAAGCCCCGCTCATCTAAATTCTCGAGATGAGCGGGGCTTTTTGCGTTGCCACGTCTACCGCGGTGGATGCCTCAGCGCCAAGGGGCGCTTCGTGCGCTAAAAGGCGATGCCTTTTAGCCTGAGCACACCCCACGCAGTGGCGCGGGCGCTTCGTGCACTAAAAGGCGATGCCTTTTAGCCTGAGCACTCAGCGCAAACCGGACCAAGCTTGGATTCGTGATCCAGCTGCGAACGGTGGCGCACCAAGAAGCAGTTCACACAGGTGAACTCATCATCCTGCTGAGGCAGCACGACAACATCGAGCTCGATGTCTGAAAGATCAGCTCCTGCAAGCTCAAAACCGGGATTGTCCGAATCCTCTGAATCAATAGACGACGCGCCCTTGGTGGGCACCCGTTCCTTCAAAGCTTCGATCGACTCTGATTCGTCCTCAGACTTACGGGGGGCGTCGTAATCGGTAGCCATGCTCTCCTGCGCTTCGTTGTGTTGACTGAAACTCTCAACTGCGGCCATAGTTTGCCTTAAAGAACCCCCTTTGCGCAAACTCGATCACCGTGAGTTTGCTGAACGCGAAACATCCAGAAGCAGAGGAATAGGGCATAGGCACCCGCATATTTAGCGAATTTTCGCAACAGCCCGTCTCAATGTGGCGCTGACACCCAACAACATGGCAATCTTGGTGGGAATGCGGAAGGAAACAGCGATGGATGAATTGCGTGTCGTGCGTCGTGAAGATCAGGCTCTGATCGTCGCGACCGAAGCCGGTGACGAATACCGGCTGATCGTCGATAGCAGCGTGCTCGCTGACCTGCGGCATCTTGCCCGCCAGGCAAATGGCGCCGCTCGTATCAACCCACGAGAGATCCAATCTCTTGTTCGTGCCGGAAAAAGCCGGGCCGAAATCATGCAGCTCACAGGAGCCGAAGAAAGCGACATCGAACGCTACGAAGAGCCTGTACTTGCCGAGCGGCGCTTTATCCTCTCGAGCGCTCAGAGCGTGCAGGTACGGACCAGCCCGACAGAAGAGACCGAGGAGCAATTTGGCTCAGTCATCGCGGAACGACTAATCGGACTGCAGGCTAAGAGCGTCGCCTGGACCTCATGGCGCGACGACGACGCCGGCTGGATGATCGGCCTTGACTTTGACTCCTACGAGGTGTCACATCACGCGGTGTGGTCATTTGATCATCGCAAGAGCCTGCTCTCACCCCTCACCCCCGATGCAGTCACGCTTTCGAAGCAGAGTGGCGTCGGTGACCGTTTGATCCCGAAGCTCCGCGCGGTAGATTCAAACGAAAGCGGCGACAGATTCGATTCTGATGCGTTTGATCGGGAATCCCTGCTCAACGACGGCGCAGCGGCAGAAGCTGCCGCGGGAGGCGAAGCAGAAGACGCCCAAGCTAGCGACGATACCCGGCCGACAGCTCAGCCAATGAGCCCTGGAGCCGAAGCCGCCGTGCGAGCAGGGCACCCGTCAACCGGATCAATTCCAATCATTCGCCAAGAAGACGAGTTCGCGCGTCGCCGCGAAATTGACCAACGCGCCATCAAAACGACTGAGCCCGAGAATCAAGATCTTGGCCAGACCGCTGATCTGCTTGACGCTCTGCGTCGCCGCAGAGGTGCCCGCGACGAAGCTCAGGCCACGCCGAACGAAGAAACCGAGGCAGAGCAGAGCGAGACCGCAAAACCCGTTTCACTCACTCACCTGAACGAGTGGCGCGCGCCAAGTCAGCAGGCCCCAGCTCGGCCAGAGCAGACTGAACCACCGGCTGATCCAGCGCCCCCTGCTGAAGAACCCGCACAAACTGAACTGCCAGTTCCAGAACCGGAAAAGCCGCAGGAGGCACCAAAGCGAGGCAAAGGCCGCGCTTCAATTCCAAGTTGGGACGACATTCTTTTCGGCACACGAAGCGAAGAAGACCCGAACTAAAGCACTGAAAGTGGCCAGGCGCTAGAGCGCTTGGCCACTTTCAGTTTCATGAGCTTCGCAGGTTAGCAAGCTCAGTGATCGCTGAGACGATGCCCGTGCCCACAAACGATCCGCCGACAATCAATGGCACTCCACGTTCCTCATCGCTTACCCCGCCATGCTGACCGATCATGAGCAGAGCACCCGGATCGTCACTCGGCAGCGTGAACGCGAATTGCGCGCGGGCTGCCACCAGCACGTCGCCTAGGCGATCCGCCACACCCTCTGCAACCGGACCGAACCAGTTGGCGGCGATTGCTTCTTCCCGAGTGCCGACCCAGGCAGTTTTGCCCAGTGAAGCCTGCACGGCAGCCGCGACCTCGGTCGCATTGAACCCCTGGTTCAAGTAGAGCGACCGCATACGTGGCTCTCCCCCGATTTCAGCGACCGCCCCATCGGGCAGCAATGAAGCATCGAGCATGATTCGTTTTGCTTCGTCAACGTCGATCATCCCGTGATCTGCGGTCACCATGACGCCAATATCGCCAGGCAGGGTGCGCAACAAATCGTCAAAGGCAGAGTCCAGTTGTTCAAGGCGCAACTGCCATTTATCGCTTTGCCAGCCCTCGCTATGCGCCGCTTTGTCAAGCTCGTCGACGTAGAGGTAACACAGGGTTGGGGATTCTTCACGAAGTATCTGCGAGGCAATACTGAAACGGTCAGCAATCGTCTGACCACCGCGGTAATCTGCGCCACGCAGGATCGCCTCAGTAAGCCCGCCGCTCGCGTGTGCGGGCCTACCGATCACAACCGACCGAGCACCAAATGAAGCGGTGAGCGAGAACAGCGGCTCACAACGCTGCCAATGGTCACTCTCCACGACACCTGCCCAGTCTTTGAGTGGGCTCAGCAAACCGAGCCGCGGGTGCCTGATCTTATAGCCGATGAGTCCGTGCTCGCCGGGCAAGACACCGGTTGTGATGGTCGTAAGCGCGGCCGAAGTGGTTGATGGAATCACTGTCTCAATGCGGCGATTCGGCAGCGAACTGAGCGATCTCGCGTGACCAGCTTTGGCCTTGAGGTTTGCATGTCCGAGACCATCAACCACCACAATCAGTACGGACCGTGCCGGCGGCACTTTGCCCGACTGCAGAAGTTCGGTAGTCAATGACCGTGTTGAATCGGGCAGCGCATCTGCGGAATAAAGCACTTGCGAGGGGTCAGAACCCGCCGAAATCGCCATCGAAGCAATCGCTGTCGGGAGAATCGCGGCAAGCCTCGCGCCGTTGTCGGTGGGCGTCGGTAGCATGATTCCATCGTATCCACGCGCGCTGACTATGCGCGCACCCACCGAAAGGTGATGCATCAGATCGTGACCGAGCAGAATTCTGTCGAACGTATCGAAGACATCGACATCCAGTCAGAGATGGAGTCGTCGTTTCTCGAATACGCGTACTCGGTGATCTATTCGCGAGCACTTCCAGATGCTCGCGACGGCCTCAAGCCGGTACAGCGCCGCATTCTCTACATGATGACCGATATGGGTCTTCGCCCGGAGAAAGGCCACGTAAAGAGTGCCCGTGTGGTCGGCGAGGTAATGGGAAAGCTTCACCCACACGGTGACTCTTCTATTTACGATGCGCTTGTGCGACTCGCCCAGGCGTTCGCGTTGAGACTCCCGCTCGTTGACGGTCACGGCAACTTCGGATCGCTCGACGACGGTCCAGCCGCATCTCGTTACACCGAAGCCCGTTTGGCGGGTGCGGCGCTCGCGATGACCGGTTCTCTTGACGAAGATGTGGTTGATTTCGTACCGAACTACGACAATCAACTCATGCAGCCAGATGTGCTGCCATCAGCGATTCCCAATCTGCTTGTCAATGGCGCGTCGGGCATTGCCGTCGGTATGGCGACAAACCTGGCACCCCACAACCTCATCGAGGTCGTTGAGGGTGCAAAACATCTCCTTACCAACCCAGACGCGAGTGTTGACGAGCTGATGGAGTTCATTCCGGGGCCCGATCTTCCTGGTGGCGGCATCATCGTGGGCCTTGACGGCGTCAAAGATGCCTACCGCACCGGTCGTGGCGCCTTCCGCACCCGAGCAAAGGTGTCGGTCGAGCAGTTGGGGCCACGTCGCACAGGTCTGATTGTGACTGAGCTCCCCTACTTGGTTGGCCCAGAGCGGGTGATTGAGAAGATCAAGCAGGGCGTTGAAGCAAAGCGACTGTCTGGCATCAGTGATGTTGCAGACCTCACCGATCGCAAGAACGGGCTGCGCCTAGTCATCACCCTCAAAACCGGTTTTAGCCCTGAGGCAGTGCTTGAACAGCTCTACCGGGTGACTCCGCTCGAAGACTCGTTCAGCATCAACTCGGTGGCGCTCGTCGAGGGCCAGCCGCAGACGCTCAGCCTGCGCGAGATGCTTCGTGTCTTTGTCGATCATCGCCTTTCTGTGGTGCGCCGCCGAAGCGAATACCGCCTGCGCAAGCGCCGCGAGCGTATGCACCTCGTTGAGGGCTTGCTGATCGCGATCCTCGATATTGACGAAGTCATTCAGCTGATTCGTAATAGCGATGATGCCGAAAGCGCACGCACACGTTTGATGCAGGTCTTTGATCTGAGCGAGCCACAGGCTGAATACATTCTTGAGCTGCGACTGCGCCGACTCACCAAGTTCTCGCGCGTTGAACTTGAGGCAGAACGCGACCAGTTGCGCGCCGAGATCGAAGCGCTGCTTGAGATTCTTGGCAGCGATGAGCGTCTACGTGCAGTGGTGTCAGGCGAACTCGATGAGGTTGCCGAGGCCTACGGCACACCTCGCCGTACGCTCCTTACCGGAGCTGTCGCACGACCTGCGAGGGCTTCTGCCGGCGCAGCAGCTTCACTTGAGGTCGCCGATACTCCCTGCACGGTCTTGCTCTCGGCTACCGGCCGCGCTCTGCGTCTTGACCGCGACCCAGAGGCTACAGAAAGCTCTCGGCCAGCATCACGCGCCACAAAACACGGGGCGGTGCTCTCATCAGTAGATGGCACTGTGCGAGGCGAACTGGGCGCCATTTTGAGCGACGGCAGCCTGCACCGGTTTACTCCGGTAGACCTGCCGCTCGTTCCGGCAGCCTCGATCGCATTCTCTGCCGGGGTCTCGCTTGCTGCCTACATCGGAATCACCGACAAGAAGCTCAAGGTCGTTGGCATTGTGCCGCTTGATAATGAAACCCCGATTGGCCTCTTCACCGAACAAGGCGTTGTGAAGCGTGTGGTGCTCACTGAGCTGCCCGCGCGCCCCGAGTTCGAGGTTATCGGGCTGAAGACCGGTGACAAGCTGATCGCCGCGTTCCCAGCGCCAGATGGCACGGAGTTCGCGGCCGTAGCAAACGATGCTCAGCTCTTGCGCTTCGCGGCCTCTGCGGTGCGTCCGCAGGGTCGCCCAGCGGGAGGTATGGCAGGCATGAAGCTCGGCGCTGATGCCCGAGTGATCTTTGCGACTGCTGTTGAGTCAGAGGTCGAGGCGAAGGTTGTCACGATTGCTGATAGCTCGCTCACGCTGCCAGGCATTGATGTGGCCACCGCGAAGGTCAGCGATTGGAGCGAGTACCCTGCGAAGGGACGTGCCACCGGTGGCGTTCGTGCTCAACGTTTCTTGAAGGGCGAAGATCAACTCGCCTGCGCTTGGGTTGGCACCGGGGAGCCAAGAGCTCTCGCTGCTGACGGCGCAGCGCGTCAGTTGCCAGCAGAGCTTGGCCGCCGCGATGGATCGGGCACCCCGATCGACGGTGCTGCAGCGTTCATTGGATGGGCTCCCTAGGCTAGGCGCTCAATAGCGACCAATCACCTGGTGTGCTCGCGCACAAAGGAGGGGTGCAGCCAGTATCGGCTGCACCCCTCCTTTTGTCTCTAAGTTCAACCTAGATCTGCGTCACGCGGCCCGGCACCAGGCAGTCCAATCTCAAGCCGCCTAATACTAAGCGACCCGTCACTGAGCGACCCGACGCCGAGCAGCCAACCCGACGCTGAGCGACGCAACACTGAGCGACCCGCCGGTTCGCTGAACGGCGTTAAGCAACCCAGAAATGCACGAACCAGCACTGCACAAACCAGTACTGAGTGAACCGGCATTGCGCGACCCAGCAATTCGCGAAGCAATACTGCGCGAAGCAATATTGCGCGACACGCAGCGTTAAGCGTCGATTCGCTCGCGATCAAGGTCGTCTGCGTTTTCGATGATGAACTCCTTGCGCGGCGCCACATCGCCACCCATCAGCAGTTCAAACACTTGTGATGCCGAGTGTGCGTCTTGCATTTGCACACGGCGCAGCATTCGGTGTTCGCGATCCATCGTCGTTTCTGCGAGCTGATCCGCGTCCATCTCTCCCAGACCCTTGTAACGCTGGATCGGTTCAAGGTACTTCTTGCCACGCTTGCGAAGGTCTGCGAGCAGGTCTTGGAGCTGCTTTTCGCTATAGGTGTAGATGACGTCGTTGGGCTTGCGGCCCGCGTTCTGCACGATCACTCGGTGTAGCGGTGGCACTGCAGCATAGACGCGACCGGCCTCGATCATTGGCCGCATATACCTAAAGAAGAGGGTGAGCAGCAGTGTTCGAATGTGGGCGCCGTCAACGTCGGCGTCGCTCATTAGAATCACTTTGCCGTAGCGAGCAGAGTCGATGTCGAAGTCTCGGCCGGAGCCAGCACCAATCACCTTAATGATTGAGCTGCACTCAGCATTGTTCAGCATTTCAGCGACTGAGGCCTTTTGCACGTTGAGGATCTTGCCGCGGATAGGCAGCAGGGCTTGAAACTCACTATCGCGGGCTGGGCGCGCAGTACCGAGCGCGCTGTCGCCCTCCACGATGAATAGTTCGGTGTCGGCAACGTTTTTCGAACGGCAATCGATCAGCTTTGCAGGTAGTGAGGAACTCTCAAGCGTGCTCTTTCGCCGAGCGGTGTCACGCTGCGCACGAAGCGCAATTCGCGACTTCATCTCGGCGACCATTTTTTCAAGCAGCGAGGCTGCCTGAGCTTTTTCGTCGCGCTTAGTTGAGTTATAGCGCTCTTCGAGCCCCTTTGAGATTGCCCGTGAGACGATCTGGCGCACTGCGGCCGTGCCTAGGACTTCTTTTGTTTGGCCTTCGAACTGTGGCTCAGGAAGACGCACCGTGACCACAGCAGTGAGACCGGTGAGAATGTCGTCTTTGTCTGGCTTGTCGCTGCCCGCTTTCAACTTGCGAGCGTTCTGCTCGATCTGTTTGCGGAAGAACTTGGTGAGCCCCTGTTCGAAGCCACTCATGTGGGTGCCACCCTTGGGCGTCGAGATAATGTTCACGAAGCTCTGAATCTCGGTGTCGTACCCAGTGCCCCAGCGCATTGCGACGTCAACCTCACAACGACGCTCTACCTCGCGAGAAACGAGAGCGCCCGAGGCTTCGTCCATCACTGGCACGGTCTCGTTAAAGGTGCCCTCGTCGGTGACGCGCCAAACTGAAGTTAGCGGTGCGTCAACCGCCAAGTATTCGACGAACTCGCTGATACCACCCTCATACTGGAAACGGTGAACCGGGGCGACGCCTGCTTCATCGAGCGACTCGGCACGTTCGTCGGTGATCTCAATTGCTAGCCCTGGCACGAGAAACGCCGTCTGGCGAGCTCGAGCAACAAGAGAGTCTGGCTCGAAGCGAGCCGTCGAGAGAAAGATCTGGGGGTCGGCCCAGTACCGGACTCGCGTGCCGGTGACGCCCTTCTTCACCTTGCCAATCTGAGTCAGTGTCGAGGCGTCTTCAAATGGAGTGAAGGGACTATCTGGACTATCACCGTCAAAGCGCCCCGGTTCGCCGTGCCGAAACGACATGGCCCAGGTTTTGCCATCACGATCGACCTCAACGTCGAGTCGGGATGAAAGAGCATTCACTACAGAGGCGCCAACACCGTGCAGACCGCCAGACGAAGCATAACCGCCGCCGCCGAACTTGCCACCAGCATGCAGTTTTGTGAAAACCAGTTCGACACCGGTCAGTCCGCTCTTTGGCTCGACGTCTACGGGCACGCCACGGCCCTTGTCGCTCACGGTAACACTGCCGTCAGTGTGCAGCTGGATACCGATCTCTTCCCCGTAGCCGGCAAGCGCCTCGTCGACCGAGTTATCGATGATCTCCCAGAGGCAGTGCATCAAACCGCGCGAGTCGGTTGTGCCGATGTACATTCCCGGGCGCTTGCGCACCGCTTCAAGACCCTCAAGCACTGTGAGGTGACGTGCGGAATAGCTCGCTTCTGCCAAGGCTGCGGCCCCTTTCTATCTGACTCGTTAACCCTAGAACGAACCACCGACAATTGCTGCGATAACGCGCCGCTTCGAGAGTACTGACCTAACTACGCGGTCAGCGAAACGGCGCCTGCATTACAGCGAGCTTCAGGCAAACGTGGTTGGATGGAATCAACATAAGGGGTCGTGTAATTGCACACGATGCCAAGCTCTTCAGATAGGGAGGCTGCAATGACCACACTGGAACAGGACCGCGCAGAGTCGCTCCCCGCGGCTGACCGACCGCTCAGCGGTCTCGACCGTTGCGACAGCTGCGGCGCACAGGCATACGTACGAGTTGTGCTCAACGGCAGTGAACTGCTCTTCTGCGGTCACCATGCCAAAAAGCACGAGGCCAAGCTTCGCCCCATGGCTGAAATTTGGCACGATGAGACTTCGCGTCTCGTGGCAGCTCAGTGAGCGAGACAGCTCAGCAATCTGAGAAGGGCGGACTCGGCGCTGGGCGCCGGGTCCGCTACCTCTTTGATCGCGTAGCCGCTCTCGATGCAGGTCGACTTTGGCGGCTCGCTGGATCCATCAGCAAGGATGCACGCAAGCCTCGGCTGTGGATCCTCGCTGACATGATGTACAGCTCAGTGGTTTACGAGATCGCTTTCCAGGATTACCAGGACTGGGATTTTTACGACCTCAACCGCGCAGAGCGTGGCACATTCATGAGCCATCCGAAGTCGAATCACCTCGCGCTCAAGCTGAATCACCCAGATTTTCGAAACAAGCTTGCCGACAAGTCTCAGTTCAATCGCGAGTTTGCCGAGTATCTCGGCCGCGAATGGATTGATGTACGAGAGTCAGACACTGCGACGATCAGGGAGTTCGTGACCCGGCACGGTGCTGTCATGGCGAAAGTTCCCGATAGCCTCGGCGGTATTGGCATTGCAAAGCGCAAGGCCGAGGACATCAGCGATTTCGATGCTTTCCGCAACGAGCTCCTCGAGGGTCGACAGTTTTTGCTCGAGCAGCTCATTCCGCAGCACGAGGAAATGTCAAAGCTTTGTAATACCAGCGTCAATACGCTTCGTATTATCAGCTATTTTGACGGCGAGAACGTCAAGGTCATCGCGAGTGTGCTCAAGATCGGCAATGGCGGCGCAATCGACAACTTCAGCCACGGCGGCATGTACACCATGCTGAGCGATGAAGGCGTCGCGCTCTACCCAGCTTTTGATGGTGAAAACCGCACTTTCTCCGTGCACCCGGTAACTGGCACCTCAATTGTCGGCTTCCAGGTGCCACTATTTGATGAAGTCCTGAGCTTTGTAGACAAGATCGCACGCGTTGTGCCTGAGGTTCCGTATGTTGGCTGGGATATCGCTATCTCCCCCGACGGCCCAGTCGTCATTGAGGGCAACTACAACACCGGCGTGTTCCAGGCCAAACCAAGCGTCTCTGGCGTGCGCACGGGTCTTCTGCCCAAGTACAAAGAGGTGATCGGCTTCTAGCCTCGATCCAACGCAAAACCCCGGCTCTCGCAATCTGCGAGGCCGGGGTTTTTACGTGGGATCGGCTGCCTACGCAGCAAGCACCGCGTCAACCGCAGATTCAATGACGTCGAGACCACGAACCAGCGTCTCTTCGTCACCGAGCAATGCCGGCATCAGCTTGAGCACCTCGTCGTGTGCCCCGCTTACCTCTACGATGACGCCAAGCTCGAACGACTTGCGTGAGATACGACCGGCAAGTTCGTTGTCGCTAATGCCAACGAGACCCTGCAGCAGGCCACGACCGCGAGTTGCGAAGTGCTCTGGGTAACGAGCCGCGATCGAGTCGATCCTTGCACGCACAAGCTCTGAGCGGCGTGCGATGCCCGCAACAAACTCCGGGTCGCGCCAGAAGTTGTTCAGAGCTGAGGTCGCCGACACCAACGCGACGGTGTTGCCGCGGAAGGTACCGGTGTGCATTGCTGGCTTCCAGACGTCAAGCTCCGGGTTGATCAGCAGAAGCGACAGTGGGAAGCCGTAGCCCGAGATTGACTTCGACAGAGTAACCATATCTGGCACAATGCCTGACTCTTCAAAACCGAAGAAGTCGCCCGATCGGCCAACACCGATCTGAATCTCGTCAGCGATGAGCACGATGCCGTGCTTGGTGCAGAGTTCGCGAAGCGCGCGCAGCCACTCAGCAGAAGCAACGTTCACGCCGCCCTCGCCCTGTACTGTCTCGACGATCACGGCAGCAGGCAGATCGAGACCGCTCGAAGGATCTTCAATGAGCTTCTCAAGCATCTTGACAGTGTCGATATCGTCACCGTAGTAGCCGTCGTACGGGTGGAACACCACGTCACCGAGATGCGCTCCTGCTGCATCGCGGAACCATGAGTTCGCGGTAGCCGCGAGTGCGCCCATTGATAGGCCGTGGTAACCATGAGTGAAAGCGATCACTCCGGTGCGACCGGTTGCAAGACGAGCAAGTTTGAACGCCGCCTCGACAACGTTGGCGCCGGTTGGACCGGTGAACTGGACCTTGTACGCGTAGCCCCGAGGAGCGAGGATCACTTCGCTGAATGTCTCAAGGAAGGTGCGCTTGGCGCTGGTAGCCATATCAAGCGCGTGCTGAATACCGTCAGACGCGAGGTACTCCAGTACATCTTTCTTGATCGCTGGGTGATTGTGACCATAGTTCACAGCGCCTGCGCCGCAGAAGAAGTCGATGTAATCACGGCCAGCTTCGTCAGTAATGGTTGACCCTCGAGCGGTATCAAACACCGTCGGGAACGCACGCACGTAGCTGCGAACCTCTGACTCCATCGATGAGAAAACACTCAGGTCCATGATGCTTACGCCTTCCCCGTGACCTTGCGAATAATGCCCATTGGCGTGCTCTGCGTGCCCTGACCGAGCGGGTTATCGCCGAGAATTCGGGCGACTTCAAGCTCGTGTTCCTTGGTCGAGTTCGAGCCAAGAATGTTGCCACCAATGTCGTTGATGTCGGCGATCATCACGACGATGTCGCGACCGAGCTGCCGCTGAACCTCACGGGCAACTCCGTGTGGATCTACCGGGCCAAGCACCACACGATTGTCGTATGGCGGAATGGTTCCATTGGTGGGCCCGTCGATGCTGCGTGCCTTGTCACCTACGATGCGGTAAAAGTCGCCACGACGACCGAACGCCTTGGTAACCGCTGCCACCGCTGATGCCAAGAGCACGCGTGGGGCACCAACCTCACGGAGCGCCATTTCCATTGTCTCTGGCATGCCGAGGCCGATGCCGTACGCAGTCTTCGTCACGTAGCGTGAGAGGAAGGTTGCGAGCTTGCGCGGCTCAATCTCGTCGAGCGCGTATGAACGGCCCTGGGTGATTGCGACAATCTTCTCAGTAATAAAGAAGATGTCACCGTCCTGCAGCTCGCTTGCCGCGTACTGCTCAACAATGTCGCTCAGTTTGTCGTCGGGCATTACCACGTGTGTTTTCAGTGGAATGCGCTGGTAATCGACACCATCGACCGAAATCGATAGCGCTTTCCCCTCGTTGGCCTGTGCCATTAGTGCTCTCGCTTTCGTATCTACAACTCAGTGATCCGAAGATCGGCCTACTCGAGGTAGTCGCGGAGCTGCTGGCTGCGGCTTGGGTGGCGCAGCTTTGCCATGGTCTTCGACTCGATCTGGCGAATACGCTCACGGGTCACGCCGAAAGTGTCGCCAATCTGGTCAAGAGTCTTTGGCTGGCCGTCACCGAGACCAAAGCGCATACGAATCACACCAGCCTCGCGCTCACTCAGCGAGTCGAGCAGCTGTTCCAGCTGCTGCTGCAGCATGGTGAAGCCAACCGCGTCAGCGGGCACAACAGCTTCGGTGTCTTCGATCAGATCACCGAACTCGCTGTCGCCGTCTTCACCGAGCGGAGTGTGCAACGAAATCGGCTCGCGACCGTACTTCTGCACCTCGACAACCTTTTCAGGTGTCATATCGAGCTCACGGCTCAGCTCTTCTGGCGTAGGCTCGCGGCCGAGATCCTGAAGCATTTGACGCTGCACGCGGGCAAGCTTGTTGATGACCTCAACCATGTGAACAGGAATACGGATGGTTCGTGCCTGGTCAGCCATTGCGCGGGTGATCGCCTGACGAATCCACCAGGTAGCGTAGGTCGAGAACTTGAAGCCCTTGGTGTAGTCGAACTTCTCAACCGCACGGATCAGGCCAAGGTTGCCCTCTTGAATGAGGTCAAGGAACTGCATGCCGCGGCCGGTGTATCGCTTCGCAAGCGACACGACGAGACGCAGGTTCGCACCGAGCAGGTGGCTCTTGGCGCGCTGGCCGTCGCGAGCAACCCACTTCAGCTCACGGGTGAGCTTCTTTGGCAAGTTGGTCTCAGTGCCGAGCTTCTCTTCTGCAAACAGGCCGGCTTCGATTCGCATCGCAAGCTCAACCTCTTCGGCAGCGTTCAGCAGGGCGACCTTACCGATCTGCTTCAGGTAGTCCTTGACCGGGTCAGCAGTCGCGCCTGGAATCGCAGTAGCGATCGTTGGCACGTCTTCCTCATCGCCCGGCTTCCAAGCGATCGCGCCCGTTGGCAATGGCATGGTTGCGGCTGCAGCAACTGGCGAGACAGTTGCCTCGTCAGTTTCTTCGGTCTCTTCAACTTCGTCTACAGCGTCGTAGTCAATGTCGTCGGACTTTGCCCGCTTCTTAGTGGCAGGCTTCTTCGCAGCAGCAGCCTTTGTAGCTGTCGCCTTTGCAGCTGGCTTCTTGGCCGCTGCGGTCTTGGTTGCAGCTACCTTGGCGGTAGTCGCCTTCTTAGCTGGTGCCTTCTTAGTAGCTGTCTGATCGGTCTCAGCAGCTTCGTCTGCAGCTTTCGCCGCAGCCGAAGGAGTCTTGGACGTGGTTGCAGTCGCCACGCGGCCGCCTCTCTCATTCGAGTCTCAACTTCACCCGGCCTCGCGCGAACGAATCAACGCGTATACCGGCAAAACCCGTGTCAAGCCCCCGAACTCTCGAAGTGAGATTTCTTACGGGACCCGAACGGGTTATCAGTCACCTATTATTGCACGAAAAGCTGGCAATATTGCACTTTGAGTGCGGATGGCTGTGCGCTGTGAGCGATCCGGCGTTTATTCTCCCTGCGAATTATCTTCGCGGTACTGCGCAAGAAAACGCTCTAACTCGCTCGCCAATTGATCGGCAGTAGGCAGTGCGTCTTCGTCGGAAATCAGTGGAGTCCGACTGCCCTGATCTTCTACGTAGGCGTCGTAGCGGGCTTCTAGCCCACGAAGCATCTCAATTGAGTCTTCGTTCTCAGAAACCTGACGATCAACCTGCGCCCGGAACTCGTGAGTACGCTCGCGCACCTCATCGGTGGTGACAATGAGCCCTGTAGCAGCCATGATGCTGTCAAGCGCGAAGAGCAGCGCGTCAGGGTATTCATTGCCAGAGAGGTAGTGGGGCACGAGGATCGCGAAGCCGACCACCTCTTCGCCCATGCTGTGCAATCGGTACTCGAGCAGGTGGGTCAGCGAGGCCGGCAGTTTGGTCGTCGGCTTCCAGACAGATCGTTCTTCGATCAGATCATCGCGAGTACCACTCACGGTCGCACGCAAGGGTCGCGTGTGCGGCACTGGCATAGGGACCGCGTGCGCCCAAACGGTAACCGAAACCTCAAACTCGGCAACCAGCAGCAGCAAGGTGTCTACGAATTGTTCCCAGCGAAAATCTGGTTCGAAACCGCTGAGCAATAGAAACGGCGAACCAAGCTGGTCTCGGCAAAGCGACAGGGTCAGCTCTTCTGGCGAGTAATCGATGAAGTGGTCTTCGTTGAAGGTGATCACTGGGCGCCGCGCGCGATAGTCAAGCAGGAGATCGGTGTTAAAACGCAAAATCTCTTCGGGCTCGCAACGATCCCACAGGAAAGCATCCAGCTGACTCACGACACCACCGGGATCGCTCACGCCACTTAGTGTGACAACGAGCGGAATTCCCTTTGGTACCTGGGCCCGGCGTTCTGCATACTCTGCCGAGAAGATCGATTCGTTCACGCTATCCATCCTACGAACTTTGGTGTCATATAACGTCTGAAACGTAACGCCCACAGCGAACCGTCTATTCCCGCTCCAATCGGACCCCGAATAGGGATGCCTCTGGTAGTAGGCTTATCAATGTACGCCCGCACTAGTCATACGGGTGAGGAACGCGATACGAGGAGAGCCCACTTGGCTGACCAGCAGTTTGACATCGTTGTACTCGGCGGCGGCAGCGCCGGATACGCTACGGCATTGCGCGCGAAACAACTGGGTTTCAGTGTTGCAATCGTAGAAAAGGACAAGCTCGGAGGCACTTGTTTGCACCGTGGCTGTGTGCCAACGAAGGCCCTGTTGCACTCGGCAGAGATCGCCGATGTTGCACGTGAGGGAAGCATCTACGGAGTGAACTCGAGTGTCGCAAGCGTAGACATCTCGGGAGTGCTCGGGTTCAAGGACAACCTGATCTCAGGCAAGTTCAAGGGACTGCAGGGCCTGATCAAGGCCAACGGCATTCCAGTGATTGCAGGCGAGGGCCGTCTGGTCGCTGCGAACACCGTTCGTGTTGGTGACGAGAACATCGTTGGCAAGCACGTTGTGCTCGCCACCGGATCGTACTCGCGTTCACTGCCGGGTCTCGAAATCGGCGGTCGTGTTATTGCGAGCGAGCACGCACTTGAACTCCACGAAATCCCTAAGCGTGTTGCCATTCTTGGCGGCGGCGTAATTGGCGTCGAGTTTGCAAGCGTCTGGCGCTCATTCGGCGCAGAGGTAACCATCATTGAGGGCCTGCCCCACCTCGTACCCAACGAAGAAGAATCGATTTCAAAGCAGCTCGAGCGAGCATTCCGCAAGCGCGGCATCGACTTCAAGCTCGGCGTGCGTTTCCAGTCGGTCACCCAGACCGACAGCTCGGTCACAGTTTCGCTTGAAAACGGCGAAACCGTGGAGGCTGACTACCTGCTCGTCGCAGTTGGTCGTGGCCCAGCTACTCAGGGCCTCGGCTTCGAAGAAGTCGGCATCACGATGGATCGCGGCTTTGTGCTCACCGACGAGCGCCTCGCAACTAACGTTCCTGGCGTTTATGCAGTGGGCGATATTGTTCCAGGCTTGCAGCTCGCACACCGCGGCTACCAGCAGGGCATCTACTTGGCTGAACTGCTTGCTGGAATGAACCCAGCGCTTGTCGAGGACGTGAACATTCCAAAGGTCACCTACTGCGACCCAGAGATTGCATCGGTGGGACTTACCGAGGCAAAGGCTGCAGAGAAGTACGGTGCCGAGAATGTCACCTCTTACGAGTACAACCTCGCGGGTAACGCGAAGAGCTCGATTCTTGGTACCGCTGGCTCTGTCAAGGCAGTCCGCCTGAAGGACGGCCCAGTGCTCGGTGTGCACATGATCGGTGCCCGTGTTGGCGAACTCGTCGGCGAAGCACAGCTCATCGTGAACTGGGAGGCGTACCCAGAGGATGTAGCTCCACTGATCCACGGTCACCCGACTCAGAACGAAACCATCGGCGAGACCATGCTCAAGCTTGCTGGCAAGCCACTGCACGCGATCTAATCGCGCGGCACAAAGACTAATCAAAAACGATCGGAGAAATGCACAATGAGTGAATCGGTAGTGCTCCCCGCACTTGGCGAGAGCGTGACCGAGGGAACCGTTACCCGCTGGCTGAAGAATGTTGGCGACCGGGTAGAGGTAGACGAGCCATTGCTCGAGGTTTCGACTGACAAGGTCGATACCGAGGTTCCTTCCCCTGTAGCAGGTGTGCTCGAGGCGATTCTCGTTGCTGAAGACGAGACCGCCGAGGTCGGCGCAGCTCTTGCATTGATCGGTGACGGCAGCGATGCTGCAGCACCAGCAGCACCAGCAGCACCAGTTGCTGAAACAGCACCCGCAGCACCTTCGGCACCCGCAGCACCTGCTGCTCCTGTCGCTGAGGCTCCAGTGGCTCCTGCAGCTCCGGCAGCAAGTGGCGACGCACAAGACGTGGTACTCCCCTCGCTCGGCGAAAGCATCACCGAGGGAACCGTTACCCGCTGGCTGAAGAGCGTTGGCGAGCAGGTCGAGGTTGACGAGCCGCTGCTCGAGGTATCGACCGACAAGGTTGATACCGAGGTTCCATCACCGTTCGCTGGCGTGCTCCAGGAAGTCCTTGCAGCCGAAGACGAGACCGTTGAGGTCGGCGCTGTGCTCGCACGAATCGGAAGCGGCGCTGCGCCAGCTCCAGCGGCAGCGCCCGCAGCGGCTCCAGCTGCTGCTCCTGTCGTACCAGCACCTACTCCAGCAGCAGCACCTGCTCCAGCAGCAGCGCCTGCACCTGCTGCTGCGCCCGCACCAGCACCAGCACCAGCACCAGCACCAGCACCAGCGGCCGCACCAGCAGCTCCTACAGCAGCACCAGTAACGGCAGCCGCACCGCAGGCCTCTTCAAACTACGTGACTCCGATCGTGCGTAAGCTCGCTACCGAGAAGGGCATCGACCTTTCGACCGTCCGCGGCACCGGTGTTGGTGGACGTATCCGCAAGGAAGACGTACTCGCAGCGGTATCGGCACCAGCGGCTCCAGCGGCCCAGGCAGCACCAAAGCCAGTTGAGATCTCGCCACTGCGCGGCACCTCACAGCCAATGAGCCGTCTGCGCAAGGTAATCGCACAGCGCGCTGTTGAGTCGATGCAGGCAACTGCTCAGCTCACCACCGTGGTTGAGGTTGACGTCACCCGCGTTGCGAAGCTTCGCGAGGCAAAGAAGGCCGAGTTCCTCGCAAAGACCGGCACCAAGTTGTCGTTCCTGCCGTTCTTTGCCGCTGCCGCTGCTGAAGCGCTGCGTACCTACCCAATCATCAACGCAAGCGTTGACGGCGACTCGATCAGCTACCCAGCTACCGAGAACATCAGCATTGCGGTAGACACCGAGCGCGGCCTGCTCACCCCAGTGGTGCGCAATGCTGGCGACAAGTCTGTTGCAGAGCTCTCGCAGGACATCGCTGACCTCGCGGCGCGCACCCGCGACAACAAGCTCACTCCTGACGAGCTTGCGGGCGGCACTTTCACTCTCACCAACACGGGTTCGCGCGGCGCACTGTTCGACACCCCGCTGGTGTTCCTGCCACAGGTTGCCATTCTTGGCACTGGTGCAGTTGTGAAGCGCCCAGGCATTGTCAGCGGCCCTGACGGAGACGCAATCGCCATCCGCTCGATGGTGTACCTCGCTCTCTCATACGATCACCGCATCGTTGACGGCGCAGACGCTGCCCGCTTCCTCAGCCAGGTGAAGGCACGTCTCGAAGAGGCAAACTTCGAGAGCATTCTCGGCATCTGATTCGTTTGCGCTGGATCGTCTTCCGGTGCAGCGCAAACAATTAGGGCACTACTAGATCGGTGGGCGACTCAATCGTGAGTCGCCTGCCGATTTCGTGTTTCACCACCCTGGTGGCTGCGTAGCCGGTCCATTCCCCCGCAGCTATCTGAGCGATTGCGCACTCGATTGCCTCGACCAGGTAAGCACTAGCGTTTTCGCCTCCCCAATGCTGAAGCAAGCGTCGAGTTGCTGTCACCGGAACGCCGATTGTGCGACAACCGAGGTCATGACCGCGTTTCAAATGTTGATTTCGCCGCCCGTGTTGGGCGATCCGGCGAATACTATTCGAGGGCGATCGTTCGATCCGATGCTCGTGCAATCGAAGATCGCTCATCTGAAGCTCCCCCACGCAGAAGCCACAAGATTTCAAATATTCGCCAATAGCGCAGAGCTGCACGAGAAGCTGCGCGGCTTCGCGGGCGGTGTAAAGAGGTGTAGCTTTCGGCATTGGGCAAATATCTCACTCGGAACAACTGAAAATCACGATTTGCATAGATATTCGGTATTTCTACCAAGCTTTGCCCCCTGTGAGCGACGAACCTTCTGGAACGAAGCGGTAGGCTAGTTTCTATGGCGAAGGACAAAACTCAGGGCGCTCCAAAGCAGCCCGGTCGCATCAAGCAAATGGTGCAGATTTACCACAATACGAAGCAGTATGACCGGAATCTGCCACTTATTCTCGTGCTCTGCTTTGTAGCACCTATCGCGCTGGCAATCGTGGCCGCGCTGGTGTTCAACAACAGCATCTTTGGCTGGATCGTGTGGCCTCTCACCGGTATTTTGGTCGGTCTCCTGATCGCTATGATCGTGCTTGGTCGTCGCGCCGAGAGTGTCGCCTATGGCCAGCTCGAGGGTCGTGCCGGCGCCGTAGGCGCTGTCATCAATGGCGCTCTGCGTCGCTCATGGCGCGGTAGCGAGGTGCCAATCGCCATGACCAAGCAGCAGGATGCACTCTACCGCGTCGTCGGGCGCGGCGGAGTCGTGCTTATTGCAGAGGGCAGCAAGGCTCGTTCACAGCAGCTCGCAAACCGCGAAATGGTGAAGTTGCGCCAGGCACTGCGTGGTGTTCAGATCACCACACTCTACGTTGGCTCTGACGAGGGTGGCATTCCACTCAACAAGCTTTCACGTACCCTGACCAAGATGAAGCCCGCACTGAACCGTCGCGAAGTAACCGACGTGTACAACCGTCTGTCTTCACTTAAGTCAGATCCGATCGGCATTCCAAAGGGTATGGATCCATACAAGGCTCGCCCACAGCGCGGTCGCTAAAAAGATCCGCGACATCGCGGATCGAGTATAGACGCAAGAGGGGCTGGTGTTGCAGATGCAACAGCAGCCCCTCTTGCTGATCCAGCTTAAAAATCTAGGCACGAACCAACACGGTGCCAGCGATCTTATCGTGGAAACCGCGCTGATCACTGTCCCAGACGAGTACCGGAATTATCAGCAGAATCATCAGCGTGCGCACCACAGGTCGCCACCAACCGACCCAACCGCCAGCAATTGGCACTACTCGCAAACCCAAGATGCGGTGTCCGATGGAACCGCCGAGGGTCGGAATGAACAAGATCTGCATCAAAGCAAAAATGCCGAGTGTAATAAAGGTTGACGCCGATCCAACGTCGGGAGCTAGCAACGTGAGTACCGATGCGATCGCCCAATCGATAATGATGGCGGCGAAGCGTCGGCCGATGCGGCCGACCGAGCGAGGCCCAGTTTCTGGAAGCCCCAGTCGCTCTCCTGGCCATTTGCTCGGCTCAAGATCGCCAAAACGCTGAGGTTGCTGTGGTGAAGGCATGATTCTCATTCTACGAAATTGCGCGAGTCGATATCTCTGAAGATGCCGGTTCGAGACCCCACCCGAGGCAATAATGACCAAAAAAGTAACATGCTCGAAACAAACGGCACACGATGTCGAAACGGTAGTGCCGTAGCCTTGATGTGTGCCAAGCGGTGATTCCGCGATCGTAAACGAGGAGCAGCATGTTCACCACACCCCAGGAAGTGCTCGATTTCATTAAGGAGACCGACGTCAAGTTTCTTGACATCCGTTTCACCGATTTGCCGGGCGTGCAGCAGCACTTCAACATCCCAGCCGCAACGGTAGATCTCGATTTCTTTGAGGTCGGCCAGATGTTCGATGCTTCTTCAATCCGCGGCTTTGCAGGTATCGCGGAAAGCGACATGCAGCTGATTCCTGATGTCACCACCGGCTACATCGACCAGTTCCGCGCCGAGCGCACACTCGTTCTGGTGTTCGACATCTACAACCCTCGCACCGGAGAGATTTACGCACGCGACCCACGTCAGGTGGCAAAGAAAGCCGAGCGTTACCTCGCTTCAACTGGCATCGCAGACACCGCTTTCTTCGCGCCAGAGGCCGAGTTCTACATTCTTGATTCGGTCCGCTACGAGACGACGCCACAGCGCACCTTCTATGAAATCGATTCAGAAGAGGCGCACTGGAACTCAGGTCGCAAGATCGAAGGCGGCAACCTCGGCAACACGACCCCGCTCAAGGGCGGCTACTTCCCCGTGTCGCCAGTGGACAAGCAGGCTGACCTGCGAGATGACATCTCGCTGCGCCTGATCGAAGCCGGATTGCACCTTGAGCGCTCACACCACGAGGTCGGCGCACCGGGCCAGGCTGAAATCAACTACCGCTTTGACACCATGGTGTCGGCTGCCGATGATGTGCTGAAGTTCAAGTACATCGTGAAGAACACCGCGGAGATGTGGGGTAAGACCGCAACCTTCATGCCAAAGCCAGTCTTTGGCGACAATGGTTCGGGTATGCACACTCACATGTCTCTCTGGAAAGAGGGATCGCCACTGTTCTACGACGAGAACGGTTACGCGGGGCTCAGCGATCTTGCGCGCTGGTACATTGGCGGCATCCTGAAGCACGCACCGGCGCTGCTCGCCTTCACCAACCCCACGATCAACAGCTACCGCCGCCTCGTAAAGGGCTATGAGGCCCCAGTAAACCTGGCGTACTCGGCAGGCAATCGATCGGCCGCAATTCGTATCCCGCTGACCGGTTCGAACCCGAAGGCGAAGCGCATCGAGTTCCGCGCTCCAGATGCGTCGAGCAACCCGTACCTGGCCTTTGCTGCCCAGCTTATGGCTGGCCTTGACGGCATTCGTAACCGCATCGAGCCAATGGCTCCAATCGACAAGGATCTTTACGAGCTGCCGCCTGAGGAAGCTAAGAACATTCCTCAGGTTCCGGCTTCGCTCGAAGAAGCTCTAGTTGCGCTAGAGGCAGACCACCAGTTCCTGCTTGAAGGCGGCGTTTTCACCGAGGATCTGATCAGCACTTGGATCAACATGAAGCGCGAGACCGAAATTGCACCGATGGCGCTGCGCCCGCACCCATACGAATTCGAGCTCTACTACGGCGTGTAACTAAACAGTAGGATCGCGGGACGTTTTTTGTTCCCGGTCCGCCATCAATCCGCAGGATTTTTGTCACGCTGCTTTTCGGCTTCGTCTGAGTCCGCGGAATGAACAGGATCGGCCCGTGCCCTAGTCGCGTTTGCGACGACGGTGCGGGCCGATTCGTCTTTCATCCGGACTGCAGCAAAGACAAAAGAACCAAGCTGACAATGGGCTGGCACAATCAAACTACTCAAGGCTTCAAGGTGAGTGCTGAACCACTGAAAGCAATACTGCAAACGTTGAAAGAGGGCTTGCGATGATTGCGGCACAACGGCTAACAAGTGTCACTGCTGCACTCATAGTGGCCGCCTCAGTTGGAGGGTGCGCTATGGGTGACGGCGTTCCTGCGAGTCAACGAGACCTACCTCAAATCACGCTCGCCGAGTCCAAGGAATTTTTGCGTCTGGTCGACGCCGATCTATTCGCAAGGTTCCCGGTTGAACAAATCGTGCAGGACTATCGAAGACCAAATGAAAAGAACACAATCATGGGCTGTTCTGATGATTTGGAGGATCCATATAAAGATGGGCTTTATCTCACTGACGGAGGGGCGATCTACGTTTCTGATGCTGTCGATTTTCAAGGGATCTTTGACCAGATCTTTGAAGATTACAACAGCAACAAAGATTGGGATGCTGCTTGGATTTCCCGCCAAGACGAACTGGAAATCAATATTCTCTCTCCCGAGGGATACAGCATTTATATTAGTGTTCCAATAAGTCCGAATGAAGATGATGAGTTTCGAGTATCAGTGCACAGTTTCGGCCCGTGCATTCCCACACCACCCGGACTGAATGCGGCCACTGATTTCGAATACTGAACCGTGCTCATCTGCACGATCCGAGACTCCGATCGCATCCCCCGAGCGGACTCGTCAGAGTTCTTTGATGACCGAACCATTCCGGAGTTTCGAATATATGGCGACTCTTTGACTACCTCTCAGGAGGCACCAACGCCGGACCCGTGCACCGGGCATTTCTGCCCGCACCTCAGTCGATTATTCGAAGAGCGTGTGGGCAGTTTTTTATGCGCGCATCGGAGTCCCCTGCCGGGCGGTGGAGCATATCTCGTCACCATCGAATGAGCCCGGTATACCTTTGTGCACATCTGCACATAATTGAGCCTCACACGCAGATTATCGATATGTGATTGCCTGAAGTTTCGCCAATCTCTACCTTCCACTCCCCCCGCTGAGGTAGTTTTTGAGCATATGCTCAAGAAACCGAAACGAGCGAATGAGCGTTCTTCTACAACACGTTCAGTCAATTGATAGGGCATAGCCAAAAGCGGCGGAACTCAGCGAATCAAACCGGTCAGGTGGCGGCCAGGTGCAACTTCTCAAAAGCATCCCGACCAGTCCTGCGAACCGATTGATCCAACGATACCGAACGCTCGGCAATTTCTAAACAGCTATAAGTCACAGGACTCCTGTGTCCGCAGATGAAGTCAGTGAAGCGCCTCCTCTCACTGGAAAGTACCCAAATGAAACGTTCTACTGTAGCCGCCTCGACCGCGGCACTCCTCATTGCAAGCAGCGCTTTTTTCGCGCCCGCAACAGCTTTTGCCGCGAGCACATGTGTCGTCGACAGCAGCACCATCGAAGAGTGTTTTGCCGATGAAGCAGTCTCTTCGAAAGTTGCGCAGTCCATGGGCCTCAGCCCCTACGATGTGATTGGTGCGAGCGACATCGCTTCGCTTCGCCAGTTGCGGGTTCAGCGAGTCGTGGATCTTTCGGGTGTTGAGGTGTTGACCAGCCTGACCAAACTCGAAGTTATCGGCGGAGGGCTAACCGACCTCAATCCCCTTGCTTCGCTCTCAAGCCTTGAAGAACTCAGCCTAATTCGGCAAGATCTGAGCGATCTCGCTCCGCTTGAGCAGCTTACGCAATTGCGAGTACTCAACCTCGAATCGAGCAAGGTCACTGACGTCTCGCCGCTTGCTTCACTCGGCAATCTCGAGAAGCTCACTGTTCAGTTCAACCAGCTTCGCGATCTCACTCCTCTTTCAGCTCGACCGGACCTGACGATCGAGTGGGCAGGCAATATTGCCGACAGTCACAGAATTCCGTTCAGCCGCGGAAACTTGAGCGGTGAAGTTGTGCTGAAATCAGGAGTCGATTCCATTCCTTCGAACTTCGCTTCCGCATACTTCATCAATGGAACCGAGCACACATTTACCTCGGCTTACGGTGACGGCAGCTATACGCAAATTGCTGATTCCACCGATTTGCTCTCGCAGACGACACCTGGCGTGAGCGTACTGAATGCCCGCGGTGACACTGTCACCACTTTCACTGATCGTTACAACCGTGCAGTTACTCGTGAGGTACAGCCAGATGGCACGATTGAGCACCAGGTCACGATGACAAATGCAACTACCTCGCCGATCACCACCCGCTTCTACGACTCGCTGGACACTGAGTTAGACGGAACCGACCAGGTGCCGATTCTGGCAGCGGGCCCTTTGGGTTTCAGCATTGAAAACAGTTCAATCAGGCTTTTCATTGAGCCGATCAGCGGTGTTGATCGCGCATTTGCAGGACAATTCCGAAAAATGCACGATCTCCAGCAGCTTATTGAAAAAGCTATCCCGTCGCCTAGCCCTCTCTTTGAAGCAGGAACTGTTCCCTCGGGAACCGCCCTCATCTCGGGAATCGACACTTCGATCTACTATGTCACCCCTGAGGTAACGCTTGAGCCCGGTGAGACCTACACCTACTCCTACCGTGAAACTCTTTACGAAGTTCCAGAGCAGCCAAGTGTTTGGGTCGAATATCGCGATGAGGCTACTAACGAACTCATTGATGGTTCGTTCGGACAGCTTTACCAAGGCTCGAAAGACAGCGTATTAAGCCTGGACGCGAGCAAGCTCACCATCCCTTCCGGGTATGAGCTCGCGAAAAGCATCTCGTTGCCCCTCGACGTCATATTTGGCGCACAGGGACCTCGCGCTCTTGTTCGAGTACCTGTGGTGGCGAAAGTCTCAGCAGTACCTCACACGGTGACCTTCAACACTGCTGGTGGCTCCAAAGTCGACCCGATAGATGTGAATGATGGCGAATTCCTCACCCTCCCGACAGCGCCCGCTAGGGAAGGTTTCAAGTTCCTCGGCTGGGCGAAGAACGACGATGGATCAGTAGCATTCGACGAGTCGGCTCCAATCACCGAGAGCATTACTCTCTGGGCGATCTGGTCGGAAAACGGTAGGCCAGTAGATCCAGTGAAACCAGTGGACCCGACGAAACCAACTACCGGAGGCCACCTGCCAAACACTGGTAGCGGCAACATCGCTCCGTGGCTCGTTGGTGGAGCAGGTATCGCGCTGCTCGGTGTGTCGCTCGTCTTGGTGGCTCGCCGTCAGAAGAAGGCCTGATTTCACAGTAGCAAAATGCCCTTGTAGAACATTCGGCAGTTCAGCAATGGCATTTTGCTGCGCCCAGTTGGCCGTCAGCGGCTAAGAATATGACCCACCCGGCGCTACAGTTGAGGCCCGCTTGCTGTGGGCCAGCAAGATCACGCCCATCAGAAACTGCCAAAGGAAGAACGTGTACACAGAGCCGCGCTCGGAAACACCATCGGGCACGAGGGCGTGCGCCACGAGCAACGCGCCACTCACAAAGCCGAGCATGCCAAGTACTGGCCCAAGGTAACGAATCTGGCTGGGCAGCCCTAGGCCTGAGAAAGCTCGGCCCGAGAGAATTGCGGCAATGTTGCCACCTACGATCAGCCCGATCGCTCCAACCATGTGGATGATGATGAGGCCGGTTTCGAATCCCGATGGCCCGCCCGGCACTAGGGCCACGAAAACGATACCCGCAGAGTGCATGGCTCCAGCGAGTAAGAAGAACCATCGCACCGCACCCCGCTTTAGATGTGGCGCGATTACGATGAGGCCGATAAAGAACAAAAGGCCTGCGCCAATGAACCCTGCATTCATCACCTGTGGGATCGCCGATGCCATCGGCCGACCGTCAAGCAGTGTCGCCTCAGAGACTCCTAGGTCACTAATGAAGAAGTGCGCGTAGTTGTACCCGGGATACCAGGCGGCGGTCACTGCTTCACACAGCAGGTACCAAATCGGAGCCGCGACCCAGAGCGCACCCGTCACGGCGTTTGCCTGCCGCACGGTCCGGTTATCTGTCATGTTCTCCCCCGAATATTTTGGGTCTGCGCCGGCTCACATCACGCATAAGGTAGAGCCTTTTACTTTTTCAGACTAACGAATAACATCGCAATAGTCCGATGTTCGCCTCACGGATCCAACGAGTTTGCGAGGTTTCCGATGCTCTACGACATGACCTTTTTGAACCGCTTCGATCCTGCTGAGCCTGTTCCGCTGCTCGCTGGAGAGACTCATTTTCCGGTCACTACCGAACTACTGGAACTCCTCACTGCAAAGTATTCGAGCGAAGAGTTTTTGCTCGGCCTGCTTGGTCACGCCACATCTGGGCTCTCAGCTAGCCCGGCAGTGCTTGATTTCATTGCCGCTTTCGCAACCGAGCAAGGTGACGAGGCTCACCGTCAGATTGCCAGCTCTTCGGGCAATGCAAGCTGGCAATTGGCCTGCACCGCATTCCCGGGGATGATGACCTTGCACAGCATTCAGATGTTTGTTTGGAAGCACTCAGTCGAAAAGGAGCACCTCTGGAAGCCTGAGGAAGTTGCTGCACTCCGTGCCCTGTGCGGGGAAGCCGCGGTGCAGGAGGCCTGGCCCGGCGCAACCACTATGGAAGAAGCCGCGAAACAAGTCATAGGCTGAACTACTAGTGTCCGTATTCGTTCAGCAGTAGCATGAGGCTATGTGCACTCGCCTCCTTTGGTCTTCAGCAGGTACTCCCGGTCAGGGCCAAGTTTTGGTTGCTCGCGGTATGGACTGGTACCAAGAAACAGCCACCGTGCTCGCCGTCCGACCGAGGGGCGAACAGCGTGAAAGCAAGGCCGGTGATCCGGGCAGCTTCACGTGGACCTCAAGGTACGGCTCGGTGGTGGCTCTTATGTACGGCAAGATCGCGGTCGATGGCTTGAACGAGGTTGGCTTTCAAGTAAGTGGCCTGTATTTGGCGGAGTCGGATTACGGTGAGCGCGACCTGAACCGCCCGGCGATCGACCTCTATTACGTGATTCAGTACTTACTCGATAGCTTCTCTACTGTTGCAGACGCTGTGACTTGGCTTCGCGAGAGCAATGTGCAGATTATCCCACTTGAGATCGGTGGTAAACCCGGCACCGGCCATATCTCTGTCGCCGACCCGAGCGGTGATTCTGCAATCATCGAGTACCTTGATGGTGACGTGACCGTGCACCACGGTACAGAGTTCACAATCATGACCAACTCCCCGAGCTACGACGAGCAGCTTGAGTTGGAGCGCCACTTCACCGGGCTTGGCGGCAACGATCCGCTACCTGGCGGCCATGATTCTCGTGATCGTTTTGCGCGCGCGGCGTTTTACACTTCGCGATTGCGTGAGACCGAGGATCAGCGACTTGCGACAGCGCAGGCGCTGAGCGTATTGCGCAACGCTGGCATTCCCTACGGTGTCGGCGACGACGCACAGCCTAATGCGGCAACCACTCGGTGGCGAATCGTGGCTGACCTCAAGAATGCGCGGTACTACTACGAATCCACGCTCTCACCGAACGTGATTTGGGTCGATTTGGACAAGGTTTCTTTCGAGCCCGGTCCCGAATTGATTCTCAACGTCGTCGATAACCCTGAGTTGGTGGGCGAGCAGAGCGCCGGTTTCGCAGCGGTGTAGTTTCCGCGTGGCCCTAGTGAAGCACGGCTTTTTCGCGTTGGATCGCCAATCGGCAGCTACCTTCCGCGCATAGCGGCAGAGATTTCCTGCGAAGCATGCTGCACCTCGGCGACAAGTTCCTGGTTGCCCTTACGTTCTGGGCTTAGCCAGTCATCATGCATGTCACGAGGCAACACCAGTGGCATTCGATCCCAGGTATCTGCCGCTTCGCCGATCGCATTGCGAGTGACCATTGAGTAGCTGACTAGTTCTTCACCAGTTGCTGTGTTCGTCACGGTTGAGGTGAGTGCCGCAATTCCAAAGAGTTCGTCGTTTGGCAGAGAAAATCGCACTCCTTTTTCGATGTACCAGCTCGCTGGCAAGATGGCACGGTGCTGAAACGGTCCGCTCCATGAGCGAATTAGTTTGTCGTCGCGTGAGTTGAACGCTGAGTATTTCACTGGGCCACTGCCGTCTCGCCAAATCCACCACCAGGCAAGGTCTATGCTGCGACTGCCTGTGGCGTTGGCTCGAATGATGGGGTTCAGGTTCAGTGCGCGTTTACCCGTGATTGCAGCTTTGCCGTCGCGCTCGGCGATCCATCTGTCGATTGTGGCTCTCCCCGTGGCTGTGTCCATTGGGTCGATCCAGTCGTGGTTGTCGTCAGGGCCTCCGCCCAAACCATAAGAAGCGCACATGTCCAGATTTTAACTCCGACATGTGACATTTTGAACGTCTTTACATAAAGAGCTCGTCTGGACGGAAGCCAAAGAACTCTCGTTCGACGACCTCACGCGAACGACGGCTCGCGGCAAGCCACTGTTCTTCTAGCTCAGTGGTTCGCGCCTCTGGCATTCCAAGAATGCCCGCGATACCTTCAAGTTCGGTGCGATCGTGTGGCAGAGCATCACCTGAGCGATCGCTCCAGAGCTTAATCGCCGAACGAATCCGGCTTGCCAAGACCCAAGCATCGCGCAGTTTTAAACGATCCTCGTCACTCAAATATTCGGCATCGACTGCGGCATCAAGCGCCGCGAGGGTCGATGCTGTACGCAGAGCCGGATGCTCTGCCGCATGCTGCAATTGCAGAAGCTGCACCAGCCACTCGACATCGCTGATCCCACCTGGGCCAAGCTTCAGATGACGCTTCGGTTCGGTGCCCTGCGGCAGCCGTTCTGCCTCAACGCGGGCCTTAATTCGACGCACCTCGCGGGTGTCGTTTTCACTAAATGTCTCGGGGTAACGCGTCCTATCGGCAAGCGCAATAAAATCGCGGCCCAGAGCTGCGTCGCCGGCAACGGGCCTCGCCCGTAGCAACGCCTGCGCTTCCCAAGTGAGAGACCAGCGCTCATAATACGCTCGATAGGCATCGAGGCTCCGCACAATGGGCCCGTTTTTCCCTTCGGGTCTCAAATCAAAATCGAGGTCAACAGAAAAACGAGGATCGCTCACGAGTCTGCGTAGCTCTGCCACCAGGCGCTCCGCCTGCTTTCGAGCCGCACTCGCTTCGCTCTCGTTTGCACCTGCGGGTGCGCGATACACAGCGAGCAGGTCAATATCGCTTGAGAAGCCCATCTCGCCGCCACCGTATCGCCCCATCGCAATCAGCGCGAGCTCAAACTCGGCAGCAAGTTCAGCCTCTGGTTGAGCTTTCACACCTCGGGCGCGCAGCGCGAGCAAGAGTCCATCGAGCAACGCCGTGTGCGCAGCGTCGAGACCACGGGCAACATCTGCGTCATCGTTTACAAATACCAGGCGACCGAGGGCAAGACGAAGCACTTCGCGCCGGTGCACCGCACGCAACGCCTCAGCTGCAGACTCTGCACTTTCTCGGCGCGAGGCGAGAGAACGCATTTCTTCGAGCAAAGATTCAAGACCTACCGGACGCAACTTCTCATCGCGTTCAAGCCAGGCCACTGCTGACGGGATCGTCTCAAGCAGATCTGCCGCGAAACGTGAGCTTGAAAGCACTCTAGTGAGACGTTCTGCCGCTTCATTGCCATCTCGCAGCAAACGCAGATACCAGGTGTTGTCAGCGTTCGCTTCGCTGACCTTGCGAAACGCAAGCAAGCCATAGTCTGGGTCGCGACCGTCTGCGAGCCATTGCAGCAATACGGGCAGCAGATTGCGCTGGATACGGGCCGAACGACTGCTTCCCTTGGTCAGCGCGGCAAGGTGTCGCATTGCCCCTTCTGGGTCACGAAAACCAATGCCGTGCAGTCGAGCTTTCGCTTCATCACTACCGAGCGAGAACTCATCACCTGGCAACGCAGCGACCGCGTTCAATAGTGGCGCGTAGAAGATCTTCAAGTGCAGATCACGCACCTCGGTACGAATCTCACGCCAGAGCGTCAGTAGCTCTTTGCTGTTCGTGGCGAGTCTTGATGCACGCGCGAGCACACGAAGCTGGTCTTCATCACGCGGCATGAGCGCGGTTCGTCGTAGGTCCCGCAGCTGAAGTCTGTGCTCTAGCAAACGCAACACCCGGTAATCGTGAGCGAGTCGTTCGCCGTCTTCGCGCGCAACAAACCCACCGTGCACCAGCGCGCGCAGCGCTGGCAGGGTCCCGGCTCGGCGCAGAGATTCGTTGTACTGGCCGTGTACGAGTTGCAGCAGTTGCACGCTGAACTCAATATCGCGCAGGCCTCCTGGACCAAGCTTCAGCTGCACCTCGAGTTCGTCTGGATCGATGTGTTCCGTGACACGCTCGCGCATTCGCTGTACCGAGCCGACAAAGTCTTCTCTGCCGCTCGAAGACCACACCATCTCACGAGTTTCAGCGACAAATTCGGCGCCAAGTTGAGTATCGCCTGCGGCAGGCCGAGCTTTCAACAGCGCCTGAAACTCCCAGGTTTTTGCCCAGCGCTCGTAATAGGCAAGCATCGAGCCGAGGCTGCGCACGAGCGCACCCTGTCTTCCCTCTGGGCGAAGATTCGGGTCTACCTGCCAAAGCGGCGCTTCAGCACCGTGGTCGTGGATCGCCCGCATAGTTTCAGTTGCAAGCTGGGTGGCGATTCGCACGGCAACGTCAGGGTCGAGTTCGCTGTCGGAGCTCACTCCGTAGACGAACATGACGTCAACATCACTTACGACGTTGAGTTCTTCGGCACCGCACTTCCCCATCGCGATAATCGCAAGTTGAACTGCGTCGAGCTTCTCCGTTGAAACTGCTGAGCCGTGAGATTCGCCCGCGAGTAGCGTCGCGCGAGCGACGGCTAGCCCAGCTTCAAGTGCGGCGTCTGCAAGATGAGAGAGCGAAGCTGCAACCGCTTCAAGCTCATCGACGGCGCGAGACTGTGTACCGCTGAGCAAATCGAATAGTACGACTTCAGCGAGCAGTTCTCGATAGCGAACACGCAGTGCCGTGGTCCCGTCTTCTGCCTTACTGAATGGGCCAACCGTGCCACCAGCGCCACCAGAACCAGCACCAGCGCCAGCAGCACCGACGGCACCTACCGCTTGCAACATGCTTTCGCGTGCCTCCGCGCGACCAAGCAGTCGACCCTCGCTTGCTAGGAGGGTGCGCAGTGTCTCAGGTCGTCGCGAGAAAAACGAAGCAAGGGCAGGCGAAGCACCAAACAGGAGGCAAACTCGCTGCCAAGCTGAGGCGTCGAGCCCCGACAGTATTGCCGGGTGTCGCTCAACAAGCTCATTCACCGATTGCAGGGCCGAATCAGGGTCGCCCGCCCAAGCAAAAGCGAGGAGAAGGTCAGACACGGGCGTCTGCACCCGATCGCTCAATTCGAGCATCGCTGTGCGAGTGTCAGAAAGGCTCTGAAACCCGGCACGTGCAAACTCGCCGAGCGTGTGCTGCTCTGGTTTGCGAGGCATATCGAATCAGATGGTGCCGAGCATAGTGCTCAGCTCAAATGGGGTCACCTGCTGGCGATATGCATCAACCTCTTGCCGCTTTTCGCGGATCAGGTAGGAGAAGACCTGCTCGCCGAGGGTCTCGGCAACCAGTTCGCTTCGTTCCATGACAGCAAGCGCGTGTTCAAGGCTCATTGGCAGCGGATCAAAACCCATCGCCCGGCGTTCAGCATCACTGAGCGACCACATTGAGTGCTCTGCCTCAGGTGGCAACTCGTATTCTTCTTCGATGCCCTTCAGCCCAGCAGCCAAAAGCACCGAGAAAGCGAGATATGGGTTCGCCGCGCTGTCCATCGCACGGTACTCCACACGGGCGCTACTTCCCTTACCGGGCTTGTACAGTGGCACCCGAACAAGGGCGCTGCGATTTAGATGACCCCAGCTCACATAGGACGGAGCTTCGTCGCCACCCCAAAGTCGCTTGTAGGAGTTCACGAACTGATTGGTCACTGCCGTGAATTCAGGCGCGTGGCGCAGAAGGCCCGCGACAAAACGACGGCCGGTTTGCGAGAGCTGGTACTTCGCGCCCGGATCGTAGAACGCGTTACTATCGCCCTCGAAAAGCGAAAGATGCACGTGCATACCGCTACCTGGCTGACCAACGATTGGCTTCGGCATAAACGTGGCGTGCACGCCCTCACTAATCGCAACCTCTTTCACAACGGTGCGGAAAGTCATGATGTTGTCGGCCATCGTGAGCGCATCTGCATATCGCAGATCAATCTCATTCTGACCGGGGCCACCCTCGTGGTGACTGAACTCAACAGAGATGCCAAGCTCTTCGAGCATGTTTACACTCTCACGCCTAAAATCGTGAGCGGTGCCCCCAGGCACGTTGTCAAAGTAGCCAGCGCGATCCACCGGAACCGGCTGACCGTCAGCACCAAGCTCCTGGGACTTCAGCAGGTAAAACTCAATCTCGGGGTGCACATAAAAACTAAAACCCTGCTCAGCGGCGCGAGCGAGCGAGCGTTTCAGCACGTGACGCGGATCAGCAGCAGCAGCCTCACCGTTGGGCGTAGACAGGTCACAGAACATACGAGCGGTGGGATCTGTGCTGCTTCGCCAAGGCAACAATTGGAAGGTTGACGGGTCTGGCACCGCGAGCAGATCGCTCTCGTACGCCCGCGTCATGCCCTCAATCGCGCTGCCGTCAAAGCCGACACCCTCACTGAACGCACCCTCAACCTCGGCCGGTGAAAGCGCAACCGACTTCAATGTACCGGCAACGTCAGTGAACCACAGGCGCACAAATTTGACGCCGCGTTCTTCGATCGTCCGCAACACAAAATCACGCTGTTTGCTCACTTCGACCTCCTCAGGTGTTCGGCACTTCCCAGACTATCGGGCACCCCCGACATCCGGGCACCCCATACAGCGGTCCGCTCAGTCCTCGAGCTCGTCTTCTTCGCGAATCCGACGCGCGCGCTCCGCAATAATTTCCGGCGCTCGAGCGGCTTCTTCACGCGAGACAAATGGCCCAAGGCGATCTATCGACAGTGATTGCGGGCCCTCTTCAACCTCCCCGCTTCGAGTGTTGTACCAGAAGGTATCTGACGAATCTTCGATACCCCAGTCTTTTTTCGACATCTCAGTGTCCTCTCGCTCAGGCTGCACTCCTAGACTTAGCGTATGCCCTTCGATCAAAACGGACACCTAATTCCCGGCAAGATTTCACCACTGCTTGAGGTTCCACAACAGATTGTGCGACCGCCGTATGTGGGCCTTGCGACTCCCCCGGCCTATCAGGGCGACAACACCTACACCGAAGACGAAATCGAAAAGATTCGCACCTCTGGTCGGATCGCTTCGCGCGCTATCGACGCGGTCTCCGAAGCAATTCGCCCTGGCGTTACGACACGAGAGTTGGATCGCATCGCCCACGACTATGTGATCGCGCAGGGCGCCTACCCTTCAACACTCGGTTATCGCGGCTTCCCAAAGTCATGCTGCACCTCGGTAAACGAGGTGATCTGCCACGGCATTCCAGACGACACGGTGCTGCGCGAGGGTGACCTGATCAACATCGATATCACCGCATACCTCGATGGATACCACGGCGATTTGAACCGCACATTCCGCGTCGGCGAGGTCTCAGAAGAAGCAGATCTGCTGATCCAGCGCACCGAACAGGCCCTCATGCGTGGCATCAAGGCTGTCGCACCTGGCCGAGAGGTGAACGTGATCGGGCGGGTTATCGAAACCTATGCCAAACGTTTCGGTTATGGCGTGGTTCGTGACTTCACAGGCCACGGTGTTGGCGCGGCGTTCCACACCGGCCTGATCATTCCGCACTACGACTCGGCACCAAGCTACAACGACGTCATCAAGCCTGGAATGGTATTCACCATCGAGCCGATGCTTACGCTCGGCACCCACGAGTGGGATATGTGGGAAGACGGCTGGACAGTCACCACCCGAGACAAGAGCCTCACAGCACAGTTCGAACACACCATCGTTGTGCGCGAACAGGGCGTCGAAATTCTGACACTCTCCGAGTAAATCCACAAAAAGAAGCCCCGCCGTGTCCATCGGCGGGGCTTCTTTTTACGTTGGATCAGCTAACGCGACCGGGCGCCTAGTACGCGACAGTAAAGCGCGCACGATGATGCGCCGGATTACTCAGCTCGTCTGCAATCGCGATTCCAAAGTCAGCACCGCTGATGTCAGAGTTGCCGTTTTCATCGGTCAGCAGCACATCACCGCCAACCCGGTATTCGCCTCGATACTCGCCCGGATTGTAGGCACCGAAACCGCCTGCAGGGCTCACGAAGAACCAGTCGAGGTCGGCCGAACCGTTTCGCAAATCGTCGAGCACAGCGCCCATCTCGGCTGCCTCTGGCTTGATCTCCTCAGGGAAGCCTGAATCGATCACGAGGGGCCCGCCCTCTGAAACGTGGAGCGATCCAGCGCCACCAATAACGCCGAGGCGAACTCCAGCAGCGGCTGCCTCACTCGCGAGTGCAGCAATCGCTGCGCGCACCTCACCAAGCATGTCACCGCGGGGCGAAATTGCCACCACGATTGCGTCGCTACCGTCGAGCATTCGCTGGCGGTCCGCTGCTGATTGAATCGAGCCGCGCTGGTACTCAACCCCAGCAATCTGCTGGGCGACCTCACCGCGCGCAAAACCGCGAACTGCGAAGTCCTGCTGCACCGCTGCCTCAGCGATGTGTGATCCGGCATATCCGCCGGCGCCAATAATCGTGACCGTAGCCATAATGGTTCCCCTCTATGAGTGTCAGTCGGTGCAACCGAACTACCCCTGAGCCTATTCCTGGGAATATCTGAGCGAAAGGGGGCGCTAGGATTGAGTCGAAACGGGTCGGCGGGCGGTCGCGTCGCGGCACTAAGGTGCACGCGCCGAGGAACGTCCGGGCTGCACAGAGGAGAACGGTGGGTAACACCCACCCGGGGCAACCCGCGAGAAAGTGCAACAGAGAGTAGACCGCCAGCATTGGCTTGCCAACGCTGGTAAGGGTGAAAGGGTGGTGTAAGAGACCACCGGCGCCTGTGGTGACATGGGCGGCCAGGTAAACCTCGTTCGCAGCAAGGCCAGACAGAAGACGATGACGCTCCTCGCCGAGTCTTCGGGTGGGCTGCTAGAACCTGTCGGCAACGGCAGGTCGAGAGAGATGACCGTCACTGATTCGCTTGCGAATTGGGACAGAACCCGGCGTACAGCCGGCCCGTTTCCTTAAGTTCCACGCACCAAGCGAGGCCGAGACAACCTCGCCGCCAGCTGTTTACGCCGCGTCGTCCTCAACACGCACAAGAATCGCGCCGCTCTGCGGGCAGTGCACGAGTTCGTCGGGCGCAACCGCGAGAATGTCTGTCAGCTCGGCCGGTGCAAGCTCCATGTTGCTTGCCTCAGAAATCTTGCCGCGAAGACGCGCTGCACCAATTCCAATACGGGCGCGCAGGGTTTCGTAGTGCTCAAGCAGGTCACGCTGCAGTTCTGCCGCGAGGCCTGCGCGATCGCGCGTGGTCTCGGCGAGTTCGCGATCAATCGCTGCCTCGGCTTCGGCGATTGCGTTCTGAATGTCAGCTCGCCGTTGATCGACACTTGCCAGCGCAGCAGAGGCCGCGTCATACACCGATTGCGAAAGCTCATTGGCTTCCATCAGCTCAAGTTCACGGTCTTCGAGCGCGCTTTGGCGACGGGCAAGGGTCTCAAGCTCGGTCTGCAGCGCCTGAGCCTCTTTTGCCGACTGGCTTGCCGCGCTCAGTTCGTTGTCACGCTGAATACGCTGGCGAACCACATCTATATCGCTTTCGAGCCGCTCAATATCGGCGTTCTGCGTGTCGAGTTCACGCTGCGCTGCCATAAAGACCTCTTTGGCAGCGGTGAGTTCACCCTGCATGCCAGCGAGTTCGGCGCGTTGCGGCAACTGCACACGGCGTTTTTTCAGTCGCGCGAGCGAGTTGTCTAGTGCTTGCAGGTCGAGCAGCAGTCGCTGCTGGCGTGGGCTGGCCTTCATGCTTCACAGCCTACTGCGAAGCTCCAGGGATCGGTGCGCAGAGTGCTCACTCGAAACTCGACTCCGGGCAGTTCTGCAGCAAGACGCTCCGCAGCGCCCTCCAACCACAGCGACTCTGCCGCCCAGTGCGCGATATCAATCAACGCCGGGCCGCCCGCCACAATCGACTGTTCAATCGATTCCTGTGCCGGGTGATGCCGCAGGTCGCTCGTCACATACACGTCGGCTGCACGCACCGCAGGGTGGTCGAGCAGGCTGTCGCCGGCTCCCCCACACAGAGCCACACGTTGAATCTTGCGCGCGGGATCCCCCGCCACTCGAACTCCCGAAACCGTTTGCGGCAGCACCGCAGCAATTCGCTCAGCAAACTCGCCGAGCGAGACTGGCGCGTCGAGCAAGCCAACCCGACCTATTCCGGCTTCTGGATTCGAGCCTGCGACCAGTGGTACCGATTCGATCAGGCCGAACTTTGTGGCGATGACATCGCTCACGCCGCCCTCTGGCGCATCAGCGTTTGTGTGTGCGGCGAGCAGAGCGCAGTTCCCACGAATCAGTGTGCTGAGGAGCGCACCTTTTGAGGTATCCCCCGCGATTGTGTGCACGCCCCGCAACAAAAGCGGATGGTGGGTCAGCAGCGCGTCTGCTTCCCAGCCAACAGCTTCAGCGACGGTATCTCGTACGGCGTCGACAGCGAGCAACACCTTGCGCAGCGGCGCCGAATCATCACCGGCGACTAGGCCAACCCGGTCCCAGCTTTCGGCGGTTTCGGCTGGCCAGAACTGCTCGGCAACACGGCGGAGGTCTTTCAAGACAAAGTCGCTCATATTCAGAGGTTATCTGAACCGTGCTTTCGCAGCTTGGCATGAGATAATGATTTAAGCCATGAGGCGGCGGCGGGCAGGCCGAGAAGACTGATTCCCAGGGAAGGAACCTACCGTTCACATGAACCATCGCGCGGACGCTTATCTTGAGGCGTGGAAGACCAAGCAGCAACTTGCGGAGCAAATGATTCCGCAGATCGGTCAGCTTTACCGCGATCATGACATTGTCATGTCGGTGCACGGACGCAGCCTGGTGGGCCGCTCCGCTATTGACATCATTCGCGCACACGATTTTGCTCGCAAGATCGACGCTGCTGAGCTTCCGCTGAGCGAGTCAAGCGCAGTCGTTGAGGCGCTCGCTTCGATCCAGCCAGGCCCCGTTTCGGTTGACCTTGCGCTGCTCGCAAACGGCTTCCGCGAGTCGGGCAGCAGCAATCTTGAGGCGTACCTGCGCGAGCAGCTCGCTCCAGTTATTGACGCAGCACCAAGCACTGGCACCGATGTTGTGCTCTATGGCTTTGGTCGCATCGGCCGCCTACTCGCCCGCATCATCATTGAGCACTCGGGCAGCGGCAACACTCTGAACCTGCGTGCGATCGTTGTTCGTCGCGGTTCAGACAACGATCTGATGAAGCGCGCTAACCTGCTGCGTCGCGATTCGGTTCACGGTCCATTCAACGGCACCATCAAGGTCCTTGAAGAGGAGAACGCGATCCTCGCAAACGGCGTACGCATCCAGGTCATCTACTCTGACGACCCAGCAAGCGTTGACTACACCGAGTACGGCATCGAAAACGCGATTCTGGTGGACAACACTGGCCGTTGGCGCGACGCTGAGGGCCTGAGCCAGCACCTGCAGAACAAGGGCATTGCTCGCGTGCTGCTTACCGCTCCAGGCAAGGGTGACATGCTGAATGTTGTTTACGGCGTAAACAACGACAAGATCACCGACGACCACACCATCGTCTCGGCTGCTTCTTGCACCACCAACGCAATCACCCCAGTGCTGAAGGTTCTGAACGACACCTTCGGCGTGAAGCGTGGTCACGTTGAGACTGTTCACGCCTACACCAACGACCAGAACCTGATCGACAACTTCCACAAGGGCGATCGCCGCGGCCGTTCGGCAGCACTCAACATGGTGCTCACCGAGACCGGCGCAGCGAAGGCTGTTGCGAAGGCGCTGCCTGAGTTTGAAGGCAAGCTCACCGGCAACTCGATCCGCGTTCCTACGCCAGACGTGTCGATGGCCGTGCTCAATCTGCAGTTCGAGCGCGAGGTTACTGTCGAAGAGATTAACTCACTTCTTGAGCAGGTCTCTCTGACTGGTGCTCTGCGTACTCAGATCGACTACGTTGAGTCGCCAGAGATCGTTTCGACCGACTTTGTTGGCTCGAACCGCGCCGGCATCGTTGACGGTCTCGCAACTATCGTGACCGGCGACAGCGCCGTACTTTATGTCTGGTACGACAACGAGTTCGGTTACAGCTGCCAGGTTGTTCGTATTATTGAGCAGCTTTCAGGAAGTCACCCAGCGCAGCTGCCGGTACGCAATTCCTAATTTGCCACTGCGGATCATTCACTGAGGAAGGAAACACCATGGCCGAGAAGTACATCATCGGAGTAGACGGTTCGGAGCACAGTCGGGCAGCGCTTGACTGGGGACTGGCCCGGGCTACTAGAACCGGAGCACACGTTGAGTTGCTCCACGTGGCCGATGACTCGTTCTTGAGCGAGAGTGTGGCCTTCCTCAGTGAGGCTCAGCAAGCTGCCGAGCAAATGCTGATGGCAGAGAAGGAGTACGCACGCTCCACTGGATTCTCGGGAGAGATCTCGGGCACTGCCGTTGTTGGGCACCCGATCGTTGAGGTTGAAGAGCTTTCAAAGAATGCCGACCTTGTTGTGCTTGGTGCACACACCGGTGGCAAGTTCGCTGGATCGCTCTTTGGCACTCGTGCGGTAAAGATTGCGGCAGTCTCACACTGCCCAGTTGCCGTAATTCCTGCGGAGACCGTTGGCGAGCCTAAGCCAGCGGTGGTTGTTGGTGTCGACGGGAGTGAGGCTGCGAAGAAAGCGATTGCCTTTGCTGCCGAAGAGGCTTCTTCGCGCGGAGTGCCGATGATTGCTGTCTATGCCTGGATGCCTCCGCTGACCCCAGGTCTTGAGTACCTCTGGAGCGAGGAGCTCGTTGAGTCGCAGCGCGCTTCAGCCGAAGAAGCAATTGCGATCGGCACAGCTGGTCTCGCTGGCCGCTACCCCGATCTCGTGATCGAGCGCCGCATTGTGCAGGCTCCACCGGTGGCTGCCCTGCTTCAGGTCGCCGAGGACGCTGACACGATTGTGGTCGGCAGCCGCGGTCGCGGTGGACTCTCCCGCCTGTTGCTTGGATCGGTAAGTCACGGCGTGCTACAGGCGCTGCCGCGAAACACGATCGTGACACGCGCTTAGTACAATTCATACAGTTGAATCCATTTCAAATGGTATGCAATTGTATGTAATCTATATTTTGAGCACCGGTACTACTACCTTCACTCACAGGTAATCTCTAGTTTGCTATCGCTAAACTCGATAGAGTGATATATAAAGCAGCACCGAGTTCAACCCGGGCACCTGATCCTCGCCCTGCTCGCACACGCGCCGCAATCCTCTCTGCCATCGAAAGACTTGGCCGTGAGGGTAAGGAGCTGAGCGTCTCGCAGGTCGTTTCAGAAGCCAGCTTGAGCAGAAGCAGTTTCTACTCGCAGTTCACCGACATCGGCAACGTAGCCGTTCAACTGTTCCGTGAATTTTACGAGCAAAGCTCCCCCGCCTCTGAACTACTGGAACAGCCCCAGACATTGGCAGAAGCCACCACCACACTGCTCACCGAGTTCAACAGCAAGCGTTACCTGTACGCGGCTGTTCTCGGGAGCAGTGCAGCGGTCAGCGCTGAATGGGAAGTTTGCGAGATCATCGCCAACGCATGGACTCCCATCATTGCCAAGCAAGCACCAACCCACGTAAGCGCAGAATTTGCAGCGGTTCACCTCGCTTCAGGCCACCTCGCCTGCATCGTGACGTGGCTCCGCAGCGAGAAGCCCGCTTCGTTCGAAGAGATCGAAACACAGTTGCACGACATGCTGCCCGCTTGGGTAGAAGCTGCAACCGTTTAGCAAGACAACGTCGGCTTTTGCCGCACCTACACAAATCCAACTCAACCAGGTAGCCCCGGGGGAAGAAAACTCACTACGATCAGTGCATGACCCAGATCGTAACCCCCCGCCCGGGGATCTCATCTCGCCTCTCGCAGATGATCCAGCTACCAACAGTCTCGGCCGAGCTTGAGACGCGGGGCAAAGAACCATTCGAAGCGTTCGTAAGCCTGATCGAAGAACAGTACCCGCTCGTGCACCAGCACCTCGCTCGGGAACGAATCACTGACTTTGGACTGCTCTACAAATGGTCAGGCAAGGACTCGCAGGCAGACCCAGCAGTTCTGATGGCCCACTACGACGTCGTACCAGTTGACGAAAGCGACCCCTGGACTTTCCCTCCATTCGAAGGCCGCATCGACGGCGGCTTCGTTTATGGTCGAGGCGCACTCGACGACAAAGGGCCAATGGTGATCGTGCTCGATGCGGTTGAGAACCTCCTCGCCGCCGAGTTCACTCCGGCCAGAGACGTGTACCTCTCATTCGGCGGCAATGAAGAAACCTTCGGCGATGCTGCTGAACAGATCGCCGAAACCCTACACGCACGCGGCATTTCCCCCTGGATCATCATCGACGAAGGCGGCGCAGTAACCGACGCACCGCTCCCCTTCGTTACCGGGGCAGCTGCAATGGTAGGAGTCGGAGAGAAAGGCATCGCCACCGTTCAGCTCACCGCGCGAAGCGAAGGCGGGCACGCTTCCGTGCCGCCACCACTCACGGCAGTTGGCCGAGTGTCACGCGCAGTGAACCGGCTGACGCCAAATACCTTTTATGCGCGCACGCCGGAAGCGATCCCACGCATGCTCGGAATCTTCTCGAAACGCAGCAGAGGCCTCGGCAAAGTGCTCTACCCCATGCTCTCCGCCTGGCCGTGGCTGAACGCACGCGTCTTTGCGGCGCTCGGCGGCGAAGCCGCAGCCATGGTTCGCACAACCATCGCCCCAACACGCCTCAACGGTGGCACCGCCAACAACGTGCTGCCATCACAGGCCAGCGCAACAGTGAACCTGAGACTTGCACTTGGCGAGACCGTCGAAAGCACGGTCGAAACCCTGCGCAAGAAGATCAACGACGATGAGATCACCATCGAAGTGCTTGAGGGCAATGATGCATCGCCCGAATCATCAAGTTCAGGCCCGCAGTTTCAACTGATCGCTGAGGCAGTGCGGTCCTCGCATCCAGAAGCAGTAACGGTGCCATACGTAACCATGGCAGCCACCGACTCGCGCTACTTCCACCGTTTCTTCCCCGCGACCTACCGATTCGCCCCACTCCTGATGGATGCAAAACAGCGCGGAGCGATCCACGGCATCGACGAACGAGTTGCGATCAGCGAACTCGAACGCGGCGAACTGTTTCACCGAACACTCATTGAGAGGCTCCCGGCATGAGTTCATCTAGTTCAATGGCGAACGAAAAGACTTCCTCACGCACCAAGGTTCGCCTAGGCGCACTCGCTGGCGTAGTCGGCTTTCTCGCGTTTGTAGAGTTCACGAGCGGCGTGCTGCAGGGCTACTACACGCCCATGCTCACCGACATCGCGAGGCATCTCGGTATCCACGACGCCGACGTCAACTGGCTTGAGGGCACCCAGCTCATGCTTTCAGCGCTCGTCGTGCCGGCCTTCGCAAAACTCGGTGACATGTATGGCCACAAGAGAATGCTGCTCTGGTCGACAGCGCTCACCGCCATCGCCTCGCTAGCGCTACCGTTTACGGACTCTTTTGCAGTCTTTTTGGTTGCGTGGGCATTGCAGGGCTTCTACGTTGTTTGGCTGCCACTCGAAGTTGCCATTATCTGGTCGCGCACCCACGGCAAAGAAGGCAGCTCGCTGCTCACGGCGCGTGCTGCAGGCATTCTGGTCGCCATGCTTGAGGCAGGCGCCATCATCGGCGCGCTGCTAGGCGGCCAGCTCATCGACATGCTGCCGCTCTGGATAGTGCTGCTGGTACCAGCACTCCTCGTAGTGGCGTGTTACTTCGTGATTCAGTTCGGCGTGCAAGAGTCAAAGCAGCAGTCAGGTGGCAAACTTGACCTCGTTGGTCTCTCGCTCATTTCGATTGCCCTGATCGCGTTCACCGGTGGCCTCAGCCTGCTGCGCCTGAACGGAGCAGCCGATCCGCTGGCCTGGTCAGTAACCGCGCTCGGCGTGCTACTTGTGATTCCGTTTGCGCTCTACGAACTGCGGCATCATGATCCGCTCATTGATGTGCGTATGTTCCGATCGCCAGCGCTGGCCCCCGTGTTTCTGACCGCTGGCCTGTTCGGGGTGAGTGTGCTTGGTGCGCAGGCTCCCCTGTCGACCTTTGCGCGCACCGATCCCGAAACCTACGGATATGGGCTCGGCACCTCAGGATTCGCCACTTCGCTGATCATCGGCCTCTACCTCGTCGGCATGATTAGCGGCGCGCTGCTCTTCCCGAAGTTCTCGCGATGGCTGTCGCCGCGAATCACCCTGATCTGCGCGGCCGCACTGGTCGGTATCGGCTACTTGCTCTTCTTGCCCTTCCACGACAGCTACCTGCAAGTGATCACCAATATGTTTATCGCAGGTATCGGCTCTGGCGCACTCGTCGCGGCCTTGCCCGCGGCGGCGGCCTCAGCGGCTCCGGCAACCCAGACAGGCGTGGCAACCGGCCTCACAAACTCTGTAAAAACTGTCGGCGGCGCAATCGCCTCAGCAATCTTCGGTATCGCGCTAATGCACGGAGTTACCGAAGCTGTCGCTGGCGGGGCTGCTGCCTCCGAAGGCACCGCTGGCTCGCTTTCGGGGTACATCACAGTATGGACCGTTTGTGGCGTCACCGCGCTTGCGGCTGCGGTGCTGTTGTTCTTTGTGCCAAAACAGTCGTTCACTGATCAGGCTCCGCTTACTGCCGGACTCTCTAGCGGAGCCGGGGCCTAGTGACTACCACCAGCCTCAAAACGATTGGCATGATCGGCGGCATGACTTGGGAGTCAACCGCCAGTTACTACCGCATTGCCAACGAAACAGTTCGTGACCGCCTCGGCGCTCTGCACAGCGCCCGCATTCTGCTGGCATCGCTAGATTTTCAAGAAATCAGTGAGCTACAGAGTGCGGGTCGCTGGGCCGATGCGGCCATCATTTTGAGCCGCACCGCCGCCGAACTTGAGCGGGCAGGCGCAGAGGTCATCCTGATTTGCACCAACACCATGCACTTGGTTTTTGATGAAGTGCAAGCCGCGGTTCAGGTTCCGACCTTGCACATTGGCGACGTTACTGGTCAGGCAATTCGCGCAGACGGCTTGAAGAAGGTCGGATTGCTCGGCACCGCTTTCACCATGGAGAAGGCGTTCTATCGCGATCGAATTGCTTCTCACGGCGTCGAGGTCATTGTGCCAGAGCCACTGGATCGCAAAACCGTGCACGACGCGATCTTTCATGAGCTTGCTCTCGGCATTTGCAGTGAAGACACACGAAATGAGCTTCGAGAAATCATCGCCACCCTTGTCAAAGAGGGCGCCCAGGGAATCATTCTGGGCTGCACAGAACTCGAATTGTTGGTGAGTCAGTCAGATAGCCCCGTGCCGGTCTTCCCAACGGCGCGCCTGCACGCAGAAGCAGCAGTCGAGTTCGCGCTGAAATAAACCCGCAGAGAGCAGCTTAGGCCTTTGGCACTCGCCGCAAGGTAGTTGACTGCATAATCGTACCCACTGGTCCGTTGGCGTCGTGCATGACACTGTTCGTGAGCCCAACACCCTGCGAGCCAAAAGCAACTCGCGTATCGAGACCTACAGCGGTGCCGCTTGGCTCAGCGAAGAAATGCAGAGTGAGATCGACGTTCGGGAACATCCAATCGGTGGGCTCCTGTCGTACCGCGACTCCGTTCGCGGTGTCGAGCAGCTTGGTGTATTCGGCGAGCGGCTGAGCTGCTTCCCCCTCAACAAGCGCATGCTCAGACACGATCCAGGCACGCGCCCGCCCTGGGCGTCGACCCGGGGCCTGATGTGCAGTAATACTCGCGATGAACCCGCCAGGCCACTCCATGAGCGTTGAATCTTCGGCACACTCGTCGATCGAGGGCATCGCCGCAAATTCATGACCCGCTACGTCGGCAGTATCTGATTTCTGCAGCAGCCAGGCGCGCGCACGAATCGTGACACGACCACCAATCACCGCGGTGGCTTCAACCAGTTCGATTGTGCGGCCCGGGCGGACAACCTCAGTGCTGATCGAGATTTCTTCCCGAGCTATCTGCCCAAGCACCTCAAAGGTGAAGCGACTGAAGATCAGAGAACCATCGAGGTTCTGCTCACGCCAGCGCTCAAGGTGGTGAATCACAAGGCCCGCGACAGGGGCAAGATGCAATTCGTCGTCGCGCCATGCTCCACCAGCATGCGCGGTCGGCATGTAGCGATCCTCGCCCAATGAAACGAAGTAAGCGTTCGGCGTTGCAGCACTCATGAATTCGAGCTTATCGGGTGCTTCGCACAGTTGGGGTATTAGTCCCAGCTCGCCCCAGCTTCTTCACGAAAGCGCTGATGGCAGGCCGCACACACCGATTCGTACTGCACCGAGCCGTCATCGATAGCGACCTGGTCACCTGCAAACACCGGCACACCGTTGATACTGCGCAGATTCATGGTCGCTTTCGAGCCGCAGGCGCAAAGTGTACGAATTTCTTCGATCTCGTGCGCGACGGTTAGCAATCGTGCCGCACCAGGAAAGCTATCGCCACGGAAATCGGTGCGCAATCCGTAAGCGATAACCGTCACGCCAACTCGCACTGCAACATCGAGCAAATCGTTTGCCTGGCGTGGCGAAAGAAACTGCGCCTCATCGACGAGGATCACGTCGTAGTCGGCCTTTGTGACGTTCAGCGGTTCGCCATCGGCCCAAAGAAAATCAACTGGTCGCTCCACACCCAGGCGTGACACGATCCGATCGCCGCCCTTGAGATCTACTGACGGTTTAACGAGCATCATGCGCTTGCCGAGGCTGTCATAGTTGTGTGCAACCTGCAGCAGAGCGGTGCTTTTGCCCGCGTTCATTGCCGCATATCGGAAGTGGAGTTTGGCCATATATAAAAGATACCGGGCGGTGATTGGCGATCCCAACCCTTCCACGAGTTTCACCGCGGGGGTCCTTGGCCGAGTTTTCGGGGAAACAGGAAACCCCCGCCAGTTTCCTGACGGGGGTAATGTGGTGGGCCCTACCGGGATCGAACCGATGACATCCACGGTGTAAACGTGGCGCTCTACCAGCTGAGCTAAAGGCCCCCTGCCCGTGGGCTTGTTTCGAAGTGATTTCGAAGCTGTGCCGCTCGGACTTGTATAACTCTAGCGGGTTTTTTGACTCGGTTTGACCACTTCAATCAAACCGAGTCAAAAATCACCTACTTAGAGGGCTTCAACAGCCGCGCGATACGCCGAGAAATCGCGCGCTTCGCCTGGCGACGTCTCAAATGAAGCGAGAACCTTGCGATCCTCGCCAATAATTACCGTTGCGCGTGTCGCGATACCGCGTTCTTCGATAAATGCGCCGTATTGGCTTGCGACTGCGCCGTGTGGCCAGAAGTCAGAAAGGATCGAGAATTCGTAGCCTTCCTTCTCGGCCCAGACCTTCAGCGAGAAGACCGAGTCAACCGAGATTCCGACAACTCGCACCTTGGCATTTGAGAAAACCGCGAGGTTGTCGCGGAGCTCGCAAAGCTCACCCGTGCAGATGCCCGAGAACGCAAGCGGGAAGAACACCAGAGCAACCGGCTGCTCGCTTACGAGCTCCGAAAGTGTCAGCTCTTCACCGTGCTGATCCGAAAGCGTGAAATCGGGCGCAATTTCGCCAACCTGAATAACCATTCTGACTCCTTCTTCTGTGTGGTTTTTAATCTATCGTGAGGGACATGCCTCCGGTCGGGATCTTCAGAAACTACGCAGCTAGCTGATTTTTCTTGGGAAAAGCGGCATTCCCCGCGCGTGAATTGGATATGCCCAACAGATCGTCACGGTGATACATGCAGTTTTGTCGTTGGTATTCGATAGTCTTGAGGTTGGCCCCCCTTATCGGAGGGGTCCTGTTCGTGTCGCCAGAATCACGGTCGATACGAAACTCGTGAAGGAGCATTATCTTGGCTGTGAACACAGAGGATCCGTACGCACCAGAAAGCGACGATATCGATCCAGCCGAAACCGGCGAATGGGTCGAATCGCTTGATGCGGTCGTAGAAGAGCGAGGCGCAGCCCGCGGTCGTGAAATCATGACCAGCATGCTGGCGCGAAGCCGACAACTGCGATTGAACGTTCCGCAGGTACCAACGACTGACTACGTCAATACGATTGCTTCTGCTGATGAAACCGAGTTCCCCGGCAACGAAGAACTCGAGCGCAACTACCGTCGCTGGATTCGCTGGAACGCCGCCGTTACCGTGCACCGCGCACAGCGCCCAGGCATTGGCGTAGGCGGCCACATTTCGACTTACGCTTCGGCAGCATCGCTGTACGAGGTTGGCTTCAACCACTTCTTCCGCGGCCAGGATCACCCAGGCGGCGGCGACCAAATCTTCATTCAGGGTCACGCTTCACCGGGTGTTTACGCCCGTGCTTTCCTTGAGGGGCGTCTCGACGAAAACGACCTCGACGGCTTCCGCCAGGAACACTCGCACGAGGGCGGCAGTCTGCCAAGCTACCCGCACCCACGTCTGCTGCCTGATTTCTGGCAGTTTCCAACCGTGTCGATGGGTCTTGGCCCAATCAACGCGATCTACCAGGCGCAGCTCAACAAGTACCTCACCAACCGCGGCATCAAGGACGCATCTGACCAGCACGTTTGGGCGTTCCTTGGCGACGGCGAAATGGACGAGGTCGAAAGCCGTGGCCAGCTCCAGGTTGCTGCCAACGAGGGTCTCGACAACCTGACTTTCGTCATCAACTGCAACCTGCAGCGTCTTGACGGCCCGGTTCGTGGCAACGGCAAGATCATTCAGGAGCTCGAGAGCTACTTCCGTGGCGCGGGCTGGAATGTGATCAAGGTCATCTGGGGTCGCGAGTGGGACGAACTATTGAACCGCGATAGCAGCGGCGCACTGCTCAACGTCATGAACACCACGCCAGATGGTGACTACCAGACATACAAGGCAGAGAGTGGCGCATTTGTGCGCAACCACTTCTTCGGCAAAGACGAGCGCGCGCTCAGCCTCGTCGAGAACTACACCGACGAGCAGATCTGGCAGCTGCGCCGCGGCGGCCACGACTACCGCAAGGTCTACGCGGCGTACAAGGCAGCGACCGAGCACAAGGGCCGCCCAACCGTCATTCTTGCGAAGACTGTCAAGGGCTACGGTCTCGGCCCGCACTTTGAGGGCCGCAACGCGACACACCAGATGAAGAAGATGACGCTTGAAGACCTCAAGCGCTTCCGCGACATCATGCGTGTTCCGATCACCGATGAGCAGCTCGAGGCTGATCCGTACCGCCCACCGTACTACCACCCGGGTGCAGACGATCCAGCGATCAAGTACATGCACGAGCGCCGCAAGAGTCTTGGCGGCTACCTGCCGGAGCGTCGCACGAATCACGTTCCTGTGACGTTGCCAGAGGCCAAGAACTACGCCATTGCGGCGAAGGGTACGGGCACGCAAGAGGCTGCTACCACGATGGTCTTCGTACGCCTGCTGAAAGACCTCATGCGTGACAAGGGCTTCGGTGCGCGCTTTGTGCCGATCATCCCTGACGAGGCGCGAACCTTCGGTATGGATAGCTACTTCCCTACCTCGAAGATTTATAACCCGCACGGCCAGAACTACACTTCGGTTGACCGCGAACTGCTTCTTGCCTACAAGGAGAGCCCGCAGGGTGTGCTGATTCACGTCGGCATCAACGAGGCCGGCGCGGCCGCAGCGTTCACCGCTGTTGGCACCTCATACGCGACTCACGGACAGCCGCTGATCCCGATCTACATCTTCTACTCGATGTTCGGGTTCCAGCGCACGGGTGATGCGATTTGGGCGGCCGGCGATCAGATGGCCCGAGGCTTTATGATCGGCGCAACTGCGGGCCGCACCACGCTCACCGGCGAAGGCCTGCAGCACGCAGACGGCCACTCGCTTGTGCTCTCGAACACGAACCCAGCTGTCGTTTCTTACGATCCAGCGTACGGTTTCGAGGTCGGTCACATTGTGCGCAGCGGTATCGAGCGTATGTACGGTGGCAATCACCCAGATCCGAACGTCATGTACTACATGACCGTGTACAACGAACCACTGATTCACCCAGCCGAGCCAGAAGGCACCGACGTTGACGGTATCGTACGCGGTATCCACCGCATCAAGGCCGCCGCATCGACCGGTATCCCTGCACAGATCTTCGCTTCTGGCGTTGCAGTGCCTTGGGCTATCGAAGCCCAAGAGTTGCTGGCCAATGAGTGGGGTGTGGCTGCAGATGTCTGGAGCGTCACTTCATGGAGCGAACTGCGCCGTGACGGTCTCGCCGCGGAACGCCACAACTTCCTGTATCCAGAAGAAGATGTTCAGGTTCCATACCTGACTTCTAAGCTCGCTGGATCAGAGGGCCCTGTGGTGGCTGTCAGCGATTGGGCAAGCGACGTTCCCGATCAGATCAGACAGTTTGTTCCGGGCGACTACTCGGTGCTTGGGGCTGATGGATTCGGCTTTAGCGATACCCGTGCAGCTGCACGCCGCTACTTCGCAATCGACCGCGAATCGGTAGTGGTGCGCGTGCTGCAGCGTCTCGCCGCACAGGGAAAGATCGATGCTTCGGTGCCTCGTCAGGCCGCAGAGAAGTACCGTCTTCGCGACGTCAATGCCGGCACTACGGGTGGTGCTGGCGGAGACGCTTAATCTGACAATTTGAAGGCAACGGAGCACGGATGGAACCGACGAAGGAGCGCGAGCTCGCTTGGCTACGAACAATAGCTGGTGAGCTGGCCACCACAACGATCACACGTCTCGAAGAGACGCTGCCCTGGTACAGCGAAATGCCGCCCGGGCGGCGTAGCGCGATCGGGCTAGTGGCTCAAAGTGGTATCAGTTCGTTCATCCAGTGGTACGAAGACCCAACCACCACGCCCTGGATCGCAAGTGACGTTTTCAGCGCGGCTCCTCGTGAGCTACTGCGCAGCATTAGTTTGCAGGAAACGCTCCAGCTGATCCGGGTCGTGGTGACCGTGGTCGAGGATCGCGTGGCTCCGCGGAGCGAGGCGCTTCGCGAGGCAGTGCTCCACTACTCCCGTGATGTGGCTTTTGCTGCCGCCGATGTTTACGCACGCGCAGCAGAAGCCCGAGGGCTCTGGGACGCCAGGCTTGAGGCGCTCGTCGTTGACTCGATCCTTACCGGAGAAAGCGACGACGAGCTGCCCAGCCGCATTGCAGCTCTTGGCTGGAACGGTGGCGGCGAGGCAGCCGTGCTGGTTGGCACGAGTGATCGTGCCGTTGATGTCGATCAGATCAGGCGCACCGCGCGCCATGCCGGCGCCGATGTGCTGATTGGTTTGCAGGGCAATCGCCTGGTGCTGGTGCTCGGCCGCATGCAGCTTGATCCTAAAGAGATTTCGAGCAGCAACGAACCGCTCCCCTTCATCAGCATTGCGAGCCGCCTTGACGCTCACTTTGCTGCTGGCCCGTTGGTACTCGGCCCGACCGTTGAGAACCTCGTTGAGGCCTCGCGCAGCGCACGCGCCGCTCTCGCTGGCATAGCTGTTGCGCGATCATGGCGCGGCGCAACCCGGCCGGTGCTCGCAGATGATCTCCTGCCTGAGCGCGCTCTCGCAGGCGACGGTCTCGCTCGTCGCAGTTTGATTGAGCAGGTCTACGAGCCTCTGATGGAGCAGTCTGGCGAGTTGCTCGAAACAATTTGGTGCTACGTCGATAATGGTCGTTCTCTCGAGGCGACTGCTCGCGAGCTTTTTGTGCACCCAAATACCGTGCGCTATCGCTTGAAGAAAGTCGGCGAAATCATTGGCTGGAATCCGACTGGTGCGCGCGAAGCGCTGATCGTGCAGTCCGCCCTGATCGTCGGCTCCATTGCGCAAAATGGACGCAGAAAGTCGTCTGCGTCAAAAAAATAGGCTTTCACGGCTCACCAGCCACGAAAGGGCTAAAAATGAATACGCAAAGTGTCGACTAAGAAGTGAGAGTTGGTAGCTCACAAGCCGCCAACGGACTAAAAATAAACAGAAAATCTGCGTCCAAGAAGTGAGCTTTTGTTTCTCACAAGAATCAAAAGAAGACGAATATGGGAACTTACACCGTCGTTCTGAGATGCAAGCGGTGTTGCCGATACAGGGACGCCGAAGCTCTTGAACCCGATCTGAGTGTCAATTGAGTTTTTACTCACTTCCACAACGCTCGCTCGAAATCCCCGAATCCCTCATTTCTTGCGCTATTTTTAGTGTCTATCCACAACGAATTCGAGTTTTTCTCGTTCTTTATATGCAGTTCAGCATTCGACCATCTGAGAGACTGTAAGACGTGATTGTTATCGCTTGCCCTGGACAGGGCTCCCAAACCCCAGGCTTTTTGACCGAGTGGCTTGAAGACTCTTCAGCCGCAGAGTTCTTGGCTCTGGCCTCTGAGCGCGCTGGCGTTGACCTGGTTGCACACGGCACCACGAGCGACGCTGACACGATCCGAGACACCAGCATTGCTCAGCCACTGATTGTTGCTGCGAGCCTGCTGGCTTGGCGGGCACTTGGCGAACGGGTTTCGCTAGATAGTGTCGGCGTTGCCGGTCACTCAGTTGGCGAGTTTGCTGCCGCTGCGGCAGCAGGCGTGCTCACCGAGGGTGACGCCCTGCAACTGGTTGGCGTTCGCGGGCGCGCAATGGCCGAAGCAGCGACCCGAAAGCAAACTGGCATGAGCGCTGTTGTTGGCGGCGTTGAGGCAGACGTGCTCGCGGCAATCGCTGCGCAGGGCCTCACTCCGGCCAACCGAAACGGTGGCGGCCAAATTGTCGCTGCAGGATCGCTTCCAGCGCTGGCAGCACTCGCAGAGAACGCTCCCCGAGCAGCTCGCGTGATCCCACTTCAGGTAGCTGGCGCCTTCCATACCGAGTACATGTCGAGCGCAGTGCCAGTATTGAACGAGGCCGCAAGCCAAGTGACCACGGCAAACCCAACGCGCACCCTCTGGACAAACGCAGACGGCAGCCTTGTAGACAACGGCGCACGCTTCGTTGAGCTTCTCGTTTCACAAATCGCAAACCCGGTCCGATGGGACGCCTGCATGGAGGGCTTCCAGACAGCCGGCATCACCGGCCTGATTGAGCTCACCCCCGCTGGCGCGCTGACCGGCATCGCAAAGCGCGGACTCAAGGGCGTACCAAGCGTCGCCGTGAAGTCTCCCGCAGACCTTGATGCAGCGGTAGAACTTATTACGAACGCAAACGCCTAATCGGCGCAGCTTAGGAGCAAAAGCAATCATGGCAATGCTGACCCAACTTTCCGGCCCAGCGCACACGCGAATTCTTTCGGTGGGCGCAGCCCGCGGCGAAATCGACGTACCAAACGATGACATCGTGGGTCCAATCGACTCTTCAGATGAGTGGATCCGCCAGCGCACTGGCATCATCCAGCGTCGCTACGCCGGGAAAGATGTGCTCGCTGTTGATCTGGCAGTAGCCGCTGCAGAAGAAGCAATCGTTCGCAGCGGTCTTGATCGCAGCGAGATCGATGGTGTCATCATCAGCACCATCTCGAACGTTGCAGTCACACCTTCGATGGCTTCACTTGCTGCGTACCGCCTGGGCATTGCCCCAGCTGCCGCATTTGATCTTTCGGCAGCCTGCGCAGGATACGCCTACGGCGTCGGTCAGGCAGACGCACTCGTGCGTTCGGGTGTCTGCAAGAACGTACTTGTGATCGGCGCTGAGAAGCTTTCAGAGCTGGTTGATCCAACGGATCGCTCAATTTCAATGCTGCTTGCCGATGGTGCCGGTGCCGTAGTTATTGGTGCATCCGATCATGCCGGCATTGGCCCAACAGTTTGGGGCAGCGACGGTGAAAAGTGGGATGCGATTCGTATGCACGCCAGCTTCGGCGAGTACCGCGCAAACCCACTTGAGGTTGGATTCCCTACACTTCGCCAGGATGGCCAGACGGTATTCCGCTGGGCAGTCTGGGAGATGGCCAAGGTTGCCAAGCAGACCCTTGAGGCTGCCGGTATTGAGGCGGCAGATCTTGCCGCGTTTATTCCGCACCAGGCTAACCTGCGCATCATTGACGAATTTGCGAAGCAATTGAAGCTTCCCGAATCAGTTGTTATTGCTCGCGATATCGAAATGCAAGGAAACACCTCTGCCGCTTCGATCCCGCTGGCAATGCACGCCCTGCTCGAAGAACACCCGGAACTTTCAGGTGGTCTTGCCCTGCAGATCGGTTTTGGTGCCGGTCTTGTCTACGGCGCGCAGGTTGTTGAACTGCCATAAGTGCAGTCACTTACTAAACTCATTCAAGCCACCACTACCTAGGAGAACAAAATGGCATACAGCAACGAAGAAATTCTGGCCGGCCTGGCAGAGCTCATCAACGACGAGACCGGCATTGCGCCAGACGCTGTCGCACTCGACAAGTCGTTCACCGATGACCTCGACATCGACTCGATCTCGATGATGACCATCGTTGTCAACGCAGAAGAGAAGTTCGACGTCAAGATCCCTGACGAGGAAGTAAAGAACCTCAAGACTGTTGGTGACGCTGTTACCTTCATCGCAGGCGCACAGGCCTAACCCTCTTTTCGGTAGCTGATCCGGGGGCAGACATTTGCCGTCTGCCCCTCGGTTCACTCCCCCAAAAACTTTCCCCCTTTCCACTCCCAGTTCGTATACGGAGCGCGACCATGAGTAAAAAGATCGTCGTCACTGGCATCGGTGCATCGTCACCTATCGGTGGCACTGCCAGCGAGAGCTGGGAATCGCTACTTGCCGGCGAATCAGGCGTACGCACACTTGAGTACGACTGGGTAGAAAAGTACGATCTGGCTGTGAAGTTTGCCGGCCAGGCTCGTGTAAAGCCAAGCGAAGTGCTGGCACGCCCAGTCGCAAAGCGCCTCGATCCGTCGAGCCAGTTTGCCCTCGTAGCGGCAATGGAAGCATTTGCTGACGCGGGATCACCCGAAGTTCCTTCGGAGCGTCTCGGTGTCGATTGGGCCACCGGCATTGGTGGCGTCTGGTCGCTGCTTGACGCATGGGACACCCTGCGCGAGAGCGGCCCACGCCGCGTGATGCCGCTGACCGTGCCGATGCTCATGCCGAACGCACCAGCTGCCGCCGTCTCGATGCACCTTGAAGCTCGGGCCTACGCACGCACCGTTGCTTCGGCATGCGCGTCGAGCACCGAGTCGATCCACAATGCGTTCGAGCACCTGCAGGCAGGCCTCGCTGACGTTGTGATCGCGGGCGGTTCAGAGGCCGCGATCCACCCGATCACGATCACCTCGTTCAATTCGATGCAGGCTCTCTCGAAGCGAAACGATTCGCCAGAGACCGCATCACGCCCGTACAGCATTGACCGCGACGGCTTCGTCATGGGCGAGGGTGCTGCGGCGCTCGTGCTTGAGACCGAAGAACACGCGCTCGCACGTGGCGCAAAGATTTACGCTGAAATTGCCGGTGGCGGCGTAACTGCTGACTCGTACCACATCACCGCGAACGACCCTGAGGGTCACGGTGCGATCCGCGCGATTGAGCTTGCGCTTGCCCAGGCAGGTGCAACAGCCGATGAGGTTACTCACGTGAATGCTCACGCGACTTCGACCCCTGTGGGCGATCCCAACGAGTACACGGCGCTTGCAAAGGTCTTCGGCGACCGAGTCAACACCATCCCCGTATCGGCGACCAAGGCCGCAACCGGTCACTTGCTCGGCGGCACCGGAGCACTTGAGGCGCTCTTCACCGTGCTCGCCGTGAAGAATCGTGTGGCTCCCCCAACTATCAACCTGGTGAACCAGGATCCCGCGACTCCGCTTTCGGTGTCGGTCGATCCGCAGCCACTCGGTGATGGCCCGCAGCTCGCGCTCTCGAACTCGTTCGGGTTTGGGGGCCATAACGCCGTAGTCGCTATTCGCTCCTACGACGCGTAACATTTCGCTAGCCCTACGTGAGCCGGTGGGCTCACGCGGCGTAGCCGCAAACAAAGCCCTGCTTTGTTCTTTAGCGGCTGGCCGGGCCATAACGCCGTAGTCGCTATTCGCTCCTACGACGCGTAGCGATTCCAAATTAAAAGCGAAACGGCGCCCGAGCTTTCAGAGCTGGGGCGCCGTTTGCGTTCAGGACGGTGGATCACCCTGCGTTCAGTCTCGGCAGCACAAAAATGGTCGCATCGCCCTCTTCGGCTGCGCGGAAAGGGTCAAGCTCCCGATCCCACGCTTCGCCTAGGGCGATAGCAAAACCCCGCTCGATCGCAGCGACATCGCCAGCAGCCTCGTCAAGCACCGTGCGTATCGCGTTCTCGGTGAGCAAAGCGTTGCCCGAGGCGTCGGTCTGCATCGTGAAGATCCCGAGGGCAGGCGTATACATGATGCGCTGCGCGTCGCCCGAAGAGCGTTGGTTTTCGGTGATCTCAAACCGTAATTGTTGCCACCCAAAGAGAGAGGTGGCGACGGCAGCTGCTGTGCGAGGCAGTCCGCGCCAGTCCGCGGTTGTGCGCATCATGTTCGGCAATAGTGGCTGTGGCTGCCAGTCGAGCTTCACAACTTTGCCAATTTCTCGGGCAAGCGCCCATTCGACATGCGGCACAAGTGCTCGTGGGCATGAGTGCACAAAAAGCACCCCCGTCGCGACCGATGTTTGAGCCTCCGCAGACGTGGTTGGTATCGACATCGCTGCTCCCTTCGCTTCGAAACGTCTTCCCCAACGTCGAAACACCGGTTGCATGGTGTCGCCACGAGTCTCCCACGTTTGCCGGGCTACAGCAAACGATCTGAGTTCTGGCGGCAGGCAACTCTCAGGTAAGTTTGAGGGGTGAAACCGTTCCTCCTGATTACGACACGCGACGACAAAGACATTGCCGCCGAGGAACACGCTTCCTATTGCAAGCTCACGGGCCTGCTGCCCGAAGATCTGGCCTGGATCCGAATGGACCAGGAACCCCTCGCCACGATCGATCTAGACCGCTATTCCGGCATTATTCTGGCGGGCAGTCCCTTCACCGTCAGCGAGCCAGACGATACGAAGTCAGAGAACGAACTACGCGTTGAACGAGACCTCGCAATGCTGCTCGACCGGGTAGTCGATCGCGATTTTCCGTTCCTAGGAATCTGCTACGGCATTGGCACCATCGGCACGCATCAGGGCGCTCGTGTTGATCGCACCTTTGGCGAGAGCACACAAGCCACCAGAATTCATATGACCGAGGCTGGCCAGGCCGATCCGCTGCTGGGCGAACTGCCCACCGAATTTGACGCTTTTGTCGGGCACAAAGAGGCCATCAGTGAGGTTCCAGAGCACCTCACCGTGCTGGCGAGCTCACCGAACTGTCCGGTTCAGGCGTTTCGGGTTGGCGAAAACGTCTACGCCACACAGTTTCACCCCGAACTCGATGGCGCTGCCATGACCTCGCGTATTCACGCTTATGTTGACCACGGCTACTTTGACCCCGGTGAGGTCGAGGCCCTGATTCAGCGTATTCAGCAGGCCGACGTACGTGCTTCACAGATGGTGCTCTCGCGATTCACCGAGCAGTATCTGCGCTAGCGAACGCTGGATCGCCCTGCCATTGCCCTGATAGTTGTTTGACGCCCCAACTCAAGATACTCGCTGCACAAGAAAACGAACGCTTGGCCGAGCAATGGCGTTGGGCTTCGACTAAGCTAGAGAGGTTGCCAAGGGGCGTTAGCTCAGTCGGTTAGAGCAAAGGACTCATAATCCTTCGGTCGTGGGTTCAAGCCCCACACGCCCTACCAAGTTCACCTTTGGTGGCAGCAACAAAAGCCCCCTCGGTTTGTCGAGGGGGCTTTTGTGTTGCCTTGGAAGCGAGCGAGCGTGAAGCTACTTCGTTTCGTTTGGGTTCTCGTTTTCAGATGCTGGATCAGCATCTTCGGGGCTGGCTTCTACGGCGGGTGCAGCAGGCTCAGCTTGAGCGGCAGGCTCAGCATGAGCGGCAGGCTCAGCATGAGCGGCAGTCGCGGCAGATTCAGCGAGGTTGGCACCCTCGGCCTCAGTAGCCGAAGCTGCGGTCTCGGCTGCGACGAACTCAGCCGGGGTCTCGGCCGCCGCACGCTTGCGCTTCGAAGCGACCGCGGCGAAAACAATCACCAGACCTGCGAGCACCAGAATGCCTGCGATCCACCAAATAAAGTTGAGGCTTTGGCCGCCAGTTTCGGCGAGGCTATCGAGTGAGACAAAAGCAGATTCGATTGCTGAAACGTGAGACATTGCTAGCTCCTTGCGTTGTTATCCGAAGCTTACTCCTGCAGTACCGGGAGAGCTACGCATTATTGATTCCAGGGCTCAAGAATTACGGCTGACCAAACGGCAAAAGCTAGACAGCCGCTAGAGATTTACTGACCTTTGCGGCGCCCTGCACCGCGGGACCGGGTGATCCGGTAATCAATTCGATCATCAACCCAAGATTCAAGCTCAGCGTTCTCTTGAATCGAATCGGTCAACTCATTCGTAATGTGCTCGGTAACGAGCTCTAGCTGCTCAATCTTGCGCGCGCGATCAAGCACCTTAAAGTCGATGCGCAGCGCCTTCAGGGTTGCCCAACTCATCAGGAGTAGCACGACGCTAAACGGCAACGCAGTAGCAAGAGCAGCCGCCTGCAGAGACTGCAATCCACCGGCAAGCAGCAGCGCGATAGCTACCACTCCCTGCAGCAGCGCCCAGAGCACGCGCGACCAGGTCGGCGGGTTCGGGTGCCCGCCAGAGGCCAGCATGTCGACAACGAGCGATCCGGAGTCCGAAGAAGTAATAAAGAAGATCGCGATGAGTACGATTCCAAGCAGCGAGAAGATGGTGCCAAGGGGCAAATCACCCAGCACTTTAAAGAGCGCGCTTTCGACGTTTACTGCACCGTTCTCAACCAGGTCGCCCTCGCCAAAGAGCTGCCGGTAAAGACCGCTGCCGCCCATCACCGAGAACCAGAGAAAACCGACAAGTGATGGCACTAGCATTACGCCTGCGATGAACTCCCGAACGGTGCGCCCGCGCGAGATTCTCGCGATAAAGATGCCAACAAATGGCGACCAAGAGATCCACCAACCCCAGTAAAAAATCGTCCAGTTCGCAAACCAACTGGTTGCTTCGCCGCGCTGGTATGCACCGACGTCGAAACTCATCTGGAAAAAGTTTGCCAGGTAAAAGCCGATTGACTCGGTGAAGTTTTGCAACAAAAAGAGCGTCGGGCCAAGCAGCAAGACGCTCAGGAGGAGCAGGGTGGCCATCGAAAGGTTGATGTTCGACAGCCACTTCATGCCTGCACCGATGCCGCTCACAACCGAGAGCATCGCGATAAAGCTAATCGCGAGGATCAGCACCACAAGCAGGGTGTTGTCGACTTTGTCTACGATGCCAATCTCAACCATGCCTGCCGAGATTTGCTGCACGCCAAGTCCGAGTGAAGTTGCGACACCAAACACCGTGCCAAAAATTGCGAGTACATCGATGAGGTCACCCACCCAGCCCTTTACCCGATTGCCGAAAAGCGGTTCGAGTGACCATCGAATCGATACGGGACGGCCTCGGCGGTGAATCGCATACGCGACCGAGAGCCCGATCACGGCATAGATCGCCCACGGGTGCAGGCCCCAGTGCACGAACGTCTGAGCCATCGCGAGACCAGCAAGCTCTGCCTGCGAGCCTTCCCATCCGGGTTTCGGCTGCACAGTGGCATACGTGAGCGGTTCGCCAACGCCGTAAAAGACCAGACCGATGCCCATGCCCGCGGCAAAGAGCATCGCGAACCAAGACATCACACCAAATTCGGGCTCATCATCGTCACGTCCCAAGCGGATGCGACCAAGCCGTGAGAATGCGATGGATCCAGCGACCGCGATAAATAGCGCCACGATGATCATGTAATACCAGCCGAGGTTCGCCACGATCCAGTCTTGCACTGCGTTAAAGGTTTGGCCGGCGACCTTCGGCGCGACGATGGCAAACACCGACACCGCGAGAATTGTGATCAGTGCGGGCCAGAATACGCGTGGCGAAATCATGCCTTTGCCGATTCGTACTCCGTGGCGACGCAGTTTGGCGGTGATTTGAGCGTCGGTATCGTCTTCAGCGATCTGCACCGAGCGCGGCAGATGCACGGTTTCTGGCAACCCGGGCTCGGCAGGAATTGCCGCCGCAGCACCTGTTTCGGGCTGCGTCGCCTCAGCTTTATTCTCGTCCAACTCGCCGTACCTCACACACTCACGCAATATCCGACTCACCGATGGCGAGCCACTTCCTCATATACCTTCGCGCGCATCTGCCCGACACGCAAGGATATTTAGGTCACGATCGTGCGATATTTGCGGTGCTCGCGTCTGTAGCGCGCTTGAGGTCTGCCGGAGCGATCTCGATATCTAGGCCGCGACGGCCACCAGACACCAGCACTGTGCTGAGTTCGAGAGCTGTTTCGTCGAGCACGGTGCGCAGCTTGGTGCGTTGGCCAATAGGGCTAATGCCGCCGACGACATATCCTGTTTTCTTCTCAGCGAGCGCGGGGTTCGCCATCACGGCTTTGCGCGCACCGACAGCGGCGGCAAGTGCTTTGAGGTCAAGCTGCCCGGCCACCGGAACAATGCCGACTACCAATTGGCCGTCTGCCTCTGCGAGCAGCGTCTTAAAAATCTGCGCTGGATCAACTCCCAGCGCTTCGGCGGCCTCATTGCCAAAGTCGGTGACACTCGGATCGTGCTGATACGCACGAATCTCAAATGGAATGCCGAGTTTGCCGAGCAACACGGTTGCGGGAGTCGAGCCACCAGCTGCCGCCTGTTTTTTCGCCATACTTCTACCCTATCGAGTGCGTTCGTGTGGCTTCGGGGGTGTGTCTCACCCAGGAGGTGTGAGAGCTGTGCTTAATTGCCGAGCCTGCGTCGCAGCAATTCAATGCGCTGCTGCAACTGGGTGACACTAGCCTGGGCGACGGCCGGGCCGCCACAAATTCTGCGCAACTCAGTGTGGATAGAGGCGTGCGGATCACCACTCACCCGAGAGTACATTCCCACCAAGCTGTTGAGCAGCTTGCGCTGTTCGCCGAGGGTGCGATGCAGCGCCTGCGGAGCCTCAGCCTTTTCAGGTGCGTGCTCAAGAATGCCCTGCTTCACCGCGGACCGTTTTGCCTGTCTGGCTTGTCGCTGCAACAGCAAGGTACGAACTTCATGCGGTTCAAGCAGACCGGGCAGACCAAGGAAGTCGAGCTCTTCTTCGCTCTCAACCTCGGCATAACCGCCAAACTCAGCACCGTCAAAGACCGCACGGTCGAAGTGCGCATCAGAGGACAGAGCTTCGTACTTGAACTCGGCGGTGAGGTCTTCTGATGCCCGCTCCTCGCGTTCCGCCTCGGCCATGAGCGCTGCTTCGGCATCCCACATTTCCTCAGCACTGCCGACTGCGTCAAGCACGTGACCGCGTTGCTTCTCAAGCTCAGCAGCGAGTTGCATCAAGGCGGGAACATTCGGGATGAATACCGAGGCGACCTCACCCTTACGTCGCAATCGCACAAAACGGCCAATTGCCTGAGCAAAGAACAGCGGAGTCGAAGAGCTCGTCGCGTAAACACCGACGGCGAGACGTGGCACGTCCACACCCTCGGACACCATTCGAACAGCAACCATCCAACGAGTTTCCGCTTTCGAATACTCGTCGATTCGGTCGCTCGAGCCAGAGTCGTCAGAGAGAATCAGCGCAACCGGCTCCCCCGTCATCTGCTCAAGCAGCACTGCGTAGGCCTTTGCCGAAGAGTGATCGGTGGCAATTACCAGACCACCAGCGTCTGGAATGTTTTCGCGCACTTCAGTCAGGCGGCGATCGGCTGCTTGCAGCACTTTCGCAATCCAGTCGCCTGCCGGGTCAAGTGCGGTGCGCCAGGCTTGAGAGGTGATGTCCTTTGTGTTTCCCTCGCCAAGTCGCGCGTGCATCTCTTCGCCAGCTGAAGTCTGCCAACGCATTTCGCCCGCATAGACCATAAAAATCACGGGACGAACAACGCCATCCTCGAGCGCCCGGTCGTAACCGTAACCGTAGTCAGTTGCCGAAACCTTCGAACCGTCGGGCTGCGGCAAGTACTCAACGAACGGAATCGTGGCGTCATCAGAGCGAAACGGAGTTCCGGTAAGCGAGAGCCGACGTTTCGCGCTTCCGTATGCCTCACGAATCGCGTCGCCCCAGCTAAGTGCGTCACCGCCGTGATGCACCTCGTCGAGAATCACGAGGGTGTCTTCGCGTTCGGTCAGCAGTCGATGCTGCACCGGCTTCATCGCAATCTGAGCGTAGGTCACAACGACACCGTGATACCGGCGGCCATAAGCCGTGCCATCGTTGTTTGAGTAGCGCGGATTCAGGTGAATACCGCCCCTGGCTGCTGCGTCGGCCCACTGAATTTTCAAGTGCTCGGTGGGCGCAACGACAATAATCTGGGTGACCGTGCGATTAGCGCGCAGGATCGCGGCGAGCCTCAGCGCGAACGTCGTTTTGCCCGCGCCCGGCGTTGCGGAAACCAAAAAGTCTCTCGGCTGCTTCTCGAGATACTTACCGATCGCTTCCTCCTGCCACGCGCGCAGCGTGCCAGCGGTTCCCCTCGCGGCTCGATCAGGGTAGTTTGGCGGGAGGTGTTCAGCTGCACTCGTGCCCGGCAGGTGCAGGGCAGGGTCAGACTCGATCACGACGCTCTACACTAGTAGATACGGATGAAGTAATCGAAGGCACCGAGGAGGGCAACAGAGTGTCGGAAGAAAAAACCGAGCTTCCATGGTCACGTTTTGTCGCGATCGGCGACTCGTTCACGGAGGGTGTCGGTGACCCTGAAGCCGATAGCCCGGGCGGGCTTCGGGGCTGGGCAGACCGCTTTGCCGAAGTGCTTGCGACCATGGACGAAGACTTCGCATACGCAAATCTCGCCGTTCGCGGCAAGCTGATTCGGCAGATCACCGAAGAGCAGCTTGAGGCCGCCCTCGATCTTCGCCCAGACCTGGTAAGCATCTGCGCCGGTGGCAATGACGTGATCCGCCCTGGTGCCGATCCCGACGCTGTCGCAGTGCAGCTCGAATACATTTTGCGCAAGCTCCGCGAAACTGGCGCGACCGTGATCGTGTTTACCGGTGTTGATGTTGCGTTTCAGCCGGTGTTCCGTTCAATTCGCGGCAAGGTTGCGATCTACAACGAAAACGTTCGCAAGGTAGCTCAGCGTCACGACTGCATCGTGGTTGATCAGTGGGCCATCGAGCAGCTGCAGGATCCTCGCTACTGGGCAGATGATCGCCTGCACCTCAACTCGCTCGGCCATCACACTATTGCGAAGGCTGCGCTTGACGCGCTCAACGTACCAAACGACCTCAAGCCGCTTGATCCACCGCCGCTGCCACAGCAGAACTGGCGGCAAGCTCGCCAAGAAGACGTGGTGTGGGCGCGCGAACACCTCGTACCCTGGGTACTGCGACGCATTAAGCATGTCTCATCGGGCGACAATATCGTTGCAAAACGACCTGAACCTGGCGCCGTGAAGAGCGTAGACTGAGACACATGGCCAGCATTACGAAGCAGATTGCAGACACTGTCACCTCAGTTGGCGTTCACGCCGCTTACGGTGATCCGGTAGACCTCGACGGCACGACTATCGTGCCGGTCGCGATCGTGAGCTACGGCTTCGGCGCGGGCGAAGGCGTTGAGGGCGAAAACGGCGAACCAGCCACCGGCGGGGGTGGCGGCGGTTTCGCTTGTCCAACCGGAGCATACGTGACCCGCGATGGTTACACCCGCTTTGAGCCAAACACGATCGCGCTACTCACGGTGGGTATCCCCTTCGTGTGGGTCGCTGGTCGTTCGATCGCGCGCCTGATTCGCGCGTTCAAGCGCTAACAGTCGTTTTCGCGAGCCTCGGGTCGCCAGATCCAGGGCTCGCGCGGCAGTTTGCTCGGCGCAAAGCGCGACACGAGCTGTTCGAGGCTGAGTGACTCCCCCGCAGATATGAGTCCAAGGGACGTGGCGAGTTGATCGCGCACGTCTTCTGGCGAGATGCCTTCTTCTGCCAGGTCTTCAAGTGTGACCGCACCATCGCGTTTCGCGAGCCTCGCGCCGCTGGGCCCGAGCACCAGCGCGACGTGCGCGTACTCTGGGGTCGGCAACCCAAGCAGTTGCTGGAGCAGTATTTGCCTTGGCGTTGAGGAGGCAAGATCGTCTCCGCGCACAACCTGGTCGACACCCATGTCAGCATCATCGACCACCACTGCGAGGTTGTAGGCGATCGCGCCGTCACCCCGTCGCAGCACAAAATCGTCGATTGCCGCGGTGACTTCACCAAGCAGCAGATCGTTGAAAGACATTTCGTGCAGATCGGTACGCAATCTGAGAGCCGGTTCACGCGGAGCAATCGCCGCCCGCGCCGCCGTTCGCTCTGCTTCACTGCGGTTGCGGCAGGTTCCCGGGTAGGCACCTGGCGCGGCATGCGGAGCGCTTGGCGCTTCAAGAATCTCTCTGCGAGTGCAGGTGCACTCATACACGAGACCCTGAGAGGCAAGTTCTGCGATTGCCGCTTCGTGCCGCGTGCGCCGTGCGGTCTGGTACACCGGCGCACCATTCCAATCAATGCCAATGGCAGCCAGCTCGGCTAGCTGCTCATCAGCAGCACCAGCGTCTCGGCCACGATCCACGTCTTCGATACGCATCACAAAGTCTCGGCCAGTGCTTTTCGCAAACAGCCAGGCCACCATCGCGGTGCGCAGATTACCAAGGTGCAGCCTGCCAGAAGGGCTCGGCGCGTATCGGCCTGCTCCGCGAGTAGTCATGTCACAAGTTTGGCACAGCAGCAGCGGCAGTGAGGGGCGCCAAACGTTTCAGCTTTTCGCAACGCGCCCTGTGAGTTTTCGGGCTCTAACCTCCGATAAAAGCAGAAATCAGGGTTGGGGCTTCTGCACCCGAGAGCGCACGTCCGATGGTGCGAGCCTCATCGTGAAGGGACTCTACAAAGCTGCGCCCATAGGCTGCACGCACCAATCGTTTCGCTTGACCGCGAGCGTGGGGCGCATGGTTTGCGATTACCAGGGCGAGCTCTTCAGCCCGGGCGAGCACCTGGTCATCAGGCACTACCTCAGCCACGAGACCCCAGTCGAGTGCCTCTGCTGCACTCAGCATTCGATCCTGCAGCACCAGTTGCAGGGCGCGACGCTCACCGATGGCACGGGCAAGTAGCGCGGTGACGGTGAGATCCGGGGTGAGTCCGAGTTTCGCGTAGATACTGCCAAGCTTTGAGCTTTCACCCACGATCGCGTAATCGCTATTGAGCAGCACGCCAAGCCCGCCACCCGCTGTCGTGCCGTGAGCCGCAGCGATTACGGGAATGTCTGATTCGAGCAGAGCTCGCTGACCTCGATTGATGAGGTGAGCGAGTTCGACTATGTGATCCTCGCTGAAGCCAGCGGTTGCCATCGCCCGCACATCTCCACCGGCACAAAATGCCCTGCCCTTGCCAGAGAGCACAATCACGCGCACATCATCTCGCGCGACGATTTCGGTGGTGACCTTCGCCCAGGCTTCGGCGGTGTCTTCGCCGAAGGCGTTCAGCTTGTCTGGGCGGTTCAGAATGATTCTGGCGATACCGTCGGATACTTCGCTCAAGATCGAGTCGTTCATGCAATACACCTCTCGCTGGTGCGACCCCGCCCTGCCACTGTGCAGTCACGAGTGCAAAAATGCCGCTAGTAGCGATCGTATCCCGGAAATCTTGAAGCATGATGGACCGTTTCGCACTCAGTTGCGGCATTCTTTGGTTCATTGTGCACGCCGAATGAGATGATCGGTAGATGCGTATTCTCTCGATTCAGAGCTCGGTCTCGTATGGGCACGTCGGTAATTCCGCTGCGGTATTCCCCTTGCAGCGAATTGGCCACGAAGTTATGCCCGTCTATACCGTGATCTTCTCGAACCACACCGGGTACGGCGATTGGGGTGGGCCAATGCTCACCGGCGACAACGTTCGCGACGTAGTACGCGGAATCGACGCGCGCGGTGGCCTCGACGATGTTGACCTCGTCTTGAGCGGATATCAGGGTGGCAACGATATTGGCGATGCGATTCTTGATGCCGTTGCACTCGTGAAGGAGCGCAATCCACAGGCGCTCTACGCTTGCGATCCCGTTCTTGGTAGCGCGGCTTCCGGCTGCTCTGTGGCCCCTGAGGTCCAGTCGTTGATCCGTGACCGCGTTGTGCCGAAAGCTGATCTGATTACGCCGAACCAGTTTGAGCTCGGGTTCATCACTGGTACGGATCCGCACACCATCGAAGAGACGCTTGTCTCGGTCGATCTGGTGCGTGCGAACGGCCCGAAGAACGTCCTCGTTACCAGTGTGCTCCGACCGGATCGCGAAGAAGGCACCATCGAAATGCTGGCAGTGACTGAGGCCGGCGCTTGGATCGTGCAAACACCACTGCTGCCTTTTAAGGTGAATGGCTCTGGTGATGTCACTGCAGCACTGTTCTCAGCCCAGCTGCGCGAGTCCGGCGATGCTGCGGCTGCCCTCGGCCGCACCGCCGCCAGCGTGTATGAGCTGCTCGAAAACACTTTGAACGCTGGATCGCGCGAACTGCAGTTGATCGAATCTCAAGACGCATACGTGTCACCGAAGCACAGCTTTGAGGTGATTCAGGTACGGTAACGCTATGTCAGCAACACCGTACCTCGCCAAGCAACCTCACCGTGGCACGGTCATCGCCGCGTGCTGGGCGCTTACTCTCGTGTTTGTGTTGGGCGGAGTGTTCGCGGCAAACGGTGGCGCTCCAATTGGCCCCGATGCCTGGTGGCACGAGGCCATCGGGGTGCAGCCTGGCACTGCGCTTGGAGGTTTCGCGTTTGCCCTCGCCAAAATCGGCAGCTCAGTGGGATCTGGGATCTGTGTCGCCATTATTGCTGCCCTATTGTTTTGGCGCAGGCAGACTCAGGAGGGATTGATCCTGGTGGTGACTGCGCTCACTGCCGTTGCCGCGAGTGAGGTCATCAAAATGGTGGTCGCAAGGCCGCGACCAGTCGATGCGCTGCTCGATCCGCCGGGTTTTTCTTACCCCTCGGGCCACTCGATGGGCGCGGCAATGCTCGCAACGACACTGTTTTTCTTGTTCACGAGATCTGCACGCTTTCGAAACGCTGTCTCGCCGCGTCTTGCCGTCACAATCGGCGCAGTGGCGACAGTCTGGGTGCTCCTCATGATGTGGAGCCGCACGGCGGTGCACGTGCATTGGCTGAGCGATACCATCGCCGGCGCGCTGCTGGGCTGGAGTGTTGCTGTGCTAGCGCGGGTCATCATGCTTCAGCTGATTGCTCGACGTGCAAGACACCGAGCAGTTGAAGCGCCAAGTGGCGTTTAGTATTCGCCTTTTACTACAAAGTACGAGCCGCGAATAGTTCCGGCTAGTTTCGACTTTTGCCTTGCCCATTTAAACGCTTCAAGTTCCACGGGCGGCTCCATACCCTCTGAAAGTTTGAACCCCACAGCGCGTTTTCCGCCAGCGGCGAGCGTGTACAGCACGTTTACGGCCAAGCCGTCTTCGTAAAAGACGTGGGTCCAGCGAATCGGACCCTGGTCGCCTGTGACTTCTAGCTCTGCCGCTTCGAGCGCCTTTGCTGTGATCACAATGTCACGCTCGTCGCTCAGCACCTTCGCGACGTAGTTCACGAGGTCTGGTCGTTCTTCAGCGCTATAGGTCTCGAAGGCTCGTTCAAACTTGTTTGAGAAATACCGTGCCTCATTGGCGCGAAGTCCCGCAAGTGCTTCAGCGACTGGCGATGATTCAAGCCCTACGGTGCTTACTTCTTTGAAATCTACGATGCTCATGCGTGCCTCAGTTCTCGTTCTTCACGGAGCAAATCTGAGCACCCATATTACGCCTGCTCAGCGCAGCTGCGATACACCGAGCTGATACCCCTGACCGCGAATTGTTCGAATGAGGTCTTTATCGGTTTTGCGGCGCAGGTAGTGCACATAGCTCTCAACGGTGGTTTCGCTCTCACCGTGCGCAAATACACGGGCGAGCAAATACTCCCGCGAAAACACTCGAGTGGGTTCAGCCGCAAATACCGAAAGCAACGCTGTCTCGGTATCGGTGAGCGTCACGCGCCCGCTATAGGGTGACACTATTTCACGATGGTCAGGGTAAAAGAGCCAGTCACCTATTTCGAGACACTGACCCGGTGATACATATTCTCGGGTGAGCGCACGAAGCCGGGCCGTGAGTTCCTCAAATTCAAAAGGCTTCACTAGATAGTCGTTTGCGCCCGCATCGAGCCCATCAACTCGGTCATGCACCTGGCCGAGAGCGCTCAAAATCAGAATCGGAGTGGCAACACTGCGTCGTCGAAATTCCTGCACGGCTTGTTCCCCACTCATGCCAGGCAGGCCTCGATCTACAATCATGACGTCAAACGGCTCCCGGATTGCTAGATCCAGCGCGTTCTCTGCTGTTTCTACCAGGGTGACGTGCCACTGAGGCGCGAGGACATCGCGAATAATTGGGCCTAGCCGGGCATCGTCCTCCACCAGGAGCAGACGTTTCAACGTTCGGCCTTCGTGGTGCCCGCGAGCGGCAGCGTCATTTCGAACACGGTGCCCTGGGGTCCCGAAGTTGCTACGCGCACGTCGCCGCCGTGAGACAAGCAGAGCTCTTGCACCAGCGCCAGGCCGATCCCAAGATTATTGCTTTTGCGCCGAGCAGCACCAGGTGTGTCGTTGCCATAGGCGAAGCGGGTGAACACCGCACGGTGGTCAATACCTTGAATGCCGCCGCCCTGGTCTGCCACGGTAACAACTGCGTGTTCTCGCATTCGCTCACCTGTCACTCGAACGGTGCTGCCAACTGGAGAGTGCTGGATCGCATTGTCTAGCAACGCAATGAGAGCCCGGCGCAACTGTGCTTCTGGCAGGGCCACAAAAGCGGGCGCGGCATCGCTCTCGATTATTACTCCTTGAGTTTTCGCGATCGCCACCATATCGGCAACGACGCTGGCGATCGTGGATTCGAGTTTGGCGGATCCCTCGCTATGTTCACCACGCGCGGCAGCCTCGAGCATGCTCGTGACGACCTCAGACATGATTCGGGTATCGGCGCGAAGCGCTTGCACAATCTCATACCTGGGATCGTCTTTGACGGTAAGCAATTCCAATTGCTGCGTGCGCGCGCCGAGTACCGCGAGCGGGGTGCGCAATTCATGGCTCACGTCAGCGACAAATCGACGCTGCAGGCGAAACGCTTCATCGATAGGCCGGACAGCGCGTTTCGCAATCAGGCGAGCCGTGATCCCCGAACAAATAGCGGCACCTGCAATCAAAAGTAAAAGCGCAAAAGCGAACTCACCCGGGTCAATTCGTACTTCAATTTCGTTGTCCTGACGCGGTTTCGCAAGCTCTGCCGGGTTGCTTTGCCAGAATACGAAGGCGAGAATCACCGCTCCACCGATCACAAAGAGCAGTGCGCAAACCGCCATCATTTGCCAGGTGATGGTAGAAACTGATCGCTGGTACACCCGCTCTTCCGGAGTGGTTCTTGTGAGGTCTTCTGCATTATTCGTCATAGTTCACCCGCTCGCCCCGCCTATCTCAGTGCTACTCACTCTGTCATGACGGCACTGCCAAGCGGCTGAACGCTGTCGTCGCTTCGCCCGGAATATTTGGCCTCTTCTCGAATACACGCGAGCGCCGCACCGACGGCCAAAAGCAGCGACACGAGGGAGGTGCCGCCGGCTGAGATAAAGGGTAAGGGCACTCCGAGCACCGGCACATATCCGAGCACCACCGCGATATTGATCATCATTTGCGCACCGATCCAAGCGGTCAGGCCGCCGAGCACGGAGATTGAAAACGGCATCACGCAGCGGCCCATCAGCGCCAAAAGCACCACAATCAGAGCCACGTAGAGCGCGATCACGGAGATCGTGCCGATCAGCCCTAGTTCTTCACCAATAATTGCGAAGATAAAGTCCGTTTCGGCTTCGGGCAGCCAAGACCATTTCGCTTTCGAATTTCCGACTCCCACACCAAACACGCCGCCACCGGCCAAAGCCCAAAAACCATTGAGCGATTGCCAACACATGTCGTTGGCATGTTCCCGGTTAGTGAGGCAATCAACCTCCATGAAGTGCAAAACGCGAAACACCCGATTGGGCTTAATCATGGTCATCACCGCGATCCCGAGAGCCGCTACCAGCGCAATACCGGCCAAAATGCGCAGCCGAATCTGCGAGAAATACAGGCAACCGAACACCAGCACGGCAAGCACCATCAATGTGCCAAGATCACCACCCAGCACGTTGATAAACATCGAAAGCGCAACGACCGGCAAAATTGGCAACCAAACATGCAACCACTTGGTCATCAATGGCTTCTTCGCCGCAATCACGCTTGAGACCCAGAGCAAGAGCACAAGTTTCATAAACTCTGCTGGCTGCATCGAAACTGGGCCGAGCCTCAGCCAATTACGGTTTCCACCAGCCTCATATCCAAGCGGTGAATACACCAGCAATTGCAGGCACAGCCCCAAAAACAAAAGCAACCAGGAGAGTTTGCGCAGTCTGGCGGTCGAAAGCCGTGCAAACACAACGAGCCCGGCAAGCCCGAGTGCCGCATAGGCACCCTGTCGCAGCATAGCTTCGATCGGGAATTCCCCATTGGCCACCGCCACAACCTGACTTGCCGACTGCACCATGATGATGCCGATCCCGACCAGCAGGAGCACGATCGCGATCAGTGCGAGAGTCAACGCACGAAGTGGGCCTCTGCCAAGTGACAGCACCCAAGACTGAGCGCTCTGCACACTCGGCAGCGACCAAACTCGCAAGCGATTCCCTCGCGATTCTTCAGTGTCGCCTCCGGCTGTAGTCATGCACTCAGTCTTTGACAGCTTCACCAAGAAGCCGCCAAGATTTAGAGAAAGCCGAGGTCAGTCAGGGTTTACCTCAGCATGTCGGAGCTAGAATCCAGTCTCGCCAAACTCACTCATGAGCGAGGCGGCCACTTCGCTCAACACCAGCTCGCCAGTGTTTGCGTCGTAATCGAACAGCTCACCGTGCCTGCCCCAAGCAATTGCAGTGGCAAGTTGCCGTTCAACCTCTTCTGGTCCGAAGCCGCGTCGCAGCAGATCGCGAAAAAAGTCGTCACGCAGTGCACCGTCATTGCTGTGTTCAAGCGCTGCCACAATGGTCTTCACGAGTGGCGCACGCCCAAGTGCAAACTCAGCAAACATGGTCTTTGAGCCGCCCACGCTCGCAGTTACCCAGGCCCGCCCGTCGAGAGTTAAAAAGGCCTGCGCCCCCTCGACTTCGAGCAGGCCGAGCATGACCCCCGCATCAACAAGCGGCAAAAGGTCATCAATTTCAAAAGACAGCTCATCGGCAAGGTCTGGAAGATCTGCTTGACCATCGTGCGCAAGAACAATCTCAACGAGCCCAGCAAGACCACCAACGCTTGCATCTGGCAGCGGGTGCGTCAGCGGGCCGGGTGAGCTCGCAGAGGCAGAACGCTCTTCACGGTCAGCGAGGATCGCGTAGAGCTGATCCACCGCCGATTCAAACGTCGGACTGCGACGGTCGCGCGGACGAGGCAGAAGAATCGGCACTTCCGCTTTGATACGTCCAGGGTTGGTACCAAGCACAAGCACCCGATCAGCAAGCAGCACGGCTTCTTCGATGTTGTGCGTCACAATACAGATGCATTTGGTTGGCACATCTGGTTGGTTCCACAGTTCGATCAGTTCGCCTCGCAAGTTTTCACTGGTGAGCACGTCAAGAGCTGAGAACGGCTCATCCATCATGAGCACATCGGGCTGCAGCACGAGTGCCCTGGCAAAACCAACGCGCTGCCGCATACCTCCAGAAAGTTCGCGCGGATACGCTCGTTCGAACCCTTCAAGGCCGATCTGCGCGATTGCGGCGAGCGCGCGGGCCTCTCGCTCGGCTTCGGGCACATTGGCTGCCCGTAGCCCGAGTTCGACGTTGTCTTGTACGGTGAGCCAGGGCATGAGCGCGAATGATTGAAACACCATAGCTGCTCCCGGGTTTGCACCGCGCAGAACTTCGCCTCGGTAGCGCACTTCTCCGCTGCTGGGCGCGATGAGCCCGGCGAGTGTTCGTAGCAGCGTCGATTTTCCTGAGCCTGATTTTCCGAGAATCGCCACCACTTCGCCCTCGTGAAGTGTCATGGTGACGTCTTTGAGTACCTGCAGCGAGCTGCCGTCCGTTGAGGAGAAGGTTTTATTGAGGTGCTCGACCTCAATCAGCGCTGTTGTCTGCTTGGCGGGCGCGTTGTTCTCGTGAAGATTCATCAGTTCACCTTCAGTTCAGGGAGGTTCTATGCTTGGCGAATCCGTATAGGGGGCGCCAGATCAGTCGGTTCAGCGCCACAACGAACAGGCTCATCACGGTGACCCCGATCAGGGTATTCGTGAAGTCTCCGGCGCTTGTGGCATCTGCGATGTATGAGCCGATTCCGTGTGCTCGAAGTGTGCTGTCACCGTAGCTCACGATTTCGGCGACAATTGACGCGTTCCAGGCTCCTCCTGCGGCGGTGATCGCTCCGGTTACCCATGAGGCGAAGATGGCTGGCCCGTAGAGAGTTCGCCATTTCTGCCGTCGGTTCAGCCGCAGGCTCGTTGCGGCTTCTCGTAGGTCATTGGGGATCGCGGCAGCTCCCGCGATGACGTTAAAGAGCAGGTACCACTGGGCGCCGAGTGCCATGAGGAAGATGCCACCGAGGTCCAGGCTCACTCCCGTGGAGATGAGCATCAGGGTGAAGAGAGGAAACAGGAAATTCGCGGGGAAGCTCGCGAGTATCTGCACAGTGGGTTGGGCGTATCGGGTGACCTTGGGGCTGAGCCCAATCCAGACACCTATCGGCACCCAGATGAGTGAGGCAAGCGCAACGACAACGATCACTCGAATGAGGGTGATTGAGGCTAGCCCGCTCGCCAGTACAAACTGGTCAAGCCCGGCATTGCTGCTCATATATCTGAGCATCTGGAAAAGGCCCAGCGCGAGCAGTATCGTCGCAAGCACCACACATACGATATCTCCGAGCCTGCGCCTGGCTGGGTCTAGCTGCAGTGGCCGGTCGCTTCGCCCAAGTGGCCTGGTGATCGTGTCCATTGCCGTGGCAAGCATTCTTGCTGTTTTGGTGGTGATCGCCGGGAGCGTTGATCTGCGCAAGATATCCAGCACGACGCTGCGTTGCAGATCTACCGTTTCAGTGTCTCCGGTGCGGAATCGTTCTGCCCACGCGGTGAGGGGCCGCCAAAACAGCACGTTCACGCTCAGCACCATCAGCACCATTACGGCGATGGCGAGCGCGAGGTGGCCAAGTTGCGCCTCTTGCGAAGCTGCGGCTACATAGGATCCGATGCCTGGCAGTGCGTACACCCGATTGTTTGCGCTGATCACTTCCGAGGCGACAAGAAAGAACCATCCACCACCGAAACTCATCATGCCGTTCCAGACAAGCGGGATCATGCCAGAGGGCAGATCCAACTTGCTAAAGCGTTGCCATCTGGTGAGCCGCAGATTGCGTGCTGCTTCGTCGAGTTCTTCTGGTTGGGTAATCAGGGATTGATAGTAGGCAAAGGTCATGTTCCACGCCTGGCTGGTGAAAATCGCGAAGATCGCGGCTAGTTCTAGGCCCAGCCCGGTACCTGGAAAGAGTGTGAGCCAGAATGCGATCGTTACCGAGAGAAACCCAAGCACCGGTACCGATTGCAACACATCGAGCAAAGGCAGCAGCACCATGCCCGCTCTGCGTGAGCGCGCCGCAAGGGTGGCGTAAACGAGCGAGAACACGACAGCGCAACCCAATGCTATGAACATGCGCAATAGTGAGCGCGCGGCGTAGTACGGCAGCTGCGTTGGATCAGTAGACACCGCTGCGGGTGCGGTGAGCTGGCTCCACGGGTCGAAGATGCCGTGTGAGAGAGCGAGCAACGCCCAAAAGGTGACGACAACAGCGATCAGCACCAGTGCGTCTATGATCAAACGACTTTTTGTCTGCAGTGCCGCGTCTTGCGGGGTGAACAAACGTGGAGTCGCCATGGCGAACTCCTTTCATTCACATCGTTTGGGGAGTCTGGCAGTGCTGGCTGCGGCTTTTCTCAGCCTAGCCGCCATTCAATGACTTGCGCACACATCAGAGTGTTAGATGATAGAGGAATGACATCGAGTGTTCCGAGCCAGGCCGTGACTGAGGCGCAGCTAAATGCTGCGGCTGCCACCTTCGACATGCTCTCGGCACCATCACGCTTACACCTGGTGTGGCTGCTCGCCTCTTGCGAGTATGACGTTTCGACGCTTGCCGAGCTCTCAGGCTCAAATGTTCCCGCAGCGAGCCAGCACCTCGCGAAGCTTCGCGCGGCAGGAATTGTGACCGCGCGCCGCGATGGGCGTCGGCAACTCTACCGCGTCGAGGATCCGCACATTCTCGAAGTGGTTGAGCAAATGTTCAGCCATATTGCACCGGATGGCACCCTCGCAGGCCAGTCAGATGTGCGCCGCCCACCCCGCCAACCGCGTTTTGAGCCAAGCCCGGTCTAACGCGATGGGTGCACCCGTTTCTTAGCCTCACGATGGGCTTTAAACCCCCGGTTTTGCCCGAGTTGTAGCGCTGCCGGGGGTTACCGACCTTAGTCCTCTGGCCCAAGATCCTGCGCAACCCAGCGCACACCGAGCACCTCTGGCGCCCGGATCACATCGGCAATCGCCAACTCAATCTGATGATCGTCTCGCACAGCACTCGTCACCGTCGCGGTGATCACCACAAGCTCATCTGGCAGGTCGGTGGCAGCGATTGATTGCACCGTAAGATCTGGCCGGTGCACAGCATCAAAAACAATCGCTCGTACAGGCACCTCGTGGTCGCGTCCGCAACGCACCTCAAAGGTGTACTCGACTTCAGTGTTCACCTCGCGCCCAACAATACTTGGCCTGCGGTCGAGCACACGACCGATGGGCCGAAGTAACACGTTTGCAGCAATAATCATGCCGGTGCCCAAAGCAGCAACCCAGATCATGCCGCCCCCGGACAGCGCACCCACAGCAGCCGAGGCCCAGAGTGTCGCTGCGGTGTTGAGCCCAGAGATTGAAACACCCTGTTTCATGATGACGCCAGCGCCCAGAAAACCGATACCTGAAACGATCTGCGCGGCAACCCTCGTGGGATCGGCACCGGGGCCGTCAAAACTATAGGCTCCCATGATCACAAAAAGCGCCGAGCCAAGGCTTACAAGCGCGTTCGTGCGAAGTCCTGCAGTGCGCGCCCGCCACTGGCGCTCGAAACCAATGAGTGCACCAAAGCCCACCCCTGCGCCGATCCGCAGCGCGATGTCGATCCATTCGATCATGTTCTCTCCCCCATTCAGAGTTGCGTCGAGCGTGAGCCACAAGCAAAAACTGACCCGTCACTCTGAGCGCTCAAATACGCGCATCGGCGCGACGCGAAGGCAACCCCGCGTCGCGCCGATGAATGTTCCTTGCGCAGGTATCTGATTAGATCCAGGTACCGGTCTTGCGGATGAATACCTTCTTAATGAGCTGCGTAAGCACCATGTACGCGAGCAACGTGCCAACCAGCCACGGGAAGTAGGTCCAAGGCAGTGGTACCAGTCCGAGCGTCGCACCCCAACCGGTGAACGGCAAAACCAAGCCGAAGACACACACTGCGCCCGTTGCCAATAGCACGGGCAGGCTTGCTCGCGATTGGAAGAACGGCAGACGACGGGTGCGAAGCATGTGCACGATGAGAGTCTGCGAGATGATCGATTCGATGAACCAGCCCGACTGGAAGAGCGCTGCATGCTCTGCACTATTCGCCGCAAACACAAACCACATCAGCGCATAGGTGGTGAGGTCGAAAATCGAAGAAATAGGACCAATAAAGATCATGAACTTCGACAGGCTCTGCGACTCCCACTTACGGGGCTTCTTAATATCTCCCTCATCCACCCGGTCCCACGGCAAGGTGAGCATCGAAAGGTCATAGCTGAGGTTCTGCACAAGCACCACGAGCGGGATCATTGGCAAGAACGGCAGCATCGCGCTCGCGACCAGCACCGAAAACATGTTGCCAAAGTTCGACGAAGCAGTCATCTTGATGTACTTCATGGTGTTCACGAAGGTACGTCGCCCCTCCATCACACCACCTTCAAGCACCGTCAGATCTTTTTCGAGCAAGATAATGTCAGCAGACTCTTTCGCAATATCTACCGCGGTGTCGACAGAGATGCCAACATCTGCTGTGCGCAGGGCAGGCGCGTCGTTAATGCCGTCACCCATAAAACCAACGGTGAATCCTTGCTCACGCATTGCCTCGACGATACGCGCCTTTTGCGACGGGCTTACCTTCGCAAACACAGTGGTCTGCTGCGCGAGCCGGCCGAGTTCTTCAAGGGTGAGTTCATCAACTTCGTGGCCAAGCACCACGCGGCCCGGATCAATCCCAATCTGACGGCACACTGTTGCCGCGACGAGTGGATTATCACCCGTGATCACCTTGGTTGCTACGCCACGGCTCGCCAGGCTAGCGATTGCTGCTCCAGCTGTCGCCTTTGGTGGATCAAGGAAGGAGAGGAAGCCGATCAGGGTCATCTCGGTCTCGTCGGCCACAGTGAAATCGCCACTAATTGGCTCGTCACCAGGAGCAATCGACCGAACAGCGACTGCGAGCACACGCATACCCAGCTGATTCTGTTCGGCAACCAGGCCGTCGATTTCTTTACGGCGCTCGCCGCTGAGGGCAATCTCGTCGCCGTTGCGCAGCTCTGTGGTGCACTGAGCGAGCACTTCTTCGGCAGCGCCCTTGGTGATGATGAACTGCGCAAAACCATCGCTCACCACGACCGACATGCGCCGACGAACGAAATCAAATGGCATTTCGTCGATGAAGGTGTACTTGCTCTGCACTTCTTCAAGGCCCGCTGGTCCCGCCGCGGTGAGCACTGCAGCATCGAGCAGATTGCGAAGGCCCGTCTGGAAGTGCGAGTTCGCGGCCGCGAAGCCGAGTGTGGTTTCGCAGCTCTGCCCGTTCACATCGAGGTGCCGCTCGAGCACGATGCGGTCTTCGGTGAGGGTGCCGGTTTTGTCGGTTGCGAGCACATCCATTGCGCCGAGGTTCTGAATACTGTTGAGCCGCTTCACAATGACCTTGCGGCGGGCCATCATATTGGCACCCTTTGCTAGGCCAGCGGTGACCACGAGTGGCAGCATCTCTGGTGTCAGGCCAACAGCTACGGTGATACCAAACAGGAATGCACTGGTCCAATCTTTCGTGAGGCCGTTGACCACAAACACGATTGACACCATGATCACCATGAACTTGATCAGAGTGAAGGTGACCTTCTTGATCCCCTTGTCGAAGGCAGTTTCGGGCCGGGTGCCCGAAATTGCCGAGGCCATACTGCCGAAGTAGCTGAGCTTCCCGGTGCCCACCACTACAGCGGTGCCCGATCCGGAAACCACCGAGGTTCCCATAAAGCCAAGGTTTGGCGCATCAATCAGATTTGAGGTTGTCACTTCTTCTGCAACGTCGGCGGTCTTCTCGGCTGGCATTGCCTCGCCGGTCAGCATTGCTTGGTTGATCTGCAGATCCTTCGTGCGAAGAAAACGAACGTCTGCGGGAATCATGTCGCCTGCGGCAAGCTGCACGATATCTCCGCGCACGACGTCTTCGATTGGCAGTTCCCCGGTAACCGGCTTGCCGTCGATGCGACGGGTGATTGCGACGGTTGTGCGCACCATCGCTTTCAGCTTCTCGGCGGCCTGCGAAGAGCGGTACTCCTGCCAAAAGCGCACTATGGCACTTACAAGGACCATGGTGCTGACGGTCGCGACGCCGGTGTAGTCGGGACCTTCGGCCGCGTCAGCGAGCACCACGTCGGTGATGAACATGACCCCGGCAAGGAAGATCAGAATAAGAATAAATGGATTGCCGAAGGTTTTGATGAACTGCACGATCGCCGGTGCTGGCTTATCGTGGTCAACCTCGTTGCGGCCGTATCTGGCTCGGCAGTCGATCACGGCTTGTTCGTTCAGGCCGTCGGGGTTGCTATTAAATGAGTTGAGCGTTGCTTTTGCTGGCAGAGTTGCTGCATCGACCAGGATCTGCTGCTGACCAACGCTCAGGTTTGCGGTGGCGTTTTCACTCTTCTTCTTTTTTGAACCGTTGGGTGGTGTCAGATTTGTGCGGCCCGAGGGGCCTGATGACTGCGTATTGAAGTCAACGTAGTTGCGGTATGCACGCATGAGCATGTCTCCAGACTGCTTTTCGGCGCGATAAGTAGTGTGCTCCCAGGAATCTGGGGCACAGCGAGCTCATCGTCTTAGGGGTGTGTGATCCCCCGGCGAATCCAGGCGGCTACCGCTGAGTACTGATTTAGTGGTGTTCCGCCGGCGCGCCGGGGCAGTTCAATCGACTATGGTCGTCGCTCACGACGGATCACCTCCTCAGGTCAAGGCAGGGCAGTTCTTGCCCCGTCCATCACCGTACACGACATTCAACGACTTGCGCAAATGACAAAGTAAATTGTGTCGCTTTTTCTGCCCATTTCTACGGTTTCGTACCGCGGCAGAAGCACACAAACAAAGCAGAGCCGACAGAACAATAAGATGAACACGAGAGCGAAACACAATGGAGAGGACTCGACTCGAATGAGCACTGTGAGCGAACGTGAGCTGAAACAACTTCGAGAACACCTCGGCGATCGCCTAAACACCGAGCCAGCACTCCTCGCGCACTACGGCCATGATTCTTCAAGGCTGGCACCCGAGGGCGCCGCCGTCGCCCTCGTCCTCGCCGAATCAACAGAAGACGTCTCAGCAGCTCTCTCCTGGGCAAACGAGCATGAAGTACCGGTGAGCGTACGCGGAGCAGGCACTGGACTAGCCGGCGGCGCAAACTCCTACCCTGGCGGGTTGATCATCTCGCTTGAGCGCATGAACAGCATCTTGCAGATCGATGCAGAAAATCGTCTTGCTGTCGTTGAAGCGGGCGTGATCACAGCAACCCTTGACGCCGCCGCCAAAGAGCATGGACTGTTCTTCCCACCAGACCCCGCAAGCGCCGCAACCTCAACAGTCGGCGGCAACATCGCCACCAATGCGGGCGGTCTCCGCTGCGTGGCACACGGAGTCACAACCGACTCTGTCGCAGCCCTCGAAGTAGTGCTCGCAGACGGCCGCATTATGCGCACTGGTTCTCGCACGAGAAAAAACGTGGTCGGCTACGACCTCAAAAGCCTCTTCACCGGCTCCGAAGGAACCCTCGGCATCATCACCTCGGCGACGGTGCGCCTCAAAGCAATCGCACCGGGGATCCCACGCACATTCAGAGCCGGTTTCGACAGCATCGAAGACGCCGGTCGCGCAGTCACCGCTATCGTCAACGGCCCGCACCAACCAGAGATTCTTGAGCTGCTCGACACATTCAGTGTCGAAGCCGTCGAAGCATTCCACCCGACCGGCGTCGAGATTCCAAAGGGAGCCATGCTTGTCGGCCAAACCACCGGCCTCGATGCGAACGAACGGGCGGAGGCAATCGCGGCAATCTGCACCGTGAACGGCGCAAGCAGCACCGAGGTTTCAGAATCAGACTCGCTGCTTGAAGCGCGACGCCTGGCCAACCCTGCACTCAACGCGCTCGGACTGCGCGTATCTTGCGATGTTGCTGTACCAGTAGCCTCGCTCGCCGAGGTATTCAACGGTCTCGCCGAGATTTCAAAACAACACGGACTGCGTATCTCAAACGTGGCGCACGCTGGCGACGGCAACCTGCACTGCGTCGTTGAATCAAACCCTGAGCTTGGCGGTGAAGCCGCCGCCGAGCTTGTGATCGACGACATCACCCGATACGCACTTTCAATGGGCGGCACTATCTCAGGCGAGCACGGAATCGGCGCGGTAAAACGTCACGAACTTCCCTGGCAGCTCGACGAGGCCTCGCTCGCGGTGCAATTTGCAATCAAACATGCGCTCGACCCCAAGGGTATCCTCACCCCGGCCCGCGCAATTTAGAAAGCACGTTGGATCGCCCAGCCGTTGTCCATCGCAGACGATGGGCAACGCGAACGCTGGCCGACACAAGGCCCGAGCACGCCAGCACGTCGCTACCGATGTCGCAAACGCCTAGTTCTTTTCAAACTTTGGTAGCGTTGCCGAGCATTCGAGAGGCTTGCCAGCTTCAGCAGTGGACTCAGCCACCACATCTTTGCCCTCGAGAATGATCTTGCAGCTCAGCGGAACGCTGGCACCCTCTGCACGAAGCTTGGCGTCGAGGCCAGCACCAACGATCACGTCTTCTTTCCATTCGCTCCCGCTAAGTCCCGCCGCTTCGCCCTCCTTCGCAGGAATCTTCACGGTGCTGTCGCGATCCAGCGTATTCGCCCAGGTTTGGTACTCGATCTTGGTGACACCACCAAGATCACCCTCGTCTGCCGTGATCTGGTACTGAACGTTCCATCGGTCTGAAAACGTTTCAGCCATACCACTGCAACCGGTAAGCACCGATGCTGCGGCGAGCCCCACGACACCGAGCGCAGCGACTCTCAGCGCAGTCTTGGTGTGTCGACGTTCAGCATCTGACGGGTTGCTGGGGTGTGAGGTCCGCTGCATAGTTTTCCCTTTCTGAGTGGTGACGGGCGCTGTTTGCGTCGAAGCCACCTTCGTGTGACCTTGGGCATGTGCGCCCCGGTACATTTCAATACTTTCGAGGTCACACGGCAGATACATCGCCCTCAGGTTCCGCTCCCGTGGCACCTATGACCTATTTCGCGAATGCGAACCAGCCTCGAGGCGGCACCATTGGTTGATAACGCTACGATCAAGTCATGCCCGATACTCACTCTCCGCTCGCCCTGGAAGACGCTCGCTGGAATAGCCTGACGCATCGCGCCGGTGTAGGCCCAAACTCAGAAATGGATGTTGCTCGAGAGCTCGGGCTACTGCTTGACTCGCCTACTGACCTTGAACGTATTCGGGATCTCTGGCCCTACCTCGCCTCTGAGGGTTCGACCTGGGACGCTGCCTACGCAGCTCTGCCCTATTTGGTACAGATTCTCAAGCTGCAGCCGCCCGAGCTGCGCGCCGAATTGCTCAGCGTAGTCGGCATCATCTTGACCGGCGCAGACGAAAGTTCCATGCCCAAATATCTCTTGCACGCATATCTCAAAGCAATTGACGAGGTCTATCTTCCGCTCGGTGAAAGCATTCCCGTACTGAGCAAAGACGATCTGCCCTGGGTACTCGCGACCATCTCTGCCCTCCGCGGAAATCGCGAACTCGCCGAGCTACTGCAAGAACCAGGATCGCTTGAGGCTACGTGCGAAGAGTGCGAGGCCGAAATCTATGTAGAGATTCCTGGACTCGGCAACTAGCTCAGCGTTTCCCTCTGTTTGCAGCCCGCAATGCCGCAATGAGGCGCTTCGTGGGAAACACTGCGAAGGCAACGAAAACGAATGCGGAGGCAACTGGGCTTACCCAGTCGTCATCTGGCTTACTCGGAACCCAGAGCAAGAGCAGCGCAAGGAACGCGCCCGGAATCAGTTCGATAAAAAAGCGCAAAACAATAGGCATTGAGAGCCAGCGCACGGCTGCCCTCGCCGGCCAAGGAAGACGCCGGACTTCTTCTTTGCTCAGGCCACGCAGTGCCTCGTGCCACTCGTTGTTACTCTCCATTTTGGCGGCGTTTCACGAGAGCACGAACAATGGACACAATGCCGAAAAAGCATCCGGTCACCGCGACACCAAGAAGCAAGGTGTTCATCGCGAAAGCCAGCAGGTCATAGTGCGTTGCAATGGGATCACTCCAATTACGTTGCCAATGAAACTCCATCGTCACCGGGAAATCGCTTGGCATGTATCGCGATAGGTCTTGTTCAACAACTGTGAAGGGCCAACCGAAGCGCATCTGCGCAAGTTCAGCCTCGGTAAACGCTGTGGCACGACTTGCGAGCAACACATAACTTGCCACAAGCGCCGAAAGCGGCAGCAGCAAAAGATACATCTTGACGATGCCGAGCTTTTTTTGAGTTGGCTGGTTTGCCACTGCGACCTTTCGATTTATACGTCGCACTAAGTTGCACTTCGAATAGGTGTCAGAATATCGTTCAGTGCGGCGAATTCGTTTCTCGACTCTCCCGGGGCAACCGCAGACGCCCGCGTCTGGCCACCAAGTTTCTCGGTTGCATACTCAAGCAAAGCCTTTGCGCGCACGGTGAGTTCCATGTCTTCTGGCCAGATTCCTACGACGTGAGAGACCGTGATCGGCGGGTCCAACGGCTTGATCACCACGGGCCTGCCTTCAACACTCATCGGCAGCGAGTTTGGTCGGGACATCAGTAGGCCATAGCCGACTCCCCTACCCACGAGCGCCTCAACCAAGCTCACTTCGGTGACGCGCGCTTCAATTGCTGGCTCAAGGCCGCGCGCGGCGAATGCATCTATGACGTTTACGGTGCCGGGAGTCGCGTCGAATTGCACGTAGGGCTCTTCTGCCAGATCGCTGAGGTCAATTGATGTGGCATTTGCAAGCGGGTGGCTCGGGTGCAAATGCACCTCAAGCTCGGTTGGGTAGATCTCGTGGCGTTGGTAACCCGTTGGTAGCGAGACATTGTAAACGATTGCGACGTCGAGGTAGCCAGCTTGCAACGCAGCCAACAGCTCTTCGTTTGTGCCAACCATCACTTCGATATTCACGCCCGGGTGCACCTTGGGAAAGCCTTCGAGAAGCTCTGGCACCACGCTTGTTGCGAAGGTCGAGTAACACCCGATGTGCACCGGGCCACGAAGTTCTTGCCCTTGCCCCGCTGAGACAATGAGCTCTTGGGCGTCGGCGACGATTTGCCTGGCTTGTTTCGCGAAGTGCTGCCCCGTTGGTGTGAGTGTGAAACCCCGCGCTTTGCGACGAACACATAACTGCTCGCCAACGATACGTTCAACCCCGCTGATTGCTTGGGAGAGGGCAGATTCTGAGATGTGCAGGTGCGCTGCCGCGGCGCTGAGCGTGGTGAAGCTCGGCAAAGCGGCGAGTAACTCTAACTGCCTCATACTGACGTCTGCCATCGCAACCCCTTTGCTGTCGCTGCTGACCACGGAAGCGCCTGCCCGCCGGCCAGTTCGCCTTCATCCGATACTTAAGTAAAACAGAAGTAGTTCCTCATATTACTGCGATTTACACACAGTGTTGGGTGCTCCATTATTGGAAATGCTTCATCCCCGTCCCCTGATAACCGGGGCAACAATGATGTTAGGGACACCATGAATTCCACACAGACCCACCGCAAAGTGGCGTCGCAGCGACGCATCGCGATGGCCACCATTATTGGCACCACGATCGAGTGGTATGACTTCTTTATCTACGCGACCAGCGCCGGTATCGTTTTCGCTCAGCTGTTCTTTCAGCCTGCCGGCAAAGAGATTGCATTGCTACTCTCATTCGCGACCGTCGGCATCTCGTTCTTGTTCAGGCCCCTCGGAGCTTTTCTAGCCGGCCACTTCGGCGATATTCTCGGCCGACGCGCGATGCTCGTAATCACCCTCGTGTTGATGGGCGTAGCGACAACGCTCATTGGTGTGCTGCCAACCTACGCACAGATCGGTATCGCGGCGCCCATCATGCTGCTTGTGCTTCGCATTCTGCAGGGTCTCTCGGCCGGCGGCGAATGGGGTGGCGCCGTGCTGATGGCCGTCGAGCACGCGCCAGCCGACAAGCGGGGCCGCGCAGGCTCGTGGCCACAGCTCGGTGTGCCGCTGGGCTTTTTGCTCGCTTCGGGCATGACCGCACTGATGACAGGCGTCATCTCCCCCGGCGCAGCGTATCTTGAATGGGGGTGGCGAGTGCCGTTCTTGCTCAGCATTGTATTGATCGTTGTTGGCTTTGTGATTCGTCGCTCGGTAGATGAAAGCCCGGTCTTTGCCGAGATTGCCGCCCGCGGCAAGCAGGCACAAGTACCAGTGGTGACTCTGTTCAAGCGTCACTGGTACCTCGTTGTGCTCGCTGCGCTCGTCTTTGTGGGCAACGGGACCCTCGGTTATATGACCACCGGCGGCTTCCTCAACAACTACGCCATCAATGTGCAGAAGCTCGATACCACCGCGGTCCTGCTCGCCGCAGCCACCGCAGCGGCTGTCTGGTTCTTCTCAACCTTGCTTGCTGGTTACCTTTCAGACATGATTGGCCGACGCAACACTTTCTTGATCGGCTTCGCGTTTCAAGCTGCCGTCGTCTTCCCAATCTTCTGGCTAGTCGACAACGGCGGGCTGCCCGGCCTCTACACCGCTCTTATTCTTATCTCACTCGGCCTCGGCCTCACTTATGGCCCACTAGCCGCCTGGTACGCGGAGATCTTCCCAGCCTCAGTGCGATTCTCGGGAGTGTCGGTGACCTACGCGATTGGCGCGGTATTCGGCGGCGCATTCGCTCCGATGATCGCGCAAATGCTGCTTGAAGCCACGGGCAGCACCACAGCAATCTCGCTGTACCTACTCACTGCAACGCTTCTGGGGGCTGCCGCCACCATCTGCCTTCGCGACCGTTCTGGCATTCCGCTCGGCCCGGACCACGAGGCAGAGCAGGCTACCGGAGCCACAATCTTCAGCCAACGCGCAACTACCCGCGAACATGCGGGCACCGGTAACTAGTTCGCCCATCAGCAGCTATTACCCAGTCAATTCAAGGAGAAACTATGGTTAGCCAAAGCACCAGGATCGCGGTCATCGGCGGCGGCATGGGTGGCCTCACTGCCGCAATCGCCCTCAACCGAGTCGCCGGAGTACAGGTCACCGTCTTCGAACAGGCGAGCAAGCTCGGCGAAGTCGGAGCCGGAGTCACGGTCGCGCCGAATGCGCAGCGTGTGCTCGACAATCTCGGTGTACTTGAGCAGATCAGAACCGCTGGCGCTGTACCAGACGGGCATGGCGTCTACCAAGACGCTCTGGGCAATCTTGTCACCGATGCCGCTTGGGAAGACTCCTCGAAGCAATATCGAAACATCGGCATGTATCGCCCTGATCTGATCAACGCGCTCGCCTCTGCCGTCGATCCAACATCTATTCGTCTAGGCCACCGCCTTTCAGGGGTTGAGAGCGTCGAATCTGGGGTGCGTGTCTCTTTTGAAAACGGTGTCACCGAAGAATTTGATGCAGTTGTTGGCGCTGACGGGATTCACTCGGTCGTGCGTCAAGCGATTGGACAATTTCCTGAGCCGGTGTACTCGGAGTACATCGTCTATCGGGGTGTAGTTGATGCCTCACTCTTGCCCGCAGACTGGCCGATGATCAGCCAGGTGTGGATGGGCAACAACCGCCACTTCATGTGTTACCCGCTGCAACAGCGAAAGCTATTTAACTTTGTCGCTGGTGTGCCAAGCGATCGCCCGTTGCACGGGCCATGGTCTGGACCAGCGGAAGTGAGCGAACTCGCGGCAGAGTTCGCAGGTGACAGCTGGGACCCAAAGCTGCACCGCTTTATTGAATCAATTGAGAACACCTTTTGGTGGGGTCTATTCGATCATGAACCACTGACAAACTGGTCTCACGGGCCGATCACGCTTCTCGGCGACGCAGCCCACACGATGCTGCCGCACCAGGGCCAAGGCGTGAACCAGGCAATCGAAGACAGTATGGCGCTAGCAACATTCGTGAAAGCAGCCGAAACCGTAGCCGACCTTCCCGAAGCGTTTCGACGCTACACAGCGGTACGTATGCAGCGCACCGCTATCTTGCAGCACGGTTCCCGCCGCTCAGGCGCGATGTTTGATGCGCAATATGAGTTCGCGGATCTAAAGAAACGTAACGCCGATCTTCGTGTTGGTCGCGACTTCCGTCGCAGCGCTGTCTTTGACTATGACGCTCGTAAAGTTGCCGAGAAGGCGCTGAATCGATTCGAAAGGAACGAGACTAAGTGATTTCCATCAGCATTATTGGCAGCGGCAAAATGAGCGCCGCAATCGCCGAGGTCGCCACCCGAGCTGGCGCCAACATACAGATCCTGCGTCGAAGCACTCTGAGTTCGTCCGGGGATCGTGAAAACGTCAACTACGGTGCGGTGGGCGACGAGCTCAGCGGCGACCTAGTTGTGCTCGCAGTACCCTACGTCGCATATTCGAGTGTCCTGAAACAGTACGAAGGCCGTCTTGTGGGCAAGGTCCTGATCGACATCAGCAACCCGATCGATTTCACCACCTATGACGAACTCATCGTGCCTGCTGACTCTTCTACGGCAGCTGAGTTGGCAAAACAGTTGCCAAAGGGTACCGCTGTCGTGAAAGCGTTCAACGTGAACCTTGGCGATACGCTTACCGCAGGCAACAATGGCACCACGACAACAACAGTGCTGTATGCAGGCGACTACGCCGAAGCAAAAATTGCCGTGGCGGAGCTCATTGAGGCCGCTGGAATGCGTGCCGTCGATGTTGGCCCGCTCACGCGTGCCCGCGAACTAGAAGCGATGGGTTTCTTGCAGATTGCCCTGGCCGCCCTCGGCAAAACTCGAAACGAAACGGGTTTCACCCTCCTGAACTGATTTCCCCGCTCAAACAAAGAGGGAGGCTACGGCACGACTGCCATAGCCTCCCTCTTTTGCGCAAAAACTAGTAGTTCTCTCGCAGCCAGTTCACCCAGCCCTCAGCGCTGAGCGGGGCAACTCCCTCCGGCGCCACAATCGAGCTCGCATTGAGTGGGTTCTCCCCCGCAGAATTCGCGACCTTTGCCAATTGATACTGGTCGTAGCCGCTCACCTCCGCGTAGCGGTACAGCGTTGAGGCGAGTTCGTAATAGCATGAGGCGTCCGGGCCGGTGAGCTGCGCATCTGTTGGCACAGCCGCCTCTGTACTCAGGAAGTTCGCGACACAGTACGAAATCGCACTATCGCTACCCGGGAAAGATCCACCGTTTGCGAATCGTTTGTCCTGATAGCGGGCCCAGCCCTCGAAGGTTGCTCGCGGTGGCGAGACAAAGCTGCTTGAGGATTCGGTGAAGTGCACCACATGCACGAACTCGTGCACCAAGATTCGCTCAAGATCGCTCATCGCGCTTGGTCCGATAGAAACCACACTCGTTGAGGTCGAATCTCCTGTTGCCAGAAGCGGATCCACCCCGGCCCCAGAAGAGGTTGGCCGTTGCATAGGAATCGCATATCCGGCGACGTCAAAGAGCCATTCCTGAGTTTGTGGCCAGAGGAACCACTGACCGAAGTTCGCCTGATCCTCGCTTACAAACACGTTAAAACCACCGAGCGGAACCTCGCGGCCCGCCGCAGCAAAATCGTCAAGTACCCAAACCGCAGCTTGGTCAGCGACAGGAACGATTGAGTCGATGAGTTCTTGTTCTTCAGGAAGACCCGCAACGATGCTGTGTTCCCCCTTGGCCACGTAGAGGTCCGCCAAATCCCAGGCGGCCTTTGCTTCGCCGCTCTGCCACGCGGTAATTTTGGGGCCTTCATCATCGCTAATCGTCGCGGTGTACTGCATGCCCTGAATGAAGTGCAGCCCGGCGTCACGATTGCCGCTTCCGCGTGGTGAGAATGCCGAGAAGCCCATCGCAGCACCAAAGATCGTCTGCACCTCGGCTGGCCCCTCTTCGGCTGGAACGATCCACTCATCTGTGATCTCCACGGTAGAGATACCGCCCATTGTCCAACCGAATTTATCCATGTTGTCCCACCAGCGGGTCAATGGCGCGACCGCGTCACCGCTTACGTAGCTGAAGAACAACTCGCGATCCTGCGTCTGCAATGCGGTGTTGAGTTCGGTGTACAGGTCAGCCACTGACTCCATTGTGGCGACCTGTTGCTTGTTATCGGTCACGCCAAGGTTTGTGGCGAGAGGTGGAACTGCCGGGGGCATCACGAGAGCGAACACCCCGATGATGGCCAGGATCAGCATGGCGCCACCGCCGCTAATCCAATACATCAGGCCCTTTGGGGTCAGGCCACTTCGTTCTTCGGTTCCGGGCGCAGCCGCCTCAATGTTCGGGGCTACTACCTGTTCGGCGCCGAATTGCTGAGGTTCACTTGGCATCTGGGCGGGATCGTGTGGCTGATTATTCTGCATGTTCTCGCTCATTTGTCCAACCCAACGATGCTGATGACGCGGTATTCTCGGTACTCTCCAAATTCGTCCTCAGCAATTTCAGGCGAAACCATTGCCATCACAAAAATAAACCTGCGGTCCCCAGCCGAGAAGGCTTTCTCAACAATTGGGGTCGAAATCAATGAGGAGAAATTCTGAGAATACGGTTCGGCAAGTCCAAGCGCATCGGTCATTGGCGCGTTTTCTAGTGGAACGAGCTCGGCCGAGAGGTAGTCGAGATCTTCGTTTTCAAAGTTCGTAAACTCCGAGCCACCTGCGAGACAGGTCACCGGAAGCCCACCGTATTGCAGCGCAAACTCAGAGACGTCGCGAAGAATTCCGTTCACATGACAGCCGGCTCGACCTTTTTCTGGGATCGATGCTTCATAGTTCGAACCGACCGGCGCCATCTCAGTTTCGAGTTCAGGAATACTGCCTTCGAGCGAGACGACACCCCAGGGTCCACGGAAGGACGGCTTCACATTTGCAGGTCGCACCCACTCGGCGGGAGTGTCACTACCGTCGTAGTAGAAATCGCGCTCCATTCTCAGCATCTGCAGAGCCCACACTTCGACAGGCTTGCCCTCGGCGGTGAAGGAATAGTTCAGTTTGACTACGACTCCGGCCTCATTTGCCACGTCGGGATTGTCGAGCTTATTGCCGTTCTCCATGAAGTCTGTTTGCAGCACCTCATAGCTGACCTTCAGGCCGATGCTTTCTGCTGCCTCGGGGCTTCCGGCAACAAGCTGAACGGGAACAATCCCCGTGTCTTCTTCGAGTTGCCAGAGTTTGAAGTCGCTGCGCTGCATGGCGGTCATGGTCTTGCTGTCGCGCGCGATCGCTGCGTCGAGGTAGGTTTCTGCGACGACGTCGGGGGCCGGTCCGGCTGCCCGATCGAGCGCGCTTGCCCGCTGCACCATGAGCACCACACCAGCGATGATCGTCACCACTACGAGGGCAGCTACGACCGAGGTTGTGCGAATCACGCCCTTGGTCATCAGCTCACGCATGGAGCGCTTAGGGGCACGAGGCTGTTGTGGCGGGAGCTGTGAGTACGCCACCTGTGTGGGCGGGATGGTCTGCGTGTGAGGTGTGGCCTGCGCAGGATACGCGGGTTGTACAGGGTGCCCGGCCTGCGCTGCTTCAGCCGCTTCAAGCCACTGCGCCTGAGCTTGCCAGTAGGCAGCGGCTTGATAGGCCTCGGCCTGCGCCTGTCCTTGCAAGGCTGCAGCTTGCGCGGCCCAGCCGTATTCGTTTGCACGGGCCTCGGCCGAGGTCATCGGCGGCCCTCCGTTTTCGGGCGTCGCGTTGACCCGGTCGTCGCTCATCTCTGCAAATCCGTTCTAACGTAAAATCGTGCGATTCGGGAGCAACCACGAAGACACGTTCGCGCCAGACGAGGGTTGCACTGCCACCCACCACCCTAGGCCGAATTATCGAAACATCTGACCAAAAACGCGAATTCGGGCGGATTGAATCAAAAAGTATGCGCAAATAGCAAAGCCCGATCAACCGCACCCTATGTCGCAAACCGGCAAGCCTATTCAGGCCAGGCTATGCCCCGATAAGAAGATAAAGCTCGATCAGTTTGAAACCACGGGTTGACGCAGGATCGTGCGCAGCTTCGACGGCTCTACCCTGCGAAAATCGCTGAAATAGATTTCGTGGTGAATCCCACCCATCCGAAAACCATGCTCTGGAATTATTCGTGAGTGCATTTCATGCAGCGTTGGCCCCTCCTCATCGTATGAGCCATAATGCAGGGTTTGCACGCAGTGACCCTCGTCTAGCGTCTCGAGCCGCACGTCGTCGAGGCGCACTGGTCGATTCTTTGCACCGGCTTTTACCATCGCCGCGCCGAACATCTCATCGGTGATCCATTCGGGTACCATCAGCATGACGGTCCAGTTCCATTGCGATTTATCTCGCTCTGTCGTGAACACCGATGCGTCATCCGCCCACCAAAGTGCCTCAAGGGGAGGCACCACGTAGTCACGCCCTAGGTCAACTTTGCTCGCAAATTTCAGTTTGTAAGCGATCGGGTAGATCGCTTCAAGCGCATCTGTAAACAGTTGTGAGCTGTTTGGATCACCGTGTCCATCAACCATGAGATAGCGCATCACCGGTACATCAAGAAAACGAAACTCACCGCGCTGAGCACGGTAGCTATCGAGCGTCTTCTTAAAATCTATCTTTTCAGGCATTGTCTCCCTCATTCGCTGTGGTCAGATCCGTTCGGGGTGGATTGTGCATAAATTCCAGGCGAATACCGTTTTCGTCTTCAACGAACGAGGCATAGTAGCGCTCCGAGAAACGCGGAAACACCTTCGGTTCGCGAATGGAAGCCCAACCTGCCTGCACCGCAATTTGATGCAGCCGATCTACCTCCGCACGAGATTCAAGCGCAAATGCGAGATGTTGCCAACCGACGCGGCCAACACTGTGATGTTCGGCACGAGGATCACTCGCCCGGTAAAGAATCAACTCAGTGTCGTGTTCGTTGCTCCATGCGATGCCGCCCTCAAGCTCTCTGCCGTCAGTCTCAAGCCCAAGAGCGCGCAGCACTGGATCCCATTGCACAACGGCCCTGTCGAGGTCTGTGATGGTGAGCCCAAGATGATCAAAGAGTGGCATCTTCCAATGTTCCCACGATTTGATCTTGCGCTTTCGCAAATCTCGCGCGAATACCAGAGGAGGATCGCAAACAAAATAGCCCCCGCCAAGCGGGGGCTATTTACACGATTGTGGATCTGACGGGATTCGAACCCGTGACCCCCTGCATGCCATGCAGGTGCGCTACCAACTGCGCCACAGACCCATGGAAGTCGGGCGAATGCTCACCCGACAACCCTTCTAGCTTACACCAGATTAGGCTTGCACCTGCAAATCCGGCGCGCTGTCCAGCATGTCTGCCACGTCGATTGTTGGGCAGTCTTTCCAGAGGCGCTCGAGTCCGTAGAACTCGCGCTCTTCCTGGTGGAAAACGTGCACAATCAGGTCACCGAAATCGAGCAGGATCCAACGCCCGCCTTCGCGACCTTCACGACGAATGGTGCGTGTTCCAGCTTCGTTCAGCGCATCCTCGATATTGTCCGAGATTGCCTGCACGTTGCGTTCTACGCTGCCGCTAACGATCAGAAACGCATCGGCAAGTGGGAAAAACTCACTTACACTGAGCGCTACCTGTCCGGTGGCTCCCTTGTCGTCCGCAGCGCGCGCTGCGAGGCGCACACTCTCAAGGGTGGTTTCAGTTACTTCTATGCTCATCCAAACAATCCGCTCGCTGCTGCCCAAATAATCAACCCGACTGCGCCGAGCACGAGCACACCACCGGTAGCGATCAGCACTACCGGAAGTTTGCTCTTGTCTTTTGTCGCCTCTGCAACGACTGGTCCCTGTACACCGCGAGCACTTACTGCCCGTGATGCTGATACTGGGGCCATCATTCCGGTTGGGGTTGCTTCGACGAAACCGAGTTCGTCGAGCGACTCCACGTCTCCCGCATCTTGGAGCGAGTTGTGACCGCCGGTCTCACCGAGAGACTTTGGCAGGTCATATGACCCGGTAATAAAAAGTTCACCGGTCTCTCCGAGTGGACCGGTGAGCCCATCTGAGTCCGGCATGTTCGGCAAGATCAATGCCGAAGTATTGGTCGAGGTGGTCGCGCTTTCTTGCGCAACCGCTCGTGAGATGAGGTCGTCAAATTCGCGGCTATCGCTAGCAGGCGACTGCTGACGCTGACCGCCACCCATCATCTGAATCGATGGGTCGTCAAACACTGACTGCCCCTCGTCGAGAGGGGCGATGTCAGGGAACGAATAGCCTTGCGAGACCGGAGCCGTGGTCGCAGATACCGGGGTATCGAATGCGCTCGGCGTGGCTTCAGCGTCGTCTTGGATCGCTTCAGCCTCAGCCTCAGCTTCAGCCCCTGTTTCGATAACCTCGACTTCTGCCTCGACAGTTTCATCTGTAGGCTCTGCCGGGAGGTCAACCTCGGGCAGCGTCTCTACTTCAGAAGCAACATTTGCCTTGCCAAAACCGAAGAATCCGCGCGAAGAAGTGGTATCTTCAACCTCGATCGCGACAGTCTCTGCTATCGGCTCAACGGCGGGCTCTAGCTCCTCGGCGGTATCGGCTGCCGGCTCCTGCGCTTCTTCTGGCTGTGGGGCCGCGAAGAACGAGTTGGCAGCGACCGGCTGCGCTACTGTCTCTTCGGCAGCAGGGGCCTCATCGGCGGCCGCTTCTTCCTCTGCGGCATCTTGCAGCAGTGCATCAAAGCTAAATGGTTCGCCAGCGGCTTCAGCCTCAACCGCGGCAGATACATCTGCGTCGGCGACTGGCTCACCAGCTTCGGCCTGCATTTCTGCAATGGCCTGCTCACGCAGTTCGCGCATTTCGCGGCGACTGCGTTGGCGTCCGTCCTCGTCAAACGGCGAAATCTCTACCTCAAACGCGGGAGCGGCTTCAGCTTCTGCGAAGGCGGTTGCCTCGGCGCCTGGAGCTGGCTCGGCAGCAGCGGTGTCAGATCCCCCGGCTGCAGCCATTTCGCGCAGACGTATTTCGCGCCGGCTTAGCGGGCGATTATCGTCTTGGTCAGTCATACGTCAGTCACTTCCATCGGTGTACAAGCGGTGCTTAGCGATGTACTGGACGACTCCGTCTGGCACCAAATACCAGACAGGATGAGCCCGAGCCACACGGCTCCGGCAGTCGGTCGAAGAGATCGCCAAAGCAGGCACTTCTAACAAGCTTACGTGCTCCCCCGATAATCCTGAAAGTGAAAGCTCGTGACCAGGCCGTGAAACGCCTATAAAATGAGCTAAATTCCAGAGTTCGTCTTTATCTTTCCAACTCATAATCTGAGCAACAGCGTCTGCGCCGGAGATAAAGAACAACTCGTCATTCGGGTATTGGTTACGCAGATCACGAAGCGTGTCTACGGTGTAGGTCGGCCCGTTTCGATCAATATCCACCCTGCTTACAGTGAACCTGGGATTCGAAGCAGTTGCGATCACCGTCATCAAATAGCGGTGCTCACTTGGGCTCACATTGTCTTTTTGCCATGGTCGACCGGTTGGCACAAAGATAACCTCATCGAGGTTAAACTTCGCTGCTACTTCGCTCGCGGCAACAAGGTGCCCGTGGTGGATGGGATCAAACGTGCCGCCCATCACCCCAATGCGACGCACTTGCGTCGCTGGCGCCTCAGTGGTGCTGCTGGGCGCCGTGCTCACGAGCGTAAGCCTCGGCCTTCTCTGCGTGCCTATTAGCTACGTCACGGAAGCTAAAGGTCACAATAGCGAGCGCGGTGAACAGCACGAACATAACGACACCGAACAACGGAGCTGGCATCCAGAGCTCGTTGAGTTGGTGTCCTGCTTCAGCAGCAACAGCGATCGTGGCGATAGTTGACATCAATACCCCTGCAATGAGAACGATTGTTGAATACCCACTAGTGTAGCGGGTTTGATTGGTGACCATGACTCGCCCCACGGTGAGCCACGGGTGTGCCATTAACGAATTTGGCCGCTTCCGCGCACGAGCCACTTCGTGCTGGTGAGCTCTGGGAGTCCCATAGGGCCTCGTGCGTGCAGTTTCTGGGTCGAAATACCCACTTCTGCGCCGAAACCGAACTCGCCACCATCGGTAAAGCGAGTCGATGCGTTCACCATGACCACTGCCGAATCAACCTCGGCCAAGAAACGCTGCGCGTTTTCATAGTTCTCCGTGACGATCGACTCGGTGTGCCTGGTTGAGTAGCGTTCAATGTGCTCGAGTGCTTCGTCGAGCGACTCGACAATCTTTACACCCATTTCGAGTGCGTGGTGCTCGGTCGACCATACCTCTTCGTTCGCTTCAGAAAGCCCTGAGGCGAGAGCACGCGATTTGTCGTCGCCATACAGCGAAACGTTTTCGTCAAGCAGCACGGTGGCAAGCTTTGGCAGCAGTCGGTCTGCTGCATCGCGGTGCACAAGCAGTGTCTCGGCCGCATTGCAGACACTTGGCCGATGCGTCTTCGAGTTCTTGACAATCTCAAGCGCTTTTTGATCATCAGCACTCGCATCAACGTAGACGTGCACAAGTCCTGAGCCGGTCTCAATAACTGGCACGGTTGATTCTTGCACTACCGTCGAGATCAGTCCGGCCGAGCCACGTGGGATCAGCACATCGATGTAACCGCGCGCACGCATGAGGCGAGCAGCGCCCTCTCGACCAAATTCATCGATGGTCTGCACCACATCACCGTTCAGGTCGGTGCTGCTAATAGCGCGCTGGATCAGCTCGACCAGGACACGATTGGAATTCTCTGCCGCTGATCCACCACGAAGCACAGCACCGTTGCCACTTTTCAGTGCGAGGGCAGCGATATCTACTGTCACATTCGGGCGCGCTTCGTAAATCGCACCGACCACGCCAAACGGAACACGAACCTGCGTCAGTTGCACACCGTTAGCTAGCGTGCTGCCACGCACAATTTCTCCAACAGGATCAGGGATCCCCATGACGTCGCGAACCGAGTTTGCGAGCCCGATCAAGCGTGCCTCGTCAAGCAGCAGGCGGTCCAGCAGCCCGTCACCGATTTGTTGTTCGCGACCTCGGGCGAGATCAAGCTCGTTAGCTGCCACGATCTGCGGGATGGCACCCTCAATTGCGTCGGCAATAGCTGCGAGGGCTACATTCTTTTGCGCGGTCGTTGCGGTTGCAAGGCTGCGCGAAGCCGAACGTGCTCGCGAGAGTTTGTCGAGAAATGCGTCACTGCTCATGAACCCAAGTCTAGGGGTAAAGCAGTGCACGAATCTCGAAGCGACTAGCTGCGTTCGGCAGCCGCGAAATCGGTGCCGTGTTCGGCACCATCAAGCACAGCCGAGAACAGCCGAGTTTCGGTGAGCAGCACTCTGGTGCCGGCATCGGCCGCTAGCCGAGCGGCTTGCACCTTCGTCGACGCACCACCAGTTCCCCAGCCAGACTGCGACTCGCCAATCTCAACACCGGCAAGCGCGTCACCGTAAGCGACGTGCGCGATTCGCTCAGCGCCGGGCGTTCCCGGAGGGGCCGTGTAGAGCGCATCTACGTCCGAGAGCAGAATAAGTTGATCAGCGTGCACCAGACGGGCGACCAGCGCGGCGAGACGATCATTGTCACCAAAACGAATCTCGTGGGTTGCCACGGTGTCGTTCTCGTTGATGATCGGCAAAATGCCGAGCTCAAGCAGACGTTCAACTGCCTGCTTTGCGTTATCGCGGTGAGTGTCGTTCTCCATGTCGCCAGCAGTCAGCAACACCTGACCAGCGATGATTTCGTGACCGCTGAGCGCACGCTGGTACCGGTTCACCAGAATGTTTTGACCAACAGCGGCAGCGGCCTGCTGAGTGGCCAGGTCATCTGGGCGAACCTCGAGCTTCAAAAACGGAACACCGGTAGAAATGGCACCACTCGACACAAGAATGACCTGGCAGCCAGCCTGGTGCAATCTCGCAAGAGAATCCACGAGACGCGGGATCTGCGCGGCGTTGTCACCGCTCACCGATGACGAGCCGACCTTCACTACGATGCGTGATCCAGCGAAGCGCGGGGGCTGCTGAACTTCGCTCGAATCTTGTTCAGATCGGCTGTCTATTCCGCTCACTTCTCTTCGCTCCACAATCCAGCTTTACGCTCTTCTTCTAGTTCGGCACGTGCTTCGGCCTTGGCATCCATCATCTCGTGATACTGCTTACGACGGTCTTTATTCGTGCGTCGATCAGAAGAATCGATACGAGGATCAGTACCACGGTTACCAACCTGAACTTCTGCGGCAGAGGTGAGGGTTGGCTCCCAGTCAAAGATCACACCAGAGCCAGGGCCAATCACGACAGTCGAACCGGCAATCGCGCCGGCCTTCACGAGTGCGTCGTCAATGCCGATCTTTTGTAGGCGATCGGCAAGATAGCCAACGGCCTCGTCGTTCGTAAAGTCGGTCTGGGCGACCCAGCGCTCCGGCTTTTCGCCGAGAATACGGTAGATCGTGCCGTAGGTGCCACCCTCGGTGACCACACGGTAACCATTGTCGTTCACGGCCTTCGGGCGCAGCACAATACGTGGTGCTTCGGCGGCGGCAGCTTCGAGAGCTTCGGCACGGGCGGTATCAACTAGATCACCGAGCGCGAAACTGAGCTGACGAAGACCCTCGTGCGACGAAGCAGATATCTCAAAGACGCGGTATCCCATGGCTTCGAGTTCTGGACGCACGAAATCAGCAAGCTCGCGCGCGTCGGGCACATCGATCTTGTTCAGCGCAATGAGCTGTGGCCGGTCAAGTAGTGGGATCTGTCCCTCGGGAACCGGGTAGGCCGCAAGTTCTCGCCGAATAATCTCAAGGTCAGAGAGCGGATCGCGGCCCGGCTCGAGAGTCGCGCAATCGAGCACGTGCAGAAGTGCGCTACAGCGCTCTACGTGACGAAGGAAGTCGAGTCCGAGTCCCTTGCCCTCGCTCGCGCCTTCGATGAGACCCGGCACATCGGCGATGGTGTAGCGATGATCGCCCACCTCAACAACACCTAGGTTGGGGTGCAACGTGGTGAATGGATAGTCAGCGATCTTTGGCCGGGCAGCGCTGAGCGCTGCGATCAGGCTAGATTTTCCCGCTGAGGGGAAGCCGACAAGAGCAACGTCAGCGATGGTCTTGAGCTCAAGAGTGAGCGTGCCACCCCATCCTTCAGTGCCGAGCAGCGCGAAGCCCGGAGCGATGCGTTTCGGGCTGGCGAGCGCATTGTTGCCGAGGCCGCCAATGCCGCCCTTGGCCGCGAGAAAACGCGTGCCAGGCTCGGTCAGATCGATCAGGGTCTCACCCTTTTCGTCTTTTACGACGGTGCCGACTGGCACGGAGAGCACCATTTCCGCACCCTGTGTTCCCGCGCGGTAACCACCCGCGCCGTAGCCGCCGTTCTCAGCGGTACGGTGTGGCCTGCGGTGATACTCAAGCAGGGTTGTGACCTGAGGGTCAGCGTAGATAACGATGTCACCACCGTGTCCGCCGGCACCACCATCTGGGCCAGCGAGCGGCTTGAACTTCTCGCGACGAACCGACACACAGCCGTTTCCGCCGCGGCCTGCCTGCAGGTGCACCTGCACTTGATCGACGAACGTTACCATGCTGCGTATCCTCTCAAAACGTTGTACCACTTGGGGCTGGTTCGCGGAGTCAGTCAACTCCGCGCAACCGCCCTAAAACGGCAAAAGGCGAGCCGAAGCCCGCCTCGCCGTATGCAACTGGTTACGCTGCGGCGACGATGTTGACGACCTTTCGGCCGCCCTTCGCACCGAACTCTACCGAGCCTGCTGCAAGAGCAAACAGCGTGTCATCGCTGCCACGACCGACGTTAACGCCGGGGTGGAAGCGGGTGCCGCGCTGGCGGACGATGATTTCACCTGCGTTGACCTGCTGGCCACCGAAGCGCTTTACGCCAAGGCGCTGTGCGTTCGAATCGCGGCCGTTCTTGCTCGAGCCGACGCCCTTCTTGGATGCCATTTGGCTATCTCCTTAAAATCTAAAACGTACGAAACGTTTGGGTTACTTGATGCCAGTGACCTTGATGCGGGTCAGGTCCTGACGGTGGCCCTGGCGCTTCTTGTAACCGGTCTTGTTCTTGTACTTCTGGATGATGATCTTTGGACCACGGAGATCGTTGAGAACCTCAGCGGTAACCTTCACCTTTGCCAGCTTTGCGGGGTCGGTGGTCACCTTGTCGCCATCGACGAGCAGCACAGCCGGAAGTTCAAGCTTGCCCTTGTCGTCACCTGAGACACGGTTCACGGTGATGATCGAGCCAACCTCGACCTTCTCCTGACGACCGCTTGTGCGCACTACTGCGAAAACCACTTGTCTACCTTTTTCCTATGAAACGTTCTGATGCTGCTAGCGGGCAATCCCGCCAAAACCGATGAGCGCACTGACTACCGCTGCGCGCATTACCACCCGAAAACGAGTGGCACCAACGGTCAACTTTACCGTATCCGACCAAACCGGTCAAATGACGGCGCGCCGTGTCGTCACTCCCCTGACGGCTGCGCTTTCGGGTCAAATCCTACGATATCCCCATTTTCTGCGAGGATGGCCGCAGTGCTTACCCGACGGCTGGTGCGGCGACGCGTACCTGCTTCTGGAGCAGGCGGGAGCGCATCAAGCACCGAACCAAGCAAGTCTTCCTTGCTCAGCTTTTCAACCGGCTTAGCAGCTGCCTGTACTGGCGGCAACGAAACCGGACGTTCTTCTCTTACCGGGCGACTTTCGCGGCCTGAACGAGAGTCTTGCTCGTTTCGTGGCTGCGAATCGTCGCGACTTGGCTTCTCATCACGATTCTGGCGATCATTGCGATCGGCACGCTCGTTTTGTTCAGCCCGGTTGCTACGATCAGCACGATCGTTACGGTCAGAGCGCTGCCCACGCTGCGATCGTGAGTTGCGAGAGTTCTTTGTGCCGCCCTGCCGAGACTCTACAGCCCGAACTTCTTCTTCGAGCTCTGGCTGGTCAGTCGCACCAGGGATGGTTGATGCGGCAATCTTCGCCATGGCATTGCGTGACTCATCGGTGATCGCGTGGGTCTGCGAAGCTTGAGCCTGCTGCTGTTGCGAAGAATTCTTGCGCTTGTTATTGCGGGCAGGAGCCTCACCGCGATGCTTGTTCACTGGCTCATGATGCACAATGATGCCGCGCCCAGCGCAAATGTCACAAGGTTCGCTGAACGATTCCAACAGGCCAAGACCAAGCTTCTTACGGGTCATCTGAACGAGTCCAAGTGAGGTGACCTCTGCAACTTGGTGCTTCGTGCGGTCACGGCTCAGGCACTCAACCAAGCGTCGCAACACAAGATCACGGTTTGACTCAAGCACCATGTCGATGAAGTCAATCACAATGATGCCGCCGATGTCCCGCAGGCGTAGCTGACGAACGATCTCTTCAGCTGCCTCTAGGTTGTTCTTCGTGACTGTTTCCTCAAGGTTGCCGCCAGAGCCAACAAACTTGCCGGTGTTCACGTCGACCACCGTCATAGCCTCGGTGCGGTCGATCACAAGCGAGCCACCCGAAGGCAGCCAAACCTTGCGATCCAGCGCCTTGACGATCTGCTCACTAATGCGGAACTCATCGAAGATATCGCGCTGGCTCTCGTGGTGTTCAACCCGCTCAAGCAGTTCGGGAGCGACCTGTGCCAGGTAGTCCTCGATTACACGATAGGTTTCGTCGCCCTGAATGATCAGCTTGTGGAAGTCTTCATTAAAGACATCACGAATGATTTTGATCAGCATGTCGGGCTCCGAGTGCAGCAGGAGCGGCCCGCCACCCTTCGCCACACGCTGCTGAATCGAATCCCACTGACGGGTAAGACGCTGCACATCGCCAGTTACCTGATCCTCAGTGGCACCCTCAGCTGCGGTACGCACGATCACACCGGCGCCGCTTGGCAGCACCTCTTTCAGGATCTTCTTCAGGCGAGCACGTTCGGTATCTGGAAGCTTTCGCGAGATACCGTTCATCGCGCCGCCGGGAACGTACACCAGGAAGCGACCAGGCAGCGAGATCTGACTAGTCAGGCGCGCTCCCTTGTGACCCACCGGATCTTTTGTGACCTGAACCAGCACAGCGTCGCCAGGCTTCAGCACATTCTCGATCTTGCGCGCTGAAGACGCCCCCTCGAATTCGCTCCAGTCGACCTCGCCCGAGTAAAGTACTGCGTTGCGACCGCGGCCGATGTCAACGAATGCGGCCTCCATGCTAGGCAGCACGTTCTGCACTCGTCCAAGGTAGACGTTGCCGATCAATGAGCTTTCACTTGAGCGAGCAACGTAGTGCTCCACGAGCACCTTGTCCTCCAGAACACCAATCTGAATGCGATCAGCCGCTGTGCGCACGATCATTTCGCGGTCTACCGACTCGCGGCGTGCCAGAAACTCGCTCTCGGTGATCACCAGACGGCGACGACGGCCGGTATCGCGGCCATCACGGCGACGCTGCTTCTTCGCTTCAAGACGGGTCGAACCTTTGACCCGCTGCGGTTCGGTGATCTGCGGAGCAGACTTCTGCTCCCGACGCGGTGCTTCTTCTTCGTGCTGCTGCTCAGAGCCGCCGCGACGACGATTGCGACGGCGAGTCTGGCCGTTTTCACGATCATCGTCGTCATCACGGCCGTCAAAAGCATCGCGACCGCTGTCGCGCCCACCGTCACGCGAATCTCGGGAGTCACGAGAATCACGCGAATCGCGCGAGCGAGAGAACTGACGATCAAGCATGTCATCGAGCTGACGCAGTTCACTGCGGCGCTGACGGGGCTGCACAGGAGGCACGTCAGGCGCGAGGAAGATCAAGCGCGCGGTAGCCCGAAAACGCTCTTCTGGGGTCATATCCGCGAGCGGAAGAATCAGCTGTGGCAGCTCAGGCTTAGCTTCATCGACAGCGGGCTGCGCGTCCGTTACATCGGCAGCTTCTGCGCTCACCGGCTCTGCGTTATTTGCTTCGGCAGCTCCACCATCGGCCGGCGCAACAGTTGCTTCGGGGGCTTCAGCGCTCTCCGCGGCTGGCTGATCCAGCGTTTCTGATGCTGCAGCTTCCGTTGCGTCGGCTTCGCTCACCTCGGTTGATACCGGGGTCCCCTCGCTCAGCGTGACTTGCTCCGGCTGTGCCAATGCACTCGTTTCCGGCTGTTCCGCTGATTCTTGGGTATTTGAAGTTGTTTCTAGGTTGGGTTCATTCACCATTGCTGGTGCACTCCTCTAGCCGTGCGATTCGCTCGGCGAACTCTTATTGTGCGGTTTTCCACCGCGAACTCTGTATTGCGCAAGGCGGTTGCCTCACACCCGGCCACTTCCTGACCGGAAGTCACAACCTGCGTGACTGAAAGACTGTCGTGCCGGGCATCACGTAGACGCGAGGCAACGAACCCATTATGTCACGCCTCGGCAGAGAATTCGCAGCCACGCGCAATAACATGACACTATGTCAACTGCCCCAATCACTCGCACCCGCAATTTTGGTTTCGCGATTTTCAACATCATTGCGGGGGCGATCGGCTGGTTCGCCTCGTTCGAACTGCTCACCGAATACGTAAAAACCCTCAAGAACCCTGACTATGTGCCGAACTGCGCGGTCAGTATTTTGGTGACATGTGGCCCGAACATGGACAGCTGGCAGGGCTCGGTACTCGGCTTCAGCAACACCATCATCGGTGTCGCCGCGTTCGCCGCTCCAATTGCGGTCGGTGTAGCACTGCTCGCAGGAGCAAAGTTCGCTTCCTGGTTCTGGTGGGTATATCAGGGCGGCTTGCTGCTTGGCTTCGGCTTCATCTTCTGGCTCGCCTACCAGAGCGTCTTCTCGCTCGGCACGCTCTGCCCGTGGTGCATGGTGGTTTGGAGTGTGATGATCCCACTCTTCTGGGTCAGTGGCACAAGACCCCACGCGGTTGGCGATATCCCACACAGCCCGGGCGTGCAGAAGTTCTTCGCCGGGCTCTACAGCTGGAGCTGGGTGCTGATTCTTGGCTGCTATCTGCTGATCGCGCTGGTCGCGCAGATTCAGCTTGACTGGCTTGGCGAGTTCCGCCGCATGTAGTTTTTACGTTGGATCGCAAGAGCGGTTACTCCCCGAACTGCCGGGGCGTAACCGCTCTTTTGTTTTGTACGTCGCTCATTGGTCGCGCTGCGACTCATTGCTTTCGCGAAAGATGGTGCACTATTCGCGCTGTAACGAAGCCCAGAGTTTATCCGCTTGGGCGATTGTGAAGGCTTCGTCTCCCCTGGTGTCGATGACCACATCAGCGATCGCCCGGCGCTCCGCGTCGCTGGCTTGGTTCGCGATCCGCCGCTGAGCATCTTCGGCGCTCATTCCACGCAGTTCAACCATTCGTTTTATCCGGACATCTGCCGGCGCCTCGGTGATTACTACAAGATCCCACGGCATCTGCACCCCCGCTTCAACGAGCAGCGGCACATCGTAGATCACGATCGCCTTCGGATCCGCCGCCTCAGCGGCATCGAGCCGTGCCTGAGCTAGCTTTCGTACCTCCGGGTGCACGATTCCGTTTAGAGCATTGAGAGCCTCAGCGTTTTCAAAGACCAATTGACCGAGGGCTGGGCGATCCAGCGCCCCCTCGTCCGTAATCACTCCCTCACCGAATCGTGCGGCGATCTGCTGCAAGCCGTCACTGCCTGGCGCGACAGCTTCGCGGGCTAACTGATCGGCGTCGACGTGCACGGCGCCAAGCTCGGCGAGTCGGCGGGCGACAGTAGATTTGCCGGAGGCGATACCCCCGCTGAGGGCCACAAGTTTCATGCTTCTATCAAAGCAGATTGCCCACACATGCAGAAAGCCCGGCTCCACAGGGGAACCGGGCTTTCGTGAGCGTTCTAAGGCTTAGTTGCCTTCGAGCTGCTGCTTGAGAGCTGCAAGAGCCTCGTCGTCAGCAAGGGTGCCAGCCGAAGCTGAGTCGCTCGAGAAGGTCGATGCGCCAGCCTCTTCGACTGGTGCCTCGGCCTGAGCAACGAGTGCCTCGCCGACCTGCTTCTTGTGCGACTCCCAACGAGCCTGGGCTGCAGCGTATTCCTGCTCCCACTGCTCGCGCTGGGTCTCGAAGCCTTCCTTCCATTCCTGAGTCTCAGGATCGAAGCCCTCTGGGTACTTGTATTCGCCGTTCTCGTCGTACTCAGCGGTCATACCGTAGAGTGCTGGATCGAACTCGGTGCCCTCTGGGTCTACACCCTCGTTAGCCTGCTTGAGGCTGAGCGAGATGCGGCGACGCTCGAGGTCGATGTCGATGATCTTGACGAAGACTTCCTGGCCGGCCTTAACAACCTGCTCAGCGAGCTCAACGTGCTGACCCGACAGCTCCGAGATGTGCACGAGGCCCTCGATGCCGTCTGCAACGCGAACGAACGCACCGAAAGGAACCAGCTTGGTGACCGCACCTGGTGCGATCTGGCCGATTGCGTGGGTGCGAGCGAAGAGCTGCCAAGGATCTTCCTGGGTAGCCTTCAGCGAGAGCGAAACGCGCTCACGGTCAAGCTCAACCGAGAGAACCTCAACGGTTACTTCCTGGCCAACCTCAACAACGTCGCTTGCGTGCTCGATGTGCTTCCACGAGAGCTCGCTGACGTGCACGAGGCCGTCAACGCCACCGAGGTCAACGAACGCACCGAAGTTAACGATCGACGAGATGACACCCTTGCGAACCTGGCCTGGCTTGAGCTCGGCGAGGAACGACGAACGGCTTGCCGACTGGGTCTCTTCGAGCAGCGCGCGGCGCGAGAGCACCACGTTGTTGCGGTTCTTGTCGAGCTCGAGGATCTTGGCTTCGATCTTCTGACCCAGGTAAGGGGTGAGATCGCGAACACGACGAAGCTCGATGAGCGATGCAGGAAGGAAGCCACGCAGACCGATGTCAACGATGAGACCACCCTTGACGACCTCGATGACGGTGCCCTCAACGACGCCGTCGACCTCCTTGATGCGCTCAACGTCGCCCCAAGCACGCTCGTACTGAGCACGCTTCTTCGAGAGGATCAGACGACCCTCTTTGTCTTCCTTCTGCAGCACGAGAGCTTCAACGCTGTCGCCGACCTTGACAACCTCGTCGGGGTCAACGTCATGCTTGATGGAAAGTTCACGCGAGGGGATAACACCCTCGGTCTTGTAACCAACGTCGAGGAGAACCTCGTCGCGGTCGATCTTCACTACGGTGCCCTCGATGAGGTCGCCGTCGTTGAAGAACTTCAGGGTCTTCTCGACCGCTGCAAGAAAGTCCTCGGCTGAGCCGATGTCGTTGATTGCGACCTGCTTGCTTGCCTTTTCGGTCGTTGCGTTCGTCATGTAAATGGTCTCCAGGATGGATAAAAAATCAGGCGGAATTCACACTGAAGAAAACCTTTCGGGATTCTCCGAGCGCATGCCCCGCGTGGACATGGGTAAATCATCACAAGTGTGACACTCAACCCTACCGCGTTTTCTCGCGAATTTCCAGGCGTGTGCTGAGTTGCGATGTGGTGGCCACAACCGCGAGCCGGGCCACCACTTTGCGCTAGTGCGCTGCGGCGTTCCAGTTGGCGCCGCGACCCACCTGCACTTCGAGCGGAACGGCAAGTTCTGTAGCGCCGCCCATTTCTTCACGCACGATGACCTCGAGCGCGTCCCATTCGCCCTCGGCAACCTCAAACATGAGCTCATCGTGAATCTGAAGCAGCATGCGCGATTTCAGCTCAGCCTCGGCAATACGCCGCTCGACACCAACCATGGCGATCTTAATGATGTCTGCTGCTGTGCCCTGGATAGGGGCGTTCAATGCCGCGCGCTCAGCGTTTTCGCGCAGCACGCGGTTTGGGCTCGCCAGATCCGGGAACGGCCGACGACGACCAAAAATGGTCTCGGTAAACTTGTCTTGTTTAGCTTGCTCGACCACCGAACGCAGGTAGTCACGCACACCACCGAAACGCTCGAAGTAGTCAACCATCAGCTGTTTGGCCTCTGCCGCAGAAATGTTCAACTGCTTTGCAAGCCCAAACGGCGAGAGGCCATAGGCCAGACCGTAAGACATCGCTTTCACCTTGGAACGCATCTCGTTGGTGACCTCAGCGGGTTCAACACCAAAGATTCGCGAGCCAACAAAACGGTGCAGATCTTCGCCCGCATTAAACGCTTCGATCAGTCCGGGATCACCCGAAAGGTGAGCCATGATTCGCATTTCGATCTGCGAGTAGTCGGCGGTCATCAGTGTCTCGTACTCGTGCGAGTGAATGAACGCCTCGCGAATGCGGCGGCCCTCTTCGGTACGAACCGGAATGTTCTGCAGGTTCGGATCAGTTGAGGCAAGACGCCCGGTACTCGCCCCCATTTGCAGCAGAGTCGTGTGAATTCGCCCGTCTGGCTGTACCGCCTTCATGAGTGTCTCAACGATCTGGCGCAGCTTATTCGCATCACGGTGCGCAAGCAGCGCATCGAGGAACGGGTGGGGGTTCTTCACTTGCAGCTCCGCAAGAGCGGCAGCATCGGTGGTGTAACCGCTCTTCGTCTTGCGAGTTTTAGGCATATCGAGCTCTTCGAAAAGCACTTCTTGCAGCTGCTTTGGCGAAGAAAGGTTCACCTCATGGCCGATCGCTGCGAAGGCCTGCTGCTCGAAATTCGCAACCCGATCGCGCAGTTCGGCCTCATGGGCTTGCAGCAGCGGGAGATCGATCTGCACTCCGCGCACTTCAAGGGCATTCAGTACGGGCGTTAGCGGCAACTCAATTTCGCTGTAGACCGCGGCAGTACGCCCTTCGAAGCGACGCTCTGCCTCTGCGTTGGCGCGCACCAAGTACCAGGCCTGAACCTCTGGGCCGGCAATCGAGCCTTCCTCGGGAATGAGCTGATTCGGATCACCCTCGGGCATTTGCTCACCGAGAAAACGGAATACTGCATCTGCAAGAGTCTTCTCAGCGCTGATTGGACGCAGCAGCCAAGAGGCGAGGGCGGTGTCACCCGTGACGCCAGCCAGGCTGCTCCCCGCTTTTGCAGCAAGTTTCATCTGCGCTTTCGCATCCCAGCACACCTTCGGCGCGTCAGAAGCCAGCCAAGCTTCAAACTGTGCGTAGTCGCGGCCACCTGGCTTCCAGGTGAGCACAACCGAGGACTCGGGGGTAGCGAGCCCTACCTCAAACCCTCCAAGATTCTCGGCGATCACAAGCGCTGGGCGATCGGCTTTGGCAAGCCAGTCCCCCAGTTCTTCGTCGATCAGGTTTTTAGCTTCGGGCTTTGCGGGCGCAAGCGAAGTGCTCGCAGCAGCTTCAGGAACAGCAACATTATCGACACCGGCAAGTTTGCCCACACGCTGCAGTAGAGTGCGGAACTCAAGCTTGCTGAACACCTCGCGCACCGCTTCAAGATCGATGTCACCTCGCACGAGGTCGTCAAGAGTGAGCTCAAGTTCAACGTCACGAACCAATCGGTTCAGGCGGCGATTTCGCTCGGCAAGGTGTGCGTTCTCACGCAAGCTCTCGCCAACTTTGCCGGTCACCTCGTCTTGACGTGCGAGCAATTCTTCGAGCGAACCGAATTGGTTGATCCACTTCACCGCTGTCTTTTCGCCGACACGAGGAATACCTGGCAGGTTGTCACTGGTTTCACCGACAAGCGCCGCGATTTCTGGATATTGCTCAGGGCGAATACCGTAGCGCTCAAAAACCTTTTCCTGGTCGTAGCGAGTCAACTCACTCACACCCTGCTTCGAGGGGTAGAGCAGGGTGATGTTCTCGTCAACGAGCTGAATAGTGTCGCGGTCTCCACTCACCACAAGCACGCGATAGCCAGCCTCGGCACCGCGCGTCGCAAGTGTTGCAAGAATGTCGTCTGCTTCGTAGTTCTCTTTTTCAATGGTCTGAATGCCCATTGCGTGCAGAGCCTCTTGCAGTAGCGGCACCTGGCCCTTGAACTCGACCGGGGTCTCGCCGCGAGTGCCCTTGTATTCGGGGTACTCCTCAGTTCGGAAAGAGTGCCGTGAAATGTCAAAAGCAACAGCCAAAGAATCTGGCTTTTCGTTACTGAGCAGGTTGATCAGCATTGCGATAAAGCCGTGGATGGCGTTTGTATGCTGACCCGACTGGGTTTGGAAGCTGTCGACAGGAAGCGCGTAGAACGCTCGGAAGGCAAGCGAGTGGCCGTCGATGATCATGAGGGTAGGCTGAGACACGTTTCTAGCCTACAAGCCACGTGCGACATTCATCGGGGAGATACGAAGAATCGCACGCATTCAGCAGATTTGAGGATCACATGCCAGTGCACAGTGCAGACCGAGACGCTTTTTACTCAGTTGAGAAGCTGAACGAAGGTAGGCGAGGCGATCTTGCTGAGCGAATGGGCATCAAAATCACTGAGTGCACCCGCGAACGCATGTCAGCGACCATGCCAGTCGCCGGGAACACCCAACCATTCGGCCTCGTACACGGCGGCGCCTACGTTGTGCTCGGCGAAACACTTGGCTCGATCCACTCGAACTATCTTGCGCCAGAAGGCATGGTTGCGGTTGGCGTCGACATCAACGCCACACACACCGGCTCAGCCACCGAGGGTGAAGTTACTGCCGTCTGCATTCCGGTGCACGTTGGCAAATCTCTCGCCGTGCACGAGATTGTGATCACCGCGGAGAACGGCCGCCGCTGCTCAACCGTTCGAATCACGAACTTCTACAAGCCAATGAAGTAGTTGGCATTACGCTGGATCGCCCAGCCCGAGACGGGTGAAATTCTGCGGTTCGCGGAACGAACGCAGAATGAACGGGCGATTCAACAAAAAGGGCGGCCATCCGAATGGATGAGCCGCCCTTAATGTATAAAGCGAGTTACTCTGCCTTTTTTGGCCCGAGCTGATCGATGATGGTCTTCGCAACGTCCTGCATAGTGAGGCGGCGATCCATCGATGCCTTCTGGATCCAGCGGAATGCCTCAGGCTCGCTCAGACCCATCTTGTCGTTCAAAATGCCCTTAGCGCGATCAACGAGCTTACGAGTCTCGAAACGCTCAGCCAGATCGGTGACCTCGTTCTCGAGGGTGACCAACTGCTGGAAGCGCGAGAGCGCAATCTCAATAGCAGGGATCAGATCAGCCGGAGTGAAAGGCTTCACCACGTAAGCGAGCGCGCCAGCCTCAGCCGCACGCTCAACCAGCTCACGCTGGCTGAATGCGGTGAGCAGCACTACCGGCGCAATATTGCCCGATCCATTGATCTGCTCAGCTGCCGAGATGCCGTCAAGCTTTGGCATCTTGACATCCATCACAACGAGGTCTGGACGCAGTTCCTCAACCAGGCGAACTGCCTCTTCCCCGTCGCCGGCTTCGCCTACAACATCGAATCCGTTGTCACGAAGCGTCTCAACGATGTCAAGACGGATCAGAGATTCATCTTCAGCTACGACAACGCGTCGTGCGGTGTTCTGTTCGGTCATGTTGAGTACCCTACTCCCCGTCCCAGATAGTTTGAGTGCCGGATGGGGGACTTGAACCCCCACGCCCGAAGGCAACGCATTTTGAGTGCGCCGCGTCTGCCAATTCCGCCAATCCGGCTCAGACCTACTAGCCTACTGCACTTTCAGGCTAGAGCGGAACGTGGCCACGCCCAATGGCGTGTTTCCGAGGGCCTGCTTCTGGCAATAATCCAGTCGACTCGCCCATACGGTGAATTCGCAGGGTATTCGTCGAACCGATCACTCCCGGAGGTGATCCAGCGATAATCAGCACCTTTTCACCGACCTCAATGCGGCCAGAATCGAGCAGCATGGCGTCTACTTGCTCGAACATTTCGTCGGTGCTAAACACGCGAGGAACTTCAATGCTGCGCGCGCCCCAGGTGAGCTCCATGCGGCGACGAATCGACCGGCTAGGGGTGAAGCCCATAATCGGAATTGGCTTGCGCAAACGCGAGAATCGGCGCACAGTATCGCCAGACTCGGTGAAGACACAGATGAACTTCGCCCCAATAAACTCGGCCACCTCAGAGGCTGCGAGCGTAAGCGCGCCACCCTGTGTTCGCGGCTTCACCACGAGCGATTCGATGCGATCGAGCGCGTGATCCTCGGTTGCCGCAATAATGCGAGCCATTGTCTCCACGGCCTGCACTGGGAACGCACCGACACTCGTCTCGCCAGAGAGCATGACGGCATCTGCACCATCGAGTACAGCATTTGCGCAGTCGCTGGCTTCCGCGCGTGTCGGGCGCGGATTCTCGATCATCGACTCCAGCACCTGGGTCGCCACGATTACAGGCTTCGCGAGCCGGCGCGCAATCGCAATTGCTTCTGTCTGCACGAGTGGCACACGCTCAAGCGGCAGCTCTACGCCAAGATCACCTCGGGCGACCATGATGCCGTCGAAGGCGTCGGTAATGCTTTCAAGATTTTCCACGGCCTGAGGCTTTTCGATCTTTGCAATGACGGGCAGCTTGATGCCCTCTTCCTGCATGATCTCGTGCACCCGAGTGATATCCGCCGCGTCGCGCACAAATGAGAGGGCGATGTAATCAACGCCGAGCTGCAACGCCCAGCGCAAATCTTCCTCGTCTTTTTCAGACAGAGCGGGCACGTTTACGGCAACACCGGGCAGGTTGATGCCCTTATTGTTCGACACAGAGCCAGGAATCTCGACAACCGTATACACGGTGTCCTCGGTGACCTTGGTCGCTCGAAGACCAACCTTGCCATCATCGATAAGCAGTGGATCACCCGGCTTCACATCACCAGGCAAACCCTTATGGGTCGTGCCACAGATTGTGCGGTCGCCCTTGATATCGCGAGTGGTAATCGCGAACTCATCGCCGACCTCAAGCTCATGCGGACCGTCAGCGAACACACCAAGACGAATCTTCGGCCCCTGCAAATCGGCGAGAACTGCGATCGGACGACCCACCTCATTCTCAGCCCGACGAATGTTGCGGTAGATCCCCTCGTGCACGTTGTATGTACCGTGCGACATGTTGAGGCGAGCAACATTCACTCCAGCACGAATGAGCTCAAGAGTGTGGTCGTAGCTAGAAACAGCTGGACCCCAGGTAGCGACAATCTTGGCGTGGCGCATGAATTACTTCTTTTCTAGTACGTGGTAGTACTCGTCAGGATTTGCCGTAAGACGTTCGTGGGCATCAGCCGGGTGTGTGCGGCCAGGCAGGTACACGCTTGGCTCAAGGCCGACATGTCGACGACGCTGCACGATGATCACTGCGATACCGATCAGTACCGCTACCAGCGCGGTCAGCTGGTTGCTACGCAGACCCAGGAAGATAAAGCTTGGATCGAGACGCATACCCTCGATGAAGAAGCGGCCAACGCCATACCAGATCAGGTACATACCGAAGAAGGTACCCCAGCGTGGACGCATCTTGCGCTCGATCCAGAGCAGCACCACAATGCCAAGGAGGTTCCAGAGAATTTCGTAGAGGAACGTTGGGTGGAACAGCGTGCCAGCCTGCAAGCCAACCGGGAAAGCTGGGTTGTTCGCAGCAATCTCAAGGCCCCAAGGAAGTGTGGTTGGGCCACCGAAAAGCTCATGGTTGAACCAGTTGCCAAGACGGCCGAAGGCCTGAGCGATCAAAAGACCAGGAACCAGCGCATCAGCGAATGACCAGAACCGAATGCCAGTGATCCGCGAGGCGATCAGCACACCGATACCGCCGCCGATCAGCGCGCCAAAGATTGCGATGCCACCATCCCAAATATTCCAGATGGCGTCCTTCTCCATGAAGTTCCACCACTGACGGCCCGAATTGAAGTAGTAACCCCAGTGCGTGACAACGTGGTAGGCGCGGGCTCCGACGATACCGAGCACAACAGCCCAGACGGTGAAGTCAAGCACGGCACCCTTCTCGCCACCGCGCGCGGTGAGCCGGTTACCGGTCCATGCAGCTGCGACGAGAATTCCGAGCAGAATGCACAGCGCGTAGTAGTAGATCGTGACCGGACCGAGCGCGAGGAACTGCGCATCGGGGCTAGGAATACTCATTGGAAGAGGAAAAACCATGGACTGCACTTTCAGAAATACATCTGACACCGGGTTGAGGGTGTCACCTCGCTCGCACCGCTAGGCACGCGCACTAATTCAAGCTTATCGTTCGACCGCAACAGAATGCTCTGCGGATCAGCCGCGAGTTCCGGCAGCGAGTGCTTTCACCGCCGCGGTGAGGCCGGCAACTCCCCCGTCGCGGAGTGCTCGCACAAATACGGTGCCAACAATTGCACCGTCTGCATACTCGAGAGTTGCGGCGACGTGCTCGGCAGTCGAGATGCCGATGCCGACACAGGCGAGATCGGTGCCCGCCGACCGCAGGCGCTCTGTGAGCGTGCGTGCGGCAGCATCGAGAGATGCCCGCTCCCCCGTAATACCCATCGTTGAGACGGTGTAAACAAAACCGGTACCGAGTTCGGCAATCATACGGAGACGCTCATCGCTGCTGGTCGGCGCAGCCAGGAAGACCCGATCAAGATTGTGCTTCTTGCTCGCCGCAATCCACTCGTCTGCGGCCTCAGGCGTAATGTCCGGCGTAATCAACCCTGCTCCGCCGGCAGCGGCAAGGTCGGCAGCAAAACGGTCAACACCGTACTGCATCACCGGGTTGAAATAGGTCATCACCAAAACCGGAGTGTCTACAGCCTCGCGCACCCGACGCACAGCTTCGAAAAGGTCACGAAGCTTGAAGCCGTTCTGCAGCGCGTGCTGGGTGGCCTCCTGAATGACCATTCCGTCCATTACGGGGTCACTGTACGGCACACCAAACTCAAGCACGTCGACGCCGTTTTTGGCCATCGCGATCGCCGCCTCAACACTGGTGTCAAGGTCCGGAAAACCTACCGGCAAGTAGCCTACGAGCGCGCCTTTGCGTTCTGACTGTGCGGCGCGAATGGCTGCTGATACCTGTGAGCTCATTTGCCTGCCTCCTGATCGATCAGACCGAAGTAGCGCGCAGCGGTTTCCATGTCTTTATCACCGCGACCCGAAAGGCTCACTGCGACAACCCCATCCGGACCGAGCTCACGAGCAATGCGCAATGCGCCGGCCAGAGCGTGCGCAGATTCGATCGCTGGAATAATTCCCTCGGTTTGGCTCAACAAACGCAGTGCCTGCATAGCCTCGTCATCAGTCGCCGGAATGTACTCTGCGCGGCCAATGTCGGCAAGCCAAGAATGCTCAGGGCCAACCCCCGGGTAATCAAGACCCGCCGAAATCGAGTGTGACTCAATCGTCTGACCATCTTCGTCTTGCAGCACATAGGTGCGTGAACCGTGCAAAACGCCCGGACGCCCTCGCTCAATCGAGGCAGCGTGACGATCGGTATCAACACCATCACCGGCCGCTTCTACGCCGTAAATCTTCACGCCCTCATCATCAAGGAACGCATCAAACATGCCGATGGCGTTTGAGCCGCCACCGACGCAGGCAACAATGGCGTCAGGCAAGCGTCCGAGCTTTTCAAGCAGCTGTGCGCGTGCTTCTTCAGAGATCACTTTCTGAAAATCACGAACCATCGCAGGGAACGGGTGCGGTCCAGCCGCTGTGCCGAAGATGTAGTTGGTGCGCTCAACACTCGACACCCAATCGCGATACGCCTCGTTGATGGCGTCCTTCAGCGTGCGTGATCCAGCGGTAACCGGAATAACCTCAGCACCAAGCAGACGCATACGCGCCACGTTGAGCGCCTGGCGCTCAGTGTCTACCTCGCCCATGTAAATGGTGCACTCAAGACCAAAAAGCGCCGCCGCGGTTGCGGTCGCAACGCCGTGCTGGCCCGCGCCCGTTTCAGCGATCACGCGTGTCTTGCCAAGGCGCTTCGTGAGCAAGGCCTGGCCAAGCACATTGTTAATCTTGTGCGAACCGGTGTGGTTCAGGTCTTCGCGCTTCAGAAAGATTCGCGCGCCACCAGCGTGCTCAGCGAAGCGAGGCACTTCGGTAATCGGTGAAGGCCGCCCGGCATATGAGTTCAGCAGTTCAAGAAGTTCTGCATGGAACGCTGGATCAGCTTTCGCCTCGTCATAGGCGAGGGTGAGCTCGTCGATTGCGGCGATCAGCGATTCAGGCATGAAGCGCCCGCCGTAGTCGCCGAAGAATGGACCGTGTTGATCGCGCAGCGAGGTGATCCCCTGCGATCCCTGGATGTCAGTCATTTCAGTTTCCATCTTGGTAGACGCGCATGAACATGGATCAAGCCCGGGGAATCCCCCGGGCTTGACAGGCTCATACGCTCAGAAAGCTTTGCAGATTTGCAACCGGGTCGCCCCCGGTCACTAGCGCTTCACCGACCAAAACCGCGTCGGCGCCAGCTTCGCGATAACGCTCAACGTCTGAGACATCAAGCACCGCAGACTCAGCGACTCGAATTACACCAGCCGGAATCTGATCAGCTACTCGACCAAAGAGCTCGCGGTCGAGTTCAAAGGTTGAAAGATCACGAGCGTTCACACCGATCAGCTGAGAGCCGAGGTCAACGGCGCGCGCGACCTCTTCTGCACTGTGCGCCTCAACGAGAGGGGTCATACCCAGTTCGCGAATGAAGGTGTAGAGGCGCTGCAATGTGGCCTGCGGAAGCGCGGCAACAATCAGTAGCACCAGGTCGGCGCCTGAAGCGCGGGCTTCGAGCACTTGGTACTCTTCACCGATAAAGTCTTTGCGAAGCACCGGGATACTCACGGCCTTGCGCACAGCCTCAAGATCATCGAGTGATCCCTTAAACTTGCGCTGCTCAGTGAGCACGCTCACCACGCTCGCCCCGCCTGCCTCGTATTGAGCTGCCAGCGCCTGCGGCTCAGGAATCTCGGCGAGATCGCCGCGTGATGGGCTAGCCCGCTTCACCTCGGCGATCACTTTGATGTGATCTGCCGGGGAAAGAAACTCGAGAGCATCGAGCGCCGCCGGACGCGCGAGAGCGTCAGCTTCAACCTCGTGGGTGGGGCGAAACTGCCTTCTCGCGCGCGCGTCGTCGAGCGACCCGGCGAGCAGCTGATCTAGCACTTTAGTGAGCGCCAGGCTTTGGGGTGTACTTCGGGCCCTTGACGCCGTAGCCTGCCTTGGCCAGGATCCAGCCGAGCAGCGCGCCTACGACCATGACGCCAACGCCAGCCCAGACGAGCCAAACGAGGCTCATGCTGAACGCAGCCGTGCCAATCGCGAAGCCAATCAGCATGACGATCACTGCCGTCCATGCAGCTGGCGAATCGCCGTGACCGGGATCAGTTGGATTGTTGCTCATGAATCTCCTTGAAAGCGGACAGTTCTTAGGGAAGTCTATCGCCTGCTGTACGTTCCCTGCGAATTCTCGCGCGGGTCGGCAGGGAATGTTCTAGGTCTATCGATCGTCGGAAGGATCGAAGCCGTCGTTTTGGGTCTCCCAATCGTCAATTCGATCGGGGTCGTCGTTATTGCGGGCGCTACGAGATGATTCAGATTCGTACTTGCGTCCAGCCGCCTTCCAGCGCCCAGCGAACACCAGCACGAGCACCCCGAGAAGAACGAGCAGTACACCCGCGATTGCCGTAAGAACCACAACAAAAGTGGTTGAGATGTCAGCGATCATGCCCATCTGAGCGGCACCCTCGATACCCGTGGCCTCTGCGAGTCGACCAGCAATAGCCGCCTCGGGTTCGCTCAGTGCGCCAAAAGCGATCGCGGCGATCCCAACTCCAAGCAGCATAATGAGCACGCCAAGAATCCGGCGGAACACCTTGCCAGCGATAGTCAGCGCAAGAGCGGCCGCGAGCACTGCAATTGCGACTGGCGAAAGTGACTGATTCACCTGCTGCCCGGTCACACCGAGAGTGTCCGTTGCCGCCGAACCGACCACAAGCGACACAGCGACCCAGATCTGCGTTGCCGCATACAGCGCAATCCCCCCGGCAAGGGCGACACCGGTGAGCAACAACAGCTTGCTACGCATGAGGTTATCCTTCGAGCTTCAGTTCGCTAAGCGAATTGGCGATAGCCACCGCGCGAAGCGGGGCCGCTGCCTTGTTCCGTGATTCTTGATCTTCAAGCTCTGGCACTGAGTCGGCAACTATGCCGCCACCTGCCTGCACCATGGCAATGCCATCGCGAATTGTCGCCGTACGAATAGCAATCGCAAGGTCAGCGGCGCCGCCGAGGCCGAAATAGCCCACAACGCCGCCGTATACGCCACGCTTCACCGGTTCAAGCTCGTCAATAATCTGCAATGCACGAGGCTTTGGCGCACCACTGAGCGTGCCAGCAGGGAAGGTAGCACGAAGCGCATCGACGGGGTTCTCGTCTTTACGGAGCACACCCTCGACTGTCGAGACAATATGCATGATGTGGCTGAAACGCTCGATACGCATGAACTCGGTCACTTCAACACTCGACGGCTCGCACACACGAAGCAGGTCGTTTCGAGCCAAATCGACCAGCATCAGATGCTCGGCCCGTTCCTTCTCATCGGCAAGCAGTTCGCGTTCGTGCTGCTGGTCCTCATCAACCGTCGCACCGCGGGGCCTGCTACCCGCAATCGGATGCGTCATGACGTGGCCGCTTTCTTGCACCGTGACCAACGCTTCGGGGCTTGAACCGACCACAGAGAACGGCTTGCCCTCGGCATCTTCAAGCTGCAGAAGATACAGGTACGGGCTCGGATTCAAGTGACGAAGCACACGATAAACGTCAAGCGGATCGGCAGTGCACACCTGATCAAAACGCTGTGATAGCACGACCTGGAAGATATCGCCGTCAACGATGTACTTCTTGCTGCGTTCAACACCGGCCAGATAGTCGGCCTCTGCCGTCAGTCTGCTCGGCTCGGGCAACAGAGCACGATCCAGCGTGCCAAGCGGTGAAGCAACCGGAGCTGCGAGCGAGCGTTGCAACTCGTCAAGCCGCGCCTGAGCATCCGACCACAGTGAATCGCCATCGGCAGCAGCATCGTCGCTGAGCACATTTGCTAGCAACACCACACTGCCCTCGCGGTGGTCGATAACCACAAGTTCACTCACAAAGCTCAGCCCTTGGCTTGGCAGACCGGGGCCGTCTTCCGGGCCGTCTCCCAGGCGTTCAAATTGGCGAACAGTCTCCCAGCCGAGGTAACCCACAAAACCGCTCGCGAGCGGCGGCAGATCTGGCATCGGCTGTTGCCGCCAGCGTTCATAGACCGCCCGAAGCGCTTCGGCTGGCGCAAGAGAGTCAACTCCCCCTGGCAGTAAGCGTTCCTGGTCAATACCTCGCGCAGGATCAGCTGACCAAAAGGCCTGTCCGTTTCGCTCGGTCAGCACGCCAAAACTACCTGCGCCGACAAAACTGAAACGGGTCCATACCCCGCCCTGCTCGGCACTCTCAAGCAGGAACGTGCCTGGGCGGCTCGCTGCTACTTTTCGGTAGATACTTACTGGCGTGTCTGCGTCGGCAAACACCTCTCGGCATACCGGAATGACGGTGTGGGTCTGTCGGGCAGCTTCAAAGGCGGCGCGCGTTGTGGTGAGGCTCACCGTTCAACTCTAGCGGTCTCCGGCTTAGCGTTCGACGGTGCCCTGCACCGCTTCCATGCCCCGGCCATCAAAACAGCTGCGCTCGCCAGTGTGACAGGCCGCACCAATTTGCACGACGCGCACCAAAAGCGTGTCGGCATCGCAGTCCATTGCTACGGAACGCACGTACTGGGTGTGGCCCGAGGTATCGCCTTTTCGCCAGTATTCCTGGCGAGAGCGCGACCAGAAAGTCACGCGGCCGGTGGTCAGGGTGCGATGGATCGCTTCGCGGTCCATCCACGCGAGCATCAACACGTCGCCGTTCTCGTCGTCCTGAATAATGGCTGGCAGCAAGCCGTCAGCGTTAAAGACAAGAGAGTCAAGTGTCGGATCTCCTGCGCCGCTCATAGCGATGTCCCCCTTACGACGTGCCCGGCGTCGGCGATGGCCTGTTTCACCTGGCCAACTGTGAAGGTGCCGTCGTGGAATACCGAGGCCGCGAGTACCGCATCAGCACCGGCGTCAATGGCTGGCGCGAAGTGCTCGAGTTTGCCTGCACCGCCTGAAGCAATCACGGGAACTGAAGCGAGTTCGCGCACCTTACTTGTGAGCTCAAGATCGAAGCCCGCAAGAGTGCCGTCGGCATCCATGCTGTTTACCAGCAGTTCGCCTGCGCCCCGCTCGACAACCTCACGGCACCACTCAAGCGCGTCAAGGTCGCTCTCCCGGCGCCCACCGTGTGTGGTCACAACAAAACCGCTCGGCATACGATCGCTACGCTTCACGTCTAGCGAGAGCACAATAACCTGCGAGCCGAAACGATCAGCAATTTCGCCGATCAATTCTGGGCGTGCAATCGCCGCGCTATTCACGCCGATCTTGTCTGCACCAACACCGAGCAGCCGAGCAACGTCTTCATCGCTGCGCACGCCGCCACCAACGGTGAGCGGAATGAACACCTGCTCAGCTGTGCGTCGCACAACATCGTACGTTGTGCTGCGGTCGTCAACGGTAGCGGTGACATCGAGAAAAGTCAGCTCGTCTGCACCTTGCTCAGCGTAACGAGCGGCAAGCTCGACAGGATCACCTGCATCGCGCAGATTGAGAAAGTTGACACCCTTGACCACACGGCCAGCAGCCACGTCTAGGCAGGGAATTACTCGAACGGCAAGAGACATGATTGCCCCCTCTGCTAGAGCCTTGCGGCGTGGATTGCGGTGACAAGGATCGCGCGCGCTCCAATGTCAGCGAGCTTATCCATGACTTCGTTGGCCTCGTCTGAGGGAATCATGACACGAACCGCGACCCAGCCGTTGTCGCGTAGCGGCGACACGGTAGGTGATTCAATACCGCCAGCGACAGCGATTGCTTCGGCAAGCAGCGACTCTTCGAGGTCGTATTCAACCATGACAAACTTGCGAGCCACCAGCACTCCGCGCAGTCGACGGAGCAATCGCGCAATGCCCTCGTGTTGCTTTGGTCCGCCGATCAGCACAGCTGTCGATTCGAGGATCACCGGGCCAAAAATCTCAAGGCCAGCGCTCGCAAGGGTGGCACCTGTCGACACCACGTCTGCCACGGCATCTGCCACGCCAAGTTGCACGGCAGACTCAACAGCACCATCAAGCTTCACCGTGATCGCGGTGACGCCGCGCTCACGCAAGAAGTCATCAACCAGTTTTGGATAGCTGGTGGCAACACGCTTGCCTTCGAGCTGAGAAAGGTCGGTGAAACCGGCAGCAACCGGAGCCGCAAAACGGAAAGTTGAATCGCCGAAGTCAAGATGCGCGATTTCACGTGCTTCAGAACCGGAGTCAAGCAGCAGATCTCGACCGGTGATACCTACGTCGAGCGCGCCCGAGCCTACATAGGTGGCAATATCGCGGGGGCGCAGGTAAAAGAACTCGATGTCGTTGCGTACATCACGGTGAACGAGCTTTCGGCTATCGCGGCGGCCGCTATACCCAGCCTCTGCGAGCATTTCTGCGGCGATCTCGGACAGTGAACCTTTGTTTGGAACTGCTACGCGCAGCATGTGAAGATCCTTTTCTAGAGGTATCGGTAAACGTCTTGAAGAGTGAGGCCCTTGGCGAGCATGAGCACCTGCAAATGGTAGAGCAGCTGGCTAATCTCTTCGGCGCAGGCTTCGTCGCTCTCATGCTCGGCTGCCATCCAAACTTCGGCAGCCTCCTCGACGATCTTCTTGCCGATGGAATGGACGCCGGCGTCCAGACGCGCCACGGTGTCACTACCTTCGGGTCGCAGCTGAGCTTTTTCGCTCAGTTCAGCGAACAGTTCGTCAAATGTCTTCACGTTGACCAATCGTATCGGGTTTCTTCAGGGGGAATCGAACACTCGGGTGAGATCAGTGCGAATGATTCGCCACTGCACGGCGAAGATCGGCAATACGATCCTCAGGAACTCCCCCATAGACCGCAGAACCGGCAACGAATGTATCAGCACCAGCCTCGGCGGCAATAGCAATGGTGTCGACGGTGATTCCGCCGTCAACCTGCAGCCAAACGTCTAGCCCGCTAGCTGCCTTCGCATCGGCGAAACGTCGAAGCTTCGGCATCATGTCGTGCATAAACTTCTGGCCACCAAAACCCGGTTCAACCGTCATCACGAGCACCTGATCGAACTCAGGCAAGAGCTCAAGATATGGCTCAGGATCGGTGCCCGGCTTCAATGCGATACCGGCGCGAGCACCAATCTCACGAATACGCCGAGCAAGTTTTACCGGATCTTCAGTCGCTTCGGCGTGGAAGGTCACTGAATAAGCGCCGAGCTCGGCATAGCCGGGAGCCCAACGATCGGCATCAGAAATCATGAGGTGCATATCAAGCGGCACCGGTGAGACAGCCTGAATACGTTCGACAATCGGTGGCCCCATCGTCAGATTCGGCACGAAATGATTGTCCATCACGTCAACATGCACCAGATCGGCGCTGGCAATGGCTGCAAGCTCGGCCTGAAGATTCACAAAATCTGCGGAAAGAATGCTCGGATTAATACGCGCTGCGGTCACGTTGTTAGCCTATTCGATTCGTGGTTGTCTCGATGCGCCCTAGTTGGCGATCTCTTGGTACGCGAATTGCAGCATTGACTCATCGGCACCGGCAAGGACTCGGGGCTTTGCAATGTCGTCAAGCACAATAAATCGGAGCATGCCAGCACGCGCCTTCTTATCGCGTTGCATGGTCGCAAGCAGACCTGGCCAGCGGCCAGCAGGGTAGGCCAGCGGCAACCCGAGCAAACTGAGCACACGACGGTGCCGATCCACCGCAGCATCTGAAAGATGCCCTGCCATACGGGCGAGCTCGGCCGCATAAACCATGCCAATCGAGATGGCGACGCCGTGACGCCACTGGTATCGCTCAGCGTGCTCGATCGCATGGCCGAGAGTATGACCATAGTTGAGAATCTCGCGCAGCCCGCCCTCGCGGAAGTCTTCGCTCACCACCCGAGCCTTGACTCCGATCGCAAGCTCGACCAGGCGACGGAACTCGGCACTCTGCGGATCGGTAGCGACCTCGACGTTTGCCTCAATCGTGTCAAGAATCTCCGGCTCGGCAATAAAGCCGCACTTCGCGACCTCAGCAAAACCGGCAAGAATCTCGTTCTTTGGCAGGGTGTCGAGCATCGCAAGATCACAGATCACCGCGTGTGGTGCATAGAAGCAGCCCACCAGATTCTTGCCCTCCGAGGTATTGATGCCAGTCTTGCCACCCACCGAAGCGTCGACCATACCGAGCACCGAGGTTGGCACCTGGATCAGGCGCACCCCGCGCAACCAAGTAGCTGCAACAAAACCAGCGAGATCAGTAACAGCACCGCCACCAAGCCCGATAACGGCGTCGGTACGCGTGAAGTCCGACTGGCCCATGATCTGCCAGCAGAATGCCGCCACCTCGATACGTTTGGCGTCTTCGGCGTCAGGCACCTCTGCTAGCAGCACCTGCCCGAACTTCGACTGCAGTTCGAGGCGAAGCTCTTCAGCGACACGTCCGACGGTTGGGGTGTGCACAATTAGTACCTTGTTCACCCGATCACCGAGGGCCTCGGCAACTTTTCCGGTCAGCCCACGGCCAACGTAGATCGGATACTCGCTTTCACCAGTAACCCGAATCTCGGTGATCGCCGCGGATGGTTCGGAAACGCTCATCGTCTGCACTCTCGTTTCTAGTTGGCTTCTTGAGTGAAATCTTGGCTGCTCGGCGTTGCTTCTGCAGCGACCTGAGCCTCTGCAGTGGCCTGTGCTTCTACGGCGGCCTGTGCTTCTACGGCGACCTGTGCTTCTGCGGCAGCTTTGCGCGCGTCACGGCGACCTCGGGCTTTTGCCCACTCGATGACGCGACGACTGAGCTGCTCTTTGGTCGCACGGTCGGTGCGGAAAGTAATGTCAGAAACCTCTTCGTAGAGAGGCTTACGGGCTTCGAGAATTCGCCCCCAGGCTGCTGGGTCGTCACGAAGCAATGGACGGCGCGACAGATTTGCGGTCTTCAACACGGCAGCCTGAGTAGTCATCAACAGGATCACCGGGTAGTCACGAAGCAAGGCTCTGGTTGAGTCTGTGAGCACTGCTCCCCCGCCGAGCGCCAGAATTCGCAAGCCCGGCTGAGCCAGCTGTTCAGCAATAATCTCAGCCTCGATACGCCGAAACTCTGCCTCACCGTGCTTCTCAAAAAAGTCGGTAATGACGCCGTGCCTCGACTGAAACACCGCATCACTATCAACAAACTTCACGCCAAGATCTTTTGCAACCTTACGACCAAGACTGGTTTTGCCTGCCGCCATCGGTCCAACAAACACGATGGTTCTCTCGGGCAAACGACCGCGCCCCCGGCCCCGACGTCTGCGACGCTTCGCACGTTTTGGCGCAGGGGTCTCCACAATTGGCACCGGCTGGGTCAGCGGGTGCCTCGGTGGCGATGGCACCGGGTGCGATGCTGCGGGGTCTTCGATCACGACTCGATAGCGGTCTGCAGCACCTCGGGAATGGCTGCCAAGTAGCTCTCCATATTGCGCTTGGTTTCGGCAACGCTATCGCCACCAAACTTCTCAGTCACTGCGTCGGCCAAAATCAGCGCAACCATTGCCTCGGCAACCACACCGGCAGCGGGAACCGCCGAAACATCGCTGCGCTGGTGGTGAGCTTTCGACTCTTCGCCAGTAGCGACATCAATAGTCTTGAGCGCGTTCGGCACAGTAGCGATTGGCTTCATGCCTGCGCGAACACGCAGCACCTGGCCAGTGGTCATGCCGCCCTCGATACCACCGGCGCGATCGGTATCACGCTCAATACGGCCGTCACGCAAGTGCAGTTCGTCGTGGGCCTCTGAACCGCGGCGCTTCGTAGTTTCAAAGCCGTCGCCAACTTCAACGGCCTTAATCGCCTGAATTCCCATCAGCGCACCAGCAAGGCGCGAATCTAGGCGGCGGTCCCAGTGTACGTACGAGCCGAGCCCGGGTGGCAAACCATAAGCAAGCACTTCCACGACACCACCGATGGTGTCGCCCGACTTCTTAGTGTCTTCGACTTCTTCGACCATGCGAGCGCTGGTTTCGGCGTCAAAGCACCGCAGCGGATCAGCGTCAAGTTGATCAACGTCTTCGGGGCGAGGCAACGCAGAGCCACGAGGCACCTCAACCGGGCCGATCGAAAGTGTATGGCTCACCAGCCGAATGCCAAGCTCGCCGAGGAACGCTCGCGCCACCGCTCCAAGAGCAACACGCGCTGCGGTCTCGCGGGCGCTCGCGCGCTCAAGCACGGGCCGTGCCTCGTCAAAGCCGTACTTTTGCATGCCAGCAAGGTCGGCGTGACCTGGGCGAGGGCGGGTCAGCGCGGCACCTCGCCCACGCGAGCGCTCGCTCAGTTCGGTCGCCTCCGGGTTCATCACCTCAACCCACTTTGGCCACTCTGTGTTGCCGATCCGCAGCGCAATTGGGCCGCCAATGGTGCGTCCTTGCACCACACCACCCGAAAAGTTGAGCTCATCTTGCTCAAACTTCATACGCGAGCCACGGCCGTAACCGAGCTTTCGCCGCGCGAGATCTTCACGAACGAGGTCGAGTGAAAGCGGCACGCCGGCAGGCATACCTTCAAGTACAGCGATGAGTTCTGGGCCGTGAGATTCTCCGGCGGTTAGCCAGCGCAACATGGCATCCTTCTTCCGAGCAAAGGGGTGTCTGGCGTCTTCGAATGGTCAAATTCGCCAAGCGTCGACGGTGCGTGCCGACGCATCAAGTGTTGTGCGACTATCGACTATTCCTTGAGACAAGCTGTCTCCCGGCACAAGACGATATGCACCTCATAGCCTCTATACTTCCATACTCGCCGCGTCGGACCGACCTGCAAGGTAGTCCATCTGCGCGCGCACGCTCATCTCAGCTGCAAACCACACCGAACGATCTACCTCGGCATACACCCGTTCGACCACCTGCATCGCAGTGGTGTCTCCCGCTTCGAGCGCGGCCCGAACCTGCTCAAGTCGGCTCGCCCGATGTGCAAGATAGCCGTCAACAACGGTGAGTGGATCGGAAATAGACGGGCCATGCCCCGGCAGAATGTGACGCACATCGCCTGCCACGATCCGCTGCCGAATCGCTGCAAGTGAATCTAGATAAGGGCCGAGCGCGCCATCGGGGTGCGCCACCACTGTCGTGCCGGTGCCCAAGATCGTGTCGGCGCTGAGCAAGCTCTGCTCTGCCGTCAGCACCAGACAAATCGAATCCATTGTGTGGCCGGGTGTTGCCATCACTTCAATCTCAAGGCCACCAACGCTCAGCACTTCACCCGCTGTTAGCGGCTCAGCATTGCGGCACCAGGTTGAGTCGAGCGCCCGGGCCGGAGCCCCGGTGAGTTCAAAAAAGCGGTCGATCGAATCGGTATGGTCGGGGTGCCAGTGCGAGTAGAGCACCAAATCTATATGGCCGCCATCGCGCCCCGCGACTTCAATCAAGCGGGCCAGGTGATCCTCGTCAAGCGGGCCTGGATCAAGCACCACTACGCTGCTTGAACCTGGTTCACGAAGTAACCAAGTGTTTGTGCCGTCGAGGGTCATCACACTCGGATTGTCGGCGCGCACCAAAAGTGCTCGCTCGGTGACGTTGCTCAGGTGCTCATCTTTCAAGACGCTGGATCCTCTCCGGTATCAAGCCACAGTTTGCCGTCAATTTCGCGCAGTCTTGGTTGAATCGTACGGATCGTGCGCGCAGCTGCAGCCGCAGCAAGCGAATCAACCCGTTCTTCGAGTAGTTCTGCGCAGACCACTTTGGTGGGCGGCATCATCATCGCTTCTCGGGCCTCGACTCGCCGCAGTGCTTCGCGTAAGGAAACCCACTCAGATCTGTCGGCTTCGCCGCTCACCGACTCAATTTGCTGACCTTCGGGCACCAAAGCCACAAAAAAGCAGGTGTCAAAGCGGCGAGGTTCAAACGCCGGAGTGATCCAGTGAGCCCACGGTGCCAGCAGGTCTGCACGAAGCATCAACTGCTCGGCGTGCAAGAACTCTGCAAATGTAAATTCGTGCCGCTCCAGCGCCGCGCGAGCCTCGTGATAGACCCCGGTATCGCTAACGACCGAGTGAGCGTCAGGCCCAGCGAGCAACACCCCCGTTTCTTCGAACGTCTCGCGCGCAGCCGCCACAACCATTTCGTGCGCAACTTCCACGCTCGAATGAAATCGCTCGGCAAACCACGCTGAGTCTGGACCGATCCAGGGCAGCTCTTCTCGGTCTGCCTTGTGTACGCCGCCGCCAGGGAACACATACATGCCCGCGGCAAACGCCATGCTGGTCTGCCGTCGCATGAGAAAGGCTTCGAGACCGTCTGCGCCCTCGCGCAACAGCACTATCGTTGCGGCTGGCTTTGGTGTTGCCGGGGCACCAGTCGTGTGCAATTTCTCTCGAAAGCTCTCCGGAGCGGGGGTAAGCATGTCGACTCGTTTGTTCTCAGTTACGCGACAACCGCGTCGCGCATTGCGGCCAGCACAGCGGTCTCGTTTTCTAGTGGCAACGCCGGATCGCCATTCATAAAGATTCGTATCTGCAAGAGCGCTTGCTCCACCAGCATGCCGGTGCCTGCCGCCACCCGTTTGCGAAGAGCTTCAGTGCGTGTGGCGAGTTCGGAGGGCCAAGGGTTATATGACACATCAAAAGTGTCGGCGAGACCAAGAGTTGCGACGCGATCCCAGTCAACGCTTCCACCCGGGAGCGTTGAAATCACGAGGCTGGCGTCAACAAACGTTTCGCGCTGAGCTGCTCGCGATAGCGCATCATCGAGATAGAGTTCTGCGGCCTCGACCCGCACAGCTTCGCTGCCAGGCTGCTGGGTTCCGTCAAAATGCTGGGCCAGATCCACCGCAGTTTCAAGTCTGCGAGCGAACACTGTGACGCGTTCTGCGCCAAGGCTTCGAGCGGCAAGCACCGCAGAGACAGCGGTCGCACCTGCGCCAAATACAAGGGTGTGCGAGGCATCGAAGTTCTCACGGGCAATGGCTGCAGCCAAACCGCCAACGTCGGTGTTAAAACCGGCCCACGCAGCGCTGTCGCCAGCACCCGTCACCCGAAACAGTGTGTTTACTACTCCGCTCTCGCTCGCAATCGGATCGAGCACCGTCGCAAGGCGGTGCGCTTCTTCCTTGAGCGGCATGGTGAGCGACAGTCCCCGCCAATGTTCGTCGCGCTCGGCGAGAAAAGAGGCAAGATCTGCTGACTGCAGCTCGTGCCGACCGTATTGCCAGGCAAGTCCGAGAGTCCGATAGGCCGCGGTATGAATCGCCGGCGACTGCGAATGCGCAATTGGTGAGCCAAGCACCGCCAACTGTGCGGCGCTTGGCAACTGAATGCGAGGATCAGTCACAGTATTTGCCACCGGAACTCTCATGCGCCGAGCACCACTCGTGCAGTCTTGCGACGTTTGCCTGGTGTCCTGCTTCATCATCGGCGAATGCGGTCTCTCCGCTTTCCAGGTTCACTGCGGTGAAGAAGATCCAAGCACCGTCAGCAGGGTTCATCGCTGCATCGATGGCGGCGTCTCCGGGCAAGCCGATTGGGCCGATCGGCAGACCTGGGTTCGCGTAGGTGTTGTACTTGTTGCTCGCGTCTTCACGCTCGGCGTCGGAGGTCCAGACAGTGTTGTCAGGGTTGCCAGTGCCATACGAAACCGTTGCGTCAGATTGCAGGTTCATGCCAACATCAATACGGTTCAGGAACACCCGCGAAATCTTTGGCATGTCTTCGGTGCTTCCGGCTTCCTTCTGCACAATCGAGGCCAAAGTCACGACACGCAGGACGTCCGACTCGGGCACACCGTGCTCATCGAGCGCCTGCCACATGCGGTCGACCATGGTCTGAATAATGCTCTCAGCAGTGTCATCTGGCTCGAAGATATAGGTTGCCGGGAACAGGAAGCCCTCAATCGAAGGGAAGTTCTGCGGAACACCAAACTTACTTGGATCCTTCGCAGCCTCCTCAAAGTCGCTCAGTGGCAGGCCGGTCACCTTTGCAGCACGCTCAAATGCGTCTTGCGCAGAGATGCCTTCTGGCAGCACGACAGAGAGTTCCACCCGATTTGCCTCGTCCTGCAACGCATCAAGTGCGGCCTGCGAACTCATTTCAAGTTTCAGTTGGTACGAACCAACCTGAAATTCAACCGGCTCCTTCTGCTCAAGGAGTAGCTGGTAAAAAGCCTGCGAGGTTTTCACTACACCAGCGTCCTCAAGGGTTTGCGCAACGTCTTCGCCGATATCGCCGCTTCGGATCGTGACGATAACCTCGTCGCGGCCCTGACCCTCAAAATCGTTGGTGGTCCAACCAAGGGCGAGCGAAATACGCTCACCAAAGTTCGCCCAGACAATAGCGCCAGTGCCGCCAAGCACCAGCAGAGCAACCAGCACTGAACTCAGCACAATAATCAGTCGTTTTTTTGACTTTTTTTCGGGACGTGCCTGATGAGTCATATTTCATTGACTTTCTGTGTCTGAGTCATACTTCGTTAACTATCGGGAGTGGTTGCCGAATCAGTGGAACTGGCAAGCGGTGCTACCACCGTACCCGGCGCAGCTCCACGAGCCCGCTCCATGTCCAACGCCTGCTGCAAGATGATGACTGCTGCAGCCTGATCGATGATCTGTTTGGTTTGTTTCGTCTTCTTGCCTGCCTGCCGCAATTGACCGTGCGCTGAAACGGTCGAAAGACGCTCATCAATCAGACGCACTTCAACATCTGCCGAAAAAGCAGGTGAAGTCGATACGGCGGTAGCGATCCGCTGCGCAAATTCTTCGGCATCCTCAGTTGAAGGAGTTCGGTTGCCACTCATATTGAGCGGCAACCCCACCACAAATTCAACAGCTGAGATTTCTTCGGCAATCGAGAGAATTCGAGCGATATCGACGCTGCCTGCCGTATCACGAGCAACCGTCTCGACTGGAGTTGCCAGCATGCCGTGCAAATCGGTGCGGGCGACACCGATGCGGGCCTTGCCCACATCGATGCCGATCCGAACACCAGAACGCACGCTTACGCCTCTAGGCTGCGACGAATCTCAGCCAATGCGTCGCTAATTTTCGCTGGATCGGTACCGCCGCCTTGAGCAAGGTCGTCCTTGCCGCCGCCACCGCCGCCGAGCACCTGAGCGCCAAGCTTGGCCAGCGCGCCAGCCTTCGCCCCAATTTCACGAGCAGCTGGAGTGGTAGCAGCGATAACAACAGGCTTACCGCCCGCTTCTCCGGCGAGCACCACGACAGCCGGTTCGGCAGCCAGTCGCTCGCGCAGTTGCTGTACCAGACCACGCAGATCATCAGCCGAGCCGATCGTGCCGAGCGAAGCCAGCACCACCTTGAATGCGCCGATTTGCAGAGCGCCAGCCGCAAGCTCAGGAATACGCTCCCCCAGCTTCGCGGCCTCAAGCTGCGCGATCTTCTTCTCAGCAGCTTTCAGCTGAGCAGCCAAATCGTTGACGCGATCAACCAGTTCAAGGCGAGGCACCTTCAAGCCGCTGGTGAGCTGCTGCACAATCGCACGTTCCGCCGCAAAATTGCGGAACGCCTCAATACCAACGAGCGACTCAACACGGCGATTGGTGCTACCCACCGAGCTTTCACCAACCAGGCTGATCATGCCAACCTCGGCAGAGCTCGAAACGTGGGTACCGGCGCAAAGCTCGCGTGACCAAGGGCCACCGATGTCAACCACCCGCACGCGGTCGCCATACTTCTCACCAAAGAGGGCCATAGCGCCGAGCTCTTTCGCTTCGTCGAGCGCCATCTCACGAGTGACCACCTCGTAGTCGCTGCGCACAGCCAGGTTCGCGATCTCTTCGATCTCGCTCTTGGTTTCGGTGCTCAGCGCTTCACTGTGAGTGAAGTCGAGACGCATATAGCCAGCCTTGTTGTACGAACCGGCCTGGTGTGCGTTCGGGCCGAGCACGTCGCGCAGGGCAGCATGCACAATGTGCGTCGCCGAGTGAGCCTGCGTGGCTCCCCGGCGGTAGTCAGCATCAACACGAGTTTCAGCACGTGCGTCAACGGCGACAGTGCCAACGGTCACCCTCACGGTGTGCACGATGAGGCCGGGGACCGGCTTCTGCACGTCAAGCACCTCAGATTCAAAGCCGTCGCCGACGATGAGACCCTGATCGCTGTCCTGACCGCCTGACTCCGCCCACAGGCTAGTCTCAGAAAGAACTAGCTCGGCGATTTGACCCTCGCTGGCTGCAGGGGCGGGTTGCCCATCAACAACGATGCCGAGCACACGGCTCTCATGCACAAGCTCGTTGTAACCAACAAAGTTGGTTTCGCCGAGTCCACGCAGTTCCTTGTAGATCGAAAGATCAGCACGCTGACCCTTCTTCGCTTTCGCATCCGCTTTCGCACGATCGCGCTGCTCCTGCATCAGACTCGTGAACTTCTCACGGTCGACGCTAATACCTGCCTCTTCTGCGACCTCAAGAGTGAGCTCGATTGGGAAGCCATAGGTGTCATGCAGCAAAAACGCGGTGTCGCCCGGCAGCTCCGATCCGCTGCCCTTGGCCGCGTCAACCGCGCTATCAAGAATCTGCGTACCCGAATTCAGGGTGCGCAAGAAGGTCTTTTCTTCAGCGTATGCAGCACGCGAGATGAAGTCGAAGCCGCTCTCAACTTCTGGATACGCCGACTTCATCGCATCACGTGACGCTGGGAACAGGGTTTCAAAGGTTGCGCCTTCAACACCGAGTAGGCGCATCGAGCGCACCACACGACGAAGCAGACGGCGAAGAATATAACCGCGACCCTCGTTTGAGGGCGTGACCCCGTCTGCGATCAACATGAGACCGCTACGCACGTGGTCAGCGATCACACGAAGTCGAACATCGTCCTCTTCGTTTTCGCCGTAAGTTTTTCCAGCTAGAGCAGCTGCCGCATCAAGCACGGGCCGAACCTGATCGATCTCGTACATGTTCTCGACGCCCTGCTTAATGAAAGCAATACGCTCAAGTCCCATACCGGTGTCGATATTTTGCTTCGGCAGTGGCCCCACAATGTCAAAATCAACCTTCGATTTCACATTGGTGATCTGGTACTGCATAAAAACGAGGTTCCAGATTTCGACATAACGATCGTCATCTGTAGCCGGGCCGCCATCAATACCGTAAGCAGGACCACGATCAAAAAAAATCTCACTGCACGGTCCCGCAGGTCCGGGCTGGCCTGTCGACCAATAATTGGTGTCTTTGCCGAGACGCTGGATCCGCTCTTCAGGCAGGCCAGCGATATTACGCCAAAGATCAAACGCCTCGTCGTCGTCTTCGTAGACAGTGACCCAGAGATCCTTCGCTTCAAAGCCGAGACCACCAGCATCTTCCGCACCGGTCAACAGCTCCCAGGCGAAGCGGATCGCTCCCTCCTTGAAGTAGTCGCCGAACGAGAAGTTGCCACACATTTGGAAAAATGTGCCGTGACGTGGGGTCTTGCCGACTTCCTCGATGTCGTTAGTGCGAATGCACTTCTGCACACTGGTCGCGCGATCATACGGCGCGGGCACCAGGCCAGACAGGTATGGCACAAATGGCACCATCCCTGCAACCGTGAACATCAGGCTCGGGTCATCGCTCACCAGCGATGCCGAAGGCACGACCGTATGGCCACGCTGCTCGAAAAAGTCGAGCCAGCGCTGGCGGATCTCTGCGGTCTGCATGCTTAGTTCTTTGCCTCCAACTTGGCCAGACGGCGCTCAACGTCGTTCAGCGCGTCCGTAAATTCTTCATCTGCTTCGCGGTATCCCTCGGCGAGGGCATCGCTAAACTCACGCGCTCCGCGATTCACCTGGTCAAAAAACCGACGCCCGCTTGGCGTCTGATTCACGAAGTGCGCGCCCACGAAGCCGAGGGCAACCCCGACAACGAGCCATGACAATCTGCGCATGCTGATCTCCAGTTCTCTAGACCTACCGATTCTATCGACACCACTATGCCCTGGGTCGAACTCTCGGGCATCTGCCGGGAAACACAAAGGAGCGTCGGATCCGAAAACCGGATCCGACGCTCCCGTAAAAGCTAATTACTTAGCGAGCTGCGTAGACGGCCGCCGCCAGCGCGGCCGCCGAAAACGCTGTACTCATGGAGTACTAAGCAGCTCGTTTAGCGAGCTGCGTAGTACTCGACCACAAGCTGAACGTCACAGGTCACTGGAACCTCTGCGCGCTTTGGACGACGCAGCAGGCGAGCCTGCAGCTTGTCGAGCTCTACCTCGAGGTAGCCAGGAACTGGAGGCAGAACCTCGGCGTGACCGCCGGCTGCTGCAACCTGGAAAGGCTCGGTGCCTTCCGACTTTTCCTTGACGTGAACCAGCTGTCCCGGCTTTACGCGGAACGATGGGCGGTCAACGATCTTGCCATCAACGAGGATGTGGCGGTGCACAACCATCTGACGAGCCTGTGCGGTGGTGCGAGCAAAGCCAGCACGCAGAACGAGTGCGTCGAGGCGCATCTCGAGAAGCTCAACCAGGTTCTCACCGGTCAGGCCGTCCTGACGACGAGCTTCCTTGAACGCAATAACAAGCTGCTTCTCGCGGATGCCGTACTGAGCGCGGAGACGCTGCTTCTCACGCAGACGAACAGCGTAGTCGCTGTCGCTCTTACGCTTGGTGCGTCCGTGCTGGCCTGGGCCGTACGGGCGCTTCTCCATGAAGCGAGCTGCCTTTGGGGTCAGTGCAATGCCCAGGGCGCGCGACTGGCGAACCTTGGCACGAGTGCGAGTAGTCTTCGACACTTGTAGTCCTTTCGGGATTTCTGTTGTTACTTCGGGATCCCAGCGCTTTCACGCCGCATTCCCGATGTTCTCTCGGTCATACCGAATCCGCACTGATATTTCACAGCGCACGCGACCCGGCGCACCGAAACTCGGTGAGGAACCGTGTTCCGGTAAGGGAACGACCATTGCAGAAACCCGGCTACAGGGCGACTGCCATGATCGTTTCGTGTGCAGCCTGCAACGAAACGACATGTTGGCCAAAGAAAACCTTACCACGAATGCGGGTGCCAGATGCTCATATCTGCATCTGCTCGGGCAGGTGTGTTGTTTGCCTTAGTGACGAGCAGCGGGCACCGCGTAAGCAGGAAGGTTGCGCAAGCCATCGGTGATCCCTCGCAAAATCAAACAAGCAAACGGAACCGCAGCGAGAGTCAGCACCTCAGCCCCAATACTCGAGTACATAGCCGCGCGCCAGCTTTCGACGGTGTAGGAATCCATCACGATACGCGACGAAATCTGCGAAACAATGCCTCCGCCGAGCCAGAGCAACCACCAGGCGATCTGCCATGAGGGCTGGGGGCGGCGAACCGCCTTCCAAAGATCTGAAATATTTTGGTACGGGAACCATAAACTCACTACCGGAATAAACCACGAGCCAATGTGCCAACCTGGGGTGCGGCGCGTCAAGCCCGCGACTTGCTGCGCAACCTGGAACTGCCAAATCACCCAGCAGATGCCGGTGGCAATCAGTACCAGGACGGCCAAGATAGCCACGAGACTGCTGAGCCCTGCGTAACCCACCATGTTGCCCTCTGGCAAGAAAAGATCATTGAGGTACCCGTTAATGACCGAAAGGCCGAAGAACTCTACAAAGATCGTGATGAGTGAGAAGCCTGCGCTTACCCAAAGCAGGATCTGAGTTGCCATTGAGAGACGTTGGATTGTCTCAGTGTTTCGGGCTTGAGCCTGCTGCTGCCAAGGCTGCTGTGATGGCTGCTGCTGCCAAGGCTGTGCCTGAACTGGCTGTTCCGGCTCAGCTGGCTGAGCTGGCTGAGCTGGCTGAGCTGGCTGCGGCTGTGCCCACGCAGTCCCGTCCCACCACCACTGCTCTCCTGAGCCGTTTGGCGCCGGGTACCAACCGGCGGGCGGAGGAACGAGGGAATCCGACATGAACTGTCCTTTCGAAGACAACTTTCCGAGCATCCACCCTAACTCGCTTCGCAGCGAGGGGCACAGCCCAAACCGAGGGGCATCTGAGTACCGTGTGTGCGCACGCGCCCCTCGGCGCGAGGCATCGCTCTCGACGTGTGGCAGCCAACCGCGCCAAGCTATTTCGAGGTGCGGAAGAACAGCAGATACACCGTAGCGAACACCACAACAATGCCGACGTTTGTCGCGAGTCGCCACCAAAGATGATCACGCAGGAACAACACATCGAGACCAATAATGAGTGCCACCATCACCACAAGGTAGATCACCACAAAAAGGTCGTGTTTCATGCGGTCAGCATAGGTCGGTTTTTGGGCACCGACGAGGACTTTCTTTTTGAACAGCCGCAAGGCAGTCCACACTCGAAGCACCCGGCGCTCGGAAGACGAGTCGCCGCAACTAGCCCCTTGTGATCCGGCGAATCTTTTCGAGACGCTCCGAAATCGCGCGTTCGTTGCCGTGATCGCTGGGCTGGTAATACACGCGGTTCACCAATTCGTCTGGCAAATGCTGCTGGCGCACGACACCAAGCGGATCGCTGTGCGGATACTTGTAGCCTTTGCCGTGCCCGAGTCGTTTTGCACCTGGGTAGTGCGCATCACGAAGCGGCGGCGGAACCCGGCCAAATTTGCCGGCCCGGACATCGGCAATGGCAGTGTCAATCGCCGAGATCACCGCATTCGATTTCGGTGCGGTCGCCAAATAGATCGTCGCCTCGGCCAATGGCAATCGCGCCTCGGGCAAACCAATCATCTGGGTTGCCTCAGCCGCAGCGACTGCAATTTGCAGCGCTTGCGGATCTGCCATGCCAATATCTTCTGCGGCATGCACCATCAGCCGTCGCGCAATAAAACGGGGGTCTTCACCTGCCTCAATCATGCGCGCAAGATAGTGAATCGCCGCGTCGGGATCGCTGCCGCGAATCGACTTAATGAATGCGCTAATAACGTCGTAGTGTTCATCCCCGTTGCGGTCATAGCGTAAGAGGGCGCGATCGATCGACGCAGAAACAATCTCTGCGGTGATCACCGGCAAGGTTGCTTGTGCTGCTGGCGCTGGATCGCCTTCGCGTTGGGTTTCTACGCCTATTCCAGCAGCAAGTTCACCTTCAGCATCCGAGTCAGCTTTGGATTGTTGCTCGCCAGCAGAATCATCGCCGTTTTCATCAGCATCATCGCAGCCATCATCGTCTACGTCTTCGGCTTCGTCATCGGAACCAAAATCAGCTTCACCTGCGAGCAGCTCTTCAGCTTCGCCAGTTAGCCGATCTTCGGCTTCAAACACCGCAGCTTCGTTTACCGGCGACGCGGCAGAAGCGAGCGCCGAAGCCGCAGCAGCTTCAAGCCCTGTGAGCGCACGTCGAGCATCCCCAGACGCCAATTGCACAAGCGCAGCAAGCGCTTCTTCGCTGAGTTCTACCGTTCCCGCCAAACCGCGCGGATCAGCAACAGCGCGCCGCAAAAGCAGGGCAAGATCTGCGTCTTCGAGGGGTTGCAGCGTAAGCAGCAGCGAGCGAGAAAGCAACGGACTAATGACCGAGAACGATGGATTCTCAGTTGTCGCCGCAACGAGCGTTACCCACCCGTTCTCAACGCCGGGCAACAAAGCATCTTGCTGAGCCTTCGTGAACCTGTGAATCTCATCAAGAAAGAGCACGGTAGCGACACCGTAGAGGTCACGGTCATTCAGCGCGCGTTCCATCACCGTTCGCACGTCTTTAATACCAGCGGTGACCGCTGATAGCTCAACAAAACGTCGACCGCTCGATGATGCAATCGCCTGCGCGAGAGTGGTCTTGCCAGTGCCTGGCGGACCCCAGAGAATCAAAGAAACCGCGCCGGTGGACCCGTCGCCGGCCTCAGCCAGCACCCGGAGGGGTGATCCGCTACGCAAAAGATGCTGCTGCCCCACCACTTCATCGAGCGTGCGCGGCCGCATACGCACCGCAAGGGGTGCGGTCATGGCTGCAGCTTGGATACTCACACCTTGATGTTATCGGCGACCCCCGACAAACACAGCCTGAGACGGATAGAGTAGTAGGCGCACTGCACGGTCGGCACAGCGCCGGCATCTCTACGACATGAACAGGTGAGCACGGTGAGCGAAACCACAAACGAACAGCCTTGGGGCCGCGTCGACGAAAACCGCACGGTATTTGTGCGCGAAGGCGACTCCGAACGAGAGGTGGGTCAGTTTCCTGACGGCACCCCCGAAGAGGCTCTCGCCTACTACGAACGTAAGTTCGCTGATCTTGAGGGTGCAGTCACCCTGCTTGAAGCCCGCGTAGCCCGTGGCACAGCAGGCAACGATGTTGCTGAGATCGTAACCAAGCTTCAGGCCCAGCTTGTTGAGCCAGCTGCTATTGGTGATTTGGCCTCACTTCGTGCCCGCGTCGAGAAGCTCGGCGGCAAGGCGAGCGAGCTGACCGAAAAGCAGCAGGCTGAACGCGAGGCCGCAAAGCAGAAGGCAGCAGAACAGCGCGAGGCAATCGTGGTTGAGGCAGAACGCCTCGCCGCACAGCCAGAGGCTTCGATTCGCTGGAAGGAGACCGGCCAGGCCTTTGAGCAGTTGTTCACCGACTGGCAGGCATCTCAGCGCAGCGGCCCTCAGCTACCAAAGTCTGTCGCAGACGCTATGTGGAAGCGTTTCCGCTCGGCACGTCAGAGCTTTGACACCGCCCGCCGCGCACACTTCGCACAGCTAGATGCAACGAACAAAGACGTAAAGCACCGCAAGGAACGCTTGATTACTCAGGCTGAGGCCCTCGCGCCCCGCGGCATCGACGGCATTCCTGCTTACCGCACGCTGCTTGATGAGTGGAAGGGTGCTGGCCGCGCAAGCCGCAAGCTTGATGACCAACTCTGGGCACGTTTCAAGGCCGCTGGCGATGTGCTCTACCAGGCGAAGGCCGCTGAGGTTGCACAGACCAACGAAGAGTATGCAGTAAATCTCGCTGCAAAGCAGGCGCTGCTCGACGAATACGCAGATCAGTTGCTCGCGCAGACCGATCGCGTTGCTGCGCGTAAGCGCCTCACCGAGTTGCAGCTAAAGTGGGACGAGATTGGCCGCGTGCCACGCGAGGCCGTGCGTGATATTGAAGGCAAGATTCGCAAGATCGAAGATCATGTGAAGGGCCTCGAAGAAGAGCACTGGCGCAAGACCAACCCCGAGACCAAGGCTCGCAGTGAGGGCCTGCGCGGTCAGCTTGAGACCTCGATTGCCGAGCTCAAGGCTGAAATCGCTCATGCGAAAGACGCAAAGTCGAAGGCAGAAGCTGAGCAGAAGCTCGCAACCCAGGAGTCATGGCTCGCAGCCATCGGCGACTAATTACGAACGTACCTCAGTGGTGGCCCCGCTCCCGAGCTTTCTCGCTCAGGGGCGGGGCCACCACTGTGTTATCCACAGATTTGCCGTTATGCGCAATTGCTTGTGCGATTCAAGCGCAATATTGTCTCCATGAGCTACCTACCGCCTCGCTACGACCTCATTCCACGCAGCGTTCAAAACGCCATGATTCTGCGCGGCGACCTGATTCGATGCGGCCCAGGGGTGCGTGGGATCGCCTGGCCAGATAATTCGCTCGTGCGTTTAACCGCGCTCGCCCCCTATTTGGCTGGCGATCGAATCGCCAGCCATCTCACTGCCGCGTGGGTATGGCTTGCCGTACAAGAGCTCGTCGAGCCGCTGCAGGTCGCCACCAGCCCTCGCCGTGGTCACGCTAGACGAATCCTTGACAGCCGAATTGCCCAGCTCACACTCGCCGAAAAAGATACCAAGAAGCTCGGCTATTTCCTCATCACCACCCCCGAACACACCGTGTTCGATCTGCTGCACAGCACCGAGCCTGACAGTCCGATTCTGAGCGAAGCCATTCGCCAATTGCTCGCGGGCCTGCCCGACTGCGGCGCGGCGCTCAAAGCACAGATCATGCTCGAAAAACGGCCTTACGCTCGTCTCGCCAGGCAGAGATTTGCCGCAAACTCTGAGCCGACCACTGCCGCTCTCGTTTAGACTCATGTCACGGTCTCTGAAGGAGTAGACACATGGCAGCTCAGCCCGCTTCGGTCGCACAAGCACACGCAGACGTCATCATTATCGGCGCAGGACTCTCCGGCCTCGTCGCTGCATCCGAGGTGCTCGACGCCGGTCGCACGGTGATCCTGGTCGATCAAGAAAACGAGTCAAACCTCGGCGCGCAAGCCTGGTGGTCATTCGGCGGGCTGTTCATGATTGATTCCCCCGAGCAGCGCCGACTTGGCATTAAAGACAGCCTCGAACTTGCCCGATCAGATTGGTTTGCAAGCGCCGGCTTCGACCGCGAAAGCGACTTCTGGGGCAAGCAGTGGGCCGAAGCGTACCTCGACTTTGCTTCGGGCGAGAAGCGGGCTTGGCTCAGAGAACGCGGCGTCGGGTTTTTCCCGGTAGTTGGTTGGGCAGAACGCGGTGGGTCAACTGCATCAGGCCACGGCAATAGTGTGCCGAGGTTCCATATCACCTGGGGCACTGGTCCCGGCCTGGTGCATCCGTTCGCCAGCCGTCTGCGCCAGGGCATTGCCGAGGGCAAAGCCAAATACCGGCCCCGGCACAGAGTGACAGGGCTCACACAGCAGAGCGGCACCGTCACCGGCGTGCAGGGTGAACTTCTGGCTGCCGACAGTTCAGCCAGAGGTGAAGCCTCAAATCGAGAGGTGATTGGCGAGTTCGAGTTCAGCGCATCATCGGTGATTGTTGCAACCGGCGGCATCGGAGGCAATCACGAACTTGTGCGCAAGAACTGGCCTGGACACCTTCCGCCCGCGCCCGCTGAGATGCTCAGTGGGGTGCCTGCCCATGTTGACGGCCTCATGCTCGGAGTTGCGGAGCAGGCCGGGGCCGCAATCGTAAATAGTGACCGCATGTGGCATTACACGGAGGGCATCACAAATCACTCCCCCGTATGGCCAAAACACGGCATCCGAATTCTGCCTGGCCCCTCGTCACTGTGGCTTGATGCGACTGGGCAGCGCATGCCACCTCCAGCCCTACCGGGGTTTGACACACTCGGCACTCTTGAAGAGATCCTGAAAACAGGCTACGACCACAGCTGGTTTATTCTTACGCAGAGAATTATCGAAAAAGAGTTCGCTCTCTCCGGAAGTGAGCAAAACCCTGACCTCACTGGCAAATCTATCCCGGTGCTCATCAAACAACGCCTGGGCAAGGGCGCTCCCGGTCCTGTACAGGCATTCATCGACCGCGGTGTCGACTTCCTGCACGCCGAGAATCTCGACGAACTCATCGAGAAAATGCAAGCAAATACTGACGCTCCCCTTGATGCCCAAGCAGTGCGTACCGCAGTGCGAGAGCGCGACCTTGCCTACGGCAATAAGTTCACAAAAGATTTGCAGCTCACCGCCATTCGCGACGCAAGACACTACGTTGGAGACAAGCTGATCCGTGTCGCGCCGCCGCATCGGCTACTCGACCCCAAAGCGGGGCCGCTCTATGCGGTCAAGCTTCATGTGCTCACTAGAAAGAGCCTGGGTGGGCTACAAACCGATCTGCAAGGCAGAGTGTTGGACGCTTCGGGAACGATAGTCAACGGACTCTATGCCGCGGGTGAGGCGAGTGGTTTCGGTGGTGGCGGCATGCACGGCTACCGCGCGCTCGAAGGCACGTTTGTGGGCGGTTGTATCTTTAGCGGCAGGGCTGCCGGCAGAGCGGCCGCGGGAGCAGCCTAAGCGATCCGGTGACGCTGCGACAGAGCGTCAGCATCGCATATAGCGGTGACGCTCTGTGGTGGAGCTGTAGCCGCGCTAACCCGAATTCACCCGATAGGTGTCGTAAACACCCTCGATTCGACGTACTGCGTTCAGCACATGATCAAGGTGGGTCGTATTCGCCATCTCAAAAGCGAACCGACTGATCGCCAGTCGCGAACTTGAAGTGTGCACCGAAGCCGAAAGTATGTTTACGTGATGCTCAGAGAGCACCCTCGTGACGTCTGAAAGCAAGCCAGAACGGTCAAGCGCCTCAACTTGAATCTGCACCAGAAACACGCTCTTTGAAGTCGGAGCCCATGACACGTCTGCAAGTCGATCTTCCTGATCGGCAAGCGCCAAGAAATTCGGGCAATCAGTGCGATGCACCGACACACCCTGACCCTTGGTAACAAAGCCACGAATGTCGTCACCAGGCACAGGCGTGCAACACTTTGCAAGCTTCACCAGCACGTCACCCGAGCCATTTACCACCACACCAGAGTCAGACTCGTTTTTACGCTGCCTGCTTGGTTTTGTCGTGATGATCGCGGTCTCTTCAACCGCCACAACTTCTTCGCGCTCAAGAATCGCGGTGATCTTTTCAATCACCGATTGCGCTGAGACGTGCCCCTCGCCGATACCAGCGAACATACCAGCAACATCAACATAACGTAGTTGCGCAGCGACCTCTTTAATCGCCTCGGAGTTCATGAGCTGGTGCAGCGGAAGATTCTGCTTGCGCATAGCCTTCGTGAGCTCGTTCTTGCCGGTTTCGACAGCCTCGTCGCGGCGTTCCTTAGTAAACCACTGACGAATCTTCGAGTGTGCGCGCTTGCTCTTGACGAAGTTGAGCCAACCCTGGTTTGGCCCAGCATTCGGATCACGCGAGGTGAACACCTCAACAACATCGCCGTTGTGCAGCGGCGTCTCAAGTGGCACCAGACGACCATTGACCCGTGCACCCATGGTTCGGTGCCCCACCTCGGTGTGCACCGCATAGGCGAAGTCGACCGGGGTGCCATCTTCTGGCAACCCGATTACACGACCCTTTGGCGTGAAAACGTACACCTCTTTGGCACCGATTTCGAAACGCAGAGCGTCAAGAAACTCGCTCGGGTCTTCGGTCTCTGCCTGCCAGTCGCTAATGTGCGCGAGCCAGGCCATATCGTTCGAAGCCGAAGCCTTGTGCGCACCCTGCTTGTACTTCCAATGAGCAGCAACACCGTATTCAGCCCGCTGATGCATTTCGAAGGTACGAATCTGAATCTCAACCGCGCGCCCATCCGGGCCAATCACGGTGGTGTGCAGCGACTGGTAAAGATTGAACTTCGGTGTCGCGATGTAGTCCTTGAAACGCCCGGGGATCGGGGTCCAGCGCGCGTGCACAGCGCCCAGAGCCGCGTAGCAATCGCGGATCGAGTTCACCAGCACACGAATGCCTACGAGGTCATAAATATCATCGAAGTCACGGCCGCGAACTACCATCTTTTGATAGATCGAATACAGCTCTTTCGGCCGACCGGTAACCTCGCCGCGAACCTTGGCCTCGCGCAGATCAGACTCAATAGAGGTAATCACCTGACCGACCAGCTCTTCACGCATCGGGTTGCGTTGCGAGACAAGATTCTCAATCTCGGCGTAAAGCTTGGGTTTAAGCACCGCAAAGGAGAGATCTTCAAGCTCAGTCTTCATCGACTGAATACCGAGGCGATGCGCGAGTGGAGCGTAAATCTCAAGTGTCTCTTGAGCCTTGCGCTTGGCAGAGTCTGCCGGCATGAAACCCCAAGTTCGGGCATTGTGCAGGCGGTCCGCGAGCTTAATCATCAGCACACGAATGTCTTTCGACATCGCGACCACCATTTTGCGTACGGTCTCGGCCTGTGCCGATTCACCGTACTTCACCTTGTCGAGCTTGGTGACCCCATCAACAAGCATCGCGATCTCTTCGCCAAACTCGGCGGTGAGCTGTTCAAGTGAGTAGTCCGTGTCTTCAACAGTGTCGTGAAGCAGCGCCGCTGCGATGGCTACGGGAGCAACACCGAGATCGGCGAGGATCTGCGCGACAGCAATGGGGTGAGTGATGTATGGCTCGCCACTGCGTCGCTTCTGGCTGCGATGGGCACGCTCAGCAACGGTGTATGCCCGATCAATCACCGAAAGATCTGCTTTAGGCCAGCTCGTTCGCACGGTGCGGATCAGCTGATCCACCGCGCCAGGAGCCGCTGCACGCGAGAATATTCGCGGCACAAGTCGCTTTAGTGAGACTCCGGTCTGGGACCCGAATTCATTGCCTGACACGTGTCACCTCCTCGCCGTGGTGCTTGAACGTTACACCCCTTTACAGGTGTGAAGCAAAACGGCGCACATGAAGTGCGCCGTTTTGTTTGTTATGCCTGGGCCGGAGCCGTCTCATCGTCTGAGTCAGCAGCCTCATCTTCGCCGTGCTGCTCGCGGGCGCGGGCCTTAAGCACACGGGCTTCTTGCTTTTTGATCTCGGGCTCGTTCTGCCGCAGCTGAACGTAGGCCGGAGCCGCAATGAAGATGGTCGAGTAAGCACCGACGAGAATACCGATGAAAAGCGCAAGCGCGATATCACGCAGCGTTCCAGCACCGAGCACAAATGCCCCGATAAAGAGAATCGAAGCAACCGGCAAGAGTGCCACAACCGAGGTGTTGATAGAACGCACCAGGGTCTGGTTCACCGCGAGGTTCACCGACTCTGCAAAAGTGCGGCGATCATTCAGCTCACCCGGCGAGGTGTTTTCACGAATCTTGTCAAAGACCACAACCGTGTCATACAACGAGTAGCCGAGGATCGTCAGGAAGCCGATCACTGCCGCCGGCGTAATCTCAAAGCCTGAGATGCCGTAGATTCCAGCGGTAATGATGAGGTCGTGGAATAGCGCGATCAGTGCAGCTAGCGACATCTTCCATGTGCGGAAGTACAGCGCCATCACAATCGCCGCGAACAGGATGAACACACCAAGTGCGATCAGAGCCTGACGAGTAATGTCCTTACCCCAAAGCGCACCGATGTATGAGGCTGTCACCTCGTCTTCGCTTACGTTGTAGGCCTGAGCGAGAGCTGTGTGCAGTTCACGTGACTGGGTATCTTCTAGCTGCTCGGTCTGCACACGGATATCGTTCTGACCAACGTTTGAAACACGTGGCGCCGAACCAGGGAGCACCTCTTCAACCGCTTTGGTGGCGATTGATTGGTCACGGTTTCCGTCGGCGACGTGCACCTGGAACTGACTACCACCGGTGAACTCAATACCGAAGGTAAATCCACCGCGCATCATTGGACCGACAATGGCGATCACAATAAGCAGTGCGGCGATCAGATACCAGGTCTTACGACGACCAATGAAGTCAATTGACTTTTCACCGGTGTAGAGAGCGTTGCCGAACTCGGCAAATGAGCGACGAGCCATGATCAGCTCTCCTTTCCAGCAGTTTCAGCGGCTTTGCGTTCAGCAATGGTCTGACGCTTCGCAGCCTCACGCTGCGAGCCGAGGGTCTTTTTATTCGAACCGCGGCTTGCCACGACTGGCTCACGGAACTGTGCGCGACCACGGTAGACCGCACCCAATTGCCTCGGGTCAAGACCCGAGAACCGGTGGCCCTCAGAGTAGAACTTTGTGCGAGAGAGCAAGGTCATCATCGGATGCGTGAAGAGCACGACTACCGCGATATCGACCAGCGTGGTGAGGCCGAGCGTAAATGCGAAGCCACGAACGCTTCCGACCGCGAGGATGAACAGGATTGCTGCCGCAAGGAAGTTAATACCGTCAGAGGCAAGAACCGTACGGATCGCCTTTTTCCAACCGTGTTCAACGGCGCGATCGAGGCTAAACCCGTCACGCAGCGCGTCTCTAATTCGTTCGAAGTAGACAATAAAGGAGTCAGCTGTAATACCGACCGCCACAATGACACCGGCAACACCCGCCAACGAGAGTCGGTAGCCTTGGCGCCACGACAGCAGGGTCAGCATCAGATAGGTCAGCACGCCGGCGATAATCAGCGAAGCAATGGTGAGGGTGCCGAGCGCTCGGTATTGGAACAGTGAATAGATCACCACAAGTACCAGACCAATCAAGCCAGCCAAGAGGCCCTGCTGCAACTGGCTTGCACCAAGCGTCGCCGAGATATCTTCCTGGCTCTGCACGGTGAAGCCGATTGGCAGCGCACCAAACTTCAGCTGGTTCGCGAGCACTTGAGCGCTCTCCTGCGTGAAATTACCGCTGATTGATGGGCGACCGTCGAGAATCAGGCCGTTCATCGTTGGCGCCGAAATCACAGTGCTGTCGAGCACAAACGCAAACATGTTCTGAGGCTCTGGCTTGCCGTACATACGAGTACTGATCTCACCAAATGTCTTGGTGCCAGCCTTGTCGAGCGTAATCTGCACGACCCACTGTCCGGTGCTTGCACCGCTCGAGGTTGAGCCGATCTGCGCGGTGGCGTCGGTGATAGTTTCGCCGCCCATTTCAACCGGTCCGAGCACGTACTTGTACAGTCCGCTTTCGTCACAGGTGATCAGCGGACGATCCGTTGGAGCGTCGCTCAACCCGAGAGTCTCATCTGCCGTGCACGAGAAGTCATTAAACTTCTGCATCAGGCCCTCGGTGATCCATGCCTGGTCGTAAGCATTCTTTGGCAGGGTCGGTGGATCAACATTTGCAGTGTCGGCCGTGCCGTCTGCGCTTGTATCAGCCGGAGCGTCGGTTGCCGGGGCTTCTTCGGTACCGTCGGCGGCTGGCGCCTCGGCGTTCTCTGCATCGGTGCCCGCTTCGCCCTGAGCGGTAGCTTGGTCGCCCTCTGCTGGCTGCCCAGGCTGGGCATTGTTCACGCCCATGTAGAGCACTGGCCGAAAGTCAAGCTTTGCCGAAGCCTCGATACGCTGCAGCGTGGCATCGTCTGCCTTGCCCGGGATCGACACAGAAATGTTCTGACTACCCTGCGTGGTGATTTCGGCTTCAGAAACGCCTGAGGCATCCACACGCTGACGAATAATCTCAACCGCCTGGCTGAGCTGCTCGCCGGTGACTGCCTGACCGTCGGTGAGTTTCGGAGCCAGAATAATCTGGGTGCCACCCTGCAGGTCAAGAGCAAGCTTCGGAGTCCAGGTGGCGTCACTGCGCCACGCTCCGAGAGCGATCACACCTACGAGGGCGACGATGATAACCAGCAACGTGGTGAGCGAGCGTGTTGCTCGCTTCACTGCGGGTGACTGCGCCACGTATCTACTTCTTTCTTAGAACACTCACCATCGTGAGTGAAAGCGGATGACTGCCGGTTACTCCCCAGACTCCGGCAATGGAGAGGCTATGCCTTCGGGGTCTCACCCTCAGCGGTGCCGTTGTCTTCTGCGGTTGGCGCGTCGTCTGCTGGAGTTTCCTCAGCTGCCGCCTGAGCACCGTTCACGCGCTCGCCAAACTCAGGATCATCGTCTGGGGCGAGCTCAGTGGTCTCTTCTTCTGCTGGCGCGTCAGCTGGAGTGACAATCTGACCGATTGCGTTGCGGTGCACCACGAACGAAGCATCGCCACTTCGCACTGTGACGCGGTTCTCTTCTTCGTCAATCGACTCGATCGTTGCGAAGATGCCTGACTGCAGCATCACCTGTGCGCCTGGGCGTACATTGTTCTGCATTTCAGCCTGCGCCTGCTGACGCTTCTTGCCGTTGCGGAACATGAAGAAGATGAGTACGGCAATGAGGCCGAACATTACGAGTGAGAGCGGATCCACGAGTGTCCTTTCGAAGGCACGGTTAGAGCGGCGTTGCTCACGCCAAACCATACAAGTCTATAGGACTTCAGGCATAGGTATACCTGTGTGTTCCCAACCTTTTCGAGTAGCAATTCGGCCACGCGGAGTGCGACTAAGCAATCCAGCTCTGACCAGGAATGGCTCTACTACCGCTTCGATGGTTTCAGCCTCTTCACCGACGGACACAGCGAGCGTCGAAAGCCCGACCGGGCCGCCCCCGAAACGCTCTACAACTGCACGCAATACTTCACGATCAAGACGGTCGAGGCCCTGCGCATCAATGTCATAGAGCGCAAGCGCTGCCTGCACAGCCTGCAGATCACCGGGTGTTTCGTGCACCAGGCTGTAGTCGCGCACGCGGCGCAGCAGTCGGTTCGCGATACGCGGCGTGCCGCGAGAACGGCCTGCGATCTCTTCAACGCCAACCGGATCAATCTCAAATCCGAGCAGCCCCGATGCACGTCGCACTACCGAGGCGAGTTCGTCTTCCGCGTAGAACTCCAGGTGCGCTGTGAATCCAAAACGATCACGCAGTGGATTTGGCAGCAGACCTGCCCGCGTAGTTGCGCCGACCAGTGTAAATGGCGCAAGTTCAAGTGGAATCGACGTCGCCCCGGCACCCTTACCGACCATGATGTCGATCTTGAAATCTTCCATCGCGAGATACAACATCTCTTCGGCACTGCGCGCCATTCGGTGGATCTCATCGATAAACAGAACTTCACCCGGTGTGAGCGCAGAGAGCACTGCAGCAAGGTCACCGGCATGCTGAATTGCTGGCCCCGAGGTTTGGTGCAGTGGCTTGTCAAGCTCGGCTGCGACAATCATCGAGAGAGTGGTTTTGCCAAGGCCGGGAGGTCCCGCGAGCAAAATGTGATCTGGAGTGCGCTGCTGCATAATCGCAGCATCAAGCAGTAGACGGAGCTGGCCGCGGGCTTTCGCCTGGCCAACAAACTCGTTGAGCGAGCCCGGTCGAAGTGCACCCTCGTAACCGATCTCACTTGGCGCGACGCTGGATGAAAGCTCGCCACTCATCGCTTGTTCTCATTTCTGCCGCCAACACGAGGAGCCTGCAGAAGCATGAGTGCAGCGCGCAGTAGACCAGCCTCGTTCGACGGAGCGCCCGCCTCAATTGCGTCTTGCACAGCTGCATGCGATTGAGCCTCGGTGTAGCCAAGGCCAAGCAGCCCCTGCTCTACCGTTGCGGCGACCTTCTGCTGCGAACCAGTGCCGTTACTCTGAGCAGCACCGGACGAGGCAGACCCAGCACCAAGCGTGAGGTGCTGCAGTTTGCCGGCAAGCTGCAGTGCAATCAGTTTTGCCGTTTTTGGCCCAATACCAGAGACCTTACGGAAGGGCTTTTCATCTTCGCTGGTCGCGGCCTGCGCGACCTCAATCGGAGTCAGCACGCTGAGCACACCGAGGGCACTTCGTGGGCCCACGCCCGAAACACCCAGCAGATAACCGAACACCTCAAGCTCTTCGCTTGTCGCGAAGCCAAAGAGCGTGAGTGAGTCTTCACGCACCACGAGGTGAGTGTGTAGAAACAGCTGCTCCCCCACATGACCGCCCTGCAGGGTGGTCGGCACCTCGACCCGAAAGCCCATGCCGCCAATAGCAATGACAACCCAGCCCGCACCGCTTGCGAGCACCTCACCGCGAATAGAAGAAATCACGCTCTCACACTATTGGCGACCACTGACATTGCGGGGCCCGCCACGCCGCCAATTCGAACAAAGATACGAATGGGGCCCACTTTCGTGAGCCCCATTCGTAAAGTGCAAAGATCACAGATGCAGGTTAGACGCTGGCAGCCACTTCGCTTGCCTTGGTCGAACGCACGGCGCGGTTCACTGAAGAAACAATGGCCTTGAGCGTTGCGCGCGTAGTGTCGTGGTCGATGCCGACGCCCCACAAACGCTGCCCATCAACCTCCAAATCCACATACGCAGCCGCAACCGCATCACCACCACCACTCATCGCATGCTCCACATAGTCATACAACCGCACCACATGACCCGC
>NZ_JASCRS010000004.1 GCF_030010235.1 Leucobacter sp. UT-8R-CII-1-4 | reverse complement strand
CCACACCCCAACCAACCCCACGGCGTGTCACCCCAAAACCCAAAAACCAGACGGCGTGTCGCAACCCACCACACCCACGACCAACCACCACCACACAAATACCCGCAACCGGCAGCGCCAACCCTCACCCAACCGCCGCCCACTCCACAAAGAAGCAGCACCCGCACTCAAACAAAAAGAGACGGGCCGCAGCTTTTCAACTACGACCCGTCTCTACCTCTCGCGATCCAGCGCAAGAACTACAAGTTATGCACGAACACCAGCAAGCGTCTTCTTTCCACGACGCAACACAGCAAACTTGCCGTGCAGCAGATCGCTTGAAGAAAGCGTCGCATCCTCGGCAGTGATCTGCACGTTATTCACGTACACACCACCCTGCTTAATTGCACGACGTGCTTCAGTCACGCTTGGCACCAGGTTTGCCTCAACCAAAAGCTGAGCAACCTGAGCATCAACGACACCAGCATCAGCACCGCTCGCCACCGGCAGCTCATCAAGTGCCGCCTCAAGCGTTGCCGCATCGAGCGCGGTCAGATCGCCCTGACCAAACAGAGCCTCGGAAGCGAGAATCGCAGCGTCAACCGCAGCCGATCCGTGCACCAAAGTAGTTACCTCAAGGGCAAGCTTCTTCTGAGCTGCGCGACGGAATGGCTCCTCAGCGACGAGACGCTCGTACTCTTCAATCTCAGCACGGGACATGAACGTGAACACCTTGAGACGATCAATCACATCGGCGTCAGCCTGGTTCAGCCAGAACTGGTAGAAGCGGTAAGGCGAGCACATCTCGGCATCGAGCCAGATTGCGTTGCCCTCACTCTTACCAAACTTGGTGCCGTCAGAGTTCGTGATCAGCGGTGTGCCGATTGCGTGCGCCGACTTGCCCTCAACCTTACGAATCAGATCGGTTCCGCTGGTCAGGTTGCCCCACTGATCGCTGCCGCCCGACTGCAGTTTGCAATCGTACTGACGGAAGAGCTCAAGGTAGTCGTAACCCTGCAGAATCTGGTAGCTGAATTCGGTGTAGCTAATACCTTCATCTGAATTCAGGCGAGCGGCAACGGCATCTTTCTTGAGCATGGTGCCCACACGGAAGTGCTTACCAATCTCACGCAAGAAGTCGATTGCCGAAAGCGGTGCGGTCCAATCGAGATTGTTCACGAGACGCACTGCGTTCTCGCCCTCGCCAGAAAGGAAACGCGATACCTGACCCTGCAGGCGCTTGACCCATTCCTCGACTGTGTCGCGACTGTTGAGGGTTCGCTCAGCGGTTGGGCGAGGGTCACCAATAAGTCCGGTTGATCCACCGACGAGGCCAAGAGGCATATGCCCCTTGAGCTGCAGTCGACGCAGCAGCAAAAGCTGTACGAGGTTGCCAAGGTGCAGGCTCGGTGCGGTTGGATCAAATCCGCAATAATACGTGAACGGAGCACCCTCGAGCAGCTCAGAAAGCGCCTCGGGGTCGGTCGATACGTGCACCAGCCCGCGCCACTCCAGCTCGTCCCAAAGGGTCGCGAAGCTGTCATCATTGCGCTGGGCCGACATGATCTCGGCTCGTTCATCAATTACAGACACGACAACAATCGTACCGGGTATTGGTACGAAGCGACGACTCGGCGAACCGTCTGCTTTTCGCGTCGGATCGCCCGGCCCCACTCAGCGGTCGTATTGACGCTTACTCCCCCTAGAGACTCACACCAAGTAGCACTTTCAGACTGCCCCACCTCAGCCGCTGGTACGATCGGCTCGGCACTGCAGTCCGATGACTTTCCTGTCATACGCTCGCAAACTTGAAGTATGAACGCACCAACTCTCCAAGCGCAGCTGCTTACCAAGCAATACGGATCAACCCGCGCACTCGACGGCGTCTCGCTCGAGATTGCGCCAGGCACCTCCACAGCAATCATGGGTGCCTCTGGCTCAGGCAAAACTACCCTGTTGCATGTGCTCGCTGGAATCTTGTTGCCTGATTCTGGCACGGTCTCTTTCGAAGGGGTACCGATCACATCGGTCAATGACCGCGAGCGCAGTCGCTTGCGTCGCGATCAATTTGGGTTTGTGTTTCAGCAAGGGCTCCTCCTGCCAGAACTCACCGCGATCGAAAACGTCGCTCTCGCGCTCATGCTGCAGGGCCAGTCAAAGAGCCAAGCAATTGGGCCGGCGGCACATGCCCTCGCAACTCTTGGATTGTCAGGGCTTGAGGATCGCCGAATCGGTGAGCTTTCAGGCGGCCAAGCGCAACGCGTCGCAATCGCGCGCGCCCAGGTGACCGGCGCAAAAGTGGTGTTCGCCGACGAACCAACCGGCGCACTCGATTCATCCACCTCATCCGAGGTAATGGATGCGCTCTTGGCCTCGACGGTTGCGCAGGGTCGCACCCTGGTCATGGTGACGCACGATGCCACAGTTGCCGCACGATGCCAGCGGGTGATCTCGGTGCGCGACGGCCAAATCGTGTCTGATAGTGCTGGCACCATGCAGCGCCCGATCACGCCTCTTGCTGATCCGCTGGCTGCACCGCAAGCGATGCCGGTGCCGCAACCCCAGTACATGCAGCAGTACGCGCAGCCGATGCCACCACAGCAGTACGCACAACCGGTAACACCACCGCAGTACGCACAACCGGTAACACCACCGCAGTACGCACAACCAGTGACACCACAGCAGTACGCACAACCAGTGACACCACCACAGTACTCGCAGCCGCACTACCAACAGCCCCCAGCCGTTGAGAACAACTCGAACGGGGCTGACCGTTGATCTTCAGAATTTACAGACTGCTCGCGCGGCCAAGTAAACAAGGGCTTGGCGCCCTGCTGCTGCCAGGCGTCGCGTTTGCCTGCGTTACCGCGCTCCTCACCATTGTGCTCGGGGGCGCTCAAACCTTCTGGCTGTACACGGACGACATGGCTGGCCTTTACCAACTCTTCACGGTGATGGCCCTGGTGATGATGGGCATTCCGCTCATTTCGCTCGGCGCTGCGGCAGCCAAGCTCTCGGCGCGCAGGCGGGATCACCGTCTTGCCACGCTTCGCTTGTTGGGTGCCACCTCAACAACCACTTCTGCACTGGCGGTGCTTGAAGCAGCATCGATCGCGTTGATCGGTTCAATTGTTGGAGTGCTGCTCGCCCTGGCAGCCAGCCCACTGATTGGCCTGATTCATTTCCGTGGCGAAGCCCTCGGCACTGCCGCAGTGCTGCTGCCCGTTTGGGCGGCGATCGCGGTGGTCCTTGCCGTCGTGATCATCGCCACGCTGAGCGCAGTGCTCAGCCTGCGCCGAGTAAACATTTCACCGCTCGGCGTTGCACTCAAACAGCAGGCACCATCACTGCCGTGGCTACCTGCCCTGATCGCGGTGGTCGGAATCATCTTGGCCAGCCTCGTGATGAGCAATATCGCCTCACTCGGCGGCCTCGCCGGCATGATTACCGGCATAGGTATTGCGCTCACCATCACGCTCTTCGCCATTGACGTAATCGGCACCTGGGTGCTCGGAATGTTCGCCCGTCGTTTGGCAAAGAAAGCCCAAAAACCCGCTCAAATGTTGGGGGCTCGTGCGATCCTCGAATCCCCTCGCGCGGCTTGGCGTCAGCTGTCGGGTGTTGCGGTTTCTAGTTTTGTCGCGGTCTTTGCCGGCGCGGGTGTCGCGTTGCTCGGTCTCGCCGAGGGCAGCGAAAGCGGCACCGGTAACGACGCGGATGCGTTCCTAATCGCAGACATTCGCACAGGAATCATCATCGTGGTGGTCGGAACCTTTGTGATGGTGGCGTGCACGATTGGTGTAAATCAGGCCGCACAGATTCTTGATCGGGCAGACATCTCACGCTCTCTCAGCGTGATGGGCGCACCACTTGAGTTGCAAGACAGCGCCCGAAAACAGGCGGCAATTCGACCGCTGCTCCTGGCTTCGCTCGGCTCAGCCTTGCTCGCCGCTTTCATGCTGCTACCGCTTGTTGGGGCCGCGCTCTTGCTTGCGCCTCTCTCGCTCGCGGTGGTGCTGTCGTCTATCGTGTTCGGGTTTGTGCTGGTACTGGGCGCGCTGCAGGTCACAAAACCGCTGCTGCAGCAGGTGTCAGCCGCATAGTACGCACACCTCAGCAGCGTAAAACACAAAAGCACCCACGAAGAAACCGTGGGTGCTTTTGTGTTTTCAGCGTAGATTAGGCGCGAAACTCACCGATTCGCTCAGCCAGACGAGCCAGCTGCTCGTCAACCCGAATGCGCGCGGTGCCACCGACGCCAACACGAGAATTCACCGAGCCCTCAATTGTGAGCACTTCGCGCACTCCGGGGGTCAGGTGCTCAGAAACCGAGAGCATCTCCTCATCGCTAGGTTCGTGCAGCTCGATACCGCGGTCTTCGCAGTAGCGCACCAACTCACCCGAGATTTCGTGGGCGTCGCGGAAAATTACTCCCTGCTTCACCAGCCACTCAGCAACGTCGGTAGCCAGCGAGAAGCCCTGAGGTGCGAGCTCCGCCATACGCGAAGTGTCAAAACGCATCGTCGCCACCATGCCGGTGAAAGCGGGCAAGAGCACCTCAAGCTGCTGAATCGAGTCAAAGACTGGCTCTTTGTCTTCTTGCAGGTCGCGGTTGTACGCAAGCGGCAGGCCCTTGAGTGTTGCCAGCAGACCGGTCAGGTTGCCGATCAGTCGACCCGACTTGCCGCGTGCAAGCTCGGCAATGTCAGGGTTCTTCTTCTGAGGCATGATGCTCGAACCTGTCGAGTAGCCATCGTGCAATCGTACGAAACCAAATTCTTTGGTGTTCCAGATAATGATTTCTTCGCTGAGGCGCGAGAGGTCGATACCGATCTGGGCGGTGATGAAGGCAAACTCAGCAACCACGTCGCGGGCGGCGGTGCCGTCAATTGAGTTCTCCAGCGGATCGCCGAGGCCAAGTTCGGCTGCCACCAAGCGGGGGTCGAGACCGAGCGAACTACCAGCGAGAGCCCCGCCGCCGTATGGCGAACGGCTGGCGCGTGCCTTCCAGTCGCGCAGGCGCTCAAGATCGCGAATGACTGGCCAGGCGTGCGCAGCAAGCTGGTGCGCGAGCAGCACTGGCTGTGCGTGCTGCAGGTGGGTGCGGCCAGGAAGAATTGCGTCCGGGTGAGCGAGCGACTGATCAAGAATTGCACCGGCGAGATCGAGCAGCAGATTCTCAATCGTGTCGGCGTGATCTAGCAGGTAGAGGCGAACGAGAGTTGCAATCTGATCATTGCGGCTGCGGCCAGCGCGAAGCTTGCCACCGAGTTGTACGCCAGTGATATCAATCAGCAAACGCTCAAGAGCCGAGTGCACGTCTTCGTCTTCTTCGGCAGGCATCGCGCGGCCATCAGCTACGCGGGCCGAAAGCTCATCGAGAGCCGCATGCATGTCACGCAGTTCGTCTTCGCTCAGGTAACCGGCGGCGGCTAGGGCAACAGCGTGTGCCTTCGATCCACGAATGTCATACTGTGCAAGAGTCCAGTCGAATTGGGTCGACTTGCTGAGCAGCTGCAGCTCAGGAGATGGGCCACTGGCAAAACGCCCGCCCCAAAGCGCTCCAGCTTCAGCTGCGCGGTTGCCGGTTTCGTTGTGTTCGTTTGCCTCAGTCACGCTTCAAGCTTAGCGAGCGTTCTGGCTCACGATGCACTCGGGTTGAGGTCGAAGCGCCAAATGGTTGACGTGATCCAACGATCAAGCAGCTCTGCACCGTGCAATGCGAGGTCTGGTCCGAGTTGTTCGAACACCTCGGCACTGATCATGCCGATCAGCGATGACCAGGTTTCAAGGGCGGCAACTCCGAGCACCGGGTCGAAAGTGATGCCAAATTCCGCAGCGCCTGCCGCCAATTCGTTGTGCAGCGCTGCCGAGACAGGCGACAACTTTTGCCCTGGCACTGGGACGGCGCCGCTTTGCAAAGTGCCGCTCGCAAGCAGCCCGATCACCACCGCCATGACTCGCGTGCCAGGTTGGTTCGTCTGCTCGGCGGGAGCTTGATAGCCCGGCACTGGCGTTCCGTAGGCGAGCGCCCAGCGCGCAGGGTGTACGAGCGCCCATTCGCGCATATTTCGCGCGATCATCGCGAACTGTTTGGCGTGCGATGCGCGGCTGCCGGGCGCGAGCAGTGCCGAGTTCGCAAGGTCGTCATAAGCATCAATGATCAGCAAGGTGAGCAATTCGTCCCGGTTGGCCACATGCCGATAGATCGCTGAAGAGGCAACTCCTAGCCCTCGCGCAATCTCGCGAACTGAAAGCGCGGCTGCGCCTACTTCTGCGAGTTGTTCATTGCCTAGGCGCAGGATCCCCTCGCGCATTTGCGCGCGAGCTTCTGCGTGGGTGCGGCGGGGGCGGTTCATGATTCTCAGTTTGGCACGGAACCTTAAGCTGCGCAATTTAGTGAGCACTGATCTTGATATTTCTCCGAATGGTGGGTAGTGTTGCAAACGAATTTTAGAGAGCATTGATCACTAAAGGAAGAAATATGCGCTACCTCATCACCGGAGCAGGTCAAATCGGACGACAACTCGCACTCGACCTCACCGCAGCCGGGCACGAAGTATCCATACTGCGCCGATCCGACAGCCCAATCCCGGGAGCGACCACCATTTCGGGCGACGCCGGCAACCGAGAAACCATTCGCAAAGCCGCCCAAGGAGCAACCGCGATCTTCCACTGCATTCACGCGGCCTACTCGGCAAAAACCTGGCGAGCAGAACTACCACAGCGCGAAACCGCGGTAATGGACATCGCGGCAGAACTTAATATTCCGGTGGTGTTCACTGAGCCTTCGGTCTTGGCGCGCGAAAGCTCAGTGAACACTCTCCCCTCGCGCCAGTTTCACCGCTTGGTGAGGTTCGGGCCGAACTGCTGCGCGCCCGCGCCGCACATCGTGCACGCACGGCCTCAGTTGTTGCCTCGGATCTCTTCGGCCCAACCGCCACCGGCGCGGGTTCCGTCATACTATCGACCGTGGTCGAGCCCGCGAGCAAAGGCAAAAGCGCCTGGGCCCTCGGCGATCCAGACGCAGCCCATGCGGTCACCTACATTCCAGACCTCAGCCGCGCCATGATTGCGGCAGTCCCACTCGCTGCGCCCGGCGGCACAGTACTCATCGCGCCAACCGCACCAGCCCGCACCCTCAGGCAGATGGCGATCGATGCGGCAACGATTGCGGGGCAGCCACGGCCGGAGCGCGCGAAGGTGACGCGTATCCCCCGGGCGATCGTAGCGCTCGGCGGTTTGTTCTCTGCACCAATGCGCGAAATGCACAACCAGCAATACCTCTGGGCAGCACCAAGCACGCTTGAAGCGGGCCGCCTCACGACAGAGTTTGAGTTGCAGCCAACACCCTGGCACGACGTACTTGCCGAGTGGTCCTACACACCCACGACAAGCGCGCAGTCAAACTAGCGCGATTTCACCGAGTGGATACGTTGTCATCGAATGGATACGCGGGGGCAGCGCGAAACCCGCCGATTTGCGAACAACGTATCCACTCGCCGCAAGAGCATGGGGGTGCGAAAGTGCGAAAGTGCGGGCACGGGAAAGCCCCTTGGCCGGGGCGTTCACTTCAATTGCTTTAGCGGGCGAGCAACCAAGCCATGAGCGCTTTTTGAGCGTGCACACGGTTTTCTGCCTCGTCCCAGACAGCGCTCTGCGGACCGTCAATAACCTCAGGCGCAACCTCGTATTCGCGGTACGCGGGCAGGCAATGCAAGAAGATCGCGTCATCGTCGGCGCGAGCCATCAGCTCAGGCGTCACACGATAGGCGCCAAACGTCGCAATGCGTGAGGCTTTCTCGGCCTCTTGCCCCATCGAAACCCACGTATCAGTAATGACTACATCGGCACCAGCAACGGCGGCCTCTGCGTCTGCCGTAACAGTGACGCTGCCACCGGTTTCAGCGGCGATACGCTTCGCGTCTTCAACAATGTCGGCGCGCGGCTGGAAACCCTCGGGGCCGGCAACACGAATGTGCATACCCGCGGTCGCAAAGCCAAGCAGGTACGAGTGCCCCATATTGTTTGCGGCATCACCGAGGTACGTCGCGGTGAGTCCTTTCAGATCGCCCTTGCGCTCGCGCACGGTTTGCAGATCGGCCAAAATCTGGCACGGGTGAAAATCATCGCTCAACGAATTGATCACGGGCACACTCGCGTTGGCCGCCATCTCTTCAAGACCCGCGTGATCAAAGGTGCGCCACACAATGAGCGACACCATACGCGAGAGCACCTTGGCAGTGTCGCTAATGGATTCTTTGGCACCAAGCTGCGCCTCACCGGGGTTCACGATGATCGCATTGCCGCCGAGCTCTGCAACACCTGCCGCGAAACTAAAACGGGTTCGCGTACTCGTCTTGTCAAAGAACACTGCAGCGCTCTTGGGACCCTCAAGGGGTCGCTCCGCGAATCGGTCTTCTTTCAGCCTTGCGGCAAGCTCGAGCACCTCAAGCTGCTCGGCTGGAGAAAGATCGTCATCGCGAAGAAAATGCCTAGTCACTCTCTAAGCCTAGTATCCAGAAAGCAGCGTAGGTTACGCAGCGTACAGCAGCGCAAGCACTGAAAGGTTCGGCTGGTCACGCCAGGTACCACGAAGCGAGTATTGGTCTTCACCAGCTTGCAGCGCTGGATCAACCACTCGCACAATGTCGAGCACCGCAAGGTCGGCCTCTACCCGAGTGCGCGATCCAACGTTTTCTAGCGTCGCGCTCTCCAGGTTCGGAACCAAGTCACCAGCTTTACCGGAACCCTCAATACGGACCGCTGGATCACGTAGCTTCTGAGTGCCGTCGGCGCCCTGCACAAATTCTTCTGCCTGTGGCGCACCGGTCGCAATAAGTTCTGCAATAACCGCGCGATAGACCGGATCGCCAGCAGCATCGCTGATCCAACGGGTGCCGAGCACGCCGTGCTCTGAAGTTCCCATCACAGCGGCCTCGCCGCCCTCGCGCAGAGATCCGCGATAGGTCATTGGCACGTGGTACACGGTGTCGCCACCCGCAGTGACGAGCACGCCTTCGAGGCCAACCTCGCCCGCGGGATCGTCAAGGCGGTATCCGCCAAGGCTTTCGAGTCTGCTCGCGTCACCGTCAAACCAGGACTGCGTCGGCAGCCAGGCGGCAATCACTTCGAGTTTGCTTGGGGCCATCGTGGTCTGGTGCATCAGTGCCATGCCCCGATCCTACGCCCTAAAAACGTGTAGGGGGTAGCGGCCAGATGGCCACTACCCCCTACACGAAAGCAGAAATGCTACTTGGCGAGCTGCTGCTTCAGCTTGCTCGCTGCACGAGCGCGAGTCGTCGCATCGAGGTGCACCTTGCGGATACGCACAACCTCGGGAGTGACCTCAACACACTCGTCTTCGCGAGCAAATTCGAGCGACTCTTCGAGAGTCAGAATGCGAGGAGGAGTCATCGACTCGAAGGTGTCAGCGTTCGCCGAACGCATGTTCGTGAGCTTCTTTTCCTTCGTGATGTTCACGTCCATGTCTTCGCTGCGCGAGTTCTCGCCGATGACCATGCCTTCGTAGACCTCAGCGGTTGGCTGCACGAAGAAGCTCATGCGCTCCTGCAGAGCAATCATTGCGAACGGGGTCACTACACCTGGACGGTCAGCAACAATCGAACCGTTGTTGCGGGTCACGATTGGGCCAGCCCACTCGGCGTAGCCGTGCGCGATTGCGTTGGCGATACCAGTGCCGCGGGTTTCGGTCATGAACTCGCTGCGGAAGCCGATCAGGCCGCGCGACGGAACGATGAATTCCATACGCACCCAGCCGGTGCCGTTGTTGACCATGTTCTCCATACGACCCTTACGAGCTGCGAGCAGCTGCGTGATCGCACCAAGGTGCTCTTCTGGGGTGTCGATGGTCAGGTGCTCGTAAGGCTCGTGCGTCTTGCCGTCGACCTCGCGGGTAACCACCTGTGGCTTGCCAACGGTGAGCTCGAAGCCTTCGCGTCGCATGTTCTCAACGAGAATTGCGAGAGCCAACTCGCCGCGGCCCTGCACCTCCCAAGCGTCTGGACGGCCGGTGTCGATGACGCGAAGCGAAACGTTACCGATGAGCTCACGGTCAAGGCGATCCTTGATCATACGAGCGGTCAGCTTGTGGCCCTTCACCTTGCCAACGAGTGGCGAGGTGTTTGCACCAATAGTCATCGAGATCGCTGGCTCGTCAACCGTGATGGTTGGCAGCGGGCGAACGTCTTCTGCGTCGGCGATGGTCTCACCAATGGTGATGTTTTCAATACCAGCGATGGCTACGATGTCGCCGGGGCCAGCCTGCTCAGCTGGGTAGCGGGTAAGCGCCTTGGTCAGCATCAGTTCGGTGATACGAACGTTTGCAACGGTGCCATCGTGCTTCACCCAAGCAACGCTCTGGCCCTTCTTGATCCAGCCGTTGTGCACGCGGAGCAGTGCAATACGGCCAAGGAACGGTGAAGAGTCGAGGTTGGTGACGTGCGCCTGCAGCGGGTGCTCATCGTCGTAGCTTGGCGCTGGCACACGCTCAAGAATGGTCTCGAAGAGTGGTTCGAGGTCTGGGTTGTCAGGCAGCTCACCGTCGGCTGGACGGGTGTGGCTTGCGGCTCCCGCGCGACCCGAGAGGTACACGGTAGGTACGTCGAGCACTGCGTCAACGTCGATCTCTGGGTTTTCTTCGCTCAGATCACTGGCGAGTCCGAGCAGGAGGTCCTGAGCTTCGCCCTCGACCTCTTCGATACGAGCATCGGGGCGGTCGGTCTTGTTGACCGCGAGGATCACTGGCAGTTTCGCCTCAAGTGCCTTGCGCAGCACGAAGCGGGTCTGTGGCAGCGGGCCCTCACTTGAGTCGACGAGCAGCACAACGCCGTCAACCATTGAGAGTGCGCGCTCTACCTCGCCACCGAAGTCGGCGTGGCCTGGGGTATCGACCACGTTAATGGTGATCGGACCGTTCTTCGCGTGCACGCCCTCGTAGCTGATGGCGGTGTTCTTCGCGAGAATGGTGATGCCCTTTTCGCGCTCGAGATCGTTCGAGTCCATCACGCGGTCATCTACGTCAGCGTGCGCGTCAAAGCTGTTGGTCTGACGCAGCATGGCGTCAACAAGGGTCGTCTTGCCGTGGTCAACGTGTGCGACGATAGCGACATTACGAAGGTCTTCGCGTGTGGCGAGAGCCATATTAAGGGTTCCTAACGAACGAAAATTTGCAACGTTCTATATTACATGCACAAAAGTGTACGTTTTCTAGCCAAAACCTCACCCTATCTCGTCGCAACTGCGAATTGCCCGCTTCGCACCCTTGACGCGTGGTGATCCTGCGTTTAATCTGAAACCAAATGGTTGCATATACTCTCTCAGACGACGCGGTGGATCGCATCTTCAAAGCGCTCGCCGACCGCACAAGGCGCGACATCGTGCGCCGCACGCTCACGCAGCAAGCCTCAATCTCAGAGCTAGCGCGAGAGTACGACATGTCATTTGCGGCAGTACAAAAACACGTTGCAGTACTTGAAGCGGCAGATCTCGTCGCCCGCATCCCCAAAGGAAGGGAGCGCATCATTCAGGGAAACCCCGAAGCAATACGCCGAGCCCAACAGCTACTCGGTCACTTTGAAGAGATTTGGCGAGGCCGCATCGACCGACTCGATGCACTGCTCGCAACAGACAACTAACCCGCAACACCCAAAACGCGAAAAGAGACAAACCATGCCTATCACCTCGGTAGATATCGACCCCCAAGCGCTCACACTCACCGTGATCGCCGATTTCACCGCCCCCGTGCGCAAACTCTGGGACGCCTACCTCGACCCCCGCCAAATCGAACGATTTTGGGGCCCACCAACCCACCCAGCAACCTTCACCCGCCACGACGGATTTACCGGCGGACTCACGAAATACCACATGACCGACCCCGAAGGTCAGACCTACCACGGCTACTGGAACTGGGTAGCAGTAGAAGAAGGAATCTCATTCGAAGTGCGCGACGGATTCGCGGGCGAAGACGGCAACCCAAACCCCGAGCTACCGACAACCCGGGCCACATTCGAATTTTCGCCAACCGCACTTGGCTCACGCCTCGTCACCACCTCATACTTTGATTCACTCGAAGAACTTGAGCAACTGCAAGCAATGGGCATGGTCGAAGGCATGAGTTCTGCCATGGGCCAGATCGACGGCGTACTCGCAGACCTTGCCTCATTCGCATTTGGCAACAGCACCGAAACCCAGCTGATCGGCGACACTCAAGCCCGAGTTTCACGCGTAGTACGCGGCACCGTCGCGCAGATCTGGCAGGCCTTCACCGACGAAGCGCTACTGCGCCGCTGGCAGCTCGGCCCAGACGGATGGGAAATGACCGTATGCGAAGTCGGTTCGAAAGCAGGAGACACCATGCGGACCCAGTGGCGCGAAACCCAATCGGGTGAAAGCTTCGGGTTCACCGGCGAAGTGCTCGAAATCACGCCGCCACAGCGGCTCGTCACGACCGAGCGCATGGTCTCCCCCGCCGATCAAAACGGCGAGGAAAGCCCAGAGACCATCAACGAGTTGACACTTACACCAGTAGAAGGTGGCACGCTTGCCGCCTACCTCATCACCTACCCAAGCACTGAGGTACGCGAGATGATTCTCGCAACCGGCATGGCGGAGGGGCTGGAAATCAGCTTCGTGCGGCTTGAACGTGAGGTGCTTGCGTAACACGTATGAGTGGACAAGGCCGATAGAGGCGAGAGCCATTTCTGGCTCTCGTTCGGCCTCGTCCTGTGCCCGTCTCGGGCACAGTCATTCCGTCATCCTGTGGCCGTAAAGGGAGTTGCCGGATCTCACTAGGCTCTAAGCGCGAAGAGATCCTGCCATCCGCTTCGCGGCCGCAGGAGGACGACTGGGGTTACGCCCGAAGGGCGAGACCAGCAGCGGCTTCGAGTACCAGCAGCGCCGAAAGTCGAACGGTGCGCGCATCATCACTGTCTGCCGTGGCGTCAACCTCGGCAATATCGAGGCCACGCACGCGGTGATCCGCTGCGAGCAAGCGAGCAATGCGACGCAGTTCGTGCGCCTGCAAACCACCAGGAACAGAAGCTGGGCAGCCAGGCGCCACGCTGCGATCACACACGTCAACATCGAGGTCGACGTGAATTGCGCCGCCCCCACCGCCAGCGATTGCGAGAGCTTCGGCGGTGATTTCCGCGAGCGGGCGATCATGCAGTTCATCGCGGTGGATCACCGTGATGCCGAGGTCTTTCGCACGCTGCCGGTAGGCCTGCGAATTGGCGAAGTCGGCGATGCCGATCTGCACAATGTGCCGCGGATTCAGGCCCATCTCGATCAGCCGGCGAACCGGTGAGCCGTTGCTTCGACCGTCACGCAGATCGTGATGAGCGTCAAGGGTGATGAGGCCCGCCGACGCAAGGCCACCGTGCGCCTCGGCCACGCCGAGTGCCGCCGGAACAGTGCATGCGTTGTCGCCGCCGAGCGCGACCACGAGTTCCGACTTCGCCGCGAGTTCGGTGATGAACTTGGCCGCGGCAATCTCGCCGTCTTCAGTATCGGGGTCGGCGACGTCGCCGGCGTCTGCGATGTTCAAGGCTTCGTGCAGCACAATCTCGGTTTCACTGCCACGGTGCCCTGGCGATCCAGCGGCGACAATGTGGGTGGAGTATTTGCGCAAGGCTTCGCGAATGGCCGCGGGTGTTTCGTGCGCGTTTGTTGCCGAAATTGAGGTCTTGCTGGTTGGCACACCAACGATGGTGAGATCGGTGCTTTCACCTGGGGTCGACCACGCACCTGCGCGTGGCCAGAGGGGATCAATTGGAAGCTTCGTGCTGCTCATGATTCGACTCTAAGCATCTGGGCTTGGATCTCGACGTGAATGTCACGCGCACAGTCTGGGATTCCGGACAATACTCAGCTGCGCGAGCTACCCGCGCGAATGAAAGTGGGCTGAAATCGATTCATGAGCAACACAGTGATCCTCGGAGCAGCACCCCTCACCGTCGCCGACGTTGTTGCGGTCGCCCGCCATGACGCCCAAATCAGCATTGATGCCGCCGCCCTCGAGCGTATCGCCGAGAGCCGTCGCATGATCGAAGAACTCGCGAACGACACCCGGCCACACTATGGCGTTTCGACCGGATTCGGCGCACTCGCAAAAGTTCAGATTCCCACCGAGAAGCGCCAGCAGCTACAGCGCAGCCTGATCCGTTCACACGCGGCCGGCACCGGCCCCGAAGTAGAGCGAGAGGTCGTCCGCGCTCTCATGCTGCTGCGCCTGAACACACTCGCCAGCGCACGCACCGGCGTACGTCCGGTAGTCGCAGAAACCTACGCGGCAATTATCAACGCAGGCATCACCCCAGTAGTACACGAGTACGGTTCCCTCGGCTGCTCAGGAGACCTCAGCCCGCTTGCACACTGCGCACTCACCCTGATGGGTGAAGGCCAAGTTCGAGTGAGCACCGACCCGCACACCGCACCAATCGACGCAGCCAAGGCACTCGCTGATGCCGGCATCGAACCACTCGTGCTCGCCGAAAAAGAGGGCCTCGCCCTCATCAACGGCACCGACGGCATGCTCGGCATGCTGTGCCTGGCACTGCACGACCTCACCAAGCTGTTCAAAACCGCAGACTTCGCCGCGGCCGCAAGCGTTGAAGCACTCACCGGCACCGACGCCGTATTTGCTGCCGAACTTCACGAACTGCGCCCGCACCCAGGGCAGGCCGCGGCCGCCTCAAACATGGCGAGCGTACTGAAAGACTCGACACTTGTGCAGCGCCCGCAAGAGGGCGAATTCACTCGCGTGCAAGATGCCTACTCACTGCGCTGCGCACCCCAGGTGCACGGCGCCGCTCGCGACACCGCAGAGCACGCAGCTCGCGTCGCATCGGTTGAGCTGCGTTCAGCAGTCGACAACCCGGTAGTGCTGCCAGACGGTCGCGTTGAGTCGAACGGCAACTTCCACGGCGCACCGGTTGCCTACGTACTCGACTTCCTGGCAATTGCTGTCGCCGACCTCGCCTCGATCAGCGAGCGTCGCACCGACCGTTTTCTCGACGTCTCCCGCAACCACGGCCTGCCACCGTTCTTGGCAGCAGACGCGGGTCTTGACTCCGGCCTGATGATTGCGCAGTACACCGCAGCCGGCATCGTATCCGAACTGAAGCGACTGGCGAACCCAGCATCGGTCGACTCGATCCCGTCATCTGCGATGCAGGAAGACCACGTCTCAATGGGCTGGCACGCAGGGCGCAAGCTACGCCGCGCTATCGACGGCCTGACCCGCGTGCTGGCGATCGAGCTTCTCGCTTCGACCAGGGCACTCGATTTCCGTGCCGCTTCGGCCAGCGGATCCCCCGCCGCAGCAACCGCTGCCGTGCACGAACTATTCCGTAGCCGCATTTCGGCGCCTAACACCGATGGTTTCCTTTCACCGGACATCAACGCCGCATATGACTTTGTGCTCGCAGGCGATGTGGTGACGGCAGCCGAATCAGCCCTGGGCGGCGCAAAGCTCAGCTAATTCGCCCGCAGCGCGGCTGCGCCGCGTTGCTGCGTGGCTGGGCTGCGTTGCTGCGTGGCCGCACCGCCCAGTTGCGCGCGCCGAGTGGATACGTTGTCACCCAGTGGATACCTGGGAGCTCGACACAACGTATCCACTCGGCAACAACGTATCCACTCGCGCGCTGATGCTGTGGTTGGCGCTGAGGCTGACGTTTACGTTTACGTTTACGTTTACGTTTACGCTGACGTTTACGAGAACAGCGTCGCCACTTTCAAAGACAACGCCGCAAGGCCAGCGAGTAGGCTCAAGACATGACCCAGCCCAAGGTTCCGGCGGCAGATCAGACGCTGCGAATCCTGAGCATGCTTGCTGCCGCTCGCGGGCCGATGCCGGCCAGCATGATCGCCTCGCAGCTCGATCTGCCGCGATCCACCGTCTACCACTTGCTAGGCGCCATGCAAGAACACGGTTTTGTGATGCACCTGCCCGAAGAACGTCGCTATGGCCTCGGCATCGCAGCCTTCGAACTGAGTTCGGCATACACCAGACAAGAACCGCTTGCCCGCATTGGTCGACCACTTATCGCTGCACTCGTTGACCGGCTCGGTTTTAGCGGCCACCTTGCGGTGCAGCACGGCCGCGATGTGCTTTACATCATCGAGGAGCGCGCAAAGGGTGCGCCAGCGCTGATCACCGATGTAAATGTGCGCCTGCCGGCACACCTCACTGCAAGCGGCAGAGCGATCCTCGCGGCGCTCTCAAAGCCCCAATTGCGCGCACTTTACCCAAACAAAGACGCATTCGTGCATCGCGCCGACGTCGCCACTGGGTTGCCCGAGACAGAGACGATCGATCGATATTCCCGTTTGCGCACCGTGCTCGACGCGACGATTACTCGCGGATTCGCGGTTGAACACGGCTCGGTTACCCTCGGATTCTCGTCGGTATCTGTGCCGGTACTCGATCACCGTGAGCTACCGGTGGCAGCTATCGCCGTAACGTTTCGAGATGAAGAGGTTGCCGAGGATCGCCTTGCCGAACTCGCCGACGAAGTTCGGGGCGCTGCACGCACACTTTCTTCGCGCATTCACGGGCGCGGGCGGTAAGCATCAACCTCGTTACGTGCAGCTACGGCAGGTCGAGTCCGTTATCGAGCATCGCGAATCCGGCTTCGATCATGCCGATTGGATCGTCGCTCTGTAGTGCGAGCACCTGGATCTGCAGCGCGAATCTTGCGTAGAGCCGCACACTTGCGTTCGGTGGTTCCTGATCTAGTTCTTGGGCGATTTCGACTGCGAGGGCTTCCTCGTGTCGCGTCCACATGCGTGCGCCGTAGTCTCTCAATGCCGGGGTGTTCTCAAGCATTTCCATGAAGCGCTTGGCTCCGTCGCCGTGCTCAAGCATTTCGGCGTGGGTGTCGACGTAGAGCGTTTTTAGTGCTTCAGAAATTGATACACCTGGCGCTCGGTTGCGCACCGCGCCGATCAGCTGTTCCCGCTGTTCGTCGTCTTCGTCAAAAACGATCGCTTCTTTTTGGGAGAAGTGAGCGAACACCGTGGTGGGAGAAACATCGGCAGCATCGGCGATCTCGCGAATACTGACGTTTTCATAACCGCGCTCAAGAAACATGTTTGTTGCGGTGTCAGAGATCAGCTTGCGAGTCGCGGCTTTTTTGCGTTCCCGGCGCCCTGGGCTCACGTTGGTCATGCGGCCATCTTATCGAAGTTGATTCGAAGTTGGACCAGATTCAAAACTGTATTGACTACAAAACTGGTATTGATACACTTTTGCTCATGGCAGCAGAACACACCGCATCAAGCCCGGCTAACAACACACAGCACCGCGCCTGGGCAATGCTCATCTCCATCACCATGCTCAATGTGATTGGCATGACATCCGTGCTGCCAGTGCTGCCATTCTTGGTGCAGAGATACGTAGATACACCCGACCACCTTGCCGTTTGGGTAGGCGTTCTAGAAGCAGTCAATGCACTCTGCGCGTTCATCGTCGCCCCACTCTTCGGCGGCCTCTCCGATCGCTTCGGCAGGCGACCTGTCATTGTGATCGCCACTCTTGGCGCAACGCTCGGATTCCTCACCTTCGGCATCGGCGGGTCAATCTGGGTGCTACTCGCAGGGCGAATCATCCAAGGCATCACGGCCGGAGACATGCCCGCTCTCTTTGCCTACGCGGCCGACATCACGCCACCGAAAGACCGCGCGAAACGTTTTGGCCTACTCGGCGCCCTCAACGGCATCGGATTCATGATCGGACCCGCACTCGGAGGCCTGCTCGCTGCCGTGCACATCGACCTACCCGTATTCTTCACCGCGGCGATGGCCTTCATCGTCGCAACACTGAGCTTCTTCTTTTTGCCAGAAAGCCTGAAACCCGAAAGCCGCACTTCAAAGCTCGAAGTCACCCAGCTGCACCCCTTCTCGGCATTCAAGAAAGCGTTTGTGCGCCCCCAGTTACGGGGGCTACTGGTCGCCGTGATTCTTGTAGGAATCCCGTTCAGCATGTTCGTGAACAACTTCAGCGTGCTCGCACTCGATGAACTCGCATGGACAGCCACAAGCATCGGACTACTCACCTCGTGCATAGGCGTGCTCGACATTGTGCTGCAAGGCGGCCTCATGCAATTACTGCTACCTCGCCTCGGTGAACGCGGCGTGATGATCGCTGGCGTAATCGCACAGGCAGTTGGCCTGCTCGCATTCGCGCTCGTCGCGAGCGTGCTCGCTCAACCCTGGCTTCTGATCATCGGAGCGCTCACCCTCGGCGGGGGCCAGGGGCCGGCCACCGCAGCAATGGACGGCGTGCTTTCACAACAGGTTGGCGAAGACGAACAGGGGTGGGTCGCCGGCGTGATCCAATCACTCAACTCAGGTATCGGCGTGATCGCGCCGCTGCTCGCAGGTTTTCTCTACGCAACAGTTGCGCACTCAGCCCCATATTGGCTCGGATTTGGCCTGGTGATCCTCGCCATAATTGTTATTTCGAAAGCCCCCTTCGCGAGCCCATCACTGCGACGTTCCCGAATCCCAGGCACCTCAGCAACAGCTACTACCGCTGCGACTAGTGCTGAGGCTGCCGCTGCGACTGCCGCACACGAGGGCTCTGCTGAGTAGGGCCCTGATGGGTTCTCGCAAATTTTTGGTCAGCGCGCGTGCCGATTGCTCGGAGGGCTCCGAGGATCGCCACAAGATCGACGAGCTCCTGCATCCAGGCGCCAACAAGCGCTGGCAGGAAGCCAAACGCGGCGACAAGCATGAGCGCAACACTCAAAAGAATGCCCAGCCAAATGCTCTGCAGCGCGATTCGCACGGTATCGCGACCGATCCGCACCGCGTCGGCAACACCCGCAATGGTGTCAAAACGATTGACAATATCAGCTGATTCGCTGGCCGCCGTTGCCCCACGAGCACCCATCGCGAAACCAACGTCTGCGGCGGCAAGCACCGGTGCATCGTTGAGCCCATCGCCAGTCATAATCAATGGCCGCGGAGTGATTGACGCCGCAATCTTCACTTTGTCTGCCGGGGTGCACTCTGCGTGCACCTCAGCGATACCGAGATCATCACCAACCGAACGAGCGGTAGCCTCAACATCGCCGGTCACGATAAGCATACGATCGAGGCCCAACTCTTCAAGCTGCTGCACAGTGCTGAGCGCCTCAGGCCTGAGCGCATCGCGCATGATCAGTGCGCCCGCAAACCGGGCGTCTACGGCAACGTAGATCGCAAGTTCGCCAGGCTCAAGCTCGACTCTCACAAGATCATTCGCGGCCTCTGCTACCCAGGCCGGTTTACCAACCCGAACCTTGCCCCGAACGACACTCTGCATGGCAGTCGCCGATTCAGAGGTCGGTTCAGAGGTCTGCTCAAACGCCGCCTCAAAAGTTGTCTCAAGCGCCTCCTCAAGCGTCGCTTCAACACCGTTCGTAGCGAATTCTTGCGCCTCAGCCATCGCCAGAATCTCAAGCCCGCGATCTTTTGCCGTCTGCACAATAGCGGCAGCAAGCACGTGCGACGAATACACCTCGGCGCTTGCAGCGAATTGCAGCAGTTGATCCTCCGAAACTCCCTCAGCAAGCTGCATCCGAGTGAGCTTTGGCCTGCCTGTTGTCAACGTGCCAGTTTTATCAAACGCGGCCGAGCGAACCCGAGCGAGCTGCTCAAGTGTGCCGCCGCCCTTCACGATGAGACCGTGTCGTGCAGCGCGGCTCATGCCGCCGAGAAACGCGACCGGAGCAGCAATCAGCAGTGGACATGGCGTCGCAACCACAAGCACCTCGGCAAACCGAGTCGGGTTTCCACTCACAATCCATGCGGCCGCAGCGATCCCCAGCGATAGCAGCGTGAACGGCACAGCGTAGCGATCAGCCAGACGCACAGTAGGCGCTTTGCTCTCTTGCGCACGCTCGACCAGCGCCACGATCTGCTGATATTGGCTGTCTGAAGCAAGCGCCTTCGCCCGCAGGTAGATCGCTGTTGAGCCATTCACCACTCCACTCGAAACCACCTCGCCAGCAGCGCGATCAACGGGCAAACTCTCTCCAGTGAGCGAAGACTCATCAAAACTAGCGCTCGGCGAAAGCAGCAGAGCGTCAACCGGCACCACCTCGCCGGGGCGCACCAAAAGCACATCGTTTATGGCGATAGCGTCGACTGGCACCACCTCAAGACTTTCGGCACTTTCAGCATCTGTGGGCATGCCACCGATCACCCTCGTCGCCTGACGTGGAGCGCGATCAAGCAGCGCCACCAGTTCGCGCTTCGAACGGTTTTCCGCATAGTTCTCGAGGGCTTCGCCGCCGGTCAGCATCAACACCACGACAATCGCAGCCCACGGTTCACCAACCAGTACGGCAGCTGTAATCGCGGTCACCGCAAGAATGTCGAGACCAAGGTTTCCCTTCAGCAGCGAGCGCACCATCTGCACTGCTTCACAAGCAGCAATCGCGAGCGCGTAGATTCCGACAACCCACGGAGCGATATCGCGAGCTGGCGTCGCGAGCATCAGCAATCCGACCACGGCGACAACAAGAGTGGTCGCTACAAGAGGGTACGAGCGGATCGCCCGGCGAAATGCGTTCATCACCCCATTCTGCTCTGTTCAGGCATTTTGCGCATCGCAGTGTCGCCTAAGTAAAAGAGCGTGGCCCGCCTGCCGAGCAATTCGGCAAACGGGCCACCAGTTACTGGCTTGAGCTGAGAGGGCTATTTCTCTTCGAGCTCCACCACCGAAATCGGCGCAGTCTCATCAACCAGCTGATACGGCTTTCGCCCGTCGCCCTTCACGAAAACGAAGTAACAAACAGTCAGCAGCGCCACCCAGATCAGGCCGACCCAAAGCGCTGGCCGAGACGCGGGCACGACGCCCACCATCACGATCACAAAGACAATAAATCCAACGGTGAGCCACGACGCCACCGGCCAGAACGGAACCGGGAATTCGCTTGGTAGACGCTTTTCGCGAGCAATCTCTCGCTTCATACGAATATGCGCAATCAGAATAACCAACCACACCAGAACCGTCGCGAAGGTCGCGAGTGCACCAAGCAAAAAGAGCACCTGATCCGGGTAGAAGAAATTCAATACAACACCGATCAACAGGCCAACGATCATTGTTGCGACAGTCATGATCGGCACGCCGTTGCGAGTGGTCTTAGTGAATGATCGTGGGGCCTGACCCTGCTCGGCGAGGCCGTGCAGCATACGGCCAGCACCGAAAATGTCAGCGTTCATGGCCGAAAGGGCTGCCGTCACCAGAATCACGTTGAAGACCGCGGCAGCCGCTTGGAAACCGATGGACTCAAAGATCGACACGAAAGGACTGGTCTCACCCGTAATCTCGTTCCAAGGCTGGATGCACATGATCACGCCGAGCGTGAGTACATAGAAGAGCAGGATACGCAGCGGAACCGAGTTGATCGCCTTCGGCAGCACCTTCTTCGGGTTCTGCGCCTCACCCGCGGTGACGCCAATGATCTCAATGCCGCCGAACGCAAACATCACGATGGTGAATGAGGCGATGAGCCCCCACAAACCATTCGGCATAAACCCACCATGCTCAACAAGGTTTTGTGGGCCCATCTGGTCATGGCCTGCGATGCCGAAACCGAAAAGGATCACGGCGACACCCGCGACGATCAGCGCAATGATTGCGACGATCTTAATCAGAGCAAACCAGAATTCAAGCTCACCAAAGACTTTTACGCCGATGAGGTTAATCGCGGCAATAAAGAAAACCACTGCGAGCACCCACACCCACTGCGAGACATCTGGGAACCAGAAGCGCATGTACAGGCCGATGGCGGTGGCATCAAACACTGCCACCAAGAACATCTCGAAGGCGAAGCTCCAGCCAACCAAAAAGCCGGCAAAAGGGTGAATATAGCGCGAGGCATACTGGCCGAATGAGCCCGACACCGGGTGCCGCACCACCATTTCGCCGAGCGCACGCATCACCATGAAGACGGCCGCGCCGCCAATAATGTAGGCGATCAGCACGGCTGGGCCAGCGGTTTGGATCGCGCCAGACGAGCCCATAAACAGGCCCGTGCCGATTGCCGAACCAAGCGCCATAAAACGAATATGGCGGGCCGTGAGGCCACGCTTCAAACCATTGTCTGGGTTCGTTGCGGTCGCTGTTTCAAAGTCACCAGCATGCACGGTGGGGCTACCACCGGCATTGGGGGGTGTGCTGGGCGACGTTGCCATCTGCTCTCCTTTGTATTGTTGTGGCGCGTCGTCACGCCACGGGTTTGCAGCATGGTGAGGGCAAATCACCCAAACCAAGTCTGGTTGTTTATCGCGGGCGATGCCCCATCGGCACTCGTTCCGCGTGTCTTCTCGATCGAAATAACGGGGCTAAATTTCGCGCTGGCCGGCATGCCACACCGCGGAAGTAAGTGGCATACCTGGGCGGTACGCGAGGTGCGTGACCGATGGCGCATCAAGCAGTTGCAGATCTGCGCGTGCTCCCGGCGCGACCACACCGATCCGCTTATGCGATACACCGCGCGGATCGACCCATCCGTCTTCATGCATGCCAAGCGCAATCGCGCCGCCGAGCGTCGCCGCACGCACCGCCTGCTGCACAGTGAGCTGCATCTGCAGCACAGCGGTCGCCACGGCGAAACCCATTGAGTTGGTGTACGAGGTGCCCGGGTTGCAATTCGAAGCAATCGCCAGCATGGCACCGGCCTCGACGAGTCGTTTTGCTGGCGCAAGCGGCATACGTGTTGAGAGGTCACAGGCCGGCAGCACAGTCGCGACGGTACCTCGCTCGCCAGCACCACCTCGCCAATCTGTCCAAGACCCAGCGAGCGCTTCAACGTCTTCATCACTCAAAAACGCGAGGTGGTCAACGCTCAGCGATCCGTGCTTCACAGCCAGCTGCGCACCCGGACCGTGCCCAAGCTGGTTACCGTGCACCCGAGTAGCGAGCCCCTTCGCAGCCGCCGCCTCAAGAACTCGCGCCGAAGCTTCGCCGTCAAAAGCGCCGGTTTCGCAAAACACATCGACAGCGGTGACAAGCGGCGCAACCGCGTCAAGCATTGGCCCAACTACCAGATCGAGGTATTGCGCTGGATCGGCACCGGCCGGAACCAAGTGAGCACCAAGGAAGGTGACCGCGTCTGCGCTCGCACCAGCGATGCGCGCGCTGCGCACCTCATCTTCGACGCTCAGACCGTAGCCTGTTTTGGTTTCAAAAGTCGTGGTGCCGCCGCGACGACCCTCGTTGATGAGTCGTTCGAGGTTTGCGGCGAGCGCCTCGTCACTTGCCGCACGAGTCGCGTTCACCGTCACATTGATGCCACCGGCAGCGTACGATTCGCCCGCCATACGTGCTTCGAACTCGGCCGTGCGATCCCCCGCGAACACCATGTGAGTATGCGAGTCGACCCAACCCGGCAGCAGCGCTCTGCCAGCCGCATCAAATCGCTCGTCGGCCGCCGGAGCCTCGTGAGTCGGCCCAACCCAGGCAATGTTTTCACCTTCGACGATCACGGCCGCGTCGGCGATACGGCCACCGAGGCCCTCGCCGAGCGTCTCGTCGTTAGTGGTCAGCTCAGCAATGTTCTCAATCAGAAGCGTGCGGGTCATGTCATTACCTTTGCATGAGTTCGGTTGCGGGGATCAGCGAGTGGTTTGGCTGTGGGCTGCGCGGGAGCGAGCTTCCTGTTTTGGCGGCCACCGTCGCGGGAAGCGTTTCGCGGTTTTGGCGCTTTTTGCGGATTCCGAGTATGCGATTTTGCATACTCGGAATCCGCAACGTCGCGCATGAAACAGGAAACCCACTTCCGCGACAAGGCTCGATTGCCTACCAGGCGCGATCAGTATTCAGCGTGGTTGGTTCCATCGGCACACGCACTCCACGCTCTACAGCGACCTCGGCCGCACGCTCGTAGCCAGCATCAACGTGACGGATCACGCCCATGCCTGGATCGTTCGTGAGCAGACGGCTGAGCTTCTCTGCCGCGAGTTCGGTACCGTCGGCAACCGATACCTGGCCGGTGTGGATCGAACGGCCAATGCCCACTCCTCCACCGTGGTGGATCGAAACCCAGGTCGCGCCAGATGAGGTTGCGGTGAGGGCGTTCAGCAGTGGCCAGTCGGCGATCGCGTCTGAACCGTCAGCCATGGCTTCGGTCTCACGGTATGGCGATGCTACCGAGCCCGAGTCAAGATGATCTCGGCCAATTACGATCGGTGCTTTAACCTTGCCCTCTGCAACAAGCTTGTTGAAGAGCAGGCCTGCCTGGTGACGCTCGCCGTAGCCAAGCCAGCAAATGCGAGCTGGCAGACCCTCGAATTCGACACGCTCTGCCGCGGCGTCGAGCCAGTGATGTAGGTGGGTGTTCTCTGGGAAGAGCTCCTTGAGCGCTTCGTCGGTAACACGAATGTCTTCTGGGTCGCCCGAGAGTGCCGCCCAACGGAACGGTCCGAGACCCTCGCAGAAGAGTGGACGGATATAGGCAGGCACGAAGCCTGGGAACTCGAATGCGCGGTCGTAGCCGCCCTTGCGTGCTTCGTCACGGATCGAGTTGCCGTAGTCAAAGACCTCGGCGCCGGCGTCCTGGAATTCGACCATTGCCTTGACGTGTGCAGCCATGGCTGCCTGCGCGTCGCGGGTGAAGCCCTCAGGGTCGGCCTCGGCACGGGCAAGGCGATCCTCGACCCGGTAACCAATTGGCAGGTATGACAGCGGATCGTGTGCCGAAGTCTGATCGGTGACGAGATCGATCTTGATTTCACCAGCCTGGTGACGGCGCAGAATCTCTGGGAAGACCTCTGCCGCGTTGCCAACGAGACCGACCGACCAGCCGCGGTTCTCATCGCGAGCCTGCTGCACCTTCGCGAGAGCTTCGTCGATGTCGTCGACTACCTCGTCGAGGTAGCGCTTGCCAACTCGGCGCTCAAGGCGAGTGCGGTCAACGTCGACGATCAGGCAGGCGCCATCGTTCAGGGTGACGGCGAGTGGCTGCGCGCCACCCATGCCGCCGCAACCACCGGTCAGGGTGATGGTGCCTGCGAGCGAGCCTTTACCCTCGACGGTGGCGATGCGGCCCTGGCCTTGTAGCTTGCGACCGGCAGCGGCGAAGGTTTCGTAGGTGCCCTGGAGAATGCCCTGGGTGCCGATGTAAATCCATGAACCTGCGGTCATCTGGCCGTACATCATCAGGCCTTCTGCCTCGAGCTTGCGGAACTCTGGCCAGGTTGCCCAGTCGCCGACAAGGTTCGAGTTTGCCAGCAGCACTCGGGGTGCCCACTTATTGGTGCGGAATACGCCGACTGGCTTGCCCGACTGCACCAGCAGCGTCTCGTCTTCTTCGAGGTCGCGCAGGGTGTCGACAATTGCGTCGAATGCTCCCCAGCTGCGTGCTGCGCGGCCGGTGCCACCGTAGACGACGAGGTCGTCTGGTCGCTCGGCAACCTCTGGGTCAAGGTTGTTCATGAGCATACGAAGCGGAGCCTCGGTCTGCCAGCTCTTTGCGCTGATCTCGGTGCCGCGTGGGGCGCGGACGGGGCGTGCTCCCGGGAGTGCCATGGTGATGCCTTTCATCTTGCTGCGTCATGCCTGCTGGCGCCGCGGTCACCCTGTTCAACTGCTCTGTGTGGTGACCTCTGCGCGAGCTGTACCCCCATTTCACCGTGCGCGGTGGGGCTGTTCAATGAGCTTGAGCAACCCACTGTCCGGTGGGCCAGACAGTTGACTTTTAAGTTGCCGCTACAGTTGTTTCAGAGCTTTCGTGACACGCGACGGCCAGGAGAAAGGAGAGCCCGTGAAGGGATTCAGAGATTTCATCATGCGCGGCAATGTTGTCGAGCTGGCAGTCGCCGTGATCATCGGCGCCGCGTTCACTTCGATCGTGAATTCGCTGGTCGACGGGATCTTCAACCCTGTGATCGCTGCACTGTTCAACGCCGACGAAATTAACAAGGCCGTACTGCAAATCGGCCCAGTATCGCTCGGCATTGGTGCCGTCATGGGCGCAATCATCAACTTCCTGCTGGTGGCAGCGGTTGTCTACTTCGCGATTGTGATGCCAATGAACAAGTTCAATGAAGCAATGTACGTGCGCAAGCACGGACACAAGCCATCTGAAGCTGAAGAGGCTGAGGCAGCAGCGAGCGAAACCGATCTGCTGATCGAGATTCGTGATCTGCTCGCAGCGCGCGAAACTGGCGATTCAGCGCCTCGCTCGGGCAGCCACGGCGCACACGGCGAGTAAGTTCACCAACGCTCAAGTCGTTGAGAACGGGCCCTTGACCAGTTACGACTGGTCAAGGGCCCGTTTATTAACGCGGGGGCAGCGCCGGGCCCTCTGGAAAATCGCTGCGGGTGAGGTCCATAAAAAGCGCGTCCTCAAGGTGGCCCCCGGGTCGAACCTGGTAGTCACGAAGCACGCCGATCTTTTGAAAACCGAGCCGCTCGTAACTACGAATTGCACCGTCGTTGTGAATATTCGGGTCGAGCGTTACTCGAGTAATTCCCGCAGCAAATTCTTCGCGGATCGCCAGCGCTAGAGCCTCTTCGCCGATTCTGCGGCCCCGGAAACCGGTGGCAAGAAAAAGATGCATAACCGTAGTGGGATATTCTGCATCCTCACCGCGCAGCACAAACATGGCGCCGACGCAGTTGCCCTCAACCTCGATTACTCGCGCTTCTGTGTTGCCAACAAATTCTTTCTCAACGCGCTCAGCCGTATAGCCGACCCACCATTTCGAAACCTCGGGTTCAAGCAATACCGCAAGTAGCGGATCGCGGTCACTCTGAGTGACCTCACGAAGAGTGACAAGAGGACCGACGATTGGCGTAACTGCTGCGGAGTTCATGTGCTCAGCGTAGTAGTTTGCCGAGGTACCAGCCATGCGCAGTTTCCGGGAGGGCAGAAGCCTTAGGCTGGAGCAATGAGCACGCACGCAAACGGGGAAATTCGAGTCAGCGCAGTAGTGATGCGAGATGCAGACGGCCGCGTGCTCAATGTGCGTAAGCGCGGCACCACCACCCTCATGTTGCCCGGTGGAAAGCCGGAACTCGGTGAGAACGCAGCCGAGACTGCTGCGCGCGAAATCTCAGAGGAGCTCGGCATCGAGCTTGATCCATCGCTACTTACTGAGCTTGGCGAGTTTCGTGCAGCCGCCGCGAACGAAGCGGGTTTTGACGTCGTCGCCAACGTTTTCGAGCACCCATTCGTTGCCGGCGTTGAGGTTCAGGCTGAGATTGAGCAACTCGAGTGGGTGCACCCGAGCGAACAGCGTGAAGACATGGCCCCGTTGAACACGGAGCACGTGTTCCCTGCGCTGCTCGCCCGGGGCTGACCCTGCTCGCCTAGTTCGATTCGTTATTTTCGGTGACCGGATCGCTCATTGCAAGAAGCACCGCAAAACCGGCCCACAGAATCGCGAGTGGCATCGCGGTGTCTTTACCGTTCCAGGTGCTTGATTGCCACATGGCGAACCACTCGGAGCCGATCACGATGAACCCGATAAACCAGATCACGAAGCCCATGCCGTAAGCTCCGTAGCCCCAGCTCTTTGCCTTATTAAAGGTCGCGGCGTCTGCGTTTCGGCGCAGGAACAGCTTGATACCGCCGATCAAGCCGAGCGCGGTGAAAACGCCCTCGGCAAGAATGATGCCGATGTAGCCCGCGGTCCACATCCACGGCTCCGTGATTGCGCGCCACATGAGGGCGTTGCCCTCGAAGGTGGTGTCCATTGACAGAACGTGCTTCACAAATTGATAGTTGGAGTCGTAGTCCATGAGATTTCCCATGAATACGAATAGGCCGTAGAGGCCGGCCGAAAACAGCGTGAACGCCTGCAAGAGGCGGAGCGGATGTTTCATTTCTTCACCTTTTCTTTCAACCTACGCGTGAACACGAGATCAAGACGCGGCTCCGCGAGATGTTCGAGTGGGATCGCCTGCACAAATTCCCAGCCAAGCTTTGCGTGCTTGGCGATGACCTCTCGATAGTCACTTGCGTACTCTGCCCCGTCGCGACGACGTGTCATCGCGATACTGACGAATGTGTATTCCTGCATTGGCCCACCTCTCGTGTGATCCCAGCATCCTCCACCCGACAAGTGTCGTCAATAGCTTGCGGAACCTCTGCTGCGGAGTGTGGCAGTGTCTCTGGTTACTGGCTATGGTGAGAATTCAGGCGACTGCGCCAATTTTTTAGGCCCCGAACATCGGAGAACGTTGGACCAGGAAATAGCGCGTTCGCGACTCAAAAATATTCTCGTAGGCGTTGCCGCGTTCGTCGTTATCGGCCTCATTCTTTGGCTTGATATCACCACGGGCATCTGGGCTGATCTCGCTGTGGTGTCAGGTCTTGCCGGTGGTCTTGTGAGTTTCCTTCTTACGGTGACCGTGCTTGATCGTCTCGTCGCACGAGCCGCGGCGAGACGGTGGGCTCCGGTGAACCGTCTCGCACTCGTTGAGTTTCTGAACTCGATTGCTGATGACGAGCAGAGCGAAATCTCCCGTGGCCTGATCGTGCCGCGAAAACTCCCAAATCTCGATGAAAGCTCTATTGATTTATCAAAGGACCTGCATGTTTTACGTGAGAGGGTGCTTCGAGAACGAGCCTTGCTCTCTGAAGCGCTCGGCACCTGGGCACAGTTTCTGGCGTCGAGTGGTGACAACACCTTCGTAATGCGACACGTTGCAGAGTTCGCTCTCCAGCTTGAACGCGTACGTGACGCCGCCCTGGATGCCGAAGACGCTCGCAGCGAAGCGGGCGCGGCTGTAACCGGCAACGAGTTCGTACTTCTAAACGAGCAAATCGACCGCTGCAACTCAGCAATGGTCACACTCGAAAGCGAACTGCGCACGCAGATCACTCTTGAAGATGAGGCAGCGACCAGCAAATAGTCGCGGTGACACCTCAGATCACAAAGCGTGAACGCAGGCCTAAGCGCTCACGCCTTTCTTAAACAGCTACCCGCAGTATCTTTTCCATTGGGCGGCCCTTAGCGAGTTCGTCAATGAGTTTGTCTAGATAACGAATCTCGCGCATCAACGGATCTTCGATCTCTTCGATTCTGACACCGCAAACAACACCGGTGATTTGTGCACGGGCCAGATTTGGCTTTGGAGCTTCACCAAAAAACTGCTCAAGATTGACCGGATTACCCGGAACAATCAATTCGTTCAATTCAGGCTGCGTGTAGCCAGTCAACCAACAAATAATCTGGTCAACTTCTTCTTTTGAGCGCCCCTTGCGCTCAGCCTTCGCCGTGTAGTTCGGGTAAAGGTCTGAAAATGCGAGTTTGTAAATTCGGTGGCCAGCCATGGGATCAGCATAGGTGCGACCACCGACATTCAGCCGACAGCATGCTGACAGCTTGCTGCATCCGCGCTAATCCCAGGAAAACGCGACACCACACCGACCTACCTCCGCGCCAGTTCGGCAGCACACGAATTTACCGCTAGCATGGAGTGGTTGCCTGGCGTTGAAGCCAGAAACAACGGGTTGTGGCGCAGCTTGGTAGCGCACTTGACTGGGGGTTAAGGGGTTTACCCCGCCCGGACAGCCCAAAATAACTGAAAATTGATGCCACGGGCTGTGGCGCAGCTTGGTAGCGCACCTGACTGGGGGTCAGGGGGTCGCAGGTTCAAATCCTGTCAGCCCGACAGAAAAGCCCTGATGAGACGTAAGTTTCATCAGGGCTTCATCGTTTGTCTGGCGGGTTTTTGTTGGTCCCCCTCTGGTCCCCCTGGCCGATTCCGCGTTGGCGCTTGGGGGTCGAAGCTTGGTTCGAAATCGGCTGACCTGAGGATAAGGGGACCAAAAGGGGACCAGAACCACTCCGGGCATTGTTTCGGCCCCTCACAGGCGTCGTGTCGGCGACCCGCTGCGGGCGTTCTGGCGCTTCTGCCCCGATGGCGAGAGGAACGCGTTCGCTTGCTCTGCGGCGGAGGCCAGATGCCGATTATCGGGGTGGAGATACCCGCGCGTGGTTTCCATCGAGGCGTGCCCCAGAATCTCTTGAAGCACGTGCAGCGGGACCCCGGCGTCGGCCATCCATGTCGCGCCCGTGTGGCGGAGCCCGTGGCGGGTGAGATCAGGCAGGCCGAGGGTTGCGACGATCTTGTCCCAGTTCGTCGCATCCCGCACGGTCGCCGTCGTCAGCACCCCACCCTTCGGCCCGACCAAGAGCTGCGCCTCGGGTTTCTTCCCTTCAGTAAGTCGTTCGAGTACGGGACGGAGTGGCTCTAAGATCGGCACGCGTCGTTCTTTGCGGCTCTTGGTGGGCTTCGTGATGAGTCCACCCTTGCCGGGGAAGATTTGGCGTGCAATGACGACGAGGTTCTTCTCAAACCTGACATCCCCAACCTGCAGCCCCGACACTTCCGATGATCGTGCCGCGAGGAGTGCGGCGAGCATCACGAAGTCGCTGTAGGACTGGTCGACCTTCCCGCACGCTTTCGCGAGCTTGTTCAACGTCTTCATATCCGGGATCGCGTGCGCCCGCGGTGATGCTTGCTCGGCAGACAGGGTGCGGAACGCGTTGCGGTTCAAGCTTCGCTTCGCACGATTCTTCGCAGGGTTGATCGTCAGCAGACCATCTCGCACTGCCTCATCGAGCACCCTCACAAGGGGAGCAATGGAGTTCTTGATCGTTGAGGCCCCGTACCGCTGCTCCCACTCATCAATGGTCCGATCGATGATCCCCGCGGTGACCTGCGTCACCGGGAGATGCCCAAGCGCAGGCAGCACCCGCAGCTTGAGACCGAACCCGTACGTCTCGCCGGTGGAGGTCGGGTCGAGGCCTCGCGCCCAACGGTCGCCGATTGACGTGACGAACTCCGTCAACGTCATGGCGGTGTCCATGCCCTTGACGGACGAGTTACGCAGTTGATCGAAGAACGAGTGAGCTGCCGCTTCATCGGCGACAATTTCGGAGCGGATCACGCGGCGTTTGGTGATCGGGTCCGTCCACCTTGCTCGCGCCCGGATGCCATACGAGCGGCGCTCCATATCGGTGGAGACTTTCACACCGATCGGCGGTACCGGCTTCGGGTCGGCCTTCGGAAGCGGCTCACCTTTCCGCGGCATGTTCGCGTTCCAGTTCAGTAAGCCACGCCTCCACCGCTTCGATCCGGTAGCGGGCGATTCCGCTCATGCGGATGAACGGCGGCCCCGTACCCGCTGACCGCCACCTGGACAATGTTGATTCCGACACCTTCAGATAGGTGGCGACATCACGGCTGTGCAGCAACGGCGACTGAACGGGTGACTCTGTTGCCTCGTTCATGAGATCTCGCCTGTGGTCGGATCGAGAGAACGGTAGAACTGATCCTCTTCCTCCCGCCGTTTTTCGACCTCGGCGAGCACGAACTCGATGAACTCCTGCTCACGGTTATCGATGACGACATCTTCGACCTGCGGAGCGGGCGTCTCGCCCGGCCAAGCAGTCTGCCGCGTGGGGCGGTCACGATCGAGACGAGTGCCGTTGGTGGCTACCCAGTCGCGAAGACGAACCCGTGCATCGGCGAAGTCGCGGTGCCAGGCCAGCGGTGCTGATCCGCTCTTCTCCGAGTCGTAGCAACAGAGCCAGTGCATATGCAGAGCGGAAAGCTCCCACAACAACTCCGTGTGATGGTGCCAGAACGGCGGGATCACCGCTGCTGGGAGTCCGTAGGTGCGGCGTAGCCAGTGCACCCAGCGGTTGAGCTCAAGCCATTCGGCTTCGAGGTCTTCCGGGCCAAGCAAGTTCCAGTTGATCGGATGCGGAGGCTCAACCAACAATGGTCCTTCAAAGTCACCATCGAACTCGATCTCTTCGTCAACCGTGTCCTGGTCTTCAGCGGTGTTCTCGTCCATGATCGGCGCCGCTGTCAGATGCTTGCCCGGCCCGGGCCACTGGCGTGAGCCCCTGCGACCGGGTCTCGACTGGGACCATGGTGCGATGGCGCATCCTGGTCGACGCTGCTGCGTCGAGGTGTGCGATCCACTTCGTATCGGGTGCGAGCAAGATCGTGGCCGATACGAGAAGCAATGAACTCCTCTGCGGCAACTTGCTGCCCGTCCTTCTCATACGTGTATTCATGGACGCGACCAGAGGCGATGAAACGGTCGCCTTTGCGGAACCGTGAAGCTGCCTCTTCTGCGGTCTTTCGGAAGATCGCGAGGTCATGGAAGGTCGGCTCCAGCTGGGTGAATGAACCATCGGATTCCTGCCGCGAATGCTCAATCCCGATGCGTGCGTGCAACCTCGAAACTCCGTTTTCCCCGACCGTCAGTCGAGGCTGCGTAGCGATGAACCCAGAAATGGACTGCTGCGTATCGATACTCATCGACGTGCTCCTCTCAGAAGGGGCGACCGCCATGGCCGCCTTATCGGAGAGGTGCGCCAAGTACCCCTGCGGTTGACCCGGTTACGGGCGCTGACGCAGAGACTCTTCAACGGCTGCCCGCTGAGCGCGGAGAACATCACTGTCACGCCGACCAGTCCAAGCACGCAGTTTCGCAACGATTGGTGGTGCGGCGCGTAGCAGGATGAGGCCGGTGCCGAATGGGAGGGTGCGGATCACGTCGGGCGGCATGATCGATACCCGGCGGATGGAGCGTTGTGCGGTGCGGGAGCCGTGGTCACCGATGGTGGTGGAGTCGGTGATCTCGTCGCGTTCACCGATCAATGTGGTGAGGTCTTGAAGGTCACGGGAGTTGGATGCGCCACCGAGGATGATCTTCACAATGCTGGCGTCCCAGATCGCGCCGGCCGCGTTATCCGACCACTTCTCCCGCGCCTGCGCGAGCGATTGCAGCACCGGCATCGTCGTGATCCCCGTACCGCCGCCTTCTGCCATCAACGTCGGCAGCGATGGCAGCGGGGCGAGGTTTCCGATCTCATCCAGCGCGAGCAGCAGCGGTGGGTCGAGGCGGACTGCGGGTGATCGGGCGGCGAGACGGCGGGCGGCTTCGACGAGGTCTTCCACGAACGCTGACACCAGTGCGGCACTGTTGTTCGCCCCCGCACCGGTCGCGAGCAGATACACGGTGCCGCGCTTACGCAGAAACTCCTCCGGATCGAACCGCTCCTCCGGGCTGGGACTCACAGCATCGAGGACGCGGGGGTCTGCGAGGGCAGCAAGGGAGAGGGAGACGCCTTGCCAGATGGAGTCGCGGGTTCGGGGGTCTGCGTCGATCATCGCCTGCAGCGAATCCGCCCACCCCGTTGCGGCTTTCGGATGTCCGGTGAGGATCGCGACCGCATCGGACGCTGCGGCAGGGTCGAGGGTCCACCGGAACAGCTCGGCAGGCGCACGCTGGTCGAGGGCTGCGGCGTGGAGAAGGGCTTGGAGGGCGGTTCGGGTTTTCCCTTCCCAGAAGTCTCCACCTTCGACACCGCCAGCGGAGAGGCCGGTGCCGGCGGCGAGGCCGGTGGCACGGATCATCGCTGTCAGCGGGTCCTCGCATCCTCGGATCGGTGACCACCTTAAGCCTGCGGGGATGCCTTCGGCGAGGTGCTGCGGATCGAACACCGCCACCGGCCGCCCTTCCGCACTTCGTGCTTTCAAGGTGGCGGTGAGGTTGTCGGGGCGGGTGGAGGTCGTGACGACTGCGCCGGGGGCGTCGAGGATCGCGTTGATGACCACATGCAGGCCCTTCCCGGAGCGTGGCGGCCCGATCAGCAGGATCGAGTCCTCCACGCTCGCCCACACATTCACGCTCCGTGATGCGCCGAGGAGGTAGCCGACATCAGTGACCGCAGGCTGCTCGATAGAGGGCCTGAGTTGCCCGGCGCGTCGCAGCAGCGCCTTCTCCGATGCCGCAGTGGTGACATCGGTGCGGGTGGCGATCCCGACGATCCGGTACGGGTCGACCTTCGTCTGCCGCGACTGTTCACGGAAGAACCGCCACACCCACCACCCCGCACTCCCGACCGCGACGATGAGAATGCCGCAGACGATCCAATAAGCCACCGGGCTCAGCCCGTCGGCGCCAAGCGCACGGCCGGGGTCTGCGGGGTGCAGGATGACGCCGAGGCCGGCTTCGACCCCGCCCGTCGGCTGCGCGGCCCCGGTGACCCAGGCGGTGATGGCGCCCGCGACGCGGAGGATGACGGCGAGGACGGCGGCGGCGATGAGTGCGATGATGCCGAGGTTCGCCAGCTCGTCCCCAAGCGCCCCACCTTGCCGCGGGGTGGTCATTGGATTCTGCCGATGGTGAGGGTGCCGGAGATGCGGCCGAGGAGGATCACTTCGCCCGTCATCGCAAGCGCTGCTTGTTCTGCGGTGAGGAGGGTGCGGGCGGTGCCGTCGCTGCTGGCGTCGGTGTGGGCGTGGATGATCGCGACGGCGACATCCTCACCCGGAACGAACCCCGCCCCTGCCACCTGATGCAACACCGGCTGCGCGGCCCGCACCGGAGGCGACACCACAGCCACAGGTGCTGGAGCCTCCCAGGGTTTCGGGGTGGGGCGTTCGCGGGGTGGGGTGATGATGTCGGTGAACGTTGACCCGTCGACCTCGTGTACCTGCACCCGCAGCGGCGACCGATGCTGGGCGGTGAGGGCGTCGAGGATGGTCGGGAACGCTTCGCGCCGCCACCCCGGAGCGAACGGCTCCGGCATGTACGCCACCCCGTCCACTGTGACCGTCATCGCACCATCAGTGGTGATGGTGAACTCCACCACCGGCACGACGACCGGTCCACCGGGCTCAGACTTCGGTGGCTTCACGGTTTTCGGGGGTTGGTGGTCGGGGTGGGTGCGGCGGTAGCGGGGCTTCGGCGTCACAGGGTTCCTCTCCGTGGAGTGCAGGGGTGTCGCCAGGCAGGTGCACCCGCACCGCCCCCGGAACGCAGGTGGGAGGGCACGAACCTGGGGGTGGTTCGTGCCCTCCCGTGCCGACCCGCAGTATTGGGGGTGCCGGTGGGTCGGCAGTCTGTGGTTAGTCCTCCTTTGCTCCCTCGGACTGGGCCTTGAACTCCTCGAACGACAGGTCCTCGTCACGGACGTATCCGGCGCGGTCGCGGGCGATCGCGAGGCGACGCCCGAACAGCAGCACCCCACCAGTCGCCGCAGCGATCAGCCCACCAGCGAGACCGAGCGGCCACCAGTCACCGCCGCCGGTGTGCGCAAGCTCACCCGGAGTGCCCGGCTTCGCCGGCTCCTCCGGAGTGTCGGTGACGGTGGTGGTCTCATCCGGTGCGCCGCAGACCCCACGGTGCAGGATCGTGCCGTCCTGATCGGTGACGGTCTCCACCCAGTAGTAAGTACCGACCGTCTCGAAGGTCACCTCGTCGGAGCGATACTCACCCGGACCATCCAGCTCGATCACGGTGGAGGTGAAGACGAGTTCTTCCGGGGTGCAGCTCGCGGTGTCGCCGTCCTGCCGGTATGCCTCGAACAGCAGGCGTGCCCCGTCGGGGACGGTGCCGGTGACGGTCGCGACATCATGCGCCGGATCACCCAGCTGCACCGTCGCCACGGCGTTCGTCTTCACGATCAGCTCCTCCGGCTGCTCCTTCACCACCGTCGTCTCACCCGGCGCCCCACACACACCCTCGGCGATCACCTCGCCGTCGGCGTTGTAGAAGGATTCGACCCAGTAAACGTTCCCCGGGGTATCGACGGTGGTGGTGCCGGAACGGTAGACACCGGCCTGAGTGACGGGGATCTCCTCGCTCTCGTAGAACGGTGCCTCGCACACGGCTCCGGCGTCTGCCGGGTGGGGTCCGTAGGCGCGGAACACCAGATAGGCGCCGTCAGGAATCTTCGTGCCCTGCACGAGCGCGGTATCCGAGAACGGTTCACCGACGAACGCTTCCGGTGTCGCCTGCGTCACCACCGACACGGGGACGTCGGTGCCGGTGGGTGGGACGTAGAAGCGTTCCAGTACATCCGCCGGAGACGACGCATACGGCTGCACCCGGTCATCGCCGACGAACGTCGTGACGAGGACGTAGAAGCCGGGCTCGGTCGGCACGATCTTGTCCTCATCCGTGTACCCGAGCTTGTACACCCCATTCCGTGCCGGGGTCATCAGCTCCGCCAGCACCGGTGCGCTGGTGAGGTCGAGATCGTCGGTGAGTTCCGTATCTGACGCGAAGGGGCCGTAGACGGTGTGATTCAGCTCATCGACGTCGGCGTTCCAGTAGCCGTCGCCGGTGAAATCGCCGTGGTTCGCCGGGAACCCCGTGACGGTGATCACATCGAAGGCGCGTCCACCGGGATGCACGTTGTACTCCCGCAACAGCGAGGTCACCGTGACCGGCCACCGCACCGACGTCGTCTCCACCGTGATCCCGTACTCGTCGGCCCAGTCGTTCGCGAGGTAGTCGCGCACCCACTCCGGCTGCGACGACTTCTTCACCTCCCACACCCAGGTCACAAACCCACCCGTCGGCGCGACCACCTGTGGGGACGTGTAGACGCCGGGGCCGTCGGCGGTGACCGTGACGGCGCCGAGCGGCACCGCGTTCGGGTCGATGCCGGTGTGCTGCGCCGGTGGCAAGGTGCCGGGCACCTGGTAGGCGGTGCCCTCGAACACCACCGGAATGAAATCACCGTCCTTCTTCAACCACGCACCATTGCTGCTCGACACCGTGATCGAGTCCGTAAGTGCATCGCCGGGGACGGCGAGACGCTGATCCGCTTCCGAAACAGCTTCGGGCTGGAACGGCACCACCGACGTCTCGGCGACTTGGCCGAAGCGGTCGGTGAACGAGTCGGTGAGGTACTTCGCGGTCTCACCGTGCGCGGTCTTGTCGATGCTCCACACCCACGTGTAGAACCCCGACTCCGGCGCAACGATCGTGCCCGGCGACGTATACGACCCCGCACCCGTCAACGTCACGCTTTCGGTCCCCGTCACGGGTGCTCCGGCAGGTGGAGTGTTGGCCTCTGTGGGCTGCTCATCGAACGGCCCATACAGGGTGCCGGTCGCGGTCACCTCAATCGGGTTCCCGTCCAGGTGAATCCAGGTGCCCTTCGACACCGACACCGTGAGCCCATCCACGAACGCATCACCCTCCGCGACGTAGCGAGAGGCGACCTGGGTGGTGATCTCCGGCTGAAAATCAAGTTCGATCACCGGCGACTCCGCCGACGCCGACAACCCCGTCGATGACCCCGCGACGGCAGCGATCAGACGCTGCTTCCCAGGAGTCGTGTAAAGATCAAGCGCCGCACCATACCCGGCCGCATCGATACTCATCGACGCGCCAACCCGGTAGGACGGGACACCGTCTGCGGGGGTGCCGGTGATCGGGTGCGCTCCGGAGCCGATCGTGCGCGAGGAGGAACCGTCAGCGAAGACCGCATCCGACAAGATCGCAGCCCCAGTGAGCCCTGCGGGGTGGGTGGCGACGGTGAGTGTGCCCGTGTATTGATCTGACATCTCCAGCGATAGCGACAGTGACGGGTCGGTGACCGCGTTTGCTGCGGCCTCCTGCCGCATCGCGGCGAGGTTCGCGAGGATCGTGCCCCGCTCCGACGCGGGGGCTCGGGCAACGTAGTAGTCGTCCCCGGACATACCGTGCGAGTTGTATGAGCCGGCACTTGCCACCGACCACACATGCAGTGCGACAGCGGCGGTGACGTTCGGGTCGCCCGACTGCCCCCACCGGTCCATCACATAGTTCAACTCGGCAAGCTGCTGCCGCGACAGCGAATCCAACGCGGTGATCCGCTCCGGCCCCGACGTGTTGCCGTAGGGCGGGTCCGCGTCCAGGTCCGCGCAGTACGCCTGCCGGCCGTCCACATCCGTGTTGTACGCGCCGAGGAACGCACCATCTGACCAGTACCCGACCCCTTCACTGCCCGCATGGGCAGCCTGGGGGCCAAGCGCGAACGAACCCGCGATGACCAGGAGCGCGAGCAGCGCTGACAACCAGCGACGCACTCCCGTTCTGGGTGGCGCAGCCTCCGGCTGCGTGATGTGGGCGAGTGATCCTGACACGAGAAACCTCCTGGTGTTGTCCATCAGCGACCAGAGCCGGCCGCCTTCACACCAGGTGCACCACCAGCCTCACAACACCGGCCCCCGCAAATCACGACCCTGCGCCGACGGCCCAGCATCGAGCGGGTCGGACTCGAGGCCTGCACGCTCCCGCACGGCACGGTGAGCCCGGTCACGAACCCCATGCAGCAACTCCCGCACATCGTCATACCCAGTCACCACCGCGGCGAGGCCATCACGCAGCAACCGATGACACCCCGCGGACGTGGCGCTCGTGACCGGCCCAGGGATCGCACCGACCGGGCGGCCAAGCTCTGCGGCGCGGGCTGCGATATGGAGGGTGCTGGAACGGTACCCGGCTTCCGCGATGAGGACGGTCCCGGAGAGCGCGGCAAGAAGCCTGCCTCGTTGCAGGAACCGCCACTTCGTCGGCGCAGCCCCCGGCGGCAACTCCGACAACAACAAACCCTCCTGACCGACACGAGTCAGCAGATCAGTGTGCCCTGCCGGATACAGCCGATCCAGACCGCCTGCGAGCACCGCGACCGTGGCACCGTCCGAGGCGAGTGCGGCACGGTGTGCGGCACCATCGATCCCATACGCCCCACCAGAAAACACCACACGGGAGTCGGCGACCGCCGACTGCACCAACTCCGTCGTGGCGTGCTCCCCGTAAGCGGTGGAGGCCCTGGCTCCGGTGACGGTGAGGCGATCCCACACCGGCCGGCTCAGCAGCCCGATGTCACCTTTCGCCCACAACGCCACCGGTGCACCGTCCCCAAGCGCGTCGACCCCGGCCGGCCACTGCGCATCGCCGGGGATCAGCACCCGCATCCCCTGCCGCTCCGTGTCAGCAAGCACCCGTTGGATTTGTGTGGCGTCGAGGTGTGGTGCGAAGCGTCGCTGCCAGGTGTCACCGTCCGACCCGGGTGGGACTTCATCGGCGAGGACACGGGCGACCGTTTCGGATGCGCCGACGGTGCGGATCATCCTCCCCGCCACCGCATCTCCTGGTTCGGACGCGATGGCGAGGATGATCCTCGCGGTGCGCTCATCTGCTGCCAGATCGTTGATCGTGTCCATCAGTGCTGCTCCCTCGTTTATGGCGAATCAATCGAAGGATAGGTACGAACCAGCACGCCAAAACAGTCACCGCGAGTGCCCAAGTAGGTGCGGGAACTTGCGCCCTCACAACACCCCACCGATCAGCCGAGATCGGCGGAATCACGCGGAATCAGGGTTCAGAAATCCCGAACGTAAGCGTTTAGCCCTTCATCCTTGCTGTGGTGTCGAACGCGGCGAGCTCAGCCGGGTGGAGTTGGTGCTGGACGACGAAGGAGCGTTCCTTGATCCGCCAGAGTCCTTGCCCGGTGCCGAGTCCTGGGAGGAGTTTCTGTTCGGTGCCGGTGAGACCGAGGGCGGCGGCGGTGGCTCCGAGTTGGTCGGGTTCTTGCCGGTAGATGATCCTAGTCTCCGCATTCGCCAACAGGCTGTTCGCGAGGGCGCGCATCGCGGACCCGGAGTCGCCGACGTTGTCGAGGTCGGTGAGTTTGTGGAAGATCAGCATGTTCGCGATGCCGTAATGCCGTGCGAGTCGCCATTGCGCGTCCATGCGGCGTAGGAGGGCGGGGTAGGCCATGAGTCGCCAGGCTTCGTCGTAGATCACCCACCGGTGCCCGCCATTTGGGTCCATCAGTGCTGACTCCATCCACGCCGATGAGCAGGTCATCAGCACGGAGATCAACGTGCTGTTCTCCGCCACCCGCGACAAGTCCAAGCTCACCATCGGCAGCGACGGGTCAAACCTGACCGTCGATGGCCCATCGAACAGCCCCGCAAGATCACCGGCAACGAGGCGTCGGAGGGCGTGGCCGACGAGCCGGCCGTCCTCTGCCAGCCTCCCGTCGGTGTCGGTCGCGGGGTCAGGGGCGAGGATACGGTCGACGACCATCGGCAGGATTGGCACGTCAGCGGTGCGGACGGTGTCTTGGAGGGCGAGGTCGATCGCGGTGTGCTCCAACGGCGACAGCACCCGATCCAGGACGGTCTCTGCGAGCGCGCCGATGAGTTCCCGGCGGCGGGACGCGACTTGCGCCGCCCATTCCGCATCGCTCACCCCGGATGTGCGGTGGCCTTCATCGAGGGGGTTGAGCCGGTTGCGGAGCCCATGCCCGAGCACGATCGCCCGCCCGCCGACCGCCTCCGCGACCGCGGTATGTTCGCCCTTCGGGTCGCCGGGCACGTACACGCGGCGTCCGAACGGGATCGACCGGGTGTAGAGGGACTTGGCGAGTGAGGACTTGCCGGAGCCGACGATCCCGGCGAGGACGATGTTGGGTGCGGTGATGAGGCCGCGGGCGTAGAGGGTCCAGGGGTCGTAGACGAAGGAGCCGCCGGAGTAGAGGTCTTGGCCAATGAATACGCCGTCGGCGCCGAGGCCGCCTTCGGCGAGGAACGGGTATACGCCCGCGAGCGTCGCCGAGGTGTCCTGATGTCGCGGCAACCGGAACCGCCCCGGCGTCCGCAGCGCCGCTGCCCCTGGTTCGCCGGCGGCGGGGAGGTAGGTGGTGTTACGGCGTTCCGCACGCTCCGCCGCCAGCCGTTCACGCTCCGCCGACTGCTCGGTGCGACGGGCGCTGGTTTCGATCTTCGCGGCGGCGTGCTTACGTGCCTTTCGCTGCTTGCGGCGTTCACCGGCCGGTTCGACCAACGCCGCGGTATGGAGCTTCTGGCGATCGCTCACAGTGCCCGCCCCCGCAACGCGGATGAGGACTGTGACTGCGCGAACCAGTCGTCTTCCTCCTCGTCCACCGCCGCTTGGCGCCGCGCCCGTGGACGGGTCGGCGTCGTCCGCGCAGACGGAGCCTCAGCATCCGGCTCTCGTGTTTCCGTGTGGGCTCGGAGCAGGGACACGTGCCCGTGGTCGTGGTTGTACGTCAGGGTGTAGACGCCTGCGGTGGTGGTGTGGTCGAGGGGGCCGGTGGGGATGGTGTTGTAGACGTGTCCGTTGACGAGCGCGGCCTGCGTGGTCTCCTCGCCCAGGTCGAACCCGGACAGGTGCTCGATCGCCGCGTCAGTGCCGTCGCGGTCGATGATCGTCAGCACTTCGTCGGCTTCCTGCCCTTGCAGGAATACCACGCTCACCCACCGCGACACCGGGCCTGGTTCTCGAGCCGCGGGGTGCCAGGCGATCCGTCCTGAATCAGCCACCGCCGCATCCACTCGCTGATGCACGCCATCCAGCAACGCCGCCGCCTGCTGTAGCTCGGCGGTCGCGGCGAGCGCGTAGGTTGCGCCGGCGGTCTGATCCCCGGCGTCGTCGTGCGCGCGCACCCGGTTCGTCTCGTGGGTGGTGGCGAGCTGGTCGAGGACTTGCCGGAGGGAGCGCACCCCGGCAAGGAGATCACCGAGCACCGTGTAGGTGTCAGTGGGGTCCTCGAACACGCGGGAGGCGTGCGCGAGCCCACGGAGCGCTTCGGACGCTTCCGCGGCGTCCGTGGTCGGGTTCTGGAAGGTCGGCATGACGGGCTCCTGTCGTTCAGACGGTGCGGCACAGCGGCAACGCTGCGACGGTGAAGGCTTGCGCTTGCTGCCCAACGAGACGCCGGGTCTCGCAGGATGCTTGGATCGCGGCCTGCTCGATCGCCGCGACCGCGGTATCGAGTTCTTCCGAAGTGGACGCGCTGATGCTGATGAGGCCGGTGTAGCGGAGGACTCCGTGGCCGGCGGTGAGGTCGGCTTCTTGTTGGAGTACGTCGCCGTATTCGGCGGTTTGGGAGGCGTCTTCGATTTGCCCCATCTTCTGCCGCTGCGCGGCATCCGAGATCAGCTCGGTCTTCTTCTTCCTGATATCCCTGGCCGCCTGATCCGACCGGATCGGCGTACAGATCAGCGAAAGCGCCCGCTGTATCCCGGAGGACAGCAGCACGGGTGCGAGGAACCCTGGATACACCTGCGACCTCGGCCACTCCGACACCCACAGCACGGCATGGTGCGCGGAATCCGACCGCAGGCGATCCCAAGATTCGGTGACCGCGACCGGGCCCGCGGTGGCAAGCGTGCGGCCGATGTCGGTGTTCCGTTCGAGGATCGCGGCCGTGGCGGGGTCGTAAGCGGATCGGAGGATCACTGCGACCTGTGCGGGGGTGAGCCACCCGGTGATCGTGAGCTCCGCCGCCCGCAGCGCCGTCACGAGGGTGGTCATCTCCTGTCGTAGAACGGCGGCGGCTCCCTTGATGCCGCCGCCGTTGGTGCGGACCTGGCGGGCGGCAGCTTTGAGGTCGAGGGCGACGCTGATGTTGGTGGCGTGGCGTTCCCCGGCGGGTCCGGCACGGTCGATGAGCTCGCGGTACACGGTGGAGGTCCAAGACCCGTCGTCAGTGCCGTGGCGTTGCCACCACTCGATCAGTCCGGAACCTCCATCGGGGAGGGTGCGTTCGCACACTTGAAGGCGGGCGATCCGACCGGACCGGCAGGTGGTGGCGAGCACGCGGCCCCAGGTGGCGACGCGGCGTTCCTGTTCGCCGGGGTCGAGGAGCACGAACGCGGGATGTGAGATGCCGACGATCGCGGTGAGGGTCTGGGCGTGGGGGTCGTGGATCATCGCCGCACCCGTCTCCGGGTCCTCCCACTCCCGCAGCGACGCCGCATCACCGGGAAGAGCGAGCGTGCCCGCAGGACGGGGCTTCACGACCCGCCGCTGGAACACCGTCTGCCGTGCCTGCGTGCGGGCCACCCACTGGAAGGTGACGGGCACCCACTCGATGAGCTTCCTGCCGCCGATGGGTGTCCATGCGAGGGCTGCACAGAGCAGCCAGATGGGTGCGGTCCAGGCCAGCAGCATCCCGCCCCCGGCATAGAGGGCGCCGACGATGGAAAGCACGCCGACGGCGAGGACGAGGAGTTGCGGGAGGGAGAGGCCGAGGAGGATGCCGCGGCGGGTGAGGCGGGAGAACTGCACCGCCCGCAACCCAAACCCCGCACTGCTCGTGTTCTGCTGAGTCGACATCGGTCACTCCGTCCTGGCAGTCGGCTTCGATGAGGGCGCGGGCGGAGGCGTCGAGGGCGTCGGTCGCGCCGGTGGTGCGGTCGGGGTGTGGCTCGGTGCGGGCGGTGGCGGTGCGGGTTGCGCGGGTTCACCGGCCCCTGCCGCGTGACCCTCTGCGGCACCGCCGACCTTGCCGCCGAGTTTCGGGCCCGCGGTCGCCGCCGCACCCACCACCTGGGCCCCGACGACGACAGCTGCCGCGGGCCCGGCGGCGGCCGCGCCCGCCCCGGCTCCTGCGCCGCTCGCGCCGGCTCCGACGCTCCCGGAAGCAGCCGCACCGCCGGTCGCGGCGGGTGCCGCACTGGACGCAGTTGGCGTAGCCCCACCGGCGGAGGGTCCCGCACTGCCGCCGCCTCCGGTAGGTGTGTCGCCGGCGCCATCGAGCACCTTCTTCGCCCCGTCCGTCTTCGGCGCTGACGGCACAGGGACGGGACGGTTGAGCGCGGACTTGGCTTCTTGTTCCGCGCTCATCGAGTGGTACATATCGAATCCGATGAACGTGACGAACTTGTACGTCATGTACGGGGCGAACGCGGCGATGAACATCAGCACGACCCCGGCGATGGGGTCGCTGATCGACGCGAGATCCAGCTCGATCGGAGCACTCACTTGGGTGATCGCGACGAGGAAGATCACCACGAGCACGAGCTTCGACAAGATCAGCGCGATCACGAACGTCGCCCACTTCCCGAACCAGCCCTTGGTCGCATCCCACGAGAACCCAGCGAGAGCGATGGGTGCGAACACGATCGCGACGAGCAGGAGGGCTTTGCGGATCAGGAGGGAGAACCACACGATCGCAGCCGCGCTGATGGCAAGGCCGGCGAGGAAGATCGTGACGATCGCCCCGACACCGGGAGCGGCGATGTTGATCCCCGCGAACCCCGCCGCGAGCAGGGTGATCCGGTCGCCGATGGATTCCATCGTGTTCCCCGTCGCCTGCACGATCCCGACCGCGAGCTGATCCGTGATCTCCAACAACAGCCCGGTGAGGCCGATAGCGACGAACGAGCCGAGAATGCTCTTCGCCGCTCCGAGAGCGGCGCGGGTGAGGGCGGTGGGGTCGCGGTGGATAAGGCCGGTGATCAGTTGCAGGCAGAAGAAGATCAGCACCACGAACACCGCCACCCCGAACAGGATGTTGTAGACCCCGACATAGCCTTCGTCTGTGACGTCGACGAGGGTGGTGGTGTCGAACACCGCCCAGACCGCCTCAAACAGCCACGCCGCCGCCCCGCCCATCGCCTGGGCGAGCCAGTCGAACGGGGCCGCGATCAACTGCGCGGCGCCTTGGCCGACGGTGTCGCACACTGCCGAGATCACCGGCACATCACACACACTCACCGCATCCTCCTTCCCTCGTACGCGGTGGGGCTAGACGGCTTGGCCGACGCCCCAGAAGAAGTTGATGAGCGTCACGCTGGCGCCGCAGATGATCGCCGCCCCACAGGACACGAGCACGCCGACCTTCCCGCGCGACGCGAGGTGCGGGTTGGAGGAGTTCGCGCCGAAACCCCACACGATCGCTGAGATGATCAGGGCGAGGACGGAGAGGATCAGGCCGACGGTCATGACCGCGCCGACGATGATGCGCAACTGCTCGATACCGGGAAGCCCGGTACCGTTCGGATCAATATCAATCACAGGGATGCTCCTTCTGCTCACAAGCGCCGGGGAATGGCGGACTTGCCAGCCAGGTGCACCATGAGGCCCCTTGATAGGCTCGATTGGTCACAGGCGGATTCGCGTTGCCCTGATGTCGGCAAACGAAGGAACGGGGCCAGGGGCGAGTCTTATTGATGTGATTGCCGCTACTCGAGTCACGAGAAGGGGCCGGTACCTTCTGGCAATGTGTGCTGTCGCCACTGGCGTGCTGCTAGCGGGATGCTCTCCGGTTTCCGACGTGAGGACCGTGGACGCAAACGGCAACCAGTGGTCGGTCGGGGTCGCTGACCCACGTTTCTCCGGGGACGACCGATGTGACTCTGATTCCATGATTGAGGCCACGGTTATGAGCGCGGACCTGCCACCTTCCGGCCTCGGCATCACTCTCAAGCCCGAAGCGACCGAGGATAATGCGCAACGCATCGCTGAGTGCCTTCGTAACGCGCTCACCAGCGGCGAGATCACCATCAGCCGACCGACGGACTAGGAGCAAAACTAGAGACGTTCGCCGACGGCGAGGAGGAAGTTGACCCAGGCGACGCCTGCTCCGGCGAGGGACGCGGTGCCGAGAGCAACCCAGGCCCCGATCCTGGCCTTGATGGCGGTGTGCGGGTTACCGGTCGATGAGGCGATAGCCCAGACGATCACGGAGACGATCAGCATGAGCACGGCGATGATGAGTACGAACATCAGCAGCGCGCCGATCACCGTACGCAGGTCGGCGGCGGCGCCGACGCCGCCGAAGTCGGGGAACACGTCCATCAGCGTCCACCTCCGCTCAGCGTGCAGGACGCACGGGAGGCGCTGCCGCCGGTGATGCCTTCGGCGTCGTGGTCGGTGAGCCATTGGTCGGCGTCGATCGCGGGCTGACCGGTGCCTCCGGGGCGGATTTCGAGGTGGAGGTGGGGGCCGGTGGATTTCCCGGAGGAGCCGACATCGCCGATGTGCTGCCCTGCGGTGACGGTCATGCCTTCGGTGACGTGGATTCCGTGCTCCCACATATGCGCGTAGTACGACGCGACACGTTCCCCGCCGACAGTGTGCTCCACGATGATGAGCCCGCCCCAGTTGCCGGTGTATCCGGCGTGGGTGACGATCCCATCGGCGACGGCGTAGATTGGGGTGCCGTCGGCGGCGGCGAAGTCGCTGCCGGAGTGGAACGCGGTCTCGAACGTGATCGGGTCGGTGCGCCACCCGAACGGGCTGGTCCGCACCCACGACCCCTCCGGCAACGGGAACACGACCCTGGTGGTCTCAGGCACCACCACATCACCACCGTTGCCACCGCCGCTTGATGGTGCGGGGCGGGTGAGGGCGGTGAGGATCGCTTCGGCGACGGGCTGATAGTTCTGATACCTGTCCGGGTATGCCGACACCTCGACGGCCTGGGCGGCTTCGCCTGGGTCGAGTTGCTGCCACCCGGGAATGTCAAGCAGCCCGCGCGGTGAGGGGTAGTTGGGTCCGGCCGGTCCGCCGTAGAACGCGCGGGCTTGATAGTTCGGGTCCATGAGCTCCGCAACGGTGCCCCAGCCGGCTTGCGGGCGCATCTGGAACAGGCCGAGGGAATCATGATCGGCTGCATCCCCATCGTTGGGGTAGTTCGCGGATTCGGGGTAGGTGCCGGTGTTGGTGAGCATCCGCAGGTGCGACTCCGTGAGCGCTGCCATCAACGCGATCACCACCCCTGCACGCCCCACCCCATCCGTCTGTCCACCGACGGTGATGATCGTGGCGGCGTGGGTGAGCTGCTGACGATTCAGTGTCACCGTCTCACCGTTGCGCGTGGTCGCGGTCAGTGAGTCCGGGATCGGCCCGACGATCAACGACCCCGGCGCGCACGCGGCGATGGCAGGGCTGGCGAGGACGGCGACGGAGAGGAGAACGGTCGCGGGACCGAAAAATACGGCAGCGACGGCGAGGGCTGCGAGGAGCTTCTTGAGCATGGCCGGTCACCGCAGCGGGTTGTCGAGCTGCGACAACCGCAACAAGAGACAGGTGTCGGTGATCGGCTCAGCCAGCGATGGCGCGGAGGCGCGTTCGGGGGTGCAGGTGAGGAACACGGTGAACGCAACCGGGTGTGTTGTCGTGACCGGATCGGTGCCCCAGTAACCGGTGCGGTAGCGGGTGCCGGAGATCGTGTACGCGACCGCACCGTCAGGAATCTGCCCCGGCACAGCCTGCGCCACCGCGTCATCCCATGCGGCAGGGATTTCGATGGTGTCGATGGTGAGCCGCTGCCGGGTCTGGTGGGTGCGGAGCTGCGCCCACACCTCTGCCGTCGGCAGGTACGCGCGGACGTCGGATGCTGCGCCGTCTGCCTCGGTGTCGGCGGTGACATCGGCGAGCATCTGCGCGTAATCGGCAGGCCCATACCCGCTGGTCGTATCCCAGGTGAACAGCGCCTCGGCCACCGCCACCGCGAACTCCTCCGGCCCGCCGAGCGCGACCACCGGCTCCGGTTCTGCCGGGACGAGTACCGGGCTCGTTGCCGTCGGGCCATCGGTAGAAGTGGGTTCAGTGGGTTCGGTGGTCTGGGGTCCGCGGATGAGTCCGTAGACGCCGACGCCGATGAGGAGGAGCAGGATGAGGCCGCCGGCGATGGCGGCGATGAGCACGGTGCGGCGGCGGCGAGCGGTGGGGTCCATCCTGGTGTCCTTCCCGACGAGATTCGGATCACCAGACAGGTGCACCAAGACACTCAGCAGGGAGGCGGCGGAGGGTTCAGGCGGTTTCGCGGCGCACGTTTCGTGCAATGCGGACGGTATCCAGGAACGCGATGGTCGCGGTGACGGCGTTCTCGAACATCGCCCACTGCTCACCCGACAAGGCCGGGCCGATGGTTTCGGGGTCGTAGCGTTCGGTCCAGGTGGAGAGCTCATCCCAGAGGTAGACGAACGACCGCACCGGCAGGAACTCCCGCGGCTGCTCTTCGACAGCGTGGAGCCGTGCTGATGCGAGCTGGGCGGGGCGCTTCTTCGTCGCAGACTTCGCACGCTCGACAGCGAGTTCCGCGAGACGTTCCAGGTCCGCAGGCCGCGCCGTGTCTGCGAGCTCGCGAAGACGGGCAGCTCCTGCGGCGGCGGCGTCGCGGATGCCTGCCGGTTGTCCAGGGTCGCCCGCGAGGGCGTCGAGTTCCGCAAGGGATTGCGCGGCGCGGATACGATGCTGCGCTCCGGTGATCGACCCGCCCGCATCGATCCGGTCAAGCTCCTCCCGCGCCCGCCGCTTTACGTCGTCGGGCTGTGCAAGGTCAGCGGCGAGATGCTGCAACTCGTTGATGCGTTCAAGCGAGGTGTACGCGTTGCGGCCGGTGACCATAAGCGCGGCCTGCTCGCGGGTCTTCCCGATACCCCCAGCCGACGGTGGGGCCACCGTGGCCCCACCGTGTGACCTGGGGTTTTCCTGTTTCGAAGTGAACCGTGACGCTTCCTGCCGGCCAGTCGCATCCTCGACCATGAGAGCTTTCAGCTCGGCGTAGAGGGTGGCTTCCTCCGTGCGGGTGAGGGGCTTGTGTAGGAGGTTGTCGTCCTGTTCGGCGAGGAGCTGCCCGAGGGTCGTAGAGATACCGGAGCGCACCCACACGTTCACCGTCTTCCACCCGAGCCGGCGGATCGCGGCCAAACGCCGGGCACCGCAGATCAGCATCCCGTCTGGGGTGATCGTGATCGGCTGCAACAGCCCATCCCGAGCGATCGACTCCACCAGCGAGTCGAGGTCGCCGTAGTCTTCGCGGTGACGGCGGCCGGCCCAGATCGAATCCACGGCACGCTCCAGCTCGATATGCCCCGGCTCGCTCATGACCGGCCCCGCATCACGCCGGGGGCTGCGACTCTGATTGCCGCACCCAAATCCGTGTCGTCCATGAGGTATGCCAAGGACTCACCGATCAGCAGCCGCAGCAACACCCCACGGCCCGCGTTCGTACCGGCCAGGTGTAGGTCGGGGGCGCCGAGGATGATCCGCAGCAGCCGGTACCAGGACGGTGCGGGGATGTCGAGCAGGGCGCGGGCGTGCTGGTCACGTCGTAGTGACTCGTATGCTCCTGCTCGGGAGATGGATTCTGCGAGGCGTGCGCAGATGCACTCGACTGCGGCGCGGGCGAGTTCTGGGTCCCACCCGTACCAGCACAGCAACGCGATCGTGTCCTCGACCGCTGACTCCACCCCCGTCGACCCCGACACCTCCCCGCGGTCGTCTTCGCCGTCGTCGTCATCGTTTGCGAAGGGGTCGGCGCGGAACGCGGGGTGATAGTCGGTAAGGGGGTTTTCGCGGTCGGAGAAGCGTTCGGCGTCATGGAAACTCGAATACCTGGGCCTGCGCGCTTGATGCACGGAGCACAGCAGCCCGTTGGCGCGGCTTTCTGCGATACAGGTGATCTGCACGGCGCGAGTGATGACCGCCCAGGGATCGTCCGCCCGCCGCACCGAGGGCGTGCGCATCGCCTCGAACGCCGCCGTCGCCGCCTCCCACGGATCGAGGCCGTGCTTGCGGGCCAGGGCGGCGTACTTGTCGGCCGCGTGCCGCATGAGTTCAGCGGCGGCCGGGTCATTCCGCCAGGCGTCGGGCCCTTCGGTGTTGAGGCGGGTGAGGAGTTCGCGGAGTCGTTCTGAGTTCTCGAACCCACGCCCGCGACCGTCGCGGCGTGGAGTGTTTCGTTGTGGCATGGTGGCACCTCCTGACAAGCAGGTGCGCACCGGCTCCCCACCAACCCCGTCGCGCCACCGTCTTCTGCGCATGGCGGCTCACACCAGCCCGATTCCAGATGGCCGCAACCACGACGAGGAGCGCGGCCGATCCTGCGGCTCGAACACATCGAACGACTCGAACACCGCAGACCCCGCAGGTGCCGCTCGGTGATCCCGGATGTCACGGGCATGATTCCGAGTCGCCCGGTAGGTCTGACCCGCCGCGCGGCGGGCACGGTGCGCGAGCTCGGTCTGAAAGTTGATGCCGAGGCCCGCGATCCTGGCGGTACTCGACGCGATCAGATCAGTCGGACGCACCCACGCGATCCCGCGCCCCACCCGCGAACCAGGATCAGCGCCGAGGGTGGTGAGTGAGGGGTCGCGGTGCACGGCAAACGCCGACCGCTCCGCCTCTGCACCCTCGGTCGCCTCGGGCCGCACATCAGGCAGCTCGGTGCGGTTCGTCTCTGCGTTGTCGTTCATGACGTCTCCTCCTTGCTGATGGCTGGGGTGAACCAGCGCCCGACGGTGGAGGGATGCACGCCCAGGTGCCGGGCGATCTTCTTGTTCGACCACCCCTCCACCTCCCGCAACTGGGTCGCCTCCGCCCGCCGCTCACTCACCGACACCACCGGCAACTCCACTGCCTGCGCCGGCTCAACTTCCGGCACGACGACCGGCCGTGAGGAAGTGGCGGCTTCGACCGAAGCATCCTCGATCGCGTTCGCGGCGCGCGCGGTGGTGGGGCGGGTGAGGATGACGGTGAGGTGCGTGATCGACAGCAGTACCAGCGGCGGGATCGCAGCGACCGACGCAGCCAAGATCGGTGGTACGTCGGTGTCGGCAGCGATGATCGCGTGGATCGCATTCGCCGTCACCGACACCACCGCCCCCGCAGCAAGCAGCGTCCACGGATACCACGTCGGGCGGGTCTGGCTGGCGAGGGCGACGACAGCGACGGTTGCGACGACGATGATGCCGTCCACGATCAACGGCCACGCCCACGCCTGACCGTCATCAATCCCAGACCGCCGCGCAAGATCAGCCAGCGCCGTAAAGCTGAGCCAGAATGCGCCGGCGGCGATGAACACCGTTCCCGTGATCGCCGTCATCACCGCCAAGCGGCGACCCCGCGGCGAGACAGCCTCGATGGGGTTCATGAGATCACCCGCCCCGGTGACCCGCGCACCACACGCCGCTCATCCGCCACGGGCTCCGCAGCGCGGGGTGCGGTGCGGTCGGTGCGGTAGGCGGAGCGGATCGTCGCCATGATCTCCCGCGACCCCAGCCCTGCATGCTCAGCCGCAGGACCCAGCGCTTCGAGAGTCGCAGCCGGCGGGGTGCCTGATTCGGCGAGACGGCAGGCAGCCCAGAACAGGCCACGGTTCCGCTCACCCTCACCACGCCCCGCCACCCAACCGGCAAGCACCTTCGCATCCGCCCCCCGCCGCTCCAACCGAGCAGTACGCGCACGGCCCATCGGGATCAGGGTGCGCGGGTCCAGGAACTCGCGCAGCCGTGCCGCATCCACCGGCACCGGGATGTCGCCTGATGTGACGATGAGCCGGTACGGCGCTCGCGCCCCGCCAGGGCGCAGCACCTTCGATGGCGGGGCGATGATGTAGCCGCCGTCACCCCGGAAATCGACATGCGCCCGTGCCGCCTGCCACGACGACTGCGCACGATCCGGGTGCGCCGGATAGTAGGCGTGGAGCCCGCCGGAGGGGGTGCGCACGAGCGCCGCCCACCCCGCCGCATACCCTTCGCGGTGCGCTTCGCGGAAAGCGGGGAACCCGGTGCCGGTCGCGTGCACGTCGACATCGACGACCTCGACCCCGGATGCGGCACCGGTGGGGATGCCGATGTTCGCGGACGGCCACCTCGACCACCACGCCGCAACCTGCCCAGGATCAGCGGTCGCGTCATGGAACCCACGGGCCACGAGCGGACGCTTCTCACCCGGCACGCACGGGAACACCGGCACCCCAGCCGCAGCGAACCGCGCCGCCGCCTCGGAGAGCGGCATCCCGCCGACTTCGGAGAACAGATCAACGGCACCCATCACAGGCTCCTCACCGACGACGCCACGGCGCGGCGCGGCTCCTCCGCCAAGGGATCAGCAGTCGTCTCGACCGCAGGCTCGGGGCGTTTCTTCGCTGGGGTTTCGCGGGTGAGGCCGGGAGGGTCGCCGTTGCTGATCTGCACGGTGGGCAGCTGGTCGAGAATGACTGCTGAGGTTTTGCGGACTCGTTCGCCGGTGGCTTGGACGACTTCGACCGGGGACTTCTCCGGCACCGTCGCCGCCCACCCCGACACATACGGGACCGTGTAGTCGCTGGTGTCCATGCCGTGCGCTGCGACGACCATCAACGCCACCGAATCCGCCTCCACCTCTCCAATCCCGCGATGCCCCGTCGCATCGGCGTTGTCTGGGCCGTGCAGGAGAACGTGGGCGAACTCGTGGACGAGGGTCTTCACCTGCGCCGCCTCGGGCATGTTCTCCCGCACCGCAACCGTCCGCGCACCGAAATCAGTGAGACCGTTCGCGCCGTGGATCATGCCCTCATGCGGCACCCGCAACACCCTGAACCCCTCCGCCTCCACGAGCCGTGCGATGCCCTCCCAGAGCCCATCGGGAGCTTCGCCTTCCAGCAGCCGTGGCGAGGGTGGTGCGGGGATCGGGTCGCCGGCGGTTTGGGAGGCATCCCAGACGTAGGCGGGTCGGACGCCGACCATGCGGGAGCGCACCGCCTCACCCGGTTTCGGTTTCTCGAACCTGCCGAGCCTGCGCCACGACTCCGCCACCTTCGGCGTGAACGACGCGAACCTCCCCGTCACCGGGGCGAGGATCATGTACCCCGACTGGCCCTTCTCGACCTGCCGGCCGAGCGCCTGCCACTGTTTGAACCCCGCCACATACGACGGCACCGGCTCCGGCACCCGGCCCGCCTCAAACGCCGCCTGATGCTGCACGAAGATCAGCAGCGTGTTGTTGAACGAACGAGCACGAAACCGAGCCGCAAACTCCAACGCCTGCTTCCAGTCCTCACCCGACACCAACGACTCCACCGCGCCGGTGAGCTGTTCATGCAGGGCGTCGAGCTTCGCATCCCGCGCCGCCCGCCCTTCCTCGCTGGTTGCCATCGCCGTCCTCCTTCCGCAGGTACCCGCACACGGCGGGTGACCTCTGCGACCAGAAGGTGCGCGAAGGGACTCAGGAGACGCAATCGAGACGGACGACGGACAAGTTTGTGAGCGACCGTCAGGTGCATCACTGAACCCGACGTGGTCAGCCTTGGTTTACCACCTGGTCAAAGGAAGGTCTTGGAATTCTGTCCTTCGTGGCAGTTTCATCTGAGAAACATGGCGCTTCTGTCGTAGATTGAACAGGCTGGGTTAGCCGATAGTTTCTGCGATAGCGCTGTGGATTGACCCCCACTCGTCGCCGAAATTGCAACGAGCCGTAGGCGGGGTCCTCCCATCCAACTTCTCGGCAAATACGAGAGATGGGCAGATCTGTTTGTCGTAGCAAGTCCGCCATGCGATCAGTTCTGAGCACCGTCAAGAAGGCAGACGGTGTCTTTCCATAGGCCTCAATAAAAACACGCCGCAACTGGGATTCTGAAAGATGAACGGATTTGGCAAGCTCGCTTAGAGTCCAACGGCGCGAGACATTCCTGCGCAGCTGATCCGCCACACTACGCGCCTCAGGTCTTGTGGGACGGTAAATCTGGCGATGAAGAGTGGCGGAATTCTGAGCACCGTTCTCGGCGCGATCAGTCGGTTCATTGCGGGCTTTCAAAGCTGGAATTACTTCGTCAAGAAAGGTTGAAAGCAGTGCTTGGAATCGATGAAATCTTCTTTCAGAATCTCCTTCCTCGCTGAGGCTTGCAAGTTCATCCAAGATTCGCGAGAGACTCATTACAGCTTGCTCCCCGAAACGAATCAGCTGAATTGGTTCAGGGTAATGCGTTTCGATAAACCAGATGACGTCTCTGCGAGTAATGAACTTGTCAGTATGCTGCCAGAACAGTTGGTCGACTACGTAGTCCTCATTGACGTACACGGTCGTTGCCGAGACCGACTCTTGAGGTATGGCTCCGCAAAGTGTGTTTGGGCCGATAATCGCTATATCGCCGACGGCAACATGGTATTCATCGCGCTCGCTCAGCAGTCTCGCTTGCCCACTTCGAACCACAAGAAACTTGACGTAGTCATATGCAGCCGGGGCAACTTCTCTATTGTGTACCGTGGTCGCTGCATAGAAAGGTCTGTTTCGGTGTCGCCCTCGTCCCCTGGTGCGCATCTCCATCTGAGATCAAGCTCTCGACCTATGAGATCTTCCGCGCGTACGCACGGCAGATACTTGAGGCAACTCAGCGAGAGCTTAGAAAACTCTGGAGTCGAAGGCTGTTGTAGACGACGAGAACTGAAGACAATGCCATCGCCCCGGCAGCAATGAGCGGGTTCAAGAACCCAGCTGCAGCGATCGGAATCGCAGCAACGTTGTATCCGAATGCCCAGACAAGGTTTACCCGAATCGTTTTCAACGTCTTTCGGGAGAGTGCGATGGCATCCGGGATGACTGCAAGATCGTCTCGAACTAGGATGACATCTGCGGATTTGAGGGCGATGTCGGAGCCACTGACCATCGCGAGACCGAGGTCTGCGGCGGCGAGCGCGACGGCGTCATTGATGCCGTCGCCGACCATTGCGACCCGTTCCCCTTGGGTCTGGAGGGCGCGCACGGCTTCGGCTTTGTCGGCAGGAAGGACCTCACTGAGGACGGTGTCGATTCCGAGTAGTGAGGCGGTGTAGTCGCCTGCGGCCTTGGAGTCACCGGTGAGGAGCACGGTTTTAAGTCCCTGCTTCCGGAGAGCTTCGACGGCCTTCTTGGCCCCAGGCTTGATGGTATCGGCGAGGTTGATAGCGCCGATCAGCTTCCCATCGACCGCGACAAACACCGTGGTCTCGGCGGGATTCTCGTGAAGTTCTGTCCCATTCGGTTCGTTGAAGTTCAGGGCTACGCCATGCTCGGCCAGAAGCGCCCTGTTGCCGACAATCGCGAGTTTGTCAGAGACCGTCGCTGTCGCTCCCTTCCCGGGAACGATATTGAAGTCAGTCGCGGCCTCCAGATCCGCAATTTGCTTCTTAGCTGCGGACATGATTGCGCGGGCAATGATGTGCTCTGAGCCCTGTTCGACTGAGGCTGCGACACGGAGCAAATCGTGTTCTTGGATGTGTTCCGGGGTGGCTGTGCCCGTCACTGTCATGGTGCCAGCAGTCAGTGTGCCGGTCTTGTCCAGAACGACGGTGGTGATGGTGCCGCTTGCCTCGAGTGCGTCTTGTCCTTTGACGAGGATACCGAGGCTGGCGCCTCTACCGATACCTACCATGAGTGCAGTGGGCGTTGCGAGGCCGAGTGCACAGGGGCAGGCAATGATCAGGACGGCGATGCCGATGCCGAAGGCGTCTTGAAACGCGGTGCCTGCAAGCATCCAGGCGAGTGTGACGAGAATCGCGAGAGCGATGACTGCTGGAACGAAGTAGGTGGTGATGCGGTCTACGAGTGTCTGTACTCGAGCTTTACGGGATTGGGCTTGTTCGGCGAGGGCGGCCATCTGCGCGAGTTGGGTGTGCGCTCCAACTGAAGTTGCACATACTTCGAGTCTTCCGTTGGTGCTGATAGTGCCACCGACGACGTTGTCTCCTGGACTGAGGTCTTTCGGGACAGGTTCCCCTGTCAACATACTGGTGTCCACTGATGCGTATCCGGCACTGATCGTGCCGTCCGCAGGTATCGTCTCGCCTGGAAGAACTACGAAAGTATCGCCGACCCGCAGAGACGCGGCAGGTTCGATGCTTTCGCTGCCGTCTCGGGTAATGCGCACGTGGGTGGACGCAAGCTGGCCCAGCGCGCCGAGCACGTCTCCCGCTTTTCTTCTGGAGCGTGTTTCGAAGTAGCGCCCAGCGAGCTGGAATGTCGTCATGCCGGCAGCGACATCGAGGTAGATGGAGTTCGCTCCTTCCGGGGTGACACCGAAGCCGAGCCAGTATCCGGCCCCGTCCTGTCCGATACCGAGTAGAAGGGATGTGACCGCCCAGCCGAACGATGCTGCGATGCCGAGTGACACGAGGGTGTCCATGCTGACATTCCCGTGGCGTAGGTTTCGGAGTGTGGCTTTGTGGAACGGCCAGGCTGCCCAGGTAACGATGGGCAGGGCGAGCATGATGCAGAGCCATTCCCAGCCGGGGAAGCGCCAGCCCGGAACCAGTGCGAGAACGATCGTGATGTCCATGAGCGGAACTGTGAGGATCGCGGCGACGAGGAGTCTGCGCCGCAGGGATGTGATCCTCACCTCTGTTGCGCGTCTCGACCAGGCGTCGTCGGCGTCGTCATGAACGCGCGCCCCGTATCCGGCCTTCTCCACTCGACGCACTGCTAGATCGGCCTCGTCGGGTGAGAGCCCAGTGAGAATCGCTCGTTCTGTCGCGTAGTTCACACTTGCCGTCACCCCCTCGAGTTGCCCCAAGGCGCGCTCGACTCGACCCGCGCATGCGGCGCAGGTCATGCCGGAGATGTCGAGTTGAAGGGGATCCGTGGCGTTCTGTTGGATCGTCATGAGCTGGTGCCTTCCTTCGTGCCGGGAAGCTGTGGCCCTCGCACGTTACGAGCTTGCCGGGCGCTGAGCTTTTCAAGCATCCGGTTGTAGTCGTCGAATTCGTCATCGAGCCCCGCGTCGAGGTGACGGTCCTTGCGGCGTGCGTCCTTTGCGTCCTGTCTCGACCACTGCACACCGAGCGCGATGATGACGAGGAGGAGTGGAATTTCCCCGCCTGCCCAGGCGACACCGCCGCCCAAGTATTGGGATGCTTTAAGGTCGGCCCAGGGCAAGTCCAGGTAGCGGTAGAAGTTCTCGGCGATGATATCCCCGCCGGACATCAGGATGACGCCGAAGAAGGCGTGGAAGGGCATCGCCGCAAGCACGAAGCCGAGCTTGCCGATGTGAGGAAGCGGTCGCGGAGGACGGTCCACGCCGATGACTAAGCCGTAGAACAAGTAACCGGCGATGAGGAAGTGCACGTTCATGAGCTGGTGGGCCCAGTGGAAACGCATGTACTCGCCGAAGATCCCCGAAAAATATAGGCCATAGTACGAGCCGACGAAGAGTGCGAAGACGATCAGGGGGTTGTAGATGAAGCGAAGCACCCGCCAGTGCAAAGCCCAGGTGACCCAGTCATGTATTCCGGCAGGGAGCTGCGGATTCGACTTGGTCGAGCGCAGGAGAAGTGTCACGATGCCGCCCATGACCAGCAGAATCGGCGCCAGCATGTTCAGGCTCATGTGCACGATCATGTGGATGCCGAAATCGGGGGCTGAGTACTTGCCGAAACCCGAGCTGGTGACAAATACCACCACGATCCAGCCGCTAAGCCAGGCCACGGTCCGTCCCGCCGGCCAAGCGTCCCCGCGGCGCCGGAGAGTATTCACTGCGATGAGATACACCGTGACCGCAGCCGCCGCGAGGAGCAGGAAGAGGATGTTCGGACGCCAATGCGTGAAGAGCACGAGCGGTGTTGGCGCTTCAGCTACTTCGAAGCCCAAGAACACCTGCGAGATGCTCGTGGGGACAAAATAGTGCGGAGGTGGGAAACGGGTCATCGCGGCGGTGACGCCCACCCATCCCGTGATCGCGACGGCCATACCGCCAAGCACGCGCACCAGCCGCTGCTCGTTAATGCGCCGGCGTCGCCAAATGTGCCACGAATACATCGTCAGTCCGCAGATGAGCGCCAGGAAGATCCATCGCGTGATGATCTGCCAGCCGGTCACCGAGTCGAGAAGCCCGGTTCCCGCCAGTTTGAACCAGGCGAGAAGCACATCGGCGCCAACGATAGCCGGCAGCGCGAAGACGAGGAACAGGAACATTCGCGGAAGCACGTCCGGCGCGACCAAACGACCGGATGCGACCCGGATCGCTGCGAGCAGGACTACACCGAACACCGCGCTAGTAAGTAGTGACTGGTAGACGCCCGCGTCGCTTCCGAAGTCGTGTTCGGGTCCGACCAGGATCTGGCCGACAACGACCGGGGCTAGAACGCCGAAGCATGCCGCCCACAGGGGAATCAGCAGTCCTGTCCATTTCTCAACGACCATGCTGAAGAAGAACACGACGAGCGCGGCGAGCAACGTGACGGTCCAAGCCTTCGGGAAGGAACTCGCCTCGTATAAGACTGACAGCGCGCTCGAAGTCCCGAGCCGCGCGAACGGCTGTCCATTGCTGTCAAGCATCGTGAACAACACCATGGCACCCGCTGCGGATGCCCAAAACCCTGAACTGATCTGGAGCACCTTCAGCTCGAGCGGGCTGCGTAGAAGGTCAGCGTTCCTGCCTCGCGCGTCCCGGAAGAACAGCAGCGTCAACAGCGCACCGACCGTCACCACAGCCGCAGCATCAGCGGCGGCCTGACCTACTGCCGTGAGAACGCCGACGTCGAGACCCGGAAAGCTCCGGCGAAGTAAGTCGTAGGGCGCTTGACCCCCAAGTATCGTGACCAGAGGTGCAGGTACGAGAACGAGCCCGGCACCCAAGGCAACCAGGGCCCGCACGACACCCGAACGCCTCTTGACGATTACTGGATCGTTCGCGCGAGCCTCATCAGGCTGGATCGAAGTAACCGCGGTCAAGAACCCTCGTTCTCCCAGGAGACAAGCTCGAAACCCGCTTCAGAAACGGCGTTCTCAATCGCAGATCGCTCGACCAAGCCTCCATAGCGCACCGCGACTGCCCCCGAAGCGGCGTCGACGTCTGCTCCCACAACGCCACCTATTGCGAGGAGCTCGGCGGACAGCGCCTGCTCACAGTGCCCGCAGGTCATCCCGTTCACGCGGAACTCCAGTTCATTCATCGGGGCATGAACCTTTCGCTTCATCTGACACAATCACCACTAAGTCTACGACATGTCGAGATGTGGGGATTCTCAGGGCACTCTCGGCAACTACGTCATGTAGAGTTACTACGTCTTGTAGCGCTAACCGGAGGAGGCAGACGTGATCGTAGAGCAGGGTAACGACGACACCATGGGCGTGGTTGTCAGGGACTTCAATGTCGACACCGTGACGTCCGAGGACATCGACCGCCTGAAGCAGTCGATCTACCGAGACAAGGTGGCCGTACTCAAAAACCAGGGCGACATCACCCCCGAGCAGTTCGTGAAACTCGGCCGCATGTTCGGCGAGCTCGTTAGCTATCACGAGCCGATGTACCATCACCCGGACTTCGAGGAGATCTTCGTCTCCTCGAACATTCCCGAAGACGGCAAGCAGATCGGCGTGCCGAAAACTGGAAAGTTCTGGCACGCCGACTACCAGTTCATGCCGCAGCCGTTCGCGTTCACGATCTTCTCCCCGAAGGTGTTGCCGCCGAAGAACCGCGGCACGTTCTTCATCAACATGGCTGCCGCGTACGAGGCGCTCCCGCAGGAGCTGAAGGATGCTGCAGCGGGAACCACCTCCTCTCACAGTGTGCGAAAGTTCTTCAAGATTCGTCCTGACGACGTGTACCGTCCGCTCGGCGAGATCATCCGCGAGGTCGAGGAGCACACGCCCGCGGTGACCTTCCCGACCGTCATGGAGCATCCTGTCACGGGTGAGAAGATCCTCTTCATCAGCGAGGGTTTCACTGTTGAGCTACATGGCAGCGACGACCCTGACCTGCTTGACAAGCTGTTCGAGGCTACCGGACAGTTGGATCAGGAGTTCGCGCACCCGAACATTTACCAGCACGCATACGAGCCCGGAGACATCGTGATCTGGGATAACCGCACCCTGATCCACCGCGCCCTGCACACGACCACCCCGGCCGCGACGGTGTCCCACCGGGTCACCGCCCTCGACGGTCTGCCGCTCTACGCTCGCGCACTGTGACCGCGCGGTTCTCGACGGGGTGGCTCGATGATCGCGAGCCGGTGTTTCATCGTGCGGTGAACCCTTACCGGGCCAAGGGATGCATCTATCTCACCGGCGCGGAGGTGACCCGCTCCGAAGAGGGGCAGGTCACCTCCCGTGGTCAGTTCCGGATCGGCGAGTCTTGCTACATCGACGACACCGGACACTTCAACGCGGCCGAGTTCGTGATCTGCTACAACCAGCTCATGTACACGACCCTCGCGGTCGCCGTGCATCATTCCCTCCTGCCCGCGTTCTCACACTGGACACTTGACGATTATTGGGCGCGGCAGCTCCCTGATGTCCTCATCCACAAGCTCTCCAGCAGCTACCAGCGACCGATCGATGCACGAGGGTTTCGTGCCGAGTTCACGATTACGAACCTCAGCACCCGCGCGCTCTCGCGCGGCATGCTCACCCTGGCGACGAGCATCCGTTTCGAAGACGACAACGGCGGCCGCGCAAAAGGTGAGGTGGCGCTCGCTCTCGTCAACGCTCCCGCAGCAGGAGACCAGCATGACCCCTGATGCCACTGTCACTGTAATCGTCCCGTCGCTTGATGAAGCGCAGAACCTCGAGGAAGTGCTCCCGAAGATTCCGGCGCAGTACGAACTCATCATCGTGGAAGGGTCGAGGTATCGCCGTACGAGCGAGCTCGTACGGGCCCTCCGGCCCGACGCCCGTGTCATCGAACAAACCCGATACGGCAAAGGCAACGCGGTGGCGTGTGGCTTCGCGGCTGCCAGCGGGGACATCATCGTCATGTTCGACGCGGACGGTTCTGCCGACCCTGCCGAGATTCCACGCTTCGTCCAGGCGATTGCTGACGGCGCCATGTTCGCGAAAGGCACCAGGTCGCGGGGCGGGGGAAGTGACGACATTACTCACCTCCGCAATGCCGGAAACGTGGGGTTGACGCTACTTACGAACCTGATGTTCGGGGTGCGCTACACCGACCTGTGCTACGGGTACAACGCCCTTCACCGCGACCTGCTCCCGCTCCTCGACCTCCCCGACACAGTACCTGTGGGAGGGACACCCCAGTGGGGCGATGGATTCGAGATCGAGACCCTGATCAACGTGCGGGCTGCGCTCGCCGGTGTCCCGATTACCGAGGTTCCGAGCCATGAACGCTCCCGCATCCATGGAGTCAGCAATCTCAACGCTTGGCGCGATGGGAAGCGGGTGCTTGCCACGTTGATCCGTGAGCGACGCACCGCGAAAGAACGCCTGATCGCAGTTGACCCTATGCATCAAGCCGACACCCCACTGTCGGTTCGCGGTCAGTTCCCCCTCTCGTAGTTCCATGCGCCTCGAGATCGTCATCTGCACATATACGGAGCACCGCAGTCACCTGGTGGACGCCTGCGTAGCCTCCGCGATCAAGGAACTCCCTGAGACCGGCATGATCACCATCGTGGTCGATCACGCAACCGCACACGCGCAGGCACTCGGCGAACACTACCGCCACACTCCTCGCGTGCACCTAATGGAGAATTCGAGGCAGCGCGGACTTTCCGGCGCGAGGAACACGGCGATCGCGGCCAGTACCGCTGATGTGCTGCTCTTCATCGACGACGACGCCGTCCTGCAAGAAGGCTGGTTCGAGGCGCTTGCTTCCCGGCTTGAAGACCCCAACATCGCAATCATCGCCGGTGCCGTCCAGCCAGATTGGGAGAGCGCAACTGGTGCCCCAACATGGTTCCCACCTGAGTTCGGATGGGTGGTGGGCTGTGATTACGTCGGCATGGCAGCGAATGGGTCAGAGATTCGCAACCCGATCGGCGCGTGTATGGCAATCCGCAGGGAGGTATTCACCGACATCGGGCTATTCGCCGAGGGACTCGGAAGGATCGGCACCCACCCTGTTGGCGGTGAAGAGACAGATCTGAGCATCCGGCTTCGCAGACAGATGCCAGATGCCCAGATCATCCGAGATACGGACCTGGCAGTGCGCCACTTCGTACCCCATGCGCGCGCACGCGTCTCCTACATGCTGCGCCGATGCTTCTGGGAAGGGCGCTCCAAAGCTCTGCTCCAAGCCCGTGCTTCTCTCCCGCGAAGCTTGGGATCGGAACGAACCCACGTCCTCACCACGGTCAGACGCGCGTTCCTCACGGACGTGCGGAGCATGGTTAGGGGCGACCGCTCAGCGTTCCCCCGGAACCACATGCGCCTGGCCGGCCTCTGCGCGGCAGGAACAGGGTTCGTAACCTCGCGACGACAGCATCGACGCCAGGCAGTACTCGAGGGCAGTCCGCACCTAGGCGTGGACGTCACCGTGTGCATCGCAACCCTCGGCCGCAGCCGTGCGCTGACAGAAACCGTCCGGGCGATCCTCACCGACACACAGGCCCAGGTGGAGGTGCTGGTTGTCGACAACGATCCCCGCTCCGGCCGTGTTCGCGCCATCCTCGATGACCTCCACGACTCACGGTTGCGGATCGCGACCGAACCCCGCAAGGGCCTCTCACTCGCGCGAAACCGTGGCATCTCCGCTGCCCGAGGCCGCATTGTGGCGTTCACTGACGATGACGCGCACCCGGAACCGGGGTGGGTCGACGCTCTCCTGTCGGCCATATCCGATCCGGTCGTGGGCGGCGTCACCGGCCGAGTCATGCCGATGTCCACTGACGCAGACGTGGAACGCTGGTTCGAGGAAGCGGTCGGCTTCGACAAGGGTGAGACGCGCACCGAATGGGGACGCGGCGACGCTGCCACCTCAAGATGGCAGTCGGGACGGCAAGGGCCGGTGTACCCGATTGCTGCGGGCGAGTTCGGCTCCGGCAACAATATGGCCTTTCCTCGCGCGTTCCTCGTCGAGCAGCACGGTTTCGCTGACACCCTCGGAGCAGGATCGCTAACACGAGGCGGCGAAGACCTTGACATGTTCCGAAGGGTGATTCTCGCAGGCAGGACCTTGCACTACGAACCTGCTGCTCTGGTGAAGCATCGCCACCGGGATACGTTGCCGGCGCTGCGCACACAACTGTTCGGGTACGGCACGGGCATGGCCGCGAACGTGACCCGGCTCGCAGCGACCTCACCCCGCCACATCGTGTCAGTGCTTCGCGCGTTGCCGGCCGGCCTCAGCATGCTGCTCTCCAAAGATTCGACGAAGAACAGCCAGCGGCCTGCCGACTATCCGCGTGCACTGGTGTGGATCGAACGTCTCGGGTACATTGCCGGCCCCGTACTGTATCTGCTCGAAGCGGTGCGAACAGGACTCGGGCTCCGGGGGCGCAGGAAGGGAGGCACCGATGCGTGAAGGTGCGTCGATGCGTCCTCTGATCGTTCTCTCCTGTGCGCTGTCCCTGCTGGTACCGATTCTCGCGTGGTGGGATCTGCCCGTGCCAGGCCGCACCGCCCTCGCAATCGCATTTGTACTCCTGGTCCCAGGAGCGCCCCTCGCCATCATCCTCATCCGCCGCTCCGGAGCTGTGCTCTGGACCCTCATCCCCGCACTCTCGCTCTCATCCGTGATGCTCCTCACCGTGGCGCAGGTCACGACGGGCACCTGGAGCACGCCGGCTGCCGCGACCATTCTGGGGCTGGGAAACGTGGCTTGTACGGCGTTCGCGTGGAATCGCACACCGCCCCTGCGAGTCAGGCGCCCGGTTCTGCGCAGACCCGGACGACGGCGAGTCACATCCATCATGGCGCTCTTCACCGCGGTCGCGTTGTGGTGGGCGGCGACGACCAGCGTCGATCTCGACGCGGCCGGTGCTGCCGGCCTGGTCACCGTTCTGCCCTGGACCTATTGGCTGGCACTTATCCTTGCCGTCTCTGTCGCGGTCTTCGCAATCACCAGCAAGCCTGAGCCAGACGGAGTCATGGCGGCGATTGGGGTCGCCGTCCTGGCGGTCATGGTCACCACATTCGTGGGCATCGCGGACGGCGGATCACCGGTCGGCACCGCCTACGTGCATGTCGGCTTCGTGGACTGGATCTCCCAAACCGGGACCCTACGCGAGGCAGTGGATGCACGGTTCAGCTGGCCTGGGTTCTTCACCGCTGCCTCGGCGGTGACCGGCTGGGCGGGCATTGCCGACGCGACGCCGCTCGTCGTGCTCTTCCCCGTACTCGCGGTGCTCCTGAGTATGGCACCGGTGTACGTCATCGGCATGGCGGTGTTCCGGGACCGTGCGATTGCGTGGACCGGGGTGTTGCTGTTCGTGCTCGGCAACTGGGTGCAGCAGGACTATTTCGCCCCACAGGCGGTCGCATTCCCGCTGATGCTGACGGTCATCGCGGTGCTGCTCTGGCAGACCAGCGAGACCGGGATCCCCGCAGGCCCTGCACGGGGTTGGAGGCGACATCTCGAGCCGATGCGCCGGACTCCAGCCCGACTTCCGGGATTTTCTGCCTGCCGCGCCCTCATGCTCGAAGCGGCGCTGCTGGTGATCGCGAGCGCGATCGTCGTCTCTCATCAACTCACCCCGGTTTCGCTCATCGTCGTATTGCTGCTGCTGAGCGTGCTCGGTGCGACGCGATCGCGAACCCTGTGGTTCGGTGTCTCGGTGGTGTTCGCTACGTGGTTCGCTTTTGGTGCAACCGACTGGTGGACGGGGCATCTGAGCGTGCTCATCGACGGGTTTGGGCGTCTCGATGAGGCCGTCGGTGCCGGTGTCGTAGAACGCGTCTCCGGTGACCCCGTCTACCAGGCGATGCAGTCGGCACGGATCGGCTGGTCCGCGTTGTTCGCCATCGCGGGATTGGTCGGTTGGTTGGTTACTCGAGGCGGCAGGCTTCCGATGCCCGTGACCGCTGCTCTTGTGGTCGCACCAGTGTCGCTCGTGCTTGGGCAGCCGTACGGTGGTGAGGTCGTGCTTCGTGTGTATCTGTATGCATTGCCGATTCTCGCAGTCCTCGCGGCAGGCGGCATCGCACCGCTCGTCCGGGCGCGAAGTGCTCTGTCTCGTCTCGCCCTCATGTTGATCATGGTGCTCGCCGCTGCGGGAGTGACCACCGCGCGTGGCGTGAACGTCGCTTTCGAACGCACGCCCGCGGATGTGCTTGAGGTCGCACGCGCGGTGCTGTGGGAGACCCCGACCGGGAGCACGATCCGCCCGTTGGCGACCGAGGGCGCGTTACGGGTCGCCCGGATCGGCGATCTCCACCACCCGCCCTCCGTGGACGGCGATGGCACCGCGTTCGAACGCCTGCTGCAGCAGGCGCCCGACGTGGTATTTCTCACCACCATGCGAGAGCGGTACGAGCAGATCACCAGGGGCGCAAGACCGGGCTGGTACGAAAACGTTGCGACGCTCCTGGAAGCGAGCGGCCAGTACCAGGTGACCCATCGCACAGAGCACGTGATCGTGCTCGAACGGATACCCGGTCTCGGAGAGGATGAGTGATGACGCTACTGGACTGGTTGATCGGCGGGATCGCTGGGATCGCCGCCGCGACCGCATTTGCAATGTACGCCTGGTCGGTGGTGCTCCGTGAGCGGCGCGGCCCCGACGCCCATAGAGTGACGCTGCGCCAATCGCGGCCGGTATTCACCACACTGTTCGTGTTCATTGCCGCCCTTGGAGTAGCACTCTTGGTGCTGCGTCTTGGAGTCCTCTCATGAAGAAGTCGACCTGGGTCACGGCGCTGCTCATCGCGGCTGTCACAGCCGTCGGAGCATTCGGCGTGACGCACGGCAATGCTGCTCCTGCCTTGTCCTCAAGCTTGACCGGGGATTCGGATCTTGCTGCAGAAGCGGCGCCATATCTCAGCGGTGTCAGGGATCGCGTGTCGATCTGCGTGTGGGAGGACGGTAGGTTCACGTCAGCTGGATTCGGAGCCGACGCCAACACCAGATATGAGATCGGGTCCATCACCAAGACATTCACCGGCATGCTTCTCGCCGACGCAGTCGCTCGCGACGAAGTCGATATCGACGACCCGGTCGGCCGCTACCTCCCGCTTGACGACGCACCGGTTGCCTCGGTCACGCTCCGTGAGCTTGCCGCGCACACCAGCGGCCTCGGGGAATGGGGTGACGATGAGCGAGATGACACTTGGATGCGCTGGTGGGTGGAAGACATCCGAGGCGACACCATCCACAATCTCGATCTCGATCTCGAAGCACTCTACGATCGTGCACGCACCGACTCGTTGTCGACTCGAGGCGAGTACCGATACTCCAATATCGGCTTCGCGCTCCTCGGGCATGCGCTCGCCGAAGCGGCGGGAATCTCCTACGACACCCTGCTGCAGGAGCGAGTGCTGGGCCCAGGAGGTATGAGCGACTCAGGACTTACCTCCGACACTGACCGGAATGCGCAACGAGGTTATCGCGCTGACGGTCGTGCGGCACCTCCGTGGCGGCTCGGCGCCTATGCGCCCTCCGGTGGCGTGTACTCTACCGTCACTGATCTCTGCCAATACGCGGTTCGGCTCATCGACACGCACGAATCGGATGCGGCAGAGACAGACGTTGATGTGCTCGGAACCGTGATGGCGGGTACAGATCTTGGATGGGATGTCTCTGAAGAAGGGGACAGCTTCGTCCTGTCGAAGACGGGGCAGACTGGCGGCTTCCAGTCCGTGGTCGCTCTCGCTCCTTCAGCGTCGCGCGTGGTGGTCGCCCTCACCAACACTGCGAACGATCTCGACCCACTCGTGCAGGCTCTCCTCGAGGGCGGTCGGTGACCGTGGTTGGATCGGTGCGGATCCGAGCCGGACACGTCTATGCGGGTGCGCCGGCGGTGGGTATTGAGCAGGAAGTTGCAGCGGGTATGGGGCCGGCCAGGCGCACTGAGTTCTGTTCGGCACGTGCCCTCGCGCATGATGCCCTCGCGAGTCTCGGACTCACTGCACCACAAGGCATCGGGCAAGCCGGTACGGGTGCACCGCTCTGGCCGCAAGGAGTATCGGGCAGCATCGCTCACTCCGGCGACCGCATCGCCGTTGCCGTTACCGATACCCCCGGCATATTCATTGGCATCGACCTCGAACCGGTCGGTGCCGTACCGGCTGACGTAGCAGTTTCCGTGACCACTCCCGGCGAACTCGCGGACGCGCATTCACGGAGCGGTCTGACGGTGAACTCTCCGCTCCTGCACACGCTGTTATACGTCGCGAAGGAGAGCACCTTCAAAGCACTGAACATGGCCGACGCCGAGCAGATCTGGCACCCACGAAGTCTTCCCGTCCAACTCGCTGACTGGGAAGAACACCACGGGACATTCACCATCAACCATGACTTGCAGGTGCAGGGCCACTGGTGGATAGATAACGGCTATGTCTTCGCGAGTACCACGATCGGGCTGGAATCATGACTCCGTGGACGGAAGTATCCGTGATCGTGCCGTTCCGGAACGCTGCCGTAGACCTTCCATACGCTTTCACTCAACTCGCGCGTCTCAAAGGGCCAGTGGAGATACTTCTCATCGACGACGCCTCCACCGATAACGGCCCCAAACTCGCCGAATCCTATAGCCGCAACGATCCCCGGACACGTGTGATCCACCGGACCAAACCTGGTGGTTCAACACGCTCACGCATGGCCGGCGTCAACGCAGCTCGGGGCCACTACATCTGGTTCTGCGACGTCGACGACGAATGGGAACCCGACATCGTCACCACCCTGCTCCACGAAGCCACATTGCACGACGCCGATCTTGTTGCGTGCCGTGCGGAACGAGTCGAGGTAGATGGTCGCCGCTGGATCATGGAAGGTTCGCCACATGCACGCAGTGCCTCCGGTCACGAACTGTCGTCACTCGTATGGACTGGGCAGCTCCGTGGGTATCTGTGGAACAAACTCATTCGCCGCACCCTCATCCCACCGCTTCGGCGAGAGCCCCTCTCCTCTCAGGACGACTTCCTCATGACTCTCGACATCCTCGAGCACACTCACCGCGTGCGCCTTATCCCCGACATCAAATATCGGTACTTGGAAAAAGCAGACTCAATCAGTACCGGGGCCGCCTTGCGACAAGAGAACGTGCAACGCTGCCGTAACGAAGCAATGCAACGTCTCCTGCCAGCGCATCCCACACGGCGTGAGCAGCGCGATGCCGACGCGTTCACGCTCTGGTTCTACCTGGTGCCGTCGATCGCGACACCCGTCCACCGCGGCTGGGCCGACGAAGACGCCACTGCAGCGCGAAAGAAACTCACCTCACAGATCGCCTGGCGAACCATTCTCCATTTGGCAAGAAATCAGCCCTCCGTCGCCGCGCATGCGGCACTCATCCGGGCCAGCGGGCGCTACTACCCAACGCTTTACCGTCTGTCGAGAAGGGTGACACGGGGGCTCCGCACCGGTAATCTACGAAATGTGGAGAAAAAGTGATGGGCCGGCAGTGATGGGCCAACGCAGTGCAGCTGTGGCCAGTTACGCTCGCCGCGGTCTGACCGTCGCGATCGCCGGGGCGATCGTCCTGTCCGCCTGCTCACCGGCTCCATCACAGGGGTCCGCGCATGTCGACAAAGCAGCAGTAAGCACCCTCAGTCAGCACAGCCACAGCCAACCCATCACCGCTGAGGGGAACAGTGTCGCGACGTTAACTGTCCAGGCACAGGACAACGACAGCGCAGAAGTCGTGACCGACGATGACACCTGGTCCACTGTCTTCTTCGATGACTTCGACCGGAGTTCTCTCGGCACCGACTGGTCCGCGTATACCGGAAGGCCGAGCTCGGATCCGCGCACCTGGTGGGATCCGACGATGGTGTGGCTCAGCAACGGATCACTTGTTCTTGCCGGCGCCCCGTCCACCGGGCATACGAACTTGTGGCGTACCGGCGCAGTCTCGAACTGGAAAGCCGCGCAGACCTACGGGAAGTGGGAGGTGCGTTTCCGTACCCACGCCAGTCAGGTCCTCAGCTACCACTTCCTCTTATGGCCGCAGGCAGAAAGCTGGCCTCCCGAGATCGACATTGCCGAAGGGTACTCGCGAGAACGAACGAACTCGCAGTCGTTCCTGCACTGGGTCGACGAGAGCGGAATCCGGCGACAGACGAGCTTCTCCGTCAACGGCAACTTCTCAGAGTGGAACACCGTCGCCGTCGAATGGACTCCAAACGCAGTCCGCTTCTTCCTCAACGGCCAAGCCTACGGCGAAGCTACAGGGTTGGCCGTACCGCACGAGCCGATGTTCCTCGCCCTCCAGACAGAGACTCGCCTCGCTGCGTCTCTACAAGGGCAGAGCAGACAGACTCAATTTGTGTGGATTGACTGGGTTCGGATATCCGCACTGGACAGTCAAGAGCTGGCCCCGAACTAAACAAGCCGCTGCATTTGCCAGGACTGCCAGCCCTTGTCTGCTCAATTGCTTGGGTGCCAGTCCGCGAATGCTTCGAGTTCCTCCTTTGACGTCAGGAAGGCTCCACCGGGTAATCACATTCACGTGAAGCGAGAGACGGTCTCATCTCGCGGAGCCCGCGAAGGCGCTTTAACCTCTGAGGCTTCCCTTCGCTAGCATTGCTACTACATATTGTAGAGATAAGGTGTGTGGCATGCTGTCTGACCCGGTGCTCCAATGGGTGCTGACGCTCAACTTCTCCGCGACCGCCATGTACGCAACCGTGAGACTTTTCGCCGATCGGAAGCTGCTGCTCATCGTGGGCAACATATTGCACCTGGTGATGAGCGTCGTGATGATCGCCATGTGCTGGCCGTGGTGGACCGTACTGCCGTCACTCCCGCAGACGCTCTTCTTCTCGGCCGGCACGGCGTGGTTCGGTGCGGTGGCACTCCTCCAGATGCGGCGTCGCATCACCCGGGCTGCCGCGGGCGGACACAGCGCGTGGCATCAGGTGGCACACGCGGTCATGATGCTCGCGATGGTTTGGATGCTCCTCGCGATGCCCTCCGGAATCGACGCCACGACGCATGACCATCACCATGGAGGGCTCGAGCCGTGGGCGGCCCTGACCGGGGTTGCCATCACAGCGGCGCTGGCAGTATCCGGTGTGATCTTTCTTGTCGAATTCATCCGCTGCGTGCGCGGGCGTACGACCTGGCTCGGGCACACCGGGGATGTCGCCTCCGGGGCGTTCATGAGTTTCGGAATGGCAGCGATGTGCTGGCCGATGATCACCGGCTAAACGCCCTTCACCACCATCAACCCGCCGGACCTGCCGGCGGATCGACAAGAAAGAGAGACACCATGAGTACACGGCGCACCAAGAGGCCCCTGCTGATCGGAACCGGAGCCCTCGCGGCTACCGCTGCACTGGTTCTGGGCGGGGCCGTCGCTGCGAATGCACACGTCAGCATCGCCGAAGGCCCGGTCGAGGCCGGCTCGTATTCGATCCTCACGTTCGGTGTGCCGCATGGATGCGATGGGTCAGCTACCACCGAGGTGGCGATCCAGATTCCCGAGGGCATCAACGCCGTCACCCCCACCCGCAACAGCCTGTACACCGTCGAGAAGGTGATGGAAGGCCTCGACACCCCCATCACCGACAGTCACGGGAACGAGGTCACCGAACGCGTCGCGCAGGTCGTCTACACGTCCGCGACGCCGCTCCCGGATGGGCAGCGGGACGCGTTTGAGCTCTCGCTGCAGATCCCCGAGGACGCCGCAGACAGCACCCTGTACTTCCCGACCGTGCAGACCTGCGAGCAGGGCGAGACCGCCTGGGTGCAGATCCCGGAAGAAGGTCAGGACGGCCACGATCTGGACGCACCCGCCCCGAGCGTCGACATCATCGCTGCCAGCGACGCTGGATCGCACGGGCACGGCGACAGCAGCGACTCCGCCGCCGATGCGCACGACGAGGATTCGGCGTCCGCGGCGGATCCTGCGGATCAAACGCCGCTCGTGGTCACCTCGCTCGCCGTCGGCAGTATCGGCCTCATCGTCGCGGTGATCGCACTGCTGAGGGGACGCAAGACGGCGTGAGCACTCTCATCACCGGGAAACACTCACCGCGACGCGGCCTAGCCCTATCTCTCCGAACGCTGGCAGTCCTCCTCCTGGGAGGACTGCTCACGCTGACGGGAGCGCAGGCGGCGTCCGCGCACGCTGAGCTGCTGTCCACAACACCGGAGAACGGTGCCGTGCTCGATGAGGCTCCCGCGGAGGCGGTGCTGACGTTCAACGAGTCCGTACAGCTCATCGACGGCAGCATCCGCCTGTTTCCCGGCGATGAAGACCCCCTCACCCTCGACGCGCACGTCAGCAACACCAGCGTCATCGCCGCGCTCCCCGCCGACCTAGCCGACGGAGCCTATGCGCTGAGCTACCGCGTCGTCTCAGCAGACGGGCACCCCATCTCCGGCGCGATCACCTTCACCATCGGAGATACCCCGCAAGCGGTCGCGACGACGCCCGTCGTGGAAACCGCGACGCCTCCGAGCACGCAGTTCGCCGTCAGCGTTCTGACGGCACTGCAATACCTCACGCTCCTGATCTTCGCTGGCCTGATCCTGTTCGAGCGCCTGGTGCTGCGCAGCAACACGCCGCCCGACCGCCCTTCCAGGAACATCCTTCGCCTGACGGGCATCGTAGCGGCAGCCGCCTCACTGCTCCTCATTCCCGCGTCGGCACTCAACGTGGCAGGAGAATCACTGGCCGCGGTGGTCAGCCCGTCGGCCTGGTGGCCAGGTGTCTTCTGGGCCCCAGTGGTTGCGGCCATCATCGTATGCGTGGGGCTCACTGGTGCCGCAGTGCTGTGGACACGACAGCAGGATCGCAGAGGGACGCGTCTGCTTGCCGCGCTGCTGCCCCTTCTCGCTCTGGCCGCGCCCGTGCTCGTCGGACATACCCAGCTAATGGAACCGCGAGCTCTGATCATCGCCGCCGACCTCGGACACCTCCTCGCCGGCTCCTTCTGGACCGGAGGAGTCCTCGGCCTCCTCCTGTTCCTCGCGGCGACCCGCGCGACCACCGTCCGGGAGGCAAGCACGGCGCCGGCCCTCGCCGCGAAGGTCGTGCAGAAGTTCTCTCGCTTGGCGATCTGGAGCGTCGTCATCCTCGCCGTCAGCGGAACCGTCATGGGCGTCCTGATCGTGGGAAGCTTTGACGCTCTCATCACGACGAGCTACGGCCTCACCCTCCTACTCAAGATTGGGATCGTCATCCCCGTCATCGCGATCGCTGTCTACAACCGGACCCGACTGCTCCCACGCATCACGTCACGACCGACCGCTCGCATGCAATGGCAGACGCTGACCCGAACCCTCAGCTACGAAGCCGCGCTCCTCATCGCGGTCCTGCTCCTGACCGGATTTCTCACCAACCTCAGCCCCACACACGAACATCACGACACCTCAAGCGCGAGCACAGCGGCGACCGCGCAGACGGTCACCATCGACGCGGATGCTCAAGGACTCGCGCTGCGAGGCGAACTCGAACCGGCGCTGACTGGGGAGAACGAGATCACCTTCACTCTTGAATACGACGGTGAATCGGTCGCTCCCGACGAGGTGACCTTGCGCACCACCCAGGCCGAGCACGATCTCGGACCATTCGAGACCACAGCCGAACTCGACCCCGCAACTGGCGAATACTCCGCGGAGCTCAATATGCCTGTCGCGGGAGAGTGGGAGTTACAGGTACTCGCCCGCGTATCCACCTTCGCTCAGCCGATCGTCACGATACCCGTCACGGTCAATTAGTCTCGAGGCTTAGCCCCAGCACTAGCGTTTGCCGTCCTTGCTGAAAATCGATAGGAACTCTGTGGGTCCGACGCCGGCTGCGTCCATCCAATGCGGTATCCGCGTGTCGAAGTCGGCGGCCTCGTCGGGACCAAGGATGACGTCTCGAAGCTGCCGTCGACGGCGCCCGTCTCGACGGCGCGAGAATTAGCAATGACACCGTCCGCCGAAGTCACCTCCCGATACCCGTCGGCCACAAGCCCCAGCGGCGAGTACCCATCGCAGCTGAGTACACCGTGCATATGAGGTGCAAGCGGTTGCGTGGTTCATGGTTGTCCAGCACGAGCACACGGCGGCGGGCGCGTACAAGGATCAGTGCCGCGCTCAACCCGCAGCGCCGCCTCCGATGACGATGACGTCCCACCGCTCCTGCACATCACGCAGCAAAGCACGGGGCAACCCGAAGGTCGGGAGACCAGGGGAGCGCCGGTGGGTGGCTCCAGCAGCCAGGATTCCGGAGCTGTCTTTAGCGGCGCAGGTCAGATCCCGCGCGTGCAGGCGCGGGGTGCGTGTTGTCGCTAGTGAAGGCAGACGCGGGCGCGGCCATCCCCCACGCGTACATCGCGTCCAATACCGGCCGCAGCTGCCAGCCCAGATCGGTCAGCTCGTAGACCACCCGCGGTGGGATCTCTGCGTATGCGGTGCGTGTGACGATCCCCCGCGCTTCGAACAGCCGCAGCCGGTTGGTCAACGTATGCGCGCTTATGCCACCCAAAGCCTCGCGCAGTTGACCAAAGCGCTGCGGGCCGTGCATCAACTCACGCACGATCAGTGTCGCCCACGGCCCGTCGAACAACATCAGGAACCTGGCGACGCCGCACTCGGGAAGGTCCACCTCACTCACGTTTCTCAGCATACGCGCCATTGGTGCAGTTGACGTAACCGATGCATCATATGCACTAATAGAGGTATGGCTTACATCGTGCATGGTGCTACCGGCGCCCAAGGGTTCCCCGTTCTCACTGCTCTCATCGCCGCTGGCAAGCAGGCTGTCGCCGCCGTCCGAACTCCCGCGGGCCTGCCTGAAGGAGTGGACGCTGTCTCCGTTGATCTCTCTGACGCCGATGCGCTTACCGTGGCGTACACTGGCGCGGAAGGCGTGTTCGTGCATCTGCCGATGGACGGCTCCGACCGTGCCCCCGCGTACGTCGAGGCAATCACCGCTGCGGTGGCCGCCGCCCGTCCGGGCCGGGTCGTGATCTCCACGAGCGGACAGGTCGTCGACCAGCCCGGCACTCCGTTGCAGGCGCCGGAGAACAGCCCGCTCGCGACCCTGATCCGCAACATCATTGATACCGGGGTGCCTACCGCCGTGGTCGCGCCACGGCTGTATCTGGAGAATCTGCTGCTTCCCGTGGTCGCGGGACCGGCCGCCGAAGAGGGAGTACTGCGCTACCCGCTGCCGGAAGCGTTCCCGGTGTCCTGGAGCTCACATCTGGACGTCGCCGATGTCGTCGTCCGTCTCCTCAGCGACACCTCGGAGACCGGCACTATCGCGATCGGTCACCTGCCCGGGCTTACCGGCCCCGACCTCGCGCGTGGGTTCTCCGAGCGGCTCGGCCGTGAGGTCCGGTACGAGGCGATCTCGCCTGAGGAGTTCGGTGAGATGATCACGCCTCTGTTCGGTGCCGAAGCGGCCTCGCCTGTTATCAGGCTCTACCAGGCGCTGAACGCGCTGGATGGCAATACGATCGTCAAGGCCAACAGCGCCCAGACCCTCCTCGGGCTGACCCCTCGCACGGTGGTCTCATGGCTGGGCGCCGTCGGCGCCTGAACTAGGGCGATCCGAGACCGGTCGTGGGTTCCGTCAGCGATCTGAAGGAACCCACGACCGTTTGCCCCGGAGGCGGTTCGTCTTCTTGCGACGGGGCAGCGGGAGCATGGCCGTGTCAGGGCAGGAATGACTAGAACGGGAGACTTCGTGGAAAGGAACCGCACCGAGATGCCAGAGCACCAGGATCCAGTGGTCACCGAGGTGCGCGGAGCCCGCGTGCATAATCTTCGTAACGTGGACGTCGATGTCCCATTGCGGCAACTCGTCGCGATCGCCGGAGTATCGGGGTCGGGGAAGTCGTCACTGGCGATGGGAGTCCTGTACGCAGAAGGATCGCGGAGGTACGTCGAAGCACTCTCCACCTACACGCGACGTCGTATGTCTCATGCATCTCGCGCCAAGGTGGATTCCGTACGGCACGTCCCTGCCGCGCTGGCGTTGCGTCAACGCCCCGGAGTCTCCGGCGTTCGATCGACGTTCGGAACCTCAACCGAACTGCTGAATGTCCTACGGGTGATGTTCTCCCGGCTCGGTTCGCACCTGTGTCCGAACGGACACCGGCTGCAGCCGACGATCGATGTTGCGGCGAACAAGGACCTGCTCTGCCCGGTCTGCGGTGCGGAGTTCTATCCTCCGGGGGCGGAGTCGCTGGCGTTCAACTCCGATGGGGCGTGCCCCGCGTGTGCCGGTACAGGCGTGGTGCGGGACATCGATGATGCGACGCTGGTCCCGGATCCCTCCCGGTCGATTGCGGATGGCGCGGTAACGCCGTGGGGAATGTTCGGGCTCTCGGTGATGCCTCAGGTCGCCGCGGCGATGGGGGTCCGCATCGATGTCCCCTACGCCGATCTGACCGAGGCGGAGCGGGAGATTGTGCTCGATGGCGCGGCGGAGAAACGCGAGATCACAGTTCCTTCGAAGACCGGGAAGCTGTTCGATCTGAACTTCACGTACCGCAGCGCCCGTCAGGCCGTACGCGAGGCGATGAATAACGCGACCAGCGAGAAGGGGCTGGCCCGTATCAACCGGTTCATCACCGCGCATACCTGCCCGGCATGCCATGGCACACGCCTGTCTGAAGCCGCCCGGGGCACCACGGTGGACGGCAAGAATCTTGCTCAGGCCACCGCGCTGACACTTGCCGAGGCTATGGAGTGGGTGCCGAAGGTGACGGCAACGCTCCCCGCGGATATGCGGCCTATGGCGGAGATGATCGCGCAGCAGTTCACCGAGATGGGTCGCCGTCTTATGGAACTGGGTTTGGGATACCTCACGCTCGACCGCGCCAGTTCCACGCTGTCCACTGGAGAGCGGCAACGAGTGCAGCTGGCCCGGGCCGTGCGCAACGAGACGACCGGAGTGCTCTACGTGCTCGACGAACCCTCCATCGGGCTCCACCCGGGGAATATCGAAGGACTGATCGGAGTCATGAGAGACCTCCTCGCCGGAGGGAACTCGGTGGTCCTCGTCGACCACGATGTGCAGGTGCTGCGCGAGGCGGACTGGATGATCGAGATCGGTCCCGGATCCGGGACCGCCGGTGGCACCGTCCTTGCCCAGGGCACCATCGATGATGTCCAGCGGGATCCGGCCTCGCTCATCGGCAGCTTCCTCACCGGGGACGCATCTGTTGTCATCCGCGACCGCGTCGCGGAGCCCGATCTGTTCGCCCACGGTACGGTACGGCTGGAAACAACGCCGATCCACACCGTCGGAGCGCTCGAAGTCACGATCCCCAAAGGCCGCCTGACAGCGGTCACCGGCATGTCCGGGTCCGGGAAGACCACACTCGTTCTCGACAGTCTCGTGCCTGCCCTGGCTGCTTCTCATGCTGAAGAGCCGTTCCCCGCGCACGTGAAGACCGTTGACGCATCGGGGGTGAGCCGGGCAGACGTGGTCGACGCGACACCGATCGGCACGAACGTCCGCTCAACCGTTGCCACCTACAGCGGCGCCCTCGATGATCTGCGCCGCGCCTACGCCAGCCTCCCCTCCGTGAAGGAACAGGGCCTCACAGCCGGCGACTTCTCCTACAACACCGGATCGCTCCGGTGCCCTCGTTGCGAAGGCACTGGGCAGGTCGTCCTCGACGTACAGTTCCTCCCCGACGTCGATATCCCCTGCCCCGACTGCGACGGCACCCGGTACAGCCCGAGCGCCTCTCAGTTCCGCCTCGCAACCCCCGAAGGGTCCGTGTCGCTTCCCGATTTGCTCCGCAGCACCGTGGCGGATGCTGTGCAGTTGCTTGAGAGACACCCCCGCGTGCGCAAGAAGCTGGCAACTCTTATTGATCTCGGTCTCGGCTATCTCACCCTCGGGGAAGACACTCCCGCACTGTCCGGCGGCGAGGCACAACGTCTGAAGCTCGCCGCCGAGCTCGGCCGTACCCACACCGGATCTTTGTTCGTCTTCGACGAGCCCTCCGTCGGACTGCACCCGCTCGACATCCGCACTCTGCTGGGCGTACTGGACCGGCTGCTTGCCACCGGCGCAACCGTGATCGTCATCGAGCACGACCTCGACATGATCGCCAACGCCGACTACATCATCGACCTCGGACCCGGTGGCGGCGCCGACGGCGGACGGATCATCGCCACCGGCAGCCCACAAGCCGTCGCTGCGAGCCCCACCAGCGTCACCGGACGCTTCCTCGCTCACCTCCTTCACCACCGCTCCTCAGTGGAAGGAACATGCCGCGATGGATCTTCCGCCGCCTCAACTGCAACATCACCGCGATCGGACTTGGCCCGGCGGTCTCCTACGCCAGCCACCGATACCTAACCGCCGCATACCGCATCAACTCTGCCGCTTCACGGTCATACCGCTATGCCCCACGCCCGGACTCGCCGGGCGGGTCAATAGGGCGCGCATCCTTCGGGGCTCTCGAAGCCCACTGCCAGCCGAGGCCGCAGATTCCCCTGCATAGGAGGCTGGGTGTTCAGCCCGTTAGCGCTTCGCGCGTAGCAGGTGCGCCAGTAGCCCCCAGACCCACGCGTGAGCCAGCACGCCCCTGTCCTCTGCTCCCCTCAGCAAAAGAGAGGACCAATCTGCGCGGCGCGCGCTGGTCGGCCCTCGTGTTGTCGCTCGGTAGCCCTCGTTTGCCCGCGAGCAGGCGCTCTGAACCACTCGCCGCAGGCCGATCAGCTTCCTCGCCGGTTGAGCGAAGGGATGAGACCGTAGCGTCGCCGGAACTTACCCAAGGCCGAATGACGGCTGAGGTCGCACGCACCAGCGTCGGTGCGTGTCTAGTGGCACTGATCACGAAGCCAAGTGGCCTGCGAGGGCGAGCGCGATGGGCATCGTCGCGAGCGCTGCGAGAGTCTGGACTCCGGTGGTGCCCGCGATGAGCCGGGTATCACCACCCATGCGGGAGGCAAGGACGTAGGCGCTTGGGGCGGTGGGGACAGCGCATATGAGGACAATGCTGGTCAGCGATGCTCCGGCCATCTCGAACTGCAGCGCGATGGCGATCGCTGCGGCGGGGAGGATGGCGAGCTTCAGGATGGTGGCGATGCCGATATGGAGTAGATCGCTGCGACGGAAGGTGAAGTGCAGAGCTGCCCCGGCTATGAGCGTGCCGCACGCGAGGGCAGGTGCGGCGAGCATGTCCAGCGTCGCGATAGCGACACCCGGCAGCACGACCGGCAGCACGTTCAGCAGCAGTCCAGTGGCGCAGGCCATGATGAGCGGGTTGCCGATCAGTTCACGCCCCAACGGCACACGCTTCACGGCGTGGTCACGTTCGCCGTAGACGGCGAGCGTGCTCACGCAGATCAGGTTGACCAGTGGCACGATGACGGCGCTAGCCAGTGCGAAAGCCGCCACTCCGTCCGGCCCGTGGAGGGCGGACGCGAAGATCAATCCGATGTAGGTGTTGATGCGGATTGAACCCTGCACGAGCGAAGTCAACTGTGGGCCATCTGCCCGGGTGAGGCGAGCGACGACGAATGCGAGTGCAGCAACGATCAGTGTCGGGACCGCGAGGCTGAGCATGAGCGCGCCCGGCTGAATGACGGTGAGATCGGTTTGACTGATAGAGCTGATGAACAGGGCGGGCGTGAAAACCCAGTAGCTCATCCAGGACAGCCCATCCCAGAATGTCGCGTCCGTCAGACACCGTCGCCGCAGGAGCGCACCGAGGGCGAGGAGCAGCAGGATCGGGACGATCGCGGTGACGACTACATTCATTTCACCAACTGTGGTGCAATGAGTCAATGCAGTTCAACCATGACAATATGACCGGGGTGTGGCTCGCCGCGGATCTCGCCACGCTCGCCGGTCGAGTGTGGAACCAGGATGACGCCACCGAGATCCTGGCCGACCACCAGATCCGCCGCCGATCGCTCACCGCCACCGCCGCGGAGGATCTTCGTGAGTGGGCGCTGCAGTTGCGCACTCCGTTTGTCGTCGAGGACGAGTCGGAGCGGTGCGACGCGATCAATACGCTGCTGGATGCGGGTACGGCGCGGGCATACCTCACCATGCACGATGGCCTGCGTCCACACTTGCATTTCGCCGCCGACGAGGACGATATCGTCGCGCGGGTGAAGGCGGTCACCGCAGGCGGACTGGCGATCTTCACCGTTGAGTCCGACGGGGGCCGCTTGGGAGGCTGCCGGCGCGAGGGCTGTCCTGTCGTGTTCGTCGATACCAGCCGCAACGGCCGACGCGTCTACTGTTCCACCACGTGTGGGAACTACGACGCAGTGCGTCGTCACCGGGCGACGACACATTGAACCGGGGAGCCACCTGACGCGCGCACCGTACCTGCGCGGGGGAGATGAAAGGTGTCCGCGCGAGAACGGGCACACTCAAGTGACGACCGCCATCGTGCACGCTCAACGCAGGCCAGGACTCGGACCGCTTGCCACCCACGCGTTCGTGGAAACGAGCGGCGCAAGATCGCCGCTGATACCCGCATCCCGGGCCCATCGCAACCGATCCCGATAGCGCTACCTTCCCTAGCCCAGTGGCTCTGGGCTAGGGAATGCCGAATATTCGTTGCTAGCATGTTCGTCATGTCAGGCGCTTCGAGCTCGGCCGCATGCGCGGCAGTGACCAGGACTTCCCGCTAGCGGCGGGACGTCCACCTCACCCCCAGTTACCTCCTGGAACGTCCAGTCGCTTCGTGATCCATCCGGAGCGGCCCTTCGTGCTGCTCGCAACACTTCTGAGCGACGGAGCAATCGGTGCTTTCAGGCATTTCCTCTTCCAACCGCGGGATCGGTCCCGCCCCTGTGCGCGCATGGCTCGTGCTGTGCGCGCTGTCCATGCTGCAGTTCTTCATCGCGGTCGACGTGACCGTGGTCAACATCGCGCTGCCCTCGATCGGCGCGGACTTCGACGTCGAGGGCCACTCTCTGACCTGGGTCGTGGTCGGCTACACGATCACCGGTGGCGGGCTGCTGATGCTCGGCGGCCGGCTCGGCGACCTCTTCGGACGCCGCCCTCCCCTTCTGATCGGCATGGCCCTCTTCGGCGCGGCGTCACTGCTGGCCGGCCTTGCACCAGCGTTCCCCGTCCTGGTCGCCGCACGCCTGCTCCAGGGCGCAGGCGAGGCTGTCGCGCTTCCCGCGGCGATGGCCACCATTGTAATGCTCTTCCCCGAGGGGTCTCAGCGGGCGCGCGCCCTGAGCGTGTGGGCCGCGGTCGCCAGCTGCGGCCTGGTGCTCGGGTTCGCCCTCTCGGGGATCATCACCGCGCAGCTGGGCTGGCGCTGGATCTTCCTGATCTCGGTCCCGTTCATCCTGGCCGTGATCGTGGCTGTGCTCGTACTGATCCCGGCGGACCGGCCTTCGTCTCGTGACCGGGTCCGCCTGGACCTTCCCGGGTCGTTTCTGTTGACGGCGTGCCCGCTGCTGTTCGTCTATGCTGCGGTCGAGGTCGGCGACCCCGGGACCACTCCGTGGCTGAGCGTGGCCGCGCTGGTCGGCTCGATGCTGGCCGCCGTCGGTTTCGTCCGGGTCGAGTCGAGGTCGCCGAACCCACTGGTCCCGCTGGCCTTCTTCGCCGACCGCGCGCGGCTGCGGGCGAACCTGACGACGATGCTCCTCAGCGGCGCGCTGTCGACGTCCTTCCTGCTGTTCACGTTCTACCTGCAGGACAGGCTCGGGATCGGACCGCTGGGGGCGGGTCTGACGATGCTGCCTCTGGCCGTGGCGCTGATCGCGGCATCGGGGCTCATTCCCCGGCTACTGGGACGCTGGGGCGCTCGCGCGTGCGTGCTGATCGGGCTCGCGGCCGCCGCGGGCGCGATGGCGGTGGTCGCGGTCGTGGGCGTCATGGGCGGCGGCGCGGCATGGCTGCTCCCGGTGATGCTGCTCATCGCGGCCGGCATGGGCTTCGGACTCGTGGGCCTGCAGTACATCGCGGTCAGTGGGACCACCGACGTGGACGCAGGGATCGCCTCCGGCGTCCAGCGAGCGGCCGACCAGCTCGGAGGGGCGGCCGGTGTGGCGGTGTATGTGGGCCTCGGTTTCGCCCCCGCCCTGCACGCCGGAGATCCGTTCGTCATCGCGGCCACGCTCGCGGTCGCAGGACTGGCTGCTGGTGCCGTGATCATGTCCCGGTCACCGACCAGTGCTACGGCGCAGCCGCGGGCGGAGTAGCTGAGAAGCCTGCCGCGTCGCGCGAAGACGGCTGCCGGCAGAATCCGCGCAGCCGTCTTCACTCACGCACATTCTGGCAACTTCTCTGCAAGGCGCACTGCCCAGCACGCCAGGTCCGGTACCCGCCGTCGAGGTTGCGGACCGAGAAGCCGTGCTGCATGAGGAGCCGGGTCGCGATGTGGCCGCGCAGGCCGACCTGGCAGTGCACGACGAGTTCTCCGGGCGGCAACTCTGTGAGGCGCTCGCGCAGGTCGTCGAGCGGGACGTTGATCGACCCGGGGATGCTCCCGGCGGAGTGCTCGTCGCGCGAGCGGACGTCGATGAGCGCTGCGCCCGAGGCACGCGCCTGTTCGAGCTCGTGCCACTGGAGGGTGGGCGTCGTGCCGTTGCGTGTGTTCTCGGCGGCGTATCCGGCGATGTTCACGGCGTCCTTGGCGGAGCCGAACTGGGGCGCGTAGGCGAGCTCCAGGTGCGCGAGCTCGGACGCGGTCAGGCCTGCGTGCATCGCGGTCGCGATGACGTCGATGCGCTTGTCCACGCCGTCGCGGCCGACGATCTGCGCCCCCAGGATCCTGTCCGTCTCCCGGTCGGCAAGGAGCTTGATCGAGAGCACCTCCGCGCCGGGGTAGTACCCGGCATGCGAGCTCGGATGCACGTGCACCTGATAGTGCGGGCGACCCGCGGCGCGCAGAGCCTTCTCGCTCCAGCCCACCTTCGCTGCCACCAGGCCGAAGACCCCCACCACACCGGTGCCGAGCGCCGGACGCGCAGTGGCGTCTCGTCCGGCGATGACGTCGGCGACCATTCGCCCATGCCGATTCGCCAGTCCCGCCATCGTCACGAGCGCGGCATCGCCGCCGACGAGGTCATGCTTTTCGACGCCGTCGCCGACGGCGAAGACGTGCGGGTCGCTGGTCCGGTTGGCACTGTCGACCCAGATGCCGCCGCTCTCCCCGATGCGCAGGCCAGCATCGGCGGCCAGAGCGGTCTCGGGGACGACGCCGGCGGCGTCGACGACGAACGCGGCAGGGATGCGGGAGCCGTCGCTCAGCACCACGGCGTCGCGTTCGATGCGGTCGATCTGGGTGCCCAGGCGCAGGTCGACGCCGTGCGCGCGGATCTCCTCTGCCAGGGGCGTGGCCATCTCCGGGTCCAGCGGCGACAGCACCTGAGCGCTTCTCTGGACCAGTGTCACCTGGGCTTCGCGGGCGACGAGGTTTTCGACCGCCTCCAGCCCCGTGTAGCCGGCTCCGACCAAGATGACAGGGGTGCCGGGCGTCTGCACTGCGGCATAGATCGCGTCGGCATCGGGCACCGTGCGCAGCGTCATGACCGGCATCCCCGGCTCCTCGAGGAGAGGTCGCGGGCGCGCGCCGGGGGCCAGGACGAGGTGATCGTAGGACTCCGTGGTCGACGCTCCGGTGCTCAGGTCCGTCACCTCGACGGTCCGGGCCGCGGTGTCGATGCGCGTCGCCTCGTGGCACACCCGGACGTCGAGTCGGAACCTGCGGTGCAGCGACTCGGGGGTCTGCAGCAGCAGGGAAGAGCGATCAGCGATCGTGCCGCCGACGTAGTAGGGCAGGCCGCAGTTCGCATAGGAGACCTCCCCTCCGCGCTCGATCACCACGATCTGAGCGTCCTCCATGAGTCGGCGCAGGCGCGTGGCGGCGGACATCCCGCCCGCCACGCCGCCGATGACCACGATCTTCGGGCTCATCGCTCCGGTCCCGTCGTGCACGCACATCGATCGGTGATCGGCACATCTCCGAGCGCCTGCTCGATGTGCTGTCCGCAGCCGTCCCAGGTCGGCTTGCCGCAGCGGGAGCACGTCACGCGCTGGCACATGTCAGCCCCTCCGTCCGAACAGGCGGGCGAAGAACCCTCCGCGCCTCGCGTCGGCCGCCTCTCGCTGCGCCGCGGTGTGCGAACCGCCGCACCACTACGCAGAAGGCACCGTCTGCTTCACCTGCTGGACATGCTGGCCGCACCCGGCCCATGTCGTCTTGCCGCACACGCGGCACCTCACTGCTCGGCACATCGATGACTCCTCGTCCATATACTCCAGGGGGTATGTCCACAATACTCCCCGGGGTATGCTGGGAGTCAACTCGACGATGGAAGAAGGACAGCCATGGCAGACGCCGCCCCCTCGCCAGCCCACGACGAGGCCGCCCAGCGCAACATCATCAACCGCCTCCGGCGGGCGCAGGGACAGTTGGCGGCGGTCACTGCCGCCGTCGAGGCCGGCGCGCCCTGCCGAGACGTCGTCCAGCAGCTCGCCGCCGTGTCCAAGGCCCTCGACCGCGCGGGGTTCCTCGTGATCTCGACCGCGCTCAAGGAATGCCTGACCGAGCCGGAAAGCGAGGACGCCCCGTCCGCGGAGGAGCTGGAGAAGCTCTTCCTGTCGCTGGCCTGAGACAGCGACGCGGACGGCGTAGAGGGCTTTTCCCTCGCCTAGGCCGGAACCCCACGCTGCTCGCGCCGGCGGGCGTAGGCACGCGCGGCGCGCACCCGGTCGCCGCAGCGGTTCGAGCACCACTGCCGGCGCGCGTGGGTGCGCAGGAAGAGCTGCTGGCAGGAATCGGACTCGCAGGCGGCGATCTGCGAGGCGGCGTCGCCGGTGAGCAGCGAGGCGGCATCTTCGGCGATGATCGCCATGGCGTGCTCCACGGCCTGAGTCATGGGATGCTCCGCACTGCGGAAGAACCGCAACTCGGCATCGAAGCGCAACAGGAGCGCGCCAGGGGCGCTGCTCAGTGCGCGGTTGAGCGCCTCGACCGCCTTCGGCGCGGGGACGTCCATCGAGATCTGCGCGACGAAGAGGTCGCGCAGATCGTGCCGGAATCGGACGAGCCGGCCCTGGCAATGCTCCTGCAGCCCCGACTCCGGGGCGATCAGTCCGTGATCGACCAGCCATGCGGTGGCGGCTTCGGGCGTGGACAGCTCGTCGCGATCCCTGCCGCCGGGCGATCCGTGCACGGTGTCGACGAGGGCCAGGCTGGGGTGCTCGCGCGTGCCCGGCACAGTCGGTTGAACTGTCTGCGTCATGCCTCTCATGGTATCAGTTGCACTTTTCCGTGACACTCCTGCTAGGCTCGGTCACGCTAAAGATCGCTTTATTCCATGAGACAGGAGCTTGCCCCCATGCAGTCAGAGCCTGGTGGAGGTACCGCGCCGTTCGCCCTGTCCGTGCTCGCCGGAGGCGGCACGGGGGTCGGGACCACCGCCCAGGACGGGCTCGCGAGCACCATTGCGCTTGCCCAGACGGCCGATGCGCTCGGGTACCGCCGGTTCTGGATGTCCGAGCACCACGGCATGGGGGCAACGTCCGTGTCCTCGCCGCCGTTGATGGTCGCCCACCTCATCGCCGAGACCACCCGGATCCATCTCGGCGCGGGCGGCGTGATGCTCCCCAACCACTCCCCACTGCTGGTCGCCGAGCAGTTCGGGATGCTCGATGCTCTGGCCCCCGGGCGCATCGACCTGGGGCTCGGGCGCGCACCGGGCACCGACGGCGCGACCGCTGCCGCCCTGCGACAGGGCGCGGATCCCAACGACAGCTTCCCCCAGCAGGTGCTCGAGCTGCTCGGATTCCTCGGCGATGACTTCCCGCCCGGGCACCCGTACGGGTCCGTGCATGCGGTGCCGGGCCCGTGGCAGGCGACCCAGAACCGTGTGCCAGCCTCAGCCACCGGGCCAGAGATCTGGATGCTGGGATCCTCGCCGTACTCGGCGAAGCTCGCAGCGCAGCTGGGCCGCCCCTACGCCTTCGCCCTGCAGTTCGGCGACGCCGACATCGACACCGCGCTGCGCATCTACCGCGAGGAATTCCAGCCCTCCGAGGTGCTCGCCGCGCCGCGCACGATAGTCAGCGTGCCTGCGGCGATCAGCGAGGACCCGGATCAGGCGCGACGCCAAGCCGCGACCTCAGCCATGGCGATGCTGCGGATGTTCACGCGCAAGGGCTACCTCCTACTGCCGCCCGAAGAGGTCGAGGCCTACCCCGCCACCACCCAGGAGCGCCAGATCCTCGACGCCTACATCGGCCGCACGTTCCACGGCACCCCGGCTACCGTCGCGGAGCGCCTCGAATCCCTGCACGCACGGACGGACGTCGACGAGGTCATGCTCGTCGTCAGCGGGCACTCGGCCGAGATTGACCGACGCGGCATCGAGCTAATCGCCGACCACTACGCCCTCTCGCGCAGCTGACCACCGAACCGACCGACCACAGCACCACCTCACACACAGGAGAGAACACCATGACCGCACCCCACCGCGCCCTCGTCGTCATCGACGCCCAGCAGGAGTACTTCGAGGGACTCCTCCCGGTCCAGCACCCCGACCGCGACGCCTCGATAGCCCGCATCGATGACGCGATCCAGGCCGCCGAGCAGGCCGGCATCCCGGTCGTACTGGTGCAGCACGAGCTGCCCGCCGAGGCCCCGGTCTTCGCCGCCGGATCGCCGACCTGGCAGAACCACCCCGTGGTCGCCGCGCACGAGGCGCGCGCCTCGCACCGCGTGACCAAGCAGTCCTCGAGCGTCTTCGCCGGCACCGACCTCGAGCAGTGGCTGCGCGCGCAGGGCATCGACACCATCACCCTGGTGGGCTACATGACCAACAACTGCGTGCTCGCCTCCGCGGCAGCCGCCGAGCCGCTCGGCTTCGCCGTCGAGGTCCTCTCCGACGCGACCGGCGCGATCGACCTGGCCAACGAGGCCGGACGCGCCTCCGCCCAGCAGGTCCACGAGACCCTCATGGCACTGCTGCACTCGAACTGGGCCGCCGTCACCGACACCGCAGGATGGACGGCCGCTCTGCACGCCGGCGAGGCGCTGAGCAAGAGCGACCTGCCGACGTCCGCCGCCCAGGGCCGCAGCGCCGTCTGAACAAGGAGATATCGATCATGGCAGGACATGCACCCATTCCCGAGCTCGTCGCTCAGCGCACCGCGGCCGGCACCTACACCGTTCGCAACAGCGCCGGTGCCGAGCTGCAGATCGGCATGCCCGGTGCCGCCGGCGCGTTCTCGCCCGTCGAGCTGCTGCAGGCCGCGCTGGCCGGCTGCGCGTCCCTCTCCGCCGAGGCCCAGCTGGTGAGCCGACTCGGCGAGGACTTCGATGCGGTCACGACCGTCGGCGCGGTCTACGACGCGGAGCAGAACCGGGTGGAGAAGCTCGCCACGACGATCGCGGTGGACTCCTCGGAGCTCGATGCAGACGAGCACGACAAGCTGATCTCGAGCGCGGCACGAGTCATCGACAAGCTATGCACCGTGAAACGATCGCTGAACGCCGGCATCGAGGCGACCACCGAGCTCGTACGGCAGTAACGAGGCGACTGACCATCGATGATCGATGGTCATGCCGCCCAGGTGGTGCGAGACGGGCCCGGGACGGGTCGCGCGAAACGACAGAGCAGCCCTGCGACCATGAGGTCGCGGGGCTGCTCTGTTATCGACAGCGCGTGATCAGCCGCGGCCCCAGAAGGCGTCCTCCGCCGCGCCGTCCTCGGAGAACAGGTGCACGGCGACGATCTTGCCGTCACGGACGGTCAGCAGATCCACACCCGCCATGTCCATCGATGCGCCCGAGCGCGCGCCGGTGAAGCGGACCGGAACGGCGACGAGCTCGCCGTTGACCATCGCGGGTCCGGTGACCGCGAGCTGGAAGCTGCCCTCGCTGGCCTCCATCATCCCGCCGAGCAGCGCGCCGACGCCCTCGACGCCGACGTGGTCCCCGGAGAACTGGTTGGCCCCCGGCTGGTACCACACCACCTCAGGGCTCAGCTGGGCCATGGCGGTGGGGACGTCGCCGCCGCCCAGGGCGTCGAAGTAGGCAGCCGCGACGGCGGCGGGGGCGGTCTGGTTCTCGGTCATGGGATCTCCTTCATCGTGCGGATCGTGGATACACTGATGGTAACGATCTGTAACCTGTTACCTCAACGTAACTAGCGAGATGGGGAGGAAGGGAAGACATGGATGAGCAGCCGCCGTGGAACGTGATGGTCGCGACGTGTCCCTCGCGCACGTCGCTGGCGCGGATCGCGAACAAGTGGACCGCGATGACGGTGATCGCTCTCAGCGAGGGCCGCCTGCGGTTCGGGGAGATCCGGAAGGCCGTGGACGGGATCAGCGGGAAGGTCCTCGCCGAGACGCTGCGCGACCTCGAGCGCGACGGCATCGTCTCGCGGACCGCGTACGACCAGATGCCCCCGCGGGTGGAGTACGAGCTCACCGCGCTGGGCCGGACCCTGCAGGAGCCTCTCGCGGCGCTGGGCCGATGGGCGGAGACGCACATCGTCGAGGTCGAATCGGCACGCGCGGCCTACGACGAGAAGTCGGCGCAGGCCGATGCCGCGATGAGCTGACGCCGGGCGCTGGTCTGGATCGCAGACCGAGGGCGTCAGCGGCTCACGGAGGGCTTGCGCCTGCTGCGGAGCGCGACCACCGCGGCCGCCGAGTACAGCACGCCTGCCGCTGCGATCAGGCCCCCGGCCCACGGGCTCCGCGGGATCGTGATCGCTCCGAGCCCTACGTCCCCGAGCAGCAGCGCGAGGCCCGCGAGGGCGACCGCCACGCCGGCGATGATCTTCTCGATGCAGCGCCAGCGGAACTGCCTGTAGGCACTGGCCATGGCTGTCCCTCCGCTCCTGATCCCTGTCTCAGAGGCACGGTAACTCAGAGTCGTCAGGACAGGAGACCACCGACGTCGCTAGGCCGTAGTCGATCGAATCTCAGACCTGCGTTGATGAGTTTCACGAGTGGTCACCTGATCTGACGGCCCGCGGGGTGAAACTGGATGGATGCCAGCACGACGAGGACGCAACGAACTTCAGGGCCACGCGTTCGCGGGCTGGGTGACGGCGAGGGAGCTCTCCGCGGAGGACCTGGATCTGATCGAGGTGATCGAGGAGCGCCGACCGGGACTGGACTGGACGACTCAGAAGGCGCTGGACAAGCGCCAGGCCGCCGTCGAGGGCGACATCCTCCCGACCTGTGAGTGCGGCTGGAAGGGGCTCGCGGAGGACTGGCAGGAGCTCGATCCCGGCGACCACGACAAGCTGGTCTCGAGCGCGGCACGAGTCATCGACAAGCTGTGCACCGTGAAGCGGTCGCTGAACGCCGGCATCGAGGCGGCCACCAAGCTTGAACGGCAGCAGCTCAGCGACTGATCATCCACGATCAGCGGTCATGCCGCCACATGAGGCGCTCGACCGCGCGGGTTCCTCGTCATCTCGAGCGCGCTCAAGGAATGCCTGAGCGATCCTGATGACGATCAGGCGCTTTCGGCGGAGGAGCTGGAGAAGCTCTTCCTGCAACTGGCCTGAGATGACGAAGCGGACGGCAGGACGGAATCTCTCACGCTCCGCCCTGCCGTCCGCTTGGATGAGATCGAGCGCAGGTCACTCGTCCTCGGCGATGGCCTTCATGGCCTTCCAGCCGTGGGTAACTCCTCCTCCGGCTCGGAGGGCGGCGGCGACCATGACGGCCTCGGCGACGTCACCCTTGGACGCGCCGGCCTTGATGGCACGATTCGCGTGGTCCTCGATGCAGAACGGGCACTGGGTGGTCACTGCGACCCCGACCGCGATCAGCTCGCGGGTCGCAATTTCCTTCTTGAACACAGCATTGTCGAACCCGAAGAAGGCCGAGACCATCTCAGGCGCGGCGTCCTTGATGTCCGCCATGAACTTCGCTTCCTTGTCATGATCGTGCCTTGATTCTCTTTCTTGATTGGTTCTTTCCAAGGTGGTCAAGGTACGTCCGGCACAGGCGGGGCCGGACCTGGGGGTCATCTCACGCCCTTGGCCAGTAGTGCTCGCCCTGGAGGTGCTCCCTGCACTGAGCGACTACGGACTCTAGACAGTTCCAATTCGCCCAGGTCATGGGTGCTTTCTGTGTCTACGGCTTTTATGTCTACGGCGCGATCCCGGCGGTCTCGGCAATGAATGCCCCGAAGCTAGGCACCCTCCCTTGGGCTCTAGGCTGAGCCGAGGTCATCGATCAGCTCCAGTAGCAGTGCGCGCCCGCAGCAGGAATCCTCCGCGACGAGTGAGCGATTCGATCTCAACGAAGCCGGCGGTGTCGAACATACGAGCAAGGTCGTTAGGGGGTCCTCCCGACGGTGGGCTGAACCCACACACCACTGCTCCTCCGGGCGCTAGGACCCGCGAGACCTCCCGTAATCCCGCGACGGGGTCGGGCCAGAAGTGCAGGTTGTCGATCATCATCGCCGCGTCCTGGCTGTCATCGGGCAGCGGAAGTGTGTCTGCGGTGCTGCGGATCAGCGTCATACGTCCGGCGGCTATCGCCTCGCTGTTGCGTTGTGCGGCGTGCCGGTGCATGAGCTCAGAGGGGTCCACTCCCGTCACATGTCCTTGGGGGACGGTGTCGGCCAACAGGGCGAGCCCGACTCCGGGCCCGAAACCGATTTCGAGCACATGGAGGTCCGGGGCAGGAAGCTCCAGGCGCTTCACCGCGGCGGCCTGGAGCAGGCGTCCTGATCGAGCCATGAGCTCGGCACCAGCCTCTCCTGGCGTACCTGCTGGAAGCACGAACATCTGGTACATGTCCATCACTTTCGACCCCAGTTCGCGAGCTGGACACACGCCGTCAGGCCGTGGATGTGGTGGCCCGGGCGTGAACGTCTTTCATGTCGAGTGCCTGGACCTTGGCGATCAGGTCTTCCAGTTGGGGGCCGCGCAGGGCGCCGGGCTGGGAGAAGACGAGCACGTTTTCGCGGAACACCATCAGCGTTGGGATCGAGCTGATGCGGAACTGCGCCGCGAGCTCCTGCTCCGCGTCGGTGTCGATCTTCCCGAAGGTGATATCGGGGTGGGTCTGCGAGGCTTTCTCGAATACGGGTCCGAATGCTCGGCACGGGCCGCACCATGCAGCCCAAAAGTCGAGCAGCACGATTTCGTTGCTGGCAATGGTGGACTGCAGTGTGTCCTTGGTGATTTCCACGGTTGTCATGAGAGATTCCTTTCGATTCCTTCGTGCCTGGTTCCTGGGAGCACGCGCCGATCAGCGGCAGGTGCGCAGTCCGGCGAGAACCCAATCGCAGCGTCTGAGGTAGTCCTGCCTGGTGCAGGTCGCTTCGCGAGCGATCACGCCGCGCTCCCAGATCAGCGCATACAGATCCTGTGCGGTCACCTCTGGCCGGATGCCCCCGGCCGCTTGGGCCTGATCGAGCAGGTCGATCGCGAAGGTCCGGGCTCGATCACACAGGGCGATCAGGACCGGGGAGTCGGGTTCGACGCGCAAGAACACGTCATTGGCGGCCGGCTCTTCGAACTGCAGCAGCCATACTCGTCGCAGGTACTCCTCTAACCGGTCCACCGCGCCCATGTCCAGGGCGCTGACCGAGGTGATGATGCCGTCCACCCGCTCGGCGACGAGTTCCTCGACGACAGCGTCGATCAGCCCAGCACGACCCCCGAAACGGTGATAGATCGTCCCCTTCGCCTTCCCCGCCAGGCGTGCAACATCGTCGAGAGGGGAGGTCAGACCGTTCTCGCGGAACACCGTCAATGCCGCCTGCCGGATACTCTCGACATTGCGGCGCGCGTCAGCGCGCATCGCGCCCTCCCGGGATGTTCACGCCCGATCCCCGGCCGGGGTGCGCGCAGCGTCCCAGGCGGTCACCAGTGCCCGCACGAACGCGTCGCGGGGCTGAGCGCCGGAGAGCGCGTAGGTGCCGTCGATGAGAAAGTACGGCACACCCTGGATACCGCGCTGACGCGCCGCGTCAACGTCCGCGGTAACGTCCGCGTCAAACGCATCACCGCTCAGTGCGTCGCGTGCAGTGTTCTCATCGAGACCGGCCGCGCCCGCCAGCGTCACGAGGGTGTCGATGTCGGCGATGTTCTTCCCGTCGGTGAAATGAGCGCGGAACAACGCATCGACCATCGCCTCGCCCGCACCCTGACTAGCCGCGAAATGGGTGAGCCGATGCGCGGTGCGCGTGTTGATCGTGATCGTCTGATCGAACCGATACTCCAACCCGGCCTCCGCGCCGCGCTGCATCAACTGTCGGTGGCCGGCCTCCAACTGCTCCGCAGTGACGCCTTGCCGCTGCGACAGCAGCGCGTTCAAATCCGTGGGCGTGTCAGTAGGCAGGTCGGGCATCAGCTGATAGCTGCGGTAACGGACCTGTACCCGATCCGCGTGCTCGAACGCATCAATCGCCTCGTGCAGCACAGTGTGGCCGAGATAGCAGAACGGGCACATCACATCGCTCCACACCTCCACCACCAGCTCGCGGTCGGCCGCATCCACCGGGCCGCTCATGCGCAGTACCCGTCCAGACCACACACGCCAACCCCGTCAGCACTAAGGTCGGTGACCTGATTCAGCTCGACGTCGGGTGCAGCAGGGGCTTCTGCGGTGCTGGTCGTGACCGGCCCGGTCTGATCCTGAATCTTCATTGTTGACGACATGGTCAAGAACCATACCCGTACATGACCATGGGGTCAAGTTCTGCTCGCACCTGTCGGGGGCGTCGCGGCGGCAAGGTGGGTGGGATGGTCCAACAGGACGCGACCTGCATCACCCAATCGATGACCACCGGCTGTTAGTGCAGTTGACGTAACCGATGCATTGTGTGCACTAATAGGGGTATGACTTTCATTGTGCATGGCGCCACAGGCGCTCAAGGTTCCCCCGTTCTCACCGCTCTCCGCTCGGCCGGCCACGATGCCGCCGCCGCCGTCCGCGACGCCCAGAAGGCGACCGGACAGGCGGTCCCGATCGACAACACCTCGGTGGAGTCCCTCATCGCCGCGTACACCGGCACGGAGGGCGTGTTCATCCACCTGCCCCTGGGCAGTCCCGACGATCAGGTCACGTTCGCGCGAAACATCGCGGAAGCGGTCACCACGGCCCGCCCCGGACGAGTAGTCTTCTCCACCAGCGGATACCCCACCGCGACGCCCGACGGAACGCCGACCGCCCACGGCATCCTGCAGCAGGCTCTCGAGGCCTCGGGAGTGTCCTACGCGGTCATCGCGCCGAAGATCTTCCTCGAGAACCTTCTCCTGCCCGTCACTCTTTCACCTGCGCGGGAAGAGGGCGTCTTGCGATACCCGATCCGAGATGACTACGCGGTGTCGTGGATCTCCCACCTGGACATGGCCGATATCGCTGCCCGTCTGCTCACGGACACCACCGTCACCGGGATCGTCACCGCCGGCGCCCTTCCCGCGCTGCTCGGCCGGAACCTCGCCGAGGGCTTCGCCCGCTACCTGGATCGACCCGTCGAATTCGAGAGCCAGGACCCTGAGGCATACGGCCAGCAGATCATCCCCATCTTCGGCGCAGACGCCGGACGTCCCGTCATCGACTCCTACCACGCACGCTGGGCCATGCCCGGAGAGGTGATCGACGAGGAACGCTCCGCCCAGAAACTCCTCGGCATCCGCCCCCGCCCGGTCGAGCAATGGCTACGCGAGATCAACGCCTGAACCCGAGATAGATACGAGCGCGTCACTCGTCATCGGCCCTATTCGTGCGGCCAGGTGACAAACGGGCCCAGGAAATCGCTCTGCCATCCTCGATAGTCGACTATGTGGGATAGTAGATAGCGACGAGCCAAGGAGACGGAATCGCACATGAGGCAGAAGACGCAGGATCTGGGGTCCAAGTGCCGGTGGTCCCGGCGGTTGAACATCGTGTTGGGAGCAGTTTCGGTGTTCCTCGCGGTCGTCGTCGCTGCCCAACTCTTTCCCGGGCAGACTCCGACGACGGCCGCACCGGGTGAGTCCTCCGGCTCTGCGGCCGAACAGTCCACGGGCGGCGGCGGGGATATGGAGTTCGTGCGTCGTGATCCCGACGATCCGATGGCGATTGGCGATGTGAATGCGCCCGTAGTTCTGACGGAGTGGGTTGACATGCGCTGTCCGTTCTGTGCGCTCTACAGCCGTGACACGCTGCCGATCCTGATCGAGGAGTACGTCGACACCGGTCAAGTACGGGTTGAGTTCCATGACGTGGTGTTCTATGGCGAGCACTCCGAGAACGCCGCCATCGCGGCACGCGCTGCGGGGAAGCAGGACATGTACGTGGAGTACCTGACGACCGTCTACGCCGCCGCCCCGGAGAGCGGGCACCCGGATATGCCCCGCGACATGCTCATCGATTTCGCCGAACAAGCAGGAGTGCCCGATATGGAGCAGTTCGTCGCCGATCTCGATGATGCACAGTTGCTGCAGGACGTGCATGCCAGTACGCAGCAGGCGCAGCAGCTCGGGGTCACTGCGGTGCCGTTCTTCGTTGCAGGCAACACGGCATTATCCGGGGCGCAGCCGGTGGACGTGTTCCGGGAGTTCCTCGACCAAGCGCTAACAGGGACAGAGTGAGGGTCCGATGGACATCGGTCTGCTCGGGGCGTTTCTCGGCGGCATTCTCACCCTACTGAGCCCATGCTCGGCGATGCTTCTGCCCGCGTTCTTCTCCTATGCCTTCGCCAGCACGAAAACACTGCTGACCCGCACCGGCGTGTTCTACCTTGGACTGATTACCACACTTGTCCCGCTCGGGGTACTCGCCGGCACTCTCGGAGCCTTTGTGAACGAGCACCGCTTCACCTTCGTCACCATCGCCTCGATCATCGTGATCACCCTTGGCGTGGTCATGTTGCTGAACGTCCCCGTTCCCCTCCTCACCCGTGGTGCGGCATCCGAGGGCACCTCCGGCGCGGCGGTGTATGCGCTCGGCACCGTCTACGGACTCGCCGGTGTTTGCGCCGGCCCACTATTGGGTGCGGTGCTGACCGTCGCCGCCGTCTCCGGCAACGCCCTCACCGGCGGGTTCATCATCCTTGTCTTCGCCGCCGGGATGGCGCTGCCCTTGCTGCTGCTGTCCTTGCTGTGGGGGCGGCTCCCATTCGTGAAACGCCTCATCCGCCCGCGCGAGGTCAAGATCGGTCGCTGGCGCAACACATGGACCGGGATCATCGGCGGTGCGCTCACCATCACCGTCGGCATCCTTCTCTTGGCGACCGGCGGCACCACGACACTCAGCGGCATCCTCGGTGCATCCGACCAAGCCGCTCTCGAAGGTACCGTCCTCCAGAAAGCCGGCCACGTTCCTGACCTTCTCATCGTCGGCATCGTCCTGGCTGCCGCAGGCACCGGCTGGCTCACCGCCAGAGCCCTGCGGAAACGTTCCCGCACGAGCACGTTCTCCGCCGGAGCCGCCGCCTACAAAACACCACAGGAAGAGAACGAAAGATGACCGGCATCACCACGAATTCCATTGAGCTGGCGGTGCAAGGGCTACGTAGCTGGAGGGCCAGGCAGGTGCTCGTCGCCACCTTTGTCGCGGTGGGTTTCGGACTATTGCTGGGGGTGGTGACCGTGCTGATCCCGAATTCGTTCTTCGCCAGGGACATCCCACCGGTGTGGTGGAACTACCCGGTCTGGATCCTCACCTCCCTGTTCTCAGGGATGCTCGCAGCCACCTATGTGCGGGGGTGGGGCATCGAGGCAGGGGCGGACGAATCAATTGACGGTCGCAGTGATGCGGCGGACCGACGGACAGGCCGGTTCGGTGTCGCCGGCGGCCTGCTTGCATGGTTCGCGGTCGGGTGCCCGGTGTGCAACAAGCTCGCTCTGCTGGCGCTGGGATACTCCGGCGCGATCACCTGGTTCGCCCCCGTGCAACCCTTCCTGGCCATTGGGGCGCTCGTGCTGACCACCGTCGCACTGGTGTGGAGGCTGCGGGGGCAGGTCTCCTGCCCCCTTCCCACCACCCGTGAGAAGGAGATGGCCCGATGAACACTGCGCTGGGAGACGAACCGCCCCGTCTGGGAGCCTTGGAGGCGCAGGTGATGGATACGCTCTGGGATCACGGACCCAGCACGATCCGAGGCGTCATCGATCATCTGCCCAGCGACCCCGCCTACACGACCATCGCCACGGTGCTGACCAACCTGGACCGCAAGCACCTGGTGGCCTCCCGGAAGGAGGGCCACTCGACACTATACGAGGCCCGCGCCTCGCGGGAGGAGCACGTGGCGTCGGTGATGAACCATGCGCTCGATACCAGCAAGGACCGCGCGGCATCGATCCTGCGCTTCATGGACAATATCCCAGAAACCGACCTTGCGCTGCTGCGCGACTACCTGCAGCGCCGCGACGACGGACCTCAGGCATGAGCGCCCCGACCCTGGCTGTGTCGCTCATCATCGGCCTGGGACTCTCAGCGATCGCCGGCCCCTGGGTACTCCGGCACGCCGCTCCTGCGTTGATGCGCCTGCCACGGCTCGCCATTGCTCTGCTCACCGGCAGCATCCTCGCCTGGGTGTTGGCGTTGCTCGCACTCGGCCCGATGCTCGCCTGGGTGATCTCCGGCCCCGCAGTCCTGCCAGGAGGCGCCGCGGAAGTCTGCCAGCAATGCCTGACCGCTGCGAACCCGTTCACATCCAGCCCGAGCATCGAAACCGTCGTCCCCGTCGTCGTGCTGCTAGCGCTCCCCACCGTCGGCGCGGCATTCCACGCCATTTCGATCATCCTCGAAACACAGCGGCGACGGCGACGCACCCTCCGCACCGCACGCAGGCTCCATGCCCACAGCGAACCCCGCTCGCTCCACGGCTACTCAGTGCTCGTCGCCGACGACCCGCACCCGTTTGCGCTCACCTTGCCCGAACGGCACGGCGGCATCGTAATCTCCACCGGCGCGATCGACCTGCTCGCACCGGACGAACTCGCCGCAGTCCTCGCCCACGAGCACGCCCACCTGCGCCAGCATCATCACCTCCTCACCGACATCCTGGCCAGCCTGACCCGCCGACTGCGCTGGATCCCACTGATCGCCGCCGCCGAAGATGCGCTCGGCCATTACCTCGAGATCGCCGCCGACGACACCGCACGACGACACGTCGGAACACCCGCGCTCGCCAGTGCGCTGCTCACGCTCGGACGCGCCGGGCATCCTCACCACCACGACGGCGCGGCGCTCGACGGCGCACTGCATGCACTCGGCCCCGACCGCATCCGGCACCTCGTCCAACCCGGTACCGGCATGGCCGGCGTGATCTCCACCACCGTCAGTGCCGGCTGTCTGACCGCGCTCACCTTCCTCGCTGCCAGCGTGCACGTAGCTTATGCCATCGCCGCCCTCACTGGATGCAACTGACCCGGTAGCCGGTGATGACGGGACGGCCCATCTCCTCCGGCACGTCGCCCAGGAGTCGAACCAGGAATACCCGCTCAGCGCTTTCAACGGTGAGGACGCGATGCAACACAGAATGTGTCACCCCGTGGAGAGGTAAACGTAGTCACACCTGGCCTGAGCCATGGCCACGATGAGGCCTGTGCCCGGTCGGTCTTAACAGTGAATCGAGATTCTGCCGAAAGTATCGGACGGGGTGAAGCACAGAATCACCAACTGCTTTCACGCCAGCGAGATGAATGACCGCGTCGAAGTCCACGCCGCTGAGCGCCAGTTCGGTAGCGACCGCATCGGTGAGATCCGTGACGACGAGCCGCACCTGCCGCGCTGCGAGATCCTGCACCCGCCGAATGCCTTCAGCGCTCCCTTCGGATAGATCATCAACAACAACGACATCCATGCCGTTCTGCAGAAGCACCAGCGCAGTGTGGGTTCCGATGTATCCCGCGCCGCCAGTGATGAGCACCTTCACGATTCGCCTTCGTTCTGCGTCGGCGGTCGCTGGCTCCGCGCACCAGAGTCTTTCGCTATTGCGGCCGCTGTCACCTCATCGAATAGCCGTTCGAGAGGGGGTGTACGCAGAGCGACATCGAACTGTTCTCGCACTCGCTGCCTTGCAGCCTCGCCCATCGAGGCCCGCAGGTCTTCATCAGCGAGGAGTTCACGTAGCGAGGAAGCAAGCTCGGCTGTGTCGCCTTCCCGCACCAGGAGCCCTGTCTTTCCATCGACGACCGCCTCCGGCACCCCCCCGTGACGGTAAGCGACAGCAGGGACACCCGCGAGGGCGGCCTCGAGGAAGACCATGCCGAAACCCTCAGCGTCACCGTCGGCGGCGTACTGAGAGGGGGCTAATAAGATGCGTGCTCGCGCAAGATGTTGCGCCACTCGCGTCGGTGGCAGCGAACCGGTGAAGGTCACCCGGAGGTCAAGTTGCTTCGCAAGCGCTTCAGCATCAGCGCGGAGTGGTCCGTCTCCGATCACTTCACAGGTAAGGGCGTGCGCATCGGGTTGAGCGGCGATCGCCTGCAACGCATCTCTCACACCCTTCTTCGGAACCAATCGGCCCAGGAACACCACATCGACCGGGCGAGAGACAGCAATGGCGGGCTCAGTGACTGGAACGCCGATCGGGAGCACACGTACTCGTCCCTGTGGAGCACCCCACCTGAGAGCCTCGTCACGGATGAACTCGGAAACGGCAACCACAGCATCGGCGCTGCGGAGCACCTTCCGGATTCGACAGCGATTGATGCAGCCCCGGACACCACGAACGCGCGGGAGCGCCGTGACATCGTATCCATGGACGGTGACGACAAGCGGAATCTGCAACGCCCGGCATGCGCGGAGGATCATCCACGCGTCCTTCGCGAAGTGCGCATGGACGAGGTCTGGCCGAGTCTGCCTGAGGGCCTCTCGAATACGCATTGAGCGACCCGTGGCTGACACCCAGAAGAGCGCTGCGCGATCCCGGAGTGAACGCGTGAACACCACCGGCTCCTCCTCTCGAGACAGCGGAGAGCAAACTCGAAGGGAGCCAAGCAGCGTGGGCTGCCACCTAGTCATCGCATCAAGCTGGTTGCGGATGAACGTTTCAGACCCCGGAAGGGAATCCAACCGCCAGACAGTCACACGCCTCGCCATCACAGAGCTCCATCCGTGCGCAGGCGACGCAGCAAGATCCACAGCGGTGGAATGGCGGCGATGAGGATCAGGATGTCATGTGTGAGAAACGCCCACCCGACCGCGACGATACCGAGCTGTTTGATCCACAGTGCAACCAGTGCGACGACAACGAGCGATGCCACAAGCTGAACGATCATCGGATATGCGATGCGTCGGGCGACACGGGCAAGCGCACCGTAAAGCATCGCGACCCCCGACACTGCGTGTGCAATCCCCATCAATATCAGCAGTTCGCTGCCGTGCTCGGCATATTCACTGCCGTACAAGTGCAGCGCAATCGGGCCGACCACTCCGACACCGATTCCCCGAACCACGCTGACTCCACACAACACCAGCGCGAAGGAGCGCACAAGCGCCCCCACATTCGCACCGGGCTTCGATGCCGCAGCAACAAAAGGCCCGGTGACCAGGCTCGTCATCATGAGCGAAGCCGCGACAATGGTCCATGCAATGTTGTAATAGGCTGCGTCGTCAACGCCAGCGGCTGTGATGACGATAGTGGGGATCGCGATACCGGGAAGCGCCTGCGCGAGCATCCACCCCAAGGACACCACACCAAACTGAGCGAGCTCGCGCCGCCGAGGAAGCGCAGGATCAGTATTCCTGCCGTTCCAGCGGGAACGCGTAAGCCACAACCCTGCCTCCACCACTCCCACCGCGGCGACCGCGGTCACGATCCACGATCCGACCAGCGACATCCCCCCACCCACGCCGGCAAGCAGCACGATCGCGCCGAGCTTGGCGACCGCGTGCCCCACGTTCTTCAGTGCCACCCACCGGGCGCGATGCATGCCGATCAACACGGAATCCAGGAGCGCGAAGGCAGCCAACACCACGACGGCCAGCGCGAAGCCCACTCGCTCCCAGGCCGATGCAAACAGCGCCGTGCCCGGCATCCACCACGCATAGCCTCCGCCGAGCAAGAGCGCAAATATTGCTGAACCGGTCAACGCGAAAGCGACCGCGCGTCCGCGCAATCTCCCAGAAGCTGGCAGGAATCTTTCTAGGAGCGGCCCCATGCTGAGGTTCGCGATCGATGCGAGCACGGTTCCCGTATTGACTGCTGTCGTTGCCCGGCCCACATCTGCAACCGGGTAGAGCGTTGTGGCTGCAATCCAGAAGACGAGCCCCAGAACCGCGGTTCCCGCACTCCCTCCCACGAGGAAGATCGAATCTGACGCTACCCGGCGGGAGTCACCCGTCCCGCTTCGACCGAGGATGCGGGGGAAGGATCGGGACACACTCGTAGATACTACCTGTTGTAGAGTTATTCTGTGTTGTCTGTTCCCCTCGCGCGCCCAGGATCCGCCATTTGCGGGACTGGTCATGCGCTGCCATCCCGCCGGATTCCAAACTCTGAGCTGGAGGCATTCCTCGACACCGATGACTCCTGGATCGTAACGCGAACAGGGATACGCGAGCGCCGCGTCCTCGCAGACGAATCGCTGCTCGATCTCGCAACCCGTGCTGCTGAACGTGCACTCGAAGATGCTGGCATCCCCGTCTCCGATGTGAACTTGGTTGTGGTCGCGACAATGACCGCTCTGGACCGCTGCCCGTCGTTCGCTGCACAACTGGGGGCGCGGCTTGGCGCCACGGACCCTGCGGTGTTCGACGTGAACGCGGCATGTGCCGGGTTCTCGCAGGCGCTCGCAATCGCCGACCATGCAATCAGATGCGGCGCGGCCGACCACGCACTGGTCGTCGGTGCGGATGCAATGAGCGAGGTTCTCGACTGGCAGGACCGCAGCACTGCGATCCTGATGGCTGACGGTGCCGGGGCCGTGGTGCTCTCTGCCTCTGAGCGTCCCGGTGTTGGCCCGGTGGCGTGGGGGTCAGACCCAGATCTTGCGCAGGCCATCACGATCGCTGCACCGGATCACCTCTTCCGACAGCAAGGACAAACAGTGTTTCGCTGGGCCATCACCCGCGCCCAGCATGTCGCTCGCGACGCACTCAAACAGGCCGGCATCACGGCCGCAGACCTTGCCGGATTCATTCCACACCAGGCGAACTTGCGCATCATCACTGCTCTCGCAAGCCAGCTCTCGATTCCTCTTGAACTGACTGCGCAAGAGGTCACCGAGTTGGGGAACTCATCTGCAGCGACGATTCCTGTCGCGTTATCGCGCATGATCGAACGAGGAGCGATTGAGGACGGACCGGTCCTGTTGCTCGGGTTCGGTGGCGGGTTTTCCTACTCCGGACAAGTAGTGATCCTTAACAGAGGAGACCGGTCGTGACAGAGGAAGTCGTTCCCGCGGCCACGCCGCTTGAAGAAGTACTCGCCGACGCGTGGGGCACGGTGCTGGGAATTGAACCGATCAGCAGACATGATCGCTTTGCGGAGCTCGGTGGAACTTCGCTCGCTGCGGAGAAGGTGCTGGTACTTCTTCGACGCCGTCTGGCGGTCGATCTCGGGGCGGAGGTACTCGTCGGCCGGCCGACACTCGCCGAGATCGCCGCACGCATCGAAACCACTCAGAGAACCCGTTTCACCCGTCACACGCCCGCGCATCGGAGATTGACGAACCCCGGAACGGTGACCTCCACGGTGCACTGCTTCGCAGGTGCGGGAGCCGGGAGCGTCAGCTTCCTCGGCCTCGCATCCATGGCTGACCCTGGCTGCGCCGTCATCGCCTACCAAGCGCACGGTCTCGAGTCGAGAGCGGTTCCCTCCTGGACTGTTCACTCGCACGCACGTCGTCACTTCAAGTCCCTGCTACGCGAACAGCCCCAAGGCCCGTACACGCTTCTCGGGCACTCATTCGGCGGTCACATCGCCACGGACGTCGCACAGCTCCTCACTGAGCAAGGGCGAACGGTCGAGCGACTGCTGCTCCTCGATACTGTGCTGAAAAGCATCGACTCCGCCTCCGTGGCTGACTACCGCCAAGCAAGCAACACTGCTTCACCACCACCGCTGAGCCAGCGACTGCGCACCCACCTCCGCGTCGCCACTGCCGGAGTTGTGCGCTACTCACCCCCGGTCCAGCAGGCAACCTTCTGGGAACAGGGCATCCGCATCCAAAACCGTCACAGGCCCGCACCGCTCCCGCCATACGCAAGAGTCCTCGTGTCCGATGAGAACGCCGAACAGGCCGCGCGGTGGTCCAGTGGACTCGCAGTCCCGGAGCAGGTGCACCGCATCTCGGGCACCCATTTGAGCATACTCAGCGACCCCGCCACACTGGCGCAGGTATGGTCCGCGCTCACTCCCGCACAACCATCGCCAAGCAAGGACATGCCGTGATCTTCCACCCCAATCTCACCACCCTCAACCACACGATCGCGTTCCACGCGCGGCATGCTCCTGAGCATGCCGCGATTCTCACCCCGACAGGCGCCACCGTCAGCTACAGGGAGCTTCACTACCGCAGCACACGCCTCGCCGGCGCGCTCCGCTCCGCAGGCATTCGTCCCGGCGACCGCATCGCCTGCCTCGGGCGCGAGACCCCGAGCTACTGGGAACTCCTCTTCGCCGCCTCCGCCACCGGCGCAGTGCTCGTCCCCATCAACCCCGCTCTGTCTGCTGCAGAAGTGGAGCATATAGTGGACGACGCAGACGCAGCACTCGTGTTCATCGACCACGACCACCCCCTCGCCGGGCAGACCGGCCGCACCGAGATCATCGCAGATCTCCCGAGCTTCACTGTCTGGCGAGACTCCGGATCCGATGCCGCGCCGTTCGAGACGCATCCGGATACGCCGATCGCGCAGCTCTACACCAGTGGCACTACCGGACTCCCTAAAGGCGTCGTGCTCGGGCAGCGCAGCTTCACCGCAATCCGCGACGCACTCGGCAACGCTGGCCTCGACTGGATCGATTGGTGTGATGGCGATATCGCGATGATCGGCATCCCCGGATTCCACATTGGAGGGCTCTGGTACGCCACTCAAGCGTTCCACGCTGGGGCGACGGTTTTCAGCATGCCGGAGTTCGACGCGGTGACCGCGCGCACGGCCATACGTTCCCTGGGCATCACCACCGCGATCGCCGTGCCCGCGATGCTGCGACAGATCCTCGACGCGCCTGGGAGTCTCAGAGATTTCACCACGCTCCGCAAGATCATCTACGGTGGCGCCCCCATCACCGAGTCACTGCTGCGCCGTGCGGCACGCGACTTCGCCGCTGACTTCGCACAGATCTACGGCCTCACCGAAACCGGCAACACCGCGATCTGCCTCCCGCCCGACCAGCACGGCCCGGATTCCACGAGACTACGAGCTGCAGGTCGCCCCTACCCCGGAGTAGAAGTGCGCATCACCGACGAGGACGGCGCCCCGGTGCCTCAAGGAGAGGTCGGGGAAGTGTGGCTGCGCACCCCGGCAGCGATGCTCGAATACTGGAACCTTCCCGAAGCGACCGCCGACACTCTCATCGAAGGGTGGATTCGCACCGGAGATGCCGGTCGACTGGATGCCGAGGGATACCTGTTCATCGAAGACCGCGTCAAAGATATGATCCTCGTCGCGGGCGAAAACGTGTTCCCCGCAGAAGTCGAAAACGCGCTTGCCGGGCACCCGGCAGTGAACGATGTCGCCGTCATCGGGATACCGGACGATGCTGCAGGGGAAGCCGTACTCGCCTATATCGTTCCTCACGACAAGATACCGACGAGCCGGGAACTGGCCCTGTTCCTGCGAAACCGGCTTGCTGCCTTTAAACGACCGACCCAATATCTCTTCGTCGACACGATTCCACGGAACCCGAGCGGGAAGATCCTGCGCCGCACACTGCGCGAACAGCACTGGCTCGACCGCGACCGGCAGGTGAACTAAGCATGCGAATACGCGGAGTCATCGCCGCAGTAGTGCTCGCGCTGCTAGGAACTAACACCCCTGCTCAGGCGACGACTCCCTCCACCCAGACCCAGCAGGCCTCGGGGTCGTGGTCGGTGCAGATCGCCGAGAGCGAGGCGACACTCGGCCCATTCGTCGCGGTAGAAGCGTTCTCTGGCGCGCGCGACACCATCACCGTCGAGGTTGAAAACACCTCCGCAAACGCGATCTCCCTATCGATCAGATCCATCGCAGTATCCGCTCCGCAGGGCATGCTCGATTACCGCGAGGCGGATTCGCGTCTCGATCCGAGCAACTGGGTGAGCAGAGCCGAAGCAGACGGCCCAGTCGAGGTGCAAGCCAGCTCGTCAGGCAGCATTCCGTTGACGATCAGCGTACCCAACACCGCCCACGATGGAGACTATCCGCTTGGTCTTGTCGTTACCGACGCGATCAGCGGCAGGAGCCTCAACTTTCCACTGCTGCTCCGAATCCCAGGCGAAGACCGAAACACACAGCTCGAGGCCACCAGCACGTTGTCACTCGACGGAGTGAGCACCTGGCCGCTGACACCTATGCGCGGCGAATCACACTACGAGCTTCGTAATACCGGAACCACTGTCGTCACTGGCGCGCTCGAGGTTGACGTCACCACCCTGTTCTCTCACCCGTCTCAGGTGGCGGTTCTTGAAGACGTGGTGGTTCTCCCCGGCGGCACTCTTTCTGGCACCTCATTCGACTCGGTGCAAGTCATCGGCGTCGGAGCACCTTCGCTGCGCTTCATCGCAGACGGGTGGGAGGCCACCGGAGAGGATCCCGCGGGAGGTTGGGAACAACGCTTCATAGGCGATACCACCCCAGCCATCCCGCTGCTGTCGCTAGTCGTCCTCGCCATCTTTGTTCTCGGGGCTGGTGCGGCCTGGACGTTCATTAAGCGACGCGCGATCCATCATGCGCGACCCGCTTCGGACGCGTGACCAGCGAAGATCTTGCCGGTTCTGGTGATCCCGGCTGGAATCGTGCCACTCAGAGCGATTGAGTATCAAGTTTAGAACTACATGTTGTAGAGTAGTGGCGATGTCTCACCAAACCGTCGCCCATCGGCCTGTTGCCGTACTCCTTGGTGTACTCAGCGTGATCGCATGGCTGATCTTTGCCTCGGGGGTACCCGCCTATGCGCATGATCAGGTGACGAATCAGACACCTGCCGCTGGAGAACATTTCGACACGTCACCTGACGAAGTCGCATTGACGTTCACTGGTGAGCCCCTTTCGGTTGGCGCGATCATCATGGTCGTCGACGCGGAAGGCGAGTCGTGGGAAGAAGGCGAACCATCGTTCTCAGGTTTCACGGTGACGCAGCAGCTGAAGAGCCCGCTGCCCGATGGCAACTATCAGGTGCGCTGGCGGATCGTGTCGAGTGACGGGCATCCCATTAGTGAGAGCTTCTTGTTCTCGGTCGGCGATGTCTCAGATGCGCTGCCGATACCGGAACCTGCTTCTGCGGATTCGCCGGTGTCTGCAGCAGACAATGCCAATCAGGGCGAGTTCTCGCTCGACGGCGCAAGTGACGATAAGACCTCAGGCGATTCCGGGCATTTGCGGACCGCGTTGCTCGCAGGTGCGGGGGCGCTCGCCGCGCTGATGTTGTTTGCATTGGGCCGTGTCGTAAAAACCAGGTCTTCTCGACGTTCGAAAGGAACCACATCATGAAGTCTGTCTCCCTCCCCAGAGTCACCGCATCCTTCGCGCTGGCCGGTGCGCTCGCACTCGGCGTAGTTGGATGCAGCACGACTCCCGCGAGTAACGAGTCCGGCGCTCCTTCTGCGTCGTCGAAGAGCGCGTCCCAGGAACAGTCTTCGACGATCAGCATCCAGGATGCGTGGGTTAAGGCAGCCGAATCTGGCATGTCCGCAGCTTTCGGAGTGCTGGTCAATGACAGCGGCGAAGATATCCGTGTGGTGTCGGCCACGTCTGATGCCTCGCCCATCATGGAATTGCATGAGACCGTCGAGAATGCGGACGGGAACATGGTGATGCGGGAGAAGGATGGTGGCTTCGTGATCCCGGCGAACTCGGAGTATGTGTTGCAGCCGGGCGCGAATCATCTGATGCTCATGGACATTGTGGATCCGGTGCTCGCCGGAAACACTGTGTCGTTCGCTCTCGAGCTGGAGGACGGGTCGGTATTCGAGTTCGAAGCCCCGGCAAAGGACTACACGGGCGCGAACGAGACTTATGTCGATGAGTAAGCAGGAAGACGTGGCGCCCACTGACGGGACGGGAGCAGATTTCACGAAGGAGCCGTCGTCGGGATTGTCGCGGCGTCGCCTCTTGTTCGGTGGTGTGGCGGCCGCGGCAGGAGCGGTCGCGGTCGTTGGGGCCGATGGGTTTGTCACGGGCCGAGAGGCCGCGGCACGTGCTGAGGCGCTCGAGGATGCGGAGCAGCTGCGAGGCGGCGAGACTATCCCGTTCTATGGTGTCCATCAGGCAGGGATCGAGATGGTGCCACAGGCTCACCAATCCCTGGTGGCCGTGACATTGCGGGAAGGAATCACCCGCGAAGATGTGCGGCGCATGCTGATGATCCTCACCGAGGATGCGGCCAGGCTCACGCAGGGAACCTACGCGTTGGCGGATTCGGAACCCGAGCTCTCCCTGCGGCCTGCGCGGCTCACCATCACCTTCGGATTCGGTCGACGCCTTGTCGATATCGTGAACCCTGCGGCCCGGCCAGACTGGCTTGACAGCATCCCGGCGTTTAAGCTCGATCGGCTCCGAGAAGAGTGGAACGACGGTGATCTGCTGCTGCAGATCGCCTCCGATGATCCACTGACCGTGGCCCATGCTCAGCGCATGCTCCTCAAAGACACACGCACCTTCGGGTCACTGCGGTGGGTGCAGCAGGGGTTCCGACGAGCCTATGGTTCAGAGAAGCCCGGCAGGACCCAGCGGAATCTCCTCGGGCAGCTCGATGGCACCGTCAACATGTCACCGGGGAGTGACGACTTCGCGGGCGTCGTCTGGAAAGGCCCCGTCGCAAACCCGGCCTGGCTCGATGGCGGAACAGGCTTTGTCGTACGACGAATCGAGATGCTGCTCGACAAGTGGGATCGGCTCGACCGCAGCGGACGTGAGCAAGCGGTCGGCCGCCGGATGGACTCCGGGGCACCACTCACCGGTACGAAAGAGCACGACGAACCTGATTTCGAAGCTCGTACCCCGATCGGCTTCCCGGTCATCGCAGAGTTCGCACACATCCGACGGGCTCGCTCAGCAGACCCGCACGAGCGGATGTTCCGTCGCGCCTACAACTACGATCAGCTTCCCACGGGAGATGAGATCTCGAACTCCGGGCTCATCTTCACCGCCTACCAATACAACGTTGCAACGCAGTTCGCACCAGTGCAGCGACGCCTCGACGAGCTCGATCTCCTCAACGAATGGATCGTGCACATCGGCTCTGCTGTGTTCGCGATACCACCCGGATGCGAAGAAGGTCAGTTCATCGGTCATACCCTCTTCGAAGCGTGACTGTGTGGCCCATTCTCTCTACACTCACCACGCTGTTCGCGGGCATGGTTCTGATCCTGTGGATCGGGTTGAGTGGGCCTGCGAGGCGAGAAGACGAGGAACCTCCCACGGTCCGTGAAGAGCTTGAAAACCTCTACTACGGCGCGAAACGACTGTGGAAGCGCTTCGCAAGAAGGATCTTCAGCATCGGGAAGCGGGACCCAGGCACTCAGGAAGAGAACGAATGAGAGTATCTGTCATCGGGCTTGGGCGTCTCGGCCTCGTCCACGCCGCCGCCCTCGCCTCGCTCGGGCACAGGGTCGTCGGAATCGAAACGAATACGGAACGCGTCGGCAAGATTCTTGATGGCACGCTCGAAATACACGAACCTGGACTCGCGGATCTTGTCCGTTCGGCACTCACAGACGGTACGCTCGACGTCACTAGCCAACCGAGCACCGCAATGGGAGCAAGGGTTCACTTTCTCACAGTTGGCACACCCGAACTCGCCTTTCACGAGGGGTTCAACGCTGGCTACCTCGAAAGCGCGCTGCGGTCCCTTGTACCCTTCTTACAGCCAGGCGATCTCGTCGTCGGCAAGAGCACGGTCCCGCCCGGGACAGCAGTGGCTCTCGCTGCCCAGCTTCACAGAGAGAGCCCCGATGCCGAGCTCGCATGGAATCCCGAGTTCCTCGCAGAGGGAACCGCAGTGCGAGACACCCTCGCCCCCCAACGGCTCATCTACGGTGTGAGCAGCCAGGAAGCCGCTGGTCGGCTCGATGAGGTCTATCAACCGATCCTCGACACAGGGACTCATCGCGTCATCACGGATCTCGCGACCGCTGAACTCGTGAAACTCGCCACCAACGCGTTCCTTGCCACGAAGATCTCCTTCATCAACACGATCGCGCAACTTGCCGCGACCAGTGGCGCCGATGCCCTCCAGACAGCGCAGCTTCTCGGTACCGACACCAGGATCGGCGCCTCCCATCTGAACCCAGGCCTGGGGTACGGTGGGGGCTGTCTCCCGAAAGACACCCGCGGGCTCGCGTACTATGCCCAGCATGCAGGCGCCATGGAGGCGGCCCAGTTCTTCGCTCAAGTCGACATAATCAACACCGTACAGAGGCAGCACATCGCCGAGTGGGTTATTGCACAGCTCCTTGAACGCCAGGGGTCGCAGGTCGCGATCCTCGGAGCGAGCTTCAAAGCTGATACAGACGACACGCGCGAGTCACCCTCGATCGCTCTCGCACACGTACTCATAAGCGCCGGGCTGCGCGTGCGTATCGCGGATCCTGTAGTGGTCGCGTCGTGCGGAGCGGACAGCCGGCTCGAGTTCGTACGCACCGCCGAGGAGGCGATGCGGGAAGCCGACGTGACGCTAGTGGCTACTGCTTGGCCGGAATACCGGCACCTGAACCCGGAAGCACTCCTTCCCACGGTCCGACGCCCGCTTATCGTCGATACTCGGCATTGCCTCGACTCGGAAAACTGGCGCAACGCCAGTTGGGACTACCGGAGCATGTTCAATCTTCCGCTGCACTAGATGTCGTTCAGCGGGTGGGCTTCAGCATCGTGGAGTGTCACGCTCGATCCGGCTCCTGGCGATTCTCGAAGCACGAGCTGGCAGCGGCTCGGCCGAGCCTGTTTCTATCTTCGGACGCTGTTGTTTGTCATCATCTCGGTAGCGAGTTATTGATGAACTCGAGTCTCACAAATGTCGACCCTGCGAGCGTGGCGGGTTGCGAGAGCTACGGAAGAACTGTCGCTGCAAGAGCCTTCGGAAGCCGTCGACGGGATGCAGATGGCCACCGCTTACTCGTCAAACGTGTCGCGCGAAGCCGCATCCCCGCATCCCCATCGCTTTCTGCGAGCAGCGTGAGCGCATTCGCAAGGTTCGCGGCCCCGGCCTGACGCGCCGCCGCATCATCGGCTGCGAGTTCAACGAGGAGTTTTGTTGCGCGATGCAAGTCGCGGCCCGGACGGAGACGGCCGAGGCAGAAAGCGTTGACGGCGGCAATGCGGAGCGCCCACCCGTGATGGTGGCGTAGGTGCGCATATTCATGCGCGAGCACCGCACCCAGCTGCGCCTTAGAAAGCAAATCCTCCACCGCTGAGGAGATAAATATCTCGGGACGCCTGCCTGGAACAGCAAACGCGACCGCCTCGTCAGAGTCGAACCTCACAAGGATGAACCCCTGCCGCGCTTCACGAGATCGTGCTACCGGAGCCATCACCTTCAAGGCTTCTCGTCGAGCCTCAACAATCGGCTCGGAGGATACGGAAACCATGGTTGCAACCGCTCCGAACACGCCGAGTCCGAACCAAGCGACCACAGTGAGCAGAAGGGACTCGGTCCCACCAACATAATCCGGTGCAGAAACTGCACCGATCACACTGATCGCAAGACCAGCCAGAATGAGTGCCACGCCGGTAAAGAGCGCCCCAAACCAAGCGGTGAGAGCAGTCCGTGGATGAAGGAGCTGCCAGCGTCCGATGGTCAGCACCAGCGGGGCGAGCAGCGACATGATCAGTGCGCTACCGAAGCAGGCAAGAACTATCCACAGCACGAGCAGAGCTAGCGCTTCTTGCGAGGTGTCACGAAAGCGGAACTCAGCAGCGCCACATCATCTTCGTCAAGATTGCCAGCGAATGCCAGCAGTGCGGCACGCCGATCACCCGCGCTACCAAGCGCAGACAACATCGTCTGGCTCGCATGCTCCTCATCCGACCGAGCAGGGAAGAACTTCACCTTCCGCGGAGAGCTCCCAGAGCGAACGACCTCGCCCTTCTTCTCGAGCCGAGTAAGCACAGTCATCAAGGTCGTATACGCCGGCACCTGACCAGAGAACAGATCCTGCAATTCACGGGCACCAATCGGTTGGGCTTGTGCACGCAGCAACCGCATGATCTCTTGCTCGAGTTCGCCTCGTTCCCGAGTTGCTCCACCAGTCATTACAAACCTCCTGAATCAACTCTACAAGATGTACTAGAAAGAAGCCCAGGCCTTCTGCCAATGAGGCAACGTTTCACTGCTACCTCACATCATGCAGGCGGATGAGGCGTTGCAGGGCCGTGCGCGCCTGTGCGGGTAGTACGCCGTTACCAAGCGCGGTAAGTTGCTGGTTCATCGTGAGGCCGTGCTGGCGCTCGGTTACCCAGCCGTCGGGAAGCCCCATGAGCCATTCGACAAACTTCGGCGCTGGACGCGGGCCAGTCTCGTCGCTTAGCAGAGCCGGCGCAGGGGCCACGCGGCCAGTGATCTGTTCCCATTGGGTCACTGCCTCGGCGTATCGACCCCATCGCCGAAGAGCCGCCCGATCAACATCCATAGGTTCTCGGGTTCCTCGCGCGGGTATCCGCTCGGGCCATGGAGGGCGAGATCGATGATCTGATGGCTCAACGCGATCGTCCCGCGCCGGGCCTTCACCCGCTGCAAACTCTCTCCGCCACGGGACGCGTCCGAGGCAAGTGGGGTTCGAAAAAGTGCGGTGGGCGAGGATAAACACGCGATACCTGGGGTGCGGTGCGCCGATGGCGGAAGCGGGTAGACCGATCCATTGCGCGTCATACCGGAGGTCGGCCAGGTCTCCGAGAACTGCTCCTGCTGCGCGAAGAGGTCGAGTTGCGGTTTCTCCCAGATGCCACGGGTCGGATTCCACACCGCGAGGGGTTGCATCTCGGGGGTTGCGTTGCTCATCGTCATCTCCTTGGAGGTTTGCGCGGATCGCGGGTGCGGAGAGCAGCCCACGGACGTTCTCAATCACGACCCACCCGGGTTGCAGCGCATCGATCGCTGCCGCCATGTGCGCCCACAGGCCGGAGCGAGTGCCGGGCTTCAGGCCGGCCATCTTCCCGACGGTGGAGACATCTTGGCAGGGGAACCCTCCGCAGAGGATGTCCACCCGAGGGACGAGGCTCCAGTCGATGGTGGTGATGTCTCCGAGGTTCGGCGCGTCAGGCCAATGGTGGGAAAAGACACGCGCGACGGGTTCGTTGATCTCCGAGAACCAGATCGTTCGTGCTCCGAAGACTTCCTCGATGGCAAGGTCGAGTCCGCCGTAGCCGGAGAACAGCGACCCGACACGCAGCGGCGCGGGCGGATCGGTGAGGGTCTGTGCTGCCACGGGCGAACCTCCTGGAACGGCGCTCCTCAGAGCCGCATTGCTTGCTCCGAGCTGGTCACCCACCAGGTGCACGAGCCACCCCACCCACTGCCGTTCAGCCGGCTCTTCCCGAGTCACGTCGGCCGACATCGACGCCCAGCGCCGCCGACCTCTCGCGGTTCGCTCGAACGGGTTGTCACGCCTCTTGCAAGCGAGGCATGACCGCGCCAATCGTCGCCGTTGGACCGATGGCGGGGTCGCTACGACAAATGAGAGAATTTCGGTATGGCCGAGTTGATCTACATTGATGAAACCGGGTCGACCGGCAAAGGCGCTCGAAACCAGCCGCTGCTCACCCTAGCTGCGGCGATCGTTCCCGAAACGCAAGTACAACCGTTGGCTGCGTCTCTCAGAAAACTCGCTTTCAAACATCTTGGCTGGGTTCCAAAGGATTTTGAGTTCCATGGGGTTGAGGTCTGGGGTGGCGCAGGTCATTGGAAGGACAAGACCCCTGCAGAGCTATTGGCGGCATTCCGCGATGTAATTGACCTCCTTGCAACCCTTGAGATTCAGGTGGCTTACTCGAGCATTCATAAGTCACGCCTCCATGAGAAGTACGACGGAAGCGCTGACGCCAATGCCTACTTGCTCGCGATGCAGTTTCTGCTGGAAAAGATCGAGCTGAGAGGTTCGTCAGAGCTTAAGATCGTGGTCGCTGATGAAGCCAAGGAACACGAATCAAACGCGATAAAGCTGATTTCGGACTTACAAAGCTATAACGTGGGCGTTGTGCCAGGAAAGAAGCTGAAGCGAGTCATCGACTCAGTGCATTTCGCTCGTTCTTCGGATAGCCCGGGTATCCAGATGGCGGACATGGTTGCCTTCGCGCTGCAACGAAAGCAATACCAGAAGGATTCGCACCCGGAAGCCGTCACCGCTCTAAATGAAATCTATGAGGCGATAATCTCTGCTCGGCTCACATACCGAGATGTTTGGCCTGCCGGGATCTAGCGATCTGATGAAGACGAGTCCTGAGCTACGTGCTTGAACAGAGGAAGTAGCTCGCGCACCTCCCTGTATGACCGTATCCCTCAGGGTGATGTCCGCTGGAGACGGCTACAAGTACCTCCTGCGCACCGTCGCCACAGGTGACGGCGACCGCGTGCTCTCCACACCGTTGACCAGGTACTACACGGAGGAAGGAACGCCGCCGGGTCGCTGGCTCGGGTCAGCCCTTACCGCGCTCGGCGGCGGAACGATGACCGTCGGTGACGAGGTTTCCGAGCAGCAGCTTCAACGCTTGATTGGGCAGGGCCGAGACCCGGTAACCGATCAGGCGCTCGGCAGTCCGTATCGGAAGTATCCAACCGTGGCTGAGCGGATCGAACACCGCACCAACAGGCTCGACGCCGGCCTTCCCGTGACCGAGCGTGCCGAAGCGGTCGCTGCAATCGCCGCTGAGGAGAATGCTTGCGGGGCGCGGAAGGCGGTTGCAGGCTTCGATTTCACGTTCTCGATCCCGAAGTCTGCCTCGGTGCTGTGGGCGGTGTCCGATGCTGGTACGCAATCGCTGATTGCGGATGCGCATCATGCGGCGGTTGCGGAGATGGTTGCGTTCATCGAGCGCGAGGTAGCTGCAACCCGTGTCGGTGCGGCAGTTCGCAATGGGGCGGTTGCGCAGGCTGATGTGTCCGGGGTGATCGCGACGGCGTTCGATCACTATGATTCACGGGCGGGTGATCCGCATCTGCACACGCATGTGGTGATCTCGAACAAGGTGCAGACAGCCCATGACGGCAGATGGCGCTCACTCGATGGACGCCCCCTTCACGCCGCGACCGTCGCTCTCTCCGAATTCCATGAAGCCGTGTTTGCCGACCACCTCACCCGTACTTCCGGCGTCGCATGGGAAGCACGTGAGATGGGACGCGACCGCAACCCTGCCTGGGCGATCACCGCGGTGCCGGAGCGGCTGGTTGCAGAGTTCTCCACTCGTGCGCGGCACATTGATGCAGAGACGGATCGTTTGATCGCAGCGTACGTTGCCGCGAACGGGCGCAGGCCTACGCCTGCCACCATCGTGAGACTTCGCGCACAGGCGACGTTGGCGACCAGGCCGGAGAAGCAGGTCCGTTCCCTCGCGGACCTCACGAGTGAGTGGCGGGAGCGTGCGTCGCACCTTCTCGGCGAGAACGCCACCCGCTGGGCCCGCACCGTCACCGCCAACGACGCCCCGATGCTGTTACGCGCGGACGATGTGCCCTTGGACGTGATCGCCTCACTGGGGCGCAGCGTGGTTGAGGCGGTCGGTGAGAAGCGGTCGACCTGGCGGCGCTGGAACCTCACCGCCGAAGCCGCACGCCAAACCATGCCGTACCGGTTCGCCACCACCCAGGATCGTGAAGCGGTCGTCGGAATGGTGGTCGATGCCGCCGAGCACGCCTCGATCCAGCTCACCCCGCCCGAACTCGCATCCAGCCCGACCGTGTTCCGTCGAGATGACGACAGCAGCAGATTCCGACCCGTCGCATCGACGGTCTACTCATCGCCGGACATCCTTGCGGCGGAAGACCGGCTCCTCGAGCGTGCCCGCACCATGACATCACCCACCGTGCCGGTCGAGGTGATCGAGAAGGTCACCCGTCGCCCGGACCGCGACGGCAGGCTCCTCGCGGACGATCAAGCCGCCGCCCTCGCCGGGGTCGTGATCTCAGGCCGAGTAGTGGACGTCTTGGTCGGCCCGGCCGGGGCCGGGAAGACGACAGCGATGCGTGCCTTACGCGCGGCGTGGGAGCGGGAGCATGGGCGCGGCAGCGTCGTCGGGCTGGCACCGTCAGCGGTGGCGGCGCAGGTCCTCTCTGATGATCTTGGTATTCGTACGGAGAACACCGCGAAGTGGTGGCAAGACCGCCAGAGCACCGGTGCATCGTTCCGTAGCGGGCAGCTCGTGATCGTGGACGAAGCCTCCCTCGCCGGCACCCTCTCGCTCGACCGGATCACCGAACATGCGGTGGAGGTGGGTGCGAAGGTGCTGTTGGTGGGTGACTGGGCGCAACTGCAATCCGTCACCGCAGGCGGCGCGTTCTCCCTCCTCGTCCACGACCGCAACGACGCACCCGAACTGGTCGACGTTCACCGTTTCGTCAATGACTGGGAGAAGACCGCCTCCCTTGATCTCCGTCACGGCCACACCGAAGCCATCGACGCCTACGCCACCCACGGCCGCATCACTGGCAGTGATACCGAGGCGATGATTGACGCCGCCTACACCGCCTGGCGTACCGACACCCTCGCCGGGGTTTCGACGGTGTTGATCGCGGACTCCAACGATTCGGTCCATGCTCTGAATCAGCGCGCTCGTGCCGATCTCATCCTCGATGGCACCGTGGACGCCCGCCGCGAAGCTGCCCTCCAAGGCGACGCCCGTGTTGGGGTCGGGGACACGATCATCACCAGGAAGAACGACCGCCGACTCCACACCCCGCGCGGATGGGTACGCAACGGGGACCGCTGGACCGTCATCGACGTCCGCGATGACGGATCACTCACCGTCCGCCGCGCGAACAGCCGCGGCACCGTGATCCTCCCCGCCGACTATGCCTCCGATCACGTCGATCTGGGATACGCAGTCACGGCGCATAGGGCACAAGGCATCACCACGGACACCTCTCATGTGCTCGTTGATCCGTCTACGACGCGGGAGAACCTGTATGTCGCGATGACCCGCGGCAGACAGTCGAACCTCGTCTACGTCGCGACCGATCGCCCCGACGACAACCACGCCACCCCGCACCCGGCGGATGATCCTAAGGCGACCGCTCGGAGCGTCCTCTACGGGGTCCTGCAGCACGTCGGTGCGGAACTTTCCGCGCACGAGACGATCACCGCCGAACACGAAGCTTGGGGGTCGGTGGGACAGCTCGCGGCCGAGTACGAGACGATCGCGCAAGCCGCCCAACACGACCGCTTCGCCACCCTCATCCGCGAATCCGGCCTCACCCCGGACGAAGCAGAAGACACGATCCACTCCGACGCATTCGGGGCACTCACCGCTGAACTGCGCCGGGCGGAAGCGAACCACCACAACATCGACGCTCTCATGCCGCGCCTCGTGGCAGCCCGCGGGTTCGGCGACGCCGACGACATCGCCTCCGTCCTGCACCACCGCCTCACCCGCGCCACCGAGAGGCCGGCTGGTTCCGGTCGTACCCGCAAGGCGCCCCGTCTGATCGCAGGTCTCATCCCCGAAGCAGCAGGACCCATGTCCGCCGAGATGCAGAAGGGACTCACGGAGCGGCGAGAGCTGATCCAGCAACGTGCCGAAGCCGTCCTCGACCAAGCCATCGCCGGACGGCAGGACTGGGTGCTCGCGCTCGGAGACACACCGGCAGATGCCAGAGCCGCGGCCGCGTGGAAACGGCAAGCGCGAACGGTTGCCGCGTATCGCGACCGATACGGCATCACCACACGCACGCTGCTCGGCCCCGCGCCTGATAGCCATGCGCAGAAGATCGACGCGGCACGAGCGAAAGCCGCCCTCGCGAGGCTCCAGGATCTCCGTTCTGAGAAGAGTGGCGTGCAGGCACAGGTGAAGCACCGAGAGGGAGCTTCTCGAGGACTGTGACCGGTGCCCTTCCTCTTGTCAGTAGTGCGACGTACAGTGGAAAGACAAGCAAGGCGACTTTCAAATGTGTGTCGCCGTCGCCCCGAGCGTGACGGTATGACGGCCTCCGGGCAGTCCTTCAAGGTTCTTTGTCGCCAGACCCTTAGAAGAGGACTGCCGTCATGATTCGCTCGCTCTGGACCCTCAGCATCCATATCCGCGACTTCCTGCGCCGCTACATGCCCACCAATATCCTCCTCGACGCCATCCGCACCCGCCGAGGATTCAAGTGGGGCGTGCCCGCAATGCTGCTTGCCGTGCCGTACCTACTCATCGCGAGCACCTGCACGAACCTCATCCACAACGGCGCGCCCGAATGGATGCACCTCATCGTGTTGCTTTGCATCTGGAACGCGCTCAAGTTCTTATGGATCGGACCGGTCAGCCTGGTGCATCTCGTACGAGCCAACGCGCGTGAGCACCGCGCCCACCAGGCTGTTCAGCGCTCCTGATCGGGGTCCGACCCAACCCGATTCGGGTTCTCGCTCCTAGTTGGAGTTCATCGACGGGGTGCGCCGCGTGACTACCCCGATCGTCCACCTTCGAGACTTGAGGGATGAACGATGAACCACAGACCAGCCCCCACGAACTAGAACCTCTCCTGAATATCAACGAACTCGCCGCTTACCTGGGCGTGCCTGTCTCTACCATCTACGACTGGCGTACCAATGGGAAAGGCCCCCGCGCCTACCGATTCGGAAAGCGGATCATGTTCGGTACCAACGACGTTCGCGCATGGATGGACACCATGCGCGAACCTACCGGCGCCGCCACCTTTCCCGAAGCCACCGAGTCAGCACGTGGGTAGGCCCCGCACCCCGATCGGCACCTTCGGAGTCATCGCAACCCGAGCACAGCCCCGAGGCAACTACGTCTCAAAAGCCCGCTACCGAGACTGGGACGGCAAGAACCGACTCGTGCAGACCACCGGACCATCACGCTCAGCTGCCGAACGGAATCTGAAGCAGAAACTCGCAGAACGCACCCTCTACCAGCCTGGCTTCAACGGGATGAGCGCCGACAGCCCATTCTCAGAACTCGTCGCCTACTGGCTCGAAGACATAAAGATCGAAGACCGACTCTCACGAACCACCAGAAACCTGTACGAGCGAGACATGCGCACCCTCGTCCTCCCAGCCTTCAAAGACCTCACACTCCGAGAGATCGGCGTAGCTCGCTGCGACTACTTCCTCAAACACCTCGCCAAACGCAGTTACAGTCGCGCCAAGCACGCCCGCGTTGTCCTCCGCCTCGCGCTCGCGCTCGCGGTCCGCCACGAGATTCTGCCCCGCAACCCGATGGACCATGTCTCCCGGCTCCACCGGAAGAAGACCATCCCGGATGCGTTCACTATCGGTGAGGTACAGGACATCCGCGCCGCGATCAAGGCCTGGGAATCCCGTCGGATACTAGCGGGGCCGAGGCCTGATCGGCAGCTCGGGCAGATCGTCGAGGTCTTGCTCGGTACCTCCGCCCGCATCGGTGAAGTGCTTGCAATCCGTCTCCAGGATCTTGACTTAGAGGGCCCGATCCCGACCGCGCGGATTGCTGGAACAATCGTCAGCCGCAAGGGCGAGTCCACCCACCGGCAGGATCACCCGAAGACCGATCGCTCCGTCCGTCGAGTAGCACTGCCTTCGTTCGCGTTGCACGCAATCCGCACACGGCTTCTTCGAACCGGCGAAACTGATCCGGATGCTCTCCTTTTCGGAACGCGAGCACGGACGCCGCACACAACGAACAACATCCGCCGACTTCTGCGGGAGGTAACAGATGACACAGGGATCGAGAACGTTACGCCGCATCGATTCCGCCGCACTGTCGCAACTGTCGTCAACGATGCGCAAGGCGCGCTACTCGCCTCCGAACTCCTCGGCCACACCGACCCGCGGATCACGATGCAGCACTATATCCAGCACAAAGAGACTGTGAACCCCGTCACCGCCGCGCACCTGGAACAAGCGTTTGGAAAGGCTGGATAACTGGATCTTGGCACTTCAGAGCAGTGATTCTGTGTATGCAAGATGGATGGGCCGTTCGCAGAGAGACTAACGACGACGCAGTTAGGCCTTACTTATATGATCAAGCTCCAGGGTGAGGAGAGGCGAGGGAGCATTCGACGGCGTGATGATCGTTGCACGCTTCCTCGCCCGCGTCACTGCAACGTTGAGCGCATATCGCGCGGACTCCAAATCTCTCGGTGTCGCATTCAGCCTGAGCAAAGGTTCATATCGCTCTTCATATGTGATGACCTCGTCGAACTCGCGACCTTTGGCTCGGTGAATGGTCATGACAATGAGATCTCTGTTGCCACGTTTGCTGCTAGTTAGTTGGTACTGAAGGACTGCGTTCCGGAGCGTGTCAGCTGCCCCGACATAGGAACCGTTCTCGCGCCAGATATCCGCCAACGATGTTTCGATTTCAGATCCCCGTGTGATGAAGTTAAGCATTCGCACATATCCAGCCATCTGCTTAATCTCGGTCGCATCAGACGCCGCAAGGATACTGACGATGGTGAGGTAGTCCCCGAGTACATATCCGCTTCGGGCTCTATTGATCGACCCGTCAAGGACTTCACGCAGCGCCTTGACAATCTTGACGTTGACGGGCGTACCTGTTCGGAGCTTGGTGGCGTATCCTTCTAAGCGATCGGCCATGGTGCGGGCGGTCGCTGAAAGCTTCGTTGACTTCGTTCGCAGGTAATGGGCCATTGCGCTGCAAACGGTTGCGTCTCGCTCGGAGCCTTCGCCGGACATTTGGAGAATCGCGCCTATAAAGATGAGTGCGGCATAGCCCTCCTCTTTTGTTGTATGGATGTCGATGCTGAGAGCAGGCAATTTCGGGTTGCTCTGTGACTCACTTATGTAGTCGTATACCTTCATAGCGAGGGCATTTGTTGGCGTGAGAATAGCGATCGTCCCACCGCCATCGTCCCGAAGCCGCTTTAGTGATGCAAGAAGGGTGAGTTTGAGCCTCATGAGTGGAGGGAAGTCGCTCAACAGTATGTCGACCTCATCGTAGGGAGGTTCAAAGTTCCCGCGAAGAGCATCGCGACCGAAACGGGTAATCGAACTGCCGGGACTCCGCCAGTTCCACTCTGAAAGGTCCACGTGTTGTGGCGCGAGTGCTTCGTCGAAGTCTGCGAAGCGAGTTTCGCTTGCCCCTTCCACGAAGTCGTAAATTCGTTGGCTCGGGTCTCCGAGGGCAACGAGCTGTGAGTGTTGGCTAAGCGTCTTGACTAGGGCCCACTGATCGTCTGTAGTGTCTTGGAATTCGTCGAGGACGATGAGTGGATAGGCCGACGCATAAGCCTTGAGGAGTGAAGGGCTCCCCGCGAGAATCTCGTTGGCAAGTCCTGCGAAGTCGTCGAACCCTACGTGTCCCAGCATCTCGAATTGCCGCCTGAACTCAGCGCGTAGGTCAACGTTGGGATCCTGAAAGTGAGATCGGAACGCGTTCTGTTCGGCCTGGGACATGATTTTCACACCTCGTGGCGCGCCTAGGAGGTAACCATGGCTACGTAGGATCGTCCATGCAAAGCTGTGATACGTCCCAACCTCTAGCTGGTGGCGCTCTTTCTTTGCGAGCTGGAGAGTTGCGTACTCTGCAACGCGGTCGACGGTTGCATTCGCGAAGCTCAGGAAAAGCACTCGGGTGTGGGGGCTGCCAAGGCCCTCATTAATCGCGCGAGCGGCCTTTCTAAGAGCCACGGTGGTTTTGCCACAGCCAGCACTACCGGTGACCATCACTGGGCCGTTAGCTTCCAACAGCGGCTGTATAGCGAGTTCGTAAGCTTCCTCAGGTTGCGGCGTCGCTGGCATGGTTACTCTGAGCCTTCCTAACCAGCGTCAGCGGTCGGCGCTATGGTGTCCGTGGAGACAGGTGCGGGAGGTTCGCTGGCTTCCTTCAATGCTTCCAGGACACTCGTCATAGAGGGAGGGAAGTCAACCTCCGCCAGACCTGCTACCAGATCAGCTGCGAAGCGATCTCCCTTGGTCTTCGATAGAAGCTTCTTCAGTGCCTTGACGTATTCGTCATCAGTATCCTCTCTCGGCCCTGTCACATGTGTAGGCCACGTCCCATTAGCGATTAGCGCATCAACATACTTGCGTTTCGCATCAACGGGAACTTCTGCCAGAACTAAGTCTTCGAAGCCGACGTACGGCTGCTCGAATGTGTAGTCAGAACTCGCCTTGATCTCGTCTAGACGATCAGCGGGCTGTTGATCAAATACTGAAGCAACATCTTTTCCAAGGCCGCGGAAGAAGCCCGCGAAGCCGGCGACGTTGGTTTCACCTTGTGCATCGAAAATAGCCCAACCGCGGGTGTCGAGCCTCGCAAATCGGGCGGGGTTGGCTCGGGCGGCAGTTTTGGCGAGTTCGGCGTACGAAGCAGCCTCAGTGTCTCCTTCCGTAACGAGAACTCTGCGAGCTAGCAGTGCTTCGCAGAATCGCGTTCGAATCCCGTTACGGAACGCCTTAAGACGCAGCGAGGCAGGCAATGTGACGGGTGTACTAGACAGCTGCCCGGTGCTGTGTGCACGAGAAAGCACGGTCATCTGCTCAGGTTCGAACTCTTCGAGCACGTAAGGTGAGTGGGTGGTAAATATGGACTGGCCGCCGAGCGCGAGAATGAGATCGACGACTCTCTTTTGAGCCGTCGGAGGAACTGAGATCTCTGGCTCCTCCATCGCGAAGATGACGCGTCCCTCACGTTTTTGGGCGATGAGAGTAAGCATGGCGATTACCAGTGAGTTGATAGTGCCCGATCCTTGGTGGTTGAAAGGCGCCGAATAACCGGTCACCCCCGTGGCCATGAAGGACTTGAGCACTCGGCGGAGGTCCTCCCGCGTGAGTTCAGACACCCTAAGATGCGGCGCATCTGCCCACTCTGCGGCGACGATCTGTTTCATAGCTTCATCGATACTTGAGAGAACCTGGCCAAACTCGGGATTCTCTTCTCCGGCCACAGCCACACTTCGTAGCTTTTGGAGGAGGGCCTCCCACATCTGAACTTCGACCTCAAACGTGCGAAGAACATAGTCAAGGAGCGAGCCGCGTTCCATCGACATGGCTCGGGTACCTGTCCGCAGGGCACGAAGCAGGAGGAAGCCAAATTCGCGCTTGTCAGCCGATCTCGCCTCGTTGGTGAGGTTCCCCTCATCGTCTTCTGGACTGCAGAACCAGGTTCGACCTTCGAAATCGTCCTCTTCCGCGTCGTACCGTCCAACGAATCGGATCCGCACGGAGGGAAGTGCGTCCGAACCTGGTCCAGGTAAAGATGTGAGCAGCGTGTTGCTGGCAGAGTCCCAGTACTCGAGGTTGTTTCGAAAACGAGATTGAAGCTCATCGTCAAGATCAACAATCATGACTTCGATTGTGATCTCATTCACGAGATATTCACCACCGTGAAAGTCGTGCTCATCGATGACTGGGCGACGGAACAAGCGATCAGCACCTAGTGCAAGTTCCGCGGCTTCGAGCACGGTGGACTTACCCGAGTTGTTGTCGCCGAGGAGCACTGTGTTTCCCGCGAACGAGACTTCCGCCTTTGAAATACCCCGAAAGTTTTCGATGGTGATTCGCGCTAGGTGCATGAGTCCTCAATCCCCTACAGAACGTTATTCGGCACATCGTCAATGATGCGCGATCCTATCCTCTCAGAGGATCGCTCAGACTCTGACGTAGCCCGCTCGCAAGACCATTGGCATTGACGCCCGCGCGTCGTCTCTGTAGTTGAGCTCTTAGGCATCGTGGTCACGTCACTTTCGGTTCGTAGACCGTCTGCCTCTTTTCCAGGCGTACCCCACTTTACGAAGCGAGGGAGTATGAGTTGTAGACGCGCTCGTCTGTTTCTGCAAGAAGGGTTGGCGAGGAATCGGCGAATCGTTCCGCCTCGGTATGAGACAGATCTGAGTGCGACACAGACCCGACAGAGGCGCAGGGCGCAGACAACATGGGAGAATCTGAGGTGAGGCCAGCTTGGATCACCGATCAGAGCAAGGAACGCGAGGAGGCGGCCGAGCATGTGGACCGACAACGAGACTGATCGCGACTTTCTTAACTTCGAGGGTGTCGCCGACACCATCGCCGAGGTCATCGTCAGCGCTGACGGACGGCCCGTATCAATCGGGGTATCTGGTGCCTGGGGTGTTGGCAAGTCCTCGATGATCAAGCTGACAAAGACGTCCCTCGCGAAGTATCAACCAGAGCAGGGACCAGAGAAGTTCGTCTTCGTAGAGTTCAACGCTTGGTTGTACCAGGGATACGACGACGCCCGTGCAGCGCTTCTCGAAGTGATTGCCAACAAGCTCGAGGCTGAGGCAGAAGCTCGCAAGGCAGGGATCGACAAAGCAAAGGACTTTCTTTCACGGGTCCGATGGTTCCGTCTTGCAAAACTGGTCGCGTTGCCTGCCGCGTCGATAGCGCTGGGGCTTCCGCCATTGGGACTCGCGGGCGAGATCGCTGGAGCTGTCAAGGATGCAACCTCTGGCAACCTGGACAATGAAGCGCTGGAGACTCTTGGCGAGCAGGCGGCGGCCACAGTAACCGCCGCGACAGCTCTGGTGAAGCCGAAGGAAGCGGTGTCACCGCCGAAAGAGATTCAGGCTCTTCGCGACTCGTTCGAAGACGCAATCAAAGCGCTTGATATCACGCTCGTGGTGCTCATCGACGATCTAGATCGGTGCATGCCAGGGACGACAATATCGACTCTGGAAGCTATCCGTCTTTTCTTGTTCCTTGAGCACACGGCGTTCGTCATCGCTGCCGACGACAATATGATCAAGTACGCCGTCAAGAAGCACTTCGGTGGACTGGAAGATGACGAACTAATCACCAACTACTTCGACAAGCTTGTACAGATACCTATTCGCGTACCAGCGCTTGGAACTCAAGAAGTTCGTGCCTACCTCATGATGCTGTTCATCGAGAACAGCGACCTCGTTCAGGCGCACAAGGATCAACTTCGGACATCGATTGCAGGCCAACTCCGAGAGTCTTGGAAGGGCAAGCGCGTCGACCGGTCATTCGTTAGTAGTTGCGGGATTGACTTGAAGCCCACGCTGCTTGCTCGGTTGGAGACAGCGGAGCGGCTTGCTCCGCTCATGACAACCTCGGATCGGATCGCGGGAAATCCCAGGTTGATCAAGCGCTTCCTCAACGCGCTTTCGATCCGCATGACCATCTCGACCGCTCAAGGCGTAGGCGTGGATGAAGCGGTTTTAGCGAAGTTGCTCCTGTTCGAGCGTTTGGCTTCTCCAGCGGCATACGCGGCATTGACAGGCGCGGTAAACGCCGACCCGGATGGAAAGCCTCAAATCCTAACTCCGTGGGAAGAAGCAGCAACGAAGGAGGAGGAGTTTGAGCCCGACGAGGCATGGAGTGAAGCGTTCGTTCGTGAATGGCTGGCTCTCCCGCCAGCGCTCGGCCAGATAGACCTTCGTGGCGCGCTCTATGTCGGACGCGAACATGCGCCCTTGGTCACCGCATCGGATCGTCTGTCCTCCGCGGCGGCCGATCTGCTTCGAGCACTTGTTGAGGATCCCCAGGAGTCCCAGGCCCTCGTTACTCAACTCGCGGCGCTGCCTCGAACCGAGTTGTCGATCATGATGGATCGCGTTCTTGCGCGCGCTCGCCAGGTCCAAGAGTGGGGAGCTCCGCCAATCTTGGATGCCTGCATTGCCCTCGCTGCGGCCGACCCAAACCAAGGACGAAGCCTCGCAGGCTTTCTCATCGAGCGACCCGGCAGACAGATTCAGGCAAGTATCGTGCCGAAGATCGAGTCGGAACCCTGGGCCGCCGATGTACTCAAACATTGGAACAACGCCACGGATGTCGAGGGGCCAGTAAAGAAGGTCATCGAAGGAAGGTCCAAGAGTGGGAACCTCGCAAAGTAGCACCGGACCAGGCGCCGGAGTCGCCCTCGTCCCACCGTGGGCCGACGACGTGCCCCCGGACAACCCATCCGACCCCAGCACCGACGACACATCCGACGAGCCCGACCAGAGCCGGCCGCAGGAAGCACCACCTGCACGGTTCAGGGACACTCGCCGAAGTCTTGGAAGCTATGCCAAAAATGGGGACAGCCGGGACCTTCGCCGGTCGCTCGGTCACTATGTAAGAAGCGGCTACGGCGGCACCGCGACCATGACGCGCCGGCTTGGTGGAACGGCAGCGACAGCCGGCCGGCTGGGCTCGATGTTTCAGTCTGGCCGAACGCCGGACGGGACGTCGCTCCGCGATGCAGCTCTGGCTAACGGGAGCGACGCGAATGCTGTACTCGACGCGATCGTTGACGCCGCCAGTCCCGCGGATGGAACGCAGGACAAAGAAGCATCACGCCTTTCGATCCGCAATGCGCTATCCGATTTACTAGTACGGTTCCCCGACGCCGACCTCTTTGCGCTGACCGAAGCGCAGAGGAACTACGTGATCGAGCGCTATGCAGCTCTCGACGTATATGCGCGATTCTGCCTCGACTTACAGAAGACTGTGCTGGACAAAGCCCCAGATGCAGTCACCGGGATGCGCCGGCTGAGATACATCCGCGAGTTTATCTCGGAGCAAGTCTCAGCCTCGTTTCGCAAGATTCGCGACAACAGCGAAACTCCGACGACCAGGAGCATCGCTCAACTTACCCGTGCGGCGCTCCGCGAGACGCTGGCAGTTTTCGAGGAGTACACCTCATGAAGTACCTCAGCGTTCCCAGGTTATCGGCGAGCGATCGAAGCGGCGACCGAACTCCCATCGTGTTGTTCGGACATGGCGAAACCAGCGATGTACTCACCGCGGGGTGGTCTGCTGCGGAAAAGGTCCGCCGACAGAAGCTGACGCCAGATGCCGTAGCGTGGGACTTGCTCGCTATCGCCCTGTCGGTTGTTGTCGCCGACGGCACGACGTTGCGAAGCGGAAGCCCAGACGGATGGACCCGGCAGATCGAACTTGAGATTGCCTTAAGTGATCCGGAGCGTTGGCACCCGCACGCCGAAGCAATCGCTACGGCGTTGAAGTTCCTAACCACCGATCTTTGGGCGATCTCGTTTCGAGACGGCGGAGCAATCCCAACCCCGCCCAAGAAGCCTCGATACCCGACGAGTGATGCTGTCGCGCTCTTATCTGGTGGCCTCGACTCTTTGATTGGTGCGATCGACCTCACTGCCGCAGGAACGACACTGCTTGCCGTCAGCCAAACGGTGCGTGGAGACGCGGCAAAGCAAGACCGGTTCGCCCGGCGCATTGGCGGGGGCATCGATCACCTCCAACTCAATCACAACGCAAGTACCCCACGTGGTGAGAAGGAAACCTCACAACGCTCCCGTTCACTGATCTTTCTGGCCTTCGCCGTGCTGGCCGCCACCGCCACCCGTCGTTACGCTTACGGCCAGCCGGTACCTCTCTACGTGAGTGAGAACGGATTCATTGCGATCAACCCGCCGTTGACAGCGGCTCGCGTAGGAAGCCTCAGCACTCGAACAGCGCATCCCGAGTTTCTGGGACGAATGCAAGGCATCTTCGATGCCGTAGGACTCAATGTCCAGATCAAGAACCCCTACGCGGAGAAGACCAAGGGCGAGATGCTTCGCGAGTGTCTTGACCAAGACCTGTTGTCCACCGAGGCGCCGCTATCAACAAGCTGCGGTCGATTCCAGCGCTTCAACTACAGGCATTGCGGTCGATGCGTCCCATGCCAGATTCGACGCGCTTCATTCGAGGCGTGGGGACGCCCAGACCCGACTGAGTACGTGTACGACAACTTGGCTATCCAAGATGAAGACCATGCAGCGTTTGATGACGTGCGTTCCGTAGCGATCGCGCTGCTCACGATCGAACAGGATGGCTTCGACCGTTGGCTCGGACCGACTCTCGGCTCTCCGCTAATCCATAACCGACTTGAGCTTCGAGACATGCTCCAGCGCGGCTTTGGCGAACTACGGAAAGTCCATGAGAGGTACGGTCTCGTATGATCGACTTCCACTGCCACCTAGATCTCTACCAATCGCCACCTGCCGTAGCCGACGAGAGTCAACGCCGCGGTATCGGCGTACTCTCGGTAACCACGACGCCCTCCGCGTGGAACGGCACCGCGAAGCTCGCCGCGGGACGTTCTGCGGTCCGCACTGCGATTGGCTTGCACCCTCAACTCGCAGGACAGAGAAAGCATGAACTGGCCCTCTTCGACACTTACTTGGCGAAGACTCCCTTTGTTGGTGAAGTAGGCCTAGATGGCTCTCCCGAGTGCCGCACCTTCTGGGAAGACCAGTTGGAAGTATTCGACCACGTGCTCCAAGCTTGTAGCGCCGGAGACGAAAAGGTCATCTCGATCCACAGCCGTAGGGCGGCCAAGGATGTACTTAACCAACTCGACCAGTACTCTCAGATCAAGACCCCGGTGCTTCATTGGTTCTCAGGCTCACACTCACAGCTGGGGCGCGCGATCGGGCGCGGGTGCTGGTTCAGTGTTGGTCCAACGATGTTGGCTGGCGCGAAAGGCAGAGACCTAGTGGCGGGCATGCCCAAGGACAAGATTGTCCTTGAAACTGATGGGCCGTTCGTACGGGTGCGAAGTCAGGTACTGAACCCATGGGATATCGTCACGGTCCTCGGGCCGATCGCGGAGCTGTGGGGTGTGAGCGAGCATGAGGCGAAAAGACAGATCGAAGCCAATGAGCGGGCGCTTCTCGCCCCTGTCGCGAGTGCGCTCAAAGCGGACTACTGAGGCATCAGTTTTCGTGGAGATCCGGATGTCGACCGTGATGCTCCCTTGTTTTGAGCGCCTGGAGCACAGAAGACGCTACGTGGGAATCGAACTTTGGGAACTGTTGAAGTTGCCGACGAACAAGAGCATCCGGGGCTATCCAGCGAAGCTAAGACGGTAGCGCCGACGTTCGGCAATATCATTGACTCATGAGCATGGGTCGGGACTCTCGGTGGCGGGTAGCTGCGAGCCACCCTGAACTGCAGGCAGCGCTCGCTGAACAAGACACCGGAACGCTCCTCATGGGCAGTCCTCTCCGGGCAATTGCAGATGATGCCGAAATCGACGACGACGTCCGTTTCGTGGCGGGCCTGCTTGCGACGATCTCGTGGTTCATGCCGAATGGGGACGACTGGACCAACCCGTACGGTCCTTTCGCTACGTTCGGCGATCGGCGGAGTTCCATTCCCGCGGACTTCACGGAGGCGGACATCGCGGTGCTGGGCGCGGTCATTGACCTCATCCCCAGCCTGATCCTCCGGAGTCGCGTCCTCGACGTGGTAGCAATCACTGGAGACCCTTCGCTTCGCCCGACTCGGCATGTCGAGCAGCTCCAGGCCCTGGTCGACCATGGGGTGACTAGCGAGGCCATCAGCCACGCCTCTGAGCAGTGGGAACGTGGGCTTGCCGTCGCCGTTCGCTTCCGCGGCGTTGCATCCGCGCAGCTCGATGAGATCGAGCGCCAGCTTGTTGAGGCCGCGAGCACTTCCTCCGACGGCGAGCTTGCGGTACGCGCGGCGCGAATGCTCGGCGAGAATCGACTTGGGCGAGAGCATGCAGCGGCGATCGCTGAACACCTCGCAGCACATGCTGAAGGCATTGAGTCCATCGCCGCGCAAAACACCTTGGAGGTCGCGGCCGAGTGGTATCTGCGGGCAGACGATCCAGGGTCGGCAGAAGAGACAACGTACGCAATCGTTCAGCGGCTGATCGCTGAAGCAGACGCGAGCCAGGCTTTTCGTGCATCCATTCACCTAGAGTTGGCGCTCAAGATTCTTCGCACGTTGTCCCGTGCGGCCCGCGAGCGCCTTGGGGCGATCGATCTACCAACCGAACTTGCGCGTCGAATCAGGGAGAGTGGCGCCGCAGCGATCGGTCAGATGCAAACGTTCACTACGGAGAGAGAGGACCTCGGCAGCCAGGTCACTGAGTTGCTTGCCGTGATCCGTAGCGACGATCCCGTTGAGTCGATTCGACGCTTCGCTGGCCTACAGCCGTTCGCGAGCGCGTCGACAGCTCGGACTGAGGCTGAGGAAGTCGGGCAGCAGTCCCCAGTTTCGTTATTAGTGACACGGCGAACCCTCAGTTCCGATGGGCGCACTGTGTACCGCTCGCCTGAGAGTGACGACGCCACAATCTACGGCGAGAAGGCAGAGATTTGGGAAGGAATGATCCAGTACTACCGGCAGCGGGTTAATCTTCTCGGCGGTATTCTGCTGCCGAGGGCATGGAGACAGCTATCAACTGCTCACCGGCTTCACATCGGGGATTTCCAAGCGCTTGCTTCGGGCAGTGCAATCGTGCCAAGCACGCACGAAGGGGTCTTCGCGCGTGGCCTGTACTACGGATACAACGGAGACTTCGGAGCCGCGGTTCATCTTCTCGCGCCCGCTGTCGAGGCACTCGTGCGACTGCACCTTGCGAACGCTGGTGAACGCACGAGCGTCATTAGTGCGGACGGCAATGAAAACGAGGTCGGACTCTCCGGACTCATGGAGAACGAGCGGGTCATCGACATATTCGGTGAAGATATTGTGTTCGAACTTCGCGCCCTGCTGTGCGGACCTATTGGCCCGAATCTGCGCAACGAGGTTGCGCATGGGTTGATCGGCGACACTGTCTTCTCCTCAGGAGTGAGCGTCTACCTCTGGTGGTTCACGCTCAAGCTCGTCTTCATGCCCTACTGGAACGCGCTGCACGATCCAGGGGCGGCTGAAGCGCGAGAGCCTGCAGCTCCGGGGCAGGAATCAGGCTAGAAGCCTCTCTCGAGCCTCTCGATCAGTGTTGCCTTGCGAGCGTATTTGGCGTTGATGAATCGATAGATGATGGCCGCATCCTCTCAATGGTCCTGGCTGACAGGTCATCATAAGCCTGGAGCCAAGTTGAGCCAGTTGTTCGTCGGTTCGGGGAGGGGACCAAAAGGGGACCAGAATCATGCAATCCACGCATTTCGTGACGTACTCTGCATGATCTGATCCGCGGAATCACGCGGTTCTTGGTGAGATTTGAGCCGTTCGGACGCCTGGGGGTCAAGGGGTCGCAGGTTCAAATCCTGTCAACCCGACCAAGAGAAAAGTTCCTGATCAGGAAGGTTTTCTCGGTCGTTCACCTGGGTAGTATACCAGCTCTGAACGACTTTGGTGTACCCAATTTTGTACCAACTGAACCCCTTGACCAGACGTGGTCAAGGGGTTCAGTTGGTACAATGGCGTCGTCGCTGCCTGAGGAAGTGCTGGTTCATCGATCGCACTGCCGCGCGCAAAGCGGAATTGTCAGGATGCAGGTACGCACGCGTCGTCTCGACGGAAGCATGCCCGAGAATGTCGCTCACCACATGAATCGGAATCCCCGCGTTCGCAAACCAGGTTGCACCTGCATGCCGCAGATCATGACGGCGCAACCCCTGCAACACTAGTGATGCAGCCAGTCCATCCCAGCCGGTTGCACTTCGCGAAGCTGCCGTCGTGATGACACCTCCGCGCGTACCCCGCAGCAGGGGCGCGTTGCGACGACGTTGCGTTGTGAGCCGTCGCAACACCGGTGCAACCGGATCGATTATGGGCACAAGCCGCGCACGACGCCCTTTTGGCGCTTTGACGCTCAGCCCGCCGGTTCCGGGGAAACACTGGCGCTCGATTGCGACGACTCCGTTCTCCCAATCCACCTCCCGGACCAAGAGGCCGGCAACTTCTGAAGTCCGTGCAGCAAGGAACGCACTCAGCATCACATGGTCGGAGTAACTCTGATGCACTTCGGCACATGCCGCCGCAATCCGCTCAACGTCCGCACGCGAAGGCATCTCACGGATCGATGCAAGCTTTCCCCGCGCCTGACACCTCCGGCTCGACCGGCATCGTGCTGGATTGCGGCTGATGATCTCATCACGGACTGCTTCGTCAAGCACCCGCGTGAGGGCGACAATCGTGTTCTTTACGGTTGACGGCGAGTATCGAACCTCCCACTCGTCGATGCAGCGATCCACGATGCCAGCAGAGAGATCGCGAATACGAACGTGGCCAAGCGTTGGCAGAACACGAAGCCTCAGGCCTGCGCGGTAACCGCTCGCTGTGGAAGTCATATCGACGCCACGCAGGAAGCGTTCCCCGATCAAACCTGCATAGACACTCAGCGTGATCAACGGGTCCAGCTTCTGGTCAAACGGCGATCGCATATTCTCAAAGAATGCCTCTGCCTCCGTTTCGTTCTCCACGGTGATTGAACGGCTCTTGCGTTGGCGTGTGGCGGGATCCGTCCAACGCACTCGAGCACGAAATCGGGAACCACGAGGACGGACGTCAGTGCTCAAGCGAGTTCCGAACGGAGGAAAGGAAGAATGATGGATGCTCATTAAGTCGAGGATTTCGCATCGCTAGCAGTCAGCGCCTCCGAAGCCGAGGGATGCGAGCGCCTCGCTAAAAGCGCGATGGTTGGGAGACCACACGGTTCTGTTCGCAATGGTCAGACTCGACGAGCATCACCAGGCGCGGGCTCGGGCTCAGGCGCTGGCTCGCGAACCACTGCTCAGCGCTGCATCGTTCACTAGGGCCTTGCGGCTCAGAGTTCTTCTATGAAGATCTGCGGGTGCGGGCGGGCCAAGCAGGCGTCGCTGTGCACTCAAAACTAGGGCCCGAAAGCGGGATCAAGGAGCACGGCTGTGAAGGGTCTGGAACGGGTTGTCAGTAGCTAGCCTCATGTGTTGAAGATTCGTTAACTTTCCCTCGGCGTAGGTTGCTAGTGCTCCCGGAGCGTCAACATCTAGGCTCCGCGGTGGCCGCACTGGCGGGACGAAACGTCGTCAGACACAGTTACCTGTACTCGATTCGTTTCGAAAGGTGGTTGAGATGCGTGCGATTAGGCCCAGCGCGCCAGCAGGGACTACTCGGAGCGCCCTGTACTGGGGTGCGAAGGCGGGGCGCTGAGAGCGCATTGCGCGAGGCATTTACATGCCTATTGATGCACCACCTGCAGACTGGGAGCAGATCGAGGCCGCGACTAGGCGACCAGACGCCACCATTTGCCTCCTGTCGGTGCTCGCTCACTACGATCTCACCGACGCGATCCCCGACGCGTTGGATGTGGCAATCCCACGTGGCGCGCGCGCCCAGAACACAGGGCGCGATCAGGTGGCACCACTTTAACAAGGAGACGTTCGATCTTGGACGGGACGAAATACTGATTGCGGGGAGCGGCCAGATGATCGGGATCTACAGTCCTGAGCGCACGATCGCCGATTGCTTCCGTTTGCGTTCCTCTACCGGGTATGAAATCGCACGGGACGCGACGAAGGAGTGGCTGCGTCGCGGTGGTAAGCCTGCTGCGTTGATGCAGATCGCCAGTCGGCTTCCTCGTGCAAGATCGACCGTCCTCACCACCTTGGAGTTGCTGGCGTGAACACTGACGAGGTCTACCGGGAAATTCAGAAGGCCGCACGCACTGATGCGGCGCGTCTCGGTATCCCGATTCCTACGCATGAGTATCTAATTCGACACGCGCTGGAATTGTTCCTAGATCGTCTCAATCGCACGCCATACACCCCCGACTTTGTGTTGAAGGGAGGTCTTCTGCTCGGAGCCTATGGTGTGCGTCGCCCCACGAAGGATGCTGACTCAAATGCAATCAGCGCGGACACCACCCCCGCCCATCTTGAGCAAGTCGTTCGGGCCGTAGCCGAGGTTGCCGTCAACGACGGCGTGATGTTCGATCTAGACGGCGTCAACGTGATCGAGATCCGGGACGGCGCTGAATACCCGGGCTTGCGCCTTCGCGTGAAGGTCGCAATCTCAACGTGGAAGGGCACCATCTCATGGGACGTGTCGACAGGAGACCCGATTGTTCCCGCTCTGCGCAAAGTTACGCTCGATCGAGTTCTGGGCGAGCCGATCACCCTCATCGGCTACGCGCCTGAATCGACTGTTGCAGAGAAGGGCGTTACCATCCTCGAACGGGGAATTACGAGCACTCGTTGGCGAGACTACGTGGACATCGTCACTCTTGGCAGCGTCGGACTGGATTGCGAAGCGCTTGAGCGCGCGGTGCGGGCAGTGGCAGCGTATCGGGGAATCGAGCTGCAACCCATCGGCCCGGTCGTTGAAGGCCATGGTGCTCTTTCGCAAGCAAAGTGGTAGCCTGGCGCCGGAAAGAGGGGCTCGAAGCGGCTTGTGATGAGAGACTGGACGACCAGCTGACACGTGTAGCAGCAATCCTTGACCCTGTGTTCAGTGCGGAGGAGTCGCCTAAAGCAACGGTTGATACTGAGAGTGCTGAGAAGTAGGTGCTCCGTGAAACGAAATGCGATCGATGCTGGCTGAATCCGCAAGCACGATCCGGGCTACCCGACAGTCCTCGGCACTCGAAAGTCGTGTCGTGCCGAACTTCTTCTTTCGGGGCCCGAGGGCCGAAACACTGGTCAAACCGCGACGGGAGCGAGAATCTGGCTGAGCGTTCCTCCTCCAGTCAGCTGGCCCAGACCGGCGGGACTATGGTAGCGCGCTTGAACGGCGACCGTGTCGTTGCCGTCAGGCACAGTAGAGGAAGACATGCGGCCTGTCCTGCTTATTCTCGACTAGCAAGTTCCGGACATCGGAGATTGGGAGTACGCCGGCGCAACACCGCGCTTCCGAACGGCGCTGTTTGCCAACAGGCGGCGTCTAGTGCGAAGGTGGTTGGACCATGAACCCTATATGCGATCGTCTCGCGATGTTTGAGTCAAGTGAGTGTTTCTGCGAAGCACAGGAGTCTCTGGCCAGACCGTGAACCCGATCACGGCTTGATCGCTACTTCGGCCTAGGCGCTTGACGCGCGTAGTCTGCGATGCGGGCGGCATGCACGTGTTCGCCTGTGACATAATTGAGTGGTATGGGACACACGATTGAGCTTGCCGCGGTGGCTCTGCGCGAGCCAGAGTATCTCCAGCTTGAGCTTGATTTAGGTCTGCCGCCAAGGATTCAAAGCCGGAAATCAAGACGCCGTCGGGCCGATGAAGCCGTGTCGAACACGCAAATCGTTAGTGAGTTCCATGTTGCCTTCGATTTGCCGATAGCGAGTCGTCCGCGGGGGCGAGTGTCGAACGAGCTCAGCAAACTCCGGGTGGAGCTTCTGCGGGAGGAGTTCGAAGAGTTCAAGAACGCAGTCGAGTGCGAAGACGTTGTAGCGATTGCAGACGCGCTTGGAGACATTGTTTACGTCACGTACGGCGCGGCGATAACGTATGGGATTGATCTAGACGCGGTCCTTCGCGAGATTCATCGCGCTAACATGAGCAAGTTGGGTCAGGATGGACGTCCTGTTATTCGAGAAGATGGCAAGGTGCTCAAAGGGTCGGACTATAGGCCGCCCAGAATTGTGGATGTTCTTCTCGATCAACCACCGCTTTTCATCGATTGAACCCGAGAGTCTTCGCGTTAGCATCGAGTGCGCCGGTACGTGATTCCGAATTAAGAGACCCGCGCTCCGTGGTGCCATTGGGATGCAGAAAGTACAGCGTTGCCTAACTGTGCTGAGTGACGTACCGTGAGCTCCACGATTGCATCTTTGCTTCCGCGGATGCGCTCCCAGTAAGGCAAGGAATAGTCTTCCAGAGGTTCAAAGGTCTCGGGACCTCTGGGGGGCATGTTTGGGACATGTACACTTCCGGTGTTGTATGGAGCTAGCTCGACGTTTGGATGATTGCCCAGAAACGTGGCGGTGTCGAGCATGAGCACGTCATGAACCTTGTTGCGATATGCCCTTGCGTTCAGGAGTCGAAGTAGTCGTTCCTCATCGACATGGAAAAAGACTCGAGTGTTGAGAGCATCAAGGAATTCCTGAGTGGTTACACCGGGAAACAGGCAGCGATCGATGAACTTAAGCGGAAGTTGATCGCGAACTGTGGCGTCATCCAGACCAGGGTAACTCAGCACATAGCTTCTGCGTCTTACGGTTTCTAGGATCTCATGCCGTACCGCGGGTGTGGGGTCGTAGAGATCGACGAGGGCGCTTGTAGATAGTAGTCCGTGACGCTGGATCGAAGGCCAAGAATCTGCCGCCGCCATGTGAAATAGTCGCGGATGGCGAGCAATGAAGTCTTCTCTGTTCAATTGAAAGCTCCCTATTTTCGACCTGAGCGCCAGGTTCGTCGATCGATTATGTTGCGGTCGGAGAAAGAAGTTGCTATCAGTGAGACTGACGCGCCAGTAACACTCTCGACCTCTTCTACGAACTGAAGCGTGGCGGGAGAGAGCTGTTCATAGCGGTACGCACTTGCATTGTGCGAGCTGATGTAATCTGCGAAAGTTAACGCGATATCGGTTGCAGAGTTCAACTCGGCCGATCTCCGGAGCATTGCCCAGTCGAACTCTGCGACCCGACGTTGCTTCTTTCCAACTGAACTAAGTTCAGTGACTTCGGTTCCTTCAACGCCGGATCGGGCCTCGATTTCATCCCAAGTGAGCTCGTTTCCGTTCCCAATCGGTCCCGAGGCACCGTTGACTCTGATGGGATAGGTTCGAGCCACCATGATGGCTCGGCGTACTCGACGTGGTCCTATACCCACCTCGGCCAGCGCACCGGCCACCGTGGTGTCCCTGCTAGTAACGTAGGGGTATGTCCCATGGTAGAGGCTGAGGCCTGTTCCTTGGGTGCCTTCCACTAAGACGCGGTTGCCCTGTTTGAACGCTTCGTGAAGAAGATCCGCAGTGGGATGAAGAAAGCTCGCAAACTCGGGAAGGTCCTTGGCTAATTGTGCTCTAGGTTCTCCTCTGCCAGTGATTCTTCGGGCTGCAGCGGCTCCTGCTCCTTGCCCCGTGGATTGGATCGCACGACGAAGGTCCTTCTCTGCGGCTATGTCCTCATCCGTTATGACCATTACCTGAGGGTCGATCTTAACTCTGCCGGGATCTACACCTGTCTCTTGCAGTTCATTCTGAAGAACCGAAAGGTTGAGAACAGCGCCGGGCCCGATGATAAGGTCTGCGTGAGGGTTCGATAAGGCCCCCGAGGGAAGCGAGCGATGGGTGTACGATTTTCCGTCGTGCCAGACTTTATGCCCGGCGTTTGGGCCACCCACCCGTATGAGTGAATGGTATTCCGGCGCCAAATAGTAGGAAACGTTCCCCTTGCCCTCTGAACCGTACTGCCCACCAACGAGCACATCCGCCAGCGGGTCTGTAAGGGAGGGGAGGAGGCCTAGTCGAGCTTCGCAACGAACTAGAAGATCTTTCTCCGTGTTGCGCAAAGTGTCAATAACCACATCGGCGTGCATGCCGAGATTCGCAATGAGAGCTTCGGTTTCGTTCTCAAGAACTTCTTCGTAGCTCCCAAGCTCTTCGAAGTACGCGTTCGATCCTCGCCGCTTGCGATATCGATTGGCGAGTTCTTCGCGGCTACTGGTCTCGAGATGCACATGAACTAGAGATCTCCCAAAGATCTCCCTTAGTGCGCTAACTTGCTGCTCAATTCGAACTGCGTCGATAATTATGAGGCTTTCGACAGTGTCTTTGCTGGCATGGGAGGCTTCAGCCACCCATGAACCTCCCGTTTCCCGGTCCAGTAAATCCCCGAACTCCTGAAAGTCTCTTCTGTTTGTCAAGCTCACTCGCCGCTCAGAGGCGCGCTTGGCCAGCACCTCCCGAGTGGAAATGATCACCCCGCCCCAACGTTCTTCCAGAGCCTTAGCGAGAGTAGTCTTCCCGGACGCGACAGATCCGGAGAGAGCAACGACGGTCGCCATGGTGTACTTCCTTTCCCACTCTCGCATCTTTGCGAGAGCCATGAACCTATTCTGTCGGAGCTGACCGTGCGGCGTGCACGACTCGCCGGGCCATAGGCTTCGGATCCTCGTCGGGGCCGAGGACAGCCCACTTGGCTGGGGCGCGTCTGGATTGTCAGGGATCAGACCGTAGTTCGGTCTCGAGCGCGTCAAGACCCGATCGAGCGGTAGTGACAAACTTCAGTGCACAGTCAAAGCAGTAGTGGAAGCGGTCCCTGTCGATTTTGACCACCAGAATTCGTTGCCCCTTTTCGAGCACGTGTCTCTTGTTGGCTTTGCAGTAGTGCTTTCGTTTCGCAGTGTCCACGGAGAGGGACCTCAACAATGAGCGTTGGCTACCCACGACGCAACTCCTCTTCAACATGGCCGATGATATTCGGTAGTTCCTTGATGAGATGGTCCAGATCCGCGGTCGAGTATTCGCTGCGGGTGCTCGCGCCGCTGGGGACCGTCTTTTTGATGCGAAGGTCGATGGCGGACTTCGCAACCTTAAAATTTTCACGGGTCTTGTCGAAGTCGCGGCCGGCGTGCTTGAGGTTGTGCTTGGCGAGGAACCGGCCGACTGCGGTCTTCACAAGCTCGTCGAGCAGCGCCCGCTTGGCCTTGCGGGATGCCTGCTTAGTTGGGGTGATCCGCTGCAACCGGTCGAACTGCTCTCCAGTGCTGATGCCTGCATCCTTCAGAACCGCGAGGGCCTCCGCGATCTTGGGGTCGGCAGTGAGGAGAGTGAGATTCTCCAGCAGTACGTCGTCCTGTGCGGTGATTACCGGAAGGTTGCTGCCTCCGCCGTTGCCTCCCGTGCCGGGCTCACGGGTTGTGGTGGGTTCCACCAGGTTCTCGTCGATCAGGTTCGCGAAGAAGACCTGGTCAGCCTCCGCGAACTCCTGGAAGTCTGTCCAGACGCCGGTGATGTTCCCTCCGACGTGGAAGACCACGACTCCGTCGTTGACGGGGTCGAAGGCGTCCACGCCGGGGATCGTGCGCATGATGCGGCCGACGAACTGCATGAACGGCCCGAGGTTGCTGAAGATGCTGAATACCGCAGCGACGCTGAGATAGGGGTGATCGAAGCCTTCGCCGAGCTTCCGAACCTGCACGATAACGTCCAGTTCGTGGTTCTCGAGCTTTTCGTGGATGCGCCCGTTCGCCTTCTCCGCGAGCAGGCTATGGACGAAGTCGGCACGCATTCCCAGTTCGCGGTACTTTGCGACGACCTGCTTGCAGTGCTCCATGTTGAGAGCGGAGGCGATGATCTTTAGGCGGGGCTGGCCGGTGGACTCCCGCATCTCCTGAAGCTTGCGGATGGATGCTTCGGCGATCGTGGTGAGGGTGGCCTCGGAGCTGACGATGCTGCGTCGGAAGCCGGCGTCCTCCTCGCCGAGACGGCGCACTTCATTCAGAGAGACCTCGACTTCGGTGCCTCCCTCATGGCGAACGTAGTGCAGTGTAGTCGGGTTGAGGCGGTATCCGTTGATGCGCTTGATGTACCCCTTTTCGACGGCCTTGGAAATTGGGTAGCTGTAGATGACTTGGCCGGTCATTACTTTTCCGTCTGCGCGGGCCGGGGTCGCGCTTACATTCAAGATCCGCGCGTCTGGGAACTTACGTCGCAACGCGTCCCAGCTCTCGGCGACGTTGTGGTGGCCCTCGTCGAAGAGGATCAAGTCGAAGAAGTCGCTGGGGAGCTTGCCGAGCCACTTGTTGTTGTCGCGCTGCAGCTGCTGAATGTTCGTGACGACAATGTCGGCTTCCTCGAGGTCGCCGATGTTGCTAGACGTTCCGCGGATCTCTGCAGGCTCAGGGAAGGGCTCGTGATCGAGGACCTTTCGCTTGGTATAGAAGTACTTCGGGTTGCTCGGGGTGAGATCGCCCAGTAACTGGTCGGCGATCTTCAGGTTCGGCGCGACAAGCAGAGCGCGCCTTGCCTTCGTCGCGAAGGGGGCAAGGGCAAGGAGCCCGGACTTGCCGCACCCCACTGGCAGGACGACCGAAACCTCGCGGGCGTCGACAGCGTTAAAGTCGTGCTTCTCGATCGCTTCAAAGGCGAGGATCTGCGGTTCCCGCAACTCCGGGTTGGCGGCAATCGTGGGTTGCGCCACGACGTACTGGTCGGTCTTCACGTACTTCTCCGAACATGATGGTAACGGGTTGGTGTTTATGCTGGGAATGGGACCGCCTACCAAGGCGGCTCCGCTTGGCTCACACGAAGCCTTAGCTGCTCAGCTCTTCTTCGTTGTGAACCACCGCCGTCTCGGGACACACGGCCGCGTGACGCGGCCGTTCTTCCCTTTGGCATGTCATTCGCCTCCTTTCTTGAAGAGGGAAAGGGACATCAGCTGGCCTCGCCTATCCAGTCCGAGATACCGACCCGGATCGCCGGCGGTAGCGTGCGAACGGTAAAGTCGGTGATGGACCAGGCGACCTGGCTGCGGCTCACCGATCGCAACCCCTCGAGAGCAGCCATCGACATCTCTTCCGACTTGACGTCCTGCAGTACCGAGACCAACACATCCCGCACATGCCAACGACCGTGGCCCGGGCCGAGGATGGCGAGCGCGGCGACCGCCATGCGCAGAATGCTAGAGTCGCCGATGGTATCGACGACACGCTGCATGAAGTTCGCAAGCACATCGCAGTACTCGAACGAGAAGCCCGTGCGCTTGACGTAGTCGGTGAACCGCTCGAACAGACGGCGGAACGCGCCTCGCTCGCGGTCCCAGAGGAACTCGATGGACGACGAGGTACACCATGGCAGGACCCGGCTGAGCGCCTTCATATCATCCTCGTCAGATTCGTCGAGAAGAGTGGCCCACTCAAACATTTCGATCAGATCGGCCGGTGTCGTTGAGGGGCTCAGCATTCGATCGCGGAGTCGTTCTGCTGTCTGTTCGCGAGATTCCCAGCTCTCGTGCTCCTGGCGAGCGCCGAGGGAACGCTCGAGCGCTTCGAGAAACTCCGAGACTGAGGCGTATCGGCCAGCGGGGTTGTTTGCGGTGGCGCGTTCTACGACCGGGCGCAAAGGGCCCGCCGTCATCTCCGTATTGACTGGGTAGTCCTGGGTCACGAGTTCCTGCAGGATCTTACCGAGGCTGTAGACGTCGGAAAGGTGGTCGGCACTGCGTGCCCGGGCCCACTGCTCCGGCGCTGCGTATACCCAGGAGCCCATACCAGCACGAAGCGTGGATGTGAGTGGGGCTGTATTTCGTTCCGCCTCGACTGCGAGGCCAAAATCGGACACCGCCCACTCGCCGCTCTCGAGTCGCAGCACGTTCGCGGGCTTCAGGTCCCGGTGGTAGACCCCGTTCCCATGGATGTACATAAGTCCAGTGCAGATCTGACGCATGATGTCCACGATCAGTGGCGGGTTGCTATCGACCTTTCTGATGAAGTCAGCCAAACTGCCCTGCGCTAGGGGCATTGCATACCAGACGTCTTGCTCGTCGGTCTCGCCTTGCGCGATCACGGGAATCACGTTGGGGTGAGCCAGCCCTTCCAATATCCGCAGTTCTCGCTTGAAGCGGCTGATCACTTCCGCATCCACGGTGGCTGTATCCCGCAGCACCTTGACGGCGACGAGGTTGCCTGTCTTCCGGTCGGTTGCCCGGAAGACGTCGGCGAACCCGCCGCTTCCGATCGCTGGAAGCTCAAGGATGAACCGGCCACCCAGGGTCCTGACAGTCAGGTCAGACTTCGGGCGTCCGGCTTTTCTCTGACGAAGGCCCGACCCATTCCAGGCGTTGACGACATCTAGATCCCAGATCGGCCCCTGAGCAATCTCCCCGATAGCATCCGGAAAGTCGGGTCGTTGCCGCAGTGCGGCGATTCGCTGGGGGGTCACCCCCAGTTCCTCTGCTACCTCACTCAGGCCGCCGAGCCTCATCGCCGACTCCAGCACGCAGTGAAATTGTTGTCCATAAATCAAGCATATCACTTAAATAGTTTATTGATATTAAACTATTATTAATTGGTGTCGTAGGAGGGTCCGGAATCGGTCGACCGTTCCCCATCTACGCTCGCCGGATTGGGTCCGACGTCAAGCTGCGGGCCAGGGGCATCATGATGGCATGCTCTGCCCTCTCGATCGTCCTGCTATCGCTCGACGACAGCTAACGCAGGCCGCGGCAGAAGGCAGTCGAGCCGACCCTGATCGCGCAGGCTAGCTCTATCTGCGCCCCTCCGGGGGGGGCGACTCAGTCGCCGTTAACTCGTCAGAAACTGGCTTCTGGAGCAGTGCGGTGGTTACGAATCTAGTGGGCCAATTTGGTGGCCAACATCCCTGGACCGCATGTAATCTGTGACGCGCTGTGCAATGTATGAGCCACCGAAACCTCCGAAAACGCGGGTTCGGAGCCCGATCCGTCTGCCTGGGGGTCAAGGGGTCGCAGGTTCAAATCCTGTCAACCCGACAGTTCAGTGAAGGGGACCGACATTCATGTCGGTCCCCTTCACTGTTCCGGAGAACAGAACCGCAACTGCAAGCAGGTACCTTTACGCTGCGAAAGACGCCGCGCTTCGTCGCGCCTACTAAGAAGAAGCCGTGAAAACAGGTCACCCTACCCAGCACACCCGCAATCCACCTCCCCCAACTTCGCGCCACCACCTACCACCCACCACCCGACCGCTTTCACCCCGCCACCCGGCCATACTTCACTGCTTTCTCGTGCTGCGCACACCCGCGCCCCGTATCGTTGATTTGAGACTGGTGTGCAAGTTGCTGGAGCGGCGGAGGGAACAGCGTGATCCGAGTAGTGATTGTCGATGATGAGGCGCTCGTGCGTTCTGGCTTTCGCCTCATCCTTGGTGCGGCTGACGATATCGAAGTGGCCGCCGCTGTCGATGGCCCTGAGGCGATTGACGTGATCCAGCGTGAAGAACCTGATGTGGTGCTGCTCGACATTCGGATGCCTGGCCGCAGTGGACTCGATGTGCTCGCCGATATTCGTGAGATGCCGACTCCCCCGGTGGTCGCGATTCTCACTACCTTCGATTCCGACGATTACATTGCACAGGCGCTCAGCGCGGGGGCCGCCGGGTTCCTGGTGAAAGACACCGATCCGGAACAGTTACCAACGCTCATCCGTTCGCTCGCGGCTGGCGGTATCGTCCTGTCGCCGCAGGTTTCGAAAACAGTAATCAATAGTTTCCTCGGCATCACGACAGGCAACGCAAGCACCGCATCAGGCAGCAGCAACGCCACCAGTAAAAGTAGCGAGCACAACAACAGCTACAACAAAGCAAAGTCACTCATCGCCCGACTTACCGAACGCGAACGCCAGGTGCTCGCGCTTCTGGCCACCGGGCTTTCAAACGCTGAAATCGGCCTCAAACTCCATCTGAGCGTTGGCACCATCAAAGATCATGTCAGCGCGCTCCTCGCGAAACTTGAAGTCACCACACGACTACAGGCAGCGCTCATCGCCGAACGTGCGGGCCTCACCGCGTCAGCAGATCACAGCGCATGAACCCGCTCAAACGAATCCCACCTGCCCTGCTTGATAGCGCGATCGTGGCAATCGCGCTGTTTGACAGTTTCTTTTATCTTTACGAGCCGACCCCGTTCGAAATAACTATGGCGATTGCGGGCCCGCTTGGTTTGTTTTTCAGGCGCCGCTGGCCTTGGCTTTCGCTGCTGCTCGCGATTCCGGCGCTGATCACCTCGTCGTCTTCGATCACGGGCCTGGTCGCGCTCTATTCTGTTGCGGTTGCCGAGCGCCGCCGCTGGGCAGTGCTGCTCGCGGGTGTCGCTATTTTCGCTGGAACTTCGGTCACCTGGTGGGGCTGGATCGACGGTGGATCTGCCATTTTCTCGATCATTTTCGCCGTGATGACCACTGCGGCCCCCATCGCGCTCGGCCTGCTGGTACGCACCCGACGCGAGCTGACGGCGAGGCTCAAGGAGCTTGAAGAGGCACGTGAGAGCGAACGGCGCTACGCAGAGGAAGAGATTTTGGCGACTGAGCGGGCAAGGATCGCGCGCGAGATGCACGACGTGGTCTCGCATCAGGTCAGCTTGATCGCGGTGCAAGCTGGAGCGCTGCAGGTGGGCAGCATCGACCCCGACACAAAAACCACGGCACGCACTATTCGATCCCTCGCCACGAAAACTCTCGATGAGCTGCGCCAAATGGTGACGGTGTTACGCGACTCGGGTGGCGAGCTCAGCCAGATCGCCCCGCAACCAACCATCGCCGATTTGCCAGAACTGATCGCTGCGTCAGGCATCCCATCAACAACTACGCTGGATCTTCCCGCCGACCTGCCCGCAAGCGTGCAGCGAGCAATCTACCGCACAGTGCAAGAGGCCCTGACGAACATTCGCAAGCATGCGCCGGGCGCAACCGCAACAATTACCGCGCACAGCATTCGTAACGACCTCTCAGTCACCGTGCACAACACCGCGGCCACCGCACCGTCGATGCAATTGCCTGCTTCGGGGCACGGCCTGGTTGGTCTCCGCGAACGTGCCGAGTTGCTTGGCGGCACGCTCAGCGAAGAAGCGACGAGTGACGGTGGATTTACGCTTACGCTCACGCTTCCTCAGGATTAGCACTGCGAACAAAAGCAGTGCCGGGTCGAAACGTAAGTCTCGACCCGGCACTATCGCGGCTTCCGGTTTCCCGTTCACCTCACCTACATCTCAAGCAGCGCCTCACGACGGGCGAGCCGTGCCTCGCGGCGGCGCTCCATCGCTGAATAGATGATCGGCACGAGTACGAGCGTCAGCAGGGTTGATGAAATCAAGCCACCGATGACCACAATCGCGAGCGGCTTCGAGATGAACGCTCCACCACCGGTCAAGCCAAGCGACATCGGAACCAGCGCGAAGATCGTCGCAGCTGCCGTCATCAAGATCGGGCGCAGCCTGAGCCTCGTGCCGTGATCCACCGCTTCGCGAAGCGGTACTCCATCTGCTCGTAATTTATTGATCAGGTCCATCAGCACGATCGCGTTCGTTACGACAATGCCTACCAGCATGAGCAAACCAATCAGGGCGGGCAAACCCATAGGTGTGCCGGTGATCAATAGCCCAAGAATCGCGCCGGTTGCCGCAAACGGTATCGACACCAAAAGCACCAGAGGTTGCCTGAAGTTTTTGAAAGTCGCGATCATCACGATCAGCACCAGCATGATCGCAACCAGCATTGCAATGCCCAGCTGCCCGAACGCTTCGTCTTGCTGCTGGCTCGCGCCGCCAACGTTGAAGGTCACACCGGCCGGCAGCTCGGTGCCTGCGATAGCTGCCTGCACCGAGGCATTTGCCTGACCCAGTTTTCCCTTCTTGGGCATCACCGTGAGCGACACTTTGCGCTCGCCCTCCGCGCGAATAATCATTGGCGGCACCAGTTCGTCTTCAACCGCGGCAATATCACTGATTTTCAGGCCCGTGCCACGAATCTCTTGCACGGCTTTTTGTTCGGCTTCAGCTTTTTGTTGTTCAACGAGCTGATTCGCCTGCTCGACCTGCGATTGGCGCAATTGATTCACCTGCTCGTCTGCCGCAGTGATGCTCGCCTCGGCACCCGAGATAGCTCCCTGCAACGCAGCGATCTGCTCGGCGCGCTCATTCTCGGCGCGTTCCAAATCATCTGGTTCGTCTGGTTTTGGAATCGGAACAAGCGGCTTCTTCATCAATGCGGTGAGCTGTTCTCGCAGTTGCCCCAGACTCGCGACGGCTTCTTTGCGTTGCGCTTGTGCATCGCTGATCTGTTTTGCCATCTCAGCTTCACCGCGCGCCTTGGCACTGTCGGCTTCCTGCTGGGCCTTGGCCTGCAGCGCGTCTGAGGCAACTTTTTGGGCTTCGGCTGTTTGCTGCGACGTGACAGGCAGCACGATGCTGCCCACTTGGTCGGCAGTGCGCTGGGTGCCCGGGGTTCGCATCAGAATCGAACGCGATTCGCCCTCGAACATCAGTTGACCGATTTGGGTGCCGTCCATTGCTTCCTGAATTGCTTTGGCGACACCGGCCCGGTCAAAACCAAGCTTCGCTGCTCGGGCCTCATCAAGTTTGATCCGAACCACGCTTTGCTCACCCGAGAGTTCGCTGCGTACCGACTGCACGCCCTTCGCTTTACCGAGTTTCGTTTCAAGCAATTCGCTGGCAGCTTTTAGTGCCGCAGGATCGTTGCCCTGGATCTGCAGATCGATGGCGCCACCACCACCGCCACCACCACCGCCGGCGAATGCGTCTTTGGTAAGTAGCTGAAATTCTCCGGGCTTTTTCATCTTGTCGAGCACGGCTTGAACCCGAGTAGCAACCTCTTCTGAGTCAGCACCCGATTCAAGCATCATTGAATACGAAATGGTGGGTGGCCCAGCCGTCTCGTCGTTGCCGAGTGGGATCGAGACGATTACGTCTTTCACTCCGTCGACTTTAAGTGTTGCCTTTTCGACCGGCTCGGCAGCGGCGATCAGATCCGCTGCTTTCAAAGGTGCCGGTGTTGCAGTGGCTGCGCTCTGTGCGTTTGCACTTGGCGCTCCCCCGATCTTTTCTTCGGTGTTCTCGGCAGCCGCACCGCCGCCCGGGGTCTGAATGAGTTCAAGACTCTCGTTGCCAGACGAACCAATAAAGTCAGTCTGAATCACTGAGGTCAGGCCGAGCGTGATCGCAAGTAGCAGCACGGAGGCGGTCACGGTAATCGCCGGGCGTCGCCAGGTCGCGCGTAGCTTCGGCATGATCGCGCGTTGCAGTTTGTCTTCTGGGAGTTGAATTTCGTCGGCGTCTCGATGCGCGCTGACAGCGGTGGGGTCCGCGCCCTCGGTAGCGACTGCCCCGCTCACGGCTGCATCACCCGCCCCTGCTTCAGCATTCGCCGGGGCTTTCCGCGGGCCTCTGCGGAGGAACCAATACGCCATCACCGGCACGATCGTGAGCGCCACCAGAAGTGAAGCCATCAGCGCTACCGAAACGGTCACAGCGAACGGCCGGAACAGTTGCCCTGTCGGCCCGGTCACAAAGATAATCGGCAAAAACACCGCAACAGTGGTGAGGGTTGAGGCTGTGATTGCACCCGCAACCTGCCTCACCGATGCAATAATTCCAGGCACAGTGATGCCGTCGACAACTGCCCGTCGGTTAATGTTCTCGATCACCACAATCGAGTCGTCAACCACCCGCCCGATTGCGATCGTGAGGGCACCGAGCGTCAACATGTTCAGGGTGTTCCCTGACCAAAGCAGGCCGATCATGCTGATCAGTAGTGAGAGCGGAATGGAAACCGCGGCAATAATTGTTGATCGCCACGAGGCCAAAAACACAAGGACCACCAAGATCGCAAAAAGCAACCCAAGTCCGCCCTCAACAGAGAGATCGTGCACAGACTGTTCGATGTAGGGCGCCGGATCAAAAAGCGTCACAAATTCTGCTTTGAGCCCGGGTGCAAGCTCGGCTAGCTTTTCTGAGACGGCATTCGAAATCTGCACAATGTTGGCGCCCTGCGCTGCGGTCACCGAGAGGGTAAGCGACGGTTTACCGTTCACTCGGGAGATACTGCCGACCGGCAACTTTTCGGCTTTTACATCAGCGAACTCTTTGAGCAGCACCAGGCCGTTTTCGGCGGGTACGGGCAAGTTTTGCAGCTCTTCAAGGGTAGTAATTGAGGTGCCGACCGTGATCGAACTCGACCCATTCGCCGTTGGCGCCTGTCCCGCTGGCAGCACCGCTCCCTGAGCCTCAAACACTTGAGTGATTTGCGTTGGATCAACCTTCAGCCGGGCGACGTCTGCCGGGCGTAAATCAATCGCGATGCGCTGCTCTTCGCGACCGCCAACTTCAACTTTTTGCACCCCGGGGATGGTCTTGAGCGTCGGCGCGACCTTTTGAGCGAGTGCGGTAGAGAAGGTGTCTTGGTTGCCTGTGCTGCCCGCGCTGATTTGGATAGAGGGAGCCTCTTTATTGCTGCCCGAGAAAACTTCAAGTCTCGCCGTGCTTGGGAACGAAGATTTCATGCCCTCGGCAGCTTGTTTCACGGCCTGCAGCGTCGCTTCACTATCACCCTCGAATGCCCACTCAACCATCACGTCTGAAGATCCGGTTGAGGTGGTCGAAGTCACAGTTTTCACGCCAGCAACAGTCTGCAGCGCCGACTCAAGCGGCTCCGTGACTGTCCGGCTCATCTCCTCAGGAGCAACACCCTCAAGCTGCACCGAGACGTAGGCCGCGGGGATGCTCGTAGGCGGCATCATCTCTTGTTTAAGCGCACCGGCCGCGAACACACCCAGCGTTGCGATTGCGGCTGTCACCAGCCCCACCAACAAACGATTCGCCAAACTCAATCGCGTCAAAAACACCCAGCTACCTCACGATCACAAACAATCGGCGGCACCCTATAGTGCTGCCGATTCCAGCATGCGCAAGGCGAGCTAGCGGGGGTATCCGCTACCCGGCTGGTCCGCCCCCGCCGGTCGGCCAGAAACTGGCCGAATACTGGCGTTTTCGAGCGCCGAAGAAAACCACACAGCAGACCCAACACTTTCCTGTGTCCGCACCGAGGTGTGCTTGTTCCGCACCCAATTGATCACGATTCGCACCGAATACATCACGTTCAACTCGGAAGATTCATTCTGCCCAATGAACAGGTGTTTCAGGCGTTGAAGCTGGGGGTGTGGCCCTTCTTAGTAGCATTTCCGCTCCCTCCTCGGCTCCCTCGACGAGCCGAAGCGATGCTGCCCTTTTGTGCGAAGTTCGTGCTGGGTCAAGCGAAGCGTGGGCCGAGCTCTGGCGGCGTCATTATTCAGCAGCTTTACTCACCGCGCGGCGTGCAATGTCACGTCACGAAGCCGAAGATCTCACCTCGCAGACATTCATTCGGGTTCACGAAACAATCATGCGAGGTAGTGGCCCAGTCGACACATTTCGCGCCTACTTACTTACAGCGGTTCGCCACGCCGTCTATGACTTCACGAGAACGCACCGAGAGGTTCCATTTGGGTTTGCGGAGGACCTTCCCGAGACAGAACAGTTGAGCGTCGCCCAATTCACTGAACACCCGCACAGCGCGGTAGTTCAAGCTTTCGAGTCTCTGCCAGAACGTTGGCGAAATGTGCTCTGGCTCTGCGAGGTTGAAGAGTTGCACGGCCAAGAGCTGGCACTGCGACTCGGGTTACAGCCAAACGCGGTCGCGGCACTTGCGTTTCGAGCACGTGCCGGGCTGCGCAACGCCTGGGTTGAATACAAATTGCGGGAGCGTTTGATTTGCTCCCCAGAGCATGACTGGGTAGCAGTCGCTGCTGTAGCTTTTCATCGCGAAACCCTTCGCGGTAGAGCACACACCCGATTGCTCGCACAAGCAGAGTCATGCAGCTCATGTGCGCTAGCACTGCACGAAGCACGCACTCTGCTCGAACGAGTTCGGTCGAGCCGCTAGCTGTTGTTCGACATCCGTCCAAGCTCCAGCTGCTGGGAAAAAACTTCAGCACTCGTTGGAGTGCTGATAATTGGCGCCTCTTGCATGGGGCTCAGCGTCACCACGCTCAGCACGCCTTCACCGAGATCTGCCTGCACCGAGTCGAACCAGGGTACCGAATCAGAGAGCTGAAAGCGCTGCTGGGCCCCCTCGACGGTTACACTCAACGCTCCCGCGTGGTCTCCAGAATCAATCATTGTGGGATCATTCAGCAAGATGCTCGACCCGAGCGATTGCAGAAATACCGTCATATCGGCAAAACTAATCAGGGCACTCGCCTGCTCACCAGAGAACACGGCAAATTTTGAGCCAATCTCGTTGGCTTGCACCTCCGGGACCCCGTAAGAAAGCCAATACTCTCTTGGTGCAGATATCCAAGCGGTGTCGCCAATTCGTACGATCTCAATAGGGAACGCACCCAGCAGAAACTGACCGTGCCACGAAAGCAGGTCTCCGCTGACCTGCACCACCCCAGAGAGTGCCGGTTTTCCGTCTTGCGCGACCTCAAGTTGCGTCTGAATCCCCTGCTGGTTGAGAATCGCCGCCCGCGCGTCTCGGTACTGCGCAAGCGTAGTGCTATCGGGTTGGGTGAACTGATCCTTGCTGCTTACTTCGTTCTCGGCAGCGTCTGCTGTCGCTTCAGTCGGGTTGTCGACTGTGCAGCCTGTCAGCAGACCGCCAAGCAGCACAAAACCGAGTAGGCCTGCGACCGTGGAACGCCAACCTCGGTTAGCCACCGACAAAGATCTCATCCGGAGACACACTGCAGCGTGATTCAATTGCTTGGCCGTGCTGATCCGCAGCCTCTTCATAGGCGAGTGCGAGTTCACCGAGGGCAGTTAATACTTCATCGTTTGCGATTGCGCCGCCATAAGAGCCGAGCACTTCATTGGCTTGTTTTGAGGTGTCTACGATTTTTTGCCATGTTTTCACTTCTGCTGGCTGTTCAGAGAGCTCTGCGAGCTTAGTGAAAATAACCTGGGTCTGAGTGAGGCGGCCAGACAAATCTTTCTCGACGCTCGCCGGCTCAAGCTGACCGGTCAGCACGTTGAGGCTGCGCATATCTTCAAAAAGCGCGCACTCGTTTGTCGCTTTCGAAAAGTCAAAGCCATCAATCTCAGCGAGAATCTCGTCTTGGGCAGCCTGCCGAGACTGTGCTTCTTCCTGCTCTTTCGACGTTGTAGCTGAAGGGTTCTTCTCCGCTTCATCGCTCGTGGTACAGCCGCTCGCCCCCAGTACCGCCACCAAGGCGATTGCACACAGCATGGTCATTTTCGAGCGTTTTGCTAACAAGGGTGTTCCTTCCTCAGAACTCAAATACCCGTCGTGTGTATTTGAGGAGAACCGTGTTCGGTTACCCGTCATGGGACAGGTGTGGTGGGTTCGGTGTTTCCACCGAACCCACCGAGCGGCTGAGAGCGCAGAGCAGGCTTTGTGCTCTCAGCCGCTGATTACTTATTCAGCGCTACCAGCGGTGCGGCGACGAATCACCGAAATACCCGCGGCAGATGCGCCGAGCAACAGTGCAATCGCAGCACCCCAAAGGAGTCCAGCGTTGTCACTACCGGTGTTTGGCAGGTTGGTGCCGTTGGTGTTGCCGCTTGCGTTTGCGTTGGCAGTTCCCTGTGCCTTTGCCGAAGCATTCGCTGCGGCACTCGCCTGGGTTGACTTGTCACCATTGGTCGACTTGTCGCCATTGGTCGACTTATCGCCCTCGGTTGACTTATCGCCCTCGGTTGACTTATCGCCCTCGGTCGACTTGTCACCCTCGGTCGACTTATCACCCTCAGTTGCCTTGTCACCCTCAGTCGACTTATCACCCTCAGTTGACTTATCGCCCTCGGTCGACTTGTCACCATCGGTCGACTTATCGCCCTCAGTTGACTTGTCACCCTCAGTTGACTTATCGCCCTCAGTCGACTTGTCACCATCGGTCGACTTATCACCCTCGGTCGACTTATCACCCTCGGTCGACTTATCACCCTCAGTTGACTTGTCACCCTCGGTCGACTTATCACCCTCGGTTGCAGCATCTGCGTCTGCAGCGGCCTCACCCGATGCGTTCGACGATGCGTCTGCGTCAGCAGCTGCCTGAGAAGCTGCCGAAGCGTTGCCGTTTGCCGCTGCCGAAGCCTCAGCATTCGCGTTCGACGATGCCTTTGCCGCGGCCTGCGCCGAGCCCTCAGCGTCCTTCGAAGCCTCAGCCGAAGCTTCAGTCTTGGCAGCAGCCTGCGCTGCAGCCTTCGCAGTTGCATCGCCAGCTGCCGAAGCTACGTCGTTGCCATTCGCATCAGCTGCAGCCTGCGCTGCAGCCTCAGCGGCCGCGTTTGCCTTACTGTCGGCCTTTGCCGAAGCAGAAGCAGACGCAGAAGCGTTCAGGTTGCCGTTTGCATCGCCCTCAGTCGACTTGTCACCCTCGGTTGACTTATCGCCATCGGTCGACTTATCACCCTCAGTTGACTTGTCACCTTCAGTTGACTTATCACCATCGGTCGACTTATCACCCTCAGTTGACTTGTCACCTTCAGTTGACTTATCACCATCGGTCGACTTATCACCCTCAGTTGACTTATCGCCTTCGGTCGACTTATCGCCCTCAGTCGACTTGTCACCATCGGTCGACTTATCGCCTTCAGTTGACTTGTCACCCTCAGTCGACTTATCACCATCGCTTGCTGCGTCAGCGGCTGCATTGGTTGATGCATCCGAAGACGAATCTGCGTCAGCAGCTGCCTGAGAAGCTGCCGAAGCGTTGCCGTTTGCCGCTGCCGAAGCCTCAGCATTCGCGTTCGACGATGCCTTTGCCGCGGCCTGCGCCGAACCCTCAGCGTTCTTCGAAGCCTCAGCCGAAGCTTCAGTCTTGGCAGCAGCCTGCGCTGCAGCCTTCGCAGTTGCATCGCCAGCTGCCGAAGCTACGTCGTTGCCATTCGCATCAGCTGCAGCCTGCGCTGCAGCCTCAGCGGCCGCGTTTGCCTCGCTGTCAGCGTTTGCCGAAGCAGAAGCAGACGCAGACGCATTCACGTTGCTCTCTGGGTCGCAAGAAATGCCGCCCTCTGAGATGTGCGCTGCAACATCGGTCTTCATGACGCCAAACTCAACATTGCCGAGCGCACCAATCAATGGCAGCTTGAGCAGCGAAGCGTCGAGGGTCAGACCGTTCATAGTGCCTGAAGCACTCGTGCCGTCTTGAGCCTCTACCTTGTTGGTGATGCCTCCGTAGGAGATCTCACCGGTCAAGATCGCGTTGATGGCCTTTGGCAGGATTTTGTCGAGCTCGATGCTCATTCCTGGATGCAGGCTGACGCTGAGTGCTCCACCAATTGCAGAAACAGTCATGTCAGGCATCTCGCTCACAACAAGCTTCGCGCCACCAGGCTGTCCATTCGCAACTGCGGTCATCTCAGGCCACTGGTTTGGATCTTCACCAGCGCCCCAAGACACACGAAGCGTGTTGCCCAGCACGGTAGCTTCACCAAACTGCCACTTCGAACTCGCAGCAACTGCGGTGCCGCCGACGCAAGCGTCATCAGCAACCAGGTCAACTGATCCCGCAGTTTTGCCGAGCTTCGCGCCCGCAAGCGGAAGCATTGGCTGCAGCATCGAAGGAAGCAGCGGCAACTTCGTCAGTACTTCCAGATCAAGCGTGGTCTGGTTCACACTTGCGAGGGTGCCAGATCCGGCAGCCACCACGGGTGCCCAAGAGCTGCTTGCGGTGCCAGTCAGCGCATCGATCTTCGCAAGCGGCGAAAGATCGACTTTGCCAAAGTTCTGGACTGCAGTCTGTCCCTCGACGTTTGTGAGAGAGACAGATTCGGCCTTCACCGGCTGAACTGGGATACCCATTGCACCAATACCGAGTGGCGTTGCGCGTGCGTACGAACGAGCGTCCGGGTTATTGATAATGCTGTTGGGGATACCGAAGTCGAATGCACCGAGCTGCCCGTAGTGGGCAAGTCCCTGGCTATCGGCCACCGAAATCGACTCAGCAATATTCGCGCGTGCGTTAATAAATCCGACAAGATCAGCAGCCGCGAACGCGCCATACGCACGTACGTGACCACTGAATTCGCCCTCGATCGGTGCGGCCTGGGCCGCAGCACCGCCGCCGATCAAGCTCGCAGCGACGACGGAGGCGACTACGCCGGAAGCCGCAAGGCGGCGCCCGACGCGCGACGGCGCCTCAGACTGTGGGCGTTTTGCCCGAAAAGCTGAACTCATGCTTCTCCTCATTTATTCATTCGAAGTGGGTAGCGCCTCAGAATGAAGCACCTTCGAGCGGAGCTGCATGCCAATGGCGCGCGGCTGCCCTCACATAGAGAGACTGGAGATCCGAGTTCGTATTACGCGCGAGTAGAAGTTTCTTCTCTTGTGGGGTCTTCGTCTCCCTCGAGAGACTTTCTTCCGTTGCGTCGGCCTTGCAATACCGGCACAAATCCAGCAAGATCACTTCGCTGTTCAGCTTCAGCTTTGCGCAGGATCCGGTTGAGATGGCTCTCAACCGTCCGAATGCTCATTCCGAGCTTGCTCGCAACCTCGCCGTTGTTTAGACCAGCCACCACTGCCGAAACGATCTCAGCCTCGCGAGAGGTAAGTCGGAGATAGTTCTGGGAGAATCTGCGTTCATCAACACTCGCCGTACCCGAAGCCTGTCGACACGCCTCGTATCGATCCAAACATCGATGTTTGAGCGCCAACTCACCCGTTGATTCTGCAATTTCAGCTGCGCGACGCCACGCATACAGTGCGTTTCCGTCTTCGCCATTTTTTGCAAGCTTTTCGGCTACTGACGCAATAGCCAAAGGATCTTCATCTCGAATCGCAATAGCGAGCGCAAACTGGGTGTGCAGAAGCGGGCTATCAACGTGATCAAGCCACATTTCAACTCGTTCAAAACGCTCGTCAGATGGCTCGATCTCTATCGCTGCCAGGCCGTGCAGCACGGCAGCAACCCGTCGTCCCTGTTGCCAGCCCGCTTGAGCGCTTGCCCAGAGCAAGTCGCCGTTCTCATGCTGACCTCTCGCAATAGCGATCTGAGTTTCGAGTAGCACTTGGCCGAGCCCGGGCCGATCTGGCGAAAGGTAGTCAACAAACTTCACCCTGTCGGCGATCGCGATCCCTCGCTCCAAATCACCTGATCGCACGAACGCTAGGGCGACAAGATTGAGTGAGTCTGCATGAGACTGTGCCTGATAAGTTCGCAAACTACTTAGGGCGCTAATACCGCAAAACAGCAGGGGAATATCGTCATAACGACCACGTAGTGTCAGCACAAGGATGAGCACATAGTAAGCAGTGTGCAAGGCGTCAAGGTCTAGTCGTGAACGTGCAGTGTCCACGGATCTACGCGCCTGTTCTTCGGCAGCAATCAGGTCTCCTTCAAAGCAGAGCAGCAGCGCACTGGTAATTGCGTAGTTGCTACTGCCCGCGGCGTTGACGCGTGAGATCTTTTGGCTAAGAGTTCTGGCGTGCAAAATATGTCCGTACCAGACCTCCCCAAGGAATCGTTCGTTCAGCATGAGTCGGGTCTGCATGAGCGGAGCAAAATCCGAACTCTCTTGATGCAGATCATCTTCTTGCCGCGCTCCACCGCACTCAAGAGATGCCGTGAGTCGAACAAATTGCGCACCCACTGGGCTGAGCTGCGACTCGGGCCCGGTGGCAGACTCGAGAGCTTGCCTCACCTCTTTTCCTTGCGCGATCTCGAGTCGAAGCCGGCAATAGGCAACAATCGCGAGCGCAAAGTCTTCTTTCATGCCCGAAAAATCGGTGTTTAGAATTTGGCTGAGTTCGGCCTCGGTTCCTGGCAGTTTTGAGAGATCCCGCGCTAGCTTCACGGCGTGCAAAGGGTTCGCATCCGCGGCCCAAAGCGCACGACGTTTTGCTATCTTTCGTTCGACTTGCTCGCCCATTGCCCGCAGGAATATCGCATCACTCTCACCAATCTTGCTGAGGTCTCGATCGTTTTTGCGGAGGTTAAGATCGAACTCACGGCTCAGCAAACTCACGCGATCCATTGGGGCGCCCGGTAGTGAACTCGTTGCACTACGATCGTGGAAATAATCAACAAGAATTGGTGGCGAAACCGCTGTACAGGATTCTCCATCGAGTTCATAGAATGCCATGAACCCCGCATTCGCGAGTCGATTCAAGCGAGAGGCACCAACTAGTTGTTCTGCCGCAAAAAGTTCAAGACTGCGCTCCGCGCTCAGCATCATCAGCGCTTCGCGATCCTCGTCGCTAATTCCCTCAAGCATGCTTGCGACCACTCCGCTTAATGCGGAATGCCACAATTGCGTCTCTAGTTCCCAAACGGCGTTTCGTTTTGTGATGCGGTCTGCCATGAGCAGGCCTTCAAGCACACCGAAGACCAGCGCAGGCACACCACCGCTATAGACAAAGAGCCTGCTCGCAGAGGCATAGTCGAGCGCTCCCCCCAGTCGCTCCTCGACCGCCACAGTCATTTCAGAGAAACCCATCGGGTGCAGTTGCACCACAAAACTCGACCTCGCAGATGACCCTTCAAGCCCGGTCGGGGTTTGCATAAAACTGTCAGTCGGGCGGCGGCCCACCACCACCGAAATCGAGGATCGGGCTTTTACGGTTTCGATGACTCCCCAAGACACTTCGTCCAGGTCGTGCCAATCATCGACAAGGAGCGCGAGCGGACCTACTGAGGCCAGCGACCGGAGTGAGTGCACGACCCCGGCAATACCGGTGGCTCTGCCGTCTGCCGCGATCCCGATTTCGGCCGCGTGCAGGGCGGCGAGCGCGTGCGGGCGCAATGAGAGCACACCCTTGATTCGAACGACCCGCCATTCTCGCTCTTCGAGCTCTAACGCTACGCGTTTGAGCATCGTGCTTAAGCCGATTCCCCGCTTCGCAACAAGATCGATGTCATGCCCGAGTTCAAGCATTTTTACGATGCGCTGCAGAGCAGTCGCTCTTGGCTGTTCCAAGCTGTTCATGTTCCCCGTTTTCCTTATCTGGTCTTCATGTTCAGGCAGCCACGCAGTCAGTTTGGGCATCCCTCCCAAAGTCAGTTCTGCATTTCACAGACCTTCAGGTGGCGGCACTGCAGAAGCATCATCACCCAATAGGAGGGAACTCAACGAGTAATTCGTCAACTTAAGATCAGCCATTCGGCGAAGGATGTGCTCAGATCACGCAATCGAGGGGGTCGAAACCTCTCTTCCGCGGGCGCGATGCCAGCGCTGCTCAAGCCCGCTCCAAGTTCGATCGCTAATAAAAATTGCGTCGAGGGCGATCATGCCGAGTGAGAACCAGGGCAATCCCATGAGCAGCCCGATAGCCGCGTGGAAACCCATAATGATGATCAAAGCGAGCACACGAGTGAAGCGATGCAACAACATCATTGGAAAGGCTGTCTGCACGAGTACTGTACCTATGGTGCCTATCGCAACCACGGGCCCCCAGAAAGTAACGAGATTGCTGAGCGCCGGCCACGTTCCGAATTCCATGGTGTGCAGTGGTGCGTAAATGGCAATGCCTTCTTGCCATGGCTCGCCGCCAGCTTTGAATAGCCCACCCGAGGCGTAAACGAAACAGATCTGAACACCGATCACCACAACCGCAGAATTGTGGGCAAGATTCGTCATCCAACTAGGAAGTACCGGCTGAAAGTTCCAGAGACTGCGCAATTTACCCGTGCGCAGGTGCGCAGTTCTTGATCTGCGTATTGCGTCGAGTGACCAGCGTTCGGAGATTCCACTAAAAAGTAATGCGATGAACACGATTCTGGTGAGATTATCGCTTTGGTTTTGCACATAAAGGTTGATGTTCACGAAGCCCACCCAGAGTACAAACAATGGAATCATGACGAGCCTTGTGCGGTAGCCGACAATGAACAGCGTTGAACAAACGATCAGGGCAAGCAGCACTAGTGTGATGCCGAGTTCCGTTCGAGCAGCTTCACGCACCAACGAAAATGGCCACATCGTTGAGAAACTACTCGATGGGTATTGCAGCTGACCTGTCCAGGCTGCGCCGGGTCCCCACGTGTAGTTGCGTGTTCCAAATTCGGACAGCGCGCTGCCGAGTAACGTCACACCGAGCAAGATCCGCACGACCGCTGTGCCGTAGAGCGCATGTTTTGCGTCGAGGGCCCAGCTTTCGACGAATGAAACCATTCGGTCAACGGTGTGCACTGTTGAGCGCCAGATTCCCGCGAGAAACACAGATATCGCTCGGAGCAGGCTGTTTACTGATGTTTGCGAGTCTTCCTCGATGTTTTGGGTTTCATCAGGGTCCTTCAGACCTATGGACGTGTTCACTGGCCAGACCTCCTCAAGGCATCGTTAAAAGTGCGCGCGAATGCCTCTTGAGATTGGTTCTGCAGTTCGAGCATGCCCCGCCAACCTGTCTCGACGATTTGTTCGGCTGGACGTTCTGCGTCGGGGTCGTGGCGCTGAGCAAAAGGAATGACATTTTGCCGACTCACTTGAAATTGCACGGTGACGACTGAATCTCCCCAAACTGCGCGAGCAACCTGTGCCGCATACGCCGATGCGTAGCGTTCTTGCGCAATATACGTCGCCACCGGGCTGTCCTCTTCGGCAGCCTCATCGAGCGAGAACTGCATTCTGCCTAGCCAGTCATCGCCCTTGTAATATCCAAGCTTTACGATTTCTTTTTGTTCATCGTTGAGCGCAGCATGTGCACCTTTGAAGTTCGATGCGAGCTGCGAGGCAAGGCCAGCGGCGCGTGGCGGGAAGACGTTATAGCGGGCAAGTGAAAGTTCTGCCGCGGTTGCATCAACCCACTCGGTCATTTCGAATTCGCCATCTTTTTCAATGTGCGCCCTCACTTTGAAGAGGTAGTCACCGTTGATTGGCGCGGGCGCAAACACGCTCCAGCTTTGCCCATACCAAGGAAGCATGTACTCGGAGAGCAGATTTCCCGGCACGACAGTGCGTAACTCGCTCGGCGGTGAGATCCATAGGAATGAGGCAAAAATGTGCCATCCGGTGAAGAGGGCAACTACCGTGAGCCCGATTCGCGCCGCAAGCGGTCGTTTTCGCCGTTCCAAGATTCCTCCGCATGTTCCGTTTCCAGGGGCTGCGCGGCGTTGCTAGACGTCACGCCCTGACCGAAGGCGAAAAACACCAGGCTGCATACGCATAATGCGGTATCAGCGGGCTCGTCGTGGCCAAGCTGAGTTTCACAATAGGCATCAGCACCATGTCTGAAAACTCCTCGGGCGTTCTTCCGAGTGGCGCAACACTTCAAGCGTGCACAGTTGCATGAATTAAGTGCAGGGTTCAACAACTTCAGCGTGCACTTACCCCTTCTTCGGTGCGAGTACCCACATGCGAGCAGTCGACCCACCTGGATCGGTGGCGAGAACACCAAAAACCCCCTCGACCACGTGTTTTCTCACGCAGAGCAAGGCAACATTCGAGACAACCCATCCCGCACACGCCCACCACCCTCTGAACAACCTCTTGCCCACACGTAGAGCACGCAGTTCTCGCACGCAATCGCCTCACTCCCCGTTTTGAGGCCCGTTCTGTGCTTAGGCTCTCTCATGTTCCACCCAACTTTCCCCCCAAAGCTCAGGAGGGTGGAACGCTTGGCAGAAAGTCAGCGTGCGTGGTTTCCATGACGTACTGGCCCTGCCGATGCGCCAAGGCGCTGGGCTGCCGTCGGGCTACACTTCCCGAGAACGACGGCAGTCCCTCAACTCGCGAACACGAGTAGGGTAACAATTCAAACAATCATTGACGCATATATTTGTTACCTGATTGAAAAGCTTCAAAAGCAGGGGTGGAATCGTAAATGGATCGGCTTACCGCGTTAATTCTGCTGCTCGTAGAGATGTACACCCCTCGAATCCGAGACCTCATCCTGTTGCTTGACGTAGAGGGACCGCTCGCCATCGATTCACCCGATGTCACGGTATTGCTGAAACGCTTGACCGAAATGCTCGACGAGGGTCTGATCTGCACCGAACTCGAGGACACGACTGAATACCCAGACGCTCGCCGTCTTCGAATCTCAAGCAGCGGAGAGTCAGAGTTGCGCAACTGGTTCGAAAAGCCGTACTCACCAACCCCGCGGGTCGAAAAAACGACATTCTCATTGCGCATGCTTGCGGCAGCAGCATTTGCACCGCACACGGCGCTCCGCACGCTTGAAACTGAAGTGGCATTTCGCAATTCACAACTAGAGCTACTCACAGCGCAACCGACTGTGGTCATTGATCACCCCGAGCCGACCGAGTCCCAACGCCGCGCCCGACTGCTGACCGAAACACTGCACCAAGGCAGGATCATCTCAATTCGCAATTGGATCGATGTACTCACAAAAATGCACTTCCAACTGATTCACGGCAGCACCAACTCGGCAGACCGTTAGAAGCCAAGAAGTCACCGGTTTCAAATCGAACAAAATTACTGCGGGCTCAAGCTCTCGCGGAGACACAAAACGCGGCTGAAATTTCCCGCCACTGTGCGGTAAAGTCTGGAATTATCAAGATTCCAATCGCACCTGCATTCGTGCCCTAGGAGCCCCGCATGCCCCCCTTAGCTCACTCCGCTGCGCCTCGCGTACTGGTGGTTGACGACGATCCCGATCTCGCGCTGCTGGTGAAGGTATTGCTTGAGCGTCGGGCAGGTGCCGAGGTTGAGGTTGCAAACAACGGCGTCTCGGCGCTCGCTGCGGCCACCGATTTCAATCCTGACGTGGTCGTGACCGACATTGAGATGCCCGGACTCAACGGTATTGAACTACTTTCCGAGCTACGCCAGCGCACCCCAGATGTTGGCGTCATTGTGATGACGGCGCACGTTTCGGTTGAGCACGCCGTTTCAGCACTGCGCGCGCAAGCCGACGAGTTTCTACAAAAACCGCTCGACAACGCCAAAGTCGTAGAAACCGTGCTTCACCTCACCGAAGAAAGTCGCCGCCGAGCCAAAGCGAGCCGGGCACAGCAGCGGGGCAAAGGCGAAACAGTGTTGGCCGTCGGCGCACACCCCGACGACGTCGAGATCGGTGTTGGCGGTTTGCTTGCCGCACATGCCCACGCGGGCGATGAGGTCACCATACTCACCATGTCGCGAGGTTCGCGCGGAGGCAATGCCGACAATAGGCAAAATGAGTCACTGGCTGCAGCTGAGCTTCTTGGTGCACGACTCTTTTTGAAAGATCTTGTCGACACTGAAATTTCAGGTGGCGGCGCAACCGTGCGACTCATTGAAGAGGTAGTGGCCGAGGTGAAACCCTCGATCGTGTACACACACAGCATTCATGACCGGCACCAGGATCACCGTGCCGTAAGCGAGGCAACGAGTGTAGCCACCCGCCACGTTGGCACTGTTGCTTGCTACCAGAGCCCATCGGCAACCATCGATTTTCGGCCGACGCGTTTTGTGCGTATCGAAGACTTTCTTGAGCAGAAACTTGAGCTCTTGCGCTGCTATCAGTCGCAGACTGCGACACGTGATTACCTCTCCCCCGATTTCATCACTGCAACAGCCCGCTACTGGTCACGTTTTGGTGGTGGCACGGCGGTAGAACCACTTGAAATCTTGCGAGAAACTTCTGGTCTTGTTTACGCCGACCGCCTCGCCGAAAAGGACGCCTAATGTCGATCAACGTTTTGGTCACCGGAGCGGGCGGAGCCGCCGGAGTCGCTGTGATCCGCTCGCTGCTTCGCAGAGCAGACCTCACAGTGTTTGCCGCCGACATGGATGGCTGGGCGAGCGGCTTGTATTTGGTGCCAGCGGCACAGCGCCGCATTGTTCCGCCAGGGGCCGGTAGCGATTTTGTGCCGGCGCTTGCGGCGCTCGTCGAAGCAGACAGTCTCGACCTTGTTATTTCAACGGTTGATGTTGAGCTGATCACTCTTTCCGAGCGGCGCGAAGAACTCGCCCCAGCGGTTTTGGCAGCGCCCTGTGCGGACACGTTGAACTACGCGCTCGACAAGCTGAGCCTTGCCCGGCAATGCGAATCAACCGGTTTGGTGCCGCGCACCGAGGCAGCGGGCGCAGACGCGAATAGGGTCGATTGGGAGTTCCCGGTGTTCGCAAAGCCTCGCCGAGGTGCCGGCAGTCGAGGCGTTCGAGTCGTGCCAGATCGTGCCGCGCTCGAAGCTCTTCCCCTTGACGAAGACCTCATTGTGCAGGATCTTCTGCCCGGTGAAGAGTACTCGGTTGATGTGATCTCTGACACCACCCAGCATGTCATCGCTGCGGTTCCACGCACCCGCACCCGCGTTGATTCTGGGGTGTCGATCGCAGGTCGAACTGTGCACGACCCCGAGCTCGAAGAAGCTGCGACGAGAATCGCTGAGGCTATCGGCCTTGTCGGAGTCGCAAATGTGCAGCTTCGCCGCAACCGCCAGGGCAAAGCCGTGCTGCTTGAAGTGAACCCGCGTTTTCCTGGCGCGCTCCCCCTCACGATTGCGGCAGGCGTCGACATTCCCTCACTCGTCGTGGATCTGTTTCTTGGCAAGTCGATGCCTGAGCGACTTGAATTTCGCGAACTTGCAACGGTTCGTTTTCTGGAAGACGTCTTCATCGACCCTGCCGAAGTGCTCGTTTCTGAGCACGCGGCGCACCAGGACGACTGATGCACGCGCTGCTTCGGGGCGACCACCACGTCCACTCCACCTTCTCTGACGACGCAGTCTCTTCGCTCGCCGAGAATGTGGCTGCCGCACACGCAATCGGGCTCACCGAGCTTCGCCTGGTCGACCATGTGCGCCGCGATACCGCCTGGGTGCCTGAGTTCGTGTCGGCGATCCAGCGCCTGGAAATTCCTGACGGGCTTACGGTTCTGAACGGTGTCGAGGCGAAAATTCTAGATCACGCTGGATCACTCGACATTCCCGTGCTGCCTTCAGCGGTGCAGACAATTCTGATTGCCGATCATCAGTTTCCCGCACCAGAGGGCCCCATTGGCCCCACTGAGGTGCGCCAACGTATTGCAAACGGGTGGGCAACCAGCGATGTACTCGATTGCTACGTGCAGGCGCTGATCGCGACTATCGAGCGGCACCCAGGAAACCAGCTTGCGCACTGCTTTTCGCTACTGCCCAAGATCGGTTTGAGCGAAGAAATGCTCGGCTCCGAGCGTCTCGCTGCCTGGGCGGAAGCTGTTGCGCGGAGCAACACTTCGGTTGAGGTGAACGAGAAATGGGGATGCCCTGAAACTTCGGCTCTCAATGCCGCCATCGCCGCTGGCGTGACTCTCGTCGCGGCAACAGACAGCCACAACGCGAATAATGTCGGCAGATACTCACGTGTCGCCGATCTGCTCAAAACGATCGAAGTGTTGCCATGACTCCCGAGCTCTCAGCATTCGACATTGTCGTCATCGTGCTACTGCTGATCTGCGTGTTTCTCGGCATGACTCCGGTGCTCACTTCGGCCTTTCAGTTTCTGGTGCTGCCGCTGCACGCGTTTCGTAATCACTTTCGTCAGGCGCAGCCGTTCACCCCTAAAGTCGCGGTTGTGGTGCCAGCTTGGAACGAGGGTCTTGTTATTGGCGCCTCGATTGATCGCCTACTCGCGCTTGATTACCCAGAAGATCAATTGCGCATATTTGTGGTCGACGACGCTTCGACCGATAACACCCCTGATGTGGTGCTTGAGCGTGCCGCAAATCACCCGGGGCGTGTGGTGCATTTGCGACGTGAAGTTGGCGGCGAGGGCAAGGCACACACTCTGAACCATGGCATCTCACGCATTCTTGCCGATGATTGGGCAGAAGCCGTGCTGATTATGGATGCTGATGTTATCTTCGCGCATGATTCGCTACGCAAACTCGCCCGCCATCTCGCCGATGAGAAGGTGGGGGCGGTCACCGCTTACATCGCCGAGGGCAGCGAAGACCGCAACTACCTCACTCGTTTTATTGCGATTGAATACGTTGTCTCGCAGTTGGCGGCACGTCGCGCTCAAAACGTTCAGGGCGCGATCGCCTGCCTTGCCGGCGGTGCTCAGTTGCACTCGCGCGCAAATCTTGAGGCCATCGGCGGGAGAATTCCCACCGGCACTCTCGCTGAAGACACGATGACGACTTTCGAGGGTCAGATCAAGGGCCGCCGAATGGTGTTTGAGCCCTACGCGGTGGTGCTTGCCGAGGAGCCTCGCACGATCGACAGTCTCTGGAAACAGCGGCTGCGCTGGGCCCGTGGAAACGTGCAGCTCACCTCTATCTACAAGCACCTGTGGTTTCGGCCCAGCCGGGAGCACCGACTTGGCAGCGTTTCTTTCGGGCTGATCTGGTTCAGTGTGTTGCTGCTGCCTGCGTTTATGTTGCTCGCTTCTGCTGCGCTCATGACGCTGCTCATTCTGCACAGCGATATCGCTGAGGTGACTTTCCGTTTCATGTGGATATTCACGGTGTGCGTTTACGTCTACCTGATGGTCTTTTCCGTGCAATTGGATCCGAGGATCGGCAGGCAGTCTTGGCGTGAAGCGCTGCTCTTCCCCGGTGTGGGCGCCTGGCTATTAATGTCTGCAGCGCTTTTTCCGCAGCTGCCAGAGGTCATCTCGGTTTCAGCGTTTGGCGTCGAGTTGAATGCCGATGGGCGATTTATTGTGCTCGCCTGCTTGTATCTTTGGGGGCCGGTATCGATGGCGGGTGCGTGGCTTGCGCGCTACGTCGAACGTCTCCCCGGCGGCAAGTTTTTTGCCGGGCTTATGCTTTACATATTCGGCTATGGCTCACTGCTCTGCGCGATCACAGTTGATTCGTACATCAAAGAGTGGCGACGCGCAGACGCGTCGTGGGTGAAAACCGAAAAGGTTGGAAGGGTTGTCTCGTGAACGATGGATCACCGAACACTTCTCGAAAATACACTCGTGAGATAGAAGACGACGCGCGTGCTGAGCGACGTCTGATTCCGCAGGCGCTTATTGCCCTGTGTGTGGTTATTGCCCTCGCGATCGTACGCGAATTGCTGGTGCGATGAGCGGGCGCCCACGCGCCCTCGTTGTAGAGGACAGCGCTGACCAGTTAGAGCTTTTGCGGTTTCTACTCAATCGTGAGGGTTTTGATGTGTTCGGTGCGCTCGATGGCGAGTCGGCGATCGCTTCGCTCAGCAGTTTCACCCCTTCGCTGGCGGTGATAGATCTGCTGCTGCCGGGTATCTCAGGTTCCGAGTGTGCCCGCCAGTTACGCGAGCGGGTGCCCGAGTGCCGCATTGTGATCAGCTCGGTGCTTGATGAGTCCGAGTATCCTGAAGCCGATGCTGCCCTACCGAAACCGGTTCGCGGCTCACAGGTGCACGACATGCTCGTACGGATGGCGCAATGAGCAAGGCCCAAGCGCCGAGCCGTTTGAACGGTTCAAACACTGTCTCGGCCGGTTGGTATCGAAGGATTAATGATCCGAGCCCGCTGCTGAAGCAGTCTCCCACGCTGCTGGCGGTACTCGTCGCTGCCGCACTGGTGCTCGCTTCACCCGGCATCGCGGTTACCAACATGCCTGCCGTTGTCGTCTCTGTGTCTGCAATTGTGCTTGCAACAATCGCGGCAGCATTTTTGAACAAGTGCGACGATGTGGATTGGCGTGTGCTTGCCATTCCGATGATCGACATTCTTGCGCTCGGACTTTTTCGCGCGGGCACCGGTGGCACTTCGTCGCTCTTTGGGTCTCTTGTGCTTCTGCCAGCGGTGTGGCTGGCAGCTTCACCGGGGTTGCGCCACGTGTTCACGGTTGGCGGACTTACCTCTATCGCTATGCTGATGCCCTATTTTGCGAATCCACCGAGCAACTCGGTCGACTGGCTTCGCGGGGTTATCACGCCGCTGGTTTTCGCTGCGGTCGCGGCGGTGGTGAACGAGCTTTCAAGGCAACAGCGGCTGCAACTGTGTCGGGCAAAAGAGCTGGTTGAACAGCGCACGGCGGCACTGCGCGAAAACGAGCGGATGGTTGCTCGTCTCACTGAATCAGAGCAGCAATACCGCGCACTTCTCGAATCGTATGACAGTCTTTGGGCTTCGATTACTGCTCAGGCCGTGATTGCGACCGACACTGACGGTCAGGTGGTTGCTTGGAACACAGGGGCCGGCCGCTTGCTGGGTCTTTCTGAGTCTGCGGCTCTTGATGGCGTAAACATGGAGCGTTTTTTCACTCCGGCTGCGATTGCGAACGCGATAGCTGATGAAAGGGTCGATGGCGAAGCCGGCTTGCGCGGGCTTTTTGCGGTGGTCGATTCTGGTGTTGACGTTGATGTGAACATTGACGCATTGCCTGCCACTGGTTTCAGTTTTCCAGCTCGCCTCACCGCTTCGATAAGACGCAATGGAGCGGGCGAGTCGATCGGGTATCTTCTGGTGCTCAGCGACGAAACACGCGCTGCGGAGATCGCCCGCATGAAGGATGAGTTTGTCGGCATGATCTCGCATGAGCTGCGCACGCCGCTCAGCTCGATTGTTGGTTTTCTTGACCTTTTGCAGAGCGACACCGAGTATCCGCTGACTGAGGAACAGCTCGGCTTTGTCGAGGTTATTGATCGAAACGCGCGCAGGCTGTTGCAGCTTGTCGGCGATCTTCTTTTCACCGCAAAGGTTGAGTCCGGGCATTTTTCGATTGACCGAAGCGAGATGGATCTTGCGTCCGTCGTTCGAAATTCTGTTGCCTCTGCGCGAATCCAGGCTGAACAGAACGGGATCGAGTTGCAGGCTGAGCTGCCAGTTGCCGAGATTCCGTTTAGTGGTGATGCCGGTCGTCTTGGTCAAGCGGTCGATAATCTGCTCTCAAACGCGCTCAAGTTCACTCCGCGTGGTGGCACGGTGACGGCTCGAGCGGTGCAGACACCGCAGGGAATTCTGCTGAGTGTGGCAGATACCGGTATGGGGATCCCCGAGGACGAGCAAGAGAAGCTCTTTACTCGTTTTTTCCGGGCCTCAACGGCGACGCTCAATGCGGTACCCGGTGTGGGGCTCGGTCTCAACATCACTCGAGCGATCGTTCAGGCTCACGGCGGCGAGATGAGTGTTGTCAGCAAGGTTGGCGAGGGTGCTGAGTTCAGGATTCTGCTGCCTCAGCAGTGACTCGGTGAATTTGTTGAGGCGAGGGCTCTTGCGTGCTCAATAATGGTTGCACGCTGCTCGTCGAGGCTCATTGGTGTGCTCATGATTGAACTGGCGAGGTGACGCAGTTCACACCAGCCGACGGCGAGCGCGATCAGGCTGAAGAGCAGTTGTTCGGCTTTCGTTTGGTCGAGATTTGGCAGCGCTGATTGCACCCCGCATACCTTGCTTTCGCAACCGAGTTTGCGTGATTCGAGTGCTACTGGTTCATCGAGTTCCAGGCTTTCCCATACAAGCAATCTCGAAAGTTCGGGTCGTTCTTCGCAGCGGTCGAGTAGCTGCGTCATGAATCCGGCGATGCTTTCGGGGCCGGATCCCTTGAACACAATTTGATCGAGCAGGGCGGTCAGTTCGTGCTCGAGCACGGCACCGAAGAAGGCGCGCTTGTCGCCAAAGTAGCGATAGATGCGCTCTTTGTTGACGCCGGCATCGGCACCGATCGTTTCCATTCGAGCGCCAGCGAAACCTGCGGCGGCAAATTGACGCACTCCCGCTTCAAGTAGTTTGCGCTTTGTGGTGTCGGTGTCCCAGGCCATGCGGCAAGCCTAGCAAATCCCAACCAAACAGTTGCAATTTATGCGCTGGATCGATACGCTCCATTTGCAACCAAACGTTTGGAGATTTTCATATGCCGTCCAACCCAACCGGAACAGGCCCATCCAGCTCCCCCGAGCAGCCGCGAATGCGCGCACTCGTACTCGGAGCACGAGGCGCGGTTGGTCGCGAAACGGTCGCCGAACTCAAACACCAAAATCACCAAACCGTGAGCGTTGGCCGCGGCAAAGAAAACGAACTGCAGGCAGACATATCAACAGCAACGGGTCGTGAAACGCTGCTCGCCGAGCTTCACAAAGGCGATGTCATCGTAAACGCTTCCGGCCGCGAAGACATCGAACTCGCCGAACTCGCAGTGCGCGCGCCATTCATCGAGATCTCAGCCACCGGGCGCTACCTTGACGCCCTCGAAAAAGCAGTCAGCGAGAGAACTCACGAGAGCCGCCCACAGCACTCGCTCGTGCTCGGCGCCGGTATCGCCCCCGGACTGAGCACGATCCTACTCGCAGCTCTCGATTCAAGACCCGGCGACAACCTTGACCTCGGCGTGACTCTCGGATCAGGTGAAAAACACGGAGCCGCCGCAATGGAATGGACCGAATCACTCATCGGCGCAGCGATCTACCAACCGGTAGAAGCACCCGCGAAGGTGCTCAACTTCCGGGAATCAAAAAAACTACCCGGCCTCGCCGGACGATCGCGCACCCACCTGCGCGCGGATTTTCCAGACCAGGTGATCCTCGGCGCCAAAAATGGCACCCTCATACGCAGCTACCTGGCCCTCAGCAGCGCAAGCATGACCACCTCGCTCGCATTACTCGCACGAATGCCACGCCTCGCCAGCCTCATGAACGCGGTGCCACCAATCGGTTCAGAAGACTGGCGCATCTTCGCAGCAAACCGCAGAACCGGGGAGACCATCGCCGCCGAAGGCCACGGCCAGTCACACGCGACCGGGGTACTCGCAGCTTTCGCCGCAGAGCGAGCATTTGCGCGCAGCCAACGAGACGAGGCAACAGGCACCGTCACGATGGCCGATCTTTGCACGGCCGAAGAAGCGGCTAGTCGACTCCGGGCTACCCTGCAACGAACTAGCTGATGGTCTGGTCGATAAGCACGCGCACCCTGTCAAACCGAGGGTCTTCAGCGCCACGCACATACGCGCTTGGCAGCGTCGAAATATCGGCCAAATAGGCAAGAGTATCTTCGGTGAGCACCTCACCCGGAACCACGTTCGGGATACCCGGCGGGTATGCCGCCAACATCGTCGCTGCAACCCGCCCCACTGCTTCAGCTGCTCGCACCGACTCGCTCGGCGCGAGATAGGCCTCCCGCGGGGTCAACGCGCCACGCCCCGGGCGCGGCGCAGCAATTCTTTTGACAAGCTCAGACTCAGCAGAGTCCCGGTTCGAGCCAGCGCCTGTTTCGCCAGCTCGAACCAACGCCGCCACCAGCCCCGAGACATCGGGAGAACTCCGCGGCCCAATAAGCGCGACAATCACTGTCGGCGAAGCAATCTCGACAAACACCGGCGCTGCCGCTCGCGCAAGGCGAGTTTTCATCTCGGGACCCGAAACCCCAAGGCCACGCACATCGATAGAAACATGCAGCGGATCAATCTCCGTCGCCCCTGCGCTCCTCAAAAAGTCCGGCTCAGCGATCCTCAACCCCGGTGTACGGTCGACCAGGCTGCGAAGTTCACGAGCAGCGGCGAGCGAAGCTGCCAGTGCGTCACCCTCAGTGGCAAGTTCTGACCTTGCAATATCGAGCGAAGCGAGCAGCAGCGAGTTCAGACTCGTCGACTCAGTGAGGCGGTACGCAGCCTCAAGCGCCGGTTCAAGTTTCCCTGCGAACGGCCCCTCGCAAAGGTGCAGAAAAGCAGTCTGAGTGAGGCTGCCGCCGAGCTTATGAATGCTCGAGAGTACAACATCGGCACCCTGCCGTGTTGGCGATTCGGGCAGCTCAGAATGGAACCCAAAATGCGCACCCCAAGACGCGTCAACCACCAGAGCGGCGCCGTGCCGGTGGCAGCTCTCTGCAATAGCGGGAATGTCAGCAACGACCCCAAAGTAACTGGGCGAGACAATCACTAAACCTGAATACGGATCGCCCTTGGCCGCAGCCTCGGCAAGCTCGCGTTCGACCTCAGCTGCAGTGACACCGTGCGCGATACCGTGCTCAGCGTCGGTGACAGGGAAAAGGTAGCTGGGTTCCGCCCCAGACATCACCAAGCCGTCATAGACACTCGAGTGGCAGCTGCGTTGCACGAGAATTCGCTCGCCAAGCATGCGCAACGCTTGCACAGCCATGCGGTTTCCCTGAGAGGCTCCATTGGTAAGAAACCAGGTGGTCCTCGCGTCCCAAGCCGCAGCGGCAAGTGTCCGGGCCCGCGAAAACGCGTTCCCTGGCCCAAGATCAATACCTTCTACCAACTGTGGGATATCAAGTCTCAGCGCTCGCTCACCCAAAAAATCGCTTAGTCGCTCAGAACCACCCGACTGCCCCGCAGAGTGACCGGGAATCATAAACGGCAAACCGTTTCGATCACGGTGCGCCTGCAGCGCTTCGGCGTATGGTGCCGCACGTTGCCCGGTGAGTGAACGGCTCACTTTGAGAACCGATCAAGAGCCGCATAATAGATCCCAGCCACCGGCACAAACCAGGGCCAGCCCACATGCCCCGGAATCGCAGGATGAGGTAGCTCGGCCCAAGGGTTATCGCGATCCCCGCTCACATTACCGGCGAGGATCTTTCCCATGTAAGTGGCCATCTGAACGCCGTGGCCCGTGTACCCCTGCGAGAACCAATAGCCGTCACGCTGACCAGAGTGAACCATCCGGTCGAGGCTGATGTCAACCAGCCCGCCCCAAGCGTATTCAACAGAAACATCACGCAACTGCGGAAAGAGTTCAACCATTTCACGTTGCAAGATTTCACCGCTCTTGCGGTCAGCTGCAACGTCGCGGCTCAAGAACCGTGCTCGACCGCCAAATGCCAGACGATTATCTTCGGTGAGTCTGAAGTAGTTCAACAGCTCCTTGCTGTCCGAACACACCCTGCGATTTGGCAGCAATGACGCAGCAAGCTCTGCCCCCAAGGGTTCGGTAACAATCACGAAGCTTCCGACAGGCGCGAAGCGGCGCTGCAACCAAGAAAACGGTTTCTTAGAATATGCCCCCGTTGCGACAACCAATTGCGCAGATTCAAACGTGCCACTCGAAGTGTGCACTCGGTGGCCACCGTTCGAGGTGCGTTCCACTTTGGTAACCGGTGTGTTTTCATGGATCCGCGCACCTCGCGAGACCGCTCCATTTGCGAGTATCGACAAAAACTTCGCAGGGTGCACACTCGCTCCCAGCGGATCGAGCATGCCACCAAAGTAGCGGTCAGCCCCAATCTCTTCACGCACGCCTGCCTGGTCGAGGTAGTGAGCTTCATACCCGGTAAGTTCACTGATCAATTCGGCTTCTCGTTGATAGCCGTCGAGGTGACTCTGGCGAGCCGCAAGATTCAGCAGTCCAGCCCGACGAAACTCTGCGTCACCGCCCTCATCAATCGAAATCTGCTCAATCAGGTCGATGGCATCGTTGTAGCGCTGGCGCATAGCAACGGCCCGATCTGCTCCAAATCGCTGCACGGCTTTTCTCAGCGAAATTGACAAACCAGTTGTGGCCATTCCCCCGTTGCGCCCCGAGGCTCCCCAGCCGATGGTGTGCGATTCAAGGACCCGCACACTCGCTCCGCGTTGAGCCAAATGATAGGCGCAAGACATGCCGGTGAGCCCTGCCCCCACCACGATCACATCAACAGCCGCAGAGTCAGCGACATCAGGAGTTGGCACGCTCGGGTTTGCCGTGTCCAGCCAGTAGGCGGTTTCCTTCATTGGATCCTCTTTTTCTTTCTCCGCAAGATCGGCGTGCCCGCCAGAACGTTTAGGCGTTCAATACTTAGGTGAGAAACTCACCGGCGCTACCGTCGTCTTCGAGCACGACAGCATCTTCCGGACGCCAGGTGGCAAGCATTGCCTGACCCGCGACTGCTTGAACTACCTCGTATTCCGATTTCGCCATGCCCGCGCTGCCATCAGGAAGAATCAGCTCATACCTCCAAGCATTACCGAGATAAGTAGCAGTGCGTACGATCACGGAGATCGCGCAGTCGCCATTTGCAATTGACGATTCCACGGGGCGCAGCTGCAGCTTCTCCGGTCTGATCAATACCGCTCCCTGATCCCCAGCCAAGCTCCCCTTCCCGGCCACGGCCTTTCCGAATGCGGTACCCGACGAGAACCCGTTGGTCGCAGCAAAACCTGCACCTCGTACAAGAGTGGAGTCCCCAACGAAGGTGCCAACAAACAGGGTCTTTGGAGCCTGGTACAGCTCCTGTGGCGTACCGAGCTGCTCAATTTTTCCGTTGTTAAACACGGCGATTCGATCAGAGAGCGAGAGCGCTTCTTCTTGATCGTGAGTAACGTACAAAAAGGTCGACTTCACTTCAAGGTGAATACGCTTGATCTCGCTTTGCAGCCAATCACGCAGTTTTTTATCCAAAGCACCCAGAGGCTCATCCATCAGTAGCACTGCAGGGTTGTAGACGAGAGCACGAGCGAGTGCGACTCGCTGCTGCTGACCACCGCTGAGTTCCTTGGGAGAGCGATCCGCGTACTCCGTCATATGCACCATTTCAAGCGCTTCATCGACCATGCGCTTACGCTCTGGTTTTGCAATTCTTCGGCGCTCAAGCGGGAACGCCACGTTTCCAGCTACCGTTCGGTGCGGGAACAACGCGTAGTTCTGAAAGACCATCCCGATGTCGCGTTTGTGCGGAGGCACAGTTGCAACGGAGCGGTCATGTATCTCGATTTGCCCCTCAGTCACCTGCGTAAAGCCAGCGATCATGCTCAGAGTGGTTGTTTTTCCTGATCCGCTTGGTCCAAGAAAAGTAACAAACTCACCCCGATTGATGTCGATACTGATGTTGTCGACTACCGCCTTGTCCCCATAGCGTTTAGTGACATCGGTGAGTCGCACGCCAACGTTCGAAGAGTTGGGCGAAACCGGCTCAGCGTTTGAAAATACTGCCTGTGTCATGTTGAAGTCTCCTCTGTTCTTCGAGACGGAATCTGCGAGTGCGGTGTCGTTCATCGAGAGACCGCCGCCCCTCGGCTACCCCGCCCGGAAAACTGCGCAAGCAGCATGATCGTGACCGATACCAGCATCACCATGACGGAGACTGCAGCAACGGTTGGGTCAGTGTCTTTCGTGACAGAGCGGAAGATCTTCACCGGCATGGTTTGTAGGTAAGGGGTCTGGATGAAGAGCGACAAGATAACCTCATCAAACGAGGTCACGAATGCCAGCAGCGCACCAGACAGCACGCCCGGGGCGATCAGCGGCAACGTCACCAGTCGGAAGGTATCCCATCGGTTTGCGCCGAGGCTCGCCGCCGCATCTGATAACCGGCCGTCGACACCGCGAAGACTCGCCAACACATTTGTGAGCACTAGCGGAAGTGAAACAACCGTGTGCGCAAGCACGAAGCCCGGCAGCGTGCCAAGCAAGCCCGTGTTGAGAAAAATTGCGTAGAGCCCAATGGCGATCACAATGCCTGGAACCAGCAGCGGCAGCATAAAGTACTGCTGCACCGCAGCGGCCCACTTCGGCTTCATTTTCACCAGGCCAAGTGCTGCACAAACACCCGCAATCGTGGCAACGATCGAGGTGACTACCGCCACCTGCGCCGAGGCCCAGAATGACTTCAGCCAACCCTTGTCGGTGAAAAAGTTTTCATACCAGCGCAGCGACCAGCCCTTTGGCGGGAAATTGAATGAGGCCTGATCGGTAAAAGAAATCGGAATGATTACCAGTGTCGGGGCGACCAACCAGACCACAACGATGACGGCAAAAACCGAAAGCGCAATCTTGAGTTTCACTTCTTCCCCCTAGCGGCACGACGGCGAGCGCTTCCAGTGATGAGTTGCAGCACACCGAGCAGCACCGCTGTGAGCAACAACAGCGCGATTCCCATGGCAGAGCCGTGGCCCCAATCCAAGAACGCCGAAAATTGCTGATAAATCAAAGCGGAAAGCATTGTCGTCTGCGGCGATCCGAGCAGCGCCGGCACAATGTAGAAGCCGAGACCAAGAATGAATACGGTGGTAGCTCCGCTAGCAACTCCGGGCAATGAAAGCGGCAGGTAAACCTTAAAGAATGCGGTTACCGGGTGGGCTCCAAGGCTCCGTGCAGCAGGCACCAATCGGGTATCAATGCCAAGCATTGCTGAGTAGAGAGGCAGCACCATAAATGGAAGAAGCACCTGCAGCATGCCGAGACCAACACCAAAGGTCGTCCGGATCAGTGGCTGTCGCCCAATTCCGACAAACTCAAGCACGTCGTTAATTGGCCCTGAGTCTTGCAGCAGCACCATCCAGGCGAGCGTTCGTACCAGGATGCTCGTCCAAAGTGGCATCAATACAAACAGCAGCAAGAGCTTCTGCATCGTTCCACCGACGATGGTCATCAAGTACGCGTATGGGTACGCAATCAGCACACAGGCGGCGGTGACGACGCTCGAAACCAAAAAGGTTCGAATTAGAACCTGCAGAAAAACTTCGTTCTCCGCGAGCCAGGCATAGTTGCTGAGTCCGATTTCTGGATCAGAGATGCTCCGCCAGGCGACGACAATGATGGGGACAAGGAAGAAGCAGGTGACTACGAGTAGGCCGGGCACCAGCAAGAGGGGCGTGGCCCGGCGAAATACCGGGCCACGCTTTAGCTCGTTCGAGAGTGACATAGTTGCACCAAGAAGCACAGTGCTCCTTAGGAGCCTGATGCCCACTTCGTCCAGGCGCCCTCTAGGTCGGAGTAGTTCTCTGTCCAGAATTGCATGTCAATCGTTTTTCCGGTGTCGAGGTGGTCGTTGATGAACCACATCTTCGCTGTGTCAGAGAGTTCTGGCTTTGAATCAACATTTACTGGCGCGAATGAGGTGAGCTCTGCTGCCTTGGTCTGCTGCTGCTCGCCGAGGAAGAAGTTGAGACCCGCGAATGCTGCTTCTGGGTCTTTTGCTCCCTTTGGCACTGTGAGTGCATCAACGCCGAGGATCCAGTCGCCCCACATCGGTGCAATTGGTGCTCCGGCATCAGTCGCACCGAATCCGCGCGAACTCCAAACCAGACTCATCACTACTTCGCCGCTTTCAAGCTGCTGCTGCGACTCTGCACCCGTAGTCCAGGTGATGAGGTCGTTGCCAAGTGACTTGTACTTTGCGATGGCTGCATCGATATCAGCTACGGTTCGCTGGTCCTCGCCCTTGCCCTCAGCGAGCAAAGCGAATTCCAGTACCTGTGGCTCTGCGTATGTGCTCAGTCCGATCGCGCGCTTACCGGGGAACTTCTCTGTGTCGAAGAAGTCTGCCGCGCTATTGGGTGCGTTCTGACCGAAGGCGTCTGTGTTGTAGGCGACGATGAAGCCGTAGCTAATTGTCGGCACCATGCAGTCGTTGGTAATAGTGCCTTCTGGGACCTTCGAAATATCGATCATCGAATAGTCGAGCTTTTCGTACAGTTCACCGCAGTATTGGCCGGCATCAAGCACGGTTGTATTCGCAATGTCCCAGGTGACGTTGCCTGACTCAACCATTGCTTTAAGTTTTGCTGCTTCGAATGAGTCCTGCACCACCTCGGCGCCGGATTCCTCCATGAACGGTTCCCAAACTGCTTCGGTACGGCCTTCTTGCGAAATACCGCCAGAATCAGCGATTGCCATGGTCACTCCATCAAGAATGCCTGGCTTCACTACGCCTGCCTGTGGTGTGCCGAAGTCCCTATCCTCCGGTGCCGCCCCTGTGTTTCCCCCGCTGCACGCCGCGAGGACCACAGCGAGGGAGACGACAGCTGCGCTCTGTGTAATGCGTTTCACCTGTAACTCCTTTGTCCAGTAACCCCGCGTTCTCAGAGGGTTGAGTTCAAACTATACTGAACAAAATGTTCAGTCAAGATAAAATTTTGATTCTTGTGTTGAATCGGTTTTTATGGCAACTTGGGAACAATTAGCTCAAGAACTCCCGTGAAATCAGGAGTTTTCTGTTAGAAATAATCACATTCCAACAAACGCGAGCACAGAAGCTTGTACAGTGACGTCAACCACTGAACAGGCAGATGTGCTGCGCTCACTGCACAAAGATGACGCAGTAGCGGCGCAGCAACACGGCTCGGAGAGGAACAGCATGGACGCAGGGTACGAAGTGGGTTCGCGAATTTCGCAGGCACGCAAGTTACGTGGCGCCACACTCAGAGAGATCGCAGCAGCCGCTGGGGTGAGCCCCAGTTTTTTAAGCCAGCTTGAGCGCGGTCTCACAAACGCGAGTGTTGCCTCGCTACGCAAAATCGCCAGCGCGCTCGGGGTTCCAGTAGCTGATCTTTTGGAGTCCAATCCCCGCCACACCCACGGAGTACTCCGGGCATCACAGCGCCCGTCGACCCCGCTGTCTTCCGGTTCAGAAAAATTCGTGATCGCGCAGCCACCCGTGCAGCACGTAGAGATTTACGTCGGCAGATTCGAATCAGGCGGCGCCACCGGCCAAGATCCCTATGTGCACGGAAAATCACAAGAGTTCCTCATTGTGCTTTCGGGGAAGATCTTGCTCGAACTGGGCGACCACAAATATGTCATGGATGCCCACGACAGCATCGAATACCTCAGTTCAGTACCCCACCGGGTAGAAAACATCGGTTCCTCTATCGCCGAAGTGATGTGGGTGACGAGTCCACCAACCACAAGCTCAACTCCAGTACCGAGCAGCGGCAAGAGCAACAGCACTCAAAGCGAAACCGCGCATCCTCACGAACTAGCTAACGCCCAATAGGGCTACACCTACAGCTTTCTCGCCTTCGCTAAGGCAGAAGCCACGTCGCCGGCAGGCGCCCTGGCAAGATTTGGCGCGCCCTGCGCCAAAAACCCACCCCGCCACTACAGGAGCATTCCGCAATGTCGCAGTATCAAGTAGTTGATCCGTCAACCGGCGAAACAGTCGCCACCTATCCAACCGCAACCGATGTCGAGGTCACCGCAGCCATCACTGCGGCGGGTAATGCCTACGACGGAACCAACGCCGCTCAGCGCGCAGAGCGCGCCGCAATGATCGCAAGAGTTGCAGAGCTACACCTTGAGCGCGCTGACGAACTGGCCGAGATTATCGCTCAGGAAATGGGAAAGCCGGTTGAGCAGTCCCGCGGCGAGGTTGAGTTCAGCGCCTCCATCTACCAGTACTACGCTGACGAGGCAGTGAAGCACCTGGCTGACGAAGAGATCCCCAACGAGGGTGGCGGTCGCGCCTTCGTCCGCCGGGTTGGTTTGGGTGTAATTCTCGGCATCATGCCTTGGAACTTCCCCTACTACCAGGTGGCTCGCTTTGCCGCCCCAAACCTCATCCTCGGCAACACAATTCTGCTGAAGCACGCCGAGCAGTGCCCACGTTCCGCTGAGGCGATTGAACAGATTTACAAAGACGCTGGCTTTGGCGAATCCTACGTAAATCTTCGTGCGGCGCACTCACAGATCGAACGCGTCATTGCAGATCCCCGCGTACAGGGCGTGTCATTGACCGGCTCAGAGCGCGCCGGTGCGGCCGTCGCCGAAATCGCTGGTCGTCACCTCAAAAAGGTGGTGCTCGAACTCGGTGGTTCAGACGTCTTTATGGTCGTGGATCCAGCGAACCTCGACGCAGCCGTCGAAATGGCTGTGAGCGGCCGCATCGAAAACAGCGGCCAAGCCTGCAACGGATCAAAGCGCATCGTCATACTTGATCGCTTCTACGATGAGTTTGCAGAGAAGTTCGTTCAGGCGATGGGTGCTGTCACCTCAGGCCCGGCTTCCGACACCGGAAAGGACATCGGTCCGCTTTCTTCACTTCGTGCCGCTGAACTTCTGAGCAGCCAGGTTTCTCGGGCCGTAGAACAGGGTGCAAAACTCCACATCGGTTCGACTGAGGCAGACGGCGCGTTCTTCCCGCCAACTGTACTGAGCGACGTGACCGCAGATATGGATGTGTACACCCAGGAGCTCTTCGGTCCAGCAGCGGTCTTGTATCGGGTGGCCGATGAAGATGAAGCAGTCGAACTGGCCAATAGCTCGCCGTATGGTCTCGGCTCGATTGTGATTTGCCAAGACACAGACCGTGCTGTCGCAATCGGCGACCGTCTGCAGGTTGGCATGGTGTTCATCAATGGCGTTGGACTCGACGCGCCGCACCTGCCGTTTGGCGGCGTGAAACGAAGCGGCTTTGGCCGTGAGCTTGGTCGCTACGCTCTTGAAGAGTTCGCGAACAAGAAGCTCTACGTATTCGCCGAGTAGCGTCAGCTAAGCGGCAGCCAAACAATAGCCAGGCGATAGGCGGCAACCGCTGCGGGGCCAGCTCAAATAGAGCTGACCCCGCAGCGGGTGTCGCCTGATCCCGTTCTCAGCTCATACCCGAGCCGCGGGCCCAAGCGAACTCTCAATACCGCTCAACACCACCTGAAGCTTGGTCGAAAACCACGCAAAGGGTTCGGCCAAGATCACCGCACGCACACTCTCTCGCACGGCAGAGTGGCCTGCAAAAGGCTGCTCAGGCCAGTGCCCACTCAGCTGTTCACGCTTCGGTCCGGTCCCAGGCACCAGAGCGTCTAGCTGCTCAACACCGCGGCGGTTATCGGTGGCCAGGTCAAACACAAGGTCACCAGCAAGCACCGCATGCTCTGGTGTGAACCCGGCTGCAACGAGTGCGGCACAGACACTATCAAAGAGAGTCACCATTGAGGCAGGAATGATCCCACGCGCCACCTCGGTTGCCGAGCCGGGGTACTTCGCAAGCGTGCGCCAAGCAGCGTGACCGTAGGATTCAAGCATTGGCCGCCAGGGCCCCTCAAGCTTAGGCCAGCTCACCTCGGCGAGCGCCCGATCAAGACCGATTCGCACCAGCTCATCACGGTCAGGTGCGTGCCGATACAGCGTACTCTCGCCGACGCTTAAACGCTCACGCACTGCCGCAAAGGTGAGCTGGGCAAACCCCACCTCGAGCACGGCTGCGGCGATGTCGTCGCGCGTGATCCGCGGTGGGCGACCCCGTCGCGCAAGCTCTGCCATAGCGCCCCCTAGCAATCTGCGTTACTCCTGCAATGATGCCAGATTGCGAAATCTCGGGTGCAACAACACGAACACAAACACGGCGGTCATCACAATCGCGCCAACGATCACGGGGGCTGGCGGCCAAAAACCGTAGAGTGCGGTACTCAGAGTCGGTGCGACCACAAAGGTGAGCCCGTTGGTAGCGCCAATCAGCCCAGCGAGGCTGCCCTGCTCTTCTCGCGACATCAGTAGCGAGGGGCCAGCAGCGTAGCCGGGCATCCCGATGCCGAGTCCGAGTCCGATGAGGAAGATCGCGAAGACCAGTAGCGCCGCACCGGCGTTTGGGATCAGTACGAGAAAGCCGATCAGTGCCGTCAGCGCGCCCACTCGCAGCAGTTTCGGTGGCCCCCACGAACTGCGTGGCACGATGATGGTCTGTGCCAGCACCATGCCAACTCCCGCCGCAAGCAGCACTCCGCCGGTGACCAGGCCGGTGAGTTTGGCATCGAGCATGAGGCGATCTTGCACGATGAATCCGGCAATCACTTGAATGCAGCCGAGTGAGGTCAGCATGCCAAAGCCCGCGAGCAAAAAAGGCCAGACGCGTGGGTCGCTAGCCTTCACCTTGACCGGGTTTGTGACGAGTTCGTGCCGCGGCTCTCGGCGCAGCCCAAATGCGACGAGCAGAAAACCGACGATCAGCAGCACTGGCACCACAATAAGTGGGGTGAGTAGGCCGAATCCCGCGAGCACACCGCCAAGCACGGCGCCAGCCATCATGGCGATGCCTTGCACCGCGCCGACCCCGGCGAGTCCTTTTACGCGCTGCACCTCATCGCTCGTGACGTCGGCGATGTAGGCCTGCGCCGTTGGCGGCACAGCGGCGATTGCGGTGCCAAAACCGATGCCACGTAGGAGCAAAAAGAGCGCAAAGAGTGAACCGCCGGTAAGCGCCGCACGCATTCCTGCCGCTGCAACAACCGCGAAAAGCGACATGGTGATGGCGGCGAGCGCGAGTGCGGCCATCAGCACGGGCTTGCGCCCCCACGATTGCGAACGTCGACCCCAGAATTGACTCGAAAGCACGACCATGACTGCCGCCGCGCTGATAGTGACGCCGATCTGCCATTCGGCAAGGCCCACCTCGCGCGCGAGCGGGGCGATGATCGGGTTCAGCGTCATCTGCGCCAGGTAGGCGAGAAATACCGCGCTAAGCAGCAGCGGAATCTGGGGGCGGTCTGCGGTGTTTTGCTGTTTCATGGGGCTCCGGTTGCGAACAGAATTCGGGCGAACATCACCACCTTAGTTTATTTATGGGGGTCTGCATTCATAATTGCTAATTTGGTAACGCTGGATCGCCCGCACCCAACCCCATTCGTCGAGTAGAAACACCGCTACCAAGCGAATGCGCCGTCACCAAGCGGACACGTTGCCACCAAGCGAATACGCCACCACCGAGCGACTACGTTGTCGCTGAGTGGATACGCCGGGGCGCCCTGATTCACACCGATTCGACGACAACGTATCCACTCGGCGCGCGCACGCGGCACGCGGGCGGCACGCGGGCAGCACAAAGCCCCGACGAGCTAGTGCTCTTGCCGGGGCTTTGCGCCGCGCAGGTAGGGGCTCACGCCCCAACCATTACAGTCCCTTACCGCTTGGCGAAACGAGAATCTTCACTGCGGTCTCGTTGTGGTTAATCAGGGTGTCGAAACCCTTGTCAACCAGGTCTTCGAGCGCAATCTTGCCGGTGATAAACGGCTTGAGATCGATCTTGCCGGATTCAACGAGCGCAATGGTGTCTGGGTGCGAGTTCACGTACCCGATGGTGCCGCGCACATCAAGCTCTCGCATCACAAGCTTGTGCATGTCGAAGGTTGCGGGCTTGCCCCAGATCGAGACAACCACGATCACTCCGGTGGGTCGCACCGCATCCATCAGGGTGTCAAATACTACCTGAACCGAGGTGCATTCAAAGGCAACGTCTGCGCCCTTACCGTCGGTGAGCTTTTTGACCTCGGCAACAACGTCCACTTCTGCCGGGTTGAGAGCCACGTCGGCAACACCAGCGTCGAGTGCTTTCTGGCGGCGCAGCGGCGAGAGCTCAGAGATGATTACCTTCACGCCGAGCGCGTGCAGCACGGCTGCGGTCAGTTGACCGATTGGTCCGGCTCCTCCTACCACTGCGGTCTGGCCCGCAACCACGCCTGAGCGCTGCACTGCGTGGTACGCGACTGATAGTGGCTCGATTAGCGCGGCTTCGTCGAGTGGAACCGCTTTATCGATCTTGTGCACCCACCGACTCTTCACCACAATGTTCTCGGAGAGCCCGCCGCCGCGGCCCGCTAGTCCGATGAAGTTCATGTCTGGCGAGAGGTGGTAGTCCTTCGACTCTGGGCCGGTGTCTACGCTGTCGCGAATAATGTACGGTTCGATCACGACGTGGTCGCCGACGGCGAGGTCGGTGACGCCCTCGCCCAGTTCTGACACGACACCAGAGAATTCGTGGCCGAGCGTAATCGGTGCGTCTTCACCTGAGATTGGGTGTGGGTGTCCGTGCGCTGGCACAAAGATGGGGCCGTCGAGATATTCGTGCAGGTCGGTGCCGCATATTCCTGTCCATGCGACGTCTACCCGCACGGTTCCGGCTTCGAGGGCCTGTGGTTCGATGTTTTCGATACGAATATCGCCGCGGTCGTAGTAACGAGCTGCCTTCATAATGGATTCAACCTCTCAGTTCACGATACGACTGATCGGAGGCCACTGAACCTTGTGAGTTCAGTACCAGCTGGTCAGTCGCTGGATCGGTTCTCACTCAATCGTGGCGATTCGATGGGCACTGCGATGACGCCGTTTTGCCCGTTCAATTCACTCACGATTGATACCTCAATCATAGGCAAGCAAAACTACACCTCGCTGTGAAACTTAGTCACTGTTCACAGGAATGTTTTGCTGCTCCGCGGAGTTAGGCCGAGGCAGCTTTTACGCGTTCGGCTCCTTGAAACGCCTGTAGTTCTTCCATCAGCCAAGAGCGATCGTTGCTCGCGCTTGCTTCTACGCGCCAGATCATCGATGTTGTGAAGGTTGGCACCGCCAGAGGCACTGGCGAAGTTGTTAGGCCCGCAGTCGATGCGATTGCTCTCGCCGCGTAGTCGGGCAGGGTGACAATCGCCGGGTTCTCGTGCAACACAGTAGAGATTCCCGCGAAGTGGCTTATCGAGAGCGGCACTCGGCGCTGCACGCCGGCCGATTCAAGTAACTCGTCGATAAAGCCACGTTGTGCATCAAATGAAACCCTGAGGTGCACGGCTTCTCTGAATTCTTCTTCGCTGAGCGGTCCTGACGCACCCCGCTGCGATTCCGAATACACGCACAAATAGCTGCCCGAGAACATTGCTTTGCTCCGATACTGCGACGACACCTCGGCTGGGGTCGCGCAAAGGACGAGGTCGATCCGCTCGTCTTCGAGCGATTGGTGCCATTTGCTCGAGTTGGTCTGGTGAAACGCAAATTTCACCTGCCAATCGGCTTCAATGCTGCGGCGCAGCAACCATGGCGCAATGACTGCTTCGATGTCGTCAGACATTGCCAGGTGGAACGTTCTCGTTGAGTCGCTTGGGCTGAATGCTTCTTCGGGGTGCAGTGTTCGCGCAAGATGGCCGAGCGAGAGCGCGATCGGCCCCGCTAGTTCTTTGGCTCGGGCCGTAGGTTCCATGCCGGTTTTGCCGCGTTCAAAGAGCGGATCCTGCACAATGCTGCGCAATCGCGAGAGCGCGGCGCTGACCGCGCTCTGCGAGAGGTGCAGCTTTGCGGCGGCACGAGTCACATTGCGTTCTTGCATGAGTAAGTGAAACACGACCAGCAGGTTCAAGTCGGTGCCACGTAAATCACTTATGTTCATAGTGCTCATAATAACTATTTGTTTCTCAAATGTGCGGGAGTTCGAGAAGATGCCTGTAGTACTGCTTCGTCAAGGGAGACACTTATGACAACCGCAACAAACACCTCAAATGCCACACCGCCGGGTGAGCAATCTTCGAGTGCGCCAGAGCTTGCCCGATCAGACATTCGAAAGCGCCAAATCGCCATCGGTGTCGGCAACTTTATGGAGTGGTTCGACTTCGCGGTTTACGGCTACTTTGCGGCAATTATCGGTGCGCAATTCTTCCCAAGTGGTAACCCCACCACCGAGATGCTCTCGGCCTTTGCGGTGTTCGCAGTCGGCTTTGTAGCCCGACCTCTCGGCGCACTTGTGCTCGGCCCCATCGGCGATCGGGCCGGCCGAAAAGCCGTACTCGTGATCACCGTAATGGGCATGGGCCTCACCACCGCCGCGATTGGCCTTGTGCCAAACTACGCCACCATCGGCATCGCCGCACCGATCCTGATCGTCGCCCTGCGGTGCGTACAGGGGATGATGGTCGGCGGCGAGTGGTCAAGCGCCGCCACCTACCTTGGCGAAAGCGCCCCAGCGGGACACCGTGGGCTTCACGCAAGCCTCGTGACCGCCACCGCAGGCGCGGCCTTCCTCGTTGGCACGCTCACCGCGACGCTGCTCAACAATGTGATGAGCGAAGAAGCACTGCACAGCTGGGGCTGGCGAATTCCATTTGTCGCCTCGGTTTTGATGGCGGTTATTGCAATCTTCATTCGCCGAAACCTCGACGACACCCCCGTTTTCAAAGAGCTCGAGCTGCGTCGCACCCAGCAGATTCAAGTGGTTGCCTCACGCTCACGCAAGATCAAAGCATTTGCAATCTCGCTCGCGTTTTCGGCACTTTTTGGGGTCAGCCTGTACTATTTCGTCACCTACGCCAACAATCACCTCTCGGGCGCCGTGGGCATGCCACGGGTCGAAGCGCTTTGGGTGTGTTCAATTGCTACCGCTTACTACGTGGCGATTCAGCCGCTGATCGGCCGAATCAGCGATCGTATTGGCCGCCGCCCGGTCATTCTGGTCGGCGCCGCAGGCATCACTCTCTCGGGTATTCCGATCTTTATGCTGCTGAACACCGGCAACTTCGCACTCGTGCTGCTTGGCCTCATTGTGCTGGCGACTTTTGTCACCTGCGCCGGGGTGATGGCTGTCACCCTGCTCGTTGAGGTGTTCCCCGCTTCAAGCCGCAGCACTGGCGCAGCTCTCGGCCACAACGTTGCCTATGCAATCCTCGCGGGCCCTGGCCCACTCATCGCCGCCGCGCTGATCCAGGCAACCGGCAACCTCGTTTCGCCTGCCTACTACCTGATCGCCGTCGCCGCGATCGCCGGTATCGCACTGTTCTTTGCGCTGCCGGAGACAAAAGACGTCGACATCACCGAGGGCTAAGCGGTATTTCCCGCAGACCACACGTATCCCGCACCCACCAGCAAGGAATTCACACATGAGTAAAGTCGCTGTTGTCCAGACCAGCCCAGTTGTTGGAAGCACGCCGGCAACCATCGCAAAAGCAGAACGGTTGATTCGTGAGGCCGGTGCCAATGGCGCAACGGTCGCGGTCTTCCCAGAAGCTTTTATCGGCGGCTACCCCAAGGGTGCAAGCTTCGACACCGTGGTTGGCACACGCACTGCTCTTGGGCGAGAGGAGTATCGCGAGTATTTCGACAGCGCCATTACGTTGAGCGGGCCCGAGATTGAAACTCTCTGCGTAGCCTCAGCAGAATCCGGGGTGTTCGCGGTTATCGGCATTATTGAGCGCCACGGCGACACGCTTTACTGCACAGCGGCGCTGATCGATCCAGAGCAAGGCCTGGTCGGCAACCACCGCAAGCTGATGCCAACTGCGAGCGAACGATTGATTTGGGGCTTCGGCGATGGATCAACTCTGCACACTGCGGACACCGCTGCTGGCAGGGTGGGCACGGCAATTTGCTGGGAAAACTACATGCCGATGCTGCGACAGGCAATGTACGCAAAGGGCGTCGACCTGTATTGCACGCCAACGGTCGATGACCGCCCGGCATGGCAGTCGAGCATGACTCACATTGCTCTTGAGGGTCGAAACTTTGTGCTCTCCGCCTGCCAGGCGCTACCAAAATCGGCTTACCCAGAGGGCACTGAATTTCTTCCGCAGATCGGCAATGAGCACTGGGTAATTCGGGGCGGCAGTGTGATCATTGATCCGCTTGGAAACGTCTTGGCTGGGCCCGTGTACGAGGAAGAAACAATTCTCTACGCAGACATTGACCTCAGCGATCGCACACGCGCGCACTTCGACCTCGACGTGACAGGCCACTACGGTCGCCCTGACGTGTTCGAGCTTCGTGTCGATACCCGAGCAAAGTCAGGCACGGTCTTCGACGCCTAAGACCTAGCGCAACACCCCGAGCTCACGGGCCTTGGCAACAGCTGCTGTTCGCGAAGACACCTCGAGCTTGGTGTAAATATGCACCAGATGCGACTTCACGGTGGCATCACTGATGTGCAGTCGGCTCGCAATCACACCGTTTGAGGAGCCGTCTGCCACTAATTGCAGCACCTCAAGTTCACGCGCGCTCAACACCGGCTGTGGCGAGCGCATTCGGGCAAGTAGCCGGCCAGCAATGGCGGGGGCGAGGGCAGTCTCCCCCGCCGCTGCGGCACGAATCGCTGCGATCAATTCTTCTGGCGGCGCGTCTTTAAGTAGGTAGCCACTCGCGCCTGCCTCAACCGCACTCAAAATATCGCCGTCGGTGTCGTAGTTGGTGAGCACGAGCACTGCAGGTTGCTCCGGCAGTGCTCGGATCAGTCTGGTTGCATCGGCACCGCTTTGCTCGGTGCCAAATTGTAGGTCCATGAGCACCAGATCCGGCAGCAAATTGGCCGCCAGATCCACCGCTTGATCTGGCGTGGCCGCTTCGGCCACCACTTCAAGATCTCCCGCAGTGGCGAGCATGGCTCTTAGCCCGGCGCGTACCACCGGGTGATCATCTGCCAACACAATTCGAATCATGCTGCTCCCTCGTCTGCCTCGATCAGGGGCAGCTGCGCGCGAATCTCGGTGCCGCCACCCTCATTCGAGACGATCGTCAGGGTGCCGTCGAGTTGGCGCACCCGTTCCTGCATTGCCTGCAATCCGAACGATCCTGCCTCATGCGAAACGGCGACCGCCTGCGTCGCGTCGAAACCTTTTCCATCGTCTCGAATGACCAATAGCACCGCACGATCGAGACCTGTGAGTTCAATATCGATGTTGCTCGCTGCTGCGTGCCGAATCGCGTTCGAAAGCGCACCCTGCGCGATCCGCAGGAGCGCGGTCTGTACGTCCATTGGCAGTTCAAGATCTTCTGCACGTACGGTGACGGGTATCGCGGTTCGCGCGGTTTGGTCCTCGCCGAGACGCCCGAGCGCTGCTGCCAGGCCATCATCGAGCCTGGTTGGTGTGAGCTCGCGAATGATCTGCCTCGTGTCGGCCAGGCTGTCGGCCGCGGTTTCGCGCGCCAAACGTAAATAGCCGGCCCCGGGTTCTACCGCGTCTGGTTCGGCCGCCCGCAAAAGCATTTGAATCGAAGATAGGCCCTGGGCGACGGTGTCATGAATTTCGCGAGCGAGCCGCGCCCGCTCAGCCAGCGCCCCCTGCTCGCGCTCAGTTGCTGCAAGCGCCGCTCGAGTGTGCAGCAGTTCTGCTACCAATCTCTCGCGTTCATCAGCTTCGCGGCGTAGTGCCCGATAGGTGAATCCGATGAGCAGGGCCACGCAGGCTCCGATGAGTGGCCCGATCACTCCGCCAAGCTCGAAGCCGAGGTGCAGACCCAGTGCGCAGATCGCGAATGCGGTCGAAACCAAGATCGCGGCAACTCCGCCTACCTCGGGCAAAATGTGCAGGTACAAAAAGAAGAGTGGGAAAACAAGGTACGCACCCTCCGGGCTGAGCCACACGAGCACCGCCCAGATCAGGGTGAGCAGAGTGATCCAGGCGAGGGCAAATCCGCGCTTTTGCATGGCACCGCCAGCACCAGCACCAGCACCAGCACCAGCACCAGCACCGCTAGCACCCCTGGCCGCAAACGCCCCAAGCAAATACACCGCAACAAATGCGAGCCCAGCGATCAGCACCCACATGGCCATCGGTGATGCCACCACATATGCGCGCACCATCACAAACACCGCGAGCCCGAGCAGCAGCGCATGCAGCCCAATGCGCAATCCGGTAAACACCGGGGCAAGTGTCGAGTGTGTGGTCACGTTTCCAGCCTAGGCGAGCACCACAAGAACACCATCAACCAAAAGTTTGACTGCAATTGCCGCTGAATTGGCGATGCCCTGGCATACCCCTCGGCGAGAGAGTTATCAGGTAGCTCGCACAGAGTGTGCCTGCGGAAAGGTTCATCGTGTTCGTCGCGTGGAGAGAATTGCGGTTTGCCCGTGGCCGATTTGTGCTGATTGGCGCGGTTGTCGCGCTGATTACCCTGCTCGTAGGCTTTCTTTCCGGGCTGACCGGTGGGCTTGCCGCGCAGAACATTTCGGCCGTCTTGCAACTACCTGGCAGCCATTTGGTCCTGCAGCAGCCAGAAAACGGTTCGCCAAGTTTTGCAACTTCTTCGCTGGATCAGCAAACGGTCTCTGACTGGGAGCAGGCGGCTGGAGTAGACGATGTGTCGGCGATCGGTATCGCCCAATCTCGGGCGCTCGCTGGCGCATCGGGCGATCCAACGGGTGTTGCGCTTTTTGGTTTGCCAAAGGGCAGCGCTAGCGACCAAGACAACTCGCTTCTCGCGCTGACCCCAACACAGAGTGATGAGATTGGTCTTTCGGCCGGTGCCGCAAAAGAACTTGACGTCACCGTCGGCGACACCGTGACGATTATTGGTCAAGAGTTCACTGTCTCGGCAATTGGCGAGGACCTTTGGTACAGTCACACCCCGGTGATCGCGATGAGTTTCGATGCTTGGAGCGAATCAAGCATTCGTATCGGTGGCAGCGGCGAAGCAACAGTGCTTGCGGTCACCGGCACCCCAGATTGGAATGCGGTTAGCGAAGCTACAGATACTTCAGCAAAAAGCACACTCGCGAGTCTTACCGCACTTGAAGCATTCAAATCAGAAATCGGTTCACTCGGGCTCATGATCGGCATGCTCTTTGGCATTTCGGCGCTCGTGATCGGCGCTTTCTTCACCGTGTGGACCATGCAGCGCGCTGGCGATATCGCGGTGCTTAAGGCGCTCGGCAGCACAACTGGCTCTCTCGTTCGAGACTCGCTCGGGCAGGCGCTCGTGGTGCTTGTGCTCGGCATCACAGTCGGTCTCGGCGCGGTGCTGGGGCTTGGCGCACTTGCCGGTCAAGCGCTGCCGTTTGTGGTCAGCCCGCTCACCACTCTGGCACCGGCCATTGTGATGGCCCTGCTCGGTCTTGCCGGTGCCGCCTTCGCCCTTCGTTCAGTTACCAAAGCAGACCCACTCACCGCCCTTGGGAGCAACCGTTGATTACTCTAAAAAACGTCACCCTCACTTTTCCTGACGGAGACCGCACCATTACCGCGGTCGACGATGTCACCCTGATCGGCAAAAACGGCAAGGTCACCGGAATCACCGGTCCCTCTGGTTCAGGCAAGTCGAGCATTCTCGCGGTTGCCGCAACACTCATCACGCCTGACTCCGGCAGTGTTCGTATCGGCACAGGTGCAAACGTGATCGATGCCGCTAACCTGTCGAAAGACGAGGCCACAACGCTGCGTCGAGAACGCATCGGCATCGTGTTTCAGCAGTCGAATCTGCTGCCCTCGCTGACCGCACGGGAACAGTTGCAGGTTATGGCCCGGCTCGGTGGCGGGCAGGGCGCCACCCGCAGAGCACAAATCGAGTCCCGGGTTGATGAGCTGCTTGGCGCGGTCGGTCTTTTCGAGCATGCCGACAAGCGACCTCACCAGCTTTCTGGTGGGCAACGTCAGCGAGTCGCGATTGCGCGTGGTCTGGTGCACAACCCCGAGGTGTTACTTGTTGATGAGCCGACAAGCGCCCTCGATCAGGAGCGCGGTGCCGAGATTATGGATCTGATTGCGCGGCTCAGTCATGAGCGCGATACTGCAACTCTTCTGGTCACCCACGACCTCGTGCACCGTGACTTGCTCGATGAGCTCGTCACGGTGGTTGACGGGCGTATTGTCGAGCATGCGGTAGCCGCATAGTCGTTTTCGCCAACACAAAACCCGGGTAGCGTGTGCGAGCTACCCGGGTTTTGCGCTGTAAAGCTTTGGGCTTTCACTGGCTCGACTATTCGGTTTTTGTAGCACCCTGCCGCTTCGAACGAAACGCCAACGCACCAACAACAAGCAACACACCACCGAGCACCCAAAGCGACCACGGCGCCTCACCACCGGTATTCACCAACGGCTTCGTTGGATCAACCGGCTTCACCGGCACCACAGCGTCATGAGTTACCGTCACCGTCGCAGTATCTCGAGCACCAAGATCAGCACCCGTCACCGAAGTGATCATTGCGGTGAAACTACGACTACCCGCCTTGTTCTTTATCGTCTCAATCTGAATCGTCTTGTCGGCAGTGTCACCGTCAGCCCAACTCACCTCAAAACGATCAGCGAAATAATCGTCACCATCTTTCGCAGTACCATCCTGCAACTCAATCACCGCAGACACCGCACCAACACCAGCACCCTGACGCTTCACCGTCAACACAGCAGGTGAACCAGCCTGAACCGTCACGTCAGGCCCCATCACAACCGCATCAACAACAGGCACAACAGCCGCAACCTCAACCGCGCCACGATCAGGAGCAACACCCTGCGGGCGCGCGATCCCACGCTGATCGACAAGCACATCACCCATTGCCGCAGTATCAACAAGCGGTGAATCATCGGCGGGCAAAAGCGTCTGCGTTAAACCACCGTTGTTCGCGAGCGCACCAAGTTTCCAGTCTGCAACTGGCAGCACATCGGTGCTGGCCGCATCAAGTTCACCGAGCACAGCCACGGTGTTGTTTGCACCCGTAACTGTGCAGACAACAGGGTCAATGACGGGAGCCGAGACCTCAGCGATCGCCGAATTACGAACGGTCAGATAACCAGATGGGCTGCACTCGTGAACATATGCGCCACCGGCCATGGTGACGTGCTCCACAAGTGCCAAGGCATCGTTTGTTATGCCCAGCACCGAGGGAAGCGCAGCACTCGGACGGTCTTGGCGATCAAACGTTGAATTTCGGATCACCAGTGACTGATGGTCTGCCTCGCCCGAGCCGGTCACGCTCACTTCAAGGTCGCTCGCATTCGCGCCGGCAAGCGGCACATTTCGCGCAAAGGTGGATCCCTCGATGCTCACGCTTTCGCCGTAGTCCAAGTCAATCTGTTCAAGGTGCATAGCAATTGCTGAGTTATCGAGGAAGCTAGATCCATTTACCCGAATACTCGAGTTGTTCTCAAAAATTGAGAGCGCCGCGAGTGCAGCCTGCACCCGCGAAACCGTGCTGTTCACAATCTCAAATGCACCGTAATTCGCTTGAGCGTACACGCCATAGTCGATGCTGTTTCCGTCATAGCCGGTAACACCGTCAACAGTGACTCCGTCAAGCTTCACCAAGAGCGCATTTGGGCCATCTTGATGTTCAAGGCCTTCGAAGTTGATAGCTGTCTCGGAAACGACCGAACCGATCACGTCAGTGTCTGCAATCAGCACAGTTCCGGTGACGCCATCAAATCGCAGCACCGAACCTTCGGAAGCAGTATTCGCGTTGAAGGTGTTCCCAACGATCCAGGCTGCGACGTTGTTGTCGCCGAACGCACCGTTTCCGTCTGAGACAGAGAGTGTGTTTCCTTCGATATTGGTATTCGTCACACTGTTTTTGGCAAACATAATCCCAGCTTCAATCGAACCGAGATAGACGCCAGCGAGTGTGCGGCCCTTGATATCGTCAATCTGATTTTGGGCAATATGCACGGCGGCTCGCGCTGGACTCGCAACAGCTTCGACCGAGTCAATCGAAAGCACAATACCGCTGGCTTCAACTTCCTGAGCATCGATATCAAAGAAGTTGTTGTCAATAATCAGGATCTGCTCATCTGCCGCCAACTCGGCACTGACCACGATGAGGCCAGCCATACGGGTCTCACTGAATGAGGAGTTCTTCATCGTGAGACCGCGATTGAGATCGCTGATGTTGAAAACAGAGCCTTCGGAATAATCGTTCCCGAAAGGCGATCCAGCGACGGTGACCTGATCAATCAGCACACCGCCGTAGGCAGACTCAATGTTCACACCGCCCTCGCTGAGATTAGTCATCCAGACCCGTTCGAAAACGAGGGGGTATTCGGCGACCGCGCTCGAAAGCTGAATCATCGGATCCATCGATGGCTTTGTGACTTTGAACTCAACGTCAAACACCTGCATGGTCACGTTGTCGCCCTCGAGCATATAGCCGAGGTCGTCTTGAGCGGGCGCCCAGTTGATGATGCTGCGTCCGCCACTTCCCTTAATCGTGACGCTTTGCTCAAGGGTAAGCGGCTGAGTAACGGTTACCTCAACACCGGCAGCGATCGCAATGGTGCTCGGTCCGGGCTCAAGATTGGCGAGACCTACCGCCTCGGCAAAGGTACCTGCTCCAGTATCGCCCGGATCTGTCACGGTAAAGGTGGTACCAGCCGGAAGCAGCGAGCGCTGCACTTCGATTGTTGCCGGTTCAGCGGCGACTGCCTGCGTCACGACAGTTGCGGGCACGAGCCCCGTAAATGCGAGTGCTGCGCCAGCACCAATCGCCAAGTATGCACGTATGCGCTTGCGCATGCACTCCCCCATTGTTTTAGTCTTGTGTCTAAATTAATGGGCGGACGTGCCGCTGTGCAATACTTTTTCGCCACATGCACAATGGCATACCATTTACGATTGAGAGCTCAGGCTGCCGGGTTCTGAACCGCGGGGCCAAGCGGCTGACGCCGCCGCAGAACTGTCTCAATAATTGCTGCGCTCGCAAGCGCTAACACAGTAGCCGCGAGAGTCGCTTCCAGTCGGTAAACACCCAAAGTGATGAGCGATTCTTCAGATGCTGTCGTGAGCAGAATTGCCGGGGTAAGAAAGAGAATGAACAGGGCGTAGTTGCCAGAGTTGATGTAGGCAACACAGAGCACCAAACACACGAGAGCGGCGATCGTTGGCACGGGGGCTGGGAACACGGCAAGACCCACCGCGAGCATGGCACCACCCACCGAAGCCAAGATCCGAAGATATCCGCGATTCTTTCGCTGATCAGCGCTCACCGAAAGCAGGATGCAAAACGAAAGAAGCGCCCAGCCCACATATGGAAATCCGATCGCCTTTGCTCCAAGCACGATCATGAGAGAACCGATTGCCGTAGCGAATCCATACGCCAGGCGTTCTCGAGTTGGCACCGATGTTTTGTGATCCGCCGCTCGTTGCCGCGCCAGCGCGGCAAACGCCAGCACAACACCCGCGCCAATAAGCGAGCCCAGCAAGACCTGCCAAATTTCGGCGCCGACCTCCGAGAGATTGGCGAAGGCCAGAAGATTCACCGGTGAGCGGGTGAGCATTGCGGTCTCTCCAAGCATGGTGAAGCCCTGCACCAGCGAGACAACAACGAGCGCGATCATAACTGCCAGCAAGCCCATACTGCTCGCAAAAAAGCCCAGCAGAGCAACCGCCAAGGACCAAGAAACCGCTATCACCCGAGCCCGCCAGCTCTGACCTCGCACGATCGAAAGCAAAAAGAGAATGGTCAGATAGCCCGAGGTAGCAGTATTTGGGCCAATCAGCGCATTGCATATGCCAAGCACAAAACCAGCAACTGCGACAAGAAGCACTGCAAATCCGATGGACTTGGGACTGAGCTTCCAACTCACTGGTGAACGACCTCCCGGTGAGGCGGGATCGTTCGAAACCTCGCTATTTCGCGCCAAAGTCACTCACGCTTCTTGCCGACCAGAGACTGCACCGCTTGCTGAATAACCGCAAACTCCGCCTGCCTTGTCGCAATAAATTCGAGCGCTTTGCGTCCAGTGGCAAGCACCTCGCTCGCAAACTCACCGACATCGCTAAAGCTTCGACTGACATTGCCAGCGAGGCCACCCTCAAGCGCCAAGCGCCCGACCAGATCAAGTCGCAGCACCTTCGACCCCTCGCTAAAGCTGAGTTCGTCTAGGTCTACCCAGACGATGCCGGGCCGGGTGGTCGACTCGAAGACGTAGCGACGATTTGTGAGGTCGAGCACCACCTGCCAAATCGTCTGCGAAGCATCCGGTTTTCCAGGATCCGGCGTACGGAACGGCTGGGCCACGTTTCGAATAATGCTGAACATTGCCGCAATCGCCGCAAGCTGTGTGGCCGGCTGCTCCTGGCGCTCCACATAGTACGAGGCGCGCGCAAAGCGATCGGTTGCGAGCGTCGATCCGGGTAATGGTTTTTCACCGCCGAGCCCCTCGAACTCTTTCACAAGTTCAAGCTGCTGGTCGTAAGTCGGCGAGTTGGTCATTACCTTGTAGTCGCGGCTGTGGTAAATCGTTGGCAAGCCGTCAGTGTATTCAATAATCGCCGAGTCACCAGTGGCATCATCAAGCGCGAGGTGCAGTGTTGGCACGAGATTGCCGGTTGGGTCAAATAGCTGCGCAATTTGCACCTGAGATTGCCGGGTCCACTCCACTGCCTCTTCAACCGTTGCAAAATTATCGAGGTAGTACTGCAGCCAGACAGCCTGGCTCAGTTGCGTGGCATCAGTGTCAGGCTTTCCGTATTCCGACTCCGCGAGCCAAAGAATGTGCCCCGCAAAACCCTTTTCGTTCATGCCGTCAGTGCCGACCAGGTCAAAGGCTGTGGCGACAAGGCTGCCGTATTTCGAAGTCCAATTCAGTTTGCCGTGCACCCCGTCGGTGCGTTTCATGCCGCGCGGATACTTCCACAGGTTAGTCAGTAGGTCCATCCGAAAGTCCATATTGCGACCCACGAGAACCGCGCCGTTCGCATCTGGCCAGACAACTCTTGTGCACATGTCTTCGATCATATTGCGAGCGCTACCAGCCTGAAACTCTCCGCAGGCAAAGATTCAAAGCAAAAGGCTCACTGCGAGTGATGCCTAAGCGCCCCACCCAGCTACGCATTTTTGTTCACGCTTGTACCCAAATGGGGCGCCTAGTGGACAAGAACGCAGTCACCTGAAATTCAATTGCATTTGATAGGCAAGCAGCACGCCAGCCACCAGCTTGTAAGGAGCCTCTACATGTCAGACCCGAAATGCCCAGTAACTTTTGGCGAAAACGGCAATAGTGCAGCCAGAACTCACGCTCAAAACAATTCTGATTGGTGGCCAGACCGTCTAAACCTCAAGATTCTCTCAAAACACTCCGCTGTTGCGAATCCACAGGGAGTCGATTTTGACTACCGTTCAGCTTTCCTCTCGCTCAACCTCGACGAAGTGAAACGCGACATTGCCAGCCTGCTCGTGAATTCCCAACCTTGGTGGCCCGCTGACTTTAACAATTACGGTCCGCTCATGATTCGAATGGCCTGGCATTCTGCAGGCACCTACCGCGTGTTTGATGGCCGTGGCGGAGGTGGCACCGGGCAACAGCGTTTCGCGCCCCTCAATAGCTGGCCAGATAACGTCGGTCTAGACAAAGCCAGACGCCTACTTTGGCCGGTGAAAAAGAAGTACGGCAAGTCGCTCTCGTGGGGTGACCTCATGATTCTCGCCGGAAACGTGGCTCACGAGGAGATGGGCATGCCAGCCTTTGGCTTTGCCGGAGGACGCCCCGACGTGTGGGAACCAGATGACGACGTCTACTGGGGATCAGAACGCACCTGGTTGGGCGACGAAGATCGCCTGGCTGGGGAAGCACACCGCAAGAGTCTGCAAAAACCACTCGCTGCCACGATGATGGGACTCATTTACGTAAACCCCGAAGGGCCCGGCGGCACACCAGACCCACTCGCCGCCGCGCACGAAATCCGCGAGACCTTCAAGCGCATGGGCATGAACGACGAAGAAACCGTGGCACTCATCGCTGGCGGTCACACCTTCGGCAAGACTCATGGTGCCGCTCCTGCTGACGATCATGTAGGGCCCGAACCTGAGGCTGCTCCCATGTCGGCGCAGGGACTCGGTTGGCAAAGCAACTTTGGCACCGGGCACGGCAACGACACCATCGGCTCGGGTATCGAGGTCACCTGGACTTATCACCCGACCCGGTGGGACAACGAGTTTTTGCACATTCTGTTCGGTTACGAGTGGGAGCTGGTCACGGGCGAAGGCGGGCATTTTCACTGGCGCCCAGTAGATGGCGGTGGATCGGACATGGTGCCGATGGCACAGGGCCACGAGCGCCGTGAGCCCCGTATGCTCACCACCGATCTGTCGCTGCGCGAAGATCCCGCGTACCGTGAAATCTCACTCCGGTTCCGAGACGATCAGATGGCATTCACGGAGGCCTACAGTCGCGCCTGGTTTAAACTCACGCACCGCGACTTGGGCCCAAAAACTCGATATCTTGGCGCTGAGGTTCCTGCTGAAGACTTGCTCTGGCAAGACCCACTTCCTGAGCGGGATTACCCGCTAGTCACTCCCGAAGATCTTGCTCTTCTTGAGCAGCGAATCGCCGAGTCTGGACTCAGCATTGCCGAGCTTGTCGGAACAGCGTGGGCGGCAATGTCGACCTATCGCGGTAGCGATAAACGCGGCGGTGCCAATGGCGGCAGAATTCGCCTCGAGCCGCAGCGCTCTTGGCAGGTGAACCGCCCAGAAAAGCTTGTCGGTGTGATTGCCAAGCTTGAGGCGATTCAAACTGAGTTCAACTCCCGAGAGGATGCTGACTCTCAGGTTTCTTTTGCCGACCTGGTTGTGCTCGCCGGCAATGTTGGTGTTGCCCGCGCAGCCGCGGCTGGAGGCGTCGATGTGTCTGTACCGTTCACGCCTGGTCGAACAGACGCGAGCCAGGAGCAGACCGATGTTGAGTCGTTCGGATATCTTGAACCAGCAGCAGATGGATTCCGAAATTATGAGAGCGAACGAGGCTTGGGTTACCCAGCAGAGCATTTGCTGATAGATCGAGCGAATCTCTTGACACTTTCGGCCCCCGAGATGACCGTGCTGCTTGGCGGTTTGCGAGTACTCGGCGCCAATTGGGACGGCTCAAACTACGGTGTGCTCACCGATCGTCCCGGTGTGCTGAGCAACGACTTTTTTGTGAATCTTCTTGATCTGAACACCACTTGGACGCCGCTTGATCCGGGGTCGCGCGCGTTTGAAGCGAGTGATGATGCCAGCGGCGAGCGCAATTGGCGCGGCACCAGGGCCGATCTGGTGTTCGGTTCAAACTCCGAACTGCGCGCCGTGGCCGAGGTGTATGCGAGTGATGATGCAGCTGATTCCTTCACTCACGATTTTGTGAAAGCTTGGGTGAAGGTATCAAATCTCGACCGTTTTGATCTGACGGTCTAACCATGATGGCTGAGAGTACGGAGATCCCCGCTCTCAGCCATCGCTGCGTTTGCGCTTCTGGGAATGTCGCAGGCCTATGAATCCAGCACTGGCAAACACCAAAGCTAAGGCGAGCATGCTTGTCGTGTACCACCGAGCTGCACCTGTTGAAACCAGACCGGTGGACCCGTTTGGCACAGACGGGGTTACCGGCAGTGTCGGCTCGACGTAGGGCGACGCCTCGTCAAATACCAGCTCAAAATAGACTGCGCTGAACACGGGGTCAAAGGCCCAACCTTCTGGCAGCGCGGAGTCGTCGATGTAGTAGCCGCCGTGAGGGAAGGCGTATAGTCGCGCGGTTTCGCCTGCAGTAACCATCCCAAACAGGATGTACGTGATCCCGGCTGTCTCAACAGATGTCAGTACCGGGTCGTTTACCGAGCCGTCTTTGTTCGTGGTGGCTTGCGTAATGCTTGGCGTCTCTGGCATAACTTGGGTGCCCGTCACAGCCCACTCGATGATGCCACCATAGTCTGCTGTACCGTCTCCCGAGGGGCTACTCCAAGCTGTTTGCGCTTTGCCGTGCGTTTCGAACACGAAGCTGTCGCTCGCTTCGTCGAACCAGAACGAGTTTGAGGCTACTGTGAGCCCGTCAAAGCCAATAATTGGGTTTTGTGTTGGCTCACCAGCTTTGGCGGAACGCTGTATTACCTGGTCACGTACGCTCAACCAATACCCAGAGAATCCTGCAAACGCAGAGACGTCTGCGATCCGGTTTTCGTTGAGGTTGACTGTCATCAAGTTTTGCAGTGCGGCAAGGGGCGTCACATCTTCAATACCGTTGCCCCGTAGCCCGAGGTTCAACAAGTTGCCGAGTCCTTCCAAGACGCTAAGGTCGCTCATGCCGGTATTGCTCGCCTCGAGAGACTCGAGGAGATCGAAGTTTTTGAGTGTATCCCAGCCAGCTATCGAATTGGATTCCACTGCGAGCTGTCGCAGATTGCCGAGCGGTGCTAGCGGTGAAAGGTCACTGACCTGGTTGTATCCAATCCACAGTGACTCCAGGTTGGGCAATTGACTGACGGGCGTGAGGTCGGCAATCTGGTTATCCGCCACTTGCAGCTCGATCAATCTGTGCAGGCCAACGAGGTCAGAGAGTTCAACGAGCTGGTTCGAGTCGAGCTTTACCCGCTCCAAGCTATATAGCTTCGATATCGGGGAAAGGTCACTCACTTGGTTCTTTGCAAAATCTATTGATTTGATTCCAGGCAGGGCAATCAATGGCGAAAGATCATCAATCTGGGAGCCAATAATCGTGAGCGATTGCAGCATCACTGAGTCTTTTAGTGGAGTGAGGTCTATATGAGTCGTGCCGTCACCGAATACAAAAAAGCTGCTCAAAAACTTCGCTGTTTCAAGCCCACTCAGATCACTTATTCCCGGGGCGAAACAGCTGAGATTGGTGATCTGACGCATCTGTGTCTCGGTGATCTCGGCTGTTGGGTCTTGGTTCAGCGATTCACTAATGCAGTTTCGAAGCACTGAGTCTGGAATATGAACGCCGTCGCCTTGATCTGCGGCAGCTGCGCCCCCACTGAGTATCGTGACACTCGCTGCGAGTAGTGTGACGAGTGCACCGGCAAGTAGCCCGCGCGAGCGTTGGCGCTCTTGATTCGCGCGCATGTTGACCCCTGTTCATGGGCATTCGTGAAGTCTTGCCCTCGAGTGTTCTCGTCGCGCAACTGTGCGCGATCCTCGTGGTAAATGTAATCTGCGCGGCCGCCTATTTTCAAGCCACTCGTCAAACAAATCTGTCTAGCGCGTTTTGCGCACCTTGCGATACGGGTGATCCTCAACCCGCGCCGTGGCAGCTCCGATGAGTTCTCCATACGACTGCGACTTGCGCGCAAGTGACATCAGCCACCGCGTAGTTCGCGCCGCAGAACGCAAATTCATCGGCCTCCCCTCGATTCCGTACAGCAGCCTCGCCCAATCAGGCAGCAGCGAGAGCACACCGTCCTGCACGATGATGATGCTCCAAACCTTCACCGGATTGCCCCTAAAAGACGGCTTCCGCAACGTACGCGTGACTTCAGCGGCTTCGACCGTGAGCGAAAGCCAGCTTTGCTGGGCGTCGATGTACTTCTCCAGTTCAGAGACAGAACGTGGGATCGCCGAAAGATCTTCGATCCCAATCAGACGCGCAGCTTCTACCTGTTCCACAATGAACCGATTCGCTTCGTCCAGGGTCAACTCGTTGCCAAAAGCATTGCTAGCCTGAATCAAGGCATACACAAAAGTATTGTGCGTCCAGGCAAGCCAATCCTGGTTATCTGCTCGCATCTCCTGGCCGCTATGCGGGTCAACCCACACCGCGTGCGCGTGCATCCGCCGCACCGACTGAGCAGCCGCTTCAGCGTGCGCTTTGTCACCAAACACAACGGTCTCGAAGTAGCGGCCAGTGCGCTCATCGCGTCCAGCGGAATCATCGTGCGAACCCGTGGTTTTGTAAAAGAGCCGCATCATGTACGGGTTGAGCGCCTGCAACAAAAGCGCGGCCATGCCGCCAAGCTTCGAAACCGGATCGGCAAACACACGCCAAGAAACACTGTCTGGCCCGAAGAATCCATCATCGCTGCGCGCAGAACTCTCCTGCCCTTTGGCACCCGTGTGCTGCTGTTGGCGAGGATCTTCGGTACTCATATTGGCTGGCTCCTTGAGATTAAACACAGTCCATCTCAAGTTAGCGCCGCGCCAGCGCTGACACGCTGCAGCTCAGCTGCCGAATCACGCAATAAACGACCGATCAACGAATCGATCGGTCGTTTATTGTGTGAAAGTTTACTTTAGGCGATTGGGGTTGGCACAATGCCAAACGGAGCGAGACCTGCAGCGCCGCCGTCCGGCGCGGTAAGCACCCAGATACCTCCAGAGTGCACCGCTACTGTATGCTCCCACTGCGCGCTCATCGAGCCATCTGCGATGCTGACTGTCCAGTCGTCGTCTTCGATCACAGTGTCGATCGTGCCAGCCGAAATAATCGGCTCAATCGCAACAACAAGACCGGGTTTCACCTCGGGACCCTTACGGTGCGTTGGCACATTGAACACAGGCGGATCCTCGTGCATACGACGCCCGATACCGTGCCCAATGTAGTCTTCAAGAACGTTAAAATCGCTCTCTGCGTTGACATAAGCCGATACGGCCTCGCCAACCTCATTCAGGTGCTTTGCCTTCGCGAGACGAGCAATTCCGTGCCACATCGCTTGTTCTGTTACCAGGTTAAGCTTTTCGTTCGCAGCTGTCAGTTCAGGGCGAGCCGGATCTGGCAGAGCCACAGTGATCGCAGTGTCGCTGTGCCAGCCCTGAATCACGGCACCAACGTCAAGCGAGACAATGTCGCCAGGCTCCAACGGACGGGCACTCGGAATCGAGTGCACCACGTTCTCGTTCACATTGGCGCAAATCGTGTGACGGTAGCCAGGCTCCAACATAAAGTTGGGTGCACCGCCGAGCTGGCGAATTGCCTGCTCGGCGATGGCATCAAGCTCAAGCGGAGTGATACCGGGCCGAACCGACGCAGCCATAGCGGCAAGCGCAGCAGCACCAGCATCCCCGGGCGCCTGCATGAGACGCAGTTGCGCGGGTGACTTGTAGATCGAACGCCGCAGCAGACCCCGACTCACGTAAATTCAGCTCCTATAGAACGTTGGAAAGACCGGAACTAGCCGGCAAGCTTTGTATCAAGCGCGGTGAAGATACGCGAGGTAACCTCTTCGACGTCACCAAGACCATCAACCGTAACCAGCAGATCACGGGTGGTGTACAGCTCAACCAGCGGGGTCGTCTGCTCCTGGTAGACGTTCTGGCGGTGACGAATGACCTCTTCAGTGTCATCGGCACGACCCTCAACCTCAGCACGGCCGAGCAGACGAGTGACAACCTCATCGGTATCAACCTCAAGCAGCACCACGGCGTCAAGCACGCGCGCATCGGCCTCAAGCGCCCGATCGAGAGCGTGCACCTGATCCACCGTGCGTGGGTAACCGTCGAGCAAGAAACCGTTCGCGGCATCTTCCTGCTTGAGGCGATCCGCAACAATCTCGTTGGTCAGCTCATCTGGCACCAGCTGACCAGCCTCGATCAACTGCGAAACGCGCTTGCCGAGGTCGGTACCAGCCTTGATGTTTGCGCGGAAGATATCACCGGTCGAGATCCACGGAATTCCGTAACGCTCGGCGATTCGTGACGCCTGGGTGCCTTTGCCAGCCCCTGGAGGGCCAACGATGAGAAGACGAGTCTGTGCGGTTACGCTCACTTAAGAAGCCCTTCGTAATGACGCTGCTGCAGCTGAGCGTCGATCTGCTTGACGGTCTCCAGGCCGACACCCACGATAATGAGGATCGACGCGCCGCCGAATGGGAAGTTCGAGTTGGCGCCGAAGAATGCCAGCGCGATCAGCGGCAGCAGAGCAATCAGACCGAGGTACAGCGAACCAGCACTTGTGATGCGGTTCAGCACGTAGTTGAGGTATTCAGCGGTTGGTCGACCAGCACGAATGCCTGGCACGAATCCGCCGTACTTCTTCATGTTGTCTGCGACCTCTTCAGGGTTGAAGGTGATCTGAACGTAGAAGAAGGTGAAGCCGATGCAGAGCAAGAAGAAGACGGCCATGTAGACCGGCTGATCGCCCTGGACGAGGTTTGCCGAGATCCAAACGACCCAGCCCGGCAGATTGCCGTCTTTGTCAGGAGTCTGGCTGAACTGCGCAATAAGCATTGGCAGGTAAAGAATTGCCGAGGCGAAGATAACCGGGATAACGCCCGCCATGTTCACCTTGATCGGAATGTAGGTGCTGCTGCCACCGTAGGTGCGGCGTCCAACGACACGCTTCGCGTACTGCACAGGGATGCGGCGCTGTGACTGCTCGACGAAGACCACGGCAGCAATCACGAGGATACCGACGCCGATAACGAAGAAGAAGACTTCCCAGCCCTTCGAGAGCTTGATGGTCCAGAGCGCGTTCGGGAACTGCGCAGCAATCGAGGTGAAGATCAAGAGCGACATACCGTTACCGATACCGCGCTCGGTGATCAGCTCACCGAACCACATGATGAGGCCAGTGCCAGCGGTCAAAGTGAGGATCATGATGATGATCGCCCACCATTCCTGCGACACAAGGTTCTGGCAGGCCTGGTTTGCCGAGCTGCCAAACAGCATGCCCGAGCGTGCAACAGTGATCAGAACGGTCGACTGCAGCACTGCGAGTGCGATCGTAAGGTAACGCGTGTACTGCGTCAGCTTCGCCTGACCGGCTTGGCCTTCCTTGTGCAGTGTCTCGAAGTGAGGAATCACCACACGCAGCAGCTGCGTAATAATCGAAGCCGTAATGTAAGGCATGATGCCCAACGCGAAGATCGACAGCTGCAGCAGCGCGCCGCCACTGAACATGTTGATCATCTCGTAGATGCCAGAGGTGCCTTGCTGGTTTGCAACAAGACATGCCTGTACGTTGTCGAAGTTAACAAACGGCGCGGGCACAAATGAGCCCAGCCGGAACAATGACACGATCGCGAGCGTGAAGAGGATCTTCCGTCGCAGGTCGGGGGTCTTAAAGATCCGTCCGATGGCACTAAACAAGGGCCTGCCTCCTGCAAAAACTATGAGATGTCCGAGTTGTGCACGAACACCAAGAACCCAGCCTACACCGAGAGGCTGATGTGAAAAAGTAGGGGCCGAGCCGATCTTTCCTAATTTCTTAGAAAAGATCGAGCTCGGCCCCCGCCCGAACTCTAAAAGAGTTACTTGATCTCGCCGCCTGCGGCGGTGATCTTCTGCTCTGCCGAAGCCGAAACCTTGTCGACTGAAACAATGAGCTTCACGCTGAGGTCGCCGTCACCAAGCACCTTGACAGGCTGGTTCTTGCGCACAGCGCCCTTCTCTACGAGGTCTGCAACCGTGACCTCTCCACCCTTCGGGTAGAGCTCGGCCAGCTTGGCTACGTTGACGACCTGGTACTCGGTGCGGAACGGGTTCTTGAACCCGCGCAGCTTCGGGGTGCGCATGTGCAGTGGCATCTGCCCACCCTCGAAACCAGCCTTGACCTGGTAGCGCGCCTTGGTGCCCTTGGTGCCGCGACCAGCGGTCTTACCCTTAGAACCCTCACCGCGACCAACACGGGTCTTGGCCTTCTTCGCGCCTGGTGCTGGACGCAGGTGGTGCGCCTTCAGCACGTCGCCGCGCTCTTCGATGTTCTCGCTCATGCGTCGATCTCCTCAACCTTCACCAGGTGAGCGACAGTGCGAACGTAACCGCGGTTCGCTGGGGTGTCTTCGCGAACGACCGTCTGGCCGATCTTGCGAAGGCCCAAGCTGCGGAGCGTGTCGCGCTGGTTCTGCTTCTCACTGATAACGGACTTCGTCTGCGTAATCTGCAGGCTCTTCTTCTGGGCAGCCATTACGCACCTGCCTTTGCCTTGGCTGCAGCGTCGGCCGCGGCCTTCGCCTCAGCGCGCACGAGGCGAGCTGGAGCGACGCGGTCGAAGTCGAGACCACGGCGGGCAGCTACGGAGCGTGGCTCCTCGAGCTGCTGCAGAGCCTCAACGGTCGCATGCACAATGTTCAGGGTGTTTGACGAGCCGAGCGACTTGCTAAGCACGTCGTGAATGCCAGCGCACTCAAGTACGGCACGCACTGGGCCACCGGCGATAACACCGGTACCTGCAGCGGCTGGACGCAGCAGGACTACGCCTGCGGCTGCCTCGCCCTGCACTGGGTGCGGGATGGTGCTGCCAACGCGTGGAACGCGGAAGAAGTTCTTCTTAGCCTCTTCAACGCCCTTCGAGATTGCCAGTGGCACCTCTTTAGCCTTGCCGTAGCCAACACCAACGGTGCCGTTGCCATCGCCTACCACGACGAGCGCGGTGAAGCTGAAGCGGCGGCCACCCTTAACAACCTTCGAAACGCGGTTGATGGTGACAACGCGCTCGAGGAACTGGCTCTCGTTGCGGTCACGACCGCCACGCTCGCCACGGGTACCGCGGTCACGGCTGCCACGACGCTGCTCGCGAGGCTCGCTGCGGTGGTCGGTAGCCTGAGTCTCAGCGCCCTGCGCCGAAGCCTCCTGGGTCTCTGCAGACACTTGCTGCTCCTTCGTCTCTTCGCTCACAGGGTCAGCCCCGCTTCGCGTGCGCCGTCAGCAATCGCTGCAACACGGCCGGCGTACTTGCTGCCACCGCGGTCGAAGACCACGGCGTCGATGCCAGCGCCCTTAGCGCGCTCGGCTACGAGCTCACCAACGCGGCGAGCCTTTGCGGTCTTGTCGCCATCGAAGCTACGCAGGTCAGCTTCCATGGTCGAAGCCGATGCGAGGGTGAAACCCTTCGAATCGTCGATGACCTGGACGAACACGTGACGTGACGAACGAGTAACAACGAGACGCGGACGCGACTCGGTGCCAACGATCTTCTTGCGCAGGCGAGCGTGGCGGCGGATACGCGCAGCCGCGCGACCCTTGGCGCGGGAAATGTTAGCGGCCATGGTTACTTACCAGCCTTTCCAGCCTTGCGGCGAACGTTCTCGCCCGCGTAGCGGATGCCCTTACCCTTGTAGGGTTCTGGCTTCTTCAGCTTGCGGATGTTGGCGGCGACCTCGCCCACGGCCTGCTTAGAGATACCGCTGACAGAGATCTTGGTGTTGCCCTCGACTGCGAGCGTTACGCCCTCAGGAGCGTCGAACAGTACTGGGTGCGAGAAGCCGAGCGCCAGCTCAAGGCCGTTGCCCTTCTGCTGCACGCGGTAACCGGTTCCGACAACCTCGAGCTGCTTTGCGTAGCCCTCGGTAACACCGATGATGTCGTTGTTGATGAGCGTGCGGGTCAGGCCGTGCAGCGCTCGCGATGCGCGCTCGTCGTCGGGACGGGTAACAATTACCTGGCCCTCTTCGAGTGCAACGCGGATAGGTTCAGCAACAACGAGCGACAGCTCGCCCTTGGGTCCCTTGATCGTGACCTGCTGGCCAGCAATCTTGATATCTACACCACCGGGAACGGTGATGGGAAGCTTTCCAATACGTGACATAGCTGGTTACCACACGTAGGCCAGCACTTCGCCGCCCACGCCCTTCTGCTCAGCCTCGCGGTCCGTGAGGAGCCCCGAAGAAGTGGACAGGATCGCGATGCCCAGACCACCGAGCACGCTCGGGATCTCGGTTGAACCTGCGTAGACGCGAAGGCCGGGCTTTGAAACCCGCTTGATGCCTTCGATCGAACGCTCACGGTTCGGGCCATACTTCAGCGACATGGTGAGGATGGTACCGACGCGGCCGGCCTCAACCTTCCAGTCAGCAATGTAGCCCTCGCGCTTGAGGATATCGGCGATTCGTTCCTTCAGCTTTGAGCCTGGGAGCGAAACGTCATCGTGGTGCGCACTGTTAGCGTTGCGCAGCCGGGTCAGCATATCTGCGACCGGATCGGTCATCGTCATAAGTGACTCTACTTTCTCGCCTGGTATCGACTGCCGTTACACGACAGACGACCTGGGTGACATGCGGATTGGCACCCCGCTCACGCGGGGTGCCATCCACTTGGACTATTCAGTTATTCAGACTTGAACGGGAAGCCGAGTGCACGAAGCAGTGCACGACCCTCGTCGTCAGTCTTTGCGGTGGTCACGACAGTGATGTCAAAACCACGCACTCGATCGATCTTATCCTGATCAATCTCGTGGAACACACTCTGCTCGGTCAAACCGAAGGTGTAGTTTCCGTTTCCGTCGAACTGCTTTGGCGAAAGTCCGCGGAAATCGCGGATACGCGGCAGTGCGAGGGTCACAAGGCGGTCCATGAATTCCCAGGCGCGGTCACCACGAAGGGTAACGTGTGCGCCAATGGCCTGGCCCTCACGCAGCTTGAACTGCGCGATGCTCTTACGAGCCTTGGTGACCATGGGCTTCTGACCGGTGATCTTGGTGAGGTCAGCAATTGCGCCCTCGATCACCTTGCTGTCGCGGGCAGCCTCGCCGACGCCGGTGTTGACAACGATCTTCACGAGGCCAGGGACCTGCATGACGTTCTCGTAACCGAACTCTTCGCGAAGTGCAGGAACGATCTCGTTCCGGTACACCTGCTTCAGGCGTGGCAGGGTTGCTACTGCAGTCTCAGTCATTAGAGATCCTTCCCTGACTTCTTGGCGTAGCGAACACGCACGGTCTTCTTCACACCGTTCTTCTCAACCTCTTCGACGCGGAAGCCAACACGCGTTGGCTTCTTGGTCTTGGGGTCAACAAGTGCGACGTTTGAGATGTGGATCGGAGCCTCGTGGGTCTCGATACCGCCCTCATTGGTGCCGCGCGAGCTCTGGCCCTGACGCACGTGCTTCTTGACGTAGTTCACGCCTTCGACAATCACGCGGTCGCTGTCCTTGATTACCTCAAGAACGTGGCCCTGCTTGCCCTTGTAGCCGCCGCGCTCCTGCGTGGCGCCCGAGATGACCTCTACGAGATCACCCTTCTTGATCTTTGCGCCCATAGGACTAGATCACCTCCGGTGCGAGCGAGACGATCTTCATGAACTTCTTATCGCGAAGCTCACGACCAACCGGCCCGAAGATACGGGTGCCGCGAGGCTCCCCATCTGCCTTCAGAATGACCGCAGCGTTCTCATCGAAGCTGATGTACGAGCCATCAGCGCGACGAGTTGACTTGCGGGTGCGAACGACAACAGCCTTAACGACGTCGCCCTTCTTGACGTTTCCGCCCGGGATCGCGTCCTTGACGGTCGCGACGATGGTGTCTCCGAGCCCCGCGTAGCGGCGTCGTGAACCTCCGAGCACACGAATCGTGAGCAACTCCTTGGCGCCGCTGTTATCGGCTACCTTGAGTCGCGATTCCTGCTGAATCACTGGTTACTCCTTTTCCGAAGCCTACGGCTTACTTCGCCTTTTCGAGGATCTCGACCAGGCGCCACCGCTTGGTCGCGCTCTGTGGGCGGGTTTCGTGGATGAGCACGAGATCGCCGATGCCGGCGGTGTTCTGCTCATCGTGTGCCTTGACCTTCGAGGAGCGACGCAGCACCTTGCCATACAGCGGGTGCTTCACACGATCCTCAACCTCGACAACGATGGTCTTGTCCATCTTGTCGCTCACGACGTAGCCACGACGTGCCTTGCGGTAGCCGCGCTGTTCGGTTTCGACCTCAGCCATGTTTAGGCCTCCTTCGTATCAGCGGCGGCATCCGCCTGCTCGGTCTTCTTGGTGCTCTTCTTCGCAGCCTTTACAGGAGCGGCAGCCGGGGTAGCCCGAATGCCGAGCTCGCGCTCACGCAGCACCGTGTAGATGCGCGCGATATCGCGCTTCACCTGGCGCACGCGGCCGTGGCTCTCCAGCTGGCCGGTAGCCGACTGGAATCGAAGGTTGAACAGCTCAGCCTTTGCCTTCTTCAGCTCTTCAGCCAGTCGCTCGTTCTCGAAAGTATCGAGTTCGGTGATGGCAAGATCCTTGCTTCCGATAGCCATTACGCGTCGCCCTCCTCGCGCTTGATGATACGGGCCTTCAATGGCAGTTTGTGGATCGCGCGGGTCATAGCCTCGCGAGCCAGCTGCTCATCGACACCGGCGACCTCGAAGAGGACGCGACCCGGCTTGACGTTAGCTACCCACCACTCGGGCGAGCCCTTACCCGAACCCATGCGGGTTTCGGCAGGCTTCTTCGTGAGTGGGCGGTCTGGATAAATGTTGATCCATACCTTGCCACCACGCTTGATGTGACGGGTCATCGCGATACGAGCTGACTCGATCTGACGGTTCGTCACGTAAGCGGGGGTCAGGGCCTGGATACCGAACTCGCCAAAAGTGACCTTGTTGCCACCCTTTGACATGCCGCTGCGGCTTGGGTGATGCTGCTTACGGTACTTGACTCGACGGGGAATCAGCATGACTTACTTCTCCGCTCCTGCTGCACTGGTAGCAGCCTCGGCCTGAGCGCCACGAGGCGCACGGCGGCGGTCGCCGCGATCGCGTGACGGCTTCTGAGCCGCCTGCTCGCGAGCGAGTTCCTTGTTAGTGAGGTCGCCCTTGTAGATCCAGACCTTCACGCCGATACGGCCGAAGGTGGTCTTAGCCTCGTAGAAACCGTAGTCGATGTTCGCACGAAGGGTGTGCAGTGGCACACGACCCTCGCGGTAGAACTCCGAACGGCTCATTTCAGCGCCGCCAAGACGGCCTGATACCTGGATGCGAACACCCTTGGCACCGGCACGCTGAGCGCCCTGGAGGCCCTTACGCATTGCGCGGCGGAAAGCCACACGAGCAGCAAGCTGCTCTGCAATGCCCTGAGCGACGAGCTGAGCATCAGCCTCTGGGTTCTTAACCTCGAGGATGTTCAGCTGGATCTGCTTGCCGGTGAGCTTCTCGAGGTCAGCGCGGATGCGCTCAGCCTCTGCGCCACGGCGGCCGATGACGATGCCTGGGCGAGCCGAGTGGATGTCAACACGCACGCGGTCACGGGTGCGCTCAATCTCGATACGGCTCACGCCTGCGCGGTCAAGCGAAGCAGTGAGGTGCTGACGGATCTTGATGTCCTCGGCGAGGTAGTCAGCGTAACGCTGGCCCTTCTTCGTCGAGTCCGAGAACCAACGCGACACGTGGTCGGTGGTGATCCCGAGGCGGAAGCCGTAGGGATGAATCTTCTGGCCCATTACTTGGCTCCCTTCTTTGCTGCCGCGAGTTCATCTGCGCTCTGCAGAACGACAGTGATGTGGCTCGTGCGCTTGTTGATGCGGAAGGCGCGGCCCTGTGCACGTGGGCGGAAACGCTTGAGCGTTGCACCCTCGTCTACAAAAGCGCGAGCGATGACGAGTTCGTCCTCATTGAGGCGAAGGTTCTCGTTATCAGCCTTGACGCGGGCGTTAGCGATAGCAGCAGCTACCAGCTTGAAAATCGGCTCCGAAGCGGCCTGCGGGGCGAACTTCAGGATGGCCAGGGCCTCCTGTGCGTTCTTGCCACGGATCAGGTCAACAACACGACGAGCTTTCTGGGGGGTAACGCGGATATGACGCACGCGGGCGATCGACTCCACCATTTCTCTTCCTCCTTCACGTCACCGCGTTAGCGGCGACGGCCCTTCTTGTCGTCCTTCACGTGGCCGCGGAAGGTACGAGTTGGTGCGAATTCGCCCAACTTGTGGCCAACCATGGTTTCGGTGACGAATACGGGGATGTGCTTGCGACCGTCGTGCACTGCGATGGTGTGTCCCAGCATTGCTGGAATGATCATCGAGCGGCGCGACCAGGTCTTGATCACGTTATTGGTGCCAGCTTCGTTCTGGGCAACCACCTTGTGAAGCAGGTGGTTGTCAACGAAGGGGCCCTTCTTGAGACTACGAGGCATCTTCTACTCCTTACCTGCCCGTTAGCGCTTCTTGCCGGTCTGGCGGCGACGAACAATGAGCTTGTCGCTTTCCTTATTGGCCTTGCGCGTACGGCCTTCCTTCTGGCCCCACGGGCTGACCGGGTGACGACCGCCCGAGGTGCGGCCTTCGCCACCACCGTGTGGGTGATCGACTGGGTTCATCACGACACCACGCACGGTTGGGCGGACGCCCTTCCAGCGCATACGGCCGGCCTTACCCCAGTTGATGTTCGACTGCTCGGCGTTACCGACCTCGCCGACGGTTGCGCGGCAGCGCACGTCAACGTTGCGGATTTCGCCTGAAGGCAAACGGAGCTGAGCGTAAGGGCCATCCTTAGCGACGAGACGAACCGAAGCGCCAGCCGAACGTGCCATCTTTGCACCGCCACCGGGCTTCAGCTCAATGGCGTGAATCACGGTACCGGTTGGGATGTTACGAAGCGGCAGGTTGTTGCCTGGCTTGATATCGGCGGTTGGACCCGACTCGATAGTGTCGCCCTGCTTCAGCTTGTTTGGAGCGATGATGTAACGCTTGGTGCCATCAACGTAGTGCAGCAGTGCGATGCGGGCGGTACGGTTCGGATCGTACTCAATGTGAGCGACCTTTGCGTTTACGCCGTCCTTGTCGTTACGACGGAAGTCGATGACGCGGTACTGACGCTTGTGTCCACCACCGATGTGACGGGTGGTGATACGGCCCTGGTTGTTACGACCGCCGGTCTTAGGCAGCGGGCGCAGCAGCGACTTTTCAGGGGTCGAGCGCGTGATCTCAGCGAAATCGGCGACACTCGAACCGCGACGACCTGGGGTCGTCGGCTTGTACTTACGAATTGCCATGTTGTTTCCTCTTCGCTTCCGAGCTACAGCGCAGCCGTGAAGATGTCGATGGTGCCCGACTTCAGGGTCACAATGGCACGCTTGGTGTCCTTGCGCTTGCCCATGCCGAACTTGGTACGGCGGGTCTTACCCTTGCGGTTGAGAGTGTTGATCTTGTCAACCTTTACACCGAAGACCTGCTCGATAGCGAACTTGATCTCAGTCTTGCTCGCGGTCGGCTCGACCTCGAAGGTGTACTGACCGTTCTGATCGATCAGCCCGTAGCTCTTCTCAGAAACGATTGGGCGGATGATCACATCGTGTTGCGACTTGTTCAGGCTCACTTCGAGACCTCCTTCTGGCCACGTGCCTCAACGAAAGCGTCGAAAGCAGCCTTGGTGAAGACAATGTCATCGCTCACGACTACGTCGTATGCGTTGACCTGGTCCTGGTAGAGGACGTGAACCTGTGGCAGGTTACGTACACTCAGCACGGTCAGATCGTCTTCGCGGTCAACAACCACGAGAACGCGCTTACCTGGAGCAACCGAAGCGAGGAACTCGCGAGCGCTCTTGGTGCTTGGCTTGCCCTCGATGCCGAAGCTCTCGACGACGTGCAGGCGGTTTGCGCGAGCACGATCGCTCAGCAGACCAACGAGCGCAGCCGCGATCATCTTCTTAGGGGTGCGCTGCGAGTAATCGCGAGGCACTGGACCGTGAACGATGCCACCGCCGCGGTGCTGCGGCATACGGACCGAACCCTGACGAGCGCGGCCGGTGCCCTTCTGCTTGAAAGGCTTGACACCAGAACCGCTGACTTCGCCGCGGGTCTTTACTTTGTGAGTACCCTGACGCGCAGCTGCGAGCTGTGCGGTCACCACCTGGTGGATCAGGGGCACATTGGTTTCAGCGCCGAAGATAGCCTCGGGAAGCTCGACCGAACCGGCCTTCTTGCCCTTCGCGTCGACGACGTTGAGCTTGGTAGCGGTAGCCATGAACTACGCCCCCTTCACTGCGTTGCGAACGAATACGAGACGGCCGCGTCCACCTGGAACTGCACCCTTAACGAGCAGCAGACCCTTCTCAGCGTCAACTGCCTGAACCACAAGGTTCTGCACGGTGACGCGATCGTTGCCCATGCGTCCAGCCATCTTCTGGCCCTTGAAGACGCGACCCGGGGTAGCTGCGCCACCGATCGAGCCAGGCTTACGGTGGTTACGGTGTGCACCGTGCGAAGCCGAAACACCAGAGAAGTTGTGACGCTTCATGGTGCCTGCGAAACCCTTACCCTTCGAAGTACCAACGACGTCGATCTTCTGACCGGCTTCGAAGGTTGCATCGACGGTGAGCTCCTGGCCCAGCGAGTACTCTGCGGCATCTGCGGTACGTACCTCAGTGAGGTGACGACGCGGGGTGACACCGGCCTTTGCGAAGTGACCTGCACTTGGCTGGTTCACCTTGCGTGGGTCGATCTGACCGGCAGCGATCTGAACGGCGCTGTAGCCGTCGACCTCTGCGGTGCGGATCTGGGTGACCACGTTAGGAGCCACCTCAATAACGGTAACGGGAACGACCTTGCCGTCCTCGTCCCAAACCTGGGTCATACCGAGCTTCGTGCCCAGCAGGCCCTTGACGTTGCGTTCTGCGTTCGACATTCGAGACCCCCTTACAGCTTGATCTCGATGTTGACGTCAGCTGGCAAGTCGAGACGCATCAGCGAATCGACGGCCTTCGGCGTTGGATCGACGATGTCGATCAGACGCTTGTGCGTGCGCTTCTCAAAGTGCTCGCGGCTGTCCTTGTACTTGTGAGGAGAGCGGATCACAGCGATCACGTTCTTCTCCGTAGGAAGTGGCACTGGACCGATAACGGTGGCACCCGCGCGGGTAACCGTGTCAACGATCTTGCGTGCCGAGCTGTCGATGACCTCGTGGTCATACGACTTCAGTCGAATGCGGATCTTTTGGGCCGCCATAGACTTCTCTCTTTCTGGTCGCGTCTTACTGAAAGCGACACTCTTTGCCAAAAGGCGTGGAGCATCGCGCCCAGCATTGGACGTCTTGCGTATCAGCGCCCTGTGCATTCACGGAGAATGACACTCGCTGTTCACCTGTCAAACGCGCACATCATTTCGTTTGTGAGCACGAAAGCAGCAGAAACCAAGTGGCTTCTGCCCGACATGCCCCGAAATAATGAGGCGTAATGTTCGCTGCCCGCGGCCTAACCCGCCCCTGAACAGGTCAAAAGGGGGTTATGCACTACCTGGCAGTGATTCCCGAAACCGAGAAGTACTGAACCTGTCTATTCTGACACGACTTTAGGGTTCTTTGCAAGCCGGGCGTGTCGCGCATTTCGCGGTAGAGACACCTGATCGATGTCTGAGACGTATGCGGAAAGCGTTCGCACGCTCTAACGAGCGCGCGACTTCTCAAGAAGTCGAGGCATCGCAACATAGATCACAACCAGCGCAAGACCACCGGCGAGCAACAACAACCACCAGATTGGTGCCACAAAAAACGAAGCAAGGCCAAGTAGCGCTCCAGCGAGGCTGAAGAGCGCAGTGATACCAGATGCCTGCACGTGCGAAAGCCCGAGTTGGTTCAGCCGTTGGTAGACGTGTTCCTTGTGGGGCTCGTCCCACTTGTGTCCGGCACGAACACGTTTCACGAGGGTCACAGCGACATCGCCAAAGTAAATGATCATCGGCCCGATAGTGGCAAGGATGGGAGCACCACTCACCAGTGCGAACAGACTCGTCGCGGCAGTCGCGCCACCGAGCAGGTACGATCCAACGTCGCCAAGAAAAGCTCCGGGCTTTGTCAGGTTCCAGGGCAAGAAGCCACCAAAACCAGCAGCGAGGATCAGCCCGGCAGGCACCAGCCAAACGATATCGGCGAGCACGCCCGTCGCTGCGAATGCCAGGCCTGCGATCACTCCGTGAAAGCCGCTAATGCCGTTGAGCCCATCCATGAAGTTTGCAACATTGATGTAGCCCGAAACGAATAGCACCGCGTAGATCACAAGCCACCAAGCGGCACCGCCATACCAGACGAGACCAAGACCGACACCGAGCGCGATCGCGAGCAGCAGCACGCTGCGTACTGTGACACTCACGCCTTTCAAGTCTTCGCCAAGGCCGAGAAGACCAGAGCAGATCGCCGCCCCCGCTACCAGCGACAATGCAAGTGCGGCCGAGTCATACTCGATCATGCCGCCAGGCGCTACGAGCGCAACGAGATACCCAATGGCCATCGCAATCAGCACGGCAAGACCGAGACCGCGCAGCACAGGCTTTATGTGCGAGGAACGATCATTGGGCACATCCATAATGCCGAGACGCACGAGGATCGGCTTCACGACAACGGGCAGCGCAAGGCTCAGCGCAAACGTCACCACACCCGCAATCAATGCAAATGTCAGAGATGTCACTGGACGCGCTCCCCTGCCTCCGCCGTAAGGTTCATTCGAGCAACCCAGCCAGCGTGATCCAACGTTTCTGGGCTCATCGTGTCAACGTGAGCGTGCGTGATCTTGCTGTGGAACGGGCGCTCATCACCTTCGCCGGCTGCAACCAACTCTTCGTGCAACTTCTCACCGTGACGCAACCCAGTGAAAACAATTTCGACCTGCTTGCCTGATTGCGCGATCATGCGCTTAGCAACGTCAAGAATCTTTACCGGCTCACCCATATCTAGGATCAGCACCTCGCCCTGGCGGCCAATGCCACCGGCCTGGATCACCAGCTGGCAGGCTTCCGGAATGGTCATGAAGAAGCGTGTGACGTCTGGGTGGGTCACCGTGAGCGGGCCCCCGGACTCGATCAGCGAGCGGAAGGTCGGCAACATCGATCCTCGGCTACCAATAACGTTGCCGAAGCGTACCGAGAGGTAACGCTCTCCGGTTTCTTGTGCCATCCACGCAGTGAGCTTCTCAGCTACTCGTTTTGAGTGGCCGAGCACACTCGTTGGGTTTGCTGCTTTGTCGGTAGAAATATTCACAAAGGTGCTGACACCGACGGAGCGCGCAGCCTGCAAGACGTTGAGTGTGCCGAGCACATTTGTCTTCCAAGCCTCATCAGGGTACTGCTCCAGCATCGGAAGGTGCTTGAGCGCAGCCGTGTGAAACACAACCTCTGGGCGACGTTCGGCAAAGATCTGGTTCAGTGCCGCGGCATCACGAATGTCTGCGAGCACCACGTCATTCGTGTCAAGCAGCCCGTGTCCACTAATCGCGAGCTGTGCGGCCTGCAGCGACGTTTCATCGCGATCAAGGAGTATCAGTTCTCGCGGAGCAAACTTTGCGAGCTGTCGTGCCAGCTCCGAACCGATTGAGCCACCGGCGCCGGTGACCAACACAACGCGGTCTTGCAGGTACTCGGCGATTGATGCGGTTTCTAGCCGAACGGGGTGACGCCCGATCAAATCTTCAATTGAAAGCTCGCGAACTTCATTCACCACCGAAGAGTTCTGCAAAATCTGTTCGAGTGGTGGCAACACCTGAACCTTGAGACCGGCGCGGTCTGCAAGCTGATCAACTCGACGCATGAGCGATGCATCTGCGTCACCGATGCAAACAATGAGCGTCGTCGCCCGGGTGTCTGCGGCGGCTGCCGCTAGATCGTCAAGCCCACCGAGTACGCGCACACCACGCACTTCAAGGTTTGCCTTGTTTGGATCGTCATCGAGCAGCCCGACCGGAGTACTCACGCCAGCGTGATCGGTGATCAAACGCTTGACGGTCTGATTACCGAGATAGCCGGCGCCGTAGATCAGAGCGCGTTCAGCATCTGCCTTCGGCTTCATTTTGTTTTCGGTTGAGAGGCGAATCAGATAGCGCGCGGCAGCCATCAGCGTGAAACTAATCGGCGCGGCGATAATCATTGTGCTTCGCGGAATACCTTGCCCATAAGCGAGCAGATAAGCGATCACCCAGCCGACCGCCATCACGGCGAAAACGTCAAAGACAAGAGCCTTCACTTCGTCGAAGCCACCGGTCTCATAGCGACCGCGGTAGAGCCAGAACAGCCAACCCGCCAGAAGCTGCAACAGCACAACGGCGACGATGAGCACCACAGCCCAGCCCCAGTGAATACGCTGCAACTCAAAGTCATAACGCAACACGAGGGCAGCAAGAATACCGACCGTCCATGCAAATGCGTCGCAAAGGAACAGCAATCCCGAGGCCGCGAAGGCGTGATCGAGTCGCTGCTTCAGAGTCCGCGACGGAGTGCGCTTAGCTGCAGGTTTGGGCTGATCCACTCTTCGAGTGTAGCTGCGTGGAGGCCGAGCCTACGCTCGGACGTGCCGGATGGGGTCAAGTACGTGAGATTCAACCCCTATTTTTCAGACAGTTTCTCGTAGATAATGTTGCCGTACGCACCGCGCACACCGCCATGTCTGGCATAGCAATCAAGACAAAGGGACAATCATGGGCATCGAAGATCTTGCAAAACAAGCTGGCGATTTTGTGAAGCAGAACTCTGACAATATCCAGGCTGCGCTGAAGAGCGAACAGGCCGAAGCTATCAGCGACAAGGTGCTCGACGGCGCTGCTGACTTCGCCAACAAGGCCACGGGCGACAAGTTCAAGGATCAGATCGCAGCGGCTCGCGACGAGGCTGATAAGCACATCGGCGACAAATAATCTCACACAAATACAAAAGAACCCCCGAGGATAATTCCCCGGGGGTTCTTTATATCTCTAAGAGATTAGCTCGAGAGATTACTCGACAACCTTGGTCACCGTGCCGGCGCCGACGGTGCGGCCACCCTCACGGATCGCGAAGCCGAGGCCATCTTCCATAGCGATTGGCTGGATCAGCTCAACAACCATGTCAGTGGTGTCGCCAGGCATAACCATTGGCTTGTCCTCTGGCAGGGTGATAACACCGGTCACGTCAGTTGTACGGAAGTAGAACTGTGGACGGTAGTTCGTCTCGAATGGGTTGTGGCGGCCGCCCTCTTCCTTCTTGAGGATGTAGGCAGTGCCCTCGAACTTGGTGTGAGGGGTGATCGAGCCTGGCTGTACAACAACCTGGCCACGCTCAACGTCTTCACGCTTGGTACCGCGGAGCAGGAGGCCACAGTTCTCGCCAGCCCATGCTTCGTCGAGCTGCTTGTGGAACATCTCGATACCGGTAACGGTGGTCTTCTGAGTTGGGCGGAGACCAACGATCTCGACCTCAGAGTTGATCTTCAGGGTTCCACGCTCGGCGCGGCCCGTAACAACGGTGCCACGACCGGTGATGGTGAAGACGTCCTCAACAGGCATGAGGAACGGCTTGTCCTTGTCACGCACTGGATCTGGAATCGACTCGTCAACAGCGTTCATGAGCTCGAGGATCGAGTTGACCCACTTCTCTTCGCCCTGGAGAGCCTGGTAGCCCGAAACGCGGACGACTGGAGCGTTGTCTCCGTCGTAGCCGTTCTTGGTGAGCTCCTCGCGGACCTCCATCTCGACGAGCTCGAGGATTTCCTCGTCGTCGACCTGGTCGCACTTGTTCAGTGCAACGAGGAGGTAAGGAACGCCAACCTGCTTAGCGAGGAGGATGTGCTCCTTCGACTGAGCCATCAGGCCGTCGGTTGCTGCAACCACCAGGATAGCGCCGTCCATCTGGGCAGCACCGGTGATCATGTTCTTGATGTAGTCAGCGTGGCCTGGTGCATCAACGTGCGCGTAGTGGCGCTTTTCGGTCTCGTACTCAACGTGCGAGATGTTGATGGTAATGCCGCGCTGGCGCTCTTCCGGAGCCGAGTCAATCGTTGCGAAGTCGCGCTGTACGTTGGTCTCTGACGGGAACTTGTCAGCAAGCGTCTTCGAAATAGCAGCGGTAAGAGTGGTCTTACCGTGGTCAACGTGACCGATCGTTCCGATGTTCACGTGCGGCTTGGTCCGCTCGAACTTGGCCTTCGCCACTATGGTCCTCCTCAGGACGTCGTGTGCTGCTTCCGCCGAGGGATTTCGGCGGTCACAGGCACGGGGGTGTGTCTATATGTTACTTGCTCGACCGGCTTGACGCGAGTCGAGCCGGCCTGCAGTTCTCTGAAAATATTCAGGAACCACAGGCCAGCGGGCGTTGTTAGGCGCCCTGAGCCTTCTGAACGATTTCATCGGCCACAGCCTTCGGCACCTCAGCGTAGCTGTCGAAGGTCATCGAGAACACCGCGCGACCGCTGGTCTTCGACCGCAGATCACCGATGTACCCGAACATCTCTGAAAGAGGTACGAGTGCGCGAACAACCTTCACGCCACTTGCATCCTCCATGGACTGAATCTGGCCACGACGGCTGTTCAGGTCACCAATGACATCGCCCATGTACTCCTCAGGAGTACGAACTTCGACGGCCATCATAGGCTCGAGCAGCACTGGCTGTGCCTTGCGTGCAGCTTCCTTGAATGCCATCGAACCGGCAATCTTGAACGCCATTTCCGAAGAGTCAACGTCGTGGTACTGGCCGTCAAGCAGCTGAGCCTTGACGCCAACCACTGGGAAGCCAGCGAGGATACCGTACTGCATTGCATCCTGGATACCAGCGTCAACCGATGGGATGTACTCGCGAGGAACGCGACCACCGGTCACCTTGTCCTCGAACTCGTAGATCTTCTCGCTGTCAGCAGCAAGCGGAGCGAGCGAGATCTGCACCTTAGCGAACTGACCCGAACCACCGGTCTGCTTCTTGTGGGTGTAGTCGTGCTTCTCAACGGTCTTGCGGATGGTCTCGCGGTAAGCAACCTGTGGCTTGCCAACGTTTGCCTCAACCTTGAACTCGCGCTTCATACGATCCACGAGGATGTCAAGGTGGAGCTCGCCCATACCTGCGATAACGGTCTGACCGGTCTCAGCGTTCAGGCTGACACGGAAGGTTGGATCCTCTTCAGCAAGCTTCTGAATAGCAGTGCCGAGCTTCTCCTGGTCACCCTTGGTCTTAGGCTCAATAGCCACTTCGATCACTGGCTCTGGGAAGGTCATCGACTCGAGAACAACCTGGTTCGCTGGATCCGAGAGGGTGTCACCGGTGGTGGTGTCCTTCAGACCGATAACGGCGTAGATGTTGCCCGCAGTGAGCTTCTCAACAGGGTTCTCCTTGTTGGCGTGCATCTGGAAGATCTTTCCGATGCGCTCCTTGCGGCCCTTGGTTGAGTTCACAACCTGAGCGCCCGACTCAACTTCACCCGAGTACACGCGCACGTAGGTGAGGCGACCGAAGAACGGGTGCACTGCAACCTTGAACGCGAGAGCCGAGAATGGCTGGTCAGCAGATGGCTTGCGCTCGATGATGATCGACTCATCACGAGGATCGTGAGCCTCGATCGCGCCAACGTCAAGTGGGTTTGGCAGGAAGTCAACAACAGCGTCCAGCATTGGCTGGATGCCACGGTTCTTGAACGCCGAGCCACAGTAGACCGGGTAGATCTCGTTGTTGACTACGAGCTTGCGGATGCCGCCCTTGATCTCATCGATGGTGAGCTCTTCGCCACCAAAGAACTTCTCGAGAAGTGCGTCGTCGGTCTCTGCAACGGTCTCGACGAGCTTTGCACGGTACTCTTCGGCGCGAGCCTGGAGGTCAGCTGGGATCTCCTGGGTCTCGTAGTTAGCACCGAGGGTAACGTCACCCTTCGAGTCGCCCTCCCAGACGAAAGCCTTCATGGTGAGCAGATCGACAACACCGATGAAGTCGCTCTCAGCGCCGATTGGCAGCTGCATAACGAGTGGCTTTGCACCGAGGCGGTTGACGATGGTGTCTACGGTGAAGTAGAAGTCAGCGCCCATCTTGTCCATCTTGTTGACGAAGCAGATGCGTGGAACACCGTACTTGTCAGCCTGACGCCAAACGGTCTCTGACTGAGGCTCAACGCCCTCCTTGCCATCGAACACAGCAACTGCGCCGTCGAGTACGCGGAGCGAACGCTCCACCTCAACGGTGAAGTCAACGTGGCCTGGGGTGTCGATGATGTTGATCTGGTTCTTGTTCCAGAAGCAGGTCACAGCGGCAGACGTAATCGTAATGCCGCGCTCCTTCTCCTGCTCCATCCAGTCAGTCGTCGCGCCACCATCGTGGGTCTCGCCCAGCTTGTGGTTCACACCCGTGTAGAACAGGATGCGCTCGGTCGTTGTGGTCTTGCCAGCATCGATGTGAGCCATGATGCCGATGTTGCGGACCTTGCTCAGGTCGGTGAGCACGTCTTGTGCCACGGGTGTCTCCTCCGATAAGGGGGTGAAAAAGTTTGTGTGATGCGGGTGAATACCCGCAGATTTGGGCGAGAAACACGCGAGGTGATCCTCGCCCAAATCTTAGAAAGCGATTACTACCAAAGGTAGTGAGCGTCTGCTTCGCGATAAACGAAGCAACGCGTTCGCCAGAAAGCCTGGAAGGGCTCTCTGCTGCCGCTTACCAGCGGTAGTGTGCGAATGCGCGGTTCGACTCAGCCATCTTGTGAGTGTCTTCACGACGCTTCACAGCGGCACCAAGGCCGTTCGAAGCGTCAAGAATCTCGTTGGTAAGGCGTTCGGTCATGGTGTTCTCACGACGTGCCTTTGCGTAGCTGGTCAACCAGCGCAGTGCCAGAGTGTTGGCACGGTGCGGCTTCACCTCGACGGGCACCTGGTAGGTGCTACCGCCGACGCGACGTGAACGAACCTCAAGGGTTGGGCGCACGTTGTCGAGCGCCTTCTTGAGTACGGTCACGGCATCCTGGCCGCTCTTCTCGGCAACGACCTCGAGTGCACCGTAAACGATGCGCTCTGCGAGGCCCTTCTTGCCGTCGAGCAGGATCTTGTTGACGAGCTGGCTAACTACGGGCGAGCCGTAAACCGGATCGGCTACGACTGGGCGCTTTGGAGCAGGACCCTTACGAGGCATTACTTCACCTTCTTTGCACCGTAGCGGCTACGAGCCTGCTGGCGATCCTTGACCGCCTGCGTGTCGAGCGCGCCGCGCACGATCTTGTAACGAACACCGGGAAGATCCTTGACTCGACCACCGCGAACGAGCACCATCGAGTGCTCCTGCAGGTTGTGGCCTTCGCCCGGGATGTACGCGGTGACCTCGGTACCGTTGGAAAGCTTCACACGAGCGACCTTACGCATCGCCGAGTTTGGCTTCTTTGGTGTGGTCGTGTACACACGTGTGCACACGCCGCGCTGCTGTGGGTTCGCCTTCAGAGCGGGAGCCTTGGTCTTGGTGACCTTTGGCGAGCGCCCCTTGCGAACCAGCTGCTGAATAGTAGGCACTGATTCTCCTTGTTACTCCTGCACGGTGACAGGAATGCTGCAATGTTTGAGCATTCGCGACCACTCGCGTGGCCACTGACCTGCTGCTGCTCACTCAAGAGTGCGCAACGGGTGCAGGTATGCCGTGGGGGTAGTTCGACTTTCGCCGAGTGACCCGTTGGTGACTCCCCCAGCGTTTACCGCGCACGGCAAACGACGGTGGAACACACCAAGAATCAACTATACGTGCCGTGTGTCACATTGCGCAATACAACAGGGCTTCGCATTTGCTGCGTTCATTTGATCTTCACTTATAGGCAAAAGATCCGGCTGCCAAGCACTCACCTATTGCGCGCTATACCGAAGCTGAAAGCAGTTCAAGCACAGCCTCACCGTAGCGCTCAAGTTTGGCCTGGCCGATACCCGAAATCTCAAGCAATGCCTCAGCGTCACGTGGCAGATGAGTAGCAAGCCCCCGCAGAGTCGCGTCACCAAACACCACATAGGGCGGCACACCCTGCTCACGAGCTTCGCCGAGTCGCCATTCGCGCAGCTTCTCGAACACTTCGGCCTGAGCTTCGGTGAGGTCCGCGGTAGCGGCCTGCTTTTTTGCGTTGGATCGCCCGGCCGCCCGCGCGACCACCTCTTCGCGCATCATCACCTGCTGCTCTCCGCGCAGCACAGGCTTTGAGGCTTCAGTCGGGGCAAGCACACCCCACTCGCCCTGTGATTCCAGCTGCCCGGTGGCCAACAAATGCCGCACCACGCCTCGCCACTGCGCAACGGAGAGATCGGCACCGATCCCCCAGGTGCTCAGCTCATCAAGTTTCAACTGCGTGACACGTTCAGAGCCGACGCCTCGCAGCACGTCAATGTGCTGCCCGGCAGCAAAGGTGCGACCACCGCGCTCGTTGTAGGTGCGCAACACAGTAGAGAGCAGCTTCTGTGCCGGCACTGTGGCATCCCAAAGCTTTGGCGGGTCAAGGCAGACATCGCAATTGCCGCACGCCTCGCCAAGTTCCTGGCCAAAATAGCGCAGCAAATACTGTCGCCGGCAGTGCACAATTTCGCACAGCTCAAGCATGTGGTTGAGATGCGAGATTTGATTGCGCTTCGCAAACTCGTCACCATCGCCGCCCTCAATCAGCTGCCGCTGCTGCACAACATCGGCGAGCCCGTAGGCCATCCATGCTTCCGCAGCATCACCGTCACGACCGGCGCGACCGGTCTCCTGGTAATACCCCTCGACTGATTTAGGTAGGTCAATGTGGGCAACAAAACGCACGTCAGGCTTATCTATGCCCATTCCAAAGGCGATTGTCGCAACCACCACGACACCGTCTTCACGCAAGAAACGAGTCTGCGCAGCGAGACGCTCGGCAGCCGGCAAGCCAGCGTGATAGGCAACAGCATCAACCCCGGCATCACGCAACCAGCCGGCAGTCTGTTCGACTTTGCGACGGCTCAGCGCGTAAACAATCCCAGCCTCACCGGCATGCTGATCCCGCACAAACCTAGTGAGCTGCTGTCGAACCTGCCCCTTCGACTCAATCTGGTAGCGAATATTGGGCCGATCAAAGCTTGAGACGAAGTGCTTCGCCTGCTCAAGATGCAGCCGCTCGGTGATTTCACGATGTGTTGCGGGTGTCGCGGTTGCGGTGAGAGCAATGCGCGGCACATCTGGCCACTCAACGGCGAGCGCACCGAGCCTCAAATAGTCTGGCCTGAAGTCATGGCCCCACTGCGACACACAGTGCGCCTCGTCGATGGCAAAAAGCGCGATCTTCGATTGGCGCAACAACTCGATGGTGCCTGGCGAGCTCAGTCGTTCCGGAGCGAGATACAACAGGTCCAGTTGGCCTGCAGCATACGCTTCTTCAACAGATCTGCGCTCTTCGAACGACATTGCAGCATTTAATGCCGCCGCCCGCACTCCCACCATCTGCAGTGCTGCCACCTGGTCATGCATGAGCGCAACCAGTGGCGACAGTACGATCCCCGTGCCCTCGCGGCACAGCGCCGGCACCTGATAGCAGATTGATTTGCCGCCGCCCGTGGGCATCAGCACTACGGCGTCACCGCCTGCGGTGACATGTTCAACGATTTGCTGCTGGTCGCCACGGAACGCCGGGTAGCCAAATACCTCGGCTAGCACCTGTGTCGGGGTGGCTACCATTTGAACTGCTTAGGCCTGAGAATCGGGGCGAGGATCAGTCTCGCCCTGCGCGCTCGCCTGTGCTGCTGCATCGCGCTCTGCGATTTCAGCTGCCAGTTCTTCCTGAATCTCAGCACGGTACTTTGACCGGCGCAGACGGCGCACCATGTCAAAGCCGAGGAAAAACAGTGCAATCGCAAGCAGCGCGATCACCAAGAATCCGCCAACACCTGGGGTGACCTTGTTCGGGTCAAACTGCTCGCTCTCAGCCGCTTCTGCAAGCACCGAAGCGAATTGAACTGCGGCAAACATTATGCGCTCTCCTTATTGATTCCTTGGAAAAGATCTGTCTCGTCAGTGCTTGTGGCAACGCGAGAGGCGGCAAGTCGGTAATCTTCCGACGGCCAAGCTTCGCGCTGCAGATCATTCGGCCAGAAGAAGAATGAGCTGTCTGGGGCGACCTGGCTCGCGTGCGCCCGCAAAGCGTCGTCGCGGCGCTCAAAGTAGTTGCCTACTTCAACACGCGTGGTGACATCGCTTGGCTTGTCGGCGAAGCGCTCGATCATTCCCTCGAATTGCTCGATCATTGGTGATTCGGGATCGCGCTCGCGAAGAGTCTCAAACACTCGCAGCATTCGTTCTGGGTTAAAGATTGATTCGTAATAAAGCTTGCTCATGGCCCAGGGCTCTCCAGCCTCTGGGTATGCCTCGGCGTCGCCTGACACTTCCCAGGCGAGCTTCGAGATCTCATGGCAGCGAATGTGATCTGGGTGTGGGTAACCACCGCGTTCGTTGTAGGTGATCATCACGTGAGGTTTGAATTCGCGTACGATCCGCACAAGGGCCTCAGCAGAAACCTCTACGGGAATGTCAGCGAAGCTACCCGCGGGAACCGCGATGCCCTCATCTGGTAGCCCGGAATCCTGGTACCCAAGCCAGCGGTGCTCAAAGCCAAGAATGTCGCGAGCCTTTTCCATTTCGCCGCGACGCAGACCGGCCAGGTCGCGACGACTTTTGGGGTCGCGAGCGACCAGCTCATTGAGCACGTCGCCTCGCTCACCACCGGTACAACTCACCACCAGAACTTCAACACCCTGGTCGCGGTAGTGCGCGTATGTGGCCGCACCCTTGCTTGATTCGTCGTCGGGGTGCGCGTGCACCGCGATCAGCCTCAGCGCCATCGACGCCCTCTCAAGTGATTCCCGGACAAACCCGGTACGCTGACAACCGGGGTTCAGTCTACTCGTCTGGGCTGAGACAGAATCTGTGTCTAAGAGAATGAGGATGCGTGACCGACCAAGCATCGCAATCGCTGCTCGATGAACGCTACGGGAAGGGCCGCAAACGCACCCTCGATAAGCGCCTGGGTTGGGTCGTAGGTGGAGCAGCGGTGCTCACCGGTCTCGCCTTTGTGCTCTTTGGCGGCTGGCAGCAGGGCTCCGACCTTGAGTTTAAAGATCTGCACTACTCGGTGAACAGCGAGACTTCGGTCACGGTAGATGTGCAGGTTACTGCCCCAGCTGACGCAACAGTGGTGTGCGCTGTCGAGGCTCTCAGTACTTCTCATGGAACAGTCGGCTGGAAACAGATCACCATCCCTCCGGGCGATGAACGTACCCGACGGTTCACTTCAACCATGATCACCACGTCACCTGCAACGACTGGTCGAGTCAGGGACTGCTGGGAGCTCACGGGCGAGGCCTAAGGCTGATCAGCTTTTCGCCTCTGGCCTTGCGTCTGCACGCAGAGACACGCGAATTCAAGCCGAATCACGCACAAGTGTCTGGCAAGCTCAGAGGGCGCAAAATCGGCACAACTGCTAAACTTGTTCGCTGAGCCCCGGCGTCGCTGGGGCTTTAGACATATATACCAAGGAGATGCCGCAATGGCAGACAAGCAGACTTGGCTCACTCAGGGCGCCTACGACCGACTCAAGGGTGAGCTCGATCAGTTGAGCGGACCCGGCCGTCGTGAGATTGCCGCACGTATCGAAGCAGCTCGCGAAGAGGGCGATCTGAAGGAGAACGGCGGCTACCACGCAGCCAAGGATCAGCAGGGCCAGATGGAGGCGCGCATTCGCGATCTTGAAGAGCTGCTGAAGCACGCCGTGGTTGGCGAGGCGCCAGAGGCAAGCGGCGTTGTCGAGGTCGGCACCGTAATCACCGCCGAAATCTGGGGCGATGAAGAGCGCTTCTTGCTTGGTAGCCGCGAAATCGCAGACGGCTCTGACCTTGATGTTTACAGTTCTGAAAGCCCACTTGGCGCCGCGATTCTGGGGCTCAAGGTTGGCGATACCTCAAGCTACGCCGCACCCAATGGCAACCAGATTGAAGTGAAGATTCTCTCGGTTGAAACCTACGAGGGCTAATCACCTGCCCTTCAGCGGCCTCACACTGAAAGCGAAATGCAATAGGCGCCCCGATTACTCGGGGCGCCTATTGCATTTCGGCTGAAGCCAGTACCTTAGTACCGCTCACCCACCCGCACGGTGTAGCCAGCTTCACGCAGCGCTTCAACGACCTCTTGGCCGTGCTCGACGCCGCGGGTTTCGATGTGCAGCTCGAGCTCAACATCGCTGATTGGCAATTCGGTTGCGTGCCTTGTGTGCAGCACCTCAACCACATTTGCGTTCTTCTCAGCAACAATCGAGGCGGTACGAACTAGCTGACCAGGAATATCTGGCAGCAGAATGCGCAACTTCAGGTAGCGAGATGAGGCAGCAAGGCCATGACCAATCACTCGCTGCAGCAATAGCGGATCAATGTTGCCACCAGAAAGAACCGTAGCTATCGGTCCGGTCGCCTTGATCTTGCCCGCCAAAATAGCTGCCACACCTGCGGCGCCGGCCGGCTCAACAACAAGCTTCATACGTTCAAGCAGCGCAACAATGGCGCGAGCGATGTCGTCGTCGGTAACCGTGACAATCTCATCAACGTATTTCTGCACGTATTCGAAAGTCAGGTCGCCTGGCCGCGCCACAGCGATACCGTCTGCAATGGTTGGCTTGGTCTTAATCGTCACAGGATGACCAGCTTCAAGCGAAGGCTGGAACGCCGCAGTGTTTTCAGACTGCACACCGATCACGCGGATCGAGCGGCCCTCTTTCTCAGCCCGCAGTTTTGCAGCGGCGGCGACTCCTGAGATCAAGCCGCCACCGCCGATAGCGACCACAAGCGTTTCAATATCTGGAGCCGCGTCGAGCATTTCAAGCGCAACGGTCCCCTGCCCCTCAATCACCGAGAGATGATCAAAAGGAGCGATAAAGACGGCCCCGGTGTCTTTCACAAACTGGCGTGCCCCCTCAAGAGTGCCCTCGAAGCTGTCGCCCTCAAGGCGAACATCTGCTCCATAGTTTCGGGTGGCCTGCAGCTTCGGCAATGCGACACCTAGAGGCATAAAAATTGTCGCCTTGATACCCAACTCGCGCGCCGCATATGCCACGCCCTGAGCATGATTGCCTGCAGAAGCCGCGACCACACCACGTGCGCGCTCTTCTTCGCTCAAACCAACGAGCCGGTTATATGCGCCACGCAGCTTGTAGGCACCGGTGCGCTGCAGGTTTTCGCACTTCAGATACACCTTTGATGCGCCGCTTGCCTCCGAAAGAAACCTTGAGGTTTCAAGCGGGGTGCGCCTGGTGACCTTGTGCACCGTTTCAAGTGCCTGCTCGAAGTCAGCCAGGGTGAGTTCGGCAGCGGGATTGTTGCTTGGTAGAGCGGTCATTCGCCCTCTCCTCCGCGATTCGTACGTGCGTTCATGCGGGCCCGCGTTTTAGCCTCGCGATGAACTCGATTCTTTTTGTGATAGTCAGCCACGGGGTCTTGCCCCGGGTCCCAATTTTTCTCAACGAGAGTGTTGACCATCGCACTCGCTGCCGCGGTGAGCGGCACAGCAAAGAGCGCGCCAGGGATACCAGCGAGCAATGCACCGGCTGAGACTGCAAGCACCACACCGAGCGGGTGCACCTTGACGGCGCTTCCCATCACGAGCGGCTGCAGAACGTGGCCCTCAATTTGATTCACGAGGATCACCACACTCAGCATCAAAAGGGCGTTAATTGGTCCGTTATAGACAAGCGCGATAAACACGGCAATCGCGCCGGTCGAGATTGCACCGAGGAACGGGATGAAGGAGCCCATAAACACGAGGATCGCAATAGGAATCGGCAACGGCACTCCAAGTACCGCTGCGCCAACGCCAATACCAACCGCGTCAATAAACGCTACGAGCACCTGCACACGCACGTACTGACCAACCGATACCCAGCCGTTTTTACCGGCAGCATCAATTGGCGCGTGCGCCCGCTTCGGGAAAAAGCCCAGCACCCAGAACCAAATACGTTTTCCGTCGATCAGCAAGAAGATCAACGAGAAAAGTGTGAGCAGCGCACCAGCGAGCACCTGAGTGAAGGTTGTGGTGACGCTCAGCGCTCCGCTCCAGATTTGGCCCTGGTTGTCTTTAATAGTTTCAAATACCTGCTCGACAGCAGCGTTGAGCTGATCTGCGCTGAGACCGAACGTGGTTTCAAGCCAGCCAAGAATGTCTTGCCAGGAGACCATCGCTTTACGGGCTACGTCACCGAAACCTGCACGAAACTGGCTAACGATCAGCCAGATAAGCCCGGTGACCGCAAGTAAGAACGCAAGCATCGCTGCGGTAACACCCAACCATCGCGGATAGCCGCGGTGCTGAAACGCATGCACAATCGGATACAGCAGGGCAGAGAGCAGAAGTGCAATCACGACAGGGATCACGATAATTGCGACCTGCGCGATCAGCCAGACAAATGCCGCTACGGCAATACCGATCAAGATCAGTCGCCATGACCATGCGGCCGCGACCCGAACTCCGAGCGGCAGCTCAACGGCAGCGTTGTCTACTACCTCTTCGTGCGCAGGATCGGCCAGAGTGTGGCCATCGCTGGCTCGTGCATGGGTTTGCTCTTCCACGGATTCATCCTAGTGTTCGTTGCGATACCATCCCTGAATATGCACGGAACCCCAAAGCAAAGCCTCTCCCTTGCAGAAGCGCGCCGCATCTCCCTGGTCGCCCAGGGTTTCACGGGAGCGCCAAAACTCGGAGCGCGCAGACCCTTTGATCCAGCGCTCGACAAACTGCATGTGCTGCAAATTGACTCAGTCAACGTTTTCGCCCGGTCGCACTATTTGCCAGTGTTTTCGCGGCACGGCGCATACGACGCACAAAGCTTTGATTCGCATCTCTGGCAAAGCGGCGAGTTCACCGAATATTGGGCGCACGAGGCGGCTTTTATTCCACTCGCGGATCGCCCACTCTTTGGCTGGCGAATGGACGATTTCGCGGCGCGCTACGCCGAACGAATGGTTCAAAGCAACACAGCGATTGAGCAAGTGCGCGCACAATTGCGCGAAGGCGGTCCACAATTTGTGCGTGAACTTGAGAGCGGCCCGCGCGAAAAGCGTGGACCCTGGTGGGACTGGAGCGAAACCAAACGAGCAGTCGAGATGCTTTTTGCCACGGGTGAGGTCGTTTCAACCGGCCGCGAACGATTTGAGCGGAGATATGCACTCGCCGAAGAGGTACTGCCTGCCGAGACCCTGCGCACGGTGTCGCGCGGCGATGCGCAACGTGCACTGATCGATCAGGCGGGGCGTTCGCTCGGAGTCGCGACGCTCAACGATCTTGCCGACTACCACCGTCTCAAAACAGGTGAAGCTCGAGTGGCCGTGCAGCAGCTTGAAGAATCCGGCGTACTCATTCCGGTGACCGTGCAGTCTTGGGTAGACGCAAAAGGCACAGCGTTGCCTGCCTGGCTACATTCAGAAGCCCGTATTCCTTCGCGTCTGAGCCCCGATGCCCTGCTCACGCCCTTTGACCCGGTTGTCTGGTTTCGCCCGCGCGCTGAGCGAATGTTTGACTTTCACTATCGGATCGAAATTTACACACCCAAAGAGAAGCGTCAGTTTGGCTACTACTGTTTGCCGCTCATGGTCGGCGGCAAACTTGCGGGGCGCATCGACCTGAAGGCTGATCGAGCGGGACGCGAACTCTTGGTACAGGCTGCTTGGCAAGAAGAGGGCGCAGCAGCGCGCACAGCAGAAGCTGCTGAGGCGCTACTCGCGCGTGCCGCCGGCTGGCAGGGGCTCGACCGAGTTCGAGTGTCAGGCGTGGGCAACCTTGCCCTGCCCTCTCACTTTGACGCGCAGTAGATCCTGCGATCCAACGAACAAAAGTCGGCTAACGGAGCTTACCGAGCACCTTTCGAACGATCTTCTCCTTGGCCCCAGTAAACGGCGGCATCACCGTCGCTGAAAGTGTGTCCGGTTGCAGCGGCTTCGAAAGCACAGCCTTCATGTGGCTAAACACCTCGAACGAACGCTCGCCGTGGTAAGCCCCTTGGCCGCTTTCGCCGACTCCACCGAAGGGCAAATCTGGCACGGTCAGATGCATCACCGGAACGCCGTACGAGAGTGCACCGGAACTTGTTTCGCTCTGCCAGCGGGCGCGCACCTGAGAATCATTACTGAAGACGTAGGCGGCGAGTGGCTTGTCGTGGGCATTTACATAGTCGAGTGCATCATCGAGGCTCTCGACCGCAACCAAAGGCAGAATCGGCCCAAAGATCTCGTCTTGCATCACCGAGGAATCACGGGAAACCCCGGCCAACACGGTTGGCTCGATAAATCTTGTCTCGGCATCGTGGCTGCCACCGACCACAATCTCACCATCGCCAAGGTAATTGACGAGGCGCTTGAACTGCGCGTCACTAACGATGCGCCCATAGTCAGGGTTGCGCTGCACGGCACTGCCATAAAGCTCGTGAATAGCGTCAGCGAGCTTTGGAGCGAGTTTGGCAAGCACCTCGGCGCGGCCGAGCACATAATCCGGTGCGACACAGGTCTGGCCAACGTTCATAAATTTGCCCCAGGCAATACGTTTCGCTGCCTCAGAGAGATTCACAGTCTCATCGATGTAGACCGGTGATTTTCCGCCCAGCTCAAGCGTAATCGGGGTGAGGTGTTCGGCTGCGGCACGGGCGACGATGCGACCCACCCTGCCGTTTCCCGTGTAGAAGATGTGATCGAAACGTTCAGCCAGCAGGGCGGTCGTTTCAGGGACACCACCTTCGACAACCGCAATGGCCCGACGATCGAGATACTCGGGAGTGAGCAGTGCAAGCACGGCGCTGGTGGCAGGTGCGATTTCGCTCGGCTTCACAATTGCCGCGTTACCCGCAGCGATCGAACCGATGAGCGGCGAAAGCGCGAGCATCAGCGGGTAATTCCAGGGTGCGATGATCAGCGCAAGGCCAAGCGGTTCGGGCACGATCTTTGCGGTCGCCGGTTGCACCGCGAGTGGGGTTGCCACTCGACGGGGACGCATCCACTTGCTCAGGTTGGCGAGAGTGTGATCGATTTCGCCAATCAAAAAGCCAATCTCAGTGATCTGCGATTCGAGCGGTGACTTGCCAAGATCGGCGTGCAGCGCTGCTTCGAAGTCTGCCTCGCGCTCAACAAGCATGTCTCGCATGCGCAGCAGCTGGCTGCGGCGCCAAGCTTCTGGACGGGTAACCCCGCTATTGAAGCTGTGTCGCAGGCCCTTCACTACTACGGGAACGGTCGATTCACTCATGGCCCAAGGCTACTCGGTGAAGCTCCGAGTCTGTAGGGCTTTGTGACTTCGCGCAGCTTATTCGCTAGTCGAGCTCGGCAGATTGGAGGAGATCAGCTCGACACGGCCTAGCCGTGGAGAGCTGGCACAATCAAATAAATACCAACCAGCACGCAAATCACGCTGAGTCCGAAGCAAATGGTTGCCGCGATTGTGGCCCAGCGCGGCCGATCGAGGTCGTCGACATCGTCATCTTCGTCATCACGTGATGGTCCGTCAGGTTCGTAGCTACCGTCGGGGCGAACCACTTTCGGTGCTGGGGTCGCCAGAAAACGAATTCCGAGCGAGTACAGTGCGACAACCACTACGGCCGAGCCGAGCGCCGCCACGAATACTGTCAGGAATGCCAGCCAGTCAATCATTGCTCGCCTCCGTGCTGCTTCTGTTCACGTTTTTTGGCCTGTTTTGCTGCCTTGCGTGCGGCACGTTCAGCGGCTTCTCGCTCTGCGGCAGCGCGCCGCTCTGCCTCACGGGCAGCCTTATCGTCGCGCACAGCGCTCTGTGCAACATTGGTGAGTGGCGGCACGGTACCGGTGCGGGTTGGCACCTTACGTACCTTGCGGCTACCAATGCGCACTGCATAGCCAGATTCAGCGACGTCTGCGACTGCCACTGCGTTTGTGTGATCCACCTTGTTGCGACGTGAACGCCAGAAGATGAAGACGATGAAGCCGAATCCGACAACTGTGTCGATCAAGATACCGATGGTGCCAAGGTGAGCGATCAGCGCGGCGATTGCACCGACTGCACCGGCTGCCGGCAGTGTGAAGAGCCAGCCGAGGCCGATTCGGCCCGCGGTGCGCCAGCGCACGCTTGAGCCTTTACGACCGAGGCCGGAGCCGATCACGGAGCCCGAGGCTACCTGTGTGGTTGAAAGCGCGAAGCCGAGGTGGCTCGACGCAAGAATTGTTGCTGCGGTTGAGGTTTCTGCTGCGAAGCCCTGTGCTGGCTTTACCTGGGTGAGGCCTGCACCGAGCGTGCGAATGATGCGCCAGCCGCCCGAGTAGGTGCCAATCGCGATTGCGAGCGCACAGGCCACGACTACCCAAAGGTGTGGGCCGGTGCCTGGCTCCTGCAGGTTGGCAGCGACCAGGGTGAGGGTAATCACGCCCATGGTCTTCTGTGCATCGTTGGTGCCGTGCGCGAGAGCGATCAGTGAAGACGATGCGATCTGTGCGTAGCGGAAGCGGCCGCGACCGTCTTTTTTGCCGTCGTGTCGACGGGTGATCGAGTAAGCAACCTTGGTTGCGATAAACGCAACAAGACCGGCGGTGAGCGGAGCCGCAAGCGCCGGAATGATGATCTTCGAGAGGAACACGCCGCCATTGATCGACGAGAGTCCGGCACCCACAATTGCGGCGCCAATCAGGCCGCCGAAGAGTGCGTGCGATGAGCTTGATGGCAGACCGTACAGCCAGGTGATCAGGTTCCAAACGATTGCGCCAATCAGACCGGCAAAAATCATCTCTGGGGTAATCAATACCCCTCCGTCGCCCTCGTTAATCAGGCCGCCAGAGATGGTTTTCGCAACCTCGGTTGAGAGGAAGGCACCAACAAGGTTCAGAATTGCGGCGAGCAGCACAGCCGTTTTCGGCTTGAGCGCTCCCGTGGCAATGGGAGTTGCCATCGCATTCGCGGTGTCATGAAACCCATTGGTGAAGTCGAAAAAGAGAGCCAGCACGATGACCAGCAACACGATGAGGGTGAATTCCACCAGCGTCTTCCGTTTGAGGTGTGCGTCCGCGCTCGCTCCCCCAGAAAATTCCCGGTGGTCACCAAAAATTTATTCTGCGTTTGCGTGCGATTCATTTTCGCAAGAGTCCTCGAATCGGTCAAGTCGAAACCACGTTCTCGCGATGGGAGTCCTGTCAGGGTTCTGGGACTCAGCGGCGGTAAGATTCAGGTTAATTCTTGAGCCTCAACAAGGAGTTCTTTCATGAGAGTTAGCGCGAACGATTTCATCCCCGCAGAGGGCACCATCACCATGTTCTCAACCGAGTGGTGCGGTTACTGCAAGCGACTCAAGAAAATGCTCGATAGCGAGGGCATCGGCTATACCGAGATCGACATCGAGAACACTCCGGGTACCCCTGAGCTCGTTGAAGCCGTAAATGGCGGCAATCGCACGGTTCCGACCGTGATCTATCCGGATGCAAGCACCGCCACGAACCCGTCGCTGCTTGATGTGAAGCAGAAGCTCGGCCGTTAAGCCGCAGTACTTCGGTAGTGCATCCAGTTTTTAGCGCTGGATCACCCGAAGCTCAGACGTGCCTCCGCATAGCGGTCGCCCGGCACTGTTTTGAGAATGCCGACTGCGTCTGCGAGCGGCACCATATCAATGCGGTCACCGTGCAAGCCTGCCATGGTGCCCCACTCGCCGCGCAGCACAGCGTCAGCAGCCGCAGTGCCGGTGCGCGTTGCGAGAACTCGATCGAACGCGGTTGGCGATCCACCGCGCTGTACGTAACCGAGCACGGTTGCTCGTGTTTCGATGCCGGTGTGTTCTTCGATCATGGGCGCGAGCACCTCAGCGATGCCGCCGAGCCTCGGGCGACCGAAACCGTCGAGACCCTCGCGAGTGGTTGCTTCGCTCTCGCCGGAGAGTTTAAAGCCTTCGGCGACCACGATGAGTGCCGAGCGACCCCGGTCGCGCACGCTGGTCACCCATTCGCTGATTTGCTCGATGCTTTCGGGGAACTCTGGCACGAGCATCGCTTGTGCACCACCGGCCATGCCAGCGTGTAGTGCGATCCAGCCAACGTCGCGCCCCATCACTTCAAGCACCATGCATCGACGGTGCGAGTCACCGGTGGTGCGCAAGCGGTCGATGGCTTCGGCGGCTACCGAGACTGCGGTGTCAAACCCAAAGGTGTAGTCAGTGGCAGCGAGGTCGTTGTCGATGGTTTTGGGTAGGCCGACAACGTTGATGTCGTGGCTTGCGAGAATGCTCGCTACGGTTTGGGTTCCGTTGCCGCCGATCAGCATGAATCCGTCGAGGCCGTAGCTGGCCATCTTTGCTTTGAACTCGCTGAGGTCGATCTTTTCGCCTGGGCGTCCGCTGAACGGCGCGACTCTGCTGGTGCCGAGAAAGACGCCACCGAGGGGTGAGATGCCCTGTACTGCGCTGCGATCCAGCGGCACCGTGTCTCCGTTGTGGAAGCCACTCCAGCCGTCAACAAATCCGATCATTTCGAATCCGTGCACGTCGACCCCGCGGAGCACGGCTCCACGAATCGCCGCATTCATTCCTGGGCTGTCGCCGCCCGAGCAGAGCACACCGATACGCATGAGCACCATGCTATCGAGCTAGCTCGCCCGAAGTGAATGGCAAGATAGCCACGCTTCGTAAGTAAAGCGCCAAGCAGCGTGATTTTAGCTCTCGAGAGCCGCCTTTAGCACTGCCATCAGGGTGAGCATCTGCACCGAATCTTCGTCTTCGCGAGGGCCTGCAGCGCCATCAAGCGCGCGGGCCGCAAGCCCGGCCTTCGAATCGATCAGCTCGGCAATACGCGCGTCGATCGTCTGCGCTGCAACAATTCGCCAAGCCGTGACCGGCTCTTCCTGGCCAATACGGTGCACACGGTCAATCGCCTGCGTCTGCTCTGCGTCGGTCCAGCTGAGCTCCGCAAGCACAACGTTTGACGACGCCTGCAGGTTCACGCCAACGCCGGCAGCGGTCAACGAACACACTGCCACCGAAACTGATTCATCGGTATTGAACGCGTCGATCTGCTGCTGCCTAAACGTCGCAGTCTGATCGCCACGAATCGAAACGGTACCGAGACCGCGTTCGGCGAATGCCGCTTCGGCACGGTCCATCACGTCAATATGCTTCGCAAAGAATACGACCTTGCCGACCGAACGAGCGAGCTGCGCCGCATAGTCCGCTGCCAGCGACGCCTTTGCCTGACCGATCTGACGCACCATAGTGAAGACGTTCAGACCGTTCGACGAGGCGTTCGACTCTTCAAGCTCTTGCGCTGCGACCATGCGAATAATCGACTCGTCACTCAGCTCCCGGCCAAGCTTGCCAGACTTGATCAGGTTGAATCTGGTCACCAGGCGATCAGCCAGTTGCTTCTCGGCATCGCGAATACCGCGGCCAAGATCATCGTCAAGCTCAACCGGCAGGTCGACGACACGCTTGGCAGGCAGATCAGCGGCAACATCAAGCTTGCGGCGACGCACAATGCCCATCTCGATCACACTCTCGCGTGCCGCCGGGTAGAACTGCGGATCAGCCGGTGTGTAGCCATTCGACTCGAGAGCAGCCATCAGGTCTGGTCCCGGCTTTTCAGCGTCGGTCCAGCCGAGGAAACGCCAGATCGCACGGAAGTCATCAATGTCGTTGATCAGGGGTGTGCCCGTAAGCGCGAGCAGTAGCGGCCTACCGCCTGGCACTCGCTCACGAATACGTTCAGCAATAGCGAGCACATTGCGTGAGCGCTGCGACTGCACATTTTTGATCATGTGCGCCTCATCGACGACCATTCCCTTGAACCCGAAACGCGAGATCCAGCTCAGGTGGCGGTCGAGAATGTCATAGTTCACGACAAACACATCCGCGAAGGCGTCAATGTTGTCACCGTCACCGTGAATCACAGTGACGCGGCGCTGTGGAGTCCAGCGCTCTACCTCGCGCGCCCAGTTCATCTTCACCACGTTAGGCACGACAACGAGCAGCGGGTATGCGTTCGCGACCGAAGCAGCGATTACCGACTGCGCGGTCTTGCCAAGGCCAGGCTCATCGGCAAGCAGATAGCTTCGGTGGCCCTCTCGCACGCTCTCCAAGAAACGCGCCTGGTGCGGCATCACTTCGAGGCCGCGCGGCGAGAGCCGATCGATCGCCGGCGCTTCGGGGAGTGGCATACAGGCGCTACCGCCGCCACCCTGCTCGAACGCTTTCAGCAACGGCCCAAGCAGCTCCCAGTTCGCCAGTCGCACCACCGGAGTCGGCTTTTTGTGCTCGGTGAGATCTGGAGCAAGGAACGGGTTCGAGAGCATACGCCCCTCGATCCCCGGAGGCTCAACCTGCCGTTCTGCCAACTCTGGCGGAACATAGCTGGCCTTCTTTTCTGGCTCTGGTTCTGCGTCAGGCAACTCAATACCGGCCTGCGTGAGCATCTTGCGCTTCAACGCGCGTGTGCCTTCGTTAATCGGCGCTGTCGGTTCAAGCAACGTGATGAGCGAGGTGTCCCGCGCCGCCGCTTTCGCCAAAATCGCAGCCACACCGTCGAGCCGCTTGAGTGTCTCTGCGCGCTCCGCGTCGCTCATCTGCTCGTCAGTTTTTACCCTGGCGCGCTCTTCACGCATCAACAGCGCGATGACATGAAACTTCGTGCGCCCCGAAGAGCTCGCTTTGCCTCGATGAGCAGAGGCTTCAACCTCGCGCACGGCGCGAGCAAGCAGCGGGATGATTCCCTCGTTATGTGTGTGGCGCCGACGGTTCTTCGAACGGTTCGTGCGAGCGGCAGTCGTGGTTGCCATGGATCTCCTGAATGGCGTGGCGCGAATTCGTAAATCGAATTGCGAGGCGCGCAGCAGATGCCCTGCCTGAAGCGTGAATTTCACGACGGCCTGAGCGTATCGCGCGCTGCCTACCGATATGTTACAACACGAGTCTGGGTCGACTCGCCGAAGCGACACTCAACACGCTGGATCGCCCAGCCACAGTTCACGGATGCTGCGCGATCAGGATAGTGCGAGTCTCGCGCACATCCTCGTTCATACGAAGCAAAAGCGCATCGACATTGGGGAACGCGACCATACCGCGCAGACGCTCGACAAACTGAACTTCGATCTGTTTGCCGTACAGATCGCCATCGAAGTCAAGCAAAAATGCTTCAACCCGCGGCTCACCCTCGGGATCAAAAGTGACGTTCGCACCAACCGAGATAGCAGCCTTGTGCGTTTCACCGTCAACGGTTGCCCAGCCTGCATACACGCCGTCTGCCGGGCGAAGTCCCTCGACAACGCCACCAAGGTTCGCGGTTGGAAAACCAATTTCCCGGCCACGCGCATCACCGTGTACGACTTCACCGCGCAGTGCGACATGGCGATCCATCATACGAAATGCGGTTTCCACGTCACCCTGCAAGATCGCTTCACGCACCCGAGACGAAGAAATCTTGCCGACCGATGGATCCTCGACATTGCCGATAATTTCGACCGTAAAGCCAAGACGCTCACCTGCGCTCGCAAGCAAAGCAGGATCGCCAGCGCCACCCTTGCCGAAACGGAAGTCAGCACCTACACAGATGTGTTTCACGTGCAGCAAGTCGACCAGCACCTGCGCAACAAAATCTTCAGCCGGAATCGCAGAAAGCTGTTCGTCAAACGGCACCATGACACACGCTGTGGCACCGGCAGCCTCAAGCGCATCAACACGCTGATAACGACTCATGATCGGATCAGGGCAAGCCTCGGGGCGCAGCAAACTGAGCGGATTATTCGTAAAAGTGAAAACGACCGGGGTCAGCTCTCGAGCCTGGGCAACCGCGGTGACACAGTCGAGCAAAGCGCGGTGGCCTCGGTGCACACCGTCAAACTTGCCTATCGCGATTGCGGTGCCGCCGCTGAAATCATCACCAGAGATTTCCGCCAAAGATTCATAGACCCGCATTAGTAGAGGCTCTCACTCTCATCGTGATCCTCGACCGGCAACTTCTGGCGCGCACCGTCACGAACCAGCCAAATCATGCCAAGAATCGGCAAAACCAGCGGCACAAAAAGGTAACCGCTACCAAAATATGACCACACAGAATCGTGTGCAAACAAACTCGGCACAAGCAGGCTCAGCGTGCCAACAATCAGCACACCAGCCATCTCAAAAATCAGTGCACTCCAAGCGAGCGTGCGCCACACGGCACCCTGCCCCCGCTTCAGCAACGCGAAGGTCGCAACGATGTACACCAGGCCACTCACCAGCGACAAACTGTAGGCGAGTGGAGCCTCATCGAACTTCGAAATGAGCTGGTACACCGCACGAAGCGTCGCAGCAAGCGCGAGAATCAGGTAGACCGTAATCAGCACTCGGCCAAGCCCACTCGTGCGGGACTCGGCGGTAACGACGTTGGCGCTCTCATTATTCGGCACGGGCACCAGTTTACCGTCTCGCGGGTGCAAGTCTGCCCACCGACCCGAGACGTCAGCACTGCGACGTCAAGCCCTGAGGGCTCAACGCGCCGAGCTTTCATACGCGCTCTAAAGTGCGTGAATCAACCCCAGATAACGAGCATGCGGTAAAGCATGACCGCGACCGCAAGATTTACCACCATAAGCACCAGATGGGCGCTTCGGCGCCGATCGATCAACGCCCAAAACGCGGCACCAAATGGCAAAACGGCGGCCACGATCAGATACATCCAGAACTCAAGCAAATCGCCAATCGCGAAGTTGCCAAAAGCAGGAGCAGCTATCGCCATCACTATCTGCACGACCAAAAGCACCCCGACAAGCGCGGTCGCGCCAAGGGTGTAATCGTTTGGGGTGCGCTTGCGGGCGTAATCGATCAGGCAGACAATCGCAGCAATGCCCGCCACCGCCATCTGCATAATGGCAAACCAGGTAACCATTCGATCGATCCTTACTGCTCTACCGAGGGAAAGTTAGTAACCACCCTGGTACGGCCATTTTTCACTTCAACGAGCCCAACCAAACGCCCCGATGGCGCAATGGCTGCCGCCAGCATTGCACGATCAGAACCGTTGCTGAGCAGCTGATCCTCGTCAAGATCCAATCGCTTGCCGTGCCCAAGATCAACTTCTTGCTGATCGCTGAGGGCAAGCACCGGGAAGAGTTTCGAGGCGACCTCTGCCGGCGGCAACAGATTCGCAGTGCTCACCGAGCCGTCGGCCAAGCCCTCGTTTGGTGCGGCATCGGTCACCGAAAACGGGCCAACCTCGGTGCGTCGAAGTGCGGTCAAATGCCCGCCAACCCCAAGTGCCACACCCAAGTCGCGCGCTAACGCGCGAATATAGGTGCCTGAAGAACAGCGAACAGTTACGTCAATGTCGAGCACCACAATCGGGATATCCCCGCCATTGAGTCCGTGCGCAGCCACGAGTTTTGGTTCTTCAATTTCGAATGAGTGCACCGTCACCGGTCGCTTTTTCAGTTCAACCTGCTCACCCGCGCGCACGAGGTCGTAGGCCCGCTTTCCATCAACTTTGATGGCGCTCACTGAGCTTGGTGCCTGCTCAATCGGCCCGGTGAGAGCAGTGACAGCTACACGAATTGCCGCCGGATCTTGCTCTAGCGCACGGATCTTCTTAGCGTCAGCAATATCAAGCACGTCGCCTTCGCGGTCATCGGTCACGGTCGAAACGCCGAGCCGAATCGTCGCAGTGTATGTCTTGTCGAGGCCGACCAAATGAGTGAGCAAACGTGTTGCTGGGCCGGCACCGAGCATCAGAAGGCCGGTTGCCATCGGGTCGAGAGTGCCGGCATGCCCTACTTTCCGGGTGCCGAGTGCGCGGCGAGCTTTCGCTACCACGTCGTGGCTGGTCCACTCGCTTGCCTTGTCAATCAGCAAAATGCCGTTCGCCGCATTATTCACTCCACCACCCTACCGGCGAAGCCTGCGGCAACGGCTAATACACTGGGCGGGTGGCACAGTTTGATGAGCGTGAGACGGCGAAGATCCAAGACGCCATCATTGATTGGTTCGCGCTCGAAGCGCGGGAGCTGCCCTGGCGGGGCACTCAGGCAGATGAAATTGACCCCTGGGCTGTGCTCGTTTCAGAGTTCATGCTCCAGCAAACACAGGCCGCCCGGGTAATTCCGCAGTTTGAAGAGTGGATGAGGCGTTGGCCGAAACCCTCCGATCTCGCGGCCGAGGCACCGGGCGAGGCGGTGCGAGCCTGGGGCCGTCTCGGTTACCCAAGGCGTGCGCTTTGGCTGCATCGGGCTGCCACAGAAATTGCGGCGGAGCACAACGATCAGGTGCCAAGAGACGTTGACACGCTGCTGTCCCTGACGGGCATTGGGCCTTATACAGCGCGTGCCGTTGCAAGTTTCGCTTTTGCTGACCGCCATCCGGTCGTTGATACCAATACCCGTCGCGTGATAGCCCGCATGGTGCACGGTTTAGCTGCCGCAGCACCCCCACGAGCAAGCGACCTCGACGACATGGATGCGCTGTTGCCGCAGGATCCGGTGCGTGCGCGCTTGCTGAACGCTGCGGCGATGGAGCTTGGCGCAATCGTCTGTACGGCGCGGGCTCCGCTTTGCGGCTCCTGTCCGGTAGCTCAGTGGTGCGAATGGCGAGGATCGGGCTTTCCTGACAACGCTCCAGTCGTGAAACGGCAGGCCGCCTTTGCTGGCAGTGATCGGCAGGTTCGCGGGCGCATCATGGCTTTGCTTCGTGGGGCCAAAACGGAAGTCACGCGCGCCGAGGCTCTGGCTGCTGCTGCCGATGGCGGGCTGCGCGAACCGGCTCAGGCCGAGCGTGCATTTGATTCGCTCATTGCCGACGGCCTGATGGTGGAGGCTGAGGGTAGAGTGCGACTGCCCTAGCGTTTCGGCACTCTACCCTGTCTGCGACGCGAGTTACTTGTCGCGCTCGGCGGCCTCGTCGGCGTCGTCTAGATCGTCTGCATCGTCGGCGTCATCTTCATCGTCGAAGTCGTCGTTGTCATCGAGTTCGCCGTCTTCGATCTCATCAAGATCGTCGTCTTCGTCGGCTTCAGCTTCGAGATCTCGCGGCTTCGTATAGGGATCTTCTTCGCCTGCGTAGTGGGCGTTCGCTGCGAGAGCTTGTGCTTCGTCATCACGACGCTTAGCTTCAGCGAGCAGGTCGTTGAGATGCTGCGCGTTATCTGGAAGTTCATCGTGAATGAACTCAAGCGTCGGCGTGAGACGAGTGTTGAGCTGCTTACCAACCTCGCTGCGCATCATGCCCGTTGCAGCTTTCAACGCGGCAGCCGTGTCAGCCTGCTCTTGCTCGCTACCGTAAACCGTGTAGAACACGCTGGCGCTCTGGAGGTCGCCGGTCACCCGCACATCGGTGATCGTCACAAACCCCATGCGCGGGTCGCGTAGGCCCTTCTCAAGCCGACGCGCAATGATCTGCTGAATTCGCTCTGCGACCTTGGCCGCCCGTGGGTTTGACATGGCTCCAGTCTACCGCCCGGTTCGCTTCGCCTTTCTCCTCAAAGCGAAGACTTGCTCAAGGATCACAAATTTCCTCCAAATTTCATCCACATGAGCGATACCCTCGAAGTGCACACCTTTTCCTAGGTCGTACAAACAAGATACGTAAAAGAAGTAGATCCTCATGAGCCAGCCCCCAATTGACCCGACTCCGGAACAGCCCGAAGCGGCGGAAGCTCCCGAAGCTCCTCAGTTCACGTCGGCAGCGCCAGAATCACCCGCAGCGCCAGCGCCAGCGGCACCCGCAGCACCAGAGCTGCCAAACTATGCGCCGCAGCCACCGCACTTCAACGCTCCGCAGCCACCAGCAGCGCCGGCAACGCCAGCAACGCCAGCCGCTCCTGCTGCACCTGCCGCACCTGTGCCGCCTCAATTCGCAGCACCGCAGACTCCCTCACCCGCACCGCCTCAGTATGCTGCGCCACAGGCTCCTGCAGCACCTGCAGCGCCGCAGTACTCAGCGCCGCAGCCACCCGCTGCACCTCAGTTCGGTGCACCGCAGGCGCCGCAGTACCCAACCCCTAACGCGCCAGGCTACGGCGCTCCGCAGTATGGCGCGCCACAGCCACCCGTCTACGGTCAGGCACCCGCTTACAATCAGGCTCCCGCATACGCGATGATGTACCCGGCGGCACCTATCGGCACTATCCCAGGTGTCGGTGGCTACTTCGATGGCACCGCCGATCCAGACAACACTTCGCGACCGCTCTACGGAGCTGGGTTCGGCTCATCAGTAAAACGCTTTTTCAAGCAGTACGCAGATTTCACTGGTCGCACCTCACGCAGTGAATTCTGGTGGACGGCTCTGTTCCTCGGGCTCGGCAACTTTGTGCTCTTCATGCTCTACGGAATCGGCCTTTCGATCGCTGACACCGCTTCATACGGTGGAGGTTCGGCATACGCACTCGCCTTCATTGGCGGAGCACTGCTGTTCATCTTCTCCCTCGGCACGCTCATTCCAGGCATCGCCCTCACCTGGCGCCGCCTCCATGACGCGAACATGGCCGGTCCGTTCTTCTTCCTCAGCATGATTCCATACCTTGGTTGGATCGCGCTGCTCGTATTCGGAGTGCTTCCGTCGAAATCTGAGGGTCGTCGTTTCGACCAGCAGGTACGCTAACTACTAATATTCACTTCGGGCCCGAGCGATGTATTTCGCTCGGGCCCGAAGTGTTTTAGCGCCGGATCGCCCAGCGCCTTAATCCACAGCCGCTCGCGCTTTGCTTCGCTTCAGCGTCACAAACCCATAGCTCCAGAGTTCAGGGCTTCATGCTTCGATGTCTCCCCCGACCGCAAAATCGCATGGCCGCTCGACGGCAAGACTGCACCCGAAAGCGGCAAACGCGGCACAGCTGAAGAACAAAACTAAAGGGGCGGTGTGCCGGAAATCAATCCGGCACACCGCCCCTTTGAAGGAAGCTCAGCGCTTATGCGCGAGGCTTCTCGACCATCTCAGTGGTTTCGATTTCGTCACCGATCTGAATGTCGTTGAACTTGCCAAGGCCAATACCTGCCTCGAAGTCAGTCTTGACCTCGGTGACATCGTCCTTGAAGCGGCGCAACGACTCGATGGCGAGGCCATCGGCGAGCACAACACCCTCGCGGATAACGCGCGCCTTTGCGTTGCGCGTAATGGTGCCGCTGCGAACAATGACACCGGCGATGTTGCCGAACTTCGATGAGCGGAAGACCTCGCGGATCTCCGCAACACCCGACTGAACTTCTTCGTACTCTGGCTTGAGCATGCCCTTGAGCGACGATTCAATGTCATCAAGCGCGTTGTAGATGACGTTGTAGAAGCGAATGTCAATGCCTTCGCGAGCTGCACGCTCACGAGCCTTGACATCTGGACGCACGTTGAAGCCGATGACAATTGCGTTGTCGATCGTTGCGAGGTCCACATCGGACTCGGTGATCGCGCCCACACCGCGGTGCAGAATACGAAGCTGAACCGAGTCGTCGACCTCGATCTTCATCAGCGACTCTTCCAGTGCCTCAACAGCACCCGAAACGTCACCCTTGATGATGAGGTTAAGAGCCTCAACCTTGCCATCTTCAAGAGCCTTAGTGAAGTCCTCAAGGCTGATGCGCTTACGAGCCTTGGCCAGCTGCGCGTTACGCTCAGCTGCCTCACGCTTCTCAGCGATCTGACGGGCGGTGCGATCCTCGTCGGTAACCAGGAAGTTGTCGCCCGCACGTGGCACGCTCGACAGACCCTGTACCTGCACTGGACGCGAAGGAAGTGCCTCTTCGACCGCGTCACCGTTCTCGTCGTGCATTGCACGAACACGACCGTAAGCGGTACCAGCAACGATGGCGTCGCCGACACGCAGCGTACCCGACTGGATAAGCACGGTTGCAACCGCACCGCGACCCTTGTCAAGCTTCGCCTCGATGGCAACACCGCGAGCGTTCTTGTTCGGGTTCGCACGCAGGTCAAGACCAGCGTCTGCAGTCAGCAGCACAGCGTCAAGCAGTTCGGTGATGCCGATGTTGTTCTTCGCCGAAACGTCAACGAACATGACATCTCCACCGTATTCTTCGGCCACAAGACCGAACTCGGTGAGCTGCTGACGAACCTTCGCTGGGTTCGCGTCTTCCTTATCGACCTTGTTCACTGCAACCACAATTGGCACGTTCGCAGCCTGAGCGTGGTTCAACGCTTCAATGGTCTGCGGCATGATGCCGTCGTCTGCTGCAACCACGAGAATCGCGATGTCGGTAACCTGCGCACCACGAGCACGCATAGCGGTAAACGCCTCGTGACCCGGGGTATCGATGAAGGTCAGCGCACGGTCGATGTTCTCGTGCTTGGTGTGCACCTGGTATGCACCAATGTGCTGCGTGATGCCACCGGCCTCGCCGCCACCAACGTCTGCCTTGCGAATTGCATCGAGCAGTCGAGTCTTACCGTGGTCAACGTGACCCATAACGGTAACAACTGGTGGGCGATCCTCGAGAACGTCGTCGCCTTCTTCTTCAAGCTCGGCATCGATGTCGATGTCGAAGCCTTCGAGAAGCTCGCGATCTTCGTCTTCTGGCGAAACAACCTGGATCTTGTAGCCAAGCTCTTCGCCGAGAATCTCGAACGTTGCCTCGTCAAGTGATTCCGTTGCGGTAGCCATCTCACCGAGGTGGAACAGCACGGTCACCAGGTTCGAGGCGCTGGTGTTGATCTTGTCAGCGAAATCGCTGAGCGATGCGCCACGGCGCAGACGGATCGGAGTTGATCCGTCGCCGCGAGGTACGCTTACGCCACCAAGCGATGGCGCCTCACGCATCTCAAATTCTGCCCGCTTCGCCCGCTTCGACTTACGTGCCTTGCTCTTGCTGCCGCCGCGACCAAACGCGCCTGCAGTTCCAGCACCACGACCGCCACGGCCGCGACCAGCAAAACCGCCACCGGGGCGCGGTGCGCCAAATCCGGTTCCGGTACCGCCGCCTGCACCCGCGCCTGCGCCCGCACCTGGACGTGCGCCACCTGGGCGACCTGGACCGCCTGGGCGACCGCCTGGGCGGCCAGCGCCACCTGCGCCGCCACCCTGTGGGCGTGGCGCTGGGCGAGGAATGTTACCTGGGTTCGGGCGAGTGCCCATGCCCTGGTTCGAAGCGAACGGGTTGTTACCCGGACGAGGTGGGCGCGGAATGCCCATGCCCTGGCTCGACGCGAACGGGTTGTTACCCGGACGAGGAGCGCCTGGCTTCGCAGCACCCGGCTTTGCAGCACCCGGCTTCGGGGCGCTACCTGGCTTTGGAGCAGAGCCTGGCTTCGGAGCAGCACCCGGCTTCGCAGCGGCGGGCTTTGCAGCGCCTGGCTTAGCGGCAGCAGGCTTTGCAGCTGCCTCTGGCTTAGCAGCTGGGGCAGGTGCTGCCTCAGCGGCTGGAGCTGCTGGCTCTGCCTTTGGCGCAGGCTTAGGACCAGGCTTCGGGCCTGGCTTCATAGCGGCGCCTGGCTTTGCGGCACCTGGCTTTGCGGCTGCAGGCTTCGCGGCAGGGGCCTCTGCGGCCTCAGCAGCATCGGCCTTTACGAGCTCTGGGTGCTCGCCAACATAGGCCTGAAGTTTACGCACCGTCGGGGGCATGATCGTCGACGACGGGCTTTTAACGAACTCTTTCAGTTCGTCATTAAGAATTTCGACTGCCTTTTTGCTCTCAATACCGAGCTTCTTGGCAATCTCGCTTACGCGTGGGTTAGCCACTTTTCTCCTGTCTGGGTTCACGCCAGACAGGCGAGAACCAAAATTAGCGGACGGGTCTCATCGTGAGCCGCTCATTAGTTGTCCATGTGTGTTTCTAGCCTGTTCTCTAAAGGGCTGGTGTCGAGCGAACCCGACACTTTCAATGCACGCGCGAATGAGCCGCGCGACACTGCTTGTTTCAAACATACGGCCGTGGGGTGAACCCACGCGCCTCGCCCGGGCATAACCGCGCGATCATCGACAGCAAGTCGATCCCCGTGAGCTACAACCCTGAGCAGTACGTCTTGTGTCGCGCGTTGGCGGCAGGCGACGCATGTCCGAAGCGGATCCATCCTACCAGCTTCTCACACTCCTTGCCGAGCCAGCGATTCCTTGCGCGAGGCGCGCCATGCCAGCTTGGTGAAAGCCTCGATTAGATGACAAAAGCCGAAGCGCCTGGACCAAGCTTTTCCGCTTAATCCAGGCGCTTTTCATCAGGCGTTTTTCAACTCGCTTCTATGGAAAGACGGGTTTCAACCTAGGCCTGCTTTGCTGCCACTGCGCGCGCCGCGCGCCGGCCGATCCAGGAAACTAGCAGGTTGATTGCGAGGTAGATCACCGCACCAACCAGCCAGAACGTAAACATGTAGTAGTTACCAAAATAGGTGGCCAGGTTTTTCACGGTACGCAGCGTCTCGTAATAGCCAACGATGTAACCGAGCGAGGTGTCCTTCAAGAGCACCACCAGCTGGGCCATAATGATCGGCAACATTTGAGTGAATGCCTGCGGTAATTCGATCAACAGCCGAGTTCGCACTGGCGTCAAACCGATCGAGAGTCCGGCTTCACGCTGTCCCTTGTTCAGTGACAGAATGCCTGCCCGCAAGGCTTCACCCAAGATGGCACCGTTGTAGACGATGAGCGCAGCAACCACAGCAACAAACGCGCCGGTCGAGGCGACCAGAAGAATAAACAGCATCATCAAAAGAAGCGGCATGCCTCGGAAGAATTCCAGCACAATTGTGATTGGCACCCGGATCACCGGGTTTGAGGCAAGCCGACCAAAGGCTAGGAGCACTGCAAGAATCAGCGCGCCAACCATGCCAACGGCAGCCGCACTCAGCGTCGCCCCCACGCCCTGGGCCATGAGCACCCATACCTGGGATTCACCGAGCGGCTCCCAGCGGGTGGGGTCAAGAATGGGTGCGGTGACCGCACCGTTCACGGCAACCTGCGGAATCGCGAGTCGGTACACGACCCACCCGAGCAGCGCCAGCAGCGCCAGCACACCGACGACAGAAATCACACGTGAACGCGCACGCGCTTTGGGTCCGGGGGCGTCATAAAGAACTGTTGCTTGAGCAGTCATCGCGCAACCCTCACCTTCTTCTCGATCTGCCCGGCGAAGTACCCAAGCGGAACGGTGATCAACAGATAAAAGAACGCCACTCCAACAAGAATCGGGATCACCGCGTTGCCGTTGTTGTTTGCGAGACGCTGCGCCGTCGCAAATAGTTCAACGACGAAGAACCCGCCAGCTACTGAGGTGTTTTTCGTGAGCGCAATGAATACGTTGATCAGCGGCGGCACCACCATTCGAATGGCCTGCGGCAATACGATCAGCGAAAGAGTTTGACCGAAGCCAAGACCAATCGACCTGGCTGCCTCGGCCTGGCCAACTGGCACTCCGTTGATTCCGCTGCGCAGTGCCTCAGCCACGAAGGGTGAGGTGTAGAGAGCAAGCGCGATCACGGCCAGCACTTCATATGGTGGCTGGTTCGGGTTGATCAGTGGCAGCACAAACACCATAAACAGGAAGATCAGCGTCAGCGGCACATTACGAAAGAGTTCGGTATACGCGGTGGCAAAACCGCGCAACGAGGCCACGGGTGAAATACGCATGGTTACTACGACCAGGCCGAGCAGCATTGCTCCGGCACCGCCGAGTAGGAGCAGCCGAAGCGTCATCAGAAATCCGGCAAGCACCAGGTCTGCATTCTCAATGAGCACGTTCATTGCGCGTTCACTCCCTTCTTTGTTTTCTCTAGAGTCACTAGATTTTTCGACGAGGATCGGGCAGCAAAGCTGCCGCCCGATCCCTGCCGCGCTACAACTTAGTAGCGATCAATCGTTGGTGGGGTTGGCGTCGACAGAACCTTGCCTGCGGTGCTCTCCCACGCCGATGCCCAGCGTCCGTCATTGAATGACTTCTCAAGCGTGTCGTTGATGAAGTTGCGGAAGTCAGTGTCGTCCTTCTTGAGGCCGATACCGTATGGCTCCTCGGTGAATGGGTTGTCGATGACTTCGAATTCGCCTGGGTTCTGGTCAGCGAGCCCAGCCAGAATCACGTTGTCGGTCGATACCGCAACCACTTCACCCTGGCGCAGTGGCGTCAAGCAGTTTGAGTAGGTGTCGGTTTCGATTACCTCAACACCAGCGTCTTTCAGGTTCTGTGCCGAAGTCGATCCCGTGACCGAGCACACCTTTTTGCCCTTGACGTCATCAATGCCCTTGATGCCGTCTGGGTTGCCGTTGAGTACGAGCAGATCTTGACCAGCGATGTAGTACGGGCCGGCAAACGAGACAACCTCTTTGCGCTTGTCATTGATGGTGTAGGTCGCAACCACAATGTCTACCTGACCGTTTTCAATGAATGGCTCGCGGTTTGCCGAGACAGCCTCAACCCATTCGATGTTCTCAGGCTTGATACCGAGCTCACCAGCGATGATCTTCGCAACCTCAACGTCAAAGCCTTCTGGCTTATTGTCAAGACCCATCAACCCAAAGAGCGGCTGATCAAATTTGGTGCCGACCGTGATCTTGCCCGCGTCGTGCAGGCGAGCCATTGTGGTGCCTGCTTCGAAGGTGACTTCTTCTTTGACAGTCGGTTCTTCGGTGTTTGAGTTGCCGCCCGAGCAGCCTGCCAGCAAAAGAGCACCGGCTGCGGCCATGACTGCCGCGGTTTTTGTGAATCGCATGATTCCCTGCTTCCTAGTTGGTGTTGACAGTGTCTTTGTCATCACGTTGTTTCTCGTCAGGTTTATGAGACGCGCGAGCGCGTACTGGTGAATTAGTGGCCGAGGATCTTGGACAAGAAATCCTTGGCACGCGACGTCTGCGGGTCAGTAAAGAACTGCTCCGGTGTCGCTTCTTCGACGATCTGACCGTCTGCCATAAACAGAATTCGATCTGCGGCGCGGCGCGCGAACCCCATTTCGTGAGTCACGACAACCATCGTCATGCCGTCGTTAGCAAGCCCGATCATGGTGTCGAGAACCTCGTTGATCATTTCGGGGTCAAGGGCCGAGGTTGGCTCGTCAAGCAGGATCAGTTTGGGCTGCATCGCGAGCGAACGGGCGATAGCTGCACGCTGCTGCTGGCCGCCAGAGAGTTGCGAGGGCAGTTTCTTCGCTTGGTTTGCAATCCCCACGCGTTCGAGCAGCGCCATCGCGCGCGCTTCGGCTTCTTTTTTGCTCAGGCCGCGAACTTTGATTGGGCCGAGTGTCACATTTTCAAGAATCGTCTTGTGCGCAAATAGGTTGAATGATTGAAACACCATGCCAACGTCGGCCCGCAAGTGCGCGAGTTCTTTACCCTCTTGCGGCAGTTCAACCCCGTCAATGGCGATACTGCCCGAGTCGATGGTTTCAAGACGGTTGATTGCGCGGCAGAGCGTAGATTTGCCAGAGCCCGAAGGCCCGAGGATCACCACGACCTCACCGCGCCCGACGGTGGTGTTGATGTCGTTAAGCACGTGCAAATCGCCGTAGTGTTTGTTTACGCCTGAGACCACAACGAGTGGTTCTCGATCGTTGGCCTGTACACGAATAGCAGTGGTGTCACCGGCCGCTGATGCGGGACGTTCAGATGAAGATGCACTCATAATTGGCCTCTCATACTTCTGGCTTGTATGAAGAACCGAGCGCTTGCCTGATCAAAGACAGGGGCTACCGACGCATTCTCCATTGAATCGGACGAGATGATTCAACGGTAAGAGCGGCACGGGAGTTACACACGCCTCTTGAGGGTTTCTTGAGACTTGCAGGCTTGTCTAGAAACTAGTGTTTTGCAGCGGTGTAGTACTCGGCTGCGCCGGGGTGCAACTCTATGGGATCGGTGAAAATTGCCTGCCTCCGGTCAAGCAGGGCTGCGGTTGGCACCTGCTGCGCGAGTGCGGCCCGAGAGGCAAACAGTTGCTCTGTGATCTCACGCACAAGCGGTGCCGGGGCGTCCTCAGAAACCACCAAATAGTTCGGCACGGACATGGTCATGGTCGGGGTATCCCAGCCGTAAGAACCGATCGGAAACTCAGAGATCCGATACACCCCGCCATAGTTTGCATTCAGTTTTTCAACAACTTCAGCCTCAATCGGCACCAGGCGAAGCTGAACTTCTTTTGATAGTTTTTCTAGCCCCGGTGTCGGCACTCCACCGACCCAAAAGATGGCCTCGATTTGCCCGGTACGAAGTGCCTCAATCGCCGCGTCTGGTCCAAGCTCTTTGTTTTCAAGGCTTCCCGGCGTCAACCCAACCGCGCTCATCACACGCATCGACACGAGATTCACGCCCGAATTTCTAGCACCCAAAGACACCACTCTTCCGCGCAAATCGCGAACGTCATTGATGTCTGAGTCTGCCCGCACCACCAAGTGCACGTACTCGTCGTAGAGCCTCGCGATTGCTCTGACTGGAATTCGCTGCCCAAAAGTGCCATCACCAAGCGTGGCGTTTGCTGCCGCATCACTCTGTGCAAAGCCGAGCAGCGCCTGTCCTGATCCGATGCGGAACAGATTGTCGATCGATCCTTCGCTCTCTGCAACCACAAAGTCTTCAGGGAGATTCCGGGAGAGCTCGCTGGCAAGATTGCTGCCGTAGTTGTAGTAGACGCCTGACGTGCCGCCGCCAGAAATGACATACTTTGGTGAATTTCGCTCGGAATTCCCGTTAGCGCACGCACTCACGTTCAACAGCATTAGGACAGCGAGGATCGCCGCTACACCTGTCCGAAAGTCCCTTTTTCGCGCCAACCGTATTCGACTCATCGCACTCCCCCTTTGGGCAATTGGAAGCTCACCACGAGTCCTCCGTTGGCCGGAGCATCAACACTCAGCTGACCACCAAGCGAGGCAAGCAGATCGGTTGCGATCGCGAGTCCTAAGCCTGTTCCTGGCTTTTGCTCACTGCCTTCGCCTCTCCAGAAACGATCGGTCATTTTGCCAAGATCTTCACGGTTAATGCCTGGCCCATGATCGCGAATCACAATCTCAAAAGAGTCCTGGAGATCAATCACAGAAACCTCAATTTTGCTCCCGCGAGGCGCGTATTTCAGGGCATTGTCTATAACCGCATCAAACGCACTTTCGATCACAATCGCATCTGTCACCGCCTCCACAGCGTGCTCGGCATGTAATTCAAAACGAACCCGACCCTCATCAGCAACCTGCTGCCAAGCGTCAATTCGGCGCTCCACGAGTTCGACCAGATCGACTGGAGCAAAGGCAGCCTCACCACGACCGCTCCGCGCAAGTCCGAGCAAAGTTTCAAGAATCTGAGTCATGCGCCGCCCCTCCTCACGAAGCGCTTCAACATCTTCCTCATGCTCACCATCGAGGTCGATCGCAAGCAATTCGACTCGCAGCATGAGAGCGTTCAAAGGGTTGCGCAATTCGTGCGATGCAGTGAGAGCGAACTCCTGCTGCCGAGAAACAACACGTTCAATCTCGTTGGCCATTCGGTTAAACAGTTCAATCATGCGCCGAAGCTCCGGCGGGCCAGTATCGTCGGCGATCCTCGCCTCCATATGCCCCTGTTCAATCGCAGCCATCGCCTCATCAACTCGCCGCACCGGTTGCAACACCCAACTCGCGAGTCGGTTCATGAGCAGCAGGCCCGCCGCAATCGCGATCACCGCCGCGGCAGCGAGCACCACCCACTGCTGCGCGATGGTTTTGCGCAGTGATTCTGTGCTAGCAGAGAGCACCACTGCGCCGATCACATCACCGTCGTCAAAGACAGGCTCAACCAGCGCCGTTTCGGCGATGAGCCACGGCAAAACCGCCTGAGGAGTTTCTCCTCGTCTGCCCGAAAGCGCCAACTGCACTCGATCATTCGTGTCGTCATCAAGCACTTTTGAGGGCATGCCGATCGCAACCCAGGGTGTGCCCGATCGGTCGACCACGGCGACCTTCGCCCCATAGAGCTCGTGGTACCGAAGAGCCTCCCCCTCAATGACGGTCGCATTGCCAGAGCGCAACGATTGTCTTGCGCTCGTCACAAAATAACTCACGTCGCCGGAACGGTCGGCAAAAAATTCCTGCTGGGCGCTACGGGCAGCACTCCAGGCGTACGCACCCCCGAGGGCAAGCAGCACGCCAATAAGTGGCACCAAAAAAACAACGACCAGACGCGTTCGCATCGGTTAAGACACAACCATTCGGTAGCCAACACCACGCACCGTCTCGATGAGTTCACTGCGACCAGTTTTGCGTCGGATCGAGCCAATGTGCACCTCAAGCGAACGGCTAAAGGCGTGCCACTCCGTGTTCCACACCTCACGGATCAGACGCTCTCGCGGCACCGCCACACCCGGGTAACGAGCGAGCACACCCACGATGTCGAACTCCTTGCGAGTGAGATCAATGAGCTCGCCGTCAACAACTACCTGACGGCTGGTCATGTTAATGCACACACCCTGCGTCTCAACACGTTGATCCTGCGGCGCCGCAAGCACCCGAGAACGACGGGTCACAGCCTCGATTCGAGCTACCAATTCGCGCACGTCATAGGGCTTCACCACAAAATCGTCCGCGCCAGCCCGCAACCCACGAATACGGTCTTGCACGTGGCTTCGCGCCGTTGCAATGATGATCGGAACCCCCGTCTGTGCTCGAATGCGGCGACAAAGATCAATGCCGTCAACGTCGGGAAGGCCAAGGTCTAGCAGCACCACTTCGGTGTCTGAGCCGAGCTGGGCGAGGGCTTGTGATCCAGCGGCTGCAATTTGGGTACGATATCCGCGTTTGCGCAGGAAGACACTGAGCGCCTCGGAAACGCGCTCATCATCTTCGACGATCAGAATCTTCATTGGAATCTCCGTGCACCCGGCCCGGTAGCGGGGGCGGCCCACACCAAGTGCGATGCCAACAACATAACAGACAGTCCGGACACCTGGAATTGGCAGCACACGGAAAGCACCCATGCCCCCGATGCGAATGTGCGCTACAGGACTCCACGTCACTGCCACGTACTCGCAACAATCAATCCGGTTCAAGCGAGAAACGCAAATTACTTGAGCATTGCTTGAGCTAATAGGAATGGAATACTCATAAGGCGGTACCTCTCCGAAAAGAAGTACCGCCTTATGAAGGTTGAGTGTGACGCACGTCGCAACTTCACGCCCAGCGCTTCAACGCTTCAACGCTTCAACGCTTCAACGCTTCAACGCTTCAACGCTTCAACGCTTCAACGCTTCAACGCTTCAACGCTTCAACGCAAAGATTCAATCATTCATGATTGAATCTGGCTGAATGTCGATCTTTGCGCCCGTGAGTTTTGCGGCGAGGCGGGCGTTCTGGCCTTCCTTGCCGATAGCGAGTGAGAGCTGGAAGTCGGGCACGAGTGCACGAACCTGCTTCAGCTGCTCATTCAGCATAAACACATCAGTCACCTTTGAAGGCGAAAGCGCGTTCGCTACGAAAGTGGGCAGATCCGGTGAGTAATCAACGATGTCAATCTTCTCTTCACCGAGCTCACTCATGACGGCCCGCACGCGGCGGCCCATCTCACCAATGCAGGTGCCCTTAGCGTTAATGCCAGACTGATTTGCACGAACGGCAACCTTTGAGCGGTGACCTGCCTCGCGAGCAAGCGAAACGATCTCAACGATGCCAGCCGAAAGCTCAGGCACCTCAAGCTCAAAGAGGCGACGCACAAGACCGGGGTGGGTGCGAGAGACAACGATCTGCGGACCCTTCAGACCCTTTGAAACGCTTGTCACGTACACGCGCAGGCGAGTGCCGTGCTTGTACTCTTCGCCCGGCACCTGCTCTTCTGGCGGCATGATCGCTTCAAGGTCACCAAGATCGATGTGCACCATACGCGGGTTCTGCGCCTGCTGCACGATGCCAGAAACAATCTGGCCTTCCTTGTCCTTGAATTGACCGAGCATCTGGTCATCGCCGAGGTCACGAAGACGCTGATTGATGACCTGCTTGGCAGCGTTTGCGCCAATACGTCCGAATTCTTCGGTGTCAGCGAGTGCCTCGCCAATCACCTCTCCAGCGTCGTTCAGTTCTGGAACGAGCACGCTGATTGCGCCGCTCTTGCGGTCAAGGGTGACGCGAACCTGGTTATCGGCAGGTTCGGGATGCCCAATGTTCACCTCATGCTTAATGTAAGCAGTGTGGATGGCCTGCTCAATGATGCTGGCAAGTTCCTCAAACGGGATATCACGCTCGCGCTCAAGTCCGCGCAGCATGGCGAGGTCGATCTTCACGGTGGGCCTCCTTATTCAAATGTCAGTTCGCGTACGCGAATCAGCTATCTAGAATACCTCACGATGCAGCGCATACGCTTTATGCCTTCGATTGAGCAACAATCGTAATCAATGACTGGTCGTAACGACCGCGACCTGTACGGGCAGCACGCGTCCTGATTCGACCGCGAACCCTCGACCTTCTGTGAAATCAGCGCGCTTTACACGGCCGAAACTCTCACGGAATGGCGATCCACCGTCACCCTCATCCGGCTGTAACGCGAGACCCCAGCGCGGCTGCTTGAGTGCTGAATACAAATCCCAAACGCCAGAAGCTGCGCCCTGCTCAAACTCAAAGAGCACCAGCACCTCGGCACGCCTTGCCGCTTTTGCTAGCGCGACGAGGATCGGCAGTGCCTCGGTCCCCTCAGCCTCAGTTGGCCGTTCAACCACAATCACTCCGCGCGGAACACTTCTCGGAAACAGCGGTTTCACTTCAGGAGCTGCCTGTTCTGCTTCAGAACCGATCAATCCACCGATTGGCCCGCCGATCAACCCCTGCGTCAGCAGCCCGGGAGTATTCGGCAGTGTGCCGCCGAGAGCCACAGTCAACTCTTTAGCAAGATCTGCAACTTCTTCTGCTCCGCGCGCGACGCGATCCCATGTGCCCTTCGCACCAAGCCCGCCAGCACGATCCGGCACAAAACTGAGCAGCACACGCTCGACAGCAACGCCATCAGTTTCAGACCAGCGCGCAAACGCTGTTGCACAAGCGAGCGCGGCGGTCGAAAGGCCAGCGCCAGCAGGGCCAGCAATCACGCCGAGACCGGAGACTGGCATCGGCGCTGGCGTAAAGCCGTCGACTTCAATGCCGTAGACAGGCTGATTGGCAAGCTGTGCCGGCAACTCGTGCAACGCCACCAGTGTCGGCGCATTCTGAATAACCGGCGCCGTAGCCACCTGCTGCGAGCGCAATCGTTGCGCAAGTTCTTCCAGCGCCTTCGCCTGCCCAAGCAAATCTGGCGAATCACCCACGAGTGCCAGTTGAATTTCATCGCTCTGCCCAGCAAATACTCCACGGCCCGGGGGCGCAGCATCGAGCGTATCGGCGGGCACATCGATGTACGAGTAGTCATTCACCGAGGCGAGACGAAGCACAAGCTGCTGCTGCACACTCGCCGCAAGTGAACTCGGTACAACTCCGGCTCGATCAGCCGTAAGCACAACGTGCACGCCAACGGCTCGACCGGCCTGCATGATCTCGGTGAGCACCTGCATTGGCGCGTCCTTAGCGCCAAGCATTTCGGTAGCTTGCCGGAAGGCTGAGAACCCGTCGATGAGAAGCAGCACACGCGGCTCATTGGCGCCATTTGCCCGGTTGTATACGCTCAGTGAGTTTGCGCGGGCCGCCGCAAATCTGGTGCCCCGCTCACGAACAATGCTTTGCAGGTGCCGCAAGACACGACGTGAGAGCTCATCATCGTTGAGCGGCGCGACCGCACCGACAGTTGGCAGAGAAAGCAGCGGATCAAGCCCGCCACCGGCAGCATCGATCGCATAAATATGCGCGGGCTCTGCGGCTGCTGACTCACTCAATGAGGCCGCAATCGTCAGCAACGCACTGGTTTTGCCTGTGCCGCTCGCGCCATAAATCGCGATATTACCTGCCTCGTTCAGATCAAGCAGCACAGGGTCTTGGCGCTGCGCATCGGGTCGATCACGCATACCAATCAGCACTGCTGAGCCTGGGGTCTCGACGCTGGCACGTCGACGAGACCCAGCGCCACTGCCGGCACGCAAAGAATCAAGCGAGAGCATCGTCGGCAGCATGTCCAGCCAAGGCTTACGCGGCGAAGCGAGCGAAGCGGCCTCAGCGGCAGCAATCACGCTATCTCGCAAACGTTCGATGTCACGCGCGACCTGACCGCGTCGCGCTCGTTTTCGGATATCGGCGTGCGTTCCGTCTGGAATGTCCCAAGCGTCACCCTCAACGAAACTCAAATCACGAATCTCAAGACGGGCAGCTGTGACTTCATCGACGGAGCGGCCGCCAAGGTATCCCGTCTGAAAACTAGAGATGCGACCAGCACCAGACTTCACTGCCCCTCGGCCCGGAGTCTCTGCATCGAAAAAGGCCGCGTCCTTCACCCCAATCACATCGGCGCTATCAGCTTCGTCTGCCATCCGCAGAGCTACACGAAGGTTGGTGTTCGCACGAAGATTGTCTTTGATCACGCCCGCCGGGCGCTGAGTTGCCAAGATCAGATGCAAGCCGAGTGAGCGTCCTCGCTGCGCAACGTCGATCACGCCATCAACAAACTCGGGCACCTCACTCGCGAGTGCAGCAAATTCGTCGATCACGATCACGAGCGCGGGCGGCGCGGCCGCGTCACCGCGCTTTTCCATAGTGATCAAGTCTTTCGCACCGTGTTCAGCAAGCAGCTCTTCCCGGTAGCGCAACTCGGCGCGAAGCGAAGTAAGTGCGCGGCGCACAAGATGTGGGCTCAGGTCAGTGACGAGGCCCACCGTGTGCGGCAGATCAACACACTCGGCAAAGGCTGCTCCGCCCTTGTAGTCGACCAGCAAGAAAGTGAGGCGATCCGGGCTGATCGTTGCTGCGAGACTCATAATCCAGCTTTGCAGAAACTCCGATTTGCCTGCACCCGTGGTGCCACCGACAAGCGCATGCGGGCCGTGCACCCGCAGGTCAATCTCGGCTGGCCCCTCTGGACTCTGACCTACGACCGCAGCAAGCTTCACTGCGTCACGTTCTTCGCCCGGTTGCCAGGCACGCACGAGGCTGCCACTCGTCTGCCAACTCTGCAGAATTGGTCCGGCACCGCCGAGCAAATCAACACGGTGCAACTCGCGAAGATTCACGCTTCGTGGCAAGTCACTCTCATCGAGGGCGCGTGCCGCAGTGTCGTCAACCGGGGCGAGCGACCTCGCAAAAGCTGCTGCTTCATTGAGTTCCACGTATTCGATTCGGCTCAGCGCCACGGTCTGTCCGAAGCGCACAAAGTTCGCGGTGCCGACCTGGGGTAGAGGTAGTGATGTGGCCAACGGCGGCTGCGGCTTGCTCTGCGCGTGCGCACTCGAAGTTACCTCTACAAAGCTGCGGCAGGCCGCCGGCACCCGAGCGATGTCATCAGCAACCCAAATCACATGAATGCCAAGGTCCGGGCCATCTTCAGCGAGCGCAATCAAACGGGTGCGATGAGCCTCTTCAATCTCCTGTTCAAGTACGAGCACCACAACCGCAGGAGTTACCGGCAACGAGCTCACTGCTTCATCCGCACTGTCGGGCACCTCATCTGGGGTGAGGTGCGAACGAACCGAGGCTGAGTTCGTACCGCGACGCTGCTCAATCAATGCCTCAAGCGCAATCAGCAGCGTTGTCGCAGCACTCGAACTGTCGGCAAGTGGCCAGGCAGCAACGGGGCTGCCCACTGGGTCAATGTGCGGCAGCCATTTGAGCCATTCCCACGCGCCGCCCGCACGCGCCGATCCGGCGAACGCCGCAATCACCACTTCGGCTGGAGAGTGCAATCCGGCAAGCTGCAGTACGAGGCCGCGCGCAAGCCCGTCGGCGATCTGCTGATCCCCCGCTACCCCGATTGAACCGCAACGATCAAGGCGTTCAAGAACCGGAACCGGTGTGACCGAAGCAAATTCGTCTTTCATTTCGCGCAGTGCATTCCACTGCTCTGCCGCGGCATCACCGCGATGCGGCAGCTCAACTACGGTTCGGCTTGGCAGAGTGCCGTCACCAAACCGCAACTCTAGAAAACTCCGATGCTCTGGCCTTCTGGCCCAAAGTAAGCGGCTGCGAGTCTGCACCGCATTCGCGATGCTTGCGAGGTCAGGTGTCTCGGTGTGCCGTACCGCGACTTCTTCGGCGCGAAGTTCGCTCAGCTCTGCACGCTCGGTCGAAAGTGTTTCCAGAAATTGCCGCAGCTCTCGCTTAAGTTTGCGTTTGCCTGAGGTCAGGCTGTCAACCCATGAGCCGATCATCATAAGTGGCGTGAACGCGACCATCATCAAGCTCATCGGTGACCGAGTGACCGCAAACATGACGCCGCCCATCATCATGGGCGCGAGCATCGCAAGCAGTGGAATTCGGTTTGCTTGCGTGGGTTGTGGCGGCTTTGGCAGTTCGCGCTTCGTCAGAGGGAAACGAGGATCGACCCGTGGTGCTCTCGTGTGTGGATGTCTGTGGTCAAGTGGGCCACTTTCAGTCTGGTCTAAGAGCGGCGTAATTCGGACACGAATCGAACCAAGCAGCACCTCCGTCGCGCGAGTGATCGCGATTTGCTCAGCGGGCTGCCCGTAGGCTTCAATGCCGTTGGCTGAGCCAAGGTCGCGCAGCACCATATGTGCGCCAACTTCGATGACCGCGTGCCGTCTCGAAACGCTCCGGTCGTCGATCAGCACCCGGCTGAGAGAGTCACGGCCAATCGTGTTGTTACCCGCGACAAGACTGTAGACGGCGCCCTCTTGCGGGCCATTCAGCACCTCCACGGTGCCAAGCATGGGGATCGGCCTGTGCGCCTGTGTGCCAAATTCGGGCACTACTGTGATCTGCCAGCCCGATTGCAGGCCAGAAACGCCAACGCACGTTGCGGGGTCAAGCAGTTGCTCGCCCCGGCCATCGCCTGCGTTTCCAAGTAGCGTGACATGTCCACGACGAAGCGCTGCGAATGATTCCAGGTTTGAGCCAGCGAACAGTTCTGTGCGCATGAGGGAGAGAGCAAGTTCACCAATTGTCGTGGTGACATCGCAAGAAACGGTGATGTCGTGGTTTGCGCCGCCAGCGGCGCTCACGCCGAGTTTTAATTTCATTGTTTAGTGCACCCATTCGTGCGGAGTCAGGCGATTGAGACTTCTGCAGTATCAATCTTTGATTTTAGTTCTCGTGGTCTTTTAATCTGAAACTTGTTCACGAGTGGGTTGCTCTTCTTTCGAGTCGTTCTTTTCGCCCTCGTGCGCCATCCAGTTGCCGACGCTTTCGTTTACAGAGCAGCTGGTCATCACTTGAATGAGCAAGCCTTTCTCAGAAGCAGTGAATCCAAGAATGGCACCGTCTTCGCGATCTGCCCGGAAATACACTTCATAGTCATTCGGCGGTGTGACATCAGAAGTTACCCAACCCTCTGTTTCCCAAAAGCTGCGAACACGATCTGCAACCGAGAATGGATCTTCAAGCACAACGTCGTTATTCAAACCGATGTCGAGTCTTCCGCTATTGGAGCCCGCGCATTCCATCGGGAACACTCCCTCCAGGTAGCGGTCTCGCTCTTCGCTCGGCCCGGTCCACGGATAACTTGGCCGATCATAGAGGCGCTCATGCCACCCATCCGGCACCTCCGAAGCAGCAATTGCTTTGTCTGCCTCCGAAGCAAGCCAAACACGTTGTTCGCTCAACGTTTCGTTCGTCAAAGTCATTGATTCCGTCACAAGTGGCACCTCCTGAGCACACGAGGCGAGCAGGCCAAGGCACGCGAGCGAGGCCGCGAACGCTGAAATCGCGTGCTTTCCGCTGCGAAAGAATCTATCAACCAACAACAAAAGCTCTATTCTGCCGCTTGCTCACGAGTGGTGGGTTCTTCCTCGAACTCATTGGCTGCACCAGCAGGTCCGTAGCGATTTGCAACAGTTGAATTTACCGAGCAGCTGGAAGCGACTTCCAACAACATTCCCCTCGCTGTCGCATTGAACGCAAGCACAGCCCCGTCCTCCCGATCAGCACGAATATAAAGCTCTTCCTCGTTTGGGGGAATCACATTCGTGATCGTCCAGCCTTCACCCTGCCAAAAGTCCCTCACCTGATCAACGATTTGTGCGAAGGAATCAAGCTGGATGTCGTTATTCAAACCAAGATCTAGGAGACCCGAATTTGTTCCAGAGCACTGCGCCGTCACTAAGCCTCTGATGATTCGCTGTCTATCGGTGGCAACTGTCGACCACGAAATATCGTCTTCAGGTAGGTAGCCCCGCTCATGCCAACCTTCCGAAATACCCGTGGCGGAAATTGCGGCGTCCGCTTGCTCTGTCACCCAGCTTCGTTGATCTTCAAGGGTGTCATTACTCAACCGAGTAGATTCCGTCACAAGCGGCGCCTCCTGCGCACACGAAGTGAGCAGGGCAAGACACACTACTGAGGCAACGCACGCTGATGTCGCGCGCTTACCGCTGCGAAAGGATCTATGAACCAACAACAAAAGCTCTATTCTGCCGCTGGTTCGCGAGTGGCGAGCTCTTCCTCGAACTCATTTTTCTCACCCTCGTGCGCCATCCAGTTGCCAACGCTTTCGTTTACAGAGCAACTGGTCATCACCTTAATGAGCAAGCCTTTCTCAGAAGCAGTAAACCCAAGAATGGCACCGTCTTCGCGATCTGCCCGGAAATACACTTCGTAGTCATTCGGCGGTGTGACATCAGAAGTAGTCCAACCCTCCGCTTCCCAGAAGCTGCGAACACGATCTGCAACAGAAAAAGGATCTTCAAGTGCGACATCATTGTTCAGACTGAAGTTCATCCGGCCACTGTTGGATCCCGCGCATTCCCTCGGGAATATTCCTTCCATGTAGCGGTCTCGCTCTTCGCTCGGCCCAGTCCACGGGTAGCTTGGCCGATCATAGAGCCGCTCATGCCACCCATCCGGCACCTCAGAAGCAGCAATTGCTTTGTCTGCCTCCGAAGCAAGCCAAACACGTTGCTCGCTCAACGTGTCATTTGTCAACTTCATTGATTCCGTCACAAGCGGCACCTCCTGAGCACACGAGGCGAGCAGGCCAAGGCACGCGAGCGAGGCCGCAAACGCTGAAATCGCGCGCTTGCCGCTGCGAAAGGATCTATGAACCAACAACAAAAGCTCTATTCTGCCGCCTGCTCACGAGTGGCGAGTTCTTCCTCGAACTCGTTCTTCGCGCGCGCGTGCTCCATCCAATTACCGACACTCTCGTCGGCAGAACAGCTCGTATACACCTCAAACACCATACGGTCCGGGGTCGTTAGCAAAGTAAGAATTGCCCCGTCTTCCCGATCCGCCCGGTAGTCACGTCCGGTCTCGTCCTGGGGACCCAACGGAGAGACTGTCCACCCCTGTGCTTCCCAAAAATGTCGAACCTGGTCAGCTGTTCGCACAGGACTCTCCCCTACTGAATCATTGTGTAGGGAGATTCTGTTCTGACCAGTACCGGTGCCTGCGCATTCCCGAGGATAATACCCCTCAATATAGGCACTCCGTTCAGAGCTCGGCCCCGTCCAGTCGCGAATCCGTCCATCGCCAAGAAGTTCGTACCAGCCTTCGCTAATACCGGACGCCTGGATTATCGCGTCCGCTTGCTCAGCAAGCCAGGCCTGCTGCTCGGCGAGTGTGTCATCGCTCAGCCGAGTCGATTCAGTCACAAGCGGCACCTCCTGAGCGCACGCGCTCAATCCAAGAACAAAAGTTGAAGCGGTGAAGAACACTGCAACTTTTCGGTAGCGATTTTTCAAGCCTGGGATCATGTGGTCTCCTTCACACGATATGGGTACAGGTTGCCTGTAGCGGGGTCGATGATGTAGTTCACTCGTTCTGCTTCAGTGATTTGAAATGAATGCTGAAGTTTTAGATCAATGTTTCCAGTGGTGATCTTCGAAATAGAATTAATCGACTCTGTCGCTGAGTCTAGGTACCCCTGGCCAACCGATGCACTAATACCAGCCCCACCAGGTTCCAGTCCTGATCCTATTAGCGAGTGGCCATTTGTGCCCTTCAGTTGCAGAGAGGTGTCACCTTCTGCCGAGAACGAGATCGCGCCTCCATAAACTGGGCTAAAATTCTGCAGCCCATAACCGTTGGCATTCGGATTTGGCTGCCCTCTGCCGCTTGCCCCCGCGCCTGCTGGTGCGAGATGGTCTCCGTCTGCGTGAGTCGTGTAAATCGCTGATTGGCCAGGCGACACTTCTTTAACTTTAAGGTCGCCCAAACTCTTGATTTCAGCAGTGTCCAAGCCTGCCGAACCGATCATCACAAAAGTGTCAACGGGGTATTGCACATCTTTTAGTGCGATCGAGGCCACAGTGGTGCCGTAAGAATGCGCAGCTACATTCCGAGTTGGCAGCTCTCCCCCACCGTGCAACCGTGATGCATCAAGTCCATTGATTTCTGCGACAAGCCGACTTGCGCCGGTAATCGCGGATTCAGAAGCGAGAACACCAAAATCCCATTTAAGCGGGTCCCCAGGGGTGTCATAACCAAGCCAAGCGATGACAGCATTCTGGTTGCCGCCCGACACCCTACCTTGCGTCCGAAACAGGTTCACACCCGCTTCGTCCATACCTTTAATTCCCTCAGAAGCGTCGTTGAGCATCCCGGGAACAAGCCAGGTAACGTTGCCCGCAGTATCGACGTTTCCGTAAGAGACTGCCGCACGGGGCGGGCTCACTGCCAGATCTAGGCCCAGGACTTGAATCGGGGGGTCTGCGCCCTGTCCCGACCGAAGTTGCAGGTCTTCTCTGTTAAGAATGTTCTGCAGGCCCGCTGCCAAGCGCAGCTGTTCGGGAGTAAGCAATTGTGGGTGCTCGCGGAAGAAAGTCATCTGCGCCCGGTTGACCAGATTTCGCACTTCACCGCTCAGACCTGGCAGATTTCCAATTACTCCCGGCACGGCAGCAATGAGGATTGCCTGCTCTTCGGGTTCGAGGGTGTCCCAGTTGCTCGCGATCTCTTCTGGGGTAATGGACAGATTCTGAAAATGAGACCCGTCCTCGGTCCCGATCAATTTTTTCAGCAGAGGGTGGCTGGTGCTATAGGGAGTGCCTTCGTTACTTTCACCCCAAAGCTCGCCAGAAATTACAAGCGCTATGGTCCGTTTTGCCGAAGTACCGGCACCGGAGCCAAGGGAAATCATGTGCCCGATTGCGGTGTCGTCGAGCGCGTCCACGAGCGCTTTTTCAGCAATCCGACGCTCATCGATAAGCCGGGCCCACTCGGCTTTCAAGCTGTCAATGTGTTCGAGCGCGGTCTTCCAGCGAACAGCGGCGCCAAGCCACTGATTCTCGTACAGCATTCGCAGGTTCTGTTTGGCTGCGGATTGTTCTGCCGACGAAAGATCATCCGCCGCGCGACTTAACACGGGGTCTGGGAGTTGACCCGGCGGCACTGCCTGCCAAGAATACGACGCTGAGACACGAATCTCTCGAGCGATCCGTTCGATCTCCGACATCGCCGAAGAGATCGACTGCAGGTCATCCCTGACATCTTGTTTGATCTGATCGGCTCGTTTATGAATCAGCTCGACCTCTGACGCGTAACTGTTGAACGTCTTTTTCGCTTGACCAGCAGATTCGCTCAGCACATCTGAACCTGGCAGCAAACGTTCAAGCAGCTTGTTTTGAATTCGGGTGACGCCGACGCTTTTCGCACCAGATAGGTAGCGCGCAGCCCCTGAAACCGAAACGTTGTACTGGTAACAGTCATCAACGATGTCGTCCACAAATGTCGCGACAGCATTAATCTCGTCGACACTGCCCGCTTTAGGAGTGCCGACGAGAACTGCCGAGGCAGCAGGAACGCTCGGACTCAAGATTTTCCCTTTCGAACGGCGAAGCCAGATGCCAAGTTTGCGCTAATGAATGCGTCAAGCTCTGCGCTATCTCGCATCACCGCAGAAATACTCTCGCTGCCAGTCTTTGCCGCATCTGCGAGCGCCGCGCGCGCGACAGACAACCCTTTGAGATAGTGCTCAATTTGACCACTAATTCCGGTTAGCGAATCAATCTGTGCGTTGGGTCGCGACGTATTGTCGTGAACCATCACGTACGACGCCGCTACCAATGTGGCCCCGGCTGCGGAGAGTTCTGAATCTTCGAGCTTCAGCCCGTCACTCATGTGTTCTGCGCCAATTAGTTGATGCGGGCAGCAATCTGCGCATCCATGTCGCGCATTGCATTCGCAGTCTGGGTCAGGAAGCTCTGAATTTCGTTGAGCTTTGCAACTACGGTGTTTGCGCTCGTGGTGTAGTCGTTGTACGCGGCGTTGAACTTTACCGATGCCTGGTCAGTCACGAAACCCGAAGATACGAGGTTCTGAATCTGCTGCTGTAGCGACTGCAGTTTTGCGGTGATCTCCTCGCGGCCCTGCCCAAGCTGCGCTGCCGACTGCTCGATTTCAGCGTAAGAAACTTTGATATTCGACATGTGTGGCTCCGTCTCATTGTTATTGGGATACGCCATGCCGGCGCACAAAAGCCCTGATCAATCAGAACTCACCAAAACCCTAACAAGATCACGTCCGGCCACGTGGTATTCCACCGGATCCTCAAGAAAGCTTTGGTTACTGCTGCTTGTGGACGGAGAGTGGTAGCAATTTTCGACCCGATCAAACAGCCGTGATGCCAGAGAGCACCCAAGTTTCAACGCGCTGAGAACCAAAAACCGCAAGCAACAGCAACGAGATCAGCAGGAAGAAGCACACTTCAACCACGATCAAGCGACTATTGCTTGCGGTTTCAATTCACGAGCGAACGAGCAGGTGCCCGAACACGAGCACGAGCACGACCGCCCGGCACTCGCACAGGCGAGCTACGCCCCAAACAGTGCCGGCACGTCAGCGATCGCCACGCGATCCTTCGTGCCAGCAGCACGATCCCAGACCTCAGCGAAACCCTCAGCCGCATCGCGACCGACAACCACAACGCGTGGCACACCGAGCAGCTCAGCATCGCCGAACTTCACACCTGGCGAGACCTTCGGGCGATCATCAAACATCACCTCGACGCCAGCCGCCTCAAGCTTCGCAGCGAGCGTCTCAGCGATCTCGAAGACCACAGGGTCTTTGCCTGTTGCCACCAGGTGCACATCAAACGGTGCAATCTCGCGTGGCCAGACGAGGCCACGATCATCGTGGTTCAGCTCTGCGAGCACCGCAAGAATACGGGTCACGCCGATGCCGTACGAACCCATCGTGACAGTAACAAGCTTGCCATTTTCGTCGAGCACCTTGAGGCCGAGCGCCTCAGCGTACTTGCGACCAAGCTGGAACACGTGGCCAATTTCCATGCCGCGTTCCAGCTCGACTGGGCCCGATCCATCTGGCGCTGGGTCACCGGCACGCACGTTTGCAATATCGGCGATGCCGTCAGCCTCGAAGTCGCGACCGGCGACCAGGTAGGCAACATGCTTTTCGTCTTCGTTTGCACCGGTCACCCAGGCAGTGCCGGTGACAACACGTGGGTCGAGCAGGTAACGCACGCCGGTCGAACCGTTCTCGCCGAGCACGGCAGCGCCCTTCGATCCTGGGCCAATGTAGCCCTTCACAAGCCCTGGGTGCTTCTTGAAGTCTTCAGCAGTCGCTGGCTCGACCTCGGCACCGCCGAAGGCAACCTCGGCACGCTTCATGTCGGCGTCACGATCGCCTGGCATACCGACGACCACGATCTCACGTTCGCCATTGATCGGGGTAACTGCGAGCACCACGTTCTTCAGGGTGTCGGCAGCAACCCACTCGCGACCGTCTTCGCGTGGCAGCACCGCATTGGTGTGTGCGACGAGCGAATCGATGGTTGGCGTGTTTGGCGAATCGTAGACCAGCGCCTCTGGCTGTCCCTCAATCGACTGAGCCTCTGGCGCAACCGTGACGAACGCTTCAACGTTTGCTACAAAACCACCAGCCGAGCGCACAAAGGTGTCCTCGCCGATAGCGATTGGCAGCAAGAACTCTTCGCTTCGTGAGCCTCCCATTGCACCGGCGTCTGCCTTCACAATGACGTAGTCGAGGCCGAGACGCTTGAAGATCCGCTCGTACGCGTCACGCTGCTTCTGGTAGCTCGCGTCAAGACCCTCATCAGAAATGTCGAAGGAGTACGCGTCTTTCATGGTGAATTCGCGGCCGCGCAGCAGACCGGCACGTGGCCGCGCTTCATCGCGGTACTTGTCCTGAATCTGGTACAGGCTCAGTGGCAGATCCTTGTACGAAGAAACGATGTCTTTCACCATCAGGGTGAACATTTCTTCATGGGTTGGGCCGAGCAGGTAGTCGGCGCCGTGGCGATCCTGCAGACGGAACAGGTCGGGGCCGTATTCTTCCCAACGGTTCGTCGTCTCGTATGGATCGCGTGGCAAGAGGCCTGGGAAGTGCACTTCGTGTGCGCCAGCGGCATGCATTTCTTCGCGAACGATCTGTTCGATCTTTGCTTTAACTCGCAAGCCCAACGGCAACCAGGCGAACACTCCCGGCGCCTGGCGTCGGATATATCCGGCACGCACGAGGAGCTTGTGGCTGGCGACCTCTGCATCAGCAGGTTCTTCGCGCAGCGTCTTCAGAAAGTAGTTCGAGAGTCGAGTTAGCACGGTTTCTATCGTATCTGCTTCAACCGCCCCTATCGTGGCCGCAAAATCGAAATGGCATCATAAAAGGGCTGACCCTAGGCTTATAGGGTGTCTTTCGCGAAACAGCATTTGCGTTGGATCGCGCCGCTCGCGATCCTCGCCGTCGCTGCGTGGCTGCGACTCTGGTCGCTCGATAAGCCCGGGACCCTCGTGTTTGATGAGCTGTATTACGTGCGCGATGCCGTCACCCAACTCGTCTACGGCTACCCGACTGTGTGGACCGAGTTCGGCCCCGAGTTCAGTGGCGAGCTTGCCCGAGCGTTTCTAGATCAGGCAAGCTCCATCGCGCATCCGCCGCTTGGCAAGTGGCTGATTGGGCTCGGCCTGCTGTTCTTTGGCCCCGAATCGGCATGGGGCTGGCGGGTCGCCGTGGCAAGTGCCGGGGTCCTCACCGTAGCGCTCACGATGCGGCTTGGCTGGCTGCTCAGCCGCAGTCGGTGGGTGGCCTATCTTGCGGGGTTTTTGTTGGCACTTGATGGTGTGCATATTGTGCTCACCAGGGTCGCGCTTCTCGACGGATTTTTGACTCTATTCGTGGTGCTTGGCGCGATCTTTGTGGTGCGCGATTGGCAGCAAAGCGCGGGGCTGCAGGGCGGGCTGCACTGGCGCAGGCCTTGGCTGCTGGCTGCCGGTCTCACTTTTGGCGCAGCTGCCGCAGTGAAATGGTCTGGGCTTTATCCGTTTGCCGCTTTTCTGGTGCTGCTCACCCTTGGTGATCTTTTGCGTAGAATCAACCGGGCTCGGCTCTTGCGAGCACGTGGCATTGTGCAGTCATCTTGGCGCGCGGTCTTGAGCGCGATGCGGCAGGGACTTGCAACTGCGCTGATTGCTCTGCCTGCGGCAGCGCTCGCGTACGTGGCAAGCTGGACCGGCTGGATCGTGAATCCTGGCGGACAAAACCGGCACGAGGGCGAACCCTGGTGGGAGTCGCTCTGGCACTGGCATGTTGACGCTTTCGCCTGGCATTCGACCCTTGATGTACAGCACCCGTATCAGGCGAATCCGCTTGGCTGGCCGCTCGGTTTGCGCCCAACTGCCATGTATTCGGAGCGTGTGGATGGCTACGTGTCGGCTATCTCTCCGCTGCCGAACGTGTTCATCACCTGGGGCGGTGTGATTGCTCTATTGCTTTTACTGTGGGTGGTGCTCGGCCGCACTGTGTTCGCTGTTCGCGGGCGGATCGTTTCACCGCTACTTGGCAGCACTGTTGCGGCGAGCGCGTTTGTACTCACCGGCTATCTTTCGGGTTGGTTGCCTTGGGTGCTGACCCCTTCAAGACCGGCGGTGTACCAGTTCTATTCGGTCGTGATGACGCCGTTTGCGGCGCTCGCCCTTGCCCTCGTGTTGGTGGCATTTGCGAGGTTTGATAGCCGGGTGCTCACTGGCACCTTGCTTGGCAGAGTCGATGACCAGCAAGCTTTGCAGTCACGACGTATCGCAGTGCTGCTGCTGCTCGTGCTCACCCTCATACTGTCGCTGCTGTTTTGGCCGGTGTGGAGCGGCATTCCCATTCCAGAGTGGTTCTATCGCGCGCACCGCTGGCTGCCGGGGTGGGTGTAGCGTCCCTGAAGGTTCTGCGACTGTACAAAGAACGACACCCACGAGTCAGAGCAAACGCCGGCTCAACGCCCAAGCCGTTAGTTCGTGCCGGTTCGACAGTTGCAATTTACGCAGCACATTCGACACGTGTGTTTCCACAGTTTTCACCGAGAGGAACAGTTCGGCGGCCACCTCTTTGTACGCATAGCCTCGCGCGATCATGCGCATCACTTCTTGTTCCCGTGCGGAGAGGCGATCCAACTCGTCGTCTGTCGCTGCTGTCTCGCCGAGACCCGCACCGAAGGCGTCGAGCACGAACCCGGCAAGACGAGGCGAAAATACGGCGTCACCGCCCTGCACACGCGCAACCGCGGAAGTCACCTCGGCACCAGAAGAGGCTTTCGTGAGGTAGCCGCGGGCACCTGCCCGGATCACGCTCACCACGTCGTCGGCGGCGTCCGAGACACTAAGCGCAAGAAAACGCACTCCCGCAAGGCCTTGCTCACGACGCGAAAGCTCAGAGATACTGCGCAGCACCTCGGCGCCACCGCCTCCCGTGCCGCCGGGCAGGTGCACGTCAAGAAGCACCACGTCGGGCACAGCAGAGCAAATGACTTCGATCGCTTCGTCAACGTTTGCGGCCTCGCCAACAACGTCAAGCACGGGGCCGAGTTCTGCCCGCAAACCGGTACGAAAAATCTGATGGTCGTCAACGATCACGACGCGAATTTGCTCAGTCATCACGGCTCTTTTCGTTTTGCGTTGGATCGGCCAAAGGTAGCGAAAGTCGCACAGCCGTGCCGGCACCGCCTGGGCCAGGCACAATCTTCGCTGTTCCTCCGGCTCGCTGCATGCGGCCCTGAATTGACTCGCGCACTCCCATTCTGCCCTCTGGCAGCTGACTGAGGTCAAGCCCCGGCCCACGGTCGGTGATATCGATGGTGACCGCGCGCTGCCCGGTCTCAACATAAACGGTTACCTCACCGCCAGCATGCCTCGCCGCGTTCAGCATGGCTTCTTTGGCTGCGGCAACGATCGCTTCCGGCACCGCGCGTTGCGCACCCACCGAGATCACTTCAAAGCGCACCGAGTGGTGTGCTTCAAGCCCGGCGGCATGCGCGCGCAATTCTTGTTCCAGGGCTTCTTCGTCTACCGGCTCAGCTCCATCAGCTGCACGAAACAACCATTCGCGCAGATCACGTTCTTGTCCGCGTGCAAGGCGGGCAATGTCGCTGCCGGGTTCTGAACGCTGCTGAATCGCGGCGAGGGTTTGCAACACGGAGTCATGAAGGTGCGCGGCAATGTCGGCGCGTTCGGCTTCGCGCGCTCGAGCCGAACGCTCGGCAATGAGCTCTCGATTCACTCGCAGCGCCCACGGGGCGAGTGCAAGCGCGACACCGGCGAGCACCGCAAATGCCGCCCCGATCACGGTGAGCATGCTCGGCTGGCTCGCGGTCACAAAGAACATCAGCACGCCGACAGAGACAAGCGCGAGTGCACCGAGTACTCGGGGCAACATATTGCGTTCTGGGCGGTTGCGGTCGGCAATCTGCCACCAGGTGAGTCCGACGCCGACGAGCACAGCGAGGGCTGGCAGCAGCATGTCAAGGCGCAGCTCCACGCCAAGTTGCACTAGCACCAGGCCGAATCCGGTAGCTAGTAGACAGGCACCGAGCAGAAATTCGGCGATTGGCCAGCGCATGGCGCGGTTTACCAGTGGTGAGGGCGAAGCCGGTATCGCGCTACCGGGTTTTACAGATGGTTCAGCAGCTACTTGAGGGTTGTTCGCTGCCGAATTGGCGCTTTTTGCAGTCGCAGTGGTTGAGGTTGACGGTGCCGCATTTGCAGTGGCAGAGGCAGCTGCTGATCCAGCGCTAGATACCGCGCCAGTACGAGAAGGAGAAGCCGAGGTAGACGCGAACCCTGCCGGCTTAGTGAGCGCTCGCCGCATTGGCGCCACGGTATCGCCCGTATCAGTCGGAACTAGCAGCCAAAGCCAGGCATAAAAAATTACGCCTGCGCCGCCAAGCAAACCGAATATCAACATGGCAATACGCACGGTTTTTACCGGTACTCCAAGATGATCGGCCAGGCCAGCGCACACCCCAGCGATCATGCGGTCTTCGCCGCTGCGCACAAGTGTGGGTGTTGTCATGCTTCAATCAAACCATTTCCCCGTGGGTTCTCGGGGGCGTTCAGGCCACATTCAGGGTCGGCTCAGGGTAACCCCCCATAGCGGCCGCTGCGCCTCCACCGGCAAACTCGTAGTTATGAACGACACAACTCCTCCACAGGGCGGCCCCCAGGGTAATAACGGCCCGTCATTTGAACGCGGCTCTGACCGCTTTTTCACTTGGCTGCGCGGACTTGATATTACGCGCAGCGGTGATCGCTGGATCGCCGGTGTTGCTGGCGGTATCGCGGCAAAGGCAAAGATCGACCCGATCATTGTGCGCGGCGTATTCATTGTCTTGGCGCTGCTCGGCGGCCCCGGCATTCTGCTCTACATTGCAGCCTGGCTGATGCTGCCAGACGCCAGCGGGCGTATTCACTTGGAGGAACTGTTCCGGGGGCGAGCCTCGGCCGGGGCGGTAGTCGCAGCTATCGTACTCGGCGCAGTACTCATCGTTCCCACAATCATCGTTTTCTTCCGCACCGTGTTCCTCGGGCCCTGGGGGTGGGATACCTGGGGTGTGCTCCCCACCTGGCTGCAGGTAACCTTCGGAGTGCTTTGGTGGGCTGTCGCGGTGCCGGCACTCGCGATCTGGCTGATTACCTGGCTCAGTAGCCGCTCACGCAATCATTCTTCTGGGCACTACAAGGAGCAGGCCAATAAGTTTGCTGACCAGGCGAACGAATTTGCCGAGCGCACCACGACGCAGGCGAACGATTTCGCTGAACGCACAGCTGCTCAGGCCAATGACTTCGCTGAGCGCACCAGCAAGAAAGCGAACGAGTGGGGCCAGAGTTTCTCTGAAAAGGCCGACGAGTGGGGCACGAAGGTCGATGAGAAGTCGAAAGACTGGGAGAAGTGGGGCCACGAATACCGTGATGCCCACCGGCTCGGCGCCGTGCACGTCGTGGTGAGCCTCGCGCTCGCTCTACTTGCTGCGGGTTGCATCGCGACGGCGACACTCGCCTACGGCGGAGACAACAATCTCGCTCTCACCACAGGCTTGCTTGCCGGTGTCACGGTGCTCGCTATCTCGACAATCATCGCCGGCATTCGCGGTCGTGACAGCGGCTTCATTGGATTCCTCTCCTTCTTCGGCGTTGTCGCGCTGATCTTCGCACCGTTCAGTTCGCTGCTGCCCAGCGACACCGAGGTGGTACCTTTCGGTGATTCAGCGCTGCGAGTGCAGACCGTTGGTGAGGATCAAGCACTCGTCACTATCGCCGGGAACTCGCTGATCGATCTGAGCGATGTGCGAGCTAGCGCGAATGCACGAACCGTTGATCTTTGGATCCTCGGCGGAAACGCGACCGTTCGGATGCCAGACTCTGCTGCAACCACGGTGCGGGTGGATCTATTCGCTGGCACCATTAAGGATCAGCGCGATAGCGCAGATGAGCGTCGCCAGGGTGGCGTGCTGATGTCTCGCACAATGAAGCAGGGGTCGACTCAGGACGAGCAGATCCAAGTGCACGTGCGTATGCTCGGCGGCACCGTCATTGTTGAGGGTGCAGACGCTCCACCGACGAAGCCAGAACTCACCCGTGCTGAGAAAGATCGCCAAAAAGAAATCGACAAGCTCAAAGACCGCATTAGCGAATTGGAGGATGCACGATGAGTAACGAACCGAGCGAAACTCAGAAGGCTATCTCGGAGTGGGCACCGCAGCCAGCGGTTGGCGGCAAGGGTCCGAAAACGAACGAATTGCCCGTTGTCTCTGTCGAGCCAGCAAGTGCGGCAGATCCTACGCCCGAAGCTGCAACCGAAGCTGACGTCAACGCTGGATCAGCAAGCGCTCCTGATTCAACGCCTGCGGCTGAACCACAGCCCGGCCCACAGTCCGGCCCACAGCCCGGCCCGCAATCTGGCTCGCAGCCCACGCAACCAGCGGCCGCGCCAAGCTACCAGCAGCGTCCAGAGACCATGGCTCGTCGCCCGAAAACGGGCACAATTGTCTGGGGTGTGCTGATGCTCGCGTTCTGCGCGTACATGGCTGTTCAGCTGGTTGCACCCGACAGCATCGACGTCACCACGTTCGTGATTGCTGGCACCATTGGCCTCGGGGTGATCCTGCTCGCAATTGGCGGCATCGTGATCATCCGGTCAAACCGCAACTCACGCAAATAACTGCCCACCATGCAGTGCAAGGCCCGTCATCCTGCACGAAATCGCAGAAGGCAGACCAATGAGTTCCGGCACCTCAGCGGTCGCGCAGGATGACGGGTGCACCCGCCCGAAGCAGGCCTGAATAACAGCGAGAGCCAGAAACGGCTCTCGCTGTTATCTGCCTTCTACGCTCGTGCGGATCCAGTGCAGCGGCACCTCGATCGAGACGCGAGTTCCGCCACGCTCATCGGGGCCCCAAGTAATCGATCCACCGAGCTCACCCTCCACAAGGGTTCGCACGATCTGAGTGCCGAGGCCGTCACCCACGGTGCCACCGGGCAGGCCGGTACCGGTATCAACAACCTCAACCGCGAGGCGATTATCAGTACGGTCGGCAGTGATGTTCACTTCACCCTCACGGCCGGCCAGGCCGTGCTCCACCGCGTTCGTCACAATCTCAGTGAGCGCAAGCGCAAGCGGGGTCGCGTACTCGCTTGGCAGCTCACCGAAGCGGCCCTCCTTGTGCGGGTGCACCGTGGTGCCGTGCAAACTCGCTACCTCAGCGGCAAGACCGAGCACGCGGTCAAAGACCACGTCGAAATCAACAATCTGCGAGAGTCCGGTCGAGAGTGTGTCGTGCACAACCGCGATAGCCGCAACACGGCGCATCGCCTGACCCAGCACCTCTTTGGCTTCTTCACTGCGCGCTCGACGAGCCTGCACACGCAGCAGCGAGGCCACCGTCTGCAAGTTGTTCTTCACTCGGTGGTGAATCTCGCGAATGGTTGCGTCTTTGGTGATCAGCTCCTGCTCCTGCTGGCGCAGTCCCGTCACGTCCCGGGTGAGCACGATTCCGCCGATCCGCTCTTCATCTCGAATTACCGGAATCGAACGCAGCGTCACCACTCTGCCGTTAATCTCGACATCTGCGCGTCTCGCGACGCGGCCCTGCGCGATCAGAGGCAGTGACTCGTTCGTATCGAACTGCCCCTTCACGAGCTCTGCGATTGCCTCGGCAAAGTTTTCACCTTCAAGCTCGTCACGGTAGCCGAGCAGCATAAATGCCGACTGGGTGTTCGGGCTTGCGAAGGTAACGACACCCTCCATGTTGATGCGCACCAGACCGTCTGAGGCCCTCGGTGCACCGCGTTCGCGGCCGCGCGAGGTGCCCGGCGATGGGAAGAGGCCCTGCTGAATCATCGAGAACAGATCATCTGCAACCTCGCGGAACGCCTTACCGATGTGGTTGGTGTACTGCGGGTCAGATGGGCTCGTGTGCACGGTCAGCACGGCGAACGGCTGGGTTGGCATGCCGATCGTGGTGATCACGCCGGTGTCGGTATTGCGGGCGGTTTCAGATGCGCCAGCTGCCCCCTCGTCACGCATGCTGACCGAGAAGGCGTTCAGCTTCATTGCGGTCTCTTCGTACCAGACTGGCGCACGAGAACTTGCTGGCTTTCGTGTTTCCATCGTCTCGTCGACAATTTCGCGCCAGTCATCGCGCATGTAGTCGCCGATGATGTCACGGTAGAACAGCGTCACCGAACCGGCCGGGCGACTGTGCGCGACAGCAACATAGTTGTTGTCTGTGGTTGGCACCCAAAGCACCACATCACCAAGCGCGAGGTCAGCGAGCAGCGGCCAATCTAGCGTCAGCAGCTCAAGCCAGTCGAGCTGCTCATCGCTCAGATCGGAGTACTTAGTTGCAAGGTTGCGAAGGGTAGACACGGTTTCAGCATAGAGGGCAAAATCTTCGGATCAAGTGAAGTTCAGCCTAGCCACGCTGGGAAGTCGAAAAAACCTTTGCGATCAGAGCTTAAAGCTTCTACAGACTAGGCGAAATTCCTATTGTGGATTGCTGTTGATCTGCGCTTATGGTGTTCTTCACAGCCGCGCTAGCGGATCAACACACGCATCGGGGAATGCGCTCAAACCGATTTGAGGAGCCCCAATGCAAGCAGTATTCAATACAGATGCCCTCCCCTTCGATTTCGCCGAAGAGATCCCCGATCCGCAGGATCGATTTGTGCGGAGACTGGCAACACTCTGTTTTGAAGCTGTAGAAGGTTTACGCGGAATTCACGAGATTGGCACCATGCTCTCGATGGGCGCAGCCAGGCAACTCGCAGTGCAACGGACGGCGCACCGAGAGCGCCGTGAGGCGCAGCTTGACCGCCGAAGGTGCATCGCAAGCCCGGGCAGACTTCGCCTGTGCCGAGTGTTTCCCCACGTAGCCGAAGCGACCGTCGTGCTGCACACCGAGCATCGTTCTCACGCGGTTGCGCTGCGACTCGAATGGGCGCACGGGCGCTGGCGGGCAAGCGAGATATACGTGATGTGACCAGAGAACATCGGGAGAGGGCGGCGAACTCCGCCACGGTGGATCGCCCACACAAAAGATCGCCCGCAGGCATGCGCAATGCATGCCCGCGGGCGATCCAACGTATTTCTAACTGAGTACGCTCAAGCTTAGAAAGCTGGCGATACGTCACCACCTGGCCAGGTCTCCTCGATGAAGGCCTTGGTCTCTGGCGAAGTGAGCAGCTCGTCGAGCTTGATCAGGCGTGGATCGTTCACATCGGCCGAGCGCACGGTGAGGAAGTTGGCGTAGATGTTACCCTCAAGCGGCTCAATGATGAGCGCATCCTTCAGAGTGAAACCTGCATCAAGGAAGTAGTTTCCGTTCAGAATGCCAAGGTCGACATCGGCGAGGGCACGTGCCTGTGCAGCCGGGTCGGCCTCAATGAAGTTGAACCCGTGAGGGTTGTACTCTTTGCTGCCCTGGATCGCGAGCACGCTGAGGTCGCCATCCTTAGGCAGCACAACGAGGTCTTCCTGAGCGAGCAGGCGCAGCGCACGCTCCTGGTTCGCTGCATCGTTAGTGACACTGATCTTTGCGCCATCTGGCAGCTCGGCTACGCTCTTGTACTTCTCTGAGAACGCAGCGTAGGGCTCAACGTGAACGTCGCTCAGCGGCTTGATGTCGTAGCCGAATTCTTCGACCTGAGCATCGAAGTATGGGCGGTGCTGGAAGTAGTTTGCGTCTACCTCGCCCTCTTCGAGCCAGCGGTTGCCAAGTGGGTAATCGCTGAAGGTCTTAATTTCGAAATTGATACCAGCGTCTTCAGCGAGGTTCTCCTGAACAAACTTCAGAATGTCAGCGTGAGGAACCTCAGTGGCGGCCACCTTGAATGGGGTGTCAAGCGAAACCTCGCCCTTGTCTGCGGTGTCTGCACCGGCAGCGCCACAGGCTGCGAGGCTGAGTGCGATCAGCGCTGAAGCGCCGACTCCGAGAACACGAAGTACGCGGTTTGAACGTGAAATAGACATGGTGTGTCTCCTGTTTTTGGGTAGGTGTGACGCCATTGACGGCACCTTGACGGAACTGAAAAATCTGAGTGAAACGAGCGAACTTAAACGGAAAACGAAATTACTTAGGCATTCGTTGCATTTTGCTGAACTGTTTCTTGTTGATGGCTCGGCCAGAAGCCGTAGACCGGTGATCGAGTGCACGAGCTGCTGCATCGCCGATCAATTGGAAAATCTGCACAATGATGATCAGCAGGATCGTCGCCGCAATAAGCACCGGCAGATCGAAGCGCTTGTAGCCATAAGCGTCTGCGAGATAGCCAAGACCGCCACCGCCGACGAGTCCGGCCATCGCCGAGTAGCCGACGAGCGCAATTGAGGTGGTGGTCACAGCAGAGACGATGCTCGGCAGTGCTTCTGGCAGCAAGGTGCGGGTGATGGTCTGGTACTTGCTCGCGCCACAAACAATTGAAGCCTCAATTTTGCCGGCAGAGACCTCACGCAAAGCAGACTCAACGAGACGCGCTAGGAACGGAATCGCGCCGATTGCGAGGGGCACGACCGAGGCGGTCGCACCGAGGGTGGTGCCCACTACGAATCGGGTCACCGGCAGAAGCAGCACCATAAGAATGACGAACGGAAGCGAACGCACAATGTTCACGATTGTGCCGACGATCTGGTTTGCAGCGGATGCCGGACGCAGGCCCGTTGGTCCGCTATTCCAGAGGTAGACACCGAGCGGCACGCCAAAGATCACCGAGATTATGAGTGCGGTCAGCACCATATAGAGGGTCTCGAGAGTAGACGAGGGCACCGCTTGGGTTATCACCGGGTTTGAGAAGATTTCTTCCCAGGACCAACCGCCCTTTGCCAGCACCGCGCTCATCCTTCTGCCACCGTAAAGTCATGCTCGCGCAACCATGCGGCAGCCCGATCGCGATCTGCGAGCGATTCGAAGCCGAGGGTTGCGCTCACCACGTGCACATCGCCAATCGCGTGTGTGCCACCGGATACCAGGGCAACCTCGATATCGAGTTCACGGGTGATCTTTGAGATAAAGGGAATCGCGGCCTGCACATGGCCGCCACTCACCTGTAGTTGTGTGTCGCCCTTAGCTGCTTCAACGCCGAGGTCGCTCAAGAGCGGCGAGTCTGCGTGCGCTGCAACGGCCTCAACTGTGCCGTCGTCAACGATGCGTCCGCCTTCGATGACAGCGACGCGGTCCGCGATGCGGCGCACCACAGCGAGGTCATGGGTGATGATCAAAATGGTGACGTTGAGCTCGTTGCGAAGCTTCACCAGCAGATCGAGCAGGTCTTCGGTTGTGCTCGGGTCGAGTGCCGAGGTTGGCTCGTCGCAGAGCAACACATCTGGGTTTGAAGCGAGTGCTCGCGCGATACCAACACGCTGCAGCTGGCCGCCGGAAAGTTGTGAGGGGTAGTTGTTCTGGCGATCGCCAAGCCCGACAAGCGTGAGTAGCTCTTCGGCACGCCTGGCTCGATCCGCTTTTTTCCAACCAGCAATCTCGAGTGGGTATTCGACGTTCTTTTTCGCGGTGCGATTGTCGAGCAAATTCGCGTGCTGAAACACTTGACCGATTGCGCGGCGTGCCTGACGGAGTTCTCCCTCGGCGAGGTCTGTGATGACTTTATCGCCGACGATGATTTTGCCGCTGCTTGGCTGTTCGAGCAGGGTGAGGCAGCGCACGAGAGTTGATTTTCCGGCACCACTCTGGCCAACGACTGCAAGGATCTCGCCGCGATCAACCCTGAGATTTACATCGTCAAGGGCGCGCACTTCGTTCGGCCCTGTGCCGAAGACTTTCGCGAGATTCTCTACTTGGATCACTCACTCATCATGCCATTGTGCGGCAGGTGAGTGTGAAATATCTGTCACACTCTGAAATGTTGTGTGGCTGGTGCGCTACAAAACAGCGAGCGAATAGAAGAGCGTTCGCTGCAACAGACGCAGCGAACGCACTCCAGGAAGTTACTCCGTGACGGCAGCAGCGGCTTCAGCGGCGGCAGCAATCGCGGCAGCCTCAGCGGTCGCCTCGGCACGCAGCTTCGAGACCTCATAGAGCGAAACGCTCGCCGCGATACCCGCGTTCAGCGACTCGGTAGCCGCAGAAATCGGAATCGAAACCACGGCGTCGCAGTTCTCGGTGACCAAACGTGAAAGGCCCTTGCCTTCACTACCAACGACCACAAGCAGTGGGCGGTTTGCGAGGTCGAGACCCGGCAGCGACACATCGCCGTCTCCGTCGAGGCCGATCACGAAGAGACCGCGCTCTTTCAGACCCTTAATGGTCTGGTTAAGGTTTGGCGCCATAGCGACGGGCACCCGAGCAGCCGCACCGGCAGAGGTCTTCCAGGCTGCCGAGTTCACACCAACCGAGCGGCGCTGCGGCACGATAACGCCCTGGCCACCAAACGCTGCAACCGAGCGAATGATTGCACCGAGGTTGCGTGGGTCGGTGATGCCATCGAGGGCCACCAGCAGTGGCAGATCACCGCGACGCTCAATCTCGTCAAGCATCTCGAGAGGGTGTGCGTACTCGTAGGCAGGCACCTTGAGCGCAACGCCCTGGTGCACTGTGTCGCGCGTGGTCATACGATCAAGCTCTGGCCGCATGATTTCGAGCACGGGAATATTCCGACCAACGGCGAGTCCAAGAATCTCGCGCATGCGATCATCCATCTCAACCTTGGCCGCAACATACAGTGTGGTCGCCGGAATCTTCGTGCGCAGTGCCTCAAGCACGGCGTTACGACCCGTCACCAACTCAGTGTCGTCAGTCTTTTTACGTGGCGTGCGCTTCTGTTCGTCGCGGCCGCCGCCGTGGCGCTTACGAGCTGCTTCGAGGCGCTCGCGTGCTGCCTTTGCCTTACCTGCCGGATGGTAGGTACGGTCTTCTGCTTTAGGGGTGGGGCCGCGGCCTTCGAGCGCCTGGCGCCCCTGTCCACCCGAACCTACGGCTTTGCCGCGGCTCTTCTTTCGTACGGCTCCGCCGCGCGTGCTCTTGCTGTTCATGTCAGGCTCCAGCGAGTCTCTTGTTGTCCGTCTTCTAGTGCAATGCCGGCCGCAGTGAGGCGGTCTCGAATCGCATCGCTCGTGGCAAAGTCCCGCGCGTCTCGTGCAGCGCGGCGCTCGGCAAGCATACCTGTAATTAGAGTATCGAGTGCTTGCTGCTCCCGAGCTGAGTCACCGTTAGCGCTTTGATCGGCCCACTGTTCGGACCGAGGATCAAGCCCGAGCACATCAAGCATGGCCACCACTTCGGCAGCGCGAGCGATCAGGGCTTCGCTGTTGTTTTCGTCGATGGCGACGTTTCCGGCACGTACTGCACCGTGTAGTGCAGCGAGCGCCTGGGGAATCCCAAAGTCATCAAGCATGGCCTCAGAAAACGCTGCTGGGAGCATCTCTGCGCTAGCTTTGCCCTCAAGCGGGCTAAGGTAGAGCGCAGCGAATGCCTCACCAGCAGTGGCATCTTCCTTGCTTGCGGCCAGGTGGTCCCACGCGCGCTCAAGAAAACCCTCAATACGCGAGAATGCTGCGGCGGCTTCATCAAGTGATGACTCCGAGAATTCAAGCACCGAGCGATAGTGTGCTGAGCCCAAGAAGTAGCGCAGCACGAGTGGCCTGGTTGCGGTCAAAAGATCAGCGGCAAAGAGCGAGTTGCCGAGCGACTTCGACATTTTCTGCCCACCAGTGTTTACCAGACCGTTGTGGATCCAGTGCTTCGCGAAGCTCTGGCCAGCTGCGGTTGACTGCGCCAGTTCGTTTTCGTGGTGCGGGAATCGCAGGTCAAGCCCACCGCCGTGAATGTCAAAAGCATCACCGAGGTAGTGCGCTGCCATTGCCGAGCATTCGATGTGCCAGCCTGGGCGTCCGCGACCCCACGGCGAGGGCCACGATGCGCTCTCGGGCTCATGCTCGCGGTAGGCCTTCCAGAGCGCAAAGTCGCGTGGGTCGCGTTTGCCTACTGGTTCGCTATCTGCGGCGTCTTCCATCTGTTCACGGCGTTGCCTCGTGAGGGCACCATATTCTGGCCAGCTCGCAGTGTCGAAGTAGACACTCGCGGTGCCGTCTTCGGCTTGGTAGGCGTGGCCGCGTTCGATCAGCTGTTCGATCAGCTCAACCATTTCGGCGATGTTTGCGGTTGCGCGCGGTTCGTACACTGGCGCAAGCACGCCGAGTGCGTCGTAGGCTGCGGTAAATTCACGCTCGACTCGGTAGGCGAGCGCCCACCAGGGTTCGCTTCCGCCGGATTCCTGGGCGATCCGCGCATTGTCGAGAATTTTGTCGTCGATGTCGGTCACATTGCGAATGAGGGTGACCTGGTGACCGGTCGCTGAAAACCAGCGACGAATCTGGTCGTAGACGAGCGCGCTGCGCAGGTGCCCAATATGTGGCGCCGACTGAACGGTCGGTCCGCAGACGTACATGCCCACTTCGCCGGCCTTGATCGGATCGAAGTCGACGACGCTCTGCATACGCGAGTCGTAAATACGTTGTTTCACACCATTAAGCCTAGTCGCGCTGGATCGCTCGCAGTGTTTCATTACAGCCACCGACGGCAAGGAAGAGAGCGAGGCGCTGCCTTCTGTTTTGTGTCTGCGCACAGCGGAGGCGGGGTTCCGTCTTTCATCGCTTTCACTCTGGCCGTTTGGCTCAGTGGGATGCTCGGAACCCACCTAGCCAAACTGTAACGTCATGATGGAAATGAAAGACGGAACCCCGCCTCCGATCACGCTCAACCCATTGCGGTCAAGAACTAGCTACTGCAGTTCTCCGCTGAGGAAGAAGTTCATCTGCTTGGTGATATCAACTGCGTGATCGCCGAAGCGCTCGTGGTAACGGCTGGCGAGGGTGGCGTCGACCACACCGGTCGGGCCGTCAACCTGGATCTTCTCGCTCAGCACCTTTTCAAAGACTTTTGCGTGCAGTTCATCAAGATCGTCGTCGAGGTCACGAATCTTGTCGATGACCTTTGCGTTCTGATCGCGCAGCAGCTCGACAAGCAGGCCCGCCATCTTCACGTCAACGGCGCCCATCTTCGAGAAGGTCTTGCGAAGCCCTTCTGGGATCGCGCTCTCTGGGTAGCGGTAACGAGCGAGCTGAGCAATGTGCTGAGCCAGGTCGGCCATGCGTTCAAGCGATGAACTCATGCGCAGTGCGCCTACGATCAGCCGTAGGTCGCTAGCTACTGGCTGTTGGCGCGCGAGGATGTCGATGGTGAGTTCGTCGAGTTCGCTGGTGAACTGATCGACTTGGTCGCTGCCATCAAGCACCAGCTCGGCGAGCGCTACATCGCTCGAACCGAAAGCGGTTGTTGCCTGCTGAATCGCGGTTTCAACGAGCTCTGCGATTTGCACGAGACGGCTCTGCACCTCGCGCAGCTCCTGCTGAAAGACTTCACGCATTCCTAAAGTTTCCTGTTCTGGGCGTTTTCAAACGAACGTATCTTAAGTTCATGATGGTTCATGATGCACCTAATCGGGGCGTCAAGACAGCAAAGCCGACGCACGCCCTCGCTTAATTGTGTCCCCAGCTCGTGAACACTGCATCTACTGAAGGTGAACAGGAGCTTAACTCACCTGAACGTAAAGCCCTCGCAACATACGATGGAGACATGACCCCGACGCTACTCGTCCTGGCCTCAGTTGGACTCGGACTCGCAGCTGGTGCCCTCGGCACCGCCGTAGTGTTTGGCACCCGTTCACTTGGCCGCAAACGTGCGGCCTCAATGCGCCCAGAACTTCCACCCGCCGCAATCGAATTGCTGCACGCGCTTGATCGTTTCGCGGTGATCCTCGACGCCTCGCTTTCACCGGTCTACGCGAACCCGGCAGCACGCGATGACTCACGTATTACCGGCGAACAACTCAACGATGCCGAGTTTTTGAAGCGTGCCCGACAGGTGATGTCAACTGGTGCGACCGACGTCATCGATCCAGCAGAGGGCGACACCATTCGCTTGCAGATCGTGCGCTTGCAGCGGCGATTTCTGGTGGTCTTCGCAGATGATCTCGGCGAAGAACAGCGTGTGAATGCAATGCGTCGAGACTTTATTGCGAATGTCAGCCACGAGCTCAAGACGCCGATTGCCGCAATCAGCTTGCTCTCCGAAGCTGTGCTTGAAGCGGCAGACGAGCCGGAAATTGTGCGCAGCTTTGCGAAGAAACTACACAAAGAGTCTCGTCGCCTCGGCGACCTTTCCCGCGACATTATTCAACTTTCTGAAGCACAGACCTCGTTGCAACCCGAAGATCGCGAATCCGTTGCGTTGCGCGCGGTCGTTCGTACCGAGGTAGAGGCGCATCAAGAATTCGCCGCGCAACAGGGCATCACGATTGTGCTCGACGAGGATCCAACGCTGCCAGAAAACCTGACCACCCTCGGCCGCCCCTCTTCTCTCGGCACGGTGATCGCGAATCTGCTCACAAATGCGATCAGGCACTCACCAGAGGGCGCTTCGGTCGGCATTGGGATCGACGTCGAAGATAATAATTGCCGCATCACTGTGAAAGACCAGGGCGAGGGTATCGCTGCCGAACACTTGCCCCGCATCTTTGAGCGCTTCTATCGCGTTGATAACGCACGCAGTCGTGATGGCGGCGGCACCGGCCTTGGCCTCTCGATCGCCCGGCACACGATGCGCGCCCACGGCGGAGATATTACCGTCTGGTCGCAGCAGGGTGTCGGCTCAAGTTTCACCCTCACATTTCCCCTGATTGAAGACGAACTTTCAGAAAAAGAACGTCGCCGCAAAAAGCGCTCTGCTCGTAAGAAGCGCGGCGAAGATCCTAGAACGAAGAAAGAAGTGACATCGTGAATTCCCGTATTCTGCTCGTTGAAGACGAGAGCTCCATTTCTGAACCACTTGCCTTCTTGCTTGAGCGCGAGGGTTACCGGGTGCAAATTGTGGCCGACGGCTCTGAGGCTGCACGCGTTTTTCCCGATTCGCAGGCCGATCTGGTGCTGCTCGATCTGATGCTTCCGGGCCTGCCCGGCACCGAGGTGTGCCGCAGCATTCGCGCCAAGTCACAGGTGCCCATCATCATGCTCACCGCAAAAGACAGCGAAATTGATATCGTTGTTGGTCTTGAGCTTGGTGCCGATGATTACATCACCAAACCGTACTCGACTCGCGAGTTGCTCGCCCGCGTTCGCGCCGCGCTGCGCCGCTCTGAAGCAGCCACTGTGGTCGATGATCTTCCAGAAGACGATGGTGTGCTCGACGAGCTCGGCATTCGCCTCGATATTGAGCGGCACACGGTTGAGGTGCAGGGCGAAGAGGTTGCGATGCCGCTTCGCGAGTTCGAATTGCTTGAACTGCTGATGCGTCACTCGGGTCGCGTGCTCACTCGCGGGCAGCTGATCGATCGGGTTTGGGGCAGCGATTACTACGGCGATACCAAAACCCTCGATGTGCATGTGAAGCGCATCCGCTCACGTATTGAGCAGGATCCCAAAGAACCGAAGATTGTGACTACGGTGCGTGGCGTCGGCTACCGCTTCGGGTAACGGCCTCTGCAGGTAGCGCTGGATCACCCAGCCTCAGCACAATGACAAATGCCCCGAGCCATACGGCCCGGGGCATTTGTCATGACCGCAATACGGTCAGAAAGCACTACTCAGCTGCGGGAGCTTCGTTTGCCTCTGGAGTCTTCGCGTCAGCGGCGTCCTTCGAAGTAGCAGTGTCGTCTGCCTTCTTCTCGTCTTCCTTCGCGTCGCTCTCCATCTTGCGCAGATCTGAAAGCGAGAGTACGTAATCCTGGTACTCGCTGAGCGTACCGTCAAGCACTGGTACCTCGAACTTCGCTTCGCCGCCACCGGCTACCTCGAAGTAGACCTCTACGGTTGCGCCGGCCTTAAGACCTGGCAGGCTCACGAGCGTCGGTGCAACCTCGCCCTTTGGATCACCGAACGAGGTGAGGCCTGGAGCCAGCAGGAAGTCTGCGGATGCCTGAGTTGATTCGTGCGAGAACGTCATACTCAGGATCTGGTTCTCAGTGCTGTTGTTCACGCCAGCGAATACAACGTTGAAGTTGTCTCCGCTTTCGTCAGCTACAAGCAGCAGGTTGCGCAGGGCGACCTGCTCAATGGTTACATCGATTCCGTCGCTCGGTGCATATGGGTGAGTCGTTCCCTGTGGAGCGATCATGCTGCAACCGGTTGCGCCAAGGGCGAGAGCCGCCGCAAGAGCGATTGACGAAGCGATCCGACGAGTCTTCAAGGTGTGTCCTTTGGATTCAATGGGCGGCAAAAATCGGCCTGCAGTACATCAGACAGTTGAGATCATACTATCGCGTCTTTGGCCCCTCGCTCACCATAGGGAAACCTAAGTCGCGCCAAGGCGTGTGGTATTATAGAGGCTTAGCTTATGCAAGGAGCCACTCAATGCAGTTTGAGGTCGGAGAGACCGTCGTTTATCCCCATCACGGCGCGGCGAAGATCATTGAAGTTAAGAAGCGCAAGCTCGGTGGCGAAGAGAAACTTTTTCTCAAGCTCCAGGTCAATCAGGGTGACCTGACCATCGAGGTTCCTGCTGAGAACTGCGATCTCGTTGGCGTTCGTGACGTCATTGACCAAGAGGGACTCGAGCAGGTCTTCGAGGTGCTTCGTGCACCATTCACTGAAGAGCCAACCAACTGGTCACGCCGTTACAAGGCAAACCTTGAGAAGCTCGCCTCTGGCGATGTGATCAAGGTGAGCGAGGTTGTTCGCGACCTGTGGCGCCGCGACCAAGAGGTCAAGTCGCTTTCGGCTGGCGAGAAGCGCATGCTCGCAAAGGCACGCCAGATTCTCGTTTCCGAGCTCGCGCTCGCAGAGAAGACCGACGAAGACAAGGCATCGGAGATGCTTGACGGAGTCCTCGCTTCCTAATCGCTCATCCGTGGCGCACCGCAGGGTAGGCTGGACGTTATGACGAACACGCTGATCCTGCTGCGCCACGGGCAAAGCGAATGGAACGAAAAGAACCTATTCACCGGCTGGGTCGATGTTCGACTCACCGAACAGGGTCGCCGCGAAGCCGCTAACGCTGGCAAGCTGCTCGCCGAGGCGGGTCTGTTGCCAGACGTGCTGCACACCAGCATGCTGAGCCGCGCGATCCAAACTTCGAACCTGGCGCTTGATTCGGCTGATCGTCTCTGGATCCCGGTAAAGCGTTCCTGGCGTCTCAACGAGCGTCACTACGGCGCTCTGCAGGGCCTCGACAAGAACGAGACCCTCGCGAAGTACGGCGAAGAGCAGTTCATGGAGTGGCGTCGTTCGTTTGATACCCCTCCACCAGCACTCGATGATTCGAGTGAGTGGTCGCAGGCGAATGATCCTCGCTACGCTGACATCGATGGCGAACGCCCTCGCACCGAGTGCTTGAAAGACGTTATCGTTCGATTGCTGCCGTACTGGAACGATTCGATCCTGCCAGATCTGAACTCGGGCAAGACCGTGCTTGTCACGGCTCACGGCAACTCGCTGCGCGCCCTCGTGAAGCACCTCGACGGAATCAGCGACGCTGACATTGCCGGTCTGAACATTCCAACCGGCATGCCTCTCGTGTACGACATTGACGAGAACGGCAAGCCCACTGGCCCTGGTCGTTACCTTGACCCAGAAGCAGCAGCAGCGGGTGCCGCAGCGGTTGCTGCGCAGGGCAAACACTAAGCCCCTCGTTTCATACCCCTCACCTCAAGCTACGGCTTGGCGTGAGGGGTTTTTGCGTTCCCGGGCCGCTCCGTACCGCCAGCCGTGCCGAGGCGGTCTAGAGTTCGAGTTGATGCCTGCGTAGACGGCGTCAGACCCCCGGACGTCTCTTGAGTAGTCGACCTGAAACTTGAGTAGCCATCAGCCTCATTTGGTGGTTGTTTCACGTACTAAAGCGACGGATGCTGTAACTGACTTTTTTCTATCTTTAACAATTCTGGGGAACTGATGACTAAGACAAAACGCGGTCACGCTGCAGCTCGAGGCGCTCTAGCCGCTGCCATAGCCACCGCGCTTCTGCTCGGTGGCTACGGTGGCTTCTCGCTCTGGCAAGACTCCGTAACCGGCGGTATCAACGACAACATCCGCACCGGCAAACTTCGCATTCTCGAGGTCGAAGACGGGGTATGGTCGTTCGCATTCAACGACACCGACATGACCGGCGATGGAATCCCAGACGAAGAACAACCGATCGTTCTAGCCGACTGGAAGGCTTCCCCCGGCGACGAACTTGTGTACCGCACCTACGCTACGGTACTCGTCTGCGGTGATGACATGCTCGGTGAATTCAGCATCGATCAAAGCTCATACACAGTGAACGATCCGGCTCTTCAGGGCCTGGTCACCGTGGCCGTCGATGACGCAAACCTCACCGTCTACCCAGACCCAGAACCGCAGCGCGTGCCAATCAAGGTAACAGTGAAGTTCAGCGAGCTGATAGCCGGTCTCGACGGACAAGACCTCGCCGATGTCATCGACCTCAGCCAGCTCAAGTTCCAACTAGATCAGGTGCAAGCACCGACAAGCCCGTCGGGGCCATAATTAGGCGCCACATTTAGGAAGGATCCCTGATGCCAGTTCCCCGCTCCGCATCAGGGATCCTTTCTTTTGGGTACTCCAATCGCGAAACGATCCAAGCCAAGACGAGCGTCGCTTCAGGCCAGGACTAGCAAAACTTGCTGCAGAGCGAGCTGAGTTTCCACGCGAGTCGAAACTACAGGCGCTTTAGACGAGGAATCTCGCGAGCGTGCCCGGCGTCGGCCGGCACAATAACCTCCTGCGCAGCGGCCATTCGCTCACCGGTCTCAGCATCGACCACCACTTCAAGCGCAGCATCCTCAGGCACAGAGCGCTTCAGCAGGGCCAAGGCAATGCCGCCCCACTCGTAGTGCAGCGCCGAACGTGTCATACGCCCGATCGGCCGAGCATCAGCGTCAGCTCCGGCAACAAACACCAAAGCCCCAGGCTCCGGCAGCTGCCCAGCTGAGCCATCGAGGTGCAGCAGCGCAAGCCTGCGCGGCGGGTGCCCAAGATTGTGCACCTTTGCGATGGTCTCCTGTCCACGGAAGCATCCCTTATTCAGGTGCACTGCGGTGCGCAGCCAATCGAACTCGTGTGGAATCGAGCGATCATCAACATCGCTGTGCTGGCTAGGGCGCCAAGCACGAACCTCAAGCGCATCAAGAGCCATAGTTCCGGCAACGGAACACTGCCCAGACTCGATGAGCGAGACGACAGCCGAGAGTTCTTCACGCGGAAAAACAAAATGCACGGCGTTCCATTCGGCACCAGCGTGCTCGCCACGAGAATATTGCACACCGCCTGGCAACACTCTCGCCCACGGATCAACCCACTCAACGACGGCGGTGCCGATCCCACGCAAAGCAGCAGTTGCAGACCCGCCCTCAAACGCGAGCACAGTCGCAAAACGATCACTCACATTCTCGACCTCAACACGAAGCGCAAAACGCATACGCATCAAGTATTCGGTCAGCGCGTCAGCATGGCCTTCGTCAACAAGCAGCCAAGCACGCTCACCATCGTCAACAAGGCGAATCACATGCTCAATACGACCCTGCATATCGAGCAGCATCGTTTCAACCGATTCACCGCTCGGCAAGGCGGTGAGCCCCTGACTCGTCATCGAGTGCAGCCAGCTCAAACGGTCAACACCAGCAACGGTGATCACACCGTGATGCGCAAGACTCACCACGGCATTGCCCTCAGCGAGAGCGCGCTGTTCTACCAGCGGCGCACCGTAATGCGAGGCTGCGAAGTCAGCTACGACCGCACCGGGCAGCGCGAGAAACGGATTGTCACTCACGCGATTGCTCCCTTAGCGCTGGCCTTTGAAAAGTTTGTAGAGCACCGTGCCCGAAACCCAAGCGATGGCAACTCCGGCGAGGCCAAGGAGTCCGAGAAAAAAGAGTTCAAGTGCGAGAAGCATGCTTCAAGTCTATCGCGTTGCCGAGCTTCGTGCAGTCGCGGTACTAGATCAGAAATTCGCCGACGATATCGATCGCCGCGATAATAACAACGCTACCGGCCACGCTGAAGGCGGTGCGGGTGATGAAACCCTCGCGCTGCGCGGTGCTCAGTTGCAGCGCAAAGGTCACCAGCGCGCTCAACCCAACAGTGAGCACAAGCCACTGAAAACGCGCCTCGCCGCTCACAAAAATCGTGACCAACAAACCGAACACAGCGGCAACCGCCCACGCGGTAAACATGCGCCCAAAATGCCATGGGTGCTTCTGCGACATCGAAACTTGGCTCACGTTCACATCATTGCATACTGCAAGGCACTCTAGGATGGAAATGAGTCAGTGCTTGAGTCACGACAGAGGGGAGTGCACGTCATGCAACTACTCTGCCTCACAGACATTGACCCAGCCGATGCGCTTCCGGGCCTTGATTTACTGCCCCACGAGGTGAATCGCTCGCCACTGAAAGTGCGCCTAAACGCGAGCACAGCAGCTCGCTTTGACGCTCTAATCATTGACGGAACCCTTGACATTCGCGGTGCGCGTACAGCTTGCCTCGAGTTACTCGGCGAATCCGAAGTGCCACGTTTACTGCTCTGCGCCGAAAGCATGCTCAGTATCGTCACACCCGAGTGGGGTGTGCACGACGTGATGCTACCGACTGCAAGCCCCAACGAGATCGACCTACGATTGCGGCTCGCAGTTGCTGGTTCACCCGGCCCTGCGAGCGAAGCAGGCGACAGTCCCGCCGCGGTGAGCGCCGCCGGCGTCGTGATCGATGAGGGCAACTTCACCGCGAAAGTGCACGACCGCTTGCTCGACCTGACTTACAAAGAGTTTGAGCTTCTGCACTTTTTGATCGGTCACTCTGGGCGAGTCTTTACTCGTGACCAGCTTTTGGCAGAGGTCTGGGGCACCGACTATTACGGTGGCACCAGAACTGTCGACGTGCATATTCGACGCCTGCGCGCAAAGCTTGGCGACCAGGAGAGCCTGATTAGCACGGTGCGAGGCGTTGGTTATGGCTTTGCCCGAGCACACGAAGAGGGAAACGATGACTGATCTAGATAGTGCCGCTTCACATACAGTTGGGCCACTCTCCGAGCATGCTCGCCTCATTCTTGCTGAAGCGACCGAAGCAGACGGCACTCCCCCGATGTCCGATCAGGCAGTGCTCGCGGTAGCCCAGGGCCGACGCTCCCTGATTGAGACCGATGATGCACTCGGCGTAATTGGTGAGGGCGAACTTGACCTGGCTGTGCGTCCAACGGCGCGCGGGCGCGGGCTTGGCCGAGCGATGCTCGTGCAACTGCTTGATGCTGATACCTCCTCGGGCGAATTGCGCGCGTGGGCGCATGGCGAAAACCCCGCCGCGAACAAGCTACTCAGCGAAGCCAAGTTTGAGCCGGTGCGCGAACTACTTCGGCTCACTCTCGATCCTGAGGCGTTGCCAAACGCAATTTCTTCAGCAAGGGCGATGCCACCGGGCTTCGAGGTGCGAGGCTACGACCCAAATGATCCGCAGCAAGCTGTCGATTGGGTGCGCGTCAACGCCGCCGCATTTGCATCGCACCCTGAGCAGGGTTCGGTGACAGTGGCAGATTTTCTGACGCTTACGCAAGAGCCGTGGTTTAGCGACGAGGATCTTCGACTCGCATACACAAATGACCCCGGGCAAGATTCGCAGCTTGCGGGTTTCACCTGGGTAAAAACAGTGCGCGGATCGCAAGAAGTCGAAACCGAGCTCTACGTTTTGGGCGTCGACCCAGCGTTTGCGGGTATTGGGCTCGGAGCTGCGTTGCTCGGCGAGACGCTTCGCCAGATGGCGAGTCACTCCCCCAACCGCATCACGCTGTACGTGGACGGTGACAACACAAATGCGGTTGAGCTCTATTTGCGTGCCGGCTTTGCCGTCGAGCAGCGCAGCGTTCAGTACCTTCGCGGGTGATTCAGCGCCGTTCTCTCTCCTCGCCCACAGGCCTGGCGATCCAACGTTTATTAACGGCTTATGAACGAGCATGAAATCTGCCGACTATTTGTCACTGGCTGCTGACACAATAGAGAAATGAGCGAAAGCAACCTGAACACTGATTCCCCAGCTGACGTGTTCGATACCTCTGTGATTCCTACCGAATTCACCGCAGAGGTGACGCGCCTGCCAGCACACGACGACGATCTGCCCGCCGATCGTTACATCGACCGCGAGCTGAGTTGGCTCGCGTTCAACCAGCGTGTGCTTGAGCTTGCCGAAGACCCAGCCGTGCCGTTGCTTGAGCGAGCCAACTTCCTGGCAATTTTCGCTTCGAACCTCGACGAGTTCTTTATGGTGCGAGTCGCCGGACTGAAACGCCGCATCGTCACCGGCCTCGCCGTACCAACCAACATTGGCCGCGCACCAACCGATGTGCTTGCCGACATCAACCGCACCGCATACGAGCTGCAGCTGCGTCACGCGCGCTGCTGGAGCGACCATGTGCGCCCGGAGCTTGCCGAGGCCGGTGTGCGTTTTGTTGCGTGGGACAGTCTCGATAGCGCTGACCGCCAGGTGCTCACCGAATACTACGAGCAGCACATCTACCCAGTGCTTATGCCGCTCGCGGTCGATCCAGCGCACCCCTTCCCCTATATCTCAGGTCGCGCGCTAAACATTTCGATTCGTGTGCGAAACCCGCGCAGCGACAAAGTCGAGTTTGCGCGCCTCAAAGTGCCGCAAATGATTCCGCGTTACGTACGGGTAGATCAGCGCGAATCAGACGACAATGTGCGATTTATTGCGCTCGAAGAACTCATCGCGAACCAGCTCGACGGCCTGTTCCCCGGAATGGAGGTCGTTGACCACCACGTGTTCCGGGTCACTCGAAATGAAGACGTTGAGATTGAAGAAGACGAGACAGAGAACCTGATTCAAGCGCTCGAGAAAGAGCTGCTGCGTCGCCGCTTCGGCCCACCCATTCGTCTCGAAATCTCCAACGACATGGATCAAGCGACCCTTGATCTGCTCGTCAGCGAGTTCGATATCGATCCGCAACAGGTGTACACCCTGCCCGCGCCACTCGACCTCGGTGGTCTCTTCGCGCTCGGTCGACTTGAGCGGCCAGAACTGAAGTTCACGCCGCACATTCCGGTGACACACCCCGATTTCAGGCCAACCTCACCGAGCGACCGACCCGACGTGTTTCGCGCCATTGGTCGCCGCGAGGTGCTGGTGCACCACCCTTACGAGTCGTTCGCGACAAGTGTGCAAGCGTTTGTTGAGCAGGCGGCGCTCGACCCTGACGTGCTCGCAATCAAGCAGACGCTCTACCGCACCTCAGGCGATAGCCCAATTGTCGCTGCGCTGATCAAAGCCGCTGAAGCTGGCAAGCAGGTGCTTGCGCTGGTTGAGATCAAGGCCCGATTCGACGAAGAGGCAAACATCACCTGGGCACGCAAGCTCGAACAGGCCGGTGTGCACGTGGTCTACGGTCTCGTCGGTCTGAAAACACACTGCAAGCTCGTACACGTGATTCGTGAAGAACAGGGCAAGCTCACACACTACTGCCACATCGGCACGGGCAACTACAACCCGAAGACCAGCCGCATCTACGAAGACTTTGGCTTGTTCACCTCCTCGCCAGAGGTTGGCCGTGACGTCACGAAACTCTTTAACGTGCTCTCGGGTTACGCCATTGAGACGAACTACGATCGCCTGCTGGTGGCGCCAGAAGGCCTGCGCAAAGGTTTGCTCTCGCGCATTGAGCGCGAGGCCGAAAACGCTCTGGCCGGAAAACCGAGCGGCATCAAGCTCAAGGCCAACAGCATGGTCGATGAGGAGATCATCGACGCGCTCTACCGCGCAAGCCGTGCCGGTGTTCCGATCGAAGTCTGGATTCGAGGAATCTGCTCGATCAAGGCGCAGGTACCCGGCCTATCCGAGAATATCCAGGTGCGCTCAGTGCTTGGCCGCTACCTCGAACACTCGCGAATCTACGCCTTTGCAAACGCAGGCGAGCGCGAGGTCTACATTGGCAGCGCCGATCTCATGCACCGCAATCTTGATCGCCGAATCGAAGTTCTCGCGCGAATCATTGATCGGGAACATCTCGCCCGCATTGATCGTTTCTTCGCATATGGTTTCAGCGACGACGTCAGTTCATGGCGTATGCTGCCTGACGGTAGCTGGCACCGACGCACAGTCACCGAAGAGGGCGAGCCATTGCGCGATCTGCAAGACCTAGTGATGGCCGACCGAACTGAGGCCCGATCACGTGGAGCACGATGAAGAAACCCGTACTTGCTGCAGGAACCGTATGCTTTCGTCGCGTAAGTGACGAGACCGGCGAGCGCATCATGGTGTTGCTTGTGCACCGCACAAAACAGCGTGATGTTTCTTTTCCAAAAGGAAAGCTCGACCCGGGCGAAAGCATGCCGCAGGCAGCCGTACGGGAGACCCTCGAAGAGACGGGCCTTGCGGTGACGCTCGGCACCAATCTGGGAATGATCACCTACACGCTCCCAGACGACCGCGAAAAAACCGTGCAGTACTGGGTGGCCGAAGTCTCCGAAGCCGCAGTACACTCATCTACTTTTCGGCCCAACGGCGAAATCTCGGCACTCGAGTGGGTGCCGCTTGAAGAGGTCAACGACCGGCTCAGCTATAAAGCAGACCGGAAGCTCTTTAAAGTGTTCACCCGGCTTGCTGAGCGCGATGCGATTGACACCTTCTCGATCATCTTGCTGCGGCACGCAAAGGCCGAACCACGCAGCGAAACCTGGCCAGTTGACCACTTGCGCCCGCTCGCAGAGGCTGGCGAGAATCAAGCCGAAACTCTTGTGCCGATACTCGAATCATTCGGGCCGAAACGAATCTACTCTTCAACGGCAGAGCGCTGCATGCGTACCGTCACACCGCTCAGTGAGCACACGGAGAAAAAGATCCGTGAGCGAGAGGGTCTCAGCCAAGACACGTGGGACGCCGGCGACACCGTTGAACTGCGTCGCATCGTCGGCAAGGTAGTTCGTCGCCGCAAAAACGCCGTACTGTGCACCCACCGCCCAGTACTGCCGGACGCTGCCCGCGAACTGGCACTTGCGACCGGCAGCCTGCCGGGCGACTACCTGCGCGAAGCGGCCGAACTGCCACCCGGCGGGTTTTCAGTGTTTCACTTCTCGAAGAAGCACCCCGGCGCAGGCATACTGAGCGTCGAAACCTACCCCATCAAGCACTGAGGGCACTCGTCGACACGATATCTTGCGTGCAGCGCTGCCCCTCGCGCACCCGTGAGACGTGCTGATCCAGCGCGAGGCCCAATATAAGCCGAGGCGCACCGGTCGTGCGAACACACACAAAAGCGGGAGCCTGCGTGATGCAGACTCCCGCTCAGTGCGGCGCGATGAAGCGCCAAACATCGCCACTTACCCGAAACGACCCGAAACGTAGTCTTCGGTTGCCTTCACCGAAGGCGTCGAGAAGATCGTCTTGGTGTCGTCGTACTCGATCAGCTTTCCTGGCTTCCCAGTGCCCGCAATGTTGAAGAACGCAGTGCGGTCAGAGACACGAGATGCCTGCTGCATGTTGTGAGTCACGATCACGATCGTGTACTCGCTCTTCAGCTCGTCAATCAGATCCTCAATCGCGAGGGTCGAAATTGGGTCAAGCGCAGAGCAGGGCTCATCCATCAGCAGGACGTCAGGTGAAACGGCAATCGCGCGCGCAATGCACAGACGCTGCTGCTGACCACCCGAAAGACCAGAGCCCGGCTTGTCGAGACGATCCTTGACCTCGTTCCAGAGGTTCGCACCCTGCAACGACTTCTCAACAAGATCGTCAGCATCGGTCTTAGAGATCTTGCGATTGTTCAGCTTCACGCCAGCCAAAACGTTCTCGCGGATCGACATAGTTGGGAACGGGTTCGGTCGCTGGAACACCATGCCGACCTGTCGGCGCACAAGCACCGGGTCAACACCTGGACCGTAAAGGTCCTCGCCGTCAAGCAGTACTTCGCCCTCAACGCGTGCGCCAGGAATCACCTCGTGCATGCGGTTCAGCGTGCGCAGGAACGTCGACTTGCCACAACCCGATGGGCCGATGAAGGCCGTGACGCTGCGTGGCTCAATGTTGATATCAACACCTTCCACGGCGAGGAAGTTGCCGTAGTAGACGTTCAGGTCGTTCACTTCGATGCGCTTCGACAATGTTGTGCTTTCGTTCGTAAGTCTGTTGGGTCTGTAGTCGTTGAGTCCGACGAGGGTCGCGCTGGGCGCCTCGCTATCGGCCCGTCTTAGGTGAGAACTTCACGGCGACAAAGCGCGCGATCAAGTTCATCGCCATCACGATGAGGATCAGCACAAGCGCTGCGGCCCATGCTCGATCGAGGAAGGCGAATGCCGGATTGCCCTGGTTCGCGAACTGCGTGAACACGTAGACGGGCAGCGACTGCATTCGGTCGTTGAACAGGTTGTAGTTCATCGATGCGGTGAAGCCTGCAGTGATAAGCAGGGGCGCGGTTTCGCCGATCACACGAGAAATCGAGAGCATAATGCCCGTGGTGATACCCGCAATCGAAGTGGGCAGCACGACCTTCATGATCGTGAGCCACTTGGCGACACCGAGCGCGTAAGAAGCTTCGCGCAACTCGTTCGGCACCAGACGCAGCATTTCTTCGCTGGATCGCACCACCACTGGAATCATGAGCACTGAAAGGGCCACGGCACCGATGATGCCCATTCGCACACCCGGACCAAGAATCAGCGCGAAGGCGGCGTAGGCGAAGAGGCCGGCCACAATCGAGGGGATACCGGTCATCACATCGACCAAGAAGGTAATGATCTTGGCCAGGCGACCGCGGCCGTATTCGACGAGGTAGATCGAAGTGAGCAGCCCAAGCGGCACCGAGATGATGGTGGCAGCCAGAGTAATCAGCAGAGTGCCGATCATGGCGTGCAGCGCGCCGCCGCCCTCACCCGTGACGTTACGCATTGATGAGTTGAAGAACTCCGGATCAATACGCGCCATACCGTTGGTGACCACGGTGATTGCCACCGAAACCAGCGGCACCATCGCGAGCAAGAACGCGCCGGTGACCAAGTTCGTAACGAAGCGATCCACCGCCCGACGTCGACCCTCGATTGACGCCGAGAGCACCGTCGTTACCACTAGGTGCAGCAGCAGACCAACAACGAGAGCACCAGCGAGGCTGAAGTCACTCGAGTTTGCAGCTGAGAGCAGGGCGAAGAGCGCGACCGATACCGCGACGCTTGCGGCGAGGATCAGCCACGGGGCGAAGCGGGGCAAGCGGTTTCCAGCAAGCGAAGAACCAGCCGCAACGGGGCGAAGTGTGATTGCCATGGGTTAGTTCGCTCCTGAGAATTCAGCGCGACGGCTCACGATCCAGCGAGCGAGCGCGTTGACGAGGAAGGTGACGATGAAGAGAATCAGACCGGTCGCGATCAGCACGTTCACGTTTGTGCCGTAAGCCTCAGGGAAAGAGAGCGCAATATTCGCGGCGATCGTTGAAGGGTTCTCACTCGTGAAGAGTTTGAAGGTGACTAGGCCGGTCGCGGAGAGCACCATAGCGACGGCCATGGTCTCACCGAGCGCGCGGCCGAGGCCGAGCATGGCGGCCGAGACGATACCCGGGCGACCGAAAGGAAGCACTGCCATTCGGATCATCTCCCAGCGAGTAGCGCCGAGAGCGAGGGCAGCTTCTTCGTGAAGCACGGGGGCCTGAAGGAAGATTTCGCGGCAGATCGCGGTCATAATCGGCAACACCATAACGCCGAGCACAAGCGCCGCGGTGAAGATGGTGCGGCCGGTGCCCGAAGCGACTCCGCCAAAGAGTGGGAACCAGCCGAGGTTGTCGGTGAACCAGACATAGACCGGCTGTACCGCGGGAGCCAGCACACCGATTCCCCAAAGACCAAAGACGACGCTTGGTACAGCCGCGAGCAGATCGACGATGTAGCCAAGTACCGCTGAGACCTTGCGCGGTGCATAGTGCGAGATGAACAGCGCAATACCGATTGCCAGTGGCAGGGAAATCACCAGTGCCAGGATCGCAGCCCAGACGGTACCAAAAATGAGGGGCCAAACATATGACCAAAAGTTATCCGGGAGCAGCGACGCGGTCTCGTTAGTTGCCACGAATGCGGGCATGCTCTGCACGATTAGGAAGATTGCAACCGCCGCCAGAGTGACGAGGATCATGCTTCCGGCGAAGACGGCTGACCGTGAGAAGATGCGGTCGCCGAGGCTGAGCACAGGCCTTGCGGGAGACGCGGAGGAGGTCACAGGGTGCTTCCTTCAGAAAATGAGAGGGGTTACAACAGGAAGGAGAAGGCTTCGGGCCCGCCACCTTGGCGGCGAACCCGAAGCCCGGAAATTACTTGATCGAAGCGATTGCTGGTTCGATCTTGCTGCGCAGGTCAGCCGAGATTGGCGCGCTGCCCGCTGCCTCAGCGGCAACCTTCTGGCCCTCTTCGCTCACGATGTAGCTGAAGTATGACTTTACGAGCTCAGCGTTCGCTGCGTCGGTGTACTGCTCGCAACCGATTAGGTAGCTGACCAGAACGATTGGGTAAACGCCGGCTTCGGTGCTGGTGCGGTCGAGCTTGATCGCGATGTCGTGCTCGGTGCGGTCGCTCTCGAGCTCCGATGCGTCAACGATTGCAGCTGCAGCCTCTGGCGAGTAAGGGACGAACTTGTCGCCAACCTTGATCGCAACAGTGCCGAGGTCACCAGCGCGTGATGCGTCAGCGTAACCGATCATGCCAACACCGTTGGTTACGGCCTCAACCACGCCCGAGGTGCCCTGTGCGGCTTCGCCACCGAGCTCGGTTGGCCACTCTTCAACCGAACCAGCGGTCCAGCTCGATGGCGCTGCAGCGCCGAGGTAGTCGGTGAAGTTGCCGGTGGTGCCCGACTTGTCCGAACGGTGCACTGGCGAGATGGCCTGGTCTGGCAGGGTCGCGTTAGGGTTCAGCGCGGTGATCGCTGGATCGTTCCACTTGGTGATCTGGCCTGTGAAGATCTTTGCAACGGTGTCAGCGTCGAGGTCGAGCGAGTCAACACCGTCGAGGTTGAAGATGATCGCAATCGGCGAGATGTAGGCCGGGATCTCAACAACGTCAGGGGTCGCGCAGCCGGTGAATGGGCCAGCAGCGATTTCGTCAACCTTGAACGCTCGGTCGCTGCCTGCAAATGCGCTTGCACCCTGCTGGAAGGTGTCGCGGCCAGCGCCTGAGCCAGCTGGATCGTAGTTCACGGTGACGTCTGGGTTTGCAGTCTGGAAGCCTGCGATCCATGCCTCCTGTGCCGAACCCTGCGACGATGCGCCGCCACCAACGAGCGTGCCGGTGAGTGACGAGGTGCTGGTGTTCTCGGTCGGTGCGCCTTCGTTGGCAGCGCACGAGGTAAGCGCGAGAATTGCGATGCCACCGATTGCGGCGGCCTTGATCGTGGCTGAAGTTTTCACGTTAGATCGTGTCCGTTTCGTAGGAGATTCTTTGTGGGAGATTGCCCACATAGCCGAAGGTACGTTCATCACGTAAAGAGACTTCTGCCTGCGGGTGAACGGGAGGTGAACGAGTGTGAACACTAGTGTTCGCAAAAGTGAGGCACTTTGGCATAAAACCGCCAAGTTTCGCAAAACCCCTTGCCGTTTACCTCTGCGAAGCTTTGGAGCGGAGCAGCTTTCACACCCTGGCACTAGGCTTGAAGCATGAGTGAAGTCAGTATTGACGATGGGGTCGTACTTTGGTCGGTTGATGGCCGCGGAGTAGGCGAGGCAGACGCGCTCACCGCGTTGCAGACCCGCCCACTATTGGTGTTGATGCACGGTTTCGGATCGTTTGAGGGTGACCTCATTGAACTCGCCGGGCACCTGCCTAAGGGATTTGTCTGTGCTTCGCCGCGCGCACCGCTCGTAGCTCCCGCACCGATTGTGAACGGCTTTGCCTGGTGGCAGCTGCCGCTAAGCGCGCAGGGCCTGCCTCTTCCCCAGGCTGATCCGGAATCATTTGAGGGCAGCGGACCGCACACCGCAGCCCTAGCAACTCTTGCCTGGCTCGACACCCTTGATGCGCGTGTTCGCGCGCACAGCGTGGGGAGCCCAGCCGGCGAGGTTGGCCTTGGCACCATCGCGCTCATGGGCTTTTCGCAGGGCGGCTGCATGGTCACTTCGCTGCTGCGGATTCGGCCCGACCGTTTCGTATGCGGCGTGAATTGCTCAGGGTTTGTCGGCGCTGGCGCTTTCGACGGCGACGAGAAGCTGCGTGAGATTCGCCCACCAATGTTTTGGGGTCGTGACGTGCTCGACCCTATCATCGACGATCACCGAATTGCGCTCACCACTGAGTGGGCGCCGACGCACACCGAGCTTGAAGCGCGCCTCTACGACGGAATTCTGCACGGCATCGGTGCAGCCGAGCTCGCCGACATCACCGCTTTTCTCGAGCGGCATGTGCCAGAAGTGCGGAGCGCGTGACGATGACCGATCCTCGCCCCCAGCCCAAAAACAAAACCCAATTTGTCTATGACTATGTAATGAGTGCGATTGTTGACGGCACATTTGCTGGCGGCTCTTCGCTGAGCATCGCGGCAATTGCTGAAGAGACCGGGGTCAGCCTGATTCCGACCAGGGAGGCGCTTCGCCGTCTTGAAAGCGAAGGCTTGGTCGAGTTTCTCTATCACCGCGGTGTGCGGGTGGCGGAACTCACCACCGCAAAGTACCGCGAGATCATGCAGACTGAAGCGGTGCTTGAGGGGCTCGCGGTGGCACTTGCCGCTCCCCTGTTGAGCGAGGAAGAACTGCAGGCTGCGCACGAGGCGAATGTGCGAATGAATGATGCCCTTGCAGCGGGCGACTTTCAGGCCTACAACAAGAACAGTCTTGAGTTTCATGGGATTCTGCGGGCACCATGCCCAAATACTCATCTGCGTGAAATGCTCGATCGCGGACAACAGCGAGTTGCCGCCGTACGCGCATCCGTTGTGGGATACCGCGGCAGTATCGCTGAACGGCTCAGCGGAGAGCATGAACATTTGCTGCAGCGGATCGCGGCGAAAGCTCCCGCGAGCGAAATTGAGCAGTTGATTCGCGCACACCGCGAGGGCACGATTGCCGCAGATAGTGAAAGCTACAAACGAACAACGGAGGTCTCGTCGTGACACGCGTCGCCCTGGTACAGCTGGCCAGCCCCTACGAGGAGTCGCAGCTTGAGCGGATAGAGCGTGTTGAGCAGATGCTGCTCGCGCGCGCTGACGAGGGTATTGAGCTTTTTGTTCTTCCAGAGCTGTGGAGCGCGGGCTACCTAGCGTTTAAACACTACGAAGAGCTTTCGGAACCGATCGATGGCCCAACAGTGAGCATGTGCCGCAGACTTGCGATCGCGCTGGGCGCTTGGATTCATGTCGGCAGCTTCATTGAGCGAGACGCCGAAGGTAAGCTGCACAACACCACAGTGCTGCTGAGCCCGAACGGCGAGATTGCCCAGGTCTATCGCAAGATTCACGTGTTCGGATACGAATCGCTTGAGTCACAATTGCTGACACCGGGCACAACCCTGAGCGTGGTTGAAACTCCGCTTGGCGCAACCGCTTCGACCACCTGTTACGACCTGCGTTTTCCGAGGCTATGGCTTGAGGTCAGCGAGCGTGGGGCACAAGCAGCCATCGTGCCTGCAGCGTGGCCCGCGGCGCGGCGCGGTCACTTCCGCTTGTTTACCGAGGCACGCGCGGTAGAGCACCAGTTGTGGGTGCTCGCGGTCAATGCTTGCGGCACACAGGGGCGGGTTGAGCTCGGCGGTTCGAGCCGCATCGTGGATCCTTGGGGTCGCGTTGTGCACGAGTGCTCTGAAACCGAGGAAGAGATCGCGGTGGTCGATATCGATCCGGCTCTTGTGGCAGAGGTCAGAGCTGAGTTTCCGGTCATCGAGGATCGCCTTGCTGCCGAAGACTACCCGACGCTCGGCGCGTAGTCGCGTAGTTCGTTGCTGGTTGATGATTGACCTGAACATTGTGAGGAATCCGCGCGGGTCCGAGATGTAATCCTTTCCTCGACCTCTACCGAGATTGAAATGTAAACCCAGCTTGAAGCCAGACAAATTCTTGCCATGCATCGTGGCTGTGCGGTGGCGGAGAAATACTTCAACAATGCTGTACCCACGTTCAGATGTCCACAGCTTTGCTCCCGTGCGAAAGTTGAACAATAGGCGTGAAAGTTCTAGTGACGGCGTGATTGCATGCCGCTTCGATCATCTGATGAGGCGACCACTAGAGATTGAGCCGGTTACAACTTAGAGAAAAGCACGAGGGTGACACAGTTCTGGACCATGTCTGGTTGTACTCGGAGCAGGGAACGTGGTAGCAACAACAGAATACGGATCCTAGGAAGGTACCCGTCAGAAGCAACTGCCTGAAGCGCCTGGCGACATCTAGCAAAAGATCGGGTCCCCATGGAGCCACCAGCGCACTCTCTACCGACGATATTCCAGGCCTGAGTATTGACAAGCCAGCTTGGTGCCCAGCGTGCGTGGCAACAGAACACCTGGATTTCGTAATCAAAGCATGCGCACAACAGGGACCATGCACCCAACGTCCTACATGACAGTCATACGCACTGCATTCGTGACTACAGTGAATGTAGTCTGGCTCCTGGAACCTATTTCGAAACAAGTTCAACGGGACCGGACTCTTCGACTACGAACTGATGAACTGTGAATTCAGGTAGCTTCATTCGCTCCGCCAGGCAAGCCTGCCCAGACTCGCATAAACATGATCGACCAGTTTCGCAAAAAACAGCGCTCGCCTCGGGAAGTAGCTACAACCATAGGCGTAGAAGAAAAAGTTGCGTCCATAAAGTCCAGCCAAACCCAGGCAGTCGACTGAGTGTCGACTCACGTGCACTGTGAAGGAAATGAGCTTCTATTTGGAGCGAATCAAGCATCTGACGTTCGGGTAGTGCTGCAGCTCAGGTTCAGGTTCAGGTTCAATTCGGACTAACAGGGCACGTCAATAGACATTTGACTCACCAATCTTGGCGTTATCCGCGCTCACCGAGTTGCGTGGCCGTGCACATGTTTGGGAGTAAGCGTCAGATGAAAAGGAACTCCTCTTCAAGTTCTTGTGGAGAGTAAGGCTCGACTTCAAACTGCGGCTGCTCGGCAGGCCCCAGGCTCTTGAAAACCGCAAAGGTAAGATCACTCGCTTTCGCGACTCCAATAAAGACTCGCAACGAAGGCTGTTCCAGCCCTCGGATGCACCAGGAGTCTGCGCCGGCATAAACAGATGCCCAAAACTCTTTAGCATCTCGTCGCGACATAAATAAGGGAATCGTTTGCCTCTTGGTTTTCGCTTCCCAGCCAGCGAGGGCAGGAGGAATGCTTGCCCAGGATCCAGTCAAGCGATCATTTCTCTTTTCCATGATGACCCAGAAAGGCTGAGCGATTGCAGACTCTTCGGGAAGCAAAGGCGCGAGAAACCGATCAGCCACAATCCGGCCAAAGTTGAAGAATTCATCGGGCCCGATGTGTTTGACACCATGGTCGTCCAGGTACTTTTGGGCACCAGATTGAAAACCACTGGCCGAAACGAAGACACCGATAGTGCTCGGCATGTCTTTGATCTTTCCGCAGAAGGCGAGCACGTCATCACGGTTGACCGGCCTTTTGTGATCCTTGCATTCAATGGCAACCCTGTGCTTAATTCCGGCAACTTCATACTCGAAGAAGACATCAATGTCATAGATATTGCCGAAAATGTCAGGAATTTTGGCCTGTTTAGTGACAACGATGTTCCTTGCATGTCTAGCCAGGAGCGAGTCGTACTTGTAGGCCACGTAGGATTCGAGAAAATCACCTGGTGCTGCGGGCTTGCCTTTTTCCCGCTTGTGCCACTCGTTGAAGCTCTGTCTCAGGCTCTCCATGCTCCACATGCATCAAGCATACGAAGAGAATCACGCAAGCAAGAGAGCGAGCCAACAAGTCCTCCCGGAGCAGCTCTCGGGAAACACTGCACAGTGCTTGATTCTCTACTCGACGCTGCTCACTCGGCTGTCCGAAGCATCCGAGTGCAGCCGGGCCATCATCTCCGCGTCGGAGTGGAAGATCTGCCCCGTTTCCGCAGTGGCTTCCTCAATCTCGGTCAGGATCTGGTCATTGACCCAGGAGTCTTCCCTACGCAAGATCAAACACCATTCTCCGGCGCGCCGTTCCAGCGGAGCCGGGCCCGCTCAGCGTTGATGCTACTCTCCCGGATGATGACGGAGATACGATAGTGCAGCGTGGGATAGAGCAGAAGAAAGATGGAAATGACCTGGCGTTAACCCATTCCCGGTGCCGCTGGGCCAGGTCTTCTGCCAGGCACTTACCCTCGCCCGCCTGGGCATGGGTCTTGCCGCACCACACCACTCTACGATGGGCTGGAATGTTTCTTTGTCGCTCAGTGCCAGATAGCTGCGATCCTCGGCGGAGGCCTGCTCCAGCAGGAGACGGAACTCCGCCCATATGAAGCTCAGGTAGAGCTGGGCATCCTGCCGACCGATGAGTTCCTGACCTGCTCCCCCGGCGACCACGCCGATGAAGTCACGAGTCGGCTAAGCACGGGCCGACCGCCCGTGAGCTGAGAAGGACGCTAGAGCGCCTGGATCGTTTCGGTTTTAACCTTCCGGAACTGATCACCGTACACCTGAACGCGGGCTACGACTCCCAGGGCACTCGCGATCTGCTGGGCGAACTCGGCTGTGACTACATCATCAATAAGAAGAGGGAGTCTCTGCAGTCCGGTCACCGCTGGACGGTTGAGCGCGCCCACGTCTGGAATAACAACTTCGGGAAGCTGCGCCGCAAGATCGACCCGGCTGTTTGGCTGACTCACCGCTGGGAAGTGTGCCCTAGCACCGTCCATAAATCCTAGCTAGATAAAAGTCCCGACTTCCAGGGCCAGAATTTCAGTGCGTGGAAGTGGGGTGTTTTTTCTTGCAGCCAAGTTGGGTACGAAGGAACTATTTGCGCGACCTCAAATGCGAATGCATCAGAACGAAGTGATTGTGGATGAGTCGGGCAGCCGAACCATACACCTGAGAGGAAACCTCAGCAAAGATATAGGACCATCAACGGCTGGCGCGTTTCTGGCGCTCAAAGAGCACTGTCAGACTCTGCGACCAAGGTGAGTGCGACATGCATAGATTTCAAGCCAGCTTCGCCAACCAATCACAAGATTAGTTCTGTCAAGAGAACCGCCAAAATATCGTCATCAGTATCTTGGCCGCAAGATCCGCGGCCCGCCATGAACGGAATACGTACCCATTCGGATTTTGCATTACCAAGCAGCCTGCGCTCGAGGCAATAAATGGAATAGCACTCGGCCCCTAAACCAGATTCCTCTTCTGGTACCTGTGCAGAGCTCGTGAGCACAGTGGCATGGCCGAACTCGTTCAAATACGAAGAAGCTAGTCCGCATACTTCTACAGCTTTGCGGGCTTCCACGGCGTTGCCGAATGAGCCACGCGCGAGTCAACCAAACCACCTAGCAGTAATTTACACATCAGCTTGGCAGCAGTGTTTTGGCGCCGAAACGCATGTATGACCTTTTCCACAGTTCAGGTAACGAAAATAAGTAGTAGTCATTTCCGCCAGCCCAGGGTACATTAAACGCCATTGTATTAAATATTGATAACGCTGAGGATATGTCTACCATGGTGATGAAATTGACCGCACTCGTCGGCAAATCAAGGAGTCCTGGACACGGCGAGTGCTTCATCTGGTCCCGATCCGGAAGCGACTGCGTCATCGCTATCGATGCTGGTGGAACTAAAAGCGTCGGCAAGCAAGCGGCAAAACACTCGCCTCAGATTCTAATTCTCAGCCATGATGACACCGATCACATCGGCGGTGCCGTTTCCTTGATAAATGCAGCCAAAAAATCGCTCACCGAACTCTGGGTTCCGACCGAGTGGGCGATACTTATGAGGCAATTATCCGAGTCAGACCCCGAAGATCCTCTCCCTACAAAGGACATCACAATTGATATGGAGAGTTTGCTCGACGAGATCACTGAGAAGCTCCTTGCTTCCGATCAGGGAGAAGGCCTCACACTGAGTATCTTGAAGCGGGCTGAAGCAACTCTCGCTGGCTGGACAAGTTCGGCTGGTTCACATGAGGATAGCTCTATTCGGTTTTCCTTCGCCAACGACCATGAAGACCGCAACGGACCATATGGCGCTGTAAACATTGATGAGATTCTTCAACGGGTAAAGAAGCGCGCAGATGCCTTAATCGCAATTCTCAAGTCTGCATTGAGAAGAAAGATAATTATTCGTTTCTTTTCAATTGACCTCGCGCTATACCAGAACCAGAAAGATTGGGAACGCGAAGGAAGACCGGGCGTTGCGACCCTTGCGAACGCGTCAGAAGCGCCAGCTGCGGCAAATGTATACCTTCCACCTGGACTTCCCCAGGCATTTGCGATCACACGACTTAGCGTTCAAAACCGCCGTGCACTTTGCACGTTGCTTTGGGACGAAAAAGCGAGCTTGGAACAGCCAGTGATTATCTGGAGCGACTCAGACGGGCAATGGCTCGATGTTCAGAGCCCAAAAGGCCTCGCGAAAGTAGTAGAAAGTCTTGTGGCCAGCTCGGCGCCACATCATGCTTCTCAAAACCCCGCACACGACAGAATTTGGGATGAACTCACTCTTGCGCCCAGTTCACTCCTCCTTGTGTCCGCTGGAGGACAACATAATCAGAAAAATCGCAAAGAGTATCTCAACGCCGGCCTTCATCGAGGCTGCACGAAGTGTCGCACCGCGAATCCTCGAGCAGTCCAACAAGTTATGGTGGAAGTCCCTTCACATGGTCCAGCCCGGCTATCGCATACATGCCATACCTCACACTAGGAGGCGCAGGTCGGACCAAAGTCGAGTACTTCTGCGCCGTTTAACGAGCAATCGTTCTTGTGTATTCCGAAGCCTTCAATATTGATCTGTCGGCTGGAACTCCTTTTGTAATTTGCAGTTGCCGCAACCACAAACTTATTTGAGAAGTTTAAACACGAGACTGATTTTGAAGACCTGACGCTACAATCGCCTTGAGCGACACCGGGTAACATGCGCCGGGACTAGTCCTGTCCTGTGACGGTCAGGTAAATCAGCAAAGCGTTCAGCAGCACGATTGCCGCGACGGTCACCCACGCTGCGATACGCATGGCGATGCCGTTTGCGTACTGGCCCATCACCGTGCGTTTTCCAGTCAGCCAGACCAGCGGAATAAGCGCAAACGGAATTCCGAACGAGAGCACGACTTGGCTCAAGACCAGTGCCCACGTTGGATCGATTCCGACGCCGAGCACGATGAGCGCCGGGATCAAGGTGACCGCTCGGCGCACGATGAGTGGAAATTTCTTTTTAAGCAGGCCGCCCATAATGTCGGCTCCGGCGTAGGCGCCGACCGAGGTAGAAGCAAGGCCCGAGGCCAGCAAGCCGATACCGAAGATCACACCGATGGCGGGGCCGAGGTGGCTGCTGATCACAGCCGCGGCGCCCTCGATTGTGTCGGTGCCATCCACCCCTCGAAGCGCTGAGGCCGCAAGCAGCAGCATCGCGATGTTTACACCACCGGCGACAACGAGCGAAAGCAGTACGTCCCAACGAGTGGCTTTCAGCAATCGACGCAGGCGGTCAGGAGTGTGCTGAGCACCGTGCCGATCGCGCACTAGAGAAGAGTGCAGGTAGATCGCGTGCGGCATAACGGTCGCGCCGAGCATGCCCGCAGCGAGCAGTACCGTTTCAGCGCCGTCAAACTTCGGCGCGAGCCCGCCCGCGACTCCGCCCCAATCGACCGGCGTCACGAATAGGCCTGCAACAAAACCGACTGTGATTACGGCGAGTAGCCCGATAATGACGCGCTCGAAAAGCAGCTGGCCGCGGCGCTGCATGGCGAGCAGCAGCATCGAGACTACGCCAACGATGGTGCCGCCAAGCACAAGGGGCAGGTCGAAGAGGATCGCAAGCGCTATTGCCCCGCCGATGACCTCGGCGATATCGGTCGCAACCGCTACGAGCTCGGCCTGCAACCAATACAGCAGTCGAGAAGTTCTTGGCATTCTGTCGCCAAGCATTTCGGCGAGACTTTTACCCGTAACGAGGCCAAGTTTGGCAGAAAGATACTGCACAATAACCGCCATAGCGTTTGCGAGCACAAGTACCCACACCAGCAGATAGCCATACTTTGCGCCCGCAGAGAGATTGGCGGCGACGTTGCCGGGATCAACGTATGCGATTGCCGCGACAAAGGCTGGCCCGAGCAGTCGAAAGAGCCCGCGCTCTGGCATCGCACGTGGGGTGCGCTCTTTGCTAAGGGGCATCACAACTTTCTGGCCGTGGCACCTAACGGTGACACGGCCAGAATAGCAGTATTACGTCTTCCCGATAAACCCAACTACGTTTAGACGTAATCTTGCTTCAGGGTTACAGAGCAGTCCTCGGTTTCAACCCAAGATGACCCGCCGAAACATCAACCTTCACCTCATGGCCCGTCACACCCTGCTCAGTTCGCAATGCATTATCAAAGCTGCCAGCAGAAACATCAGAACGGATCGAGTACAACTCGTCTGGCAACGTCAACACTGCCCGACCAGCATTCACTTCAGCCTCAAGCAAGGCTGGTGCTGATCCAGCGAATTCGCCCTTCACCTTGCCAGCAGAAACCGTAACCTGAGCCTCACGCACATTGTTTGCCACAAAATCCGCGCTGCCCGCAGCGAGCTCAAGGTCAAACGCGTCAGCATCACCCGTGAATTCGAAGTCACCAGCCTCAACAAGCGCCTCGAACTCACCGTAACTGCCATCAATCAACAGCTTCCCTGCCCCCAACTCAACGTCAGCGTTAAGCACAGAACTACCATCGCAAGCCTCAGCCGGCAGACCAAGGGTGATGTCTTGAACACGCTGGCTTCCGCCAAACGAAGCACCAATCCAGGGCTCATTAGGCTCAACCCTGAGGTGGCCACCCCGCTCAAACATGCGCCACTGGCGGTCGCCCGAATCGGTCGTCAAGTCGAAAGTGCCTGGGCGATCCACCGCACCCTCACAGGTGATCACAAACCTCGCAGCAACCGCCTCAACGCTCAAGCTAGTGACCCCCTCAGCCGAACTGGTGAGATGCTGGGCCTCGCCGCCACCACTTCTTGTCGACGCATAGATACCGGCAACTGCGGCCGTTCCCATCGCACCGAGCAAAAGCGCCCCACCGATCACAGCAACGGTGATCGCAACCCAGTTCGATCGTGGCGCAGCGCTCGTATCGCTCATAACTTCGTTTGTGTTGTTGTTCATGATCCCGTGATTTCAATGTGTGCGAGCGCGGCCAGCACTCGTCGGTTGCCATGCTCGTCGGCCTCAAGCCCGAGCTTCTGAAAAATTGCGGTGATGTGCTTTTCGATACTTGCCTCGGAAAGAAACAGCACCGCAGCAATCGCCTGATTGGACTTGCCCTCAGCGAGAAGCGAAAGCACCTGACGCTCACGATCGGTAAGCTGCGCCATGCGAGAGTTTTTCGTTTGACGACTCAGCAACTGCGCGACAACTTCGGGGTCGAGCACCGTCGCTCCCTGCGCAATTCGGTCAACCGACTCAAGAAAATCGGTGATGTCAGCAACACGATCCTTCAACAGGTAACCGAGCGCCCCACCCTGCGCAGCAATCAACTCACTCGCGTAACGCTCCTCGACATACTGCGAGAGCACCAAGATCGGCAGATCCGGCGTCGTCGCCCGAATTCGAAGCGCTGCCCGAATTCCCTCATCGGTGAACGTCGGAGGCAGGCGCACATCAAGAATGCACAAATCAGGATTCGTTTCGATCACAGACTCATCGAGCCGGTCAGTGTCGGCGAGCGCCGCGACCACCTCGTGACCAGCGTCGGCAAGCAGTCGCACGATTCCCTCGCGCAACAGCACCGAGTCTTCGCAGATTAAGACGCGCATGGAACACTCACCTCCAAAGTTGTTGGCCCACCATTCGGGCTCACAATGCTGAAATTACCGCCAGCCGCGAGCACCCGATTCGAGATACCGTCAAGGCCACCACCGGGTTGCAAGGTTGCGCCCCCGATGCCGTTGTCCTCGACACGAGCCCAGATCAACGCACCCGGCGTGCCCGCATCTCGCAGCCGCACCACAACCCTGCACTCGGCAGCACGAGAATGTTTTGCCGCATTCGTGAGCGCCTCAGCGATAGAGAAATACACGGCAGCCTCAGCGTCGCGAAAGACGCTGCTCTGCTGACGCAAATCGGCCGAACCATCCATTCGAACATCAAGCAGAACCGGCACATGGCTGCGACCCGCAAGCGCCGAAAGCGCTGCATCGAGACCACGATCATCAAGCACCGAAGCGTGAATACCGCGAGCCAGCTGCCGCAACTCAGTGATTGCTGCCTTGGTGGAGGTGTGCGCCTCGCTGACCAGCGCCTTCGCGGCCGCCGGATCCTCGTCAATTTTCTGCTGAGCAAGACCAAGCGTCATACCGATAGAAACCAAACGCGGCTGAACCCCATCATGAAGATCACGCTCGATACGAGTACGCTCAAGATCTGCCGCACGCACCGCACCCTCACGCTGAGCACTGGTGACGCGCACAGTTGCCGCGAGCTCACTACGCGAAGGCGAACCAAGTAGCCCTCGAACAATCAGCGCGTGCAGTGCGCCGAGGCCGATCATGGCAGCAAGCGACAACACCACCACGCTAAGCGACCACAACGGTGACGAGAAACTGTCGGCCACTTCGTTCGTCTGGAAACCACTAATTTCGGGACCAAAGAGACGCCACACGCCCAGCTGATTGCCCAGTGCACTGCCGCCAAACATAATCACAAAGCTCCACACCGCTGATGCTGCGAGGCGAATCACCAACAGACCAAACACAGTGCCAATCGCAAGACTCAACAGGCTGGCCCACATACGACCGTCAACGCTTTGCTTCAGCATGGCCTGAAGCCAACCCCCGAAACCAGGGTGCTCACGGGGGCGCAGGCGCAGCGCGCCAGTATCGAGACTATAGAGGCCCCTGACACGCTCAACCTCAAGCCAAGCAACCCCGAACAGCGTATAGACCAGGCCGACCAACAAAATGAGGCCGATACCGAAAGCGAAGCTGAGGCCGATGCCAAGCGAAAACACAGTCGCGGCAACAACAAAGACAACCGTGCCAAGCATGCCGAGCGCTGCGAGGTGCAACACAGTGAGCATCACCCTGCCAAAGCCGATCTTAGAACGCTGTCTACCAGAGCTCTGCTGGGGAGCGACGCTCGGAGCAGTCGGGGTGCTTGGCGCGCCAAATGCGCCCGAAGCAGCTACCGGAATTTGCGCGTCTGCTGGTGCGAGCGGTGCCGCCGGCGCAGCCTGGATCAACGGCGCACCCTGCGTGGTCGGGGCTGCCGTCGCTGCCGGAGCTGCTGTCGGTGCTGCTTGAGGCTCGGCCCCCTGGGAAGCAGTTGTATCTGTCATAGTTCCACCGTAGGGTGCGTGCGAATCGATACCTACCGAGACAACCAGAAAAGAGAATTCGGGTTTTCCAGAATGCTTGCTGCGCGCTCGCGCATCTGCCGCGCGCCTTGCCTCTCCCCCGACCGCTTCGCGGCTCGCGTCCAAACGTTCGCGCATTCCCTGGGCGTTCTCGGGAAGCCCGGTTAGACTCGCATCACTGTGACCGTCTCATCACCAGCGAACGCCCCCAAAACTTCCGGAACCACCGGGAGCGGAACGGTGCGCCGTGTTGGCGCCGCAATTGCCGCTGTTGGATTTTTTGGCGCGATTGCCGCAGCACCACTCTCGGCCTCAGAAGCCCTCGCAATTACTCCCGCTGGATCAACCCAGCCCGCGGCAAACCAACTGTTTCAGTCAAAAGCCGGTGCCGATCCAGCGATTGATTTAAGCGTGGCATCGCTCGAAGAAGCAAAAGTAGCGGGCGCCCCCGTAAACGCCCTCTTCTCGCTAGAAGAATTCATGTTCAAAGGCGCCATTAATTGGGGCGGCTACAAGTTCACGTACTACAGCCAGCAAGTACTACCTGGCGAAGGACTCGAAGTGCCAGGACGTCACGTCAACCCAGCCGGCTACGTTTCAGACGCCGACGGCTTTATTGTGATGGCCGGTTCTGCGCCGAAAGGAACCGTGTACGACACCCCCTTCGGCTACCAAGGAAAAATCTACGATCGCGGCACCGTCGGCAACCATCTCGACGTCTACATTCGTTAGCGACCCAGCAACGTTTTCGCGCCCACAACAAGCAAACTTTTTCTGCCAGCGAAAAACTCGACACTCTCGAAATCATCGGAGTAGAGTGGGCGATGCGTTCGGCCAGACCAAACGCATCGGGATGTGGCGCAGCTTGGTAGCGCACGTCGTTCGGGACGACGGGGTCGCAGGTTCGAATCCTGTCATCCCGACAAGAAACCCCTGAAGGTCCGCGAAATCATGCGGATCTTCAGGGGTTTGTCGTGTGCCTAGTTGGCGGTTACATGGCGTTCATTGCGCCGAAGACTGCGCCGATTCCTGCGCTGAGGATTCCAAGCCCAAGGCCAACGCCGGCGAGGGCGCGGCCGCGTTTTTTGCCGCCTGCGGTGGCTGATAGTGCGACTGCTGAAAGCACGATTGCCGTCAGTGATGCGAAGGGCACAATGAACCCCGCAATGCTGAGCACGAACCCAGCGATTGCCAGGCCACTCCACGGCGCTTCTGGGTTGTCTTTGGGTGCCCAAATTGGTGGCGGGTACTCCTCGTGGGGCTTCTCACTCATGCCCCAACGATATCCAACAAACAAGAACACCTGGCGGAAACATAGCGAAGGATCTACCCGCCTGCCAACACTACATATTCTGTTTCGACCGACTCCGGTTGAGCGCCGCATAGCCAAGTAGGATCGCCGTGCCTGCAGCAAAGGTGGTCACGATCAACGTATTCGTGTGTGTGCTGCGAGCCTGTTCGCAAGCAAAACCTTTTCGCAGCGACTCTAGATCATTTTTCATAACGCTCAGACTGAACGAGACCATCTTGGGATCCGATGAGATTTCTTGGCCCGGTTGGCTGATAGGTGCATTCCAACGAGACGGGCCAGCATTTGCACATTGCATCGTCACGAGCTTGTCCGAGTCATCGAAAGATGGCACTTGAATAACGGGGGTGCGGAACCACGCAAGCATGACCACAACGAGAGCCACCACAGTTAGCAGAACAAAAGCCCAGAAGCCTTTCCTACCCGACGCAGGCTGACCCGGCTGACCCGGCTGACCCGGCTGACCCGGCTGACCCGGCTGACCCGGCTGACCCGGCTGACCCGGCTGACCCGGCTGCTGATTATCCATGGTTCCAGTCTTCCGTTTTCACTTCACCACGTAAAGCAGCTGCCATCCGTCTGGCACCAGGGTGCGAAGCCCATCCATGGTCTCAGCTTCGATCATGCGGGTCTGGTCGCGACGCGCAAATGTGCCGGTCGCAGTGAGTTCGGTACTGCCGCTCTTCATCGCGACTGGCGCCACGGCCAGGTCGAATCCTTCCGGCCGTTCTGCTTCGAGAAGTTCTTGAATCTCAGGCAGTCCGCCACCCTTCACGGTAGCTTCTTGGGTTTCGACGAGTCGGATCATGCCATGCATGTCACCAGGCTATCGACATTGTGGCGTCGCGCGATCCAGCGCTACTTCAGTAGCGTCACTGCTGAGCAGGTGGCGCAGAGCTTCTCGCTCGTGCTGGTACTCGCAGAGTTCGATGGCCTGTCGAAGAAGCTCGTCTGCTCCCAGATTGTCGCCCTCTTGCCGCAGCAGATGGGCCCCGACCACCAATACTCTGTGGTGTCCTGGCAACTCGTGACGCAGTCTGTCGACGTCTGCTCGGGCTATCGGGCGCCCCGAAATTGCACGCCCGGCGGCACGTTCCAGGCGGTCCAGCGGTGAGTCGCCGAGCTGGGCCAAACGATCGTGTGCCGCATCAATAAGCGCCCAGTTGGTGCGTTCTATGTCTGGGGCTACCGCGTGCGCCGCCTCGATCGTTGCGTATGCCCGAAGCTCTTCTGCGTAGCCTTCGCCCGGAACAAGCAAGGTGTATCGCCGCAATGCAGCCGTCAATTCACTCGCATTCCATTGGGATCGGTCCTGCTCTGCCAGGGTCAGCAGACGTCCATCTGCATCAACGCGCGCGTGTCTACGAGCGTGACCGAGTGAAATGAGCACATCGAGAGCGTCGAGGGCCGGGTGCGGGCGGTTCAAGGCTGCCTGTTGCACCAGAGCGACAAGGTCGTCGGTCGATGTGTCGTCAGCAAAGTAGGCGGCAGCGTAAGCCACCGAAAGCGCGCGAGCGACATCATCTGACCGTTCTGGAGAATCCCGCGAAGATGTTGATGCGAAGCCAGCCGCAGCAGCGCGTTTTTTCGCGCGCGTGATGCGCGCTGCCATCGTTGCAGTGCTTACCAAAAACATGCGCGCTATTCGCTCGGTTGGCACGCCCAAGACGAAGCGCAGCGCCAGCAGCGGTCGTGATTCGCTGCTGAGTGCAGGGTGACAGGCCAGCCAGAGCATTTCAATTCGATCATCGATAGCGCCGGGCGCAGCTTCAACCGGCTCAGCTGAGTCTTCTCGCGCAACTAGATGTCGCCGACGTGCGAGCGCCTGTTCGTGCCGCAATTCGTCTATCAGCAAGCGCTGAGCAACACGACGGATCCAGGCGACCGGGTGCGCCGGCAGCTCCGTGCCCCACGCTTCCAAAGCGCGTTCGCAGGCGGTGGCGAGTGCGTCTTCTGCAAGGTCCACTCGACCTGAATACGCGATGAGAGAGCGCAGCAGCGACGCCCAGTGCTCACGCACCAGGGCCGCTACCGCACGCTCTGCATCTTCCACGCTCACACCATTTGGTCTACGGGCCGCAGCTCCATGTCATACGGTGGCAAAAAGTCAGACAGTTCCAGCAGCAGGTCGAGACTCGGTGTTTCCAAAAGGTAGAAACCGCCTAGTCCCTCATAAGCGGCAGCGTATGGCCCTTCGGAAACCACTCGCTGTCCGCCTGATCTGCGAATAGTAGTCGCTGTCTCACCGGGTGTGAGAGCCTCCCCCGCCAGAATCTCTACGCCACGCGAAGCGCACTCGGTCTGAAACTGCTCGAACCGCTCCATAAGTGCGGCCTGCTCCGCTTCGCTCAGACCGTCAAAAGCGGGAACGTCGCCATCGCCCGTTAGCAGCAGCATGTACTTCATTTTGTTCTCCTCACCGGCAGCACAGGCGCGCCACCACTCTGTTGACGAGTGGGCATCGAAGAAATCGACATCAACCTCGAAGAAAAACTAGTTCGCTCTTCTCCCGACACTATAACTTCCGAGCAAGCGTCAGAATAGTGGCCTGATTTTGCCAAGCTAGGTCAAGTTTCACGTCAGAAGATCCCCCGCCTAAGCGAGGCCGCAACTATGCCACGTCGCGCCTGGAGGGGTGGACATTCCGGACAAGCCGTGAAACGTTGGAGGAGACACTAACCGCTCGACAGCAGTGAAGCGGAAACGAGTACTGGTTCCGCTGCGCGATCGCCTAGGAGGAAACAGTGACCGAGCCAACCAGGCACAAAGAAACGCAGAACTACGGGCAACTCGCCAGAAAAATGCGAGTCTGGGCAGTCATTATTCTCGCACTTGCTGTGGCCAGCTCTTTGTTTCTGCCGAACACTACACTCCTATTTGGCGCCCAGGCACAGGAGTCCTGGCAGTTCCTACGCGTCATCGGGTGGGTGACCACCCAGTTCGGGCTGCCGCTTTCGGCCGGCCTTTTCGTGGGCTCAATTATTGTGGCGCGGCTTCCGGCGCCAACGTGTACGAGTCAGTAAACCAGTCGAAACAACGCGGAGGCTTCGCCTAGATCACCGTGTTTTACGCGGAAACAGCAGCAACCCTGCCACGCCTGCTGTTCCAGCCATGATGATTGCAGAGGTCAGATTGTCGAATGATAGCCAAGCAATCGGGAACAGCATCATGAATGCGATGAGCGCAGCCCACCAGTTCAACCGACGCCCCTGTGCCTCACTCATACTGATAACGGTAGCAGCGGTGCTTCAATCGAAGCGGATCAGCCCCATTCTTTACTGAATATTCACATCTACTGGGCAAAAGCTACGGGGCAGATAACTACTGTGCAGCTGGCGGTGAATACGGAGCGAACGCTTCTGGCGGCGACAGGAACGGATCGTAGAGCGAGGTGACTGGCACACCAGCTGCACGCGCATTTGTGTATCCGTTCAGTGAGGCCGCGAGCCAGTCATCACGCATTCGAGCATCCATCGCGAGCAGCCCGACCGCGTTGCTCTGCACGATCGCCGCGAACGAAGAGACGAGCAGCACCGGCACGCTCAGCAATGAAACGAGCGCAATTGGCATTTCCGAGTTGGCTGCTGCAATACTTCCCGGAGCGACGCTCAGCATTACCGGCACGGCAACCACAAGGGTAATGATGAGCATTGCGGCGAGCGCGAGCAGACCGATCACTGCCATAGTGCCGAAGACTTTCCAGAATCGCCCTCGGGTGAGCTGCCAGGAGCCTCGAAAGGCCTGCCCGATTGAGACTCGGTCAAGCACCAATAGCGCCGGCGCGAGGCTGATCTTTGTTGTCGCCCAAATCACTGGCACAAGCAGTGCAAACAGTACAGCAAAGATCACCGCCATCATCACGATGGCCCCGCTGCTCGATCCGGCGGATACAGCGAACACACTGCCCAAAGCGATGACCATGGCAGCAAACCCGCCAACGACCATCCCTACGCCCATTGAAATCCCGAGCAGAATAAATGCATAACCGATGAGGCGCCCGCGCACCTGCTGAAGAGATTGCAGCAGGGTTCCTGCAAGAGCTCGATTTCCGAGCACACTCTCGCGCAGGTTCGAGAGCACATATCCCTGGGTCAATGCGACGACGATGAGCGAGCCGGCGCTCTGCACGAGTGAGGTGAAAAACCCGAGTACCGCGTAGGGAAGCGCCGACGAAAGATCACCGGCTTGGCTGGCTGCTTCCATCTTCATTTGAGGGTAGGTTGCGATGATCAGCAACAGCAGATTGATTCCGAACGGGATCAGCGCAGCACCAATGAGCAGTGGCTTCGGATTCTGTCGAATGAGCGTGAACGATCGTGAAAAGATTTCGCCAAATTCCATCGGCCTAAAGTGGCTCGTCGTGCCGAGAGATGGCTGCGGTATGTCTTGGGGGTTTTCTGGATTAGTCACGGTTCCTCCTCAGTTCTGAGTCATTCTTGTTTGACGTGCAGCGTTCGACTGTTAACTGCTGGTCACTGGGGCATTGCTTCTTCAGCAGCTTCTGGGTAGCGCCCTTTTGGCAGTAACAAAAAAGTGACTACCACAAGTACCAAGAAACCGCAGGCAGCCCCGAGCAACCCGGCTGATGCGCCGAGCTCTGCTGCAGCAAGAGTGGATAGGCCCCGCGAACGCAGCATATGCAGGTAGAGTCCGATCGAGATTGCTGCGGTGATCCCGCCGCCTATCGAGACGAGGCCACGCGCGAGCGACGTCCAGACGCCGGTGTTCAGGTTGAAGATTCCGACTACTGCCGTGATCCCGGCTGCTACGGCAGCGGCGAGGCTTTGCCCGTTGATGAATGAAATTGCTGTACCGAATGCGTCTGCCCCTTCCGGGCCCCAATGGGTCGGGAACTCTTCTGGAAGGTCCGTCCAGGAAGTGAGCACAACCCAGACCCAGAGCACGAGGGCGCTGGGTATCACGAAACAAGCAAGCAGCACCCGCAGCTTTTCGGGAACGTTCAACGTTGAAGCACTCTGTTTCGCCATCGTTCCGTACTTACTCTCCGCCGCACCTAGTTACCCTTCGAGACTATCGAGCGAGTGCGTGATGGCAAGTTACTCCTTCGAATCGCGGCCAGTCGCGATTGCGCCAGTTCGCCACTGGGGCGCTGATTCTTAGCTGCAACATTTGCGAGAACTCGGCTAAGTAACACCACATGAGGATTGGCGACGCGGAAACCTGTGCCGCCAATCTCAGAAAAACCTCCGAATCTTTTCGCTCTGAGAGAGCACGGGTTTAGGGTTGTTATGTAGAGTGCCCGTTTTTCTGGCACGATTCGGCGAAAGTCGCCAGCTGCAAAGGAAAGGGAACTCGTGACAACTCGATCCTCGTCGCCCGCGAAACGCGCCAAAAACTGGAGCACTGTTCTCGCAGCAACAGCCCTCGTCGCCCTGGTCAGCATGCCGCTCACCACTGCGACCGAGGCCGCGGCTGTTGACGCGAGCCTGCCAACTTGGCAAGACGTGCAGAACGCCAAAGACAACCAGGCGGCAACCGCTGGCAAGATCAAAGAGATCGAAGCCCTGCTGGTTCAGGTGAACCAAGAAGTAGAAAACACCAAAAAAGAGCTTGAGGCAGCTATCTCGGCTTCGGCCATTGCTGAGGAAGAACTCCTCAAGGCAAACACCCGCCTCGATGAGCTCAATGTAAAACTTGCTGAGAGCACCGAAGAGGCGGACTCGGCAAGCCAAGAAGCCGCTGCTCTTGTCGGCCTCATGTACCGCTCGGGCGGTATCGACCGTAGCACTGAGATGTTCCTTGAGAGCGATGCCGAGACCTCAGACGAGCTTCTTGAGCGACTGGCCTCAATGTCGAAGGCAACCGAGCGCAACTCGAAGATCGCCGAAGATGCCACGCGCGCCAAGAACGACGCACAGTCGCTTGGCGATCAGGCAGACGTAGTCTCGCAAGAGCGTGAGCGCCTTCGAGAAGATGCCGAAGCTCGCAAGAACACCGCATCGACGCTTGCCGCCGCGGCGATGGAGAAGCAGCAGACGCAAGAGGCTCAGCGCGACACTCTAGATGCTCAGCTTGCTGCGCTCAAAGACACCACCGCTACGACGGTGGCTGGCTACGAAGAGCGTCTCGCACAAGAAGCAGAAGATCGCCGCAAAGAACAAGAGAACAACAATAACAACGGTGGTGGCCAGGGCCCAGGACCAGGTGGTCAGGGTTGGGGTCTGCCCATCTACTCATATTGGGTCTCAGAAGAATTCGGTGGCGGTCGTGGCCACGGCGGTATCGATCTGGCTGCGCCAATGTGGACCCCGATCTACGCTGCTGCAGCTGGCACGGTGACCGCATGCTACGAGTTCAGCAACTACGGCAATACCGTGGACATCACTCACCCAGACGGTTCGATGACCCGCTACGCTCACCAGCCTTACGGTGGCATCACCGTAAACTGCGGCCAGTGGGTCAACCAGGGCCAGCGCATCGGCAACGTCGGTAGCACCGGCTGGTCGAGCGGCCCGCACCTGCACTTTGAGACCTGGCCAACCTCGGGTTACCGAGTGAACCCACGCGGTTTCATGGCAGACCGTGGAGTCTGGTTCTAATTAAGAACATCAAAACGGGGGCGGTGCTGCGGCGCGGCCCCCGTTTTTATGTTCCTAGAAGGTTATGAACGTTGGATCAGCGGATCAGTGTCCCGCATACACTCCTGGCCTACGACCAGCCCACGGTTCAGCTCGCTCAAGATCTGCGGCGAGCGCGATCAGTGTCGTCTCGTCTCCGTAGGCGGTGCCGAGCTGAATACCAATCGGCCAACCTTCTACCGATTGCGCGATCGGTACTGAGATTGCTGGCGTTCCGGTTGCGTTGAAGAGTGCGGTGCCAACGCCTGAGAACAGCTTTTCGAACCAGCCGGCCGCGTCAATGTTGGGATCGTTCTGGTTGAAGTGTCCGAGCGGAAAGGTTGGCTGCATCATTGTGGCAGAGAGGGTTACATCGTATTTGGTGTGGAACTCTCCGAGTGCTCGGGCTGCCCGGTTCACGGCGGCCTCGGTACGCATCATGTCGACGGCGCTGAGGCTCAATCCGTACTCCACGCAGGTGAGGGTCACATGCTCAAGCACGTCGCTCGTTGCTTCGATGCCGAGCATTGAGCTCACAGCGGTCACCCCGTCGGCTAGGAAGGCAGCCCACAGTTTGTAAGTGGCGTCGAGCCAGTCTTCGTGGTCAAGCTCCGGTGCGGCGATTTCGACGCTGTGCCCCATCGATTCGAGAAGTTCTGCGGTGCGCTCTACGGCTGCACGCACTTGCGGGTCGACCTTCTGACCGGGGCTCAGCATGTCCCAAGCGAGCGCGATCTTTTTGGGTGAGGCTCCCTGGGCTGCGGCATCACTGCAACTCTGTGCTGGTGCGGGCATCAGGTAGCGCTCCCCCGGTTCGCTGCCGTGCACTGCGTCAAGCAGGGCAGCGGTGTCGCGCACGGTTCGTGACACCGCAAATTCAACGCCGAGACCCATGAGCGGGTCGCCGTACCCTGGCCCAGTGGTGATTCGACCGCGACTTGGCTTCAGGCCCACGAGCCCGCAGGCGGCTGCCGGTACTCGGATCGAGCCACCACCGTCGTTCGCGTGTGCGATTGGCAAGGCGCCCGACGCGACGAGTGCGGCAGATCCACCGCTTGAACCACCGGCGCTTCGGGTGGTATCCCAGGGGTTCTTGGTGGGCGCGCCATAGGCGACTGCTTCGCTGGTTGCGTTAAAACCAAACTCGGGCGTTCTGGTAGTTGCCATCGTTGCCAACCCGGCTTTGCGGAAACGGGTCATGAGTGAGCTTTCACCAAGCACAACACCTTCGCCGAGCATGCGGGTGCCGTTTGTGGTTGGCACGTTGTCGGCGTGCAGCACAAGGTCTTTGATCGCAAAAGGCACGCCTGCGAATACTCCGTTTTCGTCGTGTTCGAGTGGTGCTTGATAGCGCTCTCCCACGATTGCCGATACTTGGGGTTCTACCTCATCGAGTGCTTTTGCAGCGGTCGCTTGTACTTCCTTTGCGCTGACCTGTCCAGAGCGAATGAGTTCAGCGAGGCCGAGCGCGTCGTAGCTTGAGTATTCCTTGACTTCCATTTGGGACTCCTTTGTCGATGGTTCAGAGTCGAGGCTACGAGCGTGTTCAGCATCAAAGATCCACAGATCTATGGATCTTTTGGCTTGATACGATGACTAGCATTTCCGTGTTCAACGTCGAAGCGGTGAGGTAGCCACATGTTCACAACTTTTGAGAATGGTCTCGCCCAATCGGTCAGGGTGTTTCGCGCCTTTGAGGTGGCTGGTCAGGCTTCGCACCCTGCTGCGCTGCGCGCTTCCTCTGCCGAGGCTCTGCATTTGTTGCAGCCTCTCGCCGCATTTGAGATGGCTTCGCTTTCGTACTGGGATCCGCATCTTGCCACGCATCGTTCGGTCGTGAATGTTGGCTACCCACGTCACGTGGTTGAGCTCAGCGACGCGCTCATGCATTCCGATGCGATTTTCCAGTCAATCCAACACGACCGTGTCCCGTTGCGTCTGCGCGGAATTAACCCGGCAGCCCTTTCGGGTGTGGTGGGCACGAGAATAATCTTACGAAATAGTTTTCGCGATGGGTTAACCCACTGCTTTTTTGGCGAGTCTGGCAGATATTTGGGGTACGTAAATCTCAGTTCGAGGATCGGCGATCTCGCTGAGGCTACTCCCCACATTGTGCAGCTTCTTGAGGCGGCGATTGTGCCGGTGCTGCACGCTGCCGCACAGAACTCTAGCGCTGCTCGCCCCGCGGTCAGCTCTCTCACTGCGCGTGAGCGTGAGGTGCTCTCACTGTTGCCTAGCGGTGCCACCAACACAGAAATTGCGGCACTGCTTTCAGTTTCACCCGCGACGGTGGCTCGCCATATTGAACACGTCATTGCAAAGCTGGGTGCGCAGAATCGCACCAGGGCAGCGTGTATTGCGGTTGAGCTGGGCGTCACAAATGCGGTACCCAGCTCAACCGGGTGTTAGTCGCGCAGTTCGCCGCGAAGCGCCTGCTGCAGTGTGTCGAGACGCATTCCGCCGAGCGATAGTGCCTGTCGGTGGAAATCTCGAATATCGAACGAGGATCCCCCGCTCGCTGCGCGTGCTGCGACTTCGTCGCGTAGCTGTTCCCAGATGCGCTGGCCGATCTTGTACGAGGGTGCTTGGCCACCCCAGCCGAGGTAACGGTTTACCTCGAAGCGCACAAAACCCTCATTCATGTTCACGTTTTGGCGCATGAAGTCGAGCGCGTATTCGCCGTCCCAGATCGCTGCTCCGTCTGGGCGCACCTTGCCGAGGTGCACACCGATGTCGAGCACCACTCGGGCCGCACGCATGCGCTGCCCGTCGAGCATGCCGAGTTTGTCGGCGGGGTCATCGAGGTATCCAAGCTGCTCCATGAGGCGTTCGGCGTAGAGCGCCCAGCCCTCGGCGTGGCCCGAAGTGCCCGCCAACTGCCTGCGCCACTCGTTCAGCGAGTCGCGGTTGACCACGGCTGAACCGATCTGCAGGTGATGTCCCGGAACACCTTCGTGGTAGACGGTGGTGAGTTCACGCCAGGTGTCGAACTCGGTCACGCCCTCTGGCACCGACCACCACATGCGGCCTGGGCGCGAAAAGTCATCGCTCGGTCCGGTGTAGTAGATGCCACCTTCTTGGGTTGGCGCGATCATGCACTCGAGTGCGCGAATCTCGTCTGGAATATCGAATTGTGTGCCCGCGAGTTCGGCAACTGCACGGTCGCTTGTCTCTTGCATCCACTGTTTGAGCGCGTCGGTGCCGTAAAGTTTGCGCGCTGGATCGGCTTCAAGCTGCGCGATTGCTTCAGCAACAATGCCCGGGTGCCGAGTTGAACCGGTGATTTCTGCGGCGATTCGTTCTTGCTCGTCGACCATTCGCGCGAGCTCTTCGAGACCCCACTCATAGGTTTCATCGAGGTCTACCCGCATGCCAAGAAATGCTTCTGAGGCGAGCTCGTAACGCTCACGCCCGAAGGCATCGGTTTCGCTCGCTTTCGGGGCCAGGTCGTTTTCAAGAAACTCCGCAAATTCGAGGTACGCGGCTGAAGCGGCACTTGCGGCCGCATCGAGCTGTGCTGCTTGTGCTTCGGCAGAAGCGCCGGCGGAAGTGGCAAGTCCGGTAAAGAATCCGTCGTTCGAGCCGGCTGTTCCGGCGACGCGGCGTGATTGTGCAGCGACCTCACGCACCTGACGAATAGCGGGCACGAGCCCCTTGCCCATTCCTGCGACCAGCGACTCACGGTAGCCGGCGAGGGCAGCCGGCACGGCGCGCATGCGCTGTTCAATGGTCTGCCACTGCTCAGCGTTGTCGTGCGGCATCAGATCGAAGATGTCGCGCATACCCTGCGCTGGCGATTCAATCACGTTGAGGTTGCGTAGTGATTCGCCGGCCTCGTGGCGAGCGAGCGAAAGTCGTAGTTCTGCTGCAAGATCTGCGCGGGTGACCCGGTCAACATCGTCTGCCGGGGTAGCGTTTTCGAGCGCTTGTAGGGTGGCCCGCTGAGCGTCGGCGAAGGCTTCGGCACCTTCTGGTGAGTAGTCGGGCAGTTTGGCGTCAACTTCGCTGCGACCAATGTAGGTACCCGTTGTCGGGTCGTGTTGCACGAGTGTGTCGACCCAAGATTCGGCGATTTGATCAATGTCTGTTTGCTGGCGGGAAGTCATGCTCTTAGCCTAGAGCCCCTGTTCAACGTGAAACAGTACGATTGACAGCATGCCGATTCCTGCGTTGGTCGCGTTTGACCTCGACGACACTCTCGCCCCTTCAAAGTCTCCGGTTGATCCGCGCATGCTTGCTGTGTTCGCTCGCCTGCTTGAGCGCACGACAGTAGCGGTGATTTCTGGCGGAAATTTTGAACAGTTTGAGGCGCAGTTGGTTTCGCGTCTTGAAACCATTGAAGAGTCAGCACTTGAGCGTTTGCACCTGCTGCCCACCTGCGGCACCCGGTATGAGCGACGTGGCGATGGCGTTTGGCAGACTGTGTACCGCGAGAATCTTGACCCGGCTGAGCGCGACGCCGCCTTTGCTGTGCTGCGTGAAGAGGCCGAGCGGCTGAATTTGTGGGAGAGCGACACCTGGGGTGAGATTCTCGAGGACCGTGGTTCGCAGGTTACGTTCTCGGCGCTTGGCCAGTCGGCTCCTGTCGCTGCGAAGCAGGCGTGGGATCCAGACGGCAGCAAAAAGAACAGACTTCGAGCAGCGGTGGCCGCGCGACTGCCCGAGCTTGAGGTTCGTAGCGGTGGATCAACCTCTGTTGATATCACGCGACGCGGTATCGATAAGGCGTACGGTATGCGGAAGCTCTCTGAGCAGACCGGCATTTCGCTCGAGGACATGCTTTTCATCGGCGATCGCCTTGACCCTGACGGGAATGATTACCCGGTGAAGGCAATGGGCGTTGCTTGTATCGCGGTGACCGGTTGGGAGCACACGGTGGAAGTGCTCGAAGAGCTGCTTGGCTAGCTGCCGTCGTCGCAGCTTGCGACCCTAGAGCTACCTGTGACGCCCGTGTTTCCAGCCGAGAAAAATGGGGCTAGCGCTGGCCCCGCAAATATGGAGTGGCCAGCGCAGGCGGCAGGGCTGATCCCCCGCGCGAAAATGCCAACACCAGCATGACCGCAACAAATGGTGCCATCGTTATGACGTCTGCCGAAATACTCACTGTCGCAAGCTGTAGTGCGGTCCCGGTTGCGACGAACAGGCCGTAGATCAACGAAATGACAACAAGCCAAATCGCACGTCCGCGCGAAAGCATGGCCGTGACAATCGCCAAGAAACCAAGGCCGTGGGTCATGCCAGGGGTAAAGGTGCCTGCAGAGACCAGCACCAGATAGGCGCCGCCGAGTCCCGCCATCACACCACCAAACAGCACGGCTAGCGAACGCACCAGGCGCACATTTACGCCTGCCGCATCAAGCGCTGCTGGGTTCTGCCCAGCAGCTCGCAATCTCAAGCCTGGGCTCGTTCGGCCCAGCCAGATCGCGGTCGCGAGTACAAACGCGAAGGTCAGCGCGAACATGCCGGGCCGCGCAAAAAGCACCGGCCCGAGCACCGGAATGTCTGCGAGTGGGCCCAAAGCCCACACCTCTGGCAAGCCGAGCCGTGGTCTTGATCCGGCGAAGGCCCAGTCGTAGAGCATGCTGCTTAGCCCGGTGCCGGCCAACGTCATGCCGATGCCCACCACTATCTGGTTCGCGTGCAGCCACACCGAAAGCACAATCAACACCGATTGCAGCGCGGCTCCGGCGAGCGCACCCGCCAGAAAGCCAAGCCAGAAGCTACTGCTCGCGTGCGTCACCGCGAAGGCCGAGAAGCCGCCGATCAGCAGCACTCCTTCGAGCCCAACATTCAGCACGCCCGACTGCTCTGCGACGCTCTCGCCAAGGGCAGCAAGGAGTAGTGGGATCATACTTGCGAAGGTCGCGAGCAGGAATGCGGTCAGTAATGCCTCACTCATGTTGGGCCCCCTTCGCATCAGCCCGCCTCACATCAGCACGATCCGCTTGAGTGCGCCCGAAAAGCCCGCGGCGTAGATAACTTCGACCCATGAGCTGCTTCGTCTTCGGTGTCGCTCTCGAAGCCAAAAACTCGATTGCCACCATGAAAAAGAGCACCAGCGCGACCAGCACGCTCAACACATCAACTGAAATACCGGCGCGCTGCGCAGCAATTACGCCACCCGTGGCAAGCACCGAATACAGGCCAACCAGCGGAATCGCAGCGAGTGGGCTCAGCCTGGCAAGAAACACAAAGGGCAAGATCTTGTCGCCATACCCGGGATTCCATTCGGCACGCGAGTACCCCCAGAGCCCCAGCATGTCAACGAGCGCGGCAAGCGCAATCATGGCGCTTGAACAGACAAACACAAGCACAATCAGACGCCGCACATTGACCCCCGCATGGGCTGCCGCCCGCGGGCTCGCGCCCAGCATATCGATCTTGAGTCCGAGCGAAGTCTTCGTGAGCACATAGTGGCTGATGCACATGATGACGAGCGAAACCAGCACACCAATGTGTATCTGGGTGCCTGAAATGAACGGCAACATATTGCCAAGATCAAGCACCTTCGTTTGTGGCACCGATACGCTCGGGTCTTTGAAGACGCCCCTGATCAAAAGATTTGCGACGCTAATCGCGATAAACGACATCATCAGGCTCGTGATGACTTCGTTTGTGCCCTTGTACGCTTTCAATAGTGCTGGCACTATACCGAGCAACGCACCGGTCAAGATTGCCAAAAGCACAAGCGCAAGCAGCGCGATTACGTATGGCAAGCGGGCGAACAGATCTGGCGCTAAGCCCGCGACAACGGCGGCCGAAAGCAAATAGCTACCGCCGTAGCCAAGGTTCCAGAGTTGCGCGCGAAAGGCAATGATGAGTCCGAGCGCGACAAGCAGCAGCGGAGCCATTGCGGTAAGCGACTGCTGCAGGCCTGCGCCCTGAGTGCCAAGTTGCCAGACATTTGCGTAGAACATGAATGGGTCGGCACCAAGCAACGCAATTAATAGCCCGCCAGCCACAAGGGCAAGCACAATCGGCGCGACGGTGCGAACCAGCACGTCTGAGACTCTGCCAACTGACTTCCTCACTGTGGTTCGCCTCCCGCGATGAGGTGGCCAATACGCGTGCGCAGTTCCTCTTGAGAGATTTCACTACACGCAGGATCAGCGGGCCCCCGCCCTGCAACAGCCAACTCGCCGACAATGCGCCCGTCTGAGAGCACTGCGATTCGGTCTGAGAGCTCAAGCAGCTCATCGAGGTCGGTTGAAATCAGTACCACCGCGACTCCAGAGTTTGCGAGTGCTGCAATTTCGTCACGCACCACCCGAACCGTATGCAGATCCAGGCCATAACTGGGCTTGTTGAACACAACGAGTTTTGCTTCGCCGTCGAGGGCGCGGGCCAAGAGAATCTTTTGAATGTTGCCGCCGGAGAGAGCGCCAGCGCGCAAGCCGGCATCGCTTGGCGAAATAGCAAACCGGTCGATCAGCGCATTGGCGTGCGCCCCCGCTGCAGCTCGTTGCAAACGGCCACGTCGCCAAAAAGGGTGCTCACCAACCCGGTTCAACAGCAAATTCAGCATCACGCTAAACGAAGCAACAATTCCCTCGTGCAGCCGATCATCCGTAACGTACCGAATGCCAAGAGATTGCCTCTGATGCACCGTTCGTGAACCAATGTCTGCCCCGGCAAAAACCACCCGACCGCTGCTTGCACGCACCTGCCCGGCGATCACTTCGGCAAGCGCACGCTGCCCCTGGCCGTCAACACCCGCCACACCAAGCACTTCACCCGCACGCACCTGAAGGTCGAGCTCATGAAGACCGACCGGCTGACCTGGCACACTCAGTTGCTCAAGGCGAAGCATCTCTGGGCCAAGCTTTCTCGCGCCAGCTTTACGAGGTGGTGCGGCCTTCACAGATTCGCCGCCGAACATTGCCTTGAGAATGCTCTCGCTGCTGTCTGCCTGTTGCCGCAGCTCTGCCGTCTCAAATCGCGCGGCCACACGACCACCCCGAAGCACAGTGATGCGGTCGCTCATCTGCAAAGCTTCATCTAGCTTGTGAGTGACCAGAATCACCGCCACACCGCGAGCCGTCAACCGTCGAATACTTGTGCCCAGCTTCTCAATCGCGCTTGCGCTGAGCATAGAAGTGGGCTCATCGAGCACGAGCACGCTCGGATCCCCAAGCAGCACTTTTGCAATTTCGAGTTGCTGCCGTTCGCCAAGACTCAAATCACCGACCCGTGCGCGCGGATCAATTTTTACGTCAAAAAGCTCACCTACCGAGGCCAGGTGATCCAGCGCTGCTTCCCGATTCAGCCAAAACGATCCGTCGCCACTGAGCATCAGATTCTCGGCGACCGTCATCGTGGCGATCAACGCTGAGTGCTGAAACACCACACCGATTCCGTGCGCGATCGAATCGGCTGGCGAAGCGCATACGGTTTGCCTGCCTGCCAGCTCAATCTGCCCCTGATCGGGCTGCTGCAAACCAGCAAGCATTGCGATCAAAGTTGATTTGCCAGCCCCGTTTTCACCCAGCAGACAGTGCACTTCGCCGGGCCACACCTCGAGCGACACCTGCTCATTTGCTGCGACCTCGCCAAATCGTTTGCTGAGGTCCGTGACCCGCAAGGCGGGCGCTGACCCCTCAGCGAATGTTGCGGCCAGTTCGTTACCCCTTGTGCGCGTCGATCAGCTGCTGCACGGCGGCCTTGTCGGCAGTGTAAGCGACCTCAATTTTGCCGTCGGCAATGGCCGCAGTGGCGTCGGCGACAGCGGTCTGAATCTCGTCACTCAAATTCGCGGTCTGCTGCAGTGTGAGACCGCCGTTTGCCACTGTGAGTTCGTAGCTTTTTGTGCCGAAGCTGCCATTCTCGATGTCTTTGATGGCCTGAACGTAGGTGTCTTTGTAGTTCCAGAGCACCGAGGTGAGTACAGTTTCTGGGTTCGAAACGATAGCGCTCACGTCACCGATCGTAGCTATGTAAGAGATTGGGTAATCGGTTTGTGCGGTTTCGATGGCCTGTAGGTAGCCGATGGTCGCACCATCACCCATCCCCATGATCACGTCTGCACCGGCGGCGATCACCTGATTTGTGACGCTGGTGCCGCCTGCCGAATCACCGTAGTTTGCCGGCCCAACATAGGCCAACACAATTTCAATCGCGGGATCAACGCTGTAGACGCCCTGTGCAAAACCGCCGGCCATCAAGAACCAGTTCAGGTTCTCGGCAGACGCGACAATGCCTACTTTCTTGGTCTGGCTCTTCATTGCTGCTGCTACACCAGCGAGGTAGGCTCCCTGCTGTGGCTGTGGGATGGCAGTTGCCACTTTGCCGGGCACGTTGTTTTCAAAATCAACTACGAGAGTTGGCACACCGGTCTGCGCGCCTACGCGAGCACCGGCGGCGTTGAAGCCACTCGCGTGTGCAATCACAAGGCCAACACCGCTCTGAGCAACCTGCGTCAGAATGGTCTCGGTGTTGTCATAGCCAACGTTCGAGTGATCTTCAAACTCAATGCCCAGTTCTTTTGCTGCGGCTTGGGCACCAACAAGTCCCTGCTGGTTCCAGCCGTGGTCTGACTCCTTCTCGGGAGTCACAATCGCAAAACTGGTGACCGGTTTTCCGGTAGTAGCGTCGCTGTTTGGTGCACTGTCGCGCCCCGCACAACCGCTTGCAGCGAGAGCTAGTCCAGCGGTCACCAGCACAGCTGCGATCCGTCGGCCAAAACGTAGAGTGCGGCCGTCGCGCGTCATTGCTGCCGGGTTCTGCATGAATTCTGCTCCATCGTTCGATTGGCACCGCGAAGCGCGGTCCATGAATCGATTCTGGATCAGGCTGTTGCAATGGACCACGCGCAGGAGTTCGAGCATCTCAAGTGGTCCATCAGCCCGAGCACTGTTGCCTGTACTTAGGCGCGGTAAGCCTGATGATCCTCGAAGCTCGGCATATCGCTGTAGTAAGCCCACTGATAGCAGTAGTCGCTCACCGGGTCGCGCGCGAGATCGCCGATACAGATCATGTCTTTAAAGCGCTCTTGTTCGCCCTGCACAAAATGCACGCGGCAAATCACCCGAAACTCGTCGGCGTTGATTTCGTGTTCGCTCGGCGCCCAACAGTCGACAGCGCTCGCACCGCTCGGCAGCTCAGCATCGCGCGCCGCAATACTCGAGAGTTGCTCGATTGCTTGCGCGTCGATTTCGTTGGGTGCTGCGTGCAACAGTCGCTCTGACTGTTCAGTTTCAGAGGGCGCCGTTTCAGAAGGCGCAGGATCTGCCGGCGCATCAGGCGCACAAGCGCTGAGCCCCAGGAGCAACACAAAAGCGGCGACCCCGAGGGGCCGCCGCTTTCGAAGAAACAATTTATTCAGCGATCGCTACCGAATCAGCCGACTCGGTGAGACCGAGCACTGCGCCCGTTGTGGCAAGTGTTTCAGCAGTTGCCGCGGCGTCGTGGTTGACCCCGGTGCCGTATGCAGGGATATGCTTAAGCACCTCCGCCTTCCACTCGTTCTCGAACTTCTCTGGGAAGCACTGCTTCATCACATCGAGCATTGCGTGAACTGCAGTCGAGGCGCCTGGTGAAGCACCGAGTAGGCCAGCAATAGTGCCCTCGCCACCGGTGATTACCTCGGTACCGAACTGCAGTACGCCGCCCTTCTTTGGGTCCTTCTTCATGACCTGCACACGCTGACCAGCGGTGATCATGCGCCAGTCTTCGGCACGAGCCGAAGGCATGTACTGGCGAAGAGCCTCAAGCTGCTTCTCGCGGCTCGCAAATACCTCGCCCAGCAGGTACTTCTCAAGTGAAAATTCGGTCAGGCCAACCTTCAGCATTGGGCCAAGGTTGTGCAGGCGCACCGAACCTGGCAGGTCCCACCACGAACCCTTCTTCAGGAAGTTCGGGCTAAAGCCAGCGTATGGGCCGAAGAGCAGGCTTGCCTTGCCGTCGACGATACGAGTATCGAGGTGCGGAACCGACATTGGGGGCGCGCCCACAGCTGCCTTGCCGTACACCTTTGCGCGGTGCTCGCGAACAACCTCCGGGTTATCGCAGCGCAGGAACTTGCCGCTGATTGGGAAGCCGCCGTAACCCTTGATCTCCGGGATACCCGAAGACTGCAGCAGGGAAAGCGCGCCGCCGCCAGCGCCAACAAACACAAAACGAGCGTTAAGAACGCTGGTTGCGTAGCCTGCACGGTTGCGAATACCGATGTTCCAGGTGCCGTCTTTCTTGACACGGCGCAGGCTAGTGGCCTCCTGGCCGAGCGCAAGAGTGGCTCCACCTTCTACGAGCTGATCGATCAGCTGGCGGGTGACCTCGCCGAAGTCGACGTCGGTGCCGCTAGTTGATCGGGTCGCTGCAAAAACTTCGTCCTTTGAGCGGCGCTCGATGAGCATTGGAGCCCATTCTGCGATCTTCTCAGGGTCTTCGCTGAACTCCATGTCGCTGAACAGCGGCTCGTTCTTCAGCACCTCGAAACGGCGACGCAGGTAGTCAACGTTGTTCTCGCCCTGTACGAAGGTCATGTGCGGGGTCGCATTGATGAAGCTCTGCGGATTGCCGAGCACACCCTGCTTTACGAGTGATGACCACCATTGGCGAGAGAGCTGAAACTGCTCATTAATCTCGATCGCCTTTTTGGGGCTGAGGCTGCCGTCGGCAGCTTCTGGCATGTAGTTCAGTTCGCAGAGGGCAGCGTGGCCAGTGCCAGCGTTGTTCCATGCGTTGCTTGATTCTGTCGCAACCTCTTCGCGGGATTCGATAATCTGAATCGTCCAATCCGGCTGCACCTGCTTAATCAGGGTGCCGAGAGTGGCGCTCATAATTCCGCCGCCGATGAGTGCTACGTCAACCGTGTTCTTGCTCACGAACGTAAAGTCTAGCTCGCCTTCGGCTTCTCGGTGCCATTGCATAGGGTTTATAGGGGTCTCACAGCCCACACACACCTCGTATACCTCGCACAAACAAATGCGACATAAGGCAATACTGCGTTGTGACCCTCACCCTATGAATTCGCGTTGGCTCGTGTGTTTACGCCCTCCCAGGCAAGCGCGCGGGCGTTGCCAAGGGTTGCTGCCGTCTCGTCGATCAGCCGTCGATAGCCGAGGCGGTTTGCTTCACTCGCCCGTTGCGCGCCGCCAACCACCGGACGAATCTCTCCGGCAAGGCTGAGCTCACCGATGGCGGCGAGGTCGTGCGGCAGCGCTCGATCAGCAACAGCAGAGATCACTGCGAGCGCAATGGCTAGGTCGGCTGCTGGCTCTACGAGGCGCACTCCGCCGACGGTGGAAACATACACGTCTTTGTCATGCAGTCGCACCCCAACCCGACGCTCAAGCACCGCAAGAATCATTGCCACCCTGGCGGAATCGACACCGCTAGTCACCCGGCGTGGATTCGGCGTGGCGCTGCCGGCTACCAACGCTTGCACCTCGACCGGCAGTGCGCGCCTGCCCTCCATAGCCACCGTGGCGCAGGTGCCGCTCACCGCTTCGCTGCTTCGGCTCAGGAACAAACCGGAGGGGTCAGGCACCTCTGCAATACCTGAGCTAGTCATTTCGAAACAGCCGATTTCGTCGGTCGGGCCGAATCGGTTCTTCAAGCTCCGCAGGAAACGCAGCGAACTTTGCCGGTCGCCCTCAAAATGGCACACCACATCTACGAGGTGCTCAAGTAGCCGAGGCCCCGCCACACTGCCGTCTTTCGTGACATGGCCCACCAGAATCACCGGCAGCGAGCGCGCTTTCGCCTCTCGAATAAGTGCGCTCGCGACTTCGCGCACCTGAGCGGGGCCACCCGCGCTGCCCTCAACCTGATCGCTCGCGAGGGTCTGCACCGAGTCGACAATGACGAGCTGCGGCTGCACAGCCTCGATATGGCCGAGCACTGTCGCAAGATCATTCTCGCTGGCCAGGAACAGGGTGTCGTGGAGTGCCCCGGTGCGTTCTGCCCGCATTCGCACCTGACCAGTCGACTCTTCGCCGCTCGCGTACAGCACCCGAGCACCCGTGCTTGCGATTCGAGCAGCAACATCGAGCAAGAGAGTTGATTTGCCCACCCCTGGCTCACCAGAAAACAGCACGGCAGCGCCGGGCACGATACCGCCACCGAGCACACGATCGAGTTCGCCGATGCCACTTGGTCTGTGCACCGCGGAGTCTGCTGCAAGTTCGGTGATTGGTCGGGCTTCACGCCCCTGCACAGGCGCGGCCGCGCGCACGGTTTTGCCGAGAGTCGCCCGTGGCGCTCCCGCTTCAACTACCGTGCCCCACTGTTGGCACTCACCACAGCGGCCAACCCACTTTGGGGCCTGCCAACCGCATTCTGAGCACACATATGGGCTGCTGTTTTTTGCCATGCTGTGACACTACCGCGCACCACCGACATCTCTTTGAGTTTCAACAGCCCCCACAAAGATTTCGCCAACTAAAGTAAAAGCACACCTGGCTTTGCGATCCCCCGTCGCATCTAATCGGAGGCACCCATGAGCTCAAGCTTCTTTGCCCTGCTCGACGACATTGCGGTTCTTGCAAAAGCAGCGGCAGCATCGATCGACGATGTAGTAGCGGGCGCGGCACGAGCTTCAGTGAAGTCTGCCGGCGTGGTGATTGATGACGCCGCGGTGACACCGCAGTATGTACAGGGAATCAGCCCAAAGCGTGAGTTGCCGATCATCTGGAAGATTACGCGCGGCTCTCTGCTGAACAAGGCAATAATTATTGTCGCGATTCTGCTGCTGAGCGTGTGGGCGCCGTGGATCTTCCCGTGGTTGCTGTTGTTGGGCGGCACCTATCTCGCGTTTGAAGGCGCCGAAAAGCTGTGGCACTGGATCGCCTCTCGGCACGGCGAAGAACACAGCGTTGAAGAGGTTGTCGAACGCAGCGAAACCTCGGAGAAGCAGATTGTCGCGAGTGCGGTACGTACCGACCTGGTGCTCTCTACCGAGATCATGCTGATTTCGCTCGCAAATATTGACAGTGATTCCTGGGGCATGCGGCTGGCAACACTGATTGTCGTCGCTTTGCTGATGACCGTTGCAGTGTACGGCTCGGTAGCCCTTCTTGTGAAGATGGATGATGCTGGTTTCTGGCTGCGCCGTCGCCGCCCTCGTGCGCTCAAGGTTTTCGGCACTTGGCTAGTTAAGGCGATGCCCTGGGTTTTTCGCACGTTGAGTGTGGTCGGTGTGGTTGCGATGCTCTGGGTCGGCGGTCACATTCTGGTCGTGAACCTTGCCGAGGTTGGCGTGCCGTGGCTGCTCGATTTGCTGCACACGATCACCGAGTCAATTCATGGTGCTCCGGGTGCCGTGATTTGGGTGGTTGATAGCGCTGTCTCTGCTGTTGTTGGCCTCGCGTGGGGCTTGGTGGTTGTCGCGCTGGTGCAGCTTTTCGGGCGTATTCGCGCTCGAGTTTCGCGTTAACAGCGTTTCTGATCTGCTTTTCGTTGCTCGATATATGGGGCCGAGGATCGCCCTTCGTTTCAACGGTCCTTTCTCAGGATTGGCGCACCGAAAGTGGTTACGATACCCCTTATGGGTATCAAAAAAGTCGCCGTCGCACTATCCCTGCTCGCCGCACTCGGCCTCGCAGGCTGCTCCAGCACGGACGCGACAACAGACCAAGGCAGCACCTCCACAGAAGCCTCATCGCAGCGATCCATCGATGAAATTCTCGGCAGCCTCAACGTCGATACCGCTGATTCTAAAAAGCTGATCGAAGCGCTTGATACACTGCCCCTGGCAGACCGTCCAGAAGACCTCATTGCCTCGGTGCTGCCCAACGGCGTGCAGCTGCAGCCAGGCCAAGCCGATGAGACCTTCCTGCCGGTAGAGAGCGATGATTTTTACCTCTCGATTGCACCCTACGTTTCACAAACGCACCCCTGCAGCTTCCACAGCCTCACCACCTGCGTTGGTGAAATGCAAAACGTTCCAGTTGAGCTGAACATCACAGATGCAAAAACGGGCGAAGTTGTGCTCGCAGAACAGCGCACAACCGCCGACAACGGATTTGTGGGCGTATGGCTGCCGCGCAACGGCGAATTCAAGGTGAGCGTTAAGAGCGAACAAGGCGTCGCTGAGCAGATAGTCACTACTGGTCAGAATGACCCGACCTGCCTCACCACCATGCAACTCGCTTAACACGCAGGATCGGGCGCCAACCCCGTCAAAACCAGAAGTGTCGGCGGCACCGACTATCTTGTGACTATGAGCGATGCCCCCATTCCCACTTGGTGCATCGTTGGCTCAAAAAACGAAAACGAAAATCGTGGGGCAATCCAGCTGATCGAAATATCGGCTGCTGGCGAGCGCTCCGAACCGAAGAGCCTTAGCTGGGCCGAATTTACCTCCTATGTTGCCGAGTGTGAACGAGAAGGGCCAAGGCGCTGGGTTTGGCACGACACCGCAGCGCGCTATTCGGCGCTGCTCGACGCAGGAGTGCGCGTAGAGCGCTGCTATGACCTACGACTGTGCCATCAGATTCTTGCAGCGTCTGACTCGGTTTCAGCAAAAACCGAATTACTCGCCGCAAGCGAGTGGCTAGTCGCAGCCGACAGCGCAGACAGCACCCACAGCAACAACGAGCCGACTCTCTTCGACATTGAGGCGCGACCGCGGCACCGCACAGCACCGGCCACGCTAGATGCCGCCATGCTTGAGTTCGAGCGGCAACGTGCCGCGCTTGCCACAGCAAAAAACGCGGCCAGACTCTCACTACTTCTCTCAGCAGAGTCGGCCGGCGCGCTCATCGCCGCTGAGCTCACACACGCAGGAGTCCCCTGGGACGAAACAGAACACAATCGAATCTTGACCGATTCACTCGGCGAGAAACCGCCGCTTGGCAGCAAGCCCGAGCGAATGCAGGCCCTTGCCCTTGCCATTCGAGAGGCGCTTGGCGATCCGCTAGCAAGCGTAGATTCACCGCCAAAGCTACTCAGGTCGCTGCGAGCGGCAGGCATTGAAGTCTCTTCAACATCTAAATGGGAGCTCGCCGAACACGAACACCCGGTAGTTCCGCTGCTGCTTGAATACAAAAGAATGGCTCGACTATTCACCGCGAACGGTTGGGCCTGGCTTGACGAGTGGGTGCACGACGGCAGATACCGTCCGGTATACGTTCCCGGCGGCGTCGTCACCGGTCGTTGGGCTTCGAGTGGCGGCGGCGCACTACAGATTCCTCGACAGCTCAGACCGGCGCTCTGCGCAGACCCAGGTTGGCTTCTTGTCTCTGCCGATGTTTCTCAGCTTGAGCCCCGTGTACTGGCAGCAATGTCGGGTGACCGCGCCATGGCGGCGGCAGGCGCAGGCAAAGACCTCTACGCAGGCATCGTTGAGAGCGGGGCCGTATCTTCACGGCAAGACGCCAAAATTGCCGTGCTCGGAGCGATGTACGGTTCGACAACAGGAGACGCGGGTCGACTGGTCCCACGCTTGCGGCTGGCCTTCCCGCAGGCAATGCGCCTCGTCGATCAGGCCGCAGCCGTCGGTGAGCAAGGTGGGCTCGTCTCTACTTGGCTGGGTCGTACCTCGCCGCCGCCTGCCGACGAATGGCTGGAACTGCAATCTGCGGCAAGTATGCCCGAGGCTTCGCGACGCGACGAAGAGATCGCCCGGCGAACCGCACGCGAGTTTGGCAGGTTCACCAGAAACTTTGTTGTGCAGGGCACCGCAGCCGAGTGGGCGCTCGCTTGGATGGCAGAACTGCGCCTGCGCCTCACGCAATTCGAGCCGATCAGCGAGGGGCAGGCACTCGCCTCTGGGCCGGTCTTTTCTCGCCACCCTCACCTGGCCTTCTTTTTGCATGATGAGGTCATTGTGCACACGCCTGCCGAACACGCTGAAGCGGTAAGCACAGCCATTACTGAGTCTGCCGCCAAAGCAGGAAAACTGCTTTTCGGCGAGGCCCCCGTTGATTTTCGACTCGATTTGCGCGTCTCGGAACGCGCGCTCAAGGACTAGCCAGACTCCCCCGGAAGTATTCGGACTATCCCTTACCGCACCCTTCGTGGTATGGTAACGAAATGATAACGGAGGGCAAGCCGCGTACTTTTGAGTACCGCAACCTCCTGCGCCAATCCCCATTTGCCGCCATTTCACTGGCGCTCGGGGTCGTTCTAGCCCTCGTGTTTGGCTTCCTAGGAACCCATTCATTCGTCACTGGCGCAACTGGCAACAGCGCGCCAGCCGTTATCCCAGCAAGCGTAACCGCCCCACAGAACGGCGAACTCGTAGCTGGCTCAGCGCTCCATGCCGAGCTGCTCAGCGGGCCGCAAACAGCCTGCGCACAGCCATGCGTGATCCCGTCACCAGCCCCAGCGCAAGACGACGCAACTCTGCTCATGCTCTGCGCGCTAGCGATGCTGGTCACCCTCGCACTACTCGCACCGCCGCTTATGCAACGCCTACGCGATCGCTCAAATCGCAACGCACTGCGTTCAGCAGCAATTGCGCTCAACGACACAAATCGCACACCATCACCTCCTGGCATTCGCATACTTTCGGTCTGTCGGACCTGAGCACACCACTCGCAGCCCCGCTGCGCTGGAAACCGCTCATAATGTCTGATCCCGGAGAACTTAGTGAAACCCCCCACAACCTCAAATCTTGCAAGCCGCCTGAAAACTGCACGCAAGGCGATTATTGCCAGTAGCGCACTTTTCAGCGTTGGAGGGCTACTCGCCCTGGCCGCATTCCCCGCGAACCTCACCATGCGAAACGACGAAGCTGCTGCAGGCTCAATCCAGGCTCAAAACCTCGTCTCAGATGTCTCGGAACCAGGGCTCCGCACGCTCGAGGTCATTGGCGAGGTCGGCGTAGAGGCGCTCCCGGCACTGACAATCGGGGCAAACGGACGCTTCGATTCGCGGCTGCTCACCAACACCAAACTTCGTTACCCATTCGAACAAGAAGTGCGCCTCACCGACGGCTTCGGCTACCGCAGCGCTCCGGTAGCGGGCTTCCACAACGCGCAAGACCTCGACCCCGGCGAGGGCACACCAATCAATATCGTTGGCGATGGCATAGTTCTGAAAGCGCAGTTCAACGACTGGTGCGGTTTCGGCCTTGAAGTACAGCACAAGGTTGACGGCCAAGACGTCACCACCCTGTACTGCCACATGCAAACCGGCTCGCACTCTTACGAGGTTGGCGATCAGGTGAAGGCCGGCGATATCGCCGGTCGCGTTGGCAACACGGGACAGTCCTTCGGCGCACACCTGCACCTCGTACTGCGCCTCAATGGTGAACCGGTGGATCCGCTGCCCTTCATCGCGAAGAACTCAATCTAAGAGTTGAGCGCGCGAAGCGCGCGCCGCTTCAGCACACCGGCCCGGCGACGCAGTCGAAGCATCAGCGGGCCATCGGCGACGGCACGCATCATCTTTGCGTCAAATGCGTCGTGCATTTCATTCGCCCAGAGACGCACAATGGCTTCGTCTGAGAACGCTTGGGCGCGCGCTATCGCTCGGCGACGCATGGCGGACAGCTGATCCAGCGGCATCTGCTGCACTTCGAGAATTCGCTCAGCCATCGCTTTCACGTCCCCATCGGGAACCAAGAATCCGTCGACGCCGCTTCGAATAATGTCGCCAGGGCCGTAGCGCACATCGTAGGCGATCGGGATGCACCCGACCGCCATGCTCTCTACCAGCACCAGACCCATGCCTTCTGACTCTGAGGCGAGCAGGCTGAAGTCGGCATCAGTGAATCTTTGCCTCGCAGTTGGCTGGAAGCCGTGCAAGGTGATGACGTCTTGCAATCGTTTTTTGTTTACCCGAGCTTGCAATGCACCTGCCTTTGCACCCTGTCCGTAGACGTGCAGTTCGAGGTCTGGAGCCGAACGCTTCGCAAGGCCCACAGCGTCGATGGCGTCTGCAACACGTTTGCGTGCGTCGAGCGTGGCCAGCATGATGCCTCGACCGCGCACATGTCCCGCATCTGTGGCGTCATCGGGTAGATGGATACTGTTCGGGATCACACGAATGCGCCCGTTCATCTCAACGTTCAGCTCCACCAAGTCGCTCAGAAGTTCAGCGCGCTGCCGCTCGGTCAAAACGATGACAGCGTCAAAATCGCCGCAGCGCTTCAGCACTTCGGCACGGGAGGCGCGTAGTGATGGCTTGCCGGATTCATCTCGATGCGAGGCGTGCACGAGGTGCATCGTGACAACATTCTCGCGCCGATACCCCGGAATAAAGCGGGCACTCGTTTTCGAGTCGACAATCAGGTAGCTGAGCTTCTTCGCAAAGACCCGGTCAAGCCACCAGCGGTAAAGTTTCCAGCGAGATGTCCATTGCTTTATCGCTTGGCCGCTTGGGCTGTAGAGCACCACTCGATACTTGTCGCCCTTGCCTCGCTCGGTTTCAAGCAGCGTGCCGTCATCACGGTAACGATCACTCGCTATGACCGCGCCTGCCTCGTCTAGTCGCTGTCGCAATATGACGACACCGTGCCGCTCCAGCACCCGATCGCTAGCTTCGGCACTGAGCCTGTCAGCACCCTCGATTGGTGCGGCTTCAGACTTGGGTGCGGCAATTTTTCTGGTGCGCAGGTCGTCCCAGAGGTTGCGAATGCTCAAACCGTCGATCAGCTCGCCGCGTTCGCGCAGGCGCTCACCAAGCGCCGCATAGTCGGCGCGGTCGTCGAGAGTCAGCACTTCAACGTTTACTCCCGCAAGATTGCGAAAGGCACGGGAACGATGCAGCAGGGCACCCGTCATTCCACCGTACGAGTCGGTGATACCCCAAGTAAGGGCGTAGTGCTTAGCTGATGGGAATTGCGCAGTTTTCTGTGCCATAGTGCGAGACTAACGTCACCGGCTATGAAGGCGCTTAACGCCACGTGTCTGATTCAGCTTGCGTTGGGGTCTTCCACTGCTGCGATCACTGCGCTCAGTTCATCGCGGAGGGCCATGAGCCGTTCGATGGGCATTCCTAGGCGAGCGATTACCGCTGGCGGCACCGCGAGTGCCTTTTCTCGTAGTGCCTGCCCTGCTTCGGTTGGTACGAGACAGAAGGTGCGGTCGTCGCCGTCGACGGGCTGCCGCTCGATCCATCCATTGTGTTCTAGTCGCTTAATCAGCGGAGAGAGTGTGGCGGGGTCGAGTCTGAGCATTTCGGCAATTTCGCGAAAGCGCAGTGGTGCTGCGCCCCAGAGCGCAAGCATGACCAGGTATTGCGGGTGGGTGAGGCCCAGAGGTTCAAGAATGGGGCGGTAGATCCCAATCACGCTTCGGCTGGCCACAGCGAGCGCAAAACACACTTGCTGATCAAGTTCCAGCAAATCATCGGGAAGCTTTTCCATAACGATCAGTCTATCTCGTTAGTGCACAAACAAACATGCTATTATTTCGTTTGTGCGCGAACGAAAAAGAAGACTCTGGCATGCAACCCCCTGGGACGGCGAACCTGGCATCTGGTCGGCCTGGCGCCGCCTGCTCTACCAGTTCGAAGGCCCTTCACAGTTGGGCGATCCAAACGAGCCCGCATACGTACCAGCACCAAACCCCAAGTGCCCGGTATGCAATGAGCCAATGAAGGACCACCGCGTCGACCGCGGCGGCCCAGGCAAACCAACCCACCTCAAATGCCCGGCACCAAAAACCGACGAGGCCTCAGCCGAGACCCCGGGCGCCGATAGCAACACTGTGGCCCCTGCCGAGACGCACGAATAAAAGTTTTAGCGCAAAAATAGTGCGCCGTGTACTCAACCTGAGCCACACGGTGCACTATTTTTTTAGCGCGGGATCGCCAACTTAAGCTGAAAACGTTAGCGTGCGCGCAATCTCCACAACCGGCTTCTTCTCACCAGCGGCGACCTCGAAATCGAGATTGTTTTGAGCCGGAGGGAACGGGCAGGTCACAAAATTCGTGAAGGCACACGGTAGCGCGGCCGCGTAGTTGAAATCGATAAAGTCAATGCGATCCTCGCCCTCGCCAACAAAATCAAGCTCGATCACGCGCCCTGCACCATAGGTAATTGGGCCACTCGTACGGTCACGCACATGCGCCACCGCCTGAGTTTTACCCGCGTCAGTGTCTTTCCCAAGCACAACCACGCTGTATGCCTTACCGTCGTACTCAAACTCAAGCGTGCCGATGTGCGGGGTTACCTCGCGCACACCGGTCTCGACCGTAACCGCCTCAACATCGATCCGCTCAGTCGGAACAAAACGTGCCGGAATACGCCAAGCCGGATCGTAAGGATATTCGGTGATGCCCGCCTCCACCAGGCTCGAAGCCTGCTTCGGATCGCGCACACGCAAACCATAAATTTCTTCGCCGTTGTCAGTTGAGCGAACGAGGGTCTCAACCTCGTTCTCGCCGAAATACACCGGCTGGCTCGCACCGTGACCATAGGTCATATTACGGCCCGGAATAATCTCGACAGGCGACTGCGGGTATTCGCCGTTGACCGAAAGGTTCGCGCCGTCGCTAGGTGGAGTGAACATGACCCGGCCGCCTTCGACACCCCAGGTGCCCGGCAGCATCTCGAAACTACGGCCACTGTCACCCTCGTGCAGCCAGTACTGAGCTACGAGAGCGGTCCAGCCGTATGGTCGAAACATTTCAGCGACGTGCGCGTAACGCCACTCGCGCCACTGCCCTTCGAGGTGCTCATTTGTTGTCATGGTGCTCCCTTTCGTGTGTGTACTGCAGGCAGAAGCTGACTGCCAGAATCTCTCATCTTTTGGCGCCGGCTACGAGCCGACGGCCGAACGTCGCACAAAGGCGACCACTTCTTCAAACGACTGTTCCGAAGCCCGCGCATTACCAAGCGGAGTGCCCCCGTTTGAATACGGCGCACCCGAAACTGGATGCTTTACTTCGATATTGGTCGACGGCAAAAACGGCACCGCGATACCGTGACCGGCTGCCTCATAGTCAAGGTGCAGGCGTTCCGCGGTATGCCCGGCCCGCTCAAGCGCCCCGAGCGCCATACGCGAGGCCATGCTTGAAGGCCACGCCCGATCATCAAGCCCCGAGACACAGGCCACGGGACCACTGAACCGCTCAATCGGAATCAAACTGGCTTTGGCCAGCTCGCGATCGTGCAGCCCGTCAATGTATATGTCTTGATCGGGATACGTTGGCATTTCACCGTCCCAAGGCTGCCAGTACACTCCGCTATTGTTGTGCCAAAGGTGCTCAAGCGGCTCGTCTTGCCAAGTCCAAGTCGGCCCGCTCCACCCCTCGGCAGGGTCTGCGGCACCCTGCGCGCCGAAGGTGAAAGCACCAGGCACAAAAGCCACAATGCCTGCGATCTTCTCTGGGAAACGCGATGCAAGTAGCAGGGTGAGCTCGCCGCCGCGCGATTGGCCGCTCACGAGCGGCTTGCCCCCGAGCGGGTTCAACTCTCGCGCGGCGTAGTCGATGGCGGTCTCGAAGTACTCAATAGGGGTGCGTGAGATGAAATCAGAGCGTCCCGGCACGCGGAAGTATCCGAGCGCAAAAGCTTGAATGCCGCGTGAGGCATACTGCGCCGCGCGCAGCTCGTTCACGCCACCGCCCGAGCCATTCATCACAATAATCGTCGGGAAGGGGCCCTCACCCTCAGGCACAAACACTGTGCCCACAAGACCATCTTCAGTGACCTCAACACGTTCCACACCGCCAGGGTGCAAACGTTGGATCAACTCGGCTTCGCCTCGCTCGGTCACTGCGCCGGGGCCCGGCTGCGCGTAGTCGCCGGTGCCCGGCTCGCTCCAGGCCTCAAGCTTCGTAACTAAAGGCTCAGCAACCGAAGACGGTTCCGGTCTGGCTCGGCCACCACCCTCGGCTCGCTGCGACCAAATCAGCCCCATTGCGTCAGCGTTGCGGTAACGGCCGGAGACAGGCGCCTCGGTATCGAGATTCACTGCGCCGTCGAGGCCAGACAGGAAACTCGCCTGGCTCGACCAGACGACACCGTCACGCAGAGTGCTCGATGTTACGGTGACCACCGCACCGGGCGTTGCCCCCGACACTTGAATCGAACGACGTTGCCACAGCTCCGCATCGCTCGGAGTCACCGTAATCTTGAGTGCTCGATCAGAAGTCAAGTCTTCGCCTCAATTCTCGTTAGATACCTGGTTACCAGTCACGAAGTCGTGTAGCGTCGCGAGGGTTGCAGAGCTTATTTCTAGCGGACCCCGCTGCTCGTGTTCAAACTTTTCGCGTGCGTCGAAACGTGCCGGCACATGCCCGCCCGCACCGGCCCACTGTGCTGCAAGTTCAGCAACATCTTCGGCGAAGAACTCGGTCCCAAAAAACTGTGGGTCCAAGGCCAGCAGTAGACCAGTTCGCACACCAGACGGCCCGTTCGTCGCACCCTTGGGTGCATCAGCGGCGGCAGCCGCGCCAGCTGCCGAAGTCTTTGCGCCAGCTGCGGCGCGGGCCAACAATTCGATAGACAACCCTGTGAGCGAAGAGATTCGGCTATCACTCGCAATGGTGCGCACCTGTGCCGCTACGGTGGTAGCCGCACCCTCAGCGGTGAAGCCACCAGGATCCGCAATCTCTGCCCCGGCAACCGCAGCCTTCTTGAGCGCCGCCATAGTGATTGGTGATGTTGCGTAGTCGATCACCAAGGGTGACCGATCGGCGCGTGGGGCAGCAATCGCAAGCGGATTCGTGCCGATGGCGGGCGCAGTGCCACCCCACGGCGCAACCATAGCTGGCGCGTTCGCACAGAACACCGCAAGGTAGCCCTGCTCCGCAAGCTCACTCGCAGCCAAGCCAAGCACGCCAAGCGCGCCAACATGCGCAAGACTCACTGCATAGATGCCGTTTGCGGCAACACCCTCACCCAACACACGCACACCAGCAGCAAGCGCGAGCTGGCCTGGCAGGTCAATCGCGTCAATCGCAGTGACCGCGCCGGCAGCACGATGCGGCTCCGGCCGGCTGAGGGGGTGGCCAGCAAGCCGAACTGTTTCACGCGCAAGCAAATCAGCACCGAATGCGCCAAGCCCGAGCCGCTCAGCGCTCACCAACCAGCGCACAGCCAGGGCAACATCGCTTTCGCACACCAACTCGCGGCCGGTGGCCTGATCACGAGGGGTGATCCACCGCGAAAACACCTCGCTCGCAAGCTGCCGAAGCGTAGCCTCTTCGATGCCAGGGTGAGTGGACATTAGTACTTCACCCAGGGCACAAGCCTGCGCTCGATCCAGCCCCAGAGCACGCTGAAGGCGTAGCCAAGCACCGAAATTGTGACGATACCGACATACATTTTCGCGACCGCAAAAGCTGACCAGGCGCTCCAAATAAGGTAACCAAGACCGCTTTGCGAACCAACGAACTCGGCCGCAGCAATAATCACAAACGCGCCGCCGGTAGCGAGCTTAATGCCGGTGAAAATTGAAGGAAGCGCGTACGGCAGCGACACCGTGAGACGGGTCTGCAACTTGGTTGCACCGTTCGCGCGCGCCACGTCAGTGAAAAGTGCGGGTGTCTGCATCACGCCAGTGAGGGTGTTGAAGAACAGGTAGAAGAAGACGCCGATCGCTACGATCAGGTACTTGCTCGTCTCGCCGAGACCGAAGATCAGCAGCAACAGCGGGAAGATCGCGATCTTTGGAATCGGCAGCAAGCAAGCGAAAATTGGTTCAAGTAGCTGGCGCAATGGGCGAACCGAGCCGAGCAGCAGGCCCAGCACGATGCCTGGAATCGCACCCATCAAGAACCCGATACCGATACGCGTCAACGTGATGCTGATATCGGCGAGCAGCTGACCGCTCGCGATCATCGTGCCAAAAGTGCCAAGAATCGTTGAAGGCGCGGGGAAAAAGCGCTGGTCAAGCAGACCAACCTGGCCACAGATCTCCCAGATCAGAATCAGCAGAACCGGGGTGAAAGGCCCGATGCGTCGAATGAACTTTGAGCCCTGCGCGGCATTCACCGCTGCAATCAGTCGCTTTTCGGTGTTCGCGTCGATGACTTCTGCAGTGGCAACTTGCGTGACTGTGTTTGACATTACGCCACCTCTTCTTCTGCAACGTCGCTGCCGAGCACTGCCCAAAGCTGCGCGGTGATTTCGGCGTATCTAGGGTCGCGGCGCAGACTCGCGAGGTCACGCGGACGCTCGAAGGGAATCTTCACCTCTTCGATGATCTTGCCCGGGCGGGTAGACATGACGAGTACCCGATCGGCAAGCAGCAGCGCCTCGTCGACGCTGTGGGTAATGAACATTACGGCTTTCGAGGTGCGGTCCCAAATGTCGAGCAGATCTTGCTGCAGAGTGACTCGGGTCTGCTCATCGAGTGCGCCAAATGGTTCGTCCATCAGCAGCACATCGCCGTCATCGGCAAGAGCTCGGGCGACCGACGCACGCTGGCGCATGCCGCCCGAGATCTGAGCCGGATAGTACTTCGAGAAATCGCTCAGGCCGACAAGCTCAAGCAGCTCATCAACCTTTGCGCGGCGCTCAGCCTTTGGCACTCCCCGCAGTTTCAGCGGGTAGGCAACGTTCTGAGCAACCGTGAGCCACGGAAAGATACCGTGCTCTTGGAAGACAACAGAGGGTCGGCTTTTGGTGGTTACCGTGCCGAGGCTCTGTTTTTCAAGACCAGCAACGATCCTCAGGATCGTGCTCTTTCCGCACCCGGACGGGCCGAGCACACAGACAAACTCACCCTCAGCGATTTCGAGTGAAACGTCTTCGAGCACTACTCGAATTCCGTTCTCGGACTCGGCATTTGGGTAGGCCATCCAGAGACCATCCAGAGAGACCGCGCTCATCGTTACTCTCCCTTGAGCTTTGCTACTGCCTGCTCGCGCAGGTCTGAGCGGTCAATTTCTTTGAGGTCGAGGTCGCCCTGGTATTCGAGCACGCCGAGACCGCGCAGGAACTTCTCCTGGGCTACAACGTTCTTCCAGTCGATCTCGCCAGCGGCATCTGCTTCTGAGAGGGCGATTGAGCCGAGAGTCTCGACCGGCAGATCGGTGTAATCTGCGACGATCTGCTGAATCTCTGGATCCTGCCAGCCGCCATCGTTCAGCTCTCCGACTGCACGGAAGTAAGCGGTGAGGAAGCCAACAATGGCTTCTTCGTTCTTGTTTGCGAACTCATTGTTGAAGATGATCATGCCGAGCTCGGTGCCAGCCTGGTAGCTGATGTCAGTGATCTCGTGCGCGATGCCTTCGTTCTTGAGCGCGGTTGAGATCGGCTCAATGGTCCAGCTGGCGTCGATCGAGCCGTTCGCCATTGCTGGGATGATTTCGGCAGGGCCCAGGTTTACCAGTTCGACGTCATCGAGTGTGAGACCGACCGAGTCGAGTGCGAGGTAGATCGAGTAGATACCAAACCCGGTCTGGCCAGGCGTACCGATTTTCTTGCCCTTGAGGTCTTTCAGTTCTTTGATGCCTGAAGCCTCAGATGCCATCAGCGGAGCAGGGTTTGGTCCGCTCTCGGGGATGCGCGAAACGCCTCCGACAACGGCAAGTGACGCACCTGCCGCGGTTGCGTTGAAGAGGCCAGCACCCCATGAAGCGCCACCACCGGTGACGTTGCCGGTGCTGACGTGCTGGAAGGTCTCACCTGAGCTGCCACCCTTGGCAATCAGTTCAACCTCGAGACCCTCTTCGGCGAAGTATCCCTTTTCCTGAGCTACGAAGAAGCCTGCGTAGTCGGCATATGGCGAATACATGAAGGAGATCTTGGTGGGCGCGTCGGGGTCTGAGCCTTCGGCTGGCCCTGCTGTTGGCGCGCAAGCCCCGAGAGTCAGGGCCGTTACGGCAGCGAGCGCTATCGCCACAATACTTCGTCGTACAGTCATCATTTTCTCCATCATTGATATAGAAAAGGCACTCAGGGCCAGAGTGTCAGTCGCGTTGCAATAAGAGCAATAGCAAACTTCTTAATACTCCCATAAGCGGCGCTTATTGCTTAAATCGGCCGGACATTGTCCGTAATGAAGAGAAAAATTACGCGTGTGTGGCGCTAATGCGCTGTTTTGCAGCAGCTTGCAACGCTTCGATAGTCGGCACAATGCCAGGCACACGCAGCATCGATTCGGTAGTCACCGCCCGGATCACTCGCGTTGAAACCGGATGCGTCGGCAGCAAAGCGATTGGGTATTGGTGTCGCGCTGCGGCAAGCACTACCTCGGGAATCAGCGCGATGCCGAGACCCGCACCAACCAGTCCCTGCATCGCAAGATAGTCGTCAGTTTCAAAGGTGATGTCCGGATGGTAACCGGCGATTTCGCAAGCCTCCACAAGGTGGGTGCGGCAGTCAGGGCAACCAGCAATCCACTGCTCACCTTCAAGCACCTCGATGTCGATCCAGCGATCTTTTGCGCGCGCATGAGTCGGTGGCAATGCCACCATAATCTCCTCTTCGAGCAGCGTCACCGCTGTCTCGTTCGGCAGCAGTTCTAGGCGGCTTGAGGGCTGCGCGAGCCCAGGCGTGACGTAGTCAAAAATGATTGCAATGTCGCACTGCCCACGCCTGAGCATCTCGAGACCGCCAACTGGATCACGCTCAGCGAGCGCGAACGATAGGCCCGGGTGACGCTCACGTACGTGCGCAAACGCACCGGGCAACAACACAGATGCGGCGCTTGGAAAACATGACACCCGCACCTTGCCAGCGCGAAGCCCGGCAATCGCAGAAACCTCAGACATGACCTGGCCAACCTGAGCAAGAATCGGGCCGGCAGCGTCAACTAGCAGCTTGCCCGCCTCCGTGAGATGCACACCGGAGCGGCTACGAACGAGCACCGGTGTTTCAAGCATGCGCTCGATCGTCGCCATGTGCTGCGAAATTGCGGGTTGAGAGTAACCGAGGGCTTTCGCGGCACCGGAGATCGTGCCGTGCTGGCTGATTGCCTCCAGCATCTGCAATTGCTTCAGTTCGATCATGGCACGAAGTTAACATAAGAAAACCTAATAACCTAGCAAGTTTTTTGCCTATTGAACTTATGCAAACGCTGATGCATGCTCAAGCTAGACCGTATTCCGTCGTAATTCACAGCAGAGGGCAAATGTCGAACCGTACCGATGAGTTTTTCTCGCGATTGCGAGCAGACCAGGCGCTCCCCCACGGCCGCAAATGGGCCGAGCAGCAGGGCGCAATCGGGGCCGGCATCGCCGAAAGCGACTTCGGCACAGCAACATTCATCAAAGAGCGCCTTGCCCGCGCCGTGCAAGAAGACCTCCTCAGCTACCTACCCGACAACCTCGCCGAACTCGCCAGCGAGGCCTGCAGCGAGTTGTACCGCACACGATTCGGCTGGACGTTTCCAACCAGCTGGGTGCGGGCAACACCCGACGTGCTCTCAGCCCTGCACATCGCACTTGAGATTTTCCCCCAGCACACACCCGTCATCATTCCGAGCCCCTGGTACTCGCCCTTCCCGGGTGTCTGCGAAAGTATGAACCGCGAAGTCGTCTCGGTACCAATGCCAAATGGCTTCGACCTTGAACTTCTGGCAGATTCATTGCGCGTCCCCGGCTCCATCGTGTTGCTATGCAACCCACACAACCCAACCGGCGAAGTACTCGATCGCGAAACACTCACGCAGCTCGCGGAGCTCGCCGAACGTCATGACGCGTACCTATTTGTCGACGAGATTCACGCCCCGCTTGTCTACGCTGGATCAACGCACATACCTTTTGCCTCCATTTCGCCAGAGGCGGCACAGCGCTCGATCACGGCAATCTCACCCTCAAAGGGCTGGAACCTTCCGGGGTTGAAGGCAGCACACGCAATCATTCCAAATGATCAGTTGCGCGGGCATTGGGATCGCCTGGATCGGCACCCGGTGCGCAGCGGCAGCCCACTCGGCGCGATTGGGATCGCATCGGCGTACAGCGATGAGGGACTGGCCTGGCTTGATGAGCTGATTCTGCGCTTCGACTCGAATCGCAAGCTACTCACGGCGCAACTCAACGAATCACTTCCGCTGGCGCAGTACCGTGAGCCGCAGGCCACATATCTCGCATGGATCAACTTCGCCGACTACGAACTCGACGTGTCACCCGCAGAGTTCCTGCTGCAGCGTGCCGGTGTCGCCACAGTGCCCGGCGGCGCCTGCGGCACCCAATTTGCGCACCACATTCGTTTCAACTTCGCGACTTCGCCCGAGAACATCGAGCGCGCCATCGCAGGTGCCGCCGCAGCGCTCACCCGCTAACTCCCGGCCCGCGCCACGCTCGCGCCACCCCCTGCGGATTGAGACTAGAGTCTTGAATGTCTGTCGCTGCAAAGGAGAGCCAGGTATGTCGTTCGCCGTTCTTGATTTCGAGACCACCGGTATTTTGCCGTCACACAATCACCGAGTCATAGAAATCGGAGTCACTCACGTAGAAGATGACGGGTCAATTTCAGGGCATTGGGAAACACTCGTTAATCCCCAGCGCGACTTAGGGCCACAGCACATTCATGGCATTCGGGGCGCAGACTTGATCGATGCACCTCTTTTCGAAGATATCGCTCCGGATTTACTGGCGCTCCTCCGCGACCGCACATTTGTCGCGCACAACGCCTCGTTCGATCTTCGATTCCTAATCGCTGAGTTCTCCCGCTCAGGGCTCTATTTTGGCGACAGCCTTCCGCATATCTGCACCATGAAACTCTCTCAGAGTTTTGGAGTACCCGGGCGCGGGGCGCTCGATTCATGCTGTGCACACTTCGGAGTCGACCTCGTCAATGCACACACAGCCGGAGCAGATTCACTCGCAACCGGCCAACTGCTCAGCGCCTATATGGACGCAACGCGAACGATGAGTGAGTGGGCCGCGTATTGGGCCGAGGTGGGTCAGATGGGTCGCGGGTTCCCACTGCCCTCGCCCACAACACGTGGTGTTGCCTGGAAAGCTCGAGGCGAATCATTCAGCGAGCCGCAACACTTCCTCGAAAGAATTTCGGATCCACCGCTTGAGGTGAAAGTAGAAGGCGCCGAAGTTGCTTATTTAGATGCGCTGGATCGCGTGCTCATCGACAGGTCAATCTCTGCGAGCGAGCAGGCCGAACTCATTGCTGTTGCAGGTGAACTCGGTATTTCACGCACCGAAGCCGACTTGCTTAACCGCAAGTACTTTGATGCGCTACAGCAGCGGGCCTGGGCCGACGGGGTGCTCACGCAAGAGGAACTCGGCGAGCTAATCGCCGTCTCAGAGTCGCTCGCGATCCCGGCTGATGATTGGAACAGCGAGCGATTCAGCTCTGATTCGCAACCCACACAATGGGCACCCACAGAGTTCAAGCTCGATCCGGGAGACCACATAGTTCTTACCGGCGACATGCAGATTGAACGCACTGAATGGGAGTTGTTGCTCATCGCTGCTGGTTTTGTGCCGCACCCTCGAATCACGAAAAAGACCAAAGTTCTGGTGTCAGCAGACCCAGATTCTGGCTCGGGAAAGGCACAGCAAGCCAGGAAGTATGGGATCCCCGTCGTCGGCGAAGGCTGGCTGCGAGAAAACCTCGTCTAAGCGGTGAGTTTCCGAAAAATGTGGGCAAGACATGAGCGCAATGCTGATCCACCTTTACTCACACACAAAAAGAACCCCCGGACTCCATTGATTTCTCAAGGATTCTCGGGGGTTCTTACTGGCGGTGACGGTGGGATTTGAACCCACGGTAGGGGTTACCTACACAACATTTCGAGTGTTGCACCTTCGGCCGCTCGGACACGTCACCGCCCAAAAGCTTACGGGATTTGGCTTTGAATTACTAATCAAGCCCGCAAAACCGGCCGCTTCCGCGTGTCGCGATCTGTTTGCGTGCTAGTTGTCCTGAATTCCGATGACATTCATCATCAAGCGCGCAATAGTTTTCGCAGTAATCCCGCGTTCGTCAAGTGCAGGCTGAAACTCCGTGAAGATCATCCCTGCCACAGAGTTGCGCTTTGCGAGGCCTCGCACGATTGTGCCGATTTCCATGAAAGTAATCCCGCCTGGCTCTGGCCAGCCCACTCCAGGAGCAATCGCGGGATCGAGTCCGTCACAATCGATCGTAATGATCCACGGGAGATCACTTGAAAGTGTGTCGAGGAAGGCTGTGGCGCCTTGTTCGTGCAGTTCCCATGCCGTCACCAATCGGTTGCCCGCTGCGCGGGCTTCCTCGACGTCACTGACCCTTGCGCTTCCCATCGAACGCAGACCGATCTGCACGACTTCGTTCACGCAGCTAAACTCACGTATCCGCCTGATTGGACTCGAGAATCCGCGTGGCACCCCGTAGCGTTCCTCACGAAAGTCCAGATGCGCATCAATGTGCAGAATGTTGTAGGTTTTACCTTCGCCTTCGAAGGCACCAACCACAATCGGCGGAATAGAGTCAAGGCCGCCAACAACAAGAGGCACCACTCCAGCACGCACCAGAGGGCGAATCTTGTCCATCCCGTCATCCCAGATTTGCTCGGAGTTTCGGAAATCGGTCTGCACGTCGCCGCAATCGGTGACAGTCGGCACACCGTCTGCAAATATTGCTTTGCCGGTGTCGAAGTTCATGTGGTCCCAGTTGAATGCGATGCCCATGTCGTAGGTGACCTGGCGCACCGCGTCGGCCGCACCAGCACAGGCAACAAGATCGACGGCGTGGTAGGGCACCCCATAGGGAATGCCAACAAAAGCAAAGGGAGTGTCGACTTTGCTCGTGTCTTCTTGCTTTGGACTTCCCATAAATCGGAGGTCTTTTTCTTCGAACTTCATGTCTTACTTCCGTTCTTTTCGTGTCGAGGTGCGCATTTTGGGTACACCAAATAGCGCCCTTATTGATTGGGCTTATAGCTGGATCAGAAAATGTGTGGCTGTTTGTTAGACAAACTCACAAGATGCGTGACAAAAACGCCTTCGTTCTTTCGTGCTGTGGGTTGCTTAGCACCTGTGCACTTGTGCCCTCTTCCACGATGCAGCCGTCATCCATGAAGACCACGCGGCTACCTACCTCGCGTGCAAAACCAATTTCGTGAGTCACCACGACCATTGACATGCCGCTGTGCTCGGCCAGGTCTTGCATCACCGCAAGCACTTCGCCGACCAGTTCGGGGTCGAGTGCCGAGGTGGGCTCGTCAAAAAGCATCACGTCGGGCCGCATTGCGAGTGCTCGCGCGATCGCGACTCGTTGTTGCTGTCCTCCCGAGAGCTGTGCGGGGTATGCATCTTTTCTGTCATGCAGCCCTACTCGCTCAAGCAACTCGTTGCTTCGGGTGATCGCTTCGGCCTTTGATACTCCCTCAACGCGAACCGGCGCTTCGATAATGTTTTCTTCGACCGTCATGTGACCGAAGAGGTGAAACTTCTGAAACACCATGCCGACTTTGGTGCGCTGACCGGCGATCTTGCGCTCCGGGATCGCGTGCAACTCGGAACCACGCAGTGCGTATCCCATTACTTCATCGCCCACTCGGACAAGACCGCTCGTTGGCTGCTCTAAGTGGTTTAGGCAGCGCAAGAAGGTGCTCTTCCCCGAACCTGACGGCCCGATAATGCACACCACTTCGCCTGCTTTGAGCTCAAAGTTGATGCCCTTCAGCACCTCGTTGTGCCCAAAAGTTTTGCGAATTTCGTGTGCCTCAATAATTGGAGTACCACTCATGTGCGCTTTCCTTTCGCCTTCGACTGCACCGCGGTTCGCGCGACACCTCGCGAGAGACGCACCTCAATACGCCGCTGGATCACGCTCAGCACGCTCGTGGTAGCCAGATACCAAATGGTTGCAACCAGAAGCATCGGAATAATTTGAAAGTTCTTTGAGGCAATGAGCTGAGCCGAGTAGAGCAGTTCTGGCAGTGCAATGACAGAAACGAGAGACGTGTACTTCAGCATCGAGATTGCTTCGTTTCCGGCAGGCGGCACGATCACGCGCATTGCTTGCGGCAATACGACCCGTCGAAATGACAGCGTGCTCTTCATACCAAGCGCTTGGGCAGCCTCGCGTTGCCCGGCATCGACCGAGTTCAACCCCGATCGAATGATTTCTGCCATGTAGGCAGCTTCGTTGAGGGCGAGACCCAAGATAGCTGCGCTAAGCGGCGAAATCAGGTCGTTCGCGGACCACGCAAAAACGGTGCCCGGAACACCGATCACAGGAAAGAGCGCGCCAAGGTTAAACCACAATAGGAGTTGCACGAGCACTGGAGTGCCACGAAACACCCACAGATATGTCTGCGCGATGCCGCGCACGAAGGGGTTGTGTGAGGAGTCCATCACAGCCAGCAATGTGCCTAGCAAGAATGCAATGATCATGCACACAAAGGTGAGCATGAGCGTGAGTCCAAGACCGGCGAGAATTCGCGGATCGAACAGGAATGAAAACACCACATTCCAGCGGAATCGGTCATTCGTAATAAGTGTGTAACCGATGAGCAGAACCAGCGCTAGGCAGAGACTGCCAGCAATCCAAAATCCTGGTCGGCGAGAGGCGTGAATCGTCAGACTCGCAAGGGCGGGAGTCCCGCCCGGCGAATCTTCCTTGATCACGCCGGACGGAAGTTTTGTGTGGCTCACGATTGACCCATGTTCACTGCCGCTTCAGCCATGAAGCTCGACTCACCCATACCGTAGCTAGTCAGAATTTCTTGGTATTTACCGCTCTCAATCAGCCCGTTCAACGCTTCACTAATTACCGCTGACATTGGCGAGTCCTTGGCTACGCCGATGCCGAGGGGTCCTGAGTTGAATACTTGACCTACAGCGCGGTATTTCTCAGGCTCTTGGAGGGCCATATAACCCCAAGTCGATGGATCGCCCGAAGCGACTTCGATTCGAGCACTATCGAGGGCCGTAACCAGAGCGTTCACGTCAGGAAAAACTTGCAGATCGATCGGCTCTGAACTGTCACATTTCACTTCCTCGATCGTGATGTGCGCGGCAGCGCCTCGCAGCACACCGACAGTTGTTCCGCAGAGCTCATCGGTCGATGCAGGGTTCAGCTTGGAGCTGGCAGAGACCATCAGACCGTCTCCACCTATTACGTAATCAACGAAGTCGATTGCGCCTTGCCGTTCTTCGGTATCGAGCATGTCCGACATGATGATGTCGATTCGCCCGGCTTCGAGGCTGGGGATCAGGCTGTCGAAGCTCAGGTTCACGAACTCCACTTCGAGTCCGAGTTCTTCGCCCAGAGCCCGCGCAATATCGGGGTCGATACCGATATTCGCGTTTGTGTTGTCTTCAAGCGCAGTCCATGGCATGCCGACAAGTGGCTCTGTACCGACCTTCAATACGCCTGATTCAGCAATGGAGCTTGGCAGTGTTGCATCGCCGTCATCACCCGGCGTCGCTGCTGGATTTGCTGCGCATGCGCTGAGCGTCAATGCTGCAGCGGCAATTAGCGAGATTGTGAGGGGCGTGCGGTAGCGCTTTCGGTGTGTACCGTGCATCGGGGTTCTACCTTCCGTTCAATATCCTGGGAGATTTGCAGGATCTGCATAATTCTTCCCCAAAACTCGCACGAGACTCCACTACAACAATCTGACGTTGCTGATTATTCATAAAATGATCTAGATTTTGGATAATACTGGTGAAATCATTAGCTTCGTGAACAATCTGCGAAACTATCTTCTCGATTCAAAGGCGCTGACTGAGGCGGAGTATGAACTTCTTATACTTCTTGCGGACTCAGCCAGGATCAACAATGCGCAATTGGCATCCGCGACTCATACGGCCCCATCGACCACGCTGAATCGAGTGAATTCGATGCTGAAATCGAATGTGATTGAGGGGTTTCACACCCGAATCAATCGAAAGGCACTCGGCCTAAATCTTCAGGCAACAGTCTCCATCAGGCTGAGCGTGCAAAGCCCCGAGGCGATTCAAAACACCTTGCTCGACATGATGAAGATTCCCTACATAACGTCAGTTATGAAAACAACTGGCTCATTCCACCTCATCGTGCACGCATACGCACAGGACTCAGATAGTTTGCAAGAGAACGTGATTGATCCGATTAGCTCGATCCCCCTTGTCGACTTAACCGAGACAAGTCTGTTGCTTTCGCATCATCGCCGGTCGAGCCTATTTGGGGACTTCTACGCCGAATAGGTACAGGCCACTCGAGCCAAGCAACCTAGAGACTAAGCGCTCTCGAACACACCCTGCACGGTCGCACTCACGGTAATTTCGGCGACGCTCACTTCGGCAGATTCTCCGCCGTAGCTTGCCGCCATCGCAAAGCGAGGCTGTGGGCCACCGAAACCAGCCGCGAGCACATCTGAGATGCTCACCACTCGAACAATCTGTTCGCCTAGCGCCTCGGCGTAGTCTTCGGCGATCTCGCGTGCGGTACCAACGGCGGCACGTCTGGCTTGCCGCTCGCAGAGTCTTCGCGAGGCCTCGGTCAGAGACCAGTGCACGCTGGTCTCTGCGCCAGCTACTGAGAGTTCTTCAACCAGCGGCCCTACCTGGTCGAGGTTTGAGAGCTTTATTCTGACCCGGCTTGAAGTGACGTGTTCAATCACAACCTGCTGTCCGGCACCTTCTGCGTAACTCTTACGAGCCCATGTGCTTGGCGCATCGGCAGCATGCCAGGTTGCGTCGCCCGCGTCTCGCAACTGCTGGGCGCGCTGCGCGATCGAGTTGTGCAGCGTTGTGGCGTCTGTGATGCTGCGGCCGCGATCTTTCGAGGCCACCGAAACTGAGGCGGTGATGGTCGCGCGCTCAGCGCGATAGTGGGCGTCGTGTGTGCCGGTCGCGTGAATCTGTGACATGCCTCACGGTAACAGTTCAGGCATAAATTCCGCCACAAATTCATACAGCTGACGGCTCTTTGAAAGCACGACGCCATCCCACTCATCTTGAGTAGTTGAGCTGTCGGCAAAGTCAGAAGGCACCTTGAACAGTTGCAACGGCACCCGCAGCTTTTCACAAACTACGGCATAGGCGTAGCTCTCCATGTCAACGATGCTTGCGCCGAGCGCCGCAATGTTTTCGCGTTGCGAATCGTTCTGCACAAAAACGTCGCCGGTAGCGATAGCGGCAGTATTCGGCGCAATAATCGCCCCGGCAGGCATCACCTTCGGCGAAGGCAGCGAGTAGTCGTGCTGCACTACCGCGTCAACCTGGTAGACCGTATCGAGGCGCGCCTCATCGCTGATTGCGCCTGCGGTGCCGAGCACTACTACGCGTTCAAGGTTTTCGGGTCCTGCTTCAAGAATTGCCTGAGTCAGGTTCAGAGTGGCGTTGATTTTGCCCACGCCGGTAATGAGATGCGGCACCCCTGCTTCAATGAAGCATTCCGCTTCATCAGCGTGAGCAAATACGAGCAGCGTTGATCCGGTCACCCGGCACCTCCTGAGACACGAGCATTGACAGTTGGCATCAGAACGTGCCCTCTGAAATCTAGAAATTTCCAGCCGAAGAGGGTGGCCAGAACAATTCATCCTAGCAATTTCGAAAACATTCCTGTACGATGAACGGTTGAGCGTGCGATTTTGGCGCGTCGTCCATCGAGGGACGCATACCAGCTACTCCAATCAGCACCTGCTCACTGACAACACAGTCAGCCGTGACATTCGTCACAATGGCTCTCCCGAAGTTTCACTGGGACGAGTCGGATCGTAACCCGGCATTCACTCGCCCGATGCATTGACGATCCAGAATCGACCTCAATACACAGGTCGTGACATTCGGCGCACACTGCGCCTCGAAAGGACCATCATGACAAACAACATCACTACACTTCGCACCCCGTACCACGAGCTCGGCGACGGATCGCCACGCATTCCAGGCTGGGCACAGCACCGCAGCGTCTACCGCTCGGCAGGCCGCACCCTCTACCTGGTCGAGACTGACTCGCTCGCTGGCGCAAGCCAAGATCTCGACACCCTGTCGAATCGCGGCTGGGACGTGCGCATCGAGCGCGGTGGCAGCAGCAGCGCAACCGCAAATATTTCGCTGACTCGCACCGCTGCGTAACTTTCCTTCGATTCGCGCGTTGGATCGCGTAGCGTTGGGGCAACACTGACCAACAAGGGCATCGGCTTCGTGTGCACGACCGCGCCCGGCGAGACGAAGGATTCAGCAATGGGCGACGTTGAACTTGCTGAGGTTGAGAGTTTTCAACTCGACCACACAAAGGTGCGGGCACCGTACGTGCGCAAAATCGCGGTGGAGCACGGCCCGAAGGGCGATGCCATCACGAATTACGACATTCGTTTGGTGCAACCGAACAAGGGAGAAATCCCTACCGCAGGCCTGCACACTATTGAGCACACGATTGCCGGGCTTTTGCGCACCAGACTCGACGGCGTAATTGATATCTCTCCGTTTGGTTGCCGCACCGGATTTCACTTGATTCTTTGGGGCGAGGCCACTCCCCTCGAGGTCGCAACTGCGATCAAGGAATCGCTTGCAGACATCGCGGAGCGAATCACCTGGGCAGATGTCCCGGGAACCGATGCGGTGAGCTGCGGCAATTACCGTGATCATTCGCTGCACTCGGCGCGCGAGTGGTGCAAGCTTGTGCTGGCTCAGGGCATCAGCATTGATGCATTTGATCGCGCGGTCGTCGTCTAGCCCGGCCACAACTACTCAGCCGACTGCATTCACCCGGCCCCGCCTGCTTGGCTTGTCTCAGCAGGCGGGGTTTACTGCGTCTACTGGGTTTGGATCGTAGGCACGATCTTCCGCGCCAGCTCGGGTTCTTTCTTGAACTGACCGAGCAGCGCGAGCACCAACACTAAGAGGCCCAGGGCAATCCAGCCCGAGGGTCCGAGTGGGTTGGTCAGTATCGGGTCAATATCTGCGCCGGCCGCCACCAATACTGTGACGATGCCGGCCGAAGCATTGAGAGATCCGTGTGCAATGACCGCAGGCCAGACCGATCCGCTGCGCAATCGCAACCAGCCAAAGAACATTCCCCAGGCGACGCAGCCGCCGACCATAAGCGCTACACCTGTCCAGTCATAGCGTTGAAAGTTGTGCCCAAGCAGGATGAGTGGGGTGTGCCACAACCCCCAGATCACGCCGGTAGCAATTAGCGAGGGCCACACCCCGAGAGGGCGGAGCGCTGGCTGTAGCCAGCCGCGCCAACCGATTTCTTCACCAAACGCCAAGATCGAGTTGAAGAGCGCACCGAACGGGATCATCAGAAATTGCATCGCCACAAGCAGTCCGACCGGCGGCATTGAGGAGCGTGCCAGTTCGGCAGTGCTTTCGTCGAGTGCAGCAAGCTGCGTGTTCAAAAGCTCTTGGAATCCAGAGAAGTGCACCGGGTCAAGTTTCACCCAGCCGAACATCGCCGCGATCATCAGGCTGAATAGGGCGAGCAGGGTTGGTGCGAAGATCGCAGCCACCATAAACCACACCACACGTTTTGCTGGCCGCAGCGGCCAAAGCCCCAAGAAACGAGCGCGTTCCGTGCGCGGCGTTTTCATCACAAACACCGCGACCAGCATCGCGATGGCAGGGGTCATCATCATGGCGCTCGCCGTGATGACGTACAGGATGGAATAACTTGGCAGGCTCCGGTCCATCAGCCAGAGCGGCAATGCGACCAGCCAGGCGAGCCCGAACGCAACGGCGATGAACACGATCACTGCCGCGAGTGGAGTTTTCTTACTCATCGTGTTGCCTCCTGCATTGCCGACGCGAGCGTTGCTGCTGCGCGCTCTGAATCGTCAAGTGTGATCGCAAACACGCGCCCACTCTTGCGTGTGATGATCAGGCCCTCACCGGTGCGCAAGGCCAGTGCGGTCTGACCCGGCATCCATCGAATGCCCCAACCGCCAAACTCAGCGAATGGGTTGATCTGCCGAGACTCAACCCGAGCAATGTCCGAGGCAGGAACCCGAAACACGGGCCAGCCCAGAATCGAGCGCGCTTCCAAACCGTTCGCGTCAATGCGAACGTGAAACGCAGCACACATTGTGCAGAACACCAGCATCAGGATGGTGATGGCGATAGTCAACACGCGTGGCGCCACTCCCGTTGGCCAAATAAACATCAGTACAGCACTGAATGCAACAACCACCAGTGCTGCGCCGGTCACCCAGAAATATGTCCGCCCAGGACGTGTTACACCGGTCCAGCGCACTCTTTCATTTTTCGCAAGCGGTTCAGCTTCTATTCCGCTGCCGTCGGCGGTTGCAGAAATCTTCACATTCGGCTGCACAAACCAAGCAATCAGCCCAACGACAATCCAGGTCGCGAAGCTCAGCAACATCAATCCGCCAATGGCCGGCGCTTCGGTCGCGCTTGACAGGTCGAGCTGCATCGCGACAGAGGCCACATTGTTCACGCTAAAGAACACCGCGAACCCGGCAGTAAACGCCGCCATGAAACGATGCAGTGGTGACCAGATCGGCGCGTTCGGTTTGAGTCCCGTGAACCAGACCATTAGCCACATCAGCAGGGTCATACCGTAGCCAATGCCAACGCTCAGCCAGACATAAGTAATCGGCGGTCCGAACCCATCGGGCTTACCCATGCCGCTCCAGTGGGTAGCGGCCGGATCTGGCAGGCGCGGCAACCAAATGATCACCAGCACGGTCGTGATCGTCACCGCGAGAAGCGGCAGAATCAGGCCAATCCAAAGCGCAGCATTTTTTGCGCGCGCGAGCTGATCACCCTCTTCACGCGTGAGCTTTCGAGGGTTGGGGCCCGAGACGGCATTCATTGCAGCACTCCTATGCGCGCGTAGACACGTCGCCGAAAAGTGCCAGGAGGCACCTCGGCAGGTACCTCCATGCTATCTGGAGCTAGAGCAAACTACTTTGCGCTTGTTTCGTCCTCGCCAGCTGGTTCGTGCAGATCTTTCAGCACTTTCTTCATATCACCATGAAGAAAGTCGTCTACGAGCGCATCAACCGCGACTGCCTCGTTTTCGCCCTCGTTGATTTCGACACGAATACCGGTCTCTGATGCTCGTTTTTTCTCCATACTTCAGAAGATACTCGGCAGATCCCGACACCGGAATAGTTTGGTCAAAGAAAAGGGACAAACTACCAGCTCGCACGTCGAAATGAGGAGTGCTCGGCGCGGCTTCGTTAATACAGCAAGAATGACGAGGTGCCAGAACTCTGTACACCTGCGGCGCTCACCTTGAGGTGGTACGTCGCACCGTCAGCATCGACCTGATCTCGAGTGATCTCGCAGCTTTCGGGGCTGCTTCTCGTGCGGTCCCAGGTGATGGCTTCGGTTTCCAGCGGCTTTTTGGGCTCGAGAATCACTGTGCGAGAGTCTGGGTTTACCTGGCAATCGGTGGATCGCCACACTTCGTCCGATCCGCTCGTGATGGTAAACGTCATACCCGAAGTGCCAAGCTGCGCTTCGCACTTCTCGTCACCGATGTTTTCTACGCGAAGACTCAGGAGCGGCAGCTCGCCTGCGGCATAACTGTCTCGGTCGAGTAGGGGCGTCACGTTGAGCGCTCCAGCAGCGCAGGCTGGAAGCTCGCCAGCCTTGATCTGAGGGTTTTGTGTTTTGTCTGCGGCGACAATTTCTTTCGGTAGCTCGACCTCTGGAGCAGAGGCTGCGCCACCCGAGGAGCCGGGTTTCCAGATCACGAGCACCACAAAAACGATTACGGCCAGCAGGGTGCCGAGCACGATGAGACGGCGACGAACGTAGACGGCCTTCTTTTCAGGACCAACCGGCTCTTTCCATCCAGACACGTGACCGCCTTTCGTGGCGCGTTGAGGTCGCGCTAGGGCCAGGCTACCGCCTAGGAATCACGAGAGTCGCTTCACCATGCGCGTGTTCCCGAGCGTATTTGGCTTTACCCTGGCAAGGTCCAGGAACTCGGCAACACCTTCGTCTGTCGAGCGTAAGAGCTCGGCATACACTTCGGCGGCAACCAGCTGAGTGTCTTCAGACACAGCGCTAAAACCATGTCGTTCAAAAAAGTCGACCTCAAATGTCAGGCAGAACAGCTGAGTCAAGCCGAGTTCGCGTGCTTGCTGCTCAATCGAGTCGAGCAGCAGGTGACCGACACCGCGACCCAGCCACTCTTCTGAAACGCCAAGAGTGCGTACTTCTCCTAGGTTCTCCCACATCACGTGCACTGCACCGTAGCCGATGACACGATCGTTCGAGTCGACCGCGACCATGAACTCGGGCACTGCACCATAGAGTTCAACGAGGTCTTTACCGAGCAAGATTCGTCGCTCAACCAGGGGCGCCATGAGCTCGACCATTGCCGAGACGTCACTGGTGCGCGCGCGGCGCACCCGAACCTGGGAAGCTGCGGATGTCATGCGCCAAGCCTACAACTTTGAGACAGGTGCTTCGCGCGGCGCACGCTCTGAGCTGAACTGAACTGCACTGCACTGCACTGCACTGCACTGCACTGCACTGCACTGCACTGCACTGCACCCTAGCTAAACCGTGTGCGATTCGAGCGCACAAACACAAAGGGCGGGCACCGATCCGGTACCCGCCCCCTGTATGACCGTCGAATTACTCGACAGTGCCGTTGGTTGGCGCGCTCGAAGCAACTGCTGCCGCTGCCGAAGCTGCTGACGCTCCGGCATCCTTGCGATCCTCGCCAGAAGTTTCAAATGTGAATGCACCATCCACAAAATCAACCTTGACCAGATCGCCTGCGAGCAGTTCAGCGCCGAGAATACGCTCAGAGAGACGATCCTCAATCTCACTCTGGATCGCGCGGCGCAGCGGACGCGCACCGAGCGTTGGATCGTAACCAATCTCTGACAGGCGTTCGCGTGCCGGTTGTGAAACCTCGATACGAATATCGCGATCGAGCAGACGATCTGCGAGACGTTTGACGAAAAGATCGACAATCTGCAGCAGCTCTGGCTTGGAGAGCTGCGGGAACACGATCGTGTCGTCGACGCGGTTCAGGAACTCCGGCTTGAAGTGCTTCTTCAGCTCTTCGTTGACCTTGCCCTTCATCATCTCGTAGCCAACCGCCTCGTTGCCCTCGACCTGGAAGCCCACAGGGCCACCCGCGATCGCTGACGAACCGAGGTTCGTGGTCATGATGATGACGGTGTTCTTGAAGTCAACAACGCGGCCCTGACCGTCGGTCAGTCGACCTTCTTCAAGGATCTGCAGCAGCGAGTTGAAGATATCTGGGTGAGCCTTCTCGATCTCGTCGAAGAGCACAACCGAGAATGGCTTGCGGCGCACCTTCTCGGTGAGCTGGCCGCCCTCTTCGAAGCCGACAAACCCTGGAGGGGCACCGAAGAGTCGAGACACAGTGTGCTTCTCGCCGTACTCACTCATATCGAGCGAGATCAGTGCGTCTTCGTCGTCGAACAGGAACTCTGCGAGTGCCTTCGCCAGCTCGGTCTTGCCGACGCCGGTTGGGCCGGCGAAGATGAACGAGCCCGATGGTCGCTTTGGATCCTTGAGGCCAGCACGCTGACGGCGAATGGTTTTCGCGAGGGCAGCAATTGCCTCGTTCTGACCGATCACACGCTGGTGCAGTGCCTGCTCCATGAAGCGCAGTCGCGCGGTCTCTTCTTCGGTGAGCTTGAATACTGGGATACCGGTTGCCTGCGCGAGCACCTCGGCGATCAGACCTTCGTCGACCTCAGCGGTGGTTGCCACATCGCCAGCACGCCACTGCTTTTCGAGGCGCAGACGCTCACCGATCAGCTTCTTCTCTTCGTCGCGCTTTGCAGCAGCCTTTTCGAAGTCTTGATTCTCGATGGCCTGCTCTTTGTCAGCACGAACCACGGCGATCTTCTCGTCGAACTCGCGCAGCTCAGGTGGGCTCGAGAGGATCGACAGACGCAGGCGCGCGCCTGCCTCATCAATCAGGTCGATAGCTTTGTCTGGCAGGAAGCGATCCTGAATGTATCGGTCGGCCAGGTTCACTGCTGCAACGATGGCACCGTCGGTGATCGACACCTTGTGGTGCGCCTCGTAGCGGTCGCGCAGGCCCTTCAGAATATTGATCGAGTGCGGCAGCGAAGGCTCGCCAACCATAATCGACTGGAAGCGGCGCTCAAGCGCTGCATCCTTCTCAAAGTGCTTGCGGAACTCATCGAGTGTCGTCGCACCGATGGTCTGCAGTTCGCCGCGAGCGAGCATTGGCTTCAGAATGTTTGCGGCATCGATTGCGCCTTCAGCAGCGCCAGCGCCCACAAGCGTGTGAATCTCATCGATGAAGATGATGATGTCGCCGCGGTTGCGGATCTCTTTGGTGACCTTCTTCAGGCGCTCTTCGAAGTCACCGCGGTAGCGGCTACCCGCGATCAGCGACGAAAGATCAAGCACGTAGACCTGCTTGTCTTTCAGCGTCTCTGGCACCTCGCCCGAGACGATTGCTTGCGCAAGCCCCTCAACGACGGCGGTCTTACCAACACCTGGCTCACCGATCAGCACGGGGTTGTTCTTGGTGCGACGCGAGAGGATCTGCATCACACGCTCGACCTCTTTTTCGCGACCGATCACCGGGTCAAGCTTGCCCTCGCGAGCTGCCTGGGTCAGGTTGCGACCGAACTGGTCGAGCACCTGCGAGCCCTTAACTTCTGGGGCGGACTCTGGAGCACCGACGCTTGCGGTCTCCTTGCCTGCCTGGTAGCCGCTCAGCAGCTGAATGACGGTCTGGCGCACACGGTTCAGGTCAGCACCAAGCTTGACCAGCACCTGTGCGGCGACGCCCTCACCCTCGCGGATAAGACCGAGCAGAATGTGCTCGGTGCCAATGTAGTTGTGGCCGAGCTGCAGCGCCTCGCGCAGAGACAGCTCAAGCACCTTCTTTGCTCGTGGCGTGAAAGGAATGTGGCCTGCTGGGGGCTGCTGGCCGGTACCGATAATGTCGGTCACCTGCTCACGAACAGCGTCGAGTGAAATATCGAGCTGCTCGAGTGCCTTTGCGGCTACACCCTCGCCCTCGTGAATGAGGCCGAGCAGAATGTGCTCGGTGCCGATGTAATTGTGGTTGAGCATCTTCGCCTCTTCTTGGGCGAGAACTACCACTCGACGAGCGCGGTCCGTGAATCTCTCGAACATCTTTCCTCCATGCGGTCACGAATGCGGTTCGCGTGACCGATAGCAACAGACTACGCACCGCAGCTGCCCTATGGGTGGTTGTTCGCCGCAGGCGTGACAGCACACGCGGCACTGCGCGCTGACGCGACACCGGCACAACACTGGTTCGGCACTGCTTCGGCACCGGCACAACACTGGTTCGGCACTGGCTCGGCACTGCTTCGGCACTGCGGCCAGCCCAGGTTCTCCCTTCGGAGTGGCCCTGCCGGGCAAATTCTCTCACCGAAGGCAGATCCCTCGCCGAACGCAAACATTTCACAAACCTGACTTGACAGCCAAAACTTACGACCCGCATACTTATCGATAAGCGATAATATCGAATATCGATAAGGAACTGATTATGAGCGCCCCAAACACTGCGGCCAGCACCCCCACCAGCACCGCCATAGACACCTCTGCCTACACGCCGGACAAAGGCGATCGCGGTGCGTTTTGGTTCTCGATCATCGTGGGTGGCGCCCTGACCATAGTCTCGGCAGTTCTCTCAGTAGTTCGTATTGTCGAGATTCTGCGCCCGGGCCCCACGCCCGTCATGGTCAAAATGGTCGATATCACCGCAGCGATCCCACTGAGCAATGGGGAGGTACTGCCCGCAGCCATTAGCACCGCAGAAATTCAGGCAACCGAATTGCCACTCACCTCCGTGGTCGCAGGCGTCACAGGCCCGATCCTGACCACGCTCACGCTCGCCGCGATCACTATCTGCCTCACGCTGCTCGCTCTGTCGATCATGCGCGGCCGCATCTTCAGCAAGCGCAACACGAAACTTGTGGTCGCCGCTTCACTCACCGGGCTCCTCGGCTTTTCATTCGCAAATCTCTGCAACACCATGCTCGCAAACGGAGCGCTTGCCTGGGCAACTGGCAACGAAATCGACAACACTGTTGTCTCAATTGAACCGGCCATCTACCTCATCGGCGCCTTTGCCGCCGGGGTGGTAATCACAGTATTTACCGCGGGCGAACGAATGCAGCGCGATACCGAAGGGCTGATCTAATGTCTACACCACTGCCAAAAGAACCAAGCCCACGCAAAGTGCGAGCCGACGCCATCGCCATCCTCGCGATGGGCGCGGTCGCATCGGTTTCGGTGATCTACCTCACCGTGCGGCAATACTTGAGCACCTTTGTCCCTGACGGCGTCATCTGGAACCTACCGGTCGAGCTGCAAGAGACAAGCGCGACGGGGCTCATGAGCTTCAGCACAGACAGCACCCAACCCACTCCCACTGTGCAGGGCACGCTCAGCCATCTTCAGGTGCTCGTGCCAGACCTCAATACTGTCTCGATGATTTGCCTTGTGATCGCTATCGGAGCGGCCGGACTAACCGCGCTCGCCGGTATTGCCTGCGTCGTGCGTTTTGCGTGGCTTTTTCAACAGGGCCGATTTTTCACAATGTCAACCAGCCGCACTATGCGAGCATTTACCTGGTCACTTCTGGGCGGCGGCCTTCTCGCGTTCGCATGTTGGAACCTGGCAGCGAACGGCGTTGAAGCGGCTCTGGATGTACGCGCCAGCACAAGCGGTGGCACCGAATGGTGGGCGTGGTACTGGATTCTTCTTTTTGCGGTCACTGCGTCAGGATTGATTGATGTTGCCCTGCGCCGGGCGATCCGCTTGCAGCACGAAACTGAGGGCCTGGTATGACCCCCGCAGAACCCATTGAGACACACGCTATTCACTGTCGCCTCGATGAACTACTTGCCGAACGTAATATGACCCTCACCGAACTCAGCGAGCGAGTCGGGGTGAGCATTGTGAATCTTTCGGTGCTCAAGAATGATCGCGCGAAAGCAATAAGGTTCTCAACGCTCACCGCGATCTGCACTGTGCTCAATTGCGAGGTTGGCGAGTTGCTTGAGGTGGATCGCCGAGCCAAGTAGCCAGCGCATTCGAGCGGGGCGAGAATCTCAGCAAACCACCGCTAGCCGATAGCGTGGAGCCATGACCGCAGCTACGCCCCGCTCGATTGCGCTTGTGCGCCACGGCGAAACCGATTGGAACATTAACCGCAGGCTGCAGGGGCGCACAGACATTCCGCTCAACGAGACCGGGCAGGCACAGGCTCGCGCCGCGGCTGAGCTGCTTCGTGAATACCGACCAGACTGGGCAACAGTGGTCAGCTCTCCGCTCGGCCGAGCAGTAGAAACTTCACAGATTATTGGCAGTGCTCTTGGCTTGGCCGAGCCAAGCATCGACGAGGCGCTCATCGAGCGTCATTTCGGTGAGGCCGAAGGCTTGCTCGTTGCCGACGCTCAAACCCGCTGGCCTGAGCTCAATGTGCCGGGCGCGGAGTCAACCGCAGAGGTAGCCATTCGATCGGCCAAGGCGTTTGCTCGCCTGCTTGCAACAGCACCGGACGCGGTCGTGGTTGCGCACGGAGCAATGCTCCGTCTCGGCCTTACCGAGCTCTGCCAGACTGAAATTCCCCGGGTATTGAACGCAGAGGTGTGGTTGCTCACAGAGTCGACCGACGGCCCGCCCATTGCGCGCAGCCTTGGACTTGCCCACCCCGCGGTCTAGTGTCGGCGAGCCTACGGGCTTTATTGCAGCGCCGAAGTGAGTCTCGCGAGCCCATCAAGCAGTTGTGAGCGCAGCGGCTGCTTAGACCATTCTTCAGCCGTGAGCTCGCGTGAGTTCGCGTGGTAATGGGCGTTAACTTGATCAAGTTCACGCACGAAGCTTTCGCCGTACACAACCATCGACACCTCCATATTGAGGTTGAATGAGCGCTGGTCCATGTTCGATGAGCCGACCACTGCGATCTTGTCGTCGATGGTGAAGTGCTTAGAGTGCAAGATGTACGGCGGTCGATACATGAAGATACGCACGCCCGCGTCGAACAGTTCTTCGTAGTACGAGCGCTGCGCGTGGTACACAACAGCCTGGTCGCCAATCTCTGAGACAAAGAGTTCGACCTGCACACCGCGTGCGGTAGCCGCTCGAAGCGCGTGCATGATCGCGCTCTCTGGAATGAAGTATGGGCTGGTGATGCTGATTCGTTCTTGCGCGGTGTAGAGCAGTGAGACAAACACTTGCAAGTTGTTCTCTCGACCGAAGCCTGGACCACTCGGCAAGATCTGGCAGTCAACGTTTCCCGGCAGATGTACTTGCAGATCATTATCGAAGGTCTGCGGCATAACCTCACCGGTTTCAACAAACCAGTCGCTTAAGAAGACTGCTTCGAGTCCGAGTGCAGCTGGGCCGTCAACACGCACCATGAGGTCGCGCCAGTGCAGACCCCGGCGAATGTTTGCCTTTTTGTTGTAACTCGAATCGACGAGGTTCTGTGAGCCCATAAAGCCGACGGTGCCGTCAATGACAACCAGCTTGCGGTGGTTGCGCAGGTCAGGGCGCTGCCACTCGCCTCGCCAAGGCCTGATTGGCAGTAGGTACGCCCAACGTGCACCGATCTCGTCTAGCGTCTGGGCGGTGCGCTTCGCTCCTGGGTTGCGCACCGCTGAGATATGGTCAAGGAGCACTCGCACTTCGACACCGCGGGCGATGGCTTCCCGCATAGCCTCGAATACGTCATGCGTTGTGTCGTCGTGCACGAGAATGTAGAACTCAACGTAGACGTAGTTTTTTGCCTCTCGAATTGCGCTGGCAATTCTGGCGAACGACTCTTCGTAGTCGATGCAGATGCTTGTCGCGTTGCCGCGCACCATGGGCTGCGCGCCGAGCGAGCGACCAAGTTGCACGGCATTTGAGATTCCGTCTGGGAGTAGCGAAATCTCGGTGCCGAGTTTTGCTTGTTCTCGGTCTGCAATGTCGCTGACGACCTCGGTTGCGAGTTCTTGCATCTCGCGTCGTTTTTTCGGCAGGCTAATGCCGCCAATAAGTAAGAACAGAATCAGGCCTGGAACCGGCAACCAGAAAATGGTGATCAGCCAGGCCATGCCCGAGGTTGGGCGGCGGTTTCTCGGCACTACGAAAAGCGCAACGATTCTGATGATGTTGTCGACCACCAGCACGAGACCAGCCCACAGGAAAGGCCAATTCACTGAGCTCCAAAAAGAACCCGTCTCGGCCAGCCCAAGCATGGCAAGGAAGTCGTGCATGCCAGCAAGTCTAGAGGTGCGGCGAAGTTTACGACATTCGACTTAAGAATGAGTTTCGCCCGCGGCTTCTGCTCATTCGATATTTAACGCAGGATCACTGATCCGATTTTGGCGGCAGCCCCAGGCGTGCGCGCTCCTTAGCTTCCATCTCCTTGTAGATGCGACGCTCGGTGCGATCGGCCCGAAGAATGAACCGCAACACCAAGAAGAAGAAGATCCCGATCAACAGGGTCGGGGTCACCGACCAGATCGCATTGACCCACCAGTTATCCATCGCTCACCCTACGAATCTCGACGACGCCTTACCTTTGCTAGAGCAAGACTCACCAATACTAACGGAGGGTGCTGTGCCATTCCCGAGAGAGACTCAGCTTGGGCGATACGCAGGTCAAGTCAACGCGAAAGATCATCACTTCGAGCGGATCGAACGGGCCGATTGCGGCGAAACTAGCCGGCGCGGCGGTTCTTCAGCACGGCGTCGAGGTCAAGAGCACCATCACTGGTGTCACCGATTACACCCATCTGACGCAGACGCTCGCTCGCAGCAACCTCTGCTGCAGCAGCGCGCGCCTGCGCTTTCACGTGCTCCATCTGCTCGGCACTCGGCGCTGCGGGAGCAGCAGGAGCAGCGGTCGCAACAGTTGCTGCAGCAGAAGAGACAGCCGCTGCAGTTTCGCTGCGCTCCAAGAGAATCGATTCTGGCTGGTTCTGCATAGCGGCAGCGCCACCCTCGGCGCGTGCGCGGGTCATAGCCTTTGCGCGCGCGATCCGTGCGGCGGCTGCGGCCTGGGCGGCGGCGTGAGCTTCGACGCTGCGATCCACCGTTTCTGCAACCGGAGCAGCAACCACTGGCGCGCGACGGGCCTTCGGCGCAACTCGCTCAGCTTCAATTTCGACGTGCTTGACGCGGCCAGGGGCGAGCAATACCAGCACACCTAGCGCGCCCACTGCTGCGGCAAACGCCGAAACCAGCACGGCAGGGCCGAGGCCAGCGATCAGCGTGCCAGCGCCAATCAGCACCGCCATAAGTGAGAGCATCAGCACGAGGGCTGCCAGCGAACGAACGCGGCGCACCACTGGCCGTCGCAGTTTCGCCGAACGAACCACGGCAGACTGCTTGCGCTTCATCTGTTGTGCGCGCATTTCAGCTTGGATCTGTTCGGTGCGTGCCTCAGTCAAAGCGGCCTTACGTTCGGCTTCCTGTCGTTTTTGTGCGGTGCGCAGCAAGCGCTCCTGCGCCAGTGCTTCGCGGGCCGTTGCCTCAACTCGCACTTCAGTTGGCACCTCAGCTGTCTCTGCGAGCACGCGAAGAGTGCGCTGCAAACGAAGAGCATTCTGCTCAGCTGCGCGAAATTCGCGACGTCGCACCCAGCTTGGCACCAGCACGGCGGCCCAAAGCAGCGCGGCGACCACGAAGATCAACCCACCACCAAAAACACCGCTTGCCATGTGGTCACCCTACGTTCTGGAATCGCACTCAGGTGTTCGGCGCGCCGAAACGCGCGAGCATTCCTTCAGGTACTTCTTCTGCGGTGACCGCAAAAGTGTCGTGGTCACACCACTTGCCGTCGATATGTATGTACTTCTCACGGCGCCCCTCAAACCTCAAACCAAGCTTCTCGACGACCCTGAGCGAGGCGATATTTTCGGGCCGAATACAGATCTCGATTCGATGCAAACGCAGCTCGGTGAAGGCATAGTCAATCGCAAGGGCAACAGAGGTCGGCGTGACACCGCGACCCGCTACGTGCTGCGACACCCAGTACCCGATCGACGCCGAACGAAGCGCTCCGCCGCTGATATCACTCAAACTGAGCTGACCAACGACTTCGTCGTCGTAGAGCATCACAAACGCGACTCCGGCGCCCTGCCTTCGTTGCCGGTTCAACGCTCGCACCATGGGCCCGAGTGGCTGCGACCCGGGGACGGCGCCGCCACCACTCGGGTAGGTGGCTTCCCACGGCTGCAACCAGCTGCGGTTCTCGGTGAGTAGCGCACGCAATGGCGCTGCATCTTTTGCGCGCAGCCCTCTAATACCGATCCGCTTAAAGTATCGAGCGGGCGGCATCTCAATCGCGTAGGGCAGCGGGCTCACGTCGAACTAGGCCAGACTCTTCACGAAACCGACCAGCCACTCACGCAGCTCCGGACCAAGCTCTTCATGCTCAACTCCGAGCAATAGGTTCGCTTTGATCCACTCAGCCCGGTCGCCGGTGTCGTAGCGGCGACCGTCAAAAATCACACCAAGCACAGGACGCTCCCCCTCGCCGAGTGCAAGATGGTTGAGCGCGTCGGTCAGCTGGTATTCTCCTCCGCGGCCCGGTTCTAGCCCCTCGATGATGTCGAAGATTTCGGGGCGCAGCACGTAGCGGCCAATCACCGCGAGGTTTGAGGGAGCGTCTTCTGGATTCGGCTTTTCCACCAGGCCCGTGATCCGCACCACATCAGCTTCGTCGGTGGGTTCAACCGCCGCGCAGCCGTAAAGGTTCACCTGCTCAGGCGGAACCTCCATCAGGGCCACCACAGTAACCTGCTGCGCATCATGCACCTCGATCATGCGTCGCAGAAGCGGATCGCGCCCGTCGATCAGGTCGTCACCGAGCAGCACCGCAAACGATTCATTGCCCACATGGTTTCGAGCGCGTCCGACTGCGTGGCCGAGTCCGAGCGGTTGGCCCTGCCGCAAGAAATGCACGTCAGCGAGTTCACTCGCTTCCATGACCTGGCGAAGCCTGAAGTTGTCCCCCTTGTTCTGCAGGGTTTGTTCAAGCTCAGGAACGCTATCAAAGTGACTGATCAGATTCTCTTTGTTGCGCCCAGTAATGATCAGCACGTCTGGCAAACCAGCAGCTACTGCTTCTTCAACGACATACTGAATAGCTGGCTTGTCGACGATGGGCAACATCTCTTTCGGCATTGCCTTCGTGGCAGGAAGAAAACGTGTGCCTAGGCCTGCCGCAGGGATAACGGCTTTTGTTACCGCGCACGTCTGATTCGTCATAGCCGGTAGCTTATCCTCCCCGGGGTGTAGAACTCCCGAGCCGTGCGCTGCACGCGACATACAATGTCCGTGTGACCGAGACGGCTGAGCGCAAGCGCGAATTACGTGCAGTAATTCGCGCCTCAAGAAATGCGCGCGCGCAGGATCGCCGATCCAGCGCGGCAGCCGAACTTTGCGCGCAGCTCAAAGCGCTTGTGCTCGCGCTAGACGCGCGCACTATCTCGTGTTTCTTGGCGACCGCAACCGAGCCAGACACTCGGCCCTTTTTACGCTGGGCTCGCGCGCAGGGCATCGAGGTGCTGCTGCCTGTTTCCCGGCAAGATGGCGAGCTTGACTGGATCCGATCGCTTGATGAGATGACAGTGCTTGGCGCTTTCGACATTGAGGAACCGGTGGGTGAAGTGCTACCAGCACGCTCGATTGAGCAGGTCGACCTGATGCTGATTCCAGCGGCTGCGGTTGATCAGCACGGAAATCGGCTCGGCTGGGGCCGCGGCTATTTCGACCGCTGCTTCTCGGCGATGACCACTGTGCCTCCGGTCTGGGCCGTGGTGTTTGACGACGAGGTGCTCCCGAGCGTACCGGTAGAGCCGCACGACTCTCCGGTGCACGGCGCGGTGACGCCGAGTCGCACGCTGAGCTTCTGAGCCCCAGTTTTCAGCAATGCAGAGGGGCACACACCCTTTGCTGTGGTGTGTGCCCCTCTGAGAATACTTAGTACAGAACCGGGGTATGGTTGAGTACTGTGCCTACCTACGCTTATCGCTGCGCCGACTGTGACCACGCATTCGACATCTACCAGCAGTTCAGCGACGCCGCGCTCACTGAATGCCCCGAGTGCGGCGGCAATCTGCGCAAGGTGTTTGGCTCACTCGGCGTAACGTTCAACGGTTCGGGCTTCTACCGCACCGATTCACGCTCGGACAGCAAGCCAAGCTCCTCAAACTAAGCGCTAGGGCAACTCGACAAACGTCGTCACTGGGCGTGCCTTACGAATCGTAAGCAAGCTCAAGAGTGCAAGCACTGCTGAGACTCCGCCGATAGCCCAGACCACTACATAGCCGGTCTGCGTTGAAGCGCCAGATCCCTCGATGGTGAAGATCGCAAGCACCATTCCGAACACGGCGCTCGAGATTGCCCCGCCAAGGGTCTTCAGCGAGTTGTAAATGCCGGTAGCGATACCGGTCGAATCTGCCGGCGATTCTTCTGCGATCAGCGCGGGCAGGCCAGCGAGCAGCAGACCGCTGCCGAAACCGTTCAGAATGATCGCAACGTAAATCATCGGCAACGACCCGTTCAGCGTTGCCAGCATTACAGCTCCGGCAATGCAGAGCACGAGGCCGGTCGCCAGCACACCGAGCAGCCCGATCTTTTTCGCGAGGTTTGCGATAAAGAACGAAATGATTGTGGCGGGCAGCACACCGAGAATGGTGACAAGCGCGAGCTTTGACGGCGGGAAGCCAAAACCGTACCCAACCTTGTCAGGGTCGGCTCCCACAAAAGTCATCAGAATCGTCTGACCGCCAAGCAGCAGCATTCCGAGCACGAATGAGATCAGATAGGCGGGCCACAGCTGTGGTTTGGTGACAATCGAAATATCAATTGCCGGGGCCTTCGCACGCTTCTCCCACCACACCCAAGCGATGAAGACGAGCACAGCGCCACCGATCAGGAGCGTGGTTGCAAGGGCGAGACCACCACGGCTCGCGGTCTGTAGGCCGCCCATGATGAGCAGCATGACGAGGCCGAGACCAACAAAACCGATGGTGTCGATCTTGGGATTCGCACGCTCAGTAGATTCTGGGACGGCTACAAACACCGCAATGGTGCAGAGCACCAGCAGCCCAACGGGAACCAAGAGCACGAGCGACATATTTGGCAGCTTGCTGCCAACCAAACCGGCAGCGATCGAGCCGAGCACAGCGCCAAGTGTGATACTCGCGACGAGCATGCCGATGGCACGGCGAGCAGTGGTCTGCGAGAGTCGGCTATGCACAATAGCGATTTCGAGCGGCAACCATACTGCGAGTGGGCCAACCAGCACTCGGCCGAGCAGGGCCAGCTCGTATGAGGGCGAAACCGCGACAATAAGCGAACCGATCGCTACCGCAAGCACTGAGATTCTCAGAATACGACGGTGTCCAAAGATGTCGCCGAGCTTCGCCAGAATCGGCACACAAACACCGGCAGCGAGGGTCTGCACAGTCACAAACCAGGTGATCGAAGCGTCGCTTACGCCCCAGTGAGTGGTGAGCTCAGAAAACAGTGGCGTGTAATAACCCTGCAAAAAGCCGCTGCTGATCTCGACGAAAAAGAGAAAGCCGACAATGGTTGCGACTCCCGCTGTTTTGTTTGAGGTTTTGGCGCCGGTGCTTGCGCCTGTGACCTGTTGTTCTGACATGTGTGCTCTTCCTTGAGGCTTGGGGCGTAGGGCCCGAGGTGGGTAAAAGTTTCGAGTTAGGCGCCGAGCGCCTTGAGCATTCCGTGAATAGCCGCGAAGTCGTGCGGTTCGGGTGAGATTCCAAGTGGGGCAAGCATCGCGGCGAGCGCTGCGCTCTCTTCTTGGGTCAGTAGTGTTTTTCCCTGGTCGGGGTCTGGCACTGCTTCAATCTCTGCTGTCCATTCCGGTGGTTCCGGCAATGGGTTGGCGCTGGATCGCTCAAAACAATCCGTGATTTCGAGTACTCGCAGGTCGTCGCCCGGCTTGCCGGCGAGTTGCAGCGACATTGGCAGTCCCCGCGAGTCGAGACCCATCGGTGTAGCGATACATGGCAAGCCTGCGGCCGCCCAGGCTGCAGTGAGGTTCAGCTCACCGCCACCCATTTCGAGACTCTCGTCGTACGCAGCCGGTGGTTGCGCCCAAGTCGGAATCGCGATCGCGTCGAGATCGTTCAACCTTGTGAGCAGCGCGCCACATGCTCCGGTGAGGGCGGTGCGAACGGCGCTAATCTTTTCTCCCGGCACGAAGCCGCCAATTGCGGCAATTCGACGGAAGGATCGGCCGTAGTCGATCCAGCGCGCACGAAGTGTCTCGGCGTGACCCGCAAAGAGTTCTTGGGCGGTGATAAGCATGGTTGCGCTAGTGAGCAGATCCCATTCGGGCAGCTCGATATCGACGATGGTCGCACCAAGATTCTGCAGTTCTGTGAGTGAGCGTTCGAACGCCTCACGAATTTCACTGTCGAGTTTGTCGCCCCAACTGTCGATAAGTGCTTTGGGCACGCCGATCCGCACGTTTGCGAGGCTGTCGCGCCACTCGGGCTCCGCGATGGGGGCGATTACTGAGAGCACCCGCGCACAATCGCGTGCAGACTTTGCCATTGGCCCCATCGTGTCAAGCGTTGGGCTGGCGGCCATGCACCCGGTGCCATTGACCAGCCCGGTGCTTGGCCGAAACCCGGTGATGCCGCAGAAGGCCGCCGGAATTCGTAGCGAACCCGTGGTGTCGCTGCCGAGCGCAGCGTCGGCAAGACCGAGCGATACAGCGATTGCCGAGCCTGAGCTCGACCCGCCTGGCCACCGGCTGGGGTCCCACGGGTTTCGTGGCACAGGGAAAGGTTTCGCTGGATCGATCCGGCCCGCGGCGTGCTCTGCCATTGAGGTTTTGCCGGTAATAATCGCACCGGCTGTTCGAAGCTGAGCAACGATTGGGGCGTCTTGCCCGTCGAACCATGGGTCTTCGTGCACCAGGCTCTGTGCGGTCGTGGCGGCACCGCGCACGGCAATCAGGTCTTTCACCGCGATCGTCATCCCGGCAAGGGCGGGGAGCTGCTCGCCACGCTCGGCTGCCGCATCGAGGGTGCGGGCAGCCTGCAACGCTTCATTGTCTAGTCGGGCAATGTAAACCCCAAAAGCGCTATCGAGCAGATCGGTTTTGGCCAGCTGCGATTCGAGGTGCGCGGTAACGCGGCCCTCGCCGGCTGAGGCTTCTGCGCCTACTGATCCAACGTCTTGCATTGTCACGTTCGTCACCCAGCGAGACCGGGCAGTACCACCGGTACTGGCAGCCAAGCATCGTTGTCTTTGACGACGCGACCGCCCTGCACGACCACTCGAATCTCGGTGGGGTCAGCGAGCCGCTCAATCTCGGTGAGTGGATCGACGTCGGTGATCACCAGGTCGGCGAGTTTGCCCTCTTCGACCGAACCGAGCGCATCTTCTACGCGCAACAGGGTCGCGGCGTTCATGGTGCCCGCGGTGATTGCGTCCATTGGGCTCATACCGAGCGAGACCATGTGGCCGAGCTCAGTGAGGTTGGTTCCGTGTGGGCAGACTCCGGCGTCGGTGCCGAGAGCGACCTTGACTCCGGCCTTGATGGCGCGCGACACATGTTCGCGGGCGATATTCGACCAGACCACCTTCTTTTGGTAGAGGAATGGTGGCACCTTCGCGGGATCTGGCACCCGCAGTGCCGAGCTCAGGGTTGGTACTAGGTAAGTGCCTTTTTCGAGCATGAGCTCAATGCCCTCGTCATCGATTTCGTAGCCGTGCTCAACGCTTGCAACGCCGCCCTTGATCGCCTCAAGGATGCCTGCTGAGCCCTGTGCGTGCGCAGTAACAGGCTGGCCTTGGCGGCGCTGGCCCTCTTCGACAGCGATACGCACGTGATGCTCTGGCACCCCCAAATCTGATGGGGTATCGCTTGGGCTTGAGACACCGCCTGTGGTGCACACCTTGATCACGTCAGCGCCGGTACGAATCAGCTCGCGTACGGTGACCCGAACTTCGTCGTCGGTGTCGACCAGGCGCATTTCTGCCATTTCTTGCGGAATCAGCGAGAGTCCGTTTGGCATGTGCATGTCAGCGTGGCCGCCGGTTGGCGAGAGCACACTGATTGCCATGTGAGCCCGCGGGCCGACAAGTGCGCCACGCGCGATCAGATTGCGAAAGCCTGGGGTGAGCCCGCCGAGGTCGCGAATCGTGGTGACTCCGGCCATGAGGGTGTCTCTCAGGGTGGCAGCGGTGCCAATATTGCGCTCTTCTGGAAACTGTGCGGCCATAGCCTGGAAACCGGTCTCAAGCCCCATGCTCACGTGCACATGCACGTCGAAGAAGCCGGGCATGATCGTCTTGCCGGTGAGGTCTACGGTTGTGGCTCCGGCGATTTCTTCGTCGCGCTGCGGGCCGACGTAGCTGAAGACACCCTTTTCGATCAGCACTTCACCGCGCTCGATGGGTTCACGACCGGTACCGTCAATGATGCGTGCGCCGAGCAAACGCAGGGGGGTTTCTGAGGCTGGCACCTGGGGAACACGCGCAATAGTCATCATTGAACCTTTCTGATCGCTTATCCCGAGAGTAGGTAGCGGCAGGCGAATGCGACCAATATTTTTAGATATTTGCAAGAAATTGAATAATCGGCGAGCATGAATGCATGAAACACGAGATTTCTGAGTTGGATCGCAGTCTCGTAACCGCGCTGCAAATTTATCCGCGAGCTGGCTGGGCGCAGCTCTCCCCGATTCTGCATACCTCCGCGAGCACGCTTTCAAGGCGGTGGGATGCGCTCACCGAAGCAGGTCTTGTCTGGTCGAGCGCGCTTACCGCTGTGCTCAATCGGCCACTCAGCGTGCAGGCTGGCATGGTTGAGATTCGATGCACTACTGGCATGCGCGAACAGGTGATCGCGGAACTCGTGAGCATGCCCGACGTGTACAGCGTCGTCTCCTGTGCCGGCGCTCAAGACCTCGTTTGTATGGTGTTTGCTGACAGCCTCTACGCGGTCGATCGTTTTGTGAACGAACACATCATCGTGGTTGATGGCGTGGCGGGCGCACTCGTCAACTTTGTCAGCGGCATTTCGGTTGAGGGCTCCGAGTTTCGACTCGGTAGCTTGAGCGATCAACAAATACGTGCGGTGACGGCCCTGCGACCGGCAAGATCGTCGGCTGCTGCCGCACCGAACCCCGCCCAGATTGAGATTGCCAGGCATCTCGCCCGTGACGCCCGTCGATCTGCCGCTGACATCGCCAGGATCACCGGACACTCACACGCACACGTGCAACGCCAGATTGCCCTGATGCAATCGGCAACCTGGTTCATGCCGCGCATTGATTTTTCGGTCACTGATTTTGGGTTGACCGCCGTCTACTTCTGGCTCGACTGTCCCGCCGACGAAAGCACCAAACTCGCAAGTTTTGTACGTCGGTCTCCCGGCATTCGCCTCGCCCTACCGATTGTGGCGAGGTCGAACCTTTTACTCTCGGTCTGGCTACCGGGGCTCGATCAAATCTCAGAGTTCGAACGCGAACTGGTCAAGCACATTCCGCGAATCACCGTAGTCGATCGGTGGCCACAGATTTCTGCCCGCAAACGCCTTGGCGTTCCGCTTGATTCGCGCGGCCGTTACTCCGCTGAAGCCAAGAAGCTGCTCGACCACAAAACCTTTGAACATCCCCCAGCGTTGCTTGAGCACCTGCAGAAAATGTAGACCAGGCCCGTCACCCCACCCGGCCGCACGATCTAGCGGCTCCTCGAAGGCAAGCTACCCCCAGTGTGGCGGGCGGTCTGCCAGCAGGCGTGCATCGTTCTCGTTATTCGCACGAGTTTGAATACGCTTCTTAGCGACCCGAGGCTGCTTAGTATCGGCTGGTTCAACTTGCTTGGCATCGACAGGCGCAACCGGCGCAACCCGCTCAAGCGGCGGATCCACCTGCGTCACCCGGCGGTTCTTCCGAGAAGACACAGCCATTAGAACAGTTGTGCAGCTGCGGCTTCACCCTCAGCGGCAGGCTGATCCCCCGCCTGAGCAGCTTCTGGATCGTAACCAACAATGCTCGCTACCCGCAACGCAACCCGTTCCGGGTCGGCGAAGAGGTCAAAGCTGTGCACCCGATGGTAGTGCCAACCGAGGCGTCGAAGCACCGCGGGGCGCAGACGCAGCGAGCTACGAAGCCCCTGCTCCACTGCCCCAGCAAAGTCGAGGTCAATCGCAATCGCGCGATCACCAAGCGATGCAGCCAGCGGAATAGCGCCACGATAATCAAGCGCAACCTTCAGGCCGAGCCGTTCAAGCTGATCAGCGAGTTCACCGAGCAGCGGATCACGCTCAGAAGGTAGCGAAACCTGCTCTGGCTCTGGGTGTTCAAGCGCCAAGAGCTCTGAAAGCTCGATCACACCGTGCTTGATCCTCGCAGTATCGAGGTGCTCTGGCCTGAAGCAGCTAACAATCGTCATGCCGCGGCGAGCACGAGTCATGCCGACCGCAATCAGTCGTTCGCCACCGGGCTTGCCAAGCGAACCAAAGTTTGAAAGCACGCGACCGTGCGGGGTACGACCGTAACCGATCGAGAAGATCACTCGATCGCGGCTCTGCGCCATAGCCTGCTCAAGCGTCAGCACGGCAAACGGTTCAGCCCGCTCACCAAGCAAGAACTCTCGGTACTGCGGCAGCTTCGAGAAGGCCTGCAACACAGCCTGCTGCACGCGAACAGAGTGACGTGTGCTCGCGGTGAGCACCATCAACGACTCACGAGGGCGCTCGGCCGCGTGCTGGAGCACCAATTGGACCACACGGTTCACCTCGGCGTCGGTGCTCTCGACCGCGCCGGTGTGCGGATCTGGTAGGCCCTGACCGTCAGTCACAAACTCAACCGTGAGGCTCGAGTGTCCAAGGAAGGTACCAGCCCACGGCAACGACTCAATATCGCCGCCATAGAAGCGTGAGTTGACCAGATTGGTCAGATCCTCGCCGCCTGCGCGGTAGCTTCGCGTCAGTGAAAGCTCGGGCAGCACTGAACGCAACTGCGCGTAGGCGCTGCGGTCGTGCAGATCTGCGGCTGGCTCGTTGGCAGACTGCGACTCTTCGTGCAGACTGCGCACCGCAATCTCAAAACGTGACGGTGTCTGCGTGACCGTGTCGCCGAATGCGACGACCTGCTGCGCGCGACGCACTGCGCTCACATTCTCGACAAGCGTTGTAGCGCCGGCGTCAACGAGTACGACGGTATCAAAACGCAATTCTGAAGGCAGGCTCGCAACTTCGTAAGGCGAAAGCACCCAAACAGGAGCGAGCGCACCGAGCAGCGTTGGTGCCTGCTGGGCCAGCTGCAGCAACGAAGAATCGCCGCTGCGCAGCAATTCGCGAAGGGCGAGCGCTTCACCGCGGTTATCGGCGACGGCGATGCGCCAAGCATCAGCAAGCCGACCGCCAAGCACAGCACCACTGGCCCCGGCGTGCGCGTCGTCAACCAAGCGGAAGTCTGCCTCAAGGCGCTCAATCACCGAGGTGTTTGCACTGAGCAGAGCCTCGTTCGTCTGCAGCATGCGCTCAAGAGCCGACTGCCACCAGGCTTGTTCAAGTTCGGCGGCAACCTGGCTGACCGGAACATGTCGCGCCGACAGGTCGTCAATCAGCGTCTCAAGGTGGGCTGCACGCAAACGCTCCACAATTGCGGTGCGCTCCTGAATGTTCTGAAGCACCTCGCTTTCGCGAGCAAGATCGGTGGTGCGACGAGCAAGCGTTGGCAATGGCATGGTGCGCAGACGCTCACTGTCGTGAGTGACGCCAAGCACACGATCAAGTTCATCCAGATCTTGGTAAGCCGTTTGGAACGCCGCTGCCACATCAGCAATGCCCAGTGGCACCTCCGGTGGCGCGCCAACTACCGTGCTGTAGCGCTGCCAGAGCACACGCTGCTGCTGAATCTGCATCAGACGCGTGTACATGTCGTTTACGTGCACTCCCGGGCGCACGTACTCGCGAGCGAGACGGCGCATCCGTCGGCGGTTGCTATTTGACATGTCCTCGCCACCTCGCGGCGCGTGCGCAGCGATCACTTCGTCGAGTGGGCGGTCAAAGACCTCCGGTGAGAAGCGGTCGAGGGTGTCGCGCACGCCCATCAGTAGGCGCAGGTAAACGCCGAGTTCAGAGATGGTCTCGTACGGGCGCAGCGCGGTCTGCTCAATGAGCTGATTCGCCTGCGAAATAAGTCGGGGCAGTTGCGATTCGGCGAGGTCAACCGCGAGCGCGTAGGCGCTTCTCGCAGCTTCTGTCGTCGCAAAGTCGACCCCGTACCACGGCGAATCACTCGGACCGTACTGAAACTGGCCGAGGCGTGCTGCCTCAGTGATGTCTTCGGCTATCGAAGATCGATCGAGAGTGAGTTGGCCGAGTGCCTTATCGTCAAGGCGCACCGTCGTAGTGGGCGCCTCTGGCAGCAAAGCCAGTCGGCTCAGCTCGCGAAGTGCTTCAAGCGGTGATACGGCGAATCGCTGATCCTTGGTGACCAGCGCTTCTTCGTAGCTCAGTAGTACGCTGCGCAGACGAACCAGTGCGTCGTCGATTTCGCGCTGCGAGCCGGGAGCTGCGGCTTCGTTCCGGCTGATCGCTTCAACCAAGTTTCGGCGCAAGAGTCGCGGGGTCACGGCAAGGCCGCTCAGTCCAACGCGGCTGAGGCGGTGTGAAATTCCGTCGAGAGTTGAGCGTCGAGGCGACACGACGAGGACACGCTTGCCGGCACGAACGAGTTCACCAACCGCGCTCACAACGGTCTGGGTACCACCGGTTCCGGGAAGCGTGCGCACCACTACCGAGTGACCGGCGCCAATCTGCGCCAGCACATCGTCTTGCTCAGGGTCTGAGTCGTAGAGGTGTCGATCTGCTTCGGGTGAGCGATGGTTGGGGTGGGTAGCGGTGACCGGACGATACGACGCCTCAATCTGCTGCTTCGCTACTTCGCTGCCGCAGACCGCCTGCAATACCGGAGTATCGAGCTGTCTTGCATCGGCAACCATCTGCTGCGAGACATTCAAGAATGACGAAGCAACGAGTCTTGGCTGCACCACAAACCCTGGCACGCCGGTAACCATCTGGCGAAGTCGATCAATCACCGGTTGCGGCTTAAACACGCCCTCGCTTTGCGAAAGCTCAAGCAGCGTGCGCGCGTCAATGACCAAACCGAATTGTTCGCGCAGCGTAGCCAATAGTTCGCGGTTGACGATCGGATTCTTTTTGAGCTTCAGCTCAAAGTCGCGACCGTAGCGGCGAATTGCGAGCGGGCGAAGCAGCACAGGTGCGCAAAAATCTTCACCCTCAAAGTGCCACTTTGCAATGCCAACGCCAAGGTGCACTGTTTCAAGGCCGCGCACGGCCCGCATTTCGGTTGCCTTATCGGTAACTCTCCCCGCTGCGATTCGTGCCTGACGAAGTGCCACGTCATCACGAATCAGGGCGGAGAGCAAAATCTTTTGGCCGGTAATGAACTGCGGCATTCCGCCCGGGTGGGTGGTCGACAGTTCGATCCGATTCATTGGCTCATCATCAAAATGAGTCAGCGAACTCGGTCCACCGATTTCCGCGAGTTCTTCTCGCCATTGTTGATGTTCCGCCGCGAACGCATCGACGGCGGTAACTGGAGCCTGCGGCGGTGCCGTCAGGTCTGTGGTTTCTTGTGTGGTCACTGGATCTTCGAGCTTCGGAGCAAGGGCACCCTCTGCCGTGGGTGCACCGCTAGATTGAGGCACGTCGGCCCCTTGGGTACTCGCGCCTTGTTTACGACGCCGGTCTACACTCCACACACCGTCACCCTACGACGCGAAACTCCGAAACCGCGGAAATTGTTCGGCGCGCCGGAGTATAGCGAAAAAGGTAGTGCCCGGTCGCAATGCGAACCGGGCACTACCAGATCTGGCGTTTACGCCTCTTCTTGCACCTTCACCGAGCCGGTCCCAGGCTCGATCGGACTGACAGCGTCGCCGAGACCACGAACTCGCGCGGCCCAAGCCATCAGGTGGTACACCAGGATCGCCGCTAGCGTGCCAAGCGCAATACCGTTGAAGACAATTGGGCTCGACTCCGAGCCAAGCACGAGACCGAAGTCTGCGATACCAACAATCAGCGCAACCGCAGCGGTGAACTGGTTGATTGGCTTTGAGAAGTCAACTTTGTTGTCGATCCAGATCTTTACACCGATCAGACCGATCAGGCCGTAGAGCGCGACGGTGACACCGGCGAGCACTCCGGCCGGTACCGAGAAGATAATCGCGCCAACCTTTGGCGAGAAGCCAAGCAGCATCGCGATAATGCCGGCAGCCCAGTAGGCGGCAGTCGAGTAGACGCGGGTCGCAGCCATCACGCCGATGTTCTCGCCATAGGTGGTCGTGCCTGAGCCGCCGCCGAAACCAGCGAGCATGGTTGAAATACCGTCAGCAAGTAGTGCCCGGCCGGTGACTGGGTCAAGATCGCGGTTGATCATGAGGCCAACGCTCTTCACGTGACCAACGTTTTCAGCAATCAGCACAAGCACTACTGGCAAGAACATTGGCAGCAGGCCCCAGAGTGATGGATCAGAGAATGGGTTGCCAGGCAGGTGGAAGTCTGGCAGGCCAATCCAGGCTGCGTCGCGCACACCATCAAAGTTCACTTCTCCCATCAGTACGGCGGCAAGGTAGCCAACGCCCATGCCGAGCACGATTGAGAGGCGGCCAAGAATTCCGCGGAAGATCACGGTGATCAGCAGCACAGACACGATGGTGATCAGCGCCACCCACCCCGAATTTGCGGTGGCGTTCCAGTTGTTCTTTACTGCTGGCGCCAGGTTGAATCCGATCAGGGCGACAATTGCACCCATGACGACCGGTGGCATCAGTGCGTTGATCCAGCGTGTACCGAAGCGCTGCACAATAATGCCGACAATCGTCATCAGTACGCCGATGGCGAGAATGCCGAACGAAGCTCGGGCGAAGCCTTCGGCGCTTGGCATGTCGCCGCTGCCGAGGCCGACCCCTGTTGCCACACCGATGGGCGCAAGGAACGCAAACGATGAACCGAGGTAGCTTGGCAGGCGGTTGCCGGTAAGCACCAAGAAGAGCAGGGTGCCAAGGCCGGAGAAGAACAGGGTGGCGGTCGGCGGGAAGCCGGTCAGCAGTGGCACCAAGAACGTGGCACCGAACATCGCGACTACGTGCTGCGCACCAAACCCGATGGTCTTCGGCCAGCTCAGCCGCTCTTCTGGAAGGACGATTGCATCAGGCGCGACCGTTTTGCCGTCGCCGTGCTGCTTCCAAGACATGCCCATTTGCTCTCCTCTGAGCTCTCTCAAACAAGTTTCCTCAGAGAACTCTATGTCACTGCGGGGCTGCGGCGAGCGCCAGACGTGTTCTTGGTAGTAGTTCCTGTTCTGCTGCGGCAATTTCTGCTGCGATTTGCGCTTCGTTCCAGGCGAGGATCGGAGCCATAATGTTCGCGATTTCTGCGATACCGCTCGCTGAAGTTCCGACGAATGCGAGGTTTGTGCGGCGTCGTAGCAGGTCAGTGAGGTGCACAACAGACTCGTTTTTGGTCAAGTACTCAATTTCAGCGTGTGAGTAGTCTGATACAAATTCGAGCGGCGAGTCTGGGCCTTGCTCAATCTCATCTGCGACTTCGAGTGCGAGTGTGCCGTATCGTTCAAGCAGAATTGCAAGGCGCTCCCGCGGAATCGAGGAGGCTGCTGCTGCGATCCAACGTTCTTTCGCCCGGTCACTCGCTGGGAAATCTCTACCGCCACCAATTGCTAGCTCAGCGGTGGAAACGTTGCGGCTCGCGCCAAGTTCGCTCAGCACCAGATCAGTAATAGTTTCGGCTGATGCTCGAAAGGTAGTGAGCTTTCCTCCGATAAGGGTCAGCATCGATTTGCTGGCGCCGGCGAAGTCGCTGCGTTCGACCCGGTAGTCGCGTGACACAAACCCTGGGGCTTGATCGACGTGACGTGGCAGGGGTCGCACGCCACTCATCAAGTGCACAATGTCTTGGCGTCCGACCTTAATACCGGGGAACACGTGTGCGATCAGTTCGAAGAAGTAGTCAATCTCGGCTTCGGTGCACTCGGCGGGCTCACGCATGTCGTGCTCCAGGTCGGTTGTGCCGACCAGCACGCGACCGTTCAGGGGGTGGATCAGCACGATCCTGCCGTCATTGTGTTCGAAGAAGATTTCGTGGCCCTTGGTTGCAGCGAGCAATTCTGGGTGGTCCAGCACGATGTGTGAGCCCTTTGTGCCGCCCATGAACGCGGTGGGTTCGCCGAATCCTTCGTTCGTAAGCTCAACCCAGGGCCCTGTCGCGTTCACGACTACGTCTGCATTGAATAGAATTTCGGTCTGCTGCACGTTGTCACATAGTAGCACTCCGCCATCGCGCGTTCCGATTGCCGCGGTATAGCTGGCAACCCTCGCGCGACCGTTCCCGGCGGTGATCGCATCGCGGAGCATGTCTATACCAAGACGTTCTGGGCTGTGCGCCGAGGCGTCCCAGTAGCTCGCCGTGTACTTGACGTTCGGGTCAAGTTGCGGGAATTCGTGCAGTGACTTCTTGCGTCCATGAAAGCGATGTCGGGGCACACGGCCTCCGTCGCGAGAGAAGGAGTCGTAGAGAGTGAGCCCAAATTTGATGAGCGCGGCACCGCGTTCTTTGCTCTTTTTTGAACCGTGCATGAGAAACCGCATGGGGGCTGACAATACCCCGGAGAATGTCGAATAGATCGGAATAGTTGTCTCTAGTGGCTTCACTAGGTGCGGCGCGATGCGCAAGAGCCGATTTCGCTCTTGTACGGCCTCGCGCACAAGTCGAAATTCACCGTTTTCGAGGTAGCGAACGCCGCCGTGGATCATGTGGCTTGATGCGGCAGATGCGCCGCTCATCACATCGGCTGCATCAACCAGCACTACGTCGATCCCCTGCAGCGCGAGGTCACGGAACGTTGCGATTCCGTTGATGCCAGCACCAAGAATCAATACTTGGGCGTTCGGTCGCTGCATAAGGTCTGCGACCGCTGCGGCCTGACTGGGCAGCGAGCTTTGGGCAGAAGATGCATTAGTCATAGTTCCATTGTGAAAACTCGCGAGAAGAGTTGCAAGGCTCGTGCACATATGTGCACACTTAAGTTATGAATGAGCCAGATCGCAATGAGGCAATGTGGGCTGCCGCCAATGCTTACTACCTTCGCGGTGAAAAGATGGAGGCGATCGCCGACAGCATGCGTGTCTCCCGCTCAACAGTGTCACGACTTCTCCAAGATGCGCGTGACACCGGCATCGTCGACATACGTGTTCGTTCCCCTTTTAATGAGGTCGCCAGACTCGAAGAGGCCCTGCGGGAACGTTTTGGGGTGCACTCCCACGTAGCCGGTGTTCGAGCAGACGCAAGCGAAGGCGAACGCCTTGACCAGGTGGCCCAGCTTGCCGCAGAGATTCTCGCTGGCCTGGTGAGTTCACATATGACTGTCGGTATCGCCTGGGGGTCAACGCTCGCTGCAATCAGCCGCAAGCTCAGCGCGACCCACACCGCAGACACCGTGTTTGTGCAGCTCAACGGTTCGGGCAACATGTGGACCACAGGCATTGCCTACGCCAGCGACATTCTGCGCCGATTTGGTCGGGCATTTACAGCCCAGGTGCAGCACTTTCCGGTGCCAGCTTTCTTCGACAACCCAGCCACAAAAACAGCACTCTGGCAGGAGCGAAGCACCCGGCGCATCCTTGATCTGCAAGCAAAACTCGACATGATCATTTTTAGCGTTGGTGCTGCACAATCACCCGTGCCAAGTCACGTTTACGCTGAGGGCTATTTAGAGAACGAGGACCTCCAGTCCCTCGAGAGCGAACGCGTGGTCGGCGATGTCGCCACCGTGTTCTTCCGCGAAGATGGCACAAGCGCAGACATCAAACTCAATGCGCGCGCAAGTGGTCCCAGCCTTCACCAACTCGCGCATGTCAAACGTCGAGTCTGCGTGGCTGCCGGCGAGGGCAAGGCCAAAGCATTGGCTGGGGCACTCGCGGCAGGCCTGGTTACCGATCTGGTTCTCGATGAGGCCATCGCTCGAGCACTGCTTGAACGCTCCGACCCACTTCGACAGGCTAGATAGCCAAAAGTCGCGGCAACGTTACGCCGAGAGATACACCTTGCGAATGTGATCTTTCACAATCCAGCGTGTCCGAGTCCCAGCGTTCAAGCGCATCACATCGCCGGTCTTCACGTCGACGCTTCGCCCCTCATCAAGCAGCTTGATTGTCGCACCACCTGAAATTACAACGAAGAGCTCGTCGACCTCAGTGTCGAGCACCGCCCCGTCACGTAGCTCCCAGATGCCTGCCTCGCACTCACCGATAGTGCCAAGGGCCAGCGTTCCCTGGCGCGGGTTTCCGTAGTCGACCTCTTCAGCAGGCACTGCTTCAAGCGGAACGATCGCCCCGCGCCCGTGCACCACACCGTTCAAGCCGTCTGGCAGCAAGTAGTTCATCGCGTTCTCCTGTGTTGTGGTGTGTTTATGAGTCAAAACCGAGGCCGAGCGCATCGAGTGTTTTCAGCAGAATGTTCCGTTTGCCGCCTTGGTGGTCGGCACGGTCGAGTGACCAGCGAGTGAGATTGATGCCGATGCTAGCGAGTGGCTCTGGCGGGAACGGCAGCGGAACTTCGCGCACCATTTCAAGCTGGGTTCGCTCGGTGGTTCGCCCCTCGAGCCTGTCCACCATCACGTCTGCCGCAAAATGGGTGGCGCCAACGCCGAGCCCGGTGAAGCCCGCAACATATTGCACTCGACCGTCAAACGCCTGCCCGTAGAACGCGCAGAAGCGAGTTGATGTGTCAATCACGCCGGCCCAACGGTGCGTGAACTTCACGCCTTCGAGCTGCGGGAAGGTCGTGAAGAAGTGCTTCGCCAGTCGACGGTGAGTTTCCATGCGATTTTCGTACTCAGCGCGGATACGGCCACCTGTGAAGTACACGGCGTCGTACCCACCCCAGAGAATCCGGTTGTCTTTCGTGAGCCGCGAGTAGTGAAATTGGTTCGCCATATCGGCGAGTCCTTCTCGCCCACTCCAACCGATCGCAGCCAATTGTTCGTCAGTTAGCGGCTCGGTCATCAGCACATAGTCATACACCGGAACCGTGTGGAAGGTGTAACGCTTCAGCAGAGAGGGGAAAACGTTCGTGCAAAGCGCGGCACGCTCAGCGTTCACAGTGCCGCGATTCGTCTCGAATTGCAACGGTTCGTCGCTCTGGCCACTGAGACGCAGCACTCGGGTATTTTCATAGATTTCGACACCGAGCTCGTGCGCATGACGGGCCAGCTCTGCGGCAAGCTTTGCTGGGTGCACGTTCGCGTTTTCACGTGGCGAGAATTCACCCGCGAGAAATGTTGGTGAGGCAATACGTTGCTGCACCTGCTCTGCGTTAAGTGCTTCAACATGCGGGTCGGGATTCTCCCCCACCCATTCCACTTGATAGGGCTCGTTTGCCACGGAGAGCTGACCGGTGCGCTCAAAATCAACGTCAAGCTTGTGTTCGTTGATAAAGCGCTCAATCGCATCCAGGTTTTCGTAGCCTAGGCGTCGCAGGGTTTCCACTTCGTTTGGCCACCGCGACTCGGCATTTGACTCACCGTGGGTGATACTGGCTTCGCAAAATCCGCCGTTTCGTCCTGAGGCAGCCCAGCCAACCTGCTTGGCTTCAAGCAACACCACCCGGCGATCCGGGTGTTCTGTTTTCAGCTTGATTGCTGTCCATAGGCCTGCGTAGCCGCCACCCACAACAACGTCATCTGCGATACGCGATCCTGGCAGCACCGGGTACCGCGCCGCCGTATCGGCAATGCTCTCGATCCAGTAGCAACCGAGTCTTGTGTCAGCGAGTGAGCTGTCGATAACCGATTCAGCCGGTGGATACTTCTCGAAAACGGTGGGTTCCATGATGCGCCTTTGCTTCCTTACGTGGTGGTCCGCCCCTCATCGCTGAAGATAGCGGCGTTTTTCTGCCTCGTCTACTCGGTAGGCGGTTTCATAATTGCGCCGACGGCGAGCCCGAATGCGATGCCTGCTGGCAGCCAGTACCAAAACGTGGTGATTGCGCTGATGACCACACCGACAATGATGCCCATTACGATGCCGACAATGATCTGCTTACGGCGAGCCTCGCGCGAAACCTCTTCGCCCTTGCCCCGTTTGTTCTTTTTTGCTCCGCGCTTGTCTGCGTTCATTATGCGTCACCCTCTGCGCTCATCGTGCGTTGAATTTTTGAAGTTCCGCGAACCCTGCGAGCGCCTACGGCAACGAGCAACGGTTCAATCTGGTCGAGTAGCGTCGGATCAGCGTCAGGCATGAGTTCAGCCTCCCACTCACGCCAAGCCTGCTGTCTGCCGGTAAGTTCGTTTACCGCTTCGACGCGGTCATCGGCAAGTTCAACAACAGCGTTGCCCGCCTGGTCGAAAAGCATCGTGGTCACTCGAATGGTGCGCAGCGTTGCGATTGTTTGCAAACGCTGGATCGCGGCTTCGCCGATACGCTCAGCCACTTCAGCGCGCAGGCCGGTCGGCATCTCCACCGAGCTTGGCCAGAGCAGTTCGCGGGCGCCGTCTTCGCCCTTTGCTTTGAGATGCCAGCCTTCGTCTTTGCCACCGAGTCGATGTCGTAGGGCCAGCCGTTGCGCTGCGAGTTCGACCGCGGGAGTGTCGAAATAGCTGGCGTGAAGCTCGTGTTCCAGCGTCTCTGCCGGCTGCAGGTTCACGGTCGCAAACGCCGCCACGTCGGGCAACGAAGTGTCTTCAGACACTTCGTATTTTCGCTCGATTTCAAAGCTTTCGATCGCTCCGTTGTTCTCCACACGACCAGCTTAGAGGCGCAAGCTGATTGCTCCCAGAAACACCTGACCCCAATACACTTACTGCATGGGTGAATTCGATGGGCAGAACCAGGCGAATGCAAGTGCCCTTCATGTCGCGCAAGAGACTGCAATGCTTCTTCAGCAGGCTTCCATTCGGCCCGAAGCGCTCGCTGAGTACGTTCCCGCTGGCAAACGCCTGCTCGTGCTGCCAAGACCTGCGACGATGCGGCCGCTGGCCGAGGTTTGGCGGCTAGGATCGCTGCTTCTTGGCGTTGACCATTCCCTTTGGGCTGCAGGGCCTTCGACTCGCGCAGCTGAACGAGGTCGTCTGGGGTATCAATCACTCTCACGAGAGGAGCGTCGTGACATCGCTGCGGCGGCGCTGCGTGGAGGTTACGCGCTCGGGCAGTCAGTGAATTTCGACGCGGTGCCGATCCACCTTGATGAAGCTTCGTTGCATGAGCTCGACGAGGGGCTTCCCGTCGGTTTCTCAAACGGTGAACTGCGGGTGCGATGGCGCGCTGGCGCACCGCTCGAAGGCGCGCCGACGCTCGCGCGCTATTTCAAGGAACGCGCCGCTCTTCTGATCGAGCGAGAGGGCGCTTAGCGGCTGATTTCACTCAACCATCGCTGCGCGCGTTCGCGCCCTCTCATGCTCACCCTGCGGCGGTGTATCGAGCGGTTGCCAGCCCCGCATCGCGCCAAGCCTGATAGCTCCCCTCAAGCTCGACGATCTCGTAACCTTCGCGTCGGAGCGCGCTGGCGATGACACTATTGCGCACTCCGCTTTGGCAGTAGCTCACGATCGTGCCGGCCTCAGGTTCGGGCAGCTGGTCGAGATTCCATAGCGCTCGGCCTGCGGCCAGTTGCGCTGCCTTTGGAAGATGGCCCGCCGCGAACTCTGTCTTGTTTCGCACATCGAGCAGCATAACTCGGTCGAGGCTGTCGAGCTCGTGCGGTGAGACGAGCTGCGGTTGAGACAGTTGCAGTCCGTCGAGGGAGGTAATGAAGCCTCTCACTGTGTCAATGCCAACGCGAAGCAGGTGGTCTCGCATTTCCTCTGCGATTGCTCTGCTCGGCACAAATAGGACGAGCGGCAGTTGCTCTCGCTCGGGATCGTATACCCATGAGGCGTAGCTCGCCGATTTCGCTGGGCCAGGCACGTTCAGTGCACCCGGCACCGTGCCCGCATGTACTTCAGTGTTGTGCCTCGTGTCGACCAAGATCGCCTGCTCTTTGGCGAGTTCTACCCGCAGGCTTGGAGCATCGAATTCAATTAGCTCAGCCGGTGAAGCGATCAGCGCTGGGCCAGACTTATTCTGAGATTTCATTCGCGCAAAATAGCCGTGAGCGTCGGGTTGGCCGTTGAGAAGTTCTGCAACAAAACCAGCTTCGTCATTGTTCTGAAGATATTTTCCCCACCACGAGAAGTTCCGTTCATAGCCCACTGTTGTTGCCGCAATTGCGCCAAGCGCTTTGCCGCAGGCCGAACCGGAGCCGTGTGCCGGCAGCACCTGGACATAGTCGGGCAGTATCAAGAATTGATCGCGCAGGCTCTTAAAAAGATCCTTCGCACCTGTGAAGCGGGTGTCGACGTGCCCTGCAGCCTCGTCGAGAAGATCCGGTCGCCCAACATCGCCAACAAAGACAAAATCGCCGCTCAGCAGAAAGCCCGGCGTATCGCTTTGCGCGCCATCTGTCACCAGAAATGACATGTGTTCCGGAGTGTGCCCGGGTGTGTGCACTGCTTCGACCGTGATGTTGCCAAGCCGCAGACGATGCCCGTGCTTCATTCGGGTGGCTTGCGCGAAGCCTTCGCCATAGCTCCAGTCAATGCCGCCCTCGTCTGACACGTACATTGTCGCGCCCGTGTGCGCGGCGAGCTCTCGGGTGCCCGAGAGGTAATCAGCATGAATGTGGGTCTCGGCAACAGCAGCGATACGAATGTTGTGCTTCGCGGCAAGGTCAAGGTACACCTGAATATCGCGACGCGGATCCACCACAATGGCCTCGCCATTTGACTGGCAGGCAATCAGATAGCTCGCCTGGGCGAGGTCTTCGTCATAGATACGTTCAAGCAGCATGTAGTGGGCTCCGGTTCTAGCGTTTATTGTTTTTCGGGCTGTTCAGATTCGTCGATCTGCTTGCGAACTTCGTCCATATCGAGTTCTTTCGCGCCTTGAATGAGCTGTTCTAGCTGGCCTGCGGGGAGAGCTCCTGGCTGCGCGTAGAGCAGGATGCCATCGCGGAAGATCGCGAGAGTTGGAATTGAGGTGATTCGGAATCCGGCAGCGAGTTCTTGTTCGGCTTCTGTATCGACTTTGCCGAACACAATGTCGGGGTGCTGCTCTGAGGCGCGCTCATATGTTGGCGCGAAGGATCGGCACGGCCCGCACCAAGCTGCCCAGAAATCTACAATCGCGATCCCGTCGCGCTCGACGGTGTCATTGAATGTTGCGAGTGTGAGGTCGGTTGTTGCCATGATTCTTCCTTTGTTTATCGTCCGAAGAGACGTGCGAAAAAGCCGGGGCGCGATTCTGAAGCGGCCGCGATCTCGGCTTGGCTGTGCTTGCCATTGCACCACTGCGAGCTGGGAACGCTCGCTTTCACCATAGCGACGTGCTGACCGCAGCCCGCCCAGGTGGTTTTGCCACAGGTCTTGCAGTTCGTTGGTCTGCACATTGAGGTTCTCCTAAAGTCCAAGTTATACCCCAGGGGGTATCTATGAAACAGAATACCCTAGGGGGTATCATTGATGTCAAGTTAGATCGGCCAATACACAAGGAGCATTCATGCCCGATAAGGCGCCTAGCCCAAAAGATCTTGAAGCAAAGCGCAAGATCAGCAATCGTCTCCGTCGCGCGCAGGGGCAGCTTGCAGCCGTGATCGACGCAATTGACGACGATGCCCCCTGCCGAGATGTGGTGCACCAACTCTCTGCAGTGTCAAAGGCGATTGATCGCGCCGGCTTCCTGGTGATATCCACGGCGCTCAAAGAGTGCATAGAGAACCCAGACAACCCAGATAACGCCGATCAAGACGAACTCGAAAGGTTGTTTCTCTCACTCGCCTAAACCGCATTCGAAGCCAAGAAGCCGTAGAGTTGTCTGGCTATGCTTCACGTTTTTGATTTGGACGGCACGCTCATTCATGGCTCCACCGCGAGCCTCGAAATAGCAAAGGTCACCGGCACCACCGTTGAACTCGCCGAGCTCGAGAGAAGCTTCGGCGCAGGAAAGATTGGCACCAGGCAGTTCGCTCACGCCATCGGTCAATTGTGGCGCGGACTCTCGCACGAGACCGTCGAGCAAGCGATGCACGGCACACCTTTTCTCAGCGGCATTGCGGAGGTCATTCAAGACATCCGGGCACGCGGCGAACGCTCTGCCTTGATCACGATGACCCCGAATTTCTTCGCAGATCGAATGAGCGTGTTCGGCTTTGACCACATCGCGGGATCCGTGTTTCCGGCGCTTCCCTTGGCCAAAGATCCCAACCCAGAGCTGATCCTGGTGCCTGAATCGAAGGTGAGTATCACTGCCACTTGGCTGAAGCTCTACGGACTTTCGTGGAGCGAATGCGTCGCATACGGAGATTCGCTCTCAGACCTCCCGCTCTTTGCACAGCTAGAGAACACTATCGCGATCAACGCCAGCGAGAGCCTGCAAGCCCTCAGCAGGCACATCTACACCGGCGGGAGCATCTGGGAGGCATACACCCAAGCGCACACACGATAGGCGCGAGGAGCGCTTGGCGCGCTCGGCTCTGGCAAACTTGACGCGCTTGATGCGCCCAGTTTTTGGGCATAAAAAAAAGGGGGGCTGATCCAAGATCAGCCCCCCTTTCTATGAAAAGGAGTCCGGCGGTGTCCTACTCTCCCACACCCTCCCGAGTGCAGTACCATCGGCGCTGTCAGCCTTAGCTTCCGGGTTCGGAATGTAACCGGGCGTTTCCCTGACGCTATAACCACCGTAACACTATTAA
>NZ_JASCRS010000003.1:471157-502757 GCF_030010235.1 Leucobacter sp. UT-8R-CII-1-4 | reverse complement strand
GTCCGGCGGTGTCCTACTCTCCCACACCCTCCCGAGTGCAGTACCATCGGCGCTGTCAGCCTTAGCTTCCGGGTTCGGAATGTAACCGGGCGTTTCCCTGACGCTATAACCACCGTAACACTATTAACATATCAACCCACCCCCACACCCAAAAACAGTGCAGCAGACAGATGTGGCCATACGTTAAGAACCACATAGCAGACGCGAGCCCAACCACAAACGTGGAGGTCGTTACATTATGCGCAACACACCAAAACAAATCAGTGTATTGAAAATTATCAAGTCATCGGCTTATTAGTACCAGTCAGCTCCATGAGTTGCCCCACTTCCACATCTGGCCTATCAACCCAGTAATCTCCTGGGAGCCTCACGGGATCAAGTCCCATGGAGATCTCATCTTGAGGCCGGCTTCCCGCTTAGATGCTTTCAGCGGTTATCCATCCCGAACGTAGCAAACCAGCCATGCCCTTGGCAGAACAACTGGCACACCAGAGGTCCGTCCAACCCGGTCCTCTCGTACTAGGGTCAGATCCTCTCAAATCTCCAACGCGCGCAGAGGATAGGGACCGAACTGTCTCACGACGTTCTAAACCCAGCTCGCGTACCGCTTTAATGGGCGAACAGCCCAACCCTTGGGACCTACTCCAGCCCCAGGATGCGACGAGCCGACATCGAGGTGCCAAACCATGCCGTCGATATGGACTCTTGGGCAAGATCAGCCTGTTATCCCCGAGGTACCTTTTATCCGTTGAGCGACAGCGCTTCCACAAGCCACTGCCGGATCACTAGTCCCGACTTTCGTCCCTGCTCGACCTGTCAGTCTCACAGTCAAGCTCCCTTGTGCACTTACACTCGCCACCTGATTGCCAACCAGGTTGAGGGAACCTTTGGGCGCCTCCGTTACATTTTGGGAGGCAACCGCCCCAGTTAAACTACCCACCAGGCACTGTCCCAGAACCCGATCAGGGTCCGTAGTTAGACATCCAGTATGACCAGAGTGGTATTTCAACAACGACTCCACCACAACTAGCGTTGCAGCTTCACAGTCTCCCACCTATCCTACACAAGCCACACCGAACACCAATACCAAGCTGTAGTAAAGGTCACGGGGTCTTTCCGTCCTTCTGCGCGTAACGAGCATCTTTACTCGTACTGCAATTTCGCCGAGTTCATGGTGGAGACAGCTGGGAAGTCGTTACGCCATTCGTGCAGGTCGGAACTTACCCGACAAGGAATTTCGCTACCTTAGGATGGTTATAGTTACCACCGCCGTTTACTGGGGCTTAAATTCAAAGCTTCGACCGAAATCTAACCTCTCCTCTTAACCTTCCAGCACCGGGCAGGCGTCAGTCCGTATACATCCATTTGCATGTTCGCACGGACCTGTGTTTTTAGTAAACAGTCGCTTCCCACTGGTCTCTGCGGCCACCACACCCTTTCGGAGTAAATCCTAATAAGTGGATGGCCCCCCTTCTCCCGAAGTTACGGGGGCATTTTGCCGAGTTCCTTCACCATGATTCTCTCGATCTCCTTAGTATTCTCTACCTGACCACCTGTGTCGGTTTGGGGTACGGGCGGCTAAAACCTCGCGTCGATGCTTTTCTTGGCAGCATAGGATCACCTGCTTCCCCATACGGGTCCGCATCACATCTCACCCAAAGCCGAAAAATATTACTAATCGACGGGCTACATGCTTACACCGGGACAACCATCGCCCGGCACAGGCTACCTTCCTGCGTCACACCTGTTAATACGCTCACCTCACTACACCGGGTTCCCACTCTCCACAACCAACACCCCCGAAAGGGCAAAGGAAGCTTCACTTGGTTAGCACTTGTAGATCAGCGTTTGACGGTTCTTCGCCGGTACGGGAATATCAACCCGTTGTCCATCGACTACGCCTGTCGGCCTCGCCTTAGGTCCCGACTTACCCAGGGAAGATTAGCTTGACCCTGGAACCCTTGGTCTTCCGGAGGACGGGTTTCTCACCCGTCTTTCGCTACTCATGCCTGCATTCTCACTCGTGTGGCATCCACGACTGGATCACTCCGCCGCTTCACTCGCCACACGACGCTCTCCTACCCATCCATACGGCTGGACCACGAAGGCCTACCTGTTATATGAATGCCACAACTTCGGTGGCGTGCTTGAGCCCCGTTACATTGTCGGCGCGGAATCACTTGACCAGTGAGCTATTACGCACTCTTTCAAGGGTGGCTGCTTCTAAGCCAACCTCCTGGTTGTCACAGCAACTCCACATCCTTTACCACTTAGCACGCGCTTTGGGACCTTAGTTGGTGATCTGGGTTGTTTCCCTCTCGACTATGAAGCTTATCCCCCACAGTCTCACTGCCACGCTCTCACTTACCGGCATTCGGAGTTTAGCTGACGTCAGTAACCTTGTAGGGCCCATCGGCCATCCAGTAGCTCTACCTCCGGCAAGAAACACGCGACGCTGCACCTAAATGCATTTCGGAGAGAACCAGCTATCACGAAGTTTGATTGGCCTTTCACCCCTATCCACAGCTCATCCCCTCAGTTTTCAACCTAAGTGGGTTCGGCCCTCCACGCGCTCTTACACACGCTTCAGCCTGGCCATGGATAGATCACTTCGCTTCGGGTCTAGGACACGCGACTGAATCGCCCTATTCAGACTCGCTTTCGCTACGGCTACCCCACACGGGTTAACCTCGCCACATGCCGCTAACTCGCAGGCTCATTCTTCAAAAGGCACGCCGTCACATCAACAAGGATGCTCCGACGGATTGTAAGCAAACGGTTTCAGGTACTATTTCACTCCCCTCCCGGGGTACTTTTCACCTTTCCCTCACGGTACTAGTCCGCTATCGGTCATCTGGAAGTATTTAGGCTTATCAGGTGGTCCTGACAGATTCACACGGGATTTCTCGGGCCCCGTGCTACTTGGGATACTCTTCGCGCGGCTCACGCATTTCGGATACGGGGCTCTCACCCACTACGGCCACCCCTTCCAAGGTGTTCTCCTATACGTTAGCTCTCACGCCGAACCCACGGCAGTAGATTCAGAAAAGTCCCACAACCCCGAACGTGCAACCCCTGCCGGGTATCACACACGCACGGTTTAGCCTCATCCAGTTTCGCTCGCCACTACTCCCGGAATCACATGTTGTTTTCTCTTCCTGTGGGTACTGAGATGTTTCACTTCCCCACGTTCCCTCTACCCGCCCTATATATTCAGGCGGGAGTCACCAGGTACGCACGCGCCCTGGCGGGGTTTCCCCATTCGGACATCCTCGGATCACAGCTCGTTTATCAACTCCCCGAGGCTTATCGCAGATTACTACGTCCTTCTTCGGCTCCAGATGCCAAGGCATCCACCGTTTGCTCTTATAAACTTGAAATCACATAAGTAAAATAAGAAAAAACATTCACACCCAAAAGTGTCAATGCTTAGACCATAGAAATGCGTCACAATCCCCAAAAGAGACTCTGACGCTAACTATTGATGCTCGCGTCCACTGTGTAGTTCTCAACGTACGGTCAGTCCCCCAGCACACGACAACACGTTCGTGAACCAAGAGCCAGAAGACCATCACTCACACCCAAAAGAGCGCAAGGTCTGGGCCTTCAAAACCCAATAATGTGCAACCTGAAAAACATCAACACACATCCCCAACCTTTCCAACCAGCAAAACCGGCGTACTCAACCAAAAACATGCACCAACATCCACATTGTCAAATGTTCCACCCATGAGCATCCAGCACCACACATTCGGTGATGATCTGAACATTCTCTACCACGAAATCACTTCCGTGGAGATGCTCCTTAGAAAGGAGGTGATCCAGCCGCACCTTCCGGTACGGCTACCTTGTTACGACTTAGTCCTAATCACCAGTCCCACCTTCGACGACTCCCTCCACAAGGGTTAGGCCATCGGCTTCGGGTGTTACCGACTTTCATGACTTGACGGGCGGTGTGTACAAGGCCCGGGAACGTATTCACCGCAGCGTTGCTGATCTGCGATTACTAGCGACTCCGACTTCATGGGGTCGAGTTGCAGACCCCAATCCGAACTGAGACCGGCTTTTTGGGATTCGCTCCACCTTACGGTATCGCAGCCCTTTGTACCGGCCATTGTAGCATGCGTGAAGCCCAAGACATAAGGGGCATGATGATTTGACGTCATCCCCACCTTCCTCCGTGTTGACCACGGCAGTATCCCATGAGTTCCCACCATAACGTGCTGGCAACATAGGACGAGGGTTGCGCTCGTTGCCGGACTTAACCGAACATCTCACGACACGAGCTGACGACAACCATGCACCACCTGTATAGAAGTGTCCAAAGAGTCCTGTATCTCTACAGTGTTCTTCTACATGTCAAGCCTTGGTAAGGTTCTTCGCGTTGCATCGAATTAATCCGCATGCTCCGCCGCTTGTGCGGGCCCCCGTCAATTCCTTTGAGTTTTAGCCTTGCGGCCGTACTCCCCAGGCGGGGAACTTAATGCGTTAGCTACGACACAGAACCCGTGGAACAGGCCCTACATCTAGTTCCCAACGTTTACGGCATGGACTACCAGGGTATCTAATCCTGTTCGCTCCCCATGCTTTCGCTCCTCAGCGTCAGTAGCGGCCCAGAGATCTGCCTTCGCCATCGGTGTTCCTCCTGATATCTGCGCATTCCACCGCTACACCAGGAATTCCAATCTCCCCTACCGCACTCTAGCCTGCCCGTACCCACTGCAGGCCCGAGGTTGAGCCTCGGGTTTTCACAGCAGACGCGACAAGCCGCCTACGAGCTCTTTACGCCCAATAATTCCGGACAACGCTTGCACCCTACGTATTACCGCGGCTGCTGGCACGTAGTTAGCCGGTGCTTTTTCTGCAGGTACCGTCACTTTCGCTTCTTCCCTACTAAAAGAGGTTTACAACCCGAAGGCAGTCATCCCTCACGCGGCGTTGCTGCATCAGGCTTTCGCCCATTGTGCAATATTCCCCACTGCTGCCTCCCGTAGGAGTCTGGGCCGTGTCTCAGTCCCAGTGTGGCCGGTCACCCTCTCAGGCCGGCTACCCGTCGTCGCCATGGTGAGCCGTTACCTCACCATCTAGCTGATAGGCCGCGAGCCCATCCCAGACCGATAAATCTTTCCACCCCCAACAGATGCCTGTAGGGGTCATATCCAGTATTAGACGCCGTTTCCAGCGCTTATCCCAGAGTCTGGGGCAGGTTACTCACGTGTTACTCACCCGTTCGCCACTCTTCCACCAGAGCAAGCTCCAGCTTCATCGTTCGACTTGCATGTGTTAAGCACGCCGCCAGCGTTCGTCCTGAGCCAGGATCAAACTCTCCGTAAAAAACATGTGCAACCAAACCACCGGAATAAGGCAATCTGACTGCGAGTTTGACCTGACAACAGAAACCAACAGACAACCCCAAAAGGAGTCATACTGACGATCTCGTTATCCAAAAAGGAATCTCCAACACCAACCAGAAAACTGGCCGATGCCGAGGATTTAAAATAATTGGCATTTGACAATCAAGTGCACACTATTGAGTTCTCAAGGACCAGACACCACCCGTAACGACCAAACCAATGGCCCTCCGAGAAGCTGATCAACCTCACTTATATTCGAGGCTTTCTCTGCCAGAATTCGGTTCAAAATCTTGGATTTCTTACCCGATTCTCTGGAGAGAATCACTGGCCGATCGCTTTTCCGCTTTCCGGCCAACGAAGATCTACTATAGCCCGGAAAGTGAACGGCCCGCAAACGTGGATTGAACCCGGGCGTGTCGTACTTTGAACACTTGTCAGTGGCCGAGGCGGCCACTGCACATACGCCGCGCAAAGCCATGCCTTGCCCCCAGCGGCTTGGTGCACTCTGAACACCTGCCCTTGCTCAAACGATTAGCGGCTGCGGCCCTTCGCAAGATGCTTCAGCACATCGGGAAGCCGAGGCAGGAAGTCACCCAGATGATCTTCAATCTTTGAAAGATCAAGTTTGCCGCTGTGCACTCGTTCGCAGAGCCGCATCCACGATTCCCCCATTGCCATCGTGAGCGCCACGGCAACTGTCGAGTTCACAGCACTACCAACAACGGGCACTAGCTTCACAAGACTCCGAGCAAGTGCCTGGCCTGAAAGCTGCGCTCCGAGTTGCGCAATCGCGGTGGCAGAGAGCATGGTTTGCAGCTCAATGTCGTAGATCACTGAGATGCGCCCCATCATGCCGAGCTGAATTGGCGCAAGCACAATCGCATCAGCTATCGGGATCGGAACCGCTGCGGCAGCACCGGCAGCCGCTGCCGCAGCCGTGACAACCGGCCGCGCCATGTCTCGCTTCCACTTGAGATTGAGTCGCTGCGCAATTCGAAACGCATCCTTCTCGTCTTCAGGCGAAAGCTCGAGGGTGAGAGCGAGAAGGTCACCGAGTCCGTGCCCCGATCCCTTTCCGTGCCTGTCAGCGGTTGAGGTCAAGACAACGTCCTGGACCGGCAAGAAGATCGGGCGTTCTCCATCGTGCGGGTTCAGCAGCCAATCGCGGAAGTCTTCTACCGGCCGAGGAGCCTTACGCTGCCCATTGAGAGGATTCTTTGTCCAGTCCACCTTGGTCAACACCAAGATAACCGGGAGCCCCGAGGCATGCAGAGCCTGAATCATTTCGATGTCGGGCACGGTCAGTCGATCCGCCGTCGATGCAATACAGTACCAAACCACAGAAATCTGTTCTTCTTGTGGCCGCTTCGCAATCAATTCAAGATTCTGTCGCAACTGTGCGCCCGGGCTCTGGGCAGCACCAATTTCGAAACCCTCAAAGTCCCACACGCCGAGCGCGGCGTCAGAGTAATAGTGGATCCCCTGAGTGACCGGAAGCCCTCTGCCGACCTTCGCAAGGTTTCTTCCAAAGATGGCATTTACAAGAGATGACTTACCAACGCCCGTGTTTCCGACGATCGCAAGATTGAATCTTCCGTAGCGCGCACGGGCACCCTGTTGACCCTCAATAAAGGCTTGGGTGTTGTTGTCTTCCTGTGCGGATACGTTCGGCAAAGACTCATCGCCCATGCTGTACTCCCTCGCGAAACTCTCAAGCTGTTCAGCCCTGTGCTCGAAACACTACTCCACGGGTATTTAAAAATTACGAACATAAAACAAAACAACCGGCCACGAGTCGTGACCGGTTGAACAGGAGTGCCCCAGATAGGAATCGAACCTACGACACCTTCTTTAGGAGAGAAGTGCTCTATCCACTGAGCTACTGAGGCGAACTATAAAAGCATAGCGAAAAGGACGCCGCATCAAGCGACGTCCTTTTCGTAAAGTTTGTTAGCCTACGCGAACTACGTAGTCAGGATACGCACCGTGATTCTGCAGACCTGCCATCACAGTGTTGTTGCCCCAACCACCGTGAACCGCCTGACCGCCACCCACGTAGACAGCTACGTGTGGAGCACCTGGCCAAACCAAGAGGTCGCCGGGAGCAAGTGCGTTTGCGTCGAACGAGTACACAGTGCCGAAGCTAGCGAAGCTGCCAACGCCGAGGTCTGGGCCTCCGTCAAGGCGGCTCGTAACGTAGCCGGCCGCCGCAAGAGCGTTCTGTGCGAGGTCGGTGCAATCCTGAGCCCATCCGAGCTGTGCGAGTGCGCCGTTCACAATGCCGGGTGCGCCTGCGCCCATTGGCAGTGCAGCGTAGCCTGAACCCTGTGCCGCGCCTGCAGCAGCAATCTCTACCTTTGGCAGTGGCTGCTCTTCAGCGGTAGGGAGCTGAGCGGGAACCGCAATCTCAGGAAGATCACTCGTGGTGAGCGCCTGAGCGAATGCAGCCTGGGCATCTTCAGCGGTGCCGATGCTGCCACTGGTTGATGCGTAAGCAGGAAGGGCGAAAACGCCCACGAGCGCAGCACTTACGAGGCCTGCTCCCATCATGCGCACCGAGCGCTTGATGGATGATTTGCGAGGAGCGACAGCCTGATGGGTCACTACTTCAGTACCGGGGGTCTGAATCACGAGTAACTTGCCTTACGTGTTGCGGAAAATCTTGGCTATAACGGCACGGGGCCGAAAAGCTTTGTCCAGCCTAACCGAAGATCACGGAATTGTCACACCTTGATTACGATTCGCTCACAACGGGCTGGGATCCGCATGATTTCAACGAAGTCCGTGAGGTCGTTAGCTCGATATCAAGCGAACTCTCAACACAGTCTTGAAGGTTTCTGGGATCCCAACTCGTGCGAAAAGCGAAAAGTTGGTGTTACACAACACCCTGTTCGATCATGGCTTGGGCGACAGTCACAAAGCCTGCCGTGTTCGCACCCAGGACGTAATCACCCGGGCGACCGTAACGCTCCGAAGCGACGTAACACGCATCATGCACATCACGCATGATCGCCTGCAGTCTCGCCTCGCTGTGGTCAAAATCCCAGCGATCACGGGCCGCGTTCTGGCTCATCTCAAGCGCCGAGGTAGCGACACCACCTGAATTCGCAGCTTTACCCGGGGCAAAGAGAATGCCCGACTTCTGAAAGAGCGTGATTGCCTCTGGAGTGGTCGGCATGTTCGCGCCCTCAGCGACAATACGCACACCGCCGTCGAGCAGCGCACGCGCACCCCGTTCATCAAGCTCATTTTGCGTAGCGCAAGGGAAGGCTAGTTCTGCTGGCACATCCCAAACCGAACCATTCGCCACAAAATGAGCTCCCTGACGACGCTCGGCGTAGTCAGCGATACGGCCTCGCTCGACCTCTTTGATCTGCTTGAGCAGAGCAATGTCGATCCCACGCTCATCGACAACGTACCCGGAAGAATCAGAAGCGGTCACTGGTATGCCGCCAAGCTGAGCAATCTTCTCCATGGCATAAATTGCCACGTTGCCTGAACCTGAGACCACGGCACGCCGGCCCTCAATGTCTTCACCGGTGCGCTTAAGCATCTCTTGCGCAAAGAACACTGCACCATAGCCTGTTGCCTCGGTACGCACCTCAGCGCCACCCCAGCCCTTACCCTTGCCGGTCAGCACGCCAGACTCATGACGGCCCGTGAGCCGGCGGTACTGCCCAAAGAGGTAGCCGATCTCGCGCGCTCCCACACCAATGTCGCCGGCAGGCACATCGGTGTGCTCGTCAATGTAGCGGTACAGCTCTGTCATGAAGCTCTGGCAGAAGCGCATGACCTCTTCATCGCTCTTGCCATGCGGGTCAAAGTCGCTGCCGCCCTTACCGCCGCCGATGCGCTGCCTGGTGAGCGCATTCTTAAAAACCTGCTCGAAGCCGAGGAACTTGATCACCGAAAGGTTCACGCTTGAATGAAAGCGGAGTCCACCCTTAAACGGCCCCAGTGCTGAGTTGAACTGCACCCGGAAGCCACGGTTCACCTGCACCTTATTTTGGTCGTCAAGCCACGGCACCCGGAACATAATCTGGCGCTCAGGCTCAATCAGGCGCTCAAGCACTCCGGCTTCAATAAATTCTGGGTGCTCCACGAGCACCGGAACCAGCGAGTCGAGCACCTCATGCATCGCCTGCAAAAACTCAGGCTCGTTGTAGCTGCGCTTTGCTGCCAGCTCGGCAACGTATTGAATATGGGCTTGTGGTGTCAGCTGCATTGCTGCGACTCCTCAATATGTCGGTATCAACTCCATCAGTGGACGCCGAAGCCACTCGGGTCCATCGATTCTTTAGGGGAACGAACTACTGGACGAGATACAGGGTCGTGAAAGTTCGGTAGATCCAACGTTCAAATAAATCACGCATTGATTTACCGGTGGATCGCCGAACCTCTTGACGCTGAATTACATTGCGCGCGAAACGAAGATGTGCGAGGCAGCCTCAGACGGCAACTCAATCGGAATTGAGTCCGAGCTGTCTTCCGAGTCAACTGTGATTCGCACTACTCCGTCACGATACACAAACTCGGCCATTGCCCCGGGCCGTACGCCAGCTTGATCAAAGAGACGCAGCTGCTCAGGGTCAACCTGAGCTGGTTCAGCAAGACGCCGGATGCGCGCCCGAACCTGCTCAGATCCATCATCAAACAGGGTGATCGCGCTAACGACACCCGTGTGAAACGGCGCTGTGGGTCGAGCGCCGAGCTCTTCAAGCCCCGGAATCGGGTTGCCATAGGGAGACTCGATTGGGTTGTCGAGCATGCTCAGCAGTTTGCGCTCAACCTGCTCGCTCATCACGTGTTCCCAGCGGCATGCTTCTTCGTGCACGAATTCCCATTCGAGCCCGATGACGTCAGCCAGAAGTCGCTCAGCAAGACGATGCTTGCGCATCACGCGCACCGCTTTCACCCGACCGTCATCGGTGAGCTCAAGGTGTCGATCGTTGCTGACAACCACGAGGCCGTCGCGTTCCATACGTGCGATTGTCTGAGAGACGGTCGGACCTGAGTGGCCAAGTCGCTCTGAGATACGAGCGCGAAGCGGCACAATGCCTTCTTCTTCTAGCTCGATAATCGTGCGCAGGTACATCTCGGTCGTATCAATCAGATCGGCCACAAGCACCTCCACAGCGTAGTTTCATAGGACAGCCTATCTCTATCGACGAGAATCGCCCTGCTAAGCCCCCTAAAATAGGTCTATGGCTGACATCACGATTCCCGCTGCACTCCTTCCCGCCGACGGAAGGTTCGGTTGCGGCCCTTCAAAGGTCCGCAATGAACAGATCGAATTTTTGGCTTCGCTGCAGCCAACCGTTCTTGGCACTTCGCACCGCCAGGCACCGGTGAAGAATCTGGTTGGTAGCGTTCGCGAAGGGCTCGCGGAACTGTTCCGCGCGCCCGAGGGATACGAGGTGTTGCTCGCCAATGGCGGCGCAACCACTTTCTGGGATTCGGCAGTGCACTCTCTGATCGAGCGCCGCAGCCAGCACCTCGCTTTCGGTGAGTTTGGCGCCAAGTTCGGCACCGCCGCGGCTCGCGCCCCATGGCTTGAAGAACCAATCGTTCGTAGCGCTGACGCAGGCTCTCGCAGCACCGTCGAGGTTGTTGCTGGAGTCGACGTCTACGCATACCCACACAACGAGACTTCAACCGGCGTCATGGCTGAGGTTCGTCGCGTGCACGGCGACGCTGGTGCGTTGACCGTGGTCGACGCGACCAGCGGCGCAGGTGGCCTTGATTTCGACGCATCCGAGGCTGATGTCTACTACTTCTCGCCGCAGAAGAACTTCGCGAGCGACGGTGGCATCTGGTTCGCACTGGTTTCACCTGCTGCTATCGAGCGCATCGAGCGCATCGCGGCTTCAGACCGATACATTCCAGAGTCGCTCAGCCTCGCTGGCGCTGTCTCGAATTCGCGCCAGAACCAGACTCTGAATACCCCTGCTCTCGCACCGCTCGCGATGATGGATGAGCAGATCCGCTGGATGAACGGTAACGGCGGCCTGAGCTGGGCAGCTGCGCGCACCGCTGAGAGCTCGGCTGTGCTCTACGAATGGGCTGAGGCAAGCTCAGTTGCCACCCCGTTTGTGACTGACCCAAGCCACCGCTCAAACGTGGTTGTCACGATCGACTTTGACGACTCAATTGATGCCGCGGCTATTTCAAAAGCTCTCCGCGCCAATGGTGTTGTTGATACCGAGCCATACCGCAAGCTGGGACGCAACCAGTTGCGTATTGCGACCTTCGCTGCAATCGACCCTGCAGATGTGCGCGCGCTAACTGCATCGATTGACTACGTGCTTGAGCAGCTGAGCTAAGCAGCTGCGCTAGATACAAAGAAACGGCGTGCTGGACCCTTCGGGTTCTGCACGCCGTTTCTTTTGAGAGAATCAGCGGATCAACGAGCGTTATTCCGATTCATCGTCAGTGTCGACGTCATCTTCTTCCGAGTCGTCGTCATCGTCGTCGTCTTCGTCATCTTCAAAATCGACATCGTCGTCATTGTCGTCGTGTAGATCGTGCTCATCGAGGTCCGCGAAGCCGTCTTCATCAGACTCGTCTGCGTCATCTTCAGACTCGTCTTCATCGTCATCGTCATCGTCATCGTCATCGTCATGAGCGTCTGCCCCGTCGATAGCGTCGTCAAAATCACTGAAGTCGTTCTCGAGCACGTCTTCTGCGGGATCAACGTCATCTTCGTCAGAGAGCTCTGCGGCAGCGAGTTCTGCGGCAGCGGCTTCTTCGGCAACCTGACGAGCCTGCGCCTCACGGTACTGGGCTAGACGCACGGACCAGGGCACCCACTCGGGAGCGACAACTGCCCCCTCGCCGGGCAGAAGTTCTACCTCAAGCACGGTTACTGGCGACTCATCATCAACGCGAGCGAGTGTTGCCGCCCAGCGCCATCCTGGGTAACCAGGCAGCTTGCATTCGAAGTAGAGCGTCAGCACGTGTGCTTCGTGCACCTCGTGGCCGTCGTCAGCACCGATGGTCTGTGAGTCGGTAATTTCACTCAACGCCTCTCGCGCGATTTCACGCGAGTTCAGCAGCACCTGGTCAGCTTCAAGCGGCACTGCAGCCTCAGTGGTCGCTGCCTCTGCCTCTGCCTCTGCCTCTGGCTCTGGCTCTGGCTCTGCCTCTGGCTCTGGCTGCGTTTCTACCGCTGCCTGCGTTTCCACCTCAGGCTCGTTCTCGGCCACTGTTTCAAGCGCTGCTTCTGCTTCTGCTTCAAGCACAGTCTCAGCCTGAGTTTCTAGCGCAACAGCCGCAACTGATTCTTCAGCGCTGGCGCTGCTCTCGTTTGCGGCGTCTGCCGTCGGCTGCGGCTCAGACATCAAAATCATCCGCAACGCGGCGCAGCATGGTCGCAAGCTGCCGCGACGCCTGTCGCTCTGGGTACTGACCGTGCTTCAAACGACCGCCAACTGCGTCGAGCAACTTCACGAGGTCTTCGGTGATTAGGGCCATCTCATCAGCTGACTTACGATCACGCTTCGCTGCGCGAGGGGTGTCGAGCACACGCACTGAGAGCGCCTGCGGTCCGCGTCGGCCGTCAGCGACACCGTACTCAAGACGAGTACCAGCGGTCACCTCAGCATTTTCTGGCAGCACTGAAGCGTGCAGGAAGACCTGCTCGCCATCATCACCCTGGATAAATCCAAAGCCTTTTTCTTCGTCGTAGAACCTGACCTTGCCGGTAGGCATGCCTGTTCCTTTCAGGCGCTACTGCGCCGCACACTCACGGGGCCAATGGCCCCTGTTTCTCCCTAGAGTCTAGCTGGGAGTAGTGGATTCTGGCCGACGCTTTCGTTCTGCGCGTACTGCGCCGCTCAGACATCTGCACAACAAACTGAGGGGTGAACGAATTCTGAATTCGTTCACCCCTCAGTGTCAGATGCAATTCGTCAGCTAGCGCGTACCCGCTGTCGCGTTCTCCCCTACCTCGTCTTCGGTGTCAGCGTTGTCGAACGCCAGACCGTTACGCGGTGCGTTGTAGAGATCGGTATCAAGGATGCCCTCACGCTTTGCCACGATTGTCGGCACAAGCGCCTGACCCGCGACGTTGAGTGCGGTACGACCCATATCAATGATTGGGTCGATCGCGAGCAAGAGGCCGACGCCTTCGAGCGGCAAGCCAAGTGTCGACAGGGTGAGCGTCAGCATCACAGTTGCGCCGGTGGTGCCGGCGGTTGCTGCCGATCCAACGACCGAAACCAACACGATCAAGAGGTACTGCACAATGCTCAACTCGATGCCGAAGAACTGCGCAATAAAGATTGCGGCGAGCGCTGGGTAGACCGCAGCGCAACCGTCCATCTTGGTGGTCGCACCGAGCGGCACCGCGAAGGAGGCGTAGCCGCGGGGCACGCCAAGGTTGCGTTCTGTCACACGCTGAGTCAGTGGCAGTGTGCCGATTGATGAGCGGCTCACGAAGCCGAGTTGCACAGCTGGCCAAACCCCTGAGAAGTACTGACGAACCGAAAGACCATTGGTCTTCACGATGATCGGGTAAACCACAAAGAGCACAATTGCTAGGCCCACGTAGAGTACCGCGACGAAGGCGCTCAGTGCGCCCATCTTTTCCCAGCCATATTCAACTACTGCGTTGCCGATGAGTCCGAGAGTGCCAATTGGTGCGATTCGGATGATCCACCACAGCACCTTCTGAATGATCGCGAGCGCTGACTCGGTGAGTTGGATAAACGGTTCAGCCTTTTTGCCGAGCTTCAGCGCGGCGATGCCCACGGCAACCGAAACCACAATGACCTGTAGCACGTTGAAGCTTGCGCTCGCTGCGACGCCGCCAGCGTCGTTCAGTGAAGCGTTCACTCCGAGGCCAAGGAAGTTTTGCGGCACCAGGCCGGTCAGGAAGTTCCACCATGTGCCTACGGTGTATGGGTCGGATGGGGTGAGGTCGGCGCCGGAGGCGGCTTCACCTGGCTTGAGCGTCACGCCGAGGGTGATGCCAACAAGCACCGAGATAAACGCGGTGATCGCGAACCACAGCAGGGTTTGACCGGCAAGTCGTGCAGCGTTTGTCACCTTACGGAGTCCGACAATGCTTGACACGATCGCGGTGAAGATCAGTGGCACTACCGCCGCGCGTAGGAGTGTGACGTAGCTTGATCCGAGTACTTTAAGCGTCGCGTGCAGACCGTTCGGATTGCCTTCAGCATCTGCGCCGAGGTTCATTGCGACGGTACCGAGCACAAGGCCGAGCACAAGGGCGGCGAGGATCTGCCAGCCGAACGAGGTCATCCAGCGAGGCAGTCGGCGCCCATTGGGCGGCGTTGCCGTGGTTGCGGACACGTGGTGTTCCTTTCATCAAAACTGTGATGGCCGCCCATGCGGCTCCGGAAACACGCGCTCAGGGGCGGCCTTCCGGAGGCCACTGCGCGACCGAGCAAGAGACAGCATAACAAAACATTCGCTTTACTTATGACAGAGATTACTTTTTGTTGCAATTGTGGGCGGTTTCAAACTCTCGTGGGAAGATCTGTGTGTGCGGCCATCGCGCTCAGTGCGGGCACGGGGAGAGGCCGCACCACTCGAGGAGCACGCATGTCATCGGAACAGAACCCACAAAACGCCGAGCCACAGGGCCCGACGACGCGCGCACTCAACCTTCGGGAAACCGTGCTCGAACAACTCAGAACCGCGATCATGACTGGCGAGCTCGCCGAGGGCGAGCTGGTCTCGGGCCCAACCCTCGGCCAAATGCTTGGCGTCTCGGCCACTCCCGTGCGCGAAGCCATGATGGATCTCGTACGCGAAGGCCTCGTCGAGACCGTCAAGAATAAGGGTTTCCGTATCACAGCGAAAAGCGACAAGGAACTTGACGACCTTGCACAGATTCGAATGCTGGTAGAACCACCAGCCGTTGGCATCGTCGCCCGCACTATCTCCGAAGACGCCTTCGAAGCACTCACCGAACTTGCAGACACCTGCATCAACGCTGCGGAACGCGAAGACCTGGTTGAATACCTGCGCGCCGACCGCGAATTCCACGAATTGGTACTGACCCACACCGGCAACCCACAACTTGTTGAGCTGGCCACCTCGCTCCGCCGCAGAACACGCTTGTACGGCATCTCGGTACGCGCGCGCGACGGGCGCCTCGCAGATTCCGCTCGCGAGCACTATGAGCTGCTGCGGCTATTGCGCGAGCGCGATAGCGAAGGGGCGGAAGCACTCATGCGATCACACATTGGTCATGCTCGCGACGTCTGGGCCACCGGGGCTGAGCAGTCAGCAGAACAGTCTGGCAAGCACCGGGCAGACGACTAAGGCAGCAACCTTTAGCGCTATTCCCTTCCCAGGCGTAGACTGGTGAGGATGTCTGAACAACAACAATCTTCGGTACTCGAGAAGATCCTCGCGTACACCTCCGTCTCGATTATCGTGATCGCGGTCGGTGCCTACTTGACGACCCTGATTGTCGCCATGGCTGCCGGTCGAGAGGTACTTGCCGACGGACTCTGGCAGGTCGTGACCTTCATCTCCTACATCGGGCTACCGATTGGGTTTGTGCTGCTGATCACGCTGCTCATCATGAACTTCAGCCGCAGAGGCCGAGAGAAGTAGCACTGCGGTGAGCGGCACACTCGCACTCGCGACCTCAATCGCGAGCATGGATCGCGCAGCCCTTACCCGGCTGGTCGATGAGCGCCGTGTGCTCTCACCTGGCTCAGTTCGCGAACCGCTTGGGCTCGCCGTCGAGCTGCTCCGCACAGATTCAATTTCGCGCGCACTGCAATCAGCGCATCGTGAGCGACTCGACGCCCTGGCCGCTCTCTCCGACGGCGAAGCCGCAGACCATACGATCCTCGATGCCCTCGCAGCGACCGGCCTGGTCGGCCGCAGCGAGACCGAGAACACCGGCACCAACGCACCGTATCTTGCGTTGCCAGAGGTCACCGAACTTTTGCCCCACGAGCTCTTGCGTGCCGAAGCTCTTGCCGATCCAACGCAAAAACCTCTTGAGCTCACTGGCTGGTTCGCTGCCGCTCTCACCTCTGTGCGGCGAGTTGCAAAACTGTTGCACACAATCGCCTCGCGCCCGGTACGGCTCGGCCGCAAAGGACAGCCCGCTGTGGTCGCCGTGCGCGATCTAGCCGACGCAGCACACTGCTCACCCGAGCAGGCCGCTCGCCTACTCGATGTGATGCTCGCCGCTGGGCTCTTGCAGGAGCAGAACGGGCGCTCGGCAGCACCCCAACTTGAGGTAGCCGACTCTGCCGCGCAGCAGTGGCTGATGGAACTCGACTATCCATCACGTTGGATCGAGCTCGCGGCCGCGACCATCTCTGGTTTTGAGGCAAAGCTGCGTCGAGGCATCAGCGAGTGCAACGGAAACCTTGGCACGCTCACAAGCCGGCTGCGCCACGACTATCCGCTGCTACCAGACTCTGAGATGGAATCGCTGCTGCGCATGATCGACACAGCAGAAGACCTCGGTCTGACCCTGCAAGGCTGGCTCACCCCAGCCGCAGACGCGCTGCTGGCTGATGACCCTCATCTCGCTCGGGCTCTCGCCGAGCAAGACATACCCGCGCCAGCCGCCGGCGTCTATCTGCAGCCTGATCTCAGCATCATTGTGCCTGGCCCCTTGGCACCCGCCGACGAGGCCATGTTGAGCGCAATCACAGAGACCGAGCAGCTTGGCCCAGCCGCCTCGCTGCGCATCAGCACGGCCCGAATCACTCGAGCTGTGCTCCGGGCCGGAGGCGGTTCACAGGAGATTCGCGACGCACTCGCCCGCCTGTCACTGACCGGGATCCCCCAGCCACTCGACTACCTTTTGCGGGATCTTGACCGCAAGCAGGCCGACTACGCGCCCGGATTTGAGGATGCCTCGCACCCACCGCACCTTGACGCGCTAAAAATTGAACAACGCGATCCCGATGCCCTGCCCGCCTGGATGAAGACCCCACCCGAGACGGGCAGCACCCCGATCCTGCGCAACGCGGCCAATACCTCGACTGCAGCCAATGAGCTGGCACAGATGGTCGACCGGGTACTTGAAGCAGCAGCAGAGTCTGGCGAAGAAGGCGATCTCACTCGCCGCCTCGAACTGGCCATTCGCGATCGCAGCCCCATCCAGGTGACAGCTGTTGCCGGGAAAGATCAGCGGGAATTTGTGCTGTTGCCGGTGTCACTCAAAGGCGGCCGGTTGCGCGCAACTGACCAGCGAGCCGGCGTTGAACGCACACTTCCGGTGAGCGCGATCACCGCGGTTGTCGCGATCGCGACGCCATAAGCCGACCGTTCAGCCCTGGCATTACCCGTTACGGCAAGGCGCGATAGAATAGGTCGTTATGAATCTTGGCCCTTTGATCGTGCAGAGCGATCACACCGTCTTGCTTGAAGTCGCTCACCCTGACTCAGAAGACGCACGGCACGCCCTCGCGGTGTTTGCAGAGCTTGAGCGCGCACCCGAGCACATTCACACCTACCGCATTACGCGCCTGGGTCTGTGGAACGCACGCGCGGCCGGTCACACCGATGACGAGATCATTGAGACGCTGAACCGGTATGCAAAGTTTCCGGTGCCCACACAGGTTTCTAGCGAAATCTCCGAAACGATGCGACGCTATGGCCGGTTGACCATTGAACGGGTTGATCAGCCAAACGAGCACGACGGCGCAGAATCACCGGAGGAACTCGCCAATTGGCAGTTGGTGCTGCGCTCTGACGATCCAGCGATTCTTCGTGAAGTTTCGAGCGCGAAAAAAATCGCACCATTGCTCGGCAACAAGATTGACGAGCTGACCTTTCCGGTTGAGGCTTGGGCTCGTGGCGAGCTGAAGCAACAGTTGGTAGCTCGAGGCTGGCCTGCCGAAGACCTCGCGGGCTACACGCCAGGAGAACCCTACGATATTGAGCTGGCTCAAGAGGGCTGGGAGCTGCGCGACTACCAACAAAAAGCCGTCAACGCATTCTCGACAGGCGGATCAGGTGTCGTCGTGCTTCCGTGTGGTGCCGGAAAAACCATTGTTGGCGCCGGCGCGATGGCGGCGGTTGGCGCAAAAACTCTCATCCTGGTCACAAATGCTGTCTCTGCTCGCCAGTGGCGAGACGAGCTGCTCAAGCGCACCAGTCTTGATGAAGATGACATTGGCGAGTATTCGGGCCAGGTGAAGGAAGTCAAGCCGGTCACTATCGCGACCTACCAGATTCTGACCAGCAAGCGCCGGGGCGAATACGCTCACCTCTCGCTGCTGAACGCTCAGGACTGGGGCCTCATCGTGTACGACGAGGTCCACTTGCTGCCCGCGCCGGTCTTTAAGCTGACCGCAGAGCTACAGGCACGTCGCCGAATTGGTTTGACCGCGACGCTCGTTCGCGAGGACGGTCGAGAGGGCGATGTATTCAGCTTGATCGGACCCAAACGCTATGACGCTCCTTGGAAAGACATTGAGGCACAGGGCTTCATCGCCCCCGCTGCATGTTTCGAGGTTCGCGTAGAGCTGCCCGAGAGCGAACGATTCGACTACTCGGTTGCCGAAGACCAAGACCGTTACCGAATCGCTTCAAGTTCGTCTTCGAAGCAGACGGTTGCGCGCCGAATCTTGGAGCGACACGAGGGCGAAAGCGTGCTGGTGATTGGTCAGTACATCGACCAGTTGGAATCATTCGCCGAGGCACTGAAGGCAGATCTGATTACTGGGCAGACGCCGGTTGACGAGCGCGAACGTCTCTTTGGCGAGTTCCGTCGCGGTGAAATCAAGCTACTGATCGTCTCGAAAGTCGCAAATTTCTCGGTGGATCTACCCGATGCATCGGTCGCGATTCAGATTTCAGGTTCGTTCGGGTCTCGCCAGGAAGAGGCTCAGCGCCTGGGCCGTTTGCTCCGACCAAAGTCGAACGGTCAGACCGCTTCGTTCTACACGCTGGTCACTCGTGACACTGTCGATCAGGACTTCGCGCAGAATCGTCAGCGATTCCTCGCGGAGCAAGGCTACGCCTACACGATCCTTGACGCGGCCGAGCTCTAGTTCGACCTGCTGTTGGGCTCGCCCATGTGGGCAACTGGAAGGGTGAGGTCGCAGTCGTCGGCAAGGATGAGGCCCGCTTTTCAGAAATGCTGACGAGATTCCGGGCTTAGTGTTTGTGAATCACGAGGGATTTCACGCAAGACGTTTTCAAGTCGAAGTTGAGCACCGTGGCCGAGTAAGTGAGTAGCGAGGTGCCCCTGTGCTTAACGTTGGAGCAGCACGCCAAGTGAATTCAGGCAAATGTTGCGTAATTGCAGGCTTCCCAGCCAGCTCATAGCAAACATTCAGAGACTGGAAGCATGAACACTCAGCACAAGGGACCTCGTATCCTCATCGTCGACGACGAACCGAGCATTCGCGAGCTACTCAGCACAAGCTTGCGTTTTGCCGGCTTCGGAGTGCGCGCGGTCGGCAACGGCGCGCAAACCATCTCGGCTGTTCTTGAAGAAGAGCCGGATCTCATCATCCTTGACGTCATGCTGCCAGACATGAACGGGTTCAGCGTCACCAAGCGCCTCCGTTCGCACGGCTTCACGGCGCCAATCCTGTTCCTCACGGCGAAAGACGACACCGAAGACAAGGTGATGGGCCTCACCGTTGGTGGCGACGACTACGTTACGAAGCCGTTCAGCCTCGATGAGATTATTGCGAGGATCAAAGCCATCCTTCGACGCACCATTCAGGAAGACGAAGAAGCCGTACTTGAGACCGGGCCAATCGTGCTCGACCAAGACACCCACGAGGTGCGTGTCGCTGATACCCCGATCGAGCTCAGCCCCACCGAATTCAAGCTGCTCCGCTACCTGATGCAGAACGCGAACCGCGTACTCTCAAAGGCGCAGATTCTCGATCACGTCTGGGAGTACGACTTCAACGGCGACGCCGGAATCGTAGAGTCGTACATCTCATACCTTCGCCGCAAGCTCGATCCGCTGACCGGTGAATCCCTCATCCAGACAAAGCGCGGTTTCGGCTACATGCTCAAGACCGACGCAAAGTAGGCAAACCTTGGTATACCAAGGAGAATCGAACGGCCCCGAGGCACCTCGGGGCCGTTTCGGCGACCGCTGGAATGACATCACTCTGCGCGCAAAAATCACCGGCGTAACAGTTTTCATCCTGTCGCTCGGTCTTATTGTTGCCGGAATTGGCACCCAATCGTTCTTGCGGCCGGAGCTGATCCGCGCGCAGCACCAAGAGCTTCAGCAAATGCTGAGCAACCCAAAAGCTGTGCTCGCTCCAGGCGCCGACACTCAAGCACTATTGTGTAGCGACGTACTGATCGCGAGCCCGCGCTTTTATGTCGCCATTCTTGACGGCGAAGGCGAGGTGCTCTGCGACAACTCGCAGGTACGCGGTGACGAAATCGTACCTGAAGCGCCAAAGTTTTTGCCAGACACCTCTGACCACAACAAAGGCGTAGTGTTCCCGCTGCGCGCCTCAGACGGTGTGGAATGGAACGCGGTCGTCGGCCCAATCATGTCGAATCAGGGCGGCGGGCCCGGCGGCACGCTCATGATCGCCTCGTCCACGGCACCAACCAATAGAACGATGACGCAGTTCGCGCTCATCTTCTCCGGCTTCGGTATCGCCGTGTTGCTACTGGGCGCCGCACTCACAAGGATCCTCGTCACCAATACCTTCGCCCCACTCGCCGAAGTTGAACAAACCGCACTCGAAATCTCTCGTGGCGACTTTTCAAAACGTATTCTCGTCGCCAACCCCCACACGGAGGTTGGCCACCTTGGCCAATCACTCAACGTGATGCTCGATCGAATCGACTCGTCGTTCGACGAACGCGCGCACACGATCGAACAGATGCGGCGTTTTATTAGTGACGCCGGGCATGAACTGCGCACCCCGCTCGTGTCGGTACGCGGCTACGCAGAAATGTATCGTCACGGATGGCTTACCGAGCCTGAGCAGCTTGATCAGGCCATGGAACGAATCGAAAAAGAAGCCATTCGAATGGGCTCACTTGTCGATGACTTGCTGGCTCTGGCGCGCCTCGATGAGCGTCGACCGCTCGATCTTGTGCCACTGCAGCTCAATCAGATTGCAGCGGATACCGCGCTTGACACCAGAGCGCAAGCACCCGATCGCGAGGTAAACGTGATCGAAGACCCATCAGCACCAGTGGTCGTCGGTGACGAACACAAAGTGCGTCAGGTGGTCACAAACCTGATCGGCAATGCACTGCGTTATAGCCCCGAGGGCAGCCCGCTTGAGATTCGCGTGAGTTCGCATGAGGGTATGGCTGCGTTTGAGATCATTGACCACGGTGAGGGCATTCCCGAACAGTTCCGTGGCAAGATCTTTGACCGGTTCTGGCGCGCTGACACCTCACGCAACCGCGAGACCGGTGGCTCGGGCCTCGGCCTCTCGATTGTGCAATCGATTATTTCGGCGCATGGCGGCAAGGTAAGCGCGCACGAGACACCCGGCGGTGGTGCCACTTTCCGTGTTGAGCTGCCACTTCAAAACGCGCAACAAACTCAATCAGCTTCACCGCAAGCTTAAAAACTAGCTGTAAACAACCAAAAAGCGGGGCCGCACTGAAGTGCGGCCCCGCTTTTTAGCGGTATTTCAGACTTAGAAGTCCATGCCACCGGTTGGGTCGCCCATTGGCGCCGCAGCTGGCTCTGGCTTGTCAGCCACAACAGCCTCGGTGGTCAGGAAGAGACCGGCGATCGATGCTGCGTTCTGCAGTGCCGAGCGGGTTACCTTCGCTGGGTCGAGGATGCCCTGTGCAACCAGGTCGCCGTACTCGCCGGTCGCAGCGTTCAGGCCGTGGCCGTTTGGCATGTCCGAGACGCGGTTTGCAACAACGCCTGGCTCGAGACCTGCGTTGAGCGCGATCTGGCGCAGTGGAGCCTCGATAGCGGTCTGTACGATCTTGGCGCCTACTGCCTCGTCACCCTTGAGGTCGAGAGCTGCGAAAGCGGTCTTGCCAGCCTGGATCAGGGCAACGCCGCCACCTGGGAGCACGCCCTCTTCGACAGCAGCCTTTGCGTTACGCACGGCGTCCTCGATGCGGTGCTTGCGCTCCTTGAGCTCAACCTCAGTTGCTGCGCCAGCCTTGATGACTGCAACGCCACCGGCGAGCTTAGCGAGGCGCTCCTGGAGCTTCTCGCGATCGTAGTCGCTGTCGGTGGTGCCGATCTCACGACGGATCTGGGTCACGCGACCCGCGATCTGCTCTTCGTCGCCGCCACCCTGAACGATAGTGGTCTCGTCCTTGGTGATGATGACCTTGCGTGCGGTGCCGAGCATGTCGAGAGTTGCGTTCTCAAGCTTCAGGCCAACCTCTTCGCTGATGACGGTGCCACCGGTGAGGATAGCGATGTCCTGCAGCATTGCCTTGCGACGATCGCCGAAGCCTGGAGCCTTAACAGCAGCCGACTTGAAGATGCCACGGATCTTGTTGAGCACGAGAGTAGCGAGCGCTTCGCCCTCAACGTCTTCAGCAATGATGAGGAGCTGCTTGCCCGACTGGATTACTGGATCAACAACTGGGAGCAGGTCCTTGATGTTCGAGACCTTGCTATTGACGATGAGGATGTATGGATCCTCGAAGACTGCCTCCTGGCGGTCTGCGTCAGTTACGAAGTATGCCGACAGGTAGCCCTTGTCGAAGCGCATGCCCTCGGTCAGCTCGAGCTCGGTGCCGAAGGTGTTCGACTCCTCAACGGTGACGACGCCTTCCTTGCCGACCTTGTCGATTGCCTCAGCGATAAGCTGACCAATCTGCTCGTCAGCTGCCGAAATCGAAGCAGTAGCTGCGATCTCGTCGGTGGTCTCGATCTCCTTGGCGTTTGCGAGCAGCTGTGCGCTTACGGCAGCAACAGCCTTCTCGATGCCCTTCTTGATCGCAATTGGGTCGCTGCCAGCAGCAACGTTGCGAAGGCCCTCGCGCACGAGTGCCTGCGCGAGAACGGTAGCTGTGGTGGTGCCGTCGCCTGCTACGTCGTCGGTCTTCTTCGCGACCTCCTTGACGAGCTCAGCACCAATCTTCTCGAATGGGTCGTCCAGCTCGATCTCCTTGGCGATTGAAACGCCATCGTTGGTGATCGTGGGAGCGCCCCACTTCTTCTCGAGCACGACGTTGCGGCCGCGTGGGCCAAGGGTCACCTTCACAGCGTCGGCCAGGGTGTTCAGGCCCCGCTCCAGACCGCGACGTGCTTCCTCATCAAACGCAATGATCTTTGCCATGTGTTGCGTCCCTCCCGGACGTAGTGATTCGGCGGTGCCGCAGGTCTGCAGCACCTCTCATGAGTTGCTAGCACTCAGGTATACCGACTGCTAATTCAATTCTGGCACTCGCACCCTGAGAGTGCAAGAAATCACGAACGCTCGCGGCGAACATCTAGCCACCAAGTGGCGACCGTCTAGTAGACGAGTTGATCGCTGCCGGGGCCGGCGTAGTTTGTGCCGAGCAGCACAATAAGGCGCGCACCGTACTCGCTGTAGTCGGTGTTCAAGAAAGTAGAAACTCCGCCAAGTTCTTTAGCTAGACCGAGAGCGGCAGCTTCATCGGTTGGATCGGCGTAAAACACGGCAGAAATCTCAACGTCGTTGACCGCGGCAGGGCCAGAGAACAGAATCTGCCCCCAAGCGTTCTGCGTAATCTCGTTGTCAACAACCGCTTCAAAGCCCTCCATCGGAGTGCCGTTCAACACCACAACCTGAGCCTCTGGATCAAGCTCGGCCTTTACCTTGGCCTCCGGCTTTGTGGTGCTCGTCGTTGTTTCGCCACGCAAATCGGCAACGCTTTGGCCGCTGAACTGCAAATACAGCACACCGCCAATGGTGAGCAGCAAAAATCCAAGCACCGCGCAGACAAGAAACAGCCAAATTCGACGGGGGCGTCCGATGACACGGTGCGCGCCAACACGGGGAGATTTCTCAAGCGCATCAAAGCGATCGGCCGGCAGAGTATTGCGCTCAGCCGCCCGACGAGAAACGCGCGACTCATCGTCGGCATGGTGCTGTTTGGCCACGCGCCACTCCTTCTCATGTAGTTCTTGCCGCACTTTGTGCGCGAGATAAGCGTACACGGGCAAAGCTGTGGCCTAGCCTAAGGCACACAGACCTGGATGATGGGCTACCCCGCTCGAGCTATAAATTGCCCGCGCCGCTGGGCACGGCACAGACGGGCGCGATCCAGCGCCCCTAACTCGTGAGCGAATCGGGTGCGTAGATCGTTCGCGCCAGACCATCAAGCACGTCAGGAATACGAGTTCCGCCGGCAAAGACAACCGTGTCTTCGACATCGATGATGCGACGGTTCTTTCCGGCCGTGGTCAACGCGATACTCGGCTGAGCAGCAATCAACCCGTCAACTCCGCCCGTACTTTCAAGCCCTTTGCTCATTACCAAAATAATGTCTGGGTCGAGCGAAACAAGCGCCTCATCGGTGAGCGGCTTCTCGCCAACCCAACCGATTTCTTTGGCCACGTCAACCGCACCAAGAGAGTCAATAATCGAGTCAGCCCCGCTGCCCTCACCAAAGAGGTAGTAGATACCCGCAGTGCCTCGCACGTAAAGGAAAGCTATTCGCGGCCGCAACGCTGGATCACTCGGAAGCAGCTTCTGAATCTCAGCTTCTTTGTCGGCGATGGCCTTTGCGAGCTGAGTGTTGAGCTCATCAGCGAGCGGTGAAACACCGAGAATCGATGCAACCTCATCGACCAGCGTGTAGGTGCTCTCAGGGTTCATCGCTCTGGTCACGGTCACCACCTGGATGCCAGCGTCACGCAATTGCAGCACCACATCATTTGGCCCAATCGTGCCGTCAGTAATAATGAGCGAGGGGTTGAGCGCAAGCACACCCTCAGCGTCAATTGAGTGGCCCTGCTTTGTGACAACCGGCAGATCCTCGTATCCAGGAATGTTTGTCGAAATATCTCGCCCAACAAGATTGTCTGCCAGGCCAAATGCGCCAACAAGCTCAGCGATCGTGCCGGTAATCGAAATTGCCAGCAAACGTGAAGTATCTTTCACCTCAACCTCAATGTCACCGGTCGAGTCATGCGAAATCACCTTCGCGGGTAGTTCTTGCTTCGGGTTTTTTGCGAGTGCTGGCACACTCGGACTGCCAATAACCGCGGTGCTTGGGCCCTGCCATGAGGTCGGATCCGCAATGGGTGTAAGCGAACCAAGCGGGGGCAGCTCAACTGCGGTTTGGCTACCTGCGGTGCCCTCAATGCTGCCCGTCTGGCAGCCACTCAGCAAGAGGGCCGCAACAGTGGCAAGAGAGGCAAGAACGGTGATTCGTCGTCGCGACGCAGGAGAGCGCAATAGAAAACCTTTCATCAGACGTTGTTTAGCCTAACCCAAAGGGTAGGATGGTTCATCGGACCAACATGAAAAACTCAGCTTCGACCCCCGCCTCGCGGCGCACGGCGAAGGGTGTTCTCTTTGCAGCACTCACACTCGCCCTCGTGCTCGCGCTTCTTGCGTCGGCAGGCACCGGTCAGCTCGCAATTCCACCAGCAGAGGTTCTAGGATCACTGCTGCACAAGATTGGTATTGACTGGCTGCCGCTTCCCGCACACGCGGCTGGTGATCAGACCCTCTGGGCGATCCGATTCCCCCGCGTGACAATGGCCGCACTGGTAGGTGCTGGCCTCGCCGTTTCCGGCCTGCTGATGCAGGCAATCTTTGGAAACCCCCTCGCCGAACCTGGCGTTATTGGTATTTCGTCGGGCGCAGCAGTCGGCGCCGGCCTCTCAATTGTTTTCGGACTCACCCTCTTCGGGCAGTGGACCACCGCAGTCTTCGCATTTGCTGCTGGCCTGATCGCGACACTCATCGTGTATTTCATGAGCCGCGCCGATGGCCGCACTGAAGTTGTCACACTAGTGCTCACAGGTATCGCCATCAATGCCATCGCAGGCGCCGCGATCGCGCTGCTCACCTTCCTCGGTGATACCCAGTCGCGTGAGCAGATTGTGTTCTGGCAGCTTGGCAGCCTGGCCGGTAGCCGTTGGCAACAGGTCATCATCGTGGCCCCGGTACTCGCAATCGGCATGCTTGCTGCGTACTTGGTCGCCCGAAAACTCGACCTGCTCGCGCTCGGTGAGCGAAACGCTCGCCATCTGGGTGTCAACGTTGAAGCGCTGCGAATCGGTGTAATCGTGCTGGTCGCTCTCCTCGTTGGCGCATCCGTAGCCTTCGCCGGCATCATTTCATTTGTGGGACTCGTGATTCCGCACCTAATGCGAATGATCCTTGGGCCCGCCCACCTGCCGCTCGTCACAGCGAGCGCCCTCGGCGGCGCACTCCTGCTTACCCTTGCCGATCTGGGAGCACGCACACTCGTCCCAATGGCCGATCTGCCCATCGGAATGCTCACCGCGCTCGTCGGTGGCCCGTTCTTCTTCTGGCTGCTGCGACGCACCCGCAAGCGCTCTGGCGGGTGGGGTTAACATGGCGAACCGGAAACAACGATTCTCGCTTGATGCACCTGCCGCTGGCGATGTTGTCATCGCTGCGGAGAATGTCTCATTGGTGCGCGGTGGCCGAAAACTTCTCGACGAGGTGTCGGTTGAGCTGCACGCTGGCGAGGTGCTCGCTCTGCTCGGCCCAAACGGCGCAGGCAAATCGACACTGCTGAGTCTGCTCTCGGGTGACACCACCCCCGACGGTGGCGTAGTGCAGTTCAGGGGCCACCCCATTCAGGAGTGGCCACTCACCGAGCTCGCGCGTCGCCGCAGCGTGCTGCTGCAAGACAATCAGCTCATGTTCCCATTCACCGTGCACCAGGTTGTGGAGATGGGACGCGCGCCGTGGCGCCGCACTCCCCTCGAAGAGCAAGACAATGAGGCTATTGCCGAAGCCATCGCCGCCGCAGATATCGCTCACCTTGGTAACCGGCGCGTACCCTCCCTCTCTGGAGGCGAACGCGCCCGTGTTGGCTTCGCCCGAGTGATGGCTGGGCGCACCGGCGTGCTGATGCTTGACGAGCCCACCGCGGCACTAGATCTTGGCCACCAAGAGACACTTTTGAAGCTCACCCGGGAGCGCGCCGCGGCTGGCGATGCTGTGCTTGTTGTGCTCCATGATCTCAATCTTGCCGCCGCCTATGCCGACCGGGTTGCGCTCCTGCAGCAGGGCAAGGTCATCTCGTGCGGCGCTCCGAAAGACGTGCTCACCGCCGAGATTGTCAGCGAGGTGTACGCCACCCCAGTTGAGGTGGTTCCGCACCCCGGAACTGACCACGGCATTGTGGTGCCAGTGCGTTAGACCGCGAGGTCGCTGGATCATCGGATCATTTCAGGTCGATCCAGTTTCGAAACCAGACAACAAAAAAGGGAGGCCCGAGGGCCTCCCTTTTTATGACTGTGTATTAGCCCTCTGAAGAGGTGCCCGTTTCGTTCTCGCTCGATGAAGCTGGCGATTTCTTGCGGCCCGCAATCAAGAGGCCAGCGGCCACCGCGATAATGACCACTGCGACGCCACCGATAATGATCGGCACAATCGGCAACTCGCTCTTTGCCTCTTCAGTTGTCGTGGTGACTTCGGGGGAAGTCACCTCAGCCGGAGTGCCAGAGCACGGCCCGAGCTGCACCGAGAGCGCAACTGGGTCAAGATCGTCTCCACTTGCATAGAAGCCGCCGAACGCTGCGGCTCCCTCGCCCGTAAGCACGGCTGGTGCCTGATCAAAGCTCAAAGTTCCGCTCGCTGGATCAGTCTGACCGATACCCTCGATCTTGCCGATGTACACCTGAGACTCGTCAATGACCAGCTCACCCTGGGCGTTATTGCTCTTCGCGTCAAGCAAGAGCCTGCCGGTGCCGTCACCGTTCAGCTCCACCGTCGGATTCTTCATCACAAGATTCAGCACTCCGTCATGTCCGGTGAAGTGCATCGTGCCAACAAACGACACAGTTCCTTCACCGGTTTCTGCGTCGATCTCGCCGCTTGCGTTAGTCCAGCTGAAGAGCGGTGTTTCGTAGGCAGCGCCGTCTGAGACTTCCCAGCCACCGTTTGCAATCGATCCCGAGATGTACGAACGGAAACTTTCCTTAACGCCCCACTTCAGGTCGCCCCCGGTCACCGTGCAAGTGCTGCTAGTGGCGGTTGATGCCTGTAGTGGCGCTGCCTGAGCAGCCGCAGGAACAAGAAGAGCAGTGGCGGTGAGGGCAGCCGCTGCCGAAGCGGTGACAATTCGTCTCATATGGTTCATCGTAACGTTCTCTCAGAATGCACAAATAGTTTTCGGACAAATGAAGACTGCCGGCCCATGGGGGTGGGCCGGCAGTCAAGGGTGCCTAGAGGTGGGTTGGCTCCGCATTTCTGCGGCGCTGTGCGACAACCAAACCGGTCGCGCCACCCGCAACCACCAGCAGTGCGAGTGCTGCGGTCCACCACACCCAAGCAGGGGTGCCTGCTGCAACTTCAGCAACCGCGGTGGTCGCTTCTGCTGCAGGCGAGTTCACCGCTGCAACGGCGGGCTTCTTCTTGTCAGATCCAGCCTTCTCGATCGTGATCGTCTGGCCAACATTGATGCTGCCCTGCAGGGTGATGGTGTGTTCACCGACAAGATCCTTCGGCAGCGTACCGATCCAACGCACCACACCATTTGCATCAGCCTTCGCATTGGTGTCAAGCACAGTTGGCTCCGAGTAGATCACCACGAGGATGCCCTGCTCGTTTGGCTGGAAACCGCCAGCAGTAATCTCGATCTCGCCGCCAGCAACAAGCTTCTTGGCCGGGGTAACCACGGTGAGACCCTTATTCGTTGGTGCCTCCTTCGCCGCGGTGCGCTTCTCGGCAAACGGTGAAGTGTCAGTGGTTGAACCAAAGTTCGCGCCGCTCGCTGAGCCGACAGTGAAGCTCAGCGAATCCATGCCGAGGGTGCCGCCAGAACCGCCACCGTCACCACCACTGATTGAGCCGCCAACACCCACGCCGCTCCATGTCACCGAGCCATCGGCGTTCGCATTGAACCCCGCACCAATCAGGTTCAGCGGGAAGGAGTACCCACCGGCTGAGATTGTGCCTGAGGTTGGGCTAGACACGGTGATGACTGGGTTTGCGAAAGTTTCGCGCATCAAGCCACCATGGCCAGTGAAGGTCACCGAGCCAGCGAACTGCACGGTACCGGTACGGGTGTCCGCGTTCCAGCTGCCACCGGAAGCCTGTGGGAAGACGTACCCTCCACGGCCACCGCCAACGCCGCTGGTGCTGATCTGACCCTTCGCAATTCCACTAGTGGTGTAATTGGCGAATGCAGTCGAGATACCCCAGGTCAGCGAGCCCGCACCAGGCTTTGGCTTGGGTGGCACAACTACCGGAGGTTTGCTGCCATAGAGGTCGTCCCACTGCGCTTTCGTCACTGTCACCGCACGCTGACCGTAAATGGTGTCAGCATTCGGGTTCGAGTGGATCTTCCAGATCAGTACCTCGTACTGCTTATCGCGATCCAACTTGTTTTTTGGAGCTGTCAGGGTGAACTTGGCGTTGCCATCGGTCACCGTCGGGAACGGTGTCGCGAACGCTGGGATCGCAGAAGCATCCTCCATGTTCAGCTTTTCAGCGGTGCCCGCCTCAATCAGTGCTGCATAGATCGGGCCAGGTGCACCGGTGACGGTGACCTCTACCTTAAGTTCCGCTGAAGCAACCGACGTCTTTGTAGTCAACGCTGCGGTGTAGGGGAACAGTTCCTTCCACTGCGCAGTCGAGATGGTCACGTTCGAAGTGCCGTAAATATTGGCACCTGCTGGGTTCGAGTGGATCTTCCAAATCAGTACCTCGTACTGCTTATTGCGATCCAGCTTGTCCTTTGGCGCCTGCAGCGTGAATGTGCTCTTACCGTCGGTCACCTCGGGGAACGGCAAGGCAAACGCTGGAAGCGCTGCTGCGTCATTGATGTCAAGCTTGTCCGCTGTGCCACGTTCAATCAACGCTGCATAGATCTTGCCCGGAAGCCCCGATGCAGTGACCTCGACGTTCAGCTTTTCGTCAGCCACGCTCGTCTTCGTCTCGATCGCCGCGGTCGATGGGAACATTACGTCCCATTCCTCCGCAGAAATGTTGACATTTGAAGAGCCGTAGACGTTTTCACCCTCTGGGGCCGAGTGGATCTTCCAGATCAGTACCTCGTACTGCTTATTGCGATCCAGCTTGTCCTTCGCCGCGACCAACGAGAAGCTCGCTGCTCCGTCGGTCACCGTTGGGAACGGCATCGCGAATGCCGGAAGCGACGATGAATCACCCATATCGAGGCCGTCGGCGGTACCGCGTTCGATCAGCGCCGCATAGATCTTGCCGGGCAAGCCTGTCGCGGTGACATCGACGGTGAGCTCATTCTTGGTGAGTTTGCTCTGCACTTCGATCTTCACGCCTGGCTTCGGGAAGACAGCGTTCCACTGCGCATCTGAAACCGCGAGATCTTTCTGGTCAACCTTGACGTCATCGCTCAGGTAGCCGTGCGCCAGCCAAGACACTACGACGTACTGCTTTGAAGGATCAAGAGTTCGAACGACAGTCCCGTTCTCGTCTTTCTTCTCCTTCGGTACGGCGATCTCTCGGGTCAGCGCCCCATCAACAAAGTCGGACGTCCGGAAGTAGGCCTCGACCATACCTGCGCCAGCATCCGTGCCGTACTCAGCAACACGATCCTTCTCGATCACGCCAACGTAGGCGCCCCACTTGCCAGCAGGAATCGTCACGTTCTCGAGGCTCACCGAAAGAGTGAGGCCAGTTTCGTCTGCGCTTGTTACGGTCGCTGCGAGCGTCGGCTTCGGCGCTGCAGGGAACATCAGATCCCACTGGCTCGAAGTGACCTTTGCCTCGGCAGTTGCGTAAATCGTGTCGGCGGCAGGGTTCGAGTGGATCTTCCACACGAGCACTTCATACTGCTTATTGCGATCCAGCTTGTCCTTTGGCGCTACCAGAGAGAAGCCCGCGCTACCGTCAACAACGGTTGGGAACGGTTTAGCGAATGCGGGGAGCGCAGAAGCGTTGCCCATGTCCAAGGACGCTGCGGTTCCCTTTTCAATCAGTGCGGCGTAGATATTGCCAGGCAGATTGTTTGCGGTCACCGTCACGGTCAGCTCATCAGCGTTGATGCTGGTGGTTGCAGTCGCCGTAGGGGCAACTACCGGAGCCTTAAACGAAACCGGAGTAAACGTCTCAAACGGAGCATACTTCGCACCACCACCAGGGTACGTAGCAATACCCCACGAACCATTCGCAAGCGCCTTCGACTCATTAGCAGTCAACGTCAACTGCGTC
>NZ_JASCRS010000003.1:422477-471071 GCF_030010235.1 Leucobacter sp. UT-8R-CII-1-4 | reverse complement strand
CTGCCACACCTCAGCAAACGAACCGAACACGACATACGTGCCCGTGAACTTCCCCGCGAGCGGCGGACGCGAACCCGAAGTCTCCGGATCACTCGCCACAAAACCAGTACCCCGCACCGTCACCACATTCGCAGCATCCGGATCAAGATCAGAAACAGCACCCTCAACAGTCACCGCAGGAGCAGCAACCACTGGCGCACTGTAGGCGACCGCTGTGGTGGTGTCCTGTGACTTATCGCCCATGCCCTGGCCGTGAGCCTTTGAGGTGTACACGGCGTACGACTTTGCATCTTCGAATGCAGGGGCGGTGAACGTAGTTGTAAACGTTCCGTCGGCATTGAGCTTTGCGGTGCGTCCCGCCTCGGTTGAGCCGTCCTCGTTCGTTGGTCCAACGAACACTGTGTCAAGCATGCTGCCTGACCCAATGTAGAAACCGGGGAGCCCGGCTGGACCGAATCCGACATACACGCCCGGGGCTGCGGGGTTAAAACCGCTACCCGTTACGGTAATGGTGCCGCCGGCACGCGCAGCTTCAGTGGTGACCACAACTGGCGTCGAAACCGCTGCCGCTTGTGGAGCTTCAGCTGGAGCTTCTTCGCTCGCCGGTGCCTCTTCGACTGCAGTCTCTTCGGCAGGAGCTTCGGTAGCTTCCGAAGGCTCAGCCGTTTCTGATGCCTCAGTCGTTTCTTCGGCAGGAGCTTCAGCAACCGGTGGCTCAACTACCTGGCTGGTCTCTGCGGCCGGCTCTTCAGCAGACGCAGCTGGAGCAGCAAGTAGCGCCCCGCTAACTACTAGGGCAGCAGAGAGCAGCGTGGCGAGTCCGCCACGCATCCGCTTACCAAATGCCTCCACGGCAACACTCCTCGGCTCAGGACAAACAAAACGGGGGCACACAAAGACCCCCATCGGACTTAGCTGAGGTAAACCTAACTTCAGCCAACTCTAATAGTCTGACGAATATCATCAGATGTTGCAAGTCTCATGCATTAATTGGCGTACGAAAAGCACAGTCGCTTCATTACTGGGCGCGCCAACGTTTCTCCCCAGCGCAGCAAAAAGCTTGAGCTACGAGGATCGCCCACCCACAGCTACGGGCGTTTTTTAGCGGGCAACGCAGCGATCAGAACCGCCACTAGCGCAATACCCGTGCCGATCAGCATGCCAGTAGAAACGCCACCGGCGAGCGGCATCCCTGCTTCGATAGCGACCGAAGTGAGCAACTGACCCGCCACATTCGACATGCTGAGCAAGAGCACACCCGCCGTGCGCACGAGCACCGCCGCGAGTCCAATAAAAACAGTACCGAGCGCTCCGCCTAGGTAATACAGCGGCTCAGAGGGCCAATACCCTGGCCAGCCATGTATTCCGACCGAGACAGCAGCGATGGCCGCGAGCAACACAGTTCCAAATAGAAAACTAATTGTCGTTGCAGTCAATGCGCTCTGTGCCGCCGAGCGCAACACCCCATTCACCGCAGCCTGCATCGAAACTCCAGCACCGACGAGAACGGGGATCACGATAAGCCACATCTGCGAACCAACCCCGCCCGAGCCAGACAGGTCAGCAACAACCGAGAATCCGACTGCGATCAAGGCAAGAACGGTTCCGAGAACTCGCGTAAGCGTCGGATTCACGCGACCGCCGGGGCCAATACCCATCCGATCGATCATGAGCCCGCCAAGCACCTGGCCTGCAACCATACCGACTGTAAACATAGCGAGCCCGAGAACGGTCGCAACGATACCCTGGGAAAGCACCAGAAATGCGCCAAAGGCACCGCCGCACAACGCCCACCAAGGCAGATGCCCGCTACGAAACTCACGCCAGACCAGCGCAAACCCTTTTCTCCCACGACGACTAAGCGCGGCAAAGATTGCTGCCACCGCGAGCCCCATGGCAAAAGAGATAAATGCGGTGAGATACGGGTCACCGATCTGCTGGCTCAGACCACCATTGATTCGCGACTGGGTTGCTGTGAGCGCACCTGCAAAGCCGCTACCAACGAGCGCCAGCCAAAGCGGAAGACTCGATTTTGTTGACGGCACTCAACTATCGTACCGTCGCCCCGTGGCTTCGTGATCCACAGCAAAACATCGCAGCCTGCGGAACACAAACCAAAAAGGACCCGCCGAAGCGGGTCCTTTTTTCGTCTGAGCCCCCTGTCGGACTCGAACCGACCACCTGCGGTTTACAAGGCCGCTGCTCTACCAGATGAGCTAAGGAGGCAATGGTACTCAGTCGAAACTGACCACCTAGAAGAGGATACCTGGTTTTTAGGTGCTTCGCTGACCACGCGCAATGAAACGCGGCCAGCGAAGCTAAAAAACCTAGTTGCTTGACTCTGCAGCCGCGTCTTTCTTCGCGTTGCTGCCGTCAATCTCGGCCTTTACCTTCAGCAGGTACTCTTCGAGAGTTCCGTCGCGGCCTTCAACCCACTGCTGACCGTTCACAATAACGGTTGGCGTGCTGGTGAGGCGCTGTGGCTTGTCGGCAGGCTGCAGATCGCCGACACGAGGGTCATTGATTAGCTGAGCGCCTTCCGCGAGACCAAGCAATCCGGTCTCGCTTGCTGACTTCCAGTTGCCGTTGATGAAGCTTGCGAAACGCTGGTCCTTCACGCACTGCTTCAGCTCGGTGGTGAGCTTTGCTCCCGCAGCCTCTGCGTTCTCAAGCAGCTGATCATCGGTCAGGCCAGTGGTCTGCTCCTGTGGCTGCACACCAGCGCTAAGCAGACGATTGTGCAGCGCGAACGCGCTGTCTGGCTGCTGGTCAACGACACAGCTCACCAGGTTTGCCGCACGAGTCGAGTACTTCGTACCAAGCGACTGACCATCAAGGAAGTTCAGCGGGAAGACGGTGAGAGCGATGTCACCGCTGCCGGCGTACTGCTCAAGCATGGTGCCGTTCTGCTGCTCAAAGTTGCCACAGGCTGGGCACATGTAGTCGACGTAAATCGTGACGTCAACCGGCAGCGATTCGAAGTCTTGGTCGAGCGCCTTACGATCCTCGTCGGGCTGCAGAGCCTTGGTCTTTTCAACCTTCAGATCTTTGCCGAAGGTAACACCACCAGAAATCATGTTCAGTGGGCCGGGGCCAGCTGGCTTAGCGTTCTGAGTCAGAACCAGCGCAACCACAGCGACGATCGCGATGATAACTGCCGCGATGCCGCCCTGCAGGAACAGGCGGTTGCGCTTTTCGCGCTTCTTCTCAGATTCGCGAGCGACACGTGCTTGTTCACGCGCCTGCTCACGTCGCTGATTCTTAGTAAGTTTCTCGTTCATTGAATCTCCATTTGGACCGGAAACCGGGTATCAATTCATGCTCCACCGGGGCGACCCGGCAGTGGAGTGGATGTGCTACTTCTTCTTACGGCGATCTGCACGGTTGCCGGCGTCGCCACCCTCAACCTGCTGACCAAACGCACCGCGCTGTGGCGCTGCTGCCTGCGAATTCTGGGCAGAAGACGCCTGTTGCGCTGCGGCTGCAGCGGCAGATTTAGCCTTCTTGCCGTTCTTCGCGGGGTTACCGCTCTTGCCAGTCTTTGTCGCAGCGCCGCTTACCGCGGTGCCACCATCCTCGTCAGGGGCCGAGTAGCTAAATGCAGAGTCGTCAACGCTCTGTTCAGCTTCAAGTCCGCCACCCTCAAGGTGTACGTGGTCTCCTGGTCCCTCTGCCTGACGCACCTGAACCTCAAGGTTGTAGAGCAGCCCAAGCGACTCTTCCTTGATCTGGCCCATTGTGCTCTGGAACAGGGTGTAACCCTCGCGCTGGTATTCGACCAGCGGATCGCGCTGAGCCATGGCACGCAGGCCAATACCCTCCTTGAGATACTCCATCTCGTAGAGGTGATCGCGCCAGCGGCGGTCAATAGCGGTCAGCACAACGCGGCGCTCAAGCTCACGCATTGCTTCTTCGCCGAGTGCCTCTTCACGCTTCTGGTATGCCAGCTCAGCGTCGGACAGGATCTCGCGACGGAGGAAGTCTCGGCTTACGCTCTTGCCGCCGGACTCTGCAAGGATCTCGTCGGGAGTGATGCTTACCGGGTAGATCTGCTTCAGATCGTTCCACAGCGAATCGAGATCCCAGTCGCCGGTGTCATGCGAATCGAGAATCGCATCGGTTACCTGCTCACGGAACACCTCAACACGGGCCTGAATGTCTTCGCCGTCGAGAATCTGGGCGCGGTCAGTGTAGATAGCCTTACGCTGGCGATCCAACACGTCATCGTACTTGAGCACGTTCTTGCGAATCTCAGCGTTGCGCTGCTCAACTTGGCTCTGCGCGCTCTGGATTGCTCGCGTAACAACCTTCGATTCAATTGCGAGGTCGTCCGGGAAGCTTGAGCGGTTCATCAGAGCGGCGGCTGCACCCGAGTTGAATAGACGCATCAGGTCATCAGTCAGTGACAGGTAGAAACGACTTTCGCCTGGATCACCCTGTCGTCCCGAGCGGCCGCGCAGCTGGTTATCGATACGACGCGACTCGTGACGCTCGGTACCGAGCACGTAGAGACCACCGGCCTCGATGACCTTTTCCGCCTCCTGCGAGACTGCTTCTTTCACAGCAGCAAATACTGCGGGCCATTCGGCCTCGTATGCCTCTGGGTCTTCTTCAGTCGAGAAGCCACGGCTGGTCATCTCCTGCACTGCAAGGAACTCAGCGTTTCCACCGAGCATGATGTCAGTACCACGGCCTGCCATGTTGGTGGCGACGGTGACGGCACCAAGGCGACCAGCTTGAGCAATGATCGAAGCCTCACGCGCATGGTTTTTAGCGTTCAGGACCTCGTGACGCACACCAGACTTCGCGAGCAGACGCGAAATGTACTCGCTCTTCTCAACGCTGGTGGTACCAACCAGCACAGGCTGGCCCGACTTGTGACGTTCGGCGATATCGGCAACTGCCTGCACAAATTTCGCTTCTTCGTTCTTGTAGACCAGGTCTGGCTGATCCTTGCGCTGCATGGTGCGGTTCGTTGGGATCGGTACGACGCCGAGCTTGTAGGTCGACATAAATTCGCCGGCCTCGGTCTCAGCAGTACCGGTCATGCCTGACAGCTTCTCGTAAAGACGGAAGTAGTTCTGCAGGGTAACGGTCGCGAGCATCTGGTTCTCGGCCTTGACCTGAACGTTTTCCTTGGCCTCGATGGCCTGGTGCATACCCTCGTTGTAACGACGGCCCGCAAGAATACGGCCGGTGTGCTCGTCAACGATCAGCACTTCGCCGTTCAGTACGACGTAGTCCTTGTCACGGGTGAACAGGGCGTTTGCCTTGATGCTGTTGTTCAGGAACGAGATCAGTGGGGTGTTCACCGATTCGTACAGGTTCGTGATGCCGAGGTAATCCTCGACCTTTTCAATGCCTGGCTCGAGCACACCAATGGTGCGCTTCTTCTCGTCAACTTCGTAGTCAACGCCTGCCTTCAGCGTCTTCGCGATCCGCGCAAACTCGGCAAACCAGCGATTCGCGTCACCTGAAGAAGGGCCCGAAATGATGAGAGGCGTACGCGCTTCATCGATCAGGATCGAGTCGACCTCGTCGATGATGGCGAAGAAGTGGCCGCGCTGCACACGATCGGCAGAGGTGCCAGCCATGTTGTCGCGCAGGTAGTCAAAACCAAACTCGTTGTTGGTGCCGTAAGTAATGTCTGCGTCGTACTGCTTGCGACGTTCAGCTGGCGACTGGCCTGCGACGATGCAGCCGGTGGTCATGCCCAGGGCACGGAAGACGCGGCCCATCAGCTCGCTCTGGTAGCTCGCGAGGTAGTCGTTCACCGTAATGATGTGCACACCCTTGCCAGCGAGCGCGTTGAGGTACGCAGGCATGGTTGCTACGAGGGTCTTACCTTCACCCGTCTTCATCTCACTGATGTTGCCGAGGTGCAGGTTCGCGCCGCCCATGACCTGCACGTCAAATGGACGCAGGCCGATTGTGCGCTTCGCAGCTTCGCGAACCGCGGCGAACGCCTCCGGCATCAGGTCATCAAGTGTCTCGCCATTTGCGAGACGCTCGCGAAACTCTTCGGTCTCGCCACGCAGCTCTTCATCACTGAGCTGTTCAAATGTGGGTTCGATCGCTGCGATGGTCTTGGCCAGTCGCTCAAGCTTCTTCAGGGTGCGACCTTCGCCTACGCGAAGGACTCGTTCGAGGACTGTCGCCACGTCGTATCTCCTGGAAATTGTACGGTGAGAGCCCGATGCGTCTGAGCCCAGGCACGCCGTGCTTTCTGTTGCCGAATTGTGACAACGCCTCAGCTTAGCAAGCCTGGCCTAGGGTTGTTCTGTGAGTGAGGATCAACTTTCTTCTCCGGCGGGCGAGCCCACGGAGGTTGCTCAGTCGCGCGGTAGCGACTCAGTGCTGGTGATTCTGCCTACTTTTAATGAGGTTGCAACGCTCGGCGAAGTGGTTTCTCGCCTCACTCAAGTGGTTTCCGAAGCTCACATTTTGATCGTTGACGATGCCAGCTCTGACGGCACAGCGGAACTGGCAGATGAACTTTCTGCGAACTCACCGAGCATCTTCGTGTTGCATCGCAGCGCAAAGCTTGGTCTTGGTACCGCGTATTTGGAAGGGTTTGAGTGGGCTGCTGCTCGCAGCTACCGCTGGCTCGTTGAAATGGACGCCGATGGATCGCATCTTCCTGAGCAGTTGCCCGAGCTTTTGCGGGCGGCGCGAGACGGTGCGGGGCTTGTCATTGGAGCGCGTTGGATCGAAGGCGGTCGTGTGCAGGGCTGGCCCTGGTATCGGCGCTGGATCTCTCGAACCGGGACGGGCGTGGCGAGGATGCTGCTGCGTTCCCGTTTGCACGACATCACGAGTGGCTTTCGGGTCATTGATCAGAGCTGGCTTTCAAGACTCCCTGAAGGCTTTCCAAGCACGCAAGGCTATGGCTTCCAAGTTGAGCTCGCATGGGGTCTTGAGGAGGCTGGCTGCCCGATTGCGGAAGTGCCGATCACGTTTGTCCAGCGCCGTGCCGGTAAATCGAAGATGACGGTCGGGATCGCCTGTGAGGCGCTTACTTTGGTGCTTCGACACGGACTCCGTTTGCGCTTGGCACCTAAAACGCCAAGTGGCCCGCTGGAATGATCCAGCGGGCCACAGGCTAAGTAACTATCGTTTAGTCGTCTGCGAGCGAGATGACACCGTAGTTCCATCCCTTTCGGCGGTACACCACACTTGGCTTCCCTGACTCGGTTTCGATGAAAAGGAAGAAATCGTGACCGACGAGTTCCATCTGGTCGACCGCTTCATCGATGGTGCAGCGTTCTGCCGGGAATTCCTTCTGGCGGATCACCACTGGGGTGTACTGCTCTTCAGTCTGCTCGGCGTTTATGACCGGATTCGCGCCGGTTGCAACTGCCTCGAGAGTTTCAAGCGGTGCGGGTGCAACATCAACCACGCTGAAACCTTCGGCTGCAGCTTCACCGAGCGAGGTGCGACCTTTGCCTCGACGATCTTGTTTGCGATCTTTCATACGGCGAATGCGTTCGAGCACTCGACCGTATGCGATGTCGAACGCGGTGTATTTATCGTTGCCGGTGCTTTCAGCTCGAATGACCGGGCCGGGACCTACTACCGTGATTTCGACGCGGTCCCCGTTGTTTGGACTGCGGTCGCTGAGACGCGAAACCTTAACTTCGAAGGCTTGCGCTTTCGGGAGGAGGAGTTCGACCTTATCGGTTTTCGAACCCACATAGTTCTCGAAGCGATCGGTTACTCCGACGCCCCTGCCGCGAATGCTTACATCCATGGTGACCTCCTTTGGGTTCAGGCGGGTGGCCACATTGGCGGACGCACCTTCACGCCTTTCTCGAACCCTACCGCTGTTGCCCCCTCCAGTTCCACATTGTTCAGCAATCCGTCAGAATTGATTTCATCTTTTCTCTGAGTGTTGTTCATGATGGCCACCGCGACTACTCGGGCGCCAACTGCGGCGAGCGCTTGCATCGCAGCATTCAGAGTGGCTCCGGTGGTCATGATGTCATCGACCAGCACCACTTCGGAACCTTGCAATCTGCTGTGCAAATGTCTTGGTACGCGCACCTTTTTGGCGTTGCGAATTCGATCTGCCGCGCTCAGACCAAGCTGCCCGGCTCGCCCAGGAGCTGCTTGGAGTGCACCCGGCAAAAAACTCCCGAGCTGGCCTCTCTTGTGCCCCTGCCTTGTTATGTACCGAAGCGAGTGGCTCACGATCAGGTCGAGGTGTCGATACCCGCGGCTTCGCACGCGCTCGATGCGCGATGGGGCGGTCACGATGAGTGCTGATCCGCTGCCGCGCTCTAGCGCTGCAACTAGGGGTCCGGCGAACAGTGCTCCGAGCAGTGGAGCGAACCGGATTGCTCCGCCGTGCTTGTACTTCACGATGAGGCGACGCATTGCGCCCTCATAGGGGCCGTACGCCCACACCTCGGCAAGCAGTGGGGCAGCAACCCGACCGGCCCTGCCGATGGTGGCGCGCAGCCCGGTTTCACATGGCAGGCAAAGTTCTCTATTCGCTGCCCCGCAAATCACACAGCTGCAGGGCCACAGGATTGAGCGCAGATCGAGCCAGAGTTCTCGAAGTGCACCTCGTTTTTCACGCATGGTGAGATTCTGAGCCCGCGAGGGGTCGACTGCGCCGATCTACACAGCCCGCCGAGGCAGCCGGCGATCCAACGCCCCTGTGAGCGAAGACCGTCGAGCTGCTGCTAGCCCACCTTCGCGATCAGATCTACGTTGTTCATCGATGGCTGCCAGCCAGAACCCTGCGGCACAAACATTCGATGCTGTTCGCCGAGCACACGCAATAGCGCGCGCCTGCCACCGCCGCCGCTGACCGAGGAGCCACCCGAAACCGTGCCCGACTCCGCTGCGAACCTGCCACTTACCTCACCGATCGTGACGCGCGCCGAATTGCCGAGCAAACCGGTTTCGCTCAGCAGCACGTACCGGTTGTCGCTGATCCAGTCGAAATCGATTGGTGCTCCCGAGTCCCAGAATTGCAGACTCACCTCTTCGGTAAGACCTACGGGCAGACCCTTCGAGTCGCGAACCACCCCGACTACCAAGAATTTGGTTCCAGTTTCGTCTTGCACGAGTGCCGCGAGTCGGTTGCCCCCGGTCGACAGACGAATCGCAGCAACTTCAACGTCGGAAAGCCAAGGCACTGCCAGCTCGGTCCAGTGCACGTCTGGAGTGCTTGCCCGAATAATGCCTGGCTGAGTCTCGCTGTACGTCCAGATGTAACCGAGCGCATCAATGCTCGGCGCAATCTGCTCATCACGGATATCAAGACCGATGCTGCGTTCTTTCGTGACGAGGGCCACACCATCGCTGTTGAGCACCGCTGCCGAGTTCAGATCTGGTGACATCGTGACAGCCTCCGGTCGAAGCTCAACAATCTTGTCGCTCAATCCATTCATCGGAGTCAGCGATCCACCGGCAGCAAGACCGAATTCACCGTCTTTCATGAGCGCAATGCTCTGATGTTCGCCAGCGGGGGTTTCTTCAGAAATTGCCGCGTCTCCCCCGGCGAGCACCGTGCCGTGCACTGCGATCTGAAAACGCGACACCCCTGAAAGGCCCTGCAGGCTCATTTCAAGTTGCCTGGTAATCGCTGCCATTTCACTGTCATCGGCATCAAGCATTTCGGTCGAGAAGTCGATCACCGCGGTGTTGTCGACAACCGCTACGTCTCTCGTCGACAGTGTGGTGCCCTCTGGAAACGCACTCCGCGCGGCTCCCGATATAAGCGCCGACGGGCCCTGCAGCAGTGCATTCACAATCTGTGATGGCATCGCCGAGTTACGAAGGAACCAACGAATCTCAGGCACCAGGCGTTGGTCCGGGCTCAAAAAGTAGAGCTGCCTGGTCGTCCAGACGGCTGAGAAGGTGCTCCGGTCGAGAATAATGCCGTTGGGGGCAGACGAGATGCGCCATTCACCGTTGACTTTGGTGAGCTCAAATTGCACGTCTGTGCCCTGCTCAGGGTTCGCTGGGGTCATTGTGCCGCCGGAGTCAACGGTGGCGCTCACATGCAGGGTCAGTACCGCCAGCCCTGATTCGGTGCTCTGGTACTGCTGAGGCCCCTCATTCACAAACACCCCGAGGCCGGGATCCCAGAGCTCAGCATAGGTTGGAGCAAGAAACTCTCGCGCAATCTCGTAGCCGTTGGCATGTGACGATGCGGCCCGCACAAAACCTCGCACGATGGTTTCTTGGTCTGCGCCCGAAATTGGACCCTGCGGGTTCAGGTAGGCACCACGCTCAACCTGGGCAAGATTTGGAAGCCCTTCTCGAACGGGACCCGAATCAGGCACGGTCGCGCAGGCAGTAAGCGCGAGCACCGCAAGCGAAGCGAGCATTGCTGAACGTATACGACGTGTCATCGTTCTTTCTCCCTTCGCACTCGTCTGCGGGGTCTGCGCAGCCATCCCCCGGTCACGTCGGGGTCGCCATCTTCTGGCACCACGTCGTCTGGCACCAGCGGCACGGGCGACATAAACGCTGCCGATTCGTCACCGCGCGGCAGCGTGAGCCGAAAGTTCGTGCCCTCGCCAAGTCGTGACCAGACTTCAAGCAGGCCCCCGTGCACGGCAGCGTCTTCAAACGCAATTGCGAGCCCGAGCCCGGTGCCTCCCAGAGTGCGTTTTCGCGATGGATCGGCCCGCCAGAAACGGTCGAACACGTGCAGGGTGTCTTCGCTCTTCATGCCGACACCCCAATCTCGAACGCCAATCGCCACGGCCGACGCGTTCGAGTCAACCGTAACAACGATTGGGCGACCCTCACCGTGCTCAATTGCGTTGCCTACGAGGTTTGACACAATACGTCGAATACGCCTTGGATCAACCTCGATCACACCGAAACCACCAAGTGGTCTGAGTTCAATCAAGCTTTCTGAGAGTGGGCGTAGCCCCTCAACCACTTCCTCGGTGAGCAGCACCAGGTTCGTGGGTTCTGTTTCCAGGGTGACCGGGCCCGCGTCGTAGCGGGAAATCTCAAGCAGGTCGGCCAGCAGCGCCTCAAATCGATCAACTTGATCGCTGAGCACCTGCACAGGCCTCGCCTGGCTTGATTCCGGGTCGGCCACCTGACTTCGCAGTACCTCAGCTGCCAATTTGATAGTGGTCAGTGGAGTGCGCAACTCGTGCGACACATCTGAAACGAATCGCTGCTGCATGCTTGAGAGTTGATCCAACTCTTCAATACGAGACTGCAAGGTATCGGCCATGTGATTGAAGTTGTTTGAGAGCTCGTCAAAGTGCGTGTCGCCCTGCATCGGAATACGAGCATCAATTTCGCCGGCGGCCAGGCGATGACTTGCAGAAGCCGCGGCTCGAATCGGACGGAACACCAGCCCAGAAATCGCCCACACCAACACCGCCAAAAGCAACAGCAGAAGCAGAGCCATAATGATCAGCGCGCGAGTAATAAACTCAATGCTTTTGCTGACATCGGCGAAGCTGTATCCGATGTACAGGTCGTAGCTGCCAGCTCCCGCCGGGAACACCACGGTCGAGGCCACCAAGATACCTGGCGACACAACACCACCATCGTCGACAAGCCGCACCGCCTGCCAGTACTGCGGCGCCCGACCCTCGATCAGGGCTTCGCTCAGGTCAGTTGACACCACATCAACCAATTGCTGCGAAGTGAACGAATCATCTGGCGCGAGAATTGACGGCCCCTGCCCCGCCTGCCTACGCAAATAGATCAACTGGCTAGCCGAGGTGCCTTGCACGGTGCTGCGAACCGAGCCGGCAAGGGTGGTCAGTGAGCTAATGTCGGCGGCATCTGACTCATCGAGCTGCCCCTGCGCGGCAAGGGTCGCTCGCGCGGAGTCTTGCAACGCCTGATCACGCCGCGAGGAATAGAGGTCAGTGCTGATTCGGTCGAGCACGAGCGCACCCATGAGAGCGACCATGAAGATCGCAATCAGACCGGTAATGGTCATGGTGCGCAGGCGTAGCGAACTGGCCCAGGCAGCGCGCACTGGCCCAAGCACCGGCTTGGTGACGCGCAGCAGCCACACCCTCAGGCGGCGAAGGCGCAACCCAAGTGGCGACCGACCGTGTCGTTTTGTCGCCGCCAAACGGCTACTCCGTTGCTGCACCGGCGCGGTACCCCACGCCGCGCACGGTTGTCACAATGGTGGGGTGATCCGGGTCGAGCTCGATCTTGGCGCGCAAACGCTGCACGTGTACGTTCACCAAACGTGTATCGGCTTTGTACTGGTAGCCCCAGACCTTTTCGAGCAGCACCTCGCGGGTGAACACCTGTTGAGGTTTTCTCGCGAGGATCACCAAAAGTTCGAATTCCAGCGGAGTGAGTGAAACAGTCTTGTCGCCTCGGCGCACCTCGTGACCAGTGACATCAATATCGATATCACCGACACGGAGTTTCTCGCCAGCCTCCTGCTGAGGCTCACGAAGTCGAGCCCGCACGCGAGCAATCAACTCGACGGGGTTGAATGGCTTCACAACGTAGTCATCGGCACCAGCTTCTAGGCCACGAACAACGTCTTCCGTTTCGCTGCGCGCGGTAAGCATGATGATTGGTGCACCAGACTCGGCGCGAATACGTGCCGCAACCTCGATGCCGTCGATACCGGGAAGCATCAGGTCAAGCAGCACCAGGTCGGGGCGGTGTTCACGAAACAGCTCGACCGCTGAGGGGCCGTCTGCAGCAAAAACCGTATCGAAGCCTTCGCCCTGCAGAACCATTCCGAGCATCTCAGACAGGGCTCTGTCATCATCAACCACAAGAATGCGTGCGCTCATGCTCCCATTATGTATGAGTCACCTGCGTTTGTTCGTCACCATCCGTTCAAGCGCGTTAAACCCAAGTGGTGCCAGGACCCGCGGCGTGTCGGCTAGAAGTGGTCGAATCGCCCTGGCGCGACTTCCCACGGCTCACGGCCTAGGTACTCACAAACGGCACGGTGCACGCAGTGCGCAATGAAGTATCTGCGGTGCTCTTCATCGTCAACGTGCAAGCCTTTGGCGCGTTGGATCGGCATTCGAAACATCACGATAGTGCGTGAGGGCCGATCAATCGAATAAAAGAGTGGCTGCTCGCTTTCGCCTACGCCTGTGGGCGCGGTGGCAAATCCGATCCGAATACCGTCGAGATCACTACCGAGATCTCGACGCAGAAGTTCAAGGGCGGCGCGGGCTGCAAGTTCAAAACGCGCAACTCTGGCGTCAGGATTTGGCAGCTGAGGGCCGGTAAGCGAAGAACGGATGGCGCGGCGCCCGTGACGCTTCACAGGTACCGCCGGGGGATCAAATCTCGCCCGTTTCTCTCGCCCAAACACGTCATCAGTCTACTTAGTCGGAGCTGTGCCGCACCAACTGCCAGCCCTCTGGCGGCGCGAGAGATTCAGCATGTCTCTCGCACAGGTCGAGCGCCGGCGGGGTGCGTTCGGGACTGAGCGGCCCCACCGCCATCATTCTGTCTGTGTAGTCAGCGGTGAGTGTGTACCGCGCCACTTGCGCGCACCCGACTCGAGCGCACAGCCTGCTCTCCCAGCCAGTGGGCCGCTCTGGTTCTGTGCGCTCGGGAGCCATATGACAAGTGTTAGCGGGTAAATACTGTGAGGGCCAGGCTGCGTTCCATCGGCGCAAGCACCGGATAGCCAGCAATGTTTGGGCCGCTCAGGATGCGCACCCCGGCATAGACGGGACCCGTGCTGGTGAGCCACAGTTGACCCTTGCCAGAGACGGGAATTGCGGCGCCTGCGGGCAGGTTAATTGTCTGCTCTGGCGCAGTTGCACCCTCGGTAGCCACTGTGACTGTGACTTCTTCAGTGCCTGGGTTGGTCAGCACGAGTTCTCCGCCAAGCACGACCGAAGCGCCGAACTTGCTGTTGCTTGGCAGTTCTGGTGCGGGAGAAAACCAGGCGTAATCATGTGCTGGTGGCACATCAGCCGAGCCCCGGGCTCCACCGACGACAGGTACATCAGCTTCGACGACGATCGCCTGGGCATTTGCTGGCCACTGTTTCACCTTGAAGTCAGAAACCACGCCAGCTTTGAGTTCAACGGTGCCAAGCTCGGTTGAGCTGCCCTCTGGGTCGTGCGCGCTGATCACGGCTGTGCCGCTGCCCTCAGGCGACAGCAAACGAACCTGAATCGGATTCAAGTCGGTGTCGGGCGCAGCACCGTCAGAGACTTTTTCTTCTGTGACCATGTTCGCAACACCTGGGATGACAAGCATTGGCTCAGGTGAAAGCTGGCGGGTAGCGGTGTCTACCGCGAATGAGCGAATGTCAATGGTCTGCGAGACTCCGAGGGCTGCCGTCACGGCGGCTCCCGTGCTTTCAACACGCACAACCAGACTTTCGCGCCCAGGCGCGTAGCCGTTCAAGGACACAATTCGCTGCGATCCGGCTGGCACCAACACACCCGTGGTGCGTGATGAGTCAACCTTGCCGTTTTCGTCAAAGATTGAAACTTGCACAGTGGATGGCACGGCAAACGGGTTGCCAAGTACAAGCGTGGTGGATTGGCCCAGAGTAGTGCCACCACCGACGAGCCACTGTTCATGCACGGGTTCTGCGCAGCTGGAGGCGCTGAGACCCTGAAGTGCCGTTGTGGTCACCTGCTGAAGCTCTGCAGCGGCAAGATTCCCGTCTGCAGAACTTTCGATCACTGATGGCGCGGTTCCGCCTTCAGTTTCACGGGCAAGGACGCGTTCTTCAAGCGATTCCCCGGTGAGCAGCACTGTGCTGCTGCCTCCAGGGATTGCTGCGGTTGGCCTCGACGGATCAGAACCGAGTTCGGCAAATGAGCCCGTGCACACCAGTGCATAAGTTGCGTTCTGGCTTGCGTCTGCGGTGACCGCGACGGCTTGACGTTCGAAGCTCGGGATCCCGACAACCCCAGAGCCAAGCAGCGCAGCGGTAGCTACCGAGACACCAATGATTGCTACACCCGTCAGCGCCCGCGCGCTTCCGCGCAGCATGCTCTTTGACTTTTCACTCATCGTTCGCCTCCCTCGCTCGCCTCATCGTCGGCTGGGCGCAAGAACTTTGGAATCTTGCGCTGTGGGTGTTTCTCAGCAGCGGCTGCCGGCTCGGCTGGTCCCGCTGGTCCCGCTGGTTCCGCTGATTCTGCTGGTTCCGCTGGTTCCGCTGGTTCTTGAGCCTCGGTAGTTTCCCGGTCTTCAATCGCCTGAGAGATTTCGTTTGCATCCGCGTTATGTTCAGACGCTGGATCGACCCTCTGCGGTTCGTCAGCCGAGGGCTCCACCGGAGCTGTTGTCTCGGTTGCGGGGTCAGCGGTCGCAGGTTCAACTACTGCCGGTTCAACCGAAGCGGCAGATTGCTCTGCCCCAGCCGGTGCGGTCTCGTCGGTCTTTGCCAAGACCTCGTCGGGCCCAGTCTTGCCGTTCTTACGCTTGCGCCTGCGCTGCGGCTCTTCAACCACCTCACCGGTAGGCAAGGCGAGCAAAATCATGGCGCCGAGCACAACAACCTGAATCCACCAGATCAGCTGAGTGAAGACCTTGTAACTCATACCGACAAGCCACGGGCCCGAGGCAACATGCTCATCCGCAACGGCGGTATTCGCACTCGTATCGGCAGCACGCCAGAGCAGTCCGTGTGATGTCTGTCCAGCGTTCTCAAGAGCGGTCTGCTGGTCAAATGCAGATTGCAACTGCGAACGCTCGGTCGCATCACCGGCATTCTCCAAGAGCACAAAACCGATATCCTCTGCGGCGAGTAGCGAGGCCGTGCGATCCTCATCGCCAGTACTCGCAAGCGCGCCCACAACCTCAGCCAGCTTGCTGTCTTCAACCGTCAACGACTCGGAGATCGCACCGGTACGCATTTCGTCAAGATGCAAACCTGCGCCGGTCACTATCTGAGCACGCACCTCACGTTTACCCTCAACGGTAATCACGAGAGTTCGAAGGTCGGGATCTTGAGTGCCCGCTGCGAGCACGAGCGCTGGCATCTGGGCTTCACCAGAAACCATTCCGGTCTGAGCCGTCGCCAATTTAACCGCAACCGGAGCAACCGAAGTAAGCGCAAGCACAAGTGAAACTGCGACAACCGGAGCGGCGGCCTTTCGCAGCACTGTTGTGCCAACTGAGGCAAGACCGAGAACTGCGATCCAGTAGAGCGCAATACCCGAACCGGTCCAGATCGAAACAGCTTCGCCGCCCACCACCATGAGCTGCAGCTTTGCGCTCACGACCGCGGTCAGCAAACCGAGACCACCGAGCACCGCGTGCAGCACGGTGAACGGTACTCGCCCGGTGAGCAAACCAATCGCTGCAAGCAGCACGATTGGCAAGAGCAGCACGCCGACAAGCAGCGTGACAGGGAAATTGCCGAGGCCGATCTGCTCAAAGATTGCACCCCAGCCTTCGAGCCCGAACTCTGGGAACCCAAGCAGCAGATGCCACGTGTTACCCGGGGTGAAGGGCGAAACGATGCCCGGATCAAGCAACAGGTCGATAGGGTTTGCACCGCGCAACAGCATCAACAGCTTCGGTGCGAAAAGCGCAAGCGGAGCGATTGCCACGGTGAGAACACGGGCCGTACCGCGCGGCGAGCTGATAATGCCAACCACCAGAAGCACAATCGCGGCAGGCAGCAGCACAGGAGCGCAAGCGAGCACAATGGCTGCAAGCAGCGAAGCTGTACCAGCCCAACTCCACGAGGTACGTGCGCGAGTGGCCGCGAGCAAGAGCCACGGTAGGACAACGGCAAGAATCAGCGTTGGCAATCGGCCGCCCGCGAGCGAGCCGAGCAGCACCGGACTAAACGCCCACGCGAAGCTCAATAGTGCACGGCCCGCAGCGTTTTTGGTCAGCTGAGCCGCCCAAATCCAGCCGCCAAGAGCCGCCAGCGGAATAGCCGCGACGAGCATCAACACAATCGCGTGCGATGGGTTCCAGAAGGTGAGGCTGCCAAGCAGCGCGAGCACCCAAGAGAACGGGTCAGCTGCGACACCATCAAAGATGCGTGTGTTTGCCCAGAGTTCGCCAATCGAATTGAGCGGTGCAAGCGCCCCGCCTGCAAGACTGGTCTTGGTGAGCGCCCACCAGGTGAGACCGATTGCGGCTAGCACGCTGGCCAGCAAGACTGCCAAACCGCCAGTCGAAATAAAGTGCAGTTCTTCGCGCATTCGGCCCTGCGAAGCAAGAATTGCTTCTCGGTCGATCATGCGTGCGGTTCGCACTGTCTTGCTGTCTACCCGGAGCGGGCGAACCGCGCTCCAACCTGCTGTGCTTGCGCCACGAACTCGACGCCGTGAAGCGGTGAGCGATCCTGGGGTGAAAAAGACTCGAAGAGCTGAGGAGAACTCAGCCCACATGTTGCCCGGCTGCTCTCGAATGAGCGCCCAGCACACTCGCGCGATCGCAACGAGCGGCAATCCGAGCCACATAAAGAAGGCAGCAAGTGCCGGAGCGTATGAAATTCGGCGATGCAATTGCGAGGTTCGTGCCTCGCGGTGGGCGGCCCGCAGCACTCGCTTTGATCGTTCGATGCGAGGGCCGGCGACACCCAGTTGCGCGAAGCGCACACGCGAAGTGGGCGCGACGACCACACGATAGCCGGCCAGTCGGGCGCGAACGCTGAGGTCAAGGCCGTCGTCGTACACGGCATATGCGGGGTCAAAGCCCTCAAGCTGACGCCAAACGTCTGCCCGCACAAGCATGCCGACTGGGCCAACACCCAGTACATCTTGAAGATGGTCGTATTGTTGCTGGTCGCGCTCTTGGCGACGCAATAGCCAACGATCGCCCCGCTGCGTCAGGCTTTGGCCGAGCTCAATGATCCGGTCCGGGTGATCCCAGTCGACGAGTTTTGGACCCGCAACTGCGACCGAGGGGGCGCGCTGCACTGTCGAAAGGATCTCTTCAAGTGCGCGCGGCTCTGGGGCTGAATCTTCAGTGAGCAGCCAGAACCAGTCTTGGAAGGGTTCTGTCTGTGGTTGCTCAGCCGCACCGGCGGTGAACTGCGAGTGTGTGGTTTCTGCCCGGTCGCTTGGCACCGCTGCGATGCCCTGCTGCACCGCAGCACCGAAGGAAGTAATCGCTTGCGTGCTGACCACGCCCGAAATACCGGCCACGCTTCTGAGCTGCTGCGCGATACTCTCGCGCCCGCCGTTCACGACAGCGATTACGCGTTCGGGCTGCCGTGTTTGCGCGGCAATCCCCGCGAGGGTCTGGTCTAGCCACTCGCCGCCGTGCCTGGCGACGAGAATGGCGGTCACTCTAGTTCGCATAACACCGCAAGCCTAGGCTGATCGCCTGGGATGTTTGCCACGGCGTGCCGCAGAAATCGAAATCTACGAGGGGCCTTCACGGAAAGGCACCTTGATGGTCCTGCGCAAGAGCATCTTAAAGGTGGCCTGCGGGCAGGCTGCCTTTAGCTTGAGAAGAAAGAGTTAGCCAGCTTCGCGGCGAAGCTTGCGTCGTTCGCGTTCGCTGAGCCCACCCCAGATACCGAAGCGCTCATCGTTGGCCAGCGCGTAGTCGAGGCATTCGCTGCGAACTTCGCACCCATCGCAAATTCTCTTTGCTTCGCGGGTGCTGCCGCCCTTTTCTGGGAAGAAGGCTTCTGGGTCGGTTTGCGCACAGAGTGCGTCTCCCTGCCAGGCGAGCGCCTCATCGTCATCAACCTTACGTACGCCTGGAACCCCGAGAAATACTGGGTCGACGTACCAGTTGCCGGGAACCTGCGAGCTGTTGGAGTGAAGCGACATTGGCACTGAACTCCTCTCGGTGTGGTGTCGGACTCTGATCTTCACACAATTACACCGTTGTAGTTCGACGAAGTCAAGCTGGAAATCTTAAACCCTCAATTAGCACTTGAGGGTTTAGACACGCGCGACCATTTGGTACCAACTGTCGCAATAAACACCTCGGCGACACCGGTAAGTTCAATGTCTTCACCCGCAGAAACATACAGCGATTGGCCTCGACCGGCACTCGCAACTTCTGAGAGTTCGCCCCCAACACGCTCAACACGCACCCGACCCGACACCACGACAAGCACAGTCGGGTAGGGCACAGCAACAATCACGCTTTCTGCGGGTTCGCTGTATTCTTCACCATTCGGCGATTCGTGATCGATCTGCACCGAACTCGGCTCATCAAACGCAAGATGCTTCGCTGGATCACCAAGCCTCGCCCGAGAAAGAGCGAACTCCGGCACCGCTGGCGCCCAGGTCACAAGACCCGGAGCAATGTGATCTGCAAAAATCCGCGGGGTATCAAGCTGCGAAGTGTCAACGATTCGAAGCACCTCGTCAACATCAATGTGCTTCTGCGTAAAGCCAGCACGCAATACGTTGTCCGAAGCCGCCATGACCTCAACCGCGATTCCGCAAAGATATGCGTGCAATTGCCTCGCCGACAGATAGATCGCCTCGCCCGGCTGCAGCGTGACCAAGTGCAGCAACACAGAAATAAGCGTGCCCGGATCGCCCGGGTAGGTGGCAGTGAGATTTACGAGGGCCTGCACACGCGCGGGATCGATCCCCACCCCACCATCAGGCACCTTCGCAAGAACATGCTCAATAGCCTCGAGCGCCTCGGCGACACCCGGTCCCCCGCCAAGCGCCCAGTGCAAAAACTCGGAGCGCGCCTCATCATCGCCAGCAAGCGATTGACACCGCTCAGCAACACTCAAGAGCGAATCACGCATTGCCCCCTCGGGAGCAGCTGCGGCGAGCGCAAGAAAGTCTTCACGAGCAGCCGCGAGATCACGAAACCCGCACAAAGCAGATACTTCGCTCAGCGCGACGAGCAGCTCAGGTTTGTGATTGTCGTCACCGTAATTGCGCTCACGTGAGCCTGGCAGCACACCAGCAGCCTCCTCGCGAGCGAAACCGGCCTCAGCCTGCTCCTTATTCGGGTGCACCTGCAACGAGAGCGGAGCGCCGATTCCGAGCACCTTCAACAAAAACGGCAGGTGCTGTCCATCTACCCCGTAGAGGCCCGGATCGCTTTCGATCAGATCGATCAGCGTCTGTGGCACGGGCCTGGCCTTAGCCACGGTCGCCGGGGCACCAGGGTGGTCGCCAAGCCACAGCTCCGCCTGCGGCTCACCCGTAGGGGCAACGCCAAGCAGCTCAGGCAATGCATCGCGAGATCCCCACGCGTACGCGCGCGGGGTGTTCTCGATGAAGATCAACATGTTCGTAGCTCCGTATCCACCCGCTACCATACCGACTATGACCGAGAGTAAGACTCGTTTGGGCGTAAGCGCCTTCGCAATCGTTGTATTCGTGTTCACGTTTGGCAGCAACGGGGTGCGCTACCTGGTCGGCTTGCCGGCATTTTTTGTGCTGGCTGCCGGCCTTGCGATTACGAGCGTGGTGCTGTTTATCAGGCTGAAACCAACACGGTTTCGCTGGTATCGACTACCCGCACCGATCTATTGGTTTCTCGTTCTTGCCGCGCTCTCCATTTTCTGGAGCGCCTACCGACTCGAAACCGTCGCCGGAGTGGTCGCCCAGATCCTGACCACCGCAACCGCAGTGGTGCTCGCCTTTATTTTGAGTTGGCACGAATTGCTGCGCACACTTGCCACATCGATGCGCTGGCTACTCGCAGTCTCCTATCTTTTTGAACTGTGGGTCGCTATCTTCGTGCGCGAACCGCTCCTGGCATGGTGGGTTGAGCGACCTGCCGGCAAAACCCCAGCGATCTTGTATTGGAGCCGAGATCTGCTGTTCTCAGGCGGCCCAATTCAGGGCATCGTCGCAAACTCGGTTCTGCTCGGTTTTATCGCACTGATTTCACTCATTCTGTTCGCCATTCAGTTGCGCGCCGGACTTGTCCGCCGCAGCGCCGGCTGGTTCTGGGTTGCCATCGCAGTGCTCACCCTTGTCCTCACCCGAAGCGCGACAATTTGGGTGGCGCTACTGGTCGTCGCGGTTGTGCTTGTGTTTGCTCTGTGGGGCCGGCGCACCGGCCAAGAGCATCGCATGCCGGTGTACTGGACGGCTGGCGCGCTACTCGCAGTTGCGGTTGCCGCAGTCACCTTCGCTCGCGAGTTCCTGTTTGGGTTGCTTGGTAAAAGCGGTGACCTCACTGGCCGAGTTGAAACCTGGCAAAAAGTTTGGGAACTTGTCGAGCAGCGGCCCTGGTTTGGTTGGGGCTGGGTGAGCTACTGGCCAACCTGGGTTGCGCCGTTTAAGGGACTCGACACAAAGGCCGGTATCGCTGTAATGAGCGCGCACAATGCTTGGCTTGATGTGTGGCTGCAATTGGGCATTATCGGTGTGCTGGTGTTCGCACCGATCGTGGTACTCACGCTGCAACGTGTTTGGTTCCGCGCGGTGGATCAGCCGCGTCGCGGTCCCGGCCCAGCTCAGCCGTTTGCTACGAGTGCGCTGTGGCCACTACTGGTGCTCACCGCGCTGCTCGTCCAGTCGCTTACCGAGAGCCGCCTGCTGCTTGAAAGCGGCTGGCTGATGCTGATCATTCTCGCGGTAAAGACCCGCTTCGATTTCGAGATTCCGGCTCAAGACACCGAGCCAACGAAACTGCCGTGGCGCAAGGTGCCAATTCCGCGGGATCAGCACGGCGCAGTCGCGCGAGACAGCTAATCCGAAAAGCCGGCCATCGCAACATGCGGTGGCCGGCTGTATTTTTCGTTGGATCGGCGACTGCGCCGAAGCTACCTCAGCTTTCGAGCCAGTGCCACACTCGTTCGGCGGCGGTCTCACCCTCAGCGATCATCGCCTCATGCCCGGGCCCGCCGAGCACGGTCAGCTCACCATCCGGCAGTTCAAGCGCGACCTGATAGCACCACTCGGGCGGGGTGACCTTGTCCTTGCTGCCGCAGAGCACCAGCGCTGGTTGTACCACCTGCGGCAGACAGTCTTCGATCCGGTGATCCATCGTAGGTTCAAGCTTTTTAATAAACCAGCGAGGGCCGGCCTTCATGTACTCGACCACGCCAGTCGCCATCGCAATAAAGGGTTTGCCTGCAAAGAGATCTTGCATCATGCGCTTCGCCTGCTGCTTGACAGTGCGTTCGGCAGCATTCACCGCTGGTGCAAACAACACCACGCGATCAACCAAGTCTGCGTGCCGCGCAGCGAGCTCAGCAACAACCTGAGCTCCCATCGAGTGCCCAACGGCCACGACAGGATCGTTTCTGCCTGTGCGCTCGTTTGCGGCACGCAAGGCCTCAGCGAGCAGGTTCGCCGTGTCTGGAATACTCAGTGCGCGCTCGGGCTCTGGCGAGTCGCCGAAGCCGGGCAGATCCACCGCTAAAACCTCAGCATCCGGAAGAATCGCTTCGATAAAACGGGTGAAGGTTACCGCGCCCATGCCGATGCCGTGCACCAGCACGAATCTTGGAGCCTCTGGGTGCGGCCAGCGATACCAGAGGATTGAGTGATCACCCTCTCGATATGAGAATGATTCCGGGGCAACTAAGCCCTGCAGTTCCCAGATAGTTTTTGTTTCCCTCTTCGACACAGATCAAAGTCTAGGTGGGCTTTCCGAAGTCGGAAGCACTCATGGTGGTGCTCTAAGCTCTTTCGAGTGATGCTGACTTCTGAACGACTCGCGCAATTGCGAAATTTCGCGACAATCGAGCGAACCGCGATACTCGAGTATCGCGGCAGAGAAGGCGAAGACCCGCTCACCACTCTTTCTGAGATTCCATCGGTTGATGAGTTCGTCGTGTTCGAGCTACGAAGCGAACTCCTTGAAGAACGTGGACAACTTGCCGAGTTCTCGCTCGCGAGGCTCGCCGGGCACGGAAGCACCGACGAGGCTGCGGAGCACAAACGCAACGCCGATCATGTGGAGTTCGAATTGCTCCGAGAAATCGCGTCAGCTTGCCCGGAGCTCACCCCAGCGGTGTGGCTGGTAGCAAACGCTCTCGACGTCCACACCCCAACAGATCTATCGGATTGAACGCCTCAGTTCTGGCGAAATCTCTTCTTGCGCTGGCACCGGCCGAACACCCTTCGGGTAGAGCCAAAGCCATGCACCGAGTAGCGTGAGCGCGAATGCGCCACTGCCGCCAAACCAAACAAGCATTGGCGAGACAGGAATATCCCACCACCATTCCATGTTGTGGTTCAGATTAAAGCCGCCAACATCAGTACCAGTGATATAGCGGCGCATATTGTTTCTGAGCGAAAGTGAATTCGCCAGTGCCACGGCCGCAAACAGCACACCAGCTTGCAATCGACTTAGCCCGAGGTGATCGTGGGCAAAGCCGTAAATGGCGAGGCCGATCAGAATAATCAGCAGCGGCAACATGTATCTAGGCTGTACCCAGTCGCCAACCCGTGCGCCCTCGCCGTGTAGAACATACAAAGGAATCACCACGAGTGCGCTGAATGCAAGAATCAGCACGATGCCCTTGCGCATTGAGGTCACTCGCAGTCCCCAAAGCACAATCGCAAAGAGCACCCCGATCATGAGCACCCAAACAGACTTCACGAGCGGAGTGTCGAACCAGCCAAGACCCCAGGTGCCGGTGCCGCCGGTCCAAAGCCAAGGCAAATCGAGCAGGTTGCTGAAAACTAGCCCCATTCCAGATTCGGTCGCAGCGCCAAGCTCATCAGCTGAGACCGCAGTTGCCCCGCCCTGAGTCACGGTGGCGACTGCCGCACCAGTTGACTGCCCCGAAGCCAGGAAGAAAAAAGCGCCAATAACAATGACGGCAAACGAAAGAATGGCCTTTTTTAGCCAAACACGATTCTTCTCAAAAGTCAGAATCATGGCGGCGAGAGCTGCAAACGCAACAAATACTGCCGAATCACCACGGGTCCCAGCGCCCATCACCGCGATAACCACGGTAATAGCACCGAGCGCGATTCTTCTTGGCAAGGTTGTCGCCGTGAAATAGCCGTAGTTCGCAACCCAAACCAGAAGCCCTGCCAACAACGCCCAGGAACTTGGGTTCACGCTCGGAATAATAAACACACCCAGTGGCACCAATGCCACTACGCTCGTCCAAATGATTGGCCCGCGCTGGCCCGGGCGCAAGAGCGCCAAGACTGAGAACACCGCGCCCACAAAGAGACCAGCATTCACGAGGCGCATCACCACAGTGGAAACCGCAATATCTGGAGTCGCAAACACCGACATCACTGCGTAAAACACCGGCGGGTAGGCACCGACAAAGTTGCCTCGCTCGGTGGAAATCATACGAGAATCATCGAGCGCGCACTGGGCGCTCTTCTCTGACTGCTGAGCAAAGCAGCCGGAGCTCTCGATAAGCCGCTCAGAGACTACCCGCTCGTTCGGCTGATCCCCTGGCGCGCACAGACCCTCGCGGTCGCCAAGGCCACACCAGATGCTGGCCAGGTGGTAGTCATCGTCTGGCGCGGCACCGACGGGAGACGCGATCGCCCAAGCGCCGAGCCCCGCAAACGCGAACACCGCCGTCAAGACAGCGAGCACGATCCGTCGCGTTCTACGTGAAACCATCAGTTCGAATATCCTCTCGAGGGCGCAATCTGCCCGCTCAGCATGCTAGCCAAGTGTTACCTGCTCGGAATGAGCTTACGAACAAATAGGCGGAATCCCTCGGAACGCCGCCAGAAAGTAGTGTGGCGCAGGCGCCCGATCGAACGAGTTACCTCTTTACCGACTGGCGAGGCCCGTCGAATTCGATCGGCTGCTTGGCGTGGCTGCACGCAAAAAGCCAGCAGCGTTTCAAGGGTGCGCTCCCAACGCATCGTCTCGCCGAAGGCAAGCACGCGCTCGCTCATTTCGGCACGCTCTGGCGAATACAGCACCTCTTCGATCGCTGTCGCGAGTGCGTCAACATCTTCTGGTGGCACCACGGCACCGAGGTCGTGCGCACGCACCAGATCGGCGAAAGTATCGCCGTCGGTCGAGACGATCGGCAGACCCGCCCAAAGGTAGTCAAGGATACGAGTGCGGAAACTAAACGCCGTCTCGACATGCTCGAAGTGGGTACTGACGCCCAAATCAGCGTCGAGCAGATAGTTCACGCGATCCTCGTAGTCGACCCACTCAGTGTTAAAGAACACGTGTTTTCCGGTCAACCCAAGTTCGTCTGAAAGTCGCATCGTCTCGGCGGCCATCTTCATGGCTGGCACATCTGGGTTCGGATGCTTCACACCAAGAAAGTAGAGCCGCAGCTTCGGATGTCGTTCAACAAGTGAGGCAACTGCGTTGATCAGGGTAAGCGGATCAAACCAGTTGTAGACCCCGCCACCCCAAATGATTACCTGGTCGTCTGCGCCAATTCCCTCGACTGACCCCTTAATCGCGTGCCGCGTCTGCACCGCTGGGGTATTCGAAATACCAAATGGAGCAATATCGATAAGCGAGCGCAAGCTCGGGTCAGGGTCGTAATTGAGCGGGTTGATCCTCGACACCGCTGAAAGCTGACCGAGCCAAAAGTCTCGCTGCTTCTCGGAAGCGCAGAGCATAAAGTCAGCAAGCTCAAGCTGCACATTCAGCACCTCAGAGATGTACTCCGTGGTTTTCGCGCGTTTGCGAGGGCTATCGTCTTTGCCCTGCTCAAGATATTCAAGGTGCATCGGGTCATAGATATCGGCCACGATGATGGTGTCAGTGTTTCGGATCCAAGGGAAGGTCGAAAGCGTGTAGCCCTGAAAAACGAGCACCTCGCACCAATCGACATGGCGCTTCAGAGCTGCCTCGTCAACATGCTCAACAACAAAATCGTCGTGTTCAAGAGTTGATGCCTGTGTCGACACCAAACGCACGTCACACACCTGATGCAGGGCCTTTGACATCTCCCACGCGCGAATCGCGGGACCCGCCATCTTCGCGCCGAGCACATCGCCGGTAATCACGAGCACACGCGTCGGTGCATCTTTCGGCATCAAGCTCACTTGCTGGTTCATGCGGTCAAGCCTGCCAGCTTTGCCTGAATCGCGAAATCTGGCACCTGTTTAACGACCTCATCAAATGAACCAATGCCACGAATCTTGCCGCCATCGAGGTAACAAACCTGATCGTAATCACGAATCGTTGCGAGTCGATGGGCGACGGTAATAAACGTCACCTCACCCTGCAGCTCACGCATGGACTGGGTGACTCGATTCTCTGTTGCGGTGTCGAGAGAGCTTGTCGCTTCGTCCATCACCATAACGAGCGGATCGGAATACAGTGCGCGGGCAATGCCGAGACGCTGTTGCTGACCGCCAGAAATTGATTCACCTCGCTCACCGATACGCGCAAGCAATCCGCCCTCGCGCTCAGCAAGCGAAGTGAGGTGAGCACGCTGCAGTGCGCGCTCGACCTGCTCAAGGTCATAGTTCTCTTCCCAGGTAAGAGCGACGTTTTGCGCGATGCTGCCGTCAAAGAGGGCCACGCGCTGCGGCACATAGCCGACGCGCCTACGCCACTGGCCGAGTGCGTCTTCGAGCGAAACATCGTCGATGCAGAGTTCGCCACCGGTAGGCGTACTCAACCCAAGCAAAATGTCGATCAGAGTGGATTTGCCGGCGCCAGATGGTCCAACGATCGCCAAACTCGAACCGAAAGGAATCGAAAGGGAAATGCCATCGAGCACATTCGAGTCGGTATCTGGGTAGCGGAACTGCACATTCTTCAGCTCAAGTTGTTGCGGGTTGCCAGGCAACTCACGCGCGTCATCCCTTTCGTCTTCGCTCGGCGTATCGGTGTTTGCCTGTTGCAACTCACGAATCACATCAAGCGCGTACACCTCATTCGACGAAGCCGAAGCAAGGCAAGACTGAATGCCGTTGAGAGCTGGAATCACGCGGAACCCGGTGACGGCGAAAAGACCAACGGCCACCGTCGCGCCCCCAAGACCGCCCATCATGTATGCGGCGCCACCAACGAGCACCACTCCGCCGATCAGCGCGGTCTCAAATGCGTACTTCGGCACCTGACTGAGGTACGCCATGTCGGCGCGAGCATCGGTGGCCTTCACACGATCTTTTGAAATGACGCGGCCGATTTCGCCGAGTTTGCCACGCAGCGTGACCTCTTTCAGCGCTTCTACCATTTCGGTCATGACCGTCGCCATGCGGTAAACCAGGTCACGGTTTGCCTCACCGGCACGTTTTGCAGCGCGGCTCACAAAGCGGTTCATCAAGAGTGCGATTGAAAGCAAGTAGACCAGCGCGATCAGCGCGGTGACCGGCTGCGCGATCACGAGCACCAGAATCGTCGCGAGGAAGGTCATGACGTTACCGGGGATCATCGAGATCTGCAGCAGGAAACCAAGGTTGGTGTTTGCCATCGCGGTATCAACGATGCGGGTCACCTCTGGGGTGCTCAGCTGTGAGCGACGCTCCCAGCTCGAGTGAATGTAGGTACTGAACAGCTGATCGCCAGCCTCAAGTTCGTAGCGAGCGAAGCGCCTCGTCGCACGACGGTGCAGAATAAGCGCGAAAACGCCCTTCAAAACGAAGAGGCCGCAAATCACAATCACCAAGATTGGAGTGGCCGACTCTGGCACTTCTCCAACAACGGGCAGCGTCATTCCGGTACCCGTCGCGAGTGGCGAAGTCACCACAACGATCAAAGCGAGCGCGAACGAGTCAAGAATTGCAAGCATTCCGGTAAGCACCGAATAGCCGATGTAGAAGGCTTTCGACCCCTTCGGGAGCACTTTGAACAACTCGTTCAGAGTGTTCCACAGGCTTTTCACTGATCATTCCTCCGTCACTGTGTTGCCGGGTTTGAGCTTACCCTGCCTTTCTGCACCAAGACTTCGATAGAATTCAGAACATGGTTTGGACGGGTGTTAAATGAGAGTTGTCATCACCAGCCGCATATATCGACCGGAGCCTTCCGCCGCATCCCTCATGCTTGGCGGAGTTGCAGATGCACTGACTTCTCGCGGCCATGAGGTCGAGGTGCTAACAGTGACTCCACCCTCACATCTCGATCCCGGTTCTCCAAAAGAACAGGTCCGCACTTTCCCTGTGCTTCGTGATCGCACCGGATACGTGCGCGGCTACCTGCAGTACATGAGTTTTGATATTCCGCTGTTCTTTCGGTTACTAACTACTCGGCGGCCAGACGTTGTATTTGTCGAACCACCCCCGACCACAGGTGTCGTAGTTCGGATTGCCTGTGCCATTCGACGGATCCCGTACGTATACGATGCAGCCGATATCTGGTCTGATGCGGCTAGTCACGCAACGAACTCTGGCTTAGTGGTGAAGACCGTACGAGAATTCGAAAGATTCGCCCTCAAGGGCGCCCGCGCGCTCGTTACGATCTCACAGGGTGTTGTTGACCGCGTGCGTGAACTTGGCGTGAAAAACAGAATGGTCATCACCGGTTACGGCGCAGACACCGAGACCTTTCACTATGTGAAGACCGACACCATTGAACCCGTTTTCCTCTACGCGGGTACACACACAGAACTCCACGGAGCAAGCATTCTGATTGAAGCCTTTGCTCAGTTCCGATTGACTCACCCCGAATTCCGGCTGCAATTCATCGGCAACGGAACCGGACAAGAAGAGATGATGCAGCGCGCGTCAGAGCTCGGAATTGCCGACGCAGTCGGCTTCGAATCAACCGTCGCGGCAGAGGAACTCAACGTCAGATTGTCCCGCGCCACAGCGTCGCTCGCGACACTACTGCCGGGTGGCGGTTACGAATATGCGTTCACTACGAAGGTGTATTCCTCGCTGGCTGCAGGTTGCCCCGTGCTGTTTGCTGGCCCCGGACCAACCGGCCCATTTTTGCAAGACGCCAGCTCAGTCGTCCCCGCCGGGTATTCGGTGGAATACAGCGTCGACGCCATCACCGCTGCGATGAGGGTCCTCGCTGAGACTCCCATTGCTGCAAACCAACGGCGTGCAGTCTCGGAGTGGGCCACGGCCCACTGTTCTATGCATGCGGTAGCCGACAAGGTGGCTGATGTAATCGAGTCTTCAGCTTCTCGGGGGCCTCACGATGAGTAGTTTTTTTGAGCGCTGCGCCGGGTACCTAGTTAAACACCGTTCCCGCCTTCCCGGTTGGGCACGCAATCTCATGGAATCGGCAGCCCGCGAACCTGACGGTGTTGTTGGCAAATTAGCCGCGCGATTGCTTGGAGGCGGCTCTGCTCCAGTAACCACTGTTCCCGAGAGTGCTGTCAAGGTATACGTAGCTCCCACAAATTATGCGGGCCAAGGCTTCCTCTGGGCCCGCGCGCTCGAACAAGCCGATCCTAAAATTGGTGCGAGAAATATGGCGATCCAACTACCCGGAGGATTCGCGTTTCAAGCCGACACCTTGGTACCAATTGCAGCGATCAACGCTTCGGCGGAGTGGGCCGAAGCCGAATGGCAGGCTGCGAGCAAATTCACACATGTGCTCGTCGAAGCAGAACGGCCAATGTTTGGCAAACGCTTCGGTCGCAACGTAGAAGCCGAAGTCGCCGCTCTAGAGGCAGCAGGTGTCTCAGTTGCTTTCATCAGCCACGGCACGGACATTCGCAACCCAGCGATGCATCAGCTGGCGACTCCCTGGTCGCCATACCCGGAAGACCCACGCACCGAAACCCTTCAGGCAGATGCCGAAGCCAATCTTGACCTCCTACAGCGGCTGGGTCGTCCGGTTTTCATTTCAACGCCAGATCTTGCCGCCGAATTACCGGACAGCCATTGGTGCCCAGTCATCGCGGATGTTGCAAGATTTCAAGCGAATAGCTCACGACCGCTATTCAGCGCAGCAAAGCCTCGCGTGATCCATGTATCGAGCGATCCGCTGCAAAAAGGCAGCGACCGTATCGCTCCAGCGTTGCAACCCCTCATTGATGCCGACCGAATCGACTACAAGACAATTTCTGGTGTTCCGTCAGCTGAGATGCCAGCAGTGCTCGCGGCAGCCGACATTGTGCTTGACCAGTTCCGTCTGGGCTCTTACGGTGTCGCTGCCTGCGAAGCCATGGCGAGTGGGCGAGTTGTCGTAGGACACGTGTTGCCCAGCGTTCGCGAGCGAATTCGACAGGAAACCGGGTTTGATCTTCCAGTTGTCGAAGCTACCCTCGATACTCTGCACGCGACAGTCGAAGGGCTATTGGCAGATCCGGATCGTGCCCGAATTACCGCTCATCTCGGTCAGGAATACGTGAAGTCTCTGCACAATGGTGAAGCCAGCGCGCGGGCGCTCCTACAGCATTGGATTCAGGAGTAATTCAAGAGTGTTACGTCCGAAGCTCAACGCACGCTTCGGAGCTTGTCTAGAAACCATCTCAGCGGTGCAGTAAGACGCCAACTCAAAGAGTCCTCACGTGCTTGAATCTGCGCTTCAAAATATTGGATGAACGAACGCCGAAGATTCACATAGGTGTTCTCTGCAATTGGAATAGCACAGTACGAAAGCACCACGCGAGCAAGGTTTGACTCGCTACCCTGCGGCGGTGTGAACTGCTCGCTCTTTAGCGTGAGCTGTTCCTCACGAAGCTGCAGAGCGGCATCAACCGCCCGTTCAAGTTCGCCGAAGCTCTTCGCCTGCGGAATGGTACCGGACTCCACAAAACTGAAAAGTGGGGTATCGCCGTACATTCGAAATCGGTTGACATCCTCAGAAAGCACGCATACCGGAACTTCAGCGTAGATCGCGTCAAAAACTGCCGCAGAGTTGCCGGCAATCACCACGTCAAACTCTTCAAGGACGGAAGCGAGATCAGCAGATTGATCGAGGACTTCATGTCCGATCCGCAGCAGCGCAGTCCTATGGGCGGCCTCTTCATCGAGGTACTGCGTCGCTGAGTGCATCTTAACGACAATGTGAAAACGTGAACGTAGCGGCTCAAATGCGCGCAACATAGCCTCATAGTCTTCCGAGACTTTGTCATTAAACGTAGGTAAGTAGAGCAGCTTCGGTCGGCCACCTTCGACTTTTCGGGCCTTTCGAAGATTTGCAAAGTTTGGTGGATCAACAAAGTGGGAGCGCCCATACGCTTGGAAAGTATCAGCCTCGTACTTACTGAAGACAAACGCTGCATCGTATGGTTCTTGCAAGTACGGGATATAGCTTGACGAAGGCTTCGCAGCGAGCAAGAAATACGGCACCTTCATGCGATAGTCGAACTTCAAGCCACGCATCGAAGGCAGATCGCTGAGGGGATAGCTTTCGAGCACCACTTGATAGTGAGTTTCACTCTTCGCGGCATTTGCGAAGACGCTGAAACCCATCTCAGAAATCGCTTTCAGAGTGTCTGCCGCAGATGAATTGTGCCCGGAGTCCTCCGGCACAAACACCGCCACCTCTGCCCCACTGGCAATGAGCTCTTTTGCAGCATTCTGCACTCGATAGAACTGGATCAAACTATCGACGACAAAGGCAACTTTATCCATGCAAAATCCTTTCCAGTGCGGTCTAGTTCTTCCATTGAGGAAGATCGAGTGCTACCACTCCAGCAGCATTCCGCCCCAGGAAAGACCCACTCCAAACCCGAGCAACATTACCTTCATTCCTGGCGAAAGTAGATTCTTTTCCTCTGCGCGCGAAAGCGCGATCGGGATGCTTGACGAAACGGTGTTTCCAGTCTGGTCAAGGGCCACAAAGAATTTCTCGCTCGGTACTCCCAAACGCTTGCGCAAGTGTTCGAGCATGAAGGCGTTTGCCTGGTGGAAAACAAATAGATCGATGTCTTCGAGAGTGGCATTGTTTTTCGCGAGAATCGACGCGACGGTCTCTGGCACCACACGTAGAGTGAAGTTGAAGATCTCTGGTCCGTCCATAAACAGATCAAAGCCATTGCTTTCAACGGAACGCAATCCAACATCGGACTTCGGCTGCAATTGCTCGCCACTACGCAAACCACCGTTGGGCACGATCAGGTGTTTTGCGCCTTGCCCATCAGAGCCGTAGGTCAACGCCGTCATCGACTCTGCGTTCCCGTCATTTGTGACCAGGGAAGCGGCTGCGCCATCGCCGAAAATTGTGCGTACGCTCTTGTCAGCCGGGTTCACAAACTTTGTGTAAGTATCCGCGGTAATCACGAGCACCTTCGAGGCCTGGCCTGACTCGATCAGCCCTTTCGCCTGGCCAAGCGCATAAATGTAGCCTGAGCAACCAAGATTGATGTCAACTGCGCCAGTTGAAGTCGGCAGTTCGAGGCCAGCCTGAACAATACAAGCAGTTGTAGGCAGAAAATAGTCCGGACTTTGTGTGCAGACAATTAGATAATCAATTTCGTCGGGGCGAACCGCATGGCGCGCAAACAGCGCCTTGCCCGCAGCAATTGCCAAATCTGACGAGAACTCATCTTCTGCTGAAATGTGACGGCTGTGCACACCGGTCTTGGCAGCAATCTTCTCGACGCTCCACTCCGGAAACTCGACCGAGATCATCTCGTTGGTCAGCACTGCCTCAGGAAGATAATACTCAATTGCCGCGATTCGAGCGTTGCTCATGATTCGCCTTTCAGAATTAATGTGCGGTGTAGCCGCCGTCAACGACGAGCGTGCTACCGGTGACCCAGCGCGAAGCTTGCGAGAGAAGATAAAGTGCTGCGTTCGCAACGTCAACGCTCACACCAAGCCCCAGCGGGTGCGTTTGACGAATTGACTCCCAGGCCTCACTACCCACCTTGGCGCGAATCCCGTCAGTGAGCGGCGTTTCCACAATCCCCGCTGCAATGCTGTTGACGCGAATGTCCTCACCCGCGAGTTCCAATGCAAGAGAGCGCCCAATCGAAGCAATTGCGGCTTTTGAGGCAGCATAGGCGCTGACACCAGCTTCACCAGTCAGAGCCACTGCCGAAGACAGCAAGACGATACTGGAATGAGGCGCACGTACTTTCGGCGAACGAAACGCTTTTGCGACCATCAACGCTGAGGTGACATTCGTTTCAAACACCTTGGCGACCTGCTCGGCCCGCATTACCCGCAGCGGAGTCACAGCGTGCACACCCGCAGCGTGCACCACCCCACTCAGCAATCCCAGCTCAGCGCTCGCCTGCTGGAACGTCGATGAAAGTGATTTCGGATCAGTTACATCACAGACAATCGCGAGATGCCCCTCGCCGTCGAGCAGCGAAAGCGTCTCTTCGAGTTGATCCATGCGACGCGCAACGATCGCAACTTTCGCGCCCTGCTGGCTTGCCGCGATCGCGGTAGCTCGACCGATGCCCGATGAAGCTCCTGTAATCAGGATCGCGTGATTGCCAAGCGCTAGAAAGTCATGCTGTTTGTTCACGCCGCTGCTGTGTCCACAAGATGCTTCAAATCAGCAATTGTGGCGGCGTTTGCGAGTTCATCAGCATCAATAGACAGGCCAAGACGTTCGTCAATCTCAGCAATGAACGAGATGTTTGAGAGAGAATCCCAATCAATATCAAAAAGATTATCTGTCAGTGACAGTTTTTCAGCCTCAACCTCGAGGATCGTTGCGACAAGGTCAAGGAAAGATTGAGTGTCCATAGTGGATCAGACTACCAGTCCGTCGGATGCGAACTACACTGACACCCATGAGCACTCTTCGGGCACGCGATATCGCAAATGATTTACACGCAGTCTTGGTTGGCGCTGACGCAGTAGTTGGCGTTCCTGCGCCTCTGCACTTGGCGGGGCTTGGAAACCTCACCTTCGTTGGCGACGTAGCAAAATACGCTGAGGCCTTTGAACAGGCCATGACCGCTGGCGCAATCATTCTCGCCCCGATTGGCTCGGAACCCACCGGCGCTGCGGTCGGGTCGCTCATTCTTGTGGACAATCCTCGCGCAACCTTTGGGCAGCTTGTGGCCCAGCACTTTGCTCCCAAGGTTGAAGCAGGGGTGGCAGAAACTGCTCGCGTGCATCCGAAAGCAATTGTGCACCCGAGCGCGCACATCGGCGAGTACACCGTGATTCGCGAAGGAGCAGTGATTGCCGCACATGCGGAGATCCGAGATCACGTAGTGATCGGCAGAAATGTAGTAATCGGTGAATCCTCACTTGTGAAGAGCCACGCTGTGATTGGCGAAGAAGGCTTCGGTATTGAAAAAGATGCCGCCGGCAACAATTTTCATGTGCCACACATTGGCTCGGCCATACTTGGTGCGCATACCGAGGTCGGCAACTTCACGACTGTCTGCTCCGGCACAATTACACCAACTGTCGTCGGTGACTACACAAAAATCGACGATCATGTGCATATTGCGCACAACTGCCAAATCGGTCGCAATGTGATTATTACCGCATGTGCCGAAGTCTCTGGCAGCGTAACGATTGAAGATGAGGTCTGGCTCGGACCAAACAGTTCAATCATGCAGGGCGTCACCCTCGGCCGAGATTCTCTGCTGGGCCTTGGCGCCGTCGCGCTGAAGTCCATTCCAGCAAACGAGGTGCGGGTCGGTAACCCTGCCCGCAGGCTTGGCGACAACAAAAAATAATCGAATGGGTGGCTAGCCACCCATTCGATTCAGTTCCGTGAGGAGATGTGGCGCCTAGTAGTTTTCGGCTGGGACCTTGTCGAACCACCAGAACGGGTGAGTGAGCACCTGCATGAGCGGCTCTTTGCCAACCCACATTCCAAAGTGACCCTCACGCCAGCGGCCACTCGAATCGCTAAGGTATTTCATATTCGGCATCATGAAGCGTTCTTCATATGCGTGGTACTTGACGTCTTCTTGCCAGCGGGAAAGCAGTTCATTGGCGAACTCAATGCCCCCCATACGAGCTGGCTCGTGTGAACTGAACCCGCCGAGCGGGCGGCCCACTGCTGCTTCAAAGACTTCGCGTTGACGCTCAGCCCAATAAAAATTGTCATCGCCAAGCCACTCGCAGAACCCGCCTTCAAGGTGCAGCTGCACTTCATGGCCCATCGACTCGATCTCTCTAAGGATCAACAGTGACGGCAAACTAAGCAGGTTGTAACCTCTGGCGTGAACACGCATGAAGAATGTAGAGGTGCAGTCAGCTTCGGCATCAATCTTGGCGACTCGGTGTGCCTGCTCGATACTGTTGTCGATGTCGTGGCGCAAAATCAGGTGCTTCGCTGTCGGCTCTGCCAAGTACTGGCCAAATCCAGTTACCGCATAACCATCCTCCCGGTATCGTACGAGCGTGTCGCTGTACGATTTGAGAGAGTAGTCGTAGTGCTCTTCATTTTGGCTCATGAGCACTCATTCTAGTGCGGTTGGCCAAAACTAGAATCAAGGGAAACTAGCTTCAACAAAAGGATTATCTCGCGTCGTGAATCGAAATAGCTTGCCAGTCTTCTTAAACAGGCTTATTGATCGCCTCGCAGATGCTCCGAGCAGCCCGCTCGGCCGTTTGGCTGCACGACGGTATGGTAAACCAGTGCTTGGCTGTGACACCACTCATTTCGAGGAAGCACCGGTGAGAGTGCTCATTGCTCCAGTGAACTACTCAGGACAGGCACACGCTTGGGCGCGATCGTTGGAAGTCTCTGATCCCTCGGTCTCAGCTCGAAATTTTGCGATCGACGTTCCTGGAGGGTTCTCGTTTGATGCGGACCTTGTGGTGCCTGTGCCGACCTACCACAATGATCAGGATTGGCAGCAGCGACAACTACTAGCCTCTGCCCAAGCAACCCACTTTTTGATTGAGGCTGAAGAGCCACCGTTCGGTCGACTTTTTGGTAGATCACTTGCACGTCAAGCCAGTGCAATCGAAAAAGCTGGCACCAGTGTCGCCTATATGGCTCATGGCACAGACGCGAGACTTCCCTCGCGCCATATCGAAGACAATCCGCTCTCCTACTACTTGTCGCCAACGGTGTATCTCCCCCGCGCGGAAGAGCTTGCTGCCCGAAACATTGCCTACCTTGAGCGAACTGGCCGGCCTATCTTTGTTTCCACTCCGGACCTACTGAAGGACCTGCCTCTGGCACACTGGTGCCCCGTAGTGGTTGATCCCTCTAGATGGGAGGTTGCTCGCTCGCCACGTAAACCCGGCGCACCACTACGAGTGGCGCATGCTCCCTCGGTTGCCGCAGTCAAAGGCACCGATCTCATTCTGCCAACGCTTGAAAAGCTGCAGCGAGAAGGCGTCATTGAGTTCAACCTGATTCAGGGTGTTCCTTCAGGCGAAATGCCTCTGGCCTTCGCACAGGCAGACGTGCTCATCGATCAGTTTCGATCAGCTTCCTATGGTGTAGCTGCGTGTGAAGCAATGGCTGCCGGCTGTGTGGTCACCGGACAGGTTGGCGACTACGTCCGTGATGTTGTGAAAAGCACCACCGGCGCAGACCTGCCGATTATCGAGTCAACCCCTGATTCGCTTGAGTCAGTTCTGCGTAGCCTCGCCGCCGACTCATCATTGCAAACGCTCAGTGAACAATCAATCAGTTTTGTACGTGAGGTACACGATGGCCGCCTCTCCGCACAGACGCTGTTTACGCACTGGATCAAACGGTAAAGTCCGCTGGATCATCAGGGCTGATGTCTACCCAGCAGCTTTACGCAAATCACGGTTGTCTTTCCAGCGGCGCATTCTTCGCTCAAGTGGCTTTTCGACAAAACTGTGCAGCAGCCACGCTAGCAAGAGATCGATAACGAAGATCACGGCGAACCAAGCCAGGTTGCGCCATGAAGGTTCATGAAAACCAAAAACGCGCAGCGCGAGATAAATGACGGTTGCGTGGATCAGATAGAACGCGAACGACCATTCACCAAATTTCACTTGCCATCTTGATTCAAAGAGCGAGCGTTTGCCTCGAAGCGTCGCCGAAGTAAAAGCAACAATCACAAGCCCCACGGCAAGCGTAAAAAATTCGTTTCCTAGCTGCGCGACGATCAGCAGCCCTGGAAGCGCTCGTGCACCAACGATGAGCGCAAGCAGCCCGACAAGCGCGGCAATTGCAACGAATGGACTGATGCGGGGCCGCCACCCGCATCGCATTGCCCATGCAAGAGCCATCCCCAAAAAGAACTCAGGTAGCCGAGTGATGGGCATCGGCAGATGCGCAAGGAAAGAGCCCGGCCAGATGACCAATGCCAAACGATAGCCGAACGCCCAAACCATCACGCTTGCAACAACGAGAAGCGCACCTCGAACTCGAAACACTGTGAGTACCTTCGATACCCAGGGGTGGGAGAAGTAAAACAAAGCCTCAACTGTGAGCGTCCAAGCAGCGGGATTACCTGAAAAAAGGATCGCCGGGTTTGCCGACCATCCCTGCACGAGAATAACTGACAGCAGAAGCACGCCAATATCAAATGGCTTTAGAAAACTTCCCTCAGGGATTGGACTCAGCGTGTAGAACACAGGTATCGCTAGTAATAAAGCAACCATGTGCGCTGGCCAGATCCTCGCAAATCTTCGCCAGTAGAACGTTGAAGTTGAGACGCCAGGCCGGGCCGACCAGGTAAGCACGAATCCGGAAAGCACAAAGAAAAATGTGACACCGAAGTAACCCTGGTCGAAGAGAGCATTTATGGGACCGGGCAAAGGCGCGAACACCCGCATATGGAAAAGGAAAACCATAAAAGCTGCCCACCATCGCAGGCCAGTGAGCACATCGAGGCGAGGTGTCGGCTCGGCCAGTACAGCCTGCATTTGAATGCTGTCTTGCTTGTTCACATACACCCGTTCGTTCACTCCGACAGCTATATACATTACCCGACAAGGGTTTTCAGCTATGCCGATAACATCAAAGGGTGGTAGATCCGATTGTCGACGTTGTTATTGCAGTGCATTCGAGCACTCGCCCCATTGCTCGCGCTGCCGGTTCAGTATTGGACGGGACCGATCAGCCCATCAGAGTCACGGTGGTGGCCCACAATATTGACCCTGCCATTATTCGAGAAAATCTCGGCAGCTACGCAGAAGACCCGAGACTTCGCTTGCTGGAACTGCAGGACGGTATTCCGTCACCAGCCGGACCGATGAACCTTGGCTTCGATCACGCAGAAGCACCCTTTGTTTCGCTGCTCGGCTCAGACGACGAATTTGAGAAGGGCCTGATTGGCTCTTGGCTCGCTCTACAGCAAGAGACCGGCGCAGATGTCGTACTCGCGAAGATTCAGGAAGTTCAGGGCGTCATCGATCCCTACCCTCCTGTACGTTTTGGTCGCCGGACCCGCAAACTCGATCCGTGCAAGGATCGCCTCATGTACCGGAGCGCCCCGCTTGGCTTGGTCAGTCGCGAGCGTTTCCCGGATCTTCGGTTCTCTGCTGGCCTCGGCTCAGGTGAAGACCTGATCTACACATTGACACTATGGTTTAACTCCACTGCTATCGCCTACGACTTGCAAGGACCACGGTATATCGGGCACGGTGATGCCCCAGATCGAGTCACGGGAGTTTCTCGCCCACTCGCTGACGACTTCGCGTTCTTGGACGAGCTAGAGAGCCTGCATTGGTTCCGCGCTTTGGCGCACGGCAAGCGCCTTGCTGTTGCCGTGAAGATGCTCCGAATTCACCTATTTGATGCCCTTGCAGCTCGCCTGGACTTCTGGCAAGACAATGAACCCCTTCGGCAAGAATTTGTTGCGTTGATCCAGCGCCTCGAGTCACTCTGCCCTGGTTCTGAAAAGCTATTGTCCCGAATCGATCGCAAGATTCTTGACGCAGTACGCCGACCCTCAACTAATCGAGATACGCTTGAGACCCTCCTGAGCAAGCGCTCGAGCTACCGCTCAGCAGGTGTATTACTCACGAGAAACCCGTTCCTAGCGCTGCACCGGCAAGCGCCGCTGCGCACGCTCGGCGCCGGATTCATGGTGATACAGGACAACCGCTAGGCATTCACTTATCTCAGGCGCCGACGACTCGCGGGGCCACTCGCTCAACCGAAGAGGCTAGGCGCCGACTGCGAATCGGGGTACACCCTTCCACACAGCTGGATCTGTGATGTTGCGGCCATCTGCAAGTAGTTTCACACCAGGGAACTCGTTGGGCCCGATTTCACGGTACATTGCGTGATCAGTCTGCAAGATCACCACGTCTGCTGGCTGCCCTAGCTCGTGCGCGACGAACCCGAAGCGTGCGAGTTCATCATCAGCGAAAAGTGGATCGTGCACCGTGACCTCAGCGCCACGCGCGATCAGAGCAGCGACGAGTGGGAATACGCCAGAGACCGCTGTCTCTTTCACTCCCCCACGGTAGGCGGCACCAAGCACGGCAACCTTTACTCCCGTGAGTGCACCCATCATTTGCTCGACTCGGCCGACAACGTATTCCGGCATCGACTCGTTGTACTCACGCGCAGTGCGCACAATGCTAGCTTCGGGGTCCGTAGAAAGGTAGAGCTTCGGGTAGACCGGAATGCAGTGACCACCCACAGCAATGCCCGGGCGGTGAATATGACTGAATGGCTGCGTGTTGCAGGCTTCAATCACCTTATAGATATCGATATCAGCGGTGTCCGCAAATCTCGCAAATTGATTCGCCAGACCAATGTTTACGTCACGATAGGTAGTCTCGGCGAGTTTTGCCAGTTCAGCTGCTTCGGCGCTCCCCATGTCCCATACGCCATTGGCCTGAGACAGGTCGTCACGTTCGTCAAAGGCCAGCACAGACTCATAAAATGCAATCGCCCGTTCGGCACCAGCTTGATTCAGCGCGCCGACTAGCTTCGGGTACTTTCGCAGATCTGCAAAAATTCGGCCTGAGAACACTCGCTCAGGTGAAAACACAAGATGAAAGTCTTCGCCCTCGCGCAGCCCTGAAATTTCCTCAATCATTGGCTTCCAGCGACCGCGCGTAGTGCCTACCGGAAGCGTCGTCTCGTAGGAGACGAGGGTCCCAGGTCGCAACAACTCCGCAAAAGAGCGGGTTGCCGCATCCATCCAGGCAAAATCTGGCTTGCCGTGTTCTTCATCAACCAGAAGCGGCACAACGATAACAATTGCCTCAGCGTTGGGGATCGCCTCAGCGTAGTCGGTAGTGGCTCGCAACCTGCCAGCCGCTACTTGCTCGGCGAGCATTTCGGCAAGGCCAGCCTCGCCCGGGAACGGCTCAACACCTCGATTGATGGAGTCAACAAGATTAGCGTTGAGGTCAACACCGATGACCTCATGCCCCTCTGAAGCGTACTGAACCGCGAGGGGCAGACCAATCTTGCCAGTGGCTACAACCGTAATCTTCACCCGCTAATCCTACACGCGAGCCGAACGGCGGGCTGTTAGCGCCATGAATGGCACGCCTTAACACGAATCATCTACTATTGAGCAGGTGAAGATCATGAGCGTCGTCGGGGCCCGCCCACAATTCGTCAAGCTCGCGCCAATCGCTAAAGCGATCAGCGAGACCGAACATGAGCATATTATTGTGCACACGGGTCAGCACTACGACCCCTTGCTCTCTGACATCTTCTTCCGTGACCTCGGAATCCCCGCCCCTGATGCTCATCTCGGTATTGGTTCTGGCAGCCACGGGGTGCAGACCGGCGCGATCCTGGCCCGGATGGACGAAGTACTCGAACAGTTTTCACCCGACTGCGTGCTCGTGTACGGCGACACAAATTCTACGCTTGCGGCAACGCTTAGCGCGGTGAAACTGCACTATCCAGTAGCGCATCTTGAGGCCGGTCTTCGATCGTTTAATCGCGATATGCCGGAGGAGCACAATCGCGTGCTCACCGACCACGCTTCAGACATCTGCCTCGCGCCCACTGAGGTTGCTCGTGAGCATCTCACCCGTGAGGGCCTAGCGAATCGAACTGTTGTTGTCGGTGATGTGATGACAGACGTGCTCTACGAAGTTCGCAATCAAGTAGAGTCTGCCGATCAAGCCGCGGCTATCGCCGACTTGCAGCTGCCCGATTCCTACTATCTTGCAACGATCCACCGGGCAGAGAATACCGATTCCCCGGAACGCCTCCGTGAAATTGTGACGGCCCTTAGCAACGCCGACAAACCAGTTGTGCTTCTAGCTCACCCGCGCCTGCGTGCGAAAGCTGCCGAGCAGGCCCTCGAACTCGAACAGGGCTCAATCGTTTTGCGCGACTCACTGGCGTACCCGCAGCTTATTGCAGCTGCCCTTGGCAGCTCGGGCATCGCCACCGACTCCGGAGGCCTACAAAAAGAAGCCTTCTTGCTGCGAGTACCGTGCACCACGATGCGGCGGGAGACTGAGTGGGTCGAGACAGTTCAGCTTGGCTGGAATGTACTTGCGAACAGCACCACAGAGATTCTGGCTGCTTTGACTCGCCCTGCTCCTCAACCCACCACAGCAGCACCCTACGGTGATGGACACGCTGCACGCAGAGTGGTTGAAGTGCTCAGCGAGCGTATTCCGCTCGGCTAAGTATCCACGCCGGCCGAAGCGTTCAAGCCAAATCTCAGCCGACGTGTCGTCGCCATTTCAGTCTGTGGCGATCGGCTACTTTACAAGGGCGTTGACGGCCGCATCCCAAACCGGCAATTGCGCATCCACGCTCAACTGTTCTGCGGCAGCGTCTGCGTGCTGCTTCCAGGCCTCGGTCTGCGCTTGGGTGACCGTGTTGAGTGTTCGAACAACAGATTCAACATCAAAGCCTTCAGTAACAGCGCCAATACCGAACTCAGCCACTGGTTCCGCCATAGCCTCGGTCGGGCCAACAATTACACCAAGCCTCGCCTGCACATAGTCGAACAATTTGTTCGGCAACGCAAGCCGATTATTCGTGTTGATTGGCGGCAGAATATGAATACCAATGTCGAATTGGTTGATCGTGGCAAGCAGTTCGGAGTAGGGACGTGGCGGATGCACATTGATCCGGTCACCGAGTTGATCAGCAAGTTCACGCAGCGATTGCGCATAAGCGCTACGTTCCGCTGTCAGGTACAAATCAAGCGTGATATTCGCGCTGCTACGAGCCACTGCTTCCATCATGACTTCAATACGTCGGTCCGCTTGGGCGCTACCAGAATGCACAATACGAATCGGATCGCCAGTCAGACCAGGGGTGAGCTGCTGATACGGCAGCGCATTGTGTACCACTCCGCAAGAAATCTGATACTCATCTTGGTAGCGCTGCGCTATCTGTTTCGAAACAGTTGTTGCTGACGCCGCCCGCCGCACCTGGCCAAGCATCCACTCGTAATATGGTCGTTTCAGGGTGACCCATTCCGAGAGGTGGTCATGCAACCCAGGGTAAAACTCATGCAAGTCAACATGAACTCGGTCAGGTGAGACCAGTTCAAAGGCGATTTTCACGCCCTCTGGATCGTTCACCAGTACAGCGTCAAAGTGTTCACCCCGCAACGCACGTTCGGCGCCACCCACGAACGGCTCAAGACGCCGTACGACCTCGTACCACTTCAGCCTGCGGAAAACAGCCTGGATACGTTCACGGCGCTGCGATCCAGCGGATACATAGCTAAGGTGCCGAACCCTTGGATCTGGTTGCTCGCCAAAACCGCAGGTCGTCACCTGGAAGCTGTCGGCGAAAAGTCGAACCTGCTTCATCACGCGAGCATCATTCGCGATGTCGGAGAAAGAAAGAATGAGAAGCCGTGGTTTTGGCTGGGTCATATCAGTCCTGCTAGCTGTGCTTGGAGCTTGAACTCGGGTACTTGCTCGACGACTTCTTCGAAACGTCCCTGGCCAAGAATCTTGCCTTGGTCCAAGTAGCACACGCAGTCGTAGTCACGAATCGTAGCGAGTCGATGCGCAACGGTAATAAACGTGACATCGCCTTGCAAATCCTGCATCGACTCGGTGACGCGTCGTTCAGTCGCAGTATCGAGCGAGCTCGTCGCTTCGTCCATCACCATAACGAGTGGATCGGTATAGAGGGCGCGAGCGATACCCATACGTTGCTGTTGCCCACCAGAGATAGCCGAGCCTCGTTCGCCGATACGCTCATGTATGCCCTGGCCTCTTGATGCAAGAGTGCTCAAGTGTGCACGCTCGAGTGCCCGTTCTACCTTTTCAGCGTCGTAGTCTTCTTCCCAGGTGAGCGCGACGTTTTGTGCAATGGTCGCATCGAAGAGGGCCACACGCTGCGGCACATAGCCGACGCTGTGTCGCCACTGCTTGATGATGTCAGACAAAGGCACGCCGTCAATATCGATTTCCCCTTCGGTGGGGACGCTCAATCCAAGAAGGAGATCGATAAGGGTCGATTTTCCGGCACCGGATGGCCCAACCACCGCAAGCGTTGAGCCAAACGGAATCGTCAGGTTCAGATCGTCAAGCACGTTCTTTTCTGCACCTGGATAACGGAAAGAAACAGCACGAAGCGCCAGCTCCCGCGGGTTCTCGGGCAGAGTACCCGTATCGTCCTGTTGCGCTGCGATGGTTTCGTCACTGCGTGCGTGTTTCAGTTCGCGGATAACGTCTTTTGCGTAGATCTCATTCGCGTTTGCAGTTGTGATCGAGGTCTGCACCGCGGTCATTGCTGGAATCATGCGGAAACCCGTGGCTGCGAAAAGCGCAACAGACACCATCGCTGCGTTGAGTCCACCGGTGAGGTAAGAGGTACCACCGATCAGCAAGAAACCGCCGATCAATGCACTCTCGTAGGCATACTTTGGAACAATGCCGACAAAAGAAATATTCGCGCGCGCGCGAGTGGCGACCTTACGGTTTTTCGTGATTACTCGACCAATTTCGTCCAGCTTGTCGCGAAGCACAACCTCTTTGAGCGCGTCCACCATCTCGGTCATGATCGTGGCAATGGCAAAGGAATAAAGGCGATTCTCTGTGCCGGCCCAGGTCGCACGTTTACCAAGCACGAGCAGCATGAGCGCTGCAAATGCTGAGAGGTACACCAAAGCGATCAACGCAGTAAGTGGTTGGCTTACTACAAGCACGCCAAGCACGGCGATGAAAGTAAGTGCGTTTGTTGGAATCTGCGATAGCGGCAGGATAAAACCAAGGTTCGCGTTCGCCATCGACATATCCACAAGTCGGGTGGCCGAAGCGGTACTAATCTGCGAACGCTTCTCCCAGGAGGAGTGAGTGTAGGCACGAAATAGTTCGTCGCCGATCTCAAGCTCAAACTGCGCAAAGCGACGCGTTGCATACCAGTGAAGCAGAATTGCTAGCACACCCTTGAGCAAGAAAAGTGCGCATATCGCAACGACCAGCCATCCCGAAGCGGAAAGCGGAACCTCGCCAATCACCGGCAGGTGAATTGGCTCCCCCGTTCCGATTGGGGTTACCACAACGACAACTAAGGCAAGCGCGAGCGTATCGAGAATCGCCAGAGCGCCCGAGACGATCGAATACCAAACGTAAAAGGGCTTTGCCCCACGAGGAAGCAAGTTGAAGAGTTCAACTAGCGTCCGCCACAAACTCCGCATGTTTGTTCCTCAGCCTAATCAAAGAAGGGAAGATCAGGCGCCAGCGTTCAGAACCTTCGTCACGCCTTGCACGATACGATCAAGATCCTCTGCTGACAGCGATGGGTGGACTGGCAGTGAGAACACTTCTGCCGCTGCAATTTCTGTTTGAGGCAGTTCAAGCCCAACTGCGAAACGTTCAAGCGAAGGCAAGCGGTGGTTTGGAATCGGGTAGTACACGCCGGTGCCAATCCCGTACTCGCTATTCAGCGCCTCACGAATATTGTCTCGTTCTGACGCGTCTACACGAACGGTGTACTGGTGGTACACATGCTTTGCTTGTTCAGCGACCTTTGGCGTGATGATTCCGTCGACACTGGCTAGACCAGCATCGAGCACCGCAGCGTTCTCGCGGCGAATTTCGGTCCACCGGTCAACCTTCGTAAGCTGCACCCGTCCGATTGCAGCGTGCAAGTCGGTCATACGTGCGTTGAAGCCGATGACCTCGTTCTGGTACTGCGCTTCCATACCCTGATTACGAAGCACTCGAACCTTTCGGGCCAGGTCATCGTTGGCGCACGAAACCATACCGCCCTCACCTGAGGTCATGTTCTTCGTTGGGTACAGGCTAAACATTGCGAAAGTACCGAAGGTGCCGACTGGTCGATCGTTCCAGGTCGCACCGTGTGCTTGAGCAGCGTCTTCGTAGATCTCGAGCCCGTGCTCCTGTGCAATCGCTTCAATCTGATCTGCGAGGAAAGGGTGACCATAAAGGTGCACCGGCATGATTCCCTTGGTACGTGGCGTAATCGCGGCGCGCACCGATTCTGGGTCAAGTGTGAAGTGATCAAGCTCAATATCAGCAAACACCGGTGTCGCTCCAGTGAGCGCAACCGAGTTTCCAGTTGCAGCGAAAGTGAACGATGGCACGATCACTTCGTCACCAGCACCGACGCCAGCGGCCAAAAGACCAAGATGCTGCCCGCTGGTTCCCGAGTTCACGGCAACGGTTGGCCGACCATTCACAAAGTGCGCAGCGAATTCCTGCTCAAAAGCAGCAACCTCTGGACCCTGTGCAATCATTCCCGACTGAAGCACGCGGTCAACAGCTGCGCGCTCCTCTTCACCGATGATTGGTTTGGCTGGAGGGATGAATGAAATCTCGCTCATGAACCTAATCCTAACCCGCCCATGCTGAAGCATTTGCCGCGTGCTGGGATGTGCCTTCCCGTTTCTACCAAAGTCACAGCCTCTCTTGCGCTGAGCCAGGCAATGCTGTGATTTGATTTTTAACATGCACATGCTTGCAATCGTTACTGCCCCCCAAAACCACGATGCTATTCAGAAAAAGCTCGAACGACATTTTTCTGAACTACAGAACACCGGATTCACCGGCGACGCTCGTTTCGGTCGCTTCGGCGACGTGTTGCTCGCATACGACGCGTCTTCTCCATATGCTTTTTTCACCGAATCATCGACTGGATTTCACCTCTGGGGCGGGTTCCGCGGCGTCCAGAACCACAGCTCAGATGGCGCCCCTGAGATTGCGTCCTACGCAGGCATAATTCTCGACGACAAAGACAACGCCGCCACACTTCGCACCGAAGCCGACCCAAACTATCCGTGGCCACTGTTTTACGCGAGCACGGAGCGTGGAGCAGCAATCGGTAGTGATGTACACGCGATCGCGATCGCGCTCGGGCTGAGTGAGCTTTCGCTCGAAGCCGTTAGCGAACTCATCTCTTATCAATATGTGCTCGGGCGCTCAACCACTGTAGAAGGCATCAACCGGCTTTGGCCTGGCGAAGAGCTCTCGTTCTCAGCGACAGCTTCTGCTCTTCCAATAGCTATGCAACCGCAAAAGAAGCATGCTTCCCCCGACTATGTTGAGCTCGAAGACTTTGACCTCGACAAACAAGTTGATGAGACATTCGAAAGCCTCGTCGAAGCAGTCAAGCAGCTAAATGTTGAGAGCGAAAACACCGTAGTGCAGCTTTCCGGCGGCCTAGATTCTCGTCTCACCGCGATTGCGATCTCCCGTTCCGGGGCAAGCGACGTGAACTGCATCACTATGAACCTAGAAGATGGCAAAGAGCTTGCAATCGCTGGCGAGATCACCTCACGGTACGGGTTCGCACACGAAACACTCACGCTCCCGGAGAGCGGCCAAGAAGATCTTCGTGCGGCTTGGCTACTTACCGCAGGTCAGGCACCACTGCACGCCGCAGCCAACAATATTCCGTACTACCGCTCCCAACTCAAGAACAGGGACCATGTTCGAATCGTTGGTGCATGGCCAGCTGATTTACTCATCGGCGCCTTCGTGCCGAACTTCTCAGAGTTTGCCGATCCTCGCGAAACCAAACGTGCGTTGAAATTCTGGCTTGGGACATTCACCGAGAATCTCGGCGCTGAAGAGCTCTTCCGCGACTCACCGTGGGCTACCCGCCATATCAAGCAGACTCGTAAACGAATTGCAGCGCAGGTTTCCGGGCCGCACGGCAGCACTGCGGCACAGCGCGTGAGCTACTGGGCATACACCTACTGTGCTCCGGTATTCACTTTCCTCTCACCAGCACGAATGTGCGCAAACGTACTCGAGATTGCGCCGGTGATGGCTCCTGGTTTCGTTCAGAATTTGCTCCGTCTCCGGGGCAAAGACATCCAGCAGCGTAATTTCTACCAACGAATGATTTGGGCAAAGGCTCCGGAGTTGCAGGATATTCCCTACCACAACACAGGAAAATTGCTTTCACCTGAGTACGACACCAGCACCGCTCCAATGTCGTGGAAGTTGCGCGCGATGCTCGCCTTCCCGCTCGGTATTTTTCGCATGTTGAACCGCATGTACAACCGGAGACTCAGCCAAGGCCAAACCACGACACTTTCGGTGCAGTCTTCGCATTGGAACTCACTATTGAGCGAGCATACGAAGGCACCACTCACTATCGCAAATGGCGTGACACTCGATCCACGAGTAGTCACCAACCCATTTGGACGGATTGGTATCAGTGCGACTGCTGTCGCATGTGCGTGGACGAGAAGCTACCTCAAGAGTTACCAAGACTAAGAGTCTGGTAGCTCCTTAGTCAAGAAGTGCTGCCACAGCAGCACGCAGCCGCTGACCAGACACCTCAGCGGTTGCGTGCTGTCTGACCCAAAGCTGGCCCCGTTCACCTTGAGCGCGAAGCTCACTGCTGGTGAGCTGCAAGGCTCTTCGCAAGTGCTCGGTAACTTGATAGTGATAAGTCACAACCCAAGCTTCGTTCGACCCAGCCGGCAGGTCAGTCTCGATGTGCTCGTCAGCGCTGGAGAGCACCACAGCACCCGCTGCCAACGCTTCGACACCAAACACACCAAGCACATACGAATAGAACTGGTTCAGCACAATGTGTGCTCGTGCGAGTTGTCTTTGAACTTCCTCATGTGGTGCTGTCAACAGCTCCACGTACTCAAAGTCGAAGCCTTCTGCACGCATAGCGGCAACCGCAGCGCGGACTAGCTGCGTACCCTTCGGAATCGGCGACGATGCCGCATGCACGATGACGGGTCGCTCCACATTGTCGAACTTCTCGAGTGAATCAAGCACCTTATCACCGTCGAAAAAGTACATGAATGGCTCGGTAGGGCGTTGCAGATAGCCGATTTGGTCAACTGCTGCGGTGAAAATGAGATCCGCGTGCTCGTCTGCAGTGTTCGCCAGGTCCTTGCGCGCATTGTCGTATGAATCAGTAGCAAATACCGGCGAAAGAGTTGGCAGATAACTCGCACCGTGCGGCAGCCCGACGCGCTCCTCCACTGTTGCGAGAACCTTCAAGGATCGAATATCAGAGCCCGTGAAGTAGCAGATGACTTTCAGGCCACGCTCTTTCAAGAACTGAAATTCAAAAGCACGCGAATCGTGTTGAGTCGCGAGAAACCCGTTCCCGCCGACATAGATAAAACCCTCGGCGAGCGTTGCCAAGCGCCCAAACTCCCAAGCCTCACGAAGTTTCTGTGCTGGCCAACCACCAAAGCCTGCCTTTGGCATGTAGTCATACGGGCCGGAGTAATATGCGTGCGGAACGAGGCAGACTGAATATGAATTTGGCAACGCATTCGCAATGCTGACCATCATGCTGGCCACCTCTTCGGGGCCGACAACCCAGCTAATCTGACGGCCCTTCGGACGTCGAGTGTGCACTTGATAGCTCAGGCGCGCAACTAAACGCTGCCCGATTTGCAAGCCTGAATTTACGGTCTGCCTTAGCAAGGTGATCACACGATCATGCTAATGCACCTAGCTAAGACCGACCGTTGAAATTCGCTGCTACTGGAAAGTGAATCTGCCGTTCTCGTAGCGTGCCGTGCCTTGTTGGAATGGCATGACACATCCGCCACCCTCAAGCGTGCAGTCGGCGTTACCAGCAGGCCAACCCCACGAACCAGCAGGACCACCAGCAGCCAAGTAACCATCACGGAACGGACCATACGTCATACCAAACGTGCCAGCAGGGGAAGTCCACACCGTTCCCAGCTGGAACTCCTGCACTTCA
>NZ_JASCRS010000003.1:0-422392 GCF_030010235.1 Leucobacter sp. UT-8R-CII-1-4 | reverse complement strand
CAACCGTTATTGATCAAGCCACACGCTGCATTACCAGCAGGCCAACCCCACGAACCAGCAGGACCACCAGCAGCCAAGTAACCATCACGGAACGGACCATACGTCATACCAAACGTGCCAGCAGGGGAAGTCCACACCGTTCCCAGCTGGAACTCCTGCACTTCACCACCACCGTTATCGCTCAGCAACTTCGGCGCCCGAATCGGATACCCAATCGAACCCTTTGAACGGTTCCAGAGGTCAAACGATTCCTGAGACACCAGCACCATGCCAGTACCAGCCGACCACATACCGATTCCATGCTGGAAACCCATGTAACAACCGTTATTGATCAAGCCACACGCTGCATTACCAGCAGGCCAACCCCACGAACCAGCAGGACCACCAGCAGCCAAGTAACCATCACGGAACGGGCCATGTGTCATGCCGAAAGTTCCAGCAGGGGAGGTATAAACCGTGCCTGCAGTGAACTCAAGGCTGGAGCCCCCGCCGTTTGCTGTAAGTTGCTGCGGCGCTGCGATTGGTGCGCCAATAGTCTTCAGACCATTGATTGAGTTCCAGTAATCCAAAAACGCTGGAGCAATCTGGCCAGCAAATCCCTTGTTAGACCAGGCGAGCGTACCGCCGGCAAAGCGTTGAGCGAGGTCCCCGCCTAGGCCACTCACATGCGCGTCTGCCGGGTACCCGAGGGCACCGGCAACGCCACCGAGACGATCCCACTCGGCGAGCAGCTTGGTCGGTACGAGCTGAGAAACCTTGGTGGCAACCGAGTAGGCGACTCGTCCCTTCTGGAACGGCATGAGGCAGCCGCTTGGCTGGACATTGCAATTTGCGTCTCCGGTTGGCCAAGCCCACGGGCCGGAAACATATCCGGCGTCGCGGTAATTCGCGAGGAAGGGACCCTCAGACATTGCCGTTGATTTGCCGGTGCTTGTCTCATAGAAGATGGCACCGTTTGCAAACTCTTGGACGTATCCGCCACCATTTGCCGCAACAAATTGAGCCGTCTGCTTCGGTGCTCCAAGAACACCGTTCAGTCCACCGAATCGGTTCCAGGTCTCAAGAATCACTCCTGTGACAGAAACGCCCGCTGAGCTGCCGAACCAACTGGTGTAGAAGTTATAGAAGTTTCGATTGCCGTAACTTGAGCAACCGTCTCCGGTGCCCCAACCCGCATTAAGTGCCGCCTGATTGGGTCGGTAAGGGGTGTAGATGTAGAGCGCGGCGGTCGCCCAGTTCTCGATGTAGACCTGTGAGGTACCACAACTCGCATTCGGGTGCCACTGAATTGTGTTGTTTTGGAAAGGCTTGTAGTTAAAGGAGTTTGGGTTTCCCTTATATACCTTCAGCTGTCGGGCGCCAAGGTATAGCTGCAATGCGAAGCCTGCACTCGCAGCATCACAGTTTGCTGAGTTGCCTGGACCGCTATCGGGGCAATTCATGCCAAGCGCGTAGTTGTACTGACGTGTGACTGGCCAGTCATCTGTGAGCAGGCTCTGCTCTTTTTCTAGCATGACGAGCAGCACTTTTTGGCTGATCCCGCACGCACGGCCAACTTTTTCAATGATTTGAGCCGAAGTTTCATTTGGCACACCCACATACCCAGTGCAATATGCGTCGGCGGGGCGGCTGGTCGTTGACTGTTTGAACGATTTCAGGCAGGCACTGGCAATAATGTTGCCTGATCCGCTCGGCGAAACGGCTCCTGGCATGTATGGAGGCTGACCGATCTTGCAATTAGCCAGTCGCTGATTCAGGAAAGTTTGAATCTCCGGCGCAGTCATTGCAGTGCCGTTATAGAACAATGAATCGTCAATGATATTGCCGGGGTTAAAGCCGGCGACAGGGGCAGCTTCTGCAGGAGTCGCAGTACCGACAAGCGGAGTCATCGCGATACCGAGAGCAACGGCAGCGGCAAGCACTATCCGTCGCAATCGCGGTGCCTTTATGTGGTTGGACAAAAGCTATCTCCTCAGTGGCATGTCTCAACCAAAGCTTGAGACTTTGCCACTAAAGTACCGTCTTCTCCTAATCGCAGCAAGCTATCCTATTTTTCGGACACGCCGCGCGCCACCTTCATTTCTGAGAGAATGGGTTTCATGACCGAATTGCCCGTCGACCCAGCGACATCTGTTGCACCCTCAGCGGCTTTCGCTCACTCCAATAGCGACACCTGGGTGATTATTCCCCTCTATAACGAGGCCACAGTCGTGGGCGAAGTTGTTACAGGACTGCTACCCACATTTCCCAACGTGGTTTGCATCGATGACGGGTCGCAGGACGGTAGTGGCGAGATTGTTCGCAAGGCTGGCGCAAGATTAGTTTCGCACCCGATCAACCTCGGCCAGGGTGCTGCCCTGCAGACCGGATTTGATTACGCAATCGAGCGCAACGCCAAATATGTAGTCACTTTCGACGCAGACGGCCAGCATCGCGTGCAAGACGCCCTCGCAATGGTTGAGCGGGCACGAGACGAAAACCTCGCGATCGTGTTTGGCTCACGTTTTCTCGACAATCGAACCAAACCCGGGCTTATCAAAAAAATAGTTCTCAAAACCGCCGTCATGGTGACAAATTGGACTACACGAACGCGTCTTACTGATGCCCACAACGGTCTGCGAGTAATCCGCGAAGACGCGGTTCGTAAGATTCACCTCAAGCAAGATCGAATGGCCCACGGGACCGAGATTATTGCGCAACTGGGCCGCACTGGACTGCCCTACGCCGAACAACCGGTCGAGGTGCTCTACACCGAGTATTCAAAAGCCAAGGGGCAGTCCCTGCTCAACTCGGTCAATATCCTTATCGACCTGATCATTCGTTAGGCAGCCATGACTTTCTTCCAGCTCCTCTTGATTATCGGTGTCGCGGCAATCGCTCTGTTTTCAATTAGATTCTTGCGCGGCGAACGTTCTCTTGCGATAAAACGAATTCTTGCGCTGCTTGCAGCACTCGCCGCAGTACTCTCAATACTGTTTCCAACGGTACTCACTGCAGTGGCAAACTTTTTTGGAATCGGCAGAGGTGCCGATCTCTTGCTCTACGTTTCAATTCTCGGCGGCATGCTCTTCGTGGTCGCGATGATCAGGTCACAGGCTCGCAGCGATGCTCGAGTCACCAGACTTGCTCGGGCGGTTGCTCTCATGGAGGCGAGAATGATCGAACAACAACAGACTCACAAGCCATCCGACGAAAGCGGTGAATCAGTATGACTCTGAAAATGGGAATCATTGGCCTTGGCATGATGGGCCGCCACCACGCACGCGTCGCTCGCGAGGTTGAGGGTGTTGAGCTCGTAGCCGTGGCGGACGCGATGGGCGACCCACACGGTGTCGCCGGGAACCTTCCGCTTTACGATTCAGTTGAAGCGCTAATCGAGCACGGTATCGACGCAGCCGTCGTCGTTGTGCCGACACAGTTTCACGAAGAGGTTGGTATCAAGCTTGCCGAAGCCGGCGTGCACGCCCTCATCGAAAAGCCGATTGCCCACTCTGTCGAAGCAGGACAGCGTCTTGCTGAGGCGTTCGATAGTCGCGGTTTGATTGGTGCAGTCGGCCACGTTGAGCGGTTCAATCCAGCGCTCATGGAGTTACGCAAGCGTCTGCAGCAGGGAGAACTGGGTCAGGTTTACCAGATCCACACTCGACGCCAGGGGCCATTCCCAGTGCGAATTGCAGATGTTGGCGTCGTCAAAGACCTTGGAAGCCACGACATCGATTTGACCGCATGGCTAGCGAACTCGAGCTACGCAGAGGTTGCGGCACAGACTGCTTTCCAAAGCGGGCGGCAGCATGAGGACATGGTCACCATTTCGGCAAAGCTTGCAAACGGGACCATCACTAATCACCTGGTCAACTGGCTCACCCCGTTTAAAGAACGATTGACACTCGTTACCGGTGAGCGTGGCGCATTTATTGCAGATACGCTCACCGCAGACCTCACTTTCTACGAGAACGGCACGATCGATTCCGACTGGGATGCGGTCATCGCTTTCCGTGGAGTGAGCGAAGGAACCGTAACTCGCTTCGCGCTTGATAAGCGTGAGCCGCTCAAGAGCGAACACGAAGCATTCCGCGATCTAATCCTCGGCAAGCCAAGCGAAGCGGTCACCCTGCAAGAAGGCCTCAACGTGCTGCGCGTATGCGAAGCGTCAATTGAATCGGCGAAGACCGGCCAGAGCGTCAAGCTCGATGCGACTGGCGCCTAAGGTGAGCGACGGAATCAGCCCGCTCGCTTTTATCGGCGAGGGTGTCACGATTGGCGAAGATGTGAAGATCGGCCCGGGTGCCGTGATTCTCGGCCCCTGCGTAATCGAAGATGGCGCATGGATTGGTCCAGGCGCACAGATTGGTGCGCCCCCAGAGATGACCGACCACGTACAGAACGCGGCTTGGTCGGGCGAACTTGCACACGCCGGTGTGCATATTGGTGCGGGTGCGGTCATTCGCGAGGGCGCTGTCATTCACCAGGGCAGCTATCGCGCGACCACGGTTGGCGCGGGTTCTTGGGTGCTCAACCGCGCCTACCTCGCTCACGATGTACTGCTCGGCGCAAATAGCACCGTGAGTGCTGGTGTCAGCATTGGCGGTCACTGTGTGATCGGCGACCGAGTCAACATCGGCATGAACGCCTCAGTGCACCAGCGCACCTTCATCGGCGCTGGTTGCATGATCGGCATGAGCACGCCGGTTGCCCGCGACCTCCCACCGTATGTCAAGGCATTTGGCTCGCCTGCCCGCATTCATGGCGTGAACAGCATTGGCATGCAGCGACAGGGCATCGAAGCGGATCAGATTGCCGCACTCCAGACTGCGTATGCGTCTGGAGACCTGCTGCTCGACGAGACCGAAACACAGTGGCACGACTTGCTCGCCAACGACCTGAAGCAGTGGCGCGAGCGCGAAAATCGCCGCCCGGCTGCTACTGCGCTCACAAGCTAACCGCCTGGATCGTTCGGCGATCCAACGCAAAACCCACCTCGCGACACGCGTCACGAGGTGGGTTTTTTGCTTTAGTCGTTACTTGCCGAGCGTTTCCAGGTACTTGCCGTAGCCACTCTTCACGAGGGGTGTTGCGAGTTCCTGCAGCTGGGCGTCGTCGATCCAGCCATTACGCCACGCAATCTCTTCAATGCAACCGATCTTGAAGCCCTGTCGCTCCTCGATCACACGAACGTATTCCGACGCCTGCATCATCGATTCGAAGGTGCCGGTGTCGAGCCAGGCGGTGCCGCGCTCAAGCACCTGAACACTGAGTCGACCTTCGTTGAGGTATTGCTCGTTGACACTCGAAATCTCGAGTTCGCCACGGGCGCTTGGCTCGATGGTTTTTGCGATACGAACCACGTCATTGTCGTAAAAGTAGAGGCCTGGCACCGCATAGTTGCTCTTTGGCTGCTCTGGCTTTTCTTCAATCGAAAGCGCACGCATCTCGTCGTCAAACTCAACCACGCCATAGGCACGCGGGTTCGCCACGTGGTAGGCGAAGACCACCGCACCGTCAATCTCGGTGTGCTTGCGCAGGTTTGAACCGAGGCCGGTGCCGTGGAAAATATTGTCTCCGAGCACAAGCGCTACGCTGTCGTCTCCGATGAACTCTTCGCCCAGCACGAATGCTTGCGCGAGTCCGTCTGGTGATGGTTGCACGGTGTACTCAATTCGCATACCGAGGTGTGAGCCGTCACCGAGCAGTGCCTGGAATTGTTCGCTGTGCTCGGGTGTCGTGATCACGAGCACCTCGCTAATGCCCGCCATCATCAGCGTCGAAAGCGGGTAGTAAATCATTGGCTTGTCGTAGATCGGCATCAGCTGTTTTGAGATGCCCTTGGTAATCGGCCACAGGCGAGTGCCCGAGCCGCCAGCCAGAATGATGCCCTTCACGAGACCCCACCTTTCGAATCAGGGCAAAGAAGCCCTGAGAAACTCAGCGGCCAGTCTATCGTCACCTTACGCAGGATCGACCAGCGCCCTTCAATACAATGGGAGCATGGTCGAGCCCTCCCCTTCGCGCGCCTCAGTTGCGCCCCACGTTGGAGTCGTCACTGTGAGCTACGGCTCAAGAGATGCGCTCGAACCTTTTCTTGCATCGCTCAGGGAGCAGCATGGTGCCGACGTTGCCGTAGCGATCGTCGACAACAAACCAAACGACGAGGGTGTTGGCGACCTCGCCGAACAATTCGGCGCTCTTTACGTGCCACTGCCACAGAACCCCGGCTATGGGGCTGGCATGAACGCTGGTGTGCGCGCACTGCAAGCCGCAGCTGACACACCCTTTGACGCCTACTTCTTCTGCAATCCCGACGTGATCTTCACCGCTCCCTCGATTGTAGAACTCGCAACAACCCTCTTGAACACGCCAGATGCCGGCAGCATTGGCCCCCGCACGCTGAACGATGACGGCACCGTCTACCCCTCGGCCCGCAACGTGCCCTCGGTTGGCACCGGCGTCGGCCACGCCCTATTTGGCAAGGTATGGCCCAAGAACCCTTGGTCGCGCGCCTACAAAAACGACGCCGACTACGACGAGCAGCGCACGGCAGGCTGGCTTTCCGGTGCAGCTGTCATGGTTCGACGTGAGGTGTATGAGCAGATTGAAGGCTGGGATGAGGCCTACTTCTTGCACTTTGAAGACATCGACCTCGGCTACCGAATTGGGCTTGCTGGCTATACGAATGTGTTTGATCCAGCGGTAACTATTGTGCACACTGGCGGCCACTCGTTGAAAAAGCACAGTGCGGTTGCCGAACGAGCCATGACTGCAAGTGCGATTCGTTTTATGCGCAAGCGATACTCGGGTGCGCTACGTGCACCGGTGCGCTGGATCGTGATCTCCGGTCTGCGTGCGCGCGGTGCGCTGAAGTCGATGCTCGCGCGCTAGACGCCAAACGCTATGCGCGCTGCGCTGGAAACTAAACAGACCAAGCCAAGCAGTCCCGGCTTCAGCCTTTTCAGGCTCCGCGGGTAGGCTTGAATCTGTTGGCACCCTGCCGTCGCCGAGCGTTCGCTCGGCGTGACTTTGGAGGATCCTCTTGACCCGCAAGATGCTCGTGACTGGCGCAGCCGGTTTTATCGGCTCGAACTTCGTGCACTACCTCGTGGCGAACACAGACGTAATCGTCACGGTACTCGACAAGTTCACCTACGCAGGGAACGCAGCTTCGCTTGCCGGTTTGCCAGAAAACCGGGTCACCGTGGTTCGCGGCGATATTTGCGACGCCGAACTCGTTGATCAGCTCGTGCGCGCGAACGACGTTGTAGTGCATTACGCGGCAGAGTCACACAACGACAATTCGCTGCACGATCCTCGCCCCTTCCTTGATACCAACATCATCGGCACCTACACCCTGCTTGAGGCTGTGCGTCGTTACGAAAAGCGACTGCACCACATCTCGACCGACGAGGTGTACGGCGACCTTGAGCTTGACGATCCGAACCGTTTCACGGAGCACACGCCTTACAACCCTTCGTCACCATACTCATCGACGAAAGCCGGCAGCGATCTGCTCGTGCGCGCGTGGGTGCGTTCGTTCGACCTGCAGGCGACGATCTCGAACTGCTCAAACAACTACGGTCCGCGTCAGCACGTTGAGAAGTTCATTCCCCGTCAGATCACCAACATTCTGACCGGAGAGCGACCAAAGCTCTACGGTGAGGGTCTGAATGTGCGCGATTGGATTCACGCAGACGACCACTCGAGCGCCGTGCTGCGCATTATTGAGGCAGGTCGCCTCGGCGAGACTTACCTGATCGGTGCCGATGGCGAGAAGAACAACAAAGATGTGCTCGAGCTGATCCTCACCTCAATGGGTCAGCCTGCAGACGCCTACGATCACGTTGTTGATCGACCCGGCCATGACCTGCGATACGCCATTGATTCGACGAAGCTGCGCGAAGAGCTCGGCTGGCAGCCTGCCTTCCCAGATTTCGAGCGCGGCCTCACCGCGACCATTGATTGGTACCGCGAGAACGAAGCTTGGTGGCGGCCGCAAAAAGCCGAAACCGAGGCGAAGTACCGCGAGCAGGGTCAGTAGTGATGGCGGCTAAGCCACTCGCGATTCGCGAGACCACGATCCCGGGCATGGTGCTGGTTGATCTGCCAGTGCACGGTGACAACCGCGGCTGGTTCAAAGAAAACTGGCAGCGCGAAAAGATGGTGGCGCTTGGCCTGCCAGACTTTGGGCCGGTTCAGAACAATATTTCCTTCAACGACAAGGCTGGTGCAACCAGAGGCATTCACGCCGAGCCGTGGGACAAGTATGTTTCGGTAGCGGCCGGACGCATTTTCGGGGCCTGGGTTGATCTGCGCGAGGGCGACTCGTTTGGCACCGTTTTCACGGCAGAGCTTGGCCCCGACACCGCAATTTTTGTACCCCGAGGTGTGGGCAACAGCTACCAAACCCTCGAAGACAACACCGCCTACGTCTACCTGGTGAACGATCACTGGAGTGCGGCAGCTCAGAGCGAATACACTTTCTTGAACCTCGAAGATGAGACCGCCGCAATTGCGTGGCCGATCCCACTTGCCGAGGCTGAACGGAGCGACAAAGACCTCGCGCACCCGCGCCTGGCAGAGGTCGAACCGATGAAGGCGCTGCGCACTCTTGTGATTGGCGCAAATGGCCAGCTTGGTCGCGCGCTTCAGCACGCACTGCCAACAGCCGACTTTGCCGACCGCTCACGTATTGACCTGTTCAACGAGAGCACACTCGATGAGGTGCGCTGGAGCGATTACGACACCGTGATCAACGCGGCCGCCTACACTGCGGTTGATACTGCAGAGACCGCCGAGGGTCGCCGCGATTGTTGGGACGCGAACGTTACGGGTGTGGCCCGTCTCGCTGCTCACGCGGCGAAGCACCGGCTCACGCTCGTGCACGTGTCGAGTGATTATGTATTCGATGGCACCGCTGCTGGCGCGTACTCGGAGTCGGCAGATATCGCGCCGCTCGGGGTGTACGGTCAGTCAAAAGCTGCCGGCGATGCTGTCGTCTCGACTGTGCCTTCGCACTACATTGTGCGTACCAGCTGGGTGATCGGCGATGGCAATAACTTTGTTCGCACTATGGCTTCGCTTGCTGAGCGTGGGATCGCCCCGAGCGTGGTCGATGATCAGTTCGGGCGCTTGAGTTTCACAGAAGACATTGCGGCCGGCATTGTGCATCTGCTGAACACCCGCCCGGAGCCAGGCCTCTACAACCTCACTAATGACGGTGGCGCAATGAGTTGGGCCGATATTGCTCGTGAGGTGTACACAGGCACCGGCCACGATGCTGAGAGAGTCAGCGGCACGAGCACGGCAGCTTACTTCGAAGGCAAAGAAGCGGCTCCTCGCCCACTGAACAGCATGCTCGCCCTCGACAAGATCAAGGCGACTGGTTTTGCGCCGCGCGATGCGCGCGTGGCACTAGCCGACTATCTGGGCAAGCTCTAGCGCCGAAACTACATGAGCTGAGGGCTGGCAGCCAATGCTGCTAGCCTTCAGCGTTTGGCACCGGGTGGCGCCAGCTGATCCTCGCGGCCTTTCGCATTAGCTTCGGCGACATTTTGCCCAGGCGCCCTCGCAACCCATCGGCCCAGCCTGCAAAAATCAATGAGCAAAGCGCAAGCTTGCCTCGGGCACTCCACACCGCAACCCCGTAGTCGAGCACCACGTCGCGCACACCGTCACGTCGCAGTAGCGCCCGCACAGCCAAATCGTCGCGGTATTCGCGGTTCATTACCACGCGATTACGCGCACGATAGTAGTACCGGAACGGACTCGATACCGCGACCATGCGTGGTCGACCGTCAGACTTCGTGAGCCTTTTGCCGAAGAAGTGCACATACAGGCGATGACCGAAGCCGTGCGGCAGCACCAGACCTGGCGCGCAGATCGCAACGTAGCCAGCTTTACGTGCGCGCAGGTAGTACTCGGTATCAACCAGGTCAATAAAGTAGTCGTCGCGCTGCGGCCCGAGCTCGCGCAGCACAGCCGACGGCATCAGCAGGCCAGACTGAATTGGGGCATACGACTCCAGAAATCCGGTGCCCTCGCTGAGCACTGCGACGCTGGGCGCCGTGCGGGCCTGTGAGGTCGCAGAAAAGAATTCAGGCGCGACCATGCCTACCCGTAGTTCGGCAGCAACAGCTCGGTCGTATTCGTCAACGAGAGTGTCGACGAATCCGGTTGGCACGTTTGAATCCTGATCAAAAGTGATCAAGAGTTCGGCATCGTCAGCGATCGCCGCGTCGATGCCGCGGTTCATCGCCGAAGCAATACCAAGGTTTTGCGGTTGTCGAAGCACCAGCACCCCGGCTGCCTCTAGCTGAACAAGCACATCCTCAGCGCTCTCGCCACTACCGTCGTCGACGACGATCACCCTCGCCACCTGGGGCGCGATTACCGCGCAGTGCGCAACTAGAGCTGGCTCTGGCCGAAAAGCAGAGAATACCGCGACCACACGATCACGATGATGGCCGGCCGTAAGGGCATCTGCAAACTCACTTGGTGTCGATGACATCTGCGTACAGCTCTCTGATTCTCTGTTCGAACGCGTCTACCCCGTAGACGCTCTCAGCCCACTCCTGCGCTTTGCGCGTGAGCTCCTCATCGGGTGACTTCAACGACGCAATGACTGCGTCCGCAAGCTCAGCCGATTGATCGCTGAGCCCCGCAAACAGTTCCGGGGCGTCGATACCTTCTGCGCCAACGCTTGTCGCCACCGTGGGTACACCGCGCAGCATTGCATCAATCGTCTTGAATTTCACACCAGCTCCAGAGCGTAGCGGCGCCACAAACACGCTCGCCTCGGCATAGTAGGGCTCAAGTGAATCGACGAAACCGGTGAGGCTCGCGCGAGGTGAACTAGCAACCTTCGCAGCGAGAGTATCGCTGGGTTTTGCGCCCGCAATCACAAAACGGGCCTTCGGCACAGCTTCGTGCACCCGCGGCCAAATCTCATCGATAAACCAGATCGCCGCATCGGAGTTCTCTGGACGGTTCATAGCGCCAGTAAAAAGCACAATGGGCTCGTCAGCATGAGGTGCTCGGGGCAGCGGATCGTTCGGGCTCAGTCCTGGCGGCACAACCTCCACCCGCAGCGCCGGAGCAAGCGAGCGCGCCAGATCAGCGTCTTTTTCACTCAGCACGATCAGCAGGTCGAGTGCTGCAAACGACGCAGCTTCGCGCTTGCGGCTGCGGGCAGCAGCAAAACGCAAGAGCGCCCTGCGCAGCGCCGAGCCCGCACCAGCAGCCTGTCGGTCGAGCCGCTGAGTCACAATGTCATGCCCAATACCGATCAGCGGAATGTTCGGCAGACGACGGCGCACTGCGGGCGCAAGCGCGATCATCTCAGACCATTGAAATTCGATTGCGTCAGCCTCAGCGAACTGCTTCCAGGGTGCGCGATCCCCCGCAAATAGCCGTCGAACCGGCCAATAAATCGAGCTGCCCGCGAGCACTGATTCCAGTCGCCAAAGTTTAAGCGCCATTCCGTCAAGTGGTGCTCCATCGAGCAGAGCGGCTGGCGGCCCATCGGCAACAAGCGGAAGAGCCTCGCGGTTCAGCGGAATGTTTGGCGCGAGATTGGTGACGTTTGCCACCCCGCGCAGTGCCCGATCATGCGCCAGAACGTACTGGCCGCCGGCGTGAGGCACTGAGGGGTACGGGATATACTTCGTCAGACTGAGCACCGACCGTTCCCGATGCTGCGGCGTCGGGTTATCGGTGGGGTGTGCAGCGGCCATTTATCTAGTTTAGACGGGTCAGGAGTTTCCCATCAGCGACACCGACAACGGCATCGACAGCAGCGCCGAAAGCAGCGCCGACTCCGACACCGAGGCAGCGGATCAGGGATACGTCAGTCTCGTCATCGCCTACCGCAACCACGATTTGGTGCGCGAGGTGCTTCGCCAGCTTGATGGCCAGTCGCTCCCGCCACGCAAGGTGCTGATTGCCGACAACGGAGGCACCCTCAGCGCAGCAGACCTCACTGAAATGCCGCTCGCTGACCGCACCGAGCTGGTGTCTCTACCAGAGAATCCAGGCTACGGCGCAGCGGTCAATGTCGCGCGGGATCGCCTGGGACACGACGCGCTGCTCGTGCTCACGCACGATGCTGTTTTCGGGCCTGGTCTTGCCGAGCGCCTGCTCGACACCCTCAAACAGGGCGCTCCAACAGCTGGCTGCGCCGCGCCTCTGCTGCGCTTTGCAGACAACCGCGAGCGGGTGTTCTCTGCCGGCGGCCTGGTGACCGCTGGCGGGCGCGCTTCACACCTCAACGAGCCCCGCGCTGCGAAACCATACCCGGTCGCCTGGGTTGATGGCGCGATTGCCATGTACACGGCGGCCGCTCTTGAAGCAATCGACTGGATCGCTGAAGAGTATTTCCTCTACTTCGAAGACGTCGACACAGGCTGGCGACTCTCGCAGCATGGCTTTGAGAGCCTGATCGTTCCAGACGAAATCTCATACCAGCAGCCAGGCGCTCACCCCATGTACTTGGGTATTCGCAACATGGTGCTTTTTGCGCGCAAATCGGGGATCCCGCGCGCAAAAAATCGGGCAGCAGTGATTCGCCGGGTTGCTCGCGAAAGCCTCGGCCGCCTGCGCCGCGGCAAACCCAGCGGCATCGGCGAAGCCATTCGCGGCTGGCGCGACGGCAACCGCGGGCTCAGCGGAAAGCCCTAAGCCCCTACTCGCTCTCTTCAACAACCGGGGAGGCTGCTGCGATGCCGTCCGCTACCAACTGGCGGATCGTTGCATAGTCGGGATCCTCCGGGTCAACGTTTGGTGGCGTGAGCTGCACCATCACAGGATCAAAGTTTTTCGCTTTGCCCGCGAGCGGCACGAAGCGCCCGAGCATCGACTCAGGAATATCGGTGGCTACCAAGTTGACGCCAGCCTTTGCGATCTCCTGGAAGCGCATCAGCACATTTGAAGGGTTCATCTGCGCGAGGATCGCCGCCTGCAATTCACGCTGACGATCCATGCGCGCGTAGTCGCCACGATCGGAGCCGTGCCTTGAACGGGCGTACCACTGAGCGTTCTCACCGTTCAGCGTCTGCAATCCGGGTTCGATGTACCAGGCAACGTCGACCCACTCGCCCGTGTCTTCGTCTTCACGACCACCGACTGGCACCTGCTCCTGAACATTAATCTCGACGCCACCGAGCGCATCGATCAGCGTGGCAAAACCGTCCATGTCGATCAGCACGTAAAACTGCACGACAAGACCGGTAGCGCCCTCAACAGCGTCTTTTGTCGCTTCGATACCTGGTTCAGAACCCTCGGCCACTGCGTTCGGGTAGAGACCCTCATATGAGGGTGAGCCTGAAACTTCAACCTCGGTGTAGACCGCGTTGAGGTAGCCGGTGGAGAAGCAGTCGTAACCGCCCTCTTCCATTGGCTGGTAGTTGTTTGGCTCGACGCAGAACCCCTCCGGGTAGACGTTGTACATCGGCGAAGTCTCGGGGAAAGGCATGTCGATCAGTTCGCGCGGCAGGCCGATAATGGCCGACTGCCCGGTTTTCGCGTCGATACTCACCAGAGAGATGCTGTCTGGTCGCATGCCTTCGCGGTCGACACCCGCGTCAGTGCCAAGCAACAGAATGTTGTATCGCCCGTCGACGGGTTCGACCGCGGGCGCGCCGCCACCAAAGATGTCACCGATTGCGCCTCGGGCGGAGCCCACCGACGCGGCAGCCCAGCCCGCGCCGAGCACTGGCACAAAGGTCAGCAGAATTGAAAGCACCGCGATTGGAGCACGCCAACGCGGTGAGATTGTGACGATCTTGGTGAGCCTCAGTGTGTCAAACCCGAGCACAAGCCAAAGCACCGCGTAGGCGACAATCACGATTTGCAGCACCAGAAGCACGAGTGAATTCGTGAACATGGTGAGCGTGAATTCGTTCGCGAACTTCATGCCCAACAGGGCAAGCACCCCAAAGAGCAGCATGAACACGGTCGCGCCGAGACCAAATCGACCGAGTTTGCGGTTGCCTGCGAGCAATTGCGCACTGCCGGGCAGCACGAAGCCGAGCAGCACCAGCCAGCGGGCGCGCTTTGTCATCAGCGGAGCGGAGCCGGTGTCCGGGTTACGGATCGGCCGTTCAAGATCGAGGGTCATGCACCGTATCCGTTCGGATTAGACGACTGCCAGGCCCAGCTGTCCCGGCAGGCATCGGCCAGGCTCCGGGTTGCTGTCCAGCCAAGTTCGGCGTGGGCAAGGCTTGGGTCTGCGACGGCTTCGGCGACATCGCCCGCACGCGCAGCAACAATTTCATAGGGAATCGCAATGCCAACGGCCTGCTCAAACGCGCTCACGAGGTCAAGCACGCTTGAACCGCGACCGGTACCTAGGTTGTACGCGGTTACGCCGTCTCGCAGATGTTCGAGTGCGGCAACATGGCCCTCGGCGAGGTCCATCACGTGAATGTAATCGCGCACTCCGGTGCCGTCGTCGGTTGGGTAGTCATTGCCAAACACCGATAGTCGCTCTCTGCGCCCGATAGCCACCTGCGCGACGTACGGCATGAGATTGCTCGGAACGCCGCTTGGGTCTTCACCGATTTGACCCGATGGATGTGCCCCAACCGGGTTGAAGTAGCGAAGCAGTACCGCGCCGAGTTCTGGCCAGGCAGCCTGCACATCACGAATGATCTGCTCGTTCATCGCCTTCGACCAGCCGTAGGGGTTTGTGATGTTGTTGCCTACGGGGTGGTCTTCGCGAAGCGGCAGGAGCTCGGGTGTGCCGTACACGGTCGCGCTCGAACTGAAGACGAGCTTGGTAACCGCGCGCTCGCGCATGATTTCAAGCAGATTTAGCGTGGAATCAATGTTGGTGCGATAGTAGCGGATCGGCTGCTCAGTTGACTCGCCCACGGCTTTCAGGCCGGCAAGATGAATAACCGCGTCGAAGTCATGCCCGGCAAGTGCGACGCGCGAAGCCTCAAGATTTGAAAGATCGTTTTCAATCACCGTGACGGTGGCACCGCTGAGCGCTTCTACGCGCTGAATCGAGTCGATGCAACTATTGGAAAAATCATCAACGACAAGCACCTCGTGTCCGTGCTCAATGAGCGCAAGGGCAGTATGGGCACCGATATACCCGGCACCACCGGCAAGAAGGACACGCATGGGGTTAAGCGTAGAAGGTCACACCTGATGCCAGCTGTTAACCCGCCGAAGAGCCCGCGCATCTCGCGTAAAGATCGTTCAATCATTGCAATCTGATTGCGACTCTCACCGTTTCGTCAGTCAAGACAATTTCAGACGCGTAAACTAATCTCTAGGTCATACGCGCGCAAACAAAGGAGGGTCGTGGCTACACTCACCCTCATTGGAGAACCGTTTCCGGACCTTGAAGCACGCGCACAGTACTCGGCTTCACGGTCGCTCACTGAGGCCCTCGCAGAGACAGCGCCTCGCGGTTGCTCTTCACGGCTGCTGGTAGCGAGGGACTCGATTACTTCGAAGTTGCGTTCCGCACGCGCCAGCATCGAGGCTGTACCGATGAACACCGGCTCTCTGCCCATTTTGTGGCGCACCGGCGCAACTGCACGCCCGCTCGACGGCGAATTTGTGCACGCGAACACCCCAATGCTTCCGCTGCGTTCGCGCACCGAAGACGATGGATCACAGACTTCGGTCTATATTCCGCACACTCTTGCCTGGAGCGCACCCGAGCTTATGGGCAGTAGCAGCCAGCCCAAGGCTTTCCGCTCCTATGCGAAGCGTGCCGCTCGGCTCGCTGATGTGCTGCTCGCACCGACCCACGCCGTAGCCCAAGAGCTGCGCGATCTGCTCGGTGTTGACGTGCAGGTACTGCCCCTCGCCGCGCCGAGCGAATACCTCGGCACTGAGAACTCGGCTGCGACCAGAAGCGCACTGAATCTACCCGAGCGCTACGTAGTCACGACTGCGCTACCGGGCGCGAACGGCCGCCTGGAGTGGGTACTGAACGCCATGGAGGTGAATTCTGCACTGCCGAATCTGGTCGTGCTGAATTTCGACTCCCAGCCGCTGCCTCCCGTGCGCCCTTCCCTTGAGGGTCGTGTGCACGTGGTGCAGATTGAAGACCTGAACGAGGTGGGCGCCATCATTTCTGGCGCCGAGCTCATGGTGCTGCCGCAGCGCGTGATTGGCGCGGGCTACGAAGTTATCGGTGCGCTCGCTGCGCATGTGCCCGTGCTGCACAGCGACTGCGATGCTGTGGCTGAGATTGCCCTTGACGCCTCGCTTGCGGCCGAGACTGAAGAAGATTTTGCGGCAGCGCTCGCTCGCCTCACCGCCGAGGCTGGTGCCGAAGAAGCGCAGCGGCTGCGCATGTTCGCTGAGGATCGCAAGCGCTCCTTCAGCTGGAACATCACCGCTTGGCAGCTCTGGGAACTGCACGCCAACATCTAGGCTCGCTAGCCAGCGTTCCGCACGTTGAGCGGCTGCTCCGTTCGTTAGCCGGCGCTCTGTTCGCTGAGCGGGTGCGGTTTAGACCAGTTTCTGCTGCAGAGCCTTGTTTTTGGCTTCGACCTGTTCTTCGAGATCTTTGGCGTAGGCGTCGAGTCGAGCGGCAATGTTAGGATCAGCGGATCCGAGCACGCGCGCGGCGAGCAGCCCTGCGTTCTTCGCGCCGCCGATGCTCACGGTTGCCACCGGAATTCCGCCGGGCATCTGCACAATCGAAAGCAGTGAATCAAGACCGTCGAGCTTTGCAAGCGGAACAGGCACACCGATCACCGGCAGCGTGGTCATCGAGGCGACCATGCCGGGCAGGTGAGCCGCACCGCCAGCACCGGCGATGATCACCTTGAGGCCGCGAGCTGCCGCGCCACGCGCGTAGTTCACCATCTTCTCTGGGGTGCGGTGCGCACTCACCACCTCAACCTCGTGGGCGATACCAAATTCGCGCAGCACCTGCACTGCATCGCTCATGACAGAAAAGTCGCTGTCGCTACCCATGATTACGCCGACGAGGGGTGATTCGTTCATGAAGTCAATGCTATCTCGGCGGGAGGCCAGCAGTTAGTTGAAGGCGTCGGCCGCAGCCCGCGCCTCAGCGCGAACTGTCTCAAGGTCTGCACCGGTCACCGTGACGTGACCGACTTTGCGACCGGGCCTGGGCAGTTTGTCGTAACTGTGCACCTTTGCCGATGGGTGCGCGGCGAGCACCGAAGCGTAGCGCACAGGCATCGGCCCTTCAGCGGGGCCGCCAAGCACATTTACCATCACTGCGGCTGGCGCGGTCATCGCGGTATCGCCGAGCGGCAGATCAGCGACAGCACGCAGATGCTGCTCGAATTGGCTGGTTACTGATCCCTCGATTGAAAAATGGCCGGAGTTGTGCGGGCGCATAGCGAGCTCGTTTACCAGCACTCGCCCGTCGGCAGTCTCAAACATTTCGACGGCGAGCACGCCCGTCACACCTACGCCCTCGGCGACGATCATGCCGATCCGCGCAGCCTCTTCAAGCGTCGCCTGATGCTGTACCGGGGCCGGAGCGAGCACCTCCGCGCAGACGCCATCACGCTGAATGGTCTCAACCACTGGCCAAGCCTTCGCCTCTCCGCTTGGGCGGCGAGCGACCAGCTGGGAGAGTTCGCGCACAAAGTCGACCAGCTCTTCAACGAGCAAGTGGCCGCCGTTGCCGTCTTCGGCGAGCGCGGTGAACCAGTCGCGTACTTCGTCGGCGCGTGAAATCACGCGCACTCCCTTGCCGTCGTATCCGCCTCGCGCGGTCTTTGCGACGGCGCGGCCACCGTGCGAATCGATAAAGCTCTGCAGTTCGAGTTCATTCGCCACTGCCGCCCAAGCTGGCACGGGGACACCGAGTTCGGTGAGTTTTTCGCGCATCAGGATTTTGTCTTGTGCGAATTGCAGAGCGTCAGGCTTTGGATGCACACTCACACCGCGAGCTTCAAGTTCACGCAAAATGGCGGGTGGTACGTGCTCGTGGTCGAAGGTGATTACGTCTACGGTTTCGGCGAAGGAGTACACCGTTTCTGGGTCGCGATAGTCGCCAACCCGGTCTGCGGCGCGATCGGCGCTCGATCCTTCGGTCTCGGCGAGAACACTGATCCGCAGCCCTAGATTTACTGCCGGCGGCACCATCATTCGTGCGAGCTGGCCACCACCGATCACGCCGATACGAATGATGCCTGAGCCGTCTGCGAGAGCCATGCTTCTATTCTGCCGTATTCGCTGAGAACTCGTGTTCACTTCTAGGCTCTTGGCCACCCACTGTCGATCACCACAGTTTGGCCTAGAAAAGATTGACGAACCCCACGAACAAAACAAGTTGACGAAAGTCAACGAATCTCATATAGTTGATTTTCGTCAACTTAATTTTGCGCTCGGCGATCCCGATTCGTATCGTTCAAACATCAGAGGTAACACCCTTCCAATGACCAAACCCCCCACCACTTCACAGAGCCCAAAGACAGGGGCAGCGCCCCTCGTGCTTACCGGACGCACAAAGAACCTTGCGCTTGCCGGTATTTTCATGAGCACCTTCGTCTCGATGCTCGCAATGAACGTTGTCGGCACCTCAATGCCGCGCATCATCGCAGATATTGGTGGCACACAGGCAACATTCACCTGGGTCATCATGGCGACCACCCTCGCATCGGCAATCTCGACCCCAATCTGGGGCAAACTTGCCGACCTCACCAACAAAAAGGTGCTGCTACAGCTCTCGCTGATAATCTTCACCCTCGGCACCATCTTCGCCGGCATGGCACATGACGCCACCTGGCTCATCTCGTTCCGCGTCGTACAGGGCCTCGGAGTGGGCGGCCTCGGCGTGCTCGGCCAGATCGTGCTCGCCGAAATTCTCAGCCCGCTCGAACGCGGCAAATACATGGGCATCATGGGCGCCGTCATGGCGGTCGCAACCGTCGGTGGCCCACTCATCGGCGGCCTGTTCACTGACACCATTGGCTGGCGCTGGAACTTCTACGTAGCCGTACCATTCGCAATCGTCGCACTCATCATGCTGCAGACAACGCTGCACCTGAACACCGAGCGCCGCAAGGTGAAACTCGACTACGCCGGTGCCGTACTCATCTCTGCAGGCTTCTCAAGCCTGCTCATTTGGATCACCCTGGTCGGCAGCGACTTCGAGTGGGCATCCTGGCAGACCTACACCATGGTTGGCGCAGGCACACTGCTCTTGATCATCGCGGTCTTTGTTGAACTGCGTGCCGAAGAACCACTGATTCCGCTCACGCTCTTCAAAAACCGCACCTTCACCATGTCGGTCGTGGCCAGCATCGCAGTGGGTATCGCAATGTTCGCCACCATGGTGTACCTCGGTCAATATATGCAGATCGCTCGTGGTCGCACCGTGATCGAATCAAGCCTGCTCACCCTGCCGATGATGGCCGGCGTGCTCGGCTCATCCACCATCGTGGGCCAGCTGATCAGCCGCTACAACAAGTGGAAAGCCTTTGTGGTCAGCGGATCCATCGCACTGCTTGTCGGCATCGTACTCATGGGACAGATTCGCTACGACACCTCGCTCTGGTACGTCGGCGTTTCGATGTTCATTATGGGTTGCGGCGTAGGCATGACCATGCAGAACCTCGTGCTGGTAGTGCAGAACACTGTAGAGCCAAGCCAAATGGGTGTCGCCTCAAGCGGCGTAACCTTCTTCCGCACACTCGGCGGCAGCGTGGGCATGTCCGTCATGGGAACCGTGCTCGGCCACCGAGTCACCGAACTCATGACCGGCGGACTGAATACACTCGCCGAAACGAACCCCGAGGCTCTCGTTGGCGCAGAGGCGCTCAAGGGCGGGGCGATCCCACGCGTGGCAGAACTCAACCCGGCGCTACGCGAGGTAGTCGAAGCCTCGTACGGTCACGCAATCGGTGATGTGTTCCTCTCGGTAGCGCCAGTTGCTGTCGTCGCGATTATCGCGGTGATCTTCTTGCCAAACATTCCACTCGGCACAAAAAATAACGCCGAACGCGCAGCGTCACGTCGAGCACTGCGCACCGGACCAATCGCCGTGGTCGGCGAAACAACCGGTAGCAGTTCGACAGGCATTACTGACGAGCCCGTACTGAAGTCGACTTCTGAGAATGAGCGTTAAACGCACGGCTTTGGGCCGTAGGCTTGAATCATGACGCATCCCGCTCGCGATGAGGTGGTAGCCGAGATTATCGGCGAGTTCTCGCATTTGTTCGCATCTGCGAGAACTCGCTGGACCCGCTACGCAGAAGAGATTCACCCGGATCTGCGCGGACCGGGCATGATGCTGTTGCAAACCATCCTTCGCCAAGGCCCCATCACCGCCACAGCGCTCGGTGGGATTCTCGACATGGACAAAGCCATGGTGAGCCGTCAGGTGACCAAGCTTCGCGCGCTCGGACTCGTTGACGCTCGCGAAGCAGAGACGGATCGACGCGTCATTCTGTTGACTGCAAGCCAAGAAGCACAGACCGCGCTCGACAGCATGCACGCGCGAACCTCGAACGACTACCGACTGCGTTTTCACGAGTGGAGCGACGAAGAACTGGGGCAGCTGCACACGCTGCTGCACCGCTTCAACGTTTCATCGAACGAGCTGAGTGAGCACAGCCCGGCACGACGCTGCGCTCGCGAAGAAGCCCGGAACGATCGCAACGATCGCGCGAGCAACGCCCACTCAGGTAGTGAAAGCTCAGACCGCGACACCGGCGAAAGCGCCTAACCATCAGGTCTCAGGTCTCGGCTTTTGCTCGTTGAGCGTTTGGGCTAGCCCATTAGCGAGTGCGGCGTCGATACAGTACCAATGAGATCACCTGCGCTGCGATCAAAATTGCGACGCACCAAGCAAGCGCAACCCAGATTTCTTGGCCGACAGGCTGCCCCGCAAAAAGCGCCCGAATCGTATTCACGATTGAGGTCACCGGCTGGTGCTCGGCAAACGCACGCAACACGACAGGCATAGTTTCGGTCGGCACAAATGCCGAGCTTAGGAACGGCAAAAAGATCAACGGGTACGCAAAGGCACCTGCGCCATCCGGCGACTTCGCGAGCATGCCGGGAATCACCGCAACCCAGGTAAGCGCGAGCGTAAAGAGCGTCAAGATGCCAAACACGGCTGCCCATTCGCCGAAACTCGCAGCGCTGCGAAAACCAAGCAGCAACGATACGAGCACAACCACTACGAGCGACACGAGATTGGCAACAAGAGAAGTCACCACGTGTGCCCAGAGCATTGACGAGCGGGCGATCGGCATTGATTGAAATCTTTCAAAGATGCCACTCTGCAAGTCGTTGAAGAGCCGTAGGGCGGTGTAGCTCACGCCCGAGGCAACAGTGATCAGCAAAATACCGGGCAAAAGATAATCAACATACGAACCACTTTTTTGATCGGTCTGGATCGCGCCGCCAAATACGAACACAAACATCAGCATGATCGCAATGGGCATCACTGCAGTCGTAATGATGGTGTCTGGACTGCGCAAGATATGGCGCAGCGAGCGACCGGTGAGGGTTACCGTGTCGTGCACAGCGTGAGCGCTCATGACTGTTCTCTTTCCGTTGCGTTGAAGGCCGCACTTGTCACTGTCTTGTCGGCGCTCGTAACTGCAAGAAATATCTCTTCGAGGCTCGGTTGCTTTTCGATGTATTCAACCCGTGCCGGCGGCAGTAGCTTTTTCAACGAAGCCAGGGTGCCGTTTGCGATGATCTGTCCCTCATGCAAAATAGCGATCTGATCGGCCAACTGCTCAGCTTCTTCCAGGTATTGCGTGGTGAGCAAGACCGTCACACCGCCGGCGCTCAGTTCGCGCACTGCTTGCCAAACTTCAAGTCGGGCTTGCGGGTCAAGACCCGTGCTGGGTTCATCAAGCAGCACAAGCGCTGGATCGCCAATCAGACTCATCGCAATATCGAGTCGTCGGCGCATACCTCCCGAGTAGCTCGCGGCTCGGCGATCCCCCGCTTCTGTCAAGGAAAATCGGGCAAGCAACTCTTCGGCGATCTGCCTCGGCGCTTCACAGTGCCTCAGTTTCGCAACTAAAACCAGGTTTTCGCGGCCACTCAGCATGTCGTCAATCGCGGCGAACTGCCCAGTGAGGCTCATTGCCTGGCGCACCCTCGCGGCGTCGACGACTACATCGTGTCCGAGCACTGTCGCTTCGCCGGAATCAGCTCGGGTGAGCGTGGCGAGAATTCGCACGAGCGTTGTTTTCCCAGCCCCGTTGGAACCGAGCAGCGCGAAGACACTGCCGCTTTCGATATCAAGGTCAACCCCGCGCAGCACCCGCACCTCACCAAATGATTTGTGGATGCCGCGCAGCCGGACAGCCTCGGGCTTAGTCGCGCTCACCTTGGCCTCCGCGAGATGCGGTTTCAATCGCTTCAACAAGGCGGGCACGCTCTTTGTCGATCCACCGCTTGCCGCCGTACGCTTGGGCGAAGGTCTCTGCAAATTCGACGGGGTCATCGCCAACGATAGACGCGATGCTGGCTTGGTCTGCAGCTGCCTGTTCCCACAGCTCAACTAGACCGAGATACATCTGCACGGTTGTGTCGCCGTCGGTCACACCGCCGTAGTACATAAGGTAACGGTTGGTCGCTTCAGCTGCCGCGCGATAGTTTGCTGGCAATGCCTGCAGGCGGGCCTTTGCTTCGCGGTATTGTTTCTTTTGCTCGAGCGGTCCGATCACCGTCTCGATCCATTTTGCTGCCATGATTTGCTCTCTTTCTCTGGGCTAATCACCGAAGCGCAAGCCACGAAGTGTATGAATGTGTGTTGTCAAGAAGTCCCAGGTCTCCCAGAACTCGGCGAGCTCGGCTCGGCCCTGTTCGTTCAATGTGTAGACCTTTCGCGGTGGTCCCTTTTCTGAGGGCACCCGGTCAACATCAACCAGGCCGCGCTGCTCAATACGCACGAGTAACGCGTACACGGTGCCCTCTGCAATGTCTTCAAAGCCGCTGTCGCGCAGTCTCGCAGTGATCTCGTAGCCGTAAGCAGGTTTTGATTCGAGGATCGCCAGAACGATGCCGCCGAGTGTGCCCTTGAGCATTTCGGTCATCTGTTTGCTCTGCTTTGCCATGTCACCTCCCTTTCGACGAATATCTAGCACTACTAAGTACCGCTATATAGTAACGCCGAGTACCGATAGATAGCAACACTAAGTACCGAAATAAAAAAATAGGCCACCGGTTCTCGTATTCAGAGAAGCCGGTGGCCTAGATTCAACGTGCTTAGTTTTGCTTGCGCCCTGGTCTTACCTTGGCGTTGAGCAACTTTGAGCCCTGAGTAAGCGTGCAATCCCGCCCAGGCGCTCGAAGCAACGCAACGCGTTGCGCGCCGATGGCGCCGAGGCCGACAGGCTCGGCCCATTCAGCCCTACACGCCCTTAGAGCCCTGAGTAAGCGTGCAATCCCTTAAAGAAAACATTCACAATGGTGAAGTTGAAGATCACAGCACTGTAGGCAACGATCGACAGCCAAGCCGATCGAGTACCGCGCCAACCGCGGGTCGCGCGCGCATGAATGAAGCCTGCGTAGAGCACCCAGATGACAAGCGTCCAGACTTCCTTGGTGTCCCAGCCCCAGTATCGACTCCAAGCGCGCTCCGCCCAGATCGAGCCAGCGATCAGCGTGAAGGTCCAGAACACAAAGCCAATGATGGCCATACGGTACGCGAGGTCTTCAAGACGAATAGCGTTCGGGAAGCTCCGCAAGAAACTGAGCGCATTCTGCCCGGCTTTCGCCGCGTTCTCACGCTTCGTCTGCATCAATTGCAGCACCGAGAGGCCGAAGGAGAGTGTCATGAAGCCGACCGCGAGTACCGCGACCAAAATGTGTATCACCAGCCAGTAGGTATCGAGCGCTGGCGGCAGCGGCACGATTGGGCGATAGAAGTTCACCTTCGAAACACCGAGGAACAGTACAGTGAGCCCTGTAACGAGCGCGCCAAGGAAGCGCACATCGACAAAGAACTGCATGAAGAGGAAGATCGCAATAATGGCCGTGGTCGCGGTCAGCGCGAACTCGTACATGTTGGCGAATGGCACCCGCTCGGCGGCAATGCCGCGCAAGAGTGTTGCAGCAAGATGCAGCACAAAGCCGAGCACGGTAAGCGCAAAACCAATGCGCAGCGAGCGGCTGCGCACGACGGTCTTGCCCTTTGCGTCGATTTCAGGCCGAACGGCGGCGCCATCGCCGCTGCGGTTGGCCAGATCTACCGCGTAAAAGACGAATGCAATCGAGTACACGGCCATGGCCGAGTAGAGCGCGATTGTTGAATACTGTTCGAGTTGTTCGAGCGACTGAAGCACGGCTCCTTAGCCTAGACCTACCCGATTGAGGCTAGCTGAGAACAAGCGAAATGCGCTTGTGTTCTCAGGCGAAAGACCCTAGCCCCTACTCTTGCGGAGTCATCAAGGCGAACGGGTACCGCGCCGATCTTGTGACCGTTGCTTCACCAAGGAAACGGTCGCCGGTTTCGTAGTTCGGGTGCGCCGACACCACCACTCGGCCGCTTGAGTTCACAAGCGCTGCACCATCAAGCTCGGCGAGCATCGGCAGAAGCAGCGCCTCAAGCGAGGCGACTAGTACGTCTGCGCAAAGCACCCCGACAAAGGCGTCATCAATTTCGACCGGAATCGCAGCAGTCAGCGTGATTTCGTTTGAGCAAAGATAGTCGACAAAGGGGCCAGCAATATGTCGCTCCCGAGTCTCGGCTGGCAGCCGGAACCATTCAAGCCGTTCAAGATCAATCGCGGCCTGACCGGGCCCAAAGGTCGAAGATGCGAGCAATTGACGGTCCGGCCCCTGCCACCAAGCGAGCGGGTTACCCTCGGTCACGATGGCATCGCTCGCGCAGAATCCTGCGCCGTAAAGTGGGCGGTCCGTCTGTTCAAGCAGCGCGTGCGCATCTTTTTCGGTTAGCGCCGAGAGCTGTGCTCCGGTCATGGTTCCGTCGGCGAGACGCTCGCCAAGCTGGGTCTTTAGCCGTGGCAGCCATGATTCGAGCGGCGCGAATACACCGTCGACAAACTCGTCGAACTGCGCGATTAAGGCTTCGCGCTGTTCGTTTTGTTGCGTTTTCACGCAGCCTCCCCTGTGAAGCTCGTGGACTGTTCTTTGCCACGATACCTCTCAAGTGTTGCACGAGGATCACCCGATGCCGATGATTCGAGCAGTTCGAGGCGAAGTGCACCGAGCCAACGGACCGACCCACGGATGCTTGTGCGCACGACTTCGCGCGCCTTTGCAACGTCACCTGCGCGAGTCGCTTCGATCTGTGCGAGCAGTGAATCGTGGGTGAGGTGCCGCTGGGCTGTGTGCATGTCTTGGAGTGCGAGCAGCGGGGTAAATTCGGTTTGCACTCGCACGTGCTCAGATGTCAGCCTCACGGACTGGCTGAGTGCAGCGAGTTCAAGCTGCACATCGGTAATTCGACGACGCCACGCGCCAGCCGGCAGGTCACGCGCGTCTGAGAGCACACGCTGAGCCACGTCAAGCTCGTCGGGGGTAGCGCGCAAGCACGCGTATTCGGCACAGGCGGCAACGATGACCTCGTAGAGCACGCCGAGGTCTGCGAGAGCCACTCGTGGCATTGCCATGAGTGCTTTGGCGTTGACTTCTTCAACCACGCCCGGGCTCGATCGAACAAAACTGCCGCCGCCTCGACCACGTTTGGTGTCGATCAGCCCGCGGTGCCGCAGCGTGCCAAGTGCCTCGCGCACGGTGACTACTGCAACGCCAAAAAGCTGCGAAAGTTCGCTTTCGCTTGGCAGTCGATCGCCTTCGATGAAAGCTCCGGCCGAGATGGCCTGCATGAGTCTGGTCTCGACGAGCTCGGCCCGGCCCTCGTCGCCGATGGGTGCAAATGCAGCGGTGCGCAAACGGCTCGAACCCGGTGAGGGTGAGCTGGATTTCATATCCGCTCCTTCCGTGGCCGCGTTACGCATATCTCGAGTCTGCCAGGCACAACATGGATTCTTTCTGTACGCGGACCTATTTTTCTCACTTTGTCGTAATCAAATTGTGATTGTTCAGAACAGCGTAAGTTAAAAACATCTAATTTCCTATGTTAATGTTTCTGAGTATTCCGACAATGTCGTTTGAGGAGCGAGCAATGACGCACAGTGACACGCCAAACCAGGGGTTCGACCTTGGCCAATCGCGCGGCCGCCTGCATGAAGAGCACACGAGCCTGCTGAAGACCGCCGACGTGGCCGTCTCACTGCAAGGCCTCGCAAAGCACTTCGGCGATCTCACCGCAGTGAAAGATCTCGATATGGATATTCGCGCTGGCGAATTCTTCTCGATGCTCGGCCCATCAGGATCCGGCAAGACCACCGTGCTGCGCATGATCGCTGGTTTCGAAGAGCCCAGCGCCGGCAAGATCCTGCTGCACGGCACCGACGTCACAAAGTCTGCGCCCTTCGACCGCGAGGTCAACACCGTCTTCCAGGACTACGCACTCTTTCCCCACCTCACCATCGCCGAAAACGTGGCCTACGGCCTCACCGTGCGCAAGATGGACAAAGCAACCCGAGCGAAGCTCGTTGGCGAAGCCCTTGAACAGGTACGCCTCAGCCACGTCGCCGACCGTCGCCCATCACAGCTTTCAGGCGGCCAGCGCCAGCGAATTGCGCTCGCCCGCGCACTCATTCTGCGCCCGAAGGTACTGCTACTCGACGAGCCGCTCGGCGCCCTCGACAAGCAACTGCGCGAGCAGATGCAAATTGAACTCAAGCAGATTCAACGCGAGGTCGGCATCACATTCATCTTCGTGACCCACGACCAAGAAGAAGCACTCACGCTCAGCGACCGCGTCGCCGTTTTCAACGACGGAAAAATCGAGCAGGTCGGCGCCCCGCGCGAAGTCTACGAGTTCCCAAAGACCGAATTTGTCGCCAGCTTCCTCGGAGTCACCAACCTGATCGATGCCGAACTCTCGCAGCGACTGCTCGGTGACGCACGCAGCCACAGCCTGCGCCCCGAGCGCATCGTGCTCGCAGACGCTAGCGCTCCCGCAGAACTCGGCTCGGTCGCCCTCGCAGGCACCATCGCCGAGACTGTCTACGCCGGAGCGCACACCCGCTACCTGGTCGACACCGACGCTGGCATGCGTTTTATCGTCGAGACACAAAACTCTCACACCCCACGCACCGAGCCAAGCATCAGCCGTGGCGACAACGTCAGCTTGCGATTCCAGACCGACCACGCGATGGCGATCCCCGGCTCCGGCACAGTCGAGAAGCGCGACGCCGCCTAAACCAAGCGCGATCCAACGTAATAAAAAACCACCCACATCAGCTACTAAGGAGTAGAGATGAAGAAGATACTGGCAGCTCCGGCAGCCATTGCGGCAGCACTGGCGCTGGCCCTCAGCGGATGCGCAAGCGCAGAAACTGGCGGCGGCAACGGCGAGCTCAAGATCGATGTTCCTGACATCCCAATGATCGAAAAACTCGGCGACTTCGAGAAGGAGGTGAACATTGTTGCTTGGTCTGGCTTCGTTGAGCCAGCTTGGGCCGACAAGTTCACCGCCGACACCGGCTGCGTCGTCAACCGCAAGGTCGCTGGCACCAGCGATGAAATGGTGCAGCTCATGCGTACCGGCAACTACGACCTGGTCTCTGCATCTGGCGATGCAAGCCTCCGTCTGATCGTTGGCGGCGATGTTCAGCCACTGAACTCCGAACTCATTCCGAACTTCGGTGACGACATCGTGCCCGGCATGAAGGGTCAGATTTACGACACACTGAACGGCAAGTCATACGGTGTGCCAATCGGCCGCGGCGCCAACATTCTGCAGTACAACGATCAAGTTGTCACCGAGACCCCTGACAGCTGGGATGTCGTCTGGGAGAAGGACTCACCCTACGCCGGCAAGATCATTGGTTACGATGCGCCAATCTACATTGCTGACGCAGCGATCTACCTGATGGAACACAAGCCTGAGCTCGGCATCACGAACCCATACGCGCTCGATGAAAAGCAGCTCGCAGCTGCAGTTGACCTGCTCAAGCAGCAGAACAAGATCATCGGTGACTACTGGGCCGATCCAGTGAAGCAGATCACCGCGTTCAACGGCGGCGACGTTGTCGTCGGCACCTCGTGGGAAGTACTGCGCAAGCTCAGCGAGAACCCAAATCTGCAGGGCACCCTGCCAAAGGAGGGCTCAACCGGCTGGTCTGACGCTTGGATGCTCAGCGCCAAGAGCGCAAACCCTAACTGTGCATACGCATGGATGGACTACACCAGTGCGCCAGATGTGAACGGTGCAATCGCAATGAACTTCGGCATGGCTCCAGCCAACGGCGCGTTCTGCGACACCAGCGACGAAGCTGCCGCGCACTGCGAGCTCTTCAACGCTACCGATGAAGAGTACTTCTCGAAGGTCTGGTTCTGGACCACCCCAATCGAGCAGTGCATCGATGGTCGCACCGACGTAAAGTGCACCAACTTCCAACAGTGGACCGACGCCTGGCTCACCGTTAAGGGATAACCCCTCTGGCTCGGTGATCCCGGTCATTTCAGACGAGGATCACCGAGCCAACACTCCCGATTTTCGCCGCAGCGCTCATCGCTGAGTGCGCGGATTCACCAACGTACGTTTCTTCCAAGATTGAGGAAAGCCGTGGCTTCTCAGCTCTCATTCACGACTCGGCCCAAGCCGATCTCTTCGGCACTGCACCGGCACCCAAAGGGTCGCCTGGCAGCACTGCTCAGCCTTCCCATGATCTGGCTCGTTGGCGTCTACATTCTTTCGCTCGCGCTGCTCTTGGTTACGGCCTTCTGGGTCACCGATCCCTTCACTTCGAAAGTGAAGCCCGGGTTTACCCTCGACAACTTCGCAAGTATTTTCACTGTTCCGGCTTACCTCGCAACTGCAGGCCGCACCCTCGGTATTGCCGCAGCTGTCACCGTAATCTGCGCCGTGTTCTCGGTACCGCTCGCAATCTTTATGGCAAAGATGGCAAGCCCGTGGCTACGCTCGGTGCTCGCCGTTGCTGTCACGCTGCCTCTCTGGGCCGGCTACCTCGTCAAGATTCTCTCGGTTCGTATTGTTTTCAGCCAGGAGGGGTTTTTGAACTGGCTCTTTGCCCCCTTCGGCATTGAGGGCCCCGGCTACGGCGTGTTCGTCACGATCGTCGCCCTCGTCTACCTGTGGTTCCCCTATATGGCCATCCCGGTGTACACCGCGGTTTCGCAGATTCCCGCCAACCTTTTTGATGCGTCTTCAGACCTCGGCGCCCGCGGCATTCGCACCATCACTTCGGTGGTTGTGCCGCTGCTGAAGCCCGCCCTCATCGCCGGCTCGATCTTCACCTTCTCGCTCAGCCTCGGTGATTACATCGCAGCAAAGTTTGTTGGCGGCTCGACCCAGATGATCGGCACGATCATTGCGCAAAACATCAACCTGAACCCGCCAGTTGCCGCGGCGTTCTCTGTGGTGCCAATTGTGCTCGTACTTGTGTACCTGACAGCAGTGCGTCGCACCGGCGCCCTCGAGAACATCTAGCCGAAATCTAGGCAAGGAGACCAACATGCTTCGACTCGGCCGCGGCGCGAAGATCACCCTCTCGGTGATTGCCGCCCTCGTCATCATCAGCACCTACGTTCCACTCGTTGTGATCGTAATGAACTCGTTCAACGCGAACCGCGTTGCCGGCTGGCCGGTAATGAACTTCTCACTCGAATGGTGGGAGAAGGCGTTGACCAACCCAGCGGTGCACGCCGCGGTAATCAACTCGGTTGTGGTGGCCGCATGCGCCACTGTGATCGCGTTGATTCTTGGCACTCTCGCTTCATTCGCATTGCAGCGCTTTAAGTTCTTTGGTCGCGAGGTAGTGAACCTGCTGATCATTCTGCCGATCACCCTGCCCGGCATCGTCACCGGTGTCGCGCTCTCAAATACCTTCTACTCGGTGCTCGACCCCATCGGCATCAAAGTCGGTTATGCCGGCATGATTATCGCGCACGCAACATTCTGTGTCGTGATGGTGTTCAACAACGTCATCGCTCGCCTGCGCCGCATGAACCCAAACCTCGAAGAAGCTTCGATGGATCTTGGCGCAAGCATCGGCCAGACTTTCCGGATGGTGACCTTCCCTCAGTTCCGCAGCGCATTTATCGCGGGTGGCCTCTTGGCTTTCGCGCTCAGCTTCGACGAGGTCGTTGTGACGATCTTCACCGCCCCTCCCGGGGTTGAGACGCTGCCGCTCTGGATCATGAACCAGATGGCCCGCCCGAACGAAGCGAACCAAGTGAACGTGGTGGCAACCATCATCATCGTGCTCTCGCTCATTCCGGTCTACTTCTCACAGAAAGCGTCAGCCGCGGCAGACGCGAAGTAGCCGCACCCTGACCCAACAAAAATCCCCCTTCGGCATCTGCCGGAGGGGGATTTTTTGCATCCCTATATTAAGGAAGGGTGTTAGAGACGTTCGCGATGCTGCTCACGCAACACCTCAACAGCGCGCTCAAGCGCTGGATCATCGCCGCGAGCCAATGCCGCATACTGCAGCACTACGCCGTCTTCACTCTGCACAGCTTTAACCCACATACGTCGACGTGGCACGAAAAGCGAAGAAAGCAAACCGAGCACAGCGGCGAGGGCCGAAATCAGGATCCACATCTGGGCTGGGTTGTACATCACATCGAATGCGGCATAGCGTGGCGCATTCTCGAACGAGATAGTTCCCATGTTGTCTGGAAGATCCAGCGTTTCGCCAAGATCAAGCTCAAGTGACTTCTTATCAACGGCGCGACCCGTGAGCTGCTCCATGTTGTCAGTATCAAGCTTGTAAACCGACTGCGCGATACCAGAATCAATTCCGAGATCACCCACAAACACGTCGAGGGTGAGCACCGGGTTCTTCAGGTCAGGGTAGATCGAGGTGTAAGCACCGGTGTCAAGCTTTGCTTGAGTCGGGTAGAAGAAGCCTCGCAAACCAACCTGAGTTGGCTCACCACTACGAGAAATACCGTAAGGCACCTTGAGCACGCCAAGCGAGGTCAAGTTCAGGTCTTCTTGCGGAATGAACGGCATCGACTCGCTGTAGACCACCTCGCCCTCAGCATTTCGAATCGTCACGGTTGGCGCATAGCCGTTGGCGAGCAAGTAGACAGGTGAGCCGTGCACTCGCAGCGGGTGGTTCACACGAATAACATCGTCATTCTGCTGGCCGTCGGGAGTGGTCAGCGTAACGTTTGCACGGTACTCGCTCACCTGACCGACTGCGACATCATTGCCGTCTTCATCGGTGATGTAGTCGACCTCAAAGTCGTTGAGCTTCATAGTGAAGGGCTCAAGCTCGGTTGGGCTGAAGTAAGTGCCCGAATTGGCTGAGTCGTAATCAATCAGCTGGTTCACAAACGACTCGCCCTCAACCAGCACACGCTGACCGTTGAAGCTGAACATGCCGCCGATCGCAACGCTCACCAAAACACCAACGAGTGCGATGTGGAAGAGCAAGTTGCCGGTTTCGCGCAGGTAGCCTCGCTCCGCCGAAACCGAGATCTCCTCAGCACCCGCGCTCGGGGAGCGCTTTGAAGACTTCGCGCGCTGAATCTCAACACGGTAGTGCTGTCCGCGCAGCAGTTTTTCTGCTTCGAGGATCGCCCGCTCAGAAAACTCCTGGCGCTCTTCTGGCGTCGCTTGCGGGTTTGAAATGCGCTGCTCCGCGTAGCCGGCCATACGCTGCAAACGAGCCGGGGTGCGCGGTGGAGTACCGCGAAGCGCCTTCCAGTGGTGCGCAATACGCGGCAGTACACAACCGATAAGTGAGATAAAAAGCAGCAGATAGATCGCTGAGAACCACACCGACGAATAGACGTCAAACGCCTGGATCGGGAAGGCGTCAAGCACCTTGAACAGATCGGGGTGGTCCTGCTGGTACTGCACCACACCGTTCGGGTCGGCTGCACGCTGCGGCACGAGCGAACCTGGAATGGTTGCCACGGCGAGCAACAGCAGCAGAATCAGTGCAACACGCATGCTTGTCAGCTGACGCCAGAACCAGCGCAGGTAACCGCGAATACCAAGTTCAGGCGAGATGACTTTGTTGTCGCTTGCGTCGCCTATCGATGCAGATGCGCCGCTTGTGCCGTCGTCATAATCTTCTGGACGACCGGTACGTGCGGTGCCACGGGGGTCAGAGGATCGTGCCAAAGTCGTCCATCACCGCCTGCAAAGAAAACATAATCTGGCTCCAGATTCCGGTCACCATCAAGAGACCGATGAGGATCAGCAGGCCTCCGCCGATCAGGTTGACGACACGAATGTGCCGCTTAAAGAAGGACATCGTTTCAGTCATCCAGCCGAAGCCGAACGCTGCAAGCACAAAGGGCAGTCCGAGACCGATGCAATACGCGATTGCGAGCACCGAAGCACGAGCGAGCGAGCCCGATTGCAACGATAGCGACATGACGACGCCGAGGGTTGGCCCCATACATGGTGCCCAACCGATTGCGAAGACGATGCCCAGCAAAGGAGCCCCAGCGAGGCCAATCTTTGGCTTGAGGTTCAATCGGGTGGTGCCCTGCATCTTGCTGAATGCGCCCATAAAAACTAGGCCCATCAAGATCAGCAGCACACCCATGATTCGCACTATCAAGTCTTGCCAGTCCCAGAGCCAAAGCCCGACAGTGCCCATCAAGATGTTGAGCAGCAAAAAGACAAGCGTGAATCCGAGCACGAAGAGCAGCGAACCGAGCACCATCCGGCGACGGTCCTTGAGCTTTGCATCAGCAGGGTTTGCCGCCGATGAAGCGTTTGAGTCGGCGATGCCGGAAACATAGGCAAGGTAGCCAGGGATCAACGGCAGAACACAGGGGGAAAGGAACGAGACGAGGCCTGCGGCGAGCGCGATCAGCGAGGCAATGAGCAGTTGCCCATCGGCAACTGTCTGTTCAAGTCCCACGGGTTATCCCTCGGCCAAAGTTTCTTGCACGAGAGTACGCAGTTGCGAGGTAGCTGCAAGCTGGCCGACCACGCGATGGGCCACACGGCCCTCCTTGTCAAGCACAAGGGTCGTCGGTACCGCGTTGAGTGGCACCTGCCCTGCGAATGCGCGTTGCGCTTTGCGATCCCCCGCGGTATCCATGATTGAGGGGTACTCGATGCCAAATTCTTCAGCGAATTGCAGAGCCTGAGCTTCTTGATCACGAGTGTTTACGCCTACGAACTGAACACCTTCAGACTTGAATTCTTCGTAGACCTCAGCGAGCTGCGGTGCCTCGGCACGGCACGGCGCACAGCCTGCGTACCAAAAGTTCACCACGGTCACCGAACCAAGAATTTCGTCTGAGGTGAAATCTTCACCAAACTCGGTCACACCAGAGAATTCGACTGCGTCTTTGCGCTCTTCTGGCGCAAACGAAGTGGTCGAGCCGTCACCGGCAACGTAACCCTTGTCGCTCCCCTGGTTCCACTGTTCAGCAAGTCCGTTGCTTTCGGCCGAGCAACCCGAAAGTAGCAGGGCGCTGGCGAGGGTCAAGGCGGCTACTGGAACAAGATTTCGGCGCATTACACTGCTCCCACGTCGATCGAATCTTTCATCAATTCAGCCGCTGGTGTGCGGTAGTCAACCTCAAACCAGCGCCCGCCACGACGCTCAAAAGTGGTGATGCTCGACAGCTCGCACCGGCGCTTAGCCGGGTTGTGGAACAGTGGTTCGCCGTTAATGTCCCGGTGCGCAGCCCAAATCACTGCCTGGTGGCTGACCATAACGATGTCGCCAGACCGCTCTGCTTCCCAGGCGTCATCCATCGCTGCACGCACGCGATTCGCAATGCTGCGGTATGGCTCGCCCCAGCTTGGCCGGAATGGGTTCAGATAGCGGTACCAGTAGCGAGGATTCTTAAATGCGCTCTTACCTACCGAGCCCTCAAATGCGTTTGTGGGCTCAATAATGCGTTCATCGATTGCGATCGGCAGATTAAAAGCCTGCGCGATTGGGGCAGCTGACTGCTGAGCACGTTCAAGCGGCGAGGCGATCAGCAACGATACGGCTCGGTCGCTCGCAGCTAGCTCTTGCGCGGCAGCCTCAGCCATTCCATGCCCCAGCTCAGAGAGTTGGTACCCGGGCAGGCGCCCATAGAGCACTCCCTCAGGGTTATGTACTTCGCCATGGCGCACCAAATGCAGCAGTTTGTCGCTCACACAGACATTCTAGGTTTGCCCTCCTGTGAACATGCTGCCACGGCCCCCGCGCAGACTCCCGCTACGAAGCTTGTGCGTGTAGCGTGTGCACCGCTCCGAGCGGCAATACGTACGAATACAAGTCGAGCACGCGTTTGCCTGAAATCCACAGCCCGTCTCGCTCTTGAGCCCGGTCGTAGCCGAGTGATTCATAGAGCACGTGCGCTCCGGTCATGTGCGGTGCCGTCTTGAGCACCACCGTGTCAAAACCTTCGCGTTGAGCGTGCGCGGCCACCTCGCGCATAATCTTTGCGCCGATGCCTTGTCTTCTCGCCCTCGGCGACACAGCGAGTAAGCGAAGATCAAGTTCACCGTCTGCTGTGTCTTCGTGCAGGGGCCTGCCGTCTTTTCGCCGGGTAGTAATACTGCCAAGAATCAAGCCTTCTTGGTTTCGCGCTACCCAAACGTCAAATTGCTCTGCGCGTACCCTGGCGAAGCGCATCGAGTCACCGCGATCGCTCGGCCCGTAGTCGTGCGTATAGGCATCGAGGATCAGCTGATCAATTTCTTCGTGTTCTTCGGGCTTTGCGAATTCAATCATTGCGAGACCAACCTAGCGCTGGTGCAATCTCGCGGGCGAGCTGTTCAAGAATCTGCTTCCAATCTGCGAGTTCGAACTCGAACGGCAATTCGAATAGGTAGTCGTCGGCTGCCTGGAACGCGACATCGTTTCTAATGAATTCAATAATCTCGGCGTTACTGCCGGTGACATCTGGCGCAATCAGAGTGCGCCCACCGTGCACACCCTTCGTACGAGCCGTGCGCCCCTCAACATATCGCGCATAGCGCTCTTGCTGATCCAGCGTGGCACCTTCGGTTGGCACAATCACTCGTGCGACTGAGACTCTTGCAGAATCTCCCTCCCGGTGCGCCGCCCGGAAAGTATCAATTTGTTTGCGCTGGGCAATTGAAAAGTTTTCTTCTCCCTCTTCATAGGAGGTGATGTTGCTGACCAGCCAGTTGAGACCTGACTGGCCCGCCCACTCGGCCGAACGCAAAGAGCCCCCTCCATACCAAAGCCGCTCCGAGAGGCCCTCGCTGTGCGGCTCAACTCGTTCGCTATCGAAGTCGCCGCCGATGCCGTTGTACTCTGGCACGCTTCGCACCTGCTCACCTGAGAGCAGCGAACGAAGACGCTCGATACGGCCATACCCGTAGTCTTCTTCGCGCCAACCGGTGTCGTGCACCAGGTCGTTCACCTCTTCGGTATAACCCGGGGCGTGCACGCTGAGGCCAGGGAGCAACCGGCCTCCGCTGAGCACGTCAGCGGTGGCCAGGTCTTCGGCCAAGCGAAAAGGATTTTCAAAACCCACCGGAATCACCGCATTGCCAAGGCCAATCTTGGTAGTGCGCTGCGAGACGGCCCCGAAGAATACGGCGGGTGAGGAGAGTCCGTGCTGAAGGTGCCGAGTTCTCACCCAACCGCTATCGAGCCCGAGCGATTCGGCGTACTCGAAGAGTTCGAGCCCTTCTTCGTGACCGCGTTGCGGATCGTTTTTGTCGAAGGGAACGAGATGAATGAAGCCGACGCTCTTTACTGGCCTTGCTTGTGCTGACATAGCTACTTCCTTTGCGTAAAAAATCTATTGGGTTAGATCTGGTAGTCGGGGTTGCCTCTGGACAGGTGGTACTCGTGCAAAAAGGCTCTGGTTCGCGCCTGCACCTTCGGGCCGAAAAACTCTGCCGGGCTCGCATCATCGAGCACTTTTCCGTGCTCAAGAAAAAGCACACGATCAGCCACTTGTCGCACGAAGTTCATTTCGTGCGAGACGATCACCATGGTTTGACCATCGGCGGCAATGCCACGAATTGTCGCTAGTACTTCACCGACAAGTTCCGGGTCAAGTGCACTCGTCGGTTCATCAAGCAGCAGCACTCGCGGCCGCATTGCGAGTGCTCTCGCGATGCCAACGCGCTGTTGCTGCCCACCCGACAGCTGGGCCGGGTAGTGACCCGAGTGCGAAGCAAGCCCCACCCGGTCAAGGTGCTGTCGCGCCTCACTTTCAGCCTCTCGCGAGGACATTTTGCGAACCACACGCAGCCCTTCAGCAACGTTTTCAAGCGCCGTCTTTCGCGAGAAAAGATGAAACTGTTGAAACACCATTGCCGTACGCCGACGAAGTTCAAGCACCTCGCGTTTATGGGCGTGCTTTGCGTCAACACTGAGGTCGTCGATCACGACTCGGCCACTATCGGGTCGCTCCAAAAAATCAATGCAGCGCAGCAGGGTAGATTTTCCTGCACCCGAACTGCCAACGAGCGCCGTAGTCTGCCCTCCGGCGAACTCAAGTGAGAGATCGTCGAGAATCACACGATCGCCGTATGACTTATAAATGTGCTCTAGCGCGATCATGCCAGCCTCAGCTTTCCCGGCAATGGCCGTTTCATGCGCTGCTCGACCACCCGTGCAATTTGCTCAACGAGCACCGTGAGACCCCAGTAGATGATCGCGGTGGCCAGAAACGCCTCAAAGAAGCGGTAGTCGCGACCGCCAATGATTTTTGCGTACGCGGTAACTTCAATGAGCGACACCACAAACGCCAGAGACGACTGTTTGAGCATGCCGATGAAATGGTTCACCAGGGTGGGGAAAGCGATCACGGAGGCCACCGGAATGGTCACCCTACGCAGGGTCTGCCAGGCTGTCATGCCCAACGAGTGCGCCGCCTCAATCTCTCGGCGATCCACCGCGAGCAAAGCTGCGCGTATCGATTCCGAGCTGTAGGCTGCCTCGTTCAGAGCGAAGGTGAAGCCTGCGACGAGAAACGGAGATACCGCGACGACGTTCCAGTCTGTGCCAAATTGCGCGTTCACGGTGAGCACCAGAATTGGTGCCGCGTTTACGTTCAATAGCAGTTGCACGAGGATCGGCGTGCCTCGTAAATACGAAACGATTACGGCGGTGATTTGGCTCAGCACGGGCACTTTCGCCATTTTGATCAGCGCCATAGCCAGGCCGATCACCGTGCCGAGCAGTGTCGCGAAGACACTGATCGCCAGGGTGATCGGAACGTAGGGCAGTAACGCGAGGGTGTATTCGCCGATCGCGTTCAGGTCGATTATCTGCACTGGTTTAGAGGAGTGAGTTCGCTTGGCTAGCGACGGGGCGTTACGTCTACGCCGAAGAACTCGTTGCTCAGTTTTGCGACGGTTCCGTCGGCAATGAGTTCGTCGAGCGCGGTATTGATTTTCTTGATCGTGGCCGAGTGATCCTTCGTCTTGCTAAAGCCGTACGCCGAATAGAGGTTTGTACCAAAGGTGTCGACGAGGTAGTCGCTATCTAGCGGCGTGAACGTCACATCGAGACCCGCGTCTTCGCCGTATCCCTGATAGACCACCCGCTCAGAGAAGATGAAGTCGGTGAGACCTGCTGCGAGGTTTTGGAACTGCAGCTGCAAATCGAGTTCTGTGTAGTCAATGATGATCTGGTTGTCGGGGTTTTCGGCGTTGTAGGCCTCGAGGATCTTGGTGTAGTTGAGACCTGGGGTGCCGTAGGTGCGCTTGCCCGCGAGGTCGTCAATCGTCTTGATGTTGCTCAGGCTGCTGTTTGCGGCAAGGCCAATGCCAAATTGCGCCTCGATGTAGGGGTCGCTGAAGTCGTACTTTTCACGGCGTTCTTCGGTCGTGCTCAGATTGTTTGCTACCAAGTCGAAGCGGCCCGAGTCGAGACCGGCGAAGAGTGCAGGGAAATCGGTGACCTCAAATTTGAATTCAACGTCGTCAAGCTTCTGATCGATCAGCTTTAAGAGCTCGATGTCGTATCCGGTGAGCTCGTCGTTGTCGTCTCGGAAGGTGTATGGGCGCACTGATCCGCTTGTACCGACGAGGAGCACCTCGGTCTTGCCTTCGGCGCTCTCGCTGCCCTCAGCGTTCGCAGCCCCGGGAGCGCACGCACTGAGGCCCATGACGGCGATGGCAGCGATAGCGGCAATGCCGGAGGCGGTGCTGATCTTGAAACGGGGTGACATGCGATGGTCCTTTCGTAGTGACTGATTTGGAGCGTACGCACTCGCAACACATAACCACAAACTATGGGTCACATTATTTCAACTTATTACATGGTGTTTTTATGGCCGCCTTTTTCTAGAAGCAACTCTCGACAGCCGTGAAAGCTGCACAACTGGCAAACACACTCACGACGCGCAGATAGACTTGTGGGATGCAAGAGCGTGTGTTGATCAAAGATCTCGCTGCCCACGAAGACGGCCCCGTACGCGTTTCGGGGTGGGTCGAAAAGGTACGCGACCAGAAGTTCGTTCAGTTCGTGGTGCTCCGCGACGAAACCGGAGCGGTTCAGCTCGTGAACGGCGGCGTGCTGCGCGAGGCTGATCCAGAAAATCCGCGCTCAGACATTCTGCTGGAGCGAACTGGCACCATCACCGAACTCACCCACGGCACCTTCATCACCGTCACTGGCGAGCTACAGCACAATGAGCGCGTAAAGCTTGGTGGCGTTGAAATTCAGATCGACAAGATCGAAGTTGTCACCCGCGCCCTGCCAGACAACCCGGTCGCCGACGATTCAGGTATCGACGTTCGACTCGACTGGCGCTTCCTGGATCTGCGCCGCCCAGAGCAGAACCTGGTCTTCCGCGTGCAGACCACCTTCCTGCACGCGCTGCGTCAGGTTTGGGTGGAGCGTGGATTCATCGAGATTCAGACTCCAAAGCTGATGGCTTCGGCGAGCGAGTCTCGCGCGGAACTCTTCGAGGTTGAGTACTTCGAAGGTAAGGCGTTCCTTGCGCAGAGCCCCCAGTTCTTTAAGCAGATGGCGCAGGCCGCTGGTTTTGGTGGCATCTTCGAAGTTGGCCCAGCCTTCCGCGCTGATCCTTCGTTCACTTCACGTCACGCGACCGAGTTCACCTCGATTGACGCAGAGCTGAGCTGGATCGATTCGCACGAAGACGTCATGGAGCTGCACGAAGAGCTCATGGTTGCCGGCATCACCGCGGTGAAGGAAAAGCACGGCGCTGAGATTGAGAAGCTCTTCGGCATCGAGATTGAGGTACCAAGCCGCCCATTCCCTCGTATTCCACTGGCCGAGGCCAAGGAAATCGTGAAGGAACGCGGCTACGAGGTTCCTCGCGCGGACGCCGATATGGATCCTGAGGGCGAGCGCCAGATCGCTGCCTACGCCAAGGAAAAGTTCGGTCACGATTTCGTCTTCTTGACCGATTACGCCGCATCTATTCGCCCGTTCTACCACATGCTGAACGAAGAAGATCCGTCGCTCACCAAGAGCTACGACCTGATTTACCGTGGCACCGAGATTTCAACCGGCGCGCAGCGCGAACACCGTGTTGAGGTACTCGAGGAGCAGGCGAAGGCCAAGGGCATGGATCCAGCAGAGCTGGCGTTCTACCTGGACTTCTTCCGCTACGGCATGCCAGCACACGGCGGATTCGGCATGGGCCTGAACCGCGTGCTGATGCTGATGCTGCACCAGCCTTCGATTCGCGAAACCACCTACCTGTTCCGCGGACCAAACCGTCTGCTGCCGTAAGGGTTCACAGCTAAAAGCACACATAAAAGTGGCTCCACCATTCGGGTGGAGCCACTTTTATGTCGCCGCTTGGTCAGAAAAAAGTAAATCAGTGCCAGTTTCTGCGCGTTTTATGACGATAGCGATGCGGACCACATAGCTGAGCCAGTTTCCTAACACGATCTCTAGCGAAAATACAGTTGCCAAAAATTTATTCAAACAAGACGCGAAACTTTGTATGCTGTAGCAAATCGAGCGACTTTACATCAAGACACTAGCCTCGTTTTCAGTTACGGAACTCATGCTCGATTTCTTGGGGGAATCCCCCGGGACATCGCAGAAAATACTGCGTAGGGGAGAACTCCAGGGTCATCTACACACATCTCAGTGAAGAGAGTTTGATCATGGGAACAGCAAACACCGCTCAGCCGAGCAACGAAACACAAACGAGCAAAAAACCACAAGCAAGCAGAAAACGGAAGATTGCTGCCATCGCCGCCGGCGCTCTGGTCGTCGGCATCGGAGCAACCTACACGCTCGCGTCTTGGACCGATTCTGAATGGGTCTGGGGCGGCACCGGAAACACTCCAGGGGTTGGCACAAGCAAATTTGAGGTGCAGCAAAACGTCACCGCGCCGTTCAACGACCTGGCCGCAAACTGGGCCAATCGCGAAACCAATCCGGGCGGCGGACTGACCTTCACCGCGGGCGCACTCGCGCTGGCCCCGAATACCACCATCTACGCGCCTGTAGCTTTGCGCACAATAACCCAATCGGCCGGGGCGACAGTTACGCTGCAGAAAGCCGTCACCGCTACCCTTACCCCGCCATACAACGCCGCCACCTCCGACCCGAACAGCGATCTATGGAAATCAATCAAGGTCTCGGTATACACACAGTCAGTCACCAGCCCGGTCACCTCACCGACAGCAGCCTGTGACGCGGCCAACATCGCATCATGGGGCACACCCATCGCAGGGATCACCTCGCTCGACACCACCGCGACGGCAACACAAACCCTGAGCGGTAACGCTGGATCGACCCAGCACTATTGCTTCGTACTGCAACTCCCAGCCACACTGCAATCGGGCTTGACGGCGACATCGATCGACGACCTACAGGGACGCACTATCGCTCCCGCGTGGGAATTCAAGTCGATTTCCACTCCATAACAGTCAGCCGGGCCTAGGGGTCAACCATGTTCCGAAAAACGTTTGGAGCAGCTGCCACGGCGGTCCTCGTCGTGGCAGCCCTCGGGCTGGGTTGCTGGTTCGTTTACGCGGCGACTACGGGAGCGAGCATCATCGTTTTCCGAACCGGTTCGATGAGTCCAACGATGCCGCAGGGGGCGCTTGCGGTCTCAGTGCCGGTTGAGGCGAGCGACGTCCGAGTCGGCGACGTGATCACGCTGCAGCGAGCAGGAGAATCGTTACCTGTCACACATCGCGTTATTGATATCAGCCCGGTCTCGCCACGCAACGAAGGCGACGCCGACATCCGGGCCGCAATGCCCGGCGGGAAGGCGCCCGATATCAATAGCTCCGATGCACGGCAAGTGCTCCTGCAGGGCGACGCCAATCGCACCTCCGACCCACAGCCCTACGCATTCACCGAGACGAAAAAGACAATCTTTTCGCTCCCCTATCTCGGCTCGGCCATCATGATGCTTCAATCCCCCATAGGAATGGGGATCCTCGTCATTGCAGTAGGGGCACTCGTCACCTGGGCATTTTGGCCAAAACCTTCTGCCAGCGAGAGCAGCACCACTGAAAAAACAGCCGTACCCGTATAGGCAGTTTCACGCAAAGGAGGGCCGCCATGAATCTTCGTAATTCAGCGCTCGCACTTGCGCTTGCGTTCGGAGTCATCACGACTCTGGGTGTTGGACTCACAGCGACGCGCGCCGCAGCCGTCTTCAACCAGATCACCGAAACAGGCACTCCCGGTTACCTGAAACTTGCCGTCGACTCAGGATCTCAATTGTTTGCAGATCTCAACCCGGGCGACTCCGCGACGTGGCTCATTCAGGCTGCTCTCCATGATGCCCCCTCAAGCACCCTCACCATTGAAGTGCAAGGCCGGGGGGCAATGATCAATCACTCCAATATGCGTGTCACACTCATCGCCTGCGCCGGCACGTTCCAGAGCGCCACCGCCGGCGCAAGCTGCGCTGGCACAAGCCAGACGATTCTGAACGATCAGCCGCTCGGCCAAGTGATCCAGTCAGGGCAACTCACTGATCTGAGTACCTTGCAAGACGGGCAGCCCCGCGAACTGCTTGTCACACTGGCTGTACCAGCGAGTACCCCGGTAGCGCTATTCGAAGGCGAAAGTGCAGTCATCGGTATTGGCGTGCACGCAAGCGGCGATAACACGCCACCTGTCGTCACCCCTCCCGGCCAGAGGGCTGCACAGCCTCAAAGTCTCGCAGCAACCGGCACCGACGCGCTCGCACTGGGCATGCTCTCCCTCGGGCTAATTGGTTTGGCCCTCTCGCTATCGCTACTTCGAACCGCGAACGCACGCCACCGAGTGATCACAACGCAGACCTCGACCTCTTCAACGCAAAGCACCGCAGCAACAGACGCGGGGGCACCCCATGCCTAGATCACGCAAAGCACTTCGACACCGTCGGGGCATCGCTGGCATTGCTGCCGTCATGATCGCGTCGATCGCTCTCGTCGCTCAACAGGGGATCACCACTGATGCCAGTTGGACCGATGCCGAATGGACAAACGGTCGAGCCATGACCACACCAAAATGTTCGGCTGCCACTGGACAATTCGCGGCCCGCGGCGAGGGGCGGGCGCTCAGCGGTGGGTTGCTCGGCATCAACCTTGATACCCTCGCGGAGGCCAGTGGCGTGGAGGTCACCCAGAACGGTGATCGCTCAAAAGAGACTCGCGGGGTTGCCACTTCGCTCGGAAACGATGCGTACTCGAACCCACTCAATGTGGTTGCGCTATCTGCGGTCAATGTCAATCTCGGGCAAGGCATTTTGCAATTGCCGCTCGACAACAGCCTTGGCGTGCTCGGCCAATATGGGCAGGCACAGAGCACGGGTGTCTCAGTGGGCGCTTCTGGGTTCGTCACCAACACCGGCGGCATTGCTTTGGCACCTGGCAATGGCTATCCGCAGCTTGGCACCATCAATCTCAAGAACTTGCTCAATTCAACCGGCCTCAACCTCGGCACTCTCGTGAGTGGTGTCACTGACGTTGACCTCGAACTTGGCGCGGTTGCTGGGCGCGCAACTCTCAACGGCTGTTCTCAAGTGTGGCAACAGTCTGTCGCGAATGCGCTGACTCGTGATTACCTCGCGTCATCGGTAAAAACCAAAATCTCCTCACCGACAGTAGGAGCGCTCGTCACCGGAGTAAGTAACACGATCACCACACTCGAACAGACTGTGAACCAGGTTGCCGGTAACGCGGGGGTGACCAGTTCGATTGTGAACGGCACCAAAAACCTGCTCAACAGCCTAATCTCAAACCCAATTCTGAGCTTGGGTGAGGTCACCGCCACGGTCTCGGCAACTATCAACACGACAGCGGTTCGCTCGCTTCTCACCGAAACCATCACCGATAGCGGTGGCGTGGTGGCGATCAATCTGGCTCAGGGCACAATAACCGTCAATACCGCAGCGCTGCTCGCAGCGGCCTACCCCGGCAGCTATGGAAGTGGGCTCAACAGTCTGCCGCCCAACACAGATTTGCTCGGCAACAAGACTGTCGTACCAACACTTACCGCCGCCGTGAATAACGCTCTAAACAGCTGGATAGCCCGGGTAAACACCGCACTCACTCAAGCGATCGATGCGGTCTCGGTTACCGCCGCTGTCACCATCGCCTTGCGGGTGGAAGTCTGCACTCTCGGCTGCTTGCAGGTACCTATCGGGACTATCTCCGCGAATGTGCACGGCAGCCTCAAAGACCTTTTGGCAGGCACAGTGCAGGCGACCACAAGCACCAATCTCAACTTAGGCGCTATCGGCGCGATTCTGTCGGGAATCGTTAATCCGCTGATCAACACCTTGCTAGGCGGGCTCGTAAACGGCCTTGGCAAGATCGCGGGCGACGCGGTGAACGCCGTGCTCAACACTTTACGAACGCTACCATCGACGGTGTTGAACCTCGCACCACCAATCACAAATGTGGTCGCGAATGTCTATGCGCAGCTCTTCATCAGCGGTGTCGTTCAATTGCTCGTCAACGCCCAAAATGCGCCGGCCGCAGTGCCTGGGGCAGGCGCAGCCCCAGCCGATTGGTCGACGCTGCCAGCGGGCCGCTTCGACGTGGCGGCACTACGAGTTGGTGTGCTCGGAGCGCTCCCGGCAAACTCGGTTCGCCTGTATCTTGGCCGCGGATCCGTGGGCACGAATTGTTTGGCCGAGCGACCCCCATCGGCGGGCAGCCCGTGCCGTCTGTATTAGGCCTGCAATCTCGCTGAGTACGGGTTCTGGGTCTAGATCGTGAAGTCTGTTGCCACGCGAGCGGCAGCAACTGTTGGCATGTACTGCAATGCCGGCTGGTGCTCCGGGTGCTTCGCGTAAAATTCGAGACCTTCGGCATCATCAAAATCAGCGATCAGGGTGAGGTCGAAGTTTGCGCCGTCAAACAGTTCGTTTCGATGCAGGCTCAGCGCGCGCACGCTCTCGATTTTTTCACGAAGCGGATCGATGAGCGCGATAGCCTCGGCAGCCTGAGCGTCGCGCTGCTCTTTGGTCTCGCCGTTGAACTTCCAAGAAACAATATGGCGCAGGGTCATGACTTCGGGGTGCTTTCTGTGTTTCGTGTGAAAAATGCTGGTTTGCGGGCAGCCTTCTGAATCGCAGCCGTCAGGCGATCCCCGTCTACCCGCCAAATCGCGTGCCGTTTACCGTTCAACAGCACCACTGGAATCTCTTCCGAGTGCAGCCGAGCCAGGGTTTCGTCTTCAAGAATGTTTTGCTCAAGAAGAGTCGTGCTTTGCCCTCGTTCGTCTAACGAGGATCGAACCTGCTCAATCACGGCTCTGGCGTCATCGCAGAGGTGGCAACCTGGCTTTGAAAGCAACGTGATTTCGACGGTTTTTGGCACGAAACCAGTCTAAGCCAGGCCACCCTCTGGATCAGCGACGGCGAACCACAACCAGGGAATCATCGATCAACGCAGCTGCGCCCTCGGGGTCCTTCACCTGACGTTGTCGAATCTCAGCAACCTCAACCACGTACTCGGCAGTGTGTTGCGGTTCAGCTGTAGCGCTTGCGAGGCCCAGCTGCGCCAGTTCGTCTGCGGGCGAGTAAAACGTCGGGCCCTTGCGCTGCGCCGAGTGATCATGGCCGGGATCGAGCTGACCCTGCTGGCTGTTTGCCCACGGTGGCGGTGCCGCGTGGGAGACCAACACCAGCCGTCCACCCGGGGTGAGCCTTGCCAGTGCAGCTCGTAAGATCTCGGCTCGCAGCAGTTCAACGGGCGACTGGAAAAAGCTTGCGGTGATCAGCTCGAATGCTTCTTGTTCGCAATCATCTTGCAAACCAGCAGAGGCCCACTCGGCAAGATTTCTCACCTCGAACGATGCTTGATCACTACTCTTTGCTGTGACTGCGGCCCTCGCCCTGTTGACAGCGGTGGGCGAGAGTTCGATGCCGCGCGCTTGCCAGCCGCGCTCCGCAAGCCAAAGCACGTCAGCCCCCTCGCCACTGCCAAGGTCAAGAGATCGACCCGGCACCAATTCGGCCACCGCACTCGCGAGAGTGGCGTTCACCTTGCCCGACCAAATCGGCGAGCTGCCCGCGTAGCGTTGTTCCCAAAACTCTTCGGGAGAGCCAGAATCCGGGTATGCAGCAGAGGGTCTGGCGCCGTTGTTGTGGTTGGTATTGTGCTGGTGCATTGTCACACCCCTGAGGTCGGCGTCTGCTGCGAACGCTGGGCTTGCTGCGCGAGATCAAAGTCTTCTTCGACGAGCACAAAGTTTAGGCCTCCGCCGGCCATCGCTCCGGCGGCCATTGCCTGTGGCACAGCAGTTGCCGGTGCCACCACATTGCCAACCGCCCAAATACGCGGGTGGCTCGTGCGGCCGGTCGGATCCACCGCAATAAATGACCCGAAAGGACTTTCAGATCGCTTCAGTTGCAAACTCGCCAGCATCTCGTCGTGCGGGCGCAGCGTTGCAGCCGTGAAAATTGCATCGATCGGCAGCTCGCGACCGTTCACGGTGCGAATAGCGGTAACGCTTTGCTCGTTGTTCACAACTTCTGAGATTGGCTCGGACACGAGCTCGATACCCCGTGCGAGCAGCCGCTGAGTTGCGGCTTCGTCGAGTTCACCGAGCGCATCGGTAAAGACGGTGAGCTGATCTGTCCACTGCCGCAGCAGCAGTGCCTGGTGCATTCCAAGCGGCGAAGTTGGCACGACCGCGATGCGAGTGTTGCGCACCTCCCAACCGTGGCAATACGGACAGTGCAGCACAGAGGATCCCCAGTGCTGTGCGAGTCCGGGGATCGGCGGCAAGTCATCGCTAACTCCTGTGGCAAGCACCACACTTCTTGCGATGATTTCGCTACCGTCATCGAGCGCGAGCGCGAGCGTCGCGCCGAGGTCTCGCACTGATTCAACTCGGCCATCTCGAAACTGGACACCGTAGCTTTCAGCCTCGATTTTGCCTTTGCCAATGAGCTCGAGCGGGGGCGTGCCATCGTGCCCGAGCACATTGTGCATGTGTGCGGCGAAGCGGTTGCGCGGCTGGCCTGCGTCGATTACAAGCGTGCGGCGTAACGAACGCCCAAGTGCCTGAGCCGCGCTCAAGCCTGCGGCACCAGAACCAATGATTACTGCGTCCCATGTGTGTTGTGTCATAAACTCAGCATTGCCGCGCTTGGCTGTTTTCGCAAAGCTATTTGCAGAAATGGCAATACGGTGAAATGATTCGAACATGCAGGAACTACAGCAACTCGGCACAAAGCTTCGCGCCGCCAGGCAAGAAAAAGGCTGGACGCTTGAAGAGCTCGCGAGCAAGGCCGGCATGTCCACAAGCACCCTCTCGCGCCTTGAATCAGGCAAAAGACAAGCGAGCCTCGAACTACTCCTACCGATTACCCGGCAACTCGGCATTCGAATCGACGACCTGCTCGAAGAGCCAGAACGCGACCCGAAAGTGCGCAGACCAACCTCAACCCGCAACGGAATAATTGTGGCGCCACTCACCCGCGAAGAATCAGATGTGCGCGCGTTCAAATTAACTTACCCAGCCAAAGCCGAGGCAGCCAAGTTGCAAGTGCACGAAGGCCTCGAGTGGGTCTACGTGCTCTCAGGCGAACTTGAACTCACCCTAGGCGAGACTAGCCACACACTCACACAGGGCGAAGCCGCAGAGTTCGACACCAACACTCCACACCGAATGCGGGCAGCGGGATCACGTCGCTGCGAGGTCATCAGCATCTTCAATACCGTCGGAGAGCGACTGCACCTAATGAGCCACTAACAAGTCGAAACCCCTGGAACCCTCAGAACAAACACAGAAAGCGCCGCACCCAAAGGGTACGACGCTCTCGCAATTCGCTTTCGCGAATTACTTCTTGTTGCGGCGCTGGTGACGCGTCTTACGAAGCAGCTTGCGGTGCTTCTTCTTTGACATACGCTTACGGCGCTTCTTGATAACTGAACCCACAGTAACCTCACAAAATCTCAGGGCCGCGCGATCTGAGGCCCACAAAAATACAATCTTACAACGTTATGCACGCAAGCGAAAACGCGCGACGAGCTCTTTTACCCGATGCTCGGCGTTTGCCATCGCTCGACCAATATTCTCGGCAGCCGTCGCGAGCTCTTCAGGCAGCACTTCGTCGTCGCCAAGAGGCGCCTCAGGGTCAGGCAGAAGCTCTCCCGTTTCAGACCGATATTCCACGGTCACTTCGGTATCAAAACCAACCGAGAGGAACGGAATAATAAAATCCTCGATCATCTCAAGTGGCTCTGGATCGAGCGTGTAGAAACGATGCTGTCCCTCTTCACGCACGGTCACAAGCTCTGCCTCGCGCAGCACTTTCAGATGCTTCGACACGGTCGGCTGACTCAGCTCAAGCTGAGCCACGATCTCTGAGACGCTGATCTCGGCATCCTGCTGGTGGCGCTCAAGAAGCACCTGCAAAATGTCGCGTCGGGTGGCGTCGGAGATCACCCCGAAAATATCTGGCATAACACCCAGGGTAGTCCAGAGGCGGCCTCAGTGTGTCCGAAATTACTTCTCGGGGGTAGCATGACACTCTACGGACGTCACAAACCAGAGCGCCCGTCACCAAATACCGACTGATTCTGACTAAAGAGGAAGCTATTGTGAGGGGATTTCTCGCGCCGCGTCGATCGGTAGCGTCTCTTTCGCAAAAAACGTGGCTGCACTCACTCATTCAGTCATCGCCAGCACGCTTCGCACTGCTCATTTTCACGGCGCTCATCCTGCTCTGGACAGCACTGCTCTCACTGCCAATTGCCAGCCGGACCGGCACCATGACACCGCTCGCCGATGCGCTCTTCACAGCGGTTTCAGCAATCTGCGTGACCGGCCTCAGCACGGTCAACATGGCCGAACACTGGTCACTCTTTGGCGATCTTGTCATCTTGCTCGGTCTTCAAATCGGCGGCATCGGAGTGCTCACCCTCGCAAGCATTCTTGGCCTCACCGTGACCAGGCGTCTCGGTCTGCGCCAGCGCCTTCTCGCCGCGAGCGACACAAACCCGGCACGCACCACAAAAGGGTCAAGTGAAAGCCAAGCCATTGGTCTCGGTGAAATGGGTGGCCTGCTCGCTGCGGTAGCACTCAGCCTGCTTGTCATTGAAGCAGCCCTCACCCTATTGATCACGCCGCGCATGCTGGTTGCCGGATACAGCTTCTGGGAAGCCCTTTGGTACGGCTTCTACCTCGCTGCCTCATCGTTCACGAACACCGGTTTTGTGCCGATGTCCGAGGGCCTCGCGCCCTACGCAACCGACACCTACCTCTTAGTCGTTCTCGCCCTCGGCGTCTTTCTTGGCAGCATAGGTTTTCCAGTAATTTTCGCGCTCTATCGGGTGGTCGTGCGCGGAGGCTGGCGCTCCCACAAGCGCCTAGGGCTGCACGCAAAGCTCACGCTCACCACCACGATCGCATTTGTGATCCTCGGCTGGATCGCGATTGGCGCGCTTGAGGCAGATAATCCCGGCACCTTCGGCAACGAAAACTTCTGGCAGACCCTGATGCAATCCGGCTACATGTCGGTAATGACCAGGTCTGGCGGGCTCGGCATTATCGATCCGACCGACATGAACGGCTCAACCATGCTCGCCATGGACATGCTCATGTTCGTCGGCGGCGGCTCAGCCTCAACCGCGGGCGGTATCAAGGTCACCACAATTGCGGTGCTCTTCCTGGCCGCCTACGCCGAAGCTCGCGGTTACAAAAACGTGCAAGTCTTCGAACGCAGCATTCCAAACGAAGTTGTGCGCCTCGCCGTCTCCATCGTGATCTGGGGCGCGACCATCGTCGCCGCTTCGACCATCACCCTGCTGCACATGACCAAGTTGCCGCTTGATCTTGTGCTCTTTGAAGTGATTTCCGCGTTCGGCACGTGTGGCCTGTCAACAGGTCTCTCTGAAGCCCTACCGGACTCTGGAAAGTACGTGCTCGCCGCCACAATGTGGGCCGGTCGAGTCGGCACCGTCACGCTCGCCGCAGCAATTGCGGCAACCAGCCGCAGGCGCATGTTTAGCCTGCCCGAAGAAAGGCCGATCGTTGGTTGATATTCGCAGCGACGCACCCGTCATCGTGATTGGCCTTGGCCGCTTCGGGGCGGCCACCGCTGGTCAGCTCGACCGCCAAGACCGCGAAGTGTTGGTGGTCGATACCGACATGCAGCTCGTACAGAAGTGGGCCGATCGAGTCACCCACGCGGTGCAGGCAGACGCCAGATCGATGGAGGCTCTGCGCCAGATCGGCGCTGACCAGTTTCAGATCGCCGTCGTCGCCACTGGCGCATCGATCGAGGCCAGTGTGCTCATTGCCGCAAACCTGGTAGACCTTGGCATTCCGCAGATTTGGGCGAAGGCAATTTCGCAGTCGCACGGCAAGATTCTTGAGCGTATTGGCGTGAACCATGTCATCTACCCAGAGCGAGAGGCGGGCGAGCGCGTCGCCCACCTGCTTAGCGGCAGCATGCTCGACTTCATCCAGTTTGATGACAACTACGTGATCGCCAAAATGTACCCGCCGCGCTCAATTCGCGGTCTGTCACTTGAAGCCAGCGGCGTGCGCACTCGTTACCGCGTGACGGTGGTCGGCGTGAAAACGCCTGGCCAGCCGTTCACTCACGCAACGCAGCACACCGTCGTTTCACCGCGAGACCTGATTATCGTTTCAGGCACGGCAGAAGACGTGGAACGCTTCGCCACAATCGGCTAGCTGATCTAGCTCGATTGCCCTGACTTTGCGTCACACTCGCGCAATTGCGACGTGAATTGCGGGTTGAGGTCTGCCAACGCGGTGATCGCTCGTTCGGGGTGCTCAGCGATCCGGTTGAGCACATAGAGCCACCATTCAGGTCCGAACACGATGTACTCCCTGGTAGCAAGACCCTCGTCGCGCAAGCTGTCCAAGAGTTCGGTGCCAAGGCCCTGGAGCATTTCGAATTCCACATGCTCAGCTCGTAGCTCATCGCCAAGCTCATCTTGCAATCTGGCAACAAGGGTGCGGTCATGGCTTGCGATATTGACTCGGTGGCTGGCGCGAACAAGTTCGCTCACCATTGCCCGATAGGCCTGATACATCGGGGCCGAGTTACGTGGGTGAGCGACCGCCGAGCTTTCGAGAAACGCGCCTTTTACCACGCGGATTGGGCCTGGCCGTCTGCGCACACGATCAAGATCGATCGGCGTGCGATGCAGACGAGCTTGCAGCGTGATTCCGGTTTCAGGGAAGTCGGAAGAGATCCGTTCCCAAAGTTCCAGCACAAGATCGGTGCGCGATGAGCCTTCTGCGGAAACCATCACATAGCTGCCAGCATCGCGTGCAGCTTGCGCAATTCGTAAGGCATGTTTTAGGCCAAGCTCCGGCGAGACCACCGAACCAACGTGCGAAAGGTCAAAGGAGATTGTCGCCGTGCCAGGTGTAGCAGCAAGCTGCGCTGCCAAATCGACGATCGTCTCTGTCTCGCGGAGCGCAACATCGGCATCGCGAACTGATTCACCCACGCACTCGATGCTTCCCTGGTGACCTTTCGCGTGGTTTGCGGCCAACAGTCGCAGCGCATCGTCCACTTGCGAACCTGCTGTGTATCGTCGCGCGACACGCTCCGCAATCGAAGCGAGCGCTGGATCAGCCCGCACAGTTTCTTTGAGGCGCTCATCAAGCGCCCAGCTTCGGAGGGTGTCTGCGGCGGCGGCAAGTTCTTCGTGAGGAATCGTCATAGCGTCAAGGTATTGCGCCTCGCCTAGGCCGGTATTGTACGAAATTGCGTTATCCGCGGTAGGCCCCAGGGGTTGCCGCGACATAAGCGCGAAATACCCGGTGAAAATGGCTTTGATCAGTGAACCCCAGTACCGCAGCAGTTTCGCTGAGCGATCTCCCGTCGCGGAGCAGACCTCGCGCCGCAATAATGCGCTGGTTCTGCCGCCAGGCGATCGGTGTCATCCCCGTTGCACGTTTGGTCGCGCGGATCAGCTGATACTTGTCCATCCCGGCGAGCGTGGCGAGCTCATCGAGCGTTGATTCCGAAGTGTGTTCCTCAAGCTGTTCAAGAACCGGCGCAAGTTGCGCAGCCAGCACCCGGTCGGTCACCGGAGTGAGCCGTAGCACCGGGCTCAGTGTTGCGCACTCCCGCAAGGCAGTGGCAATCTGAGCTTCCACCTGCGCTGATTCCAGTCCCGCAAATAGCCGTGAATTGAGCTGATCTAGCCGCTGATATACGGCACTATCGCGGAAAATGGTGATTTCACTCAACAACTGCGGAGCGTCTCCAGCAAGAAACTCAGCGACCCAACTCTCGTCAGCGTGGATCATTTGGTATTGCCAGCGGCCCTGATCCGGGTTGCACGCGTGTACGTGACCCGCCGGAATAACGATGATGTCGCCCGCCAATAGTTGCACGGCCTGATCGGAGACACCTGTCACCAGCGCAGTACCGGAATCGATCAGCCCGATCGAAAACCGGTCGTGCGTATGCGGCCGATAGCAGGTGAGCTCCTGGCAGGAGCGCCGAGATTCCAAGTGCGGCAGCCGTTCACTGCGCCAAAACTCGGTCATCGCTTATGTCGCAATCCCTCAGGCATGCACTGAGCATACGACAGGCCATGACCTGCGGTTCCGCGCGGGCACATGGCGCAAGCTGCCAACGTTAACCTTCAGCAGCCAGCTCTTCTGATCGACGAATGTTTGCGGCGAAAGCCCGGTCATAAATCTCGCCCAGCTTGGCTTCTTGCATCACGAGGATCGCCTGCTCTGTGGTGCCCTTCGGGCTCGTCACCTTGCGACGCAACTCTGCCGGTTCCTCACCGCTTTGACGTAGCAGCTCTGCCGAACCGATCACGGTCTGCTCCGCCAACAGACGAGCCTGATCGTCGTCAAAGCCGAGCCGCTTGGCGGCCGCCGTCATTTCTTCGGCATACAAGAACAGGTAGGCGGGGCCTGAGCCTGAAACAGCAGCAACCGCATTGATCTGCTCTTCGCGCACCACAATCGCAACACCCACGGTTTCAAAGATCCGCTTCACCAAAGCTAGCGATTCCGCGCTGGTCTGGTCGTTGCCAGCGATACCGGTCATGCCAAGACCAACATTCGATGGCGTGTTCGGCATGGCCCGCACCACAGAAACGCCCTCTGGCAGCACCTCAGTCATGCTTGCTGTGGTGACGCCTGCCGCAACACTTACAACAACTGCTCCGGGGGCAAGATCCGCTGCAACCTCACTGAGCACTTCGGCAATCTGCCAGGGCTTTACAGCGAGGATCACCACGCTCGCGCCCCGCACAGCTTTACGGTTCGCCTCAGCATCAAGTTCATTCGCGAAAGCCCGCACATCACTCGCGCCATCGAACGCTGCAGCGCTCGCGGCAGAACGGGTGGTCACCGAAATAAGGCCGTCAACCGCCACGCCCGGAGCACGCAATCCGGCAAGAATTGCGCCGCCCATCGAACCGACGCCGATCATCGCAATACTGGGTAGCTGCTGAGATACATTCGCTTCGCTCATAGTCACCAAGTCTAGGATGGGAGGCGATCCATCGAACAAAGGGGATTCGGACATGACGGCGAGCAGCGAAGACGTAGCAAAGATCGAGGCAAGCCTGCTTGAGGGCGCCAGTATTCGTCGCGTGATCGGTCTTCAGGTCGCGCATGCCGGCGAAGTACTTGTGGTTGGCGCAAAGGTCGATATCGACTCTGAGCTCACCATGAAAGAGGTCTCGGTGATCCTCGCCCAGGCAAAACGTCGCGTGCAGAAGGCTCTGCCAGAGGCAAAGGTGATTTACATCGAGCCGGATGTTTGGATCGACCCCGATGTGACGCCACCGACCACGAGCGCCATTGTGATGCTCGGTCTCGACTAGGCTTTCGCGCGTATCGAATACGCACATCTTGACGAGCTCAACGGACGAAGCGATGTCAAGTTTCTAACGCCGTGCGGCAAAAAACTCTTGAAGTAGGGCCTGGCAATCTTCAGCGTTTACTCCGCTGACGACCTCAGGTACCGCGTGTGGCAATCGACCATCTCGCAAGAGGTCGTAGACGCTGCCAGCCGCACCAGCTTTTTCGTCCCACGCGCCAAATACCACGCGCGGAATACGCGCCGCAAGAATGACGCCAGCGCACATCACGCAAGGTTCGAGGGTGACTACTAGTGTGCACCCGTCAAGCACTCGGTCGTTCAACACGCGAGCTGCCTCACGAATAGCATTCACCTCGGCGTGCGCCGTTGGATCCTTCTCAAGCACGCGAGAATTGCGACCGGTTGCAATCACCGAGCCTTGCGCATCGACCACAAGCGCACCAACCGGAATTTCTCCGGCATCGCTTGCAACCCGTGCCTCGACAAGCGCGGCAGCCATCAGCTCGCGCTCTCGATCACTCGGTGGAATGCTGCCCACTGTGCCTCACTCGTAAAAAGTGCGCAGTCACTCGCCAAGACCTCGACTAAGCTGGAAACATGCGCGTTGTCATTGCGGATCATCCGCTGATCACTCACAAGCTTACGGTTTTGCGCGACAAGCGCACGCCTCCGCCTACCTTCCGACTCTTGGTCGAGGAACTGATGACCCTGCTCGCCTACGAGGCGACTCGCGAGGTCAAGGTCGATCCCATCGAGATCGAAACGCCGGTCACCACGACCACTGGTGTGCGAATCAGCCATCCAACTCCGCTGATTGTTCCCATCATTCGTGCGGGTCTTGGCATGCTCGAGGGCATGGTGAAGCTGATTCCCACCGCAGAGGTTGGCTTCCTCGGTATGAAGCGCAACGAAGAGACGCTTGTGCCTGAAACCTACGCCGAGCGTCTGCCGGATCATCTCGAACAGCGTCAGTGCTTCGTGCTTGACCCGATGCTTGCTACCGGTGGATCGCTCGCAGCTGCGATCAACTTCCTCTTTGATCGCGGTGCAGAAGAAGTGATCGCGATTTGTATTCTCGGCACCCCCGAGGGCATTAATGCCGTTCGCGAGACCGTCGGCGATCGCAACGTCACCCTCGTGCTCGGCGCACTCGATGACGGCCTCAACGAGCAGGCCTACATTGTGCCGGGGCTCGGCGATGCCGGCGACCGCTTGTACGGCACAGCTGACTAGCAAATACTTTGATCTGTTTTGAATCGCTCCGGGCACGGCTCGGGGCGATTCTTTTTTTGGCGCGGGTGAGGTTCCGCGATCTGCGGCCGTCGGCCGAGCGTCACACAAAGAAATAATTTGACATGAAGCGCAATGCTTTGATTAACTCTGACTTATGACTGACACGAATCGTCCCCAGGCCACCCGCGAGGTGAACTTTGGGCAGGCTGGCATGATGATGTGCCGCCGTAGTGTCATGTGCTGTCGAATGCACCTCAGCTAGGCGAGAGAACAGCAAAGCTTCGAGCTTCGCACGCCTAGCGCTCGGCGAAAGAACCGAGCATCCTGCCTGCATCCTCCTTCTGACGAGGATCGTGCACAGCGGCCTTCCAGCTGCTCCTGGCGAATACCGCCACACAGATCGGGTGTTTCACGTAGAACGCCGCCTGGTCTGAATCAGCACACGCGGCCTCGCAGCGCCGCAGCCACCGACGGTGGCAACCGCAGAAAGACAGCACATCATCATGACTACCATCACTCGCACCGCAGCAACTGTTCGCCCAGACCTCGCTCAGGCACACACCTCGGAACGTCGAGTTCCAGAGGGCACCGAGGTTCGTGGGTTTGCCCTCTACGTTGGCCTCGCAGACGACAAGATCGCTGAGGGCGACCCGAAGCTCGGCGAGATTGTTTCGCAGATCAAGCAGCTCGTCTCGCAGCTCGCACCAAACGCCGGCACCTACGCCGCAGTCGCGCTCGCCCCAGAGGGCACCGGCGGCCGCGATGTTGATGTGGTTCGCCTGGCGCTTGGCGATCCAGCGGCAGTTGCACGTCAGAAGCAGCAGCACGCACCAAGCGAAGATGATCGCGCAGCCAGTGGCGTGACTATCGACCTGTCGCGCAAGCGGGTGCTGCTCGACAACATTGCAGCCCCTCTCACATTCCGCGAGTTTGAGTTGCTGCAATACTTCGTGCTTCGCGAAGGCCTCACCGTGAGCCGCGAAGAGCTCATCGAAAAGCTCTGGGCCGACGCGCCCGAAGATGAGACGCCGAATGAGCGCACCATCGATGTGCACGTGCGTCGCCTGCGGGTCAAGCTTGCCCACTATCAGGACATTGTGCGTACAGTTCGCGGTACCGGCTACCGATTCGATCGTCACGCCGACGTCTCGATTCTGCACGCGGCTACGCCGAGCCCAGACATTTTCTAAGCACTCGTTTTTGCCGGTTTGCACAGTTTTCGCTCAAGAAGTGTGCAATCAGATTGGTGAAACTACCAAAAGTTCACATTCCTGCGGTAGTTTTTTTATACAACCAATACGGTTCCCAACAAGAGAAGAGGGTCGTCATGTCGACTTTGCCTCCCGAAGCAAACGGTGAGCAGCCTCAGCAGCCGACCGTTCCAGAGCAGCCAGTTGCCCCGGAACAGGTCGCTCCAGCAGCACCGGTTCCACCAGCCGCACCGGTACCACCGGCAGCTCCAACAGCGCCGCAGTACGCTGCACCACCTGCGCCACCAGCTGCACCTCAGTACCAGGCACCACCAGCACCACCAGCACCACCAGCTGCGCCCGGCTACCAGGCACCGCCAGCCGCTGGCCACCAGGCTCCTCCCGGAGGCGGCTACCAGCAGCCATACCAGCAGCCAGTCGCCGACCCAGAGGCGAGCAACGTGGTACTGAACTACTGGCTCTCAGTGTTCTTCGCCTGGATCCCAGCGCTGATCTTCTACTTTGTCGGCAAGGACAAGGGAAACCAGCGCGCACACGAGTTTAACGTGGCGAACCTGAACTTCTCGCTGCTGCGCACCGGTGCTGCACTCGCTGCTACGATCCTCGGCTACTTGCCAGTGATCGGCGGCCTGATCGCAGTACTGCTCGGTATCGCGGGCTTTGTGCTCTTCATCTTCCACATCATCGCTGCTGCGAAGGTATCGGCTGATTACCGCTCAAACGCGAAGACCGATCCATTCATCTTCAACGTTCCGATGGTGAAGTAAACGATCCGGTTTTGATGCGGGGTCCGGTTGCAAGCTGCAGCCGGACCCCGCATTTTTGTGCGTGCACTTCACGTGCCCTCTAAGCTGAATACGTGAATGAACGATGGCGTGAAGTAGCTGGAGCCACTGGATTGCTCAATCAGGCTGGCAATGCGCAGCCGACGATCTTTGCCGAGATGAGCGCTCTTGCGATGCGCACGGATTCTGCGAATCTTGGCCAGGGTTTTCCCGACGAAGATGGGCCCGAGTGGATCCGCGAGCTCGCGGTCGATGCCATTCGCGCTGGCGTCAATCAATACGCACCGGGGCGCGGCACCGCCGAACTCCGACACGCCATCGCTGCGCACCAGGCGAAACACTACGGAATCACGCTCGATCCCGATCGTGAAGTGCTCGTAACCACCGGCGCAACCGAGGCAATCGCAGCAGCCCTGATCGCGCTCACCGGGCCAGGCGATGAGGTCGTCACGCTCGAGCCGTTCTACGATTCACATGCCGCGAGTATCGCGATGGCCGGCGCAACTCACGTCACCGTTCCACTACTCGCCCGCGACGGTAGATTTCAATTGGATCTGCAAGCCTTAGAAAGTGCGATCAGTGATCGCACCAAGGCGATCCTCGTAAATACACCGCACAACCCAACCGGCACGGTGCTCACCGAAGCCGAACTTGATGCCATTGCCGCAGCCGCACAGCGTGCCGACGCGATAGTGATCACCGATGAAGTCTACGAACACCTGGTTTTCGATGAGGCTCGGCACCAACCGCTCGCAAGTCGGCCCGGTATGGCCGAACGCACGCTTACGATTTCTTCTTCGGGCAAAACTTTTTCGATCACAGGCTGGAAGATTGGCTGGCTCACCGGCCCGGCCGAATTAGTTGACGCCGTACTCGCGGTCAAACAGTTTCTTACTTTCACGAGCGGCGCCCCATTCCAAGGCGCTATCGCCCAGGCGCTCATCGACGGCGACACTGATATTCGAGAACTGCGCGAGACACTCGCGAGGCGTCGAGAAGTACTGATTGCGGGGCTTTCGAGTGCTGGCTTCGAGACGTTCAGGCCAGACGGCACCTATTTTGTGTGTGCCGACGCGACGCCGTTTTTAAGCTCGGAGCTACCAGATGGCGCCGCATTCGCTCGCTGGCTGCCCGAGAACATCGGCGTAGCCTGTGTGCCGCTCAGCGCATTTTGCGCGGAGGGTTCGCCCGCAGCTGCGGAGTTTGCCAATTGGGTTCGCTTCACCTTTGTGAAACGCGACGACACACTGCATACTGCGATTGAACGCCTGCAGAAGTTGCGCGCAAACTAGACGCTTGCGCGCAACTTGGCTAGGCGGCGATGACCGTGTTGCGGAGCGAGCCGAGGCCTTCAATGCGGCACTCAACGATGTCGCCGGGCTGTAGGTGCTCGGCTGGTGTCATGAATTCACCGCATCCCCACGGGGTGCCAGACAGGATCACATCACCGGGTTCAAGGGTGAAGTTCTGAGAGCAGTAGGCCACGAGTTCGGCAAGACCGAAGATCAACTCTCGGGTATTTGAGTCTTGCTTAATAACATCGTTGACTCGGGTTGAAAGCGCAAGCTCACCAGGGTTTGCAACTTCGTCAGCGGTGACAACTGTCGGCCCAAGCGGACAGAATGTGTCCTGGCTTTTGCCGCGTACCCACTGCCCATCGCCGAATTGCATGTCTCGCGCCGAAATATCGTTTGCAATGGTGTAGCCAAAGACGTAGTCCATAGCTTCTTCGATCTGAACGTGCTGAGCCCGTTTGCCAATCACTAGGGCAAGTTCGACTTCCCAATCGACCCGCTGGGTACGCGCCTGGTCAATCACAACATCACTGTCTGGGCCGGTAACACTTGATGGGAACTTGGTAAATACCAATGGAGCTTTCGGAACCTCTGCCTGGGCTTCACGAATGTGGTCCATGTAGTTGAGGCCAATGGCAACGATCTTGCCGGGAATGAGCGGGGCTAGCACCTCACCCTCAAGTTCTGGGCCTTCAGCTTTAAAGGCAGCACCCCGAGCGAGCATTTGCGGGAGTGTTACTCCTGCGGGCGCGGCGGCAAGCCAGCGTTCATCTTGCTGCACTGCAAGACGAGGACCCTCTGAAGTCTGAATTCTAGCGATACGCATGGTGTCTCCTTTGCACACATTCGCGTCTGGTTAACCAAACTGGTAGTACCAGATTATGTAACCAGGTGCGACTGCGTCAAGTACAGTTATCGCAGACACAAAAACAAAGGAGCACGCAAATGACAACACTTGTCGAGCAACTGCGCGCCCTGATCAGCCTTCGGGAGTATCGACCCGGCGAGCGGCTCCCCTCAGAGCGTGAGCTCGCCACACACTTCGAAGCCTCACGCCCCCGCGTGCGCCGAGCAATCGCGACCCTCATTGAGCACGGCGTGCTCGAGGCACGCGACCGATCCGGTATCTATGTCCGCGCTACTGACGCCTCAGAGCTTCTAGCCGCACGCCTACTCATCGAACCCTGGGCCGCGAGCGAAGCAGCCACGCACGCCACCGCCGATGACCTCACGCATCTGCGCGCCCAACTTGCGGGCGCAGCCAACGCGATTAATGATGAGGCAGGCTTCGCCGCTCACGATCAGAGCATTCACTCGCGGGTGATGCAGGCCAGCGCAAATAGCGTCATCATCGAGCTTTACGCGAGCCTCACGCAGCGCATTAGCGCTTCTCGCGGCCGCACCGCCTCATTGCAGTCAACGCGCACACAGGCCCTCGCCGATCTCACGACGCTGGTAGAAGCTATTGAGTCCGGGCAGCAACAGGCTGCCGCCGACGCGATGCGCAAACACCTCAGCCATCTGCCCGCAAAGTGACTTTGCCCCGCCCCGGTTAGGGGCGCAGCCGAACCGCCAAGGCGCCAAGTTCGGTCCGGAACTCTTCAACACGGTCAATCAATTCACCGAGTGGTGTGCGTACCGCAATCGCGCTCACGCTCACTGCACCGTCGATTGAGGCTGTCGCCGATAGCGAGACCGGTAAAGCTATACAGGCGACTCCAATCTCGCTTTCCTCTCGATCCAACGCAAAACCGCTTTCGCGAATCTGCTCGAGCTCGTGCCAAAGCTTCGCCGGGTCAGTCAGCGTCGAATCTGTGCGCGCGGGCAATGCGCGAGCCTTCGCCCACTGCAGAAATGAATCACTGTCACGAAAACGATCGGCGAGAAGCAGCTTGCCAACTCCGGTCGCGTGAGCAGGATTTCGCCCGCCGACCACCGAGGTCAAGCGCATTCCGCCCGAGGGTGGATCCGCTTTCGCGCGATACACCACCTCGGCCTCATCAAGCACCGCAAAATGCACGGTCTCTCCAAAGCGTTCGCTCAAGCGTTGCAGTGCTGGTTCGACCCTTGCGCTCTCGGGTCGCTGCTCGTGGACCGTGAACGCAAGGCGTAGCAGTTCGTCTCCAACGACGTAGCTTCCACGCCCGTCTTGAGCGGCAAATCCGCGCTTGCGCAGCGTTGCAAGCGCTCGATGCACGCTCGACTTCGGCGCATCAACAGCAATTGCGAGGTCTTCAAGTGAAACACCAGAGGGATGTCTGCCTAATTCACTCAACACCAACAGCACGCGGTCGGCACCGACTGCTCGCTCTTCGCTCATGACTCTCCTTCTGCGTTCGATCAGTTTACTAGCGCTCGGCAAATTCCAATTGTTTGACTTTGATTTCATTTAATGGAATATTGCAATCAAGAGTAAGCCGCAATGAAAGGACAATGATGTCGCGGAAAGCAGTAGTGACTGGTGGGTGCAGCGGCCTTGGCCAAGCAACCGCCGCGAGACTAGCCGAGGACGGCATTGAGGTGATCACCTTCGATCTCTCACCCGACGCAGACTTTCGCGTAGATGTCAGCGACTCAGCCTCAGTTGCTGATGCCGCCGCAAAGGTGGGAGCTATCGACATTCTGGTGAACAGCGCCGGCATCGTCGGTGAGGGAAAGCCGACCTGGGAAATCAGCGACCAAGACTGGCAGAAAACCCTTGCGGTAAACCTCACCGGCACATTCAACCTTTGCCGCGCGTTTTCTCCAGGCATGATTAACGCAGGTTGGGGCCGAATCGTAAACATCGCGAGCATGGCAGGCAAAGACGGCAATCCAAACATGGCACCCTATTCCGCTTCGAAGGCAGCCGTAATCGGACTCACCAAGACTCTGGGCAAGGAGCTCGCACCCCATGGTGTGCTCGCAAACGCCATCGCCCCGGCGGTAGTGGCGACTCCAATGAACGAGAGCACTGCCCCAGAAGTGCTCGCCCACATCACGAGCCTGATCCCGATGGGCCGAGTTGGCCGCGCCGACGAAGTCGCCGAACTCATCGCCTGGCTGACCTCCGACCGCTGCAGCTTCTCAACCGGAGCGGTTTACGACATCAGCGGCGGCCGAGCAACCTACTAGCCCCTGCACTCAATGTCTGGTTATTGGAATTTCCAATAACCAGACATTGAGTGCCAAGAAGCCATCGGGATGGTGCGGGCGATCCCCCGCAAAACCCCCGCCAAAACCACCCGAGCAAACAGAAAAGCGGGATGCACGCTCTCCGCGCATCCCGCTTTCCCGGAGGCTCAGCTTTTTGCCGGAAGGCGTAAGCCGCTCAGTCCCCCATCGACCACAAGCGTGGTTCCAGTAGTTGATCCGGCGAGGGGGCCAGCCAGATAAGCAATCGCCTCGGCCACCTCTTCAGCCTTGACCAGTCGCCCGTGCGGCTGCCTAGCTTCGAGCGCCGCGCGCTCGGCAGCTGGGTCGTCGGCCTGATCCATTAGGTTCTGAATCCACGGCGTATCTGCGGTGCCCGGCAGCACCGCATTCACGCGAATGCCTTCGGCCATGTGGTCGGCCGCCATCTGCAGCGAAAGCGACGAGACCGCCCCCTTGGTTGCGCCGTACAACGCGCGATTAGGCACCCCCACAATCGCAAGCACTGACGAGGTATTCACGATCGCTGCGTGCGGCGATGCGCGAAGCCACGGCATTGCTGCACGCGAAACCCGTACGAGCCCAAGCACGTTGATGTCAAAGACTCGATGCCATTCGGCCTCATCGTTGCCTTCGATGGTGCCCTGAGCACCAATTCCAGCGTTGTTCACCACGATGTCGATGCCACCAAGGCGCTCGGCAGCCGCCTCGACTGCTGCTTGGACTTGCTCTGCATCTGAGATGTCTGCTTGAAAAGCCGGCACATCATTGGCGACGGCAACAATATTTCGATCGAGGATCGCCACGCGCGCCCCACCCGCACGCAAGCGGGCAACAATCGCAGCCCCGATTCCCGATGCGCCGCCGGTCACAATCGCGGCAAGGCCAGAAAACTCGTTACTCATGCTGCTCCCTACTTTCCTACGCTCATTGCGGCGGCGTTCAGCACCGCCCCATCAACTCGAAGTTCTACCTCCCGCAGATACGGCGCCACGGCATCAAGGTTCACGGCGATGCCGATTCCGGGCGCCGTTGGCGCGCTCACCTGCCATTGCTCGTCCGGCACGAGCGCGGTCGCGGTGACGGCCTTCGCGAGTTCGCTGAGGCCCGCGGGGAACTCGCAGAGTGTGCTCGTCGCTTGCCCGGCGAATGAGTGCAGCGAGGCGGCGAGCGCGAGGTGTGAGGTGAAGGAGTGGTTCACATAGGTAACGCCCTCGGCTGCCGCGAAATCAGCGATTTCCTTTGACGCTCCAATGCCGCCGACACGACCGGTATCGATCTGGACAAACCGGATGCCGCCGAAGCGAATCAGGTTCTTCGCCATTTCTGGGTTGTGTGAGGCTTCACCGCCAGCGAGCGCCACCTGCGGCGAGCGCCGCGCAAGTTCGGCATGTGCGAGATAGGCGTATGGGCTAAATGGTTCTTCGAGCCATAGCGCGTTCACTTCTTCTAGCAGCGGGATGCGCGCAGCGGCAGCATCGACATCTTCGCCCCAGATTTGCCCGGCGTCGACCATCAGCTTCGCTTCGCTTACGCCCTCGCGCGCGGCACGAAGTTGTGCCTGATCGGCGTCGAGCGATCCAGCGCCGAAGCCGCCCCAACCGAACTTCACCGCGCCGTAGCCCGCTTCGACTGCGGCGCGACCGCGCTCAAAGGTTTCTTCTGGTGTTCCGCCAAAGAGCAGTGACGCGTAGGGGTCTTTGGCAATGTTTTGTTTGTAACCGAGTAGTTGCCAGACTGGGGCGCCGAGTTGGGTGCCGAGCAGGTCCCAGAGCGCCATTTCTACGCCTGACCAGGTGTGCGCTGCCTGCAGCAGGTCCATACTGTTGCGGCGCACGTTTTCGCTCAATCGCGCGATATCAGCTGGTGACTCTAGTCGCTCGCCGATGACCGAGGCTGCGACTGGCTGGCAGACTCCGTGCGACCGTGGCGTGACGAACGCCGCAATGGATACGAGCGGGGAGGCTTCGCACTCGCCCCAACCTTCTGCTCCGTCGGCAGAGCGCACGCGAACCAGTAGCGCGTCTTGGCTGCCGTCTGCATCAAGTGTCACTACCGGCATTGCCGCGTAAAAAAAGTCGACCGCGCTGATCTGCACGTCGCCCTCCGTTCTCTCACCGTTGAGTGTCGAATCGACAAAAATTATAGATTGTTAACAGTTAACCATACGTGCGCGGCAGATCGTCCTGCCACTGAATTTCAAGGTGCCACGAGAGCTTTCCACCAGCACGAAGCCAGCTGAGCGCGTCTGCAGCGCGCGCATCATCTCTCGTTCGACCCGGTGTCGACATCATCTCGATACCAAACACGTCACCACACCAAGGCGAGCGCGGCGGCCGGAAATGCCGCCAAAACAGCAGTTCAGCCGTCTTTGTCAGATCAGAACTTATGCGCACCGAACCGGCGTAGTCTGGCGCAGTCAAGATGATTTCTGGGTCAGCGAGCGTGACACACAAGTGGTCGTGCGAACCGTCGGCTGCAACCGGAATCACATCGGTTCGCGCACTACCGCCCAATCGCTCTATTGCTGTCGGCCAGCTGAAATCTTGACCAGCGAGAAAACGATTCGCACCGGGCTCAGAGACCTCAGGCGTAGTGTGAGCCCGAGCGGCTCGAAGAGCAACCTCTCCGCCCGCAAAAACCGAGCGTGCAAAACAGGGATGTTCACCGAAACTCACTTCCCTATCCATTGCGCCCTGATTCACTACCGTCGTGCTTACTCGCACGTTCGTGCCATCAAGCTGCACCTTGCGCACAGCGCGCAGCCCATCCACCTCAAGCTCGCAGCTCAAGCTTGTGTCGTCGTGTTGCAGCACATGCCAAGCAAAGCGAGGAAAGGTTCCGTGCATCTGTTCATCGACATCATTGGCGCCGGGGATCCCGGCATTCGGAAACATGCCAAACCAACCGCCGGCAAAAACCTCTGCGTCAAAAGGATCGCCAGTCGAACTTGCCTGTGCCGGATCCACGAACGGATGCAACGGGGCGTTCGGGCGCTGCCAAAGCAGATTCACTCCAATTGCGGTAGGAACAATTTCAGTCAGCAACATTCCGTGTTCCGGTACGCAAGCGACTTCAAGTTCACGAGTGCGCAACACAATTGCGTTCATCATCAAGCCCTGGACAATGCGCGGAAACGGAAAAGGCTGCCAGCCAGCGGCTCACGCCGCCAATCTAATTCAGTGAAACCTTCGGCTGCCGTAGTCACATACAGATCGTCACCGACAAACTCGCAAGCAGTCACCTGACTCACCGGAAGCGAATACTCGCCGAGCTTCATCCCCGCAAGCGAATAACGTTCCACCCGGGCTCCCCCAAAACAGGCCACCCAAAGATTGCCGTCTGGTCCAATACAGATTCCATCAGGAAGCGCCGAGTCATGCTGGATCAAAACCTCGCGCTTGTGCCAGCTCTCACCCTTCGCCCCCGTCGGCACACGATAAACACGCTGCTCGACGCTCTCGGCAAAATAGAGCCAACTTTGGTCTGAGCTCCAAGCGAGACCATTCGGGATTGTGAGACCACTCGCTACCGTGCGCGTTGAACCATCAATCTCAATCGCCACAAGCTCAGCAGCACCCTGCGCTTCATCTGCAGCCATTCTGCCCACGTAACGCCTCCCCCAGGGGTCGATGTTCGCGTCGTTTGAAATCAGTTCGGAACCATCATCAAAGCGAAAGATAAGCTGCGCAGTCGACTCCGGTCGCCAACGGTAGATGCCCTCGGCTCCAACCAACTCGAACTCACCGCCCGCGAGCGGAAGCGCAGCACCCAACGGAGCAATTCCCGTGTCGTAACTGCGAATCGCTTCTGTGGCCGGGTCGAGTAAAAACACTCGCCCAGTTGGAATATCTATCCACGACAACCGCCCACTGGGCGCACTCCACCGAGGCCCCTCAAGGAGAGAACCAGTTGGAGCGGCCGAGAGTTGTTCACACTCGTGCTCGGTCATACCGCTGTCAAACCACCATCTACAGTGAAAATTCCACCGGTGCAGTACGCGGCCTGATCGCTCAGCAGGAACAAGCTCATTGCCGCGATCTCATCAGGCCGGCCAACCCGCCGCTGCGGAATACCCTGCACCTCCTGGGCAAGTTTCACTTCGTCACGCATCACAAAATCATTGATCGGGGTATTGATCAGGCCCGGCCAAATCACATTCACCCGAATACCCTGAGCCGCATACTCATTCGCCATAACTCGGCCAAGCCCCGTCACCGCAGCCTTACTCGCGCTATAGGCATGGTGGCCAAGCTCCAAGCCAAAGTGCCCGGTAGGTGAACCGATCAACACCACACTGCCCGAATGCGGCGCCGCCTGCAGCATCGCACCGACAACAGCCCGCGACACCCGCATGGTGCCGCCCGTGTTTACATCAACAACCCTGCTCCAAACCTCATCAGAGAGACTGTCGACCGCCGCATCGCTCTCCGGCTCAATACCGGCCGAGGCGACGAGCCCATCTGGCGCACCGAACGCAGCGACTGCCGCCTGCACCCAAGAGTTCACGCTTTCGCTGTCACTCACATCAACGCGGGTCGCCCGCAGACGCTCGTCACCGACCGCTCCACGCAATTGATCCAGCGCCTCAATATTGAGGTCGGCAACCGAAACCCGGCAACCCTGCGCGAGCAAAGCCGTGACCGTCGCCAAACCAATGCCGCTGCCGCCACCGCTCACCAAGATGTGCGAGTGCTGCAAACTGCGGTACACAACTGCCGGCTCACTCACCGTGCGCCTCGTTTCCCTGGCGCCTACCGAGCAGTCGAATAGGCGACGCAAGCACGTGCTCGTCAAGCATTTCTAGAGCTGCAGTGAGATCGCCACCGCGGATCACCTCAAGCAATTGCACATGCTCATCAACGATCACCCCAGGGTGCTCATGCAGTGAACCCAGCTGATAAAAACCAGCACGAATGCGAGGTTCAATCGTCGACCACAACTGCTCAGCATGATAATCATTCGACATATTGATGATGTAAGTGTGGAACTCAACATCAAGATCAACAAGATTCTGCAGCTGATCGGGGCCGCCCTCGTTCACCGTCTGCGTCATCAAGTCGATGATGTTCTGCAACGCTTCAAGATCGCGTTCTTGCAGCACCTTCAGTGCGCCCTCAAGAGCAAACTTTTCAAGCACGTAGCGGACCGGCAGCAGGATTCCGCGCAGATCAGCGTCTGAAATCTCTACGACAATCGCGCCCTTATAGGCCTCAACAACGATCAAGCCATCTTTTTCGAGCTGACGCAAAGCCTCGCGGACCGGGCCACGGCTAATTCCGAACTCGCGCGCAATCGACTCCTCAGCGATACGAGTACCGGGCGGAAACTCACCCCGGATGACTCGACCGCGCAAGATGTCAGTGAGCTCCTGCGAAATAGTGAGGCGGTCGCGAAGCACTCGCGACTCCTTCTCTTTGTTCATCAGTTCACTCCGATCACATTCGGCAGCAGCTCCCAGCCGCCAACCTTTGGGTGGTCACCCAAAAGCTGGAATCCCTCAGCGAATGGAACGCCAGCCTCCTCCCCGCGTTGTTTTGCCATGCGGGTTGAGTCGTCGTCCATGTCAGTCTCAAAGATTCGCTCCATCCACGCTACCTGGCTAACGTGCTGCGCGAGCATTTCCTTGCGCCGCTCAATCACCGAAGTGACATCAACATAGCCCTCAGGAACAAAATTTTGGCCCTGGTAAGTATCCATGATGAACGTTGTAGGTATCTCAGCTGGCGGGAAGGCTGTTTTGATCAGCGGCACACTCGCCGGAATACGAGCGTCACGAGCAATCGTTCCAGCGATCCGATGATCCGGATGGTAGTCCTGCTCGCTCAGAATAAACATAAGATCCGGCTGAGCCTCACGAATCGCATCAATAAAACTCAGACGCGATTCACGATTACTGAAGAGAAACTCATCGTCATAACCCATCCAAATGAGTTTGGCACCGATCAGATCACAAGAGGCCTGAGCCTCCTCTTGACGCATCAACGCAATCTTCTCCCGGGTTCCGGTTGGGTGACCGATATCGCCCTTCGTCGCAATAGCAATGTAAATCTCATGCCCCTGATCTGCGAGCAAGATCAGTGTGCCAGCGCAGAAGTTTTCAATGTCATCGGGGTGTGCACCGATCGCCAGTACCTTCATCTTCATTAACCCTTCTTCTGCTCAGAGAGCTGCCGTTGATCCACGCGTGGGATCAAAATGTGGAACCGCTGCAATGAGGTCCCTAGTGTATTCAGCGTTTGGCGCGGCAAAGATCTGCTCCACCGCACCCTCTTCAACAATCTGCCCCTGCTTCATCACAATGATGCGATCTGAGAGGTACTTCACCACTCGCAGATCGTGCGAAACAAAGATGTAGGCCACGTCGAGCCGATCACGCAATTCGAGCAGCAGATTCAAAATCTGAGCCTGCACCGAAACGTCAAGACCCGAGGTAATCTCGTCGCAGATAATCAGGCGCGGCTGCATAATCAGTGCGCGCGCGAGACTGATTCGCTGCCGTTGCCCACCACTGAAAACCGCAGGGTAACTTTTCGCGTCGGCGGCACGCAGACCGACTTCCTCAAGCACCTGCGCCACCCTGTCATCGCGTTCCTTAGGCGTACCAAGACCCCGCAGATCAAGAGAATCGCCTACGGTCTGCCGCACGGTCAGGTGCGGAGCAAGCGAGCCGTATGGATCTTGGAAAACATACTGCACATCTTCACGAAGGGTCCGGAAGTCACCCCGGGACCGCACCGGCTTCCCGTCAAAGTACAGGTCACCCGAGGTGAGCTGCTCAATGCCAACAAGCATGCGCGAGACAGTGCTCTTGCCCGATCCGCTCTCACCGACAAGACCAACGATCTCGCCAGAAGAGACCGATAGCGAGACATCATCTACCGCCACCAGCGGCGAGCGCTGCCCGGGAATTCGGTATTCGCGTCGCAGGTGTTCACCACGCAGAATCTCAGTCATTTGTGTCTCCTCGCGTTTCAAGAGAAACCCGCACGGTGTGCTCTGGGTTGCCCTGCACCGGCACCATTTCACTGGCTGGTCTGGTCGGTGACATCTTTGGGCGTACCGCCGTGTACGGCCGAAGCGGCTCGTCTTTGGTGCTGTGCAGCGTCGGCGCGGCATCAATCAAACCGCGAGTGTAAGGGTGCTGCGGGTTATTCAAGATGCTCTCTACCGGGCCAGCCTCAACGATCTGACCGGCATACATCACCATCACCCGGTCGGCCACGGCACCAATCACACCCAGGTCGTGACTGACAAAGAGGCAGCCGAAGCCATCACTCTCGATCCTGGCGCGAATCAGGTTCAAGATTCCCTCCTGCACGCTCACGTCAAGGTTCGTGGTCGGTTCGTCAGCGACCACAAACCTTGGCCGACAAGCGAGCGCCATCGCGATGCAGACACGCTGCTTGAGCCCACCGCTGAGCTGGAACGGGAAGGAGTTGAACCGCTCGCGCGGGTTCGGGAATCCGACGTCTTCGAGCGCCACGACCGCGCGCTCTTCTGCTTCTTTTTTGCTCAACGATTGGTGAGCACGAAGCACATCCACAAGCTGTTTCTTGACGGTTCTGGTGGGGTTCAAAGCAGCCGAGGGATCCTGAAAGATCATCGAAAGCTCTGCCCCGCGCAGCTTTCGTAATTCAGCATTACTGAGTGAGGTGAGATCGTCTCCAACAAATTTCACCTCGCCAGCACGCACGTGAAGTCCCTCGGGAAGCAAACCCATTGTGGTGAGACCGGTGAGCGACTTGCCCGAGCCAGACTCGCCAACGAGACCAACGCACTCACCCGGGCGCACTTGAAGGCTGAGTTCGTGCACCAGTGCTGGCGCATCGACAGCCGTTGAGCCAAGTGAGACGGTGAGGTTCTGTACATCAATAATCGGCACAGCGCTCTGCAGAGTATTCACAGTGAAGACATCCCTTCGATCACACGGTTCGCAGAGGTCAGCGGTCCGGCAGGTGCCTGAGTCTGTTCGGTCTCAAGCGGAGCTTCGCTTCCACCATCGACCGCCCGCAGCTTCTGGCGCTTACGCACGAGAGTTTCGAGAGCAGTACCAAGGCCGATCATGGCCGCACAGGTAATCGCAATCATGATGCCAGGAAGCGTGGTGAGCCACCAGGCATCTGCCATGTACGACTTACCCTCAAGCAGCACACCACCCCATGAAGCGGTCGGCGGCTGAATACCCAAGCCAAGGAAGGAAAGGGTGGATTCCATAACGATCATGGCCGAAGCCTGCAGCGGCGCAATGGTGAGCACAACTGGCAAGACGGTTGGTCCGATATAGCGAAACAGCACTCGGCCGCCACCGGCACCAACCATTTCGGCGGCACTCACGTAGTCCTTCGCGCGCTCACCGACTGCCACGCTTCGCACTACGCGAGCCGCAGAGGCCCAACCCGCGAGCATCATCAGCACGATCAGCACACCAAGTGAAGTACCAACAGCACTCACAATCACAATCGCGAGGATCACGTAGGGCAGTGCCATCTGCACATCGATCAGCCGTTCGACGGCCCAGCGCAGGCCCGGCTGCGACGAACTTGCCGCGAGGCCGGCGAGCACACCGATCACAATTGATCCGGTCATGCCGATCAACGCAACGGGGAGCGAGATTCGACCACCATTCACGATTCGACTGAAGAGGTCACGGCCGAGGCTGTCGGTGCCGAGCAGGTGACCATCGGTGAGCGGGGGCAACAATCGAGCGGCGAGACTCTGCGTATACGGGTCTGGTAAAAAGAACGGGCCGACGAAGGAGAGCAGAATGATCACCGCGAGCACGCTCGAACTGATCCAAAACAGTGGTGTGGTCAATTGCACCCAGGATGTGCGGTTTTTCGCGTTCATCATGCTGCCTTTCCGAGTCGCACGCGTGGGTTCACCACGGTGTACAGCAAGTCGACGATGAGGTTAATCAGCACAAAGGTGACCGCTGCAATAATGGTGACGCCCTGGATCAGCGGGTAGTCACGGGCATTCATCGCGTTCAGGGCAACGCTGCCAAGTCCCGGGTAGTTGAAGACCATCTCAGCCACAATCACGCCTCCGAGCACAGTGCCCATATCGACACCGATCACGGTCATTAGTGGCAGCACTGCGTTGCGGTAGACGTACACGAAGCCGATCTTTGACTCGGAGAGCCCAAAGGCGCGGGCCGAACGCACATAGTCTTCACCGAGCTCTTTGCGCACGCCGCTGATCAGCACTCGCATCTGTGACGGCAAGATGCTGAGGGTGAGCGCGGTCACGGGTAGCACCAGGCTCTTCCAACTGTCGAGACCGCCCGGCGGGAACCAGCCAAGGTTCATTGCGAAGAGTGAGATGAGCAGCAGGGACACCCAAAACAGTGGCGCACTCTGACCGACGATTGCCAGCAGTGAGCTGAACCGCGCGATCAGGCTTGTTGGGTAGCGTGCCGAGAGTGTGCCAAGCACCGTTGCCAGCACGAAGGAGATTGCGAGGGCGATCCCGCCGAGCAAAAGCGTGTTGCCTAGTGCCGGAAGCAGAATGTCGAGCACTGGCACTTCATAGCGGAAGCTTGTGCCGAAGTCGCCACGAAACATGCCGCCGATCGTGTTAAACAGCTGCACGATGATGGGCTTATCCGTGCCAAATTGTTCGCGGTACGACTGCAGTACCGATTCTTGGGTAAACACCTGACCGCGGATACGGGCCGGGTCACCCGCAGTCAGTCGAAGCGCGAAGAAGGCCCCCACTGAGATCACACAGACAACTATCGCGGCCTGTCCGATACGTGAAAGTACATATCTCAAAGTGGGTGCCTCCTTCGGCGACCAGTTTCTCGGTTTCCCGAGGGGTAGAGGTTACTTAGCTACTGAAACGTTCCGCAGCAGCGGTTCGCCGACCAGTGGGTTGCGTTCGTAACCGGTGACCCGGTTGTTCACGAGTGTCGTCCAGGTCTCGTCGCTCAGCCAGAGTGTGAGCTGGTTGTCCCACATGTAGGTTGCCGCAGCGTTGATAGCCGGGTTGCGTGCTTCGCCAACGGTTGCGTTCTGGGTTGCCACGAGTTCGTCGACCTTTGGATCAGCCAGGTTGAATACGGCCTGACCGGTTGCGCCGGTGAAGGTTGCGAGAATGAAGCTTGGGTCGTTGTTGAACGAGGCAAGCGTGTTCATGCTCAGGTCGTACTGTGGGTAGCTCGTGCGGAACTCGCCGACCTCAAGCTGGGTAACCTCAACATCAATGCCGATGTCCTTCAGGTTCTGCGCGATCGCCTGGTCGATTTCCAGCTGTCCTGGCACCAGTGTGCTGGTGGCCATGGTGAGCGTGAGGCCCTCTGACTTGCCGGCTTCGGCGAGCAGGCTCTTTGCCTTCTCTGGATCGAACTCGAACTTGTTGCTTGCTTCCTGGTAGCTCGCGAGGGTGGTTGGGATGGCGTTGAAGCCGACCTTGTTCACGCCGTGCATGATGCTCGCTGCAATGCCCTCACGGTCGATCGCATAGGCCAGAGCCTCACGGATCTTCAGATCGGCAAGTGCACCATTGTGCTGGTAGATCATCACGATCTGCGACGGTGGCGATACCGACTCAACCGTAATGTCGGCGTTGTCCTTGACCGCGTTCACGTAGTTCGGGCCGGTGCGGGTGGTGATGTCGATCTGGCCGGCGAGCAGTGCGTTCTGGCGGGCGTCAGCGTCGGCGATGTATCGCAGCACTACGCCGTCGTTCTTTGGTGCTCCGCCCCAGTAATCGGCGTTTGCTTCGAGGGTGATGTCGTCGTTCGCGTAGGAAACAAACTTGTATGGGCCGCTGCCGTTTGCGCCCTTTTTGAAGTTGTCCGGCGAGTCGATGTCGGCCTTCGAGAGGATCGACACCGCGGCGAGCGAGTTTTCAAGCGGGCCAAATGGCTGGTCGGTGCGGATCGTCACGACGTCGCCTTCAGCGCTTGCTTCGCCGGAGGTGAGCAGAATTGCCTTTGCGAGGGTTTCTGATCCGGGCTGCATGAGGCGGTTCAGTGAAGCGACTACGTCGTCAGCGGTCACGGGGGTGCCGTCGTGGAACTTCGCATCGGTGCGGAGTGTGAGCTTCATTTCGGTGTCGCTCACCCATTCCCACTCGGTGGCGAGGTTGGGGCCGATGTTTCCTTCGGCGTCCATCGATAGCAGCGTGTCGAATACGAGCGAGGCTACCTGCTCATCGACAAGACCGAAGGAGGCGGCTGGATCCCAATACGCTGCCGTGGGCGGTTCAGCGTTAGCAACGATCACTTGACCGCCGCGGTCTCCACCCGTGTTTCCTCCTTCGGTGGCTGGCGAGCTACATGCGCTCAACATCAGTGCGGCAGATGCGAGTACCGCGATACCCGCGAACCTCCAACGTCCCCGCATTACTCGTTCTGGCTTCATGGCCACTCTCCTGTTCATCATTGAACTTTCGGACTTTGGCAGGTGTTAGAAGTATCTGCCGAATACCGAGCATAGCGTAGACTGTCAACTGTTAACAATCTTGTGTCGAAACTGTTAACCTTCTTCAAAGTGCAGCTGTCTGCCAGCCCTCGAAGAAGAGGGCGCGACGAGAGAAAGTGTTCCCATCAATGAAGATTCGTAACGTAGTGAGCGCGGGGCTCATCGGCGCAACGCCCAAGGGCGGCTGGGCAAATGAGCTCAACCCAAACGATTCCCTGCACACCCTAATCGCCGTGCACACCGACGAAGGCCACACCGGGCTCGGCAGCGTATTCACCCACCAAGACTTGGTTGCTGGTGCACTCTCAGTGCTCAACGATTTGCTGGTTGGCATGGAATTTGATTCACCAACGGCGATCACCGAGCGCCTACATCAGGCAAACTTCTGGATGGGTCGAGGCGGCTCGATCACCCACACCATCAGCGGCGTGAATACCGCGCTCTGGGACATTTTCGGGCAGGTTACTGGCATGCCGATCAGCCGTCTGCTTGGCGGCAATTACCGCTCGAAAGTGCTGCCGTATGCCTCACTCTTGATGGACGACCCAGAGATAATGGTGCCCCGCCTTGAGGGCTATGCCTCAGAGGGTTTCCGCGCATTCAAGATTGGCTGGGGCCGATTCGGCCGCGATTCGGCAGCAACCGATCGCAAGATTATTGCGGCAGCGCGCGAGGCCGTCGGCCCCGATGCCGTGCTGGCAGTTGACGCCGGAGGCAGCGATGGCTTTTGGCCACACGGCTACAAGTGGGCAATCAACACAGCCCACATGCTGGCCGAATACAACGTAGCTTGGTTTGAAGAAGCGCTAAGCCCCGACGATCTTGCCGGGTACGTCGAACTGACCACCCACTCACCCGTACCGATCAGCGGAGCTGAAACACTCACCCGCAGGCAAAGCTTCACCCCGTTCATTGACGCCAGGGCATTCGACATTGTGCAGCCAGACGTCACCAAGAACGGCGGCATCGACGAGTCGATGGCGATCGGCCGACGCGCAGAAGAGGCAGGCATGCGCCTCATTCCGCACGGCTGGAACACCGCCGTGGGGCTTGCCGCAGATCTACATACGGCCGCAGCCCTGCCGCGCACCGACTTCGTCGAGTACTGCACCGGCTCTGCCTACATTGACGACATTGTCTCCGGCGGCTGGTCACTCGATGAGCAGGGAATGCTAGATATTCCGACTGGCCCCGGCCTTGGCATTACGTGGGATCGCGAAGCCATCGCACACTACACCCGGGGCGCTTCGCTGTTCATCGACTAAACAACAGCGCGGCCTAGCCGCTGTGCTCGTCGCCCAGTTGGGCGACGAGCACCCGCAGCGCTTCGGCAATATCGCTCATTGCGACATTCACGGCAGGTACCGGCTGCATCATGTCGAATCCACCGTGCACCAACCCTGCGAACTCAAAATAGTTCACTTCGACACCGTGTAATTCAAGAGCCTTGGCATAGGCCCGGTTTTCGTCGCGAAGCGGATCGTATTCGGCTGCGGCGATAATTGCTGGCGCCACCCCAGCAAAATTCGCTGCGCGAATTGGGCTGAGTAGCGGATCCCCCGCTCTGGTGAAGTCGGGCGCATATTCGCGAATCGCCCACTCAATATCTGCCCAGGCAACAAAGCATCCGACCCCGTTGGTGACCCGAGAGGGGTACGCGGTTGTAGCGATATCAAGGTCGACTACCGGGTACAGCAACACTTGCCCTTCGACCACATCGGTCTCCGTGTTTGCGAGCACGGCAGCGAGATTTCCACCTGCGCTGTCTCCGCCAACCAGAATCGAGCCTTCACCGCCGAGCTGATCGCGATGACTCGCCGCCCAGAGCAGCGCGGCACGAGCATCGTGCACTGCCGCCGGCCAGAACTGCTCGGGAGCCAGCGCATAGTCGACTGAAAGCACGGCAATGCCCGCTCTTGCGCAAAGCGCCCGCACCACTGCATCTGCGGTGTCGAGGCTTCCGGTTACCCAACCGCCACCGTGAAACCAGACCAGGGTAGCTGGGTTTGCAGCGTTCAACGGCCGGTACAAACGAGCGGAGATTTCGCCAAGTGGACCGGAAAAGCTGACTGCTTCGACCGAGCCAACCGCGTCTCGAGAATCAAGCGGAGCGAAACTCACGATATCGGCCTCATGGAATCGTCTTGCGTCAGAGATCGACACAGGCGCTTCACCTGGCCTGGCGTAATCGGAATCTGCTTCTTTTTCGTTCATGAGCGAAAGAATCTCTGCGACGATTGGCATTTGTTTCCCCTTGCACTTACAGTGTGCGCTGTCTGCGACGTCAGTCGTTAACGAGTGACCTCTTCAAGCAATTCGAGTACGTGACGGTACGGCATTCCGGTGGCACGTGACATACCGATCTCGCAGGTACGGTTCGCTGACACGTAGGCATCAAACCTGCCGCGATCTTGTTCTGCTTCACGCAACTCTGCACGCTCTGCAGCGGTGGCGCTCTCGGTGAGTTCGGGGTGCAACATGCCTCGGTCTCCCGCGAACGCGCAACAGCCCCAAGCATCTGGCACGTACACCTCATCGGCGACAAAATCGGCAATCTCGCGAAGCGCTGGAGTAGCGCCGAGCGCTGTAGTTGAGCAGCTTGGATGAACCGCAACTCTGCCAAAACTTCGCTTTGCCCTAAGCCCGGGCAGCGCTTCTCGAGCGAGAAACACTGTCGCGTCTTCGACGCGCAGGGCGCGATATTCGGGGTGCTCAACAAGCGCTGACCGAAGCATCACCTCAAGGCCTTCAGAACACGATGCTGCGTCACAGATCACTGGCAACGCGCCCTCATTGCTCGCGGCCCAGAGCGCGGCCAGTGTGCGCTCAGAAATAACGCGATACCCGTCGAGGTGACCTTTCGATTTCCAGGGGGTGCCGCAGCACAGCCCTCCGGCGTCATCGGGCACAGCATAGGCGATGCCTGCACGCTGCAGCACCGCTTGCACGGCGCTGCGTGATCCGGGATGCTCAGTCTCCGGGCCGAACATTTCGCCAATACAAGCGGCAAAAAACACCACCTGAGCCGAATCTTGCGAGCTAGCTGCTGCGAGCGCCTTTCGGTTCGAGGATCCTCCGGCGGGCAGGCCACTGTCATAGAGCGGCACTGAATCCGCACCGAGCAGAGCCCGGCCCACTCTGGTGACTCCGCGCACGAGCGGGGCCGGCACTGCCTTTGCGACGCTCAGCGCTACCCCGCCGAGCGAGGTCACGGTGCCCCAGTGTTTTGCTGCGGTGTTCCAAATTGCATTCTCAACCGGGTTTGCAGTCTCGGCGCGCAGTCTGCGCACCAGGTCTCCGGTGTTGATATCAACAGGGCACGCGACCCCACACATGCCGTCTACTGCGCAGGTCTGCACTCCGTCGTACTCGTATGAATCGCGAAGTTCTGCAAGCAAGGCAATGTCACCGCGCTGTTCGGCTGCCGCAATCTCGCGGCGCAAGACAATTCGCTGTCGCGGGGTGAGGGTGAGGTCTTTACTCGGGCAGCTTGGTTCGCAATATCCGCACTCGACGCAGCGGTCGACCTCCGACTCAACCTTCGGCGAAACTTTGAGGTGACGCACGTATGAATCGGCGTCCTCGCTCAGCACTACCCCTGGGTTGAGTAGACCGTTGGGATCGATCAGTCGTTTGATTGCCCACATCAAGTCGGTGAGTTTGTCACCGTATTGTCTGCGCACAAAAGGTGCCATTACTCGCCCGGTTCCGTGCTCGGCTTTGAGAGATCCTTCCTGCGCCAGAATGAGCTCGACCATGTCTTCGACGAAAGCCTGATGTCGGTCGATTCCGGCCTGGCTATCAAAGCGTTCAGTGAGCATGAAGTGAATATTGCCGTCTTTGGCGTGACCGAAGATCACCGCATTTTCGTAGCCGTGTTTCTCAAAGAGTTCGGCCAAGCCTTGGCAGGTCGCGTACAGTCGTTCAACTGGCACCACTACGTCTTCAAGCAGTGCCGTTGTGCCAGAGGGCCTCGCCCCGGCGATGGCGGCGTACAACCCCTTGCGCACATGCCAGAGCGAAGCTCGCTCGCTCGCATCTTCGGTGAGGTTTGGCGCCGAGACTAGGGGCAGCTTGGCTAATTGCTCAAGCGCTTCTGCGCTGCGTGTTTGCAGTGAGGCCGCATCGGTTGCATGAATCTCAACCAGGTAGGCGGCGTGCTGATCCACCGCAATATCGGTAATGAGAGCTGGTACGTCGCTGAGTCCCTGCGCCACCCGAAGCGAGGTTGAATCGAGCAGTTCGATTGTCGCGAGCCCCATTTCGACGAGCTGCGGCAGCGCCGCTGTCGCGTCGGCAAGTGTGCGAAACACCAATAGGCCCGTTGCAATGGCGGGCAGAATCGGTACGGTTGCGAATCGGGCTTCGGCGACAAACGCGAGGGTGCCCTCACTGCCGATAACAAGGTGCTCAAGGATTTTCACGGGGTCTTCAAAATCGAGCAGCGAGTTAATTCCGTAGCCCATTGTGTTTTTCATGCTGAAAAAGGCTTGTACTCGCTCAACGAGCGCGGGTTCTGCGAGCAACTGCTCGCGCAATTTGATGAGTCCCTGATAAATCTCGGGCTCCTGGCTTCGCAATTGCTTGTCGGCATCAGCGGATCCGGTGTCGAGCACAGTTCCGCTTGGCAGCACTAACAGCAGCGATTCAACGGTTCGGTAGCTGTTCTGCTCAACGCCACAGGCCATGCCGCTTGAGTTGTTGGCGATCACGCCGCCAATTGTGCAGGCGATTTCACTCGCTGGATCGGGGCCAAGTTTGCGGCCGTGGCGCAGCAGCCGAGTGTTTACTTGGCGCACGGTGGCGCCAGGTTCGGCGATCACCTGGCTTGCGTCTTGTGAGACTCGAATGCCCCGGAAGTTACGCCTGGTGTCTACGAGCACCTCGCCGCTTACTCCCTGGCCGGAAAGGCTCGTGCCACCTGAGCGAAATGTGATGCTGAGGCCCGCCTGCTGCGCCGCTTCGAAAATGGCAGAAACTCCGTCAGCGCTTTTGGGCACCAGCACTTCTTGCGGAACAAGGAGGTAGTGCGAGGCATCGTGGGCGTAGGCGAATCGATCGATCGATCTGCTGAGCTGCTCTGTCTCGTCACTCTCTAGCGTGCTGAGTGGTGACTCGACTCGCGCCGGTGCGACCATCGGGGTGCTCCTTTGTCACTTTTGCGGCGTCGCAACCGGGTTTGGCGGTTCGTGTATGCAACAGCGCATTTAAGATTGTCTGACAACTATACCTGAATGGCAACTGCGCTACGCTACTGCCATGCCAGCAAATCCCAGCCCTGCCCTGCAACTCGGCACCGAGCTCAATATTCGCGGCGTGGTCGACGCCGTTGCTGGCCGCCTGCGCGAAGCAATCTTCGCCGGTACGCTCGCGCCAGGCACTGCGGTAACCGAGGCTCTCGTCGCCAGCGAATTCGCAATCGCTCGGCCAAGCGCAAAAGCCGCAATCGAAAAGCTCACCGCCGAGGGCCTGCTCCAACGCACCGCGAACCGAAGCGCGAGGGTGCTCACAATCGACTCAGATGCCGTTCACGACATCTACCAGACCAGGCGCAGACTTGAGTCTTCCGCACTGCGCGAACTTGCCGAGGCTCGGCACGCGCCAAGTCGAGCTCACGCAGCAAACAACCAGATTCTCGCCCTACGCAGCGAACACCCGAGCGCCATCGTCGAGCATGATCTTGAATTTCACCTCTCGATCGTCGACGCGCTCAACAGCCCCCGCATGAGCGTGCTCTACCGCCGCATTCTCTCTGAGGTGCGATTGTGCATGGCTCAGGTGCAAGGCCGCAGACTATTGCACCCCGAACTCATTGGCGACGAGCACGCTCTCATTCTGCAAGCACTCGAGGGCGGCGAAGAAACCAGAGCCTGCGAGCTACTCACCACGCATCTGCACCGCGCAGAAACCCTGCTCGTCGACTCCCTCGAAACCGAGCGCTGAGACGCACTACTGGCGCAGCGCCTTGCGCGCCAAGCGGTTACCAAGGAACTGCAACAACTGCACCAGCAGAATAATCACAGCGGTCGCCACCAGCGTGACATCCCAGCGGAAGACCTGGTAGCCGCGGGTCAGGGCGAAGTCACCGAGTCCGCCACCACCAATCGCGCCAACCATTGCCGACATATCAACAATGCCAATCACGATATAGGTGTACCCGAGCACCAGCGGCCCAAGCGCCTCAGGAATCAGCACTGTGGCAATGATTCGCAGCGGCCTCGCCCCGGTGGCCCGCACCGCCTCGATGACTCCCGGATCCACCGCCACCAAATTCTGCTCAACGATACGCGCGATAGAAAAGACACCGCCAACGATCATCACAAAAATGCCCGCGTTTGTGCCAATAATGCTGCCGGTAACCACCTTGGTCAGCGGGCCAAGCACCGCCACCAAGATAATGAACGGAATTGGCCGAAACACGTTCACCAAAAAGTTCAGAGTCGCATTAAAGCCGCGATTCGCGAGAACCCCGCCCGGCCGAGTGACCGAAAGCGCGAGGCCCAGCAGGAGGCCAATAAACCCGGCGATCAACAGGGTGAATGACACCATGTAGAGAGTCTGCCCAAGGCCCTTCAAGAGCAGCGGCCACAGCGTTTCCCATGTCGCGTTCACAGTGCGACCTCCTCGATCGTTGCTTCTGCTCGCAATTGAGTGAGCGCCGCATCAATGTCGCCACCGCGCAGACCAAAAGTGAGCGAGCCAAATTGTTTGCCCTGCACCAAGTCGACCCCACCAAATGCCAGCGAGAATTCGACCCCATGCTGCGAGACCACTCGCGAGAGCAACGCACCGATGTCACTGCCGTCGGCAATTGTCACGGTGAACAGACGTTCTGCCCCGCGATCGCGCAGGGCAGTGAGCTGTTCAGCGTTTGGCACGTTATGCACTACCGTCGCGAGAAAGGCACGCGCACGCTCGGACTGCGGGTTTGAGAACACGTCAAAAGTACTGCCAATCTCGGCCACCCGCCCCGCATCAAGCACCGCAACCCGGTCCGCGATGGCCCGCACCACCTCCATCTCGTGCGTGATCACGACAACGGTGACACCAAGCTCACGATTCGTGCGACGCAAGAGGGCCAGCACATCGGCGGTTGTCTCTGGGTCAAGCGCACTCGTAGCTTCGTCAGCGAGTAGCACTGAGGGCCTGGCTGCAAGCGCACGTGCGATACCCACCCGCTGCCGCTGGCCACCTGAGAGCTGCTCGGGGTAAGCCCAAGCCTTCTCGGTCAGGCCCACAAATTCAAGCAATTCCCACACGCGATCTTCGCGTTCTTGTTTGCTCCATTTGGCCACGCGCAGCGGAAACTCGATGTTGCCAAAGACGGTACGCGAGCGCAGCAAATTGAACTGTTGAAACACCATGCCGATGTGTTCGCGCACCTCGCTGAGCTGCCGTTCGCCGAGCCCGCTCACCACCCGTCCATCAACTGTGACGGTGCCGCTGGTAACTTTTTCAAGCCCGTTAATCAAACGAACGAGAGTGCTTTTCCCTGCCCCCGAATAGCCGATCACCGCGAAGATCTCACCTCGACGAATGCTCAGATCAAGATCGCTGAGCGCCGGCACTGCGGCGGCCTGACGCTTGCCAGGCACACCAAAGGTTTTTGTAACGCCCTCAAAACGAATGATCTCTTCGTTTGCGTCGTGTGTGGAACCCGCATATGACATACAGACGAGCTTGACGTATCGCTGTTCACCGGGCGACTTGAAGCGTAACGGTGCGAAATATATTTTGCTCCCTTGGTAGCTTTTCGGCGAACATTACCAAGCTGGCAGACCACGAAACACCGCGATCTAGCCAATACTCAGCGCGCAACCTACCGCGCAGCCCACCCACCACCAGGAGCACAGAATGTCTACCGAACGCCCCGCCCGCCCCGAAAAGCCAAAGAGCCGGCTCGGCCTCTGGATCGGCATTGCCGTTGCTGCCGTCATCGCAATCGTTGCAGCCATCGTCACACCAGCTCTGCTGAACGCAAACTCGGCCGGAAACAATGGTGAAAACGGCGCATCGGTCGAGACCGTGAAACTCGGCGTAAACGACATCGCTGCTGGTCACTGGGAAGTGCTCGTTGATCTTGCCAAGGAAGAGGGCATTGACGTTGAACTTGTTTCATTCACCGACTACAACACCCCAAACCCAGCGCTTGATGCCGGCGATGTAGACATCAACAAGTTCCAGCACCTGCGCTTCCTCGCACAGTACAACGCGACTCAGGGCGGCGACCTCGTGCCACTGGCTTCGACCGAAATCTTCCCCATCGGCTTCTTCTCAAAGAAGTGGACAAGCGTTGAAGAAATCCCGGCGGGCGCTGAAGTCACGCTCTCGAACAACCCTGCAAACCAGGTGCGCCCACTCCTCGCGCTCTACAACGCCGGCCTAATTGAGTTCACCAAGCCCGCCGACTGGAGCGTAACGATCGACGACGTTGACTACTCAAAGTCGAAGCTTGGCAAGATCACCCCGATTGATCCAACACAGACCGCCGCATCACTCGACTCAGTCGATATCGCCTTCGTTGACACGCCATACCAGCTCGCTGCCGGCCTCGGCGAAAAAGAGCAGATCTACGTTGAAGACGCCGACCGCGACGACTTGCAGCAGTACGTAAACGTCTTCGCCGTGCGCGCAGAAAACGCCGATAACCCTGCGCTCAAGAAGGTTGCCGAGCTGTACCACCACCCAGACGTGATCGCAGCCATCCAGGCAGAAAGCGGTTACCAGGGTGTCTTCAAGCAGCTTGACGAAAAGACCCTAAAGAGCGTGCTCGCTGAGCAGGAGAAGGAATTCGCACAGCAGTAGCGTTTACCCGCAACGTTCAGGGGGCCGAGGATCGTGTGATCCTCGGCCCCCTGAACGTTTGCTGACGTTCGCTCGCCTAATAATTGAGCTCCCGCTGCAACAACTCGGCGACCGCAACAGCACCGGCCTCGGCCAACACGATTGTGTAGTGGTTCAATCCTGGCAAGCGCTCATGTCGCACGGTTGAGAAGTGTGGCAGCACCCGAGCGAGATAGTCTTCGGCGTACAGGCCGGGAGCCTCGTTCGCGAGGCCAAGCGGCACACTCACAAAAAGCACCGGCTTCCCCCATGCGGCGAGCGCGGCGAGCGCATCCGGCAGGGCCGCACCGGTATTCATATCGATCGTGTCGTCTGTGGTTGTTTGCAAGCTTGTCGCCGAACGCAATTGCGCCCCGACCGGCGCCATATCGTACGCGAAATACTCTTCAAGCTCGACTGACCAAGCATCAGCAAACGCCGGGTGTCCACGCCAAAACTCGAGATATGCGGCGACCGAGTCAAAACGCATAGAGAGCCGATCGGCAGTCGATCCAAGAATGGCTTTCACCAATTGCTCCGGCTGCAAGTCGGCCGGCGCATCGAGCGGCAAGCCGCCGTCAAGCAGAACCAAGCGTGAGACCCGCTCAGGTGCCGTGTGCGCAAGCACCACCGACACAAAACCGCCCATCGAGTGACCAATTACCGGTAGCGAATCGATTCCAAGCGCATCAAGCAAACTGACCATGTCTGCCGAGTGCGCCAGCATCCCTCCTGATCCAGCGATATCTCGACTCGAACCGCGCCCCCGCAAGTCAGGGGCGATAACCCGCACACCCGGCAGTTGGGCCACCAACAGCGGCCAGACAAGGTGCGAAGAGGTGATGCCATGAATCGCCAAAACCTGGGGAACCTCGGTGCCCTCTGCCACTTCAATTGGATCCCAGATGCCGACCCGAAGTTGACCACCCGCTACCGGCACATCGATGGTGCGGTATTTGTGACTGATCATCGAGCGCTCCACCCGCCATCCATCGTGTACGAAGCGCCGGTCACCATCGTGGCCGCGTCTGAAGCCAGCCAACCCGCAAGCGAGGCGACCTCGTCTGCCTCGACGAGCCGCTTTACGGCGCTTTCGGTCAGCATGACCTTCGCGACCACCTCGCTTTCAGCGATACCGTGCACCTTCGCCTGATCCGCAATCTGTCGCTCAACCAGAGGCGTACGCACGTAGCCGGGGTTAATACAGTTGCTCGTTACTCCGTGGGGACCACCCTCAAGAGCGGTCACCTTCGAGAGCCCCTCAAGCCCATGTTTCGCTGCGACATAGGCAGATTTGAACGCGCTCGCCCGCAGACCGTGCACACTCGAAATGTTGATCACACGACCCCATCCGCGCTCATACATGCCTGGCAGCGCCGCACGAATCAACAGAAATGGTGCCTCAAGCATGATTCGCTGGATCAGCCGAAATTTCTCGGGATCAAAATCTTCAATCGGACTCACCTGCTGAATTCCGGCGTTATTCACCAAAATGTCGGCGTTCAAGCTCAGCTCGTCGAGCGCACGAGTGTCACTCAGATCGACCTGCCACGACTCACCACCGAGTTCAGCTGCGGCGGCGGCTGCGGCATCCGCGTTGATATCGGCGATCACCACTGTGGCACCACGGTCAGCGAACTCGCGAGCACACGCCAAACCGATGCCGCTCGCGCCACCGGTAATCACGGCCCGTTTTCCGTTGAGATCTTGCGTAGTCATTCGCTACTCCTTTGTGCTGCTGAGTTGGGGGCACCGAGCGCATTTGCGATGAATCGCATCATTGCGTCGAACACCTCTGGGTCTATCTCGCTTGGTCTCTGCTCATCGCCGTCTCGCTGCCAGAGCAAAAAGCGCATACCGATCAATTCGCCCATGCCCATCAGCGCCCAGGCGGCAATCTCAGGATCGAGCGCCGGGTCGATATCGCCCTGTTGCTGCGCTGCCGCAAGCCCGACCGCGTATCCTTCGACGATGCGCTGGTAGTGCATGTGCATCACCGCGGGAGAAACAAATTCTGCCTCGCGCACTACGCGATACAGTGCCGGGTGCTGCGCGGTGAAGCGGAAGAAACCCTCAAAGCCGCGCCGCTCCGCCTCAACTCGGTTGCTGGCGCCCACCATGGCTTCGCTCATTGATTGGCGTACTCGTCCGTTTAAGTCGAGCACGAGCGCTTCAAACACGCTGCGTTTGCTGTCGAAGTACAGGTAGAAGGTGCCGAGAGCTACACCGGCCCGCTCGGTTACTTTGACGATGGAGGCTTCGTGGTAGCCGTGCTCGGCAAATACGTCTTCGGCGGCTTCAAGAATGCGTCGCCGGGTGGCTTCGCCTCGCTTGGTCAGTGGCCGTCCGGTGGTTGACGAAACAGCTTGCCCACCCTTGGTTTCGGGGATACTCCTGATGTCAGGCATGTGCCTTTCCCTTCGTCTTGGGGTTTTGCGCAGGATCAACAAGCGTCTGCGCATTGTGTTGCGTACCTACTTCAGCCACACCACAGAGTTTCATCGCCAGATCTTGAAGCCTTGTTCGCGCCACTTTTTCAATCGTGCTTCGCGGTAGCTCTGCCACAAACTCGACCCGCGCAGGCAGTTTGAAACTTGCAATTCTGGTGCGCGCAAAAGCGAGCAGTTCGTCTGCACTCAGCGGTTCACGCGTCACCACAAATGCGAAACCGCGTTCACCCCAAACTGGGTCGGGCACCGCGACTACCGACGCCTCTTCAACCAGTGGGTGCGCAGTGAGCGCAAATTCAACTTCTGCGGGCGCGACATTTTCACCACCAGAGACATAAATGTTCTTCAAACGATCGATGACCCGATGCACACCGTGCGCATCGCGGGCGACCAGATCACCCGTGCGCAGCCAACCGTCGCTCATCGCGCGCTCGGTTGCCTCATCGTCATCAAGATAACCAGCGAACAGGCTTGGCCCGCGTACCCAGAGTTCCCCGGCAGCTGCGCCTTCAAGCACCAAACCAGAATCTGGGTCAACAATGCAAGTGTCCACGGTGGGATATGGCCGACCGATTGCCTCGGGATTTGCAGGCAGATCCTCGGGTCTGAGAAACAGCACGTTGGGCGCAGCTTCAGTGAGTCCATAGCCTTGGGTGAGGTGCACGCCGCGGGCAGCCCAAGACTCAGCAAGGTCTCGGGGTGTCGTGGCACCACCAACTACCACCCGGCGCAGCGAACTGAGATCAAAACGATCAAGATGCGGCACGTCGAGCAGCATTCGGTACTGGGTTGGCACGCCCATCACCGTGGTGACTCGTCGCTCCTGAATCAGTTGCAACGCACGCTCTGGCTGAAACGACCGTTCAAGCACAACTGTCGCACCGACCCACCAGGCAAGCAGAGGTTGCACGTTCCACGCTGCGACGTGGTGCTGCGGCAAAATCGCGAGCACCACGTCATCGCGTGACATCGGCATCGCCTGGCTCAGTGCCAAGTTGTTCCAGAAACAACTCGCGTGGGTGAGCACCACTCCCTTCGGAGCTGCTTCGCTGCCAGAAGTGTAGATCACCAGAAGCGGATCATCACTCTGTGGGGCGCGACGCTCGCGAACGAATAGCGCTCGCGGTGCCTGCTGCTCAATACCCACCGAGCCGAGTGGGGCGCAGCGGGGCAGCGCTGTTGAAGCTGAAGCACCGCTCGCGAACAATCTCAGAGCTTCACTCGCCAGTGACGAGTGTTCTTCTTCAATCAGCACCAAATCGGCACGACTGCGCCGAAGCAGTTCAGCGAGCTCTGCGGGGGTGAGCCGCCAAGAAAGTGGCACAAACGCGGCACCGAGCAGCGCACAGGCAAAAAACGCCACGACGTGATCAACTGAATTACCTGACACCGTGCAGATGCGCGCGCCCGACCCATAGCCTGCCCCGCCTAAGGTATCGGCGAGGGAACTCGCGCGAGCGTAAAGCGTTGCATAGTCGACGAGCACGCCTCGATCGTCGATCGCGACGCGATGTGGATCGGCGCTGGCCCGATCGCGCAGCCAGCGACCAATCGTGTGGTCACCCTCAGTGGTCATATCTCTGTCTCAGTTCTGATGCGAGTGCGGAGCAGTCGCTTCTGACGCTAGCGCCTCGACCCGTCAATTGGGTCAGTCGAATCAGCAAATTCTGTCTGGTCGAGCGCCGTGAGCCCCACAGTTTTTGAGTGTGAACGATGTCGGGCACGATTCCAAGCTTTGTCGAGCGTACCGGCGATGCCGCCCGGGAGGAACATCACCACCAAGATAAACAAAGTGCCGAGCAAAAAGAGTGGCTCAGAAAGCGGAATCCGCAGCACGTCGGGCAGACCCTGAATGAAGTCTGCCTTGGCCAGCACTGTCAGTCGCTGGTCAAGGAGTGTGTAAACGACGCCACCCACGATTGCACCCCAACGAAAACCAACCCCACCGAGCACAACCATCACCAAGACGGTGATCGTCAGATCGGCAGATACGGCTCGCGGCACCGTGCCGGATTGCAAGAGCAGGTATCCCATCCCGGCGATGCTCGCCAGCAGCGCAGCGATCACAAAGACCATGAGCTTTGCCGTGTATGGGTGCAGACCCAGCACCTGCACGCGCTGTTCGTTCTCTCGGGTGGCCCGCACGATGTGCCCAAGCCGACTCTTATCAACCCAGAGTGCAACGAGGTACACCAGCACCAATATGCCGAGGATCACCCAGTACAGGTTGCGTGTGTTCACCACACCGAGCAACCAATCGGGCACCTGCGCGGTCGCAAGCCCAAGGCCCTCTTCACCACCGGTGATCTTCGAGTTACGGCGAACGAGCACCGAGCCGGCTTGCGCGAATGCGAGGGTCACCATTGCGAAGGGAATGCCGCCGACTCGGTTGGCAATTGAACCGGTGAGCAGAGCAATCACTAGACCACCGAGCAGCGCGAGCAGCGTCGCGGGTACAAGCGGCATCTCAAGATAACGAAGCACCATGCCGAGCAGATAGGCGCCACCACCGAATGAGAGCGCGTGCCCGAAGGAGAGCATGCCAGCGGTGCCAAGCATCATGTTGTAGGAGAGCGAAAGGGCTGCGAACACCATGCATAGTGAGAGCAGTGCGAGGCTGCCAGGCATATAGGTGGGGGTCGGCAGAATTCCCGGAATCGAAAGATTCATCATGGGCAGCAGTGCCATCAGCACCACGATGCCAACACCTACGATGACCGGCGTGTAATTGCGGCGCTTTCGACGCGCATCTCCTGTGGTCATGATCGCGCTCATGCTTTCCTTCCCATCAGTCCGCGCGGTCGCACTAGCAGCACGACAGCGAGCAAAATCACGACAATAAAGTCGCCGGTTCCGCCAAGGTAGAAATTCGCGAATTGCTGCAGCACCGCGACAATCACCGAGGCAATCGCCGCGCCTGCGAGCGATCCGAGGCCGCCAACGACCGTCACGATGAAGGCGAAGATCAAAAGGGTCTGACCAAGATGCGCTGAGACGAAGGTCATGTAGTGCATTGCGAGTACGCCGCCGATGCCCGCGGCGCCACCACCAATGGCGAACACGAGAGTAAAAGCGCGGCGCACATCGATGCCGAGGGCAGTCACCATCGCGCGGTTTTCGACGCCAGCTCGAATGATCATGCCGTAGCGGGTCTTTCGCAGGAACAAGACGAGCAGGCCAAGCACCAGGGCAGCGGCAATCATCAGCACCCAGTACACATTCGGCACTCGAGCACCGAGCACCTCAGTGGTTTGTTTCAGCCAAGAGGGGCCAGAGATGTTGATTGGGTCACTCCCCCAGATACCCTCAAATAGCGCGATCGCCGCAAACGACAGGCCGACAGTTACGAGTACCTGCTCAATGTGTCGTTCATAGAGCGGCCGAATCAGTAGTAGCTCGGTGAGGGTCGCGAAGATTGCTCCGACCAGACCGCCCACCACGACTGAGACGAGGAGCGATCCCCAAGAATCAGTTCCGAGCGCTTCGGCGGTGCGCCAGCCGATGAAGGCGGCGAGGGTCAAAAATGCGCCGTGCGCAAAGTTGAGCACATGCATCAGGCCGTAGATCAGGCTCAGTCCCGAGGCAACCAGAAAGTACAGGGCGCCAAGGCCAATACCGGTGATCAGCGTGAGAACGATGGCGCTCATAGGGCTGCCTCCTGCTCCGCATGCACGCCAAGAAGGCGTTTGGTGAGTTCTTCATCGTCGAGGATCTGGGCCGCCTTGGCGACGTGCACCACTTTGCCTCCAGAGATCACAATGGCGTCATCGGCCAGTTGTCGAACGACCTCTAGGTTTTGTTCGACCAACAAGATGGGCACGGTTTTCGCCGCTTCTTGTAGCGCATCGGCTACCTCGGAGACGATCTTTGGTGCCAGCCCCTTTGTTGGCTCATCAACGAGCAAGATCCGGTTGTCATTGAGCAGTGCCCTTGCCACCGAGACCATTTGCTGCTGGCCGCCCGAGAGCGTGCCCGCCTGTTGATCTTTGCGCTGCACAAGGTCGGGAAAAAGCTCTGCCACGAACTCACGTCGCGGAGTTGCCTGGCGCTCAGCGAGGGCAAGATTTTCAGCGACCGTCAGCGAGGCGAACACTTCTCGGTCTTCTGGCACATAACCGATGCCGCGCTGCACCAGTTTGTGTGTTGGCATTTGGTCGATTCGTTCACCGGCGAGACGAACTTCACCGGATCGAGAAATGAGCCCCATGATGCCGCGTAACGTTGAGGTTTTACCGGCACCATTGCGGCCGAGCACGGCAGTAATGCCGGTCGCTGGCACTTGAAATGAGACGTCCTCGACCACTTGCTGGCCGGCAATACTGCAGCGCAGGTGCGCCACTTCAAGAATTGGATCGGTCATGCGCTCTTCCCCAGGTACGCGCTTTGCACGGTTGGATTGTTCATAATGTTTTGCGGGGTGTCGTAGGCAATGATGGTGCCGAAGTACATCACAGCGACCATGTCAACGAAGCCAAGCAACACGTCGATGTGGTGTTCAACCATCAGCACGGTGCACTGCTTTTCGACCTGCATCTCACGAATGTTTTGCACAAGCCCGGCTACTTCGCCGGAGGCGACACCTGCCATTGGCTCGTCCAGGAGTACCAGGTTGGCCTCGGTCACGAGCAGCACCGCAATCTCAAGTTTGCGTTTGTCGCCGTGCGAGATGTCACCGGCAAGGGTGTGTGCCTTGTGCGCGAGACCAACGCTTTGCAGGGTTTCGAGCGCACGTTCGGTTGCCTTATCGTGCGCTTTCGGAAATCGGAACAGTGAATAGTTGCCGCCCTCGGCAACCTGCGCTGCCAGACGAACGTTTTCTAGCACGCTGAGCCCAGGGAAATAGCTTGAGGTTTGAAACGTGCGTCCCAGCCCCGCCCGCGCTCGGGCGGGCACCGACGCCTTTGTGATGTCGATGCCGTGCATCTGCACTGTGCCGGCGGTGGGAGTGATTAGACCAGAAATTGCATTAAAGAGTGTTGTCTTGCCTGCACCATTCGGGCCGATCACTCCCACGATTGCGCCCTGCGGAATGTCGAGTTCGACATTCTTCAGAATCGTGGCGCCGCCGATCTTCAGGCCGAGACCTTTGATTTGCAGCGCGGACGGGGTTGCGGTTTGCATGTATTCAGACCTGTTTCTTCGTTGAATTGATCGCTGCGTGAATCGTGTTGCCGTGTTGTCGTGTTGTCGTGTTGTCGTGTTGTCGTGTGCGACGTCATCGCCGCGCACGACTTCTCACGAGTGACGCAATCTAGGGGGCGACCTGGTCTCCTGGAATGGTTGAGATGAGTTCCGGCACGAATGCGCCGTCTTTCGAGACAAGCTTCACCTGATACATGTCTTGGATCAGTGCGTGGTCTTCGGCGCGCACGGTGTTGCTGCCCTTAGGCCCTTCAAAGCTGAAACCCTCAAGCGCCGAGATCATGGCATCAACATCGCCGTTGCCCTCTTTAATGGCCTGCACGATCATGATCGCCGCGTTGAACCCGTCGGGAGTAAAGAGGTCTGGAGTGCCGCCGCCAGTTTCCACAGCCTTGATCATTTCGTCGTTGATGTCATTGTCTGGCGCTGCTGGGAAGTAGTGATTCAAGAAGCTGATGTTTTCAGAGGCGTCGCCGTAGGCTCCGAAGGTGGCCGCGTCGCCGAGGCCGGTGACGACTGGTGCTTTGTCGAATACGCCCTGCTGGCTCATTGCCTGCCACATCGCGCCCGAGGTTGCGCCTGCCCAAGCGACAAAGACGAGGTCTGGTGATGCGGAAATAACTTGCTGCGCGAATGGCGTGAATTCGGTCACGTCTTCGGCAACGAGCACCGGTTCAACTACCGCGCCTTTGGCTCCGAGGATCGCATCGACTGCGGCGACATTGCCCTGACCAAAGGCGTTGTCCTGTGCATACACAACAACTTTTTTGCCCGAGATGTCATCAACGAAGGTGCCAGCGGTAGCTACATCCTGTGCGCTCTGTCGACCGCTACGAAAGGTGTAGTCGTTGATTCCGGTAATGGCGTCGACTGCTGCTGGGCCTGAAACGAAGAGCACTTTGTTCTGTTCTGCTTGTTCGGCGACCTTGAGCGCAACGCCTGAGGAGGCGCTACCGGCGAGAATGTTCACTCCCTCGCCGATCAACTCTTTTGCCGCGGTGACTGCCTTGTCGGGGTCACCTGCGTCATCAAGGTATTTCACGTTGATCTTGGTGCCGTCGATTTCGCCTGAACCATCGGTTGCGTAGTCGAGGCCTGCTTTAAAGCCGTCGAGGTACTGGGCGCCGTAGCCGGCCAAGGGGCCAGTCTCGCTGGTGATCACGCCAACGGTCACCTCTGCCGGGCCATCGCCGGATTCACCGTTGCCGCCCGCTGCCGGCGCACACGCCGACAGAGCCAGGGCAGCTGAGAGAGCCACCGCACCGATGGTGAGTTTCTTCGGAACGCGCATGCGCTTGCCTTTCGTCATTGGAAGGTAAATATGAAACCTGATTCAGGTTCCAAGATCACGCTAGAGCCGAATTGCTTTTGAGTCAAGCATCGCAATTCTCCGTTGCTGCTTTGTTATCAACTAACGAGAGAAAAATACCTGTTCAATGACAAATTCTGCACAAAACACAACAAGCCCCCGGAGACACAAACGTGCTCCGGGGGCTTGCAATACGTGCGGTTTAGAGGGCCTTCAGCACCACTGCGCTGCCCTGACCGCCACCACCACAAATACCTACTGCGCCGAGCGATCCAGCGCCAGCTTCAGCAAGGCGACGGGCAAGCGTGCCAACGATCCGCGCACCAGAAGCACCAATCGGGTGACCGAGCGCGATCGCACCGCCATGAGCGTTCACAATCGCTGGATCAATCTCGAGCTCCTTAGTCGACTGCAAACCAACCGAGGCGAAGGCCTCGTTAATCTCAACAGCGGCAAGGTCGCCAGCGCTCACACCGTCAAGCTTTGCAAGCGCAGCCTTGATCGCGTTTGAGGGCTGCGAGTGCAGCTGAGTATCTGGACCAGCAACAAAGGCAGTGGCCTCAATGCTGGCGATCGGCTTCAGTCCGAACTTCTGAACTGCGGCTTCACTGACGATCACCAGTGCGGCAGCGCCGTCGGTGATCTGTGAAGCGTTGCCCGCGGTGATTGAACCGTCCTTGGCGAACGCCGGGCGAAGACCGGCGAGGGTCTCAGCGGTAGTATCGCCACGCACGCCGTCGTCGCTTGAAACCACGGTGTCACCGCGGCGCGAAGAAACCGTGAACGGCGCGATCTCACCAGCCAAGAACTCAGCCGAAGCCGCAGCCCGCTGATGCGAGAGAGCAGCAAATTCGTCTTGCTCAGCACGGCCAAGTCCGAGTGGAGTGTTCCCGCTTTCGGTCAGCGAACCCATTGCGATTTTGTCGAACGCATCGGTCAGACCGTCGTTCTCAACGGTGTCTACCAGAGTGGCATTGCCGTACTTCTGACCTGCCCGCATCGACATCACGTGCGGCGCGAGAGTCATCGATTCCTGCCCAACAGCAACCACAATGTCTGCCTCACCCGAGCGAATCAGACGGGCAGCCTGCGATACCGCTTCGGTGCCCGACAAGCACACGGCGTTAATAGTCTGCGCAGGCACATTCATTGGAATGCCAGCACCAACAGCGGTCTGACGAGCAGGGTTCTGGCCCGCGCCACCCTGCAGCACCTGGCCTGCAACCAGCAGGTCAACCTGTTCGGCAGACACACCAGCGCGAGCAAGCGCGGCCTTCACCGCGTGTGCACCGAGCACGGTCGCCGGCTGAGCGGCAAATTGCCCGGTGAATTTCACAAATGGAGTACGAGCGTATCCAGCGATAAATGCGGTCATGATTATTCCTCCTCGAGGTCTACAGTGAATGCCGCGCCAGTCATGGCGCGAATGTCTTCAAGCTCACAGCCCGGCGCGAGCCGCTTGAGCACGAGCGAACCGTCAACAACGTCAAACACGGCCCGGTCGCTGATAATTCGGTTCACAACGCCCGCACCGGTCAGCGGCAGCGAGCACTCGGTAACGATCTTAGGACTGCCGTCCTTCGAGACATGGTCCGTGAGCACAATCACGCGAGGTGTGCCAGCCACTAGATCCATCGCGCCGCCCATGCCTTTTACGAGCTTGCCGGGAATGGTCCAGTTGGCCAGGTCGCCGTTGCCAGCAACCTCCATAGCTCCGAGGATCGCGGTCTGCACATGGCCGCCGCGGATCATGCCGAAAGAAGTTGCCGAATCGAAAATCGACGCGCCTGGCACCAAAGTCACCGTCTGTTTTCCGGCGTTAATGAGGTCGGCGTCTGCCTCGCCCTCGTAAGGAAACTGGCCCATGCCAAGAATGCCGTTTTCGCTCTGCAGCTTCACAGTGATTCCCGCAGGCAGGTGATTCGCGACGAGCGTTGGAATCCCGATACCGAGGTTGACGTACTGGCCGTCTTCAAGCTCCGACGCCGCGATTGCAGCCATTTCATCTCTGGTCCACATGATTAGGCCTCCTCTGCGTTCGCCGCGCCCGGCTTTGGCCGAACAGTGAGCTGTTCGATCTCTTTACTCTGATCCTCACAGCGCACAATTCGCTGAACATAGACACCGGGGGTGTCGATCCGCTCGGGGTCGAGGTACTCGTCACTCAGGGTCTCCACCTCGGCGAGAGTGATTCGCCCGCAGGTTGCCGCCAGAGGATTGAAGTTTCGAGAGGTGAGGCGGTAGCGAAGATTGCCCTCGTGATCGCCGATATGGGCACGGACAAGAGCGATGTCAGCAACGATGCCGCGCTCAAGAATCACCCGCTTACCGTCAAACACAGCCTCTTCTTTGCCCTCGGCAATTGGAGTGCCCACGCCAGTTGGTGTGTAGAACGCGGGAATACCGGCGCCGCCGGCGCGCATCCGCTCGGCCAGAGTGCCCTGCGGCACAAACTCAACCTCGAGTTCGCCACTGAGGTACTGTTCGGCGAACAGCTTGTTTTCGCCGACGTATGAAGCCAGTACCTTCTTCACCTGTCGGTTTTCAAGCAGCAGCCCAAGACCCTTGCCGTCAACACCCATGTTGTTCGACACGATGGTCAGGTCTTTCGCACCGGTATCACGCAGCGCACGGATCAGGTTAGTGGGGTTGCCACTCAGCCCAAATCCGCCAACGGCGATAGTCATGCCGTCGCGAACGATTCCCGCCAGTGCCTCACTAGCGTCTTGATAGATCTTCGAAGCCACTCTGCCTCCTCGTATTCGGTTTAGCGTCCACGATGTGGGCGCGTCTGTTTTCCTAACATTGAGCGTATTCTTGCTTATATACAAACGGCAACAATGAGGCCCGCTGCTGGCAATATTGCTCGCCTTATGATCCGAGGATGAGGTAACGTTCACATTATGAACGCATCAGAGTCGATGGCTGGCGCGCAAGTTGTGGCGCGAATTTCCGCACTACTTCGGGCACTCAGCAGCAAAATGCCAGAGGGCACCGGCACAAGCGACCTAGCGCGGCTCACAGGCATCTCCCGCCCAACGGCTCACCGTCTGCTCGCCTCACTCGCAGCGCAGGGGTTCGTGGACCGCGATCAGCACAGTGGCGCCTGGCTTCTCGGGCCAGAACTCTATCTGATGGGCGCGATTGCAGCAGATCGCTACGACATATCTGAGCTTGCTCGCGACCACATTGCTGCCCTCGCGGAAGCAACCGGAGAAAGCGCTTTCCTCTCTGCCAGGCGAGGCAATGAGACAGTATGCCTACTGCGCGAAGACGGCTCGTTTCCGATCCGCTCATTTGTGCTTTTCGAGGGCAAACGTTTTCCGCTCGGAGTCGCCTCCGCTGGCCTCGCGATTTTGTCTTTCCTGCCAGAAGAACAAGCCGACGCCTACCTCACCACTCACGATCTCACCGCAGATCACGGCCCGGCACACGAGGCCGAACAGCTGCGTCAGCGCATTTCTGAGACCCGAGCCAGAGGTTACGCGATCAACCCCGGCCTCATTGTTGAGGGCAGCTGGGGTATGGGGGCCGCCGTTTTCGACCGCTCTGGTTCGCCCGCGTGGGCGCTCAGCTTGACCGGCATCGAACCCCGTTTTTCGCCCGAACGTCAGGTCGAACTCGGTCGGCTACTGCTGCAGCACGCGCATCGGCTCACAAAGGCACTCGCTGGATCGCGATAGCTTGCTCGACCCGGCGCGACCCGGCAAAGAACCCCAACAAGTGTCGTACACGCCGCAGCACTTGCCTCGATCTGCGGCTGAGATTTCTGGCGACTATGCTGACTAGGTGACTGTCGGCTCTCTCTCTGATTCAAAACGAAAGATGTATCGTCGACGCAGAATCGCTGCGGGCGGCATCGTCACCCTAGTACTACTCGGCGGGTACAGCGCAGCGGTTGCCGCGGCCCCCCTGCCCGAGTTGCAGGCGACACTTTCGGTTGATGCCGAAAAGCAAGTGCAGGCCGATCAATCGCTCGCTCAACAAGCGGTAGACGCACAGGCACTGCCCGCCGCCACCGGCTGGTTTGGTGAAGATCAAGTGTGGGCGAACAGCGAAGAAAGCTACCGCATTGCGAGCATCACCAAGCTTGTCACCGTGCTGGTCGGCCTCGATGCGGCACCGGTAGAAGCTGGCAGTGACGGCCCGGTGTACACCGTCACCGATGTTGATGCTGCCCTGATTGACGAGGTGCTCGCTCAAGACGGCACATTTGCACCGGCACCGGTTGGTCTCGAACTCACGACTCGGCAGATGCTCGATCTGATCCTTGTGCCCTCGGCAAATAACTACGCGATTTCTTATTCGCGATGGATCTTCGGCAGCAACGATGCCTTCGTCCAGGCGGCAAGTGACTGGCTTACTCGCAACGGTCTCGACAGCATCAATATCGAGGAGCCATCCGGTCTCTCCGACAACAATGTTGGTAGTCCTTCAGACATTGTGCGTCTCGCAAAACTTGCCCTGGAAAACCCTCTCATCGCTGAGATTGTTGCGCAATCCTCGGTAGACATTCCGGGCCTTGGCGAGATTACAACCACAAACCGCCTGCTTGTTGATTCAGGTGTCATCGGCGTAAAAACTGGCACAACCTTTCCAAACGGCTACAGTCTTGCCGCCGCAAAACGAATGGACGTTCTCGGCCGTGAACTTGTTGCCGTTGCGGTCACACTTGATCGCCCAGACGGCGAAGCTCGCGCCGCAGATACCCGGGCGGTGCTTGCCGCAATGGCCGAGTCAGGTCAGAACATCGCCCTAGTTGAGTCGGGTGAACGAATTGGCAAGGTCACCACCTGGACCGGTGAAGACGTTGCCCTGCTCGCGAGTGATGACCTTAGTGTCGCCCTTGTGCCAGGTGAGTCGGTGAAACGAACCATCGTGCTCACCGGAGTCACCGCCGGAGCCCGCGGTACCGAGGCAGGCACCATTCGGGCCACCGGTCCGAGCGGAGAAAGCTCAGTTCGTGTGGTGACCGATGAAGCAATCGCCACACCTGATTTCTTCTGGCGCTTTTTGCACCCTGGCGCGCTCTTCGGAGGCTAGAGGCTCAACTCAGCCGCTGCGCCACAACCGAGCGTGCAGCCCGAAGGGTCAGCTCTACCGAGGCGACGTCGATACGCTCATTATGTGCGTGAATTCGTTCCCGATAGCGCTCGTAACTCCACTCTGCAGAGAGCAAACCAAATCCGAAAGCGGGTACGCCTGCCATTCTGAACAGCCTGGCGTCAGAGCCGCCGGCTGCCATCACCGGCACGACCGGTGAGCCGTCGGTCTCGGTGATAGATCTGCACACGGCAGCAAAGAGCGGGTGCTCAGCAGGCGAGGCAGTAGCTGGCCAGCCTTTGAGATGTTGAATCTCAACCTGTTCGGCCTGATCTGCAAGCATCTCTCGCAGCAGCGCATCTACCTGAGTATCGCTTGTTCCGGGCAAGGTTCGAATATCAAGATCGATGTGCGCCTCATCAGGAATCACATTGTGACTGCTACCAGCACGCAGCACAGTCGGCGCAATCGTCACCCTCGAAATTGCGTGAGCATAGCCCGCGATCCCGCCAAGTTCAGCGAGCGCCCCATCAACTCGCACCGGATCAAGCAATCGTTCAGCGAGACTTGCATCAGCAATTCTGGCCGCGACAAAGGGCCGCCAAAGTTCCCCCAGTTCAATGCCGGGCTCAACCTGAGCTAGTCGCTGCAACACCACACCGGCCCGAACGGCAGCGCTCTCGGCACCGAATGGGATTGAAGCGTGTCCTGGGATCCCCCGCACAACAAGCCGCCGACCAGCCGAACCTTTTTCGGCAACGTCGATCGCCACGTGCGCACCAAGGCGCATGCCACCGGTTTCGCTGAGCGCCTCAGAAACTCGCACCACCTCTGGATGCTCTCGCAGCAACCACTTCAAACCGTATTCGCCGCCAGCCTCTTCGTCGGCCACCGCAAGCAGCACCAGATCGCCTCTGAGTAACTGCCCAGAGCGTGCGGCCTCACGCAGCACAGCAGCGAATACTGCGGTGAGATACAGCATGTCGACGGTGCCGCGGCCCCAAATCTCACCGTCAACGAGTTCGCCACCAAAGGGGTCCCGTTGCCAGCGTTCGGGGCTAGCCGGAACCACATCTAGATGGCCAAGCAGGCCGAGCGCTGGAACGCTCGGATCATCAGAGTCGCTACCGCGAAGCCGCACGATGAGGGAGGCCCGGCCGGGCGCCGACTCAAGCACCTGTGCGTCGAGGCGACCACTCTCGATCTCTTCATCGAAAAATCGCAATAGCACTCGCACGCCACGCACTTCGTGCCCGGAGGCCTCGGTCCCGTCGTTCACGCAGGCCGCCCGAACCAGTTCTTGCAGCAGCTCAACGGTGTCGCTGAGAAGATCGTCGGTCGCTGAATCACTGCGGTGTTCGATGGCGGCATTGCTCGGCATGACCTCAGAGTACCTCGGTGCGCGCAGTGTGATCACTCGGTAGCAGAGCGGCACGCAAAATTAGCGAGCAAGTTCACAGACGAGTGTCGGTAGCGTTGAGGGAGACTTCCGAGAGGATCCCCATGTCACCCCGACTTTTGTTTCGCACTTTTGCAACGGCAGAGGCTTTCACCTGGGCCGGGCTGATCCTCGCCCTGGTGCTTCGCGCTACCGGTGTCACCGACGGCGCCGTGTCAATCGCCGGCGGAATTCACGGTTTCGTGTTTCTGTCGTACTGCGTTGTCACCGTATTTATGTGGGTGAACCAGCGTTGGGGTGCGGGCACCGGCATTCTCGGCCTCGCTCTCTCGGTGATCCCGTTCGCAACTGTGCCCTTTGAAATCGTGCTCGACCGCAAGGGTAAACTCGCTGGCGAGTGGCGTCTGCGCCCCGGCGGAGACACTCCTCGCGGCTTCATCGAGCACGTTCAAGCTTGGGTGCTACGCCGCCCATTGCTCGCTATCGGCCTGCTCTTCATCGCCGTCGCTGTCGTGTTCGTTGTGCTGCTTTGGCTCGGGCCACCCGTACCCAAGGGGTAAATCTGGCCGTTGACCTGGTGATCCAGCGCCACGCAACTACGATGGTCACGTGCCCGCAATTCTTTTCAGCGTAGGTATCGCGCTTCTTGCTGCCTTTCAACTCGCCCTCGCGCTCGGCGCACCCCTCGGTGCGTACGCCTGGGGCGGACAGCACGATGGATCGCTACCGAAAAAGCTGCGTCTCGGCTCGCTCGTGAGCATTCTGGTCTATGCCTTGCTAGCCCTCATCCTGCTCTCAAAAGCTGGCGTGATTGAACTTTTTCCAATGTCATTCGCGGTGCCCGCGGCGTGGGTAGTGTTTGCCTATATGGCACTCGGAACGCTGCTGAATCTTATTTCTCGTTCACGTAAAGAGCGGGCCGTGATGACACCCATAGCCGCGACGCTTGCGATTTTTGCTTTGCTAGTGGCCCTGTAAATCGTATGAACAGACGCGGCCGACAGCGAATAAATCGCTACTGCGATTCGCGCCCGTCGTAGCTGAGCTCGCCGCCAACGAGCGTCGCCACGATGTCGAGCTCCGCAATATTTGGAGCGGTGATTGGTGACGCCGAGAACACCGTGAAGTCGGCGAGCTTTCCACGTTCGAGGCTCCCCCGATCTGCGAAAAGCCCGGTCGCTTTTGCTGCCCATTCTGTGTGCGTCCGCAAAGCTTCTTCACTCGAAATAGCTTCGCCTGCGCCGAGCGCTTGACCGCTATCAGTCAGGCGATCCACCGCAGATTGCATACCTCGGCGCAGATTGTTGTCGGCTACCGGCAAATCTGAAGAACCCGCGAGCAGAATCCCGGCATCAATCACCGAACGCCCCCGATACAGCCAATCGGCCCGATGCTCACCAACCCGCTCAAGCATCTGATCACCAACCGGGCCAATAAACCCAGCCTGCGGCGTGACGGCAATGCCAAGCTCGCCGGCACGCACCACCTGATCTGGTCGAGCAATACCGAAGTGCTCAATACGGCACGGCGCGGCAAGCTTTCCGTAGTGTTCTTGGGCCTCGGCAATCAGATCAAGCGCGAGATCAATAGCGGCGTCGCCGATCGCGTGCAGTGCGAGCGGCCAGCCCGCACTGTAAGCACCGAGCGCGCGCTCACGATAACTCGCTGGATCATCGAGCAGATAGCCAACATTGTGCTCATGCCCACAAAAATCTTCGGTCACCGCCGCAGTAGCACCGAGAAGTGAGCCGTCAAGAAACACCTTCACGTGCCCGAAGCGCACCAGATCATCCCCAAAACCCGCTCGAATACCAAGGTCGAGCCCGATACCTCGCCCCTCATCTGCCATATCGGCGCGGTGCCCGCTAATTGGCCGAAGCGCATCCATAGTCGGCATCAGTTGCGCGCGAGCATGTAGCTTTCCTCGCTCTGCGGCAGCCTGATAGACCGAGGCTTCAATAGGACTGTGCCCGATCCAGCCGCCGCCCACTCCTGCCTCGGTGAAACTGGTAATGCCCTGGGCCGCATATCGGCTGGTCGCAGCATCAATCGCGTTCACCAGCGGCTCAAGCGCGTAGGGCAAAAGCAGAGCCTGAACGAGTCCCTGTGCTGATTCTTCGATGAGGCCTGTGGGTGCGCCCTGCTCATCTCGAACCACTATGCCGCCCACTGGGTCGGTGAAATCACTCTCGAGCGCACCAACCAAGGCGAGAGTCGCCGAATTAGTGATCGACGCATGGCCAGAAGTGTGCCGAATGTACAGCGGCCGAGTGCCGGTGATCTCGTCGAGCACCGCGATATCTGGCAGCTGGCCTCCGTGATGCGATTGGTTGAAGCCAGTGGCGTGCACCCAGGCTTGCTTGTCGCCCGAACGTTCAAGCCGCTCTACCTCGGCGCGAATCAGCCGGTAGAGCTCGTCGAGGCCACGCGCCGCAGAAAGATCAACCGACGCAAGGCTGAGTCCCCACCATGCGGTGTGGCAGTGTGCATCGATCAAACCGGGTGTCGCAGTTGCGGCACCAAAATCTAGCTCACGTTCTGCACCGATGCCATCGAGTTCTTCATCAAAACCAACAATGCGGTGATGCAGTACACCTACGGCCTGTGCCGTTGGCCGGGCTGGGTCGAGCGTAATAATCTCAGCGGCACGAACAATCAGATCGAGCTTCACAAGATACCTTTCAGCGGAAGTTCTGCGGCTTCAGCAAGTTGCAGGAGGGCGGTGTCAGCACCGCCAAGATGTTCAAAAGTGAGGCCAGCTGGCAGGCCGGTTGCCACTGAGATGCCGTTTGGCAATGAGATCGCGGGCGTACCTCCGAGAGTCGCCGGGGTTGATAGCAGCACAGTGTTGCGAAGTTCTTCGGCAACATTGTTGTCTGCCGGGCCGGTCAGCAGCGGCGGTTCGACCGAAGTTGTTGGGTAAACAACCACCTGCACACCCTGCGCTAGCAGCTCTTCGCGGTAACTGCTGCTGAGCACGGCAAGCTCTTCAAGCGCTGCTCGGTAATTCTCCTCGCTCACCGGCTCTTGCACAGCAAACTCAAGAATTGCCCGGACGTCTGGTGACTCCGAGCAGGCGATCAACTCGTGAACGGTGCCGGCTCGATTGTGAGCGGCCAGATAATCTGCGATGGCGTCGATGGTTTCCGCGCGTAATACGGTGATGCCGAGTTCGAAATAGCGATCCAACGAACGAGAATTTTCGAGCTGAACTATCTGCCATCCTGCCTGCGCAAGCAGCTCAAGGCCCGTATCGAATACTTCACGGAGCGCGTCGGAGAGCCCGTCTCGGGCTTCTGCCAACACACCTATTCGCGGTGGATCGGCAAGACCCATGGCGGGCTCAGCGTTATTCGCATCGGCGCTCAGCACCGCATCGAGCACACGAACATCTGAAACCTTCGTGGCGATCACACCGATGGTGTCTCTCGTGGGCGAAATGTGCAGCACCCCGCCGTCAGCGTAACGACCGGCGCTGGGCCGAAAACCGACCAGACCGGTAAACGCGGCTGGGATACGCGCAGATCCGCCGGTGTCGGTTCCGAGTGCGGCGCGCACACGCTCCTGCAAAACGGCGAGTGCGCTGCCCCCGCTTGAACCACCTACGGTTCGCCGAGGATCAGCGGGATGCGCGGTGTTGCCATAGCTAGGGTTCACTCCCGTAATGCCGTGACCGAGCTCGTGCATCTTGCTTTTTCCAACGATGGTTGCGCCGGCCGCGCGCAGCCGCGCTACGGCCTCGGCATCTTCGTGCGCCCGATTATCTGCCAAATACCGGGTCCCACCGGTGGTGAGCATGCCCTCAACATCAATATTGTCTTTGATCGCGAGAGTCCAGTGCGAGAGTGCACCGTCGCCAGTTGGCAGCTTCGCGTCTTCAGTGATGAAGGCCTGCTCTCCCCCGGTGGGAACCCAGCGTTTAGACATGGTTATGCGGTCTCCTCGGTGAGCACAATGTGCTCGGTTTTTGGATCCTCATCGGCCGCGGTAATTGCCCACAGCTCATCAACTCGGCTGCGCTCCTTGCCGTTCTGCGGGCGAAGCAACGAGACAACTACCAGTACCAGCGCGTTGACCGCCATTGCCACGATGCCCGAAGTGAGACCACCGAGCCACGGAATCTCGGCAGGGTAGAGCACCTGCAGCACCGCAGCGAGGGCAAAACCAACAATCATGCCCGAGATGGCTCCAGCTGCGGTTGCGCGCTTCCAGAAGATGCCAATCAAAAGAGTTGGAGCAAGCTGCACAATGCCCTGATAAGAAAGCATGGCGAGACCAACCAGGCCAGACACCGAGCCAAGTGTGCCGAATGCGATCACAGCCGAGATTGCGGTGGTAATCGCGACTGCCCACTTTGCCACTCGAACATCGACCTTGTCTTTACGGCCAATCAACCCAACAATGTCATTTGCTGCCTGTGCGCCCACGGCCTGAATGTTTGCCCCGACGTTGCCCAGGGTCGCGCCAATCACCGAGATGCAGGCAAGGGTGAGCAGCAGGATGCCGCCGTCACCGGCCAGAATGAACCAGACATGATCGGGCGCTGCTGCCACGCGCTCATCTGAAGATGCGAGGTAGGCCATGGTGAGCACCGAGAAGGTGAAGATCAGCATGAGTGGCGCTGCATATCCCGCGGTGCGGCGGATCGTCTGGGTGCTCTTCACGGTGAAGAGGCGAACGAAGATGTCTGGCCAGCACCAGGTTCCAAGCGCTCCTGTGAGGGTGATCGAGACTGCGTAAAGCGGCCCGAAGGCATCGCCCGGACCACGAAGCGAGGTGAAGCCCTCGGGCACATCACCAAATCCGTGGCCGTTAGTGAGCAACGCGACAATCAGACCGATCGCAATCACGGTGCCAATGAAGTAGGCGAAGATGCCCTGCACCATGTCACTGACGATGATGCCTCGCATACCGTGGCGCACGGTCCAGATCTGACGCAGCACAATCACGGCGATACTAATCACGATTGCAAGCAGCGGGCCGACCACTCCGCCAGAGATGAACTCGAATACCAGCGCGAGGGACTGCAGGCCAAGCACGATCCACGGAATCGTAGAAACGATACCGATAATCGAGGCGACAATACGTACTCCGCGTGAGCGGTAACGCAGCGCAAGCAGGTCTGACTGTGTACCGAGATTAAACCGCTTGCCCCAGCGGAAAACCGGCTTTGACAGCGCAAGCATGAGCAGCACACCAAGCATGGCATAGGCCATGAGGTAGTAGCCGACGAGGCCACTCAGCGCTGCGAGACCCGCAAAGGAGATAAACACTGTGCCCGGCAGAAAGGTGTTTACGTACGCCATCGTGGCGTAGAACGGCCCGAAGGATCGGCCTGCGGTGGCGTAGTCATCGAAGTCGTTAGAACGTTTGCGGCCCCGCTCCATGACGGCGATTGTGAGCAGCAGGAAGAGGGCGATGCCCGCAAATCCAATCCACATATCCATAGGTATTCAGACCCTCCTCGGTCAAGTCATTGCACGTCGCAGCTCTGGTCATCAACGACCCCGCGAAGGGATTTTTACTACGTCTGCAATTTTCCCCTCGCAGCGCTCGCCACATTGCACTCACCAGCATCTCAAGGCTTAGGCAATGTTTTGCTGGCCAATGCCGTCATTTTCTCGCTCAAAATTGTGCATAAGCACATATACTCGTCAAAATGAGCACTTCGCAGCGCCCCACCCTGCGTGCGCAGCCGCAATCAGGCGACAGCGCGCGCTGGCACCGGCTGCTCGCTCAGCTTGACCCAATGACACTCACTGAGACATTTCTCAAACGGGTGACATCAATTCAAGGTTACGATCCGTCACCGGTGCCTCTCGCCGAAATTCGTCGCACCGGCAGGCTCACCTTTCAGGCTCTTATCGACGGCCTCAGCGGCACTGAACTGCCCGGCGCAATTCCCATAGCCCACGAGATCGGGGTCTCTCGCGCTCGTGCAGAAGTACCAATTGCCGCACTGATCACAGCGATTCGCCTTGATTTCGCAGTGCTTTGGGAGTCTCTCACCGCTATCGCGACGCCCGCTGACGCCGAACTGATTGTTCGCCACACTGGCATTGTCCTGAACGCGGTTGATGCTTTTGCCAGTCAAGCTCAGGCAGCATACGCAAGTGAGCTACAGCGAATGCGCGAAGACGAAGCTTCGGTAAGGCGCGGTCTCATCGCTTCACTCTTTCAAGATCTTGTCCCCAGCGAAGAGGGCATCTCACGTATCGCTCGGGAACTCGGCCTCATTGCCGATGAGCCACTGATCGTAGTTGCCGCGATTGGTGAAGACATCGGGACGCTTCGTGTGGCTGTCGCCGCACTCGAGCGAAATGGCGTGCAGCTCTTCACTCATCACCTCGGCGATAGCTTGATAATGTTTCGGCGCGGAGGCACGCTAGCCGGCTCACGAGCCGAGGCACCGCTGGCTGAGCTTGCCGCACTCAGGATTGGCGTGAGCGAAGCCGAGACACTCGGTGAGCTGCGACGTGCCTCGGTCACCGCACGCGACCTGGCCAGGCAATTGCGCCCGGGCGAAGACGGAGCGATGACCTGGCAACGGGGCTGGGCGAGACTCGCAGCTGAGCACCTGCTTACTGCGGGTAATCCGATTCTCGATGACGTGAACTCTGCACTTGAACAGTGCGGTCCGAGCGAGCGCTCCCGCCTAGAAGAAGCGGTGCGCAGTTACCTCTCGACCGGGAGTGTGGTGCTTTCAGCGCAAGAGCTGTTTTGTCATCGCAATACTGTGGCCAACCGCCTACATCGTTTTGCCGAGCTCACTGGCCTTGACCCTTCGATTCCGGCAGATGCGGCCCGACTGGTCGTTGGTTGGGCGTGAACAAGCTGTAAGAATCTGTGCGCCCGCGCGGTATCCCTTTCGTTTCGGTCAGGCATCTGAAAGAGTGGCAGCATGGAGACGCACACTGTAGAACTGACCGGACATCTTGCTCGCGCAGCTCGGGCTCTCGTTGGCACCTCGGCCTCGCACACGGCTGGTGTGGCAGGCCTGAGCAAGGCGCAGCTTCGCGATTTTGAGAAGAGCATCGGCACGCTGAACGAGGATCAGCAGGCCGCCCTACGGGCCGCTCTCGAACAGCTCGGGGCGGTGTTTATTGCCGACGGCGAGCAGAAGCGCGGCCACGGAGTGCGGCTAAAGTTTTCGGCCGACAAGGTCGAAAAAATCGAGACCTGGGAAGACGAAGGCGGGCTACCCGCCGATGACGACGTGTAACCCAAAACGCGTCATTTTGGCTTCGAAGGTACGAGTAATATTGTGCACAAATGAGTGAAGCAGCAGCACCCCCAGCACCGTCAATTCGAGCTGGCGTGGTGCCAGCAGACGTGGAACTCTGTGCCAATATCTGGACCAGCGCGCTTGAAGCCCGCGATGGCAGTGTCGATCGACAAACCATGGGCCAGCGCGTACGCGATGCATTTGAAAACGAGATCGTGCACTTTGGCGTAGCGACCTCCCCTCGGCAGGGTTTTGTTTTTGTCGAGACCGTGCCAGCCGAGGCGGGAACGGCGTTGCTGCACTATCTCGCCGTCGATCCGGCAGGGTCCGGCGGCGGAGTTGGCCGCGCGCTGCTCGCCGATGCGATCAGGCACACCAAGCAGGCGGGATTCACCCGTCTCTTGCTCGAGGTGCGTGATGTAAATAGCCGCGCAATTGAGCTCTACACCAGGCAGGGGTTCGTGGCCCTCGGTGAGCCCGTGCCCCACCCAACCGCCGGTTACCCCATGCAGAGCTACGTACTTGAATTCGTTTAGCTCGACCGGCGTTCACCCAGTGGCGACCAGTTAGCTATCGCGAACTCTGCACCCTTGCCACTTACCCCCTCCGGGTATACGTTGGAAGCATCAACACCCTGAGGGGCCTTGACCTACCCCTCAGAGTTTTGCCGAGGGGTGGAGGCTGAAATGGCAGCATCGGGTGAGTCGAATACGCACGAATCGCACACAGGTGGCGAACACAGTGAGCACGAAGGGCACCACGCCCACACGGAGCACCACGTCAGCGAACAGCGCGAACCGCATATGCAGCAGACGGGGCACTCCACGCATTCAGGGCATGAGAGTCATGCAGGCCACGAGGCTCACACGAAGCATGAAAACCCAACCAGCCACAGCGACCACTCCGGCCATGCAGGTCATGGCGGCCATAGCGGCCACGGCGATCACGTAGCCCAATTCCGCAGATTGTTCTGGATCATGCTGGTGATCGCCATACCGACAGTGGCACTTTCAAGCATGTTCGCGATGATTGTCGGCTACTCACTCCCCGAAATTCCCGGCATCGCATGGGTATCGCCAGTGCTCGGTACCGTGATGTATGTCTGGGGAGGCAAACCATTCCTCGTCGGCGCAGTCTCAGAGATTCGCGCACGAAAACCAGGCATGATGCTACTGATCGGCCTCGCCATCACGGTCGCGTTCCTTGCTTCCTGGGGTGCGAGCCTCGGCCTGATCCACCACGAGCTCGACTTCTGGTGGGAGCTCGCGCTACTCGTCGTGATCATGCTGCTTGGCCACTGGATCGAAATGCGCTCCCTCGCGCAAACGACATCAGCTCTAGATTCACTCGCCGCACTACTTCCCGATGAGGCAGAACGCATCGAGGGCGACCGAGTTGTCTCGGTTTCACCCGCAGATCTTGTTGTCGGCGACGTAGTCGTGGTGCGCCCCGGCGGCAGCGTGCCCGCCGACGGTCGCATCGTAGAGGGCCGGGCCTCAATGGACGAGTCGATGGTGACCGGAGAGTCTCAAACAGTTGGGCGTGGGATCGGCGACGTTGTTACGGCTGGCACCGTTGCGACCGATTCTGGCCTGCGGGTTGAAATCACGGCAACCGGCGACGACACCACCCTGGCCGGTATTCAGCGACTCGTGTCTGAGGCCCAAAACTCCTCCTCACGCGCCCAGCGCCTCGCCGACACGGCAGCCGGTTGGTTGTTCTGGTTCGCGCTCGGAGCAGCTGCAATTACTGCAATCGTGTGGACGCTCGTAGGATTGCCCGATAATGCCGTGGTGCGCACAATCACCGTGCTCGTGATCGCTTGCCCGCACGCACTCGGGCTTGCCATTCCGCTGGTTGTCTCAATCGCGACCGAGCGTGCAGCGCGCGGCGGCGTGCTCGTAAAAGATCGCCTCGCCCTTGAGAGCATGCGTACCGTCGATACCGTACTCTTCGACAAAACCGGCACCCTTACCAAGGGCGAACCAACTGTCACCGAAGTATTCGCCGTCGATAGTGACGATGACCGAGTGCTCGCCCTGGCGGCAGCCGCCGAATCAGACAGCGAGCACCCCCTCGCACGAGCGATCGTGCGAGCAGCAGAACGCAAGCAACTCACAGTACCGGCGAGCCGGGACTTCACCTCATCACCCGCGGTCGGAGTTACCGCAACAATTGATAGCAACACCGTGCGAGTCGGCGGGCCCCACCTGCTCACTGAGGAACAGGCAACAGAGTTGCCGGTCGCCGATCAGTGGCGCGCAGACGGGGCGATCATTCTGCACGTAATTCTGAACGGAGAAGTGATTGGCGCGTTGAAACTGGCTGATGAGATCCGCACAGAATCTCGCGAAGCCGTCGATGCGCTGCACAAACTCGGCGTGCAGGTTGTAATGATCACGGGCGATGCCGAAGCAGTGGCGCACTCGGTTGCACAAGAGCTTGGAATTGATCGCGTGTACTCTGGCGTTCGACCTGAAGACAAAGCCGCAAAGGTGCAAGAACTGCAGGCAGAAGGGCGCACCGTCGCAATGGTCGGCGACGGCGTCAACGATGCCCCAGCACTAGCGCAAGCAAATGTCGGCCTGGCGATTGGCGCGGGAACAGACGTTGCGATCGCATCGGCTGGCGTGATTCTCGCGAGTGATGATCCTCGCTCCGTGCTCTCGGTCATCGAACTCTCACGGGCTGCCTATCGAAAGATGAAACAGAACCTCTGGTGGGCTGCAGGCTACAACCTCATCTCCGTGCCACTCGCTGCCGGCGTGCTCGCACCGATCGGGTTCGTGCTGCCAATGTCGGTGGGCGCTGTGCTGATGTCGCTCTCGACCATCGTGGTCGCGCTCAACGCTCAGCTGTTGCGCCGTCTCGATTTGCGCCCAGAGTCAACCACCAAAGCGGTACTCAACGGCTAAGTAGCAGGCGAGAAATCAAAACAAAAGAGGGCCGAATTTGCACTCGGCCCTCTTTTGTTTTGTACGCTGACTAGTCGACGAGCGCACCAGCAGCAAGCCTGCCGATCACACCGGTCAGGTGGTCAATCCCAGCGATCAAATCTTCATCGCGGGTGTATTCGTTGAGGTTGTGCGAGACACCGTTCACGCTTGGCACGAACAGCATCACGGTCGGCACGAGATCCTTCATGTTAGTTGAATCGTGGCCAGCCACCGTCATCACCCTGTCGTGGGTGAGGCCAAGATCCTCGGCCACCTCGCGAGCAAGCGCAACGCCCTCTTCTTGGTAGGGGTTCTGATCCCAGCTGTGCTCTGCAACAATCTCGATTTCGACACGATCTTCGCGCTGCACCCGCTCAATCACGGCCATCAGGCGCTCGTGCGCTGCACGAATCACCTCGGCGCTTGGTGAGCGCAGATCGAGCAGCAAGCGCACCTCGCTTGCAACAACCACAGGAGAGTTCGGGTACACCGTGAGCTCACCGCACGCAGTGTGCAGTGCTTCTGGCTCAAACTCGTCGACAAGTTCGCGCGCTGCGACGACAAGGCGGGCAGCACCCAGCAACGCATCGCGGCGATCTACCATCAGCGTCGAACCCGAGTGAGCCTGCTCACCCTTGACCCGGAAATCATACTTATGCGCAGCCCAGGTAGCGTTGACGAGGCCAATGGCGACGCCGTCTTCCTCCATACTGCGCCCCTGCTGCACGTGAATTTCAGCGTACGAAGCGACATCGAGCCCAGCAAAATCGCCGCGCTCGCCAATCTCATCGAGCGCGTCACGCACAGTGATGCCCTTTGGGTCTTCAGTCGCGAGCGCCTCTTCGAGTGCAAGCTTGTCAGTAAACACGCTCGAACCCATCATCGATGGCTTGAAACGTGAACCTTCCTCGTTGAACCAGTTCACAACGGCCAGGTTGAACTTGGCTCGTTCGGGGTTCGCGCGCAGCTCATCTGCGACCCGGAAACACGCGTGTGCCGACGCCATCACACCATACGCGCCATCGAAGCGCCCCGCAGTTGGCTGCGAGTCCATGTGCGATCCGGTAAGCACATACGGTGCGCCCGGAACAAGCTCAAGCAACCCGAACTGGTTGCCAATTGCATCGTTCTGCACAGTGAAGCCGTGCGATTCAAGCAGCTCAGCGAACCATTTACGCTGCTCACCGTCGGCGGCGCTTGCCGCCTGGCGCTCAACACCGTTGGTGCCCTCTACCGCGCCAAATTGCGAGTGGATCGCCCAGTCAGCGAGGAACGATTCGGCCAGATTCTGGTCAGTCATTTTTCAGTCCTTTCGAATCGCTCAGTCGCGGGCGATGCCGGTGGCCGCGACGTCACTCGATGCCGGCGGCATGATGGTGTCTGGAATAAGTATGTGGATCAGCGCTGGCGCGTCAGCTGCGAGCGCACGATCAAGTGCGGGGCCAAATTCTTCGGTGCGCTCAACGCGCTCACCGTGGCCACCGAATGAGCGCATCCAGTCTGCAAAGTCAGGGTTCGCCATGCGGGTGCCAGAGCGGCGGCCCGGGTAGTGGTTCTCCTGATGCTGCACGATGGTGCCGTAAATCTCGTTGTCGATCACGATCACGAGTGGCTTTGCGCCGTGCGCGACAGCGGTCGCAATTTCCTGACCGTTCATCAGGAAATCGCCGTCACCGCAGACAGCCACGACGTTGCGCTCGGGGAAGATCAGCGAACCAGCAACTGCAGCTGGCACGGCAAGACCCATCGCGCCATTTCGCGCGCCGACGAGGCTCGCCGGCTGCAAATGCTTCACGAACCGGTGCGCCCAGATTGTTGCGTTGCCCGCACCAAAGGTCAGCACAGCTTCGCCAGCGAGACGGTCATCAAGTTCACCGAAAGCAACTCCGAGGTCCATCTGCTGCGCGACGCCATCAATCGACGCGTCGGGACGGTGCGCTTCGGTCTGGCGCTGTGCCTCGGCACGGCCTGACATCCACGAGTTATCGCGATCGCCACGAGCCGACGCTGGATCAGCCTGCACGAGTGCCTGCACAAACGTTGCGGGAGTAGCCAGCACGTGCTGATCGGTGCGACCCGAGTGCATAGTGGCGTCAGGGTCGGCAGTAACAAGCACTGTCTCTGCGTTGAAGCCCTGGGTGTAGCCGTCGCTGAGCACATCGGCGCGACCGCAGCCAACGAACACCAGCAGATCGGCGTTGATGTAGCCTTCGGCGACAGCGTCAGTGCGGCCGTAGCCGAGCCAGCCTGCCCAAGCTTCACCGGCGTGTGGCACAGCGTCGTAGGCTCGCCAATCGCAGAACACTGGCACGCCTGCGGCTTCAGCGAAGCTGATCAGCTCGGCGCCAACACCCTCGTGCCATCCGTCACCACCGGTGACAATCGCCGGGCGCTTTGCGGCAGCGAGGCGAGCAACGAGCGCATCAATCTCGGCCGGGTGTACCGCTGGGGCTGGGGCGGCAACTGGCAACGCAACCGCTGGCGTCGCTGGCAACACCAGCACGTCTTCTGGCAGCCCGATCACCACTGGGCCGGGGCGACCCGAGGCTGCGATGCGCATTGCCTCAGCGACAAGCTCGCCTGCACGGTCAGGGTTGTCAATAGTCATGACACGCTTCGCGGTTGAGCCAAACCAACCGGTCAGCGAGAACTCCTGGAACGCGTCACGTTCGCGGTCGTTCACTGGCACGAGGCCAACAAACAGCACCAGTGGTGTCGCGTCTTGGTAGGCGGTGTGCACGGCAATCATTGCGTTCGCCGCACCTGGGCCGCGAGTGACCATCGCAATACCTGGGCGACCGGTAAGTCGGCCTTCGGCAAGCGCCATGAACCCCGCACCGCCCTCTTGGCGGCAAACAACGGTCTCAACACCCGAGTCGTGCAGGCCATCAAGCACATCAAGGTAGCTTTCGCCTGGCACCGCGTAGACACGCTTAATGCCGTGCGCCTCAAGCGTACGAACGATGAGGTGTCCGGCCGAGTGCGGTGCTGGTGCGTGCTGCGAGGTCATGATGCTCTCCTTGTGAAGCGTTGCGAACGTTCGTCGCGGGTTTCGAAGTGTCAGTCTGCGGTAGTACGCGGTTTACGCGTTGCTAGTGGCGAGGATCGCCGAAAGCGGCTCCCCCGACTCGATGCGGGCGACAAGCGCTGGCTCGGCGGCATCCGAAGCGAGCGCGGCGTCAAGCACCTCGTCGCCAGGACCCTCGGGGCCAAGCACAAGAATGCCCTGCGCATCACCAAGCACCAGATCGCCTGGGCGCACAGTGACACCGGCAATCTCGATTGCCCGATCCAACGCGCCATCTGGTTCACCGGCAAGAGCGCCCGATCGCTTTGTGGTGCGGGCGGTGAGCCCGGTTGCGAACACCGGCAGACGATCCTGCAGTTCACGCAAAGCGGCCTGATCGGTGACGGGGCCATCGACCACGATGCCTGCAGCGCCCTGCGCGATAGCAGCGTGCGCGGTAACAGCGCCGACCGGGGCGTGCCCGCGACCCGCAACGCGGATCACGAGCACGTCACCGGGCTCGAGCGCAAGCAGCGCACGGTTTACCGCGAAGGCGTCGGGCTGCGTGAGGTCGAGGGTGCGCGCGCGGCCGACCATCTGGGGGGCACTATTGATCGGGCGAAGATCCTGATCGCAAAAGCCGTCTTCCAGAAAGTGACCGAGCGTAGGAATCTCAACGCTCTTGAGCGCTTCAATCAATTCGTTTCTGGATCGACTCATTTTTCTGCCCCTTCTCGAACGACCGCAACGCACTCAATCTCGAACGGAATGTCCCAGATGTCAACGCACACGGTTGTACGCGCCGGCTTTGCCTCGCCAAAGTACTCGGCGTAGATCCGGTTGAAGGGATCGCGCTGCGCAGCATCGGTGAGGTAGGCGTTCACCTTGACCACCAGGTCCAGGCCGGAACCGGCAGTCTCAAGCACAGAGCGTAGATTCTCGATGCAAACCCGCACCTGATCTTCAAACTCCGCTGGCGCGGTGCCGTCCGCGTGGAACGGCACCTGGCCCGTCGTGAACACAAAACCGTTCGCGACAACCGCCTGCGAGTAGGGTCCGATCGCCGGGGCAAGCCCCGGCGCCGAGTCGATCCGGCGAATCAATGGTCGACCGAGATTGCCGAGGTCGCGCCAACGCGGTCGATGTCGCGTTTGTGGTTATCGTTCAGCAGGAAGAGTGCAATGAACGACAGCGCCGCAGCAGCCGCGATGTACCAGGCGATCGAATCGCTCTGGCCGGTGAGATCAAGCAACCAGACGGTAACCGCTGGGGTGATCGCCGAACCGAGCAGACCCGAAAGCATGTACGCGATCGACAGACCCGAGTAACGAACCTTTGAACCGAAGAGCTCTGCGAGGAAGGTGGCGATTGGACCATAGTTTGCCGAGAAGGCGATCATCATCAGGCCGTACGCAAGGAACACTGCCCAGACCTCGCCGGTGTTGATCAGCCAGAAGAACGGGAAGGCGAGCAGCGCTTCTGCCGCGATACCTGCCGCGATGATTGGCTTGCGGCCGTACTTGTCAGAGAGCTTGCCAAAGAACGGGATCAGGAACAGGCCGAGCAGGCAGGCAACGAGCACTACCCAGAGCATCAGGTTTGCCGAGAAACCCTGCTCACTGGTGCCGTAGTTCATGCCCGAGGCAACCATCAGGGTGAAGGTCGAACCGGTCGAGAGCGTTGCAACGCCACCGAGGATAACCTGCTTCCAGTAGTGCTTCATCAGGTAAGCGAAAGGCAGCTTGGCCTTTGCGCCCTGCTCGCGAACCTGCTGGAAGCTTGGGGTCTCTTCGATGTTCAAACGAATGTAAATGCCGACCGCAACGAGCAGCACCGAAGCGATGAACGGTACTCGCCAGCCCCACGAGATGAGAGCTTCCTGCGAGACCGAAGCGGTAACAATGAGGAAGGCAACGTTTGCGAGCAGGGTACCGAATGGCACACCAACCTGCACAAGCGAGCCGTACCAACCGCGCTTGTCTTCTGGAGCGTGCTCAACGGTCATCAGCACCGCGCCACCCCATTCGCCACCGAGCGCGAGGCCCTGGATGATGCGGAGGGTGAGCAGGATAAACGGAGCGGCGAGGCCGATCGTGTTGTAGTCGGGCACGAGGCCGATCGCGAGGGTCGCGGCGCCCATGGTGAGCAGCGAGATCAGCAGCATTGACTTGCGGCCAAGACGATCACCGAAGTGACCGAACAGGATTGCACCGAGCGTACGTGCGACGTAGGCCGCAGCGAAGGTCAGGAAGGCAAGGATCGTGCCGACGGCAGGTGGCAGGTTCGGGAAGAACACCTGGTTGAAGACGAGCGCTGAGGCTGTACCAAACAAGAACAGGTCGTACCATTCGACAGTCGTCCCGATGACGCTCGCCGTAGCGATTTTTCGCATCTTGGACTGGTCAAGGCGCGCGTTGGGGACAGCCTCGTCCGTAGCTAGCTGTGCAGTCATTGTTTCCTCCATGGAATACGTGTTGGGCACTTCACTGGCCCACCTATCTACGTTCGCTTGTTCCCGAGAGACCGGCAACCGACATTCGCACACGGTTTACCAGTCAAATTAGGCATTTGCACAGTCACAATCAGATTTAACCTCAAAAACGTACTCTTAAGTGTGTGAAAATTCAATACTATGGGAGTACGCGCTATCGAGGGAGGAGCCGAGTGCACCACACAACAATAAACAGCGAAACCGAATGCAGCTGGTGGAACACCACTCTCGCCGACCTGCGCGGCGACATGGACGCTCTCGTCGACGACTTCGAAGTGCGACTTCGCGCAATGGGCAGCGGCTACGAAGACGTCTCCTCGGCAGACATTCGGGCAACCGCCCGCGAAACCCTGACGCTGCTCATCACGGAACTGAGCGAAGAACCACTGCCCGACGAACTGCAAGACCTACCCCACCGACTCGGTGTGCGCCGTGCGCGGCAGGGCGTAGATCGCGACCGGCTGCTTGAAGCCGTGCGCCTCGACTACCGGGTGCTCTGGGCCGGCCTCACGCGCGTAGTATCGCCCGAAGACACCGCGCTACTCGTTGCCCACGCAGAGGTCGTGCTCTCAGTGGTTGAGGACTACATCGGCGAGGTTCAGGTCGCATTTCTAAATGAGCTTGAAACCCTTGCACTCGACACCCGAGCAGCCGAAACCCGAGCAATCGCAAAGTTGCTCGCCGCAGAGCAACCTGAAGAAGTCGCCGCCGAAGTTGCACTTGAACTCGGTCTGCCGCTCGACGCCGAGTATGAAGTGGTACTAGTCCCGTCAGCCTCGGCAACAGAAGCACACCGATTGATCGCCGACCTGCAACACACCCGAGCCCGGTTTTTGCTCTGGGACTTCGACGATGGCGTGCTCTTTGTGAGGCCGCGGCCAGAAGCACTCGGCAAACACCCGCTCGCCTCAACGCGAGGTGTGGTGGTTGACGAAATTGCCGGACTCGGCGGCGTCGCCGAAGCAGCGCGCCTCGCCCACCGGCTCGCGCCATACGCGCCCGCAGGGAGACTCAGCGACGAGCACGAGCTGTGGCCGCCCGTGGCAGCGGCAACGCTCTCGTCGGTGCTACCCGGGCTCAGCCCCGCTGCGCTTTCTGGATTGGATTCGGTCTCACCCGGTGACCGCTCACGCATCATCGAAACGTTTTTGGCCTATTGCGAGACCGGTTCAGTGAAACAGACCGCCGAAACCGGCTTTGTGCACCGCAATACCGTGGTGAACCGGCTGCGCACCTTCCACGACCTCACCGGCATGGACCCCACCGTGCCGCGCGACGCTGCCCGGGCGCTGATTGCGCTGGCAGGGAGCGGAGTGCCCCCACGCACCGAAGCAAGCTAGCCGCGTAAAGATTCGTAGAGTCCTGGAAAACCAAAACGAGTTTCCCCACAGACTTCCAGTTCTCGCTCGGGACAATACGAAAATTCACAAGAAAGCGAAAGACTGTTGTTCACCAGTTAAGGCAACGTTAACGCAAGCCGACAAATGATCACTTTCTCATTACAAAAGCGCGTATTCATGCTATTTTCTCAGAAAAAATAGACTGTCGACCAGCACTTTTCCACCTATGCTGAGAGCATGAAGAACCCAGCCCTCATCCTGCTATACGGCATTCCCGTGCTCGTAATATCGCTGGGCGGATTCATGTGGGTCAAATCTGTAGAAAGTCACTACAACTATGACTCGCGGCAAGCCATCAAAGAAATGGCAGCAGCCCACGGCAGCGGTTTTGATACACCCAGCGCTGCTGAAGCACATGCGTGGCACGCAGAAGAAGTCAACAACCAGAGGGACGACGCGCTCAACACACTAGGCGGAGGCGTAGCGCTCTTCCTGATCCCCATCTCAGTGACTGCTCTCGGCCGCTCGCACAGAAACAAACTCGGCGAGAATAGTGACCGCCCGGCTCAAAGCCAGCGCCCCTCAGCCCAGCCAAAACAGCCAACGCTAAAAGAAGTGCGGCGCGACCTTAACACCTGGTATCAGTAGCGGCCTCGTCAACCGCTACAAAGCAAGCGCTCACACACGCCGGCCTCCCCGCGTACGGCCCTTCGTGCGCCTCTACCCAAAAGCCGTCACAACACCACGCCGCAAACAAATACAACGTGGGCCTGATCTTTGACTCGGCAGCCTGGAGTCATGCGGGCCGCATTCTGAGGCATAGCGAACAGGGCGTTCGATCTTCAGGGCCCGACCCAAATAATCGAGGCATGCACGATAGATGAGTTTGACCTCGCTGTGACTGGCGAGTGGTAGATGAATTGCGGAATCAGAAATTAAGCACTCTCGTTACCGATCAAATCGATGCGTTCCTGGATCTGCGCATCTGTCATCCGAAGGCTGGCACCAAACTGATGCCATTCCGGGTCATCAACATAACCCTTTGCGCCGCAGATAAGCGTCGTATCTCCGTTCTCATTTGTACCGTGGGCCGCCATGACGACCATGCCGTCTGCTCGCTGCACGATAAGAGAATCAGATTCTGCGGCGATGGTGCGCACCGGAGCCTCATCACGAACGTAATCATGGGCGGTGAGCTGAGCGACGCAAATGTCATAGAAATTGTCGGAGGTAATCAGCTCCGGAGTTGGCACGGGCTCGGGTACAGGCGTTTCAACAGGCACCTTGCTGGTCTCTACAGGCTGAGGGGTCGGCCCTGTGGTCGCGCAGCCCACCAGCAGAAACACCGCTGCAACAACTCCAGTTGCTTTCATTCCGAGCAATTTCGTTACCCCTTCCTCCGGCATTTGATACTTCATCTTAAGAGTTTGTGGAGCTAGCTAGATATCGGGCATGCAAAAAATGCCCCCGGAACCCACCACAAGGGTGAGTCCGGGGGCATTTTCATATTCAATTATTTACCGTAACGCGGCATATAGCTCGGGCGCGCGGATGAACCAAGCATCCACTTTTCAGCACTCGGCCAGCGGTCACCAAGTCGCTGAGCGACCTTCTGGTACGCCAAGATCACGGCAGCAGTCACGACAGCCTGGACCAGGGCGAGTGCCGAGATGCCAGCATAGCCAGCCTCAGTAAACACGCCATCAGCCCAAGCCAGTCCAGCAGCAACCGCTGGTAGAGCAGCAACAAGACGCACCAGGAGCACGCCCACCAAGGCAGCAACAAAAGTTCGAATCGACTGGATCTGCATCAATCCCTCCATCCGGTACGATTTCTCTGGCCTGTGATTAACGTCCGCGGCACATCTGTTCCCAGACCTTCTTGACAACAGCAAAGTCTGCAGCAGAGACCGAAGGAATAATGTCGCTGTTGCCGTTAGGCAGGCCAAGGAAAACGTGGCTGATGATTCCTCGAGTGTTCATGGCAAGCACCGCCGACTGGTCGAGCTTTTCGAACGTGCCGTCCGCACGTCCGATCCATACGGTGTCTGGTTTTACGTTAACAATAGGGTTTGACATGTTTACCTCTTCTACTGGGTTTGTGTTTGAATCACTGCCGGTAAGCCGATTCCTGATGAATGTTCGTGGATTTACAGTTGACGCCGGCCCACTGCCGTCGCCACGATCGACTGCGCCCTGGTAAATCTCAAGATGCAAGTGGTTGCCCTCGGATTCACCCGTGTTGCCTTCCTGTCCGACAGTCGCGCCAATCGCAAGACTGGTGCCTAGGGGAAGTGCTGGTTGAGAAGCGAGGTGGCAGTACCGCGCCCACGTCTCAACTCCGTCAATTGAGCCAAGATGCAGAAGCACCTGCCACCCAGCCCAGCCTCCCCAATGGTTTTCAACCACAGTTGCAGCGCCGATTGCTTTCAAAGAGCCAATCGAGTACCAGTCCTGGCCCGTATGAAATGGGCGCGAATAGCCAGTCCGCCAGCCCCAATCATCAGATCGAATCGGCTCCGTCGTGCTACTGCCATTTGGCCATACGAGTCTTGTCATATTCCCCTCTTTTCTTGTTTGTGAGACAAATGACTAAACCGCCCTAGTGCGAGACCTAAGCGGCATAGACACCGTCGATTCGGTTGCGGGTACGCATACGTCCGAGCGGATCGAGTTGAAACGATCCGCTCGGACGTATGCGATTGGCACATCAGGTGAGCAACCAGGAACTAAGCCGCTCGAGCTGCTCGCAGACGTGCGGTGCGCGAGGCAAGCTTGTCCCAGATGAGGGTGTCGTTCAGCTGAATCCAGCCCTGCGGCACGATAGTTGCTTTCAGCGACTCGACCTCATTCAGGTCGCCGATTGAGTCCAGTTCGCCTGAGTCAGAGACAAAGCCGATGCTGCCATTTGGGAGGCGGATAAGTGCTGGCATTTTAATTCCTTCGATAGTTGGGTTTGTAATTGATCCGCCGGCTTGAATGTATGGCCAGGGGTTAGATAGGTAAGACATCGAGGCGCCAAAAACGGCCCCCTGACGGTCTCCCTTGGTAATGTGCAGGTGCGAACCGAATGAGGCCGAACCAGTGTTTCCAACGGGCCCGATAATGGACCCGACAGCTACACGAGTACCGACGGCCAGTCCTTGAGTGTTCATATGGCAATAGCCCAGATACACGCCGTCGTCGCCCCTCACTTCCACGACCCATCCAAGAACAGAACTCCATTCGGATACGACTACGACACCTGCGTTAACGGACGGAATAGGTGTTCCTGTCGCATGCGGAAAGTCCAGTCCGCGGTGCGGTTGGGAGCGTCCTGCAGTAGCGCCGAACCCATCTGCTAGATCGGGATTTCTATAAAAAGGCAGAGTCACCTCTTCTCCTTTCTTTGTTGTGAGACGAGTTGTCTCGGTTTACTTGAGAACTGTGATGAGCGTGATCGCGAGACCTAGCAGCGAGCCAAGCCCGACCAAAGCGGCAACAAAAAAGCCAGCGACTGTCCAACCGGACACTTTCACTGGCTTCGCGTTTTCTTTGAGCTCTTTCACTTCACGGTCATACGAGGTTTGCCACGCGGCAAGCTCTGCGCGAGTAACAAAAGTCGTACCGAGCGCATGCACTTCACCGCGAAGATCGCGCAGATCGTCTGAGAGACCTTTGAGCAGCCGAACAATCTCGGCCTGAGAGTAGGACTCGGAGTCTTCGCTCATACGGCTGCCTTCTGCGCGAGTCCGGAAAGCGCGCCGGTAACGCCGGCGTCGACCTGCTCGCGGATTCGTTTCAGATCTGTCTCGGAGAGGGCGCCACCGAAAATCTCAACCTCGGGCGCGAGGATACCGAGCATCGCAAGTAGGTTCTTGTACCGTTCTGCACCCTTGTCAGAATCTTTCGAGAAGTTTTTCTTCGTAGGACCCATATACCCGGCCACCCAGTTGGCTTCCGCCTGCGTATGGCACGCGAACACCTTCCCGGTCGCCCAGTTGATCCAGCACCAAGACTGAACACCGTCGACAACGGCATACATCGAATCAGGCATATCTTCGTCTTCTTCCTCCGCCCGAGCGGATCTGTTCGTGGTGGCCTGGATGATGGGCCAAGGATCTTGCAGGTTCGCCATTGACGCACCGAACACTGCCCCTCGACGATTCCCCGCCGTGGTGTGTAGGTGTGGCCCCAACGATTCGGTGCCGGTATTCCCGACATACCCGATCACATCCCCGAGACCAACAACAGTTCCAACGGGGAGGCCTTGCCTGAAGAGGTGGCAATAGCCGGAAAACACGGAGCCACTGTCGATCTCCACCACCCAGCCCAGACCAGAGTGATATTCAGAAACGACGACGATACCCGCAGCCCAAGCAGGCACACGCTCACCCTCACGCTTCGGAAAGTCAAGACCACGATGCGGGCGAGCACGACCTGCAGTCGCAGCGAAACCGTCATCAAGATCAGGATTCGAATAGAAGGATTCCAACCCAGTTCCTTTCTCCAGACGAGGAAGACTCCGCAGCAGCGAAGCTCGATACTAGAAACGGTTTCGACTGCCCGAAGCGAACAAGCGTTTAGCGCGTGCATGTCAATCCCGCAGACAGCGCGTACGCAACGTCCAAGCAAGTGCAGACTTCATGACGCGGAGGCAGCATGTCCCGCCGCAAGAAATAGCCGGGCTCATGATGGCGTCGGTGGCAACGCATGTTTGCTGTGGATGAAGGGATCAAGTCGGCTTGCGCAAAGTTGATCCCCGTTGTCCGGAAGGACGTATGGACGGCCACCGGTGTTCAGCCCGGGAATACGGTAGTTCTGCACCAGAGGCGGCTTGGTAAGGGCTATCCCGACAGCGCGAGGATCGCTGGCGATCATGGCGTGACCGCGCGGTGGAGAGCTCACTGCCGCTGGGCGATCCGACCGTGGGCAGTGCGAGCCGATGTGATCCGCCCTAAGAAACACGAAAGGCCCCGAATCATTCGAGATTCAGAGCCTGTTTTCGGACATAGTTATCCGAACTGCTTTCTACTATAGCAGAGTTTTTGGAATAAACACAGAAACATCGATTCCGAGTTTCGCGAGCGCGCCACGATCCACTACATCGAGCGTGTAGTGCATTGCGCCCCAGCCGACCCATTTGGCCCCACAGAACCGGCACTTGCCGATTGGCGCTCGGCTGAGTTCTTCGGGATACCACTTCACTACGACAGCCGTTACCGAGTCGCCGCGGACGACCGCCCTTGTTTCTCCGCAACTCGGGCATGGTGCGATCATCTCGATTGAGGAGGGTGGCGATACTTCCTCGGTGATGCGATGCACCCAGTCGGGAAACTCACGGACGAACCACCCCCAGCTGGCGTCATCAATTCGCCCTCTGTGGCGCTCGGTGACCGCATGGGCCCAGACGGCTATGGTTGCCTCGATGGGGTCTTTGATCTGGCGCATGAAGAGCGCAAGCTGCATTTGTTTCAGTTTGCCCGCGATGTGGTCTTGTAGAGCGATCACGCCAAGATTGATGGGGATACCAGCACCGCCGCCGCCACTCCCCCGGGCGCCTTGCGATGTCGCTGACTCTGCGAGCTCAACAAGCAGTGGTCCGCGCTCAACCGCCTTGCCTCCCTCGTGTTCAGTGTGTGCTTCTGTGAGCCGCACCACAGCACGCTCAGTTGATTCCATGATCCTCCTTGGTGTTCCAAATGTTGCGTTCTCCGGTATTTCAATGAACCGGCAGCGTTCGAGCTCGTCGCCCGGCACTTTAGAGTTGATGTTCGTTACAGAGACGATGCCTATTGAGGCAGACAGTCGGGTGTTCGCTTTTCCGAGTTGGCATCGTTACTGTTGCCAGAGCAACGCCGTCGCATATGGCGGCGATGACGACTTCTCCTCGATCTGCTCTTCGTCGGCCATCAAGCCGCATCCCGCAACGCGAACAGACCATCGTCGGGTTCCCCCTGAGCTTCGAACATCTCCGCCTCGTGCGGCACCGACTGAGCCTTCCGCCGACAGGGACATTCACTCGAATGACCAAACGGATTGTTGCTGTTCACGCACGCAGTCTTGTGCGTAGGCACTGTCACGCCATAAAGACCGGCCCCAGTCGAACCGGTGAAACTCACTGGCGTACTGAAATCACTCATCGCGCTTTCGTCTCCTTCGAATACCAGGCGCACACAAGCGCCAACATCACGGCATAGCCAAGTAGCGAACATCCGTTCATGAGCCCGGCCCCGTCACCACGAAGTAGACGACTACCGTGCACAACATCGCCAGCATGACTAGTACTGGCAGCCACGACCAATGCCATGGGTTACGCATCATCGGCTCCTTGGCATTCCGCTGCCTCCTCCTTGAGCTGCTCGCTCATGGACAATTCGCTATTCAGCATTTCGTTCAACTTGTTCATAATTTCTCCTCGAGAATCTGCGGGATAGGTGAATACGCTGCACCTATAACACCGACATCACCGGGCCGTAGATGAAGGCAACGGGAGTTGAACCCGCAATGCATGCGCGGCCTTTCCCCGGGGCGCGCACCAACCGCATGCCCCTTCTACGCGCCGCCAACACGTCCGCTCGATATCCCCCGAGTGTTTGGGTGCCCAGTGAGGGCAGGCCGGCTGAAAATCGTTGACCCCGCACAGGGTCAGAAGCACCATCACCGACAGGTTCAAGTGGCACGACGGGGACATACCCGCCTCGACTTGCCGCACAGACCACTCCGCAACGGCTCCCCACGGCTTCAAGCAGATGCGACCAGTCACAACTCTGGCCACGCTCTCCACGCGAGTTTTCTTGTATTAAGTTCGGTCCCTGAATGTCAGTCATGGCACGCCCGGTGAAAGGGGCACTCGTGACGATGGGACGGCTGTTTAGGCCATGTAGTGAGGCGCACGGTTTCGAGGTCGTACGCCCCGTTTTTGGGTATGCAGTAGCCCAGCTACCGCCAAAACGATGAAGATTTATGATCTGACTTCAGCCGGTCATTCTTCGATAGTTCGATAAATCTCGGCACGGTTGCCGAGAACAGCCAGAGTTCCTGGCACTTTATGAAATAGGAACCGCCTCCGCATATGGCGAAGATTCTTCAGCCGACCGAGCGAGGCCGGTGAGCCCCGAGAGCTCTTTCGGCAGGTTAGATTTTTCGGATTCGTGTGAGTACTGAATGGACATTAGGCAGCCAGCTCCACAGTGACAGGGTACGAAACGACTTCAATTGATACACCGAGCGCGAAAGCAACTCGTCGCATCACTGCCGGTGACGGTTGGCGAGTGCCGTTTTCGAGTTTTGTCAGATAACCAGGATCAATCTCGCAGCGTCGAGCAAACTCGCCTTTGCGGATTCCCATTAGTTCACGAATTACGGCTACTGCTGCGCCGTTCAAATTTCTTGTAAGCATGTAACCAGATTAGGCAAGAATGGCAATAAGTAGCAACTGTGGCAAGAAGATTTTTCATTAATGCAGCCAGCAATTAGCAATTATCTTGCACTTATTGCCTACACTTGCCTATCCTGTAGATATGCCAATTACATGGATGCAACTTCAGGCAGCGCGCAAGGCGGCAGGGTTAACCCAAGCACAGCTTGCGGAGAGGCTTGGGGTGTCTCATAGGACCATCGTGAACTGGGAAGCGAACGGCGTTCCTCGAAAGTCAGAGCATCAGGTCTTTGACGTATTAGAAGAACACCTGACCGGTCGGCGCATTCGAGCTGGGCTAGGTGCTGGAACTGGCAACCTCGCCCCCTCCCCAGAGAGCTACGCAGAAGTAACAATTGGTGAAGCGTCTGATGAGCAGTTACTGACCGCACTCATGGACCGAGCGCGCGCTCGAAGAGTGATGTTCGAGGGTTCGCCAACCACCCCTCAAGATTCCAGTGTCAGTGGCTCGGGGGATACTGCTGATTCACCCCGACAAAGCGATCACGATCTGGCAGCCAAGAAGCGGAGCAAGAACCGCGGCGAAGTAGATTTCGACTAGGAGTCATATTGCAGCACTTGTACGATCTGGCAGAGTCGCTAGACGTGCGAATCGAATACGCAGACCTCACGCATCTCGACAGGGACGGAGACTGCAGCATCGATTCACGCACCATCCGGCTCCAACCCGGAATGCTTTACCGACTCGAACGCTCGGTTTTGGCCCACGAACTTGCTCATATGATTCGTGGCGACCGGCGCACGATTCTTGGCCATTACGACGATAAGGACGAACGCCGCGCAGATGAGTGGGCAGCTCACTTTCTCATCGACATCAACTCATACTCGGCCGCAGAGTCACGATTCGGCACGAACACAGAAGCCATCGCTCAGGAGCTAGAGGTTATGGACTGGATCGTAGAAGCTTACGAACGAACCATGCAACGCATCGGCAACGACGTCTACTTCAACGCGAAAATGGGTGTGGGGCAGTGGGCATTGAAAGTGACTGCGTAATCGGCGTCTATTCAACTCAAGAACAGTAAAGGCGCGTTCGGGTCAGATCTTGCTCCGGCCAGGCACCCGAACGCGAAGGGGGTTCAGCGCATGTTGGGTCACGCTTCGACGGCAATAGCTCTTGGTGTTTAGGCAGATTGGTTTGATGCAGACATTGACGCAGTAGCGGCCGCGGAGTGATGCTCGCGCAATTTCTCTAGCGATTTGATCAGCAAGCGTGTCAGGAACGCAAAAAGCCCCGCACTCACTCCGATGATGTTCGAAGTAAAGCGCGGGGCTTTTGTATCAGATGCTTTGACGAGGGCTTTTAGAAGTCCCAGTCCTCGTCTTCGGTGGCGACTGCCTTGCCGATGACGTACGACGAGCCAGAGCCAGAGAAGAAGTCGTGGTTCTCGTCGGCGTTTGGCGAGAGCGACGACAGGATCGCTGGGTTCACGTCGGTCATTTCCTTCGGGAACATTGGCTCGTAGCCGAGGTTCATCAGCGCCTTGTTGGCGTTGTAGTGCAGGAACTTCTTGACGTCTTCGGTGAGACCGACGTTGTCGTAGAGGTCCTGCGTGTAAAGCACCTCGTTCTCGTAGAGGTCAAAGAGCAGCGAGAAGACGTAGTCCTTGAGCTCTGCCTGGCGCTCTTCGCTTTCGTTGGCCAGTGCAACCTGGTACTTGTAGCCGATGTAATATCCGTGCACGGCCTCGTCACGAATGATGAGTCGGATCAGGTCTGCCGTGTTGGTGAGCTTTGCGCGGCTCGACCAGTAGATCGGCAGGTAGAAGCCTGAGTAGAACAGGAACGATTCGAGCAGCGTTGAAGCGACCTTACGCTTCAGCGGGTCCTCGCCCTCGTAGTAGTCGACGATGATCTGCGCCTTCTTCTGCAGGTACTGATTCTCAGTCGACCAGCGGAAGGCGTCGTCAATCTCTTGCGTCGAGCACAGCGTCGAGAAGATCGACGAGTAGCTCTTTGCGTGCACCGATTCCATGAACGCGATGTTCGTGTACACCGCTTCTTCGTGCGGGGTGATCGCGTCTGGGATCAGTGACACCGCGCCTACGGTGCCCTGAATCGTGTCGAGCAGGGTCAGGCCGGTGAAGACGCGCATGGTGAGCAGCTTCTCGTCTTCGGTCAGGGTCGCCCACGACTGCACATCGTTTGACAGCGGCACCTTCTCTGGCAGCCAGAAGTTGTTGACGAGACGATTCCAGACCTCGAGGTCTTTTTCGTCTTCGATGCGGTTCCAGTTAATCGCCTGAACAGCATGGCCTAGCTTGAAGTTCATCGTTCCTTCTTCGAGTTATAAGAAATCCGGTGAGCTGCGGTAGTTCTTGAGAGAGTGTTTCTTCTCAAGAATTACAGCATGCAGCTGACGCACTCCGACATATCGGTTCCCTCAAGCGCCATCTGGCGAAGGCGGATGTAGTAGATCGTCTTGATGCCCTTGCGCCATGCGTAGATCTGCGCCTTGTTGATGTCACGGGTGCTTGCAGTGTCCTTGAAGAACAGTGTGAGCGAAAGACCCTGGTCCACGTGCTGAGTTGCCGCAGCGTAGGTGTCGATGATCTTCTCCGGGCCGATCTCGTAGGCATCCTCGTAGTAGTCGAGGTTGTCGTTCGTGAGGAACGGAGCTGGGTAGTACACACGGCCCAGCTTGCCTTCCTTGCGAATCTCAATCTTCGAGGCGATCGGGTGGATCGAGCTCGTCGAGTTGTTGATGTACGAGATTGAACCGGTTGGCGGCACAGCCTGCAGGTTCTGGTTGTAGATACCGTGCTCTTGCACGCTTGCCTTCAGCTCAAGCCAGTCAGCCTGAGTTGGGATATCAACGTTTGCGTCAGCAAACAGCGCACGCACGCGCTCGGTTGCTGGCGCCCACTCCTGCTCGGTGTACTTGTCGAAGAACTCGCCCGAAGCGTACTTCGAGTCGGCGAAGCCCTCAAATACTTGCTTGCGCTCAATCGCGATCTTGTTCGATGCGCGCAGCGCGTGGAACAGCACCGTGTAGAAGTAGATGTTCGTGAAGTCGATGCCTTCTTCGCTGCCGTAGTGCACGTGCTCGCGCGCCAGGTAGCCGTGCAGGTTCATCTGGCCAAGACCAATCGCGTGCGACTTGTCGTTGCCGTCTTCAATCGAACGCACCGAAGAGATGTGGCTCATGTCGCTCACCGCGGTGAGCGCACGGATCGCCAGTTCAACTGCGCCACCGAAGTTGTCGCCGTCCATTGCCATTGCGATGTTCATCGAGCCAAGGTTGCAAGAAATGTCCTTGCCGATCTTGTTGTAGCTCAGATCATCGTTGTAGCTGGTTGGAGTGTTCACCTGCAGAATCTCGCTGCAGAGGTTCGACATGTTGATGCGACCCTTGATTGGGTTCTCGCGGTTCACCGTGTCTTCAAACACGATGTATGGGTAGCCCGACTCGAACTGCAGTTCAGCGATGGTCTGGAAGAAGTGACGCGCACTGATCTTGGTCTTACGGATGCGTGCATCGTCGACCATCTCGTAGTACTTCTCGCTCACGGCGATATCACCGAATGGCACGCCGTACACACGCTCAACGTCGTATGGCGAGAAGAGGTACATGTCTTCGTTCTTCTTCGCGAGTTCGAAGGTAATGTCTGGCACCACGACACCCAGCGAGAGCGTCTTAATACGAATCTTCTCGTCGGCGTTCTCACGCTTGGTGTCGAGGAACTTCATAATGTCTGGGTGGTGTGCGCTCAGGTACACCGCGCCGGCACCCTGACGTGCGCCGAGCTGGTTTGCGTAGCTGAAGCTGTCTTCGAGCAGCTTCATGACGGGAATAATGCCTGAAGACTGGTTCTCAATCTTCTTGATCGGCGCGCCCGACTCACGAATGTTCGAGAGCGAGAGTGCTACTCCGCCGCCGCGCTTTGAGAGCTGTAGCGACGAGTTGATCCCGCGTGAAATCGACTCCATGTTGTCTTCGATACGCAGCAGGAAGCAGGAGACGAGCTCGCCGCGCTGTGCCTTACCGAGGTTCAAGAAGGTCGGGGTTGCTGGCTGGAAGCGACCCGAGATGATTTCGCGAACGTAGCCACGAGCGAGTTCTTCGTCACCCTGGGCAAGGCCCAGTGCAACCATGACGACACGGTCTTCGAAACGCTCAAGGTAGCGCTTGCCGTCAAACGTCTTGAGTGCGTACGAGGTGAAGAACTTGAACGCACCGAGGAAGGTCGGGAAGCGGAACTTCATTGCGTAGGCTTCATCGGTTAACTTCTCGATGAAGGGGATCGAGTACTGCTCGATCAGTTCCTTCTCGTAGTAGTCGTTGTCGATGAGGAACCGCATGCGCTCTTCGAAGTTGTGGAAGAACACGGTGTTCTGGTTCACGTGCTGCAGGAAGTACTGGCGTGCAGCTTCGCGGTCTTTGTCGAACTGGATCTTGCCGTCTGCGTCATACAGATTCAGCATCGCGTTCAGCGAGTGATAGTCCATGTCGCTGACTTTTGAAGAAGCGTGATCGATCACTGCGGCTGTCCCTGCTGATTCCAAAACCGTTCCAATCCTTCTTTGACGGCGCTTACGTCGTCAGGTGTTCCAAAGAGTTCTAAGCGATACAGGTATGGCACCTGCAGCTTTCTCGCGATGATGTCTCCGGCGATGCCATAGGCTTCGCCGAAATTTGTGTTTCCCGCTGCTATTACGCCCCTGCAGAGATTTCGATTGTGCTCGTCGTTGAGGAATCGAATCACTTGCTTTGGTACGGCCCTGGTTTCTGGTCCGCCACCGTAGGTGGGAACGATAAGCACGTAGGGCTCATCTACGACCAGGGGTTCGTCTTTTGCGTAAATCGGGATGCGTTTCGCTGGAAGATCTAGCTTCTCGACGAAACGATGAGTGTTGCCTGAAATGCTTGAAAAGTAGACGAGTGCCGACATTTCTTGCTCATTATCAGCTTCACTGCGCTCAGTGATTGCCGCTGTTGCGGATCCTGTGAAACCAGCCTCAGGCTTCACTGACCCCACCCGAACCTAATCTGCGAGACGGTCAGCGAGCGCCGAGATCTTGTCCGGGCGGAAGCCTGACCAGTGCTCGTCGTCGGTAACCACGACTGGAGCCTGCAGGTAGCCGAGTTCCTTCACGGTCTCGAGCGCTGCTGGGTCTTCTGAAAGGTCGATGATGTCGTATTCGATGCCCTTGCTGTCAAGCGCTCGATAGGTCGCGTTGCACTGCACGCAAGACGGCTTGGTGTACACAGTTGTTGCCATAATTTCGACCTTTCGTGAAAACTTACACGCCTCTGCCGAGGCACTACATATAGTGTGCCACACAAGACCCGACCCCAACATGGTGTAGTTACACCAATGTAGTTTTACAGAGCTTTTCCACCGAATTTGGAATACAATTGGGGAATAACCCTGGCGCAATTCCGCGCATTTTGCGGAGTTATCCACAGGCTCTTAGTCGCCTCAAGATTTTTACTCACACCCCCTTCGCGGCGTGTCGCGCAGAGCCCAAAACCACATCATCTAGTGGAAGCCTCAGCGACCACCACTAGGCCTTGTGTGGTGAGACAAAGCCTACGAGCAACCACCGACATTCACGGGGTTACACGTGATGATAGGGGCGTCCGCCTGCAATCTCTTGCGCCCGGTAGAGCTGCTCGGCGAGGATCAACCGCACCAGTTGGTGCGGAAACACGAGCTTTGACAGACTCCAGACGAAGTCAGCGCGCTCGCGCACCCGATCGTCCACGCCGTAAGCACCGCCGATCACCACTGCAACTTGGCGCGAGGCATCAAAGGCGCCCTGTAGCTTTTTCGCGAGCGCAGGCGAGTCGACGTTTTGCCCGCGTTCATCAAGCAGCACGACGAAGACGTCGCGATCCAACTTCGCCAAAATGCGATCTGACTCTTCGCTGCGCGCAGCCTCGCCCTCACGGGCGGAGTGCGGCAGCAGCTGCCACGAGGTATCAAATGGTTTGCGCAGGCGCTGCTCGTAACGAGTGATCCCGTCGACCACCCAAGATTCATGGCGCTTACCTACCGCAAGAACCTTTACCGACATCCCTAGTCAACCCGCACAGACTCAAGGTACTCAGCGATCCGCCCAATGGCCTCGCTCAACACCGGCACCGTCGGCAGCGACACAAAACGCAGGTGGTCAGGTGTCGGCAGGTTAAAGCCTCGACCATTAGTAACCATCACATGGGTGGCCCGCAGCAGGTCAATCACAAATTGTTGATCGTCTTCGATCGGGTAGCGCGCAGGATCAAGCTTCGGGAAGAGATACATGGCACCGCCTGGCAGCACACAACTCACTCCCGGAATCTCAGTGAGCAATCGGTGCGCGATGTCTCGCTGCTCACGCAGGCGACCACCGGGAGCGCACAGCTCGGCAATGCCGGACCAGTTCGATGCCGGTGAGAGCGCAACCGGAATCGCGTATTGCCCGGGCACGTTCGCGCACATCCGCATGTTTGCGAGCAGAGTCAGACCCTCCAAGAAATCTGCAGCCATCTCGCGGTTACCAGAGGCCAGCAACCAGCCCGATCGGTAGCCCGCTACTCGCTGCACTTTCGAAAGACCACTGAAGGTAAGGCACAGGGTCTCGGTTGCGTGCAGTGCAGCATGCTCGTGCGACGCCTCACCGTAAAGAATATGGTCGTAAATCTCGTCTGCCATCAGCACAAGCCCGTGCTTCTCGGCAAGTGCCGCAAAACCACGCACGAGCTCCGCGGAGTACACCGCGCCCGTCGGGTTGTTCGGGTTGATCAGCACGATGCCCTTGGAGCGATCGGTGATCAGTGACTCGATCGCTGCGAGGTCAGGCATCCAACCGTTCTGCTCATCACAGGGGTAGTGCACCGCGTTGCCGCCCTGCAATGTGACCTGCGCGGTCCACAGTGGGTAGTCGGGCGAGGGCACCAGAATCTCATCACCTGGACTCACGAGCGCCTGCAGCACGAGTGAAATCAATTCGCTCACGCCGTTGCCAATCAGCACATCGTCTGGGCTCACGGCCTGCACACCGAGATCGGTGTAGTGCTGCGCGACTGCTTCGCGCGCTGGCAAGATTCCGCGTGAATCGCTGTATCCCTGAGCGTCAGGCAACCCTGCCCGCAACGCCTCAAGAATCTCAGGTGGGGCCTCGAATCCGAAGGGCGCCGGGTTTCCGATGTTCAGCTTCAGAATCTGGGATCCGGCTCGCTCAAGGCGCTCGGCCTCTTGCAGAATTGGGCCGCGCACGTCGTAACGCACGCCGCTGAGTTTGCTCGATTGGGTGATGTTACGCACGTTCAAAATCCTACTGCGATCTGGCGTGTCGCCCCGACCGGGCAGCACCAGATTCGCGCGCTGGATCGCCCAGCCCTGCTACACAGCAGCGACGAGCGCCACCGATTCACTGAGCTTTGCTGCCGCGGCTTGGTCGATGAACCAGTGCACATTCGGGTGGCTCTGCAACAGACTTGCGGGCAGATCTTCGGTGGTTTCGCCCTCAATAGCTGCTGCGACCGCATCTGCTTTGGCTTCGCCAACCGCGATCACTATGAGCTCACGCGCTTCAAAGATGGTGCCGAGCCCCTGGGTGATGGCCGCTGTCGGCACGTCTTCTGCACGATCAAAGTAGCGTGCGTTGTCTGCCATTGTTGAGGCAGCGAGCTGTACCACGCGTGTACGCGATTGGGCGGGCGATCCTGGTTCATTAAAACCAAGGTGACCGTTTCGTCCGATACCGAGCACTTGCACGTCAACGCCGCCGGCCTCGCGAATAGCGCGTTCATATGCTGCCGGGGCTTCTGGGTCGCCGCTGCCCTGCGGAATCAGCACCAGCTCAGCGTTCAAGCCAGCCCCGGCAACGGCGTCGCGACGAATGACTGCGTGGTAGCTGCGCGAGTCTTCGGGGTCGAGCCCAAGGTATTCGTCGAGTGCGAAACCTCGCACGCGGCTCTGGTCGAGACCGAGTGTGGCAGCGCCCTTACCCCAGGCGTGATAGACCGCTACGGGTGAGGCGCCAGTAGCGAGGCCGATCACGGCTTCGGCGTTTTCGCGCACCTGCGCGATGATGCGTTCGGCAGCGGCCTCTGCGAGTGCCGATTCTGAACTAAAGATATTGATGTGCACGGTGCACTCTCTTTCTACGCCGGGGCGTACTATCGGCTGGTGACTCGCGAGTACACGCAGCCGTCGATGTTCAACGTTTGTGCGACACCGCCAATAACATCGCCAAAGCGTGCTCGTTCTGGTGTGCCGGCTTCGGCGCCAACGGTGAAGGCGTCGTCTCCATTGATCGACACGAGCGGAGTGTCTTCGGTTGGCGCTTCGACTCCGCTATATGCGCGCAGGACGAGCTGTCCGGCAATGCCAGGCTCGGCAGAGACACCAACTTCATAGTGTGGGCACCACGGTGTGTAGCTGCGGTAGTGACCGGAGAGCCGAGCTTGTTCTTCGTTGCCTGGTGAGAGCGGTGCACGTTTTACTCGCAACGCTGCTACTGGGTTGTCGGCACCTGCCGCGATCGTGCCACTGTGCTCACGAACGAGTTCGGCGTGCACAGCGCGTGCCAGCAGTTCAGCGTGGGGCCATTCTCCCGGGGTGCTGAGCGTGACGGCCACCGTAATGTCTGAGTCAGGGTGCGCGATCAGGAAGGCACCGTATCCGATCATGCCGCCGCCGTGCGTGAGCAGAGTGCCAAGATCGGTGGGTTCGACGTTTACGCCGAGGCCGTAGCGCGCTTCGTTTACTGTGAGGTGCGGGCCGGCTCCAAGAATGTCTTCACCGCTAGGTGCGGTGGGGGTCGCGATTGCCGCAACCGCGGCTGGGAGCCAGGGGGCTCGCCCGGTGAAGCTTTCGGGGTTGCTCAGGGCGCGCCCAAACTGCAATAGTTCGAGTGCGCTCGCCGCAACGTTGCCGTCGGCGCCCGCCGGTTCGACCCAGCTTTGCTCGCTCAGGGCCGCTCCCGGTTCCCACTGCGCATCATCCCGACTTGGCACGGTGCCTGGGCAAAGCTGCTCACGTTCTGCGCCGGTGATGCTCGCGATTGCGCCAGGTATGCCAAGCGGCACAAAGAGCTGTTCGCGCAAGAGCGCCGCAAAGCTTGTGCCGGTTGCTTCGGCGAGCGCGAGGCCGAGCACTACGTATCCCACATTTGAGTAGTGAAAACGCTCGCCCGGTGCGGTTACCGCACGAGATTCAGTGAGCGAAAGCGCCTGTGCGACTTCTCCAGGGGCAGCAGAGTTGCCCGCGATCCAGCCTGCGGTGTGCGCAAGCAGGTGTCTGAGCGTTGGATCACCCGCACCTTCGGGCAGCACTAGCCACGGCAGGTGGTCGCGAACCGGGCTGTCTAGCGCAATCTTGCCCTCGACTTCGAGCCGGGCTGCGGCGAGAGCAGCTACGGTTTTTGAAATTGAGCCGATTTCGAATCGGTCACGAGGATCTACGGGCGCACCGTTTGGCCCGCGTGTGCCGAAGGCACGAGTCTCGATTGTTTCGCCGCGCGAAATCGCGACGCTTCCTCCGCTCACCGGAGCAGAGGTGAGTAGCGCGTTGATCAGGGCGCCGATGGGTTGCGCGTGCAGTATGCCGGTCTGGGCTGCGTTGTCAGGTGTTGCTTCGTTCACTGTGCTGCCTCTCGGGTAGCGGCAACACGTTCGCGCTCACGCCCAAGATCGCCCTCGTGCCGAGCGGCGAGCTGTTGCCACAGCTCCGTTTGTGCTGCCGAGGGTGTGAACCGTGAGCGTTCGGTGTTGCGTTCAGGTAGTGGGAGTCCGATGCCTTCAAGCAGTGCGTCGATTGCTCCGAGAGCTGAGTGATCCGCGTCGCTCACATCAGCAAGCACTTCACGACCGCACGCGTCTGCGAGGTCTTGCAACATTTGTGGCGATGTCAGTGAGCTGCCCGAGGCAATAATGCGCCCCTGGTCGCTCGCGGCAATCGCAAGTATGCAGCGTCGGAGTTCGAGAACGACTCCGGTGAGCAAGCCGCGCATGAGTGCACCTCTGCTGGTGCCGAGGGTGATCCCTTGGAAGGAAGCGAAAATGTTTGGCTCCCAGAGCGCTCCCTGTTCGCCCGGCCCAAGGTAGGGCAGCACGCTCGGGGCCGCGAGGTGGTCTACCTCGATCGCTTCTGCAATAAGGTCTGCGACGCTCGCTGCACCCGTGAGGCTTGCCAACCATTGGAAGGCTGATCCGGTGGCAACCAGATCCATTTCGAGGCCGTAACCGCCTCGGGCCAGCGGGGTGACGAGGGCCCTGCCGTCTGGGTGAATTTCAAGTTCGGTGTGGGTACCAAGCACTACGGTGCTGGTGCCCGAGATAATTGCGACGTCGAGCCCGGGCCTCGTGCCAAGCGCTTCTGCGCCAAGCACTGAGTCGGCACCGCCGAGTGCGACAGGAATGCCCGCACGCACGCCGATGAGTCTTGCGACTCCAGCGTCGAGGCCGCGCGACGCGGTTGATGGCACTACTGGCGGCAATTCTGGCCAGGGTCCGGTGGCATAGTCACCGGTGGTGAGGTCGTAGACCCCGCTGCCCGCCGCGGTAGAGGGGTCGGTGAGCAGTTCGCCTGTGAGCTGCTCAAATAGGTAGTCTTTTGCGCCGGCAAGTCGTGTGGTGCGTGCGGCGACCTCGGCGTCTTGCTCGCGCAGTCGCAGGTACATCGGCACCAGGTATCGCCCGTCAAATTGCTGTCCGGTGCGCTGGTAGGCGACGGCTGCGGGGTGTTCTTGTCTCAGCCATTCAGCTTCGGCTTCGGCTCTGGTGTCTTCCCAGACGATGGCGTTGCCAACCGGTTCACCGTCTGCATCGAGGCAGACCAGGGTCGGCAGCATCGCCGAGAGTCCGATGCCTACCCAACGTTCTGCCCCGGTTGCGGCGGCGAGACGCGCCAGTGCGCCTATCGCCGCCGCCATCCAATCTTGCGGTGCCTGTTCGGCTGCACCGAGTTCTGGTCGGTGCGTTGGGTACGGCTGCCGCTCCCTGAAGAGCACCCGGCCGGACTGGACCCCGACCGCTATTGCTTTGAGGCTTGAGGTGCCTAGGTCGAGTCCGATCGCGATGCCCTCGGGAGGCGTCATGCCGCGCCCTTTCTTCGTTGAATCGCTTAGCGCGAGAATTCCTGCTTGAGCACCTTCATGGCACCTGCTGCGGCCTCAAGGGTGTCGTCGATGTCACGGTCGTCGTGCACAAGCGACACAAAGAGGTTCTCAAACTGTAGCGGGTGGAACAGTACGCCGCGCACAAGCATTTCTTCGTACCAGCGCTTGAACACGCCCTCGCGGGTGTTTGCGACTGCGTCACGCCAGTTCTTGATCGGGCCGTCTGCGAACCAGAGCTGGAACACGGTACCGAGTCCGGTGACATACGCGTCGATTCCGTTCTCGTTGGCAATCGATTCGAGACCGCGCGCAAGGCGATCACCGAGTGCTCGCTGGCGCTCGTAGAGCCCTGGCTCTGCGAGCAGATCCATCGTTGCCGAGACTGCTGCACACTGCACGACGTTTGCGTTGTAGGTGCCCGAGTGCGAGTAGGTGCCGTCTGCGATCAGGCGCATTGCTTCCTTGGTGCCGCCGATTGCTGCAACTGGGAAGCCTCCGCCAACACCCTTTGCATAGGTGGTCAGGTCGGGAATCACGCCGTAGTACTCGTGGGCTCCGCCGCGGGCGATACGGAAGCCGGTGATGACCTCGTCAAAGATCAGCATTGCGCCGTACTTCTGGGTTTCGCTGCGTAGCAGCTCCAGGTAGCCGGGCTCTGGCAGGATGCAACCGGTGTTGAGTACTGCTGGCTCGGTGATTACGGCAGCGATTTCCTCACCGCGCTCTTCCATCAGCTTGACGAAGCTCTCTGCATCGTTCCAGGTCAGCACAACGAGGGTTTCCTCGAGTTCTGCTGGCACACCAAGACCCATTGCGACTGGGCGTGGGCGGTCCGCTGGGCCTGCCTTGTCCAGGTCAACGTGGTTCGACCAGTAGACGCTGTCCTGCCAGCCGTGGTACAGGCCCTCGAAGCGAACGATGATGCGACGACCGGTGGTTGCCCGGGCGATGCGGATCGCCTGGCCAACTGCTTCAGATCCCGAGTTCGCGAAACGAACCTGTTCAACGCCGGGAACCGCTGCGACGACTTTTTCAGATGCCTCAATCTCGAGTTCGTAGGGCAGTCCGAAGCTGGTGCCCTGCTCCTGGATCGCCTTGACGACGGCTTCGGTGACAACCGGGTGGCGGTGGCCAAGAATGTCTGGTCCTAGGCCAAGCAGGTAGTCGACGTATTCGTTGCCGTCTACGTCGGTGATGCGTGAGCCCTGACCCTGTTCGATGAACAGCGGGTATGGGTTCCAGCCGTTGCGCGGCAGACGCGCGGTGCTGCCTGCGCCGCCGGGAATCGTGAGCTTTGCGCGCTCAAAAAGTTCGCGAGAACGCGCGGTGCGCGATGGGAACGCTGAATCAAATGTGAGGTCCACGTTGAGCCTTTCAATTACCGCGGAGGAAACCCCGCCGCTATCTTGTTATACCAAGCATATACACACTTGTCATGTGTATGCAATCCCTGCGCACTGCGCCGGTGCAGCGAACAGGGATTGCAACGGTGCAAAACTTCACCGCGAGACAACGCGCGACTAACGAAGTGAGCCAGCAGCCCAGGCACGCATGGCCTCAGCAACCGCAAACGTCATCGCGCCCGTCGGACCCTCAGGCCAGCCAGCGATTGATGATTCGAGGTACGCGACGCCGCCAATGTCTAGGTGACCCCAGGGAACCTCGCCCACGAACTCCGCCAAGAACGTCGCAGCGTGGCGACCAACATCCGGCCTGTCCATCGGCGCGTTTTTCGCATCGGCAACCCGGCTCTCAAGAACTTCATCTTCTCCGTAGGGCAGTGGGATCGCCCAAAGCGGATCAACCGCTTCGTCACCAAGGCGCTGCAATTGCGCGGCGAACTCGGCATCGTTTGACCACAGACCAGCTCGTCGAAGACCAGCACCCCCATCGGTCAGTGTGCCCATATCAATCACTGCGGCAGCACCCTGCTTGCGCAGCCAGGCAAGCCCATCGGCAATCACGAGACGACCCTCGCAGTCGGTGTCTACCACCTCGGTCGTGCGACCGTCTGGGTGCGTAATAACATCGCCTGGGCGCACCGAGCTGCCCGACACCGCATTGTCACAGAGCGGAAGAATCACCTCAACCGGCGCACCGGCCTCGCTCGTGCGCGAAGCAAGCACAAGGGCAGCCGCGACCGTGGCAGCCGCAGCCATATCGCTCTTCATCCAAGCAAGCTCGCCCGAATCACGCTTCACGTTCAGACCGCCGGTATCAAAGGTAATTCCCTTGCCCACCACACCGAGCGTTGCATCTGACCCGGTCGCGGCCGATCCAGCCCAGCGCAGTTTCGCTACGTATGGCGGCCGTGCCGATCCACCGCCAACTGCGTTAACCGCACCAAAACCGCGCGAGGCCGCCTCTTCCGCCGTCCACAATTCGACGTCAACGCTACGACCCATCTCGTTCACCAGGCGCACAATTTCTGCCCCCAGCTGCTCGGGCCCAAGCAGATTCGCGGGACGCTCCGAGAGCATCCGCACCCAGGCGCGAGCACGCACACCAAGTTCGGCAGCCTCAGAAACGGCCACGCCGTCACCGAACACCGGCCTACGGGCTTCATTGAGCGCGGCAGCGGGTTCTTGAGTCGCGAGCCAAACTCCCGCCCACAGCGCATCGCGAAGCGAAGCAATCAGGTGGCCGGTATCACTCGAGCCGTCGACACGACCAGAGAACCAAATAGTGCCAAGGCCAGCGCTTGCCCCGCCGAGGCGAAGCCCAGCCTCAAGGAGACGCTCGGCCGTGCTTGGCGCACCGGGGCCGCGGTGCACTGGGGGCAGCGCACACACGGCCACGGTGGCCGGGCCAGCGGGCGCAGGGACCACAATCTTCCCGGGATCCGCATTGCGTTCGGTCGGCAACGCAGCAGCAACCGCCGCCGCGAGGTCACGCTCACTCAGCTGCAGAGCCGCAGCAAGACCAGCGATTCCGTCCGACGCCGGGCGTTGCCCGTCGGTATCCCACTCGTTTCCGAGCAATAGAAGATGCGATGCCTGCACGTCGCGCCCTTTCCTTTAGTTTTCTACTCGATGCACACCTGTGAGAGTCTGCGTCGAAAGGTTGTTAATCGATCCAATCAGCGGCGAAAGCACAAAGCCATCCCACGCTGGGTTGTAAGCCTCGATAACGTTCGGGTAGGCGTACACGATGTACGGGCGATCATCGAAGATAACCTGCTGCATCTCATCGATAATTGCGTGACGCTTTTCAACATCAAGCTCAGTGCCCTGTGCCTTGTAGAGCTCGTCGTAGGCCGGGTTGCAGTAGCCGCTATCGGAGTTACCGCCGAGCGAATCGCAGGTGAGCGTGCTCAGAATGAAGTCTGGCTCGTAGGGTGGCGCCCAGTTCCACATTGCGATGTCGAAATCGAGGTATTTGTTCTCTGGGGCGGTGATGGCATCCCAAGCAGCATCAGAGTCCATCTTGCGCTGCTCGACCTTAATGCCAAGCTGTTCCCAGCCGCGCTGCATGGTCTGGAACGCACGGTCACCCGAACCCGATTCTGCGGTTGGGAAGATCAGCTCGTAAGCCATACGCTCGCCATCGGCGACACGCACACCGTCTGCGCCCGGCAGGTAGCCGAGGTCATCAAGGATCTTGTTACCTGCCTCAATATCGAATGGCAAGCCCGGCAGTTCTTCGTTCTTAAAACCTGAGATTGGAGCAAGCAGGGTCGAACCCGGCTCTGCATGACCGAGGTAGGTCTGCTCAACGATTTCGTTGCGGTCGATGCCATATTCAAGCGCTTTGCGCACCTCAGGGTTGAGCAGTTCGCGATGCGAAGTCTTCTCTGGGTTGGTGTTGATGATGACGTTCTTAATTGACACGCTCTGCCCGGTTTGCACGACCATGCCGTCTGACTTGAGCTTTTCAACCGCTGTAGGCGGAGTAGTGAGACCAACCATGTCAACCTGGCCGCTCTTCAGAGCAGACACCATTGCGTCATCGTTCGCGAAGAACTGCAGACCCCAGCCATCAATTTCTGGCGCTTTGCCGTACCAGCTCGGATTGGTCTTAAACATCATCATCTGGTCCTTTTTGTAGGACTCAAGTGTGAATGGACCGCCCGAAACAATCGGTGGAGCATTGTCAAAGCTAGTGATATCGATGCCGTCACCGGTCGCCTTTGGCGCCCAGATGTGCTCTGGCAAGATGTGCAGCGCCTGCACCTGGGTCAACACATTCGCGACGGGCGCGTCATAGGTGAAAACCACAGTGTTGGCGTCGGTAGCTTCAGCATTGTTCAGGTGCGCAACCCAGCCCGAGAGAATACCGGTTGGGCCATTTGCGTACTCAAGAATCATGTTTGCGGTGAAGGCGACATCCTCAGCGTCGAGGGCCTCTCCATCGCTCCACTTAACGTCTTTTACCGTGTTGAAGGTCCAGACGGTGCCGTCTTCGTTGGTCTCCCAGGACTCTGCAAACGAGGGGACGATCTCAAGATTCTCGTCATACTCAGTGAGGTGCGGGTACACGTACTGGTACATCACGCTCGAGTAGTCAGAATCCGAGACGAAGGGGTTCAAGGAGTCAACCACTGCGGTTGAGCCAACTCGCAAGAAGTTGCCGTTTCCTCCCCCTGAGCCACCTGGCGAACAAGCGGCGACTGATACAACTAGTGCGGCTGCGGCTGCTAAAGCCATACCCGCGCGTACTGCGATCTTCATTGATCCTCCATCGACTGCTTGGTACGCGCGGCTCGCGCACCTGCCTCAGTAGGCTTAGCATACTATATGGCGCTACTTCTCATATAGGCAGTAATGTAGTTCCATCGCCCGAAGTAATTTCGGGCCGCACGCACCGCTGCTGCACTGAAAGGAACATTGATGCATCGAGGACGATATATCTGGCGCAGGACACTGTTTGCGCTCGTCACGGTCTTCGTTGCCGTGACCATCAACTTCCTGCTCTTCCGAATCTTGCCGGGCTCAGCCGCCAATAGACTCTCTCGAGTTCCAGGCGCCTCTGCCGAGATGAAGGCAGCACTTGAAGCGCAATTCGGCATCGACAAGCCGCTCTGGGAGCAGTACGTGCTCTACATCAAGGGCCTCTTCACCGGCAATCTGGGTATCTCCTTCTCCAACCGGCAGCCCGTTGCATCAAATCTTGCCGATGCCTTTATGAACACGCTCCCACTCGTACTCACCGGCACGATCATTGCGCTCATCATCGGCATCACCTTAGGTGTGCTGAGCGCCGTGCGTCGAGGCACGTTCTTTGACCACGCGATGACCAACATCTCGGTGCTCTTCTACGCGTTCCCCACCCAGTTTGTTGGCGCCATGCTGCTGATCTTCTTCGCAGGCGTGCTGCCATCGGCAGGCATGGCCGATCCATTCGCCATAGCGCTCAGCCCCGGTGAACAATTCGCAGACAGACTGCGGCACTTGATATTGCCGGTGACCACACTCGCGCTGACCCTCTACGCCGAATACCTGCTGATCATTCGATCCTCGGTACTAGAAACCCTCGGCGAGGATTACGTGCTCACCGCGCGCGCCAAAGGTTTGCCTCGCGGCCGCATCATTCGCTCATACTCGGTTCGCAACGCCATGCTGCCAACCGTCACGATGATTGCACTCGCCCTCGGAACAGTGGTGAGCGGCGCAATCCTCATCGAGGTCATTTACTCCTGGCCAGGCATTGGCCGCGAGCTTTACCAAGCGGTACTGCAACGTGACTATCCGATGCTGCAAGGCGGGTTCCTCGTGATCACCATTACCGTTGTCATCTTCAACTACCTCGCCGACCTCGCATACGCGTGGCTCGACCCACGAGTCTCAGATTAAGCAGGGAGCAAAACCATGACCTCACCAGGCACCACCGTTTTCTCACTGCCGCGCAAGCGTAGGCCTCGCGATCGCCGCCGCGGCGCATTCGCCACAGCTATTCGGCAGCCGAGCGCCATCATCGGCCTCGCCATCATCGCCGGCTTCTTACTGATGTCGATCTTCGCCCCGGTACTCACCCCCTACTCCGGCAACGAGGTGAGCTGCGGAGTCTTCGAAGCACCATCGTCAGCGCACTGGTTCGGCTGCGACGATGGCGGAGTTGACGTGCTCACCCTCGTGCTTGAGGGCGGTCGCGTCTCGATGTGGGTGGGCTTCACTGCAGCTCTCATCGCGATTGTGATCGGCTCTGCTGTTGGCATCATTTCTGGTTACTTCGGCGGCTGGGTTGATTCGGTTCTCATGCGGATCACCGATTACTTCCTCGTGATTCCTCAGATCGTGCTGATGATCGTAATCGCGGCGGTCTGGGGCCCCAGCCTCAACCACGTGATCATCGTGATCGGCGTGCTGATGTGGACTGGCACCGCGCGTATTGTTCGTTCACAGGTGAAGAGCCTGCGCGAACGCGTTTACGTGCGCCGAGTCGAAGCGCTCGGCGGAAGTCACCTGCGCATCATCATGCGGCACATTCTGCCGCAGCTCGGTCCCCTGCTTGCCGCAAGCGGCGTGCTAGCCATCACCGTGGCAATCTTCAACGAAACCGCACTCGCCTTCCTGGGCCTCTCAGATCCGAACACCGTGACCTGGGGCGTGATCATGGAACGCGCCTTCACCCGCGCAGCCATTAGCACCGGTGCGTGGTGGGCCATCGTGCCCGCTGGCATCGCAGTCGCGCTGCTGATTCTCGGTTGCTATCTTGTCGGTCGCGCAATCGAAGACGCACTCAACCCGCGCCTGAAGATCTCGCACCTCGCACTGCGCACCTGGGCGATTCGCCCACTTGGCTCGACCGAAGATGCCAAGCCGCGCGATCCGGTGAAACGCAAAAACCGAAGCGCAGCCGACACAACCGCCACCACAGACAAGACGAACGGAGCGGGCGAATGACCGCAGCAGACACCACCCCGGTTCTTGAGATTCGTGATCTGCGTGTCTGGTTCGCAAACGACCAGGGCGAAGACATTGAGACTGTGCACGGCATCAACCTGAGCCTCGCACCGGGCGAGCGACTGGGCTTAGTCGGCGAGTCAGGCTGCGGCAAAACCACCACGATTCTCGCGGCCCTCGGCCTCTTGCCCGCAAATGCGACAGTAAGTGGCCAGATTCTGCTTGAGGGCAAAGACATCATTGCTGGCGGCGATGCGACCGTGCGCCCTCATCGCTGGAAAGACATTGCGATGGTGTTCCAGGGCGCGATGAGCGCGTTCAACCCGGTGAAGACAATTGGCTGGCAGATCGAAGAGGCGCTGCGTTTTCACGGATTCGCTCGGGAAAGCATTGCCGAGCGCGTTCGCGAGCTGCTCGGCCTTGTTGGCCTGCCTGAAGGCACCGAGAAGCGCTACCCGCATGAGCTTTCTGGTGGCATGAAGCAGCGCGCGGTTATCGCGATGGCGCTCTCTTGTGAGCCGAAAGTGCTGCTCGCCGACGAGCCCACCACGGCGCTCGACGTGGTGGTACAGGATCAGATTCTGAAGCTCCTCGTTGAGCTTTCTGACCGTCTCGGCCTCGCTGTGATTCTGGTAACCCACGACCTTGGTGTGGTTGCGCAGAGTTGTTCTCGGGCAGCCGTCATGCAGGCGGGCGAAATTGTTGAGGTGGGCGAGGTTGAACAGCTTTATCGCAACCCTGCCCATCCATACACCCGCACGCTTTTTGAATCGACCCCCGATATCGCGCAGGTTGCGACAGCCGATCGCGCAGAAAGCACCACTGGTGCGACGAGTGCGGCTGGCAGTAAACCTGAGCCGTTGCTCTCGGTGAGCAACCTCACGGTGCACTACGCCGGCAAGCGCGATCACCTTGCGGTTGATGGGATTTCGTTCAGCGTTGAGCGCGGCGAAATGGTGGCGCTGGTGGGCCAGTCTGGCTGTGGGAAGACGACCACCCTGCAGTCGATTATGGGCCTCGTGCCCGAGGCGACAGGCAGCATCTCCGTTGATGGCATTGCGGCTCTTGGTGCGCGCAGAAAAGAACGCAAAACCTTGCGTTCCAAGGTGCAGCCAATCTTCCAGGACCCGTACGAGTCGCTCGATGTGCGCTTCACTGTCGCTGACACCCTTGAAGAGCCGCTGCTGATTCACCGGGTCGGAGGCAGTCGGGCTGAGCGTATGCAGCGGATCGAGGCGGCTCTCGAATCGGTTGGCCTCACCCCCGTTGAGAACTACCTGTATCGATACCCGCACCAGCTTTCGGGCGGTCAGCGGCAGCGCGTCGCGATCGCTTCGGGACTCGTGCTCACGCCCTCGCTGCTGTTGGCAGATGAGCCGGTCAGCATGCTCGACGTATCGGTGCGCTCGGGTGTGTTGAAACTGCTTGCAGATCTCAAAGACTCTGCGGGCCTTGGCATTTTGATGATCACACACGATCTTTCGACTGCGGCGGAGTACGCCGACCGAATTATTGTGATGCGCGAGGGCCGAATCATTGAGTCAGGCACGCCAGACGAGGTGGTGAATCACCCGCGGGATCCGTATACCCAGTTGCTCATCAACAGCATTCCGAGCCCAGACCCTGCGCACTCAAACGCGTAGTATTCGGGCAAAAACGTGGGGGCCGCACCTTATCTTTGAGAGGTGCGGCCCCCACGTTTTGCTCGGACGCCTGTGCGGCCAGCTTCTGGCTGTCGGCGGCTGATCGCTTATTCGCCGCCCAGCGCACGCACTCCCCATGAGCCAACTGACTCGGGGTTCAATAGGCGCGGTGTGGAGCGTGAGCCCTGCACGTAAAACAAGAACTCGTCGGCCCGGTAGGACTGCTGGTACGAGTCGAAGGCAACATCGTCTTCGGTGTAGCTCACACCGCGCACGCGCATCACAGTGTCGTTTGGTCCGAGCCCGAGCAGTTCTCGTTCCCACTGACTTGGGCGATCCACTTGAAACACCTGCTCTGCGTAGGCTTCAGAGATGCCGTGGCGTTCTTCGAGCAGTTCATAGAGCGAGCGGCCTTCGGCCAGCTGTTCTTCGTCAAGCGCGGGCACGAGGCTCAGCGGTAGGGTTGCGCGCTCGGCGACGGTTTCGCGGCCGTCGCGTAGGCGCACACGGGTAATCTCCCAGACCGGCTGCCCTTCTTGAATGTCGAGCGCACGAACGTGATTGCGGCTCGGCATACCCACAGCGATGCGCACCAGCTTGGTTGAAAACTCAACTGGGCGTTCATCTTGCGAGATTGTGCCCAGCAGTGCGCCCGCGCGACCGGGCTGACTGATCAAGCGCGGTTTTGCAACAAAAGTGCCGAGGCCCTGGTGGCGCTCGATTACGCCGTCGTGGTCGAGTTCGTCGAGCGCTCTGCGCACCGAGATCACACTTACGTCAGCAAGTTTTGTGAGTTCTGCCGTGCTGGGCAGTTTGTCGCCTGGCTCTAGGCCATCCTCTTCAATGAGGCGCAGTACAAGGTCGTAGACGCGCTGGTAGCGCAGCTCTCGACCGGCTGCCGGCTGGGGTGGTGTCGGCACACCCGATGTTGTCGTTGCCAACGCGATACCTCCGGTTTACACCATCGTGAACTTATAATTCGTCAACCTAGAGTAGCAAGCTATTGTCTCGTCATATACTGCTAGGTATAACAAGAATCCAGGAGGACTCATGACCGCAGCGCCAGCACACGACTCTCACGCGGCACGCCTGAGCGGAATGCTGCCCGAGCACAGCGACGTCTCGGCCAGTGGCGAACTTCGAATTGGCGGCGTCGCCATCACCGAACTCGCCGAACAATTCGGCACACCGCTGCATGTGTTTGATGAGCAGGGACTTCGCGAACAAGCCCGTCGATTTGTCACCGGCCTGCGCGAACGCTGGCCAAACTCCGACGTGCTCTTCGCCTCAAAATCACTACCCGCCGTCGGCATGTACCAGATCGCCCAAGAAGAGGGACTCGCCGTCGATGTGGCCGGCGCTGGCGAACTGCACCTCGCCCTCGCAGCCGGTGTCGATCCAGCGCGCATCTACTTTCATGGCAACGCGAAAACCAGCGAAGAACTCGCGTTTGCTATTGAACGCGGTGTTGGCACCATCATCGTTGACAACGAAGACGAGTTGGATCGCCTAGACGCACTGCTCACCGAGCCTCAGGCGCTGCTGCTTCGCGTGATCCCAGGCGTCGAGGCCGAAACTCACGCCTCACAAGCCACCGGCGGCACCCGCTCAAAGTTTGGCCTGCCGATGGATCAGGCCCTCGCGGCCATCGCGCGCATGCGCACGCACCCGATGATGCGTTTCGAGGGCGTGCACTTGCACATCGGCTCGCAGATCCTGAACACCACGCAATTCGCCGAAGCCGTTGCAAAGATCTCAACCGCTGGCGAGTTTCCTACCTACGACATTGGCGGCGGCCTCGGGGTGCGCTACACCCACAGTGATGATGCGCCAAGCGTCGAGTCATACCTCGACGCAATTGTCGCCGCTGCCCGAGCACACCTGCCAGCTGACGCGCGCCTGCTGATCGAACCCGGTCGCTCGCTCGTGGCACGCGCCGGTGTCAGCGTGTACCGTGTGGTTTCTGTGAAACGCACCGGTCAGGTGTTCGTCGCCGTCGACGGCGGCATGGCAGATCAGCTTGATGTTGCGCTCACTCAGCAGCGCTACGAGGCGATACTCGCGAACCGCGCCGATGAGGCTGCTGCCGAGAGCGTGCAGTTGGTCGGCCGACAGTGCGAGTCGGGCGATCTGCTGATTGACGGAGCTGAGTTGCCACGCGCAGAGGTCGGTGATGTGCTGGTCATGGCGACCACAGGCGCCTACTCGTACACCACTTCAAACAATTACAACGGCGCGCTCAAGCCAGCCATTGTTTTTGTGAGCGAAAGCAAAGCACGACTGGTCACTCGCCGCGAGACCTACGCCGACCTGCTCGCTACACACGCACCCGCTCTCGAAAGCTAACCAATCAGCTCTGCTGTGCGTACAGTTCGGCGTAGGCGCCATCGAACTCAAGTAGCTCCTCGTGGCTGCCCTGCTCGATGATGCGCCCCGCCGAGACTACGTAGATACGGTCGGCGTCGACAATGGTCGAAAGCCGATGCGCAATAGCGATGGTGGTGCGCCCGCTGCGGGCGTCATCAAGCGCACGCTGAACAATACGTTCGTTGACGGTGTCGAGCGCACTGGTCGCTTCGTCGAGCACCAACACCCGCGGGTTCTTCAGCAGCACTCGCGCGATGGCGATCCGCTGCTTCTCGCCGCCTGAAAGCCGGTAGCCGCGCTCGCCAACAATCGTGTCGTAACCCTGTTCAAAAGACACGATGGTCTCATGAATATTGGCGAGTTTAGCGGCAGCCTCAATCTGTTCTTGGCTCGCCTCGGGGTCAGCGTAACGAAGGTTGTCGGCGATACTTGCGTGAAAGAGGTAGGGCTCCTGGGTGACCACGCCGATCCTGTCCATCAGCGCCTCTTGGCGAAGCGTACGCACGTCCTCCCCGGCATAGCGCACGCTGCCTTCGCTGGCCTCATAGAGACGGGGGATCAGCGATCCGATAGTGGTCTTGCCAGACCCTGAGGCTCCAACAAAAGCGACAAACTCGCCGGGTTCAACTGTGAATGAGACCCGATCAAGCGTGGGCGCGCTCTCGACGGCAGCATCCGGATAGCGGAAAGTGACCCGCTCAAATTGCACGCGCCCGGCTCGTTCGCCTGTTTCGTTTGGCTCTTTTGCGTCTGCAGCATCGAGGATCGCCGGTTCAAGATCAAGGTATTCAAAGATGCGGGCGAAAAGCGCTCTCGAGGTCTGCAGATCGAGCGCGACCCGCATCAGTGCCATCATCGGGAAGAGCAGTCTGGCCTGCACCGTGGTGAAAGCGACGATGGTGCCCGCGGTGATACCGGCGTCGAAACCCTGGCCCTGCGCATTGGCAATGATCCAGCCAGAGACGAGGTAGACAATGGCTGGCACGGCAGACATGAAGACCTGAATAACACCGAAGAAGAGCTGGCCACTCATAGCCTGGCGCACCTGAAGTCTGATCTGGTTGTTGTTCTCAACCGCGTAGCGCTCGGTCTCTGCTCGCTGGCGCGAATAGGTTTTTGCGAGCAGCACGCCCGACACCGAGAGCGCCTCTTGAGTAATCGCGCTCATTTCGCTGAGCGACTCTTGGGTTTCGCCTGCGATTCGTGCTCGAATCTGACCGACTCTGCGCTGCCCAGCAACAAGAATCGGCAAGAGTACAAGAGCAATGATTGTGAGTTGCCAGCTCAGCAGCAACATGGCGACAAAAGCCGCGATCACCGTGACGGTGTTGCCGATCACGCTTGAGACCGTGTTCGAGAGCACGCTCGCTACGCCGCCCACATCGTTTTGCAGACGAGACTGGATCACCCCGGTTTTTGTACGAGTGAAAAAGCCGAGCTCCATCGATTGCAGATGCGAGAAAAGCTTGACCCTGAGGTCACCCATCACGCTATTGCCGACCTCGGCAGTGAACTTCGTTTGCACGATGCCGAGCACCTGGCTTACGACGAACACGAGCAACATGATCGTGACCAGCCAGATAAGCACTGGCATGTTGGGTGATCCGCTTGGCGGAAAAAGCCCATCGTCAAACACCCGTTGGGTGATAAGCGGCGGCACGATACCGAGCGCTGCCGACACCAAAACCAAAGCGATAATGATGCCAAGCCGGCCCCGGTACGGCGAAAAGAGCTCGGCGATGCGACGGCCAAGACCCTCAACCTCGGGGGCTTGCCGGTTCAGCTCGCGCTGTTTGGCGATATCGCCGCCCGAGACGCGCGATCCTCGCCCCGGCCCACCGCCCTGTCCCATGCTCATGGTCTCAGGGTAGCCCCCACCACCGTCACCGCGTGATTAGACCTTTACTGGGCCAGTCCTGGTTGGTCGTTTCACGAAGAACAGCGCGACTACGGCACCAACAAGAATGACTCCCATTGGCATCAGAATCGACTGCGACATCGCGGTTGCAAACCCCTCACGCAGCGGCTCCGGCAATGCACCGACGTGCCCCTCAGAGAAACCACCGGCCGACGAAGCTGCCTCACCAAATTGCGCGGTCAGCCGCGACTGCATCAACACGGCCATGGCAGCCGAACCGAGCACGGCACCCACCTGGCGACTGGTGTTGTAAACGCCCGAACCCGCACCAGCGAGCTTTGGCGGCAATGCAAAAGTCGTGATCGAGGCGAGCGGACCCCACATAAAGGCATTGCCAACACCGAGCACCGCGCTCGGAATCAACAGCAACCAGATCGAAGTGTCTGGTGTGGCCATCATCGAATACAGCAGAATGCCTGCCGCCACACCAACGAGCCCCACAAGCGGCATACGCTGAGGTTCATTTCGGTCGATCAGCAAACCTACTGGACGCGCAAGCGCAATCGACAGCACTGCCATTGGCACCATCATCAGTGCCGATTGAGTTGGCGTGAGACCACGCACGAGCTGCAGGTAGAACATCAGTGGCAGGCTCATGCTCGTGATCGAGAAACCGACGGTAATGATGACCAGAGTGCCAACCGAAAAATTTCGGTCGCGGAAAATCTCAAGAGGAATCAGCGGCTCGCCGCGCTGCACTTTCTGCCAAACGAAGAACAGCACCAGCACTACGGCACCAGAAATGATCAGGCTCCACACCGAGATTGGGCCCCAGATCATGCCCCAGTCAAAACTCTCGCCCTCTTGAATACCAAACACCAGCAAGAACATGCCGACGGCGCTGAGCACCACACCAAGCCAGTCAAAACGGTGTGCGTTTGTGGGCAGTACCGGCACGTAACGCAGGGTCAACACAAAGGCGATCAGGCCGACCGGCAGATTAATAAAGAAGATCCACTCCCACCCGAGCGAATCAAGCAGGAACCCGCCAAGAATTGGCCCGATCAGAGTAGCCGCGCCTGCCGTCACACCCCAGATAGCCATCGCCGATCCGCGCTCCCGCGGCGGGAAGATTCGTGTGATCACGGCCATCGTCTGCGGGGTCATCAGCGCGGCACCAAGACCCTGGAAGACACGAGCGCCAATCAGCATCTCAATGTTGCCCGAGAGCCCACACGCAAGCGATGACAGGGTGAACATCACCAAGCCAATGAGGTAGATACGACGCGGTCCGAAGCGATCACCGAGTCGACCCGTAATCAAAAGCGGCACAGCGTAAGCCAGCAGATACGCGCTAGTCGCCCAGAGCGTCGCCGTCATAGTGGTGTCAAGCGCCGACATGATCGATGGGTTCGCGACTGAGACAATCGTGGTGTCGACCAGAATCATAAAGAAGCCGAGCACGAGCGTCCAGAGTGCGGCCCACGGCCTAATCTTCGGGTCTGGCTGGGGCGCTGAAGTCTCTGGATTACTCACCCAGCAAGACTACGCCCCAGCACCGACGTTTATGCACATGCGCTGCTGCAGCGACCCGGCCCGGCGATCCACGCGTGTTAGATTCTCCCCATGAGTCGCACCGACGCGAAGACGCGCCCACCCACGCATCTCCTCGTCCCGGTAACTGCCGGGCTCGTCTGCGCTCTGGTTGGCTTCACCGCGGCGTTTGCCGTGGTGCTCGGCGGACTGCAAGCCGTCGGCGCGACACCGCGCCAGGCAGCCTCGGGGTTGCTTGCGGTCACGATCACCATGGGCATTGCATCGGTGTTGCTCTCTTGGCGTTTTCGAATGCCGATCACTTCGGCCTGGTCCACACCGGGCGCGGCCCTGCTGCTGAGCACAGGCATGGTTGCTGGTGGTTGGCCGGCGGCAATCGGCGCGTTTGTCTGCTGCGGTGTGCTCCTCACCGTCACCGGGCTGTGGCCTGGCCTTGCAAAGCTTGTTCAGCGCATACCCGTCCCGCTGGCCCAAGCAATGCTCGCTGGCATTTTGCTTCCGCTGTGCATCGCACCCGTCACCTCCCTCGCAAGCCACCCGCTTTCGGTATTGCCGATAGTGCTGACCTGGCTGGTGATGACGAAGCTGGCGCCAAAGTGGGCAGTGCCAGCCGCACTCGCTGTCGCGCTGGTTGTGATCCTGATCCACCTCAGTAACAACGGAAACGCCCCTGCCGCGAGCGCCTTCATTCCGGTCGCTGAGTGGACCACCCCAACGTTCACGATCCAAGCGCTCACGGGAATCGCGCTTCCGCTCTACATTGTCACGATGGCATCGCAGAACATTCCCGGAGTCGCCGTCATGGCGGGCTTCGGGTATCAAGTGCCTTGGCGCCCGGCGCTAGTCGCGACTGGATTCGGCAGCATCGTAAGCGCACCATTTGGTGGCCACGCGATCAACCTAGCGGCGATCAGCGCGGCGCTGGCGGCCGGGCCAGAGGCCGGCAGAAAAGAGCAACGCTGGATCGCCGGGATCACTGCCGGAGTCGCCTATATTGTGCTGGGCCTCACAAGTACCGGGCTTGCCGCGGCCGTGCTCGCGGCTCCCCCTGAGATTATGCAGACGGTTGCAGGTATTGCGTTGTTTGGCGCTTTTGCGGCGGCCTGCGCAAGCGCCATGGCCGATCCAGCGTTGCGTCTACCCGCCGCCGTCACCATGCTGGTGGCTGCCTCTGGCGTGCAAATCGCGGGCCTCAGTTCTGCTTTTTGGGCACTCCTTGCCGGTTGCCTGATCGCAGTCGCTATTTCACCGTGGCGCAAGTTACGCAAAGCGAGCACGGTGCACGCCGCCACGACAGCAAATGAAACAAGCTCCGGCTGAGCGCACCAACCCACGCATGTGAGTGCTCAGTTTGCGAATAGTGTGCGAGAGCAGACTGCGCTGCCCTCATACTTATCGTCATGGCAGTCACAGAACAACCGGTAGCAGTTGCGCCCGCCCGTAATCGCGTGCGTTACGTCGGCGTCGACCTCGCTCGCTTTGTCGCAATTGCGGGAATGATCGCGGCACACCTGATCGCGATTCGTTCGGCCCTGCCGGGTGTCAGCGAACCTGATCTGGCTGTTGCGAAAGCGGTAGGTCTGGTCAGCAACGGCGCCCCGGCCACACTTTTTGCCGTGCTTGGCGGGGTCAGCATCGTGTTTGCAACCCGCAAATACTTGCGCAACCAGCAACCTGGCAAAGCGGTTGCTTCAGTAGCGGTGCGCGGTTTCGCGTTGATCGTTCTCGGTGTGCTGCTCGGTTTTGTAGACAATGCGATTGTCGTGATCCTCGCCTATTACGGCGTGGCAATGATTCTGGCGGCTCCGTTTGTATTGATCAAACGCAATTGGATTCTCGCCAGCATTGCCGGTGTGCTCGGCCTGTTTTCTGGTTGGATCAATGCCAGCGTGCGTAAAGCGCTCGATTCGGGTCTTGAGGGGCCGCACATCAATGTCGAATTTCTCTCAACCGACCCGCTCGGTGTGATTCGTGCACTATTCCTTACCGGCGAATACCCTGCGGTGACCTGGCTGGTGTATCTGCTCACCGGAATGCTGGTTGGGCGGCTCTTGGTAGCCTCGGCTAGTTCGGGTGTGCTCGGTCGCACGGCGGCGAAACTAGCAGGCGTTGGCGCAGCCGTGTTTGTGGTGGCACAACTTGTCTCGATCTGGGCGATCAATCATCTCGACACGATCGGTGTGAAGGCCCTCGGCCTTTCGCAAGAGCAGTTGCGCGATTACATTGAGACAACCGGCGGCAGCGGTGCGCCACCGTCTGCGCGGCCACTCGCTCAGTTGCTCGCGATCCCGCACACAGGTTCAACGATGGATCTGATTCGCACAATTGCTCTCGCGGTCTTTGTGATTGGCGCGCTGGTTTGGCTGTGCGATCGTGAACGGCCGAAGCTTGCGGCTGTTGAGAGCGCATCGGCGAGCCCAGAGTCGGGTTCATCCTTGCCAGCCAGGCTTCTTGATGTGGTGCGGGCCACCGGTGCGGCACCGCTCACCATCTATTCGGCACACATTGTTATCTCTGGTGTGCTGATGTATCCGTACTTTGGTTTGCAGGGTTCCGCGTGGTTCGGCCCAACTGAGATTCCGTGGTGGGTAGTTGGCCCGGGTGCCTTTGCGCTGCAGATCTGTGTGGCTCTCGCCTTTGGCGCCGTGCTTTCTGCCACCAAGAAGCGCGGCCCGCTCGAAACCCTGCTGTCAAAGTTTGTGGGGCTGGTGGTGAGGTAATTCTGCCCGCTGGAGCAGAACTTCTGAGTGGTGCCGCTAGGCGCTACTCCCCCGATTCCTCAATCGCCTTCTCAAGGCGCTCAAGTTTGCCGTCCATTTCACCTTCGAAGCCGGGGCGAATATCGGCCTTCATCACGAGCGAGACGCGCGAGCCGAAGGGCAGCACGGCTTCGGTTGCGCGCTTCACCACGTCGAAGACCTCGTCCCACTCACCCTCGATTTCGGTGAACATACTGCTGGTGCGGTGGGGCAGGCCCGACTCGCGCACAATCTTTACTGCCTCGGCAACCGCGTCAGAAACTGAACCTCCGTCGCGCTCGGGGCGTCCGGTAGCTGGTCCGCTCGGGGCAACAGAAAAAGCAAGAATCACGGTGGGTTACCTTTCGGGTAGTTGTCTGAGTTCAGGTTAGCGTTGGATCGCCCAGCCGGCGCCTAATCTCCCGCATAGGCGCGAACGTCATCGTCGACCCAATCGAGTGAGCGCTCAACCGCTCGGTTCCAGAGTCTTAGGCGGCGTTGCCGGTCTTCATCGCCCATTCTGGCGATCCATCGGCGGCCTTCCCGCACGAGGCCACCTACTTCGTCGAGGCTTTGCCAGACTCCGGTGGCAAGGCCTGCGGCAAAGGCTGCGCCGAGCGCTGTTGTCTCTAGAATTTCGGGCCGCACCACGTCGATGCCGAGCATGTCTGCCTGAAACTGCATCATCATGTCGCTGACTGAGCCGCCGCCGTCAACGCGCAGTTCGTCTAGGCGTACGCCGGTATCAGCGGCGGCTGCTTCGATCACTTCAACTGTTTGGTAGACGCTTGCTTCGCTTGCGGCGCGGACAAGGTGTGCGCGCGTCACGAAGCGGGTGAGTCCGACGATCACTCCGCGCGCGTCCGGCTGCCATCGTGGGGCAAAGAGTCCTGAAAAGGCGGGAACTATAAATGCGCCGCCGGTGTCGGGCACACTTGAGGCGAGCCCTTCAATCTCGGTTGAATCGCGCAGCATGCCGAGATTGTCGCGCAGCCAGTGGTGTAGCGATCCAGCGACAGCAACGCTGCCTTCAAGCGCGTAGACCGGTGTCTGCCCTTCAAGCTGGTAGGCGACCGTTGTGAGCAGGCCGTTGCCGGAGAAGACTGGCTGTTCGCCAGTGTTTACGATCAGGAAGCCGCCGGTGCCGAAGGTGTGTTTTGCGCTGCCTGGGGCAAACGCGGCCTGGCCGAAGGTTGCCGCTTGCTGGTCACCGAGCACACCTGCGATGGGAACGCCGTCGAGGCCGGGCACTCCGCGCATCTCGCCGATTGTTCCCGAAGACGAAACGATCTGCGGCAGCATGCTGCGTGGAATGTTGAATGCGGCGAGCGCTTCATCGCTCCATTGCAGCGTGCGCAGATCGCAGAGTTGGGTACGGCTCGCGTTGGTCACATCGGTCACGTGCAGGCCGCCGTTGGCACCGCCGGTGAGGTTGTAGATCAGCCAGGAGTCGATTGTGCCAAAGCGCAGTTCGCCGCGTTCTGCTCGCTCGCGGGCACCGGGAATTTCATCGAGCAGCCAACGCACTTTGCCTGCTGAGAAGTAGCTCGCGAGCGGCAGTCCGGTGATCTGCCGTAAACGTTCGGTGCCGAAGGGGGCACCTGTTACTGGGTTTACCTCTGCGGCGAGCGCGTCGACAATGTGCTGCACTCTGGTGTCTTGCCAGACGATGGCGTCTGCGATTGGTTCGCCGGTTGCGGCGTCCCATACGACTGTGGTTTCGCGCTGGTTTGTGATGCCGACGCCCGCGATACGTTCTCTTCCGATGCGGGCTTTGCCGAGCGCGTCGTGCAGTAGCCGTTTGGTGGTCTGCCAGATTTCGACAGCGTCGTGACCAACCCATCCGGGCTTTTCAAAGATTTGTCGGTGTTCGCGCTGCGCGCTCGCAACTACACGAGCATGCTTGTCAAACACAATTACTCGCGTGCTTGTGGTGCCTTGGTCGATCGAAATGAGGTGGTCAGTCACTAGTGCCTCCGCTCAAAGCGCTTTGGTCCGAGCCTACTCGCGTGAGCTTTCAACGTGCCACTGTCGTACCCTCGGCATAGACTGGGGGCATGCAAAAACTTCGCCTCGCTTCTGTAAACGTGAATGGTATTCGTGCAGCGTTCCGCAAGGGCATGGGCGAGTGGCTTGAGAGCCGCGACGTTGATGTGCTTGCCATGCAAGAGGTACGCGCTGACGATTCGCATCTCGAAGAATTGCTCGGCGACGGTTGGCATATTTTGCACGACCCATGCCAGATCAAGGGTCGCGCCGGTGTCGCGATTGCGAGCCGTGTTGCACCTACTGCGCACCGAATTGGTTTGGGTGCTGAAGATCAGCAGGATTCGATCCAGTCGAGTGGTCGCTGGATCGAAGCAGATTTTGAGCTCGGCGGCAAGCCATTCACCATCGTCAGCACCTATGTGCACTCTGGTGAGGTTGATACGCCGAAGCAAGAAGCCAAGTGGGCTTTTCTTGATGCGATGGGCCCGCGCTTTACCGAGCTTGCGTCCGAGCGCGAATACGCGGCTGTGGTTGGCGACCTGAATGTTGGCCACCGCGAGTTCGATATCAAGAACTGGAAGGGCAATGTGAAGCGCAGCGGCTTCCTACCTCGCGAGCGCTCATACTTTGACCGTTTCTTTGGTCCACTGGGCGAGAATGTTACCGGTGTAGATGGCACCGAGGGTGCCGGCTACGGCTGGGTTGACGTTGGTCGCCGCTGGGCTGGCGAGGTTGATGGCCCGTACACCTGGTGGTCGAACCGTGGCCAGGCGTTTGTGAATGACACCGGTTGGCGCATCGACTACCACGCGGTTACTCCTCAGCTGGCTGAGCGAGTCACGCACTACACGGTGGATCGTGCCGCTAGCTACGACGAGCGATGGTCGGATCACGCCGCAGTCGTTGTTGACTACACGGCGTAATCCATACGAGCGCGGCTGATCCGCTGCTCTCATAATCGCAATTTTGGGGAGCGAAGCTACCCCACCAATGCCAATCGGGCATTGAGATAAGAGAGACCTTGAAATGACTGACGCAACCACCCCAGCATCGACCGAAAAGCCAAAACTGTTCAGCGGTATGCAGCCCTCGAGCGATTCGCTGCAGCTTGGCAACTACATTGGTGCGCTGAGCCAGTGGACTCAGATGCAAGAAGACTTTGACGCGATCTTTTGCGTTGTGAATCTGCACGCGATCACCGTGCCGCAAGACCCAGCCGAGCTGGTACTGCGCACCCGACGTACCGCTGCACAGTACATTGCGGCGGGCATCGACCCCGAGAAGTCGACCCTGTTTGTGCAGTCGCAGGTTCCAGCGCATGCCGAGCTTGCCTGGGTGCTGAACACGCTCACCGGTTTCGGTGAGGCGAGCCGCATGACTCAGTTCAAAGACAAGTCGCAGAAGAATGGCGCTGACGCGTCTTCGGTCGGCCTGTTCACCTACCCGATTCTGATGGCTGCAGACATCTTGCTCTACCAGGCAGCAAGTGTGCCTGTGGGCGAAGATCAGCGTCAGCACGTTGAACTGACTCGCGACCTTGCGACTCGTTTCAACTCGCGTTTTGGCAAGACTTTTGTGGTGCCCGAGGCGCACATCGGCAAAGAGACCGCCAAGATCTACGACCTGCAGAATCCGACAGCAAAGATGTCGAAGTCAGCTGAGACCGAGGCCGGGCTAATCAAGGTGCTTGATCCAGCAAAGGTGACGACAAAGAAGATCATGCGTGCGGTCACCGACGCAGACAATGAGATTCGTTTTGACCGTCAAGAAAAGCCTGGCGTCTCGAACCTGCTCACCATTTTCTCGGTGCTTTCTGGCCGCACCATCGAATCGATCGAAAGCGAATTCTCGGGGCGCGGTTATGGCGATCTGAAGAAGGCCGTCGCTGAGGTCGTCGATTCGTCGCTGACTCCTGTGCGCGAGCGCACCGAAGAGCTGATGGGCGATCCGGCTGAGCTTGACCGTCTGCTTGCTCGTGGCGCTGAGCGCGCGAACGAGCTGGCTTCGGCCACGCTTGACCGTGTCTATGAAGCGGTTGGCCTGCTGCGCGGCTAGTTCGCCAGACCAAAACTCTCTCACCTCTGGGCCATGCCTTGAATACACTGATGTCATGGCCCAGAAGCTCAACGAGGCGCTCCGCCGTTCCCCCTTCGCGATAGTTTTCACAATCGCTCTTGTCGCAGTCGGAGCAATCAGCGGCGCGCTTTTTAGCCCCGCATCGCAACAGCCCTGGTTCGAGCGAGTGGCTACAGGGCTACCCGCTTTTGCTGAGGGCCGCTGGTGGTCACCGTTCACCTCAATGTTTTTCGTGGGTGAGCCGTGGGTGTACGCCTTTGTGGTGCCACTGGTGCTGCTCAGCCTGGCCTGGGCAGAATGGCGTTTTGGCACGCTCCGCACCGTTGCACTGTTTGTTTCGGGGCACCTCGTTGGTATTTATGGGGCCGCACTTCTAGTCTGGTTGCTCGCGAGCGCTGGATCACCTTGGGCCACCATGCTGCAGAGTCATTTTGATGTGGGCCCGTCGTGTGGCGCGATCGCCGCGTTAGTTTTCGCGATTGCTACGCTGCGCTCACCGTGGCGTTTGCGCGCCAGGGCTTTGATCCTCGTGTGGATCACTATTTCGGTGCTGTATCTCGGTCAGATCTACGATGTTGAGCACGCAGTAACTATGGTCGTGGCTCTTTCTGTGAGTGGCGCGTTGCCAGCATTTCGGCACCGAAGGGGCAGACCTACCGAGCGCGAGTGGCGGTTTCTTGCCTTTGCGGGGCTTATCACTATCGGCGTGACCGAGGTGTTTGATCTTGCGGTGCCGTTTGATGGACCGCTTGGTTCGAGCACCCCGATCGCGTCGTGGATCGACGTGGCCATCGATATTGTGGTGATTTTGCTTGTTGCAAACGGTATTCGCCAGGGTCATCGCGTTGCATGGGTGATTACGCTTTGCCTTGCCGCGTTTAACTTTGTGACTGCAGCGTTGCTCATCGCTCTCGTGCCGCTACTCATTGAACTTGGTGTTCTTGAGCACCCACGCGAGATTCTCGGTTTGATACTTGCTCCGGCGGTGCTGTGGGCCGGCGAGGTCACACTTCTTGTTGTGGGCCGAAGTGCGTTTCGGGTGCATGTTCGCACGTCAAAGCGGGCGCTCGCGGCCCCTCCGCTGACTGCTGCCGAAAGCGAGCAGCAGTTGAAGCGGTTTGGCGGTGGCACTATTTCTTGGATGACCACGTGGCCGCTCAATCGCCATGCTGCCATTGCCGATGGCAGTGCTGCTTTTCAAACACACGCTGGTGTCGCTCTGATGCTGAGCGATCCGATCGTTTCAGAGGGCAGTCGGGCTGATGCGATCAGTGATTTTGCCGATGCTGCACAGAAGGCAGGTCTCGTACCCGCGCTGTTCTCGGTGAGCCAGTCATCATTTGATGCAAAGCCCGCTGGTTGGCGTTCGCTTATCGTTGCAGAAGACACCATCGTTGATCTGCCGGGCTTGGCTTTTACCGGCAAGGCTTGGGGCGCGGTGCGTACGGCCATCAACAAGGCGGGTCGCGAGGGTATTTCATTCAGAATGACTCATTTGGCTGATGAGCCTCGCCAGGTGGTCGCGCAAGTGCGCAAGATTTCTGAGCAGTGGACGGGCGACAAGAGCCTGCCCGAAATGAAGTTCACACTCGGCACCGTACAAGAGGCACTTGACCCTGAGGTAATGGTTGGCCTCGCTTTTAATGAGGCCGGTGAGATGCAGGGGGTGACTTCTTGGCTGCCGGTGTATGGACCGAGTGGCGGTGACGGCGTCGCGCCAAAGCCGATTGGCTGGACTCTCGATGTGATGCGCCGCGCCGATAATGGGTTCTCGCAAACTATGGAGTTTCTGATCGCCTCGTCTACTCAATATTTCGCTGAGGCTGGCTATCAATTTGTGTCCCTTTCTGGGGCACCGTTTATTCACCCTGAGGACCGCGAACTCACCCCCGTTGATCAAGTTTTGACGCGAATCGGCGAGCTTATCGAACCCGTCTACGGTTTTAAATCGCTGCACCGTTTTAAGCAGAAATTTAACCCGAGGGCTGAGCCGCTTTATCTGCTGTACCGCGATGAGGGTGATCTGCCGCGCATTGGTATGGCGCTCACCAGGGCCTACCTGCCGGACGCCTCGCTAAGAGACTTGCTTGCTTCGGCGACACCCGCCTAGTTCTTGTCAGTCGGGAGCCCAAGAGGTACGCGCAGCATTCCGCGGCGAGGCCGGCGAATAAAAACCGTCGCCAAACTCGCAATCGAACACCTTGTTCGCGATGAGACGCGTCGAAACACCCCGCAACGTGCACAATCGCGAACAACGTAAGCAATTGGCGAATAAGATTCGAAACTCGCGCAGATCGAGCCGCCTGGGCGGTTACACTTACCGCTATGACAGCGACACAACCAACGCGCCAACAACGAAGTGGCTCGCGTTCGATCACCGTGGTGATCGAAGTGGTTGGCATTCTTGCGCAGTTGCTGTTGCTCTATGTCGGCTTGATCTACCTGTTTAACGAAGAAACAGAGCCCCTCGCCGACCTTGTGTACTTGTTCGCATGGTGCGTGGTAGCAACCCTGTACCTTGCCGGCACAGTGTTCTGGCTCAACATTGACCTCAGAATCAACCGTGACGACCATCGTTTTTTACGCGAGACCTCGCGCAATCCGCTAATCGCCTGGTTCTCGACAATTGCTACCTTCACCGCGAGCCTGGTCGGTTTGAGCGCAGCAATCTCGCTGGTGTCAGAAGCTAGCAAGACCGATGCGTTTCACGTATATGAACTCGTCGCCGTGTGGGCGATGCTCGCCTCATGGGCAATGTTTCACTGGGGTTATTCGCGCATCTACTACGCCGCCTACCAAAAGTACGAAGCGGATCAACCACTGCACTTTCCCGGCACCGAACAGCCGCGACTCATCGATTTTGTGTACTTTTCGTTCACTAACGGCACTTCGTTTTCGCCATCAGATGTCTCGGTACGCACCTCGCGAATGCGCTGGACAGTCGTCTGGCACACAACCTTCAGCTTCTTTTTCAACGCGCTGATCATTGTGCTGACCATGAACACCATCTCTGGCGGCTTCGCGCTTCTTTAATCATCAGCAGCGAGCCTGGTCGGCACAGCCGATTACTCCGTCGAACTTGTCGATGCAGGAAGACGGTAACTCAGGGAATACTTTCCGCCAAAGAGCGTTAGAGTAAGAAGCGTGTTCCGGGGTCAGTGAGAATCTGAACCGGCGGTGATAGTCCGCGAACTCCACTCCTGTGGGGCCGAACCGGTGAAATTCCGGTACCGACGGTGATGCACGAGGCGAAGCCAGTGAAAACTGGCTGAGGCTGCGTGCGAGTCCGGATGAGAGGAACGCAAGGGCCGCCTTCGTGCGGTTACCTCGCGAACCCGGCGCGCAGAAAGAACTCATGCTCGGTCGCGATATTCTCGAAACGGCAATGCGTCGTGCGTTCGAGCTTGCTGCGCTCGGCCCGGCAGACAACCCCAACCCACAGGTGGGTTGCGTCATTCTTGATCCGGCCGGAGTCATCGTTTCAGAGGGCTGGCATCGCGGCGCCGGTACTCCGCACGCAGAAGTCGCCGCACTCGCAGCGCTGCCTACCCAGTGGCGAGACCGCTCGGGCGAGCTCACTGCCGTGGCGTCACTCGAACCGTGTAATCACACCGGCCGCACCGGTCCGTGCGCGGTTGCGCTTGTCGATGCCGGCATCGGGGCTGTCGCATTTTCAATGTCCGATCCCGGCAATGCCTCTTCCGGTGGATCAGCGACCCTGCGAGCTGCGGGGGTGGAAGTACTTGGCGGAGTGCTTGAGGCTGAGGGCAACAAAATTCTTGAAAGCTGGGTCGAGCGTAAGGCAGCACAGACCGAGCTTGAACAGCAGGCTGCGCCTAAACTGCAGAATTCCGTAGGGGTGCATGTCACAGTCAAGTGGGCTCAAACCCTCGACGGCCGTGCGGCCGCAGCCGACGGCAGTAGCCAATGGATCACTGGGAAGGCCGCCCGGCGCGATGTTCATCAGCGGCGCGCCGCCGCTGATGCGATCCTCGTCGGAACAGGAACCCTCTTCGCCGATAACCCGGCGCTGACCGCACGAGACGAGTCTCACGAAACCGGCCTTTTGGTTCCCGCTGAAGCACAGCCGATTCCCGTGGTGCTTGGCAAGCGAGAAATTCCCGCCAACGCGCTGATCCGCGAACACCCGGCGCTTGCGGCCAATGGTCTTGATGCTCCGCTGCACTTTGCAGGCGATAACCTCGCTGATCATCTCGCGGAACTTCGTAGCCGCGGTGTACGCAGCGTCTTTGTTGAGGGCGGCCCGACGATTGCGACTGCATTCTTGCGAGCTGGCCTTGTCGATGAGGTGCTCGTCTACGTCGCACCAGCCTTGCTTGGCGGCCCTCGCGTTGCGATTAGTGACCTCGGCATCGAGAGCATGGCTGACATTCAACGGCTGAGCATCACCGATGTTACGCGGCTTGATGAAGATCTCCTGATTAAAGCTTCCATTCACCACACAGAGAACGAGGAGGGCCACTAGTGTTTACCGGCCTCATCGAAGAAATCGGCGAAATAGTCGCGATTGAACCGGTCGGAGCTTCGCTTCGGCTGACCGTGCGCGGGCCCAAGGTCACAAGCGACGCGGGTCACGGCGACTCGATCCAAGTATCGGGCGTCTGCCTCACGGTTATTGGAAATTCCAATAACGAGTTCACGGCAGATGTTATGGAGCAGTCAATCAAGATGTCGACGCTCGGCAATCTCGCGGTTGGCGACGGCGTGAACCTTGAGCGTGCGGCCCGAGTCGACAGCCGACTCGGTGGTCACATCGTGCAGGGCCACGTTGACGGCACCGCTGCGCTGATCTCGAGCACACAGCACGACAATTGGCGCACACTTCGTTTCTCGCTGGCACCAGAGCTCGCCCCTTACCTCGTCGACAAGGGTTCAGTGACGCTTGCAGGTGTCTCGCTCACCGTTTCAGACATTGCACCAGCGGCCGAAGCCGAGGCTTGGTTCGAGGTGTCCCTGATTCCTGAAACCCTCGTTGCGACCACCCTCGGAACGCTCACCCCCGGCGACCGCGTCAACCTAGAAACTGACGTGCTTGCACGCCATGTGGCACGAATGATGAACTTTGGCTTCGGCGCAAACAGCGTCTCAGCTACTCAAAGCCCCCAATCAGACCTCTCCCGCGAAGGAGCCAACTCATGACCGATCAGACCTCAAAAGACCCCAGCATTAGCTCGGGAATCGCCTCAATCGAAGACGCGATTGCCGCAATTGCTGCCGGTCGTCCGGTCATCGTTGCCGACGACGAAAACCGCGAAAACGAGGGTGACGTTATTCTCTCGGCTGAGCTCGCAAGCTCTGAGTGGGTGGCTTGGACCGTACGCTGGTCGTCAGGTCTGCTCTGCGCACCGATGACCAACTCGATCGCAGATCAGCTCGATCTGCCCATGATGGTTGAGCGCAATGAAGATGCGCGCGGGACCGCCTACACCGTGACGGTCGATGCCGCCGAAGGCGTTACCACCGGCATTAGCGCGAGCGACCGTGCAACCACCCTGCGCGCCCTGGCGAACCCAGAGGCAAAGCCCACCGATGTGCGCCGCCCAGGTCACATTCTGCCGCTGCGCGCGGTTGACGGTGGCGTGCGCTCGCGCGCCGGTCATACCGAGGCTGCGGTAGAGCTGATGCGCCTCGCGGGTCTTCGCGAGGTTGCCGTAATCGGCGAAATCGTTGCTGAAGACGGTGAGATGATGCGCCTGCCAGGGCTGATTGAGCTTGGCAAAGAAGAGGGTGTGCTCGTCATCACGATCGAGCAGCTTGCCGCTTACCTCGACAAGATCGACCCCGAGCACACGCCGTCTGCGCCTTCAGCACACCGTCAGGTGAGCTTGCGCGCAGATACTCTGGTGCCAACCGAACACGGCGAGTTCCGTATGCGGGCCTACCGCGACCGTCGCAACGGTGTTGATCATGTCGCTCTGCTCGCGGCAAATCCAGACGGCAGTCTGCTGGGCAATAACTCGCTCGTGCGGGTGCACTCGGAGTGCATCACGGGTGAAGCTTTCGGTTCACTCAAGTGCGAGTGCGGCCCGCAGCTCAAGGCAGCGATGGATATGGTGCACCAGCATGGCGGCGCAGTGATTTACCTGCGCGGCCAGGAGGGTCGCGGGATTGGCCTCGCCAATAAGCTGCGCGCTTACCAGCTGCAAGAAAGCGGCGTCGACACCCTCGACGCAAACCTGCAGCTTGGCCTGCCCGCAGACGCTCGCGACTACCATGCGGCCGCAGAGATTCTGGCTGATCTTGGCTTGAGTAGCGTGCGCTTGCTCACCAATAACCCGGACAAGGTTGCCCAGCTCGAGAAGAGTGGGGTCACCGTGAGCGAGCGGGTTCCGCTTTACGTTGGCGTGAACGAAACCAATGCCGGCTACCTGGCAGCAAAGCGTGACCGCATGGGCCATATTTTGCCTGCCGACTCGGCAGCAACCGATTCAAACGAGTAGAAGCGAGCACATTATGAGTGGCGAAGGATCACCAAGCCTGAAAGTTGATGCGAGCGGACTGCGGGTAGCGGTTATCGCTGGCAAGTGGCACAAGGAGGTCATGAAGGGCCTCATCACCGGTGCGCACAACACCATCGTCGAGTCTGGTGCAGAGCATGATCTGTTTCAGGTTGCTGGCGCGTTTGAGCTTCCGCTTGCGGCTCAGGCGGCGCTCACTCCGGTTGAGCAGGGCGGCGGCGGTTACGACGCTGCTATCTGTCTCGGCGTGATTATTCGTGGCGGCACCCCGCACTTCGATTTTGTTGCGAACTCGGTCACTGATGGTCTGACTCGTGTGCAGCTCGATTCGGGCAAGCCGGTTGGCTTCGGTGTGCTTACGACCGATAATGACGAGCAAGCGCTGGATCGCGCTGGCCTGGCCGATTCACGTGAGTCAAAGGGCGTTGAGGCGGCTGAGGCTGCGCTGCACTCGGCGGTTACGCTGCGTAAGATTCGCGGCTAACACGCCCCACACACCTCACCGCGCACAGTCGTGCGCAAAGTGCCCGCTTGAATTCGCGAACTGGTATCAAGAATTCAAGCGGGCACTGTCTTTTCGGGGGTAGTCTGACGCGTAGCCACCACCGAGGAGACCCCCATGCGCCCGATTCACACCACCCTGCCAGCCCCTACCGGCGGCATGCTTCGGGCTGAGCGACCCACCGGCATCACCATGGCCTTTGTGGTGATCTTCATTGCCCTCGTCGTACAGTCGCTACCGATGCTCGTGCAGGCAATCTCCGAGGGGGTAAAGGCCGCACTGAATGGCACGGTCTACTCGTTCACCGGCACCTCCTTCGACAATGCAAACGCAACGCTCACACTGTTCTCATTCGGACTTGGCATTCTCTGGCTCTGGTTCTGGATGGCCGTTAAAGAACGACGCAGCTTTGCCACCCTTGGCTTCGAATCGATCAGCCGCGGTATTCGCCTGGGCGGGCGCGGCGTGCTTATCGGCATCATCATGATGGCGATCTGCGTACTGGTGCCTGTTATCACTGGGCAAGCTACCTTGCAGTGGGCTTCACCCGATGGCACCACTTTCGCGTTTATGGCCATCATGCTGCTCGGCTTTTTGGTGCAGGGATCGACCGAAGAAATTCTGACCAGAGGCTACCTGACACAGGCAGTTGCACGCCGCTGGGGCCTGCTCACAGCGGTCATTGTGCAGGCAGTATTTTTCGCTCTGCTGCACGGAGTTAATCCGGGAATCGGCTTCTTGCCGATCGTCAATCTGCTTCTCTTCGCGGTCTTCGCAAGCCTGATGTCACTCGCAGAGGGGAGCCTCTGGGGAGTGTGCGCAATGCACGGCGCTTGGAACTGGGCCCAGGGCAACCTCTTTGGCGTTGCCGTATCTGGCAACCCGGTCGAAGCAGCAATGCTGCGTTACGAGTCCAACGCTGGATCCGCTGATCTTTTGACCGGAGGCACTTTCGGCATCGAGGGCAGCCTCGTCACCACCGTCGTGTACCTGGTTGGCGCGTTCATCGCGTGGAAGATCTGGCAGAAGCGCCGCGCAAACACCGCCGCTGAGGGAGCTATCAGCCGCGAGCCATAGGCTTGTGGAGTGGCAGAAGACTCTGATCAGCAGACCGCTCAGCACAATGGTTCCGGCACAGCGCAGCGCCGATCCTCGTCGACTTCTTCGCAGGGCGAACCCCGCGCGCGAAAAACACGTGGTGGTCGCGTAAATCGCGGCGAAGGCCAGCAGCCAAAAGGCCCACGAGCCTCGATCAAACAGCTGCTCCCCTACCTGCTTTCGCAGCGCGGCCCGCTGACGTTGGCCCTGGTGCTCGGCATCATCGGCGCTGGCACCTCGCTTGTGCAGCCGGTTCTGCTCGGCCAGGTAATTGAGCGAGTGCAATCAAGCCAACCACTCGGCGTGCTGCTTGTGGTGTTGAGTGCGCTCGTTGTGATCGACGCGCTGCTCAGCGGGTTTCAGCACTATGTGTTGCAGCGCATGGGCGAGGGCGTTGTGCTGCACAGCCGTCGCAGTCTCATCTCACGCATTCTGCACTTACCGATCGGTGAGTTTGACCGCCGCCGCACCGGCGATCTCGTCTCACGCGTCGGCAGCGACACCACCCTGCTTCGCGCCGTGCTCACGCAGGGTCTGGTCGAGGCGATCAGCGGCCTTCTCGTTTTTGTTGGTGCGCTCGTTGGCATGCTCATCATTGACCCGGTGCTCTTCGGCATCACCTTCTCGGTGGTTCTTGTCGCGCTCGTGATTGTGGTGCTGGTCTCAGCCCGAATTCGCCCAGCCGTAACCCGAGCACAACAAAAAGTTGGCGATCTGGCCGCGCAAGTAGAGCGATCAATCTCGTCAATTCGCACAATTCGCGCCGCTGGCGCGACCGAACGAGAGCAGCGGGCAACCGAGGCAGAAGCCGAAGAGGCCTATGTTCTTGGCCTCAAGGTCGCAAAGATCTCGGCGCTCATCGTGCCAATTTCGTTCCTCGCATTGCAACTGTCTTTCCTCATTGTGCTGGGACTCGGCGGCTACCGTGTGGCAACTGGCGCAATCGGTATTGCTCAGCTCGTGATGTTTATCGTCTTCCTCTTCCTGATGGTTGCCCCACTTGGCCAGGCCTTTGGCGCGATTGCGGCGGTAAATCAAGCACTCGGAGCTCTCGGGCGCATTCAAGAAATCACCTCAAGTCCCACCGAAACAGAGCACGATGCAAAGCTCTCACCGATCGGCCGAATCGCGCCCCTCAGTGAGCTCGCAGTTGAACAGGCCCCGGCAATCAGCTTCGAAGATGTCAGCTTCACCTACCGTTCGGCCGCTCCGCAGCGCGTCGATGCACGTGAGCTCGTCACCTCTGGACGCTCGGGTCGACGAGATGCCGAGGCCGCCCCGGCAGAAATCATTGAAACACCGGTGCTGCACGAGGTTTCATTTAGTGTTCCGCGCGGATCACGCGTCGCACTGGTCGGCCCCTCGGGTGCCGGCAAATCAACTGTGCTCTCGCTGATCGAGCGTTTCTACGACCCAGAGCAGGGCACCGTGTCACTGCATGGCGCCGATCTGCGCAGCCTCGATCGCGCCGAGCTGCGCTCGCAAATGGGTTACGTCGAGCAAGACGCGCCCGTGCTCGCGGGCAGCCTTCGCGAAAATCTGCTGCTTGGTGCGCCAGACGCCAGCGACGCCGCCTGCGAACGTGTACTGCGCGCGGTAAACCTGGGTGGCCTCATCGATCGAACCTCAGAAAACATTTCTGAGGCACTCGATACCCAGGTTGGCGAACGCGGGATCATGCTCTCGGGCGGCGAGAAACAACGCCTTGCGATTGCCCGCACTCTGCTGAGTGCACCGTCAATCTTGTTGCTCGATGAATCAACCGCAAGCCTTGACGGAGTCAATGAGCGGCTGATGCGTGAGGCTCTCGACTCGGTTGCGACCGGGCGCACACTCATTGTGATTGCGCACCGACTCTCAACCGTGGTCGACAGTGATCGCATCATTGTGCTCGAAGAGGGCCGCGTTGTCGGTGAGGGCACGCACGACGAGCTGGTCGAGACTGTGCCGCTCTACCGCGAACTCGCGAAGCATCAGCTGCTCGTCGCAGAACAGGAATAGTGTTTGGGGCTGCGGCGCCCAAACACACTGCAGCGCAAGTGTGCTGGCTATTTTTTGACGATGCTCTCGTCGGCCCTCGCAAAGATCCAGTCGATCTTTGGCTCAACCAATGGCCGGAAGACCTTCGTGATCCAGCGCATAGAAAGCAGCAGGGTGATCGCGATTCCGAGCGCGACCAGCATCAGCACACCGGCCTCCCCGAACTCGCCAAACCAGGCCACCGCACCCGAAGATCGCAGCGCCATAACGACCAGACCGTGCAATAGATACACGTAAAGCGTTCGGGTGCCCCACACCGTGATGAAGCTGTGCCCACGCGGCACCAGGATCAAAAGCGCAAGGGTCATCGCCGCAGCAACCAGGATCAGCAGCAAGCGCACTCCGGCACCACCAAGAGCAATCGCCCACCACTCAGTCGGTGACCAACCGAACACTGGCGCATGATCAAAAAGCCAGGCATAGTTGTCGCGCCAAACAACCCAAGTATCAACCCGCCATTCCTTGCGAATCGGAGCGAGCAGCGCCACCCCGAGTGCGATCACTGCGAGCGCACCAGCAGCGATGGCTCGGGTCTTGCGATCCGGCGCAGTAAACCATTGACCGCTGAGCCACCCGCGGTTCGTGATGAGCCAGCCTGCAACAAAAAACGGCAAGAAGCAGAGCGTACGTGATGCCGAAAACTGTCCACCGATAGCGGGGCTGAGGCCAGCCACGAGCGCCAGCGCGATTGAGAAGAGTAATGGGTGCTTGAGTCGCACGATGTAGGGCAGCAGAATTCGCATCGTGGCGAGGGTGACCAGAAACCACAGTGTCCATGCCGGGGCCACCAACCAGTTCTTCGACAGGTCTCGGCCACCAGCGAAGAAGTGGATGAGTGCCCAGATAACTTCCCAGCCCAACCAGGTGACCAAGAGCTGCACGGTTGATCGCACCGTTTTGAGCGTCACATCGGCTTTCGAGAACAAACCAGAAAGCGCGATCATCGCTGGCATATGAAAGAGATAGATGAAGGCGTAAAGCCCCCAACCGAGCGGAGTTTGAGACCGAATTGTTGAGATGACGTGTGCCACAACAACAAGCAAAATCAGCACAAAACGTGCGTTGTCCCACACCGCCACTCGAGGTCGAGGTGCGGTGTGGGACAAGGTTTCGCTACTCACGCGATCAAGCATAGATCGTGTGGGCGGCGAGGTGAGTTAAGAGGAGACTGTCGCAGTTTCGACGGCCTGCTTCATCTCGGTGAAGATCTGTGAGTTAAATCGGTATGAGGCGCGAACTTCATCAACCATGCGTTGGCGGCCTGCTTCGTCGAGCGATTCGCCGAGTGCGTTCAGCACGTCACGGTAGCCCTGCTTGAACTCAGCAAGGTCGCCGAGCTCGGTGAAGTCGTAGAAAGCGACGCCAGCGCGGTCGAAATCGAACTGCTTCTTCACACGCTTGGCAATCATCTGGCCACCCGAAAGGTCGCCGAGGTATCGGGTGTAGTGGTGTGCGATCAAGCCAGGCAGCCAGCCCTCAGCAGTTACCTCGCGAATACGCGCTGCATATGCCGCGGTCGCTGGGTGAGCCGAGATTTCGTCGCGCCAGTTCTCACCGAGCAAGAATTCGAGGTCTTCGATCAGGGTCTGCTCGCGCACCAGCGCTGCTGGGTGCAGTGCTGCGTAACGGGCGTCTTCGGCCAGCGCCTTCGCTGACTCTTCGAGTGCCTCGTACATGTAAAAGTGCTGCACCACGAGGTCGATGTACTCTTCGCGGGTTGCTCGCATACGCATGATGTCTTCCATCACGCTTGCGCCTTCGCTGTCTGAGTGGTCACCCCAGGTTGCGGTACGAATCTGGTACGAGAATGAACCGTCGTCTTCGGGTTTTGCGTGAGGGTTGCCGCCCTGTGCCGCGTGCGGGTTGCCGCCGCCGTGACCGTGCTCGCCGTGACCGCTGTGGCTATGTGCCTCGTGTCCGCCGGCTGATGGTGCGTGCTCTTCGCGGGCAGGCACGCCGAGCTTTTCGCAAGCGCTCTTGTACAGAGCCACAACTTCGCGACGAATCTGTGGTCGCTCGTTGATCGAGCCGCTAGGCCACTCGATACGCACCTCGTGTGCACCGCTGGCGTCTTCGACGTGCCACACTCCGGCGGCGCTATCGAGTCCAGTCATGGTGCTGGCCTGCGCCTCGGGGTAGCCGAAGGCGCGAACGATCAGCAGATTGTCTTCCGGGTGGTCCCCATTCATATGCCCTGTTACGGCATCGACCACGCTCACATCAAAGTTACTCACGTGTACATCGTAGTAAGGTTTACCTCACTTTGCACCATTCATCAGATGAAGTATGCTATGGGCGATATTTGGCGCTCCCCGCTGGATCGGCTTTACTCTCAGCGCGCCAGGGTAGAATCGCAACGTTTTCTATGCGTATAGATAAAAGAGATCGGGGACCAGTGGCTGTAACACGGACACGACGCAGGGGCATCGCCGCCATCTCGCTGCTTGCCGCAGCTGCCCTCACCCTCACCGGTTGCACCGGAAACGGGTTCGGTGGCGGAAACGGCGAAGTAAACACCATTGACGCAGGCCTCGCCGGCAGCATTGATGAGGCAATCGCCAACGCAATGCAACTGAGCCAGTCATCAAACGCCATCGTCGGCGTATGGACAGGCTCGGGTGAATACGTGCACGGCTACGGCGACGGCATTACCGCGAACGCACCCATTCGCGCAGCCCAAGCCTCACAGCCCGTGATGTGCGCACTGGTACTCGACCAGGTCGAGCAGGGCAAGCTCAAACTCGATCGCAAGCTGTCGAAAGATCTGCCTCGCCAGGTCGGCCTTGACGACATTACCTACGGCGAACTCTGCAACGCGACTTCCGGCCTCGCCGATTTCAAAGACTCGACGCTTGTAGACATCTACGCAAACAACCCCACAAGGCCCTGGTCTGACCGCGAGCTGCTGGCGCACGCGCTGCCGCACTCACCGGTAAATGCACCAGGCACCGAAGTTCACGCGTCTGACACCAATGCACTGCTGATCGCCCGCGCACTGCGCGAAAGCACCGGCACCCCTATTGCTCAGCTGCTCGAAGACCGAATCTTCGGCCCCGCAGATATGTCAAACTCCGACTACCCGCGCGACATGAATACGCAGCTCGATCTGCCAAAGGGCGGCATGAACGGCCTCACCTACTCCTCGAGCGGTGGTGCGCCAGTTTGCAACGTACCCGGCGAGGCCGAAGGTGAAACTGTCGCAGTTGATCCAACCGCAGTTCCGCACGTCAGCCCATCGATGCTCGGCGGCGCAGGCGCAACCGTGACCACGGTCAGCGACCTGAAGAAATTCTACGAGCACTACGTTTCGGGCGGCTACGGCCAGAAGTCAGCAGAACTCGTAACAACGCTTACCGTTCCACCGCCCGCCGAAGGCGCTGAACCTCCAGCCGAAGGCGAAGAGGCACCAGCCCCACCAACCAACGGCTGGACCTTCGGACTCGAAAAGCAGGGCACCCTCTACGGTCAAAGCGGCGCCATCACCGGCACACTCACCGCCGCCTACCACGACCCCGTAAACAACTTCACAGTCGTGGTTTCGCTGAACAACTCGAGCGCTGGCGCAGGATTCGTGCGCGCGCTCGCCTTCCAACTGGCAGCCGTCGCAGGCAACCCTGTGGAGTGGACCGTCGAAGACCAGACCGCAGTACTCGCCGAGCGCGCAGTCTGCCAGCCAGCCGCCGAAGCACCTGCTGAAGAGGCCCCGGCCGAATAGTAGGACAGATGGGTCAGCCTTGATAGGGTTGATCCGTTGAGGCCTTGTGCCTCTTCGGGGCCGTCGTCTAATGGTAAGACATCAGCTTCCCAAGCTGAGAACGCGGGTTCGATTCCCGTCGGCCCCTCCAAGGTCTTCTTACTCAAACTCTGCACAAAAGTTTGGGTAGCAGACCTTAGAACATCAGAAGAAACAGGTCGTCCCACAAGGGTCGGCCTGTTCTTTTTCTTTGCTTGCCTGTGTGCCGCTACTGCGGTTTTTATTTCTCGACTTGTGAGCGTCACGAATGGTTCGCGCAGTTCGGCTTCCAGGTGGAATGTGTCAGTGTCGCCTGCGTTGCGCACCACAAGCACCTGTTCAAACAGAGCCTGGTTCATTTACCGCTTGATGTAATCCGGCGCACTCGGGTACACCCGCCCAACGCACTCGGCGAGTTCCAGTGCAAGGTTGAGATTCTGTTCAACCTCCTCAACGTGCACGGTGCTGGCGTTCATCTGCGGCCCGATCTCGGTCAAGCTTCTACTGATCCGAGCTTGTTCTTTGCCGAGCAGGACGACAGGGATCGAGTCAACGTAGTGCGAATCAAGGAGCTTCATCTGTTGGCGTTCGAGTTTGTCTTCTTCGAGCTTCAGGGCGCGCTGCTCGGCTTCGGTTTGCTCGCGTGAGTCACTCAGACCTTCTCGGATAATTTCTTTCACACTGACGCATAACTCCGGGGTGAGAGCTGCACTTGCTGGTAGTGCTCTTTGAGCTTATCTTCGACTTCATAGATCAGCACGGCGTTCATGGCACGATCGTTCCGCTTCGAGTGACGTCCGGCGCACATGAAGTACGGGCACCGCACCCCGGTCTTCGATCAGCTCATGCTGACGAGCAAGCGTTCTCCGCTCCCACCGCAGTAAACGGTCGAGCGGAGCTAGTGGGGGTGCTTTCTCGTGCGCTCACCCTGATTGTGCGACTTGAGAATATCCTGCACTCGCTGCCACATCACGGTGTCCGTCAGCGGCTCGTGCCGCCCAACGTAAGTGACGCCCTGGAATCGCACCACGCCCGTGTAGTAGGGATTTCCGAGGATGCGGTAGACGTAGCTCTCCGTGATTGGCGAGGAGGACACCCTGGCGGTTGCAAGGGTGCGCGGCCCCAAACGGTTCAGGCGCGAGGCAAGTTTCACAGCCGTCCAGTCGCCCGTGGCGTACAGTTCGAACGCCTGCCGAACCAACGAGGTTCGCTCTTCGCCCAGAATTACGTTGCTGTACTCACGCCTTTCGCTGTCGAATCCTTGGTGGTTGAGGTAGCCAAGGGGCGCCTTGCCGTTGGTGCCACCTAAGAAATTAGTTCCAAGTACGCCGTACTTGCGCACTTCAATAGCGGCATGAATACACGTGCAATTCCAGCATCAAGTAACTCCACGCTGGAAATATGGCGACAGAAGAGAGTGCGGATAGCTGGGAAGCGTTCGTCCGCGAACTCAGACTCCGCCTCCAACGTGCGCGCGCAGCCACGGGCCTCAGCCAAGAGAAGATCGCTCACGCCGCGGGCATCTCAACCTTTACGTATCTTAAGCTCGAAAAGGGCGAATCGAATCCCGGTACCGCCGCAAACCCGAGGCTCAAGACGCTTGTTGCACTTGCGGAAATACTCGGCGTAAATACTCGCGACCTCCTGTCTGATGACTCTCCGAGAGTTGCCGACGGAAAGCCATAGGGCCAAGAGGGTCTACATTTATAGGCGACCAACAACACCTGATATAGCCTGGAATGTATGGATGCCGAGAATGCGGAGCAAAGAATCGTATCTCTAAAGCTTTCACTTCTCGAAAACGCATATGACTCCTTGAACGAGTCGCTAGCCAAGGTAGCTCAGGCCGCAGAAGATCCCGGCCAGTGGAAGTTTGCGGTTCTAAATCTTGTCCATGCTCTTGAGTTGCTCCTGAAGCATCGGCTCCACGAGGAACACAGGCTCCTACTTTTTGAGAATGTTGATCGACCGAATAGAACAGTTTCGCTTGAACGCGCTCTAGAGCGTTTGCGGTCCGTAGAGGTCACAATCGAACCTCGTGATGTTGCAGCCATTGACCAGGCAATCAAATGGCGTAACGCCATAACCCACTATGAGACCGACTTGTTGATACATGAAGTGCGGGAGAACTACCTTCTGATCTTTGAGTTTCTTGATTCATTTCATCTGACTCATTTTCAAGGCGGTTTGACCCAGCATTTGTCAGTGGCGAATGCTCCTACGGCGGCCCAGATGGTCCAAGAGTTTCGCAGCGAGTTCGTCGAGTTTCAAGGGCGCTCCATGCATCGAAGTTGGCCTCACAAGCTTCTCACCGCACAGAAATACCCAGAGGTGTCCTGCGAAGGTATAATTTTCCAGCGCATTCACTGGGGGCGTGAGTCCCATTGGGAGGAAACTCGAAGAGAGGGGTACGTTCCACGGGAGCACTGTCGAGACTGTGGATGCAGACTCGGTGAGTTGCATGGACCTGGATGTTGCGTGGAGGAGTGTCCTCGTTGTGGCGATCAATTCACGTACTGTGACTGCGATCTCGAGTCTGATGGACTATGGGATCTTCTGCCTCCGATCAGCGAAGAAGGACTAGAAGCATTAGAGACCCCGGAAGAGTAGGGGAGTGGTTCACTCAGGGTTCCTGCGCAGCTCTACTAATCGAATTCAGCATCGAGCACACCCGTTTTTCAAAGGATCGGACCACGGACCTAAAAGCGCCTCAGGAGGACTGTGATCTAGAGCGACAAGTCGGCCTCAACTAAAGAACAGCCCCGTCTGAACTAAGCGATGAATGGCCAAATCAGTGAGGACTTGACTTGTATGAGGTAAATGTCATACTCAGGAACAACATGAGAACGCATCTAAGAAGTCGGCCGAGTTCGTTGGAGCCTCTTTGCGTAGGAGGCCCGAATGATTGAAGATCTTGAGGCACTTGGTCCTGTAGGAAACTTAGTGAAAGCCGTCAGGGTAGACGCAGAGAACGCCACTATCCACTACCGGCTCCCAGGGGGAGGCACAGGTCGCGCCACCGGCCTAGCAAATCTCCAACATGTCGCCCCGGGAGATGTCTTGATTCTTGGTTCGGCCGGCTGGGAATCCACGCCACCGGGCTTATGGAAAGAGACCAACTCTGTGGCCGTGGTTCGCGAGGTTCTCGAAGACAATACCGTTGTAGTAGAGCTCAATCATGAGCTCAAGGTGCTGTCAAACGACTTCGATATTGAGGTAGAAAAGGGCAACACCATTGAATACAACGCCTTTGACGGTGTAATTCGAGTCATTGCTGACACTCCGATTCGGAGCAGTCTGCTGAGTCAAGAGCTTGATGTCGATGATGTCAAGGAAGCTTACCTTTGGGATGCCAGCAGTTTAGGCGCGGGATTTAGCGATTTTGGAGGCTATCCTCGCGTTAAGGAGCGTGCTCGCGAACTTATTGAAACACAGCTAGAGCGACGAGAGAAGCTGGAAAAGATCAGAGCACGTCCAGTTAAAGGAGTCCTCTTCACAGGACCGCCTGGCACCGGCAAGACTCACTTGGCACGCATCATTGCACGAGAATCCAAAGCGGAGTTCTTTCTCGTAAGTGGACCATCGATCGTAAGCAAATATGTTGGCAGTTCTGAGGATACGCTTCGAAAGATTTTCGAGGCGGCCACAAAGTGCGAATCGGGACGAGCGATCATTTTTTTCGACGAGATCGACAGTATTGCGGAGCATCGTGGTGGTGATTCTCATGAATCATCTCGGAAGCTAGTCGCTCAGTTCCTTACGCTGATGGACGGATTCGACGATCAAGGTAAAAGCGTGATGGTTATTGCGGCCACCAACCGGGTAGAAGCTCTCGATCCCGCTCTAACCAGGCCCGGTCGCTTCGATTGGGAAATTGAGTTTGGCCTGCCCACCATGCAGGACCGGTTTGAGATTCTTAGCGTGCGCGCGAACCAACTTGAAACCATCGGAGAACTACCGCTTGAGGATATCGCCCTCCTAACAGAAGGATGGTCCGCAGCAGAGCTCACTGCAATATGGACAGAAGCAGCATTGGTCGCAGCCGGTGATGATCGTGAGGCCATATCGCCTGAAGATGTCTCCGTTGCGTATGAACGAGTTTCGCAAAGACCTAAACGCACAGAGGCGAAGGAGGTGTCGAAATGAGTTTGCGTGACAGGTGGCGGCGCTGGCGGAATAGGCCAAAGAAGCAAAAGGAGATGTCCAAGCCGACTGATGTCTCCAAGGATAATCTTCGCGAGTTTGTGTACCTAGACGAAGTCACGTTGACAAGCCTTCTCTCCTCGATAAAAGGAGACCTCCGGGAGGGACGATCCGAGAGCAGTTCCGATGAGTTCCAAGCTGAACTAGAAGCCTCCCTAGAAGCGAGTAACCCACTTGCTGGCAAGGCCGGTGCATCATCCCGGTTTCAGACCACAAACAGCACATCAATTCAGACGTCTAGAAAGTCAACGGTTCAGTCTTGGTTTAGGGACTTTCGTGCCATCCCAGGCTTAAGGCTGGTCGACAAATCAACCCCAGAGCGCCCTGCTTCTTCACTCGAAGCCTTGCTCTCCACTACAGACACATCGCTCCTACTCAACGAAGAACGCCTTGTCCGAGGAGAACTCATCGAGTTTCGGGTTCGACTCTCCACCGATCCCGTGTTCCATCTCAGCACGGTCACAAGTGAGCTTTCCGGCATGGCAGATGACTATCCTGAGATGTTTGCGGCCCAAGGTGGTGCAGCGGCCCTTCAGGAAGTGCAACCAGTAAAGAAGATTCTCGAGCGTCTCCTGGCTGGGCTGGTTCCCATCCGAGCGCAGGTGATCGACTACTCAGTCATCAACGTGGAGAACACTCGGTATATCGTGCATAACCAGCTCATTGAAGAGTTAGACGTTGCAGCTGAGCCTTTGGAACTAGTGGGGGTTACAGAGCACTTGGCATATTGGAAGGATCTACGCCGAGTCTTGTTCTCAGAGGCCGAGTTCACTGTGCTTGGTCGCATCTCTCGAAGTGGAGTTCAAGCCTCTTGGACTCCTGTGAAGCTAGCAGATCTCTTCCGTGAGATGGTTCCAGACCTCGTGGGCCAAATACACGCTGCAGGCAGGGTTTCATTCACACCGCAAAAGACTGCACCGGATGCCAATAGCGTGAAGCTGCGAGCTGCACTCCTTCGGTATCACGAATCTGTGACTTCTGAACTGGATGTCAGGCTGAATGCGGAACAAGATGAGTGTATCTCCGAACAATTAGATGTGCTCAGCCTTCGCTCCGCTTCGGTATCCGACCAGAAAACCGCATTCAAACTGATAAGAACCTATCTAGAAGGACTTACCGACAAGGCCCTGCATCCAGATCGTGACCTTGAGATAAGGGAAGAAGCCCGTGCCGCCGAGGGATTGTCTCTTTTCCCTGTTCTTGAATCCCAGCCCTCCGCTGCCTCGAGCAATCAAAAACTCAAGGCAGTACAGGCACCGGAAAACCTCATAGATACGGAAATCATCGCGATCTACTGGTAATGGAGCAGCATCAGCTATCGCAACCAGTCGTGCCTATCCCTGATCTGCACTCCACATGCCCGAAGATACTTCGTCGCCGTGGTTCCCGTCGTGCCGAACCGCTCGCCAACTTTGTCGAGTGAGAGCCCCGTCTCATAGAGCCGCTCCATCTCACGCAGCTGCGCCTCATCAAAGCGTTTCTCGCGCGCTGAGAGGCCTGCATTTTGAAGATGTCGACTGATCGTCGTCCGGCTGCATCCAGAGGCGTCTGCGAGCGCCAGAGTGGTCTTTCCTTCGCGAAACTGACGAATGATCTCCTTAATCTCAAGGGCAGACAACCGGTGCTGAGTCTGCTTTCTCTCGGTCGATACCTCGTACCCCGGCACAATGGACGAGCAAGAATGCTCCAATGTCTCGCGAGGAACGTAGTCGCGAATGAAGCCGAGAAGGGCCCTCCAATTTTGCGAGTCAGCCACTGATAGCCCCTCCAAATGAAGCCCCGCCCATCGAGCAAGTCGAGATGTGCGGGGCTTTTCTTTTTGGCCCCGCCCCCGATCAGGTGGCACCCGGTACGCTTGTGGGCATGCGTATCGCCACTTGGAACGTGAACTCTATTCGTACCCGCGCCCCACGAGTGGTCGACTGGCTCGTTCGCGAAGACATCGACGTACTGGCGATGCAAGAGATCAAGTGCAAGCCAGAGCAGTTTCCGGTCGAACTGTTTGAGCAGGCCGGTTACCAGCTCGAAATTCACGGCCTCAACCAGTGGAACGGTGTTGCCTTTGCGAGCCGCCACGAAATGACCGACGTCGCCCGTGGCTTCGAAGGCATGCCCGGGTTTGGCAAGCCGATCAAGGGCCAAGAAGCCGTACAAGGAGAAGGCCCGAATGGTCTGCCGCTTGAAGCACGTGCCCTCGGCGTAACCGTTGGCGACCTGCGCCTGTGGAGCCTCTACGTGCCCAATGGCCGCTCGCTCGACGATCCGCATTTTGAATACAAGCTTGAGTGGCTGAACGCGCTCCGCGCGAATGCAGAACGCTGGATCGCAGAAGACCCCGAGCTACCACTCGCACTGATGGGTGACTTCAATATCGCCCCACTGCCAGCAGACATGGGCGATCCAACGTTTATTGAGGGTGTGAGCACCCATGTATCTCCGGTTGAGCGCAAAACATTCGAAGCGTTCCTGCCAACTGTGCAAGATGTTGTGCGTCCGATTGTGCCAGAGGGCTACACCTTCTGGGACTACAAGCAGCTGCGATTTCCACGCAACGAGGGCATGCGAATTGACTTCATCATGGGCTCGCAGGCGTTCGCCGACACCGTCACCGATGCGTCAATTCACCGCGACGAACGCAAGGGTGATGGCCCGAGCGACCACGTTCCGGTGGTCTGCGATATCGACCCGACCCTACTCGGCGACACCTTTGAAGACGAATACGATCGGCCGATGATCTTCGGTTAAGCGGGCAAATCCACGTAGTTGATTTCTTGTAGCGTCGCTTCAGCTGCGCCCGCACTCAACTCTGCGGCCAAGGCCACGAGCGGTTCGACCTCACCAGCGGCGACCGCAAAAGCGCGCTCGACCACATCGCTATAGGCCGCCTCACCGACGATCCAGCCGCGACGTCTCGCCTCAGCCTCAAGCTGCGCGGCAACATCGTAGGAGGTGCGAACCAGCACCTCCTGACGCTGCGCTCGGGTGACCCGGTCGGCGTTCAGTACCGCATCGGCCACCGCAGCACGGTAGGCCCGGGTAAGGCCGCCAGCGCCAAGCAAGACACCACCAAAATAACGAGTCACCACCGCGACCACATCGCTCAGACCAGCGCTCGTAAGCGCATCAAGCATGGGCGCACCGGCTGTGCCGCCCGGCTCACCATCATCGTTCGAGCGCTGGGTGCGCTGGCCAGGTCCAAGCACAAATGCGCTGCAGTGATGCCTGGCCTTCGGGTGCTCGTCGCGTGCGGCAGCAATCACTGCTCGGGCTTCAGCCTCGGTTTCTACGCGTTCGATTCTCGTGAGAAATCGTGAGCGCGAGATCTCGAGTTCGGCCGCGGCCGGTTTCGCGATGGTCTGATACTCCACCCCTCTATTCTTGCGCGCTTCGCGAGAGAAGGCACAGGGCGCGTTGGATCACGAGCACTATGCTCGAACCATGCCAGTTCGAGTGGATGCGTGGGTTTGGGCGGTACGTCTCGCCAAAACGCGCAGTCAAGCGACCGCCGCAGTGAAAGCTGGTCACGTGCGCGTGAACGATGCGCCAGCGAAACCCGCACAGCCCGTGAACATCGGTGACACCGTGCGCGTTCGGCTGCATGGGTTTGAAAAGATCTACCGGGTGGCGGCTCTCGCCACTCGGCGCGGCAGTGCGAGTGAGGCTGCACTCCTTTATGAAGACCTCACTCCACCACCGCCACCGAAAGTGGAGCGCCCGGCAGATGTGATTCGTGATCGCGGAGCCGGTAGGCCCACGAAACGAGATCGCCGCGAAATCGACCGGTTGCGTGGGCGCGCTGAGGAACTGTAGCGGCACGGTCCGCCCGCGGTTACCCTTCGGCGCGAAGGGGGTCGCAGGGTTCAGCCCCGCGACCCCACCAACTAGTCCTTTGCGGCGAGCGCGTCTTTCAGCTTGACCTTGGCGCCGGTGCGCAGAATCGATCCCTCGTAGATACGAGCGCCGAGCCACCACACGATAGCGATTGAGACAGCAAGCACGCCGAGCGAAAGAAGCGGCTCCCACCACTCGGCAACACCCAAGTACAGTCGCATCGGCATGCCGATGGGAGCCGATAACGGAACGTAGCTCATGATCGCAAGAATCTTCAGGTCTGTGCTGAAGGCGACAATCGCGATGTACGGGATCATTACGAGCCACATCACCGGACTGATCGCCGAGCCAACGTCTTCTTGCCTTGAGACGAGAGAAGCGAGCGCCGCATAGAGCGATGCCAGCAGCACGAATCCGAATGCAAACAGAATCGCGAACCAGATCAGCGCCGTGCCGAGTTCGCCCAGCAGCAGATCCTGACCTGTGGCGAGCATCCCGACTGAGCTGAGCGCTGCAATTGCAACCACTTGGCCGAGCGCCAGAATGCTGTTGCCGAGAATCTTGCCGGCAAGAATTGAGCGTGCCGAAACTGTTGCCAACAGAATCTCAACGATGCGGGTTTGCTTCTCCTCGACCACACTTTGCGCGATGGTCGCACCGAAGGTAATCGCGCTCATCATGAAAACAACGCCAAAGGCAATGGCGATGAAATAGGCGAGCATCGGGTTTTCGGCGGTTGGCGCCAGCAATTCGATCTCGGGTGAAACCGAGAGCGCTTGAACGAGCGACATTGGTGGACTATCGGCAGCGAGCACGGCAACCCCGGCAGGGCTTGACGCATCAGGCACCACGGCCGCGTCTACTGTTTCGTCGAGCACGGCCGCTTCGGCAGCAGCTCGATCGGCCACCGTCGTTACTTCAAAGGTGTCCGTGCTCACCTGGTTGGCGGTCTCGGCAACCACCGCGACCTTGGTTGGCCCGCCGAAGCCTCCGGTGTTCGAAGAGATGCCGCTAAACAGTACGGTACCGAGCACCAGCAGAAGCAACATGCCGGTGGAAATCAGAAAGGCTTTGCTGCGCAGCTTCGTACTGATCTCGCGTTCAGCGACAAGCCAGGTTGCCTGCGCTGCACTGATCCGCTGTGCTGACCCCGCTGACCTTGAGCCGGAAGTGGTTGATGCCTGGTTCTGGGTTGGCGAATTCACTGCACTACCTCCTTGAAGATTTGTGCGAGCGACGGCGTGATCTTGCCAAATCGTTGCACCTTCGAATCGTTTGCTGTTTCGTCGACTCCAGAGACGGCTCGGGCGAGCACCCGCTGCGCTTCAGCCTCAGTTTCGGCTTCAAAACGCACGTATCCACCGTCAAGGTGAGTCACGCGCACACCTGCCTGGTCGCGTACCCAGCCAGCGTCGGCCTGCGCACCGGTCAGTTCAAGTTCAAATTCGCGCCCAGAGTGCCGTGCGCGCAGTTCTTCGCGCGATCCAGCGGCAAGAATTCGACCAGCACCGATGACGACCACATCGTCGCAAAGGCGCTCAACGATGTCGAGTTGGTGAGAGGAGAACAGCACGGGCACGCCCTGGGCCGCATAGTCGCGCAGCACACCGAGCACGACGTCAACCGCCATTGGGTCAAGGCCCGAGAACGGCTCATCGAGCACAAGAGCACTCGGTCGGTGCACCAGCGCGGCAGCAATCTGGGCTCGCTGCTGGTTGCCGAGTGACAGGCTTTCGAGGGTGTCATTGCCGCGCTCGCCAAGGCCGAGGCGCTCAAGTAGGCCGTCGACTTCGTTGCGAGCATCGCTCGTTGAGAGTCCGTGTAGTCGTCCGAGGTACACCAGCTGTTCGGCGACCTTCATCTTTGGGTAGAGGCCGCGTTCTTCTGGCATATACCCAAACCGGGCACGGTCTGCGGCGGTGATTGGCGCCCCATGCAAGGTCACGCTGCCTGAGTTTGCCGCTAGCACCCCGAGAATAATTCTCATCGTGGTGGTTTTGCCTGCACCGTTGCCGCCAACAAAGCCCGTCATTCGGCCACCGGCAACGCTGAAGCTCACGTCTTCGAGCACCTTGCGGTCGCCGAAGCTTCGAGTTATTGAGTTCAACTCGATCATGTCGCCTCCCCCTCGTAAATAAGTACCGTGCTTAGGTATCGTGTGTGACGCCCCGCCCGCTGCGAAGCTTGATAGTTCTAAATTATGGTTTTCTGGGCGACGTGGGATCCCCCTCGAGTCGGAATCTTGAGCGTGTGCAAAGGCCGCGCTTCCGCCGCAGGGCTGAGGCGGCTTTATCGACAGGTGACTAGCCTTAGAACTATGACGCGAACGCAGGGGCAGGGCTGGTCACGCCCGCGGATAAACGAGACTGGCTTGCGCAATGACGCCATTTTGGCTGCTCTGCTCGCGCTCGGCGCTGTCACGACTTCGCTTCTTTACGAGCGCAGTGGTCTCTACGCAGATGTCGCACCCGTTTGGGTGTGGGTCATTGGGCTCGGACTTTGCACACTGCCACTCGCATTGCGACGTAAATACCCGGTGCCAGTTGCGCTTGCTGTTGGCGCTGGATTTTTTGTCTGTGGCCAATTTGCTGTGCCAGAAGCCCTGATGATCAACATCTGCTTCTTTATCGCGCTCTATACGGTTGGCGCGTGGGAATCTAACCGTTCTCTCGCGATGTGGAGCCTCATTCTTATCGCGATCGCCATGTGCACTTGGCAGATCGTGTGGCTGATCATTTCTTCGTCTGACCCCAACTGGCTGCCGGGATTTTCACGCGTTGGCTTGTTCTCGGCTTTTGCGACCTTCGCAGCACTGCAGATCATCATGAATCTGTTCTATTTCGCTGGCGCACTGTTTTTCGGTCTGAGCGCTTGGCGGGCAGCCCGTACCAAGGCGGTACTTGAAGCGCAGGGACGCGAGCTGGAGCTTGAGCGACGAACCAGCGCAACCCAGGCTGTGGCTCTTGACCGCCTGAGCATTGCGCGCGAGTTGCACGACGTTGTCGCACATCACGTCTCGGTTATGGGGTTGCAAGCCGCTGCCGCTCGCCTGTCGCTCGACAATGATCCAGCGACTGCGAAGCAGGCCCTCAGCGTGGTTGAAGAGAGCGCGCACACCGCGGTCGCCGAATTGCGCTCGCTCGTACACACGCTGCGCAGCCCGGAGCCCGATGAACCAGGCTCGACCGTGGGCGTCGCGCGTATTCCGATGCTTGCCACCGAAGCTCAAAACTCTGGCACGCCAACCACTTTTATTGTGGCTGGCGAGCCGCGGGCGTTGCCTCTGCTTGTTGATGTTGCCCTTTACCGTGTGGCTCAGGAGGCCCTCACCAATGTGCGTAAGCACGCTGGTCGAGGGGCAAGCGCAGAGATTCGTTTGCGGTTTGCTGAAGAGAGCGTGGAACTTGAAGTTACCGACAATGGAGTGCGGCAATCGCTGCGTGGATCTGGCACTGGCGCTGGATCGCTGCTCCCTGGTGCGGGCCTTGGACTTCGGGGAATGCGAGAACGGCTTGGCGCCGTTGGCGGCAGCCTTGAAACTCAGCGGCGCGAAGTCTCACGCGGGCCAGAAACCAGCGGATTCTTGCTGCGAGCCACCGTGCCCCTCGCGCCGACACCGCTCACATCGACACCGCTTGTTGCTGGCCGAAGCGCCTCAACCACACCCCCTACGGAGCAACACGCATGATTCGAGTTTTGTTGGTTGACGACCAAGCGCTGGTGCGCTCAGGGTTTCGGGTGATCCTCGAAACCCAACAAGATATTGAGGTTATCGGCGAAGCAGAAAACGGGCTCGAAGCGGTCGAGCTTGCTGCCGAGCTCACCCCAGACGTGATCTGCATGGATGTCGAGATGCCGCAGCTCAACGGTATTGAAGCGAGCCGTCAGATTCTCACCGCTGCCGCGAACCCCAAAAACTCGCTAGGTGCACCCGCGATTTTGGTGCTCACCACTTTTGGGCACGAAGAGTACATCTTTGATGCGCTCGCTGCGGGAGTCAGCGGGTTTCTGCTCAAAACCTCACGCGCCGAACAGTTGGTCGATGCTGTGCGGACGCTTGCAGCGGGCGGTGCTTTGCTCGGACCAGATGTGACCCGCGCCGTGATGCAGCGGGTCTCGGCGCAGCATGTCGAGCAGCCCGGCGCTGTGCCGCAGCCGTCGCGCGCTGCGGCCACCGACGGAACCACTTCTCACGGCGAAGCCACAAGCAACGCCACTGCTGGGCTCAATAACACTGCCGCGATGGATGCCGCGGGGCTCACCGATCGAGAGCGCGAGGTGTTGGCGCTGGTTGCAACCGGTCGTTCAAATGGCGAGATCGCCATCGAACTTTTTCTCGGCGCGGCAACCGTGAAAACGCACGTGTCAAACCTGCTGCAGAAGCTCGGTGCGCGTGATCGTGTGCAGCTTGTAGTGTGGGCGCACACAATCGGTGCTGAAGTTTTATAGAGAGCACGCTGGATCAACCGGCCAGCGCAGAAAACCCTCTGCACTTGCCCCAGTGTTTTCCGTCACTTTGCCAGAATTCGGCGGTTCACGTCGTGGCGTGCCGCAAGACTGCGCTAGCGTCGAAGTATGGAACGCGAACTGGACAACGAGTACGACGTCGCCGCGGACCGGCTAGATGATACGCCGATTTTCGATGAGCTTCTGTCGGGCTACCGTGAAACGTACCCAGGCATTCTGCAACCGCTCGTTGTTCGCGCTCGCACCCAGGCTCGTGCTGGTTCACGCCACGCCTAAGTTAAGCGTTCTCAGCAGTCACCTTCACCAGGCAGTTACCCCGCCGCACACTCTTCGCTCTGCTCGTTGATCACCCATGAGCTAGCCGAACGTTCAAGCACGATCGTGCCGCATTTCCCGGAGCTGACGTAGGTCGAAAAGAGCGTCGCTTCGTTCTCGCTTTCTGAAACCACGCTCACCTCTACCTCAGCGTCTGTACCGGTAGCAGCATAGGCCGCAGCGGTTACTGTGACCATCTCTTCGCATGATCCCGGGGCGGTACCAAAGCTTGCCGTCATTTCGGCAAGCATGCGTTCGACCAGTTCGTCACTCATCATCGAGCAAGCAAGCTTTGCGTCAGGTTCGCGCGAGGCAGTAAGCCAAGCACGATAGGCCTCTTCTGGGCTTTGCGTTGCACCAGTTTCTGCAGCGCCCGCATCGTTCGTCGGAGCTTCTGACACGGTCTCTGGCGCAGTTGTTTCGGGGGCACTAGCGCATGAGGTGAGCAGCGCGGCAGCTGCGAGACCAACCAAGACTAGGGAAGAACGGAATGTACGCATAACCTGCAATCTGATTTGGGGAGCTGTTATGTACTGTACCGTTCGCTTCAAAAGCACCGCAGATATTTCGAATGGTTGAGCAACACTTTGTGGGCCTCTCTTGACAGGCCGCTGACACGGTGATCGACTTTTGACGTGGGACCAAGCAATGAGGAGTCACGATGAAGTTCAAGAACAACGAGACGACCAGCACAAAGAAAGACGCCACCGCCACAGCACCGGTGCTCGCGATACCACGAAAAATCAACCCCTTCACATTTGGCCTTGTTGGCACGCTTGGTGTGCTGGTGGCACTACTCATCGGCGCGGTTGTTGGTCAGCTAGCCACCGTGCTCGTCTACATCGGCGTCGCGCTGTTTCTTGCCCTGGGGCTCGACCCCATAGTGAGATTTCTTGAGCGAAAACTACCTCGTCCGGCTGCGGTTACCTCTGTGGTGCTCGGCGTGATTATTGTCTTCGCGGGGATCATGCTCGCCATCATCCCGATCCTGATCGACCAGATTGCCACTCTCATCAAAGACGCACCCGGCATGGTGCAAGACATCACGACAAGCTCATGGTTCGTGCACTTCACGGAGCAGTACGGGGATTCGGTCAACAAGGGCATTCAGGGGGCCCTGCAGTTCATTCAAGACCCCAATAACCTCACCCAGATCGGCGGCGGGCTACTCGCGGTCGGTGCCGGTATCGCCGGCGGTGTCACCGGCGTCATGATCGTTCTGATCTTGACGCTCTACTTCATGGCGTCGCTGCGCTCAATGAAGGGTGTAGCTGCACGATTTGTGCCTGCCTACGCTCGCCCACGCTTCTCCGAGCTGCTCGAGGATGTCTCTGGTGCAGTAGGTCGCTACGTGATCGGCCAGGTCAGTTTGGCCACCATTAACGGCGTGCTCAGCCTCATCTTCCTCAGCATTGTTGGTGCACCGATGCCAGCGCTTTTGGCACTTGTGGCGTTTATCGGCTCGCTGATCCCACTTGTTGGCACCCTGAGCGGTTCGATTATCAATACCCTGCTCTGCTTCTTTGTCTCGCCGACAACCGCGCTCATCACCGGCATCTACTACCTTGTCTACATGCAGATCGAGGCGTATGTGATCAGCCCAAGAATCATGAGCAAGGCAGTTGCGGTGCCCGGGGCGATCGTAGTGATTGCCGCGGTCGGTGGCGGCAGCCTCGGCGGAGTGCTCGGTGCGCTAGTTGCAATTCCGGTTGCCGCGAGTGCGATCATCATCATTCAAAAAGTGCTCTTCCCCGCGCAAGACGCTAAAAAGGTCGCACCAAAACAGGAGCCAATTGCTTAGCAGGTAGCTCGGCACTTGATTCACCCCTACCCCGCGCTTGGATCAGCGGGGCGAGAAATATGGCGCAATAAACGCGTGTCCAAATTCGTGTCCGAGCTACGCTCAGGAAGGCTCACACGAAAGGCATTCCAATGACGTACTACCCCAAACTGCAGGCAGCTACTCTCTCGACCATCGAACCCGAAGTGCACGGCTTGATCTCCAAGCGCACCGCTTCACTCAATGGTGTTGAGGTAACCGAGGTCACCTTCCACGCTGGTTCAAAGTGGTCGCAGGATCTTAAGGACTATGCGGGAACCGATTTGTGCGAATTGCCCCACGTTGCACTCGTGACAGCGGGCACCCTCGCAGTTGAGGACCGTGATGGCGAAATTCTCGAATTCAATGCCGGTGACGCCATGCTGCTGCCGCCCGGCCATGATGCTTGGGCCGTCGGTGACGTCGACTGCACATTCGTCGAGTTCTCGCGAGGCAACGACTACTACGCTCAGTAGCAATCGTCGCCTCGCGCGGGGTGCAGCTAGACAGGTGTTTGCCTGTTTAGCTGTTTCGCTGTTTAGCGTCGAGCGAATCGCCTCCGGGCGAGGGCAAGTCCGAGACCTGCCAGCAGCAGTCCCCCGCCGATCAGCCAAATGTTCGCCGGAGCATCTTGACCGGTGTTGGGCAGAGGCTTCTTCGTGCCGTTGGGGTCTGGATCAACGCCTGGCTCAGGTTTTGGTCCGCTCTTAACGAGCAGCGTCGCGGTGCCGGTGTCAGCGGTAAGCGTCGCGGCACCTGCGGTCACAGTTGCGACCGCGTTAAAGGTCGCATTGTCGGTTTTTGCTCCGGCCAAAGTCGGCACCTCAAAATACTGAGGATCGACCGAACCAGCAGCAAAGGTCAACGTCTGCGTGGTGTGCGTGTAGTCAGTTCCGTCAACCGCCGTACCGCCCGCAGTTGTCACTGCGATCGTCACGTCATGTTCGCCTGGGGTCACAACCGTAACCGGGAACCGAGCAGTATCACCGGCGTTCACGTCACCCGCATCACCGATCGAGAAGACCGCTTCACGAACCTCAACTGCGCCTGCATCTGGAGCGCTGCCCTGAGGCCGGGCGATCCCACGCTGATCAGCGTTAATGTCACTTGAAACGCCTGCATCAATCAGTGGTGAACCTTCAGCAGGAATACGCACTTGGCTCTTGCCAAGGCCACCGGCTTGCAATGCACCCAGCTTTAGATCTGTCGCCACGGTCGCCGTTGGCATTGCGGGCGTCGCTGAAGTCACCACGTTTCCGCTCTCAACAATCGGCTGATCGTTGAGGGTTGAGATTGCGGCTTTATCGCCAGCGTCAAAGGCCGAGTTTCGCGCGATCACATAGTCGCTTGAGGCTGCTGTAATCGCGCCTTGAACCGTGACCTGGTCCAGAGAGACCACGTCAGCCGCATCGCGTGACTCCTCGATTTCAATTGTGACTGCTGGACTTGGATTCACGAATGTTGAGTTCACGATCTTGGTCACGCCGCGCGAGCTGTATGTTGAACCACCAATTGTGAGCATCGACTCCGTGGTTTGAGTATCATTCGGGCGCATAAAACTGTTGTTTTCAAGGACGATGCCCGGCACACTCAAGGTCACGCCATCTTCAAGCCCGAGGGTCATAGATATCGCCGAGCCATTGGGGTTGATGTCGGCAAAGCTATTGCCCGAGATAACTACGGGGCTTTCAGTGAAATTGGAAGACTCGACCCCGAAGTAGAGATTGAACCCGGCGTACTGGTCGTTAGGGTCATCACTAAATTCAACAACGTTGTTGACATAGCGCATCTGCTGACCGGCTTCGATGGTTGCGCCCTTGCTGCCCAAAAGTTCCCGCACTCCGGTAAAGGTGTTGCCTGAGACCTCAAGCGTGCCAGACGCTCCCCCGTAAATATCGAGCGGGGATTTCACATCACTAAAACTGCTATCGATAGCTCGGAACGAGTTTGGCTTCATAGAGGTATCGACCGCGATTCCGTCCCAGTTAATGGGACCAATCAGTTGTGAATCTTGAAAAAGCAAATCACCCTGATTCGAATTCCAGTTGATCCCATAGTTCAGTGGAGTGCTTCGCCGCGCGTCAAGTGTGAGATTTTCTATGGCGAGTGAATTCGTCGCGTAAATCAGCGCGTTGCTGAACCAACTGCTCTCATCTGTAACCACTCCCGCACCGAAAATTGTGGCGCCCGAACCCTCACCGACAATACGAACAGCGTCATTGCTAAGCAGGACTGACGCTGGTCGAATTTCAAGCCCCTCAGCGACCCGGATCACATCTTCGCCCGGGTTCGCATCGGCCTGAGCGAGCGCTTCGCGCAAGCTGCCTGGGCCAGAATCATCGCCGTTTGTCACTTCAATTTCTGCAGCAAGGGCCGGTGTCGCACCGATCACAATGCCACTCAAAGTGAGCGCGGCAACAGCACCGAGTGAGAGTACTCGTTTCATTTCACATCCCAGGTCTTGATTTCAAACAGTTTTTTAAGGCTAACAAGTGTGCAAAAAATCCGATAGGGCAAGTCTGGTATACATTTTCGCGGCCTGTCTTTTATGAGCACTTGAATGTAAAGTAGGCCGCATGAGCGCGACCGTACAACCAAACTCTTCACGACTCAAGAAATTCGCTGGCCTCGGAGTCTTTGCAGGGCTCATGTTTTCGATGCTGAGCGCGCCGGCAATCGCGGTTGCCGCACCCACAGATGAAGTCGCTTTCGAGAATGCAGCATTTAAGAATTGCGTACTCACACAACTTGGCTTTGCAGAAGATGCGACGATAACCGAGGCCGATCTCGCATCGCTCACCGCGCTCACATGCAAGAACATGTTGATCGAAAATATCGAACCTCTGGCCTTCGCAACCGGCCTGCGCACCCTCGACCTTCAGCACAATATGGTTTCAGACCTTGCGCCTCTGGCGGGGCTGACCAAGCTCGAAGTACTAGCCCTAGTATCGAACAATGTCGCAGATCTTCAGCCCATCGCCGGGCTCCCCAAGGTCACGTCACTCGAACTCAATGGCAATCGAATTACCGACCTGACGCCCATTCAGAACATCACGACGCTTCGCTACCTCTTGCTGCACGACAACCAAATCTCTGATCTGACTCCGCTCGCTGGGTTGAGCAACCTGCAAAACATTCAGATTAGAAACAACCACATCACTGACATCTCACCCATCGGTGGGCTTACAAAGCTGACCGCGTTTAATGGCGCGGCCCAAGTAATTGCAGACGCCGAGGCAGTGGTGGGCACGCCAACGCTCTCACCCATACGTGCCGCCGACGGATCACCCATTCCGCTCTCGGTCACCTCTGGCGACGGAACCGTGTCTGGCAATGAAGTGATCTGGAACCAGGCCGGGGTAGGCGGGGTCACCTGGAATGCGCCGTTCACGCTCCCGAACGGAAATACTGGCACGTTCTCTGGTCGACAAGCGGTCACCGTCAGCCCGGCTCCCGCGGTAGCGCTCGAAGGCATTCCGCTAAATGGTGTCGTAGGCACGTCATACACTTTCGACTTTGCACTGACCGGCTACCCGTCGATTCCAGAAGTGAGTGTAATTAGCGGATCAATTCCGGCCGGTCTTTCCCTCTCACGTGATGGCAAGATCACCGGCTTGCCAACAAAAGCTGGCAGTTACGATTTCTTGGTGAAAGTCTCGAATGGCCTTGCCGAACGGGAATACAGCTTCACCGTGGTGATCACAGACAACGAAGCACCGAAGCCAAAGCCAGAGCCCGAGGTCGACAAGGGCGCCGAGGCAGGTGGAAAGCTAGCGAACACTGGCGCCGATGCTCCAACTGCCGGTGCGCTGCTTGGAACGACGCTTGTAGCGGCAGGCACGGCTCTCGCACTGACTCGGTTGCGCAAGACTCGACGCTAGGCGTCAAGCGCTTCCGTGCACAGTAACGGGTTCAGAAATCACGAAGAAACGAAAATGCCCCACCGAAGTGGGGCAATTGGAGCCGACTTCGGGATTTGAACCCGAGACCTGTTCTTTACGAGGGAACTGCTCTACCCCTGAGCTAAGTCGGCGTTGCCGGGTACACCCGGCACAAGAACCTACTTTATCACCAGATCGACCCGCACACGCACATCGGGCTAAAGCGGGTCGAATCGGCGAGAACTAGGCTACGCAGCGCGCGCCGGCCTCGGGCATTGCCCCCGTCAGGAAGTAGTTTTCTACGATCTCGTTGACGCAAGAATTCTTGCCGTAGGCAGTGTGGCCTTCGCCTTCGAACACAAGCAGCGAACCACTCTGCAACTGGTTCGCGAGTGATTCTGCCCAGCGCAGCGGAGTCGCTGGATCACCCGTTGTACCGATCACAAGAATCGGGTCGGCACCAGGTGCGCTCACTGCAGTGCGGTCGTCTACGCCCGGTACAGGCCAGGCCGCACAACCGACATCACCGTAGCCTTGGAACGCGCCAATCGTTGGCGCAATCTCTTGCAGCTCGGCCGCATCGGCACGCATTTGTTCAAGGTTCAGCGGCAACGGGCTCGGGTAATCGAGACAGTTGATTGCTCCGAAAGCCGACATCAGATTACTGCTGTACACCCCGTCGACACGGTCGTTGTAGGCGTCAGCGAGCGCAAGCGCAATTTCGGCACTCCCGTCACTTGCTGAGAGATACAGCTGGTCAAGGTATGGCCAATTCTGTTCTGAGTACAGAGGCATAATAATTGCGGTGATCAGCGTGCCTGACGATACGATTCTGCCGTCATCTCCGGTGAGTGGGTTTGCTTCAACTGAATCGAGTAGGACTCGCCACTGCTGCATCGCCTGGTCGGCATTGCCGCTCAGCGGGCAGTCTTCGCGAGTGAGACAGTCGGTCACGTAGGCGCGAAGGGCCAGCTCGAACCCTCTGGTCTGCTCACGCACAACTTCTGCTTCGGTACTTGTCGGATCAATTGCACCGTCAAGCACCAGCTTGCCCACCCGATCTGGGTAGGCATCTGCGTAGCGGGCACCGATGTAGGTGCCGTATGAATAACCGAGGTAGTTCAGCTTTTCGTCGCCCACGATTGCACGAAGCATATCGAGGTCTTGCACGGTAGAACCGGTGTCAACGTGGCCAAGCAGCGGGCCGGTTTCTTTCAGGCAGGCTTCACCGTATGCTTTGTTTTCTTTGAGCGCCGCATCGATCCAGGCCTGGCTGCCTTCTTCGAGCCCATCGGTTGCGCTCTTGCCGTAGAGCACCCTGTCGAGCCCGGCATCATCGAGACAGCGCACCTGCGAGGATTCGCCTACCCCGCGCGGATCCCAACCAATGATGTCAAAGGACTGCTGCAGTGGCTTGCCCACGCCATAGTCGATGCTGTTCGCGATGTAGTCGACACCCGAGGCTCCTGGCCCGCCCGGGTTTACAAAGATCGTTCCCTGCGACTTGCCACCAAGTGCCGACTGCTTCACCAGTGCCAGCTCGATGCGTTCTCCGCTCGGTTCACTCCAATCGAGCGGTGCGCTCACTCGCGCACACTCTTTGCCCTCGTAGCACTTCACCCAATTTGGTACTTGCGCGGTGAAATCAACCCCGTTGACTTCTGGCAGTTCAGAGCGCTGCGGGGTGCCGCTCAGCACGCCAAATAGCGCAGCGCACGAGCTCAAGAGCAACGCGGCAACTGCCGCAACAGCGATCACGGCAAGTCGCCTGCGGCGCTTCGGGCGAAACGGTTCTGTGTCTTCGTTTAGCTCGTCAATCACTGGTATTCCTCCTGCGTCGACGCTACGACGATATTGGCGAACATGGCCTCAAGTACTAGACCTGGGGTGACACCGCGCGTGAGCCTCTTGCGCGCGGTGTCGATTGCGTCAATAACCTGCATGGTGCGCTGCTCGCCCCACTGACCAGCAATTTTTTCGATAGCTTGTTGGTGCTCTTCGTTCACTGACGGCAATCCGGATCCGACAGCGGTGAGCAGAACATCTCGATAGAGCGAGAGCAAGTCGGTGAGAATTCGGTCGAGCCCGTCGCGCAGGCTTCTGGTCGCGCGCCGCTTTTGGTCTTCTTCGAGTGCTTTCATCTGAGAGCGCAGTGCTGGAGGGATCGCCGCCCCAGGCGCCAAGCCCATGTTTCGCATCGCATCGGCCCGCTCGTCGGCGTCAAGCATTTCAGTGAGCGCATCAGCGTCTGCCTGCGCCACTTTAAGTAGTTCTGCGGCGGCTCGCATGCCCCCACCGAGCGTGGTTACCCGCAGCGCCAATTCGACGGTGCGCTCGCGTCGCTCAAGTGCGGCCGGGTCAGAAGCCAGTCGTCGCGCCATACCAATGTGGCTTTGCGCCAATCGTGCTGCCCGCTCGGCAAGCGCAAGGTCAGCACCGTCGCGCTCGTGCAGCAGGCGGGCGATCTCTGCGGGAGCCGGCGTGATCAATCGCATCGATCTCGCGCGCGACCGAATGGTCGGCAGCAGGTCTGCCTCGCTTGGCGCACAAAGCACCCAAATCGTGCGCTCAGGTGGTTCTTCAAGCGCCTTCAGCAGCACGTTTGATGTGCGCTCTGGCATGCGATCGGCGTCTTCAATGACGATGACGCGGTGCCTGCCCTCTGCAGGGGCAAAATGAGCCGAGGCCACGATTTCTCGCACATCGTCGATCCCGATCACCACTTTTTGAGTGGTGAGCACCGCTGCGTCAGGATGCGTTCGCGCACGCACCTGGGCGAAGACCGATTCGCGCTCACTTTCATCGCGGGCAATCAAGGCGGCCGCAAAACGTAGGGCGAGATTTGACCGGCCTGAACCGGGTGGCCCGGTAATCAACCAAGCATGCGAGAGTTCGCGCTCGGCGCCGGGTGCCGCCGCTTGCTCGAGCACACGCACGGCGTCGGCCTGCCCGATGATTTCGCTCCAGTAACTCACGACTCAAGGCTACCGGTCACCTGCGACACTGCGCAGTGAAGTGCCTGTCGGATATGTCGACAGGCACTTCGGGCCCTGCTTTAGTGGAAAGCTTCGCCAGTTTCGGCTCGCGCCACAAGCCAAGCTGCAGGCTTGAAGCGTTCACCGTAGGCTGACGCGAGTTCATTCGCCCGATCCACGAAACCTCGAACTGATCCTTCGTACTGGCTGATGTATTGCAGCGCGCCACCTGTCCAAACCGGGAATCCGATCCCGAAGATTGACGCGATATTGGCCTCTGCCACATTCAGCACTGCCCCCTCTTCGAGGCAGGCGGCCGCTTCGAGAGCCTGGGCAAAGAGCAATCGTTCCTGCACATCAGCAAACGGCACCGACCCCGCGTCGGCACCGCGTGCATCGGCAATTTCGATCGAGAACTGTTCTGCCTGCACCAAAGGGTTCGCCTGGTAGCCGCTTTGCTCTGCGGCACGCACCAAGCTTGTGCGTGATACCCCGTCAGCCGCGAGCGCTGCCGCTTCTACCGCTACCCGGTGAGCGAGACGGGGCAGATAGCTTTCAGATCGCTGGGCAATGTAAGCAACAGCTTCGGCCGTCTTGCCACCCTTCGCAAGCGCTTCGGCCACTGCTGGCGAGTTGTGTTCGCTCTGCCATTTCGAGGCCGCCCGCGAGACGGCAGCAAGGTCAGAGAACGTCGCCTTAATCATGTTCTTTGAAACCTGCCCATTGGCAAGGTGTACAAAGTATCGGGTCTCAACTGCGAGCGCGGTATCGATATCAACGTATGCACCCTCGACCGCTGCCGCGAGGGCGGCACGTGGTGCCGGCATTGGTGCGCCCTTAAGCTGCGCGCGCAACATGGCTGGCATTGCCGGCATTTGAGCAGCGAACGCAGGGTTCGCTGGTGATCCACCGGGCAGCTTGAAGCCCTTCTGATCCCACGGCTGCAGCACTTCTGGGTGCTCAGCGATCCAGGCGCGCGCTGCGCCGTCTAGCTGATCGACCTGCTCAACAATCTGATCAACCAGCCCGACACTGTGTGCGTCACGCACTGAGAAGCGTCGTGCCGGCAGAATCACCTCGGCGAGCGCACGCTGCACTCCGAGCATACGAACGGTTCTGCTGACACCGCCGCCGCCTGGCAGCAGGCCAAAGCCCACCTCTGGCAGGCCGATCCGGCTGCCCGGCACATCTGCAGCAATTCGGTGGTGCGCGGCAAGAGCCACTTCAAGGCCACCGCCGAGAGCCGCACCATTAATGGCGGCAACAACTGGCTTGCCAAGCTTTTCAAGACGCCGCAGGTCATGCTTCATGCCGTCTACGTGAGCTTCTTGTTCGGCAGATTTTTCTACCGAGTACGCCGCGAGAGCGTCGAGATCACCGCCTGCAAAGAATGTCTTTTTTGCAGAGGCAATAATGACTCCGCGCACCTGGTCGATCTCTGCATAGAGGCGATCGACCACGCTGCGAAGCGAGGCCTCAAATGCGGCGTTCATCAGGTTGACTGATCCGCTCGGATCGTCCATCGTGAGTGTGACGATGCCGTGGGCATCTCGTTCGTAGCGAATCGCGGTCGCCAGGGCTGCTGAATCTTGTGTCTGCATTGTCTCTGCTCCTGACCTAGACGCGCTCAATAATGGTTGCGATGCCCATGCCTGAGCCGATGCACAGCGTGGCAAGGCCCCGCTTCAGGTCCCGACGCTCAAGCTCATCAAGCAGGGTTGCGAGGATCATGCCACCGGTTGCGCCAAGCGGGTGTCCAAGCGCAATGGCTCCACCGTTCACGTTGACCTTCTCGTCTGGTACGCCAAGATCTTTTTGCCACTTCATCACCACGGCTGCGAACGCCTCATTGAGTTCAAAGAGGTCAATGTCGTCGATGCTCAGACCTGCTCGGTCAAGCGCCTTCTGGGTTGCCGGGGTGGGCCCGGTGAGCATGATCGTCGGTTCTGAGCCGATTACCGCGGTCGAGATAATTCGTGCACGCGGTCTCAGTCCCGCTGCTTCTCCGGCGGCTTTCGAACCAATCAGCACCAGCGAGGCACCGTCAACAATGCCAGAGCTATTGCCGGGGCCGTGCACGTGACGAATTTCATCAACCCAGTGGTACTTCTGCAGGGCGACCTCGTCAAAACCAGCTTGAGCACCCATTGCAGCAAAACTGGCCGGTAGCGCTCCAAGTGATTCGACAGTTGCCCCAGGTCGGCGATGCTCGTCGTTATCAAGCAGCACGACTCCATTGATATCACGCACTGGAATCACCGACTTTGCAAAGCGGTCCTCACGCCATGCGATGTCTGCCCGCTCTTGCGAGCGCGCGGCATAGGCGTCGACGTCTTCGCGGCTAAAGCCCTCAATCGTGGCAATCAGGTCGGCGCTAATACCCTGCGGCACAAAGTACGTGTCGTAGGCGGTGGTTGGGTCTTGTGCTTGTGCTCCACCGTCGCTACCGATTGGTACACGGCTCATTGACTCGACACCACCGGCAAGTACCCAGTCTTCATACCCCGAGGCGACTTTCTGCGCCGCCATGTTTACAGCTTCAAGGCCAGAACTGCAGAAGCGGTTGATTTGTACACCCGGCACTGACTCAGGCAGACCCGAAAGCAGCGAAGCTGTGCGCGCGATATCGCCACCCTGCTCGCCGACAGGCGACACCACACCAAGCACAACATCATCGATCAGATTGGCGTCGAGACCGGGGTTTCGTTCCAGGATCGCATCGATCAGTGGCACCACGAGGTCAACCGGTTTTGTGCCGTGCAACGCACCGCCTCGGTTTTTGCCGCGCGGCGTTCGTACGGCGTCGTAAATATAAGCGTCCGTCATTGCATCCTCCAAGTGGCCTATTTGCACATCTCGGATGGCACACAATGGTGCGCTGTGCATCATCCTCGAAACTGCACGCTGGGGCGTCAACTTCAGTATGCCTCATGCCGCAGACAAGAAATCAAAGTTGGCCTGAATGCACAACCCGAGTGCCGTTCAATCCACAAACTGCACAACTGAACAGCACAATGGGGCCGTCTACAACACGAGGATCGGCCCGCCTCAAGAGCGGAACCGATCCTCGTGTAATGGAACTACCAGCGACTAGCTATGCCGAGCGCGCGTGCGCTTTCGACCAGCCAGGTAAGTGGCGCCACCCAGCAATGCCATCAGGGCAATTGCTGCGAGCAGCCCACCGGCAACTTCACCGCCAGTGTTTACCAGCGGATCGGCAGGTTTCACCGTCACTGTCGCATCATCAGTCAGCACCGAATCATCAGTAATCGAAGACTCGGTTGTCACCGAAGCCACGTTCACCAGCTGGTGGTTCGGCTGATCATACGCAGCCTGCAGCACGTTCACGTTGAGAGTCAGAGTGACCTTCTCGCCCGCCGCAAGCGGCTCAGTGAGATTCCAGGTGACCACACCTCGCTCATGTGTCGCGGTTGCACCCTCTGGCAGATCTGGCGTGTCCCGGAAGCTCAAGCCAGCCGGCAGCGAATCAGTCACGGTAATTGGGCCGTGATCTGTCTGTGTGCCGGTGTTCTCCACGGTGATCGAATAGGTGCCCACCTTACCGACCTTGAACTCACCAACAGCCTTCTTCTCAATCACCAGCGTGACAAGAGGGCGAACATGAATTGGATCTTCAAATTCATTGTTCGAAGGCTCAGGATCGGTCTCATTCGCCGCCGTAATCTGCACGTGGTTGACCACATCATCAGCTTCGCTGAAGGCGTTCTCATGCACGATCGTGTTCAGTACAAGTGGCTTAGTATCCGCACCCACCTCGGTGAGGCCGGTGTAGCTCGCAACTACGACGGTCGGCTGGCTGGCATCCCACTGCTCTGGCGTGATCGAATCAATCGTCCAACCGGTTGGGTCGCCCTGATCGTCGAGCACGGCACCGAGCTGATCGGTTACCTCAAGGCCGACCGGCATAGTGTCGGTCACGGTGAAGCCGCTCGATACCGATGGCCCATGGTTCGTGACATTGATCAAGAACGGCAGTGCCTCCCCGATAACTACTCGGTCACGGTCATCAGCGGTCGGGTGCGACTTGGTGATCGAGAGATCGGCCGAACGCGTAACCAGTACATCAGCGCTATCTGCGTTGTTGTCTGGGTTCGAATCTGGTGTCTCAGACGTCACGTTCGCCGAGTTGACCAGTGTCTCGCCATTGGCGATTGCCGAGTCAATCTGAGCTTCGAACTCAATCACTGGAGCATTGCCACGAGTGGCATCCGCCGCGGTAGCAGCAAGCTGACCGCCACTGAGGGTGAAGGTCACGATCTGAGGTGATCCGGCGACTACCGGCTCAGCCTTCATCGTCCAGCCGTTCACAGTAGAAGTGCCAGCAGTAACAGTGAGACCAATAGGCAGAGTGTCAGTTACGACGACGGGGCCGCTCGCGTCACTTGCGCCGAGGTTTGCAACCTGCAATCGGTACCAGACGCTTTCACCAGCGGTAACCGGAGCTGGCCGTTCAGCCACCACGTCACCACCAGCCGCACTGATCACGCTCTTTACGATGCTGAGATCAGCATCGTTTGCGATCGTCACGCTTGCGGTGTCGCGTGCGGTCTGCACGCCGGCAGTAGTGTCATCAGACCAGCTGATCTGCGCGGTGTTCACGAGCGCAGGCACGCTTGGCTCTTGAGTCGGGCGCAGCTCTGGGGCGAGCATGGTCTCAATCTCAATCGTTGTTGCGTTGGCTTCGCCAACCGGGTGCAGCCCATTGTTTGCGGTGTAGCTGCACACGCCGGTTGGTACCCCATTGGTTTCGTTGCATTCCCATCCGGCTCCGCTCGCCGAGACGAAGCTCACGCCAGCAGGCAATATATCGCTGAGCGATACCGGTGCTGCAGATGGGCCTTCGTTGGTCACGGTGACCTGCCATTTCGCGGCGGTACCTGCGATCAGCTCAGCGCTCTCGACCCAATCGCCCGAGCTATTCTGCACCTTCTTCTCGATCGACATCGATGCGGTGGTACCGGTCGTGGTGATCAAGTCGGTAGCCCGATTCGGGTGCGGATCAGGATCTGGTTCAGTCTGATCGTCAGGGCCGTCAACGGTAGCCACGTTGTTCAGTGGCGTGCCTGCGCGCAGCGCTGGATCGATAGTTACGTCGAAGGTTACGGTCACCGTCTGACCGACGTCAAACACATCAAGGGCTTCGAGCAGGTTCCAGGTGAGGGTACGGTCGCCGTCACCGCTGAGGCTTGGCTCAGCTGGCATCTGGCTGCGGCCGGTCACGGTGCTGGTCGCGTTCGCGCTACCGGCGACGTATGAGAGGCCAGCGGGCAGGGTGTCAACAATCTCGACATCACCGCTCGTGGAGCTCGGCCCGTGGTTGGTCACCTTGAGGGTGTAGCTCACGGTGGTGCCAGGAGTGAATGGCCCGGTGCCTTCATGCGACTTCTCGATACCAAGATCAACAATCTTGGTGGCGTTGGTGTCGTCCTTATCGCGCACTGGTGTCGCGTTGTCAGCCGAAGCTTCAACCCAGTTCACTACTGCGCCCGTGATGGTCGAGGCGGTTTCATAGCGAACCACGAATGCGCGTGACTCGCCAACAGGCATGGTGCCGCCCTGCAGGGCGAAATCGTGCCAGTTCGTGGCGTTCACCGGCGAAGCAGTCCAGTTGCCGCTGAGGTCAGTCGCGCTCGCGAAGGTCAACCCGTCTGGAGCCTCATCGACCACGTGCACATTGCGCGCATCTGCACTGCCAAGGTTGGTCGTGGTGATTCGGTAGTACACAGGGTTACCAGCGACAAAAGCGTCGTCTGGGTTCGTGCTTGGATCAGCCTGGCGCCAGCCGTCAGCTGCACTCGCATCGGCAACCACACGGGCCTTGCGCACGCCGATTTCTGTCGAGCTATCGGTTGGCGTCGTAGTGGTGCTGGTGTTGTTCTCAGACGAATCGGGGCGGTTTGGCTCTGGGGTCTCACCTGGCAGTACCGCAGCGGTGTTCGTGACATCGCCTACGTGCGAGGTCAGAATTGTTCCACTCACTGAGACTGTGCTGGTGGCACCCACCGGAATCGATGCACCGGTGAAGGTCCAGGTGATCTGGTCTCCTGCCTTGGCTGGGAACTGCGCAGCAGCCCCGGCACGGGTCACACTTGCGGTCCATGAAGCGTTCGATGGGTCCGCAACACTCGAGATTCCGGCAGGAACCGTGTCGGTGATCGTAATTGGCTTCGCGCTCGAGCTAATCGAATCAGACTGGCCGAGGTTGGTCACCGCAAGTTGCCAGGTCAGCTGCCCGCCAACAACGACACCGCGGGCTGGAACCTGCGTTGGCGAGGTCAATGACTTCACCAGAGCAAGGTCGGCAGCGGTCGTGGTCGACAGAGATGCCTCACTGCGGTTGTTCTGCGAATTGTAACCAGGCGCAGCCGGGTCAGAAACGTAGTTCGGATCAAATGTCGCGCCAGGCACAACGATCGCCGAGTTGTTCACGGTGATTGGCTGCTGCGCGGCAGCAACATTCGCGCGCACGGTGATCTTCGGGAACGACTGGTTCTTCGGAAGCGACTCGTTCAGATTTGTGCGCGCACAATCGATCTCGGTCGCACCGTTCGCGGCGCGTGGTCCGACCGTACAGTTCCAGCCGCTACCGCTTGCGCCGGTAATGGTGATGCCGTCTGGCAGTGCGCCGGTGGTGTCCTTTACCCGGATTGGACCCTCTGCTGAGTCTGGTCCGAGGTTACGCACCACAAGATCCCAGGCAGCGAATTCACCGCTGCCAGCAACCACGGCTGAGGTAGGCACGGCAGTTTTGGTCAACTGCAGGTCAGCCTCGGCGATGTAGGCGTCCGCTTGGCTTTGCGATCCAACGTATGAAGTCGCATTCTTGTTGCGGCTTGCATCGTTGGCGTCAGTTGCCGTTGCGGTCAGGGTGTTTCGGTGCACGTTGACCTTGCCACCGTTGCCAATGACGCCGGTGCCTGGGGTGGTCAGTGCCGCCTTTGTTGGCTTGGCATCAAAGGTGATCACGAAGGATCGCCCGGCCGCAAGCGGGGTCGCTTCGGCGCCGGCAATCTGGTTCTGCGACCAGGTCACTGTCTGCTGGTCGCCGCCGCTGACAGCCGCGGTGGTCACGTTTGGCTCACCGAGAAGCGCGAGCGCTGGGCCACCGTTGATGCTGATTTGTGCATTGCCCGCGTATTCCCAGTTCACTGGCAGTACGTCGGTGACGCTGACACTGTTGGCCGTGCCTGCGCCCGCGTTTCGCAGGGTAAGGGTCCAGTTGAAGTTCTTACCGGTGTGCGCCAAACCGTACGACTGTCCCGCTACTGGGTTCGTCACGGTCTTCGTTGGTACGAGGTAAGGGAAGAGCGGCGTGACACTCGCGTCGTCTTGCAAGGTCGCTGGCATGTTTGCGCCGCCTGGCAGCTTGCCGCCCGGACGGTAGGTCCATCCGGTTTCACCGTTCTTGCCGTACGAGGTGTACTCGACGATCTTGGCGATGTTCTGCTCAGCAACTCCGGTACCGGTTGTGGTTGGAGTCGTTGATCGCAGCTCTGCCGATGCCGCGAAGGTGGCATTGAAGGTGAGGTCGATGCTGCCCCCGGCCGGGATCGGGTCGAGGCCAGTCCAGGTGATGGTGCCGTTTGCGCATCCAGCGGCCGCGTTTGCCGAGTAGCTGCCACCGTTCGAAACTGAGGTCACGTCGACAACGCCCGCTGGTAGGCAATCAGTGATTGCCGCATGGTAGGCAGGAGTCGTGTTCGCGTTGGTCACGCGCACCCGATAGGTGAAGCCCTGGTTAGGGTCACCCTGTTTTGTCTTCGCGTAGCTTGCGTCGTCAGCACCTGCCAGCTTGACCTGCTTTTGCACGGTCAGCGATGGGTTCAGGATTGTCACTGGAGCGCTCGCGTCGGCGGTCTTCTTTCGGGTGCCTTCGTCGGTGGTCCTGTTGGTGTTCCAGCTTGCGTTTGCAAAGTTGGTCGGTTGTGTGCTCGCGATCTGATCGGTGATCTTTGCCTGGTAGGTGATCTCGATCGTGCGCGCAGTCGCGGCGGTAGGAATCTCAACACGGCTGTCTGCAGGCCAGACCAGAGTCTGCCCGGTCTTTACCGCACCGCTAACTTTCGGCTGAGCCGCAATGTTTGGGCCGCCTACGAAGTTCAGCGTTGCACTGCCGTCTACAAATTCGAGGCCGGCCGGCATGCGGTCGCTGATCTCGAAGTAGTAGTAGTTTGCGTGTGCGGGAATGGTCGCGCGCATTGTGTACGTGACAGTCTCGCCAACTGGGGCACGGTTCGGAGTAACCGACTTCGTGAGTGTTGCGTTTGCAATGTTCACGTCGGCGCTTGCACCGGTGTTTCGAGTGCCCGCACGTTCGTCGGCCTGTGGCAACGTGTTTGGCAGCGTCTTGCCGACGAGCTGCGCGCGGTTGGTGTACTGCTCGCCGCCGGCAGCGCCGGTGTCAACGATGGCGTCGAATTTGAGGGTCGCTGGCTTGCCAGCGTCGATCCGTCCAACGTTCCACTTGATCAGCGTTCCGGTGCCCTGGGCGTCAGGCTGCGTCACCGTAGTTCCGGCACCGGTTCCGGTTACCGAGCACTTCACTGCCGGGGTCACCGGATCAACGGTGCCTGCTGACGGTGCGAAGGTCTGCGCTGGCAGCGTGAAGCCCGCAGGCAGGCAGTCGTAGACCACCGCATCATAGACAGCCGGGCGGCCGTTGGTGTTGCTCGCGGTCAGGGTGAAAGTGACTCGACCGTCGGCACCCTGGGTGCCCGATACAGCCTTGTTCAGGATTGGTGCTGGCTCAAGGTAACGCGTGTTCGCGGTCGCCGTCAGATCCGCTCGACCAGGAATTCCTGGGTTGGTTGTCGGCTTGTTGTAGCCGAAGTGAGCGGTGTTTACGAGCTGGTCATTGTGAACCAGCGTAACGGCGCCCTTCTTCTGCTTGACCCACACCGTAATCTGCACGCGGAAGACAGCATCATTCGCGGTGTCATTGGTGTAGAACTCAGGCAGCGTCAGTTCACCGGTGGCCGGATCGCACTTGAAATCTGCTGAGCCCGTGCCGCAATCAATCTGTGTAGTTCCGGTCGCGCCTTCGTAGAACTTCGCGCTACCTGGCACAAATTCGTAGCCGAGCTTGTTGCTGTTGCGCGCAAACTCTGCCGCGTCAAAGAGCTTGCCGCCCGCGACGCTTGTCTTTGCCGGAATCGTAGCCGCGTATTCAAAGGTCGCGTATTCACCCTCAACAATGGCATTGTCGGGGCGAGCTTCTACGGCGCCGGTGGTGGTGCCCGAGTTCAGTGGGTCGGCCGGAGTCGATCCACTCGGCTGAATCTCGGTCGAGATCAGCTTCTTTGAAACACTTGCATTTGGCAGGGTCACGTTCGATGGGTCTGTGACGTGGTCAGCTGGTACTTCGAGCTGGTTTGCGCCAGCGGTGCGAAGCGCTACCGGTGCGGCTGTTTCGCCCGCCTTATCGATCGTGCTGCCGCCTGTTGGCACGGTGCTGTTGCCAGCTCCGGGGGTAGGCACAAGAGTGGTCGAAGTGCCTGCACTCGCGTTGTTCACGACAGCCATTTCGGCGATCGAAGCGGTGTTGATGTAGTTCTGCGTGATCTGAGCCGCGGCGGTACCGTCTGCAGCCCCTGGCACTGTGACCGCGTAGCTCACGCTGAAGCCGCGCTGCACAGCAGGCACTGCTGGTTGGCCGCTACTTGGGTCGTTCGGGTTAGCCGGAACAGCTGGCACCTCTGGCGAGCTACCTGGCACGGTACCGGTTACCTGCCAGACCACAATGCTGCGGTCTTTGTAGAGAGGGTTCAGGTCAGTCGGGTAACCGGGATCGCCTGGGTTGTAGGCGTGAGCGGTGTAGGCAACTGTGCTGTTGGCGACATCAGCGTTGTCTGCCCACAGTGTCGAATTTCCGGTGAAGCTACCGTCTGCAGGATCGTAATCGCTCAGGTGCTCAGCTTTGACGCCTGCTGGCAGCGCGTCGTAGAGCCAGTAGTCCTTGGTGTCGACAGTTGGTGCGGTGACGTCAAGCCTGAAGACCACCTTGTCACCCTGCACGATCGGCTGCCCGTCAACATTGCTGTTCGGTGCGTTGGGGCCGAGGTATGGCTGGGTGTTGGTTTTTGGATCAGTGAAGGTGTTGCTTTGAATGCCCTTGACCAGACGCGCAGAGGTATCGAGTGCAATCTCTGCCTCATCACGGAGGAAGTAGATTTCACCGTCGACGTTGTTCTGCTGGTATTTCGCCAGGTTCTGCGAAAGATCGACCTCACCAAATGCCGAGATGCTGGTGACCTTGGCCTTGAGGTAGATCTCAAGCTTTGAGTTCAGTGGCATGAAGCGGTCTGTATCGCTCAAGCCGCAGCTATTGCCGAGGTTGAAGGTGAGCACGTTTCCGCTCACGTTGATACCGCTTGCCGGCGCGAAGGTATTTACCCAGTCGAGGTCGCTCGTCGGCTCGCAGGTGCCCATTTTGGCGTTTGGTGCCGATGGCACGATCCACATATTGTCTGGGCGACCGTCGCTGTCGTTGTCGATCGGGTCGAATTCGACGCCCTCGGGTAGGAAGTCGGTGAATTTTGGATTGCGCACATCGGTGCCGGTCGGTGGGGTGATCTGTACCCGGTACCAAACTTCGTCACCTGGAGCGAACGGGGTGGTCGCTTTCTTGGTCCAGAGTGCTGGGTCTGGGCCGCCGTCCTTCTTTGGCTTCGCAATATCTGCGGCCTCTGGCACGCCGGCTTCGCGCGAAAGCACGGTTTTGTTCAGCTGCGTGTAGTTCGCTTTGAGCGTCGCCGCTGAATCATCTGAAGCGTTCCAGATGCCGTCGGCTACGTCGCCTGAAACCGTGTTTCCGTCGACAGTGCTGCCCGCAGAAGTCACTCCGTCGAGAGCTGGAATCGACCTGGTCTTGCCGAAGATATCGACCGAGTTGTGCACGGTGTCGCCCGAAGTGGTCGCGCCTTCGGCGCTTCCCTTCACATATGCGACTCCCTGCTGTGCCGAGTACTGCACGATGCGGTCGCGAGAGTCTGCTTCGAGCAGCGCTGGATCGACAGCGAGTTCGAGATAGAAGTGCCCTGATTGTGCGTCGAAGCCGATGGTGCTGAGCTTCGCACCTGCCAGCTGAGTCGAGTCAGGCTGAGTGTTGCTTGCGCTGGAGTTCCATGCGCAGGCAGTGCCGAGGCCTGCGTCTGCGACCGCAGCATTCCATGCTTCTGCGGTTTGGAATGGCTGTGCGCCGCTGGTGTTTGGCTTGCCGAGCACCAAATTGGGCATTGGCTGCGCAGTGGTGCTCAGTGGGTTGTTCGCGTCGTGCGCCACTGGCACATTTGCGGGGAATACTGGGCAGAGGCCGTCTGCGAAGTCGTCAAAGAGACGATATGGCGCAGCGCCTGGGCTCGGCACTTCAGCACTCGTGTACTCGCTCGTTGCGAGGTTCAGCGTGTAACGTGCGAAACCGCCCTGCTTGAACTCGCTGTCGTTTACTGACTTGATAACACGCAAATCGACCGCTTCGATCGTGCGGCTGTTTGCGTCATAGGTCTCAGCGTCCTGGTAGCTGCCGCTGGCAGCAGCCACGTTGGTGTAAGTCTTTGGCTCGCCATCGCCCTTGTCGGCAGCGGGGTCTGTTGGGTCAACGTCACCGTGGCGGGTTGAAGCACCGCGGTTATTGTCGAGGTTTGCCGCTTGCGCTCCGCTCGCAGCGTCTGGGGTGTTGCCACCAAAGTCGAGTGTATTCTCAAAGAGAGGCACGCCTGCACGGTAGCGAATCACGGTGGTCGCGGCGACACCCTCAGAAGAGGCGTTTGCACCCTGTGGCTTTGGCGCTTTACCAGTGTCGTTCTGGTTCATTGCCCAAATGCCGCTAGGAATCTGCCAGGTAACCTTCGTGTAGACCTTGCCAACCTCGAGGCGTGAAGCGCCCCGGTTGTTCTGGTACTTCTCGGCGGTTTCGGCGTCCATCAGAATGGTTTCTACCGATGATTCCTGCAGGCAGTTATCGCCTACTGGTGCGGTATTGAGCGCGCCGGCGCCCGGGTATTCGGCACTTTCAGCTCGGGTACCGTTTGCATTCGTTGAGTGATCGTCAATGCCACACGAACCAAGGTATTCGAGCCCGGCAGGCAGGAAGTCGACAACTTCGGCGTTGTCGAGGTCGGCCTGACCGGTGTGGTTGACGGTGAGGCTGTAGATCGTACCGTTGTCGCCGTGCACACCGCGCAGCACCTTGTTATCTGGGTGTTCGGTTTGTGCTTTGCTGACGCGCAGGCCCTTCACTGGGGCGTCGAGCGTGACAGTGCCTGGGGCCGAGGTATGCGAGTTTGTGGTCGCAACTGATTTGACGCCGGGGAAGACGGGAACCATTGTGGCCTGATTGCTGGTGAACGCCGAAATGGTTGCGTTCAGTGCAGAGCCGATGGGGAATAGCGTCGCGTCTGGGCGAACCTTGATCGAGTGCTGGGTTGCTGCACCGGCAGGAAGGTCACTGATGTTGGTGAAGACTGCATACGTCATGCCTTCTGGCACCTGACATGAGTTTGCCTTGCCCGGAGCTGGTTCGAGGCCGAATGCGACACAGTCGGTTGGGAATTTCGCGTAGGCGCCAGGAACGACTCGGTTGGTCTCGCTCACTGGGTAGAGAGTGGGCGCACCAAGGGTGGTCTTGCCGTCGAGTACAACACCCTTTGGCAGCACGATGCCAAGGCTAAGGTTGTACGCGTCTTGCGCGCCTGCGTCTGTCGCTTTGAACGGACTCTGAATATTGAGATTGACGGTGACGTCTTCTCCCCAGAGCGGCGTATTCGCCACAGTGGCCGTAAGTTTTGGCGCAGGCGGGCCAGCGGCTACCGCACTTTGCACGCCGACTCCGGCAACGACTAGCATTCCTGTCAACAGCGCAACTGCCGCGCTCCCGGAAACGAATTTTTGCATTCGCTTCCAGGAAGACGCGACAGATGTACCCTGAACCGATCCCTCGGCCATTCAACACCCCTAATATCCCCATTAGAAGGCACTCCAAATAACCTCGAAAAACACCCTTATTGTTTTCGAGCACGCTGAAGCGCCAGAGAGGAGTCTCCCCAAATGACTCCCTGTTTGACCTTATGCCGAGGGCAAAAATGACACCAATTTTAGAGGGAGTAGATTTGGGTGAAGATATATTTTGGTCGAATGCACGCCAAATCGTGTACCCTACGCCGGTGACTCTTGAAGCCGGCGAGCAAGTGAGTCTTCCTCACGAAATCTGGCAGCCGATCGAGGCCGCCCACCAACGCAGAGTCGAAGAACTCACCACGGCCCATCTTGCCAGACGCCTCGCTAGGCAGCGCCACCCAGTCGAAGACTTCCTGTGGACCTACTACTCAGTGAAACCCGCGGAACTCCGCAGATGGCACCCCGGAGCAGGCATCACACTTGAGGTGACCGACGAGGATCGCGTCGCCTGGAAGTTCTACACCGTGCGGGCAGGAGAAGCGACTGTCGACCTCGACAGCTACTTCGAAAAGCGCGGCGCGACCGTCGACTACGTCGAACAGCTCCTCGGAGCAACGCTCGAACACACTCCCCAGTTCGGCTGCTTTGGCCTGCACGAATGGGCAATGGTCTATCGGATGACCCCGGAGCAGTTGCGGCACACCGGCCTACCGCTCAGAATCGGCCACGAAGCCACCGATCAAGTGGTTGAAACGAACCCGATCAGCTGCACCCACTTTGACGCCTACCGATTTTTCACGCCTGAGGCAGCACCGCTAAACGCCCTTCGACCAACCCGAGAAAGCCAACCAGCACTCGAACAGTCGGGCTGCCTGCACGCCGGTATGGACGTCTACAAGTGGGCGGCAAAACTCGGCCCGATCATTCCGGGCGATGTGCTGCTCGATGCCTTTGTGCTCGCACGCGACATTCGTGAGGTTGATATGCGGGCCTCGCCCTACGACGTCAGCGAGTACCGCGGCGCCGACGGCGAACTGCTCAGCGCAGTTCCGATTGAAACCGCTGCGGGCAAGCGACAGTATGCCGAGCTGCAGAGAGGATTCGCCGAGCGGGGCAACGCCCTACGCCACCGCGTGCTCGCCGCCATCGCTCACGCCCGCTTACTCAGACAGTCCCAGTAACCACGCTGCCGTCATCCTGCGAGCTATGCCGTCTCCGGCCGCACAGCCACGGGATGACGGGTCGATCCACCCAACCGCACGGCCAGGCGCGCTACTTACTCAGCGGAAGTAGTTTCCTCGGCAATGCTTCGGTGATGCCGAATCACCTCGGCCACCACGAAGTTGAACCACTTCTCGGCGAATTCTGGATCAAGCTGTGCGTCTTCGGCGAGCGCGCGCAAGCGAGCGATCTGGCGCTCTTCACGCCCAGGATCGCTCGCTGGCATGCCGTGTTCTGCCTTCAGCTCACCAACCTGCTGGGTGCAGCGAAACCGCTCAGCCAGCATGTGGATCAGGGCAGCATCAATGTTGTCGATGCTGCTGCGCAGCGCAAGCAGCGTAGCTTCAGGGGTTCGATCGCTCACGGCTTTTCCTCGTCTTAGTCGAGCAGATCGTGGCGCACAACAACCTGTTCGCGCTCGGGCCCAACACCAATGGCTGACATGCGTGATCCGCTCATCTTTTCTAGCGCGAGAATGTAGTCCTGCGCGTTCTTTGGCAGATCTTCGAAACGACGAGCGCCCGAGATGTCCTCTGTCCAGCCAGGGAACTCCTGGTAGATCGGCTTTGCGTGGTGGAAGTCGGTCTGGTTCACCGGCATCTCGTCGTGGCGCACACCGTTCACGTCGTATGCAACACACACTGGAATGGTCTCAATACCCGAGAGCACATCGAGCTTCGTGAGTACGAAGTCGGTAACTCCGTTGATGCGCGCCGCGTAGCGCGCCATTGGCGCGTCGTACCAACCACAGCGGCGCAGACGCCCGGTAGTCGTACCGTACTCGTGGCCGACTCGTGCGAGCTGTTCGCCCATTTCGTCGAAGAGTTCGGTTGGGAACGGACCAGCCCCCACTCGTGTCGTGTATGCCTTGATCACAGCGATCACGCGATCGATTCGATGCGGTGGCAGACCACTACCGGTCGATGCGCCGCCGGCAGTCGCGTTCGATGAGGTCACGAACGGGTAGGTGCCGTGATCAATGTCGAGCATGGTTGCCTGGCCGGCTTCAAAGAGCACAGTCTTGTCGTCTCGAATCGCTTCGTGCAGCATGAGGCCGGTATCGCAAACCATTGGCTCAAGCAGTTCCCGGAAGCTCAGCAGCTCTTCGACTACCTCGTCAACGCCGATAGCGCGACGGTTGTAAATCTTGACGAGCACCTGGTTCTTGAACTCAAGAGCCGCTTCGACCTTCTGACGCAGAATGCTTTCGTCAAAGATATCCTGGATTCGAATGCCCACGCGGTTGATCTTGTCGGCGTAGGCGGGGCCGATCCCACGCCCGGTGGTACCGATCTGACGCTTACCAAGGAAGCGCTCCGTGACCTTGTCGAGAGTGCGGTGGTAAGCCGTAATGACGTGCGCGTTGGCGCTGACCTTGAGCTTCGAGGTGTCGACGCCGCGCTCGTTGAGTGCGTCAAGCTCTTGCTTGAGCACTGCGAGGTCAACCACAACACCGTTTGCGATGATCGGGGTGACACCCGGTGTCAGAATTCCCGAGGGAAGCAGGTGAAGTGCGTATTTTTCGTCGCCGATAACGACAGTGTGGCCGGCATTGTTGCCGCCGTTGAATTTGACCACGTAGTCGACTCGGCTACCGAGCAAGTCTGTTGCTCGGCCTTTGCCTTCGTCGCCCCACTGGGCACCGGTGATCAGTACTGCGGGCATCTCAGCCCCTCCTTATTACTGGCAGGCAGTTACTGACCCAGTGTACCGAAGCGCTCAGATATCCATGCAGCCGCTTCGGAGGGTGCGAATTTGTCTTGCATTACGCCCGAGTGATGGGTGGCCCACCAACGCCCGGTTAGTTCGAAGCCTGCTGCACGATATTTCCGCATCAATCCGCGGGTGAAGGGGGCTGGAGCAACCTCATCGAAGCGCGCTGCATCAATCCGAAGTGGCGGCTGCCCGGCACGCGGAGAAAGATTGGCGAGTTCGTTTCTGCGGAACGATTCGAAAAGCATTTGCCACATTTGTGCTTGCTTCGCGCCCCCGATTCGATTGGGTGCGATGCCTCCCCAGGAGTCGTCGCGACCGAGTTCGACCAGTGTTTTCGAAGCTAGGTCGGCCCAGGCGGTTTTCGCGGCTGGGCTCAGCCCTTCAGCCTCAACAAGTTGTTTGAGCCGAGGATCCTCAGCCGAAGCGCCAAGCAGCATCAGGCCAATGAGCGCCGAAACTGTCGCGGAACCCGGCACCCAGCCGGCCATCTTGCGGGCCACCCCGATGCTGAGTTCCATTCTGGTGACGGGCGCAAAGGCTGAGGTGCCAAGAAGCACCGCATCGTTGTCTGGCGCGGTTGCGATTGAGGCGAACATGGCCGCAACCGCACCCTCGGAATGGCCTGCGAGCACCCAGCGGTTGCCGAGCCGAGCGTCGAAGCTGTGGCGTGCGGCCATCATGGCTCGCATTGATTCACCGAGTGATGCGCCGATTAGATAGGGGTGACTGCCGATCGAACCGATGCCCTCGTAGTCTGGCCGGAGCACGGCGATACCTCGACGGAGCAGTCGGCCGCAGAGGGCATCACCCTGCGAGATTCGCCGCCATTCAACGTGTCCTGGCTCTGCACGGCTCGGGGCCGCCGCAGCTGAGGCGCCCGTTGTCATATGCCCGTAGACAACTACCGGATAGCCGCCACTTGGCGCTGCACTATCTGGCAGATGCACAAGCCCGCTCTGCTCACGCTGCTCACCGTCGATCCCTTTCGCGGAAAATGTGACGGCATGGCCCGGTAGCGGCTGCATTACCATTTGCCCTTGGGAAAGATTTTGCGCACCGCGGTGGGTAGAACTCCAAGCAGTGAGCTTTTTCTCGTCTCTGCCTCATTCACGACGTCAACGAAGAAGCGGGCTACGGGTTCAAGCTGGTCGACATCGATCCGGTCGATTGTGTCGGCGTCGTCGTAGAGATAGAGCGGCCCTGAAACGAGACTCACCGTGGGAACCCCGGCAACAAAGGTGAATGATGCGTCTGTGGGAATACCGCTCGCTGACGCTTCAAAGAGCGCCGCACCGAGCAGGCTTGTAGAAACCAAGTGATGTTTTCGTACCAGCGTTGCGATCTTTTTGGTGAAGGCAGGGTTCACATTCACGAAAATACCGCGCGGCTCAGTTTCTTGCACGGTTTCGAAGTGGCCGTTGCTTCCGCGAATCGCGCGCAGGCCGACATGCTCGATCGTGGCATTGAGCACGATGTTCCAGCGCGGTTCTGGCGCGAGCACGTGTCTACGTGTGAACTCCATGTGCGCGTGATACCCGGTGAAGTGAGTGTCAAAGGTAATAAAGAGCAGTGTTTTCTCGCGCATAACACCTTGTTTTGCGAGCTCGCCGTAGTGTTCGGCAAGCGCAATAACCTCAGCGGTTCCAGAGGCGTCTTCGACGGCGCCCGGGCTCACCGAATCGTGGTGCGATTGAATCATGATGGTGTCGCGGCTTCGCCCCGGCAGTACACCGATGACTGTGCGTGAGTTCACTCGCTCTCGACGCATATCGAGAGTGAGTTCGGCTGATCCACCGTTTTGCATTGCGAGCTGCCTGCGCAGTGCTTTGCCGGTGTCTTTCGTAATCCAGACGCCTGGGAGCGCGAAGAGTGTTCGGCGGTAGTACTCGTTGTGGTACCGATGCGATTCTGGGTAGTCACGCAGCACACCAATCAAGCCGACGGCGCCTGCTTTTGCTGCTTCAACCATCACTTTCGCGAGCGTCGTAATGTAGGGATTTCGACTGCCGAGCACATCTTTGCGGCGCAGCTTTCGCTCGGGGTCGTACATTGAGATTGATAGTGGCAGGGAGTGCGCCGTGGTCATGGTGAATGCCAAATCGAAAAGCACCACTTTGCCTTTGACGTCGTGCTTTCGAACAGGGTCTGCGCCGATGTCTACGATTGGCGCGTGCAGTCGGTGCTGCACTTCTCCGGTCCAGTCGTGTCCGGGTAGGCCTGAGTGCAGAATTGGCGAACACTCGTATTCGGTGCCAGCGACCGTGATGCCGTGCCGGTCAGCGGTCCAAGCATACGAATCAACGTCGAGGTACTCGGTTTCAAGACCTGCCTGTTCAAAACGATCTGCAACATAGGCCGCAGCTTGCTCACCGCCAGGGCTGCCGGTGGCGCGGGGCGCCATTGCGACAAGATCCTCGATCGTCTTGTATATCGATGGGGTTTGCAAATTCATAGGGCGATCGTATGACTATGATCAGATTTATTCGCTAAGCAAGGTTGATCCTTCGATTTGGCGAGAAAGGCTCGGCATTTTCGTCACATGATCAACGATGACTTCACTTCTCACGATACTGCTCCACGCCTGCTCGACGAGCTTGACCTTGCCATCGTGCACACACTGCAACTTGATGCCAGGGCACCGTGGACCCGAGTCGCAAGTGCCGTTGGCGCCGATAGCGCCACAGTTGCGCGGCGCTGGGAGCAGATGCGTGAGGAACGTCTCGCCTGGCTCAGTTGCTGGCCAAAAGCCGCCCAGTGGGAATCAAGCACCGACCTCGCCATGGTGCTCCTTGAAGCCCACGCAGACATCGCCGCGATCAGCGCACTCCCCTGGACACTGAGCATCGATGAAACCTCTGCAGGTGTTGTCGCGCTTGTTGCCACCGGCGCTGGCCTGCGTAGTCTCGCTCCGCGCGTGCGCGAACTTGCGGTCACGGCGGGCCTCGGCGAGGCGGGTATTGCTCCACGAATGCACGTGGTGTCAGCCGTTCACGCAGAAGACTCGATGTGGCGCACGGGCGCTCTCGATCCGCGCGGACAGCGACTCATCACCAAATCACTTGCCGGTGAACCAGCGATTGCTCCGAAACGAGAGCTTGTTGCCGAACTTCTTGAGGTAATGCTTGAGGATCCCCGAATGAGTGCGGCGACCCTCGCTTCACGGTTGGGGGTCTCTGAGGCAACAGCGCGGCGTTCAGTTGATCGAGCAACGGCCTCTGGCCGGTTGGGGCTCGGGTGTGACCTCGCAGTTCCGTCAGCGGGGCTTCGTCGCGGTGCCATGCTGTGGGCGCGATCCTCGCATTTGCAACTTTCGGCTTCGCGGGCAAAAAGCTTGCCTCAGGCCTACCGAGTGCTTGAGATTGTCGGGCCAGCTCCGCTGTGCCTAAGTGTTCGCGCCGCGACGCTCACCGCGCTGCCGGAGCTTGAACGAAGCCTCGGCGAAGACATACAGATCACCGATCGCTGGACGGTGTTGAGCCCGCGCAAGCGCAACGGCCACCTGCTTGATGAGTGGGGTCGCACAATCGGGCAGGTTCCGGTGCGCTGGTAGTTGCAGCATTTGTGTAATGAACTAGCGTGATTCCAAGCGACTAGCTACCCTCGTATGTCGGCGGGTTCAACGCATGTACCCGTGCCCCCCACATCTCGGAGGTCGCGCATGCGAACCACACGTTCATTTTTTGCTGCCCTACTCGGCTCTATTGGCGCGCTCGCGCTCTCTGGCTCGATATTCGCTGCCAGCCCGGCGCTTGCGGTCGGCGCCAGCAGTGCCGCACAGAACGCGACGGCCAGTGCTGATGCGGCGGCAGTTTCGGGGCAACCCGAGATCACCTCGGTCGCGCTCAAACCGTACCTAGAGGGTTTGCCTGATTGGCCGTCAACCATGTTCTCGACGTTTGCGCTGGTGATCGATTTTGCGAGCGCCGCTCCAACGCCGGGCAAATCGGTCACGCTTGCGCTCTCACCCGGTCTCACCGCAGCAGCCATGCCCGGCACTGTCGACGACGAAAATGGTCAGGCTCTCGCTGACTTTGAGGTGCTCGCGGGCGGCAGCGAGGTGCGGATCACCTTCACCGAAGCGGTTGGCGAAGTCTCAAATCTTGAGGCCACTCTTGCGGTCTTCGCGAACGCGAGCTGGCTAGACCCGAACGACACCACTTACCTCGCCGAAGCGACGATCGGCAACACTGTGTTTCCGCTCAGCATCGACTACTCGGCTGAGACACGTTTTCCGCATCGCGCCGAAGAAAACTGGTTCATGAGCGACTCGGGCTTGCCCCGGTTTAGTTCACTCAGTCTGTTTGACGGTCAAGCGGAAGCCGCAAATTTTGGTGGCCTGTGGGTGGCTTCAGGGCCCTACGAGTCTTACGACGCCCGGCTTCTTCCGGCTCCAGGCAGCACTCGGCTTTTCGAGGTCGCAGCGCCCCCGACCAAGCCAATTGACTATGTCTCGCCTGAAACAGAACTCGTTGCGGGCACCGACTACACGCTCAACGAGAACGATGAGTACCTTGGCCAGCGTGTAATTTCAGCGACGATCGCACAGCCCAAAAATGCTGGTTATGCCATCGAGCAGGCTTTTGACCTGCAAGATCCGGGCACGGTTGTCATGCAGGTACCCAATGACACTTTGCCGGCGGCTGCTCGCTCACTCTATTTCCCGTCGATAGCTCGCTGGATCACCGCCGCCGATACCACCGCCACAAGTGGGCCGGGCATGCAGGGTTCCATGTCAGCGATCTATTTTGTGAGCTCGGGCGGCAGCGCAACTGCCACCCCCGCCGAGGCGGCGCTCAACGTGCACCGAGATATCGAAACCATCGCAGCAGCAGGCACGACTCACGGTACTGTGACGCTCAAGATTGAGAACACCGGCAATGTCCCGTTGCAGACCGACGTGCTTGATTCGCTTGCTGCCGATGGCGCACGGGTCAGCGTGGGCCAAGCAAACGCCACCTCTCGCACGGCTCTGATCCCCGGTAATGAGTTGCACTGGAACGGTGTGGTGCAACCGGGCAGCGAGATCTCGGTGAGCTACGAGTTCATGGCTGAAGCAACCAGCGTTCAGGCCGGTAGCGTGGCGTTCTCTGGTGCCGCGAGTGGCATTTCAACCGCCAACGCCCAGATGTCTGCTGATGCCGAGTTCGTTGACGAGTTGGTCACTGTTGCCGGTGCACCTCTTACGGTGGATCCGACAACGCGCGGCGAACAGCAGTCCGGGCTTTCACACACCGGGTCGGGCGATGCTTTTTGGCTTGGCCTTGCGGCAGTTCTCACCGCTTTACTTGGTGTCTCGGCAATCGCGGTTGGGCGTCTTCACCGACGAAACTAGCCCCGCGGTTGAAACGGTTGCCTTGCGCTATCCCTTGGCCAAGGCTTGCTCACGCAACTGCCCGTCAAGACGGTACTTCGCGAGCGGAATGAGGCTCAGTACGCACAGCACTGCCGGCACTACTGAGACACCAAGCACAATCGCCCATTGGGTTTCTGCCGACTGTAGTACGGCCGATCCGCTTGCCTCAACATACCCGCCAAGACTCAAAATCACGCCGAGCAAAGCGGGGCCGAGCGCGAGGCCGAGCAGTTCAAAGCCGGACCACAACCCAGAGATCATGCCGATCCGGTTGACCCCTGAGCGTCGCGCGTCTTCGGCGGCCACGTCTGGCAGCATCGCGAGAGGGAAAATCTGTGCACCCGCATAGCCAATCCCGACGACGGCCGCGGCGATAAGGAGCATTGCGGTGTCACCAGTTCGGCTGCCGAGCAGAGCGAAGAGCCCTACCGAAAGCACCACGGTAGCGATCATGAAGCCTCGTTTTTTACCAAGCTTCACCCCGACTTTGGACCAGAGCGGCGCAAAAAGCACAGCCGGCAACACAAAACAGGCGAAGGCAAAAGTAGAGACGCTTGGGTCGTGAACAACGTGCCTTGCCACATACACAACCCCGCTCAGCACCATGCCGATCGCAACCGCCTGCAATACGAAGGCAATTACCAGGTCACGGGTGTCTCGGTTTTTGAGCACAATTCCGAGCTGCTCAAGTAGTTTGCCCCCGGCTTCTTCGGTGCGCGCGAGCGGAACACCCTTGGTGCCGAAGTAAAGCCCGAGTGCGCCGAGCAGAATCAACAGGCCCATCACCGCGGCCATAATTCGATAACCAGTGATGCCCTCGGCTGCTTCGACCAGCATCGGAGCCGCCGCGCCCGAAACCAGGATCGCAATGCTGAATACTGCCACTCGCCAGGTAGTGAGCCTGGTCCGCTCGCTGTAATCGTCGGTTATCTCTGCTGCCATTGAGAGAAATGGCACCTGAAAAAATGCGTAGATTGTTGCGCAGGCGAGCGAGATGAGCAGCACCCAGAGTCCAGCAAGCAGTGGCGGACTCGTCGGTCCAACAAAGATGATCACGAAGACGATGGCCAAGAGCGCACCCGCTCGAATTACGAACGGCCTGCGCCGATCACTTGGGTGTTGCGAACGGTCGCTGATGCGACCCGCAATCGGGTTGAGAATAAAGTCCCAAGCTTTCGGGGCAAAGACGATCAAGCCGGCAAGCCCCGCAGCGACCCCAAGGTAGTCGGTCAGAAACGGCATCAGAATAAGTCCCGGCACCGTGCCGTAGGTGCCTGAGGTGATTCCACCGAGGGCGTAGCCCATACGTACGCGCGGCGACAGCTTAGTCATGAACCGATCGTAGAGCTGCCATCATTTTTGACTCCAACAGCGGCGCAATCACGCATAATTTTGCTGTTGATATCGGAGATCAGTCACACAAGAAAGGCGAGGGGCGGGTATTACCCATTCGCGCCACACGCCAATGCCGTGACAAACCATCCAGCCAGTACACACCCACCAAGCGAGACATAGACTGCAACTATGACGAAGATCAGTCCCGAGCTTGCCGAGTTTCTCGAGGGGGTCACGCCTGCCATCCGCAGGCGTGATGCTGAAACACTGCTTGAGCTCTACGCCAAGGCAACCGGGCTTGAACCAGAACTGAGCGGCACCATTATTGGTTTCGGTAGCTACGACTATCGCTACGACAGCGGTCACAGCGGCACCGCCGCAGCCGCGGGCTTTTCACCGCGAAAAGCCGCGATGTCTGTTTATCTTTCCGACGGGACTGCCGCGCACGCGACGCAACTGGCTAAGCTTGGCCCGCATCGCGCCGCTGTCGGCTGCCTCTATCTTGGCAACCTTGAAAAGATTGACCTTGCCGTGCTTGAAAGCATCGTGCGTAAGTCGTTTCAAACGCTCAGCGCAGGGGTGTACGGCTCACGCGCACGCGAAGGAACAGAATAACCAGCGCAGATCCCCGCAACTTAAGGAACGAGGATCAGCTTGCCCGTCGTTCCACGACCAGCAAGCGCCTGGTGCGCGGCAGCTGCATCGCCAAGCGCAAATCGCCCACCAATACGCAGCGTAAGCGATCCGCTTTCTAGAGCCTCAAACAATTCGCGGTAACGCCATGCGCGCTCTTCTTCAGTTCGCATGAAGTACATCAGTGAGGGCCTCATCACCGAGAGCGAACCGCCTGCGTTCAATCGCTGCAAGTCAAAGGGCGGCACCTGCCCACTCGCGCCGCCAAACAGTACGAGCTCCCCACGCACGCGCAGCGCACGCAACGAGTCGTCAAAGGTATCTTTGCCCACACCGTCATAAACCACCGCAGCCCCGTCGCCACCGGTAAGTTCACGCACCCGGTCGGCGAACCCCACGTATTCAAGCGAGTGCGCTGCCCCTGCATCAAGACTAAGTTCACGCTTCTCTCGCGTCGACGCGGTGGTAATCACTCGCACGCCGCGCGCCACCAACAGCTGAGTGAGAAGCAGGCCGACACCGCCCGCGCCGGCATGCACCAGCACGGTTTCGCCGGCTTGAGGCGTGGCGGCAGACGTGGCTAGATAGTGCGCAGTGCACCCCTGCAGCGGCAGTGCCGCTGCAGTTTCAAGGTCAACGCTGGCCGGCACATGCGCAGCTTCTTCCGCGGCGACGATGAACTGGGTGGCGTAGGTTCTGCTGGCACCCGCCGTGGCGATACGATCGCCAACGGAAAACCCGGCAACGCCCTCGCCGACCGCAATCACCGTGCCAGTAGCCTCCGTGCCCGGCACGAAAGGATACTCAACGGCGTACACCCCTGAGCGCTGGTAGATCTCAATAAAGTTCACGCCAACCGCAGCGGTTTCAACCAGCAGTTCTCCCGCTTGCGGCTGAACATCGGGCAGTTCTTGCAGGCGAAGCGATTCTGGCCCGCCAGCCTCATTCACCACAATCGCACGCACGGCTCTCCCCTGTTCTCTCGTGCTCTCACCCTACGCCGCTCGCCGAGATGACGACAGCGCACTGTCTACTATGACGTGCTAGCACCAAGCACAATGTTCTCTGGTGTTTCACCGGCTTGCAGGTGTGCAATCTGACGACGAATCAGAGCACCAATACGCGGCATCATCGCGGTCGAGTCTCCACCTGCGTGCGGCGTGATAATCACGTTGTCAAAGCCCCAGAGCGGGTGATCGGCTGGCAACGGCTCCGGTTCAGTGACATCAAGCGCCGCACGCAACCGACCAGCGCGCAGCTCAGCGGTAAGCGCTTCAGTATCAACCACAGCGCCCCTTGCAACATTCACCAGCAGCGCATCATCGGGCATTGCAGCGAGCGCTTCGGCGTTCATCATGCCGGCAGTTTCAGCGGTGAGAGGAACCGTAAGCACCACTACCTCTGCGCTGCGCAGTGCATCGTGCAAACGATCAAACCCGAGCACCTCGACGGTTTCGCCGGCGTGGTTTTGCTCGGTGCGGGCGCTTCGGGCGATCCTCGAAATCTGCACTTCAAAGCCCGCCAAACGAGCTTCAACAGCTTTCGCGACCCCACCGTAACCAACAATGAGCACCCGACGATCAGCAAGGCTCGGGAACGTTCTCAGGTTCCAAGTGCCAGACAGGCCCTCGCGAATGAAGCTGCCCATGCCACGCTGCCCGGCGATCATCAGGCCGAGCGCCAGCTCTGCCGTGCCGCTCTCGTGCACGGTGCTCGCATTCGCCAGCGGCACACCTGCCGGCAGCACCTCAGCGATACCGTTGTAGCCAATCGACTGCCACTGCACGAGTTGAGTGCTTACCTCTCGCACTCTTGCGAGACGATCGTTCCCGCCCCAATACGGCGGAACGACGAGGTCAATCACGGGACGAGGTGCCGGACCGTCAAGGTCCCAAAGCACAAACTCGACCCCTTCAAGATCACCAACGGCCTCTTTGAGTCCTGAGTCACTGGGCAACGACACCACGAGTTCACGCATAAGTCGAGTCTAGCTATGGCAGTTTGAGAGCGAGAGCTACCGGACCGCGGCGATCACCGCGCTGAGTCTGCGGTCGCGCTCTGCGGCGAGCGCAGCGGCAGAATCCTCGTCATAGTCGTCAAACCCGGCAAGAGTTTTGGTACCGAGTCTGCCCGCCGCAACAGCATCAACGAGGCTCTGCGGCGGCGCGAATCGTTCGCCGAAGACCCCCTGCAGGGTCTCGAAGATTGATAGGTAGGTGTCGAGCCCACCAAGGTCAGCATTGGCCAAAGGCCCGAGAGCGGCAAGTCGCGGCGCAAATGAGGTTCGCACCACCTCATCGATTGCCTCACGCGATGCCCCATCTTCGAGGCAAAGCATTGCCTCTCGAATCATCGCGAACTGGATCCGGTTTGCAATGAAACCCGGCCGGTTTTGCACCGATACCGGGGTTTTACCGGCGGCACTCAACAGTTCGGTGACGGCTTGAATGGTGTCTACCGCGGTTTGGCTGCCCGGGGCTAGCTCAACACACTGCACCTCGTATGCGGGGTTAAACCAGTGTGCCGCAAGCACTCGGCCTGGCTCGGGCACAACCCAAGCAAGGTCATCAACATCCAATGAGGAGGTATTCGTCGCGAGCACTGCATCGGCGCGAGCAACTTCACCGAGTCTCGCCCAGAGCTGTTGTTTCAGTTGCAGGTTCTCTGGTGCCGCTTCAAAAACGTAGTCGGCTTCGGCTATTGGCGCCCAGTCTGCGCCGATCTGGCCCACCGCCGCTTTCGGGATTTCTTGCAGCCGCTCACGCAGCGCAGCGGCGCGAGCTTGATCGGGCTCAACCACCGAAACTCTGTGGCCGGCATTCGCCATCGCGATGGCGATACCTGCGCCCATGATTCCGCCACCGATGACGACGATCGATCGCTGCTTGGGGCTCTGTGTCTCTGTCATAGCTTCCTTGCTACCTCCTGCTTCACACTATGGCAGCTGCCGACTTAGCCTGCGACACATTTCTTCGGGGCACTGATCGGCGCGAGATGACAGAATGAAGCCATGAGTCCAGCACGCGCCTATACCGAGTTCGACTACACCGACGCTCACGGCATCGACATTCGTGCCTATGTTTGGTTGCCGGGCGAAGAGAGCCAGCACAACGACACCGATGTGATCGCGCTCTCTGCCGATGGTGGCCAGCCACATGCGATTGTGCAGATCGCGCACGGCATCGGCGAACACGCACTGCGCTATGACGCCTTCGCACGCGTGCTCGCGGCCAATGGCTTCGCCGTATATGCCGATGACCACCGCGGTCACGGTCATACCGGCCGCAGGCAGCACGGCGGAGATCTGGCAAAGCTCGGCAAGCTTGGGCCCGGTGGTTTGCGGGCCACTGAGGCCGCCATTTTGCAGCTCACTTCGATCGCGCGTGAACGCCACCCTGGTCTGCCTGTGATCATGTTTGGCCACTCCTGGGGTTCGCTTATGACGCAGCGAATTTTGAATCACGAGGATCGCCCGTTCGATGGCGTGGTGCTTTCGGGCAGCGCATACCGCACCCCATTGATGATGGAATCGGGCGACCTGAATAAGAATTGGCGTAGCCCGAAGGCGAATGGTTTTGAGTGGCTGAGCCGCGACCCGCGCACCGCAAAAGCATTTATTGCCGACCCGCTCTGTTTCTCGGCAGATATTGCCAAGCTCTTTGGTCTTGCCGATGCGGCACGCCTTTTTGGCACCCCGTCTGCCAATGTCGCTGATGTGCCGATGCTGATTGTCTCGGGGCGCGATGATCCGCTCAGTCGCGGCAATGGTCTGCGCAGGCTCGCCGATGCTTACCGCGCGCGAGGGGTGCGTGATGTCACGCTTCGCCTCTTTGACGGCAGGCATGAGCTGCTCAATGAAATCAACCGCGATGATGTTATCGCCGAGATTGTCACCTGGATGCTTGACCATTTCCCTGTCGGCGAATAGATCACCGGCCGCTGCGCGGCGGCGCTACGCTTAAGGCATGGCCCAGCATCACGGCGAATACAAGGTTCCTGGCGGCAAGTTAGTAGTTGTCGACTTCGATTCTGAGCGCGTAAGTGCTGAGAGTTCTGGTGGCGAGGATCGCGAGATTATTGCGAATTTCAAGCTTTCAGGCGATTTTTTCCTTGAGCCTGATGATGCCCTGCCGGTGATCGTTGCCTCAGTGAACGGTCTTGATGTTCGCACTGACGTGACGCAGATCAGCGCCGCCATCACTGACGCCCTGCCTGCAGATACTCACCTGATCGGCTTCTCGGCTGAGGCCGTTGGGGTCGCGGTTCGACGCGCGCTCACTGGTGCTGCGCAGTGGCGTGACTACGAGTGGAGCATTCTGCACGAGCCGGCACTCTCACCAATGATGAACGCTGCCCTTGACGAAGTGCTCGTGAACGAGGTCGGCAGCGGTAAGCGCGGCCCGACTCTCCGTATCTGGGAATGGGATGAGGCTGCCGTGATCATCGGCAGTTTTCAGTCGGTCATGAACGAGGTCGATGAGGAGCAACTGGCCGCGCATAACGCCCAATTGGTTCGTCGTATCTCGGGCGGCGGTGCGATGTATATGGAACCGGCCAGCAGCATCACCTATGCGCTGTATGTTCCCGAAGAGTTAGTGCGGGGCATGAGCTTCGCCGACTCCTATGCGTTTCTTGATGATTGGGTGCTTGAAGCTCTACGCTCACTCGGCATTGATGCGAGCTACAAACCGCTGAACGACATTACGAGCCCGCTCGGCAAGATCGGTGGTGCCGCGCAAAAGCGGATCGCGAACGGCGCGGTGTTGCATCACGTCACCATGGCGTATGACATGGACGCCGAGGCGATGACCAAGGTGTTGCGAATCGGTCGGGAAAAACTCAGCGATAAGGGCACCACGAGTGCACAGAAGCGTGTTGATCCGCTGCGCAGCCAAACCGGTCTCGCTCGCGAAGAAATCATTTCTCATATGCTCGAGGTCTTTACCGGGCGCTACGGCGGCACGGCTGACAAAGTCACTGCCGAAGAGTATGCTTTCGCGGAGCGGCTCGTGGCAGAAAAGTTCTCAACCGAAGAATGGATCCGTCGCGTGTCCTAGGGATTCGTAAGAATCTCACGTACCGCAGTTGACGCGGTCGGCCCCAACGGGTGTCGGCAACCGGGTCTGCGACTTCACAAACCGCAACCCAGGTGTCGCCTCTCCTTGGCGACACCTCCAAGCCAATGGAGGCAACACATGAGCGTCGAACACAACACCCGCAAGATCGAAGATGGCGTCGTCACTGATCTCAGCGAGAAGATGAGCTACGGCCGCTACCTTGACCTCGATACGCTGCTCTCGGCACAGCACCCGGTGAGCAAGCCCGAGCACCACGATGAGCTGCTGTTCATCATTCAGCACCAGACCTCAGAGCTCTGGATGAAGCTCGCCATTCATGAGCTGGTCAGCGCCCGCGAGTGCCTGCGCAATGACGAGCTCGGCGCTGCCCTCAAACGGATCGCTCGCGTGAAGCACATTCAGAACGTACTCACCCAGCAGTGGTCAGTGTTGGCTACCCTGACGCCTGCAGAATATGCGGAGTTCCGCGGCGATCTTGGAAACTCTTCCGGCTTCCAGTCAGTGCAGTATCGCGCTATCGAATTCGCGCTCGGCAACAAGAACGAGCGGATGCTCAAGGTTTTTGAATCAGAACCAGAGAACTACGCGCTGCTGAAGAAAGAACTTGAGAGCACCACTCTCTATGACGAGTTCTTGCGCCTGATTGCTCGCCGCGGTCTGTACGTGCCAGAAGAGGTTCTGAATCGCGACGTTACCAAGGCGTACGAGGCAAACGAAGAGCTGGTTGCCACCATGACAAAGATCTACGAAAACTCCACCGAATACTGGGATCTTTACGAAACCTGCGAGGCGCTGGTCGATCTAGAAGACAATTTCCAGTTCTGGCGTTTCCGCCACCTGCGCGTGGTCACCCGCACCATTGGCATGAAGATTGGTACCGGCGGATCGAGCGGAGTCGGCTTCTTGCAGCGTGCGCTCGACCTCACTTTCTTCCCGGAGCTCTTTGCCCTCCGCACCGAAATCGGAGCGTAAATCATGCAGACCCGCGTGATCGTCACCTGCCGGGATGCCCTCGGCAACTGGCGCCCGGCCGCGCTGCTGAGCGAAACTGCAGCTAACGGCGAGCAGCGCTGCCGAGTTGATTTTGACGCTGTTTCTGCCGGCGAAGCGCCCCTGAGCGGCGGCGTGTTGACCGGGGGGTTCACCGACTGGCACGTGCATCTGCATCTCAGTGATTGGCAATACCTCGCGGTCTCACCAATAAGCCGGGTGCACGATCTCGGTGGTAGCCCAAGCGAACTCCAGCGGCTTGCCGCAGATTCTGCGCACCCGATTGAAGTCATTCACGCTGGCGCATTTTTGACTCCGGTCGGCGGGTACCCCTCTGACCGGGATTGGGCGCCAGCAGACACCTATCGCGAGATTGCAAACTCGTCCGAGGCTATCGCCGCAGTTACCGAGATGGCATCGGCTGGTGCATCGGCGATCAAGGTTGCCAGCAATAGCAGCACAGGCCCTGTCTTCTCTGATGAACTTTTCAGCCTGATTGTGCGCACTGCTGCCTCCTTCAAGTTGCCTGTAGTCGCGCACCCAGAGGGGCCGGGTGAAGCGCTTCGCGCGGCGCGGCTTGGCGCCACCAGACTCGCACACGCTCCGTTTTCTGAGGTTCTCTCCGAGGATCAGATAGTCGAGCTTGCGGCGCTCACCTCGTGGTGCTCAACACTCGATATTCACGGCTGGGGCGAATACACCGAAGCGCACGAAATCGCGCTCAAAAATGTTGCCGCCTTCGTTCGGCACGGGGGCACCCTGCTCTACGCAACCGATATGGGCAATGGTCCGACTCCCGTCGATTTGAACACTAGAGAACTCGCATCGCTTGCAGCTGCCGGGCTGACGCCTGAACAGGTGCTTGAGGCTCTCACGCCGGGCGATCCAACGCTACCGGACGCGAAATTGCTGTGGGTACCTCGCGACGATCAGGGCGAACTTGATGTTTCAGCTTCACGACCGCTGACGCTCGACAACGAAGAAACTGAGATCTCAGCAATTCTCGCCGCTGCGCAGACAGGAACAAAAGCGCGGCGTTAGCTGGCTCTGTGCCGCCCCACCATCAGTCCGTGCCGATGTTGTCGGGGCGTCACTTGCCAGGTGCCACCGAGATTTTCGACAATTGTGAAGTGGTGCAGTTTGCACCGGCAATGTCGCGAGCACAGGAGGACACCGTGAATTCTGCCCCCGAACTTTTTCTCGGCAAGGGACTCGGTCCGGCATTCGCCAAAGAGCACACGGCCAAAGAGATTATTGGCACCTCGCTCTTCGCCGAAAATCGCGAATTTCCGCAGCTCAGTCTGAATGATTCTGCGCTCACGCAGAACATTGCTGCCATGGCTGAATACACAAAGGCCCGCGGAGTACACCTCGCTCCGCACGGCAAAACCGCAATGTCAGTCGAACTCGCCGAACGTCAGCTTAAGGCCGGCGCGTGGGCCATTACCGCGGCTACCCCAACGCAGCTGCGGGTGTACCGACACTTCGGTATCTCACGCCTCTACCTGGCAAACCAACTGGTCGAACCCTCAGCCATTGCGTGGTTGCGAAATGAGCTCGCTGCCGACCCAGCATTTGAGTGCTTCATCACTGTTGACTCGGCAGCTGGCCTGCAGTTGCTTGCTGACACCTCAGCGGAGTCAGAGACGAGACGACCGATCGATGTGATGCTCGAACTTGGCCATGTTGGTGGCCGCACCGGCACACGCAGCGCCGAAGAGCTCATTGAGCTGGCGCGAACCGCCAAGATCACGCCAGGAGTTCGAGTCGCCGGCGTCACCAACTATGAAGGCACCCTGGGCGGCGCGACACCTGTGGTCGCAGCCGAACGTGTTTATGACTTTGCCTGCACAATGGCAAGCATGGTGGCCCAGCTTGAAAACGAGCATCTTGTTGCCGCTGATTGCTGGGTGAGCATTGGCGGCAGCGCCTACTTTGATGAGGCGTTCCGCGGGCTTACCGAGGCCGGAAACGTTCTGCCCAACCGAATCGTGCTGCGTAGCGGCGCCTACCTCACCTACGACAACGGCCTGTATGCACGCACCGGCCCTGCCGCGCGCGAAATCTCAAACTCCCCCAAGTTCGCCTCAGCCATTCGAGTGTGGGCGCCCGTATTGAGCATGCCCGAACCTGGACTAGCACTGCTGCTCTGCGGTCGACGCGATGTTGGCTTTGACGCCGACCTGCCCGCAGTGCTTGGCGTGCGTGCACGCAATGGAGACAACGCTCGCGCCTTCTCTGGCACCATTACTCAATTGGCCGATCAACACGCCTTCGTGAGTTTTGATCCCACGAAATACGACGCCCAAGCTCTGCCGCGTGTTGGCGAACTAGTTGAGCTGGGTGTCTCGCACCCCTGCACCACCCTCGATCGTTGGGGCCTTGTACCCGTTGTCGATGATCAGTTCCAGGTGTGCGAGCTCACCCAGCTGCACTTCGTCTAGACCTCGCTCAAGCGTTTGCGCTGTCTCGCGACCGCGAGCGCAGTGAGTCCGAGACCAGCTAGCGCCCAGAGCGTGAGCAAGAACGCTGTCATGCCCGCACCGCCCGTGCCCATCGCAATGGCTTGGAAACCGTCAAACAGCGCACCGATTGGGCTCGCGTCGCCAATTGCCTGAAGCAGTGGCGGCGCGGTCGAAATCACACCGATGGCGAATGCAATCACCAGCAGGGCGAAAGAAAGGAACCTTCCGAATCCGCCCAATAGCGCTGACAGACCCTGGTTCACAAGCGAGAACGCTAGCCCTGCGAGGGTGGCAATACCGAAGAAGCCGAGCCCCTGAGTGAAGCTGTAGCCCATCAGAATTGGCAGAATTGCACCAACCACAGCGCCCTGCACGGCCCCGATGACAGCCGCCGGCCAGGCACTTCGCATAGTCACATAACCCACCCCGCGAGCGGCCTCACGGGTGCGACGCCAGAGCGGTGCAAGTACGAGGAACGAGGCGAAAGCGCCGGCCCAAAGCGCGATACCGGCAAAGAGCGGCACACCGGCCGCGTTGAAAAGCTCATCGCTTGCGCCCTTTGCTTCAACCGGTTTGGTCGCAAGTTCGGCTAGGCGCTCACGATCGGCCTTTGAGTAGTTCGGAATTTCGTCTGCTGCCTTGTGCAGGCCGTCTGCGAGTTCGGTACTGCCGTCGGCTGCCTTGTGTGCGCCATCGGCAAGCCCGGTGATACCGCCTGCGAGTTGCGAAGTACCTGCAGCAAGTGTCGGCGTGCCCGCCGCGAGTTCGGCGGCGCCGTCAGACACCTGTCGAGCACCACCAGCAAGCTGATCTGCGCCGTTCGCCAGCTCGCCTAAGCCGCCGGCGTAACCACTCACGCCGGCTGAAAGCAGCGGGCCAGCACTCTTAAGCATTTCCAGTTGGGCCGCGGATTCCGGATCAGTGAGCCCAGCAATCAACTGGTCAAGCCCGGCAAGCGCGGCAGCCTTGTCATCAACTGGAACAAGATCAGCTTCAATTGCAGCACGCAATTGTTGTAAAGATCCGACCGCGCCCTCGAGCCCCATTTGCAGCTTTCCGACTGCATCGCTCACTCCAGCCGTGTAACTACCGAGTTGCGCAGCAACAGAGTTCAGACCTGGATTCCCCTGAGAGCCATCACCGTTTAAAATTCCGTGTGCTCCGGCGGCAATTCCGCCTACTCCACCGGCAATCGCGGCTGTACCGGTCGCGAGGTCTCGCGTTCCACTTGCCAGCTGCTGCGTACCGCTCGCCAGCTCGTTGGCACCACTCGCCAACTGGTCAGCACCGTCAGCAAGCGCAGCCCCGCCGTGGGCGAGCTGCGTTGCGCCATCGGCTGCTCCACTTATTCCCTTGCCGATCTCGTTCATGCCAACAAATACTCCGCCAACAAACTGCTCGCCAAGCTGGGCATTGAGCACACTCGTTGCGGTGCTGGTGACAATGTTCGAGAGCGCTGAGTCAAGCAGTCGCCCGCGATCGCTTGTCTGAATATCGATCGTTGCCTTTTGGGCCTTCTTTACGTCTTTCGATGCCGAAGTTGCCGCCGCAGAGAAGTTTTCTGGAATCGTGACGACAGTGGCGTATCGACCGTCTTTGAGACCTTTTTCAGCGTCTTCTTCATCGGTGAGTTGCCAACTGAAGTTCGTTTCGGCTTCTCCGTCGATCAGTTCGCCAGCAAGCACCCGCCCAAGTGGCACCATTTGGCCATCAACGGTAACGGGCTCGTCGAGATTCACGACAGCCGCGGTCACGGTCTCGAGTCGGTCAGTTGGATTCCACAGCCCCCAGAGCAGCACCCCGGCCGCTGTGAGCGGAACCAAGAGCAGTCCCAGAATTGTTCGCCAGTTCACAGCTTTGCTGCCACGCAGCCGGCTTACTCCCGCGCTCATAGCGCGCCCCCCTCTGTTGCCGCTGTCCAGGCGACCGCTGGCTCTTCCGTTGCCGGCGGCGCCCCAGCGAATCCCTCTCGAATGGTGTATTCGGCCGGCAGCACGGCTTGTGTCTGCTGTACGGTGCCGATCACCACATAAATCTCATTCCCCGATCCGGCGTGCAGCGGGCGCAACGGTCTTGCGTGCACACTTCGCAGATCGATAACGATCAGTTCTGGCCGGTCCTGGTACGCCTCTTCGAGTGTGTCGAGGTTGGCCCAGGCCGAGCGCATACGGACCGAGGCGGCCCGTTCAGGCAGCAGTAGCCCAGCGACCTTAAGCGTGCCCGTTTTCAGGGCACCGCGGCCGGTAAGTACCGCAGCAAGTGCCTGGGTGCGCGGATCAGCCGGGTCAAGCTGCAGAGCTTCGCCGTGGGCGATCCGAAGATCGGGGATTCTGCCCGCTCCAGGCAGTGTCAAGTTTGAGCTGGCGATCCTCGCGCCTGGCATATCTGCTGGCCACTCAGCGTGCGCGAGTTCGCGTGCAAGACCCTCACCCTCAACGTCAAAAGCAGGGAGTATCTTGTCGAGCCAGCGCGGCATGCGCCACGCGCGGTCACCGAGCAACTGCAGTACGGCGGGCACGAGTGTCATACGCACAATAAACGCGTCTACAAACACGCCGACCGCGAGCCCGAGCGCAATCACCTTGATCGATGGATCACCCTCTGGCACGAACGCCGCAAACACGGCAAACATAATGATCGCTGCAGCGGTTACCACTCGCCCTGAGCCAACAAAGCCTCGTTTAATGGCCGAACTACTGTCTGAACCGTGCACCACTTCTTCGCGAATACGCGAGACGAGGAACACTTCGTAGTCCATGGCAAGTCCGAAAAGCACACCCATCAGGATGATCGGCATAAAGCTGAGTACCGGGCCGGCGTGGTGCACGTTCAAGAGGTCGGCGAACCAACCCCACTGGAACACGGCGACCACGGCGCCAAAGGCAACCCCGACTGAGAGCACGTATCCGAGTGTTGCTTTGATCGGCACCCAAACCGAGCGGAACACCATTGCGAGCAGAATCAGTGAGAGTCCGACCACGAGAATGCCAAACGGTACGAGTGCTTCAAGTAGCAACTGTGAGACGTCGATTCCGACCGCCGTGAAGCCGGTCACAGCGAGGCTCACACCGTATTTATCAAGCCATTCGTCATGGTGTGCACGCAGTTCGGCTACCAACGCTGCCGTGCTCTCTGCCTGTGGGCCTTCTTCTGGGATCACCTGAATGATGCCAGTGTCGGCACCCTGGTTTGGCGTGGCCAGGGGCACCTCCGCGACGCCGGGTAGCGCGCGTACTTCGTCGGCTAGGTCTTCCATTAGGCCGAGTGGGTCGGTGCTCGAAATGATCGAACCCGTGAGCAATAGCGGGCCATTTGCTCCCTCACCGAAGTGTTCGCCGGTGAGCTCGTACGTGATTCGAGCGGGGTTGTCTGCTTCAAGTGTCTCGGCGCCGGGCAGCGCGAGACGCAGGCCGAACGCTGGGATCGTTGCAGCGCCAAGCGTGATCAAGACGAGCACTACGGTGATGAGCGGCTTCGCGGTAACCGCGCGCACCCAGCCGCCGAAGAATCGATCCGCTTTGCTCACGGTGACCGGTTTCGCGTCTTGAGCGGACGCGTTTGCACCACTTTCAGCTGCTTCGGCTTGGCCTGCAACTTCACCCTGTGCGAGCAGTCTGCGCTGTTTCTTTGACAGGATCTTGTTTCCCGCCATTGCGAGCACTGCTGGTGTCAGGGTTACTGCGATCAGTACCGCGATTGCGACACCGGCGGCCGCGGCGACACCGAGCGCTGTCAGGAACGGAATACCTGCGACGGAGAGACCCACGAGGGCAATAATCACGGTGAGGCCGGCGAACACCACGGCCGAGCCGCTGGTCGCTGTGGCTCGCGCGATGCTCTCTCGCATTTCGACACCGGCTCGTAATTGCTCTTGATGCCTACTGACAATAAAGAGTGTGTAGTCGATACCGACGGCTAGTCCAAGCATCAGCGCAAGCATCGGCGTGGTCGAGGTCATGTCAATAAATGCGGTGGTGAAGTAAATGCCCGCGACTGAAATGCCAACACCCAAAATTGCGATGAGTAGCGGCATCCCCGCCGCTACAAGGGAGCCGAGGGTGAAGAGCAGCACGATGAAGGCGATAATTACGCCGATGGCTTCGGTGGCCGAGAACCCTGGAATCGCCATTGAAAAGGCGTCGCCACCGTATGAGACTTCGCTGCCCGATGGCAGTTCGGCGCGTAGTCGCTCTGCTTCAGCTTTGATGCCGTCGGCGGTTTCGACTGGTACGTCGGTTGCCGTTGCCTCCATTTGGATGGTGAGCAGGGCTGCCTGTTTGTCGTCGCTCAAGCCGCTGGGTGCGAGTTCAGCGAAGGGGGTCGATACCGCGGTGACGGTGTCGAGTTTCTCGAGTTTCGCTGCTGCGTCTTTAATTTCGGCGCGGATCGGATCACGATCTACGCGCTGCCCCTCAGGGGCAACCACAATAATTGTGGCGCTTGTTCCACTCACCTCGGGGAAGGTGCGACCGAGGGTGTCGATTGCTGCCTGTGATTCAGTGCCGGGAATGGTGATCGGCGCGTCGGCTCCCTTTGAGAGGAAGCCGGCACCCGCACCAAGCAGCGCAAGAATCGCAAGCCAAATAACCAAGACCAGAACTTTAGCCTTGGTCGCTCGGAGCCCAAGGGCGTAGAGCATTGACGACATAGTGTGCCTTCCGGGGTGAGGGCGTTGGGACTATCGATACAGTTGTGTATCCAAATGAATACAGTAATGTATCGAGCATGGCTATTGCTGATGAAAGACTGAGCGTTCCGACAGCTACCGTTCCGGTACTGACGCCGAGCGCACGTCGGCAAGCTACGCGGGATCGCCTCCTCGAAGCTGCGGCAGAAGCCTTTCGCGAAGCCGGCCTGCAAGGCGCATCTGTCGAGGCAATCTGCACTCGAGCCGGGTTCACTCGGGGTGCGTTTTACTCAAACTTTGAGAGCAAAGAGCAGCTTTTTCTCACCCTGCTCGAACGAGAATTTGGCCGCCGCATTGCGCACCTCAAAGCACAATCGGCAGTGCTCGAACCGGAGCTTCGCGAGTGCGGGCCAAGCCTCGGACCCGAGGCTGTCGCCGGTTACGTTGCTGACTTTTTTATGCCCGAAACCGATGCAACCACCTGGTTCGTGCTCGAGACAGAGTTCCTCCTTCTCGCCATGCGCGACCAATCAATTGCCGGTGAATACCTGGAATTCATGCAGCGCTTCTACGAAGAAGTTGCCGAGGCCGTCGCGCACGTAATCGGCGTAGCCGGCCGCAGGTTCTCACTGCCAAGCGAAAACGCCATGCCGCTCCTGAGCGGCGTGTACGAGCGCGAATTGCGCGCCGCCGCCCTGAATGGAAACACCACACTCCGCAGTTTTGACGGGCTCGGCGATCAGCTCGCGGAATTGCTCTTTGCCATCACTGAGCCAATTCCCGCAGAAATCCGCGACACACTTTAGATCGTCAATGGCATGCCGGCCAACCTAGAATGGTGATGTGCTGCTATCAGATCGAGACATCAAGGCCGAACTCGCTACCGGACGCATCGGGCTTTCCCCGAGCGACTCCGAAATGGTGCAACCATCGAGTGTTGACGTGCGCCTCGACCGGTACTTTCGCCTCTTCGATAATCACAAGTACGCGGTGATCAACCCGGCTGAAGATCAGCCAGAGCTGACCCGCCTGATCGAGGTTGACCCCGAAGAAGGCTTCATTCTGCACCCGGGCGAATTTGTACTCGGCTCAACCTACGAGAAAGTGTCGCTGCCTGACGATATTGCTGCGCGGCTTGAGGGCAAAAGCTCGCTCGGCCGCCTCGGTCTGCTCACCCACTCGACCGCTGGTTTTATTGACCCAGGGTTTGAGGGCCACGTCACCCTCGAACTTTCAAACGTGGCAACCCTGCCAATTCGACTATGGCCGGGAATGAAGATCGGGCAGCTCTGCTTCTTCAAGCTTTCAAGCCCCGCCGAGCGACCATACGGTGCCGGAGCAACGTACTCGCGCTACCTCGGCCAGCGTGGCCCAACCGCCTCACGCTCGCACCAGAACTTCCATAAGACTGATGTCACCGTGACCGAAGAGGGTTCGCTCGGCGGCTAGTAGCCACCGGTCACCCTGCGATCTCCTGCGGCCCCGCAGGAGATCGCAGGGTCTCACCCGCCCTTAACGCTGCTTATTGTCACGCACGCTGTGCTTCGCGAGCATCTCGTTGTAGGCGTGAAGCTCAGCCTCACCCGAACGATCCGCCGCACGATCCTTGCGTTTTTGTTCTTTCTCGTCGCTGCGCGACCATTGAATCGCCACAATCAACGCGAGCGTCAGCGTCGGCAGCTCACCGATACCCCAGGCGATTCCTCCGCCTGTGCTTTGATCCTCAAGCGGCGTCGATCCCCAGGTTCGGCCCATAGCACCGTACCAATCGGCCATCATCAAACCGTTGCCGGTCATAATCGTGACCCCGAAGAACGCGTGCGAAGCCATTGTCGCGAACAGCGTCACGATACGCAGCGGGTACGGGAATCGATACGGCACCGGATCAATGCCGATCATTGACAGGTTGAAGAGGTAACCCGAGATCAGGAAGTGAATAATCATCCACTGGTGACCTACGTGCTCTTCAGCTGCCCAACGCGCGATCGGCGTGAAATAGAAGATCCAGAGCGATCCGGCAAAGATTACTGCGGCGACAGCCGGGTGCGTGATGAACTTGGAGTATGGCGTCTGCACCATCCAAAGAATCCACTCGCGTCCGCCCCATGATCCATCGTCGCGCTTCGGCACGGCACGCAGTGCAAGCGTGACGGGCGCACCGAGCACCAACACGAGTGGGATCAGCATGGTCAGCATCATGTGACCAAGCATGTGCACGCTAAACAGGTACTGTTCATACGCGTTCAGCGCACCGTTGGTGGTGTAGAACAGTAGGGCGAGACCGGTAAGCCAGGAGATGGTGCGGCCGATAGGCCACTTGTCACCGCGACGGCGCAGACGCATCACGCCGGCGACGTAGAGCAGCGCACCAAAGACGCAGACCAGCACCCAGGCCAGGTCAAATTTCCACTCGGTGATGTAGCCCATTGGTGTGAGCTCTGGCGGCAGCGGGTCTCCGGTAAGCCACACGGCTGGCGGAACATCGAGTGCACCGGTTTCACGCGCAGATTCGAGTGCCACCGGGGTTGCACTTCGACCGAGCGCCGAAGCAAGACCGCTTGCTGCACCCATAACGCCGAGTTCCATGACAATGAGCCACGCAAATACGCGTCCGCCTCGTTCGCCGGGAATCCGTTTGATTGCTCGCTGACGCCAAATCGCGCCGAAAATTCCAAGCGCCACCAGCGTCGCGACCTTGAGTAGCACGATCTTGCCGTACCCGGTGTTCCAAAGCTGATCGAGGTTGCCAACGCGCATCCACGCACTTACTGCTCCCGAAGAAGCGACGCCAATAAACGCGAAGAACGCGAGCGTGCTGTACCGCTCAACCAGGGTTGCCAGCCTGGCACGATCCACCGCTTTCGCAACGAACACCAGGGTGATGAGCCCGCCAAGCCAGACCGCGGCACCAATCAAGTGCACTAGCAGCGAGTTCACTGCCTGCGAGTGATTCGCAGCGCCTGCCGCGTGACCCTGCGATGCAATCGGGAAGGTCGTGGTGATTGCGACTACTAGCGTGAGCAGCACCAATCGACGGTCGCGCACCGCGAAACAGAGCACTGTCGTGACTGCAGCGAGCAGCACGAGTATCAGCCAATAGCGACCGAGTTCGATCTCGGTAACAAACTGTGCGAGGCCCGCACCGAATACCGCATCGCCCGAGAGTGGCTTGCCAAGCACATCTGCGTAGGTGAAGATCAGTGCGGCAGTGGCTGCGACCGTCACCACGGCAGCGCTGCCGGAGGCAAGATCCATCGCAATTCGTGTTTCTTTTTTGTCGCTTGCGAGTGCCCAGACGACCATCACAAGCGCACCGATCATGCCGGCCATGCCGATATTCATGATGCTGCGCGAGATGGGGATGCCGTAGCGGACTACGGAGCCCGGGTCGAGCAGGCTTCGCTCGTTTGCGGCCCCGCCAATTGAGAGCGCAATGTACAAAAAGACCAGAGTTGCGGCCAGCAGAACCGCGGGCGCGAGAATGCGGAGGGATCGAGGCACGCACCAAGCCTACGCCCTGCGGCTGGGAACAGGATTTGGCGCTTCGCGACGCCGTTCCCTGCCTGTGCTGCAGCAGCGCAGTGCCGACTGGATACGTTGTTGCCAGAACTCCGCAAGATTCCGTGCCCCGGCGTATCCATTCGCTGACAACGTATCCACTCAGCATCAGCGCAGCGCACAACGTCGAGTTCCGGCAAACGGAGCCCAAAACCAAACAAGACCCCCGGCCGAAGCCGAGGGTCTTGCTGAAAACTTAAATCAAGTACTTACTTGACTGCAGCCTTGAGCTTCGAGCCAACCGAAACCTTGACGCGCTTGCCAGCAGGGATCTCGATGGTCTCGCCGGTGCGTGGGTTACGGCCGGTACGTGCCGAGGTGGTAGCGGTCTCGAACGAGATCCAGCCTGGGATGGCAACCTTGCCGCCAGCAGCAACGGTCTCGGAAACAGCAGCGAAGAGTCCGTCGAGCACGTTCGAAACGGCTGCCTGGCTCTGGCCGGTCTCGGCAGCGATCTTGGCAACGAGCTCAGTCTTGTTCAGCGACATAGTATTCGTCTTCCTCTCAGGTGCCCGCAGTGTGCGAGTGCCCTTATAAAAGTGCCCCAGATTTGGGGAGATCGGTTGATCGCGTATGAATCTACCTCAAAAACGCTCAGAATCGGCGGAATCAAGCGGAAAATGACGAGAAATTCGGGAGAATTTGAGCTGCATTGGTAATTTTTGCACTATTGACCGGAAGATAGCCCCTATATATACAGCCTTGCGACGCGCCGCCAGATTTCACCTCCGCGGCACCGGCGAGACCGCACAGAAACGCCGCAGAATAAATCTCGTCGGATTGGGATTGCGCGAAACGCCCGGATAACCTAAGCTTGATCTTTGGCTGTGCGAAGTCCCATTGCGCAGACCGCTTTGACGCAAAGCCTGAGCACCCGTTCAGGCCGAGGTCACTGCAGACAAGAGATCTTGGGTGAGGTCATCTCGGCCTCACGGTATTGGAGGAAACACCATGGCAGCAGTGTGCCAGGTGACCGGCGCCGTTCCCGGCTTTGGTCACAACATCTCGCACTCGCACCGTCGTACCAAGCGTCGGTTCGATCCAAACATCCAGAAGAAGACCTACTTCGTGCCTTCACTCGGCCGCAAGGTGACACTCACCCTGTCGGCTAAGGGCATCAAGGTGATCGATGCTCGTGGCATCGAATCAGTGGTCGCTGACCTGCAGAAGCGTGGGGTGAAGTTCTAATGGCTAAGCAGCAAGACGTACGCCCAATTATCAAGCTCCGCTCAACCGCGGGTACTGGGTTTACCTACGTGACGAAGAAGAACCGTCGCAACACTCCTGACCGTCTCGTGCTGAAGAAGTACGATCCGGTTATCCGTAAGCACGTCGAATTCCGAGAGGAGCGCTAAACATGGCTAAGAAGAGCATGATCGCTAAGAACAAGCAGCGCCAGGAAGTCGTTGCGCGCTACGCAGAAAAGCGTCTCGAGCTGAAGAAGGCTCTCATCGATCCAAACGGCACCGATGAAAGCCGCGAGGCAGCTCGTGTTGGCCTGCAGAAGCTTCCACGCAACGCGTCTCCAGTGCGCGTACGTAGCCGCGACGTAATCGACGGCCGCCCACGTGGCGTGCTGTCGAAGTACGGCATCAGCCGTGTTCGCTTCCGCGACATGGCGCACCGCGGTGAGCTTCCAGGCATCACCAAGTCGTCGTGGTAATTCACGCACGATAGCGTTTTAAAAAGAGGTCAGTCGTTTACGGCTGGCCTCTTTTTTGTGCGTTGGATCAGGCGGCCAGCCACAATGGTCGATGAGGTCCTGCGTTCGCGAAGCGAATCGCAGGACCACAATCAAACTTCAGGCGTAGTCTTATCGAGTGGAAGAGCGCGTTGAACTTGCCCCGATCCGTTACGTCGCAATCGGCGATAGCTTCACTGAGGGCGTCGGTGACGAGCAATCCGATGGCTCGGTACGCGGTTGGGCAGACCTGGTTGCCCAAGGGCTCGCCGACTCGACCGGCCAGCCAATTCAATATGCCAACCTCGCCATTCGCGGTCGACTGCTCGCACCCATCATCGCTGAGCAGCTTGAACCCGCACTTGCGCTCGAACCAACACTGCTGAGTTTCAATGGTGGCGGCAATGACATGCTGCGGCCCGGCACAGATATGCCCTGGATCATTGAGCAGACTGAAAAAGCGCTGCGCAGGATCCTCGAAACCGATACCGAACCGCTCTTGCTCGCGGGCGCAAACCCCACCATTGGCTTGCCCCGCGGCGAAAGTGTGCGCGCGAAAGGCAATGAGTTGACCGAGGCAGCTGGCTTGCTCGCCACAGAGTTGAACGTGCGTTTCTGCGACAACTGGAGCGATCCAGTACTTGCCCGCCGCGAATACTGGTCGAGTGATCGGCTGCATCTCGGGCCGATCGGCCACCATCGGGTAGCTACCAATGTGCTGCACTCGCTCGGGCATTTTCATCCGGAGGACTGGCAGCTCGACGCCGAGCCGATTGGGGCACCTGGCACGATGGCGCAGCTTCGTTACACCCGAGAGCACGTGCTGCCGTGGATCAAGCGGCGACTGACAGGCAAGTCGAGCGGTGATGGGCGAACCGCGAAGCACCCCGATTATGTCTGGGTGTATCCGCGGCTTGTCGACCCGCACCACTAACGCGCCCAGCGCACAGCGCCCTCGCCCAGCGCGCACAAGTCGCAGACCCACACCGGTCGAATGTCGGGCGAGACCTTACCCCCTGCTAGCTACGAACGCCGTCTGCGCAGCGCAGCGGCCCCGGAGAGCAGCAGCAATATACTTGCCGCGCCCAGCCATAGCGTCGGCGCAGCATTCGCGCCCGTGCCAGAGAGTGCGCCGTTATGCGCGGAGGTATCGCCCGGGTTCTCCTGGTGTGAATCAATTGAAACGTTGACAATCGGCCCAGCGTTACCGATGGCCCCGCCACCAGAGTCGACCGAAGTTGTGTACAAGGTTTGCTCTAGTCGGTACCCTTCCGGCGCTGTCTTTTCGGTGAGTGCGTAGACCCCCCAAGCGAGGTTCTCAACTGCGAACGAACCGACGGCGGGATCTACATCGAGGTCGCCATTGTCTGCAATTTCTTGGCTGTAACCGTTTGGTCCGGTCAACTCCCACACCGAACCTGCGAGCATTGCGCCACCGGCATCATCAATTTTTGACCAGATCAGCTTGCCCAGTATGCGGGAGTTTTCGATTGACCCAATGCTGACCGCGAGGTGACTGGCGTCGATTTCAGCATGGTGTTCGCTTGGGTCGAGCTGATAGCCGAGCGGTGCGCGCACTTCGACGAGTGTGTAACTACCCCAGGCGAGACCGTAGACCGCAAAGTTTCCTGCGCCAAGTCCGCGCCCATGGCCGTTGTCGTTGCACGAACCGTCACTCGGGTTACTCTCGCTCGGGTCAAGCACAATCGGCTCCCCGAGCGAATCCGAGATGAGCTCACAGTAGCCGTCTGGCCCCGTGAGCTTCCACACGGACCCGGGAAGCCTGCTGAGGCCATTGCCAGCGATCGACTTTGCCCAGCTCAATTCGCCAACTCTGCGCTCATTTTCGATCACGGGCCAGCTTGGCTCTACTTCGTTTTGTGGATCGTACGCGGCCAGCGTGATCGGCGTTGAATCAACAATGTAGCCGTTCGGCGCACGCACTTCGGTCACCGTGTAGCTCGGATTGCTTACATTCGTGGCCGGAATCAATCCTTCGATTCTGAAATAGCCGGGTCTCTGATCAGTATCGACGCCACTGTAGCCAGACTGCCCGATGTTATCAACCACTCGAACGAAGTAGCCGTGCGGCCCGGTGATCACAAAGGAAGCCCCCGCAATAGCACTTCCATTCGTAGCATCGACTTTCGACCACTGAACGACTCCTGGCGCGCCTTCAATCTCGATTGTTTCGTCCGCTTTCGCTAGCGCGGCCTGCCCTGGATCTGCGGGATAGCCAAACGAGTTGCCGCTGTCTGAATATGCAGCCAGCAGATCTTCATCATCGAAAATGTATTGGTAGACCACAACGGTGTGCCCGGCAAGCTCGACCGGCACCTGAAAGTAGACGGGCACCCCACCAGAGGGGGTCTCACCGTCCGTAGTTGAGGTGAACGTTGGCGGCCCGCCGCTACCGTCTGAATTGGCCGTACCGAATATTTGCACTCCATTTCTATCGGTCACGAGCGCGCCAGTGGTCTGATCAAATAGCACTCCATGAATCGTATGGACGGTGTTGGGTTTCAGGCCGGAAGATGTCGCCACAACTGTCACGTCGTCTTGAATGACCCCGTCGTCACCTGTATATGGAAGCACTTTCGGATCGCTGGCATTGCCGGTGCTTGCGACGGTGTCAACCCGTGCTTCAGAACGCAGGCCAGAACCGGTACCCCAGGCGGCTGAGTGCGAAATGAGATTTTCACTTGACCATGGGTTCTTATCAAGAATTTCAACACTGCCCTCATCGCCGTAACTCTCGTAGCGGCCTGCAGAGGTGTCAATGTCAACGTACAGTTCAATCCCCACGTTCACGAGCGGTGGCACATTATTAACTTGCACAGAAATAGAGGTTTCAGAACAGGCAATCACGATTCCTTCCACTGATGTACCGTCAGTGTTTATTGCCTGTTGATAGGTCCAGCTGGGCGCACCGAGCTGCCAGTATGAAAACCAGATCACGGGGTCTGCGTTTAGCGCACAATCAATCCGCTGACCCGGGGTTGTCAGTTTGTCGGTCAGGATCACCGTACTTGAGGGTTCACTCGTGACCGGCCCAACCAGCCACACATAGATCTGATCCTCGGTGTTGGGATCAACCCAGCGCACATACTTTTCAGAGTTTGTGTTGTTATTTGGCGGTTGTGCTGTTGCTTCTGAACCGTCGGTGAGTGTTGCCGTGACGTCTTTGGTTTGCCCGTCAAGGTCAAGAGTTGCGGTATTCAGATACCCCTGCCCATTCCCGCCGTTAGAGACCGCCGCGAGCGACCAATCGGTCACCTTGAGCGCGAGGTAAAGATTGCAGCCAACGCCGCCTGGATTCGCCGGTAATGCAGAAGCAGCTGAGATCCATTTCACGGTGTACACCAGCTCTTCAGGGGTGCACGAAATCACACCCTGTTCAACCGTAGTCATGCGGTTCGCAAATTCGGCATCATCGATGGGCACCGGAAGTCCGTCGTTGCCGAGCGGTTGAAGCAGCACGTAAGGTGCGGTCGAGCAGTCAATTTCGAGGCCAGGGCCTGGCCGCTCAGTGAAGGTGAGCGTATGCGCTTGGTCGGTGGCTGCCCGTGGGATGAATCCGGAGCGAACTACGGCTCCAATTTGTGAGGGCGCTTCGCGATTGATCGGGTTCTGCTGCCACCACATGTACTTTTGCGGATTCGTTACCAATGAGTTTGTGCCCCCTAGATTTCGCCCCCACGAAGCCGCACCTATCGAAACCGAGGACGATGTGGTGGCTGAGATCTTGCGCCCGCCTTCGTCGGTGCCCGTGGCTGATGCAGTGTTGCTCAGTGTTTGCCCGGCGTCAATATCTTCCTGCGTAAGGATGTACGTCGCGCTATACGTTGTTGATTCACCCGGCAGCAGGTCGACTGTGCGTCCGTCAGCGTTACAAGCTTTGTCTGCCGTATTGGGTCGAGCGGCGCACACTGGTGCGGAAAAGTTTCCGTTTGCGCGAAGACCGCTGCGTGTCGGCCCTGGGTCGGTTACGGTTACACCGCTGAGCACCTGCTGCCCCGTGTTCGTAACGCGGAAGGTGTAGGTGATTTCTTGCCCAACTGAGCTGCTGGCGGCTGCGAATGCGCTGGGCGAGGCGCTTTTTGTAAGACGAAGGCTCGATTGCGGATCGGCCATTGGAAGTTCGACCTCTTTGGTGGTGGGAAGGTCGCCAAAAATGACTGTTTGAGAACCACTGCCGTCGTTCTCACCAATGAACTCCGTCGAGAAAAAGAATGAACCGCCGACATTAGTCTTGTCGTTTACATAGTCCGTTAAGGTGAAGGTCACGACGCCGTCTGCGGAAACCTTCGCATTTGCAACGGCAACGTTTGAGCAGGCACCCCCACCCGGAGGGCATAGTGCGAGGTCAAAGCTGGTCGCGCCTCTCCACTTCAATTCTTCCGGGAGACGCAGCGTGAAAGTGTCACCGCCCCGTGCACTGTCAGGTACGCTCCAGGTGCCCTGGAATTTGATGATTGATCCGACATTCACTTGTGTCGGAGACTCCAGCACAATGTCTGTGACTGCCCCAGGAATTTCGGCTGCCTGCGCTGCCGAACTTGGTAGGGTGAGCACCCCGCATAGCAGCGCGGAAATCATCACAAACGCGGCAAGGAGTTTTTTCTTCGGGGTTCCGCCGAACGTAACGACGTGATGTGTATTCGTTCGTCGCGGAACAGCATAGGGAAGATTCTGCGATCGCCTGACGCCATACTGTTGCTTCATTGCAACTCCCTCGATCAAACCCATGAACCACGGCGACGACCCACAAGCTAGCCGCGGTTTTCGAACCTCTTAGCTCATGCTGAATACCGAAAGTCTTATAGGACCTACTGCAAACGCTGCCAATTCCGAGCTAGATCCCGCACCAATTGAGCGCATAGTTTCAATGATTTGAGCATCGCGAAACTCGATTAGGTAGAGAACAAGTCACTACTTCAAGCGGAATGGAGGAGGTGCCCGCAAGAGAAATGGCAGGTCGAGCTACGTAACACGGATGGAAAAGAGCTCACAGCAGACGGTTACGGAAAACCATAATCCCCCTTCGGGATGAGTGGAAATGGTACCTCGGGATGATGCGTTGGCTCTGTGTCATTGCCAAACTGGAATCATTGACCGCTCTGCGGTTAAAAATTCGGCATCGCTGCCCTCAAATCCCTAAGTTCCAGAGGGCCGGCATGTATGCCGCCTAGTTACACGCCACGGAAGGTCCCATGACGTCTCTCACCCGCGCCAGTCTAAAAAACCGGCTGCTTGTTGGTCTGATCACAGCAGCGGTCGCGCTATTTGGTCTCATCTCGATGGGTGCGCTCAAACAAGAGCTCATGCCGTCCATGTCGGCCCCGATGGCTTTCGTCATGATCGACTCCGAGGGCCTTGCACCTGAAGAGATGTCGCGCACGGTCACCGAGCCAGCCGAAAAGGCACTGATGGCTGTTCCCGGCGTAAAGAATGTCACCTCGACGACTTCTTCGGGTTCGGCTCAGCTGCAGGTTGAATGGACCTTCGGTAAAGACGATGACGAAACCATGCGCACCATCAAGGCCGCCGTTGACGGTTTGAAGGCGGTGCTGCCAAAGGATGCCAACAGCCAGGTCTTCTCGGGCGGCACCGACGGCATTCCGGCGATGATGATCAGCGCCGGTAGCTCGAAGGAAGACTCGGACTTTGGCGAGGCACTCGCGCAGACCGTAGTTCCTGCGCTGCAGGGTGTCAGCGGCGTTCAGCGTGTAGAGCTCGCGGGCCGCGCTGAGCAGCAGTTGATGATCGACCTTCGCCCGGCAGACGTTACCCGTCTCAAGGTCCAAACCGAGATGATCCCGGCTGCGCTTCAGGCATACGGAACCCCTCAGCCTGCCGGTTCTGCGGCAAGCAAGGAAGGCAAGATCGCTGTCACCGTTGGTGAGGGTCTTACCTCGGTAGAGGCAATCCAGGCACTGCCGTTTGCAACTCAAGATGGCGTAGTTCGCCTCTCTGATTTCGCCGATGTGCATCTTGAGACGGTGCCACAGGGCTCAATTTCACGCGTGAACGGCAAAGACGCGCTCACGCTGCAGATCATGCCGGCGCAGGGCGCAAACGTCGTTGACATTTCGCACGGTGTAAACGCAGAGCTTGAGCGCCTCTCAGGAACGCTCAAGGCAGACTTCGTCACAGTATTCGACCAGGCGCCGTTTATCGAGCAGTCAATTCACGATCTTTCTGTTGAGGGTGGGCTTGGCCTGCTCTTCGCGGTGCTCGTGATTCTTGCGTTCCTCGGATCATGGCGATCCACCATTATTGCTGCCGTTTCGATTCCGCTTTCGCTGCTGATCACTCTGATCGGTCTGCTCTGGAGCGGCAATACGCTGAATATTCTGACCCTTGGCGCTCTCACCATTGCGATTGGTCGCGTGGTTGACGACTCCATTGTGGTCATTGAGAACATCAGCCGAAGGCGCGGGAGCGGCCCGCTCACAATTGAAGCTGTGGTCGCTTCGGTGCGCCAGGTTGCCGGTGCTATTACCGCGTCAACGCTGACCACGGTTGCGGTGTTCCTGCCGATCGCGTTTGTTTCGGGTATGGCTGGTCAGTTGTTCCGTCCGTTCGCCATCACCGTCACCATTGCGCTGCTCGCATCGCTTGTCGTAGCGCTCACGGTTGTTCCGGTTCTCGCGTTCTGGTTCATGCGTAACCGTCCGGCCAAGGGTCACGGGGCAGAAGCAGCCGCAGATGAGGCAGATCCAGAAGACGATCTCGCCGAGATTCATACCGCGCCGGATCGCCTGCAGAAGGCGGTCATGCCGGTGCTTGGCGCAACTCGTCGTCACCCGGCGATTACCATCACGGTCTCGATCTTGCTGCTGGTTGCAACCCTCGGCATGAGCTCGTTCATTCGCACCGATTTCCTCGGCTCGACTGGCGCCGAGAGCCTGCAGCTGGTGCAGACTCCACCTAAGAGCGCCGAGGGTGATCTGATTGAGGCAGCAAAGCCCGTTGAACGTGCTTTGGCCGATGTTGACGGTGTTCGCGATGTGCTCACGAACATTCCAATCGCTTCCTCAGGTGTCGCCACCGAGATCACCTACGAGGTCATGCTTGCTGACGGTGCTGATACCGAGCAGACGAGCAACAAGATTGAAAAGGCGATGGAGCGTGTGCGCGACATCGGCGAGGTGCAGCTACTCACCCAGGATTCGTACACCGGTGGCGCCGGCGGCGGTATCAGCCTGCAGATCCAGGGCAATGATCCAAAGGCTCTGCGTGAGGCGGGCGAAGCACTTGAGAAGAAGCTCAAGGGCGAAAAGGGTGTGCAGTCGGTTCGCAGCGAACTCGCTGGTGAGCAGCCGGTTGTTCGCGTGAAGGTTGACGAGGCAAAGGCCGCGAAGATCGGTTACGATCCGACCACCGTTGCCCAGGCTATTCGTAGCGCACTTGAGGGTCAGGCTGTCGGACAGCTCATGCTTGATGGTCGCGACCGCTCTGTTGTGGTTCGTACCCCTGGCACCGAGCGCACCGCTGATGCTCTTGCAACGCTGATGCTGCCGGTGACACCGCAGCAGACCGCTGAGGCGCAGAAGCTCGCTGGTGACCGTCTCACCGAGCAGGCGAAGGAACAGGCTCAGCGGGCGCAGGATAAGGCAGCCTCTGAAATGAGCTCGCAGATTTCTGACGCTTACGCCGCTCGCGACGCTATGAACGCACAGATTGCCGAGCTGACTGCTCAGCTGCAGGCGCTCAACGCCACTCCGGTTGATCCGGGGCCATTCAAGCCTGACAATAACGAAGACGCTGAGGCAATGAAGAAGGCACTTGCCGCTCGCGCCGAGCAGGTCGCCGGACTCCAGGGTGCAATCGCCGCGGCCCAGCAAGGCATCGAAGGCATCAACGAGCAGATTTCAGCACTGAATTCTGCCCGCGGTGAGGCGTCGAATGCTCTCGCCGAGCAGGAGAAGGCAGAAGCCGAACAGAAGGCCGCTCTCGAGGCGACCGGTACCGCGGTGCCGCTCTCGGCTATTGCTGAGGTGACCGAGGAGCTGACCGCTCCTACGATTACCCGCGCCAATGGCGACCGCCAGGTTGCGCTGAGCGTCACTCCGAAGAAGGGTCAGCTTGATGCTGCAAACCTTGCCGTGCAGAACGCAATCGAAACCGTTGATCTGCCAGCGGGTGTGAGCTTTGAACTCGGTGGCGTGAGCGCTGAGCAAGACGAAGCATTCACCCAGCTCGGTGGCGCGATGCTCGGTGCGATCCTGCTGGTGCTGCTCGTGATGGTCGCAACCTTCCGCAGCTTCCGCGGACCGTTTGTGCTGCTCGTCTCGATTCCGTTCGCGGCAACGGGTGCACTGCTCGGCCTGCTGCTCACCGGCACCGCGCTTGGTCTTCCAGCTATGATCGGCCTCTTGATGCTGATCGGTATTGTGGTGACAAACGCGATCGTGCTGATGGATCTGATCAACCGCCTGCGCGAGGCCGGCGCCTCGCTCGACGAGGCAGTGGAGCACGGCACTCGCCTGCGTTTGCGTCCGATCCTGATGACCGCAGCTGCAACCATCTTCGCGCTCGTACCGATGTCGCTCGGACTCACCGGCGGTGGCGTCTTCATCTCGAAGCCGCTGGCGATCGTTGTGATCGGTGGCCTGATCTCGTCGACACTGCTGACACTGATCCTGGTTCCGATTCTCTACACCTGGGTCGAGCGTCGTTACCTTCGCAAGACGCAGAAGCGTTCGGAGCGCCGTGAGCGCAGGGCCGAGAAGAAGGCAGCCAAGGCTGGTCTGCTCGTGACACCGGCCCTCGATCCAGCGGTTGAACTGGGTATCGACCCAAGCGATGCGCCAACGGCACCGCTCTATGGCGATGGATCAACAGGCGGCGAACACGCTGCCGATGAGCCAGGCGGCAAGCCAGCGAACTAAACCGCGCTCGGCGACTTCAGCCCCGATCCGGTGAGCACCACAATGTTCACTTGGTCGGGGCTGATTGTTTCTGCGTCAAGCAACCGAGCATAGGCTGCAGCCGCGGTTGCACTGGTTGGCTCAACGAACAATCCAGCTGCGGCTAGTGTCGCCCGCGCCGTAAATATCTCTTTTTCGGGCACGGCGATAGTTGCGCCGTTTGAAACCCGCAGTGCGGCAAGCATTTCTGGCAGGCGCAGCGGTGAACGGATTGCTGTTCCCTCAGCGATGGTCGGTAACACCATCCGGGCTCCGATTTCTTCACCGTTGAACGCCGCATCGAGTGGCGAACAATTCAGCGGCTGCGCGGCAAACAGTCTCGGCAGACGATCGATTTGCCTGGCGCTGAGCAGTTCAGAAAAGCCAAGGGCGAGACCCAACAGCATACTGCCGGCGCCCACCGGCACGATCACGCTGTCTGGGGCGCGAAAGCCGAGATTTTCCCAGAGCTCATAGGCGAGGGTTTTTGTGCCCTCAAGAAAAAATGCCTGCCAATTGTGACTCGCATAGAAGGCATCGCGATCCAGCGCCGAAGCATCGATAGCTGCCTGCTGCGAGGCTTCGCGTGCGCCGTCGACAAGCTCAACTCGCGCGCCATAGGCTTTAGCCTGCGCGAGTTTGGCCGGGCTTGTTGAGGCTGGCGCAAAAATGCTCGCCTCAAGACCACCGGCTGCTGCGTACGCGGCGATTGCTGCGCCTCCGTTGCCGGAGCTGTCTTCGTTTACCCGAGCAACACCCTGTTGCCGCAGCGCTGAGAGCATCACGCTCGCACCGCGATCTTTAAAACTGCCAGTCGGCGAGAACCATTCAAGTTTGCACAGTGGCGCAGTTCCTGCCAAGGTGACAGGCACAAGCGGGGTGCATCCCTCGCCGAGGGTGATTGGGGCGACAATATCGAGTGCGAGCGCAGCCCGGTAACGCCACAGACTTCGGCGGGAGCGATCGATCTGTTCTGGTGTGATGCCGCTTCCGGGTGTGATCATGAGCGGCCGGCCGCTACTTGATTGCCAACGTGGCTGATCGATTGGGTGCTCTTCACCAGAGAGCAGATCGACATAGTGAGGCGGCGCAGCTGACATTGCGGATCCCCCGAACAACTGCCCCAACACCATGGTTATGCCTTACTTCTACAACGTTCGCACACGCCAAAGAGGTCTACGACGTGCTCAATTTCGCTAAAGCCGTGTTCAGCTCCGACCCGGCTCGCCCACTCTTCAACGACACTTGCCTTGATCTCGCGGGTTTCGCCGCAGCTTCGGCAAATCAAGTGATGGTGGTGCCCGGTAGAGCACGATCGGAAGAGGTTCTCACCGTCGAGTGATTGCAGTGAATCGGCTTCGCCTGCCTCGGTGAGCTGCGCAAGATTGCGGTACACCGTTGCGAGACCGATGGTAGATCCTTCGTCGCGAAGCACCGAATACAGCTGCTGCGCGCTCACAAATCCCTGTGCTTCGGCGAGCCGGGCGCGTACCGCTTCACGCTGCCAAGTATTTCTTTTTGTTGTGCTCATCCGGTCACCTCCTTCACTCGTCTGCTCGAAATCTGTCGCCACAGCAGGGCGACCATGAACATCAGCGTAGTCGCAAGTCCGATAGAACCGCCCGCGGCAAGATTAAACTCGCGCGAGGCCCAGAGGCCGAGGAGCCCAGAAGCAACACCGAGCAGTGCGGCAACCAGTGGCAACCACTCGATTCTGCGCACCAACAGGCGGGCCGCGGCTGCTGGTGCAATCAAGATTGCGACACCGAGGATCGCCCCAACGGCGGGCATCGCAACCACCACGGCGGCAGCAATAACGCCGGTTACTGCGAGCTCGATCGGCCAAGCCCGATAGCCAGCCGCCGCATAGCCGGCGGGGTCAAACGTGTGAAAAAGAATGCGACGGCCAAGGAGCAATGTGATCACGATTGCAGCGAGCAACACAATGGCGGTGGCCCAAATATCAACGCCGCTGACCGAGAGTGGCGAGCCAACTAGCAATGCTTCAACCGGCACGCCAAGGCTTGGGTTCAGGCTGGTGAGCAGCGTGCCCAAGGCGAAGCCAAGTGCCAACACGATACTGCTCGCAACCTGGCGCCCCTGCCCAGGCACCCGAGAGAGAGCGGTCATCACCAGCACCAAGAGCAACGCGAAGAGTGCCTGACCAATCAGCAGGTTGTATCCGAGCACGGCGAACACCACCCCGCCGGGGAAGGTGGCATGACTCAGCGCGACCGCGAAAAATGAGCGTCGGCGCAGCACAATGAGCGTGCCTGCGATGCCTGCGAGCAACCCAAGTAGCCCGACCTCTAGCGCGGCAAGAGCGAAATAGTTCATGCCAGGCCCGCCGTTTCTTGTTCATCGAGCTTGTCGAGATGAACAGATCCAACGCGCCCTCTGCGTACCACCAGGAGACGAAACACCACCGCAACCAGGTACAGAGCAACCAGTAAGAGCACTACGAGCGCACCGGGCGAAACAGAGACTTCGTATTCAACTGACCAAACGAATGAGAGCCATAGGCCGAATGTGCCAGCAACAAGCGGCACCAACACGGCGATTGGCACCAGCCAAGCAATCTTCTTGGTCACGAGGCGCGCCACAGCCATTGGCACGGTGAGCAGCGCCACCACCATCAGTACCCCGAGCGCCTGCACTCCGGCGACGACAAGAAGAGCAGTTGCGGCAGCCAGCGCAAGATCGGTGCGCAAGATTTTGAACCCGGCTGCCTCAAAACCCACCGGGTCAAAAGCACGAAACAGCTGTGCACGACCGGTGAGCAGCATCACCGCAATCGCAAGAATTGCAACGACAAGGATCTGCCACAGCTGATCCTCGGTGACCGTAAGCAAGTGCCCAAAGAGCAGATCCTGCAACTGCGCCACAAAACCCTGCTGTTTTGAGACGAGCACGATACCGAGGCTAAAAAGCCCGGTCAGTCCCACCGCAATTGCCGCATCGCTTCCTGCACCACCACGGCGGTCAAGCAGAGTAAATACGAGAGCAGCGACAAGGGCCGCGCCGAGTGCACCCGGCAGGAGCCCTGCCGTGCCGCCGATCATCGCGCCAATAACGAGGCCGGGGAACACCGCGTGCACCAGGCCATCACTCACAAATTCCATCTCGCGAAAGCTGATCCCGAGACCGACGACGCCGGCCGCAACCGCAAGAACCGCCACCGTCAAAAAAGCGCGCATCATAAAAGGCAGCTGGAATGCCTCAAAAAAACTGACGTCCATTTGGGTGCTTACTTGCTGTCGCTCGGTTGGCATTCATCATGCGCCGTCGTCACAATCATGTGCCCATCGATTTGAGCGGCAGCGTCTTGAAAAGTGTGCTCGACAGCTTCGATGGTGAGCGCATCGCGCACCGGCCCAAAACTCGCTGGGTGTCCCGGCTGCTCTGGGGTATGCCCAGCAGAAAGCAGCAGGGCATGGGTGCAGGCTTGTTGCGCAATCTCGAGATCATGAGTACTGACGATCACCGTTCTACCCTCGCGACGCAACTCGCGCACGAGCTCAAGCAGGGTGTCACGGTTTTCTCTGTCGAGACCGTTGAAGGGTTCATCGAGAAGAAGCAGTTTGGGGTCCGAAACAAGCGCACGCGCAAGAATTCCACGCTGCTGCTGACCGCCCGAGAGCTCACCAAAAAGACGCTGCGAAAACTTCGCTAGGCCCACCCGTTCAAGGGCAGCATCAACCGCGGCTTTGCCAGCCCGACCCAGCGGGCGAACCGGCCCGCGAGAACGGTAGAGGCCCATGTTTACGACCTGCCGAAGAGTTACCGGCAGTTCAGTGTCACGAGAGTCGGCCTGCGGCAATGAGCCAATATCTTTGCGTGCGGTAATCGGATCGGTACCGAGCACGCTGACGCTGCCAGCGGTCAGCTCGGAGAGACCAAGGATTCCCTGCAAAAGGGTTGATTTTCCGGAGCCATTTGGCCCGATCAGTGCGACCGCGCTGCCTGCCTCGATGTCAAGGTCGAGTTCTGACACCCGGCTGCGCCCGGCGTAGCCAAAAGCGGCACCCCGCAATGTGATCGCGGGGTGCTCGTTTTGTGGTGCTTGTGAGGTCACTCGTTTTCCAAATTATTTGGGATTGGGTCTGCCTTTACGCCCCAGGCGTCAAGAATGACATTTGTGTTGTGCAGGGTTGCACTGATGTAAGTTTCTGCCCCGCTACCGGCAGGTCCGAGCGAGTCAACGAAGAGCGTATCAGCGTCAATTACTTTGACTCCGGCCTCCTTCGCGACAGCCTGAGCAAGCTTCGGGCTGAGTGAGGACTCTACAAAGATTGCCTTTACGCCGCGGTCTTTGATTGCGGCGACCAGCGCATCAACTTCTGCGGCACTCGGCTCAGCGTTATCTTCGAAGCTCGGCAGGAGCGATCCAGCGTAGTCAATGCTGTAGTCGTGCAGGTAGTAGCGCAGTGAATCGTGGCCGGTCACGAGCACTCGGTCTTCTGCTGGCACCTTTTCGAACTCAGCCGCGATCCAGTCGTTCATTTCGCTGAGTTTCTTGTTGTAATCGTCAGCACGCCCGGTGTAGTCCTTGCTGTGCGATGGATCAACCTTCGCAAGACCGACGGCGATTGCTTTCACCATGCCCTCGGCCTGTTTCGGCGAGGTCCACAGGTGCGGGTTCAAGTCGCCGTGGTCGTGCTCATCACCGTGACCATGGCCGTGCGAGTGATCGTGCTCTTCCTCTTCAGCGTGTTCGTCGCCCTCTTTGCCCTCGTCGCTAATGGCTGCTGCAGCGACGAGGTCGACGCCAGTGCTTGCGTCAATAATGGTGCCCTTGAAACCCGATGCATCGATTGAGTTGTCGATGAATTCGTCAAGACCGACACCGTTGATCACGAGCACATCAGCTTTGCCGATGGCGAGCAGGTCGCCGGGGGTTGGATCGAAGTGATGCGCTGAGCTGCCTGGCTTCATCAGGCTGGTCAGTTCGATATTGTCACCGCCGACAATTGCAGAAAAGTCAGCGAGCTGTGTCGTTGTCGTAACTACCTGAAGACGGTCGCTCTGAGCTGCTGCCCCTTCGCCACTGGTCGAGCACGATGAAAGGGCGAGCACTGCAGCGGTACCGAGCGCTGCGGCCGAAAGGAGTTGGGCAAATTTCACGGGGGAAGCTTTCTAGCTCGGGATCTGTTGAGCACAGGACTTAATGAGAACGAGAATCACTATAGACCTTGATGGGAACGATTCGCAACAAGCTCTGTCGTTTTGACAAAACATCTTTTGCACAACGGTGGTGCGTAGAGTAAAACAATGACCACTGCTCTGGAATTCCGCGACAAACTGCGCAGCGGCGAACTCAGCGCAGTCGAGGCAGTGCAACACTCGCTCAACAGCGCCTCAACCCAGGCCTCGCTTGGCGCATTCACTGAGATACAGCCCGAATTGGCTCTTGCCGAAGCAGCAAACGCAGACCGAATGATCGCGCACTTGCCAGCGAGCGAGCGGCATCAACTACCACCGCTTCTTGGCCTTCCAACGGCGCACAAAGACCTCGTCCGCGTGCGCGGGTTCACCACCCGACACGGTTCTGCTGCCGTTCCACATCAGGTATCAAGTCAAGACGACCCGATCGCTCAAGCGGTGCGCGAATCCGGCGCGATCTGCATTGGCCTCACCCAAGTACCCGAATTTGGCATTGCCGGTTACAGCGAAAACCTGATCGCAGCACCCGCGCGAAATCCGCACAACCCGAGCCTCACCGCGGGTGGCTCAAGCGGGGGGACCGCAACAGCCATAGCCTCGGGAACAATCTCAGCTGCCATTGGCAGTGACGCAGGCGGCTCGATACGCATCCCCTCAGCAGCCTGCGGGCTCGTTGGGTTGAAACCCGGGCGAGCAGCAATCGCCGCCGACACAGTAGGCCGGCCAGCAGATCCACTTGGCGTGCCGAGCATGGCCGTATCGGGGCCAATGGCGCGCACCACACGCGACGCCGCACTCTTATTTGATGCCGTGCGCGGGTTGCGCGACGAACCAAGCCTTCACGCAATTGACCGAGCCGCAGAATTAGGCGGGCTAAAGATTGGCGTGAGCACAGACTCACCCTTCGCCTCGCGCATGCCGATCCGCTTTGATACCGCCGCGACCCAGGCGCTTGAGGCCGCAATTGCCGCCCTGGCAAACTCAGGCCATCATCTTGAAGCCGCAACCATTCGCTACGACGAAGAATACCCAGAAGCTTTTACTACGGTCTGGACCCAATCGCTCGCGCGGATTCCACTGACACCAGAGGCAGAAGCTGAGCTCGGTGAGCTCGCACAATGGTTTCTTGCAAGCGCGCGCGCAACCAGTCCCGAAAAGGTTGCCGCGAGCGTGGCAGCAATCAAACGCTTCGCTCGCAGCGCGAGCGACCAGTGGGCGGAATACGATGTGCTGCTCACCCCCGCACTCGCATTCGCACCACCTGAGACCGGCGCATTCTGGGCGCTCGGACCCGAGGGTGACTACAGACTGCAGTGCGAATGGGCACCGCAGACCTCGATGGTAAATGTCGTGGGAACGCCAGCACTCACCGTGCCAATCATGAACGACGCAGCGGGTTTACCGCGCGGCGTGCAGCTGATTGGCAGGCCCGGCAGCGAGACACAGCTACTGCAGTTGGGGGCTCAGCTACTCGGCGAGTAGTTCTCGATACACCTCAAGCAAGCGTTCGGTAGAGGCTTGCCAGCTGTGCCGCAGCGCGTGTTCGCGAGCAGCCTTGCCCATCTGTGCGGCGAGCTCAGTGTCGGCGAGCAGACGCTCGATCTCGCTGGCCCACACCTCTGGCTCGTCAGATTCGAGCAACACCCCAGTTTCACCGTCAATTACAGCTTCGCGCAGGCCACCCGTGGCGGCGGCTATCACCGGCACCCCTGAGGCCGCTGCCTCAAGCGCGACCAATCCGTAGGTTTCTGAGTGCGAGGGCACCAGCACTAGAGCAGCGAGACGGATGCGTTCAGCGAGCGCGGATCGCAAGAGGGCCCCATCAAAGGCGGTTGTGGTGATCATGCCTGCGTCGGCGATGGCATCATGAAGCTCGCGAGCGTAGGCGGCGCCGTCTGGTGGCGCGGCGCCCACGATTCGCAGATTTGGTCGGCGCTCTGCGGCGATTTCGGCAACGGCTGCAATGGCAAGATCAAAGCGTTTCAGCGGATCAAGCCTGCCAGCTACCAGCACTTCTGGCCTGCCCCCGTGCGCGAGCCAGGCTGCTCGCTCTTCGCATTCGGGCCCGCCGCACGGCCGGAATACCTCGGTGTCAACGCCCGGCAAGACAACCCGTACCCGCTCCGTTGCACCACCAAGCCGTTCGAGTACGGTCTGCTTTTCGGCCTCACTCACCGTGATAATCAGATCTGCCTCGTGCGCAAGTCGCTGCTCGCCAGCCAATCGTCCCGGTGCTTCCGGCCGCTCCCCATCCCCCAGGGGGGTATCTGTTGCGGCGGCAATTGAATGGTAGCTCTGCACGAGCGGAATGCCGAGCGCGCGGGCGGCTGGCAGTGCGGCGAGGCCCGAATACCAGTGTTCTGCGTGCAGTAGATCGGCAGGGTGATCCACCAGGTGCTGATGAAGAGCCTCGCCAAACGGCGCGATGAGTGCTTCGTGTTCACCCTTGGTGATGAGGCGCGCTGGGCCGGCGTCGAGCAGGTGGGCCGTGAGCCCCGGCGCGATTTCAACAACGGCCGCCTGCTCAGTGTCGCTGCGGCGAGTGATCAATCGCACCCGATGCCCGAGTTTCGCCAGCTGCATTGCCTGCGCCAAGACGACCACATTCATGCCACCGGCATCTTTTGTCCCGGGTTCGTCGAGTGGAGAGGTGTGCAAGACCACAAATGCGATGTCGAGCTGATTGAAGTTCACCCCTTGACGCTACACCTCAGTAAAGAGATTCGAATAACAAGTGGCGGGAATACCAGTGAGGGGTATAGGGTTGACCTAGATGCAATACCCCTCGGGGGTATCATTTAAGAGAAAAGGAACATCATGGCTACCTCGAACTACACCGTCACCGGAATGACCTGCGGCAACTGCGAAAACCACGTTCGCAGCGAAGTCGCGGCAATTGACGGCGTCACCGGTGTTGAAGTCAGCCACCGCACCGGTGCTCTCGCGGTCACCACCACCGGCGAAGCGGCAGACGACACAGCAGTGCTCGCAGCCGTCGCCGAGGCCGGGTACACGGCGGTGCGAGCCTCATGACCACAAGCCTTGAGCTAGAGATCGGCGGCATGACCTGCTCGTCATGCGCCAGCCGTATTGAAAACAAACTCAACAAGCTCGACGGTGTCGAAGCCACCGTGAACTATGCCACCGAAAAGGCTCGCGTGTATGTTCCAGAAGGCTACGACGCATCGCTACTTATCGCAGAGGTCGAAAAGACCGGCTACTCCGCAGCGGTACCAAAACCACGCGGCTCAGCAGCCGGCGCTGACGACAACGAAAGCGGCGAGCAAGAAACCGACCCAGAACTCGCCGCACTGCGCCAACGCCTAATTGGCTCGATCTGGCTTTCGGTACCGGTAATTCTGATGGCCATGATTCCAGCACTGCAATTTCAGTACTGGCAGTGGCTCTCACTCGCACTCGCCGCCCCGGTCATCGTTTGGGCAGGCTGGCCGTTCCACCGCGCAGCTTGGGTAAACCTCAAACACGGCGCCGCCACAATGGACACTCTCGTCTCACTCGGCACGAGCGCAGCATTCCTGTGGTCACTCTACGCACTGTTCTTCGGCCACGCCGGCATGCCAGGTATGACTCACGGCTTCGACTTCGGGCTGCAGCAAAGTGACGGCGCAAGCAACATCTATCTTGAGGTCGCCGCCGGCGTCACCATGTTCCTGCTCGCTGGCCGCTATTTCGAGAAGCGTTCAAAGCGCCAAGCAAGTGCAGCGCTGCGAGCCCTACTCGAATTGGGTGCCAAAGATGTAGCGATCCTCGTAAACGGCGCAGAGACTCGCGTGCCGATTGAACAGTTGCAGGTCGGCGACGAATTTGTGGTGCGCCCCGGCGAAAAAATCGCGACCGACGGCGTGATCGTTTCGGGACACAGCGCCATCGACACCGCGATGATCACAGGCGAATCCGTACCGGTTGAAGCCGGTGCAGATGACGCTGTCACCGGCGGTACCGTTTCAACGAGCGGTCGCCTTGTGGTGCGAGCCACCCGCATTGGCAGCGACACACAGCTCGCGCAAATGGCGCAGATGGTTGAAGACGCTCAATCGGGCAAAGCAGAAGTACAGCGCCTAGTCGACAAAATCTCTGGCGTATTTGTACCGATCGTGATTGTGATCGCACTAGCCACCCTCGCAACCTGGCTGCTGCTGGGGTTTGCCCCGGCACAGGCCTTTACCGCAGCGGTCGCCGTACTGATTATTGCCTGCCCGTGTGCGCTTGGCCTTGCTACCCCAACCGCGCTGCTCGTTGGCACTGGTCGCGGCGCCCAGATGGGCGTGCTGATCAAGGGACCAGAAATTCTCGAGTCCACCCGTCGCGTCGATACCATCGTGCTCGACAAGACCGGAACCGTCACCTCGGGCAAAATGTCGCTCAGCGACAGCATCGCATTGGGCGACGAGGATCGAGCACAGCTATTGCGTCTAGTCGGTGCGGTCGAGGGCGCCTCGGAGCATCCCATCGCCCAGGCCATTGCGCGTGGCGCACAGGCCGAACTTGGCGGCGAACCACTGCCAGCTGTCGAGTCGTTCTTGAACACGGCGGGCAAGGGCGTGAGCGGCATTGTTGACGGCCTGCCGGTGCTGGTTGGCACCCCATCGCTCATGCGAGATTGGGCGATCGCCGAAGATGCGGCCGCCATTGAGCTGAAACAGCGCCTTGAAGGCGAAGGCAAAACAGTTGTGCTCGCGGCATGGGATGGCAAGCTGCGTGGCGTGATCGCCGTAGCTGACACGCTCAAGCCCACAAGTGCGGCTGCGATTGCCGAGTTCAAGCGCCTGGGCCTCGAACCTGTGCTGCTCACCGGAGACAATCGCACCGTAGCCGAGCAAATCGCAAAATCTATCGGCATTAGTCGGGTGCATGCCGAGGTGCTGCCCGGTGACAAGGTCGCCGTGGTGAAACAGTTGCAGGCCGAAGGCAAGATCGTTGCGATGGTCGGCGACGGTGTAAACGATGCACCAGCGCTCGCCCAAGCAGACCTCGGTCTCGCGATGGGAACCGGCACCGATGCAGCGATCGAAGCAGCCGACATCACGCTCGTACGCGGTGATCTGCGCAGCGCGGCCGATGCAATCAGGCTCTCGCGGCGCACCCTGTTCACGATCAAGGGAAATCTGTTCTGGGCATTCGCCTACAACGTTGCCGCAATACCGCTGGCCGCCCTCGGCCTGCTGAACCCAATGATCGCCGGTGCCGCGATGGCATTCTCGAGCGTCTTTGTGGTTGGCAACAGCCTATTGCTGCGGCGATTCAAGAGCGTCGCAAGTTGACAATCTAGGGCGTGACTTGGGTTTTTACCCGGTCACGCCCTAGCCGCAACAGACTCACGAGGGTAGCCTCGTAACCAGGAGGAACACATGGATCAGCCACAGAACTGCGAGAACGAATTCAGTGCGGGACACCCCCAGGCACCAGACGGAGTTGAGGCTTCTGGAGCACACGACCACGGCCTAGGCAACGCCACGACCGGCACCGCAAAACACCGCAAGCGGCTGATTCTCGCCCTCTCCATCACACTCAGCGTTGTGATCGTGCAATTTGTTGGCGCGATGATCTCTGGTTCACTCGCGCTGCTTGCCGATACCGGCCATATGCTGACCGATGCCACCGGCATCGCGATCGCCCTGATCGCGAGTCTGATCGCTGGCCTCCCGGCAACCTCAAAACGCACCTTCGGTTTCTTACGCGTTGAGGTGCTTGCTGCGCTGGTCAACGGCATCGTGCTCGGCGTGATCGCAATCTTCATCTTCGTTGAGGCTATTTCACGCTTCGGCAGCGAAGTTGAAGTGCAAACCACACCAATGATCATTGCCGCCATTATCGGCGGTCTCGCAAACCTCACCTCACTTCTCCTGCTGCGCGGAGGCCAGGGTGAAAGCCTCAATGTGCGCGGCGCCTACCTTGAGGTGCTGGGCGATCTGCTCGGCTCGGTTGCCGTAATTATCGCCGGCATCGTGATCTTGTTCACCGGCTGGAACTGGGTTGATCAGGTCGCTTCGATACTGATCGCAGTGATCATTCTGCCTCGCGCCTACACGCTGCTGCGCGAGGTTGTTGAGGTACTGCTTGAAGCCTCACCCAAGGGTTTCGACGTAGACGCAGCTCGTGAGCACATGCTTGCGGTTCCTGGCGTCACCGAAGTACATGACGTACACGCCTGGACCATCACCTCGGGTGTACCGGCATTCTCGGCACACGTCACCGTCTCTGACCAGGCATGGACCGAACGCGAGTACCATGCGATCCTTGACGAGTTGAAGGCCTGCCTGCGCACGCACTTCGAAATCGAGCACACCACGCTACAGATTGAGCCCGTCGGCCATCGACAGCTTGGACCGCTCGTGCACGACTAGGGCTCTGAGTGAGTACCTGAATCGAGTCGCGACATGTCTTACACTGTCGCGACTCGATTCAGTTCTCCTGCTGAGCGAGGATCACCTGACCAAATTCGGTGCGGGTCACCGCGAGGTGGGCCCGCATCTCAGCGGCCGCCAGCTCACTTTCGCCGGCTCGGATCGCCTCAAGAATGCGCTCGTGCGCGTTCAGGCTAGCGTCACGCATAAAGTCAAAGCCGAGCACATCGATTGAATCGAACATCTTAAATCGAGCTTCTTCGACAGCCTGATAAATCTCTTCGTTGCCGCACGCACGCGCAATAGCCAAATGAAACTCGGTGTCGGAGTGCCGACACTCATTCTGCTCACTCGAGTTCGAGAGGGTGTGCTGCGCGCTCTCCATAGCAAGCAAGTCTTCATCACTGCGTCTCGTTGCCGCGAGGCTAGCCGCAGCAGACTCAACCACCATACGAAACTCAACGAGTTCCATAATCTTGTCGGTGCTCTCAACCACGGCTTCAAGCAATAGTCTGCGATCGGCAGGTACGTCTTGCACCGTGGCACCGCCTCGCGATCCGCGATGCACCACAATCTGGCCGCTGCCCTCTAGTACCCGCAGAGCTTGGCGTAGCGTTTCGCGCGCTACGCCAAGCATCTCCGAGAGACGTCGCTCTGAAGGCAGCCGATCACCCTCACGCAAACGACCAAGGGCCATCTCCCGACGAAGATAATCAACAACGTCGGTGTACCCATCGATTTGCCTGCCCGGATCTAGCCGGAGCTCAGCGGAATTCGACTCGGATTGACCGGGCATTCCGCCTCCTCAGTAACTAGAGCGGGAGCCCCTGGGCATCTGTTCCCAGGATCTGCGTTCCTGTGAAGAATTCTAGTAGCTCGGCGTCTCCGTGTCCTCCGACACCAGAATCTCCGAAGAAACTCTGCTGCGACTCGGACGACATGTCGAGCACGCTCGTGCCATTGATCTTTACTTCACCAGCAAGCAAACGCGATCCAACGCGTCGGCCTTCGGATTCGTCCTCGGTGAAGACGTACCCGGCAAGGCCAACCTGACCACTGTTTGCCCGCTGCACCGCCTCGTCAATCGAGTCGAAGGGTTCGACCACCAAAAGTGGGCCGTAGAGCTCCTCCGCAAGATCAAGACCCTCGCCAACGATCAGAGTTGGCGCGATAAACCAGCCCCGCTCTGGTGCGGTCCCGGCCACAATCGTACGAGCCCCAGCAGCGACAAGCTGATCACGCTGATGAAACAGCTCTGTGCGACGGCCCTCAAAAGCTACCGGCCCAAGCGTGGTCGCTTCATCGAGGCTCGAACCAATCTGGTACGAACCGAGTGCCACCTCAAGCGCCGCTAGCAACGATTCAAGCTGCTCCCGCGCCACCAGAACTCGGCGTGGCGCCTCGCACCACTGCCCAGACAGCTTGAGATTGCCACCGGCGAGCGCTTCAGCCGTTGCCGAAATGTTCGCGTCGGCGAGCACAATCGCCGGGTTATTTGAACCGAGCTCGAGACGCAAGCGGGCAAATCGCGGCGCTGCCGAAGCAGAAATTGAACGCCCAGTCGGGGTCGACCCCGTCATTGAGATTGAGCGGATCCGCTCATCAGCGACCAGGGCAGCGCCGAGCCGGCCACTACCCTGCACGAGTGACACTACGCCCTCCGGCAGACCAGCGGCTGCGGCGGATTCGAGCACCAATTGCGCACTCCACGGAGAGGCCGAAGAAGGCTTCAGCACAGCCGTTGAACCTGCGGCGAGCGCGTAGGCCAACTTCTTCACGGCCATAGCTGAGGGCGCGTTCCACGGGGCGATCAGAGCGGTCGGGCCCCAAGGCACCCGGCGCAGTCGCACGTCACGGTCATCGGCAGGCAGCGAGCGTTCATCACCAAGCGCCACGGCACGAGCCGCAGCACCACGAACGGTATCGCCCGCTGATCCAGCGAAGAGCTTGGTCACCGAAATAGGCACACCGGAGTTCAGCGAATCAAGCGGCGCAATCTGTTCTGCTCGTGCTTCAAGTTCGTTCGCAAACACGTCGAGCATCTGCGCGCGGCCCGCAGCTCCGAGGCCATACCACTCGCCTCGCTGGTGCGCTGCGTCTGCGGCTGCAACTGCCCGGTCGAGCTGTTCCAGTGATGCGGTGCGGTTTTCAGCAAGTCGCTCACCGGTGTTTGGATCGTGCAGTGCCTGCGCGGCTGGCATAGCCTCAGCGCTCTGCTCTGGTACACCGCCGATCCATGTGCGGAGTTCTGGAAATTCCATGTCTAGATCCGATCGAAGTAGCGTGCGCGGTCCCAGTCGGTCACCGCAGCGGCAGCGGTGCGCCATTCGTGCTCAGCCAAAGCGGTGATCAACTGTTTGCAGTCTTCGCCAATTACCTCAGCAACGAAGCTGGACTGTTCCATTGCCACTGTCGCCTCTTTCAGGTTTTGTGGCATGGCTGAGTCATTGCAGACGTTCTCTGGCACACCGACAGTTGGCATGCCGAGTTCGATTTTGCGCTGCATACCGTCGCGAGCTGAAGCGAGAATGCCGACGAGCGTGAGATACGGGTTGGTGTCTGCGCCCGGAATGCGGAACTCAAATCGAGTAGTGAACTCGCTGTGTCCCACCACACGGTTTGAAACGTAGCGGTTTTCGCGGCCCCAGCTGCGACCGAAGTCAAAGGTGTCATCGGTGGCGGTGCGTCGGTACGAGTTGATGGTTGGCGCATAGGCGGCCATGAATTCTGGCGTGTGCTCGATAACGCCGGCAAGCGCGTGGCGCATCTTGTCGCTCATGCCATACTCGCCATCGGCGTCCCAGAACGCTGGGCGATCCTGCTCGTCGAGCACCGAGAAATGCACGTGACAAGATGAGCCGGCCTGCTCGGTGACGGGCTTCGCCATGAAGGTAACCGAGTAGCCTGCTGCGCGAGCCGAGTCACGGACTGCGAGTTTGTAGATCGCATGACGATCTGCCATTTCGAGCGGATCACCGTACTCGAACGTCATCTCCCACTGGCCGCTGCCCCATTCCGACTGCGCGGCTTCGATTTCGATGCCACTGAGTTCGAGGTCGTTGCGCAGCTTCCTGAAGAACGGTTCGTAGTAGTTGCCCTCGCCGAGAAGGAAGTCATTCGGCGTAAGCGTGGTTGGCTTCAGGTCGCGGAAATCGTTCAGACGCAGTTCGTAAGGATCATTGCGGAAAAGGTAGAACTCAAGCTCGGTGCCTGCCTTCGGCTTGAGACCGAGCTCACGGTAGCGCTCGACCTCGCGGCGCAGCATCGTGCGGGGTGATTCTTCGAGAGGTTCACCGGTGCCTGGCCACACCGGGTCGGCCATGCAGATGGCAATGCCATCGAGCCAGGCAGCGCGTCGCAGCGTGCCGAGGTCTGGCATCAGTGCAACGTCTGGCGCGCCATTGTGCAGCGAGCACACCTTCACCTTGTTTGCCGAGATGAGTTCGAAGCTCTGCTCGATATCCCATGCCCAAGCACAGGTGCAGACCTCGACACCATTCTTGATGATGGTGGGGAATCGCTTCACTGGAATACGGCGGCCAATCAGGCGCCCCTGCATGTCAGGGGTCGCAACGATAACCGTGTGAATCCCCTCAGCTTCGAGGGTGTCTGGGTTCAACAGGTAGTCACTCATCGGGTCAACCATCCTCCGTCTACTGGCAGCTGAATGCCGTCGATCCAGCTTGCCTCATCTGAGAGCAGCCAGGACACCGCCGAAGCGATATCTGATGGCTTGCCAATTCGCTTCACCAGCAGACGCTGGCCCATGAACTCCATTGCTTCTGGGCTCGTGACGCCTTCAAGGTCGAAGAAGTTTGTTGCGATTGGGCCGGGGGCCACGCAGTTCACACGAATGTTGCTCTCAGCGAGTTCGACTGCGAGCGCTTTGGTCAGCATCGGCACGCCGCCTTTGCTCGCGTTGTAGTGCGGCTGCGCGGTGCTGCCACTGGTCACGACGACCATGGCTTCGACGGTCGAAAGGTTGACGATTGCACCACCGCCGGCAGCGGCGATTCGGCGCGATACCTCCTGCGCTACCAAGAACTGGCCCTTAAGGTTCACGTCTACCACCAGGTCCCATGCGTCTTCGGTGAGATCCGCGAGTGAGTGAGTGGTGACGAGTCCAGCGTTATTGATCAGCAGGTGGATCGCGCCCCACGCCTCGACGGCTGCATCGGCTGCGGCGACGATCTGCTCGCGGTTGCGCACGTCAACCTGTGCGGCGATGGCTTCGCCACCTGCGGCTTCGATCATGCTGACCGTCTCGTTGGCGGCGTCGAGGTTCACATCAGTGATCACCATTCTTGCGCCTTCTGAGGCAAGGCGAAGCGCAGTTTCGCGACCGATTCCTGAGCCACCTCCGGTGATGAAGGCTACTTTTTCTGCGTGACGGGTAGTCATATTAGTTCTCCTTAGTGCGGCGCTCACGCGCCTGGGTTGCTGTGTCTACGAAGCGCTCAAAGAGCGGATCGCCTGAGTAACATTCCGGGTGCCACTGCACGCCAACGACGTTTGCTTCGGGTACTTCGATCGCCTCGATAATGCCGTCGCCAGCGCGTGCCACGACCCGTACACCCTCGCCGAGCGCGCCAACTGCTTGGTGGTGGTACGAGTTCACTCCGGTCTGTTCTCCGTAGATCTCGTGCAGCACGCTGCCTGGTTCGATCACGACCTGCTGGTGGCGATTGTCGCGGTCGAATTCACCGTGAAAGTGCTGCTCTTGTTCGTCGGATTCTTCGAGGTGCTGAATGAGGGTGCCGCCAAAGGCGACGTTGATCAGTTGGTGTCCTCGGCAGATGCCGAGCACTGGCACTCCGGCGGAGGTGGCCTCGCGCAGCAGCGCGAGTTCGCTCGCATCGCGTAGACCGTTGCCGGGCTGTGTGTGTTCACCGCGTTCTTCGCCGTAGAGTTTTGGGTCAACATCTTCGCCGCCGGCGATAATGAGTCCATCAATGCGGGCGATCATTGCTTTTGCGTCTACTTCGAGCGGAATGTGCACGGGCATACCGCCTGCGAGACGGATAGACGATGCGTATTCTTCGAGGTAGATGTCGACGGGTGCGTCGGCGAAACCTCGGGGTGCCCCGATCAATTTGGCGTCAGCTCGGCGCCCGGTGATACCGATCAGTGGCGGTTGCGCTGGCGTTGCTTCCATCATTCTTTGTCTAATCCTTCAGTGATTTGGGCGTAGGCTTTCGGGCTTCGTGCGCGCATGATTCGCGCCTGCACAATGCCAACTATTGGGGTGAGGCCAACCACGATGATGGTGATGATGCTCGGTAGGCCCCAGGTGAGTTCACCGGCGGCGTCGACATCGCCCACCATGAGCGGCACATTCATCAGAATCAGTACGACCGAAATGGCGAGACCGACGAAGCCGAGCATTGGCGCGATCCAGGCCTTCCACGGGTTTGTTTCGGTGCCGTGGCGCAGCGAGTACACCACCGCTGCGATTGAGGTGCCTGCCATCAGCAGCACCAGAGCGATTGTGCCCATGCCCGCAAATTGTGAGAGTACGGCGATTGGGTCGAGGCCGGAGAAGACAATTCCAATCATTAGGACGGTCGCAATGCTGACCTGGGTGATAGCTGCTTTGTGCGGGGCGCCGGTTTTCGGGTGCACCTCGCCGAGGGCTCGCGGCAGCAGCCCCGTGTTGCTCATGGTGTGGAAGTAGCGAGCGAGTACGTTGTGCAGTGAGAGGGCTGCCGCGAAGAGGCTGCCGATCAGCAGAACGGTCGCGAAGATCGAGCCGACTGGACCAAGGTAGGTATCGGTGATGCGCGCGAGCATGCCGCCCGGGTCTTCCGAGGCCATTGCGATCACGTTTGATTCACCGGCTCCGATGACGAGCGCCCACGCGGTAAGTCCGTAGAACAGGCCGATTGCGAGTGCGGCACCGAGGGTTGCGCGTGGGATCGTGCGCTCTGGATTGCGCACCTCACTGCGGTAGACAACTGCAGACTCAAAGCCGATGAAGCTGGCGATGGCAAACATTAGGCCGATCCCCGGTGATCCCGAGAGAATGTTGCCGAGCGAGAAGCTGCCGAAGGTGATTCCTTCTGCTCCCCCGGTTGCCATGACGACGAGTACCAGGATCAGGCCGATCAGCATTTCTGCGCCGAGGGCGATGAAGAGCACCTTTGAGCTGAGCTCGATGTGCCGGTAGCCGAGGATCGCTACGAAGACGATCGCGATAAACGAGAATAACCACCAGGGCAGTTCTGGCCCGCCGATCATCACGATGCTTGATGAGACGGTGCCGCCGAGCAGTGAGAGCACTGATGCTTGCACGGTTGTGTAGGTCAGTACTGCGAGCCATGAGGCTGCGACGCCGGGGGTTCTGCCGAGTCCGTGTGCGATGTAGGTGAAGAATGCTCCTGATCCCGGCACGTGTTTGCTCATCGAGATGAGGCCCACCGAGAACAGCATCAGGATGCCAGCGACGACGAGGAACATTACGGGCAAGCCGATGCCGTTGCCCACTACAAATGCGCCTGGCATTACGCCGCCGACTACGGCGAGCGGTGCTGCTGCGGCGATCACCATAAAAATAATTGAGAACGTACCGAGGTTGCCGGTGAGGCTGCGTGACGGCGTGGTCTCGCTACTCGTGCCGGTCTGTGTTGTGGTCATTGGTTGTCTCCTCGCCCCATTGCGAATAGATCAGTAGTTTTTTTACATTGGCCTAACGCCTAGACCACTGTACCAAGAAGATTGCTCAAATGTGTAGAAACTTCTCGCAGGCATCTGTTCGTTAATCCTTCAATTTGGGATAATTGACAATCAGCTGGGAAATACCCGCCTCTCCAGAAAGTAGAAGTGACATGACTGGTACCGTTCGCAATGCGGTAGCTGAAGCAATCGCAACCCTTCTGTTCGTTTTCACCATCATTGGCGCCATCAACAACGCCGGTGATTTCACCCCACTCGTCATCGGCTTCACGCTGATGGTGCTGGTGTACGCAACCGGACACATCTCAGGTGCACACCTCAACCCAGCAGTTTCGCTGGGTGTTCTGCTGCGCGGCGCAATGAACGTCGGCGAATTCGTCGCCTACGTCGTTGCACAGCTGCTCGGCGCTGCTCTTGGCGCACTGATCGCTGCTGCGGTCTTCCCTGCAGCTGAAGCAGCAAAGCAGATCGAAGTCGGCCCATCGTTCCTCGTCGAGGCACTGTTCACCTTCGCACTCGTTTACGTAGTGCTGAACGTTGCCACCTCGAAGGACAATGACGGCAACTCGTTCTACGGTCTCGCAATCGGCACGACCGTCTTCCTTGGCGCTGCCACCGTTGGCGGCATCTCGGGCGGCGGCTTCAACCCAGCCGTAGCGTTCGGCCTGGCAATCAACGGCCAGTTCGAGTGGAGCAACATGTGGCTCTACGTTGTTGCACCACTCGTTGGTGCAGTCGTTGCAGCTCTGGCGTTCCGCCTGCTGAACAGCCACGATCTGAAGAAGGCAGCTGCCTAACCCTGATCAACTCAGCACTGGAGGCTCGGTCACTTCGACCGGGCCTCCAGTGTTTTCTGGGCCCGGCAGCAGGGGCCGGCAATCAACGCGATTCGCGCAGCCCCAGCTCCGGCGCGTCCAAGCCGTACTCGTGACGCAGCGCTGACTGCGCCGCATACCAGCCAGCCAGTCCGTGCACGCCCGGCCCGGGCGGAGTCGACGACGAAGCAAGATAGATGCCTGGCGCCGGAGTGCGATGCGGGTCCATCGAAATTGTTGGTCGAGCAAGCAGCTGCCGCAGGCTCACCGCACCCGCACTGAAGTCGCCACCATGATAGTTGCGGTTGTAACGCGAAAGCTGGTCGGCTGTGGTCTGGCGCACAGCCACGATTCGATCCCTGAACCCGGGGGCAAAACGTTCAATCTGCGCGATCACGCGCTCCTGCACATCAACATTTGAACCCTTGGGCACGTGTGTATAACTCCACACCGCGTTCCGCCCCGCAGGGTTTCGCGCTGGATCAAACTCACTCGGCTGCGCGAGCAACACGTAGGGTCGTTCCGGGTGCCTGCCACGACTCACCTCAAGTTCGGCCGCAGTCCCCTCCGCCCGTGAACCGCCGAGATGCACCGTCGGTGCAGCTGACACACGCGGATCAGCCCAAGGAATAGGCCCATCAAGCACAAAGTCGACCTTCGTAGCACCGTCTCCATAGACAAAACGACCGAGTGCACGTCGATACTTCGACGGCAGCACGGAGCCCGCAATCGAGACAAGACCCCTGGCCGAAGTATCAAAAAGTTTCACGTCAAACTCTTCGAGCTCGCGAACATCGTCGACGGCGTGATCCACCCGAATCTCACCGCCATGAGCCAATAGGTCTGCGGCGAGCGCATCGGTAATGGCACGACTGCCACCTACCGGCACCGGCCATCCGCTCGAGTGACCAAGCGCACCGAGCATCACACCGACACCCGCAGTAGCAAGATTGGGCATTCGACCAATGCTGTGCGCGGCCACTCCGCTCATCAGCGAGGGTGCCGCCTGCTCCTGAAAACGCAACCCCCACAGCGCAGTGCCCTGTTCGAAGGTACGCACAGCTGTGATTGCTGTTGCGACAAGATCACGAGGCATTCGCAACAGGGTGGGCCCCAGAGCAAAATCTACGACTCCACTGAGCCTGCGAAGCAGTGGGCGGTAGTAGCGGGCGTAGGCGGCGCCATCACGACCCAATTCACTCGCGGTGCGCTGCAGGTCGCGATACGCGATTGCGGCTCGGCCAGGGCCGTGCGGAGTTCCGCCAGCGGCACCATCGAGGGGATTCGCATATGAAGCCTCAGGCACCACAAATTCCATGCGGCTACTAAGCTCAAACTCTCGAAAGAATCCGGTGGCCAACGCCATTGGGTGAATCGCCGAACACACATCATGCAGCACTCCCGGCTGCACCAACTCGGTGGTGCGGGTGCCGCCACCAATCGTTTCGGCTGCTTCAAACACCGTGACCGGCACACCGGCGCGAGCCAGCGTCACAGCGGCAGCAAGCCCATTCGGGCCAGCACCGATCACTGCCGCCGGCTTTGCTCCTCGACTTTTGAAGCTCATGTTGACAGCCTAGCGACCTGGCGAGTCACCGGGTGAGAGTTTGGCGGGGCAACAAGCAGACCTGCTCCCCCGCCTGCAACACACTCAGTCGAGCAGCAGCGCGGGCTCTTCAAGCACTGATGCGACGTCCGCGACAAAGCGCGAGACCACATCGCCGTCGACCACGCGGTGATCGAAAGAGCCGCCAACGGTGGTTACCCAGCGTGAAAGCACCTGACCCTCAACTACCCACGGCTTTTGCTTAATCGAACCCATTGCCAGAATTGCGACCTCGTCACGATTCAGAATTGGGGTTCCGAAGTCCATCCCGAAGACACCAAAGTTGGTGATCGTGATGGTGCCGTGCTGCATCTCTGCGGGCTGCGTGCGGCCAAGGCGAGCGGTTTCGGTGAGCTGCTGAATGGCTTGGGCCAGTTCAATGAGGCTCATGTCTTGAGCCTCTTTGATGTTTGGCACGACGAGCCCTCGCGGGGTTGCCGCAGCGATGCCCAAGTTCACGTAGTTTTTCACGATGATTTCGTCATCGGTCCACTGCGCATTGACCTCTGGATTTCGTCGCACCGCCCAAAGCAGAGCCTTCGCGAAAATCAGAAGCGGCGAAACCTTCACGCCTTCAAACTGACTCGACTGCTTCAGCCGCTTCACAAATTCCATAGTGCGGGTCGCATCAACATCAACAAAAACGCTCACGTGTGGCGCCTGGAACTTCGAGGCGACCATGTTTTCGGCGATGACCTTGCGCACACCCTTTACTGGGAAGCGCTGCTCACGGGCCTCGAGAGTCTGAGGCTTTGACGCCTCACGGAACAAGCCATCCCTGGCGGTCGCCCGCAGCACGTCTTCACGCAGAATTTCGCCACCCTGACCGGTGCCGACAAGGTCACGCAAATCTACGCCGAGGTCCTTGGCAAGTTTGCGGATCGGTGGCTTCGCGATCACATTTCCGTTTGACGCGGCTGGTGTCTCCGCAGCAGCCGGAGCGCTCTTACCGCGGCGGCGACTCTTCGCAGGAGCCACGGTGCCATACCCGACAAGCACGGCACCGCCTTCGTCGGCTGGCAACGAATCTGATGCGCCGGTTGCGCCAGTAGGTCGATCGTCAGTCGCAGGCAGCGGAGTTTCTGCAACCGCAGCCGTGTCTCCGGCTGGAAGATCCACCGCATCGCCCTCGCTTCGAATACGCAGGATCGCGTTGCCAACTGGCACCGTCTGCCCCACCTCGGCGAGCAGTTCTGTCACCACTCCCTCAAACGGTGATGGCAGCTCAACGAGTGATTTTGCGGTTTCAATCTCGCACACCACCTGGTTGAGTGCCACGGTATCGCCCGGCTTTACCAACCAGTTCACGATCTCGGCTTCGGTGAGGCCTTCGCCAACATCTGGCAGCGGAAAAGTCTGCTCGCTCATTTTTTGACTCCTTGCACGTGCTCTTAGAATCCCATGGCGCGATCGACTGCTTCAAGCACACGATCGGCATCGGGAAGGTACACACCCTCCAGCTTTGCTGGCGGGAACGGCACATCAAAGCCGCTGACTCTCAGCGGTGGTGCCTGCAGCGAATAGAACGCTCGCTCGGCGATAGTCGCAGCAATTTCACTACCCACACTCGCATTGCCTTGCGCTTCTTGGGCAATCACCACACGCCCGGTCTTTTGTACCGAGGTAATGATTGGGTCGTAGTCGATCGGTGAAATGGTGCGCAGATCGATCACCTCAAGCTTGGTGCCCTCGTTCGCGGCGATATCGGCCGCTTGCAAGAGGGTGGTCACCATCGCACCAAACCCAACCACGGTGCAATCGCTGCCTGGGCGAACCACTGCCGTGCGGTGCAGCGGTGCGGCGAGGGCGTGCGGATCAACTTCGCCCTTCTGCCAGTACTTGGCTTTCGGTTCAAGGAAGATCACCGGATCGTCCGAGGTGATCGCCTGCTGGATCATCCAGTAAGCATCGTGCGCGTTTGAGGGTGCAACAACACGTAGGCCCGCGGTGTGCGCGAAGTACGCCTCAGGGCTCTCCTGGTGATGCTCTACCGCACCGATGTGGCCGCCGTAAGGCAAACGGATCACTACCGGCATCGACTGCTTGCCGTCGCTGCGACTGGTCAGCTTTGCCAGCTGGGTGACGATCTGGTTGAAGGCGGGGAACACAAAGCCGTCAAACTGAATTTCAAGCACCGGGCGGTAGCCGGCCATCGCGAGGCCAATAGCGCTACCAACGATGCCTGCCTCAGCGAGCGGGGTGTCGATCACACGGGCTGAGCCGAAGTCTGCTTGCAGGCCGTCGGTGACGCGGAACACGCCACCGAGTGGGCCGATGTCTTCGCCCATCAGAATCACACGCTCATCTGCGGCCATGGCTGCGCGCAGGCCAGCATTGATGGCCTTTGAGATTGGGAGTTGCTGGCGCTCAGCCAGCGTCATAATGTTGCTGCTCATTATCGGCCTTCCTCAGCAAACGAGGCTTCGTAATCGGCAAGCCACTCTCGCTGCGCATCCATGAGCGGGTGCGGTTCGCTGTAGACGTGCTCAAACATGGTGTCAGGGCCAGGTTCTGGCAGGGTCAAAATCTCTTCGCGAGCTGCTTTCGCGATGGCGTCGGCCTGCTTCGCTGCGTCGGCAAAGAAGTCTTCGCTCACACCCAGCGATCGCAGGTATCCCTCGAATCGGACGATAGGGTCGCGTAGCCGCCACGACTCAAGTTCGTCTGCTTCGCGGTAGCGCGTTGGATCATCACTCGTCGTGTGCGCACCCATTCGATAGGTGAGTGCCTCGATGTATCCGGGGCCTTCGCCGGCACGAGCCTGATCGAGGAATCGTTTTGCGACGGCAAAACCGGCTAGCGGGTCGTTGCCATCGATCTGCACGGCGCGCAGCCCGAAGCCGAGTGCACGGCGGTAGATCGGGGTGCGTGACTGGCGGGCAACGGGCACCGAGATCGCCCAGTTGTTGTTCTGCATAACATGCAGCACTGGGGCCTGGAAGCTGGCAGCGAAAACCATTGACTCGCTGACGTCGCCCTCGCTTGTTGTGCCGTCACCGTAGAACACGACGGTCGCACCGTCGGTGGCGATACCTTCTTCACCCGGTGCGAGCGAGGTGCTTCCCGCGGCGCGTTTCGCATCAAGCACCTGCCCCATCGCAAAGCCTGAGGCGTGCTGCGCCTGACTACCAAGCACAAGCGTGTAGAGGTGGCAGTTGCCGTTCGCTGGATCGGTGACGTCCCAGCCGCCGTGGGTGACGCCTCGGAACTGCCCAGCGATGGCGGTCAGCTGCACTCCTCGCACATAAGCCACTGTGTGCTCGCGGTAGGTCGGGAAGAGGTGGTCGTTGGGTTTGGTCGCGTGCGCGATGCCTACCTGGCCACCCTCTTGGCCAACGCTTGGCGCCCAGAGCGCCAATTGCCCTTGCCGCTGCAGGTGGGTGCATTCGGTGTCGAAGGCGCGTACCGCAACCATGTCGAGGTACCACTGCTTCAGGTCGGATTCGTCGAGGTTCTCCAGCTCTGCCGCGAACTCCGCGGCAGAGGCTGAGGGAGCGTACCGGCCCTCGTCGTCGAGGAAGCGGATCGGCTCCGGGTCGGTCATATCGACGCCAAAAGTTGTCGTTGCGCTCATTGCGCCAAGTGTAACGAGCGCGCATGTTCAGATGAGGATATTCGCCCCGTACTCTCGGTTTCGGGTGTGGCGCGCCTTCACCCGAACTTCAGTTTCGCTTGCGACACTGAGGGCATGCGCACATTGATTCGAGTTCTGGTTAGCGCCTTCGCGCTGTGGCTCACCACGTTGATTGTTGGCGGTAGCGGCGATCACGGCGTCTGGGTGAAACCGCTCGGCACTGGGCCTTACGATCATCTCTTCACGCTCTTGCTGATCGCTGCAGTGTTTGGCTTGGTAAACGGCACACTCGGCAAGATTGTGCGGGTGGTTTCGATTCCGTTGTACATCATCACGCTCGGTCTTTTCGGACTGATTGTGAACGGATTTTTGCTGCTTGTGGTCGCATGGCTCTCGGACCTCGCCGGTTTCGGCTTGCAGATCGACGGTTTCTGGTGGGGAGTTTTGGCGGCGCTGGTGCTGTCATTGCTTTCGAGCATGCTGAATGGCCTCCTCGGCACAAACAAGAAGCGCGACTCGAAGTAGTTTGCGTCTTTGCGTTGGATCGCCTGAGGTGTGGCGATCCAACGCGCATAATGCGCCTAGCCGCCGTGCGAACTGCGCCACAGCCTGGCGAAGGCACCCTCGGCGTTGCTGAGCAGTTCTTCTGGTGCACCGAGCTCGATCACGGCACCGTCTTCGAGCACTACCACGGTGTCTGCGTCTCGAATCTGATCGAGGTGGTGCGCAATTACTACGGCGGTGCGGCCAGCGCTTACGGCACGCATGGCGTCAACCAGCACTGGGTCAGCGCCGGCTTGCGACCCGGCCTCGTCAAGCAGCACCACGGGCGGGTCTGCGAGCAGTACCCGAGCGAGTGCGAGTTGCTGCGCTTCACGGTGGCTGAGAGCGAGCGAGAGGGTGCCTGCGAGCCCGCCTGGCACGGCTGACAGTTCAAAACCAACTGCGGCGAGCGCTTCGCTCAGGCGATCATCGTTTGCTTCGGGTGCGGCAATTCGAAGGTTGTCTGCGATGGTGCCGGAGAAGAGGTGTGTTTCTTGGGCAACCAGAAATGCTGCTGGTCTGCCGTTATGCGTTGCTTTGGTTGCTGGCACCCCGCCAATGTGCACGGTGCCTGAGGTTGGCTCGTCGACCCCAGAGATCAGGCGCGCTAGTGTGCTCTTCCCTGATCCAGATCGACCAATCAACCCAATTGTTTGCCCCGCAGCGACCTCAATCGACACCCCACTCAGAGCATCACGGATGGCATTTGGGCCGTAGCGATATTCAACCGCCTGAATGCTGATCGTTCCCGCGGCAATCTGCTCTCCGGTAGTCGCGGTGGTCTCGGCTTCAGCGTAAAGCACCACTCCGGCGAGGCGTTGCAGGCCAGAGAGTGCTCGCTGTAGATCGTCCATGCTGCCAAGCAGATCGCCTACCGGCGAGAACAATCGGTGAAAGTAGAGCGCACCAGCGGTGACGGCACCAACTGAGAGTCCGGCAGCGGTGACTCGAACGAAACCAACCGCAAGCACTGCAGCAAGGCCGATGAACTCGGCAGCGTTCAAACCGCCGGTGAACACGTTGCGTGCGCGGGCAGTTGCGCGGTGTGTTTCAACGGCGGTTGCACTGGCAGTTGCGATGCCTTCGAGGTGGGCGTCTCGGGTACCGTAGGCGCGTACGGTGTCTGCGCCAGAGACCGCTTCGATGAAGCTGCGCCCTCGCTCTGCCTCTTCTCGCCGAAGGCGCATGTACAGCGGTCTCGATCTGCGCAGGAAGACTCGTGTCGTGACAATCTGAATCGGCACGGCGATGAGTGCGGCGAGTGCCAACCAGGGGTCGATTGCTGCCATGCCGATCACTGTGAGGGTGATCGTCAGTACCGAGCGAACGCAGAGTGGGATCACGCCAGAGATTGCCTCGGTCACAGCGTCGACATCGTTGGTGACGCGTGAGATTACATCTGCCTCGCCCGCCTCTTCGGTTCGGCTGAGTGGCAGTGTCAGCGCTGCAGCAAACACCTCTTCTCGCAGCTCAGCCAGGGCGCGTTGCAAACAGCGCACAAGCAGCACACCGCCCAGCCACTCAAGCGCAGCCGCAACTACACCGGCGATAGCAATTGCTCCGCCGAGCCAGAGCACGTCTTGAAACGGTTTGCCAGCGATGACGGTGTCGACGATGGCACCGAGCAGCGGCGGGATGAGGAGCACGGTGGCGGTTCCCAGAAAGAGCAACACAATTGTCGCGGCCAGGGTGCCCCGCTGCTGCCAAAGCAAACGAAGGCCAAGTCGCACGGTTTCTTTGCTGCCTGCTGTAGGCAAAATCGAGGTCACTGCTTCACTTCCTCGGCACGGTTCTCGGCGGAGTCTCCGGTATGGCTTTCTGAGCTGTCATCGATGCTGTTTTCGACTCTGTTTTCGGCGCAACAGCGGCCGGTTCCAGCAGCACAGCAGCTCGCCGACCCTGCTGGTTTTACGCAGCGTCCGTCCACCACCCGTTCACACGCGGCGAGCAGTGTCGCGCTTGAGGTGACCACGACCACAGGTCGACCGAGCTCACCCAGGGCGGTGGCAACCCGTTGCTCGGTGATTGGGTCAAGCGCACTTGTTGGCTCGTCGAGTACCACAACGTCACCGACAGCGTGCAGAGCCCTGGCAAGCAGCACTCGCTGGCGTTGACCGCCAGAGAGTCGTTTGCCGCCAGCGCCAATCGCGACGTCGGCATCGCCAAGGTGTTCCAGCACATCGCCCAGGCCAGCGGCAGTGAGTATTTCTTCACGCAGGCAACCATCACTTGCGACGTTTTCGCGTAGCGTTCCGGTGAACAGTGCTGCTGAGTGTGGTGGCGCGATAATTCTTCTTGCCACACACTCTGGTCCGAGCACACACGCGTCGGTGCCGCCAAGTCGCACTTCGCCGCGTTCGGGTTCAAGCCGATAGCCGAGAGTTCCCGCTGCTGTGCGCGCCTCAGCAGCCGTGTCTACCCGTACTCCGATCAGCCCGTCCTGTTCGCGCACCCTCAGCCGGTCGCCGCTCGCGGTAACCCACTCAAGTAGAGGTGCTGCGTCAGTATCAGCAGTGAGCTCTTCGGCGCCCTCGTCAATGCCCGACAGCTCGTAGTCTTCTTCAAGAAACTCGCGCAATCGCTTTGCTGATGCGCGCTTGTGTGCCCAATTAGCTCCGAAGGTACCAACATGCGCGAGCGATCCCTGCAGAAATTGCGCGAGGCCAACCACGGTCACCAGTTGCCCCGGGGTGATGTCTCCGCGCACAGCGAGCCAGCCCGCCGCCAGGGCGAGACTCGCGAGGTAAAGCACAGAAACCATCGTGCTGACCGCTTGATAGGTAACGAGTAGCCGTGAGGCTCGAATTGCTCGATCGCGTGAGTCTGCACTCGCCGCTCGATAACGGCGCACCATCTCGTCTTGTGCCCCAAGCCCGTGCAATACCCGCAGACCGGCGAGCGCATCGGTGGCGATTTCACTCGCTTGGGCAACCGCGCGTTGCTCTGCGGATCCCGCCCGCTCAAGTGGCCTGGCGAGCCACTGCATAAGCAGTAGAACAAGCACAGCGCCAACCGCGACTCCCGCTCCGAGTGGCAGTGAAATTACCAGCAGCGCGATCGTGGCGGCGATCACCGCCGCGAGTGTTGCTGCCTGCTGCGCAATACTCCAGGCGATCCCGGCCACTCGACCGGTGTCACTCGTGGCAATCGACAGCAGCTCACCCGGATTTCGGTTCGCCCGCACCCCTCTTGGGTGCAGCACACGAGCGGCAGCTATCTGCCGAAGGTCGTGCTCTGCATAACCAAAGATTCCGGCCATGGCGAGGGTCGAACGCTGATAACTCAGCGATAGCCCGAGAAACACCACACCGAGCACTGCCAGCCAGATCACCAGGCTGGTTACGTTGCCGGGCGCGATCGCACGGTCAATAACAACCCCAATAAGAATTGGCACAGCCGCTTCAGCAGCCTGGTGCATCATGAGGCCAAAAGTCGCCCAAGCGAGTTTACGGTCTCGGCGATCCCCCGCGAGAGCTACTCGGAGCAGGTTTGGAACATGTGGTGCCGTTGTTTGCGCTGTTGCGAGTTTCGCCGCTCTCGCTTTAGCGTGACGGCGATCTCTCGCCACTAGCCAACATCTGCCGGCATGTCGCCGGCCTTGTCCTGGGTCCAGTATCCGATTGCGTGGTGGCGGTCGCGTGCGAGGTTGAGCCTGTTGCGCAGGTCTCGGCGAATCGCGCGACTCGTAGCTGCTTCGCAGGCTACCCAGGCGTACCAAGCAACGCCCGGGTCTTCAAATTTGGCTACCTCATCGGCAAGCTTGCTTGGCCCGATGCCGTTGCCTGAGCCGGTCAGCCAGATTAGCTCAACGTCTCCTCGAGTTTCGATCTCTTGAATGTCGGCCTCGCTCGGCACCTCTGCGATTGCGTACGCCTTGGCACCTTCTGGTAGCTGTTCAAGAATGCGGCCGAGACCGGGCAGCCCGGTTGAGTCTGCAACGAGCAGCTGCACCGCGGCATCTTCTGGTGCGGCGTAATACGACGAGGGATCGTCACGCGTGCCTGCGCCGAAAATTCCGACGATGTGGCCGGGCTCGGCTCGTTCAGCCCACGATGAGGCGAGACCTCCGTCGTGCATCACGAAGTCGATGGTGAGTTCGCGGCCACCCTCGTGTACATCGCGCACGGTGTAGTGGCGCCAGGGTGGCTCAACCCCTGTCCAGCCGCGACCGTATTCTGGCAGATTGAACACGGCTAGCTCGGCCTCGTTTTTGCCCACTTCTGGAATCGCGATATCGATGCGTTCATCGCCTCGACCGTGTACGTGCCATCGCCAGTCACCGACAGCTTCAAAACGAATTCGCATCATGTGCGGGGTAATCCGGGTCGTCTCAATCACGCGTGCCGGTGCGCAGGGAATCGCCATCTCAGTCTTTCAGCCTCTCGTGGCACAGCTTAGGTGTGCCTCACTTTCATCAGACTAGTTGAGTCCATCAGAAAGAGATGTCGTTTGGCAGTCGATCTATGTCGCGAAACGGTCAGGCGGCGGTCGACCTAAAGATCAGCAACTAGGCAATCGCTATCAATGTCGACCACAATGTGCGGCTCTGGCTGCCCCAATTGACCCTCGAAGTAATAGATCACCTGCATGTCCGGGATCCCAGCAGCCGACTTTGAAGCGCCAACCCCAACCGCGTTCACGTCGAGCTTCTCAGTGGTGAACTCAAAGGTTTCCACGTATTCCCAACCCTGCGCTTCGAGCCAGTCGCTCATCTCAGTGATGGTCATGATTGCTTCACTGCGATCAGGCGAAACTGCTGCCGATGCCGGCGAGAACCAGGAACCATAAAACAGGTACGCTTCACCACCCTCATCTGCCTGACAAGCACGCCTCACATTGCCACCAACCGGCAAATCGCCCTCACCCTCCCACAGCTGTGCAAGCAACAGCTCTGTTTCAGCGGCAAGCTGACTGTTCTGAATCTGCGCGGGCGATTCGATCTCTGAACTATTGCGCGCATCAACGCTTGCTTGGATCACATCGAGTGCGGCGCATGAGGCCAGCATGGGCACAAGAAGCAGGCCAGTCACGGCCGTCGCGGCCACACGTCGCAGAATTCTCTTACTCACCCTTGTCAGCCCCTCAATCACCAATCAACCCAGCTTCAGCTCAGATATCACTGTTCCGATCTTTTCACGACTGCGCCGCAAAAGCCGAGCGGCCACACGCCAGCACAGAGCATGGGAGAATAGAGATTGGCCGATCCACCGCCCCTCGACACGGAGTGTTCAAACATGACGCAGCTTCCCCCGCAGCCCATCAGCCCGCTTGACGGAAGGTACCGCGGCGCGGTCGAAGGCCTCGGTGATTTTCTCTCTGAAGCCGGCCTGAATAAGGCTCGTGTGCACGTCGAGGTCGAGTGGCTGGTGTACCTCACCTCGCACTCACTCTTGGGCTCGACTCCGCTTGAGGCAACCGAGATCGATGCTCTGCGCGCATGGGCAGCAGATTTTGCTCAGCCAGAGATTGACCGCCTCGCTGAGATCGAAGCGACCACCCAGCACGACGTGAAAGCCGTTGAGTACCTCGTTCGTGAACAGCTTTCGCGCCAGGGCCTCGATCGCATCGCCGAACTCACCCACGTGGCGTGCACGAGCGAAGACATCAACAATCTCTCCTATGCACTCACCGTGAAACAGGCCGTTGCCGAGGTTTGGCAGCCAAAACTCGAAGCAGTGATCGCCGAGCTCGCTCGCCAAGCCGAGCAGTACCGCGATCTGCCAATGATGAGCCGTACCCACGGCCAGCCAGCGACACCCACCACGCTCGGCAAAGAGATCGCCGTGTTTGTGTACCGCCTGAACCGTCAGCTCGCGCAGATCGGCCAGATTGAGTACCTCGGCAAGTTCTCGGGAGCCACCGGCACCTTCGCCGCGCACATTGCCGCTGCTCCAAATGCCGATTGGCAGACGATCTCTCGCGAATTTGTTGAGGGCCTTGGGCTCGACTGGAACCCACTGACCACCCAGATCGAATCGCACGACTGGCAGGCTGAGCTTTACTCGCGTATCGCGCACGCCAACCGCATTCTGCACAACCTGGCAACAGACATCTGGAGCTACATTTCGATCGGCTACTTCCGTCAGATTCCAGTTGCAGGCGCGACCGGCTCTTCGACCATGCCACACAAGGTCAACCCGATTCGCTTCGAGAACGCTGAAGCAAACCTCGAACTCTCAAACGCGATCCTCGAATCGCTCGCACAGACGCTTGTGACTAGCCGCTGGCAGCGTGACCTTACCGATAGCTCGGCACAGCGCAACATTGGCGTCGGTTTTGGCCACTCGGTGCTCGCTCTCGACAACATCAAGCGCGGTCTCGGCCAGATCGACGCGGCTCCTGAGGTGCTCGCCGCCGATCTCGATAGCAACTGGGAGGTGCTGGGCGAGGCGATCCAGACCGTCATTCGCGCCGAGGTCACTGCAGGCCGTTCAAGCATTAGCGACCCATACGCCGCGCTCAAAGAGCTCACTCGCGGCAAGCGGATCGGCCAGGCCGATCTCATCGAGTTTGTTTCTGGCCTTGAACTCGGCGACGAAGCCAAGCAGCGTCTGCTTGAACTCACGCCGGCGACCTACATCGGTGACGCCTCGAAGCTACTCAGCTACCTCGAGAAGTAAGTCCTAGAAACTCTTCGGGGCACGGTCTAGTTTTAGACCGTGCCCCGAAGAGTTTCAGCAGCCGCGTGCGTTTGCGCAGCCCCTCTTGTGCTTACTCGGCGCCTGCCACCGCAGCGCCGCTCTGCTTCCAGGTGCGCTTGAGTCCGAACGCGCCAATTGCGGTGAGCAGCGACACTGCGACCAGCATGAGGGCGAGCGACCAGGGGCTGCCACCGCTTGCGTTCAGCACGATGGTTGCCAGCAGCGGCAGCATGCCACCAATTGACGAGCCGCCCTGGTACACGAGCGAGATGCCCGAGTAACGAATGTGTGCCGGGAACTGGCTTGCCAGAAGCGTTGGCAGTAGTGCCCAAATTCCACTACCGATAACGGTGGCGATGGCAAGACCCGCATAGAGCGCAAGCGGTGCGCCGGTCTGCATCAAGCCATAGAGCGGGAATGCCCAGGCAGCCATCATCAGCGCGCTCACTGTGACGATAATTCGTGGTGAGCGGCGAGTACCAAGCAATCCGATCAACAGGAGCACGAGTGCTTGTACTGTTGCATTTACAATCTGCGTGGTGAGCGCAACCGAACGGTCAAGCCCAAGATTGTCGACCACGTAGCTGACCGTGAAGGTATTGATCAGGTAGTAGCCACCGGTGCTCAGCAGCACGGCGAGAATACCGAAGAGCACAATCATTGGCGAGGTGCGGATAACTTCGATCACTGGGAACTTGGCCTTTGGCTTTTCCGCGTTCTTCACGAAGTCGGGGGTCTCATCGACCTTGCTGCGAATTAGGAGCGCGATTACGAGAAGCACGGCTGAGAAGAGAAACGGCACACGCCAGCCCCAGGTCAAGAACTGTTCGTCTGGCAGCAGACCGAAGAGCAGCATCATCGCTGTCGAGAGCAGCGTGCCTGCTGGCGAACCGAGTTGCGGAATAGCACCGTAGAGGGCACGCTTCTTTTCAGGTGCGTGTTCGACCGCAACCAGTGAGGCTCCGCCCCACTCGCCGCCGAGCGCAATCCCCTGGATCACGCGCAAGAGGACCAGCAAAATCGGTGCGGCCATGCCGACCTGTCCGTATGTTGGCAGGACGCCAATCAACGTGGTTGAAATACCCATGATCACGAGCGTCGCAATCAGCGATCCCTTGCGACCGTACTTGTCGCCGAGGTGACCAAAGACGATTCCGCCGAGTGGCCGCACGATAAAGCCGACGGCGAAAGTCGCGAAAGCGAGCATGCTTGCCACGACTGGGTCTTCGCTCGGGAAAAATACAACGTTGAACACAATCGCCGCCGAAGTGGCATAGAGCGCGAAGTCGTAGTATTCGATTGCTTGCCCACTAAATGCACCCCACGAGGCAACACGGGCTTTTTTAAGCACCGTGCGCTCGTCTGTTTCGGGTTTCGTGGCTTCCATAGACACGTGGTCTCCTTAGTTGTGTGGTGTGCCGTGCGGCGTTAGTTGCCGCGTAGGTGGCGCGTCTGATCAAGCAGGTGGAAAATCTCCAGCGCCACCCGCGAAGCGAGATTTGCGGTGTTGCCCTGAAAGTCATGGGCTGGGCTGACAGTTGTGATGTCTGCGCCAACGATGTTCAGCCCAGAGAGGTCACGAATGGTACGAATTCCTTCCGCTGCCGAGAGCCCTCCCCACTCTGGAGTGCAGACTCCCGGGGCCACCGATGGATCAAAAATGTCCATGTCGAAGGAGAGGAAGACTGGACGGTCTCCAATCGCTGCCCGCATGCGGGCGAGAATCTCGGCTCGATCTGCCAGCCATTCGTCGGTGCTTACGACGCCGTAGCCGAGACCTTCTGCCGTGGCCGGGGCGTTCGGCACGGATGAGGTACCGCGCACTCCAATATGAAAGCTTCCTTCGGCGTTGAGCAGCTCTTCTGTCGCTGCGTGGGTGAAGGTCGTCGCGTTGGTAAACGGTGCATTCGTCGGCACCGGGTAGCAGTCGGTGTGGGCATCAAAGTGCACCGTCACCAGTTCGGGGTGTTTTTTTGCAAGGCTGCGGATTTGCGGCAGCGTGACTGCTCCGTCACCTCCGATACAAATCGGCACAGCTCCGGTATCGAGGATCGCGTCGACCGCTTCCTCGATTGCTGCGTATGCGTGCTCGTATTCACCTGAAAGTACGTCTACATCGCCAGCATCACGAATAACTAGGTGGTGGCCGTCTCGACTGCTTGCGTCAGAGAGGAACTGGCGTTCTGGTGCTGAGTTGCTGCGTACATGCTCTGGGCCGAGGCGTGAACCGATTCTGGTTGGGTGAGTTCCAACGTCGTAGGGAATGCCCAGCACCACAACGTCGGCAGCAACTGCCTCATCGAGTCTGGTCGCTGGCACTCCAAAGAGGGTGCGGTAGGGCTGTCGTGCTGAGCGGATTCCGCTCGTTGGTGTCTCCATAAAACTCACTCCATTGAGATGTGGTCCAACCAATTGGTCAGACCGATGTTAACTGATGATTTTCTGTCGCGCAACACTCAGCCGCGCAACAGTGCCACAAATGAGCCGATGCCAACGAGGGCAACAAAAGCGCGAAACAGCCAAGGCGGCAACAAGCGACCAAGACGCACCCCGACAAGCGCGCCGACCACTGAACTCACGGCAAGAACAATCACCACAGGCCAGTGGATTGTGCCCACGAGCAAAAACACCGCGGCAGCCGAGAACCCGGCGGCCGTTTGTAAGAGATTTTTGAGCGCATTGATCGTGTGGGTTGACTCCGAGAACAAACTGCCAAGGATGCCAACAATCAGAACCCCTTGCGCCGCGCCAAAGTAGCCGCCATATAGACCCGTTAGCGCGGTGAGTCCGACCGCAGTTCCCGTTCGTGCAGGCGAAGCCTCCTTCGCCGCTGCACCCTCTTTTGGTTGCACGAGCGGCTGCACGAGCACGAGCACAGTGCCGACCGCGATGAGCCAAGGCGCTACCGCAGAAAAGCCCTCTGGCGGCAGCAGCAACAGGGCAAACGCGCCGCCAATCGCGGCCAGCACCGTGACTATCAGGAGCGGCACAGCAAGCCGCCACACTTCGCGCAGCTCCTTTCGATAGCCCCAAACGCCCATCACGTTTCCGACCGAAAGCCCCACGGTGTTTGAAACATTCGCGACCACCGGTGGCATTCCGCCCAGCAATAGCGCGGGAAAGGTGAGCAATGACCCAGAACCCACAACCGTGTTCACGAAACCGGCGAGCAGCCCGGCTCCCGCCACAGCGATGTACCACCAGATGTCCATTTCCATCCGCATCCCTCTCCCCGAAATGGTCCAACCAATAACTATAGTGAGAGGTCCGACCAATATGGTAACTTTGTGGCATGACGCTAGGGTTCGAACCGGTACAAGTTGACGCCGGTGCTGGCGTAGCCACTTCGAGCCATGTGGCTTCGACAATTCTTGGTCTTATTCAAGAGGGCAAAATCCTGCCCGGTCAGCCCCTTCCGCCCGAGCGCGACCTTGCCGAATCACTCGTCGTTTCGCGCACAACTGTGCGCGAGGCGATCCACGAACTCACCCTGCGTGGCATCATTCGCAAGCGCCAGGGTTCCGGCACTGTTGTCATCGCACCGTCAAGCGCTTCCGAGCACCTGCTGCGAGAAATGTCACAGTCAGACCGCGACACGCTCGAAGAAATCGATCTTCGTCTGGTGCTTGAGCCTCAAGTTTCCGGGCTTGCCGCCGCGCGCCGCACTGACAGCGATCTGGTGAGTTTGGCGGCCTGCTGCAACGACGACCCGGCATCGCTCAGCACCGAAGAATCTCTCGAACTCGACCAAGCCTTTCACGCTGCCATTGCCCGTGCAGCTCAGAATCAATTGATCGCTTCTCTCGAGCGAGTGGTTTCCGAGTGGGTACTTGATTTTCGTCGCAGTTCGCATCTCACGGCTGAGGGCCGCGTTGCTTCGATGAACGGCCACCGGCAGATTCTTGATGCAATCACGCGGGGCGATACCGATGCCGCCGTACGACTGATGTCTGATCACATTCAGGACGTTGGCACGATCTAAACCAGTCCGCACACTGCGGGCCACATTTGCCGCTTGAATCGCTACCATGAAGTCATGACCAAGCGTGCAGAGCGCAGTACATCGACGCCCCCGAACGAACCGCGGCGTCGAGTTTCTGTGCTTACCGCACTTGATCAGTTCTTTTTTGTATTCGCTGGCCTCGCGGCCGTCTGGTTTGCGTGGTTGCTTCTCAACGAGAGCTTTCACACTGGCTGGTGGGGCATTCCAGTCTTCATAGTGTTCTGGGGCATGCTCGCCTATCTGGCGCTCCCCCGACTTCACCGCATGCTCACGACGATTTACGTGCCCGACTACTTTATTGGCCGTACTCGCACGAGCGATGGATTGCTCGGCGATCCGATCAACCTTGCCCTCCTCGGCGATGAGACCCAATTGCACCAAGCAATGAGCAATGCTTCATGGACACTTGCCGACGATGTCACTCTGAAGTCTTCCTGGCGCATCATCGCCTCGACCGTCACACGAAAAAGCTACGACGAAGCCCCCGTGAGCCCGCTGTTTCTCTTCGGTCGCAAACAGGATTTTGCTTATCAACAAGAAGTCGAGGGCAACCCCGCGAAGCGACACCATGTTCGGTTCTGGCGCACTCCTGACGATTGGCTACTGCCGGGCGGTACTCGGGTTGATTGGCTCGCCGCCGGTACTTTCGATCGAGCGGTCGGCTTCTCTCTCTTCACGCTGCAGGTTACTCACAAGATTGAAGCTGACATTGATATCGAACGCGACCACATCATTGCGAGCGTTCAAGAAGCTCACCCAGAATCAGAGTTGCATGTGCTCCGCGAATTCTCGACCGGCTATCATTCCCGAAACGGCGGCGGCGATAGCATCCGCACCGACGGGCATCTACCGGTCATAGACCTCAGCCCTCTCAAGACTTCGGCGGTGGATCGCGATGCCTGAGCAGGAAACCAGAAAACGAAGGGCGAGTGAGCCAGTCGACTTGCTGCTCACCCGGTCTGAGGGCTCTCATGTCGCTGTAGAGAAGCGCCCAATTTCAACCTCGCTCGGCGCCTTTTTTGTGTTTGCGCGTGGGTTTGTCGGCCTCTTTTGGCTGGCGGGCTTTTATTTGGCGTGGCCGACGGTCGCCGCAGAAGAGGGCCTCAGCGGCGAGATCAGCAGCTTCGCTCTCTGGGTGGTAATCGCTTTTGGCGGCTTGGCGTCGATTGTCTCGATGTCGATCGCGACGCTTGTGTACCGGGGTAGCAATTGGGCTCGCCTAGTGGAGCTTTTTGGTGTCACCTTCAGCATCATTACGTCAGCTGTCGGCTATTTCGCAAACGGCGAGAAGATCACGATCGACACCACTCTGCTCACGCTCGCACTCGATATTCTTGTGCTGCTCGCGCTTTCTAGCCGAGATGCCAGGTCTTGGGCGAGACTCCCCCGCGCCCAGCGTCAGTGATCAGCATTCGCTTACTCGGCGGCACAGCACCGGGTGTTGCGAATATCTGGACTTAGTGCCAGTTGCCCTTGTCGGGCTGCTGCAGATCCTTGCGCGCCTCAACGTCGTCGTCGCTTGGCTTTCCGCCGAGACCGATCAGCGCGAGGGTTACCAGGGCGACGATGAAGACAATCACCGCAACAATGCCGGCCTTCGCGAAGTCCACAATGCCCTCTGGGGTGCGCAACACCAGCATCACAATGAGGCCAGCAAATACCGCCAGTACTCCAGAGAAACCAACGAGCTCAAGCGGACGCAAACGATCGCGACGGGTTGGCTCGAGTGGGTTCGGATCAGGCTGGTTTTGGTCAGTCATCTTCAGTTCCAGTTGCTCTTTTAGTTAGTCTCTTGGGTCACAACCGATACCGGGGCGCTTGCCTCACGGGTATCAAGGGCGGCAATCGCGAGGAAGACACCTCGAACAATTGCGTACGCGCCGAAGAAGCCGATCACTGCGATCGGATCCGAGCTCGTCATGAGCGTGGCAGCCGCAAGCGCCACGCTCAGTAGCAGTGACGGCAGCGCAACGCGGGGCGGCTGCGTCTTGCGCACAAGACGCATCGTGGTGATCAGAGCGGTGAGCAGAGCCCAAATGGCAACGATCAACGCAAGGGTGGTGGTGTCGGTGACGGCGATCAGCGAGCCAGCCGCAGCGAAAGCAACTACGGCGCGGGCCGCGATCCACCAGCTTTCGTTGGTTCCGCGAGCTGCCGAGTATTCCAGCAGGGTTGCCGCGCCGATCAGCACAAAGCCAACCCCGAGCACCCAAATGTTGAACTCGAACTGGCTGTGCAGAGGAGCGGTGAAGGCAATAGCCACACCGATAACAACCAGTACCGCCGCACGAATCAAGTGCGCGGTGCGAAGTGCGCGAGCCTCGTGAGATGCCTCAGCCGCAAGTTCTCGCTTCATCCCCGCCTCCGTATCCCTGTTCATATCAAACACAGTCTACTCCCCCTTATCTACAAGGGAGCTCAGCACCTCGCCGAGTGAGCAACACGTCTCCGCCGGTAAGGCTTTGAGCTGGTTCTGACTCTGAGCTATAGGCCTGATGGCATATCGGCGAAACGGGAGTAGTGACCCTGGAACGCCACCGTCACGATGCCGGTGGGTCCGTTACGTTGCTTCGCGAGAATAAAGTCTGCTTCACCGGCGCGTGGGCTATCTCGGTCTCCCGCTGCCTCACGGTGCAGCAGAATGACCATGTCGGCGTCCTGCTCAAGCGAACCCGATTCACGGAGGTCGCTAATCGCTGGCATCTTGTCAGCACGCTGTTCAGAAGCACGGTTCAGCTGTGACAGTGCAACAACCGGAACCTCAAGCTCTTTTGAAAGCAGCTTGAGCGAACGTGAAAACTCCGAGACCTCTTGCTGACGGCTCTCTGATTTTTTGCCAGAAGAGAGCAACTGCAGATAGTCAATAACAACCATCTTGAGACCGTGTTGCTGCTTCAGACGCCGACACTTTGCCCGAATCTCGACGAGGGTCAGGTTTGGGCTGTCGTCGATGAAGAGCGGCTTTTCTGCAATGCGAGCCTGCGTGGCTGCGAGCTTCTGAAAATCTCGATTGTCGAGCGTTCCCTTGCGGAGCGTTTGTAGCGGTACAGACGCCTCAGCCGAGAGCAATCGCATTGCAATCTCAGCACGGCCCATCTCAAGGGAGAAGAATACGGTCGGTGCGTCGGCGTGCACAGAAGCGTTTCGCGCAACGTCGAGAGCGAGCGTTGACTTACCCATTGCCGGGCGAGCCGCGATGATAATCATCTGACCGCCCGCAAAGCCGTTTGTCAGTGCATCCAGCTCACTAAAGCCGGTTGGCACACCCAACATGCCTTCAGGGGTGTCGCGGGCCTTTGAGATCTCTTCGAAAGCGGCGTCAACGGCAAGTGAGAGCGTGACATAATCTTCGGCTTGGTCGGCACCGGTGACCGTGTAGATCTCGGCCTGTGCCGTGTTCACAAGGTCGACAGCCTCGCCCTCACCCGCGTAGCCCATTGCGGTAATTCTGGTGCCGGCTTCGACCAGGCGACGCAGCAGCGCCTTCTCTGCGACGATCTCTGCGTAGAAACTAGCGTTTGCCGCTGTCGGCACAATGCTCGTGAGTGTGTGCAGGTACTCAACGCCGCCGGCACGTTGAAGGTCACCGGACTTGGTCAGCTGGTCGGTCACCGTAATTACGTCAGTTGGATCGCCCTGCGAGTAGAGCGTGAGCACGGCCTCATAGATGACTTCGTGCTTTGGTACGTAGAAGTCTCCCGGCCGCAACTGGCCGGTCACATCGGCGACGGCGTCTTTCGAAAGCAACATGCCGCCGAGCACGCTCTGTTCAGCGAGCAGGTCGTGCGGTGGCACGCGCTCAAAGCCACGAGAGTCGTCGCCGTACTCCGGGGGTGCCTCGGGGATGCCGAGATGCGAGATCGACAATCCGTTCTCCTTTCGTGGGAGGTGTGGCCGAGTGGGCAGATACGCCTGACGTTCACCCAGTAGACACCAGACCTCCGACATTCACGCTAGAGGGCTTCGTTCGTGGCGGCAAATGAGGCACAGAGCAGCCTGTGGATAACTTCGTGGATAACTCACCACATTTCCCCGCGTGTTATTCACACTTCTGGGGATAACTTGTGGAGAACTTTTCTGCAGCATTGCATTAATTCCACTTGATCAGGGATTTTGATAAATATTGCCTGTGGAGTTATTCAAGTCTCAGGTGCAGCTTTAACCTTGCCTGGGAACTTCACCTGTGGACAAACACCCTAAAAATCTCGGCTTGTCAAGTGTTTCGCGACACGCCGCGAGATATATTTGGACAACTGCCTATTACCCACGGAAATCCGCGGAAGTTGTCGTTACGCAACCCTCAAGTAAACAATGAGTGTCTGGGTGCATCAGGGCCAAAAACGCAAAAGCGGGACTGCACCGAAGTGCAACCCCGCTTTTTTGCTGCTCGAATTAGCGAGCTGCGATCACCTGAAGCGTGACCTTTGCGTCAACGCCCTCGTGCAGGTGGATGGTTGCGTTGTACTCGCCAGTCGTCTTGATCACTGGAAGAGTGATCTTGCGCTTGTCGATCTCGCCAACGCCAGCCTCAGCAACAGCAGAAGCCACTGCAGCAGGCTTGATCGAACCGAAGAGACGACCCTCAGCACCAGTCTTAGCGAACAGGCGAATCTTGTTCTCCTGCAGCTTTGCCTTGAGTGCCTGTGCGTCTTCTACCGAAGCCAGTGCGCGAGCCTCGCGAGCCTTACGGATCTGAGCAACCTGAGCCTCGCCACCGCGAGTCCAGTGCACAGCGTAGCCCTGAGGAACGAGGTAGTTACGGGCGTAGCCGTTCTTTACCTCGACCACGTCACCGGCACTGCCGAGACCCAGAACTTCATTAGTCAGAATCACCTTTGCCATGATTCTCCTCCTTAGCGGCCGCTGCCGGCGTAGGGGAGCAGAGCCATCTCGCGGGCGTTCTTCACTGCCTTCGCGATCAGTCGCTGCTCCTGTACCGACACACCGGTGATGCGACGGGCGCGGATCTTGCCGCGCTCAGAAATGAACTTGCGGAGCGTTGCGACATCCTTGTAATCGATGACGCCCACGGTCTGCTTCTTTGCGGGTGCGGCGACCTTAGCGTTCTTACCGCGACCCGGCTTGCGGCCTGCGCCGCTTGCCTTACCTGCCATGATGAATCTCTTTTCGTATATGCCCGTTACCGGGCGAAGCTAATTAGAAAGGCTGCTCGTCGTCGAAGCCCGAGCCGAAACCGCCGCCCTGTGGTGCAGCTGGCTGACCACCCGGGTTGCCCCATGGGTTGTCGTTTGCCTGCGGCGCCGCTGGACGACCCCAATCGCTCTGCCCTGCGGGCTGACCGCCACCGAAACCGCCGCCCTGTCCGCGTGACTGCGCACGCGTCACCTGAGCGGTGGCGTAACGCAGCGATGGGCCGATCTCGTCAATATCGAGCTCATAGCTCGTACGACGCTGACCGTCCTTATCGTCGTAGCTGCGCTGACGCAGGTTGCCGCGTGCAATGACGCGCATACCCTTGGTCAGCGAATTAGCTACGTGCTCAGCGAACTCACGCCAGACAGTTGCGCGAAGGAACAGCGCTTCGCCGTCCTTCCACTCATTTGACTGACGATCAAAAGTGCGGGGGGTCGAAGCGATCGTGAACGACGCGAAGGGCACACCGCTGTTGGTGTACCGCATCTCGGGATCAGCGGTGAGGTTGCCCACCACCGTGATCACGGTCTCGCCGGCCATGACTTACGCGCCCTGCTTCGCAGCGCGAGCGGCCTTAGCCTGATCACGCTTTGCCTGAGCTGCACGCTGTGCGATGAGCTCGTCGGAACGGAGCACCTTGGTGCGGAGGACTGCCTCGCTGAGGCCAAGCTGACGCTCGAGCTCTGCGGTTGCCTCGGGGGTAGCGGTGAAGTTTACGACGACGTAGACGCCCTCGCTGTGCTTCTTGATCTCGTAAGCGAGACGGCGCTTGCCCCAGATGTCGACTGCCTGCACCTCGCCGTCAGCGTTACGGATAACGCCGAGGAACTTGTCGATGCTAGGAGCCACGGTGCGCTCATCGATACCGGGATCGAGGATGACCATGAGTTCGTACGGATGCATTACTGACCCACCTCCTTCGGTCTACGCGGCCACAGAATTTCTGTGACAGGAGGGTGTTTATGCACGTGCCCGGAGACTCACTCAGAATGAGGATCGCCCAGACAACCTTTACATCTTAGCAGGATGTTGGCGATCTGGGCGATCGGGTTTTACAGGATGTGTGGGGGACTCCCGTCGCTATGAAATAGCGACGGTTTCTCCGTGTACCCAGCGAGTGTGCGTTGGCTCCTCAGTGACTCCCGCCAATAGCTCAAGCCGTGGTCGCACCGCATCGGTGCGCGACACGGGTGGCTTGCGCCGACCAGCGCGGTACGGATCGATCCATTCGGCTGCAGCACCGCGGTATTCCTGATCTGCCGCGGCGTGGAGCGTCCAGTGCGGATCCCAAAGGTGTGTGCGTCCGAGCGCGATCAGATCGGCACGTCCCGCAAGCAGAATCGAGTTCACATCGTCATACGATGAGATGGCCCCGACGGCGACAACACCGGCACCGGCTCTGCGTGAGACAAGATTTCGAATCTTGTCGGCAAACGGAGTTTGATAGCTGCGCCCGTACTCTGGTCGCTCATGCTTCACAACCTGACCTGATGAGACATCGATCGCATCGGCCCCATGCTCAATGAATGCAGCTGCAATTGCAACAGCGTCATCGTCGGTGTTCCCTCCCGGAGCCCAATCGCTCGCTGAGATTCGCACCATCATGGGCCGCTCTGCTGGCCAGGCGGCGCGCACTGCGTCAAATACCTCGAGCGGGTAGCGCAGCCGGTTTTCGAGTGATCCACCGTATTCATCTGTGCGCTGATTTGCCAGCGGCGACAGGAACGACGAGAGAAGGTACCCGTGTGCTGCGTGCAGCTCAAGTACGTCAAATCCCGCTTCTTCGGCTCGTTTCGTCGCGGTGACATAGTCAGCGGTAATCCGGTCGAGGTCAGCTCTCGTAGCCTCACGCGGCACATTGCTGCCTGGGCCGTAGGGGAGTGCTGAGGGCGAAATGACTTCCCAGCCACCGATTGGCAGTGGGTCATCGATGCCTTCCCACATCACCTTTGTTGAGCCTTTGCGCCCGGAGTGTCCAAGCTGCGCTCCGATTTTTGCTGTGCTCGTGCTGTGCACAAAATCAACAATTCGACGCCAAGCATCGCGCTGCTCATCACTGTAGAGGCCGCTATCCGCTGGCGAAATACGCCCATCTGCTGAGGGTGCGATCATCTCGGTCATCAAAAGCCCAGCACCGCCGACCGCGCGTGACCCGAGGTGCACGAGGTGATAGTCGCCGACAACTCCTTCGTGCGCCATGTACTGATCCATGGCAGACACAACAATTCTGTTCCTGAGCGTCAGGCCGCCCAGCTGATAGGGCTGAAACATTGCGGGAGTATTGACGCTCGAGGCTTCACCTTCAGTTCGCGCGAAATCGGCCTGCACCTCTTTTGCGAACGCTGGATCGCGCAGCGCCAGGTTGTCAAAGGTAATTCGGCGAGAACGCGTCAGCAGGTTGAAGGCGAATTGCACCGGCTCCTGTTCGGCATATTGACCAATGTTTTCAAACCACTCGAGCGACGCTTGCGCTGCACGCTGCAATGAAAGCACGACTGGGCGGCGCTCGGCTTCGTAGGCTTCGAGCGCAGATGGGATGTCTGGCTGTTCGTGCATGTTCGCTGCGAGGGCGAGGGCATCTTCGAGGGCGAGCTTGGTGCCGGAGCCAATAGAGAAGTGTGCGGTGTGCGCCGCATCTCCAAGCAGCACCACATTGTTGTGGCTCCACTTTTCATTGCGCACTGTATGAAAGGTGACCCATTTGGAGTTGTTGGTGAGCAGTTTCGCGCCGTCCAACTCTTCGCTAAAGATTTCGGCGATCTGGGCGACCGAATCCTCGTCGTTTACTCCCGGCGGGAATACTTTGCCTTCGCTCGCGTCAAAACCGGCCGCGCGCCAGGCGTCTTCAGGCATCTCCACCAGGAAGGTGCTTTCGTTTTCTGCATAGGGATACGCGTGTACCTGCATGATGCCCCAGGGGGTGTGTTTCACGTAAAACGTGAATGCTTCGAGCGCGCGATCGACGCCGAGCCACATAAATCTGGTCTTGCGTGGGTCAAGACTCGGTTTGAACGTCTCGGCGTAGTGCGGACGAATTCGTGAGTTGATGCCGTCAGAGGCGATCACCAGGTCGTAGTCACGCGAGAGTTCGTCAACGTCTGGCGCTTCAGTGCGAAAGAGCAATTCGACACCGAGCTCACGCGCTCTGTCTTGCAGTAGCAACAGCAGTTGTTTACGACTCGATGCGGCAAAACCCTGGCCACCTATCGTGAGCACCTCGCCTCCAAAGTGCACATCAATATCGCTCCACCTCGCGAAGTTTTGCTGAGTAATTCGGTAGAACTCCGGGTCAGAGTTTTCAATACCGCTCAGCGTTTCATCGCTAAAGACCACACCAAAGCCAAAGGTGTCGTCTGGCGCATTGCGTTCCCACACGGTGATCTCATGACTTGGGTCGAGCTTCTTCGCAAGCACCGAGAAGTACAGGCCGGCTGGCCCGCCTCCGACTACTGCAATCTTTTTGCCCATTTCAGTTCCTTTATTTCTGTGGTTCGGTGCCGCTCCGTTGCGGTCGAACGTTTTCAAACGAATCACCCCTGATTCGCAGTGATTTTTACTGTTTATCCCTGCCGAAGCAGGCCTTCCTGCATGACTGTGGCGACGAGAACACCATCACGGGCAAAGAATCGTCCGAGGTTTAGACCCCGCCCACTTTGCACACCTGCTGACTCCTGCAGATACAGCAGCCACTCATCGGCACGGGCTGGTTGGTGAAACCACATCGCGTGGTCAAGGCTCGCTGTGACTAAGCCAGGTGCCGACCAGTGCGTGCCCAAATCGCGAAGCGATGGCTCAAGAATCGTGTAATCGCAGACGTAGCTCACTGCGAGCTGGTGCACGCGTGGCTCATCTGGCAAAGCGGTGAATGCGCGCACCCAAACTCCGCGATGCTCGGCTTCGAGGCCGTCGATGCGCGTGTAGAGCGGTCCAGGTATGTGTCGAATGTCAAAGCTGCGTCCATGAGCCCAATAGTCGTCGGCCTCGTCGCGCCCACTTGGGTTGGCTGCAAGGTATTCGGCAGAGCTGGGCAGTTCTTCTGGCGCCGGCACTTCAGGCATGTTGGGGCCGAGGATCGGCCCTGTCTCTGGCACTTGAAATGAGGCGGTGCACATGAACACTGCTTTGCCGTGCTGATAGCCACGCACATGCCTGGTTGAATAACCTCGGCCGTCACGCAAGAGTTCGACTTCGTAGCGAACCGGTGTGCTGATTTCAACGGGCCTCAGGAAAGCACTGTGCAGTGAGTGCAGGGTGCGGTCGTCGCCGATCGTCGCAATTGCTGCCGCTGCCGCTTGCGCCACTGAGTCGCCGCCGTAGGCTTTAGGCCACGGTACGTACTGCGGGGTAACCAGGAACGCGCGATCAAGGTGTTCGGCCTCAGTCTCTTGCAGTTGGATCGCAGCAAGAAACCGGCTGCTGTCTTGCTTATTAATAAGGTTGATGTTGTCAGAGTTGTGCTGGTCGTTCACGACTGGTTCTCGCCTTCGTGTGTGGTGCTCATGCTGATGCGATTGCGTAATTCGCCTATGCCTTCAATTGATGTGCGCAAGACTTCGCCGTGCTGCAGCCATCGTTGGGGTCGCATGCCAAGGCCCACGCCACCGGGAGTACCGGTGAGCACGATGTCTCCTGGGGCGAGCGGTGTGAATTGCGAGACATATGCGACGAGGTCTGCCGCGTCAAAGACAAGTTCTCTAGTGTTGCTCTGCTGCATCACCACCCCGTCAATCTCGCTCTTGATCTCAAGCCCTGCCGCGGGATCAAGCTCATCGGCTGTCACGACGACGGGGCCGATTGGTGTGGTTTCGGCCCAAGCCTTGCCTTGAAACCATTGCAGCGTGCGGCCCTGCCAGTCGCGATAAGAAACATCATTGGCGACGGTGTATCCGAGAATCGCTGCCGTTGCCTGTGCTCGTGTTGCCCGGCGAATGGGCGATCCAACGATCACTGCCAGCTCAGCTTCCCAATCAACCTGAATTGAATCGTCACCAACCTCAATCTGGTCGTTAGGCCCGATCTGGGTGTCTGCATACTTCGCAAAAAGCGTGGGGTACTCGGGCACGTCGCGTCCGGTTTCGACAATGTGGTCACGGTAGTTGAGTCCGCAGCACACGATTTTTGCTGCGTTGGGCAGGGGAGTGTGCAGTTCGGCGTCAGCAAGCTGAATGTCTTCATGCTCTGTTTCGCCGAGCGCTTTTTCTGCCTGGCTGCGCCAGTCAGCGTGACTGAAAAGTGAGCTGAGATTGTTGTCTTTGAGTAGCACCCAGGTGCTGTCCCGTTGCACGGCAGCACGGGTGCCGTGTGGGGTTCGAACTGTTGCCAAGCGCATCTTTGCTCCTTTGGAAATCTGGTCAGCCAGGGTGCCGCCTGGGTGAGTAGGGGGCTTCCATTCGTCACAGAATGACCATAGTATGACAGAATAGACGCGAACGTCACAATATTGAAACATATTTGAATTCGCGATCTTTATAGGTCAGCGTTGGATCGGCACCGCACAGTGACGTGCAGAACTGATTCATCAAGGCACGAGACTCAACCCCACCGAAAGAGGCACCATGTCCCGCATCATTGTGAACCCACCAGAATTGGTATCGCCGATTGGCTTTGCGCACGGAGTGAAGGCAGGCCCCTTTGTGTATCTCGGTGGCCAAACCGCCCTCGACGCGAACTACAAGATTGTGCCCGGTGGCATTTTGGAACAGTTTGAGCAGGCTTTCGGCAATGTGCTGGCTACCCTGCGCCACGCTGGCGGCCAACCAAGCGACCTTATTGATGTCACCATTTATCTGACCGATGTCGACGACTATCAGCGCAACGGTAAGGCAATCGGGGCAAAGTGGCGCGAAATGGCTGGCACCGAGTACCCCGCAATGGCGGGCATTGGCGTGACCAGACTCTGGCAGCCAGAAGCTTTGATCGAAGTGCAAGCGGTCGCCTACATTGCCGACGAGGTCAAATACTAAGTCTTCGCCTCGGCGTGAACGGCCGCAACCCGCAATCAATTCGGCTTGCGGCACACCCGGCACGATAGCCTTGGTGCGCGGCGCAGTGATCCTTGATCACTTACGTCAATGACGCCAGATCGCAAAGGGAAAGGCTCTCGCATGGCAAGCGGTGGCTCGCACACTCTGCTCGTCACACTGCTCGGCGGTTTCGCCAGGCGTACTGACGACTGGTTGCCAATCAGTGGCATCGTGACCCTACTTGGCGCTCTTGATATTGATGATTCAAGCGTGCGTACAGCGGTCTCGCGACTCAAAAAGCGTTCCTGGCTCGAGGCTGAGCGGCGCAACACACGTATTGGCTACACCCTCACAGATGAGGCGCGCGCCGCGCTTGAGGCTGGTGACCGGGTCATCTGGCACTCCCGCCAGCCTGCGCTTCTCGAAGATGGCTGGTGCATCACGAGCTTTTCTCTGCCAGAAGCGCAGCGTGCCAAGCGTCACCTGCTTCGCTCACGCCTTATGGCGCTTGGCTTTGGCAACGTTGGATCAGGAACCTGGATCGCTCCCGCGCGAATGACAGTCGAGGCCAGCGAGCTTGTTGAGACACTGGGCCTGAGTGAGAACACTGCAATTTTTGTAGGCACTCATGAGGGCGGTCAAGACATCGCCAAAATGGTTCGCGAGAGCTGGGACCTTGACGAGATCCATGAGCGCTATCGCGAGTTTGTCGCAACACATCAGCATGACTTTGACTCCCTTATCGCTGAGCACGGTGCCCAGGTTTCGCCGCGCATTGCATTTGTGCAGTACATGCGAGTACTTGACGATTGGCGTGTTTTGCCAATGCGTGACCCCGGCTTGCCGCGCGAGTTGCTGCGCGAGGATTGGGCCGGTGATGACGCCGTGCAATTGCTTGAGCGGGTAGTTGAAACGCTTGAGGCGCCTGCTCTCGAGTACGTGCGAAGCGTGGTCGACGCCCCCCGCTAGTTCATCCACTGTGCTTGTCATAACGCACAAGGAAACAGCAGTGCGCCCCACCCATCGAGCCTTTCGAGACGGGTGGGGCGCACTGCTGCGCTCACTAACTACCTACTAGAGTGACTGGCGTCGACGTGCGCTTGCCAGCAGTATTGCGCTACCAAGGGCAATGACGCCAAAGCCAATACCGAAAACAAGCACCGGATCACCTGAGCCAGTGTTCGCTAGTGAGTCACTGGGGCCAGGGCCCGGGCCTGGGTCCGGATCTGACCCTGCGCTCACGGTGATCGGAGCGCCATTAAGCACACCAATGATTCGAATGACATCGTCAATCGACTCCGCCGAAGCGTCAATTGTGAATACTCCTTCAGTTGCTCCGACAATCACATTGAAGTGCAGACTTGCCGGCAGATCGCAGTCAGTCGCGCCTGAAAGATCCCAATACAACTCACTCCCGTCAACATCAGGATCATCTGTGGTTGCGCCGGTGCTCGAACCGGTGACATACGTGAACTCATCGGGCAGAATCACTGAGTAGGTTCCGAGTTCGCATACCGAGGTAAATTCGGGCACATTGAGCGAGTAGCCGTTCATGGCGCCTGGAATCGAAGTTGCTGAATCAGCTACTGCACTAAGGGTTGCAAAGTCTCCCAACTCAATCTCAGCGGTTTGCAAAGCTGAAACAACAGCGAAGCTTGACGAAGTTCCTTCGACATCGATGTACCAGAAGCCTTCGTCTGGTCCGGTGGTGACGTTGAAGTGCACGCTCGTGCTTGCAGTTTGCTGCACAGCGAACGGGCCGCTCCACGTAAGCACCTGCTGACCATCACTATTTGTCGTGATAGCGGGTTCTCCCGTTGTAGCCCCGGTGGTGCTTCCCGCGGTGTATGCGAATCCCTCTGGCAAAGTGACAGTCAGCGTGTCAATGTCGTCGCTCACAAGCCCCGGGTTGCTGATCTTTACGGTGTATCCGTTTGACGAGTTGAAGCGGGCCATTGGTGAATCAGCGACCGCGGTGAGATTCAGAATGTGCGTGCCGCTCGGCGAGAGAATGTTCGAAAGGGATATGGTTTCGCTGCCACCTGGGTGCACCGTCAGATTCCAACTCAGACCTGTAGTGTTGTCGTCCTCGCCGGTCATGATGTAGTCAGGGAACGGCAAACCACTGTCAATTACATCCCAGACGTTTGAGTAGCTGTCAGTAACGTAGTTGCTGCCGGGCGTGCGTGGCCAGAATCCGATCAGCCTAGTGGGGTCTTCGGTATCTGCGCCGCCGACACACATCGGAGCTTCTCCTTGAACGAGCGCGCCTCGGCCTGAGTCGTCATCGCCGAAATAGCAGTCGGCCGCGCGATAGACAATGACATCGAGCGGATCGAGTGCCACATTACTGTCTGATTCGATCGTGATGGTGGTTTCCCACTCTTCATCACCATCGACATAGGTGTCCACCTGAGTCAGTGACAGCCCGGTAGTGCCGAGTTCAACAACCGTAGTCACAGTAAAGGGATCGCCGCTGGATCCGGTGCCACTCATTGGCGTCTGCGAAACAATGGTGTACGCCGTGACGTCTGGTCCCGCCGGCACATAGGCAGGCCCGAAAGTTTCCCAACTCGTTGCGTCGTTGGGATCAAATACCGTAACGAAAGTTCCGCAAGCCGTGTCGTCGTAGTAGGCGCCGTGGTCTTCATTGTCGTAGACAACAGCGCAGTTCAGGTCTTCGGTGACCGAAATGTTTAGTGGAACACCCGGCAGGATCTCGGTTGCAAAGGCGGCTGGCGCGACCAAGGCCGTCGCCAGTACCGCTGCACCCCCAAAAATGGACACAACAGTACGAATGAACTTTTTACTCATGGACGGTATACCATCACATCCGCACGCTTTGCCTCTAGAGAGCGTTCGCAATCCGGCAATTAATTTCAGGCGCCGAAATTATAGCTTCTGATCAGGACATTTGACCAAAAACTTCCAGAAAATACGGCCTATTGTTTGGAAGTTTCTCTTTGGTGTTCTATTCCAAATAGCTGTCTCTGAGTCGGAACCGCTGGATCTTGCCCGTCGTTGTTTTCGGTAGCTCATTCACGAAGCTGATCCGCCGCGGGTATTTATACGGTGCAATCTCACGCTTCACGTGGTCTTGCAATTCGCGCACGAGCTCGTCACTCTCAACCACACCTTCTCTGAGCACCACAGCGGCCGAGACGATGGTGCCGCGAGCGGCATCTGGGGCGCCAACCACGCAACACTCAAGTACCGCGGAGTGGGTCAGTAGCGCTTCTTCCACTTCGTAGCCAGCAATGTTGTACCCGGCAGAGACAATTATGTCGTCGTTGCGCCCCTGCGACCAGAGATACCCCTCGGCATCCCGTATATAGATGTCACCAGTGAGGTTCCAGCCATTCTGCACGTAGACCTCCTGCCGATACCCGCCAAGATATCTGCAGCCGGTTGGGCCTTTCACGGCAAGGCGGCCGGGAACACCGGTCTCTGCCCGTTCGCCCTCGTCATCAAGAACATCAACCACAAATCCAGGCACTGCTCGGCCTGTTGATCCTGGCCGAATCTCATCGTCAGCCGCCGAAGCGAATACGTGCAGCATCTCGGTAGATCCGATGCCATCAATAACTGAAATTCCAGTCGCATTTTTTACAGCATGCCAAGTTGAAGCAGGCAAGTGTTCACCGGCAGAGACCGCTCGGCGTAGCCCGGCCAACTCGCCAATCTTGCCACCCGCAATCATGGCCTTGTAGGCCGTCGGAGCGGTGAGGCAAATCGTGACACCGTGCTCGGCAATCAAATCCGCCAGCACCAGCGGGGGAGCGACTTCAAGCAGCAGCACCGAAGCCCCTGCCCTGAGCGGAAAGACCACCGCGCCACCAAGCCCAAAGGTAAACGCAATCGGCGGAGTACCCACAAACACATCTTCAGCGTGCGGTCGCAAAACTTTTGCCGAGAACGTGTCGGCAATCGCAAGTAAGTCTCGGTGAAAATGCATGGTGGCCTTTGGCCGACCAGTGGTGCCAGAAGTAAATGCCAGCAGTGCCACATCGTCAGCGGCGGTGTCAATCGCGTCATACTCGGCAGGTAGCCCGGCAATGGCGGCACCGATCCCAGCAAGGCTCGGGTCGTCGTCACCAAACGACACCACCCGCAGTCCCGAGACGGGAACCTGCTCTATCTCTTCGAGGTAGCGATGATCACTCAATGCAAAAGAGATTTCAGCCACCTCACAAATCGCCTCAAGCTCACGCGCGCGCAGCATTGGCATTGTGGTGACAGCAACCGCCCCCGCCTTGAGCACGCCAAACCAGCAAGCCACCAGCCAAGGGTTGTTCGGCCCGCGCAACAATACGCGGTTTCCCGGCACAATCCCGTAGTGATCGGTAAGTGCTCGAGCGATACGATTCGAGGTGTCGCGCAATTGGCCATATGTCCAAATGGCTCCGTGCTGGCCACGCAAGGCTGGCCGGTCTTCGCCAAAGGTTTCGGCAACACGATCGAGCAACTCAACACCGGCATTCAGACGATCCGGGTACTGCAACTCTGGCAAATCAAAGATTAGTTCTGGCCAGCTATCGCGTTCAGGTAGGTTGCGTCGGCAAAAGTCATCAATATGAGCTGACGGTGCGAGTTCGACCGGGTGTGCCGATGGCGACATTGCCATTTCAGCCTCCAAGCGTCAAGAGTTGGAACTTGAGCGGAAACGACCCTGTCCCGCCAATCTTTGATAAGAATATGCCGATTCTGTGACGTTCGTCAACATATGGAGGTAAATCTTTGTCTTTGATTCTCTGTGCGCAGCAAAGCCCGTAAATCGACTACCGATCCAGCGTGCCTGCGGCTATGATTCAGCACCATGCAACCCACACTGACGTCGGTGCACAACGCACTTGAGATTCTGCACCTGCTTCGGCAGCGCGGCCCAATGCGCCTTTCAGACATCGCCGAAGAAATCGGGGTGAGCGTTTCGTCAACACACCGTCTCATCAGCACTTTGCGTTCACAACGTTTTGTACGTCAAGAGTTAGGCAGCAGACGCTACGAACTCGGATCAGCCATGCTCTTCTCGACAGAAGTGACCGCGCTTGACCACTGCGTTGCGGTGAGCGCCTCTGTCATGAAAGAACTGCAAGAATCAACCGAAGAAACTGTGCACCTATCAGTGCTGCGCGGGGCAACTTGCCTTTTTGCCGCATCATACGAATCGAAGCGCTCCGCTCGAGTGACGAGCAGAGTTGGCTTCGGCCCTTTGGCGCACACCGCGGCCGGCGGAAAGGTCCTCTTAGCCGCACTTGATAATGATCGGCTTTTTGAACTTCTGCCGAGCGAGCAGCTTCACAAAGAAACCGAGCGTTCGCTTCATCGTCGCGAAGATTTGCTGGAAGAACTCGAACTGGCACGCTCGCAAGGTTTCGCACGCAACATTGGTGAGTCCGAAGAGAACATGTACGCAATCGCGGTTCCGGTGCACCGCCCGAATGGTGAGGTAATTAGCAGTCTCACCATTGCCGCACCGCTCTCGAGAATTGCGAACATTGGCTCGAACGCTCTCACTCAGTACGAACAGTCGCTGCTGCTTGCACTGCGCCAATCAGCAGCGCAGATTGAGTCGATCCTCGCCTTTTAGCCCAGGTTTTTCCGCTATGCGGAAAATATCGATGCTCCCCTGATTCAAGAATTAACGTATGTTTACCCCTCAAACATCCACCGGGGCAGCAAGAAAGAGGATCCCGCGATGAGCGAATCAGTCGACCCATTGGGCCGTCCATTCAAGCGAATTAGTGTGCAGCGCAAAGACGAGCTGCCTCTCGCACCCGGCCAGACATCAAAAGCACTGCGCTACTCAGGCGTGTCCGTTGAGAATACCGACGTGGTCGATCTTTGGTTCGGTCGAGTACACACCGGAGTCGGCGAACACTCAGGAGCACACCACCACGGCAAAGCCGAGACCGGTGGTTTTGTGTTGCAGGGCCACGGCTACATTCGATTCGGAGAACGCTACGAAGAAGTTATCTACTTCAACGAGGGCGACTTTGTGTACGTACCGCCATTTGTTCCACACATCGAAGGAAACGTCAGTCGCTCAAAAGAGCTGATCTGGCTGACCACTCGCAACCCCGACAACATTGTTGTGAACCTCGAGGGCGAAGACATTGCAGACATCGAACTGAAGTACGTCGACTAAGCAGACCAAACCATAAGGGGCTCCCGGATTCACGACAAATCCGGGAGCCCCTCATGGTTTGCACTATCGACTAGTCGCGAAGACGCAGCCGGAAACTCTCCACACGATCAATCGCCTGACGCTGACCGCCTACGTGCACAATCTCTTCGCCCTCAACCGCGAGCTGAGTTGCATACGCGCGAAGCGCCGCAACCTTACGATCAAACCACGCACTCACATCGTGCTCTTCAAAGAGCGGTTCTTCATTCGGATCCCCCGCAAGCTCATCAACGACGTCGTCGGCAGCAGCAGCCTCGTGATCCAGCGAAGAAATCTCCCAGAATGGCAGACCGAGCGCAGTCGCCACGGCACGACTCAGTTGGTGCGCAAGCACGTGATCGGGGTGACCATAGCCACCACCATCGTCATAACTTACGATGCCCTGCGCGCCAGAAAGATACGCGCCAGCGAGAAGATCATTCAAGACTTCAATCGCAGGCACACTGGTGAGCGCATCAGCAGTGACATCAGCTGCAGTCGTTGCGCGACCGTCCTCACCCCAAGCCATACCCGAGTCTTCATAAATCACCGGAGGCAAACCCTCTGCTCTGGCCGGTTCCACACCCAAAAATGCGTGCCGTTCTAGGCCAAGCATGCCGAGAGCGGTCTTCAATTCGTTTTGGCGAACCACTGCCAGTCCGTGCGCCTGGGCGAGCCCCTGCAGTGGGCCGGCCATAACCTCGCCCCGTTCACCGCGGGTCAGCGTAATCAGCAAAGGCTCGCGACCGGCCTCGGCAAGCGCTGCCAAGGTGCCGCCGGTAGAAATCGTTTCGTCGTCCGGGTGTGCGTGCACAAACAATACCCGTGACCGACCCCGGAACCACTGCTCGACCACTGCGCCACTCCTGAATTCTGCTGACATCACTTACCCTTCTTGCTCGGCGTACCAGGCACGAAGCTTTTCCTCGGCAGCCGCCTCGCCGATCGGCCCCTCATCAAGTCGAAGCTCAAGCAGAAATTTGTAGGCCTGGCCGACAATCCGGCCAGGGGGCACCCCGAGGATCGCCATAATCTGTTCACCATCAAGGTCAGGGCGCACCGCAGCTAGCTCTTCAGCCTCGGCTAGTTCACTAATACGACGCTCAATATCGTCATAAGCGTGCTCAAGTCGTTCGGCTTTTCGTCGATTTCGAGTGGTTACATCAGCGCGCGTGAGAATGTGCAACTGCTCGAGCACCTCACCGGCATCGCGAACATATCGACGCACCGCAGAATCGGTCCACTGCTGATCGCTATAGCCAAAAAAGCGCAGGTGCAACTCAACCAGACGGCTCACACGTTTGATGGTCTCATTATCGAAACGCAAGTCGCGCAGGCGCTTTTTCACCATCTTTGCCCCAACCACATCGTGGTGATGGAAGGTCACCCCACCGCGCTCAAAACGTCGAGTCGCTGGCTTACCAATGTCATGGAGCAATGACGCAAGGCGCAGCACCAAATCAGGAGCCGCAGTATCGTCACTGCGACGTTCAAGTTCTAGATCAATAGCCTGTTGCAGCACAGTGAGACTGTGCTCATATACGTCTTTGTGTCGGCCATGGTCATCTTGAGTAGTCAGCAACTCGGTGAGCTCCGGCATAAATCGCTCAGCGAGACCGGTATCTACGAGAAGACGGATACCAGGCACCGGATCTTTGGTAGCGAGCAACTTCACAAGCTCATCCCGAACCCGCTCAGCCGAAATAATGTCAAGGCGCTCAGCAAACTCGATCATCGCGCTACGCACCTCAGGCACAACCTCGAAACCGAGCTGTGAGCTAAATCGAGCAGCGCGCATCATTCGAAGCGGATCATCAGTGAATGAAACCTCAGCTGAACCTGGCGTAGCAATTCGTGAGGCAAGCAGATCCTCAACCCCGTTCGACACGTCAATCAAGCGCATCGATGGAAGCATGAGGGCGAGAGCATTCATGGTGAAATCACGACGAACCAGATCGTGCTCAATGGAGTCGCCGAACTGCACTTCGGGTTTGCGAGAATCACTCTGATAGCTATCGGCCCGATACGTGGTGATTTCTACTTGTTCACCGTGCACTCGAGCCGCAATAGTGCCGAAGTCACGGCCAACATCCCAAATACTCGAGGTAAGGGTCTCCAGGATCGCACGCGTCTCATCCGGGCGCGCCGAAGTGGTGAAATCAAGATCTGTCACTTCGCGACCAAGTAAGGCATCACGAACAGGTCCGCCAACTAGAGCGAATTCATGTCCGGCAGCCTCAAATGCAGCAGCGAGGGCTGCAACCGGGCGCGACTCAGCAATCGATCGCATGGCGACCATGGATTCGGCGAGAGTACGCATCCCTCCAGGGTACCGGCTTCAAGGCTCACTAAACTTGTTATATGTTCCGTGTGCCCAAGTTGCTGCCGTGGCGCAGTATTGCGTCGGCCATGATGATTGCCCTCGTGGCGTTTGGTGCGGCACTTGGCGGCCTCGTGGCAATTGGCACAACGCAAGCCGCACACGCCGAAACTGTCAGCCCCGAAGCAGAAGCCGGTGAGCCGGCAACACTTGTAATCGCTCCCGATGAACCAGTGATTCGCAGCAGTGCCGAAGAATTTCAGTTTCAAGTTCTACTCAAAAACCCGAGCAATGCTGAGATCGGTGCTGGTGAAGTTGTCCTTTCGCTTGATAACTTGCGTGCCGAATCTTCGGCAGACCTTGAGCTCGATACTGAACGTGAAACCCTAGAGATCGCCACGGTGCCACTCGAGATCACGCCTGCCGGCGAGAATCAGACCGTATCTGCGTCAGTCACCCGCACCGACATGCCTCTGTTGTTTTCACGACTATCTGGCGTGTATCCGCTGCGTGCAGAATTCATTCCTGAAACCCAGGCTGAAGACGAAGATGCGACACCGCTTCGAGCAACCACACCCCTTGTCTGGAACGGCGTCGAATCTCTCAGCCCGCTTCCACTCACACTCGTAGTGCCACTCGTGCTACCAAGCACCATTCAAACCCTGCCAAACCGCGACGACCTGGCTCGGACAGCACCAAATCTTATTCAGGTATTTGAAGCAGCGGAACGTCGCAACGCGACAATCGCGATCGACCCGCGAATTCTCGCCGGCATTCGTGTGCTCGGTTCAGATGCCCCGGCGGCCGCAACAACACTGCTTGAAAACATCGAAAAAAGCGCATCGCCGATCATACTTCTGCAATTCGCCGATGCCGATCCAGCGGTACAGGCAGCACTCGGTTTCGAGGAACTTCTGAAACCTGTCGGTTTCTCGCGTGCCCAACCAAAAACACAAAGCACTCCCGCCGAGCCGAAGGCAGACGAGACGCTTGCAAACCCTGAGGGTGAAATCCCCGAATTCGATGGTCTGCTTAATCTCGCGAACGCAAAACCTGGGGCATGGCCAGCCGGTGGCGAAGTTGACAGCGCGACGCTCGGGCTTCTCCGCAAAGCTGGCCTCACCTCACTCGTGCTTGATTCGCACAATGTGTCATCGGCAACAAGTAGCCGCGTAGAGCTCTCTGATTTCGAAGCATTAATCGCAAACCGGCAATTTGGTGACTCGGCGCGCGACTCCATAGCTGCCGGAACCACCACAGAACGCGCCGCGGGCAGCGCAAGTCTTGCTTCAGGTCTTGCACTTGCAGCCCAACTCGGCGAAACCGGTGCTGTACTCGCAATTGATCGAGTGGCTCTCGCCGACAGTCCCAACCCCCTCGAGATTTTCGAGGAACTTGATTCATTCACTTGGGCGCAAACAGTCTCAGAACGACAGCAAGCTATCGGTACCGCCTCACTTCGCGCCGGCACCACAACCGAGGATCGCCGAGAGTTGCTTCGCGCCACCCTGCTTCGTGCCGAACAGATCGATGCGCTTGCTCCACTGCTGCGCGCTCCAGATTCATTGCATGAGTATCAGCGTGAGCGCGTGCTTCAGTCGCTATCTGCAGGAAACGCCAGCCCACTGGTTGATTTTGCAGCAGTTGATGAACGTATCAAGTTGCGTGACGAGCAATTGCTTCGCGGCGTGCAACCCGTTGTCACCGAAAACACCCAGTTGGTCGGCACACTCTCGCATATTCCGATCACGCTCAACAACGCCCTGCCTTTTGATGCGCTGGTGAACCTGCATGCAACCCCGGTGTCGGCAGCGATTTCAGTCTCAACGCGCAATTTTGACGTCAGTGTTCCCGCCGACGGCACCGCGAACGTACTGGTACCGGTGCACAGCCGTATTTCTTCAGGCGACACCGGGCTCGCGCTTGAGGTGCAAGATCACGATCGCGATCGAGTCTTTGCAACGGCACTATTGCCCCTAACGCTCCGCACCACAATTGAGACCGTCATGATTTGGGTCTTTGGTTCAGCCGCCGTGCTTCTGCTCGGCTTTGGTATTTTCCGTTCAGTTCGTCGACGCCGCACTCAACAGGCTGAAACAAAAGCGGCCGAGCCTGCCGAAACTGAAAACGACCCGGATGCCAAAGAGTAACCAATCTCGTATTCAGGAATAGTTCTCACCTACGATTGGTTGCAGTCGTCAGGAAAGCTTTACGAACGACAGTCAACGCCGCACGAGGAGCAGCATGCATCAGATTATTATCATCGGTTCGGGTCCAGCCGGTTTGACAGCCGGCATCTACGCGGCGCGCGCTGGCCTTGAGCCTGTGCTGTTTGCAAGCTCGGTTTCACCCGGTGGTGAGCTCATGAATACCACTGAGGTTGAAAATTTCCCCGGTTTCCCAGAAGGTATTCAGGGCCCTGAACTGATGGAGAAGATCCAGTCGCAGGCAGAGCGATTCGGCACAAAGGTCGAATACGCAGATGTCTCAGAGCTTGATCTTGACGGCGATGTTAAGCGGGTCACGACCGCCGATGGCAACGTGCATGAGGCAAAGACCGTGATCTTCGCGACTGGATCGGCTTACCGCAAGCTCGGCATCGCAGACGAAGAACGCCTCAGCGGCCACGGCGTCTCATGGTGCGCAACCTGCGACGGTTTCTTCTTCCGCGAGAAGACCATTGCAGTCATTGGTGGCGGCGATTCGGCAATGGAAGAAGCTACCTTCCTCACACGCTTCGCGTCAAAGGTTTATGTGATCCACCGTCGTGATTCTCTCAAGGCTTCAAAGATCATGCAGCAGCGTGCCTTTGACAACGAAAAGATCGAGTTCATCTGGAACGCCGAGGTCACCGCAATTCATGGTGAAACAGAGGCAACCGGTGTTCGCCTGAACGACACAGTTACCGGCGAAGAGCGCGACCTTGATCTCGACGGTGTCTTCATTGCGATTGGAAATGATCCACGCACTCACCTGGTGCACGGCAAGCTCGATCTGACCGAAGACGGCACCATCGCAGTTGAGGGACGCACCTCGAAGACCTCGATCCCGGGTGTCTTCGCTGCGGGCGACGTCATCGACGCAAGCTACCGCCAGGCAATCACCGCAGCAGGTTCAGGCACAGTGGCCGCTCTCGATGCAGAGCACTACCTCGCAGCACTCGAAGACAACTAAGCAAAGGAGTAGACAGTCATGTCAGAAGCAATCAACGTAGGTGAGCAGACTTTCGAGAGCGTCGTTCTGAAGAGCGACATTCCAGTACTCGTCGATTTCTGGGCAGCCTGGTGCGGTCCCTGCCGCATGGTGGCGCCGGTTCTTGACGAGATCGCAAAGGACCACGAGGGCAAGATTCGAATCGTCAAGGTAAACGTTGACGAAGAGCCTGCTCTTGCAGCGCAGTACCGAATCACCTCGATCCCAGCGATGAAGGTATTCAAGGGCGGCGAAGAGGTTCGTGAGCTGATCGGCGCAATGCCAAAGCAGATGATCGAGCAGCAGCTCGAGGGAATCCTGTAAGCTTTCAGCCGCTTCAGAACGCGCGGTTCGCGCTCACATCATTGTCGTGATGGGAGTAGCGGATCGCGCGTTTTCTTTTCTCAGACCAACCGTTTGTGCGTTGTTTTCTATGCGACGTGAATCCAAGGCCGGCGTGTTGGGTCTGCCTGTGCTGCACGCAACACTTCTCGCGTGGTTGGCGCGATCTCACCCTCTCCAAAAAGCAAAAAACGCAAGAGGTTGATCAACGGTTTGCCCTCGGTCCATCGAAAGTACACGTGCGGCATGCAACCGTAATGCTCTGCCAGATGCAGGGTCACCGCGGCAATTGCGTTGGGCACGCTGCTGGCTTGCACTGAAAGCACTCGGTAGCCGTGCCGGGTGACACCCCGAACCAACAGCTCACCCTCAAATTCTGAGCTATTGTCCACTTCAACCTCGATAAACAGCGCTGACTCAATAGGCAGGTGGTGCGCAACACTGGCATGCCCAAGTTTTTCTTCGTAACGCTGAGCACTGAGGATGTTCGGCTCATGAGCAATCAATTGCAATGGCTGATTCATCGACTCGCGCAGAAAAGCCTCTGCTTGCGAATCAATGCTGACAGACGTGGCCCTGAGCTCAGTTGAGCGAGCGATCCTCGAAACAAAACTGACGAGAAGTATGCCGACAATGAAGCATGCAGCAATCTTGATGCCGTCGGGCCGCTCAATAATGTTTGCGATCGTTGTAAACACAAACACGAAGCTAACTATGCCAAAACCAATCACTGCGCCACGCTCGCGCCGCGAACGGGCAAGCAGGGTCACCGCAATCGCAGCCGAGGTAATCAGCACGAGCACACCCGTCGCATAGGCGCCACCCTGCGCGTCGACGCTTGCTTGAAAGAGGATTGTGATGAGAAAGGCAATGGCACAGAAAACCAGCACCAAGGGCCTGGTCGCACGCGCCCAAGCAGGTGCCATACCGTAGTGCGGCAGATAGCGCGGCACGAGGTTCAACAAGCCAGCCATAGCCGAAGCTCCAGCGAACCAAAGGATCGCAATGGTTGCAACGTCATACACCGTGCCAAAACCGTTGCCCAGATATTGATGTGCAAGATACGCGAGCGCCCTGCCATTGGCTGCTCCACCCTGCTCAAATTCTTGAGCTGGAATCAATGCAACCGTAGTAATTGACGATGTAATCAAGAACCCGCTCATAATGAGCGCCGAGGTGGTGAGCAGTCGCTTCGCGCCCCGGATGCGGCCAGTCGGCATCGCTTCCGTGTCACTCGCATCACCGCGAATCTGTGGCATTACTGCGACACCCGTTTCGAAGCCTGAGAGGCCGAGTGCAAGCTTTGGAAATACCAGAAGCGCGATCGCCACAACAAACAATGGATTGCCGTGCTGGGTCGTCAGCACTGACCACCAATCGCCGAGCGTCACCGGGTGACTCAGCAATTGCAGCATTGCCACCACAACCACAACGAGGTTTAGTGCGAGAAAAACACCCACCAGGCCGGTTGCCACCCGGATCGCCTCACGAAAGCCTCGAAGAAATACCGTACCGAGACCTGCCAGCAAGGCAAGCGTAATAATGACTTCCTGCCCTTTCAGGCCGCTCGGTGCGAAAGGATTTTCAACGAGGTGCGCGGTCGCATCAGCAGCGGAAAGCGTCATCGTGATCATAAAGTCGGTCGCTGCGAAACCCAAGAGCGCGAGCACCACAAGCTTTCCGCCCCATTTAGGAAGTAGTTTGGCGAGGATCGCGATCGAGCCCGTGCCATGAGGGCTTTCTGCGGCGACTCGTCGATAGACGGGCAGCGCACCCGCCAACGTCACCAGCACCAAGACGATTGTCGCAAGCGGCGCAATTGCTCCCGCGGCGAGGGCGGCAATCGCTGGCTGATACCCGAGAGTTGAAAAGTAATCAACACCCGTAAGGCACATCACCCGAAACCAGTGCGCGCGTTTTTCGCCTGCCGGCTTGCCGTGCGGACCAGTGTGCTGGCCTGGCGCCTCTGCAGTGTCGGCAAGCAACCAGTCACGAAACGAGGAGCGTGCGTTCATAGCTGAAGCGTACGCCGAATTTCGGCGTTAGTCTTGCATGAATCGTAGGAGGATTTGGGGGCACTAGCTTCGTCGCACACCCGGGTGTGTGCTCAGATATTCTTCGAAGGCTGCACGGCTGCTTCGAGTTGGCAGATAGCCAAATTCTGTCTTCAGTTTTTTGTTGTCGAGTACCGGTCGATAGCGTAAGAACCGCACCTGTTCAGGCCCGTACGGCGTGACCCGCAACAGCCTTCCCGCCCGCAACACCGCGCTCAGCAGCCACGCTGGGAGCGTAAGTAGCGGCTTGCCAAGCAAATCTGCAATCTCGCTTACCGAGAGGGCACCGTCGCCAGCGACATTAAATATCCCAGAGGCTGCCCCGGTTGCCGCCCGCACCATCACTTCGGCGACATCATCAACCCAGATAAAGACAAAGGGGGAGTCGCTGCCGGCAATTCGCAGCACTCGCGTACCATCCCAGAGCGCCGTGATCTGGTTCCGTACCGTTGGGCCAAGAATCGTGCCAATTCTGAGGATGGTTTGTGCCAGTTCCGGGTGCGTCGCCCGATAGCTTGCCAGCAGTTCTTCGACGATGCGTTTGTGCCTGGAATACGGAAATTCATCATTTCCGCGGAGCGGTGTACTCTCATCGATCCAGGCGGGTGAGTCTGCATGGTAGCCATACGCGGCACCTGAGCTCGAAACAACTATGCGCTGCACACCATGTGCAGCGCAGGCCTGGAGCACATGTTCGGTACCGGTAACGTCAACTCGATATTCAAGGGCAATATCACCGCCTGGATTTACGATTGCGGCAAGATGCACCACGGTGTTGATCTGATACTCGGCTATCGTGCGCGATATCGACCCGGCGTCAGTGACATCGCAGTTCACCTGCAGCACAGATTCCGGAAGCTGCTCATTGCGTCGCACATCGGCCGCGACCACGAGCGATACCTCGCTGTGCTGAGCAAGCAATGCGGCGACAGTTGATCCGAGAAATCCTGCGCCTCCGGTTACCAGAACCCGGGTCACTGATCAGCCTCTTCCGCCGCGGCTTCCCTCGAAACACTTTTTCCGGTCGGATCCCCCTTGACTGAACCGGTCTTTCGTTTCGTGTGCGCCGCCCAAAGCGAAGCGAGAGTCAAGCCGGCGATGATATCCCAAATTCCCCACCAGCCGGCGACGATGGCCATCCCACCAAGTCCGCCAAAGAACGTGAACACAAGACCGAGGCCAAGGCCAGCATTTCTGATGCCAACCTCAAAAGTTACGGCCTTTCGCTCTCTCGTGCCAAGCCCACCGATATGCGCGGTGCCGTAACCAATCGCAAGCGCTACCGCGTCGTGCACAGCAACCACAAGCAGAATTATGCCGAGGAACGCAACGAAATAAGTCCAGTTTCCGGCGAGCGCACCCACAATGAAACCAAGCAAAGCGATCAAGCTGAACCATTTCACGAATGGCTGTACTCGCGTTGCAAACGCGGGCATTTTCGCCCTGATCAAGAGCCCAACTGCAAACGGAACTCCAATAATCAAGAAGATTTCGAGCAGCATTTTTGCCGGTTCAAGACTCACGGTTTTTAAGAGGCCACGCGCGGTTGGGTGCATCGAACCCCAAAAAGCAATGCTCAGCGGCATCGCAACAATGTAGATCAGATTGCTCACCGCTGTCATTGAAACAGAGAGCGCGACATTGCCACCCGATCGGTGTGTAAGCACCTGAGATATGTTGCCTGGTGGGCAACAGGCCACCAGAATCATCCCGAGCGCCATCGACGGAGTGACAGGCAAGATGAGAGTCAACCCAAAGGTGACCACCGGCAACACAAATAGTTGCGCAATGATCGCGACAAAAAACGGTTTGGGGTGTTTGAGTACAACTTTGAAATCACTCGGGGCGGTGTCGAGTGCGATGCCAAACATGATCAGCGCCAGCACGACATTGAGAATCATCAGCGTGCCCGGTGCAAAATTCAGCACGATGTCGTCAATGTTCATCGCTTCACTTCGATTCGCTTGCGCAGCGCGGCAGTTTCGGCCCGAACGGCGCTTCGGTAGGCGTCCTTGTTGACGTAGTACGACATGCGCTCAAGCCCAAGAAAGCGGTACCCGGCTGTGAGGTCCGGCCAGCTCTGTTCGGCCACCCTGATCCGGAATCGTTCAGCGCGATCGGGTTCACTGCTGGCAGCATGAAGGTAGGCGGCGATTAACGCAGCCTGTTCAGCACGGCCCTGCCAACCGAGCCCAGATGCCTCCACCATGCCCATCACGTATAACCCGTTGAAACTTGGCGTGAAAATGTTGAGGAAGAGTTCTGGTGCTGCTTTTTGCCAGTTCAGGTGGGCCCGATCAACCATGGGATAGTCAAGGTGATAGCCAGTCGCGAGCAACACAAGATCATATTCTTCGCGCTCACCGCCGCGGAACACCACACTCGATCCGTCAAACTCCGCAATGTCTGGCACGATTCTCAAGTCACCCTGGCCAAGATGTTGCAGCACGAGTGTGTTCACAATCGGGTGCGATTCGTAGATCTTGTAGTTTGGTTTCGGGAAACCAAATCGCACTGGATCACCGGTGAAGGCACGGAGCACCCGGGTGTCAACAAACTGCTTCAGTCTTCGCGGCAGTGGTCTTCCCTGATTGAGGGTGTCGCTCGGCTTGCCAAATAGATACCGTGGCACGAAGTAATAGCCCCGCCGCACACTCAGGTCAACGCTCTCGGCATGATGCACCGCATCAACGGCGATGTCACAACCCGAGTTCCCGGCGCCAATAATCAGCACTCGTTTTCCAGTCAGTTGGCTGGGTTGCTTGTAGGCACTGGTATGCATGATTTCACCGTCAAAGGTGCCAAAAAACTCTGGCACCTTTGGCTCGGCAAGTGTGCCGTTCGCGAGGATCACCCCTCGATATGTCTTGCTCACTGTGCCAGTGGGGGTTTCGACTGTAACTAGCCAGCCACCACGCTCGTGTTTCTCGACACTCGTAACTCGCGACTGAAATTGAAACATGCCTCGTAGGCCGAATGCATCCGCGTAGTCATCAAAATACTCTTTGAGCGCACGATGCCCCGGGTAGTCGACTCTCGTGCGCATCGGAAACTCAGTGAATTCTGTTGTTGTGCGAGAGGAGATCAGATGGGCCGACTCGTACATGGTGCTTCGCGGATTGCTGATATCCCAAAGACCGCCAACGCTGTCCGCTGCCTCAAAACCGTCCGCAGAAAGGCCAAGCTTTTGCAGTTCTCTTGCCATGGCGAGACCCGATGGTCCGGCACCAATGATTGCGTAATCGCTCACGGGCACTCCTTTATGCGTCGTATGCGGCTCGCCTGATTGTATGCCATTTCATCGCGCACAGCGTAGCTTTTAGCGGTCGACTTTACACCGCCGTCATTTGATGTCATTTGGCAGGCAAAACTACAGTGCCTCCCGCACTCAGTTCCACAGCGCGGCGGTGAAATGCGCTCGCTAGCGAAGTAGCGTTCGGTGAGCTGTTAGCTCAGTTGAACCCAGGATCGCCCAGCTCGTCAAGAATGCGCTTGAGATCGGCAATCGTAGCGAAGTCAATTGTGACTTGGCCCTTCTTCGCGCCGAGTTTAATGTGCACGCGGGTATCAAAACGATCGCCGAGGCGCTCGCTAATCGCATCAAGCTGTGCTTGTACACCGCCTGCGCGAGGTTTCTTGCCCGAGCGTGACTTCGGAGTTTCAGCGGCAGCCGCCTCCGCTGCACGAACCGAGAGCCCCTCATTCACAATCTTGTCAGCGAGACGCTGCATCGCATCGGCATTGCCGCTGCCCGCAGTGTCAACCGAAAGAATCGCTCGTGCGTGGCCAGCCGAGAGCACGCCAGCCGCCACACGGGCTTGCACTGGTTCAGGCAGCTTCAGCAAGCGAATCGTGTTTGAGATCTGTGGGCGTGATCGGCCAATTCGGCTTGCCAATTGCTCCTGGGTGATCCCAAAGTCGGCGAGCAGCTGCTGGTAGGCCGAGGCTTCTTCAAGAGGGTTGAGCTGTGCACGGTGCAGGTTCTCAAGCAGCGCGTCACGAAGCATATGCTCATCGGCGGTCGAACGCACAATCGCTGGAATGTCTTCAAGGCCGGCTCGCCCGCTCGCGCGGAAACGGCGCTCACCCATGATGAGCTCGTAGCGAGGCTCACCCTCGGCGGGGGTAGGTTCGATCTCACGAACCACCACCGGTTGGAACACACCGAACTCGCGAATCGAGTGCGTCAGTTCTTCGAGGGCCTCCTCGTCGAACTCGGTACGAGGCTGTACGCGGTTTGGCACAATCTCGCTGAGCTTCAGCCTGGTGAGCTTGGCGCCGGGCACCTCACGAAGTTCTACCTCGGAAGTTGGTGCGCTTTCGACCGCATCAGCGCTTGTCTCAGTCGATGTTTCAGCCTTTGTAGTTCCACCCGATGGAAAAAATACGTCGACTGGTCGCTCACCCTCAGTCGCCTGCGGGATCAACGCTCCGATTCCACGGCCAAGTCCGCCGCGCTTCTTCGTCGCCATCTCTTAGGCTCCTTCGTTTGTGGTGTTGCTTTTGCCGCGCAAGGCAATCTCAGCTGCGGCTTCAAGATAAGCGAGTGCGCCGATCGAGGCGGCATCATATGCGTGTACGGTTTGCCCGTAACTTGGTGCTTCTGACACTCGAACAGAACGAGGGATCACAGCACGAAGCGTTTCGGTGGGGAAGTGCTCGCGCACCTCAGCTGCAACCTCATGCGCGAGGTTGGTTCGCGCATCGTACATAGTGAGCAGAATCGTCGACACCTTGAGCTGCGGATTCAGGTGCTTTTGAATCAACTGAATGTTGCTGAGCAACTGACTCAAACCCTCAAGCGCGTAGTACTCGCACTGAATAGGGATCAATACCTCTTGGGCAGCAACAAAAGCATTGACCGTAAGAAGTCCGAGTGACGGAGGGCAATCGATAAATACGTAGTGGAATTTACGATCAGATTCTTTGAGGAAAGTCTCGAGTGCCGTACGAAGTCGCTGCTCACGGGCCACGAGCGAGACCAGTTCGATCTCGGCCCCGGCAAGATTGATAGTCGAGGGAACGCAGTACAGATTTTCGTGATCTGTGCTTTGCTGCATCGCTTCTTCCATGGTGTGATCACCAAGAAGCACCTCGTAGACGCTGGTGATCTCTGGTCGATGCGCAACTCCGAGAGCGGTTGAGGCGTTGCCCTGCGGGTCGAGATCAATCACGAGCACATTGGCGCCGCGCCTTGCGAGCGCCGAGGCCAAATTCACCGTGGTGGTGGTCTTGCCCACGCCACCCTTTTGGTTCGACACGGTAATTACCCGAGTGTGATCCGGCAGTGGCGAGGCATTCGCCTCAAGCGCACGGCGTCGGCGAACCTTGTCGACTAGGTGGTTACCCACCAGCGCGTTCTCGGTATCGGTCATTTAGTCCTCAGTCGTGCAGCAGTTTTTGCGCGGGAGGTTCACCTCACCTGCGCCCTAAATACTCTAGTCGTCTCAGCGAGGAGTCCTTCGCCGAGAAGTTCAATACTCATGTCATGCACCTTGAACTTGCGCATGATCTTCTCAGCAGCATCAATCTCATTCTGCACTGAATCACCCTTGAGGAGAAGCAGTTCTCCACCATCCCTGAGCAGGGGAGCGGCAAGCGGCACCAGCTTACGCAGTGCGGTAACAGCGCGAGCTGTCACCTGGTCAACTTCAAATGCATCGTGGAACTCTTCGGCGCGGCCTCGCTTAACTTCAACATTTTCAAGCCCAAGGCGCTCAACCTGCTCGTTGAGCCAAGCACAACGTCGTTCCATCGGCTCGATCAGCTTGAACTGTGCATCTGGTCGCACAATTGCGAGTACCAGACCCGGCATGCCGCCGCCGGTGCCAATGTCTGCAACTTTCGCTCCTTCTTTTACAAGGGGAGCGAGGATCGCGCTGTTTAAAATGTGCCTGGTCCACAGACGCGGTGGTTCAAGCGGACCGATCAAACCAAGCGGTTCGCCGCGCTGAGCGAGATTGCTTGCAAATGCCCGCAACACCTCTAGTCGATCTCCTGCGATTTGAGCGGCAGCGGCCGGCTCAGTTTCGACGACGATCTCGGTGTCGGTCATTTCTCCTCGGTTTCTTGGCAGTATCTTGCCCTCGTGTTATGCCACGAATGGGCCCGTGTTTCACGTGAAACTCGGGCCCATTCGTCAATAAATTAAGCTGAAGTAACGACCAGTCGACGGTCGCGGCCTTCACCACGTGATTCGCTGTGGTGATCCAGCTCAGCAACAATGTCATGCACCAGCTTGCGCTCGTACGATGACATCGGCTCAAGCTCAACTTCAGCGCGTCCGGCAGCGATCTGCGCGATTGCTGCGTCGACGAGGCCACGCAGTTCGATTGCGCGGGCGTCGCGCGATCCACCGATATCAAGAATGAGACGTGAAAAACGTCCGGTCTGATTCTGCACAGCAATGCGGGTGAGATCCTGCAATGCCTGAACAGTCTCTGGCATCGCCAAGCGGTCGAGGTCTTCGCCACCACCGGTTACCGAAAGGTAGGCACGGCCACTTGCAACTGACATGTCGAGATCGCCATCGAGATCTGCGAGATCAAGCAAGCCCTCAATGTAGTCGGCGGCAAGGTCGCCCTCTGTTTCAAGGTCAGCGGTGGTTGCCGATTCTGCTGACTCGTTCAGCTGATCTTCACTCATTGTCATTACCGTCACTTCTTCTTCTTGGCGCGCTTAGAGCTCACCGGCTGCTGGCGTTGTCCCTGTGAAGGTGCAACACCCTCAATTCGATCGATCTCAGCGACCTCTTCGTCGGTCAGCTTGCCTTTGGCCTTCAGACGAGCCTGGCGATTGCGCCATGCCTCGCTACCTGGAGTTGGCATGTTCTGAATAACGATGAACTGCTGGCCCATGGTCCACAAGTTCGAGGTGAACCAGTAAATGTTAAGCGCGAGAGGGAAGGCAACACCCGAGAACAAGAATGCGAACGGAATGATGTACAGCATGATCTTCTGCTGGCGGTACATCGGCGAAGCCTTGGTCTCATCACTGACGTTCTTCGACATGATCTGCAGCTGAGTGAAGAACTGCGACGCGATCATGAGCACCATGATGGTGCCAAGCAGCACGACGACGACCCAGTTGCCTGATTCCCAACCCTGGGTGAAGGTCATACGTAGGGGAGCGCCAAAGATCGAAGCCTCGTAGAAGCTATCGGTGAGATCTTGCCCCATGAAGCCAATACCTGGCTTGCGTTCCGCAGCATGGCGGAGCACATAAAAGAGCGAGAAGAAGACTGGCATCTGCAGCAGAATTGGCAGGCACGAAGCGAAGGGGTTTGTACCGTGCTTCTTGTAGAGCGCCATCGTCTCACGGCTCATTGCCTCACGTGAGAACTGATCGTTCTTGCCCTTGTACTTGGCCTGGATCTTTTTCATCTCAGGAGCAAGATCCATCATGCGTCGCTGAGACTTAATCTGCTTCACAGTGACGGGGATCAGCGCCGAACGCACCACAATCACAAGACCGAGAATCGACAGTACCCACGCCGCGCCAGAGGCTGGGTCCAATCCAATCCAAGTGAAAAGCTGGTGCCAGAGCATCAGCACCAGCTCTACGAGCCAGCGCAGGGGCCACAACAGTGTTTCAATGAAATCCACCGTAATCAGGCCTTTCGTGTGTTGGGGCGAACGAATCCGCGTGCATTTATTGAGAAACTTGGCTGTTTTCGCTCCGGGGGATCATCAATGCCCCCTGGCGAAAACGGGTTGCAGCGCAAAAGACGCCACACAGTGAGGAGCACCCCCACTGTAAATCCTTGACGCTGAAATACTTCCAAAGCGTATCGCGAACAGCTGGGATAGTACCTGCAGACTTGTCCGTAGAGCGGAGAGACGAACTTTCGGTACGCAATCATGAAGGCAATTGCCGCATTTCGCGGAAACAGCCAGATCTCTTGCGCAACTCGGAGCATCACGACTGCTCGGCTCGCATTCGTTCTACACGATCGAGGGCACGGTTTATTTCAAGCTGCAATTGATCGAAAGAAACTGTTGCTGCATGAGGCAACACGCGAAAAACTACATCTGCACCGACGAAGCCTTTCGCGAGGCGCTTCTCCACAATCGATTTTAAGCGCCGGCGAACAAGGTTTCGGGTCACCGCATTACCCACTGCCTTTGAGGCAATAAAGCCAAAACGGGCCGGCCGATCCTCGTCGACATACAAAACCGCGTGGGTGATGCAATTCGCACCTCCCACGCGGTTGCCCTTGCGCACGATATGTCGGTAGTCATCGCCCCGAGTAACTCGGTGATGCTTGGCTGGCATAGTCGCCGCAGAGAAAAGTATTAAGCAGTGAGCTTCGAGCGGCCCTTACCGCGACGAGCGGTAACGATCGCGCGGCCTGCGCGGGTACGCATACGGGCGCGGAAGCCGTGCACCTTGGCGCGGCGGCGGTTATTTGGCTGGAAAGTACGCTTGCTCATGAAAAACTCCGTGGAAATCTGTGCCTGTGGCACCGAAAAGTCGGCAATGGGAACGCATATGCGCCCATACAAGTGAATAAGTCTACGCCCTACACCATGCCTAAGTCAAAGCGCGCGTAGGTGCGCGAAATTATCACCCTCAAAACGTTCGCTCTGAGCATTCAGTTCGGCGTGTTGATAACTATCAAAATCGTTTTCGACTTGCCTGTGGACAAATCTGTGACTAGCGTGAACGGAGACGTTTGCGATGCACGGTTTTACATAGAGTTTACGTGCATTCGTCCATCTGAGCTTCTTGTGTGAAGCTCTGTGGGAAACCTGTGGATATCTTGCCACGCTAGCCGAGGAAACATGACTGAAGAAGAGGTAATGCGCGTTTGGGCGCAGGTGACCCATTCAGTGATGGGCGACCCCTCGGTCGGACCTGCCGTTGGTGCACAATTGGCGCTCGCGGTGCCTCGCGGCGTCGGCGCCGGGATGCTCTACCTCGCCGTTCAACACGACTTCACTCTCAAACTTCTCGAGAATAAACTTCGCCCTGCGATTATGAGCGCGATTGCTTCTATCCCAGAAGCGGCCGGTATTGAGAGTTTTGTGGTTGTCGTCGATCCTGACGCACAGCCCGCGATTGATCCTGAACCGGAAGAGGTACCCTCACCGAAGCAGTCGATCGCCGAGTCGAGCTCTTTCACCGTAAGCGAAACGCATCGTCCGCTTAATGAACCGATGGCTCGGCACGGTGCTGCTGAAACAGTAGATAGCCGACTAAACCCGAAGTACCACTTCGACACATTTGTGATCGGTCAATCAAACCGTTTTGCTCACGCCGCTGCGGTCGCTGTGGGTGAAGCCCCTGCTCGTGCGTATAACCCGCTGTTTATCTATGGCGATTCTGGTCTTGGCAAGACGCACTTGCTGCACGCAATTGGGCACTACGCACGTGAGCTTTACCCAGAAGTTCGCGTTCGCTACGTGAGTTCTGAAGATTTCACAAACGACTTCATTAACTCAATTGCGAATAACCAGGGCGCGGCATTCCACGCTCGTTACCGCAGCATTGATGTACTGCTTGTTGATGACATTCAGTTTCTCGAAGGTAAAGCCGAGACACAAGAAGCTTTCTTCCATACCTTCAACACGCTGCACGGACACAACAAACAGGTAGTGATCACAAGCGATGTGCAGCCAAAACAGTTGCGCGGCTTCGAAGAACGAATGCTTTCCCGCTTTGAGTGGGGTCTCTTGACTGATATTCAAGTCCCAGATCTCGAAACTCGCATCGCAATCCTGCAGAAGAAGGCTGAGCGAGAGCAGCTTGAGCTCGACCGTCAGGTACTTGAATTCATTGCGTCAAAGTTCACATCGAATATTCGTGAGCTTGAGGGCGCACTTATTCGTGTAACCGCCTTTGCTAGCTTGAACCAACAACACATCGATCTCCCACTTGCTCATTTGGTGCTCAAAGATCTCATCACTCTTGATGAGGACAACGATGTGCAGCCTTCAGACATCATTAGTCGCACGGCCGAGTATTTTGATCTCGCCCTTGACGATTTGTACGGGCCATCGCGTGCTCAGCAAATTGCGACGGCCCGCCAGATTGCAATGTATCTCTGCCGCGAGCTCACTTCTCTCTCGTTGCCGAAGATCGGTCAGCTCTTTGGTGGCCGAGATCACACCACTGTGATGTATGCACACAAAAAGATCACTCAGTTGATTGCCGAGCGTCGTTCCATCTTCAACCAGGTCGCTGAGCTCACTTCTCTCATCAAAAGTTCGCGATAATTCGCGGATTTTTGTTATTCACAGCCCATAGTTATCCACAGTTGTTGGGGTGCTTGTGAATAACTGGGGACAACTTGCGTGTCGTTGTGGAGAATTCTTGTCACCCTGTGGAGGAGGCACGTGTACGCAACTTTCGCGTAATCCCGCGGATGCCAGGTTATCCAGAGCTCACCAACAAGTCACAACGTTGTAGTTCCATTGAGCTGATTGAGATCGCCAGAGTTATCCACAGTTTCCACAGCCCCTATTACTATTAACAAATTATTTACTTTTCTTAGAGCCCCTCGATAACGCTTTGCCGGTGAATTTTGACCCGCCGAGAATGACAACATTCGCCAGAGGCTCGGAGTATGCAAAGATTGTGTGACGACCGTGCTGTGCAGAAGCATGTGTTTTTTACCCAGAAGGAGATGCCATGCGTTTCACCGTCAACCGTGACGTGTTCAGCGAGGCTGTCTCGTTCGCCGCAAAACTTTTGCCGCAGCGACCAACCCAGCCTTTGTTGAGTGGCGCTCTTATCGAAGTTGAAAATGGTGAGCTCACCATTTCGTCTTTTGATTACGAAACTTCGGCACGCACTACGGTGACAGCCGACATCACAGAGCCTGGACGTGTACTCGTTTCGGGACGTCTGCTTGGTGACATTGCTTCGCGCCTGCCGCACTCTGATGTAGAAGTGTCATTGGTGGACACACGTGTACAAGTACGTTGTGGTTCCGCATCGTTTAGTTTGCCTGCAATGCCGGTAGAAGAGTACCCACAGGTTCCACGAGTGGATACCGTGACAGGTGCTGTTCCAGCTGAAGACTTTGCCGAGGCTGTCGCTCAGGTTTCTCTCGCAGCTTCAAAGGATGACGTCACACCTGTCATCACCGGTGTTCAGTTCGAAGTCAGCGAGAATGCGTTGACCCTCACCGCTACCGACCGATACCGCGTTGCAACTCGCCGCATTGACTGGGAACAACTCGACGGTGGCGCTGAGCTATCTGCTCTTGTGCCAGCCAAAGTGGTTATCGAAGCTGGCAAAACTTTTGCAGGCAATGGAACTGTTCAGGTTGCCATCATCAAAGACGGTGAACGCGAGCTGATTGCCTTTACCGGCGGCAACAAGACAGTCACTTCACTCCTGATCAAGGGTAATTACCCACCAGTAGGGCGTCTTTTCCCAGAAAATATCGACAACTACGCCGTGATGAATACCAGCGATCTCGTTGAGGCTGTTGGTCGCGTTGGCTTGGTTCTGGAGCGCGAGGCCGCGCTGCGGTTCTCGTTCTCAGAGGGTCAGGTCACTCTCGAAGCGGCTGGTAGTGAAACTGCACAGGCCGTTGAAACGGTCGATGCGCACCTGGTTGGCGATGAAATGGTTGTCTCGTTGAAGCCACAGTTCCTGCTTGACGGACTTCGGTCGACCCACTCTGAGTACACTCGAATTGGTTTTACCCGTACCGAGAACGCCAGCAAGCCTGGTCCTGTGCTCATCACTAGTCAGCGCAGCAAAGACGACGTAGATCAGCAGAGCTTCCGTTACCTTTTGCAGCCAAACCTGCTGCTTCGTTAGGGACGAGTTAGCGATGCGTGTCACGCATCTCTCGCTCAGTGATTTTCGCAACTATCGCTCAGCGGAGGTAGGATTCGCACCCGGTCCGAATCTGGTGATCGGCCGAAATGGACAGGGCAAGACAAACCTGGTCGAGGCAATTTCATATTTCGCCTCATTGAACTCCCACCGTGTGAGTTCTGATTCGGCACTTATTCGAGCTGGTGAGAACTCAGCTGTCGCGCGGATGAAAGTTGCTGTGGGTGAACGCGATGTACTGCTCGAGATGCAACTTAATCGCGACAAGGCGAATCGTGCACAAGTCAACAGGAACGCAGTCAAGCCAAGGGAACTCACTCGCTGGTTTAGTTGCGTGTTGTTTGCCCCGGAGGATCTCTCTCTCGTAAGGGGAGACCCTGGAATTCGCAGGAAGTTTCTAGATGAAGCGGTCATTGCGCGAAATCCCGTGTTCGCCGGAGTACTTTCTGATTATGAGCGGGTCGTACGTCAACGCACCACTTTATTGAAGTCCAGTCGGCACGGTGGAAGCCGCGGCACAATTGAGGCAACTCTCGATCTCTGGGACACGCAGTTGGTCGAGCTCGGATCTCGAATCATGCTCGAGCGACGCGAGTTGCTTGCATCTTTGCAGTCACCACTACGCGCAGGATACGAGGCCATCGTCCAGTACGATCATCGACCAGAGATGGAGTTGATTGAATCCGTATTCCAGACCGTCGCCAAACACGGTGTTTCACGTGAAACATTAAACCCGGAAACCGTTTCGGAGATCGCCAGAGAACAAAGATTCTCTGATGAAGCAAACGCGCAGGAGCGTCCGGGGTACTCTGATCCGACAGAATTGAGCAATCCATCCCCTCGGGAGAATGCGTTCAGTGGAAACTTGAACGCGCAAGACGGAGGCTTTAGCGAAAATTCTTCAGAAAAAGACCCGTTGACTTCTCCCAGAAGCATCCTAAGCCCAGAAGGGGAGGGGAGTTCGGCTCTAAATTCTCATGTTTCACGTGAAACTCTTGAGGAAAACTTCAGAAATGCCCTCTCTTTGGTCCGTAGGCAGGAGTTTGATCGCGGCATGACTCTTATCGGCCCGCACCGTGACGAGTTGTTGTTGAAGCTGAACGACTTGCCAGTGAAGGGTTACGCGAGCCACGGTGAATCATGGTCTTTTGCGTTATCACTTCGTCTTGCGGTTGCGACACTCCTGAGGGAAGAGCTTCCCTCAGGAGATCCGGTGATCATTCTCGATGACGTTTTTGCTGAACTTGATGTTCGACGCCGAAATGCTTTGATGGCCGAGGTCGCCAGGTTTGAACAGGTCATTGTGACGGCTGCAGTCGAGGAAGACGTTCCTGAGGGAGATTGGCACCGGGTACGAATTTCCGGTGGGACCGTCATTGAGAACGGTGAATCCGATGGGTAGCGGCAGTGAGGGCTTCTCCAGCGAGGCTTATCTGAAAGCGAAAGCTCTCTGGAAAGGCCTTCCGATCAGGAGAAACGTCTCTCGTAAGCGTAAAAACTCCGGTGGCGGAAGTCCGTTTTCAAAAGGCAGAGACCCGCGTACCCTTGGTGCAATCCTTGCGATTGCAACGGAAGATATGGGCTGGACAGTCGAGCTCGAGCAGGCAAAAGTGATCACCGATTGGCCAGAACTTGTTGGCGAAGTGACGGCTCCACATACCAGAGTGGTTGAACTTCGCGACGGCATTTTGATTGTTCAGTGTGATTCAACGGCATGGGCCACCGAGCTTCGTCGGATGCGCGCCGAGGTCTTGACGAGGATTATTGAGCACTACCCAGACGCAGGCATTTCCGATCTGAGGTTTCTCGCGCCGGGTGCCCCAACTTGGCGCCACGGGTCTCGAGTGAGCCCTGGTCGTGGCCCGCGCGACACCTACGGGTAGCTCAAAAACAAGAAGACTCCGACCAATCTGAGATATCAGAGGATCGTTCCACCCGAGAAATCCATGCTCAACCGCTAAATAGAGCCCCCCTGAGCGCCGAAGATTGATAGGCTAGGGTGCGGAAGTATCAGGCGCGAAAAACTGCCCTGAGAAGCGAGCTTACGAATTCAAACAGCAGAGAGATACATCAGCGGATGACTTCAGATCAGGCGGCGAATGCCGAGGAATACGGTGCCGGCGCGATTCAAGTCCTTGAGGGCCTTGAAGCGGTTCGCAAGCGGCCCGGTATGTATATCGGTTCAACTGGTCCACGTGGCCTACACCACCTAGTTTACGAGATCGTTGACAACTCGGTCGACGAGGCTCTCGCAGGTTACTGCGATCTCATCGACGTGACGATCCTTGAGGATGGTGCGGTTCGTGTAATCGATAACGGTCGTGGCATTCCGGTAGATATGCACCCAACCGAGGGGCGCTCCACTGTTGAGGTTGTGCTCACAGTGCTACACGCCGGCGGTAAGTTCGGTGGCGGCGGTTACGCGGTTTCTGGCGGTCTACACGGCGTCGGCTCATCGGTAGTGAACGCGCTCTCGACCAAATTTGCGGTCGAAGTAAAGCGTCAAGGTTTCACGTGGAACATGACCTTTAGCGGGGGAGTGCCAGATGCCCCACTCGCGCAAGGCGAAGCTAGCGACGAAACTGGTACCACAATCACCTTCTGGCCTAGCGCCGAGATCTTCGAAACGATTGAGTTCGACTACGAGACACTGCGTACGCGATTCCAGCAGATGGCCTTCCTAAATAAGGGGCTTCGCATCAAGCTGACTGACTTGCGCCCACAGGAACCTGTCGAAAACGAAGATGGCGAGATGGTTTCTCCCGCTCCGCGAGTCGACGAGTTCATGTATGAAAAGGGCATCGAGGACTATGTACGCTATCTCAACTCGGCCAAACGCGCTGAGATTGTGAATGAAGAGATCATCTCTTTTGAGTCCGAAGATACCTCACGACAGATCGCAGCAGAGGTTGCGATGCAGTGGACCACGGCCTACACCGAGAGCGTGCACACCTACGCGAATACCATTAACACTCACGAGGGTGGTACCCACGAAGAGGGATTCCGCGCCGCATTGACCACCCTGGTCAATAAGTATGCGCGTGAGAAGAACCTGCTTCGCGAGAAAGACGACAATCTTTCGGGTGATGACGTTCGTGAGGGCTTGACCGCGGTCATCTCAGTCAAACTTGGCGAGCCTCAGTTTGAAGGGCAAACAAAAACCAAGCTTGGGAATACTGAAGCAAAAGCCTTTGTACAAAAGGTTGTTGGCGATCAACTCGGAGACTGGTTTGAACGCAACCCAAACTCTGCGAAAGAGATCATCCGAAAAGCAATTCAGGCTGCAACTGCGCGAATTGCTGCTCGGAAGGCTCGCGAGACCGCTAGGCGCAAGGGACTGCTTGAATCTGGCGGAATGCCAGGCAAACTCTCTGACTGCACCAGCAAGGATCCGACAGTCTCAGAAATTTTCATCGTGGAGGGCGACTCCGCTGGTGGTTCGGCAAAAACCGGACGTAACCCCGAGACCCAGGCGATTTTGCCACTTCGAGGCAAGATTCTAAATGTTGAGAAGGCTCGACTTGATCGTGCGCTCAGCAATACTGAAGTTCAGGCAATGATCACGGCATTTGGTGCCGGCATTGGCGAGGACTTCGATCCTGAAAAGGCTCGCTACCACAAGATTGTGTTGATGGCAGATGCTGATGTTGACGGTCAGCACATTACGACACTGCTTCTCACACTTCTCTTCCGCTACATGCGACCACTCATTGATCTCGGTTACGTCTATCTCGCGCAGCCACCGCTGTATCGAATCAAGTGGACTAACCACGAACACGAGTACGTGTTTAGTGACGCAGAGCGTGACGCTAGCCTCGCTGCAGGCGCCGAGAACGGCTACCGCCTGCAGAAGGAAAGCGGAGTGCAGCGCTACAAGGGTCTCGGTGAGATGAACTACGAAGAATTGTGGGACACCACAATGAACCCTGAAACCCGTACCCTGTTGCAGGTTACGCTCGACGACGCAGCAAAGGCAGATGAGATTTTCTCGACGCTAATGGGCGAAGACGTTGAGGCGCGCCGCAGCTTTATCCAGCAGAACGCGAAGGACGTGCGTTTCCTTGACATCTGAGAACGAAACCCCAGAAGGCAACGAAGTTCCCGATCAGGAGAATTTCGCCGTACACGGACGAATCGATCAGGTAGACCTGCAGCTTGAAATGCAGCGTTCTTACCTCGACTACGCCATGAGCGTGATTGTTGGTCGAGCGCTGCCAGATGTGCGTGACGGACTCAAACCGGTGCACCGTCGTGTGATTTACACGATGTACGACGGCGGCTACCGGCCAGACAAAGCCTTCTCGAAGTGCACCCGTGTCATTGGCGACGTGATGGGTCAATTCCACCCGCACGGCGACAGTGCTGTGTATGACTCGCTGGTCCGTCTGGTGCAGCCGTGGGCAATGCGATACCCACTCGCGCTCGGGCAGGGTAACTTCGGTTCACCGGGTAACGACGGTGCAGCTGCTCACCGTTACACCGAGACAAAAATGTCACCACTGGCCATGGAAATGGTTCGTGACATTGACGAAGACACGGTTGATTTTCAGGACAACTACGACGGCCGTACTCAGGAGCCAACGGTTCTGACGGCACGCTTCCCGAACCTCTTGGTAAATGGTTCTGTCGGCATCGCTGTTGGTATGGCGACCAACATCCCGCCACATAACCTCCGTGAGGTCGCCGAAGCTGCGACTTGGCACCTGGAGAACCCAGATGCCAGCCGTGAAGAGCTGCTTGAAGCACTGATGGAACGCGTCAAGGGTCCGGACTTCCCTACGGGTGCACAGATCCTTGGTACCCGGGGTATTAAGGATGCCTACCGCACCGGTCGTGGATCGATCACCATGCGTGCGGTCGTAAACATCGAAGAGATCCAGGGCCGTACCTGCCTCGTTGTTACTGAGCTCCCGTACCAAGTGAACCCAGACAACCTCGCGGTCAAAATTGCCGATTTGGTCAAAGAAGGCCGCGTTCAGGGCATTTCGGACATTCGCGATGAGACCAGTGGCCGCACTGGTCAGCGTCTTGTCATTGTGCTCAAGCGCGATGCGATCGCAAAGGTTGTGCTTAACAACCTCTACAAGCACACGCAGCTTCAGGAAAACTTTGGCGCAAACATGCTCGCCATTGTTGATGGAGTGCCTCGTACACTTTCTCTCGACGGCTTCATTACGAACTGGACGAAGCACCAGATTGAAGTCATCGTTCGCCGCACCGAGTACCGGCTGAAAAAGGCTGAGGCCGAGGCTCACATTCAGCGCGGTTACCTCAAGGCGCTTGACGCACTCGACGAAGTTATTGCCTTGATCCGTCGTTCACCAACTGTGGACGAAGCCCGCGAAGGGTTGATGGGCCTACTCGGCGTCGACCAGCTTCAAGCTGACGCGATCCTCGGATTGCAACTTCGTCGCCTTGCTGCCATGGAGCGCCAGAAGATCCTCGACTACGCAGCCAAACTTGAGGCGCAGATCAAGGAGTACGAGGGCATCCTCGCTTCACCAACGCAGCAGCGTGGGATCGTGATCGAAGAACTCGGCGAAGTTGTCACGAAATACGGCGACGAGCGTCGCAGTGCGATTATGCATGGCTATGACGGCGATATGTCGATTGAAGACCTGATTCCTGAAGAGGAAATGGTTGTCACGATCACCCGCGGTGGCTACGTGAAGCGTACGCGAATCGACAACTACCGCTCACAGCACCGCGGTGGCAAGGGCGTGAAAGGCGCGCAGCTTCGCGCTGATGACATCGTCGAGCACTTCTTTGTCACCACGACCCACCACTGGCTGCTGTTCTTCACGAACACCGGTCGTGTGTACCGTGCGAAGACTTACGAGATTCCAGAGGGCGGCCGCGATGCGAAGGGCCAGCACCTCGCCAACCTGCTCGCGCTCGCACCAGACGAGTCCGTAACACAGGTTCTTGACCTGAAGGAATTTGGTGAAGGTTACCTGCTGCTTGCAACCCGTGACGGTCTGGTCAAGAAGACTGCACTCAGCGAATACGACACGAACCGCACCGGCGGCATTATTGCCATCAAGCTGCGTGAGGGAGACGAACTCGTCTCCGCGCTGATTGCAGACAACACTGATGATGTGCTGCTTATTTCACGTCAGGGTATGTCAGTCAGGTTTACGGCTTCTGACCAGGCACTTCGACCAATGGGCCGCTCGACAAGTGGCGTGCGTGGCATGAACTTCCGCGACGGAGACGCACTGCTCGCGGCATCGACAGTAACTGAAAACGGGTACGTCTTCATTGTCACTGAGGGTGGTTACGCCAAACGCACCGAGGTCAGCGAATACCGAGTCCAAAACCGTGGCGGTTTTGGTATCAAGGTTGCGAAGCTTGACGAAGCCCGTGGCGATTTGGTCGGCGGATTCATTGTTGATGACAATGATGAAGTGTTGGTAGTTCTTGCGAGTGGCAAGGTTGTGCGCTCCCGTGTTGATGAGGTTCCGGCTAAGGGACGAAACACAATGGGCGTCGTATTTGCACGATTCCCAGAGGGAGATCGTATTATTGGCATCGCACGTAACACGGAACGCGGTCTCGACGACGAAGAGTCCGAAGATGCCAGCAGTGTCGAGGGTGAAGATGAGCAGAAAGCCATTGAACCCACACAGACAGAGAGCAAGGAAAGCCTGAATGAGTAACACAGTCGCCGACAAGCTTGCGAAAAAAACTCGCAAGAAAGCGCCGGCCAAGCAGGTTCGCCTGAAGCTGGTCTACATCGACTTTTGGTCGTCAGTGAAGTTCTCCTTCCTGGTCTCGCTTTGCGCGGCGATCGTGGGCATCGTTTCAACGATGTTGATTTACACGGTACTTCTCTCGACCGGTGTGCTCGCAAAGCTCAACGAGCTTGTGATGGACATCGTTGGCGATCAGGTCAGTCTGCTTGAGCTTCTCAACTATGGCACCGTGTTCACTTTTGGACTCGTAGTTGGTGTGCTGAACATTATCGTTGGCACTGCCTTCGGTGCTGTGGGTGCTCTTATCTACAACCTGCTTGTGCGTATGCTTGGCGGGTTCCAGCTGGGCTTCACCAGCAATTAAGTTTGACAAATTTCGGAGATCACGCGCGTTCGATTTTACTTTCGCGCGTGATCTCCGGTAGAGTCATTTCTTGGTCGGGGGCTATAGCTCAGGTGGTTAGAGCGCTTCACTGATAATGAAGAGGTCCCAGGTTCAAGTCCTGGTAGCCCCACCATCGAACCCCGGGTCTCATTGCGAGGCCCGGGGTTTTTGCATGGATCGAAAGGGTTCTCCAGTGGAATCCCTTGAGACATGCATAACCGTGTGTTCACAGTGAACTGTGGGACGTAGTAGCGTTTACGGCCCGCAAATGGGATCCACGGTGCCGCTCATTGATGAGCGAAGGCGGGTCGTCGTTGCGCACCAGGTTTAGGGTTACATGTGCCCCGACTGCAGCGACGAGTGTCCCGAAAACTACGCGGAAGCGTTCGGTTCGGTGACGATTTTCTGTGATTACGGGCCACGGTATGACGCTGCGAGAGTGAACCTGAGCCGGTTGCTTGCAGCGACCTAAGCAGGGGAGTTGATCCTCTTGGGTCGTGTCGTCCAGATTGTTGGTTCGGTGTCCGATTTCTATGATCTCCTGTTGATCTTTAAGGAGCGTGGTTTCGTGGTTGGTGCTGCCATAGCGAACGAAGAGGTCCCAAGTTCAAGTCTTGGTAGCCCCATCAAGAACCCGGTTCTCCTTGTGAGGGCGGGGGTTTTCTCGTTTCCGGGTAGCTGCAAAGTCCAGTCTTTCTGTGAGTAATATGACCACATGTCGTTCAACATTGCGCTTGCCTATCTCCCGCACACCGATCTCACCGGTGCAGGCTCAACCCTGGGGGAGCAGCTCTCATTCTCAGACGCCTCTTCGGGGCTCAGTGAGGGGCCTTCGGCAGCGCAGTTCGGCGAGCACGCCATAATCGTTGATCCGACAGCGATGTTGCTCCAGGCCCCTCCGGGGAACGCGACCATAGTCGGGCTCTTCGGTACGAGTGACACGTATTTTCTGCAAAGCACAACATCGAAACCGCGATTGCTTGTCTATTCCGAGGGCGAGGTTGTTGAAGATGAAGGCGAACCCCTAGAAGCTGAGGCGTTGCTTGAGCGGGAAAACTCAATGGAAGACGGCTTTCTTGCGATTTTTCAGCGAGTTTCTGGTGCAGGGTGGGAGCAGCTTGAGGCCCTTGAATGGCGTCGAATTTAGGTCTAAGAACGCTGGATCCCCAGGTGCCGACACGCCGCATTCTCTGAGGCAGAGTAAGGCTAGCGGCCTGATTGAATGCCTCGTTTTGCAGTGTACGGATTATCTCGCTATAGTTGATGAGTCGAGGCCGACAGATGAAAATCAGAAAGCCTCTGAGAAAAATCGCAAGATTTGTCTCGGGTCCTTAACTCAGTTGGTAGAGTGCCTGCTTTGCAAGCAGGATGTCAGGAGTTCGATTCTCCTAGGATCCACAACAAACAAAAGCCCCGCTTGAAGCGGGGCTTTTGTGTTTCCAGGATTGCTAGGGTTTTTGTATGAGTGCGCAAAACGAATCAAGTATTGGATTTCGTGATCTTGAGATCTGGCCACTGTCGACCGAACGCCTCAGCATTCGCCCAGCCGAGCTTGAAGATGTCGACGCGCTGTGGCGCTTTCGTGGTCTCGACGAGGTCGGTGAATGGCTTGGCTGGCACCCAGTCGATCAGGATGACTGGAACAAGACCTACCCCGAGAAGTACCTCGACTACCTCGTGGTTGAGGTTGACGGTGAGATCATTGGTGATCTGATGCTGAGCGTTGGTGATGGTTGGGGCCAGCGTGAGATCAAAGACCAAGCCAAAGGCGTGCAGGCTGAGATCGGTTGGACTTTAGACCCCGCAGCCTCGGGCAAGGGCTACGCGACAGAAGCCGCAGGAGCCCTTCTGGACGTGTGTTTCCGAGATCTGGGGTTACGCCGCGTAGAAGCCGGTGCTTTCGCTGCAAATGAGCCCTCGTGGCGTCTGATGGAACGTTTGGGAATGCGTCGAGAGTCCTATTCGGTAAAAGAATCGCTACATCGCGAGCACGGCTGGATCGATGGATTGCTGTATGCGATCCTCGCCGATGAGTGGCGTGGCCGATAAAACTGGGCCGGGTACCTCACCTGACTGACAAAAACGCTCCCTCCCTCGCCAGTAGCGAGAGCAGGGAGCGTTTTTCGTGAGTAGCTAGTTAAATAACGTGCAGGGCGGTTACACCATTGCGCGACGAAGAAGTGTCTCGGCGTCACGGCGTGGGCCGGTGAAGAACGGCAGTTCATCACGAACATGCAAACGTGCCTCGGTAGCACGAAGCTCGCGCATGAGATCAACGATACGAATCAAGTCGTCAGCCTCGAAGGCAAGCAACCACTCGTAGTCACCGAGTGCGAATGACGAAATCGTGTTTGCGAGCACATCGCCGAAGTCGCGCGCCGCGCCGCCGTGCTCGCGCAACATGCGGCTGCGATCCTCGTCTGAAAGCAGGTACCACTCATACGAGCGCACGAATGGATATACGCAGACGTAATCTTTCGGTGCATCGCCGGCAAGGAAGGCCGGGATATGGCCCTTGTTGAACTCTGCTGTGCGGTGCACACCAATGTTTGACCACACCGGGTTCAGGCGGCCAGCGGAGCCCTCGAGCACCGCGCGGTACGCTTCCTGCAGCGCTTCGGTGGTTGGGGCGTGCAGCCAGATCAGCACATCGGCGTCGGCACGGAAGCCCGATAGGTCATACCAGCCGCGTACGGTGAGGCCATCGACGGCAGCGATTCGTGCGTTGATCGCAGCGACCGCGCTCTCTCCGGGAGCTTCGACCAGGCGATCCTCGGCAAATGCTGCGTACATTGTGTAGTTCACGGCCGCGTTGATCTCTTCGGCAACCGCTGAATGATCAACAAATGGCTTCTGGGTGTCGCTCATGTTTGTACTACTTCCTTTGAAATCTGAATTAGTCTTCGTCGCCAGCGAGCACCGGCAGACCGGTGACCTCTCCGTGACGCATACGGCAGCTATTTGGTGGTGCAACGTCGGGGAACGCACCGAGTGTGCCTACGGTTGGTGCATCTACCTGCTCGCCTCGTTCGCGTGCTGCTCGCTCAACGATCATGTCGACGATGCCGGCTACGAAGTCAGCGCGCACACCGACAGTTGCGGCGCGAGCCGCCACCATGCCCTGTTCTTTGGCGGTTTCCATTGCCTCAACATCAAGGTCAAACGCGACCTCCATGTGATCAGAAACAAAACCGATTGGAGCAATCACAATTCGCTTTACGCCCTGAGTAGCAAGCTCTTCGATGTGGTCGTTCACGTCTGGTTCGAGCCATGGCACGCGAGGATCGCCCGAACGTGAGCAGTAGGAAAGCGACGAGGCAAATTGCACGCCGAATCGCTCTGCGAGTGCAGCATCGATCGACTGTTGAACATCTTCGTGCTGCTCTTTGTAGCCGGGGCCGGTTGCTGCCGAAGCATCTTGCATGGTGTCAGGGATTGAGTGAGTGACGTACACAATGTGTGCGCCCTCATGGCCGCCCTCGAGTGATTCGAGCGCCTCAACAATTGCAGACGTGTTTGCCGAGACGAAGGCCGGATCGTTAAAGAAGGGGCGAAGAATGTCAATCTGCGGGGCGAGTTCGCCAAGTGCATCCCGGGCAGCAGCCAGGTGTTCGCGATACTGGCGGCTGCCTGAGTACGATGCATAGGCGCTGGTGACCAGCGTGAGTACGCGCTTTGTGCCGAAGGCGGCGGCGTCACGCAGAGTGTCCACCGTGTAGGGGTGCCAGTTGCGGTTTCCCCAGATCACCGACAGGTCGATGTGGCGGCGCTTCAGCTCGGCCTGTAGGGCCTCAAGCAGTGCCAGGTTCTGTTCGTTGATTGGGCTCTTGCCGCCGAACATGTAGTAATGCTCGCCGACCTCCTTGAGCCTTTCTTCGGGGATGTTCTTCCCCTTGGTGACGTTACGCAGAAACGGAACTACGTCGTCAGATTCGTTGGGTCCTCCAAAGGAGCACAGGAGCAGGGCATCATATGGATCGGTCAGGCGAGTCACGATTTTCACCATATCATCAGAAACTGCATAGATCTGATCTATAACATCAGACGTGTGAGAGCTGCTTTCTCATTCCATTAAACCGAGGAAATCTGTGAATCGCCGAAGTGTCTGGATCACCGCTACCGCGGCAACTCTGCTGCTGGTTGTTGCGGCATTCTTGTCACTTTCGCTCGGTGTTGTGAGACTCAGCGTGCCTGAAACTCTGCAGGCACTCTTTCGCCCGGCAGAAGCGGAAAACTCGGCGGCCGCAGTAATTTGGTCGATCAGATTGCCACGCATCATCGTCGCAATGCTGGTGGGTGCCGGCCTAGCAACCGTCGGCGCAGTGATGCAAGCGATCCTGCGAAACCCTCTCGCTGAACCAGGCATTACAGGTGTGTCAGCCGGTGCCGCTGTCGGAGCTGTTGCGGGAATCACCATGGGACTTGCAGGCAGCAGCCAGTGGGGAATTCCACTCGCTGCCTTTGCCGGCGCCGCCATCGTCTCGTTGATTCTGCAATTTGTTTTGCAGACCCGCCGCGATCTCGGGCCTGCGACCATCATCTTGGTCGGTGTGTCAATCAGCGCACTCGCTGGCGCGATTATTAACGTCCTAATTGCCAACGCGCACGATGACGCCCTGGTGCGTAGTGCGCTTTTCTGGCTAGCAGGTGACCTAGAGCTGCGCAGTTGGGACCACGTATTGATCGCACTTGCGCCGATCGTGCTTGGTATCGCGTATTTGCTATCCCGGATCCACGCACTCGATGCGCTCTCACTCGGTGAACAAACAGCCGCAACGTCGGGTGTGAACGTTGCCAGAGAGCGTGTGCTCCTCCTTCTCGTGGCCTCTCTGGTCACCGGTGCAGCCGTAGCCGTGAGCGGAATCATTAGTTTTGTTGGACTGGTCGTGCCGCACGCCGTGCGCCTTATCGTCGGCGCCTCACATGCTCGCCTGCTGCCACTGTCGGCACTCGGCGGCGCGTTGTTCCTTGTGCTCGCCGACACCATCGCGCGCGCAGCATTCGGTTCAGTTGTTGTGCAAACAGGCGTCGTCGCCGCACTAGTCGGCGCGCCAATCTTTCTCATTCTGCTACTCAGAAAGAGGCCAGCATGATCCAACTCACAGCATCGTGCCCAACTCTTGCGGGCACACTCACCTTCGACTCATTCGCAGCAACACGTTCCGGCAGAGCGCTAGGAGATCCACTCGAGCTTCGCTTTTTACCGGGCACCGTACTCGGCGTCGTTGGTCCCAACGGCGTGGGAAAATCATCGTTGCTCTCGGCCCTTGCGCACTCGGGCGTAGAACGTCTCGGCACGGCAAAACGCGGCGAACGAGACTTGAGCGGCATGTCGGCAAGCGACCGAGCTTCGTATGTCTCACTGCTCGCACAAGACGTGAACGCACCAGAAGAATTACGTGTGCAAGAGCTCGTAGCGATTGGGGCCAGAGCTTCAAAACGTCCACACCCCACGGAAGCCGCGAAAGAAGCACTCGCCGAAATGGGTGTTGCAGATCTCGCGAAACGACGATTCGGCACGCTCTCTGGCGGCCAAAAACAGTTGGTGCAACTTGCTCGCGTACTGGCTCAGAACACACCGATCGTGATTCTTGATGAACCCACGTCGGCGCTTGACCTGTACCACCAGCGCATCGTTGAGAAAACCATGCGAAAACTCGGTGAGGACGGAAAAATCGTGATCGCAGCGCTGCACGATCTCAGTCTTGCGCTCAATGCGTGCACACAAATCTTGCTGCTGAGCAGCGACGGCGAATCTTACGCTGGATCGCCAGAAGACGTGCTTCGCCCAGAACTAGTGCACGCGGCCTACGGCGTGCAGACCAGTATCCACACCACTCCACAGGGTCGCAGATTTCTTTCGACCGACTGACACAGACAAACAAAGGAATCTGATGAAACGTGCACGCCTCGTTACGGTTTCAGCCGCAACTCTCACCGCGCTGACCCTCACGCTCAGCGGATGCGCAACAGCGAATGACAAAAAGCCAGCTCCCGAAGCGGCCACACAAGAAGTTGCCTGGCCACGCACCATTGATATTCCGGCGGGTGCCGGAGGTGAAGCTTCAACCCTCACCATTGAGGCAGAACCTAAACGAATCGCGGCCCTTGACTATGAGAGCGCAGAAGTTATTGCAGAGCTCGGCCTGGCAGATCACCTAGTGCTGATTCCCGAGGCGGTGCTGAATCCAGCGCTTGGCGGTCACGTCGAAGAACTCGAAAAGGTTGAATCCACCTTTCCTGTTGCAATGGAAATCCAGGCAGAAAATGTCATTGCACTCAATCCGGACCTTGTTGTGATGAGCCCGCGTCATGGCAACGAGGCACCCATTGCTGATGTACTTCAACAAGCAGGTATTTCGGCGCTGCAGCTCCCAGACTCATGGAGCAGCAGCAAAGCATTGATCACAAATATTGATCTGATCGGCCAGGCAACCGGCGGTGACGAGCAAGCAGACACCCTGCAGACCGAGATCAAGGAAGGCCTGAAGAACGAGGCAGCCGAAAGCACTGACGACGGCCCCCGCGTGATGGTGCTGACCAACCAGGCCGGTCGGCCATTCGTAACCGCGGGGAGCGCGTACCCGATCGAGCTGCTTGGACTTTCTGGCGCGCAGAATGTCGCCGCAGAGCTGGGAATTGACCGAACCGGGCCAATCAGTGCCGAACAGCTTGTACAGGCAAACCCGGACGGAATCGTGCTGATTGATATGAACGGCACGGGTGACCGAATGTTCACCGAATTACTCGCGAATCCGGCCGTGGCCAGCCTTTCTGCAATCTCAAACGAGAAGGTATTGCGAGTTGAAGGACGCCAGGTGCAGGCACTTGGGTTGACCGCCACAGTTGATGGGCTTTCCCAACTCACTGATTGGGTTTCGACGCTCTAACCTAGGTTCCGGTACATTGTGACCGGAAGGAGGTGAGCGTAATGGCAGTAAGCGGACCGCAAAGCGGCTCTCAGAAGGCTCGAAATGCGCTCACCTACCTGCGTTCCCACATCGTTGGGGGCGAGTGGCAGGTGGGGGAGCTTATCCCGAAAGAGCCTGAGCTGATGGAACTCATCGGCGTCGGGCGATCAACCGTTCGCGAGGCAGTACGCGCCCTCGCGACCCTCGGCATGCTTGAAACCGTGCCCGGAGTCGGCACATTTGTGCGGGCAAGAACAGCAGTCGGCACGGTACTCACTGAGTTTCTTTCCGGGCATGACATTGAAGAAGTGCTGATCTATCGACGCTCACTCGAGATCGAAGCTGCTCAGGCGGCAGCACTCAACCGCAGCGAAGAGCAGCTTGAAGCGCTCCGAGCAAGCTACCAGCACAGCCTTGACTCACAGCAAGAAGAGCAAGAGCGCTGCAACCACACAACCCGAGCCAACTCATTTCACCGTCTCATCGTTGAAGCAAGTGGTAGCCGTTTGCTGCTAGATCTCTACATCGGAGTGATGCAGGCGCTCAACGAAGCAGCCGATCGTGGGTTGATCTACCTTGGTATTTCGAACGATACGATGCTCGCTGACCATCGAGCCCTTTTGCGTGCAATTGAAGATCAGGATGTGCGCCGGGCAGCGCACGGTATGGCATTGCACGTTGACCGAGATCTTGTGCTTCGTACCGACATGCTTGACTTCGCACCGAATACTTCACGAGCAGAAACACTGATTGAGGCAGGCTTCGAACCCTCAATCGACGACTGAGAACGATCAGCAGGTGTCGTCTATTTTTGGCGAGCTAGACTGCTCACTATGAGCACCGGATCACACGCAGAACTGCAGCTAGAAAACGAGCAATTCAAGGTTACGAAATGGACCATTGAAGCTGGCGGCGTGATCCCGATGCACGTGCACGAGTACGAGTATGTTGTGGTGCCACTCGTGACCATGAGCATGCACGTGGTGAATAGCGACGGCAGCGAGTTCGAGGCGGCTCTCGTGACCGGCCAGAGCTACACACGGCCGGCAGGATCAGAACATCAGATTGAGCACCGCGGCACTGGCGACCCCGTCGTGTTTGTTGAAGTTGAGCGCCTGAGTTAGTTGAGGTTTGCGCGCGTGAAAGCAACAACAGCACTGATCACCGGCGCCAGTTCTGGGCTTGGCGCTGAATATGCGAGACAGCTCGCAGCGCGCGGGTTTTCGCTAGTGTTGGTCGCGCGAAACCAAGAGCCGCTTGAACAGCTCGCCACCGAGATTGAGACACAGCACGGTGTTCGCACCGAGATTATTGCTGCAGACCTGCTTCTCGAAGAAGGTCTTGATTTGGTCGAATCACGGTTATTGAGCGAGGATCGCCCAATCAGAGTGCTCGTGAACAATGCGGGCTTTGGCTTGCCACTGGACTTTGAAAACAACGAGATCACCGAAGAAGTGCGCCATCTGCGCTTGCACAACGAGGTACAGATGCGGCTCAGCCATGCTGCACTGCAGGGAATGCTGGCACGGCGGGCCGGCACGATCTTGAACATCGCGTCGGTTGCCGCGTTTATTCCACGAAGCACCTACTCGGCGTCGAAGCAATGGCTCGTTGTGTTCTCACGCTGGGCCAACGCGCGCTATGGGCCGCGCGGAGTGACGGTGACAGCCGTCTGCCCAGGCTTCACTCACACGCATTTCCATGAGCGAATGGGTCTCGCCCCCGGTGAAGAAGGTGTGCCGAATTGGATGTGGCTGAACGCTGAGCAGGTTGTTGCCGAGTCGTTGCGCGATGCAGCACACAATAAGGCGCTCTCAATTCCATCTCTGCGCTACAAGTTTTTGGCGGCGCTCGCCAGAATCGTGCCCGGTGAAATTACCGCACGGGTTGGCGAACGCGGCAGAATCTAACGCAGATTGTAGGGCGCATTCTGCAAAGCAGGCCCTTGATAACTAGTGTTATCTCGTGACCGCAACGCCCGAGCCCGCAGCCTCTCCCGCGCCCTCTGCCAAAAAGGGCATGAGCCAGGGAATAGCGCTCGCGCTAGCAGCCTCGCTTAGCAACCAAGCAGGGGCGGCAACCGGTGCGCTTGCCTTCTCTGCGATCGGGCCCGTTGGCGTCGTCGTGATTCGTCAGGTGATCACTGCTATCGTCATGCTGCCACTTGGCCGGCCCAAACTTCGACGGATGACCTGGTCGCAATGGTGGCCAGTGATCTGCCTCGGCATTGTCCTTGGCGTCATGAATATGACGGTGTACGCGACGATCGATCGATTGGGCCTTGGGCTCGCAATCACTCTCGAGTTCTTGGGGCCGCTCGCCATTGCGATCCTCGCCTCTCGTCGATTGATCGATGTGCTGTGTGGCGTGCTTGCTGGCGTGGGTGTGGTGGTGCTCGTAAACCCGAGCCCCAGCACTGACTTTATTGGCGTCGGCATCGGACTCATTTCGGCTGTTGCTTGGGCCTGCTATGTGCTGCTCAATCGCAAGATCGGCCAGCGTCTTCCAGGTTTTGAGGGTTCGGCTGCAGCGAGCCTTGTTTCAGTGGTGATGTGGATTCCGATTGCATTTTTCTGGTTCAGTGCACACCCTCCCACCCTGCTGCCAGTAATTTTGGCGGTGGTGTGTGCGTTGCTGTCGTCAGTTGTACCGCTTTCGATCGACATGCTTGCCTTGCGTAGACTTTCACCAGGGTTGTTTAGCACTCTTGCGAGTATGCATCCGGTGTGGGCAGCAATTGTGGGTCTTCTGGTGTTGCACCAGATGCTGAGCTTGCAAGAATGGCTCGGAATCGCACTTGTGGTTGTGAGTAACGTACTAGTCACTGCCACAAATCTGCGCCGCGCGTAGACTCAAAATATGACGCAGTGGCGACCAGACGCGCTCGGCGATGAGTTTGAGTGCACAGACATTGATCTGGGAACAGACAAAGAGGGTCCGTTGTGCGCGACGCTGGTGCGCGCACTGCCGGAGCACCTTGGTTTCTGGAAACGGTTTTTTGGCTCTAGCCGCGAGTTTGAACATCTTGATGTGTTGTACGTGCACGGCTGGAGCGACTACTTCTTTCAGAAGCAACTGGCTAGGTTCTTCACATCGCGTGGTGCACGCTTCTATGCGCTGGATCTGCGAAAGTACGGGCGCAGCCTGCGTGAGGGGCAAACATTTGGTTATGTCGAGCATCTCGATGACTACGACGCCGAAATAGCTGCCTCAATTGCAATCATTCGGGGCAAGAGTGCGAGTGAAGCCGATCAGATTGCAGATCTTCCAAGTGAACGAAAACTGGTGCTTTTTGGTCATTCGACCGGGGGCCTCGTGCTGAGTCTTTGGGCTGATCGACACCGGGGCATTGCTGATGCGCTGGTACTCAATAGCCCGTGGCTAGAGTTGCAGATCACGGGTGCCGCCCGCCGAGCGATTGCGCCAGTGATTAGTCTGCAGGCTTGGTTTAACCCGCGCGATGTTGCGATGCCACAGCTTGATCTTGGGTTTTACACCCTCGCGCAGCGCGCGAGCTGTTCTCCTGAAGAGCTTGACACGATCAACCCTGCTTGGCGCCCAGAACATACGATGCCTATTCGGGCCGGTTGGTTGCGAGCTGTTATTGCCGGGCATGAGCGGATCAGCGCGGGTATCGATGTGGGAGTGCCCACATGCGTACTGCTTTCTGCCAAGTTTGAATTCGCGTTGAACTGGAACGACAACATGCTGCGCGCCGATACGGTGCTAGAAGTCGATGAGGTGGCGAAAGCCGCTCTGAAACTTGGACCCTCGGTGACAGTGGAGCGCATTCCTGGTGCGCTACACGACATCTTTCTCTCGGCTCCCGATGCTCGCGCGGACGCGTATAGCCGTGTTCGGCGTTGGCTCCGAGGCTGGCAAGCGACTGCGTAATCTTCTCAGCTTCGAACCAGCCCAGAGTTTCTCGCGGCTTGCTGTTACACGGAGCCGGTAGGCTCAACGTATGGAGATCCGAGTCGCCGCGTATGCGGTTGTTGAGCGCAGGGGCAAACTGCTGCTCACCCACTGGCGACGAGGGCACCTGCACGGTTGGACCCTGCCAGGGGGCGGTCTTGAAGCCGGCGAAGATCCACGTGATGCCGTGGTGCGCGAGGTCTTTGAGGAGACCGGTCTTGAGGCTCGTGTTGGCAAGCTAATTGGGGTTGATTCGCGGGTGATGATTCGTGAGGAAGTTCCCGAGGGAACCGACCCGGAACTGCACACCATTCGAATCATTTATCGGGCGAGCGTGAAAGACGGACCGCTTCGAAACGAAGTTGGCGGTAGTTCTGATGAGGCGCGCTGGGTTGCTATCCGAGACATCAAAGGACTGCGTACTCTCTCGCTGGTACAGGCGGCGATGCGAATGGCTGGCATAGATCAGCGCAATCGTGGCGGCAATCGCAGGCCGGCTAACCGTCAGGGCCGTTCAAACAAATAGCCCCAAGGGTACAAAAAAGCGTGGTGTCTCAGGCTGTACAGCCCAAAACACCACGCTTTTGAGAAGTTAGTCGCGATCCTCGGGAGCAACCCAGAGTTCGTCGTCGCTGCGGAACGCCTGCCAAAGGGTGTAACCGATTGCGCCAGCAGCAGCAACACCGGCACCAATTGCGAGAACGCGACCGAAGGTTGAACGCTTCTTCTTCGGTGCCTGGATCAGGCCCTGCTGCACACCGAATGCCTGCACCTGACGGGCTGCATCGCTGTTATCCATGCGCTCAAGGCCGCGAATGGTACTGGCAAGGGCAGATGCGAGCAATGGTGCAACCAGCAGACGAGCGTTCGCCTGAGCGCGACGGGCGGTATCGATGCCGCGGTCGATCTTCGGGCGTACACCCTCGATTGCATCATTTACGCGAGGTACAACGACCTCGTTTCCCAGGTGCTTAGCCTGGCGGCCGGCCTCCTGAGCGAGCACACCAGCGTGCCCAAGAATTTCGCGCTGCTCATCGAGCAAAACCTCAGCCTGGGAGCGGAGCTTGTTCAGTTCGCGCTTGCGCTTGCGTGAGAGTGACATATGAACCTCCGGAACAGTACGGATAGGGCGTGCCTACTCTCCCCACGCTACACGATAGGACCGTGTGAACACGATGACTCTGTAGAGAAGACACAGCAGATGCTCACGGTTTGGCGAGCTTACTACCTCATACAATGGCAACTATGACTCTTCATACCGCAGTTGCGACCATTCACACGAACCACGGCGACATCGTGATCAACCTTTTTGGTGATCACGCTCCAAAGACCGTGAAGAACTTCGTAGACCTCGCTCAGAAGGGCTTCTACGACAACGTTATTTTCCACCGTATTATTCAGGACTTCATGATCCAGGGTGGCGACCCAGACGGCACTGGCATGGGCGGCCCAGGCTACACCTTCGATGACGAGATTCACCCTGAGCTCGTTTTCGACAAGCCCTACCAGCTCGCTATGGCAAATGCTGGCCAGCGCCGCGACATGACCGGCAAGATGTCGGGCACCAACGGTTCGCAGTTCTTCATCACCACGATGGCTCCAGCCTGGCTAAACGGCAAGCACTCGATCTTCGGCGAGGTTGCTGACGACGCTTCGAAGACCGTTGTTGACGCAATTGCCGCTGTGCCAGTTGGCGCACAGGATCGCCCGCTTGACGCTGTGGTGATGACCGGCATCGATATCGCTGAGGTCTAAGCGTGTCTTTTGGCGGTACCGGTACTCCTCGATTTGGCGAACGCGCTGAGCCCGGGCCAAACGACTACTGCTACCGCCACAAGGATCGGCCAAGCTTCACGCTGTGTCAGCGCTGCGGCCGCACCATTTGCTCTGAGTGCCAGATAGTTTCGCCTGTCGGCGTGCTCTGCGCAGAGTGTGTGCGTGCCGCAGCGCCAAGCACTAGCGCGCGGGTTGGCCGGTCGGCGCGTGTGATCACGCGCAAGCTGAGTGACACGGATCGTCCGATTGTCACTTATATCTTCATCGCGCTCTGTGCGATCGTCTTTGTTGCTCAGATGATCAGTAGCTGGTTCTTCGGTAGAGACGGTATTGACCCGGTTACTGCGACGCTTTGGTACGCGCCGGTGTACTCACTGCCAAGTGATGTCTCGGCTACGTTGAGTTCATCTTTTGGGTTTGAGCCGTGGCGGCTATTTACCGCGATGTTTACTCACTCGACTGGGTTCTTCCTGCATATTCTCTTCAATATGTATGCGCTCTGGCTGTTTGGCCCGGGGCTTGAACGGTTGCTCGGACGCCTTTGGTTCACTGTGCTCTATCTCTTTAGCGGCATCGGTGGATCGCTTGGCGTGATGATGTGGGTGTATTTTGCGCCAAACACATCTCAGGCTTTGTTCACTGCAGCGGTGGGCGCTTCTGGCGCAATCTTTGGCCTTCTTGCCGCCACCTTTGTCGCTCTCAAAGCGAACCGGGCAAATGTCACGTCTCTTGCTGTACTTATCGGAATTAACTTTGCGATTGGTTTGATTCCAGGTGCCGCGATTTCTTGGCAGGCGCACCTTGGCGGCATGGTCATTGGTGCGCTCACCATGTGGCTGCTGCTGATCACGAACGGGCCGCGTAAAGCTACTCAGCGGGTGGTGGCCATGTCCGGTGTGGCGGTGCTGATCGTAGCGCTCTCGATGCTCTACTTCGTGGTGCTTCCCGGTTAGGTCGGCTCGGCGGAGTACCTGTTCATAGAGACAGCAAGAGGGTGCGAGTTCAAATCTGAACTCGCACCCTCTTTTGCTATTTCACAGAAGTTATCCACAGGTTTATCCCCACCTGGGGAGAATTACACCGGTGTGATTCGGGCGGAATTATGCGGAAGTTGTTACTTCCACCAAGGCGTCATCATAAAACCGATGAGCACCAGGCCGAAGCCAACAAAGATGTTTCCCTGACCAAGCGCTGGGATCGGCAACGGCAGTGGAGTAGCGCTCGTGATGTAGTACACGATGATCCAGATAAGTCCGAGCAGCATAAAACCGAACATGAGCGGCTTGAACCACACTGGGTTCGGAGCTTCGCGGCGCAATTCTGCCGCCTCAGCCTTGCTCAGGCGGTCAATGTTTTTCGCGCTCTGCTTGCTTACGTCTTTTCCTGCTGCAGCCATGCGATCGATTCTACCTTCAGCAGCGTAGAGATACCTACGATTGCTGTGTTCGAAAGTTCTCACAGCCTGCGCACCTACAATATGGCTATGACAGGTCGCCATACGACGAAGAAGCGGGCCCGGGCAAAGCTCAGCCCGTTGACAGTAATTGGTGAGCTCCTTTTTGTGAGCGGCCTTATTGTTGTCGGTTATCTGGTGTGGCAACCCTGGTACACCAGCACAGTTGTGGTTGCCGAACAGGGCAAACTTTCGCAGCAGATCGCCGCCGACCTCGACGCCGCCGCGCCTACAGAGCCGTACGACGGTGTGATTCCGGCAGCTGCTCGAGTGCCCGACAACGAGGTGTTTGGCCTCATGTACATTCCGGCGTTCGGTTCAACCTTTGTGAATAACATCGCTGAGGGTGTCTCTCGCAACGAAGTGCTGAATCTTTCAGATCGCGGGATCGGCCGGTACTCGACCACGCAGATGCCTGGAGAGCCGGGTAACTTTGCGGTAGCTGCGCACCGATCAGGGCCGCGCACGACACCGTTCAAAGAGATTATGAATCTGCGTCTAGGCGATTCAATCTACGTGAAAACGGCAGAGGGCTGGTACACCTACAGCTTCCGCTCGATTGAGTACGTGCTACCTGAAGAGAGCGACGTACTGCTCCCGTTCCCGAGACTTGACGGTGTGCCCGGAGTCGACCAAATCTTGACCCTCACCACCTGTCATCCAAAAGACTTCGGATCAGACGAGCGCGCTATTGCCTATGCCGTACTCGACTCGTTCCAACCAACAAGCGACGGGCCACCCGAATCGCTGCTCAAAGTTAATCCAGACCTAGGGAAGGCATAAACATGTTCTCGCTGATCTGGCGATTCCTCCCCGGCCCAGCCTGGCTGCGGATCGTATTCATGCTCGCGGTGCTTGCCGGCATTGTGTACGCACTGGTGTTCTACGGATACCCGTGGGCAGCACAGTTTTTTGACACCGAACAAGACCTCGCGACGGTAGGGAGCTGACATGACTCGAGTACTCGTCATTGATAACTACGACAGCTTCGTTTATACCCTGAACGGTTACCTGCAGCAGCTCGGCGCCGAAACCAAAGTGATTCGCAACGATGAAATCACCATCGGCGAACTTGAGCAGATGGTGCGCGAATACGACGGTGTGCTGATCTCACCTGGACCGGGCACCCCAAGCGATGCTGGGCTATCCATTCCAATGGTGCATCTAGCGTTGCGAAGCGGTGTGCCCCTGCTGGGCGTCTGCCTCGGCCATCAAGCGATTGCTGAAGCGATGGGTGCCACGGTGACTCACGCTGACGAATTGATGCACGGTAAAGTCTCGATCGTTCAGCACAACAACGATTCATTCTTCACCGGGGTCGAATCAGAGTTCAATGCAACGAGGTACCACTCGCTCGCTGTCGTGCGTGACACTGTGCCCGCTGAATTGACCATTACGGCAGAAACCTCGAGCGGAATCGTAATGGCGTTGCGCCACACTGAACTTCCGATCTACGGAGTGCAGTACCACCCCGAGTCGGTGCTCACCGAGGGCGGTTACCGACAGCTCGGTAACTGGCTGGTGGCCTGTGGCGCACACGAAGCGGCTGAGATCGCCGCATCACTCTCACCCCTGCTCAGCGTGAAGTAGGTTTTACGCTGGATCGATCCAACGCAAAAAGGTAGAGGCGCAGCTCATACGAGCTGCGCCTCTACCTTTTACAAAAGATCAATCGGCATTAGCCGGTGCAGTAAGAAATAACTACCTCTGAGTTCTGGGGCTGCTGGCCAACCAGTGACTGCTCGATTACCGGGTAACCAGCCGCTTGGGCACAGTTGTCGCGAGGCATCGGCTTTACGCTGACAAGGCCGTTCAGCAGGCTTCTTGCCACTTCTAACGCCTGCCCATTTACATCCGGAACGTTCACGAGACCCGTCGAAACAGTCACATCAATCGCATCGCCAGGCTTCAACGCAGAACCAGGTTCAGGAAGAACACTCAGCACCCGATCTGTCGGAGCGCTCGGATCGTCAGCCTTTGAAACGGTACCAACGGTGAGGCCAAGCGCCTCAACCGCTTTGGTGTACTCATCAAGCGATTGCCCGCTGAGGCTCGGCACCTTCGGATTCGCTGGCCCAGTCGAAATAAACACGGTGACCTCCGTGTCCGGGGCAACACGCTCGCCGGCCACAGGATCTGTCTTCACCACGGCACCAATAGGCGTATCGTCATCAGCGATCTCTTGTACAAGAGGTTTCAGATCAAGATCGAGGAGATCTTCAATCGCCTCGGTGCGTTCAACCCCAGCAAGCTTCGGGATAACTCGGCTGCTCTCCGGCACAAAGTTGCTTGGCACCATAGTGACAACCCAGAAAGCGACAGCGGCGATAACCGCGGTGATCGTCAAGATCGAAGCCCACACCCACATCACCGGCGGGCGGCTCTGCGAGCGATTCGACCCACCGGTCTCTGAAAGGCGGCGCAGCGCAAGGTCAGACTCAGACACGTCAGTGCTGGTGCTAAACAACACCGAAGCCTGGTCATCGTCACTGCTGAGCTTCGGCACCACGCCGGTAGCAGCGAGGCGAAGCGCGTCGCGAAACTCAGACGCAGTCTGGAAGCGGCGGTTTCGATCCTTCGCGAGCGAGTGCATAACCACACGATCAAGAGCCTCTGAGAGCTCATCGTTATGCGTGCTCGGCGCCTGTGGGCGCTCGCTCACATGCTGATAGGCCACCGCCACTGCAGTGTCACCACGGAACGGAACGGTACCAGCGAGCAATTCGTAAAGCAGTACACCGGTTGAATACAGGTCGGTGCGGGTATCAACCGTCTCGCCCTTTGCCTGCTCTGGAGAGAAGTATGCGGCTGTGCCCAGGATCGCCGTGGTCTGCTGCACGGTCGAAGAGGTCTCAGACACCGCGCGAGCGATACCAAAGTCCATCACCTTGACCTGACCAGACTTGGTGATCATGATGTTGGCAGGCTTGATGTCGCGGTGCACAATGCCTGCACGGTGCGAGTACTCGAGAGCAGTCAGCACAGAATCAACAACGCGGCAGGCCTCAGCCGGAGTCAACTGACGTTCTGAAGTGATTTCACGCAGATTCTGACCGTCGACGTACTCCATCACGATGAATGGAAGCCGCTGCGGGCCAGCCGCAGACTGAATAAGGTCGTCGCCGGCATCAAGCACACGCACCACACTCGGGTGAGCGAGACGTGAAGCCGACTGAGCCTCCTGGCGGAACCGCGAACGGAACTGCTCGTCGTCGGCCAGGTTGGCACGCATGATCTTGATCGCAACCTGGCGACCAAGTTTCACATCGGTGCCGCGATAGACCGTGGACATGCCACCTTGACCCAGCAGCTCGTCGATCGAGTAACGACCTGCAAGCATGCGCTGAGGGCCTTGGGTGGCAGTCTGCGACATCTCATACTCCTGTTGAATGGGGTGTATCCAGTTTATGTGGATACGACGTGATTAGTTGCCACCTTGGCCAGGATTCGGATCCGGGTCTGGCTCAGCTGGTGGTGCCTTTACTGTGATCGTTGTCGCGGCAGAAGCTGGTGAGGTGCGGGTGACCCCGTTTCCGGTGCACGTTGCGGTGTAGGTGACCGTGATGGTTCCATCTGCAGCACCTGGGGCAAGCGTGTCAGCCTTCAGGTTAGCCGTTGAGCCATTCAAGCTTGCTAGTGATCCATTGCCCTGAACGGTGACGCTGAACTCGCTGAAGCTCAGGCCGGTTGGGCAAACGCCACCCGACGAGAGAGCTGCAGTGAAATCAGCGCCCGAGTTCACCGTACTTGGTGCATTTGGTGCACCGGGTGCAGCAGCATCACCGTAGGCCACGTTGTAGGTGACAGTGATCCTCTGGCTGAACTTGACCTTTTTGCCAGTTGGGCTCACGTCAGAAACCAGACCGACCTGATCGTCAGCAGTGGGGTTGCCCTCTGCCTTGACGACCTCGGTGAAGCCCATCTCGGTAAGCATGCCAACAACCTCATCAGCATTCTTACCAACGAAGTTGCTCGCGACGATCTCGGCGTAATCCTTCTTCTCAGGAGGCTTCGGCGGAGTCGTAGTGGTCTCAGTCGGCTTCTCTTCGCCACCACCCTGGTTGAGCAGAGCGACAGCAGTACCGCCACCGATCAGAAGAAGCAGAGCGGCAAGAGTGACCAGCGGCCAAGTCCACGGGCTGCGCTTCTTCTTTGCGAGCTCGTCGAGTGGCTCAGCCTCTTCCTCGTCGACACCGAGCTGGTTCTCAGGCATCATCTGAGTCTGCGGCAGCGCGGTAGTTGCAGCTTCATTCAGCAACTGGGTGGTCGCTGGCATCACCTGAGTTGCGTCAGGTGTGTCGGCAATCTGCGGCACGTAGCTTGCTGCGAGCTGCAGATTGCCGCGATGCAGAGCGGTTGCTGCCTGAGCGAGCTTTGCCGCAGTCTGTGGGCGATCCGCTGGATCTTTAGCCAAACAAGCGAGCACGAGACGCTGCACAGGAGTCGGAATATCCTGTGGCAGTGCCGGCGGCGTGTCATTGATCTGAGCCATCGCAATAGCGACCTGCGACTCACCCGTGAATGGGCGCTTACCTGCCAGGCACTCGTACGCAACGATGCCAAGCGAGTAAATATCGGTCGAAGCAGTGGCCGTATGACCACTTGCCTGCTCAGGAGCCAAATACTGAACGGTGCCCATAACCTGCCCAGTAGCAGTGAGCGGCACCTGATCGGCAATGCGAGCAATACCAAAATCGGTGATCTTGACGCGGCCCTCTGGCGTAATAAGCAGGTTGCCGGGCTTGATATCGCGGTGCACCAGGCCAGCATCGTGCGCAGCCTGCAGCGCAGTCGCGGTCTGAGCCACGATGCCGAGCACGCGATCGGCCGGAAGGCGTCCCTCGCGCTCGATGATTGCCGACAGCGGTTCGCCAGGCACGAGCTCCATCACAATGTATGCGGAGCCCTGTTCCTCACCGTAGTCAAAGACATTCGCGATGCCTTCGTGGTTCACGAGAGCAGCGTGACGAGCCTCGGCGCGGAAGCGCTCAAGGAACCCGGGGTCGCCCATGTACTCGTCTTTGAGGATCTTGATGGCGACCGTTCGGCCGATGATGGCGTCGCTGGCCTTCCACACCTCGCCCATACCGCCGACCGCGATACGTGAGCTGAGTTCGTAGCGCCCGCCGAAAGTGATTCCTGCAGTAGGTCTCATTGGTTCAACACCGCTTCCATTATCTGTTTTCCGACTCGTACGGGAAGGTCAGAAGAAGTTCCCGAATATCCATATGCTTCGCCGCCACCGTCTTCAATGACGACCGCGATAGCCACTTGTTTGTCATCCTTAAAGCCGTAGCCGGTGAACCAGAGCGTGTACGGCAACGGATCGCCATCTTCGTCCAGGCCGTTCTCGGCTGTACCGGTTTTACCGCCTACACGGGCACCCTCGATGCGTGCACCAGATGAAGCGCCGTCTGAGGCATTCACGCCGTTCTCCATCATGCTCTGCATCGCCTTAGCGGTGCTCTCAGAGATGGGATTGGAGAACTCGACAGGCTTGTACTCGCGTTCGGTGCGCAGATCTGGAGTGATCACGCGTTTCACGAGCGAAGGCTCCATGACAACACCGTCGTTCGCGATACCCGCAGAAACCATAGCCATCTGCAGTGGAGTCGCGCGAACATCAAGCTGTCCGATTGACGAAATCGCAACCTGAGCACTATCGCTCGGGTTCGGCGCAACACTTGGGGTGACCGAAAGCGGGATCGAGAGATCCTGCTCGAAGCCAAAGGCACGAGCCATTTCAGGCACCGCCTTGTTATCCATGCTCATCGCCAGTTCGGCAATAGGAATGTTGCACGACATGGTGATGGCTTGCATCAGTGTCGTCTGTGGCCCGGAGCCGCAAGTACCACTCCAGTTGTTCTTGATCTCGTGCGAGGTGCCAGGCAACTGCAGCGCAGAAGGGTTAGCAAAAGTGCTCGACGGTGTGGCTGTGCCGTTTTCGATTGCAGCAGCAGCAACGAGCAGCTTGTAGGTTGAGCCCGGGTGATACAGATCGCCGCCGATAGTGCGGTTGAACAGTGGATCGTTCGGATCCTCGACCAACTGCGAGTAGTTCGCAATGACCTCAGAATCATCGTTTACCGAAAGCAGACTCGGGTCGTAGCTTGGGGTAGACACCATCGAAAGAATGCGGCCGGTGTCAGGCTCGTAAGCGATTGCTGCGCCCTTGAACTCGCTCATTGCCTCTGCCGTAGCAGCCTGCACCTCTGCGTTGAGCGTGGTTTCAATCGAGCTACCCTGAGGCTCCTCGCCAGTCATTGTGCGCATCAGGCGGGTAAAGAACTGAGAACCAGCAAGACCAGAAAGGTCCTGATTCATCGCGCCCTCAAGTCCCGTCATGCCCTGGCGGCGCGAGAAGTAGCCCGTAATTGGCGCGTACAACTCGCCGTCAGCGTACTGACGGGTGAAGCGGTACTCGTCCTCGGTCGGCGTCGAGAATGCGATCGGGTTGCCATCAACCAGAATTGAGCCGCGCTCAACCTTGTAGCTGTTCTTGATGCTGCGCTGATTCAACTCGTTGTCGCGCAGATCATCTGCATTGACGAACTGAATCATCGTGACCGAGAAAAACAGCACAATAAACATGCCGAAAACAGTGCGGCTCAGGTATTTCAGCTGCTTGTTCATGCGCGGATCACCAACTTAGGTCGATTGCGCACCGAATTCGACATGCGCAGCAGCAAGGCAATGATGATCCAGTTAGACACCAGTGAGGAGCCACCGGCCGCCAGGAACGGCATGGTGAGACCGGTCAGTGGAATCACGCGGGTCACGCCACCAGCAACAATAAACACCTGCAAAGCGATTGCGAAGCCGAGGCCCGAAGCAAGGAGCTTGCCGAAGTCATCTTGACCTGCGAAACCGATGCGCAGCGCGCGACCAATGAGCAGCAGGTAGGCAGCAAGAACGACAAAGAGGCCGACCAAACCGATTTCTTCGCCGAGGCTCGCAAAAATGTAGTCGCTACGAGACTCAGGGGTATCGCCGGGGAAACCCTGGCCAAGGCCGGTACCGGTCATGCCGCCATTAGCCATACCGAAGAGGCCCTGCACCAGCTGATAGCTCGCACCGAGTGGATCGGCGAACGGGTCAAGCCAATTCGCAAAACGATTACCGACGTATTCGAGTGTCTGGCTGGCGATGATGCCACCGGCGAGGAACAATCCGACACCCAGCACTACCCAGCCAACTCGACCGGTCGCGAGATACAGCATCGAGAGGAACAGGCCGAAGTACAGCAGCGAAGTACCAAGGTCACGCTGGAACACCAGCACAGCCATGGCGATCAGCCAGAACACGATCAGCGGACCAAGATCTCGACCGCGTGGGAACCGAATGCCAAGAACTTTCTTGCCCACCATCGACAACGCATCTGCGTTGCGGACCAGATAGCCGGCGAAGAAGATCGCAAGCAACACCTTCGCAACTTCGCCAGGCTGGAACGAGAACCCACCAACGTGGATCCACACTCGAGCGCCGTTGATCTCCTGACCAATAATCGGCAGCATCGGCAGCAGTAGCAAAACCAACGCACCAAGGCCTGACACAAAGGTGTAACGGTAGAGCGTGAGGTGATTGCGCAGCAGCGCAAGAACGGCAGCGGCAACCAAGATCGCAATGATCGACCAAACCAACTGGCGTACCGAGTAGGCCTCCCAGCCAAGGTCGCCCTTCGACAGGTCAATGCGGTAAATCTGGGCAATACCGACAGTGTTCAACAACACCACAATCGGCAGAATCAGCGGATCAGCATCGGCCGCGGTAACTCGAATCACCACATGCATAATCAGCACGGCGACCGCAAAAAAGATGCCGGGAACGAGCAGATTGTGAGTCAGCTTCTCATTGACGGTGAGCTCAACGATCACAATCGCGGCAGCGCCAATAGCCAGCGAGAAAAGCACAAGCGCAAGCTCGAGGCCACGCAGAATGCGAGGAGCTCGGATTGCTGTGATCCGCTGCAGAACTGTTTCGCTAGTACGTGGATTGCTAGGTCTGGATTCACTCAAGAGTCATCCACCCCCAAACGCGCAACAATCTCACGGGCCTCATCGAGCGACGAGGCGCTGAGAGTGCGCTCAATCTGGCGACGTTCCATTCCGTCGAGGGAACTCAACGGAATGCCGGTCTCTTCGGCTACAGAGTTCAGCGAGAGCGAACCGAGCTCCTGCTGCACACCCTGGTAGATGATGACTGTCGTGCCGTCAGTGCCAACGAAGTAGCGGGTCTGAGTCCACTCATAGGCGAGCGCAATGCCGCCAAGAATGAGCGTGATAATGCCAAGCAGACCAAACATCCACAGCAAACGACGCCTACGATTGCGCCGCTTAGTTTCTGCAATCAGCTCGTTCAAGTACTCGTCGACACGCGGTTCGAAGTGCGACTCGGCAACCGGCTGAGCGCGACGCGAACGGCGACGGCCCATGATCTTGATCCGGTTTGTGCTGTCTGGCTCTTCAGCAGTTTCGGTTTCGGCCGAGCCGACAAAACGAGCAGTACCGGCTTCAGTATTTGATGCAGGACCAGGCTGCGATTCGACAAGCACAACCGTAACGTTGTCGGGCGCGCCAAATGAGAGGGCCTTATCGATCAGGTTGTCGACGGCACCCTGCAAGGAAGGCCGGCGAAGCAAGATCTTCTCGATATCTTCTTCTTCGACGTAACCGCAGAGGCCATCAGAACACAGCAGCCAAAGATCTCCCGGACGAGTGTCGAGCACCTCGGTATCGATATCCGGCGAACTATCGACGTCGCCAAGCACACGCATCAGCACTGAGCGGCGAGGGTGTGTCTTCGCTTCTTCTTCGGTGATCCGACCACTGTCGACGAGGCGCTGCACGAAGGTGTGATCCTTCGTAATCTGATTCATCTTGCCGTCGCGCAAGAGATACAGGCGTGAGTCACCAATATGCGCAAGTGCGAGCTGATCACCAACGGTCATGAAACCACAGAACGTGGTGCCCATGCCCGAAAGTTCAGGGCGATCGCCGACCGTTGCACGCAGCATACGGTTTGCCTGCAGCAAAGAGTCGGCTAGGCGCTGGGCAACCTCGGCAGGATCCGTTGAGATCGAACTGTGTGGGGCGAGCGGATCTTCGCCAAGCTCAGCAGTGTCATTTGTTGCACGTTGCTGAGGAAACTCGTCAAGCTTTGCAATGGCCCGAGTGGTGAGTGCCGAAGCAACATCACCGCCCGCGTGACCGCCCATGCCGTCTGCGACAAGAAACAATCGATTTCCGGCATAGCCCGAATCTTGATTGTTCGAACGCACCATACCGACATGGCTGCCGATGGCGCTTGTAAAGCCAACCGTCACGCTTATGGCCTCAGTTCAAACGTGGTCGTGCCAATGGTGACCGGCGTGTACGTGGGGACCAACACGGTGCCGGTGACACGGCTGCCGTTGAGTTTTGTGCCGTTTGTTGAATCAAGGTCGGTCAGCAACCAGCGATCGCCACTCCGAGCGAGTTTCGCGTGGTAGGTCGAGGTGTACTCGTCGACAATGGCAAGAGTCGAGTCATTGCTGCGGCCAATTGTGATGACGCTGTCATCAAGCGGCAGCGAGGTGCCAGCGGCGCTGCCCGACGTGATGACAAGCACACGGGGCTGTGCCGATCCACCGGCTGAAGGAAGTGCACCACCACTTGGTGTGATTGGTGGTGCCACCGGGGGTGCCGCCCCCTGAGCCGCTGCGGCCGCGACAACCGGAGTTGCCGGTACCGGAGGAGTGCCCTGACGGGCCGAAGCCTGATCATTGCTTGGCAGTTTGCGCACTGGTGCACCGAAAAGATCACTTCGAAGCGCGTACACGATCGAAAAGATGAACAGCCAGAGCAGAAGCAAAAAGCCGATGCGCAGGATCATCAGGGTGAGTTCACTCACAAGCCCCTCCAGAAATCTTGTTCAATCCCGGGCTGCGCTGCCGGATCGGGTTGCGCGACAGATGTTCGCGGCTGCTGAGGTGAAGGTTGGTGCTGCTGCACACGAGTCTGTTGCTGAGGGGCCGCGCTGCGCGGCTGGCTGTTTGCGCCCCGGCTCGGAACGAGCTGGAAGCGGAGCGCGGTTTTGCCGATAGTAATTACGGTGTCTGGGCTGAGAGCAGCTTCACGGAATCGCTGACCGTTGATTTTGGTGCCGTTTGTTGAGCCAAGGTCGCGAGCGATGCCGGCCTTGCCATCCCAAATAAGCTGCAAATGTTGCCGAGATGCCGCCGAATCGGTGACCCGAATGTCTGCATCACTACCGCGGCCAACAATCGTGGTGCCATTGCGCAACGCGTGCTGCACGCCTTCGACGTCAATCATCGGGATCCACGATACCGCGCCTTCAACCTGGCTGGCATCGATCTGAAGTACACCCGTGGTGAGGGAATCATCGCGACGCAACTCGACATCGGGTAGGCCGAGAAGCTGATAGCCCTGACGTTTCGCGTGTTTATTCACCACGCCAATGAGTTCGCGTTCAAGCGTTCCGCCAAGACGAGTGAGTCGATCGGCGTCTGCCGAGGAAAGCCGCACGACGAAACGATTCGGTGCAAGCACACGATCTCGGTCGACCACAACAGAGCCAATATCAAGCTCCCGCTTAATCCCGGCAGCGATTTCGACGGGCTGAACTCCCGAGCGGAATGTGCGGGCGAAGGCACCATTGACTGCGCGCTCTAAACCGCGCTCGACGCTGTCGAGAATACCCATGGCGTTCGCCCTCCTTCGCGAACATGCTACCCGGCAACCCTGCGCCCGTGCCGAACACTGGCCGGTCTTTGAGAATTTCGAGACATAGGTGTGACATTCGGTAGTACTAAGGAACGATGCACGTTTGGCGAGATCTTGCCGGTTTGCGGCGTGGCTCAGCCCCGTTTTTGTACTGGAGCACGGTTGTTGCTAAGCTGAACGGGTTGTGAGGCGCTTCGGCGCATTACAGCAAACTCGCGCGAGTGGCGGAATTGGCAGACGCGCTGGCTTCAGGTGCCAGTGCCCGCAAGGGCGTGGGGGTTCAAGTCCCCCCTCGCGCACGAGTGATTAAGTCGAATGAACTGAAAGCTTGCTTTCGTTTCTGAGGCTATTGAAATTCGTTGACGAACGTAGCGAGTTACACGAAGAAAAGCGACCAGATCTTTGGATCTGGTCGCTTTTTTGTTTTGTGCTTTGGGTGAGCTGCCTGTTTTGGCGAATTAGGATGAAGAACATGCGAGATGCAGGGTTGCCAGTAGCAGAGCGAGTTGCAGTGATCAGCGGCGCCGGATCGGCCGACGGGATCGGCTTCGCTACGGCGGCCAGGTTTGTTCGGGGCGGTATGCGCGTAGTGGTCGGCGCGACGAGCCCCCGTATTTATGAGCGGGCCGCTGAGCTCGAAGAGATTGCCGCAGAACTGCACCCTGGCAGTGACAGATTGCCCTGGGCGATTCCGGTGATAGCTGATCTCACTGAGGAGCTTGGGGCTGCGGCACTGGTTGACGCAGCACTTGAGGGTTTTGGGCGACTTGATGTGCTGGTGAACAATGCGGGCATGACCTCAATCTCAGACCCGCAAGAACCCGCGAGCGTTGAAGATCTTGACCGCGCTGGGTTTGAACACGCAGTGACGCGTAATCTTACGTCCGCATATTTGCTCAGTCGGGCTGCGCTCCCACACATCACCGCAGCGGAGCACGGTCGGATCGTCACAGTCTCATCAGTGTCGGGGCCGATTCTTGCCTACCGCGGAGACGTGGGATATCACGCAGCGAAGGCCGGTCTTGTGGGCCTGACTCGCTCACTGGCTGTCGATCTCGCCGCTACCGGCACCACGGCGAATGCTGTAGCTCCGGGCTGGATCAAAACCGGCTCGGCGACTGAGCACGAAAATCTTATGGGTGACGCTACTCCGCTGGGTCGTTCGGGTACTCCAGACGAGGTGGCGGCAGTTATTGAGTTTCTTGCTTCTGCTGGGGCTTCGTATGTGACTGGTCAGGTGTTAGTGGTTGACGGCGGAAACGCTATTCAGGACGAAAAGGGTCTCTAGGCGTAGATTGCGCGACAGCTGACCATGTTTTATCTTGAGAGTTCTGGCTAGAGCCGCGACCGCACAGTGAGGGCGAAACAATGACACGCGCAATACGTTTGTTTATAGCTTTGCTTGTGCTTGGCGCGGTTACCGTCGCGACCTTTGTGATTCTTTCGGGTCTGAACTACGCAGAACTAGATCAGCGGTCGCTTGAAGCGCCAACGCCAACTTGGATTCTTGTGGGCATGGCCGTAGGGGCAGCGATCACAGCGATCTCACTGATTGGCCTGATTGCAGCTCTGGTGAAGGGTAAAGCCGCCCGCTCTTAACAGGCTCAAAGGGCGAGGTGCCCGGTCGCAAACATCGTGCCAATAGTGGTGAGTGCAACGAGAACCGAGAGGATCCCACCGAGCATCAACGGCTTGAGACCCGCCGAGCGAATCGCCCCCAGATCGGTTGAGAGGCCGATACCTGCGAGGGCCATCGCCACCAAAAATACGCTTGTCTGTGTCGCTGCTTCTGTGATCCTCGGAGCAATAATGCCGGTTGACGAGATCGCGGCAACCACAAGGAAGCCGATGAGAAACCAGGGAACGAGACCGAAGATTCGCTTCAGGGTGAATTTTTGAGCTCCGGCTGAACGCTTGTTGTCGATCACCGCGAGCCCAACGCTAATCGGAATAATCATGAGCGTGCGTACAAGTTTCACAACGACGGCGAATCCGAGGGCAGCCGTACTAAAGGCACTTGCCGCCGCCACAACCGAACTGGTGTCGTTGACCGCGGTTCCCGCGAAGAGGCCGAAAGCGTGCGGGCTCATGCCGAGTGCGTGCCCCACCGCTGGAAATATCAGCACAGCGAGAATGTTGAACAAGAACACAGTTGAGATCGCGTATGAAATGTCAGAACTCTTTGCCCGAATCACTGGTGAAATCGCTGCAATCGCAGAGGCTCCGCAGATGCCAGTGCCGACACCGATCAGCGTTCGTACATCGCGATCAATGTTGAGTAGGCGCCCAAGCCACCAGGCAGCCAGCAGGCACACCGTGAGCGAACTCAGCATGACCGGTAGCGATTCTGCGCCAACCTCGACGACGGCTCGCAGCGACAATTGTGCACCCAGCAACACCACGGCGCACTGCAACACAAATTTTGAGGAATACGCGATACCCGGGCGAAGTTTTGCCGCAGGTGTGCGAACAAGAGAGATCAGCACACCGAGTACGACAGCGGGGATCGCCGATCCAACGAGCGGAACAAAGCCACCGATAATGGTTGCTACTGCGGCGATGAGCGCGCAATACAGTGCACCGAGCCAGACTTCGCGGCCTCGAAGCGCTAGTCGGGTCGGCAGTGTTTTGACCGGTGAGAGTTGCATGGTTCCATCTCAGCGGCGTGCTGCCAAGAGCGGAAGGCCAAAAATACAGTAGGGCTACAACCTTTTCTTGTAGTTTGGTCTGGTGAACGCTCCACCGATTAGTGAACTCGAATCATTCGTGATGTCGGTGCGACTTGGCAGCGTTTCAGCAGCGGCTCGGGCGCTCGAAATCTCGCAACAAACCGCATCAATGCGCTTGCGAAGCCTCGAACGACGTCTTGAAATTGAACTCGTGCAGCGCTCGCCGCGTGGAATCACCCCAACCGGCGTTGGTGAAGCGGTGCTCGCTTGGGCAATCGAAGTGCTTGATGCCGCAGAACGATTCTCATCGGGGGTGCAGAGCCTTCGCGGCGTTTCGCATGCCAGCGAACTTAAGGTGGGAGCGAGCCAGACCATCGCAGGCCATCTTTTACCGCGTTGGATCTTGCAGCTTCGCTCAGCGGGCCTCACTGAGCGGGCACAAAGCCCCGAGGTCGAGTTGCACACTGGAAACAGCAGCGAGGTCATTGCGATGCTGCGAGCAGGCAGCATTGACCTCGGCTTTGTTGAGACTCCGCATGTGCCAAAAGACCTCGGTAGTGCACAGGTGGCGAGTGACCAAATGCTGGTGGCAGTAGCGCCAGATCACGCCTGGGCTGCGCTGCAGCGGGTGGCATTAAGCGATCTCGCAGCGACGGCTCTGGTTATGCGCGAAGCAGGCAGCGGTACCCGGGAGGCCTTTGATCAGGCTGTTTCGCTGGCCGGAAATTATGCGCCCGTTGAGGCTGCGTTCACCCTGGCAACGGAGGCCGCCGTTCGCTCAGCAGTCGCGGAGGGAGTTGCCCCGGCGGTACTGAGCGAACTGACGCTCACAGACGACATCAAATTGCAGCGCATCGTTGGCGTTTCGATCGATCCACCGTTGCTGCGCCCCTTCACCGCAATTTGGCGAGGAAGCGCGCGGGACCTGCGAGGCGCCGCGCGCACCCTCGTCTCGATTGCATCGACGAAGCGCTAAGCAAGCCGATGTACTGCCCTATTTAGGGTGTGGCGATTTCGGTTGAGCGTGACGGAACAACTCGCCACACCAGCACCGCAACTGCGAATACAACAGCGGCAGCCGTGAGCGAAGTGAGCTGCATAGCATGCGTGAATGCAAGTTGTGCGGCATCAGCATCAGGGCTGCCCGCGGGCAGGATGCTCAATGCTTGGGCAAGCGAACCTTGTACTGCAGCGGCGTCACTCGCGTTGAGTCCGCTCGGGACTGGGGCGCCAACCCGGTACCACGCGCCAACCACTGAGCCGAGAACGGCGATGCCGAAGGCGGTGCCAAGCTCAAGCGAAGTCTCCGAAATTGCTGCGGCTGATCCAGCGCGCTCTTTGGGAGCCATTGTTACCACGGCATCGGTTGTGACGGTCTGAGTAATGCCAACACCGAAACCAAGTACTGCGAGTGCCAAAGCGAGCCAGACGTAATGCGGTGATTGCTCAGCCAGCGCAACGAGCGACAGCCCGATTGCAATCACAACGAGCGCTATTGCAACCGCACGGCCAACACCGAGTCGGGCGAGCAACCAGCCGACAAACGCGATACCAAGAATGCCGCCGAGAGTAGCCGGTACTTCTGCCGCGCCGGCGATGATCGGAGTCATGCCGCGCACTAATTGAAGATACTGCGAGAAGAAGAACAGCAGCCCTGCGAGAGCAAATGCTGCAACAAAATTCGCGAGTACTGTGCCGGAGAAGGCCGCTGACTTAAACAGCTCCACGTCGATCATTGCTTCGCTTGCGCGGCGTTGCCTGTGGATAAACCACCAAGCAGCCAAAGCGGCACCGATAATTCCGAAGACCCCTGCGAGGTCAAAGCCCTCACCCAGCATTCGTTTTACCGCCCAAATAAATGGAACCAGTGTTGCGAATGAGAGCAGCGCAGAGAGCACATCGAAGCGGCCAGGATTTGGGTTTCGGGATTCGGGCAGCACAATAAGTCCGGCGATAATCACGAACAGCATGATCGGCACATTGATCAGAAAAACTGCGCCCCACCAGAACTGTTCGAGGAGAGCTCCGCCAATGATTGGGCCGAGTGCCGCTGAACCGCTGGTGCCGGCCGTCCATATGGCGACCGCTTTGGTGCGTTCTTTGGCATCGTCAAACATGTCGCGAATGATCGACAGCGTCGAGGGCATGATCATTGCGCCGGTGACGCCGAGTGCGACCCGGGCAAAGATGAGAAGCTCGGCGTTCGGCGCAAATGCTGCAAGTGCTGACGCGGCCCCGAAGCCGACGGCTCCGATAAGCAGGAGTCGGCGGCGGCCGATGCGATCAGCGAGATTGCCGAATGGAATGAGTAGGCCCGCTAGCGCGAGGGGGTAGACGTCTCCGATCCACAGCACCTGGTCGGCCGATGGGCGCAAATCTGCGGTGAGAGCTGGCACTGCCAGATACAACACAGTTGCGTCGATCGACAGCACTGCCGCAGCAAGTACGAGGATCGATACTGCAAACCAGCGACTTGCTGGTCGCTTGGGGGTTTGGGTTAGGTTTTTCACTTGAGTTACTGTACCGCCCGGGCGGTATAGTTTCAAGTGAGTGTTCTCTAGAATGACTCAGAGACCGAAAAGAGGTTGAACAATGGGTCGAAAGCTTGGCAGAAGCGCGGAAGACACGCGTCGAGCAATCCTTGAAGCCGCAGCGCAAGAGATTCGCGAGACAGGAGTGCAAGCGTCAATAGACCAGATTGCACAGCGCGCAGGCGTCTCAAAAGGCGGCCTGAAGTACCACTTCGCTTCAAAAAATGATCTATTGCGAGCATTGGCCGAAAACCTGCTCGAGGGGTTTCGTGCAGCCGTTGTCGAGCGTGCAGCGGGCAACACTGCGACCGGTTCGTTCACACGAGCTTACGTCTCGGCACGCCTCTTCCCCGACCCGGAAGATGTGCTCGCACGTCAAGACCTGGTGCTGATCGCCATGCTGAGCACCCTGCCCAACATTGAAGAACTCGCACACGAAGATGCCGTCTGGTGGGACGAAGCACTCGCAAACGATGGTTTGCCGCCCAGCGTGTATGAAGTTGCAATGGCCGCAGCAGACGGCGCGGCATGCGCCTCGGCTCTCGGATCAAACGGCGGAGAAGACGCGCTACGGCGGCTCAGCAAGCACCTTGAAACGCTTATCGATGCGGCCCAACACTAAGCGCTAACACGGCAAAAGAGTGGTTTCGCTAAGCGAGAACCGCGCTTACAAATCAGTGACATGCGTAGGCATACTTGCCACATGAAGATCCTCATTTTGGGCGGAACGGCCTGGCTCGGTGGCAACGTCGCGACCGCAGCGCTCGCCGCGGGGCATGAAGTTACCTGCCTCGCACGAGGCGCAAATGTGCCAGAAGGCGCAGACATCATTCGTGCCGATCGCAATGAACTCGAAGCCTGCAACGGCGCAAAGGGCACCCAGTGGGACGCTGTGATTGACGTCGCCACCTCGCCAGGTCAGGTGCGCCGATCGGTGCGAGATCTTGCCGAGTGCACCGACCGATATCTCTACGTTTCCTCGGCAAGTGTTTATAAGTCACTTGCCATCGCGGGCGTCAACGAAAGTGCAGAATTGCACCTTCCGCTGCCTGCCGACGAGATGGCAACAATCGATCAATACGGCTCTGCAAAAGCAGCCTGCGAGCAAGCCGTGCAAATGGAATTCGGGCCAGAGCGTGCCATTATTCTTCGGCCAGGACTGATCGGAGGACCGGGGGATCCAACCGGTCGAACCAGCTACTGGCCACTGCGCTTCGCTGAACCCCGCACAGAACCAGACCAGGTACTGACACCCGATGTGCCGAGACAACCAGTCTCAGTAATTGATGTTCGAGATCTGGCGCGCTGGATCATCACACTGCTTGAAGACGGCACTGTCGGCGCATTCAACGCGAGTGGCGATACATTGCCACTTAAGGAATACCTGGCGACTGCGCGAACTGTGAACGAATATCGCGGCCAGGTGACACCCATTCCAAGTGATTGGCTCGTCGAACAGGGAGTGGCACAGTGGGTCGGCCCTCGCTCATTGCCACTGTGGATCGCCGACCCCACCATTGCCGGACTCGGAGCTGTGGCAAACGCCCGTGCGAAACAGGCAGGGCTTTCTTTGCGCCCCGTTGCCGAGACTATGCGCGACACCCTCTCATGGGCACACGACGCACGGATCGATACGGTGAACGGTGCCGGCTTGAGCGCGGCAGAAGAGCAAGAACTGCTGTCACTCTATGCGGGAAGAAGTCACTAACTGGTCTGCTCAGAACCCTGTCATTTGGACTTGTAGCTAGGACCGCCTGCCTTTTATTGTTGTCGAATTGCGCGGCACCAGAATTGGTCGGCGATCCCACGCTCTCGTTAAAAGGACACAAAGAATGACTCTCGCGGAACCTCTTCACGTCAGGCCCCTCGAAGCGGCAGACGAGCCACGCTGGCGCGAACTCTTCACTGCATACCGTGAGTTCTACAAACTCGAACCATCAAATGAGATTGTTGATCGTGTTTGGTCGTGGCTGATGGACCCAGCGCATGAAAGCCACGGACTTGTCGCCGAAGCAGAAGATCAACTACTTGCGATCGGACACTACCGACAGTTTGCGCGCCCCTCAACCGGAAGCGTCGGAATCTGGCTCGACGACCTCTTCACCGATCCAGCAGCGCGAGGCAAAGGAGTCGCACGATCCGTGTTGCATCGGCTCTCAGAAATCGCGCAAGAACAGGGCTGCTCAGTGGTGCGTTGGATCACCGCCGAAGACAACCACCAGGCGCAATTGCTGTACTCACAAGTTGCCACGCGCACCCGCTGGGTGACCTACGATGCGGCCCCCGCAAAATAGCGGCGAACTACACAATATTGCGGTGCCGAACACGATGCACCTCGGTACTGGCCACCGCGATCGCGACACAGATTGCGGCGCCAAGCACCGTCACAATGGGCAGCATTGCGCAGACAATGACCGCGCCGGTCGCGACAAGGCACACAATCGAGGCTGCCGGCGAGAGACGAATGCGCAGCAGGATCAGCCAAACCACAAACATGAACACGGCAACCGGCACAGCAAAGGCGAGTGAAGCAGACCGCGCCGAAAGATGATCGGCCGCGCCCGTGAGCAGATCAAGCTCGACCTCGATGCCTGCCGAAATCGCACCGACCGAGGCAAAAAGCAGATAGTGTGCATAGCCAAATCCGAAACCCGAACTTGCGCTATTCAAACGATCACCGTACTCGTGCGAAAAGTACAACCACCAGACACCGGCGGCGAGTACCAAGCCCGAGATTGCGAGTCGAAGAATTCCTTCGACATGATCACCCGAGTTCAAAGCGTCAATAATTGCATTGGCCGAGGCGAGAAGGCTTTCGCCAAGCAGAATGAGCACAAATAGGCTGTATCGCTCGGCAATGTGGTGCGGATGCCACGGTGTGTTTCGTGCGCGCTCAGCAAAGACTGGCACCAAAAGTTCCAGGACCATTGCTGGCCAAAAACTCCAGAACTGAATATCTGCAGAAAAGGAGATGCGGGCTAACCAAATGCCCTGCACAAAAGTGATACCGAACGCGTAACGCAGTGCGACCGCACGAAGCTCAGGATCTGAAACCGCCACCCGCAACCACTGCGTCACCATAGCGAGGCGCATAATCACGTAGCCCCACGTGACGGTTGCCCAATCACCGTTCGCCATGGCATCGTGCACGCCGGCAGCCACAACGAGTACGCCGCCCATCTGCACAATCGTGGTGACCCGGTAGAGCCAATCATCCGTGTCAAAGGCCGAGGCAAACCAGGTGAAATTCATCCAAGCCCACCAGATAGCAAAAAAGATCATGGCGTAGCTCAGCGTCGTCGTCATTGCGTGCCCCGCAACGATGCCGTGGTGCAATTGTTGTGATGCTTGAGAGACAGCGATCACAAAAACCAGGTCAAAAAAGAGTTCGAGGGGGCTCGCCACGCGGTGCGCTTCGTGAGGGTCGCGGCCCGACATTCGAAGGAGGCCAAATCTGCTGAGAAGCATAGTGCTCATGACTACGGCACCTCCCGCTGCGAAACATCAGAAACTCAATTAATGTACCTCTTCACATGGATGTGTGAAAAGGTGCAGGCGAGAGAACCCAGAATTGATATTGGAGTCACTTCGCTACGGCAATAGACCGAGCAACCTCGCCCGAGACACCGCAGCTGTGCGACTGTGCACCTCAAGCTTGCGCATACAATTGCGCAGATAGCTTTTCACCGTTTCGGCCTCGACATGCAGGCGCTCGGCGATCTCAAGGTTGGTGCAACCGAGAGCGACCAGAGTGATCACCTCAGTCTCACGCGCCGAGAGCGTCACGCTGCTCGCGTTTGGCGCTGGCTGTTGGGCAAAACGACCGGCAAGTTCAGAGAGTTTTGCGCGCAATCGTGCATCGTCAGTATCGCGAGCCAGCTCAAGCAATTCTGCGTGCGCAAGACGAATCTTTTCACGTTCACTGCGGCTGTGAGCGAGGCTTGGGGCTTCGAGTGCCGCCGCAGTTTCGATATCGCGCAACCGCCGCTCAGTCGCCTCAGCAACCGCTAGTTCAAAAGCCAATTGCCTGGTGCACTCCTGAAACGCAGTGAACAAGCGAGGCCCAAAGGGGGCCTCATCGCGACTCGCACCGTAAAGCACGCCACGGATCTTGCGATCCACCGTAACCGGAGCCGCAACAATCGAACGCAGCTGTTCAGATGCGACTGCCCGGTCGTAGTGGTGGGTGATTCTGCTGCTGTCGAGATAGTTCGGAACCGTCGCCACTCTGCCGCTTTCAAGAGCCAAACCGCCGATGCCGAAACCAGCTCGAATAACAAGACCCGGCAACGAAGCGGTAAGTCCGCCAGCGACCTGCGAGATAGAGAACTGCTGACTTGAGTTTGCCCAGCCGCCAAACACCACTGGCAATTGCGTCTGAATTTGGGCACGCGTGAACGTGCGCGCAAGCAGCGCCTCGAAGTCAACTTCATTGTTCACGATGACTGCACTGTACTACGAAGCCCCGGGAATCACCCCCTTTCGGGGGTGCCGCCAAACGCGAAGCTCGGGCATCGTCAGGGTATGCGCAATGAAGCTCAGAATTCTTACTCATCAGGTTCCTCATCATCACCGTTGCTCGGAGTGACTATCGGCAACATGCTTGATTCGGCCGCAGAAGCCCACCCAGATCGCGAAGCGCTCGTAGAAATAGCTAGCGCCCGGCGCTGGACTTTCGCGCAACTGAAAGCCAAAGTTGAACAACTTGCCCTCGGCCTACTCGAAATGGGGATTCAAAAGGGCGATCGGGTCGGCATTTGGGCGCCAAACTGTGCTGAGTGGATCTTTACCCAATACGCGACCGCAAAAATTGGCGCGATTCTGGTGAACATCAACCCGGCATATCGCAGCTACGAACTCGCGTACGTGCTTGAGCAGGCCGGCATCAAACTCGTGGTGAGTGCGAAATCGTTCAAAGCTTCCGACTACAAGGGCATGCTCGAAGAGGTTGGCTACCGCAAAACACTCTTTATCGGGTCAAAAAAGTGGGATCGGGTTCTAGCAAAGGGTGCAGCAGCAGACCCGGCACAACTTGACGACATCGCGGCGACGCTGGCGTTCGATGACCCCATCAATATTCAGTACACCTCTGGTACCACGGGTTTCCCGAAGGGCGCCACTCTCTCGCATCACAACCTCGTGAACAACGGCTATTTTGTGGGTGAAGGGCTGCATTATTCGGCGCTGGATCGCGTGGCGCTACCCGTACCGCTCTATCACTGCTTTGGCATGGTGATGGGAGTGATCGGTGCCCACTCGCACTCCGCCTGCGTAGTGCTGCCAGCACCAACCTTTGAAGCCGAAAGCACCCTTCGTGCAGTGCAAGACGAACAGTGCACCGCACTCTACGGAGTGCCCACAATGTTTATCGCAGAGCTCGCACTCGAAAACTTTGGTGACTTCGATCTGAGTACGCTGCGCACCGGGATCATGGCGGGATCTCCCTGCCCGATCGAAGTGATGGAGCGAGTGATCGCCGAGATGCATATGCCCGAGGTCGTGATTTGTTACGGCATGACCGAAACCTCACCGGTCTCAACGATGACTTCGCGCGATGACGATATCGCCTCAAAAACTCAGACCATTGGCAAAGTCATGCCGCATCTTGAGGTGAAAATCATCGACAAACAGGGCCGAGTAGTGCCGCGAGGAGTGTCGGGGCAGCTCTGCACCCGCGGCTACTCGGTGATGCTTGGCTACTGGGACGAACCGGAGAAAACGGCCGAGGCCATTGACACATCACGGTGGATGCACACGGGTGACCTCGCCACGATGGATGAAGCTGGGCGGCTCAACGTAGCCGGGCGCATTAAAGACATGATTATCCGAGGCGGTGAAAACATTTATCCGCGTGAAATCGAGGAATTTTTGTACCGCCACCCCGATATTGCCGACGTGCAGGTGATCGGTGTACCAGACGAAAAGTACGGCGAAGAAGTCATGGCCTGGCTGGTGCTGCGCCCGGGGGCACCCAACCTAAGCGCAGACGACATTCGCGAATTCGCCCATGGCAAACTCACCCACTTCAAGATTCCACGCTTTGTGCACATCGTCGATGCCTTCCCAATGACCGTGACGGGCAAAGTGCGAAAAGCCGAGATGCGCGAGATTTCGGTGGAGTTGCTGACGGCGGTGCTTGAGGTGTAGGCACTCAATTCCGCCCTTTGACATGGAACGTGAGGTTATGTTGATTATGTGTCCTGGCTCTTGCAACGGCGCAAGGGCAGACAACTCTCGAGGAGAGACTTGTGGACTCAACATCGTTATTCAGAAAACTCCTTGTTTTGACTGCCGCGGCGGGGCTCGGTTGCAGCACGTTGGTTGCTTCTGCTGCGCACGCTGATCCGAGCGCACCAGATGTGCCAGACGTTGTCGTGGCTTCACCGAGCGGAGGCGACAAAGTATTTTTCCCTGACGCAACCATGCTCGCGGATGGGCGGCTTGTCACTGTTTTCTACCAGGCACCCAGCCATTCACGTTACGACGGTAAATACATGTGGACGGAAAGCATCGATGAGGGTGCGAACTGGTCGACGCCGCGCACACTCATCGACACACCTCTAGATGACCGGGACGCGCAGATTACGCAGCTTTCGGACGGCACCATCATTGTGAATTTTTTCCGCATGGACTGGACGAACGAAGCTACGACAGGGATCGTTCCGCACGGTTCCTGGGTAATCCGATCTGGTGATGGGGGCATTACGTGGAGCCAGCCAGTGCCTGTGAACTCGAGCATGTCCTGTGGGTGCGGACCTGTCTCTGGCGCGTATCCACTTGGCTGGAACGCCACTACGGGCAAGATCCTCGAGCTCGATAGCGGTGACTTGCTTGTGCCGCTCTACGGCACTCGGTCGGACTCGGCTGTTGGCCAGGCGAGCGTGGTGCGTTCCACGGATGGCGGTCTTACTTGGCCGATTGAGAACGAAAGTATGATTCCAATACCGTCCGGGGTTTCGTTGAGTGAAATTGCGATCACAAAAACTGCTGGGGACGGTGTTGAGGCATTGATTCGTACAGCTGGGCCAGCAGGGCCAACGTACTCAAGTCGATCGATTGATGGTGGAGCTACTTGGAGCGTGCCGGAACAGACCACCATGAAGGGGCAGGCGCATCACCTGCTCACCCTCCAAGATGGGCGGCTCCTTGCCACATATGGGGACCGATCACGGCAGTTTGTTGCGGGCGAGCCGGTCGCCGGCAGGATCCGGGAAGTGTGCGGAACCTGGAACGAAGCACCTGACCTGCTTCTTTTCCGCGTAATGAGCAGTGATGACCAGGGTGACCCGAGCACGGTGGAGCTTTCAGGGAGCCGCTTTTTTACCGTCTCATATGACACAACACTTGGAATCGTCGGAACCTACAGCTCCCTTTCCGACTATGACGCCCTGCCACCTGTGGTGACACCAGGGGGCCCAATCTCGCCTCCCCAGGATTCAATTCTGAATCTGACCGCGATGCGAGATGCCTCTGAGCTCAGCTTCACTACAGATTTGCAATCAGGGCATGCGAACCATCCCGAAACGAAGCCTTCCGCTGCACTCGATGGCGTTGCAAAGTACTGGTACTCGGCGCTCGGTGGGCTGGCAACACCAGCTTCGCCCAAGGAATACACGGTGAACTTTGTCACACCACAAACGATCGATTGGATTGGGTTAAACCTGAAGGTGGGTTATCCGGAATCCGTCGAAATCTCGTTCTCTCAAGACGGTGTGAATTGGGAATTGCCGGTACAGCAAAGAACTGAGACATCTGTAGCGAACAAGATTGAATGGCAACCCACTCCTGAGGCGACTATTCGCGCGATTCGGGTGAAAATAACTGATTCGTTCGGTGGATCTGCAATGCTCTCTGAACTCAATCTTGCGCACGAAGGCCCGGGAGTTTCGGTGCCATTGCAACCGCATGTGTCGGTGACGCCCTCGGTGCTTACTTCAGCAGCATTTCGTGGGTCAGGTGTGCGAGTGAGCGGGGCGGGATACCCCGCGGGGCAGAGCCTTTCGGTGCTTCTTGACGGTGTTCAAATCACGACCGCGACTACCAGTGAGTGCGGGGTATTCTCGGTGCCCCTGGTTGTTCAGGGGGCGTCGATTGGCGTACACACACTCGTGGTGAGTGATGGTACAAATTCGGCTCAGACCAAGCTTGAATTGAGGGCTGAATCTACGGGTACATCGACGCTCGAACTAGAGTCTGAAGGCGAGTAAGTTCGAGAGAGAACGAGACGAATTTGCGAGCGCGATCCTCCTAAAAAGGGTCGCGCTCGCTTTTCTTTTTGCACAGATACATCTTCGCGATAACGCTGGTGCGTTTCACGTTCCACGTCGAGAAACCGTTGAATATATGCGGAAGTCTCACGAAATCTCTCTCTGGCTTATCCGAACTGATTTTTCAGATGCTTGACATGGAACGCTATTCCACGCCAGCATCTCGATCATGACCAGTACAGGGACGTACCACTCACAGGGGCTTACCCGTGGGCTTGCCGTTTTGCGTGTGCTCGGGCAAGCCCAAGAGCCAATGACGCTCGCCGAGCTGAGCAAATCGATGGAGATGCCGAAGTCCACTCTGCTCAGGTTGCTTTCCGTCATGGATGACGAGCGTTTCGTTGCAAGAGCGGGGGATCCACCGGTCTATTCGCTAGGGCCGAGTGTCTTTGAGATCGCAGAGTCTCTTGACGCCGCAGATCTTGTCACGATTGCCTACAGCGCACTGAAAGCTCTTGCAGAGCAACTCGGTTTTACGACAAACCTGGGCGTGCTGCAAGGCGCATCTGTTTTGCATCTGTGCGTTGAAGAACCGGAGCGCGCACTACGAATTGCTGCCGGCGGCTTTCTCGATCACACCTACTGCACCGGACTCGGCAAAATGCTGCTCTCGACGCTTGACGACGACCAGATAGACGCCCACTTGCCCGTCGGGGAACCCTGGGAAAGCTTCACCCCTCGCACCATCACCACACGAGCAGCCCTGGCGCAGGACTTGAAACGAATCCGGGAACACGGTTACAGCGTGGACGACCAGGAACGAAACCGCGGAGTTCGCTGCATCGCAGTATTGGTGCCCACGAATTCTAGTTTCGCGCTCTCACTGAGCGCATCTGGCCCGATGGGTGAGGTCACCGAGGCAGACGTGCCTCGTGTGCTTGAAGCGCTAAGAAATACCGCACACACACTTGCCGAACTACCGCAAATGACGTCCGCACTGGAGTCAGTTCGCACGAGATGGGGGATCTCATGATCATCGACGTACACACCCATAATCTGCAGCCAGAACATTGGGGCAACGAACACAAGGAAAACTGGGAGCCAGCATATGGCGAACCGTACCCAAGGATCAGTCCAGCGGAGTACGACCGCGTAATGATTGAAGCGGGCGTTGATGTCGCAATCGTATTCGGACTCGCAGCCACACGAGCCGGCGTGCACACCCCAAACAGTTTTGTTCGTGACTATTGCGCAGAATTGGTTACTCCCACCATCCAGTTCACAGCGCTCGATCCGCTTGATGCTGACTGGCGTGAGCAGGTTGAAGAAGCTGTTTCTATGGGATTCCAAGGCGTAAAGCTTTACCCAGTCCTCTCGCTATTTGATCCGCTGGCCCCAGAGTTTGATGACTTTTACCGACTCTGCTTGAAGCACAATCTGACGTTGCTCTGGCATATGGGCACCACCCCAAGCCCTCAGGGAAAGCTGTCGCTCAGCCAACCGATGGTCGTTGAAGAGGTGGCACGTCGCTACCCCGACCTCAAACAGATCATGGCGCACATGGGCCACCCCTGGCAGCGAGACGCCGTCGCAGTGTTGCGCAAGCACAGCAACGTTTATGCAGATGTTTCAGCCAGCTGGTCGCGCCCAATGGACGGCTTTATGGCACTGGTCGCGGCTCAGGAATGGAGAGTAGTGCCGAAACTGCTTTTCGGCAGTGACTTCCCCCTGTGGACACCTGCCGAAGCGATCGAACAATTTCGTTCACTTGCGCAGTTCCGCGCGGGAAATCTCCCCTACGTAGCGGAAGACACCGTTGAAACCATCATTCATGCTGATGCGCTCAACCTTCTAGGCCTTACCGATCCTCGCCGCTAACCCAACCCAATATTGAAAGAAGTAAGTGACGCAATGACCAGCCCAACCGTAGTGAACGCCCTTGGCCGAGCGCAGGAAATGGCTCAGCAAGCCGCTCAGATTATTCCGGGAGGCGTGAACTCGGCAACCCGCGCGATTGGTGCCCCGTGGGCGTTTGCCAGCGCTAAGGGCGCAAGGATTGTGGACGTCGAGGGCCGTTCATATGTGGACTATCACGCCGCTTTCGGCGCCACGCTTCTTGGGCACGCTGATGACCGAGTAAACCACGCGATTCGAACAGCAATCGAGCAAATCGATCTGGTCGGTTTGGGTACAACAGAACTCGAACTTGAAGTCGCTCGCCTCACGGTTGACGCGATTCCGTCGGCCGAGATGGTTATCTCGACAGTAAGCGGGTCCGAATCGGTGTTTCAGGCGATTCGACTTTCTCGTGGCGCAACAGGCCGCAAGTACATTCTGAAATTCCAGGGATGTTTCCACGGATCGTACGATGCGGTAGCCAGAAATGTGATTTCCTCACCGGCTCTGGCATATGGCCGAGATCCCAACTCGAGTGGCATTCTTGACGCTGCGCTGGATCACACACTGATTGCTGAGTTTAATGACCTTGCATCGGTAGAAGAGCTGTTTGCGAAGTATCCAGAACAGATCGCTGCTGTGATTCTTGAACCGGTGCCACACAACGTCGGTGCGCTGCTTCCGGAGCAAGAATTTCTTGAGGGCCTTCGTCGAATCACTCGTGAGCAGGGAACGGTGCTCATTTTTGACGAAGTGATCACAGGTTTCCGACATGCACTGGGCGGATACCAGGAAATCTGCGGCATCACCCCAGACTTGACCACTTTCGGAAAAGCGATGGGCAATGGTTACCCGGTCGCGGGACTCGCTGGCTCGGCCGAGCTCATGCGCAACTTCACTCCGATGGGCGGTGATGTGATGCTCGCTGGCACATTCAACGGAAATGCAGTGTCAATGTCAGCGGCGCTTGCCACTATCACCACGCTGAAAGACCCTGAAGTCGGATTCTACGATCACGTGTATTCATTGGGTGATCGGATGCGGGCCGGGCTCGGCGAGATAACTGCACGACACGGCATCCCTGCCGTGGTTACCGGAATCGGGTCTGTGTTCGTGACCTACTTCATGGAAGGCGAAGTTCGAGGGTATCGCGACCTGCTGCGCAACAACGATGAGGCATATGCCACCTTCCATCGACGCATGATGGAGAAGGGATCGATGATGTACCCAATGTCGCTCAAGCGAAACCATATTTCACTTGCGCACACCGCCGAAGACATCGACCGAACATTGAGCCAGGCAGACGAGGTGCTTGGCGAAATGGCTCGATCTGGAATGTTCAACACTAAGTAGTAGCCGCGGAATTATGTCTACTTCTTCTGCTGACCGCATGGTGCTGATACATGGCACCGTTGCGGATGGACGCGGAGACGCACCGTATCAAGCCGATGTTGTCGTTTCGAACGGAGTTGTCGAATCCGTGATCCCTGCGGCCGCGCGACCCATTGGTGGCTACGACGCCGAAGTCATTGACTGCGCCGGCCAGATCGTGGCTCCGGGATTCGTGGATATTCATTGTCATTCAGACCTCAGCTTGCTGGCATATCCAGAAAACGAGAGCCGAATCAACCAGGGCGTCACAACCGAACTCGTAGGAAATTGTGGCATGTCACCGGCGCCGTTTGCAGGTGACATGGCTGGCCTCGCCAGTGTTGTCAGCACAATTGATGTTGTTCCAGAACTGAAATGGCAATGGGATGACGTCGCGGGCTGGCTCAACAAGTTAAGAGATACCCCGGCCGCCTCGAACGTGGCAGCTCAAATTGGCCATGGATCTGCAAGGTTTGCTGTTGCCGGACAGAGCGGGCGGGCGCTGTCTCCGCGTGAACTTGATCTGCTTGAAGAGCAATTGGAGATTGCATTCGACGCGGGTTGCGTTGGCGCCAGCGTTGGTTTGATGTATGCCCCAGGTGAGGGAGCTTCTGCGGAAGAAATCTATCGAGTGGCCAAAGTGGTAGCCAAGCATGATGGCCTGCTCTCGGCTCATTTGCGCGACTATCGATCAACCGCACTGATCGATTCAGTGAATGAACTTGCCGAGCCAGCACATAGAGCTGGTGCGAGGCTGCAAATTTCGCACCTTCGAGCCACCGGAGGTTCGGGCTTTGAAGACACACTGGCGCACATCGAGCGGCTCAGAGATGAACAGGACATCGCGGCTGACTCTTACCCATATGTTCACGGTCACACCACGGCGATACAACTGTTGCCTTCAGAAATTCGCATGACCGGACCAGCTGGGGTGCTCGAGTTTCTTAGTGACGACCTTCCCGCTGGTGCGCGCGCATTCGCCGCATCGGGGTATCTACCTGAACAGGTCATTGTGATGAAAGCGTCTGCTCGACCAGAATCAGTAGGTCTTTCGCTGGATCAGGCAGCGGGCGATCCTTGGCAACACCTGGCGCAGTTGATGCTTGATTGTTCGGGCGATGTAGATGTGGCGGTTGAAAGTGGTTCTTGGAATGATGTCGATCTCGCGATGAAAACACCATGGATCAGCATCGCTTCTGACGGTACGGCCCTGAATGAATCGCACCAAGCTTCTGTGCCGCATCCTCGATCCTGGGGTGCCTTTCCTGCTGCTTATCGTCGAATGCGTTCACTTGGTGTGGACATCGGCGAAGCCGTAAGGCGTCTAAGCGAGGCTCCCGCGAAGCGGATGAAGATGTCTGCCCTCATCGAGCCGGGTCTGCGTGCGGATCTCACTGTATTTGATGAACAAATATTTAGCTCTGCGGCGACTTTCGCAGCACCCGCGCAGGGTGCTTTGGGTCTGCAGCACGTGCTGGTTGCTGGTGCACCAGTTCTGCTGCACGGATCGCGCACCGGATCCCGCTCTGGAGTGTTTCTGAGCAAAACAAATGGAGGAGTGACTACCCAATGACAGACAAGCCAGTTGGCGTTGGAATCATCGGAGTCGGTGGTATCGCGCTAGAACATATGAAGGCGCTGAGGGCATCGTCTCAATTGCGGCTGATCGGTGTGACTGACATGGATATCGGTCGGGCGAGCGAAGTGGCTCACCTTGAACGCTGCGAGTCGTATCCAGATGTCGCTGACATGCTCGCTGCGGAAGAAGTCGAAGCGGTTATCGTATGCACGCCAAACTTCAGTCACGCAGAACTTGGCCGTCAGGTGCTTGAAGCAGATAAGCACCTTTTGATGGAAAAACCACTCGCGATGCACGCCGCTGACGCTGCTCAGCTCGCCGAGATGGCCGCACAACGTGGACTTGCGCTCGCCGTAGGGCATAGCCACAGGTTTTCAGACCAGGGAATTGCCATTTCTGAGGTGATTGAAAGCGGTGCGATTGGCACACCACGTTTCGTTCGAATTGTCATGAACGGTGGGTGGATCTGGCCCGGTTGGCAGGCTTGGGTGCTGAACCCGGAGGCGTCAGGTGGGCATTCTCTGCACAACGGGGTGCATCTCAGCGACCTGGCTTCATGGTGGATTGGTGAACCGGCAGAAAGTGTCTTCTCGGTTGGTCAGAAAGCCACAAGTGCTGCTCTTGGTATTTATGACTATCTCGTAATGGAACTCTCGTTTCCTTCAGGAGCGACCGCAGTGTGTGAGGTAAGCCGTGGCGAGAGGCCTCGCGGTGCAAGTTTTCTTGAGATGACCGTCGTCGGTTCAGAGGGAGTTCTGAGTCGAGAGTGGGATGCAAACGGGCTTTTGATGTGGAATGAAGCTGGGATTGAGGCTCCTGCACCGGATGGTACGGGTCTTCGTGTGTTCGTTCGTGAGCTCGAGAGTTTCGCGGCCGCCGTTCGAGGGCAGGGCCAGGTGACACCACCAGTATCTGCAGCCGTGCACGCAGTGCAGGTTGCAGAGGCATCTGAACGTTCACTTGCGCTTGGCCAGACCGTACGCATTACCGACATATCCAAGAAGGATGCGAGCGCAACGGGAGAGCAAGCATGACTGAGACACGAGTACTACTGGCCGGATTTTCTGGTGGCCCGAACCAAAATCACCAGAGCGAAATGTGGGCTCCTAAACTTCAAGAAGCAGGCTTGCTTGCCTCTGAGATTTGGGTACCATCTTCCACTTCGGGCGTTGAACTCGAACAGGCAGGCGTGCTTGCCGCTCGACTGGGTCTGCCATTGCAGGTTTCTGCGATGCCAGAGACTAGCGCTGCGTGCGCGATCGTATGTTTGCAAGGCGAGGATCGCCTTCGCTTCTTAAGGTTCGCCGCTGAACGCAAACTTCCGGTGTTGCTCGATAAGCCAACGCTCAGCGATACTGCGGAGCTGCAACAGCTTGCAGAATTGCCCACGACAATCATTGCTCCGCATCATTTTTCGGCACACCCAAGCTTCACTCGAGCGATGTCTGCTGTCCGGGGTGCTGAATTTGGTCTCTTGCGGGCAGTGGCAGTTGAACTTGTTGTAGCCGCCGGTGATGGCGCCTATCCGGGTGGTGAACTGCGCAATCTTGGTGTTTATGCAGTTGATTTGTTGCGCTCAGCAACCGGACCTGCCCAGCTGAGTTTGCAAGCGCACGGCACCGGCGAAAGCTGGAGCATGCTTGGTCAGACTGATCGAGACGTGGTTGTGAGTGCACATATTTCACGTACCAGCGAGAGCGCAGGGGGCTCTGGTGTGCTCCGAGCAGCAGTGCGGTTTGTCGGCACACACGGATCAATGCTTGTCGACCTGATGAAACCAGCGTTTCAGGTGCAACGACCAGATGGCGTGACACGAGTGCAATTTGGCGAAGACTCCGTTGTCTCGCAACTCAGAGCGCTGGTTGCGCACTCGAAGGGTTCCGCAAGGGTCACTCCAAACCTTGACCTTGTTGTTTTGAGCCGTGCACTCGATCAGATAGAAGCCTCTGCAAAATCTGGCAGCGAAATCACCCTCACTTGGTAGCAGGAATAAGGAGAACGAAACCATGAAATGGCTCACCTTCGCAACGGATAACTCCGTACGTCACGGTTATGTGGACGGAGAAGAGATCGTTGTGACCGGAGACGGCGACCTTTCCGAAGTAGTTGCTGGTACCGCAACCGAGAGCCCTATAACGAGAGTGCCTCTGGCCGGAGCGCGGATCCTTGCCCCGTTATTGAAACCCGGAAAAATCATTGCGGCCGCCGCGAACTACCAATCTCATGTTACGGAGTCGGGAGCGCAAGAGCGGGACGAACGGATCGCAACGCCGCGACTGTTCTTGAAACCAGACAGCTCCCTTATCGGCCACGAGGCCCCGGTCGAGTTGGACCCCATGACTCGCGAACTCGATTGGGAAGTTGAACTCGCAGTTGTGATCGGCGCAGTAGCTAGAAGAGTAAGTGAAGCTGACGCGCTCAAATATGTGTTTGGTTACGCGACGAGCAACGATATCTCTGCCCGTAGCTTGGAACTGGGCGAAGAGCGAGATGACGCTGCTCAAAGCGCATTCTTTGACTGGCTTGAAGGAAAGTGGCTTGACGGGTCGGCACCGATCGGACCGTTTTTGGTGTCGGCCGATGAGGTTGCCGATCCACAGGATCTTGCCCTTACCTTGCTTGTGAATGGTGAAGTGAAGCAGAGCGGCAACACTTCAGAAATGATTCACGATGTTGCTGAACTTGTCTCGTTCAGCTCGCGTCTCATGACGCTCAACCCAGGCGACATCATTTTGACTGGTACGCCGGCGGGAGTTGGTGCCACCACCGGCGAATACCTCGCGCCGGGAGACGTCATGGTTGCCGAAGTTGCCGGGCTCGGCGAACTGCATACGCCCGTAATTCTTCCCGCTCAGATCGATTGAACCGCCAAAGGAGACGGTGATCCAAATCAGTACGAACACTTACGAAATACATCATCCATACACAATTTTTAACTAAGGAGTTCCAAATGCAGAAGAAACTGCTGAAGAGTGCTCTGGCTTTCACCGCCGTCGCGGCGCTGCTTACAGGTTGCAGCGGTGGCGCATCCGGCGCGACTTCGGATGGCCAGACATCGGCAAACATTTACCTCTACCAGGCGCCAGAATCCTTTAACCCTCTGAAGCCTCCGATGGGTGGCGAACAACTAGCAATGTCGCTTGTGTTCGACAACCTTCTCACCACCGGCCCTGACTTTGAGTATGTGCCTCGACTCGCAGAGAGCTGGGACATTTCAGATGACGCAACGGAGTACACCTTTCATCTTCGTGAGGGCATGAAGTGGAGCGATGGTGAACCATTCACTGCCGAGGACGTGGTGTTCAGTTACACCCTGTTTGCCGACCCAAATGTGTCGAGTGCGCTACGTTCACGTTTGGCAAAGGTTGTCGGTTTTGATGAACTTGAAGCCGGGACAGCGGAGACCTTGAGTGGGGTTCAAGCTATCGACGATCACACAGTCAAAATCACGTTGACCGAGGCGAACGCTGGATTCCTTTCACTGATCGGCTATGGGTCGGTGTTCTACATTTTGCCTGAGCACGTGCTTGGCGAGACGGACCGAGCTCAGCTGCTAACTGACAGCTTCTTTGACAGCCCACAGGTAGGTATGGGGCCGTACCAAATTGATGAGTACAAGGCCGACCAGGAAGTAGTGCTCTCCGCCAATGAGAACTACCGCACTGATGTTGGCATTGACACGCTTTACCTCAAGCTCCTCACAAGTGATGTCGCCACTGCTCAGCTGGCCAGCGGCGAGATTGATCTTGTTCAGGTCTCAGCTCTTGACGTCGGCACGGTTGAAGGCCTCGACGGAGTAACCGTAGCGAGCAAGCCTTCGGCGGGCTTCTTCAGGTTGCTCCCGAACTTCAAGAAGTTCCCAGACGAGCGAGTGCGACAGGCGTTTCTCTACGCAATCGACCGTCAGGGAATTATTGATGGTGTGCTCGGAGGCCACGCGTCACCGATTAACAGCACAATCATGACCGATTGGGCGTTGCCGGGCGACCTCAATGATTATGAGTATGACGCCAAAAAGGCGAAGCAACTGCTGACCGAAGCGGGTTTTGATTTCTCGCAAGAAATCAAGGTCTCCTGGATTCCCGGTCAACGTGACCGCGACCAAATGATTGACGTTGTGATCGCGAATCTAAAAGACGCGGGCGTGAACGCGGTTGCACAACAGATTGACTCTGCAACACAGCTGCCAATGATCGAGAACGCTGAGTACGACCTGATGCTCTCAGCTGCCGGCGTGTACACGCCGGATCCAGCGAGCTCGTTCCCGTTGGTGGCATGTGACCAGGTGTACCCAGCCGGTTCAAACACCGCGTTGTTCTGCAACCCTGATCTCGACGCTCTCATGGTTAAGGGCGGGACGACTGCTGACCAGACTGCGCGCCAGAGTATCTATCAAGATGCCGCCCGTCTAGACAATCAGCTCGTGCCAATGCTTTGGCTAAGCGTCCCCGACACAATTTGGGTGCACAGCGATCGTCTGCAAGGGTTCCAGCCACACGGTGACTTCACCAATGGCTTCTGGAATGCTGCCGACTGGACAGTGAGCAGCTAATCCTATGTTGAGATCCCTCGTCACACGCCTGTTATCAAGCGTTCTAGTCTTTCTTGTAATCGCGATAGGCCTTTTTACGCTTGTGCGTTTAGCGCCCGGCGACCCCGTCGACATGATGGTGCCACCGGAGATCGCAGGAGAGGACCGAGTCGCGTACACCGCCGCGGTACGAGAACGACTGGGCCTTGACCAAGCCCTTCCGGTGCAATTTATGCGCTGGTTCGGCGGGTTGTTGACGGGGGATCTTGGCTACTCCTATTCGAGCGGTGCACCGGTATCTGGAATGCTTGCTGACCGGATCGGGCCGACGATGCTGCTGATGGGGAGCGCGTTGGTGATCGGACTGATTATCGCCGTTCCAGCTGGCGTGATCACTGCCATGAGGCGGGGCACCATCGTAGATCAGTCAATTAGCACTGTGAGCGTTGTTGCAATCGCAATACCTAGCTTCTTTAGCGCGATGTTGTTGATCTACATCTTCGCAGTCAAGCTGCGTGTTCTGCCATCGGCCGGAATGTACACCTCAGGTAGGGGTGACCTCGGTGACCTTATCCTGCATATGGTTTTGCCGGTGAGCCTGTTGGCGTTGACTGTTGCAGCACCGTTTACACGGTATGTGCGCAGTGGCATGCTCGAGGAACTTAACAAGGACTACGTTCGCGCCGTAGTAGCCAAGGGCGCCCGTCCAAGCTTGGCGATGGCACACGCCCTGCGCAACAGTCTCATTTCTTTGGTTACCGTAGTCGCGCTGTACATTCCAGTGTTTCTCGCTGGTGCGGTCGTGGTGGAACAAGTCTTTGCCTGGCCCGGAATGGGGCAACTCGCGATCAAGGCGCTTTCTACCCGTGACTATCCGGTGATCATTGGCTTCGGGCTCTACGTGGCGGTGCTCGTGCTTGTCTGCAATTTTGTCGCCGACATGCTCTATGCAGTTGTCGACCCACGAGTGAGGATGGCGAAGCAATGAATGAGCCAGTGAGCGAACCGCGGGTGGTGCACCCACCAAAGACCACTGTCGTGACTACGGTCGACGTGGAAAATGACGCAAAAAGGCGGGAGCTTTCGCCGAACCGGCTCGCAGTGCGCAGGTTCCTACGAAATCCACCTGCAGTCATAGGACTTGCAGTACTCGCGATCATCACCCTTGCGAGCGTTTTTGCACCATTCATTAGTCCGTTCGCGCCAGATGCAATTGACCTCGGTGCAATTCGTCAGCCTCCTTCAGCAGAGCACTGGCTAGGGACCGACTCGACCGGGCGCGACGTGCTCAGCCGTCTGCTGAGCGGAGGGCGAGTATCACTTGCCGTCGGCTTTCTGGCAGCATTCCTTGCCGTGACCACCGGCACCTTGCTTGGTGTGATTGCAGGTTGGTACGGCGGAGCAATCGATGCGGTTATTAGTCGTGTGATTGACATCATGCTGACAGTGCCACCAATTCTGGTGGTTATTGTATTGGCCGGAATTATCGGACCCAATGTGACACTTTTGATTCTCGTAATTGCCGGGCTCTCGTGGCCTGGCTCTGCACGTATCGCTCGAGGAGTGGTGCTGGGCTTGCGCGAACAAGAGTTCGTGCAGGCAGCTGGAGTGCTGGGGTCAAAGAGTTGGTTTGTGATCCGCAAGCATTTACTGCCCGGTGTACTGCCACCTGTCGTCGTGGCTGCCACACTCCTCGTCGCTGAGGCAGTGCTTCTTGAATCTGCATTGAGTTTTCTCGGTGCCGGGGTGCAGCCACCGCAGTCCAGCTGGGGAAACATGCTGACAGAAGCGCAATCACTTACGGTGCTCTCCTCTATGCCTTGGCTTTGGATTCCAGCGGGCACTGTAATCGCTCTCACTGTGCTCTCGGCGATGTCTGCCGGTGACGGGATCAGAGACGCAATTGACCCTCGAAAGAACAGGTGACGACTTGACGAACGCAATCGCGGTCAAAAATGCCGCCATTTCGATCCAAGATTTGGTGCTAGAACTACCCACTCCCAATGGTGACGTCAGAGTACTCGACGGAGTGAGCTTCGACATCGCCCCTGGAGAAATAGTTGGCATTGTCGGTGAATCCGGATCAGGAAAGAGCATGACGGCTCTTACTCTGATGCGCCTCTTGCCGCCAGGCGCAAACATCGTTTCGGGCCAGCTTGATTTTCACGGGGTTGACCTCAGCGCACTATCGCCTCGCGAACTTCGAAAGATCCGAGGCCGCCGAATCGGCATGATTTTTCAGGACCCCATGACGACGCTTGATCCGGTGGTGCAAGTAGGCGCTCAAATCGATGAAGCCTATCGAATTCACCATCCCAAGGCTTCGCGTGCCGAGGCTCGTCTCCGAACAATAGAAATGCTTGAGCTGGTCGGCGTGCCGGATGCGGCCCGCCGCGCAAAACAGTACCCACACCAGTGGTCCGGTGGTATGCGCCAGCGGGCAGTGATTGCTATGGCGTTGGTCAACGATCCGGAAGTTGTGATTGCTGACGAGCCGACTACCGCTCTGGACGCAACAATTCAGGCCCAAGTTCTTGATGTGCTGGTGAAGGTTCGTGATGAACTCGGAGTTGCCATCGCCCTCATTACTCATGATCTCGGGTTGATTGCACAATTCGCGAGTCGTGCGGTTGTGATGTACGCGGGCCGTGTACTTGAAGTCGCAGGCACGCACGAGCTATTTGACGATAGCCGACATCCATACACCGCTGCGCTCATCAGTAGTCGGCCAGGATCTACTCCACGCGGCGAGGATTTGGTTACGATTCCCGGACGTCCCCCTGCGATGGATGAGCTGCCAATCGGGTGCCCGTTTGCGCCGCGATGCGTCTCTCCCTTCAAAAGTGAAAAATGCGACAAGGAACGACCGAGTCTCGAGGCGTCAGCCGATGGAAGACTGAGCGCCTGCCACTACCGCAACGAACGACACGAGGTGATGAGATGAGTGAGCGGGTGAATTTAGAGGCCGTGCGAGATGAGAATGGCGCGATTGCCTCTGCACAAGAAGTTTTGAGCCTCGAGAACCTTGAGGTGCACTTCACTAGCTCAAGCCCATTCGGGCGGAAAAGTACCATCTATGCGGTAGACGGCGTCAACCTGAGCGTGTCCGAGCGAGAAACTCTTGGCATCATCGGAGAGTCAGGCTGCGGCAAGAGTACAACTGGGCGAGCGATCGTGCACTTGAATGAACCGACCGGTGGCACTATTCGATACCGAGGCGAAGACATCACTCGACCGGGTCGCGCAAGGAAACAAGAGCTGCGTGAAAAGATCCAGTTCGTGTTTCAAGACCCTCAATCATCACTGAATCCGCGAATGACGGTGCAGGAAATCATCGCTGAGCCACTACGGGCGTTTGGTCGATGGGAGGGGCAGAAAAGTGTCGAGAAAGTTGCAGAGCTGCTCGACCAGGTAGGCCTGCCCCGGCAAGCTTTACAGCGATATCCGCACGAGTTTTCTGGCGGCCAACGACAGCGAATCGGCATCGCTCGTGCGCTTGCGCTTGACCCGGAACTCTTGATTCTTGACGAGCCAGTCTCGGCGCTTGACGTTTCAGTACAGGCGCAGGTACTGAATTTGCTGATGGAACTGCGCAACACCAGTTCGCGAGCGTTCATCATGATTTCGCACGATCTTGATGTGATTAGGCACGTTGCTGATCGAATTGCAGTGATGTACCTCGGGCAGGTAATCGAGACTGGCCCAGCCGATGAGGTGCTCGACCGTCCGGCACATCCCTATACGGCTGCGCTCGCTTCCGCGACGCCTCCCAATAGCCCAACCGAGGTTCGTGAGCGAATTGTGCTGAAGGGTGATCTCCCCTCAGCTGCGAATCCTCCAAGTGGTTGCCGGTTCCGTACCCGGTGCTGGTTGGCGACTGATCGTTGCGCATCCGAGGTGCCGAAACCTGTGCATGTCGGCGGTAGCAACAGGACCGTTGCTTGCCATTACCCGCTGTTGCAAACGGAATCAAACTAGTCGAGAACAGGTGCATGAGTCATGAGCCAATACATTGGATCAACCATTAACGAGTTGCCAAGTCCAGCGGTCCTGATTGAGCAAGAAGTGCTTCATCGAAATATCGATGAAATGGCGGCACATGCGAACCGTCTAGGTGTCGCTCTGCGGCCTCATTGGAAGACGAGTAAAACAAATGAAGTAGCAAAGCTGCAATTGGCTGCTGGCGCGATTGGGCACACCGTTGCTACAGCTGAGGAAGCTCTTGCGTTGGCAGGAGCAGGCCACCCGGATATTTTCTGGGCATATCCGCCGGTCGGGCCGCACCGTGTGCAGACAGCAATAGAGGTAGCGAAACGCACGAGATTGATCGTTGGGCCAGATTCGATTGAATCATTGCGACCTCTCGCCACCTCGGCGGCTGCCGCTGGCATAGAAATCGATGTCCGCCTTGAAATTGATACTGGTGTGCGTCGAACGGGAGTACACCCTGACCAAGCAGTGCAAGTGGCGCTGGAAATGAGTGCACTTGCCGGCGTTCGGTTCGAGGGCGTATTTATGCACGAAGGTCATGTGCAGGGTGTCGGCGCCGACCCTGAACTGCGTCAGCGCACGGGCGAGGCTGCGGCCCGGCTCTTGGTTGAAACCGCAGAGGCGATCCGCGCAGCTGGTGTGGAGGTGGAGAGTGTTTCGGTTGGATCGACCGCTGGAGTAAGGTCGGCGCCCCTGATTCGCGGTGTCACGGAAGCACGGCCTGGAACTTACGTTTACGGAGACGAAAATCAGGTGTCGATCGGCACCGTTGCTCCTGAAGACGCCGCAATGACAGTACTCAGCAGAGTGATTAGCGTAGAACGGGCGCAGCCGGTTCTCATAGACGCTGGAATCAAAGCGATGAGCAGCGACGGCAGCATGCACGGTGACGGCCGTATCGGAACAGTCGTTTCAGCTAGCGGTGGAATCGTCTCTATGGGTCACGAAGAGCATGGGTTTCTTCACGGAAGCGAGGGCCTCTCAGTGGGCGACGTGATTCGGATTCGACCCAACCATGCTTGCGGTTTAAGCAATATGCATTCACGGGTTTTTCTGGTGCACAACGAAGTTGTCGTTGCCGAATGGCCCGTGCTTGGCCGACACTGATTTGTTTTGTTTGCCCATAGATCTAAAGAACGGAAACTAAGAATGACTAGTGCCATGGTGAAATCAATCTCGACACCGTATGCTCCTCCTCCCGCCGGCCCCTACTCGCCAGGAGTCGTAAGCTCGGGGTTTGCTTTTCTCGCGGGGCAGGGACCGTTTGACGCCTCCGGTGCGCGAATCGGTGAGACTTTTGCCGACCAAGTGAGAGCGACCTTTCGCAACCTTGAGGCTGTCGCGAATGCTGCGGGTAGCAGCTTGCAGCACGCAGTGCGCTATGGCGTCTACCTACGCAATCTCGACGACTTTGCGGAGTTTAATGAGATTGCAAAGGAGTTCTTGAGCGAGCCGTATCCTGCCCGAACCACAATTGAGGTGCAATTGCGTGGGTTTGATGTGGAGATAGACGCGATTGTTGCAGTACCGGTGAGTCAGTAGTGAAGCTGATCAACCGAAACGGTCGGGCGACTCTTTTCAGTAAGCGCGGCGAGATTGATGTAGCCGAATCGAGTAATGGGAGATTCCCGGCGGAGCTCGATTCGCTTTATTTCAGCTGGTCGGAGTTTGCTGAGTGGGCCAAGGCATTCGACGCCCCCAATCGTGAAGTTGATCTAGTGGATCGACGAGATCTGGGCGCTGTTTCTCCGGCTCCAAGTCAGGTTCTAGCTGTGGGTCTTAACTATGTGGATCACGCGGCAGAGTCCGGATTCCAGGTTCCTGAGTATCCAATTGTGTTCACAAAGTTTGCTTCATCGATTGTGGGGCCGTTCTCTGAACTCACGTTGACCAGTGGCACTGTCGACTGGGAAGTTGAGCTGGTGGCAATCGTCGGAGTCGGCGGAAGAAACATCTCAGCTGAGGATGCTTGGCAGCATATTGCGGGGCTCGCAATTGGCCAAGACTATTCAGATCGAGACGCTCAATTTCGAGGGCAACCCGCACAGTTCTCCCTCGGAAAATCATTTGCAGGCTTTGGTCCCATCGGCCCGGTGCTCGTGAGCCCAGAAGAGTTTCTGGCACAGAGCGATCCGGTGATTGAGTGCCTGATTGACGGAGAGCGTGTGCAGAGTGCCACAGTTTCAGACATGGTGTTTCCGATACCTGATCTAGTGGAGAAGCTTTCTGCGATTGTTGAACTGCGACCCGGGGACGTGATTTTCACCGGTACACCGCCGGGGGTTGGATTTGGACAAACGCCCCCGCGCTATTTGCGGCAGGGGCAAGTTGTAACTTCCAGGATTTCCGGCCTCGGTGTCATGGAACAACGCTGCGTGTAACGACGCTGAGCAGACACTCAATAGCCATCGTCGCGGGCCGTGCGCAAACGTGCATAGCTCGCGATGATGTCTTATTTCAGGAACTGATTGAGGGATTCTGCCACCTTGTGCGGCCCAGCGCCCAATTGTTACGTGTAGAAAATCTGTGGTCGGGTTTCAGAAAGGCTCGATGGCGCAAGTGAGCTTTTGCTCGGCAAACTGTAGGCAACGCACGGGGTGCGAAGTTGTTTGTCGGATAGGAACCACATTGAAAGCGCTAGTCAAAAAGCATGCCGAACCGGGGCTGTGGCTGGAAGACGTTGCAGAACCTGAGATTGGCCACAGTGAGGTGCTGATCAAGGTGCTGCGTACCGGTATCTGCGGCACTGATTTGCACATTCGTAAGTGGGACGGTTGGGCACAGCAAACCATCAAGACTCCTCTGGTGCTCGGCCACGAGTTCTCGGGTGAGGTGGTCGAGATTGGCCGCGATGTGACCGACATTGCGGTCGGTGACCTTGTCAGTGGCGAGGGACATTTGGTGTGCAACAAGTGTCGCAATTGCATGGCGGGCCGGCGGCACCTCTGCGCAGCTACGGTGGGCCTCGGCGTTGGCCGCAACGGTGCGTTTGCCGAATACGTCGCTTTGCCCGCTAGCAATGTGTGGGTGCATCGCATCGCGATCCCACTCGATGTGGCCGCGATTTTTGATCCTTTCGGCAATGCGGTGCACTCGGCTCTGTCGTTCCCACTCGTCGGCGAAGACGTCTTGGTGACGGGCGCTGGCCCAATCGGAATCATGGCGGCGGCGGTGGCGAAGCATGCTGGTGCGCGCAACACAGTAATCACCGACATCAGTGATGCCCGGCTTGAACTCGCCGAGTCGATGGGTGTCACGCTCGCGGTAAACACCGCTAAAACCTCACTCGAGCAGGCCCAAAGAGCGCTTGGCCTGAAAGAGGGTTTCGACATTGGCCTGGAGATGTCGGGCAGCCCGATCGCTATGACAGGCATGCTCGACAGTATGGCGCACGGCGGTCGCATTGCGATGCTTGGTTTGCCGGCTGAAGATTTCGCTATTGACTGGGCCAAATTGGTGACTTCGATGATCACGATCAAGGGCATTTATGGCCGCGAAATGTTCGAAACCTGGTACGCCATGACGACGCTCGTGCAGGGCGGCCTCGACCTTAGCCCAGTGATTACTGGACGCTATGCCGCACAAGATTTTGAGCAGGCATTTGATGAAGCTGCGAGTGCGAGCAGTGGCAAGATCGTGCTCGACTGGACCGCATAGCTGGTTCCCTCCCCATTGTTCACCTCGCTTGATTAAGGAACTCCAAATATGTTCACCTCAGTACGAGAAGACCTGCGCGCCACTCTGAGCCAGATCAAAAACGACGGCCTCTTGAAGCCAGAACGTGTGATTTCTTCGGCGCAGGGAGCGCTTGTTTCAGTCATTGCTGACGGCGAGAACAGCTCAGTGCTGAACTTCTGCGCAAACAACTATCTTGGACTTGCCGACAATGCCGAGGTCGTGGCCGCTGCCGAAGATGCCCTGAAACAGTGGGGTTACGGCTTGGCATCGGTACGTTTTATCTGCGGTACCCAAGAGATTCATAAGCAACTCGAGGATCGCCTTGCCTCGTTTGTTGGTCAAGAAGACGCAGTGCTTTTCTCGTCGTGCTTTGACGCGAACGGTGGCGTGTTTGAGACGCTGCTTGATTCCTCGGATGCCGTGATTTCTGATGCCCTGAACCACGCCTCGATCATTGACGGTATTCGACTGTCAAAGGCGAGCCGCTACCGCTACGCGAACCGGGATATGGCTGATCTTGAGGCGCAGTTGCAGCAGACCAAGGGTGCCCGCCGCCGTTTGATCGTCACCGATGGCGTGTTCTCAATGGATGGCTACATTGCGCCGCTGCAAGAGATTTGCGATCTTGCCGAAAAGTATGACGCGATGGTGATGGTCGACGATTCGCACGCGGTTGGTTTTGTTGGGCCAGAGGGTCGAGGCACGCCAGAACTGCATGGCGTCATGGACCGTGTTGACATTATCACCGGCACACTCGGTAAGGCGCTCGGTGGGGCATCGGGTGGTTACGTTGCAGCGCGTCAGGAAATCGTTGATCTGCTGCGTCAGCGTGCACGGCCTTATCTTTTCTCGAATTCCCTTGCGCCTGTGATTACCGCCGCTTCGCTCAAGGTGCTCGACATTCTTGAAACAGCCTCGGATTTGCGTGATCGTCTTGCCGAGAACACGGGGGTGTTCCGCTCGGAGATGGCGGCTGCGGGTTTTGATATCTTGCCGGGCGAGCACGCGATTGTGCCGGTCATGATTGGTGATGCGGCCGAGGCGGCACGCATGGCCGAGTTGCTGCTCGAACGCGGTATTTACGTGATCGGCTTCTCGTATCCGGTGGTTCCGCTGGGCGAGGCACGCATTCGAGTGCAGATGTCTGCTGCTCATTCAATTGAAGATGTCCGTGTGGCTGTGGCCGCATTCAAAGAAGTTCGAACGATAATGGCATCGTGATTGATCCGCGCAGACTCAGGGTGCTTCGGGCGGTCGCCGACCATCAGACGGTGACCGCTTCGGCAGCTGCGCTGTACCTCACCCCCTCGGCGGTTTCGCAGCAGCTGAATGCGCTTGAGCAAGAGACGGGTCAGCAATTGCTCACCCGCAGTGGCAAGGGTGTGCGGCTTACGAGTGCGGGTGAGTTGTTGCTGCGTCACGCCGATGCAGTGTTGATGCAGTTGGAGCGGGCCGAGGCTGATCTTGCCGCTTTTGCTGCTGGCGAGGCTGGTGAAGTCGTGGTTGCTGGGTTTGCGACTGGCATCACCGAGGTGCTTGCCCCGGCCAGTGCGCGGTTGCGCGAAACTCATCCGGGCGTGCGGTTTCGGGTGAACGATGTCGAGGGTGACGCGGCTTTGCAGCTGCTGCTCGACGGTGAACTCGATATTGCGCTTGCGGTCGATTACCGCGGTGCGCCCCGCGAAGATGATGCGAGGCTCACACGGTATTCGTTGTATGTTGAGCCGTTTGACGTGGTGTTGCCTGCTGAGCATCGCGCGCTTGCTGCTACCGAGATTTCGTTGGCTGAGCTCGCTGAAGAGGTGTGGATCGGCCCGTACCAGGGCAACCCGCTGCATTCGGTGGTGTGGCACGCGTGTGAGCAGTCGGGGTTCGAGCCAGATTTTCGGCATCACTCAGATGATTTCCGCGCGGTTGTGGCTTTGGTGCAGGCCGGGGCCGGTGTTGCTTTGATTCCGCGTTCTGCTTTGCGGGGGATCAACCTGAACAGTGTCGTGGTGCGACCGGTGACGGGTCCCGTCGCAACTCGTCGCGTGTTTGCCGCGGTACGAAACGGATCATCGGGTCATCCGTTGGTGCGGGTGGCGCTCGCCGCAATGCAGGAGGTTGCTGAACGGGTTTCTGCTTACGAGGCTTTTTCGAGCTAGCTGGCAGTCGCCGGGCGGCGCGAAGCTAGGTCGGCGGCCGGGCTGCTGGCTGTTGACTATGGAGTTGGTGGGCTTACCGTGAGCACGAAGGTCACTGTTTCGCTGCTGTTGTTGCCGTAGCGGTGGGCTTGCTGCGAGGCGAAGGTGACAGATTCACCTGTCTGCACTTCGATTGTTTTTGTAGCGAGTTCGATCACGAGGGTGCCGGAGTCGACAAAAACGCACTCTACCGCTTGGTGCGACCAGGCGGTTTCGCTTGACCATGCGCCTGGTGCGAGAGTGCCACGGAGCACTTCGAAGTTGCCGTTTCCTGGGGTCAGGCGTTCGTACTGGATGCTGCCAACCGGTGTGCTGATGCGGGAGCGTTCGCCGGGTCGGCTGATGTGTAGGAGCACTGGGTTCTCGACAGCAAACAGCGATGATGATGCTTCGCCGAGCACGCTGGAGAGCGCGCGAAGGGTTTTTAGGCTTGGCTCTGCGATACCGCGCTCGACTTGGCTGAGCAGGGTGGGGGATAGGCCGGTTTCGGCTGAGAGTTGGCGCAGCGAGAGACCCTGCTCCGCGCGAAGATCGCGAAGGTTTTTCCCAATTTCGCTAACCATGAATTAACCATAGCGGAGCGCAGGTTGCGTTGCACTGCATGCGTGACGCCGGGAAATAGAGGAAAGATGACCCGTGTGTAAAATTTTGTTTGCTAAAGTTGACAGAACCTGACAGGATTTTTCCGAAATACAAAGGCGTATGAAAGGTTCCACCATGAACGACCAGATACTCCGCTTCCGCGGGGGTATAGCGATGGCTTTTTTGCCCGTCGCAATATTTTTAGTTTTTTGCATTCTTTACTTTGTCGTGTTCAATGCGTTCGACATGACGGCACTCGCAATGGGCGGCTTTGTCGCCTTGCTCATCGGCGCCCTCTTTGCGCGTCAGTACAGCCTGTTCTGGGAACACGTGATGCGCGGCATCAGCAGTCCGACCTCGATCTCAATCGTCGTGATTCTCTTCATGGTCGGAATGATCTCAGAACTCATCAAGGCAACCAACGTTTCCGGCGGATTCGTTTGGCTCGCCCAGAGTATTGGCCTTAACGCCGGAATCTTCCCGTTCTTTGTCTTTCTTGCGGTCGCCGCGATCGCTATGTCGACCGGATCTTCGATCGGTACGTTCTTTACTGCATTCCCAATCTTTTACGCCGCGGGGATCGCGATTGGTGCCGATCCTGCGCTACTTGCAGGAGCAATTCTCTCTGGCGGCATTTTCGGCGACAACCTTGCTCCGATCTCGGACACCACCATCATCTCCTCCTCAAGCCAGCGGTTCCGCAGCAAGGAGGGCGTCGCTGACGTCGGCGGTGTAGTGAAGCAGCGAGCTCGCTACGCCCTCATCAGCGTCGCTATTGCCGCGGTGCTGTTCTTGGTGCTCGGCATGGCAAACGCGCACAGCGGCAACGTAACGCCAGACTTCGAGGGTGCGACTCCGCTACCGCTCGTTATGCTGATCCCAGTTGCCATCATGCTGATTGTTGCGATGAAGACCCGCGACATCTTCCTGGCCGTTACGGTGGGACTGATTCTCGGAACGATCACCGGTCTCGCAACAGGCCTGATTGGCTTCAGCGATATTGTCGGTGTGAGCGATGGTGCACCAGTCGGGTACCTGTACAGCGGAGTTGCAAACATGATTGGCACAGTCACCCTCGTGATCTCGGTGTTCGGCATCATGGGTGTGCTGCGCGGTGCCGGTGTGATGGACATGCTGGTTGACCGACTCGTCTCGGGGCGTCTAGCGTCAACTCCACGCGGCGCCGAAGCCGCTATTGGTATCGGCATCTCAGCGACCACGGTGCTTTTCGGCGGCGTCAACTCGGCTTCGATGCTGAGCTTCGGCCCCATCGCTGATGAATTGGGCTCACGAGTAGGTCTGCACCCCTACCGCCGCGCAAACATCATGGACTGCTTCGCGCTTGGCCTCGCGTCAGTCATTCCGTTCCTGAGTGCGTACCTATTTATTGGAGCGCTGCTGACAAAGGGCTACGAGGGTGTAGCTCCAATCTCGACATTCGAGTTGTTCCCTGCGACCATTTACCCGCTCGTACTTACTGGGGTAATGATCATCGCCGTGATTACTGGCTGGGGACGCAGCTTCGAAGGTGCGGACGGACTCGTCGAGAAGTCACGTCAAACAGCACTGCAAGACGCCTAACCCAAGTGCTGCGCTCAGCAACACACTCCGCTGAAACGAGGAAATAACAATGGATCGCACTAGCGTCGCATGGACCGGATACATTCCGGCAATCACTACTCCGTTTAGCGAGAGTGGCGTGCTTGATCTTGAATCTTTCGATGGTCAAATGGAGTGGCTAGTTGCTGAGCGTATGCACGGGGTGATCCTCGCCGGTACGAGCGGCGAGTGGTTCAGCATGAACACTCAGGAGCGGGCAGACCTTTTTGCTGCCGGTGCAAAGTACCGCAGCGAAAACTTCACAGTGATCGGTGCGTGCAACGCCTTTACAAAGGCCGAAGCGATTACGCACGCGCATGCAGCAGAGCGCGCAGGACTCGACGGCATTCTGCTCACGCCACCCCCATACGTAGTGCCCAATCGAGAAGAGATTGTTGGCTTCTACCAGGCAGTCTCAGACGCATCAGACATTCCGCTGACCGTTTATAACTGGCCCCGTGGCTGCGTTGTTGACATGGACACCGACCTACTCGATGAGCTCGCCGATATTGAAAACGTTGTTGCAATAAAAAACTCAACCGGAAACTTCGCGTCGTTCCTTTCCGGAATGTACAAGCTTGAGTCAAAGGTTCGCTACTTCGGAATGCCAACGAGCGAACTGGGTGCTGACCTTGCACTACTCGGACACGGTGACGGCTTGATGGGCTCGGGCGGAGTGCTCGGCGCGGATCACCCTGACTTCTGGCGTGCAATTGCCGCGGGTGATCGTGACCGTGCCATCAAGCTGGGTGAACGTGATCGCGTCATCATGGAGTCCTGGTTCCGACCAGACTACGGCGTGCAATTTGGCAATCAGCAGGCGATTATGAAGACAGCATTGCGCTTGCGAGGTGTGCCAGCTGGATTTGTGCGCGATCCGCTACTCGAACTCGACGCTGCCGGAGTAGCAAGAATCGAAGACACCCTGCTGAGCCTCGGAATTGAAACCGTAGCTTCGTCGTGAGCGACCACTTCGATGCCCTGGTAGTTGGCGGTGGCCTGCTCGGCTGCGCGACCGCTTGGATGCTGGCGCGAGAGGGAGCGTCAGTGCTACTTGCCGAACGCGACCAGATCAACCAGCATGCCTCGGGGCAAAACGCGGGCAGCCTGCACTTCCAACTTGAGTATCGAATGATGGAACACGGCATCGAAGCGGCTAAAAAAGCCGCTGAAGCAATGCCGTTGCACCTCGAAGCGGCAACTCTTTGGGCCCAGCTGCCGACGCTTAGCGGCGAGAACTTCGAGGTCAAGCAATCTGGTGGCCTGATGGTTGCCGAGAACTCCGCACAGGCGAAGTTGCTCGAGCAGAAAACTGAAATCGAGCGCTCCTGGGGCTTGGATGTCGAGATGCTCGACCAGGCCGGGGTGCAAAAGATTGCACCATATCTTTCCAGCTCAATCGTGGCGGCCGCCCACAGCCCGATTGAGGGGAAGGCCGACACGCGTACGGCGGCTCCTGCACTTGCCAGGGCCGCCGTACGGGAGGGGGCAGAAGTGCGTGCTCGATGCGAAGTCACCGCGATGGAGCGCACCGGAGGTCAATGGCGAGTAACTCTGCAAGAGGGTGCTGCTACTCGACAGGTTACCGCAGACGCGGTCGTGATCGCAGCCGGGGTGTGGACAACTGCACTTGGCGAAATGGTTGGCAGCAGTCTGCCAACCATTCCGCTGGCACTAACAATGACAGCGACCCTGAGAGTGCCAAAGTTCATAGGACATCTGATTCAGCACGCCGGTGCGAGGCTATCGTTGAAGCAGGCGCTCGACGGCAATGTGCTCATCGGAGGAGGCTGGCCTGCGCGATTGATGCAAACAGCCGGGGGAGAACCAAACCTTTCGGCAAGGCCAGAACTACTGCGCGAATCTCTTGCGGGCAACGCTAACGCGGCGCTCGCGGTAGTACCGGGACTAAACGGCATTCCCACACTGCGAAGCTGGGTTGGCACAACGACTGTGGCCCCCGACCAATTGCCGCTCGTCGGTGCTGTTTCAGGTAAGCCGGGAATGTTTGTCGCGACCGGTGGATCAGCGTTTACCTTGGGGCCAAGTTTTGCCCAGGCGCTTGCTGCGCTTGTGGCAGGTCGCGCTCCAGATACAGATCTTTCTAGTTTTGATCCAATGAGATTTCAAAAGGTGCAATCATGAGCGCATCACGACTAAACGCCGAGCGCGGCGAGCCATTCGAGTTCGAATTCTGCGGAAAACCAGTCGCAGCTCACCGAGGGGAAACGTTAGCTGCTGCGCTGATGTCTGCGGGAGTGGAAGAGTTTGCGGTGACTGCCAACGGCGAGCCACGGCAGCCGTTTTGCAACATGGGCACCTGTTTCGATTGCGTCGTAACAGTCAATGGGCAACGTCTGGTGCGGTCCTGTCTCACAGATGCCGAAGCAGGTATGTGCGTAGAAAAGCATGAGGCAAGTTGATGAATGAACTGGTGATCGTTGGTGCCGGCCCAGCTGGTATGGCGGGAGCAGTCGCAGCAGCAGAACACGGTATCGATGTTCTGGTTATCGACGAGCAAGCTCAGGGTGGCGGCCAGATTTTTAGGCGACCACCGGCAAGTTTCGGCGTGAAAACGAACTACGGTCCGTACCGTTGGGCAGAGCAGCTGATCGCACGTTTTGAGTCTCACCCCCGCATCCGCACGATGTTCCGGAGCACCGCATACGGCGTGCTTCGTGACAGAGATGCCTCGGGGATGCAGCTTCAAATTGGCGTCAGCAGAGATGGCCACGGTGAGACTGTGGCGGCAGGCCGGCTTCTTATTGCCACTGGGGCATATGACATGCCTGTTGCCTTCCCCGGTTGGACCCTTCCAGGGGTAATGACGGTGGGAGCTGCGCAGTCGCTTCTCAAAAGCCAGAAGGTACTTGCCGGTCGGCGGATCATTCTCGCCGGTTCTCACCCGTTGCTATTGATTGCAGCAGAGCAACTCATCGACGCTGGAGCACAGATTGCTGAGATCGCGTTTGCGCGTGGCTTGCCAAGCGTCAGTGAAGCCGCAAAAGCGATTCCTGCAGCACCCGGGCATTTGGCTGTGTTTGCCGAAGCGGCCCGTGCAACGGCAAAACTTGTGGCCAGGGGAGTAAAGATTTCAACTCGCACCATAGTCACCGAGGCGATCGGGAAGTCTTCTTTGCGGGGTGCAAAACTCTCCCGGGTTGATCGCAATTGGAGGCCAGTCGGTACATCAAGAGAGCTCGAGGGAGACCTTTTGCTGCTGGGTTATGGCTTCTCACCATCGACCGAGTTAGCCCGGCAGGCTGGCTGCGAGATGCTGTGGAGTTCAAAGCTCGGGGGATGGGTTGTGCGGCATGATGCGAGTTTCGCCACCAGTGCTGAGTCAATCTACATTGCCGGTGAACCAACCGGGGTTGCTGGTGCAGAACAGTCTTGGGCAGAGGGCTGGCATGCCGGCCTGAATATTGCATACTCCCTTGGCGTGCGTACACAAGAGCTCACTAAGGCGCTTGCCGACTCAGAAACTCATCTCACCAAGAGCGCACGCTTTTCGAGCGTCGTTCAAAAAATGTTTGAGCCAAACCGCCATGCTCTAGCGCACCTTTCAGCGCCAAAAGAAACCATTGTTTGCCGATGTGAGCTTGTAACTTCAGAGCGAATAGATGAGGTGCTTGATCTGAACCCCTTCTTATCAAGCTCGAGTGCTCTCAAGCTCGAGTGTCGCAGTGGAATGGGGCCCTGCCAGGGCCGCTACTGCGAGGGCACGGTTTCTGCCCGCATTGCAGAGGCGCGCAAGAGCGATATTGAGAGCTCCGGATACTTTACTGCCCACTTTCCGATTAAGCCGGTGGTGCTCAATGCCTACCAGGGGCTCGATGATTCGCAGAAATAGGGCGTAGACGTATTCCCGATCCGCAACACAGAGGTAAGTATGCTCACAGAGTAATCAACCTTGCAAAGCCGCTTGGTTGAATTCCAGAGAAGGAATGTCTTCTCGGATGACCTGTAAAGGAACCCCCTCATGTCGAACGAATCACAAGAAGTCCGCGTTGTTGCACAGAAGCCAACTCCTGCTTTCATCGGTATTTCATGGCTCGCTTTGCTGATCGGTTTGAGCTGCTACTTCATCGGTCTGTTTAACTCGCGCATGGAGCTTAACGAGAAGGGCTACTACTTCGCGATCCTGATCCTTGGCCTGTTCGCTGCTGTCTCGCTGCAGAAAACCGTTCGCGATCGCGCCGAGGGAATCCCGGTCACAAATCTGTATTACGGCCTCACTTGGCTCGCAGTTGTTATCTCACTCGCCCTGCTGGTCATCGGCCTCTGGAACGCGGGCAGCCTGATTCTCAGCGAAAAAGGGTTTTATGGCATCGGCTTCACGATGAGCCTCTTCGCTGCGGTTGCCGTGCAGAAAAACGTTCGTGACCTCGCTGCTTTCAACAACGGCAAGGAAGAGCAAGACACCGAAAACTCTGAGCGCTATCACGCACCGCAGTACGGCAGCGAAAACTAAGTCACGGTTTTCGCGTTGGATCAAGCCGCGGGACGGCGCTGCCCAACGCTCGTGATCACTCGCTCAAGTGCAGATTGAAAATCTCGCACCGTCGCAGAATCGTTGCTCACACTGCTGTGGGCTGACGTTCCGCGCAACACGATATCGCCGAGAGTGCGCTCCATAGTCACTTCGGGGCAATCAAGCGCGACAAAACGATCGTCGCCCGAGACCATGCCCTCCGGAACTATGGCGACCAGATCGGTTGAGAGCAGGAGCGTCTCGGGTAGCGAAATCGTTGAGTGGGTGATCACGCGGCTTGGCAGTTCAACCCCAGCCTGAGTGAAACCGGAGCGCACGAAACGGCCAACGCGCGTGCTGTTTGACGGCAGCAACCACAAGTGCTCGCGCAGATCAGCCAGCGACTTTGTGCCGTTGAGTGCAGCCGGGTGATTCCGGCGTACTACCGGGGTCACCGCCTCAATTGCGAGCGGGCGCGCAACCAGGTCACTCGTCTCTGCCTGGCGATCCACTCGGCCAACCAAAATGTCGATATCGCCCGATCGTAGCTGCCGCAGTAGCTGATCTGGCGTTGCCTCAACCAGCTCAATACGCACATCGGGCCGAACGGCAAGCAGGGCAACAATCGCCTCGGAGAGCAGACGGTGTTTTCCCGATAGATGCGTACCAACGACCAGGCTGCCACCGGTCTCCTCTGCGACATTTTTGGCGTAGCGGGCACCCAAACGCAAATGTTTCAGAACCGCCCTCGCATGATCGTCAAACACGCGGCCGGCCGGAGTGAGCGTCGCACCCTGGGGCGAACGCGTGAACAGCACCACACCCAGCGCTTTCTCGGCCTCCGCTACAGACCTCGTTACCGCCGGCTGTGCAACGCGAAGCACCTGTGCGGCGCGGCCAAAACCGCCGGTGTCGGCCACTGCGATGATGGCGGTGAGATGGCGCATGCGCAGCCGGCCATCAAGAATGTGATCGAAGTGGTCGGCAGGGCTGAACTCTGGCTCGGGATCCTGGACGCTCATGGTCTCGACCTCTCCGCCGAAGGCAAACGCCCGGCTCCTGCTTTGAGACTAGCGCAGCAGCCGGGCATCACTTTAGCGTTTTTGGGCGCTTAGTCCCGGCCAAGGAAAGCGGCGACATCGATCACATCGAGATCTTCGCTTGCGTGTACCGGACCGCCGAACTCATGACTGGCAATGACCTCAAGGTACTCACTGCTGATTGATCCATCGTCTGGATAGATGTGATGTAGCACCAGGCCAGCAGCGCCCATCTGCGCGGCAAAGGCTCCAACGCCGACGGTGCCAGACCCGCTGCGGGGGTCAACTCCGGAAGACAGCGGAGTGTGCGCTTCAAGAATTTGCGTGGTCATTGTGCTTTCGAGCTCAGTGCCGGTAAATACGGCCAGGGCACTCTCGACATCCATCACCTCGTTTACCAAGATGTCAGTGCCGTTACCGAGCTTTGCCAGGTTCGGATTCGGTGCCGCATCGCCACTGAAGGTGACCGAACCGTAGGCGGTATCGAAACGGAAGCCCCAGGCGGGGTAGACCGGTGGGTGCTCCACCAGAATGGCGGTGACCTTCACCAGATCGTCTTCGTAAACCAGCACGGGTTCCATGTCGGGTGATACGTGCTCCGGTCCCGCCTCGGCAGGCGCGGGAATCGCTCGGATATCGAGCATGCCCTCTCCGTTTGTGCCGGTGAGGTCTCGCGGGCGATCTGCAACCCGACGCACAGTATGGATCGCGTTGTTCAGATCGTATGCATTTGCAGCAAACAGGTAGTCAATCATTTCGATCACGCCGGGCGTTGGATCTTCTGGACAAATCAACTGAGTGTTTGGTGCGGCGGCAAAGCCTGGAGTGCTGAGGTCGCCTGCGTCGGCACGATCTGGGCCAATCACGGCAATAGTTTGCTCGTCATAGCGCCAGTGCGGAAAGTTCGAATTGATGAACGGGTAAAAATCTGCCACGTGATCTGAATGCAGATGGGTGAGGAAGATCCCACGCACATCACCGAAGTGCAGGCCGCTTTCGAAAAAACGCTGTACGAGGCCGGCGCCGGCGTCAATCACATAGACGACACCATCGACCACGAGCGCGGTTGAAGTGGCAGCACGGAGGCTGGGGAACGGGCCGGCACGTGTGCCAAGCATGACCAGGTGCATGCCGGTTCTGCGCGGTGGCTCAGCCCGGAATCGTGGCGGCTGGCGGGTGAGATAACTCGGGGTAGTCATGACTTTGTCTCTTTTGGTTGAAAAGTGTGGTTATCGTGTTTCGTTGCTTGCCGGGTCGGCCGAGTTCGCTGAACTAGCTGAATCAGCTGATTCGCTCGACTCTTTAACCTCAGCGGCCACTGGGCCCCTGGCAGGCTGCTTCAACGCTGCGACCGATCCTCGTCGCATAAACCAGACGACCAGACCAAGCACCAGCCAGACCACGAGGGAAATCTTGTTCGCGTCGGTCAAACGGTTGAACAGCAAGACGGTCTGAACCACGAGAATGCCAAGTCCGATAATCACGAGGGCCAGGTGCGGTCCCTTCTTCAGCGCGAACGGTGCCGCACGGTAAGCCTCCGGCCACTTCACGTGCAGACGCCACGAGCCGATGAGCAGCACTGCCATCACCAGACCCGAGCAGAGACCGGCAATACCGGCGAGAGCTTCAACCGAGATGCCAAGCACAACCGGGCCCGCACCGATCACAAAGAGGCCCAGCAACAGCCAATGCGGAGTGCCGAAGCGACGGTTCACTGAGCCGAGACCGCGCGGCAGCCAGCCATCTTCAATACCCGCAAGCACCGGCTTCGTTGCGGCCGTGAGCAGCGAATTTACGTGACCGATCACAGCGAATAGCGCGCCGCCGATCACGAAGAAAAGTGACTGGCCCGAGCTCAGGAATGAGCTGCCCATCTCAATGAGCGTCTTACCTGCAGAATCTTCAACCCCCGAGACGCCAACGGCAGGAATCGCAACAAAAATGTAAAGTGCGACAGTCAGCAGCGTGCCCACGATAACTGCGATTGGAATGTCACGCTTTGGCCGTTTCATTTCGCCACCGATGTCAGAAACAACCGCAACCGCACCCGTTGTTGCGAAGGTGAGCAGGGCTGCCGCGTACCAGAAATTGCCGCCACCGTTTGGCATCTGCTCGGTGAAGTGCGACCAATCAACCTGAGGCATACCGAGCACGCCGTACATGGCGAAGGCGACGATCATCACGATGCCGAGGTAGATACCAACCTTGCTCGAAAGCGCTGCTCCAAATAGATTCAGCACGAAGAAGAGGGCCATGATGCTGACTGCGACGATCTTTGCGTCTGCCCAGGGCAGAATCGCCTGCACGTAGTGGCCTGCGGCAAGTGTCACCATGCTGAGCTGGATGGTCACGAGAATGGTCATCCACATGGTGAAGAAGCCGGCAGAGGGGGAGAGTAAGCGGGCGGCGTAACTGTACCTGCCACCAACGGCGGGCATGGCGCTGCCGATGGTGATTACCGGCAGTGAGTACACGAGCACCGCTATGCCCGCGACCAAGAACGCAAGCGGTGTACCGGCGCCGGTGAGCGCAATCGCGGTGCCCATGAGCGCAATCACACCACCGCCAAGCACCTGATGAAATGCAACTCCGGTTGCCTGGGTGAGCGTAATGGAACGTTTTAGGTTGCTTTGTGCTGCTGACATGCCGACACCTCCTGGAATGGCTTACGCACCGTTGCGCGCCGTGGTCTCCAATTCTTATTCGCTCACCCAGTCGCGATCCAATGCCCAAACGGGTGAGGTCATACCGATTCGGTTATAACCATCTTGCGTCACGTTCCGCGGTTGCTAGCGTGACGCCATGCATGACGAAGACGCGCACGGGCACCTTGCTCGAAAAATGTTTCCAGGCGGCGAAGAACCCGATCCAAGGTTTACGCTCGCCAATGAACGCACATTCTTGGCTTGGATTCGAACCGCGCTTGCCTGTATCGCTGGCGGTCTTGCGATCGAAGCGTTTCACATCGACGCTTTTGCTCCTCAGTTGCAGCGTCTCTTGGTGTTGCTTTTGCTCGGTGCTGGGTTGTTGCTTGCTGCAGGTGCAGGGTTTCGCTGGTTTCGTGTTGAGGGGGCAATGCGCCGCGGTCGAGCTTTGCCGTTGCCGATATTGGTGCCGTTCCTTAGCCTGGTTGCTGTGCTCGGGGCAGCGCTGTTGCTGGGTTGGGCACTGTTTCTGGGATGAGCATCGACACAGCATTACACGAGGATCCGGGCTTGCAGCCCGAGCGCACCACTCAGGCCTGGCAGCGCACTTCTTTTGCGCTTGCTGTCGCCGGAGCGATCGCTCTGCGCTGGGCTGCGCAGCTGGGGCTCGGTGCCACGGTTCTCGCGGTTGTGACGCTCAGCGTGGCGGCAGGGGCAGTGCTTTTGGCGTGGCAGTCAAAGCACTATCGGCGAGCGGCGGGAGCGATTCGTGGCGGTCGGGGCGCTGCCGATCCTTGGAGCATCTTGCTGCTTACTCTCGCGGTGTGCGCTCTTGCCATTGTCGCCATCGCTCTGGTTTGGTGATCTGTTTAGGTCACGGCCCCACGGCGTTGAAACTCAGGGGTGTCCCAAAGCTTCTCGTCAAGCACTTTGCGTAGCACCTCAACCGCGTCCCAAACATCGGCATAGCCGAGGTAGAGCGGGGTGATGCCGAAGCGCAGCACCTCGGGCTCGCGGTAGTCGCCAATCACACCGTGCGCGATCAGAGCTTGCATGACGGCGTAGCCTTCGGGGTGACGCAGGCTGACGTGGCTTCCGCGGAGTTCTTGTTCGCGGGGAGTGATGAGGGTCAGCGGATGGTCGCTGAGGCGCTGTTCGACCAGCGCGATGAAGAGCTCGGTCATCGCGAGTGACTTTGCGCGCAGTTCGTCTTGATCGACCTCGAGCGCGATGTCGATGCCGATTTCTGAAACCGCGAGTGAGGTGATCGGTTGGGTGCCGCAAAGAAACTTACGAATGCCGTCTGCCGGTGCGTATTCAGGTGACATGGCGAAGGGATTTGAGTGGCCCCACCAGCCTGAGAGTGGCTGCTGGAAGCGATCCTGGTGTTTCTCAGCAACCCAGATGAAGGCTGGTGAGCCGGGCCCGCCATTGAGGTACTTGTAGGTGCAGCCGACCGCGAAATCGGCGTTGGCTTCGGCAAGCGTTACCGGTACTGCACCTACTGAGTGGCAAAGATCCCAGATGATTAGGGCGCCGTTGGCGTGTGCTTTTGCGGTGACTTCTGCCATAGGCCAGAGAGCTCCGGTGCGGTAGTTCACGTGGCTGAGCAGCACAACTGAGACGTCGTCGTCGATTGCTTCGTCGAGTGAGAGCGAATCGTCGATCAGGCGAAGCTCGTAGCCTCGGTCGAGTAGCTCGGCGAGGCCCTGAATCATGTAGAGGTCGGTGGGAAAGTTGTCGCGTTCGGAGAGGATCACGCGGCGGCCCGGTGCATCTTCTTCCTGAATTCTTAGCGCTGCAGCGAGTGATTTAAAGATGTTGATTGAAGTGGTGTCGGTGGCCACGGTGCTGCCAGTGCCACCGCCGATGAGAGCGCCGATTTTTTCGCCGATACGAATGGGCAGATCGAACCAGTGGTTGGTGTTCCAACTGCGAATCAGGTCGGTGCCCCATTCGCGTTCGACGACGTCAAGGGCACGTTCGCTCGCACCGATCGGGCGAGCCCCTAGCGAATTGCCATCGAAGTACAGCTCGCCCTCGGGCAGCAAGAACTTCGCGCGGAAAGATGCGAGCGGGTCGTTGGCGTCAGCGGCGACGCAGGCCTCACGGGTGTTCATTGCGGCGCTAGCTGCGTTGCTCTGCATGCTGATCTTCTTTCTCGTTGGATCGTCAAAGGGCGACGGGGTGGCGAGCGCTGATTGCTCGTTGAGAATCTTGAGGCAAGATTGCCTGATCTATCGCCAAAGGGCAATGAATATCGAATAATCGTCGATTATGGTGTGAGGTATCGGCAATCATTCGAATTTGGAATGCAACGCGCCGGGCCATTGAGAGGAATCATCGTGACTGGACTGACGCTCACCGACATCGACCGCGTGATTATTGGGGCCTTACGCAAAGACGCACGTATTCCAAATACTGAGCTGGCAGCGCTTGCCGGTATCGCACCCTCTACGTGCCATGGCCGGGTGCGGGCGCTTGAGCAGGCCGGTGTAATTACCGGCTACCACGCGCAGATCGACCCCGAAGCGACGGGCCTTTCGGTGAGCGCCCTCATTTTTATTCGAGTACACGGGCACATGCGCGATCGAGTGCACACGCTAGGAGATGAGTTGCGCGGACTACCCGGCGTGCAGCACGTTTATCTGATCGGCGGTGAGCGAGACGTGCTGCTTCACGTTTCAGTTGAGAGCGTGAGCCAATTGCGAGATTTCATTTCGGCGCATATTGGCGTGCACCCCGCGATTGCTGGCACTCAAACACAGATCGTATTTGAGCACCTCACCCCCTACGGCAATTAGCTGACAGGGTGGCGGTCGGCAGGAAAGTCGACTGGCTGGTTAGCTGGTTAGCTGGCGGCAGTCAGGCCAAGCTCGCGAAGTGCCTCGGCAACCTGCTCGCGCTCGGCGCCTCTGAGCCCCTGGATTGGCAACGGTAAGCAGTTCTCGGGTGCGTACCCGAGCAACTCCGCGATCGCCGCGATTACTCGAATGCTGCCGCCGAACTCACTGAATAGACGCCAGATCGGCATGAGATGGGTCGAAGCCGCAAGCGCAGCTGTTGTATCGCCGCTCATTGCTGGCCGTGAAATGCTGAGGGCGAGTTCTGGCAGAGTGCCGCCGAGCACTGAATACCAGGCATCACAGCCTGCACTCAGGCCACTCGCGGCCGCCATGTCGCCCGAGACGCCAATTGTGACGTGTTCGGGAATCGCAGCTCGCACCGCGCTGACCCGTGTTTCTGCGGCGGCAGCTTCGGTGGGCACAGCCGGAATCTTGATTGATGCGATGCCCGGGAGCTCAGTGATTCGGGTGTAGAGCTCGGGGCTGAAAGTGAAATGTGTGGTGGCGGGGTTGTCGTACACGATCACCGGTAGCTCGGTGTGCTGGCTGACGGTGCGGAATAGCTCGAAGACATCGTTTTCGGTGAGCGGCTGGTAACTCATGGGGGCAAGTAGCAATCCCTGCGCGCCTGCGTGTTCTGCCGAGGAAACGTGTTCGAGTACCTGGCTCGTGCGTAGCGCGCTTACTCCAATTGCAACAGGCACATTGCCTGCGTGGCACACCGCGAGTTTGGCCACACGGCTTCGTTCTTCGTGTGAGAGGTAGGCGGCAACGCCGGTTGATCCGAGCGCCGTGATGGCTTGCACCCCTGAGTCGCTCGATATTTGAAATAAATGCGCGCTCATCAATTTCGTCGCTCCTCAGCGGTGTGAGCGGGAAGGCATTGAGGCCGTTGAACATGTTTGCTCCTAGTTGACGAGTGCGCTCGCTCGATGGACGTTGTTGTTCGGCTCCACGGGCGTAGTTCTCTTGTTCAAGAGAGCGTACTGCGATCTTGCTCGGACTAGCTTTGTGGCTTCTGTGTGCTTGTCGACTTAGCTGTTCACGAAATAGACGCTTGACGCTGTGATGCTGAGTCGCATGAGCGCAATGAGCCACAACCCTCAAGCAGCCGGCACCTCCGAGCATGTGGTGATGCTTGAACTGGTGTGCGCCCAGATCTCTCAAGATGCAGAAGCGGATCGATTTGCCCACTGGGGTAAATCTACGTTGATCGATGAATTCACTGGGGTGGCCATGATTGATCGCGAGCTGAGTGATCTGTTGCACTGCGTCGCGGGCCTGAAAAGTGAGTTTCCAATTGGCAATGCCGGGTTACTGCATGTTTACGGGTATTGGTTCTCTGAGGTGCCAACGCCGTTTGGGTTGAAGCGTGATCGTTGGTTGCGGGGAGAACTTGCGGAAGCGCTCGGGTTGCCAGTCGACGCCTTCCACCTGCAGCATGACTCGGGCCGTACCCTGCTTGATCGTGTGCAGAGTGTGATGCTGCCATTGCTACGGCGACCACCGGCGGGTGCCCGTGTCGCCGAGGCTGTGGTTGGTGGCAGACTCGCCCGGGTGGTGGTGTGCCCGAGTCCTCAACCGGCGTTGGGCTCGCAGAGTTCGGCGTTGATTTACGGTATTGCGCCCATTGGCGGCGGGCAAAGTGCGCCGGTTTCGCTCATCACCGCATTCCCGTTTGCCGGTGATCCAGCGCTTCTTCTCGAGGATTTTTCTCGTAACTCGACCCTTCGTTGGAATGCTGTCAATTAGATGTAACCCGCTGTTCACCGTTACATAGACATTTCGTCCATAAAGGCTTCTAGGTTTGGAATCATCGTCCAAATCGAGAAGGAATATGCATGGCCCCGAGCATCGTCTTCGACTTCGATGGCACCCTCGCCATCGGTCACGGCCCCGTTCGCGCATACGCGCTCAAGGTAGCCGAGTCAGCAGGTAGCGAATACCTCGACACAGTCGATGAGGCACTCGCCAGCTACGACGCGGGCGAAAGCAGCTACCGCGATGGCTACGACATTGTGGGCAGTCTCGCTGCCAATTACGGCATCAACGAAACCACCCTGCAGCAGGCATACGCAGACAGCCGCGAGATTCTTGGCACCGAGCTCGCCCCGGTAGCGACAATGACCGGCCTTGCCGAGTTTCTCGCAACATTGCGAGGATCAGCACAGCTGGTGCTTGCGACCAACGCACCAGAGGCAGGCATTCGCCGAGTGCTTGAAAGCTGGGGCGCACCAGACAGCTTTGACCAACTGCACTTCACAGCAGCCAAACCAGCAGGGCTGCACGGCATCGTCGAGCCACTCCTACAAACCGGCCCCGTGCTCTCGATCGGCGACATCGTCGAATTCGACCTCGCGCCAGCGGCTGCCCTCGGCGCCGACACCGCTCTCGTAGGCGCAACCGCCGCGAGCTCAAACTTTTCAGCAACGATGCGGGGCGAGTCGCTCGCCGCGCTCGCCGCCGAAATCACCGCCTGGGCCGTGACAGCGGCATCCAGCAACCCCGAGCGGATCAGCTCGGAAACCGGTATCGAAAGGTAACCCCCACCCATGCGTACACCCGTCTTCGCAGCAGGCGCCCTCGCGGTCGTCGCCCTCGGACTCGCCGGCTGCAGCGCCGGCGGTGCGACCCCCGCAGACGAGCCAACCGAATGGCCATCGTCCATCACTCTCTCACTTGTGCCATCGGTAGAGGGCGAAGATCTTGCTGAAGCGCTCGACCCGCTCACCAGCTACCTCTCCGAAAACCTCGGCATCAAGGTTGAGGGCGTCGTCGCAAGTGACTACGCGGCAACCGTTGAAGCCCTCGGCGCCGACCAGGCGCAGGTGATCATCGCCGATGCCGGTTCGATCTACCAGGCAATGGAACAGTACGACGCAACCCTCGCTCTTCGCGACGTGCGCTTTGGTGCCACCTCATACGCGGCAGTTGGCTTCACCAACAACCCAGACAAGTATTGTGCAGACGCACCAGTAATGAGCACCTACGCCGCGAGCGGTATCGAGCTTTCGTACTGCAACGGCATCGAGACCGCTGCCGCCGAGGCAACGGGACAGGGCCCAGCCGCCCTCGATTCGCTGAAGAAGATCACCCCTGGCACCAAGGTTGCATTGCAGGCCGCCACCTCGCCAGCCGGATACCAGTACCCAGTTGTTGCCATGCGTGAGGCCGGCATTGACACCGACAAAGACATCACTCAGGTGCCCGTCGAGGGCAACAACAACGCAGTTCTCGCCGTCTACAACGGTGACGCAGAGCTGAGCTTTGGCTACTGGGATGCGCGCACCACGGTAACCGCAGAGGCGCCAGACATCGCCGAAAAGGTTGTCGCCTTCAGCTACTCAGACATGATTCCAAACGGTGGCGTAGCAGTCTCATCGACGCTGCCAGCCGACCTCGTCGAGCAGCTCACCAAGCTGATGGATGACTACGCAGATTCATCGCCAGAGGCTGCGACCGTGATGTTCGACCTCGTTGGACTTTCTGACTGGACCAGCGAAACTGCTGTCGAAGAAATCACCCGCTACGGCGAGATTCTGAAGCAGTTCTCGAACTAGTCGCTCAATGTCGCTACATATCGAAGATCGCCACGAGGCAGAGGGCCGTACCCCTTCGGCTGCTGCCTCGTGGCGCATCGCCCTTGAAGAAGTTTCGGTCACCTACCCAGGTGGCACAAAAGCCCTCAACAATGTCTCGCTTGAGATAGCTCCCGGCGAGATGGTGTCGATTGTTGGGCTTTCAGGCTCCGGAAAATCAACCCTGATTCGAACCATCAACGGTCTCGTGCCTGTCACCTCAGGCACCGTCACCGTCGGCCCACACGAGATCTCTGCGCTACGCGGCAAACAGCTCCGCGAAGCACGCGGCCACATCGGCATGATTTTTCAGGCATTCAATCTTGCTGAGCGCGCAAGCGTCTACCGCAACGTTTTGGTCGGCAGATTCGCCCACTCGCCCTCATACCGCACACTGCTCGGTCTGCCGAGCGCGTTGGATCGCGAGGTCACTCTTCGTGCGCTCGACTCGGTGGGCATTCTCGACAAAGTCTGGAACAAAGCAGGCGCACTCTCCGGTGGACAAAAACAGCGAGTAGCAATTGCCAGAGCGCTCTCACAGATTCCAAGCGTGATGCTCGCCGACGAACCGGTAGCAAGCCTCGACCCGCCAACAGCGCACTCGGTTATGGCCGATCTGCGAGATATCAATGCCCAACGTGGTCTCACCGTGTTGATTAACATCCACCTGATGGATTTGGCGCGGCAGTACACCACCCGCATGATTGGGCTGCGCGCTGGCGAGGTCGTTTACGACGGCCCTGCTGCGGCCGCAAGCGACGCAGACTTTGAAGAAATCTATGGCCGCCCGATTCAGCCTCGTGACCGTTTGGGATTCGCAGAATGACGACGGATACTGCACGATCCGAGGTCGCGGCGGTGAAAAACGCTGCAAGCGCCGAGCTGGTGCTACCGCCAAAACCTCGCAAGCTCGGCCGAACCCTGCTGATCATCGCGGCGATCGCCGCGTTCACGATTGCAACCTGTCTGCCAGCAATCGGTGGCATTGATCTCGACCTCGGCGCCATCGCAAAAAACTGGCGAAATGGCGCTGCAAAACTGGCGCAATTGATGCAGCCGAACTTTGAGTTCTTACCGCGCACCTGGGCGCCGATGCTTGAAACCCTGCAGATGGCTCTTGTCGGTGCCGTAATCTCTGCGTTGCTTTCCGTGCCGATCACGCTCTGGGCTGCCAGCCCCACAAACCCGAACACCCTCACCCGCCAGACTGTGCGAACGCTGATCAACGTGATTCGCTCGGTGCCTGACCTGGTCTATGCAACCGTGCTGGTGGCAATGCTCGGTGTGGGTGCGCTACCGGGTGTGGTCACTCTGGTGCTCTTCAACATTGGCATTGTGGTGAAGCTCGTTTCTGAAGCTATTGATGCAGCGGATCACCGGTACATGGAGGCCGGACGGGCCGCCGGAGGTACCCAATTCCAAATCAATCGAGCGACCGCATTGCCGCAAGTTATGCCACTTTTCGCCAATCAGTGGCTCTACACACTCGAACTGAATGTGCGTATCTCGGCCATTCTGGGCATTGTCGGTGCGGGCGGTATTGGCCGTCTACTTGACGAGCGCCGGGGCTTTTACGCTTACTCAGATGTTTCGGTGATCATTCTTGAAATTCTGCTCGTGGTGATTGTGATCGAACTCATCTCGAACCAGCTCCGTCGGAGGCTTGTATGACCCAGCTGCTCACTCACAAGCCAAACGGCACAGACAACTTCTCTGCTCGAGCATTTGGGCCGGTGCCGCCAAAACCGTCAAAATTTTGGCCAACACTGTGGGCGATCCTCGCCGCGATAGTGGTACTGGTCGCAGCAGGTGGCTTGCAGATTTCTTGGGCAGATTTGCCTTCATTGCCCGAGCGCATTGCAAACTATCTTTGGCTCATGTTCGAGTCGCCCAATTGGGAGAAACTGCCGAGGGCTCTCTTTGAAACCTGGCGATCGATTTCGATGGCCTGGGTTGGCGCGCTGATCTGCGTGCTGATTTCGATTCCGCTTGGCATGTTAGCTGCCAACTCGGTAGGGCCGCTCTGGCTGCGTACTGGGCTGCGCGCCATCTTCGCGGTTATTCGCGCAGTGCCAGAAGTCATCATTGCCCTCGTGCTCCTCACGGTGACGGGTTTGACCCCGCTCACGGGAGCGCTCGCACTGGGGATCGCCGGCATCGGTACGCAGGGAAAATGGGTATATGAAACAGTTGAATCTGCCCAGGACGGTGCTTCTGAAGCGGTCCGAGCTGCTGGTGGCAGCACCGCAGAGGTGACTCGATGGGCGATCTGGCCAGCGGTGGCCCCCGCACTCTTTTCGTACGCGCTCTACCGTTTTGAAATCAACATTCGAACCTCAGCAGTGCTTGGTCTCGTGGGTGCTGGCGGAATCGGCAGCATGCTCTCGAACTACACCAACTATCGTCAGTGGGACACGGTCGGTATGCTGCTGATCGTTGTGATCATTGCAACCATGCTGATGGATGCAATCTCAGGCGCGATTCGCCGAAGGCTGATGAACGGAGGCAAGTGAAATGGCTTGGAACGGAGCAAACGATGCTCGCCCGAGCGTGCGTATTGCATCGCTTGCCCCCGCTCTGCAGCGCACCGAGCGCCGAGTGGCTGAGGCGATCGCGCAAGATCGGGGCCGCGCTGTCGAACTCACTGCGCAAGAGCTAGCCGAATGGGTAGGCGTGGGCCGAACCACCGTGATCCGTGCCGCGCAATCGCTCGGCTATGAGGGATACCCGCAGTTACGGGTTGCGCTTGTGCAAGAGCTTGCGCTTGAGACAGCGAGCGCCGCCGCGAGTGTAGCAGCGGGTGTTCGCGTGGCAGGCTCAGCGCCAAACACTGATACGTCAGCCCTTGGTGTGCTGCGCTCACGGGTGGCGCAGGTTGCCGCTCGGCTCGGCGACACCACCTCTGCGCTCACTGCTGATTCGGTTGAAACATTCTTGGCAACGCTCGATAGTGCTGCACGGGTGCTCGTTGTGGCGAACGGCCTGTCAGGGCCACTCGGCCTCGCACTTGTGATGCGTTTGAATGCTGCCGGTCGCTCGGTTGAATACTTCACCGACCCACTCGCGCAGCAGATCGCGGCTCGGCAACTTGGCGCGGGCTCAGCCTGCATCGTGTTTTCAGGGTCTGGCGCGAACCGACAAACCCTCGACACGATGGAGTCGGCGCGCGAGAGTGGCGCGACCGTCATCGCGTTCACGTCATTTGCTCGTTCAGCAGTGGTTGAGCTCGCCGACACTGTGCTTGTGGTGCCACCGATCAATGACAGCTTTAGCGACGAACTCATTCACACCTCACGAGCGGCACTCATGCTGCTCAGCGAAGAATTGGTCGATCTCTTCGTCGAACGTCGTGGCGAACGAGGCGTAGAAGCTCGAGCAGCGGCGCTTGCTGTGCTGGCAAGCGCGATTAAGGAGTAGCTGGGTTTTCAGGAGGCGAAGCTGCGTTTGCCCGCAAGCCTTGCTCCAAGAATCGCACCGATTCGGCGAGTGCCTTGGCGCTCAACTTGCCAACTCCGGTCGCATTCACGAACGCGTGAATATGACCCTCAACAAGCTGCAGGGTGGTCGGTACACCGGCCCCCTGTAAGCGTTTCGCGTAGGCGACCCCCTCATCGCGCAACACGTCAAAACCTGACACAGCGACGTGGGCCGGTGGCATCTTCGAGAGCAGGCTCTGCTCTGCCAGGAGCGGTGATGCGAGCGGATTCAGAGCGTCATCTGGTGAGGGCAGGTAGTGCTCCCGATACCAATCCATCTGGGCTTCTGTCAGAAAATAGCCTTCGGCAAAAAGTGCGTACGATCCGCTTTTCTCAGAGAGATCGGTGACCGGAAAAAACAGGAGTTGAAAATCTGGTGGGCCAAGCGGATCATCAGCCGTGGCAAGGCACACCACCGCGCTGAGATTACCGCCGGCGCTATCGCCAGCCACCGCTATCGGTTCGCCATCGCGTTCCTCTCGAAGCCAGAAATAGGCATCAATCGCGTCTTCTGCTCCCGCCGGAAACGGGTGCTCTGGAGCGAGGCGGTAGTCGACAGAAATCACTTCAAGCGTCGAATTTGCGGCGATAAAGCGGCACACCGAATCTGCTGAATCGAGGCTGCCAACCACCCAGCCGCCACCGTGAAAATACAACACAGTTCCGGTGCGCTGATGCGCAGGCACATTTGAGTAGCGTCTGGCAGCGACGCCGCCACCCCTGGTGGGAATCGTAAAGTCGGCCACCTCTGCAACACTGTGCGAGCCACCGAAAATGCGTGCTTCGGCGTCGATCTGCTCACGCGCCTTTGGCAGAGGCAAAGTTGAAAAGTCTGAGTCGGGCAGTGCGTTGAGCAGCCGCAATGCCATTTGCACCTCTGTGTAAAGCTGCTGGCCATCAACCACCACCGGTTTGCCTGCGATTGCACGCTGCATGCCCTCCGGCAACGAGCCGAGCGTGCGAATCACTGATCGTGTGATTCGTTCAGAAAGAGTGGGGGTGCCTGGCATGGGACTCCTTGGTATCGGCATCATTGTCGATCAACACTGCGGAGCGAATCAGCAATGTAGTTGTACAAAACCTAGCCGAGTTTTGACGACTGTGGCGTGAATTCTCGCCAGTGCACAGGGCAGCGCCATGCCCTAGACAGAATCGGTGGTGACCCCCGCCAACCGGTAACCCATGCCGGGTTCGGTCAAAATGTAGCGTGGATTTGCCGGGTCGTCCTCAAGCTTTCTGCGCAACTGAGACACATAGAGGCGAAGGTAGCCCGTATCCTCGGCGTGCTCAGTGCCCCAAATCGTGGTGAGCACGGTTTGTCTCGTGACCAACTTGCCCGCATTGCGGATCAGAATTTCGATGAATTGCCACTCGGTTGGGGTGAGCCGCAGCTGCTTTGACCCTTCGCTATTCGACCGGGTGACACTGTGTGCAGCCAAATCAATCGTGACATCACCGAGCCGCACCACCGGGCTGCTTGCATCCTGTGGCACGCGGCGAGAAAGCGCGCGAATCCGGGCGAGAAGTTCTTCGATCGCGAAGGGTTTCGTAATGTAGTCATCCGCACCGGCATCGAGAGCTTCAACCTTGTCAGCTGCCCCCGCGCGACCAGAAACCACCAAAATCGGCGAACTCGACCAGCCCCGAATAGCTTCGATCACTTCCAGGCCGTTCAGATTCGGCATGCCCAGGTCAAGCAAAAAGATATCGGGGTGCTGCTCAATGGCAGCGCTGATCGCTTGCGCACCATCATTCGCGGTGACCACCTGGTAACCCTTCGCGCTGAGCGTGATTCGCAGGGCACGCAGAATCTGCGGATCATCGTCGGCGATCAAGATTTTCATGAGTCATCTTTCTGCGCAGAGGGGTGCCGAACTAGCGGTAGAGATATCACCATTGTGAGGCCTCCACCTGGAGTGTCCTCGGGAACAAGCGTGCCGTGCATAGCCTCAACAAAACCCCGCGAAAGCGCGAGGCCAAGGCCAAGACCTGTCGAATTGTCGGTGTCTCCGAGCCGCTGGAAAGGCAAAAAGACATCATCGCGTTTTTCGAGCGGAATACCGGGGCCGTGGTCAACAACCCTGATCTCAAGGTTGTCGGCAAACGTGCTCGTACCGATGATGATCGGGCGATCCGCTGGGCTAAAACGATGAGCATTGGTCAGCAGATTCACCAGCACCCGCTGCAGCAACACCGGATCAGCCTCAGCAAGCGCGTCGCCGTGCGCGAGCGAGAGAGTGACCTCACCAGGGCCAAGCTGCAACTCATCAAGAGCGGGCGCAATGGTCTCGGCAGGGTCGGTTGGCAGGGCGGCAATGGTGAGCACTCCCGCTTGCAGCCGACTGACATCGAGCAGATGTGTCAGCAGCGTCGCAAGCGCTTCAAGGCTTTCCTCGGCGGTGACGAGCAACTCTTGAGTGTCTTCTGCCGAAAGTTTGGCGCCAGCAGCCCGCAACCCTCCAATCGCTGCGCTCGCCGCAGCGACAGGTCTGCGTAAATCATGGCTGAGGGCAGATAGCAGCGCGCCGCGCACCCGGTCAGAAGCGGCAATTGGTTCGATCTGTTCTGCCGTGAGCGCAAGGTGCTGATGCTCAATCGCTGCCGAAAGTTGGGCGGTCACGACAGCGAGAAGGCGCTGATCTGAGGCCGCAAGATCTGGGCCATGCAACTCAAGTACCGTTTCTTCGTCAATACGAATAGTGGTGTGATGGTTGTCAGGCACAGGCTCGCCAGACGCTGCCACCAGCTGGCCGCCGGAGAGCAATCGCACACCGGGCAACTGAAATGCTTCCCGGGTTCGATCAATCAACGCCTGAATAGCATTGTCGCCGCGCAGCACACTGCCGGCGATGGTTTGAATCAATTCAGCCTCGGCAGCTGAGCGCCGTGCTGCTCGAGTGAAGTGGGCCGCGCGATCCACCACAAAACTTACGAGGCTCGCAATCAGCACGTAGAGGCCCAGCGAAAGCAGGTGATGAGGGTTATGAATGTGCACCGTAAACAGGGGCTCGATAAAAAAGAAATCGAGCGTGAAGCCAGAGAGCACCGCGGCGAACACTGCGGGCCAGAACCCGCCAATCAGCGCCACCACCACTACGAGCAATTGGTAACTGAGCACATCGGTGGTGATCGAATCAGGGCTGCGCAACAGCATCAGCACCCCGGTCAAGGCAGGCCCGCCAAGTAGCGCAACGACCAAGCCAAGGATTCTTCGTTTCAAAGTGAGCGAACCAGTCAGCGGCGGCAGCGCGAGTGCGCGCCCAGCCTCTGCGTGATTCACCATATGTACGTCGATATCGCCTGATTCGCGCACCACGGTCGCACCGATTCCGGGCCCGGCAAAGAGGGCGGCGAGTCGACCGCGCCTACTCGCGCCAAGAATCAGCTGACTCGCGTTTACCGAACGAGCAAAGGCGACAAGCGCGCCCGGAATGTCTTCGCCAATAACCTGGTGATAAGTGCCATTGAGTTTTTCGACGAGTGAGCGCTGTTCGGCCAGCGCGGCCGGGTCGGCAGAGCGCAAGCCGTCTTGGCTGGTGACATGCACTGCAATGAGCTCGCCACCTGCCGAACGCGCGGCGATCCTCGCCCCCCGGCGAAGCAGCGTCTCACCCTCCGGTCCACCGGTCAGCGCAACGACGACTCGTTCGCGCGCCTCCCAAATGCTGTCGATGCTGTGCGCTTCGCGGTACCCCTTAAGCGCTTGGTCGACCTCGTCTGCGAGCCAAATTAGTGCAAGCTCGCGCAGCGCCGTGAGATTGCCGAGCCTGAAATAGTTCGAAAGGGCTGCATCGATCCGCTCGGCGGGGTAGACCACGCCGCTGCTCAGTCGATCACGCAGTGACTGCGGCGCAAGGTCGACGACTTCAATCTGGTCGGCGCTGCGCAGAAAACTATCGGGCACCGTTTCGCGCTGCGGCACCCCGGTAATCTGCTCGACCACATCGTTGAGCGATTCAATATGTTGAATGTTGAGGGTTGAAATCACGCTGATGCCAGCGTCAAGCAGCTCGGCAACGTCTTGCCAGCGTTTTTGGTTGCGAGAACCCGGCGCATTGGTGTGTGCGAGTTCATCAACCAGTGCGATGGCGGGTTTTCGCGCCAGCACAGCGGCGAGATCCATTTCGGCGAGTTCCACTCCGCGGTGCGCAATTAGAGTTCGGGGGATCGCCGGCAGGCCCTCGGTCATCGCGGCTGTGGCTGCGCGGTCGTGCGTCTCGACAATGCCGATGACAACGTCTTGGCCAGCCGCGAGTAGGCGCCGGCCCTCCTCAAGCATGGCGTATGTCTTGCCGACACCAGGGGCGGCACCGAGCAGCACGCTGAGCCGCCCCTGCTTCGACATGATTTAGCCTTTCAGCTTGTCTAGTGCAATGTTCAACTCTTGAACATTCACGGTTGTTTCTCCCAGATATCCGAGTGCGCGGTTGCTGGTGTGCGCCTGCACAAGCTCGCGCACCGTATCGCTTGCGAGTCCGCGCTCGTTGGCGACACGTTGTATCTGAATCGCAGCGTACTCCTCGCTGATGTGTGGGTCGAGGCCCGAAGAAGAAGCGGTGACCGCGTCGGCGGGTACCACGGCTTCGTTCACACCGTTAAAGGCAGCGATTTGCGCCTTGCGTTCGGTAATCGCCGAAATCAGTTCGGGGTTCTCAGGGCCAAGATTTGAACCTGACGAGGCGGCACCGTCATAACCACCACCGGCTGCCGATGGTCGTGATTGGAAGTATTCGGGCAGCGGATCACCCGACTGATCTACGAATGATTGACCGATGAGCGAAGAGCCAACTATTTGGCCGTCGGCGCCACTAACAAGCGAGCCGTTGGCTTGTGCGGGCAAGAAAGCTTGGCCGATGCCGGTGATCAAAAAGGTGTAGCCGACCCCGAGCAGCACTGTGAAAAGTGCCATGGCGCGAATCGCGACCCAGGTGGTACGCCCAGCACCGCGGCTTGATGCGTTCATGAGTGATTGCTTCTTTCGAATTTGAGGTTAAAAACCGGGGATCAGGCGAACGAGAAGGTCAAGCAGCCAGATGCCAATAAACGGGGTGATGACGCCACCGAGGCCGTAGACGGCAAGGTTTCGTCCGAGCAGGCTCGAGGCATTGCCCGGCCGATACTTCACGCCACGCAGCGAGAGCGGGATCAGGAACACGATCACAATCGCGTTAAAGATGATTGCTGAGAGCACTGCGGAGGCCGGCGAGTGCAGTCCCATAATGTTGAGCGCCGCGAGTTGCGGAAACACGCCCATGAACATTGCCGGAATGATCGCGAAGTATTTTGCGAGGTCATTAGCAATTGAAAAGGTGGTGAGCGCGCCGCGCGTGATCAACAACTGTTTGCCGATGCGAACAATGTCGATCAACTTTGACGGGTCTGAGTCGAGGTCGACCATGTTGCCGGCCTCTTTTGCGGCTGAGGTGCCGGAGTTCATGGCAACTCCCACGTCGGCCTGCGCGAGCGCTGGCGCATCGTTGGTGCCGTCGCCGGTCATCGCTACGAGATTGCCGCCCTCTTGTTCTTTGCGAATGTAGGCGAGCTTATCTTCGGGGGTTGCCTCGGCGAGAAAGTCGTCTACGCCAGCCTCTCTGGCAATAGCGGCGGCTGTGAGCGGGTTGTCACCCGTGATCATGACCGTGCGAATGCCCATTGATCGCATCTCGGCGAACTTCTCGGGCAGGCCTGTTTTAACAACGTCTTTTAGGTGCACAACACCGAGCAGACGACCGTTTCTGCTCGCGTCCTTGCTGGCTACAACGAGCGGGGTGCCACCAGATTGTGAGATTCGAGAGACGTAGCCGTTGAGTTCAGCAGTCACATCATTGCTCAGCTCGAGGTTGTCGCTTTCGAGCCAGGCAAGCACCGCAGAACCTGCACCCTTACGAATCTGCGATCCATCGGGCAGATCAAGACCAGACATGCGGGTCTGCGCCGTGAACGGCACAATTTCGCCAGCGGTTTCCCGGGTAAATTCCACACCTTCCTTCTCTGCGAGTTCAACGATCGAAACGCCCTCTGGGGTTGGGTCGGTAAGCGATGAGAGCGCTGCCGCCCGCACAAGCTTTTGTTCGGGCACACCGCCCATCCGCACAAATTCACTCGCGCGACGATTGCCATAGGTGATCGTGCCCGTTTTATCGAGCAGCAGTGTGGTGACATCGCCCGCAGCCTCAACCGCCCTGCCTGACATCGCAAGCACATTTCGTTGCACCAAGCGATCCATGCCGGCAATGCCGATCGCGCTCAGTAGCGCGCCAATCGTGGTCGGAATCAGACACACCAGCAGGGCCGTAAGCACTGTCACGCTCACCGGTGCTGCGCTGAACGAAGCGATGGGGTTGAGCGTCAGCGCAACCACAACAAAGATGATCGAGAGCGAGGCGAGCAAGATGTTGAGAGCTACCTCGTTGGGTGTTTTTTGCCTGGCAGCTCCCTCAACTAATGAGATCATTCGATCAACAAATGTTTCTCCCGGTTTTGAAGTGATCCGCACCACAATTCGGTCGGAGAGCACCCGGGTGCCGCCAGTGACAGCCGAGCGGTCGCCGCCCGATTCGCGCACTACCGGCGCAGATTCGCCCGTGATCGCTGACTCATCAACCGAGGCGATACCCCATACGATGTCACCGTCACCAGGAATGAGTTCGCCGGCTGCGACCACGACAGTGTCGCCAAGGGCGAGCTCAGAAGACGCAAGCTCGGTGGTGGACGTGTGCTGCGCTGCTGGATCGCCCGCAGCATCATAATTCTCCACGCGGTGCGCGACGGTGCTGGTGCGGGTCTTTCGCAGGGTCTCTGCCTGCGCTTTTCCGCGCCCTTCTGCAACCGATTCGGCCAGGTTCGCAAAAAGCACGGTGAGCCAAAGCCAAATAGCGATTGCTGCCGTGAATGAGCCCGGTACGGCGGTACCGCCAGAGTCGGCAGGACCGCCAAGAAATGGTTCGGCTATTGCGAGCACCGTGGTCAGTACTGCACCGACCCAGACGATGAACATCACGGGGTTTCGCCACTGCTCGCGCGGGTTGAGCTTACGAAAAGCGCCGGGAAGCGCCGAACGTAATTGCTGCCATGAGAAGCCGTTGGCCTTTGAAACGTGCCCGTTCGCTCCGGCACCCTCAGCGGGGTGAGCGGTGCTTTGCCCCGCGGCATCAGCTTCGGAAAGAGTGATTGTTGACATGGTTTACAGCAGCCCTTCTGCCAGGGGACCCAGCGCCAGAACAGGGAAAAATGTGAGAGCGGTAACCAACACGGTGACCGTTGTGAGCAGCCCAATAAACAGTGGGCGGTGGGTCGGCAACGTGCCAACCGTTGCGGGCACCCGATCCTGCGCTGCGAGTGATCCAGCGAGCGCCAAGACAAACACGATCGGTACAAACCGCCCGAGCAAAATAACCACACCGAGAGCCGTGTTGAGCCAAGGGGTGTTCGCGGTAAGCCCGGCAAAAGCTGAACCGTTATTGTTTGCTGCCGAGGTGAAGGCGTACAGCACTTCTGACATGCCGTGCATACCCGGGTTCAGAATTGAAGTCGAGGCGATTTCTTCGCGCACGCCGGGCAGCGCGAAGCTGAGCGCTGTGCCGCTGAGCACGAGGGTAGGCATCACGAGAATGTAGAGCGCAGCCAGCTTGATTTCTCGCGGTCCAATCTTTTTGCCGAGGTATTCCGGGGTGCGCCCGATCAGTAGGCCAGCAATAAACACCGCAATAATCGCGAGCACCAGCATGGCGTAGAGGCCCGAGCCGACACCGCCGGGGGAAACCTCACCGAGCATCATGTTGAGCATGGGGATCATGCCGCCGAGCGCGGTGTACGAGTCATGCATTGCCGAGACGGCGCCCGTTGAAGTGCCGGTGCTCGTAGTGCTGAAGAGAGTTGAACCGATCACCCCGAGCCGCATTTCTTTACCTTCGAGTGCGCCGCCAGCAAGCTCGGGCGCCGTGCCGAGGCCGAGGGATTCGAGCGACGTCATTGCCGCGAACGCCGCAACATAGAGCGTGGCCATCACTGAGAGCACGGCGTAACCCTGACGGTTGTCGCCGACCATCCGGCCAAAGGTGCGCGGCAGCGAGAACGGAATCATGAGCATCAAGATCACCTGGAACAGATTGGTGAGAGCACTTGGATTCTCGAATGGGTGCGAGGAGTTCGCGTTGAAGAAGCCACCACCATTGGTGCCAAGCAGCTTGATCACCTCTTGTGATGCGGTGGGACCGCCGGGAATGGTCTGTGTTGCGCCGGTGATCGTGGTGACAGTTGTGAAGCCGTTGAAGTTTTGGATCACCCCGCCGACCATGAGCACAATTGCTCCAATGACCGCGATGGGTAGCAAGATGCGCAGAGTGCCTCGGGTGAGGTCAACCCAGAAGTTTCCGATGGTGCCGGAGCGTCGATAGGCGAACCCACGTACGAGCGCGATTGCGACAGCAATTCCGACCGCTGCTGAGACAAAGTTCTGCACGGCAAGGCCCGCAAATTGCACGGTGTAGCCGAGTGTGCTTTCTGGCGCATACGACTGCCAGTTGGTGTTGCCCACAAACGAAGCAGCCGTATTAAACGAGAGGTGCTCTGACGGTGCAGTGAGGCCAAGCGAGTACGGCAGCCACTGTTGCAGGCGTTGCAGACCGTAAACGAGCAGCAAGCCAACGGCAGAAAACGAGAGCACACTGCGCAGATATGCTTGCCAGCTCTGCTCTGACGCGGCATCAACACCAATAAGCCGGTAGATCCCGCGTTCAATTTTGAGGTCTTTTTTCGCGGTGTATACCCACGCCATGTAGTCGCCGAATGGTCGATAAAGTACCCCGAGCAGAACAGCGATAGTTGCCAGCGAGAGAATCGCATACAGCCAGGTCATTAGAATCGCTCCGGTTTCACGAGGGCGATCACAAGATACACAATGGCGGCGGCTGCGAGCAGCCCGGCAGCAATGTCGAAGACGATCACAGTTTCTCCACCGCCTTGCCGAGCAGGCCGATGGCTGTGAACAGCACAATCACGCCCAAGATGTAGACGAGGTCAAGCACAACTAGCTCCTTAGAAAAGGCTTGGCAGCACGTTCGCTGCCGAGCGTCCACAACGGACGCAACACCTGATCAAACACCCGAGCGTGGCGCGAACACAGCTGTCCTAACGGAACCCATACGGCCAAGCCGCGAACCCTCACGAGATGCTTACGCTTGACCCGATTTGGCGCGGGAGAATTGCCGCTGTGATCGTTCTTGGGTTGCCGTATTTGGCTGCGCTGGATCGCCGTTGCTAAATCGAAGTGGCCGTTCTGGGCAGTTTCACCGTCACCACGAACTGGCCGTTTTCTCCCTCGCCGAGTTGCAGTGTGCCGCCGTGAGCCTCGGCGATTGCTGTCGAAATGGCGAGACCTAGGCCGCTGCCGCCAGAGCCCCGCACGCGGGCTTCGGCGCGCACAAACGGTTCTAGAAGGCGCGCACGTAATTCATCGCCGAGCTGCTCGGCACTATTGCTGATGCGCATGATCGAGTAGCCGCCTTCGGCCACCCAGTTGATCTGAATTTCACCGTCTGGGAGGCCGTGTCGAACGGCGTTCTGCAGCAGATTCTCAAGTAGCTGATCGAGTAGTTGTGGTTGCGCTTGCAGCGTGTGCGGTGTGTGCGAAAGCTGCACGCTGAGACCGCGGGCCGTTGCCGCACTCGCACACCTTGCCAGCGGTTCGCGCAAAAGTTCTGCTGACTCGACGGTCTCAATTGTTGCGGGGATTGATGGGTCGAGTGCCTGCGCGCGCGAGAGCTCAAGCAGGGCATTCACCATGGCAATATTGCGGGCATTTACTTCGCGAACCCGTTCGGCAACCTCGCGATACTCGTCGCCACTTGGTTCTGGCCCATCGAGCAGCATGTCGAGCATTGCTTTCTCGGTGGCGAGTGGAGTGCGCAACTCGTGTGAGGCATTTGCTGCGAAGAGTCGTTGAGCTACGAAGGCTCGCTCTATCCGCTCAAGCATTTCATCGAGGGTGTCCGAGAGATCGGTGAGCTCGTCTCGGGGACCGACCAGGCCAACACGCTGTTCGAGATGTTCTGGAGTGGCCGAACGCGCTGCCTCGTTGATGGTGTGCAGTGGCGAGAGCAGCCGACCAGATAGAAACCAGGCTGCGAATGAGCCAATGATCACGATGCAGATGAGCGCGATTACCGAAGACCAAAGCAGGGTCACGAGTACGTCGGTTGTGTCTCGTATCTCGGCGGCTGGTAGAGCCAAGAGTGAGATTTCATTGAGCGGCTGCGGGCTGGTTGAATCAACCGGCAGCTCGATAACTTGCCCAGTCTGTGCGACAACCTGTGCGGGGGTGGTTGAGAGCGACCATACAGGACCGTAACGCATAAAGAGGTTGAGGCCAACGACCAGCAGGCCGCCACCCAGCGCAAACAGTGCCGCAAAACTTAGGGTGAGTCGCGCCCGAATGGTGAGGCGGAAGGGGCGGCCGCCGAGTGCCTTAGCCATGCTGCGTTTCCTCCGGGCCAATTCGGTAGCCAGATCCGGGCACAGTGTGAATGACGCGTGGCTCACCGAGGCGTTTGCGAAGGGTTGAGACGGTCACCCGAATCGCGTTGCTGAAGGGGTCGGCATTTTCGTCCCAGGCTCGCTCAAGCAACTGCTCGGCACTGATTACGCCGCCGTTTGCTTCCATCAATACGCGCAGCACTGCGAATTCTTTGCGGCTGAGTTTCACATAGCGCCCATTGCGAAAAACTTCATGGCGAAACGGGTCGAGGGTGATATCGCAGCTTTCAAGCACGGGCGGTAGTGCCGGTGCTGAGCGGCGCTTGAGCGCGTGCAAACGTGCCAGAAGCTCTGGGAAGTCGAATGGCTTTGCTAGGTAGTCGTCGGCGCCAAGCGCGAAACCATCTACTTTTTGTTGCAGTGCGCCTGAGGCGGTCAGCATCAGCACTCGTGTTTGGGGCAGCTCGCGCACAATCCAGGTGCAGAGCTCGTCGCCGTGCATGCCTGGGAGGTCGCGATCAAGAATCACGATGTCGTACTCGGTGTGACTCAGCGTTTCGTGCGCGGTAAGTCCGTCGAGCGCAATGTCTGCCGCGATCGATTCTCGGCGAAGTACCGTTTGTACGGCCTCAGCCAGATATGCCTCGTCTTCAACGATTAAAACTCGCAACTGTCCCTCCGGGAACAGTCAAGCAGAGCCGAGTTAAAGAAAACATATGTAATTTTCCTAATGTTCTCGCGACATCACCTCTTCTGAAATGGCTACTACGCGCTTCGAACGAATCAGAAGCGCCAATGTACTGATCGGACTCTCTGAAGGGGACCACCATGAAGAAGACTCAATTGTTCCGCCGTATTGCCGTACTCACCGCAGCACCGTTGCTGCTTGTGGCAATGGCCGCGTGTTCGCCTTCGAGCGGCGAGAGTGAAGAGAGTTCAGGCGCTTCAGTGACCGAGGCAGATATGCAGGCGTGGTCAATGAAGTACGCCACCTGCATGCAAGAACAGGGCATTGATTATCCAGACCCACCGAAAGATCCAAACGCCAGCATGCAGGCTTTCAACATCGATGAGATGGGTGGTATCGAAGTTTTTGAAGCAGCTGACAAGACCTGCCGCGGAAAGCTCGGTGAACCACCAATGACTGACGAGATGAAAAAGATGATGGAGAACCCCGAGGCAATGCAAGAGCAGAGCCTCAAGCTTGCAAAGTGCCTCCGAGACCAGGGTTATGACGTCAAGGATCCAACACCCGGCGGCGGACTCACTCTCGACAGTGAGATCTCGCCAGAAGCTTTTGAAGCGTGTGGACTCGGCGTGAGTTCAATGAAGGCGGGGCAGTAGACAATGTCGCAAGAAGACGTCTTGCCCGACGAGAGTGCGCTGTTGCCGGCACTGAACGAAGAGGCGACGGTAGGCGATCCAACGCCCCCTGAAGATGACCAGAAAAAACGACTTCGCTGGCCATGGATCGTCGGCGCGAGTGCGCTGCTCGCCGCGATTGCGGTGTCTGCAGTGCTCATGTTTGGCGGCGCAGCTGACCCGAGCGGCGCGACGAGCCCGAAGGATCGCGCCACCGCGACGATCACTAAGGGTGACCTGGTGGAACAAACCCTGGTCACTGGCATGCTCAGCTATAGCGGCCAACAAAAACAAGACGGCCCAAGCGGAACACTGACCTTTAGTCAACCGGCTGGCACTGTCGTCGATCAAGATCAGACGCTATTCGCAGTCGACAACCGCCCGGTCACGCTGCTGCGCGGTGATCTCCCGCAGTGGCGCGCATTTGAATGGGGCATGGGCGATGGTCCAGACGTGAAGCAGCTCGAAACCGCGCTGAAAGAGCTCGGCTATTTCTGGGGTGAACCCGACGAAGAATTCGACGGAGACACCTATGACGCCATCTGGGATTGGCAGGACGACAAGGGGCTGGAGCGAACCGGAACGATCGGCCTCGGCGACGTAGTGTTTGCTTCTGGCCCGGTTCGGGTTGCCAGCAACGACCTGGCGGTTGGCGCGCAAACAGGGCCGGGTAATACCGTGATGACCACTACTTCCACGCAAAAAGTGGTGAATGTTGAGCTGAAATTGCAGCAGCAGCAACTCGCGGTGATTGGTGCGCCCGTCGAGGTCGAATTGCCGGGTGGCAAAAAGGTTACCGGCAAGATCAGCGCGGTCGAACCACCAAAACCTCAAGAAAAGAACAACGACGGTGGTGAGGCGCCAACGATTGTGCCGGTGACGATCACCCTTGATGATCCGGCCGAGGCTGATGGTTTCGACAAGGCTTCGGTGCGTGTTTTCTTCACGAGCGAAACGAAAGAGAACGTGCTGTCGGTGCCGGTTTCTGCGTTGCTCGCGCTGAGCGGAGGCAATACCGGTGTTGAGGTTGTGCAAAAAGACGGCAGTACCAAGCAGGTTCCGGTAGAAACTGGGCTTTTCGCTGGTGGCATGGTTGAGGTCTCGGGTGACGGGATCGCGGAGGGCACCACGGTTGTGGTGCCAGCGTCGTGATCTCGCTCGATCAGGTGACCAGAAGTTTCGGGTCGCCGCCCACACAAGCGTTGCGTGGTGTCAGTCTCGAAGTGGCAAGGGGTGAGTTTCTTGGCATCGTTGGGCCATCTGGTTCAGGCAAATCAACGATGCTCAACATTATTGGCACGCTGGATCGACCCACCACGGGGCGCGTGAAAATCGCAGGGCGCGAGGTGGAGCACATGAGCGACGACGAACTTTCGGGCCTGCGAGCAAATCGAATCGGCTTTGTGTTTCAACAGTTTCACCTCAATGAGGGCAGAACGGCGCTCGACAATGTTGCCGATGGTTTGCTCTACCGAGGGGCTTCGCGAAAGGAACGATTGCGGCAAGCCGAAGCCTCTCTGATCAGGGTGGGTCTCGGGCATCGACTTTTGCACAAGCCAAACCAGATTTCTGGCGGTGAGCGGCAGCGTGTTGCGATCGCTAGGGCGACGGTCGGCAACCCTGAGATTCTCTTGGCCGATGAGCCTACGGGCAACCTAGATACTGCTTCGGGCGCCACGGTAATGCAGTTGCTGCACGAACTGAATCAGACAGGCACCACGATTGTCATGATTACGCACGACCGCGAGCTCGCGGCTTCACTGCCTCGGAGCGCTAGGGTGCGTGACGGTTTGTTGGTTGACGGGGTGAAAGTATGACTTCGCGACGGGAGACTTGGCTTGAGGCTGAGGTTGAATCCGAGGGTGACGCAAGAGCGACTGCGTCCGCACCGAATGGTGGCGAGGATCGCGCACAGTTACGATTTGCTGACCTGCTCTCGCTGAGTGTTTCTGGAATGAGTGCTCGCCCAGTGCGTGCGATCCTCTCGGCGCTTGGTATCGCTATTGGCATTGCGGCGATGGTCGCAGTGCTCGGCATTTCGACCTCGAGTCAGGCGAAATTGCAGCAGCAGCTCGATTCGCTTGGCACCAACATGCTGACTGTTGAGGGTGGCAAGAACCTCTTCGGTCAGGACTCGCCACTTGCAGAGGACGCCGTTTCGAGAATGGAACGGGTGAAGGGGGTCGATGAGGCGGCTTCGGTTGGTGATTTGACCTCGGTGTTTGTGTATCGGAATTCCTTTATTTCGCCCTCGCAGACGGGCGGTATTCAGGTGAGGGCGGCACACGACAAACTGCTCGATGTTACGGGTGCGAGCTTGCGGAGCGGTGTCTGGTTCAACGAGGCGACGGGAAGTTATCCTTCTGTTGTGCTCGGCTCGGAGACTGCGAAGCGGCTAGGGATCGAATCTCCGGGTAGTCAGGTGTGGCTGGGTGATCAATGGTTCACCGTGATTGGCATTCTTGATCCTGTGCCGCTTGCGCCAGAACTTGATAGTTCTGCATTGGTGGGGGAATCGGTTGCGGCAGAGCGCCTCGGTTATGACCGGGCGCCGACTCGGGTGTTTTTGCGCGCTGATGACTCGTTGATCGATGAGACGCGTGAGTTGATTCCGGGCACCTTGAACCCGCAGACCCCCGAGGGGGTGAGCGTTTCGCGACCGTCAGACGCGCTCGCCGCGAAGGATGCAGCCGATGAGGCCTTTACGGGTTTGCTGCTCGGTCTTGGTTCGCTCGGTTTGCTGATCGGCGGCATTGGTGTGGCGAACACGATGATTATCTCGGTGATGGAACGTCGCCGTGAGATCGGTTTGCGCCGTGCGATTGGGGCCAGGCGGGTGCATATTATGCGCCAGTTCTTGGGTGAGGCTTTGCTGCTTTCGGCGCTGGGTGGTTTGGCTGGTGCGCTACTGGGTATTGCGGCGACGGCAGTGTATGCCTTGAGTAATGGCTGGCCGATTGCGGTGCCGTGGCTGGTGCCGGTGGCGGCGGTTGGTGCGACGCTTGTGGTTGGTGCGGTGGCAGGTATTTACCCGGCGCTGCGAGCCGCGAAGGTTTCGCCGACTGTGGCGCTCAGTGGGTAGCGTCTTCTGGTGCTGCGGAACAGGGGCGGGGTCGTGTGATTGCGGCCCCGCTTTTGTCGCTGGCTGGCTGTACTCTGATTTCAGTTTTGGTCGTGAGTGGTTGGGGGTCGGTATGTCGTTGACGTCGATTGTGAATGAAGCTTGGCTTGCAACGCTGGTTGCGAAGTTGCCGGGGGCTGAGCTTTGGTACAACGAAGATTGGCAGGCGCATATTCTTTCGGTTGGCGGTAAGCAGTTTGCCAGGCTCGGCACCGACAAGATGGGTACCCCGATCGTCACGTTGAAGGGCGATCCGCTAGAGAACGAGGCACTGCGCCAAGAGTTTTCGGCGATTGTGCCCGGTTATTATTCGAATAAGCAGCACTGGAATTCGGTGCTGCTTGATGAAGCTTCTTTCGGCGAGGATCGCATGGCCGAGATGCTTCAAGACGGCTATCGCATTGTGTTCGAGAGTCTCACGAAGAAGTTGCAGGCCGAGCTTTCTGCTTAGTGTTGGTGCTTGGTTTTTGAGTGATCCGCTTCGATTTCCCTAAAGCTTGTAGGTTTTGCCTAATGGGTGTAGGTTTCTGGTGTGGCTCGCGCAAATCTCACCCCAGAACGTCTCTATGCAGCCGCGGCTGAACTCGCAGACGCACACGGCTTCGAAGCTGTCACCGCATCAGCGGTTGCCCGCCACTTCGGAGTTCAACCTGCAAGCCTGTATTCACATGTGCGTGATCGTGATGCCTTGCTTGATGGCGTGCAGCAATATGCGCTCGGCGAGCTTGGCGATCGTGTGTCAATCGAGATCGCAGGGCGTTCGGGGGTTGAGGCCCTGCGCGGTTTCGCCGAGGCGAATCGTGCTTACGCTCTGGAACGCCCCGGCGCGTGGCAAGCGTTACAGCGAACGGCATCGATCGAGACCGCAACATCGACGCAGGGTCAGAGATTAGGTGCACTCACGATTGCGCTGGTCCGCGGCTACGGGCTAGACGAATCGCAATTGGTGCACGCCGCTCGGTTCATTGGTGCAACGCTCAATGGATTTCTTGCACAAAACAAAGCGGGCGCATTCGACCACCGTGACACTGAAGTAGAGACGTCGTGGCAAGCGGCCCTGGCGGCGCTGGATCGAGCCCTGCGTAGTTGGCCGACAAGAGATGAGGCACTGTGAACAAGATCGAGATGCGGCCCGAATTCGTGCGAGGCGCGGCCGAAGTGAGCGCCGGTCGTCACGGTCTCGCGATCCATCGATTGCCGAGCTGGGTGCGCGAACAATTTCCTGACCCGCAACTCATGGCGATGCAAGCCCAGCCCTCGGGCGTGCACCTTGCTTTCGTGACCGAGGCCGAACATCTTTCGCTCGTAAGTCACACGAGCAGAGTGGTGTATCTCGGCCTCGATCGGCCTCGTGGCTGCATTGATGTTGTCGTCGACGGTGAGCTCTATGTTCGCGACGTGCTGAGCGGTGGCGATCGTTTTGAAATCGACATGCAAAACGGGCGGCAGCAACTTGTTACCGGTAGTTCGCACACGAGCGAAATCACACTGCCAGCTGGCCGGAAGCGGGTTGAGCTATGGCTGCCGCACAATGAAGCGCTTGAACTGATCGAGTTGCGCGCAGACGCTGCATTAGAGTCGTACGACGACGATCCTCGGCAATTTCGCTGGCTGCACCATGGAAGCTCTATTAGCCACGGTTCAAACGCAAGCGGACCAACTGAAATCTGGCCGGTGGCAGTGGCGCGTGCCGCTAGCGTTCGGCTGCAGAATCTCGGCTTTGGCGGCAGTGCACTGGTTGATCCTGTTATTGCTCGCGCCATTCGAGACACCCCGGCCGACCTCATTACACTCAAGCTCGGTATCAATGTGGTGAACCATGATGCAATGCGATTGCGCGCATTTGTGCCTGCGATCCACGGTTTTCTCGACACTATTCGTGAGGGCCAAGCCGAGACACCGATTGTGCTCATCTCACCAATCTTCTGCGGTATCCATGAGGCAACGCCCGGCCCCGGTTCGATTGATCCAGCGAGCTTTGCTACTGGCGTGCCCAAGTTCTCTGCGAGTGGCGACCCCGCGGAGGTCGCAGCGGGCCGACTCACGCTCGAGGTGATCCGTGAGGCGCTGGCATCGGTGGTGCAGGCGAGGTCAGACGACGCTCAGTTGCACTACCTCGACGGCCTCGAACTTTACGGTGCGGCAGACGCCGCCGAACTGCCGCTGCCGGACAACCTGCATCCAGATTCTGAGGGGCACGCCCTCATCGCCGCGCGCTTTGGTGAGCGAGTGTTTGCCGAGCATGGCCTGTTTTGGCGCGGTGCGGCAAACTGAGAATTCGATTCTAATTCTTAGTCACCTGCTTCAGTTAGGCGCGGTTGCCAACGTAGCCTGTGGGGAGTTGTGGTCGCTCAGCTGACCTGATGTAGCTGCGTGGCCGCTTGAATCGAGTAGAAGAGGGTTGTAATGAGTGCGCAGCGGGCTGGAATTGTTTGGAACCCTTCGAAAGTCACCAAAGAAGAACTGCTTTCGGCGCTGGGCGAATCTACTGAGGTAGAGCTGAGCTGGCACGAAACTACTGAGGATGACCCTGGTCGCGGTGCCGCACAAGCCGCAGTTGAGGCCGGCGCCGAAGTTGTACTTGCGGCGGGTGGTGATGGCACTGTTCGCGCGGTGGCTGAGTACCTGGCAGACGCCAACTCTGCAGCAGAACTGGCCGTTATTCCGCTCGGCACAGGTAACTTGCTCGCCAGAAATCTTGGCATTCCGCTCAACAATCTGACGGCAGCATTTGAGCGCGCCTTTGCGGGAGAATCGCAGCCGCTCGATATTGGTTGGGCTGAAGTGCAGTTAGCTGATCGAACCGAACGTGCCGCATTCGCTGTGATGGCGGGTTTCGGCATAGACGCGCACATGATCACTGAAACGAATGACGATCTTAAAGACAAGGCCGGTTGGTTGGCTTATGTTGAATCGCTTGGCCGCGCGCTGGACGCGAGCGAGGTGATTGACGTTCGGCTTTCCACTGGTGAAGCTGCCGCGAAGAGCGAGGCAGCGCATACGCTGATTATCGGTAACTGTGGCACGCTGCAGGGTGGAATCACGCTGCTGCCAGACGCCGATCCGGGCGATGGTGAGCTTGATCTTCTGGTGCTGAGCGCAGATAGTTTTGCGGGCTGGGCAGATACCGCTCGAAATCTGGTGTGGGACAACGGCCTCAAACGTCTCTTCGGCGGCAATAATGCCGAGACTGCGGCTCAAAGCAGCGACAGTGCGAGCCACCGACGCTTCACCAATCTGGTCATGGAGTTGGCAGAGCCGCGGGTGTTTGAGGTTGATGGCGATGTGATTGGCGAGAGCTCTCACGTGAGCGTCTCGATCCAAGCGGCAGCGGTCCGGGTTCGCTAGCTCGTGGCTGCCAGCGGGGTGTCTTGTTCCTGCAGCACGTGCACCACGGGGGCGAGTTCTGGCTGCTCGCTCGCTTCGGCTAGTACGCGCTGCAGGGTGGCGTCGTGCACCGGGTGTGCTTTTTCGTAGAGGGCTTGGCCGGTCGTGGTGAGTTCGGTGTAGATTCCGCGCCGATCGTCGACGCAGAGAATTCGGGTGAGTAGACCGCGGTCTTCGAGGCGGTTCACTAGGCGCGTGGTTGCGCTTGGGCTCAGCGCTGTTGCGCGGGCTAGCTGCTGCATTCGCATGTGCCAGCCGTCCTGCCTGCTGAGCGCGTCAAGCACGGTGTATTCGACCACCGAGAGTTCAAATTCGCGGCTGAGGGAGCGCTCAAGCTCCGCCTCGATCAGTCCGTGCAGGGCTGCGAGGGTGCGCCAGCCGCGCGCGCGAATTTCCACTGCGTCGTCTGCGATTCCCATGAGGCTCCTTGATTTCGCGCCCATCAAAAATAGTTGCTTGCGCGCATTAGTTGCGTGTGCAATGATTATCTTCGCAGTCGCAATAGTGCGCGTCTGCAACTATTTTAACAGAAAGGCCAGCACATGCCACTCGGACTTATCGCGCTCGCGCTTGGGGCATTCGGCATTGGCCTCACTGAATTTGTCATCATGGGGTTGTTGCCAGAAGTCGCAATCGATCTTGGCGTAAGCGAAGCCGCCGCCGGTTGGCTCATTTCCGGCTACGCGCTTGGCGTGGTCGTAGGCGCTCTCGCGCTCACCGCCGCCACCACAAAGTTGCCCCGCAAACCGGTACTGCTCGGCCTCGTACTGCTCTTTATCGTTGGAAATCTTGTCACAGCAATTGGCAGCGGCTACGAACTCGCCATGGCCGGCAGAGTGCTCGCGGCGCTCAGCCACGGCGCATTCTTTGGCATCGGCGCGGTCGTCGCAGCAGACCTTGTCGCGCCAGATAAAAAGGCCGGAGCCATCGCAATCATGTTCACTGGCCTCACCGCGGCCAATGTGTTCGGGGTGCCGTTTGGCACATTCCTTGGCCAGCAATTTGGCTGGCGATCGACATTCTGGGTGATCTCAGCCATCGGCGTGATCGCACTGATAGGAATTGCCTTGCTAGTACCAGCAGGCAAACAGCAAGCTCCGACAACTGCCGGGCAGCAAGCCGCCGAACTCGGACTTCAAGGTGAATTGCGCGCCTTCCGATCGGTCCAGGTCTGGCTGTCGCTCATAGTGACGGTGCTCGCCTTCGGTGGCATGTTTGGTGCATTCACCTACATCGCCTACACCCTCACCGAAGTCAGCGGCTTCGCGAGCACAACAGTGCCCTGGCTGCTTGTGCTCTTTGGTGTGGGCCTGTTGATCGGCAATTGGGCCGGAGGCAAACTCGCCGATCGTTCAATCGACGGTACGCTGCTCGTGTTTGTTTCTTCGCTCACTCTGGTGCTTGCATCGTTTTCATTGCTCGCTGGATCGCCAATCGCCACGACCGTGCTGCTCTTCATGATGGGCGGATTCGGTTTTGGTACGGTGCCCCCGCTGCAGGCCAGAATCATGCACTTCGCGGGATCCGCGCCGACTCTCGCCTCTGGCGCGAACATTGCCGCCTTCAACCTTGGCAATGCGCTCGGAGCTTGGGCTGGCGGCATAGGTATCGCCGCCGGACTTGGCTACACCGCACCAATCTGGATCGGCTCAATCATGACCCTCGCAGCTGTCATCGTCATGATTTTTGCCGCAGTGACGGCGCGAAATGAAAAGACTGACGCTCTCGGTGAAACTCCCGTTGCGTCACAGGCCAGTGCCTCGGCAATGGCCTAGGGTGTGGGCAGCGAGCCACCCCAAACCACAGCAAATTTCCCAACCCGAAGGAGAAATCCGATGAACACCCCTCAGGTGACCACCCTCACCCTCAACAACGGCATCGAGATGCCACAGCTTGGTTTTGGTGTCTTTCAAGTGCCAAACGATGAGACACAGCGTGCAGTCGAGGCGGCTCTTGCTGCCGGCTACCGGAGCATCGACACCGCAGCGATCTACGGCAATGAAGAAGGCGTTGGTCGGGCTCTTGCCGGTTCGGGAATTGCCCGCGACGAGCTGTTCATCACCTCAAAGGTGTGGAACAGTGAGCAGGGTTACGACAGCACACTCCGTGCCTACGATGATGCACTTGAGCGCCTCGGCCTCGACCAGCTGGATCTCTTTCTGATTCACTGGCCAACGCCAGAAAAGGATCTCTACGCAGATACCTGGCGTGCGCTTGAAAAGATTTATGCAGACGGACGAGTGCGTGCGATCGGTGTCTCGAACTTTCAGCCCGAGCATCTGGATCGTATTGCGAGCGAGAACGGCATTGTTCCCGTGCTGAATCAGGTCGAGCTGCACCCGTCATTCCAGAACCGAGAGGTTGCTGAAGCAAACGCAGCTCGTGGCATTCTCACCGAGGCGTGGAGCCCCATCGCACAGGGCGATGTGCTCGCCGATCCAGTGGTTGTTTCACTCGCAGAACGCCACGGCAAGACTCCAGCGCAGGTAGTGCTGCGCTGGCACCTGCAGCAGGGCCGCATTGTGATTCCGAAATCGGTCACGCCGTCTCGAATCGCCGAGAACCTGAACCTGTTCGATTTTGAGCTTGCCGCAGCAGACCTCGCGGCAATCGACGCTCTTGAAAACGGTGGCCGCCGTGGCCCACACCCAAGCGAGTTCAACGCGTAATCACACGCACGACATCGTTCACACCCGTGAGTGGATACGTTGTAGCGAAATGGTGCACCGGAACACTGTCCCGACGTATCCACTCGCCGACAACGTATCCACTCGCGGGTGTTGCGTCTAGATCCAGCCTTTGTCGCGCGCAATCTTGGCAGCCCCCGCGCGGTTGCGCGCACCAGTTTTGCCGATCGCCGACGAGAGATGATTGCGCACCGTGCCCGCCGAAAGAAACACCTCGGCGGCAATGTGAGCCGCGCTCTGACCCTCGCCAGCCAAACGAAGAATCTCCTGCTCCCGTTCGCTCAGCGGGTTCGCGCCTTCAAACAGCGAAGCTTCGGCAAGCGCTGGATCGACCACTCGCAATCCAGCATGCACCCTGCGTACCGCGTCAGCCAGGTGCTCGGGCGAGGCGTCCTTCACGATAAATCCACCGGCCCCGGCCTCAAGCGCAGCGCGCAAATACCCCGGCCGTGCAAACGTCGTAACGATCAGCACCTTGGTGCTTGAGCAGGCCTCGCGCACCAGCCGGGTAGCGACAATCCCATCATCACCCGGCATTTGAATATCCATGAGACAAACATCTGGCTGCAGGGCGATGGTCTGATCCACCGCGCTTTTCGCATCTGCCGCGAAACCAACGGTCGTGAGGTCTTCTTCCAAATCGAGCAAAGCACCGAGCGCACCGCGCACGAGCGCCTGGTCGTCAACGATAAGCAGCCTGATGGTGTTCTTTGAGCTGTCGGCGGCGGGAATTTCTCCGGTGAATGTCACCATGTCAGGCTCACCTCAGTTCCGCGTTCGGCCGACGATTCAAGGTGCAGCACCGCGCCAGCAGCGGCAGCGCGTTCCGCCATGCCCCGCAATCCGTTGCCCGGCTTTGCAATCTCTCCGATGCCATTGTCGTGAATGCGGGCAGTGCCGGGAGCGAAGGCGATCTCAACTTTGCTTGCCCGCGCGTGCCGAAGCACATTCGTGGTTGCCTCGCGCAGGATCCAAGCGGTCGTGATGGCCTGAGCGGGCGAGAGCGCGGTGACCTCGCCAACAACTGTCACAGTTATGCCGGCTGATTCGAGCGCAGACGTGCTCGCCGACACTTGCTCCGCCAACCCGTCGGCGCGAAGACCGGTCACCGTGCTTCGAACTCCCGAGATTGCTTCACCGGTAAGCCGAATAATCTCACTCATTTCGGCCTTAGCCGCCTCTGGATTGTTCTCTACCAGGCGCATTGCAAGTTCAGCCTTGAGCTTTACCACGGTGAGTGAGTGGCCGATCAGATCGTGCACATCTCGGGCGACTGATTCGCGTTCTTCACTGGTTGCGAGATCCACTCGCAAGATGTCGGCGGTAATCGACCGGGTGATGAGCCAGACGTTAATCGAATTCACGACGAACATCACAACGACAACCGCAAGCAGCATCACCGCAGGCCGCTGGCCGAGCAAGTACGTGGCCACCACAGCTGCAAGGGTCAGCAGCACTGAAAGTGTTGCAGTAACCCAGTGCCAGACCACGCCCAACACGTACGACGCGTAGGCCATGAGGAACGGCAGAAAGCTGGTAGCGCCCCAGCCCAGTGCAGGGATCGTGAGAGCCGCGAACAGTGCATCGGCCAAAAATAGTGCAATGACCGGGCGAGAGGGTGCATGCCAGCCGTCGCGCATACCCAGAATGAAACCGCCAAGGTAACAGAGCGCAAAGGCCACCAGGGCGCTCCAACCGAGTGTGACTGCCCAACCCTCAGCGTTCGACTCGAGAAGCCCGACAGCTGGGTAGTACAAGAAACCGAGCCAGACAACTGACATGAGCCAGCCGTACCGCTGCCAGGGGCTAGTCTGTTCAGCCTTCGCCGTGCGTGTGAGGGGTGTCGAGCGTGACGTTTCAGGGATCGTCATGGTTTGAGCCTAAGTCAATCTTGTGCGAACGAGCGGCCAAAATGCATCAGCCCAAACCTCATACCCACGATCATTTGGGTGAAACGCGTCGCCAGCGAATTCAGTGAGAATGCCGTTGATACCGCGTGCTTTTGTCGCCGCGTAGAGCGGTACCACGCTGAGGTGCCGCGCCTCGGCGATGACGTGCACGATGCCGTTGGCTTCGTGCACCTTGCGTTCATTCTTTGGCAGATGAAAACTTGGCAGTTCGGCAAGAATGGTCTCGCTTGGCAGCGCGTCAAGAATCGTATTGAGATTGCGGTGAAACGCTCGGGGATTCCACTGCGCGATATCGTTCGCGCCTATCGCCAAGGTGACTAGGTCTGCCTGGCGTTTAGCGAGCACTTTCGCTGCCCGTGGCAATTGGTCGCGCACACAAAGGTCGCTCGGCGCGCCAGAAACCCCAAGATTGGTAACCGCAATCGGGGCGTCGAGCTGAGCTTCGATTCGATCCGCGAGCTGACCAACATAGCTTCTGCCCGGCACAGAAGCGCCGATTCCCTGCGCCGTTGAGTCGCCAAGCGCCAAGTAATGGAATTCGCCTGGCTGTTTGCGCCGCTCGCGCCACCACGCCGCAGTTACCGGCTGCATCTCTGCCAGTTCCATCAGCGGCCGATTGGCAATCTCAAAAAGCCTGGCCTGGCCGAACCGTTTTGCGAGTGTGGCTGTCGCCGAGAGCGCGAGCGCTTTCACGCCGAGCGCTGGGGAGTGACCTGGAAACACTCGCCCAGCGTAACCGACGGCAAGCAAAACCGACCAACCTGACTAGCGGCGCTGGCGCGAACGAAGCACACCGATGCGGGTGATGATCGCGAACACGGCGGTCCAAGCGACGACATTGAGCAGCACGGCCCAAAGCGGATCTGAGCCGCCAGAAACGAGTGCGCCCTCCGTGATCGGCCAGCGCACCAGCGCGACATAGCCGTACATCGGCGTGAAATGCGCAATATCGAGCATGACTCCGCTGAGCGGCATAAACACGTTTCCGAAGAAGCTGAAGAACGTGATCGAAATTGAGGCGAGTGCGGCAGCCGAATCAGAGTTAAAGGCAAGCCCAACACCGAGACCGAACAGTCCAAACATGCAACTGGTCAGCAAAATCAAACCGGCAACGGCAAACCAACGCCATAGGTCGTCGGCTTCTGCTCCGGTGAAACTACCGAGAATGAACACGGCAGTGACCGAGAGCGCCGCGAAGCAGACTGCCGTGAGTAGTTTGGTCAATGCGTAGCCGACCATCGAGAGTGGCGTCATCGCGATCTGCCTGCCCCAACCCTGACCGACTTCGCTCGCCGCGAGAGAACACATCGAGCTCATGGCCGTTGCTGCGCCAAATGCTGCCATAGAAGCCATGACGTAGAGCGAAACGTTGCCGTTGCCTGCGCTTACGGTGGTGTAGTCAGAGCTCACACCAAACATCAGATAGAGCACAACGGGCATTCCGAGCGTGAAGGCAAGGGTGTAAGGGTTGCGCAGTTGGCGCTTTATTTCGGTGCGAAAGAACGTGGCTGAGAAGATCATGGCTTTTCCTTGAAAGTGAATTTTGCTGAGAGACCCGTGACGCGAGCGACGGTTTAGTCGCGCGTCAGCTTGGTGAAGGCTGTCTCAAGGGTTGGCGCCACGATTTCAAGATCGTGCGCGCCCAGTTCGAGCAAACGTGCCGCAATCGCATCGGAGTGTGCGGTGCGCAGCGTGATCCGTTTTTCGTCGATGTCAATTTCGAAGTTGCTATCGAGAGTTTGACCCAAGCTGTCACCGGCTGTGTCTGCTGATGGTTGCCCGGTGAGCTCCGCCAGATTTAGGGCGTCGAGGATCGCCTTGGCATCGAGCTGCCAGAGCGCTGCAGGCAAAGTAGCTGACACGGTGCGACCGCCGAGCGCTGCGCGCAATTGCGCGGTGGCACCATCTGCGACGATCTTGCCGTGGTTCATCACTACGGTGCGTTGTGCGAATTGTTCGGCTTCTTCGAGGTAGTGGGTAGCGAAAACAATCGTGCGCCCAGCGTTCGCTTCATCACGCATCACTTCCCAAAACCTGCGGCGGGCAGTCACATCCATGCCTGCGGTTGGCTCATCGAGCACCAGCACGTCGGGGTCTGGCAGTAGCGCGAGTGCGAATTTCACACGCTGTTGTTCACCACCAGAGCATTTGCTTACCTTTCGTTTTGCGATCGGTTCGAGCCCGGTGCGTTCCATGACGTCAGCAACGCGAGCGCTGGCGCCATAAAAACTCGCGATGACCTCGACCGTTTCGGCGACAGTGAGGTCGGCGAGCAAGCCGCCGGTCTGCATCAGTGCAGAGAGCCGGCCCGCCGAGGCAGCTTGCCTCGGCGTCTGTCCGAGCACGCGCACCGATCCGCTATCGGGGTCGCTGAGGCCGAGCATCATGTCGATCGTTGTTGTTTTGCCAGCTCCGTTTGGGCCGAGCAGTGCAACGATTTCGCCGCGCCCAATGCTGAGGTCGACTCCGCGAACCGCCTGCACGCGACGCTCCCCGCTGCCAAAACTCCGGGTGAGGCCGCTGAGCTCGAAGGCCGGTTCGTTCAGACTTGTGGCTGTCTGCTGCATGCTGCGCTGTGTGTTCATACTGCTAGCTTTTCACCGCGGGTGGTCGGTCGTCACTGAGCTGCTGTCATGACTCAGGCATGACATTTGTCATGCTGAAGCCCACAGCGTGGGGTGACAGAATGTTGCCAAGTAGACCGCAGGGGGAGAGCATGTCAGACGCGCAAACACGAGTGCAGGATGCTGCGGCAGCACGCGGGCTTGATATCGAGCTTCGAGAGCGGGCGAACGCTGGATCGCTCGAAGAGGCTGCCGCGATCCTCGGTATTGAGCCAAGAGAGATCGTGAAAACCCTCGTTGTGAAACGCTCAGATGGCAGCTATCTCTTTGCGCTTGTGCCCGGCGGTCGTGCAATTTCCTGGCCGAAATTGCGCGCGGTCGTTGGCGTGAATAAGTTGCGTTTGCCCGAGGCTGAGCTTGCGCTCGCCGCGACCGGTTATGAACGCGGCACGATTACACCGATTGGCAGCAGCCAAGACTGGCCGGTGTTTGCTGATGCTTCAATTGTGGGCTCACGCATTGCAATGGGGGCGGGAGCTCACGGGTTGAGTCTTTTTGTTGACGCTGACGCACTGATTCGCGCCTATCAGGCCACGGTTGCAGACATTACGGTGCCCGAAGCCGCTTAGGCGTCAGTACCAAGCTGTAGTTTTGTCGAAACCCACACCGATTGGGGTCTTCCTTCGTGAAGAAATGACTGGTTTCGTGCGCCCAGATGTGGTCGAATTAGCTTCACATGTGCGGCGCTGCTCATAAGGCGGCTCCGCCGAGTAATGGAGTGAGGATCAAAAGTCCCACTCCCTGAACCGGAAGGTGCGGCCATGAGCCTCTATTTACGCAACCCTGCCCACCCTGCAAACACCAGCGGGAGGGCCGTTCGATGAAGAACATGCAGCAGTCGTCGGGTATGCCGGTCCATAAGTATCGTCCGTTTCACGAGATTATTCGGGTTGATTTGCCGGATCGTACGTGGCCTGGGAAGCGGATCACTGAGGCGCCGCGGTGGT
>NZ_JASCRS010000002.1 GCF_030010235.1 Leucobacter sp. UT-8R-CII-1-4 | reverse complement strand
TTAATAGTGTTACGGTGGTTATAGCGTCAGGGAAACGCCCGGTTACATTCCGAACCCGGAAGCTAAGGCTGACAGCGCCGATGGTACTGCACTCGGGAGGGTGTGGGAGAGTAGGACACCGCCGGACCTCTTTTCAAGAAAAGGGTCGCTCAGATAGAAGGTCATCGATGATCGACCCTCTATCCGAGCGGCCCTTTTCGCATTTATAGGAGTTAAATCATGAACGATCGCGAACGCGATAACCAAGCTGATCGCCCACGTCGCTCTTCAAGCGACGGCGCACGCAGCGGGGGCCAGCGACGCGACGGCGGTCGTTCGTCAGGCTCCTCACGCCCGTACCAGGGCAATTCTTCCCGCGACGGAGGATCCTACGATCGTAAGCCTCGCCGTGACGGTGAGGACGGTTACGACCGTAAGCCGCGTCGTGATGGTGAAGGCGGTTACGACCGTAAGCCACGTCGTGATGGTGACCGTGACTTTGGTGGTAAGCCGCGTCGTGAGGGTGGCTACGGGGATCGTCCGGCCCGTCGTGATGGTGAGCGTTCGTTTGATCGTGCTCCGCGTCGTGAAGGTGACCGTGACTTTGGTGGCAAGCCGCGTCGTGAGGGTGGCTATGGCGACCGTCCGGCCCGTCGTGATGGTGAGCGTTCGTTTGATCGTGCTCCGCGTCGCGACGGTGACCGTGACTTTGGTGGCAAGCCGCGTCGTGAGGGTGGCTACGGCGACCGCCCGGCCCGTCGTGATGGTGAGCGCTCGTTCGACCGCAAGCCACGTGGCGGAGGCGAGGGCAGTTACGACCGTAAGCCGCGTCGTGAGGGTGGATACGGCGACCGTCCGGCCCGTCGTGAGGGTGACCGAGATTTCGGTGGCAAACCACGTCGCGATGGCGACCGCGACTTTGGTGGTAAGCCCCGTCGTGAGGGTGGCTACGGTGACCGCCCAGCGCGTCGCGACGGTGAGGGCGGTTATGACCGTAAGCCTCGCCGCGATGGTGAACGTTCGTTTGATCGTGGTCCGCGACGCGAAGGCGGTTACGACCGTAAGCCTCGTCGCGATGGAGACTTCGGCGGTAACTCTCGCCGTGATGGTGACCGCTCTTTTGATCGTGGCCCGCGCCGTGACGGTGACCGTCCACAGTTCGGACGAGGCGGCACCCGCGGCGGCGGTAAGAGCGACCGTGGCGGAAGCGGACGTGAATTCACAGAAGCTGAACGACTTCAGCACGAACTTCGTCCGGTTCGTAGCGAGCACGACGACCCCTTCATTCCTGAAGATGTCACGCCAAACGATTTGCACCCAAGCGCACGCAACGAACTGAAGACGCTTCAGCCCGAAACCGCGGAGCGGGTGGCACAGCACCTAGCAATGGTCGGCATGCTGATCCATGACGATCCGCAGCTTGCTCACCAGCACGCCATTTCAGCGAGTCGCCGCGCGGGCCGTATCCCGGTAGCGCGCGAGACGCTTGCGGTCACCGCGTATCACATTGGTGATTACGCGCTTGCCCTGCGTGAGCTCCGCACTTTCCGCCGGCTCACCGGTTCGCAGGGGCATCTCGCCCTCATGGTCGAGTGCGAGCGTGCGCTTGGTCGTTCAGAGCGAGGGATCGAAACGGGCCTGGCGGCTGATCTCAGTGAATTGAAGACAGAGCAGCGTGTGCAGCTTGCGATTGCAATGTCTGGTGCACGTCTCGATCTTGGACAGGCGCAGCAGGCTCTCTTTGAACTGGAGATTCCAGAACTGGATCCGAGTCGTGCGTTTAGCTGGAGTCCTGAACTTTTTGCGGCATACGCAAATGTGCTTGAGGAGCTTGGCCGAGAGAGCGAAAGCAATCAGTGGCGCGAACGCTCCTTGGTCGCAGAATCTGCACTTGCTGAGCACTTCGGCGCACATGACGAGGTCGAGGTGCTTGAGGTTTACGAGCACGCTCCTCGATTCGACGAAGACGATGCCGAGTTCGGTGACGACGCGCGCGACGAAGTTGAGCTTGATGCTGCTGAAGCCGACGCTGCTCCAGACGCAGACGCAGACGCAGACGCAGACGCAGAGGCAGAGGCAGACGCAGAAGCAGAAGATCCGGTAGACGAAGTCTCGGCTGACGAGGAGGAATAGTGGGCCTGTTTTCGCGATCGACTCCCATGGGGGCTGCCCCAATTGAAGGTCGTGAGCTGATCCTCGCTGACCTAGACGGAGTCGTCTATCGAGGTGCGGCCGCAGTTCCGCATGCCGTCGAGCAGCTCAATCGTGCAGCGAATTCGATCCGTGTCGGCTATCTCACCAACAATGCCTCTCGGACCGACAGTGCCGTTGCTCAGCAACTTCGCGATTTTGGGCTAAACGTTGATGTCGCCGATGTGGTGACCTCTCCGCAGGCCGCGACAGCATTGCTTTTGAAAACTGTCGCGCCCGGTGCAACTGTGCTGGTTGTCGGTGGCGACGGACTTGTCGACGAACTCACCAAGGCCGGCTTTGTGGTCACCCGTAGTGCAGACGACCACCCGGCCGCCGTCGTGCAGGGCTTTGCCCCGCATGTGGGCTGGGAACATCTTGCTGAGGCGTCCTTTGCGCTTGCCGAGAAGCCTGGTCAAGAGCTTTTGCCCTGGATCGCGACAAACACTGACTGGACACTACCTCTTGAGCGGGGCCTGGCCCCTGGGAATGGCACTCTGGTGTCGGCTGTACACACGGCTGTGCAACGCCTGCCAGAGTTCGCGGGTAAGCCGGAGCCCGCAATTTTCGAATCGGCCTTTGAACGCTTCGGCACCCGCAACGCGCTGATGATCGGTGATCGTCTTGACACCGATATGAAGGGTGCTCGTGCGATTGGTATTGCTTCATTGCACGTGCTTACCGGCGTTGACCGCCCGAAACAATTGGTCGCGGCCAGCGCAGACATGCGTCCCGACTACATTGTTGAGAGTCTTGCTGGACTTCATGAACCGTATCCAGAAACCGTGATCGCAAAGGACGGTACTGCGAAGGTCGGCCAGGCGCGAGTGCGTATGGACGGCCCAGTCGTCACCATCGTTGATCGTGGTGATTCGACAATTAATCTGCTTCGAGCGGGTTGCGCGGCTATCTGGGCTTCGGGCCTTGCCATTTACGCGCTCAAGGTGCCAGAAGAGCTGTACGCAGATCACTGGTTGTAATCCCATTTGTGTCGGTGGTCTGCAATAGGGTGTTCTCATGAGCGATCAACAAGAACTACGCACCGAGTCTGGCGACGGCCTGCTCGGGCGTATTGAAGTGATCGAAGCACAATCACTTGATCAGCGCGCGGTTCGCTACGATCAGCTCGCCGAAGAACTGCTTTCTGAGTTGCAGCGTAGCGATCACGATTCGCTCGACTAATCGGTGGCACCAGCATGAATTCTGCGATTTGGTTAGGCGATGCTGAGCGGCTTGACCGTGTGTTGCCTTCGCTTGATCTTGCCCGGTCACGCAGCCAGGCTGCTGAGTTGATCGCGCAGGGAAAAGCTCGTGTTGACGGCAATGTGGTTACGAAGGCTGGCGCAAAGGTTGGAGCTGGTGCAGAGATCGCTGTAGAAGGTGGCGATCACTACGTCAGTCGGGCGGCTCATAAGCTGCTGGCAGGCCTCGACCTCTTCCAAGTTGAGGCTAAGAATTTGCTCGCCCTCGACGTTGGAGCATCAACCGGCGGCTTTACTCAGGTGCTGCTCGAACGTGGTGCCAGAGAGGTGCTCTCGGTAGATGTGGGGCATGATCAGCTAGCTCCAAGTATTCGCGCAGACGATCGTGTGCGCGTGGTTGAGGGCTTTAACGCCCGAGAGATGACCGCTGAATCGCTGAGCGCTGCGACAGGGGTAAGCGAAGCGCCCGAACTTATCGTTGCCGATCTCTCGTTTATTTCGCTTGAATTGGTGATTCCCGCGATGCTGAGTGTCTCAGCTCACAACGCAGAATTTATATTGCTCATCAAGCCACAATTTGAAGTTGGCAGGCTCGGCGTAAGCGGCGGTATTGTCACCAACACCGAACTCGCTGCAGACGCTGTTGAGCGGGTGATCCGCTTCGCTGAAACCATGGGGCTTACATGCGGTGGGATTGCCGCGTCTCCGATCACGGGTGAGCATGGCAACCAAGAAGTCCTTGCACACTTCACACGCACTGCTCCCACAGATCCGACAGAATGGAAGCAGCACATTCGTGCACTGTTTATTGCGGGAGGCTCGGCATGACGGATCGCTACATCCTGGTGGTTTCGCACACAGCGAGGCCCGAGGCGATTGAAGCGACCGTGGCCGCCGTCGCCAAGCTGCGCAGTGCAGGCATCGTGCCGGTGATGACGGCGAGCGATCGCACGGAATTCGCACCGCACCTCTCAGCTGAGCTCATTGCAGAACTTGACGCTGAGGTGGCGGTTGAACGAATTGAAGTCGCACTTGTGCTTGGCGGTGACGGCACGATTCTTCGTGCCGCAGAGTTGCTGCGAGGATCCGACTGCCCGATCCTCGGGGTGAACCTTGGGCACGTTGGTTTTCTCGCGGAAGCCGAATCACATGATCTTTCGTTCACGCTTGAGCGGGTACTCGCAGGTGAGTACACCGTTGAAGAGCGAATGACGCTCGAAGTGTGCGCCTACGTGCCGGGATCGGCAGAGGGTGCAGGTGAGCGCGAGGTGATCACCCGGACCTGGGCCGTAAACGAGGCCAGCGTAGAGAAACGCGGGCGTATGCTCGAGGTTGCCATGGGAGTCGACGGCCGACCGCTTTCATCATTCGGTTGCGACGGTGTGGTGCTGGCAACGCCTACCGGGTCGACTGCCTACTCATTCAGTGCCGGTGGACCCGTCGTCTGGCCAGGCGTGCAAGCGCTGCTTGCTGTGCCGTTGGCTGCACACGCGCTATTTAACCGGCCTCTGGTGGTTGGTCCTCAATCGGTACTGACCGTCGAGATTTTGCCGCAGAGTGGCGGGCTGGGTGTGCTCTGGTGTGACGGCCGTCGCCGAACTGAACTTCCGGTTGGCGCCGTTGTCGAGGTGAAACGTTCAGAACTGCCGCTTCGTCTCGCTCGAATCGATGAGGCCGTATTCACTGACCGGCTTGTCAACAAATTCCACCTGCCCGTGACCGGATGGCGCGGGGAGCCGGGAGCAGCGCAATGATTGAGCAGCTGCGTATTCGAGACCTCGGTGTCATTGTTGACACCACTTTGACTTTTGGCCCAGGGTTTACTGCGATAACCGGTGAGACGGGTGCCGGCAAAACCATGGTGGTCAGCGCACTTGGCCTGTTGATGGGTGAGCGCAGCGATGCGGGTGCTGTTCGGTCAGGCGCAGATGCGGCTCGCGTGGGCGGCCTCGTGCGTACGAGCGATCCAGCGGTAACCGAACTCGTAGAAGATGCCGGGGGAGAGGTCGAGGATGGTGACCTCACTCTGAGCCGGACCGTAAGCAGCGAGGGTCGAAGCCGGGCCAGCGTTGGCGGCAGCGCAGCTCCGGTTGGTAGTCTCGCGAAGCTTGCCGAACGCCTGTTCGCTGTGCACGGTCAGAGCGAACAGCTGCGCCTACGAAGCGCCACCGCACAGCGCGAAATGCTTGATCGATTTGGCGGCAACACCCTTCTGACGCTGCTTTCTGAGTACCAGCGGGCGCATTATGAACGACGCGATCTCGACGCCGAGCTTGCTGAGCTAACTGAAACGCGCGATGCGCGACTACGTGAAGCCGAGCGGTTGCGTGAAGAACTTGAACAGATTGAGGCCGTTGATCCGCAATCTGGCGAAGAGCACGAGCTGAAGACGCGCATTGATCGACTCAGCAATATCGAAGAATTGCGCGGTGCCACCTCGACCGCGCTGCGTGCACTTTCTAACGAAAGCGACGACCCATATTCTTCAGACGCAACGACACTGCTCGACGAGGCTTTGCGTGAGATCGAAAAAGTTGTATCGAGCGACACCCAGCTTGAAGCCATTGCAGAATCGCTGCGAGCCCTCAGCTTTCAGGTCAGCGACGTTGGTCGTGAGTTGGCCGGCTATGCGAGCAATCTTGACCAGGACGGGCCGGGCGAACTCGCAGAGGCGAACGAGCGTCTTGCGCAACTGAACGCGCTGATCCGTAAACACGGCGTTGATACCGATGAAGTGATTGCATACGGTGCGAGTGCGGCGCAGCGGCTCGGCGAACTTGACGGTGACGATGACCGCATCGAAATGTTGAGCAAGCGGCTGCAGGAGGTGCGTGAGACAGAGGCTCAGCTCGCGACGCAACTCACTGAGATGCGTTCAGATGCTGCGGTGCGTCTTGGCGAACTTGTGTCTACTGAGCTACATCAGCTTGCACTGCCTGACGCGAATTTTGTCGTCGAAGTTGCTCCATCAGAGCTTGGTAAGTTCGGTGCAGACGAGGTGAAGCTGCTGCTGCAACCCCACCCCGGTGCTTCGCCACGGGCGCTTGCAAAGGGAGCCTCGGGCGGCGAACTCTCCCGCGTGATGCTCGCACTTGAGGTTGTTGTCGCGGCGAGTGATCCAGTGCCAACTTTTGTGTTTGACGAGGTTGATGCCGGAGTCGGTGGCGCTGCCGCTATTGAGATCGGGCGCCGACTGGCCCGTCTCGCTCGCACCTCACAGGTCATCGTGGTGACGCACCTTGCACAGGTTGCTGCGTTTGCGAACAACCACCTGCAGGTCGTGAAAGATTCGGCTGGCGGTTTTACCCAGTCAAGCTGCAGACAGCTTGAAGGCGAGGATCGCCTCGCCGAAATGGCGCGCCTGCTCTCGGGACTGCCCGACTCTGAGAACGCTCTTGCACACGCAAGTGAGCTGTTGGCGCTGGCTACAGAGTAAGTACCGCGATTGCTCTCTCGCCAGAGAGCAATCGTCGGTCGAGCAATAGGCAGGTGAGCAGGTCGCGAATCGCCGCTCATCGGCCCTATCGCGCCGTGATGTCGTACCGGGGTGCTACTCTCGCCACATGAAGAATTTCTTCCCCTCGCGCCGAAAGACCGACGTGGCAGTCGAGTCAGCAGACCAGAGTGAACAGGCTGAAACTGTAGAGGCGCATCCTGACGTTGTGCGGGTCAATCTTGAGCGTCTCGACGCTGAGACTCGGGCGATGTACCGCGATTCAGAGCAGGCGCTGGCTACCGAATCTGAACAGCAGAAGGCGAAAGAAAACCGCACCCGCGAGTTTGTGGTGCAGGGGCCGTTTCGGCTCGGCTTCACGATTACGCTTGGCGTGCTCGCGGCGATTCTTGTTGGCCAGATGTTCGGTCAACTCAGCGTCATCATTATGTACGTGGTGGGCGGACTATTCATCGCCCTTGCACTTGATCCGCTGGTAACAAAGCTCGAGCGGCACGGCATCAAGCGACCAATGGGTATTGCAATTGTGTTTGCAAGCTTCATTCTGATCGTCGGCGGCATTCTTGCGATCGTGATTCCAATGATCGCAAATCAAATCGCGGTGCTGATTACGACTGCGCCGAAGTATTTTGTCGATGTGCAGCATCAAGAGTGGTATCTCTTCCTGCAAGAGCGATTCGGCAATTTCGTTGATTTTGGCGGCCTGCTTGAGACTGCGCAGAATCTCATTGGCAAGCCCGAGAACTGGGCACAGCTCGCCGGTGGTGTTTGGCAGGCTGGCATCGGCATCGCAAACGGACTCACCGCGACCATTGTGGTGCTGATCTTGAGTCTCTATTTCCTGTCATCTCTGCAGGCAACGAAGCGTGCGTTCTACAGTGTGATCGCTCGAAGCAAGCGCGCAAAAGTGATCGACATCACCGAGCAGATCACCGCGTCTGTCGGTGGTTACGTCAATGGAATGGTGCTGCTGGCGCTGATCAACTCAGTGCTCGGCTTCATTATGATGTCCATTGTCAGTGTGCCGTTTGCGGGCTTGGTCGCTGTTGGCGTGTTCTTGCTGGCGCTGATTCCGCTGATCGGCTCGGTGTTGGCCACCGTGCTGGTGTCAGTCGTGGCTCTGTTCAACTCGCCAACCACGGCTCTTATTGCGGCCGTCTACTATCTGATCTACATGCAGCTTGAGTCGTATGTGTTGACCCCTCGCGTGATGAACCGGGTGGTCTCGGTGCCGGGTGCCCTCGTGGTGATCGGCGCCCTGGCTGGCGGTACGCTGCTTGGCTTGCTCGGTGCGCTGATCTCGATTCCAGTTACCGCCATGGTGCTGATGATTATTAAGCAGGTGTGGGTCCCTCGACAGGACACACAATAAAGCGCTGCAATCTTCCGATAGAAACTGATAGGATCGAAGTCCGTGGGAACTAACGCGGTGCAGAACAAAACGACCAAGCACATCTTCGTAACCGGAGGTGTGGTGTCATCACTCGGCAAAGGCCTGACGGCGGCAAGCCTCGGCAACCTGCTGACAGCGCGCGGATTGCACGTTGTGATGCAGAAGCTCGATCCATATCTGAATGTGGATCCGGGAACCATGAACCCGTTCGAGCACGGTGAAGTCTTTGTGACTGATGATGGTGCTGAGACCGATCTCGACATTGGTCACTACGAACGCTTTCTCGGGATCAACCTTTCGCGTGCTGCAAACGTGACGACCGGTCAGATCTACTCGGATGTGATCGCAGCTGAGCGACGCGGCGACTACCTCGGAGCCACTGTTCAGGTGATTCCGCACATTACCAATGAGATCAAGCGACGGATGCGACTGCAGTCACATCAGGAGCCGCAGCCAGACGTCATCATTACCGAAATCGGTGGCACCGTCGGCGATATTGAATCTCAGCCGTTCCTCGAGGCTGCACGCCAGGTGCGTCACGAACTCGGCCGCAAAAACGTTATCTTTGTGCACGTTTCACTGGTTCCTTTTATGGGTGCCTCGGGCGAGCAGAAGACGAAGCCAACCCAGCACTCAGTTGCGGCGCTGCGCTCGATCGGTATTCAGCCAGACGCGCTGGTGCTGCGAAGTGATCGACCAGTCACCGACGATAACCTGCGCAAGATCGCACTGATGTGTGACGTTGACGAAGACGCAGTGGTGAACGCCATCGATGTGAAGAGCATCTATGACTTGCCAAAGCTTTTCAACGACCAGGGCCTTGACCAGACTGTGGTGGATCACCTTGACCTCACCGGCAAAGCTAGCGACGTTGACTGGAGCACTTGGCAGCCGGTGCTTGACGCTGTGCACAACCCTAAGGGCGAGGTCGATATCGCCCTGGTCGGCAAGTACATTGACCTGCCAGATGCGTACCTTTCGGTAACCGAAGCGCTTCGCGCCGGTGGTTTCGCTCACTTCACCAAGGTCAACATTCACTGGGTTGCCTCTGACGATTGCGCCACCCCAGAGGGTGCGCGTGAGGCGCTCGGCAATATGCACGCAATCTGTGTGCCAGGCGGATTCGGCGTGCGCGGTATCGAGGGCAAGCTTGGCGCACTGCGTTTCGCTCGCGAAAACGGCCTGCCTACGCTCGGCATTTGCCTTGGCCTACAGTGCATGGTGATTGAGTACGCACAGAACGTGGCTGGTCTTGATGGCGCATCTTCGACCGAGTTCGATCCTGCGACTCCGGTTCCAGTTATTGCGACCATGGCTGAGCAGGTTGAAATCATTGACGGTGGCGACCTGGGCGGCACAATGCGCCTCGGCCTCTACGACGCGAACCTCGCTGAGGGCTCGCTGGCCGCAGAGCTCTACGGTGCGAACACTGCGAGCGAGCGTCACCGCCACCGCTATGAAGTAAACAACGCCTACCGCGATCAGATCGCAGAGGCTGGCCTTTCGTTCTCTGGTCTCAGCCCAAGCGGCGAGCTTGTTGAGTACGTAGAACTTCCTCGCGAGGTTCACCCGTACTACATCTCAACACAGGCTCACCCAGAGCTGCGTTCACGCCCGGGCCGCCCGCACCCGCTCTTCGCGGGTCTCGCTGCTGCGGCAATCGATCGTCGCGAGGCGGCTAGCCTCTTCGCTGAAACCGAGTAGCAGGGGAGCGGCGGTGCCTGCGCTGCAGCCACAGCAGGGCGCCGCCCGCTACCTTCGCCATGTCGCGATCGAGCGGGGGCTTTCGGAGAACACTCGCGAGGCCTACCGTCGAGATCTCGACGCTTACGCCGACTGGTTAAATGCGCGCGGGATCGATGACCTCACCCATGTGCAGCCAGAGCACCTTTCTGAGTACGTTGCTGAACTGAACGGTGCCGCCCCTTCGGCAAACACCACGGTCGCCGAAGGCACGCAGGGCGATCCAGCGCGAAGTTACTCTGCGACCACAATTAATCGGCGCATCTCTACCATTCGCAACATGCACCGCTTTCTTTTTGAAGAGGGCGACCTGCCAAGTCATGCAGGCAGCGGCGTGCGAACACCAAAGCTCGCGCAACGCCTCCCCAAAGCGTTGCCGCTTGAGCAGGTCGAAGCGATACTTGGAGCGGTGAGCGGCGATGATCCTGTCTCCCTTCGCGACCGCGCGTTTCTTGAATTGCTGTACGCAACAGGGGCGCGGGTCAGTGAAGTGACTGCGCTGGATCTGGACGATCTTTTTGCGAATGAAGACCAGGATGCCTGGGTAGACCCCGAAGCTGCCATTGGTGAGGGTGGCTTCTTGCGCGTCACGGGCAAAGGCTCGAAGCAGCGTGTCGTGCCCTACGGCAGCTATGCGGGGCGTGCGCTTGCAGCCTATTTGGTGCGTTCTCGGCCCGGAATGGTTGCGAAAGGTGTTGGCACGCCGGCACTATTTGTGGGGCCGCGAGGCGGGCGAGTTTCACGGCAGGGTGCGTGGTTGATTATTCGCGCGGCCGCTGAGCGTGCTGGGCTAGATATTGAGGTCTCGCCGCACAGCTTTAGGCACAGTTTTGCGACGCATTTGCTTGCCGGGGGTGCTGACGTGCGCTCGGTGCAAGAGCTGCTGGGGCACGCGTCGGTAGAGACCACCCAGATTTATACTCAGGTGACCGCAGAGACTTTGCGGGCGCACTACATGGGTGCGCACCCCCGGGCTAAGTGATTCTCGGCGTCGTTTTCGCGGGTGGTTTCTTTCGAACAATCGACTGTATTTTGGCGGCTTGAGATACATATTCCGATTCGAAACTGTAGGAAGCGTACACTTCGAAGCATGACGGACAGCGCCCCCCGCAACTTCCCTGAGCCCGACAGCATCTCGCTGCCGCTGCTTGAAGACGCCGAGCAGCACGCCGAAGTTTCAGAAGAGAAGAAACCAACACTGAGAGGTTGGTTTCATGCCGGCACGTTCCCGATCAGCATTGCTGCCGGTATTGTGCTGATTGCGTTGGCTCAGGGTACGGTCGCGAAGTGGGCATCTGCCGTATTTATGGTGTGCAGCATGATCCTCTTCGGCGTTTCTGCGCTCTACCATCGCTTCAACTGGAAGCCAAAAACCAAACAGGTGTTCCGCCGACTTGACCACGCAAACATCTTCCTGCTGATCGCCGGCACTTACACACCGATTGCGCTGCTTGCGCTACCCATGAAGCAAGGCGTTATCTTGCTGATCGCGGTATGGAGCGGCGCGATTTTGGGTATCGGTTTTCGAGTGTTCTGGATCGGCGCACCGCGCTGGCTGTACGTGCCGCTCTACGTGCTGCTTGGTTGGGCCGCAGTGATGTACGTTGTCGACATTGCGCACACCAATATTGCCGCGATGGTGCTTGTCGTAGTGGGCGGCCTAATGTACACCGTCGGTGCTGTGGTCTACGGCATGAAGCGGCCAAATCCGATCCCAGGAGTGTTTGGTTTCCACGAGATTTTCCACGCGCTTACCGTGCTCGCGTTTCTCTGCCACTGGACTGCAGCGCTTTTGCTCGCGCTGAATCCGTACTATCTCAGGTAGCCGCCGTCTTTGAGACCGGCTTCGATTTCAAAGCGATTTCGAAGCGGATCGCGACCACTCATTTGGTAGAGCAGCGGGAGAGCGAGACCATAGTGTTGCCACTGTTTCTGGTGCACTCGCTCGTGCCTGAGCACTGCTTCGCTCACATTACGGTTGGTGAGATAGCAGGCGCCAACACAGCTGCCACCCCTGCCAAAGGTCCACTTTGGCATTCCCGTGAACACCCACAGTCCATCGATGTTGCGAATCTTGCCGGTGCTCCAAATGGCGCCCCAGGCGAAACCGAAAGCTGTTGCATACCAGTAGCCGAGTTTCGCAAAGGGGAGCGGGCGCTGTCTGCTGAGGGGCGAAGCCTGCTGCTGTGTTTCGCTCATTACTCGCCCACCGTCACAAAATCGATGAGGTGCTCCACCCTGCCAACGAGTGTTGCTTCAAGATCGCGGTAATTGCGAACCCGGCCTCGAATTCGGGACCAAGCATCGGCAATGTCGGCGGGCTCGTCTCCTGGCCAGCCAAGAGCCTGGCAGATTCCACGTTTCCATTCAATCGAGCGAGGAATTTCTGGCCAAGCGGCAAGGCCAAGACGCGCGGGTTTCACCGCCGCCCAAATATCAACAAAAGGGTGGCCCACGATGAGCACGTGTGCGCCGTAGAGGCGCTGAGAAATCTGCTCGGCGATCCTCGACTCTTTACTGCCAGCGACCAAATGATCGAGTAACACTCCAGCGCGTCGATCGGCAGCGGGTCCAAACTCGGCGAGTACCTGTTCAAGATTGTCTGCGCCGTCGAGGAGCTCTACCACCACACCCTCGACGCGCAGGTCATCTCCCCAGACCTGCTCGACCAGCTCAGCATCGTGTTTGCCTTCCACAAAAATGCGGCTGGGCATGGCTACCCGGGCACGTTGTTGAGGTGCTGCAACCGAACCTGAAGCGGTGACGCTGCGTTTGGGAGCCAGTTTTGGCATCACCAGAGTGACGGGCTTGCCGTCGATCATAAACCCGTCGTTCATCGGGAACATGCGCCGTTTGCCGCGACCGTCCTCGAGCTGTACGAGACCCTCGCGCGCGCCAACTACCGCACCGCACCACTCGGTTTCACTGTGTTCAACCACGAGCCCCCGGGCAAGGGTGACTTCGCGCCGCGCGACCGGGCCTCGTCGCGGTTTCATTGCGGCGAGGGGGTCGTTATCGTATCGCTCGTCAAACATGTGTCTATCGCGTTCCTGTGCAGCTAGGCGAAATAGCCAATGGGCTCAGTGCAAGTTTAGGGTGCCACGTCTTGAAGCGTGATGTGGCCGCATGGTGTGGTTGCACAGTCTGCTTGCACAGTCTGCTTGATAGATGAGGCTCGGCAGAGTTCGGCAGAGTTCGTCAGTGTTTGTGAGGCGATGCAGCTTTTGTTGAACTCGATGAACGGAGTGTCCGACGCTGCCGATAAGGTATCGAGAGTGGGAGAACAAAGTGAGCACGAAGATCGGCCAAGAGAAGCAGCATCTGGCGAGACCGGTCAGCGTCGCACACAAAAAACTGGCCTGCGCGCGCTTCTTATCGACATCTCCCCGCTGAAGTACAGCCCTGCCTTCGCCCGGCTGTGGGTGGGTACTTCTGTTTCTCAAATTGGTGCGCAGCTGACCATCGTTGCGGTTGGTCTCAACATTTATGCGCTGACTCAGTCAACACTTGCGGTTTCGTTTGTTGCGCTTTGGGCGCTCGCGCCCATGATCCTCGCGGGATTTGTCGGTGGGGCGCTCGCTGATCGTTTTGATCGACGCAAGGTGGCGCTGGTGACGGCGATCGTCGCTTGGCTGAGCATCAGTACCCTCACCACGATTTCTTTTATCGGTGTCACCGAAACCTGGCCCTACTACGTGCTGGCTGCAGTCAACGCCGCGAGCGCAACAATCATGGGAGCTGCTCGCGGAGCCATTCAGCCGCGGCTCTTGCCGACTCAACTCTTGCCTGCCGCGGCGGCGCTCGGTGGCATCACCATGGGTCTTTCCTTGACCGTTGGGCCTGCGCTCGCGGGCGTGATGGTCGCGAATGTTGGCTTCTCTTGGACGTACCTGCTCGATGCGATTTTGTTCAGTGGCGCATTTCTTGGCATTTTGGGATTGCCGCCAATGCTGCCAGAACCATCATCTGCGAACTCTGCGAACCATACGAACGCGGTGCCCCCGCAACAGCTGCCACCGGTCTCACGTGCGCGAGCATTCTGGCGCGGGGTGGGCGAAAGCGCTGCATCGGTTGGCGAGAGTCTGCGCTTCTTGAAAACCGCACCGAACGTGCGAGCCACCTTCGTATTCGACCTCGTCGCAATGATCTTCGGGATGCCCCGTGTGGTGTTCCCCGCAGCAGCGGCACTTGTGCTCGGCGGCGGCTCAGTGACAGTAGGCCTACTTACGGCTTCATTCGCGATCGGCGGCCTGCTGAGCAGCTTGCTGTCTGGACCGCTTGGTTCCGTGCGGCGACAGGGCCGCGCAGTCACGGTCTCGATCTTCGTTTATGGCTTGTGCACGCTCATGTTCGGCATTGTGCTGCTGGTAACCATGACGCTCGTACCAAACACGGCTGGGGTTGAGCGTGAGCCAATCATGTGGGCGCTCGCGCTCGCCGCCGTTGCGCTCGCCGGCTCTGGGGCTGCAGATAATGTCAGTGCTGTGTTCCGCACAACTATTTTGCAGGCAGCTGCTCCAGACGAGGTTCGCGGGCGAATGCAGGGCCTGTTTTACGTTGTCGTCGCCGGTGGTCCGCGCCTCGGTGACCTTTTTGCCGGGGCTCTAGCCACGGTAATTGCGCTCTGGGCGCCTGCCCTGATTGGCGGTTTGGTGATCGTCTCTCTCATGATTGTCTTTGCGCGCGTGTACGGTGGATTCCAGCGCTACGACGCGCTTCACCCCACTCCGTAACCGACGTTGGTCACGACCTGAATTGGAGCAGCCATGAGCGAAATCACTGAGCCAGAAGCATTTGTGACGGTACGCCGTGAAGGCACACTCACAAGAATTACGCTGTCGCGGCCCCGAGCGATCAATGCCCTCTCTCGAGCCATGGTGATCGCGGTGCGTGACGCAGTGCTCGCAGCGCAACGTGATGGTTCAGCCGCCATTTGGCTTGACGGTGAGGGGGATCGTGGTTTCTGTGGCGGCGGCGATGTAAAAGCAATGGTCGCAAATGGCCCGGCATCGAGCAAAAGTTTTTTGTGGCACGAATACCGGGCCGATTACGCCGTCGCGAACGCAAGCATTCCGGTCATCGGAGTGATGGATGGCATCACGATGGGCGGCGGTATTGGCCTCACCGGGCATGCCGCCATTCGCCTGGTAACCGAGCGGAGCCGCCTGGCCATGCCAGAGACTCGAATCGGAATTGTGCCTGATGTTGGAGCGAACGCCATTTTTGCGAACTCTCCCGGTCGGCTCGGCGACCTACTCGCGGCCTCCTCAGCGAGTATGACCGCAGCCGACGCCATCGCTCTGGGGTTTGCCGATCACCAGGTAGCGGCTGCAAAACTCGATGATCTGCGAAAGGAGATTGCAGCAGGAGCAGACCCTGCAGAAGCTGTCGCGGCTTTTGCTGAGGCTCCAGCCCAGTCACCGCTGCTTCAAGATCGTGAATGGTGTGATCCGCTGTTTGAGAATGCTCTTGGCGACACCGCGACCACGCTCGCTGATCCGGTTGCCGCCAGTATCCGGCTGATTGAAGCGCTAGAGAGTTCATCTGAAGCGCGGGCGACGGCGATCGCGACCGAGATTCGATCGGTATGCCCGAGCGCCGTTGTGGTGGCTCTTGCACGCAATGCTCTCGCGCGCGAGACCGGCCAGGGACTCAACGAGGCACTGCGCGAAGACTACCGTGTGCTGCCGAGGCTCATTGCTCGTGCAGATTTCGCCGAGGGTATTCGAGCGCAGCTGATCGACAAAGATGGCAAGCCACGCTGGCAGCCGGCCCGACTCGAAGATGTGAGCCGAGCAGAGATCGAGCGGATCCTCGACCCACAATTGGGCGATGACGAAATCTTGCTGGAGTTTTAACCTGGCTCACACGGAACCCTCAGCTCGCTGAGACAGGCTGACGGCATGGCTCGATACCTCAGTGAAGAAGAAATGTTGGCCGACGGTATTCGGATTGAGCACGATGTCGCCAGAAGCCGTTTCGTCGTACTCGTTGATCAGAAGCCGCTCGGTGAGGTTGAACCACGTGAGATAGGTGAGGCGCATTACACGCTGCTTGGCGAGAACGGGATTGACTTCGACCACACCGTTGTATTGCCCGAATTTCGTGGCACCGGAATCTCAGGTCTGCTGGCAGAACACGCACTCAAACATGAGATTGTGCCGGGCAGAAACGTTCAAGCCTCGTGCTGGTTTATCGAAGAGTATCTTGCGAAGCATCCCGAACTGATCAGCGCGTAGACACTTCTCTTCTAGCGTTCGCTAGCTTGCGCAGTGCTCCCTAGCTTTCGTTGCGTTTAGAGAAGATGCGTCGTTTTGAGCCACCGTTTTCGCCCGATGAGGCGTGTTGCTTCATCAGCTCGGTGAGGTCGCGCTGGATCAACAGATCAATACGTGAGTCGCGCTCGCGCTTGTATTCTTCGCTCGAACCGCCAGCGTAGTACGGGTGGCTGGCTTTCTCTTTGAGGGAATCACCAACTTCATTCCACGCGGCTGTACGTGCGCGCTCAGCAGCTTCGTCGAGGTACTCCTCGTTGTCTGCACGTTCACGCAGCTGTGCAGCAACTTGCTCATAGACCTCTTGACGATGACGCAGGGTGGCATTGTCGTCACTGCCGTAGTCGTTTTCGCTCCAGGTGCTAAACCCGGTCTGTTTGATCTCGCCGCGCATCCTGGCGATATGCCTGGCATCTCGCTCACGCTCAACCGCGAGCTCAAGCGTGGCGTCTTGCACCATGCGGGTGATCTGCTGTTTGTCGTAGTCAGCCTTACGGCCGAGTGCGTTCAGAATAATCGCGTTTTTCACGTTCATTCGTACGGCGACATCGGCGACCATAAGGCCCTGCTCGACGATCTCTTCGACTGGGGCAAGATGGCGCTGTGGAAGCCGACGTTTTGGGCGCGGGGCAGTCTTTTTCTTGCGCTTTAGCCAGTCGAATGCCATGCCGCACCCCTTTCGCCTCAAATCTTTTGCAGCGCTTTCGCGCGCTCCACTAAGTATCCCAAAAAACCTGCCACCAGCGAGGCATGTTGCAGTGAGTGTAGCGGCTCTTTGTCTGTGCGCGTAGCCTTTGCCCATGGAAGTAGTGATCAAGCGGATCTATTCGAACGCAGATGCGGGCGATGGTGCCCGTGTGCTGATCGACAGACTTTGGCCGCGGGGCGTGCGGAAAGAAGCAGCCGAGATTGATCTGTGGCTAAAGTCTGCGGCGCCAAGTCCAGAACTGCGAACCCGGTGGCACGCTGACCCAGCCGGGCATGAACCCGAGCATTTTGCCGCCTTCGCTGCTGCGTATCGCGAAGAACTGTCGCAGGGCGAAGCTCGCGATGCGGTGGATCAGCTGGTGCAACTTGCTCGCAACTCGAAGCGGCTCACCCTGCTCTATGCCTCACGCAATGAAACAACAAACCATGCGATGGTGTTGCGCGATGCGGTGCTGCAGCGAGCTGCCGAGTCAGGCGCTGAGCTCTTCAGCGAGAATCTGGCGTAGTTCACGGAGCGCTCCGTCAAAGTGCTCCTCGTCGAGGCTGCCACCGGTACCAATCACGAGGCCGAAGAGCTCGCTGCCAGAGCTGAGACCGTGCCAATACGCGCTCAATGGCACGACGCCAAGATGCGCGCTGCGCGCAAGCACTGACTGTTCGGCGTTTTGCGATCCTCGTTGAAATTCGATTACAGCGTGCAGGCCGCCACTCATCGGTCTAACTTGCACGCCTGGCGTGCCGAAGAGCCGTTCAACCACAAGTTCTCTGCGGGCAGCGTAGCGGCGACGCATTCTGGCGGTGTGCCTTCGCAGTTCTCCACTCGCAAGGTATTCAGCGAGTGCCGATTGCACTACCGCTGAAACTGGTCCACCAAGGTCTTGGCGGGCAGGTTCGATGATCCGGCGCAGATTCTCGGGCACCAGCAAGAACCCAGACGAAACCGCCTGCGAAATTGTTTTCGAAAAAGTGCCCAGCAGCGCGACTGAACCGTGCTGCGCGTTATCAAGCGCCGCGAGGGTGGGCAATGGGCTGCCGGTGTGCCGCAATTCGCTGTCGTAATCATCTTCAATAATGACGGCGCCGGTGCGGGCAGCCCAATCTAGGAGTTCGCGCCGTCTGGTGAGCGGAAGTGAACCGCCAAGTGGATATTGGTGGCTTGGCGTAACGAGCACCACGTCGAGCAGTGTTTCAGGCAGCTGTTCGGTGACGAGCCCTTCGGCGTCGACTGGCAGAGCGATAATTTGCGCGCCGTGACGGCTTGCGACGCGACGAAGCGAGGGGTAACCAGGATCTTCGACGCCAACAGTGAGCGCCCTGCCCCTGGTGGTTCCGAGTGCGCTGAGTAGGAGGCTTAGCCCCTCACGCGCGCCCGCCGTGACAATAATGTCGCTTGCTGGTCTTGTGGTGCCGCGCATTCTGCGCAGGTGCTCTGCGATTTCTTTTCGAAGACGAGGATCGCCAAGATCTGGTGCTTCGAATAATGACTGCGAGGCGGCGCTTCGCCAAGCCGCACGCCAGGCGGCGGTTTTTACCGCACTCGTGTCGGGGAGCCCCGGTGCGAGGGGGAGTGCTGCTTCTGCGGCGCTCGCGTTCGGGGGAGTTGTCCCGTTTTCTTCGGTTATTGGAATTTCCAATAACGAGGAGGAAGTGGGTGCGGGGGTGTGCAACTCTGCCCCGGTTATTGGAAATTCCAATAACCGGGAAGCAGGTGCGTCTGCGGCGTTTGATAACTCTTGTGCAGAAGCGCTACCAGCCGTTGATCCTCGATTGGTGCGGTGCGCATCTAGCTCCGTAATTGAGCGAAGTTCTGGATGCACACGGGTGCCACGGCCATGTCCAGCAGAAAGATAACCCTCTGAGAGTAGTTGCGCGTACGCGGCGACGACCACGCCGCGAGCTACGCCAATTCTGCTCGCGAGCTCACGGGTAGCTGGCACAGCCTCGCCGGGACGGAGCGCATCTTGGTTAATCGCCTCGCGAATTGCGGCCGCGATCTGTGCGGGAAGCGGAGTATCAGCGTTCCGATCAACAGTGATGGGAAGCTCGCTGAACTCGCGTACGTGCGTTTCGGCCATTCGAACAGTCTGCCAGTGAAAATCACCTTGGTCTATTTCTCTATCAAGAAAGCGGTTCGCGATTGAACCATTTTGTTGTGTGAACTCATTACAAATTTTAAAGAATTCTCGAGGGGAGGGCCGGGGAAATGTCGGTGGCTCCAGGTAGCGTGTACCCCGAGACGCAGCCGACCCAAAGAACGGAAACACACATGATTGAACTTGGAATGATCACCATCGATACCGCCGATGCGCGCGAGCTGGCATCATGGTGGGCCGACCGACTTGGCGGTGAAATTGTGGCCGATATGGAGGGCTGGTTTTGCATCGTCGCAGCACCCGGCATGTCAGTGAACCTTGGGTTCCAAAAGGTCGAAGATGCGACACCGGGCAAGAACCGCTTGCACCTTGATTTCAACCATAAGCCCGGTGCAGACCGTGAGCAGGCCGTTGCCGAGTGGGTTGCCGCCGGTGCAACGCACCTCGGGCTGCGCGGCGAAGCAGGCTTTCAGTGGGATACGTTCACTGACCCCGCTGGCAACGAATTCTGCATCGGCGATCCGCACTAGGCGTCGTTTGCGGTGGGGCTGATCGCGGAGGCTTTGTTGCCGCGATCAGCCTCGCTGGATCAGCCTTGCTGGATCAGCGTCGCCGCGTGGCTTAACGGTCGTCGAGTGCATGCCCTCCTCGGTCGACGAGGCCCCACGCCGCGACCGCAGCAATCACGAAGAAGACAGCGAAGACGGTAAAGGTGAGTCCAGCCCCGCCCGCAAGAAGCAAGACAGGCACAAGCAGCGGCGCGATGATCGAGGCGATGCGGCCTACACCGGCGGCCCAACCAGCCCCGGTCGCGCGAAGTGAAGTTGGGTAGATCTCAGGGGTGACGGCATAGAGTGCGCCCCAAGCGCCGAGGTTGAAGAACGACAGCGCCATGCCAGAGGCGATGATTGCAGCTTCGGTGTGCACGGTGCCGAACATGATCGCCGAGGCTGCCGAGCCGATAAGGAACACTGAAAGAGTGAGCTTTCGCCCCCACACTTCAATGAGCCAGGCGGCAACTGCGTAACCAGGCAACTGCGCAAGCGTAATGATGAGCGTAAAAGCAAAGGAGCGAACCAGAGGGAAGCCGGCATCAACCAAGATGCTCGGGATCCAAATGAACGCGCCGTAGTAGGCAAAGTTCACACAGAACCAGACGAGCCAAATAGATGCTGTGCGCAGGCGGAACTCTGGCGACCATAGTGCTGCGAGCCGTTTTCCTGCGCTAGTTGCGAGCGGTGCCGCAGGCATCTTCTCTGAATCAGTCGTTGCCGGTGCAGCGGCCGAGGCAGTCGCAATAGAAGCTGTGCTGTCGGCTGTCGGATCAGGTGATGCAGCAACGGATGATGCAGTGACCTGCGCGGTGCGTTCCGAACTGGTATCTACGGTTGCAACTGTTCGCGAGAAGAATCGTACGGGCTTTGCCTTTGAGAAGTCTTCGACGATTTGAGAGGCTTCGGCACTACGTCCGCGACTGGCGAGCCAGCGTGGTGATTCGGGCAGGCCCCAACGCACAATCAGAGCGTAAATTGCTGGCACAGCTCCAATGGCAAAAGCCCATCGCCAACCGTTCTCAGACGCCGGAACAATGAAGTAGCCAATGAGCGCCGACGCCGTCCAGCCAACCGCCCAAAAAGCCTCAAGAATGACGATGAGTCGACCGCGAATTCGCGCCGGCGCAAACTCGCTCACATACGTCGAGGCGACAGGAAGCTCGGCACCCAATCCAAGCCCCACAAAAAAGCGCAGTACAAGCAGTGCTGCAATGCCGCCAACAAGGGCGCTAGCGCCGGTGGCAATACCGTAGATCAACAGCGTCACCGCGAACACCTGACGCCTGCCGAAACGATCGGCAAGCAACCCGCCAAGGCTTGCGCCAATCGCCATTCCGACAAAGCCGATCGAGGTAATCAACCCCATCTCGCCCTTATCGAGCTGCCAGTGCTGGCCAAGCGCGGCAATGATGAACGAGATCAGGCCAACATCCATGGCATCAAGAGCCCAGCCCAAGCCCGAACCAAAAAGCACTCGCTGGTGTTTGCGGGTGTAGGGCAAATCATCGAGCTGAGACACATCGGCGGGCTGTGCGGGTGGCACTGGATTCTGCATGCCTATCATCGTACTTCCCATACAACACGCGAAGTTTGCGCCAACCAGCTAACATAGAACTCTTATGCCTAATACCCCCTCGACTCAATCACACGAAGAGCGGGAGTTCGGGCCCCGTGAGCAACTAGCGATCTGGTTGCTGCTCGGCAGTGCATTCACGGTGATTCTCAATGAGACCATCATGGGTGTCGCGCTGTCGCGACTCATGGAGGATCTCGGAATCACCGCCGCAGCAGGACAGTGGCTCACCACCGCATTCCTGCTCACAATGAGCATCGTCATCCCGATTACGGGCATGCTGATCCAGCGTCTTACCACCCGCACCCTGTTTATCATCGCGATGGGCTTTTTTGTTGCGGGCACACTCATCTCTGCAATCGCGCCAGGATTCTCTGTGCTGCTGATCGGTCGCATTGTGCAGGCCTGTGGCACCGCGATCATGATGCCGCTATTGATGACCACGGTCACCCTGCTTGTTCCTGTGCACCTGCGCGGCTCCATGATGGGCCGCATCGGTACCGTGATTTCAGTAGCTCCGGCACTTGGACCAACCGTTTCCGGCCTGATTCTGCAGTGGCTCGACTGGCGCTGGTTGTTCATTTTTGTTCTGCCAATTGCCGCAACAGCTCTGTTGCTTGGAATTCTGCGCCTGCCGAATGTTGGTGAGCAGCGCGTTGCGAAGATCGATATCTTGTCGGTGTTGCTCTCCGTGCTCGGTTTCGGCGGGCTAGTTTACGGTCTGAGTGCGGTGGGCGAGCGCGCCAGCGGTGGCGCGACGATCGATCCGCTGTTCCCCGTCGTCGTCGGTGTGGTTTCGCTCGGTCTCTTCGTCTGGCGTCAGCTGGTGCTGCAAAAGAGCGACGGCGCGCTCCTGGATCTGCGCACTCTCACCGTCAAGCCGTACGCCTTCTCGGTGATCCTCTTCATCTTTGCTTCGATGGCTCTGTTCGGAAGCCTGATTCTGCTGCCACTTTACGTGCAGCAGGTGCTCGGCTACGAGACACTGGAAGCCGGGCTGGTACTGCTTCCAGGTGGTCTGGTGATGGGCCTACTCGGACCATACGTTGGTCGGATGGTCGATCAGCGCGGGGCACGATTCTTGCTCGTGCCCGGCACCGTGATCACTGCACTCGCCCTCTGGGGCATGGGGCTGTTTACCGACAACACTTCGATCTGGCAGGTGATGATCACGCACATCGTGTTGAGCATCGGCCTGGCAGGCGTGTTCACCCCGCTCTTCACGGTTTCGCTCGGATCCTTGCCGGGTAATCTCGCTTCGCACGGTAGCGCGATTATTTCTACCGCTCAGCAGGTTGCGGGTGCGGCTGGCACCGCGCTCTTCGTGACGGTTATGACCATCGTGTCTGCGACCGCCGCTGGATCGCCCAGCGCGGTTACTCCGCACTATCTTGCGGAGGGCATACATACCGCGTTCCTCCTGGGCGGTGCGATTTCAACCGTAGGCGTAGTGCTCGCATTCTTCATCACGGAGAAGAAAGAAGAGCCGGAAGAGTCGGCGGTAGCTGAGGCGGAGTAACCCGTCGAGTTTCGCAGTCTCGTGTGGTTGTGGCAGGTGAGCGTGCTCACCTGCCACAACTGTTTAGTCGAGAGTTTCGGCAGTGCGGCGCACTGCTTCAGCCAGCTGTCGCACCGCGGTTGACGGTTCGTTTCGCACGGTGCCTGCAGCCAGCAGGATCTCCCGCGCAAATCGGGGGTCGCTGATTGGGCGAAGAGTTACCTCGTCTGGCACGTTTACTGCGGCCAGCCTCGGCACAAGGGCAATACCCATATCGGCGGCAACGAGACCAAGCGCAACCGCATAGTCGTCTGTGCGTACTGCGATTTCAAATCTGCGCCCTGCGAATGCGTCGCGAACTACATCGTCGAGGGTGTCACCGGGCGTCGCTCCGAAGACCCAAGGTGAGGCGCCGAGCTCGAGCAGAGTTTCGCGGTCAAACGCCTGTTTTGCGCTCGCCGGGTGCCGCTGTGGCAGTGCTACAAGAAGTGGATCGGTCAGGAGGTGGATGGTGTGCACGTCTCTGCGGAACGGCAAGCTGTATCCGCTCGCGGTGTAGACCAGAGCTGCGTCAAGGGTTTGCTGGTTGATTCTGGCTACGAGCGGTGAGATTTCTTCAAGCACTACGTCGAGTTCTATTCCAACGTCGCGCATACGGTGGGCGACCCCAGGAAGTAGTCGGGACGCCGCGGTGGGGAAGGAGCCAAATCGAAGCTTCACTTTTCCCATATTGGAAAGCTCGCGTACGTCAGCGACCGCTCGGTCTGAGAGCGCAAGAATATCGGCGCCTCGCTCAAGCATGAGGGTTCCGGCTGCGGTGAGTTGGCTGCCCGTCGAGGATCGCGTCACAAGCGGTGAGCCAACAAGTTTGTCGAGTGCTTTGAGATGGTAGTCAACGGTTGGCTGGCTCCAGCCGAGACGAATTGCCGCGCGTGCGACGGACCCTTCCGCGGCTACTGCGGTGAGCGCTTGGAGCTGTCTCGGGTCGAGCACTGTGAACCTCACTTGCTATGGAGCTGAGCGGATCTATCGAACTTGTTGCTACATACAGTATATGGTTCGATGCAGGGCAATCGGGGTTCCATTCGAGCGTCTCGAAACGCCAATATAGAAGGATGGATCAGAGCCGTGCCCCCTACATTGAATCAATTCAGCGCCTTGCCGAAAGCAACCCTTTGCAAGTGATGGTGCCTGGCCACGGTGGCACCGCAGAACATGGAGCTGCGCATCTCGCTGATGTCTACGGTGAGCGGATCGCGAACTACGACGTACCACTCATGTTGGATGGCATCGACCTCGGTGAAAATGGATCACGCGAGCAATCGCAGCAACTCGCAGCAGAAGCCTGGGGGGCACGCCGCGTATGGTGGCTGACCAACGGCGCATCGCAGGGTAACCGTACCGCTGCGCTCGCCGTGCGTGGGCTTGGTGAGCGTGTACTGATGCAGCGCAGTTCACACTCGAGCTTCGCCGATGGTGTGCTGCTGGCAGGCCTGATTCCGGCGTTCGTTGCGCCAAACGTTGACGAACATCACGGTATTGCGCACGGCCTTACCCCGGAACGTCTTGACGAAGCAATTCGCGATGAGATTTCTCACGGTCGAAAGCCAAACAGCATCTATGTGGTTTCGCCTAGCTACTTTGGCTCGACTGCCGATGTTGCCGGTCTCGCAAAGGTGGCTCATTCGCACGGTGCCGCACTGATTGTTGATGGTGCCTGGGGCGCACATTTTGGCTTCCACCCAGATCTTCCAGAGTCACCTGCACGACTCGGCGCAGACCTAGTGATTTCAAGCACCCACAAACTTGCTGGTGCACTTACTCAGGCGTCAATGCTTCACCTCGGAGACGGTCCGTTCGCTGATGTGCTTGAGCCACTAGTGAATCGTGCCTACACGATGACGGCCTCAACCTCGGCGAGCGCAATTCTGATGGGCTCGCTCGACCTCGCCCGGCGCGCTCTGGTGCAGGGTGAAGAGAAGATTGGTGAGTCGCTACGCTGCGCTGAAGACCTGCGGGAGCAGGTGCGAGCAGACGGCAGATTCTCGATTATTAGCGATCACTTCGATGAATACCCAGACATTGTTGCGACCGACTGGCTACGCATCCCGATCGACGTGTCAAAGCTGGGCCAGAGCGGACACTGGGTGCGCGACCGTCTGATCGTAGAGCACGGTGTTTTCTTCGAAATGTCTACTGCGACCTCGATTGTTGCGGTGATTGGTGCTCTGGCCACTCCAGACATCAGCCGCATTATGGAGTCGCTGAAGGCTGTCGCTGACGAAGCTGACGAGCTTCGTGCTGCCGGACAGAGCGACAAAGTTACCGAGTTCCCGCCGCTGCCCGCCGCTGGAACACTGCGTATGTTGCCGCGTGCCGCCTACTTCGCAGAGAGTGTTGTGGTCACCGCGCATCAAGCAATCGGTCGCATCTCGGCTGACACGCTCGCTGCCTACCCGCCAGGAATTCCGAACCTGGTACCCGGCGAAGAGATCACCGAAGAGACCGTAACCTTCTTGCAAGCGGTTGCTGCCTCACCGACCGGTGTGGTTCGCGGTGCGAACGATCCGCTCGTTGCCACCTTCCGTGTGGTGCTTGATCCAGTCACGGCTTCGCTGCAAAGCTAACGCACAAACGCAAAGCGCCCTGGTCTTCGAGCTTGTCGAGATGACCGGGGCGCTTTACGTTTGTGGGGTTTTAGAACCCCGGGAAGTCTGCTTTGCGCTTCTCAAGGAACGCTGAGGTGCCCTCGAGCATATCCGGCGCACCAAAACGATTTGCGAAGGCCTCAGCTTCAAGAGCCAACCCCTCGTCGGTCGGGAGCGGGCGAACCTGGCGGGTTACAAGTTTGGTGCTGGCCACAGCGGCAGGGGACTGAGCGGCGGCAAGGGCCAGGCTCTCGCGTACCGCCTCATGCAGTGAAGCAACGTCGGGTAGCACCCGAAGCGCAAGGCCAAGACGTTCTGCTTCTTCGGCGTTGATCCGTCGACCAGTCAGCAGCATCTCACGTGCCGCAGCGCTGCCAACGTACTGAGCAAGTCGTACAGTGCCGCCAAAGCCCGGGATCAGGCCGAGCGCCACCTCAGGCTGGCCGAAGCTGGCGTTTGCCGAGGCAAAGATATAGTCGCAAGACATCGCGAGTTCGCAACCGCCGCCAAGGGCAAAGCCATTGACCGCTGCGACCACGGGAACCTGCAAAGTTTCAATCCAAGAAGTGAGTTCTTGGGTACGAGTTGCGTATGCGCGCGACTCGTCAGGAGTCATATCTCGCATTGCCGAGATATCTGCGCCAGCCACGAAAGCTCGTTCGCCTGCGCCGGTAAGCATGACGCCACGAACCGACCAGTCGGGGGCCGAGGCAGTTTCACTACCGTCAGAGTTCGCTTTGCCGAGAGTGTCTCGGAGCAAAGCGAACACCTCACGGAGCTCATTGATGACCTCTGGTGAGAGGGCATTGAGCACCGCTGGGCGGTTGACCGTGACGGTGAGGATCGAAGCTTCGACCCCGAGTTCGAGTGTTTCGAGTTCTAGGGCTTCAAGCCTCTGCGCCACGGTCATCGTATTACTTGCCTGACTTCTCGAACAGGTTGCCGACGAGCTGTGCGGTAACCAGGATGACGACGAGCAGGACTGCGCCGACGATCAGAATGGCAACGGTGTCTACCGGCTGGCCTGCAGCTGAGAACTGGTCAGCTGGGTTGAACTTTTCGCCTGTTTCCTGTGCGAGCGCTGGCGTCGCGACAAAAACGGAAACGAGTGCTGCGGTCACTGCTGCGGCAATGCGGGTGAAGATCTTCACGAAATAACTCCTCGCGGGGCTTGTGCTGTTCTTTCCATTCTAGGCCGAGCTTTCGGCAAGGGTGAACGGCAGGTCGTTTTGATCGTGAAACTTCGCCCATTCTTGGGCGCTTCTGTGCAGTTCTTCGAGACCCGAACTCAGCTCAGCGCCCGGCAATGGCGTCGCAACGAGCCCCTCAGACTTTCGCGTGCTTTTCTTCCATGTACCAGCAACCTGCCCATCTCGCACGACGGTAGCAAGGAACATGCCGTTTTTACCGGGAACAATGTGATCAAAGTGTGCAGGGTCTAGCTGCGCACTTCGGTCTTGGTAGCCCAGCAGGTGCTCGTCGAACGCCGGGAGCAGCAGCCACTGCGGGCCATCGAGCTTTTGAGAACCCGGTGACGGGGCTGCAAGGTGTGACTCAAGAATGATCGGGTCACACCAAATAGCAATGATTTTGCCATCGCGCTCGGTAGCACACTCGACTAAGTACCCAGCTTCGGTCGCATGCGTCAACCCCAGCCTGGCCTCGCTCGCTGTGAGACCAGACCACCAGGCAAGATCTTTCGCTGTGACTGCACCACGAGCCTTAGCGTAGCGAGCAGCAAGCTCAAGCAATGCTTCATCGCCGCTCAGCTGCTTGGGGGAGGCGATCCACTCGCTTGCCAACACCAGACGGGGCTCACCCTTTTCTGAAACCGGGCCAAGCACCGCGATGCCGTTCTGACACAGCCACCAAATCAGGTGATATCGCCAGTTACTTTGCCACTCGATGCCCGCCTCGCTCCAGGTTGCAGCTAGTTCGTCACGCTCCATGCCGGTACTGCCTGTAAGCGCAGCCACGGAGGTTTCAACCAGCCGATCAAGGGTGTGATCGGTGATGCCAAGGAACTCACGTCGCTTTGGAGCGCCAGCGAGCACCCGTCGGTTCGTGGTGTGTTGCATCCAACCAATGTCTTCGGCGGCGAGCAGGTGAATGGTGCCGCGCATTGGCCAAGAACGCACGATAAGACCTCGGTTGAAGGCACTGTGCACATCTTCGACGTGACTGCCCGGCGTGCGCAGCCCCAGCGCCCAACGAGCCGAGCGCCAGTCTTGCCCCTGCACGGCCAGCATGTGCCGAGCAGTTTGGGCGATCCGCTCGGCAGCGGAACTTGGTGCAGCGGTTGATGCGTGTGTGTTGTCTTGTGCATCGGAGCCGCTGGCAGGAGGAAGCAAGCCTTGCGCTGACATACGCATTGTTAGCAGCTGATCGGAGGTGAGCGACTGTGTCATGTTGCGAGTGTATTGCGTGCCACTGACAACGCGGATGCTGCGCGATTGCGGTAAGGCCGCAACGGCGAAAAAATGACAAAACTGCGGAAGAAATCATGAGATTCTTCCGCAGTTTTGCACGAATTCCGTAGCGCTGAGCTACCGTAGCTCGCCTAGTGGTAGGCAGGGAAAGCTAGTTACCTGACCGCACGCGGCGAGAACCGCCCTGACGTGGCTTTGGCGACTGGAAGCTCGGCGAGAGACCGGGACTGCTCGTCGAATAACTGGTGTTTGACGATCCGCTGCCGCCAGAACGACCGCCGCCGTTGCCGCCGTTGCCGCCGTTGCCACTGCGGCGGCGCTGCCCTTGCTGTTCGGCTTGCTGGCCGCCCTGCGATCCTCGTCGCGAATTTGAATTCTGGCGTGAGCTCGAAGCTGAGCCCTGCCCCGCGCCGCGACCCTGGCCCTGAGCAGCGCCCTGGCCACCCTGACCCTGTGCGCGGGCCCGCTTGCGCCTGGCATTTGCACCCTGGGACTTGCCTGCGCCAGCAGGATTGTGTCCAGCGGCTCGCTGCTGCGAAGACTGCGCCTCATTACGGCGGCGCTCAACCTCGCGAGGGTCAACCTTTGGTGCCACCTCGCCGATCAACTCGGCCAGCTCAGGATCATCAAGACGCACCGAGCGCGGTGTCACCTGAATCTTTGCCGCGCGCATGATCTGGCGCATCTCGCCGCGCTGCTCTGGCAGCACAATCGTGACCACGTCACCCTCATTGCCAGCCCGAGCGGTGCGGCCTGATCGGTGCAGATAAGCCTTGTGTTCGACCGGAGGATCGATGTGCACCACCAGATCCACACCGTCGACGTGTACGCCGCGAGCCGCAACGTCGGTGGCTACGAGTACCTTGGCCTGACCGCTGACAAACTCAGCGAGATTACGGTCGCGTGCGTTTTGAGAAAGGTTGCCCTGCAACTCGACCGCGGGAATTCCCTTTGCCGTGAGCTGCTTTGCGAACTTTTTCGCCTGGTGCTTCATACGGGTGAAGAAAATTCGACGGGCAGTTCCAGAGGCGAGGGCCTCAATCAGCTGATCCTTGCCGGCTCCACTTGCCACCTCAAAAACGTGGTGGGTGAGCTGAGGCACCGGAGATTCTGCGCTATCAACCGAGTGCATGATCGGATCGTGCAGATACTTCTTCACAATATTGTCGATGCCGTTGTCGAGCGTTGCGCTGAACAGCAGTCGCTGCCCCTGCTTCGGGGTAGCGTTCAAAATGCGAGTGACGACTGGCAAAAAGCCCATGTCTGCCATGTGATCAGCCTCGTCAAGCACGGTGATCTCAACGCCGTCGAGACTCACCAGCTTCTGGCGCATGAGGTCATCGAGGCGGCCAGGGGCCGCAACCACGATGTCAACGCCACGCTCAAGCACGGCCTCCTGGCGACGCTGCGGCACGCCACCAAAGATCGTGGTGACACGAAGCCCGACAGGGTCGGCCAGCATCTTCACGGTCTCAGCGATCTGAGTGACGAGCTCGCGAGTCGGTGCGAGAACGATGCCGCGAGGTCGATTCGGACGACGTTTACGCTCGGCGCCGTCTACAAGATTTGCAACAAGTGGGATCGCAAAAGCGATCGTCTTGCCACTGCCGGTGCGCCCGCGACCGAGAACGTCTCGGCCTTTGAGGGTGTCGGGCAGGGTGTCGCGCTGAATTGGAAACGGACTGTCTTTTCCGTTCTTTTCAAGCGCTTGAATAAGGGGATTTGGCACGCCAAGATCGGCGAATGAGGGTGTGGTCACAGGGGGTGCTTTCGTTCTGATTGCACTGAAAAGAAGTGCCACCGCAAGCGCCGGCCAGTGCATCCGGCGCAGAGTATTCGTACTCGAAGTGGATCGCTGCGTGGGGGAATCGCCTCGTCGCAGATCAAATAGTGGCTAACACCAATGGTAGAGCACTCAACTGGGAACTTGCGCCGACGCGTCGCCCGCTGACACATCGCGTGCTCGACGCTTTCGGCGCAGACGTCTGATCAGCGCCGTCGCGCCAATTGCCATGATGATTAGCGTGATGATCACCAGAATGGGAGCAACGATCGCAAAAATGCTCAGTGCAATGCTGGCGCCGTCTTCGGCTGTGCTGAGCGCAGGTGCCGCGAGACCGCCTGTAACCACGTTGGCAACTGGCCGAATCGCAGTTTTTGCGAGGCTCATGAGTAGCGCGAGAACGATGCCGATCACTACCGGTATCCAGGCCCCAGACGAGAAAAAAGTGTTCGGGTCGTCGACTGCAACCGTCGAAGTGCCAATGCCGCCTGAGAATACAATGCCTCCCGAGGCGGGGCGAATAACTGTCTGTATCCAGTCATTAATCGAATCAACAGCTGGGATCTTGTCGGCGACAATTTCGATCAGAAAGAGCACACCAAAAATTACGAGAATCCACTCGTTTTCAATCCAGGTCCAGCCGGTCGGCAATTGAATCCAGTCAAAGCGCGCAACCAAGCCCATCAGCAAAAGCGGAATGTATGCATTGAGGCCAGCGGCAGCGGCGAGGCCGGTTCCCGTCAGTATTTCAAGCATGGGGCCATCATATGCGGGCTTGCTGATCAGCTTTGAATGTCGGTGGCACCCGGTAACGTCGAGAGCAACAAAGGAGCAATCATGTTCATCCAGAACCTGGCAGAGAACCGCATTCGCCTGATGACGAGCGCGAGTGACCTCACCGCTGCAAGCGCGTGTGAGTTTGCCTTCTTGCGCCGGGTCGATGTGAAACTTGGTCGCGATATTGATGTGCCACTTGACGACGACGCAATGCTCGCGCGCGCTGCAAAACTTGGCGACGCGCACGAGGAGCGTGTGCTCATGCAGTACCGCAAAGAATATGGTGAGCATCTGCCAGGCTTTGCCGGCGGAGTTGCTGAGATTGCCCGGGCTGATTCACGCGACGATGCCGCACTTGCTGAAGCCCAGCGGCTCACCGTTTCTGCGATGCGCGATGGTGCAGACATCGTGTTTCAAGCCACATTTTTTGAACCGCTTGCTCGGCAGGCAGAGAGCCCGGTGAGCCCAGAAATTGGGTTTATCGGTTTTGCCGATTTCTTGCGTCGAACCGATTCTGGCAACTATCAAGTGCAAGACACGAAGCTTGCGCGTAGGGCAAAGGTCAGCGCACTCATGCAACTGGCAGCCTACGCAGAGCAGCTTGAACGGCTTGAAATTCCAGTTTCTGCAGATGTTGTTCTGATCCTTGGCGATGGATCGCATAGCGTGCATCAGATCGCTGACATCGCGCCAGTGTTCCGTGCGCGCAGGGAGCGGCTGCACGCTCTCTTGCTTGAGCGAGCTGAGGCCCGGGGTGCCGACGGGGAGCGCGCCTCTGCCGCGGCGATTGCTTGGGGCGCAGACGGTATCAGTGCTTGCGGGCGCTGTGAGGTGTGTGAGCCAGAGATATTGAGAACGCGAGACCCGCTATTGATCGCAGGTATGCAGGTGGCTCAGCGGGGCAGGCTGATCGCCGCGGGCTATAAGACGATCGACGCTGTTGCTGCGATATTGCCGCAACTCAGCGAGGGCGGCTTGAGCGTTGAGGGTATCTCGCAACCAACACTCGAGCGTTTAGCGATGCAAGCGGTGGCGCAAGTTGAAGCAGTACCAGGCGAAGCCCCTCCCTATCGGGTGATCGACCCTGCCGCTCTCGCGGTGATCCCAGAACCCAATGAAGGCGATCTATTTTTCGATTTTGAAGGCGATCCGCTGTATCGAGAACCCGGTGATGACAAACAGGGGAGGTGGGGGCTCGACTATCTCTTTGGAATGGTCGATGCCAATGAGCATTTCACTCCGCTCTGGGCGCATGATTTTAATGCAGAGCGCCAAGCGCTTGAAGATTTTCTCGACTTGGTGGCTGAGCGGCGCGCACGCTTTCCGAATATGCGAATCTTTCACTATGCGCCGTATGAACGCACCCATTTGCTCTCGATCGCTGCGCGGCACGGTAGTTGCGAAGCCGAAGTAGATCGACTGCTGCGTGAGCACGTGCTGATCGACCTATACCCCTTGGTGCGCTCAGCACTGCGAATCGGCACACGCTCGTATTCGATCAAAAAGCTTGAGCCGCTGTACATGGGCGATGAACTTCGCGACCAAGACGGCGTGACAAGTGGCGCTCAATCGGTGACCGAGTATGCAGAAGCAATTGTGCTGCTCGGCGCAGATACCGTTGAAGATCGCGCCGAGGGCCAGCGTCGACTTGACGCGATTGCCGACTACAATCGCTACGACTGTGTCTCGACACTGCGGCTACGAGACTGGCTGCTTGCGCTTGCCCGTGAGCATGATGTGAAACCGCTTCCGCTCCCAACTTTTGACAAAGAAACACTCGATCTGGGGCTTGAACTGAGCCCTATCGCCGAGGCGCTGGCTAGGCACGCAGAATCGGCAGAAGATCCTGCCGTCAAAAAAGCGGCGGCCCTTGCCGGGAGCGCGATCGACTACTATCAGCGCGAACAAAAGTCATTTTGGTGGGCGCATTTTGCGCGGTTGGTTGACCCCATCGAAGACTGGGCAGACACGCGCGATGTCTTGGTGATTGATCGAGGGATCAGCGCCGCCGAGGTCGACTGGCAAGAACCACAGGGACGTGCCAGGCTGCACCGCAGACGATTGCGTTTGCGAGGCGAGTTCGCGCCCGGTAGCAGCCTGAAAGCAGGTAGCGATGCCTATCTTGTGTACGCCGCACCAGCGCCCTTCGAGACTCCCCGATCTGCCCCAGGTGCCCGCAGCGCAAAGCTCGTGAAAATTGCCGAGCGGCTCGACGACGGGGTCATCGTTGAAGAAACGCGCAACGGTGATCTGCCCGAGTGGCACGTAATGCCGATAGCCCTTACCCCAGGGCCACCACCTCGCGCAGGAGCTCAGAAAACCGCGATTGAAGAGTGGGGCGCAGCGCTCGCCGCCGCGCTCGACCGTGGTGAAGAACTCGTCGATCCTGTCTTTGACGTTATGCGACGAGTTCCACCGCGCATGGCCAGTGGCGGCTCAATTATCGAGCCCGGTTCAACGCTGGCACTTGAGACAGGCAAGAGCGAAGACGGACGCATGATCGGTGCGGTGATCTCGACTCTGCGCGGGCTTGATCGTTCTGCTCTTGCGGTGCAAGGACCGCCCGGCACCGGTAAGACCTATCTGGCGGCGAGAGTGATTCGCGAGCTCGTTGAGCGCGATGGTTGGCAGATCGGCGTGGTAGCGCAGTCTCACCGGGTCGTTGAGAACGTGCTCGAGGGCGTCGTCGGTGCGGGACTCGCTGCCGGTCAGGTTGGCAAGGTTCCCCAGGGCGGCCGACTCGACGATGACGCCGAGCTACCGCCCTACACTGTGCTGCGCAACGGCGGTCACGACGCCTTCGTGCGACAGCACCGAGAAGCAGGTCGGGGCAGCGTTGTCGGCGGCACCGCATGGGATTTTTCAAACGAAAGCAGAATCTCTCGCGGTGGTCTCGACCTGCTTGTGATTGATGAGGCCGGGCAGTTCTCGCTCGCTCCAACGATCGCAGCTGCGGTGGCGGCAGAGCGTTTGCTGCTGCTTGGTGATCCCCAACAATTGCCTCAGGTTTCTCAAGGTTCACACCCTGAGCCCGTCGACAGTTCGGCGCTCGGCTGGTTGCTTGACACACACGAGACAATTCCTGAGGGCAGCGGGTATTTCCTTGCCGACACCAGGCGTATGCGCCCAGAGCTAGCCGAGGTAGTGTCCGAGCTCTCATACGAGGGCAGACTGCACGCACACCCGAGTGCCTCCGATCGCACTGCCATTGACGCAGGCCCCGCTGGTTTGATTTGGCATCCGGTGCGTCACTTTGGCAACTCCACCCACTCGAACGAAGAAGCCGCTGAAGTAGTGCGTATTGCACAGCAGTCACTTCGTGGCAGCCTGATCGAAGGCGAAGCCAGCCCCCGAGCTCTCACGGAGGACGACATTATCGTGGTGGCCGCGTACAACGCTCAGGTCGAGTGCTTGCGCGAGGCTCTTGAAGCAGCAGAACTCGGTCGCGTTCGTGTCGGCACAGTAGACAAGTTCCAGGGGCAAGAGGCAGCGATTGCGATCGTGAGCCTGGCCGCATCGAGCGGTGAAGACGTGCCACGAGGCCTCGACTTCTTGTTGATGCGAAACCGGCTAAATGTGGCCATTAGCCGTGCCCAATGGTCTGCCCACCTGGTCTCTTCTGACCGGCTCGGCACAAGTTTGCCTGGCACGGCCGAAGGCGTCGCGGCGCTCAGCGGTTATCTCCGGCTTACAGAACGCGGGCGAAACCAAAACTTCTCGACTAACGTGGAGTCATGGTGAGACCAGGCGGACCATTCCTTACACCTCCAACAGGCAAACTTCCCGAGCTGAAGCAGTACTCAGCAGCGGGGGAGCAGGCAGCTTCGGGCGCTTCGGGTGCTTCTGGTGCTGCGAGCCCTGCGGTTGCATCGGGGGCGCTGGGCGCATCAAAGCGCTCGGCTATTCCTGCTTTTGAGGTTATGCGAATTACCGACGAAGTTGCGCGACGTCGGGCAGAAGGGCGCGACATCGTTTCGCTCTGCGCTGGTGAGCCAAGCGCCCGGCCAGCTCCGGGCACGCTGAAACCTGCCGGATACACCGGACCACTTGGCACCACGCCACTGCGCGAAGCCATCGCCGGGCACTATCGCGAATGGTACGGAGTCGAGATTGATCCGGCACGAATCGCGGTAACTACTGGATCGTCCGGGGCCTTCCAACTCGTATTCCTCGCAGCATTTGACCCGGGCGACCGTGTGGCCCTGGCAAGCCCCGGATACCCGGCGTACCGAAATATTCTCGCTGCACTCGGAGTGCAGGTGATCGAGATTGCAACCGGCATCGAGACCCGGTATCAGCCAACCCCAGCGCTACTTGATGCGGCGGTCGCCGAACATGGCGAGCTCGCGGGCCTCATTGTGGCATCGCCAGCCAACCCAACCGGCACAATGCTGGGCAGAAACGAACTCGAAGCGCTGGCTCACTGGTGCAGCCAACACGGAACCCGTTTCATTAGCGACGAGATTTACCACGGCATTACCTTTGCCGATGGTGGCGAAGACAGCCTCAGCGAGGCGGCAGCAGGAGCTCGAGTGCGCGGCGTGAGCCTGGCCGAGCTTGACAGCGAAGCCATTGTAATCAATTCGTTCTCAAAGTACTGGGGCATGACGGGCTGGCGACTCGGCTGGGCTGTGTTACCCGAGAGCCTCATTGCTCCGCTCGAAGCGCTCGCCTCAAATTTTGCACTGTCGCCACCTGCACCGGCTCAAGAACTCGCACTCTCTGCCTTCACAGCCGAGAGCTACGCGGAACGAGACAGCATTGTTGACGGCTTCGCAAAAGCTCGTCAACTGATTCTTGAAGCAGCACCATCGCTTGCCTGGGGAGAAGCAGCGCCAGCAGACGGTGCGTTTTATTACTACAGCGAACTCGGTCCGCAGCTTGAACGCTACGAGAACTCGGTTCACTATGCACGCGCTCTGCTCGAACAGGCTGATGTCGCGATTGTGCCCGGCGTCGACTTCGACCCGGTCTCAGGCGATCGCGCTGTTCGGCTGAGCTACGCAGCTGGCGAGCCTGCAGTGGCCGAGGCCATCGACCGTATCCTGCGCTTTCAGAACTAGTTCGAAGAGGCCGGGCGATCCAGCGTAATGCTATTCGGCAGGCCAAAAGGAAAGGGGGTGAGCGCCAATAGGTGCTCACCCCCTTACTCTTACGTATCAACTACGCCATTGGGTATTCGATTACGCTGCGAATGCCACGGCCCTTGCGCATTTCAGCGAAGGCCTCATTCACCTCGCTCAGAGCGATTCGATCGGTAACCATCGAGTCCAGATCAACCAGGCCCTCCATGTACTGATCAATGATGTTCGGGAAATCAATCGACTGACGGCTCGAACCATAGTTCGAACCAATCAGCTTCTTTTCTTGATCACTCATTACGAATGGGTCGATCGAAATTTTCACGCCGTCAGCAACCTGGCCAACCACAACCGCCGTGCCACCCCGGCGCACAGCCTCGTAGCTCGCCTCAATGGTGAAGGGCAGACCGATCGCTTCGAAGGCGTAGTCGACGCCGCGACCTTCGGTGAGTTCCTTCACCGCGGTGAGTAGATCGACTTCGCGACTGTTGATCGTGTGCGTTGCGCCAAACTTTCGGCCAAGCTCGAGCTTGTCCTCGCTGACATCGGCAAGAATGATCTGCTTCGCACCAACGAGACGCGCGCCTTGCACAATGTTCAGGCCGACACCGCCGCCGCCAATCACCAGCACGGTCGAGTATGGCTCGACCTTTGCCGTGTTCACAACTGCACCAATGCCAGTGGTGACAGCGCAACCGACAAGAGCAGCCTGTGCGAATGGCGCGTCTTTGCGGATCTTAATTGCGGCCGATGCGGGCACCATTGCGTGATCCGCAAATGAGCCGACACCGAGGAAGCTCTTGACGTCTTCCTCACCATCCTTCAAACGAGTCTTCCCGTCCGAAAAGACATGCTGGTAGGCAGTTTCGTTCGCAAGCTGGCAGAGCACCGGGTTGCCGGTCACGCAGAACTCACACTTCTGGCAAGAAGGGGTCCACGAGAGTACAACGTGATCGCCGACTTCAAGCCCTGTTACTTCTGAGCCAGCAGCGATCACCACGCCGGCGCCCTCATGGCCGAGCACGAGGGGGGCCGGGGTTTCCCATTCTCCGCTGAGGGCGTGCAAGTCAGAGTGGCAAACGCCAGATGCTGCGATCTTTACGAGGACTTCGTTTGCTCCCGGCTGGTCGGAGATCTGTAGCTCCCGCATTTCGAGTGGCTGGTTTGGTCCGGTGAATACGGCAGCGTTAACGGTAATCAATTGAGATTCCTTTCGAATCGGTGAGTGTGTGTGGGGTCGCGCGATGGGTAGGGGTCGCGGCAGTGCTAAGCCGCGGCTGCTGTTCTTGCGGTGTGCGGTTCCCGGAAGCTGCGAATGAGTTCGAGTAGACGGTCAACTTCTCCCGCTGGGAACGCGGTTGCCTTGAAGATTGGCGGGATCAACACCCAGACAAAAGAACCACCCATCGGCACCAGACTGAGCGATCTGCCCTCAACCGAAGACTCGAGCAGATCGATTTTGGCGAGTTGCGTCGAGAGCCGAGAGTTCAGTGCGTTGAGGCGGGGCCCTGCGGCAGGGCGCGGGATCGATCCTTGCTTTTTGGGAAAGAACTTTGCCGCACCCTTCTCTCGAAAGGAGAGCTCGATGTTGCCTGGAACTTGGGTGCCCTCTGGCAGGATCGTCGTGATCTTCAAGTTATACACGCGCGAGAAGATGTAGTTTCCCGGGTTGTATGAGAGCTTCAGCTGAATCCCATCATCGCTTCGCACGGTGACGCTTGTTTGATCGCTCGAGGTGATCGTGCCGAACCCCGCTGCCGTGTGTTTGAGCGCTGCACGGGCACGATTGACGATCGGCCCCTCGCCGGCGAGGGCATCTTTACGAGCTCTACTGCGAGCAGGCGTGCCGGGGGTCCTCATCGTGCGTCTTCCTGCGCTGGTCGCTCTGAAGCTTCGACGGTCTCAAAACCTTCGCCGAGGTCTTCCGAACGAATCACAATGTTTGACTGGGTTTCAGTCAGGTCGGTTGGGGTGAACAGCGGCAGACGGTTCTTCTTCAGCCAGATGATGGCGAAGATTGCGATTGCGGCGAGCACGATACCTGCGCTGCTCCAAATCACAATTCGCTGCGACATTTCGGGAACGATGAAGACGATGAGGTAGACGCACGAAGCGATGCCAAGGATCTGTGGCAGCGGGTAGAGCGGGGTCTTGAATGGGCGACGTGCGCGTGGGTAGCGGCGGCGAAGCACGATCACGTCAACCTGAGCGATGATGTAACTGAGCAGCCAGGTGGTGCAGGCAATGCTGATCAGGTTCAAGATCATGTCGATGCCGCCCTGCGCGAAGGTCGAGTACAAGAGCACGGAAGCCATGCAGCCGGCGGTGACGAGCATTCCGGTCCAAGGCACACGGCTGCGGCGGCTGACCTTCGAGAGCCACTTCGGCAGCAATCCCTCATTCGAGAGTCCGTAAAGCATGCGGGGGATGGCAGCCAGGTAAGAGTTGCCGGTCGAGAACGATGCGAGGATCGTCACAATAGTCATGATCAGGCCGCCGGTAGCGCCGAAGATCGCAGTAGCTCCGACGACGTGTGGAATCGACGATGATGCCATCTCTGCAAGGTCTGCGTAGCGGGTGGAGCCCCAACCAAAGAGCGCATCGACGAGGAAGATGGTGCAAACGCCGACGATCATCGCCATTGGAATGGTCTTCCAGGGCTTCTTCACCTCTTCGGCGAGCGGCGCGACAAATTCCATACCGATGTAAAGCCAGATCGCGACCGCTCCCATTGAGGCGAGGGTGCCCCAGTCGGTGGCAAGAACAGGGTTGTCAACCGGGGTGCCGGCCGCAAAACCGGTAACGCCAGCGAGGCCCATTACGGCGAGAATTCCCATCATGCCGAAGACCACGGGAATCTGCACCCGGGCGAAGATGTCAACGCCAGAAATGTTCAGCACCAGCAAGATCGCAAGCAGAATGAACGAGAAGAGCGGGGCGGGGAAGCCGGTGAGTGATTGGAATGACTCTCCAGCAACCAGCAACTGCGTGCCGCCATCGGCAGACACCAGCACAAGATATCCGCCGAGCACGGCAATAATCGCCATCAAGCGGCCGAGGGCTGGCAGCGTGTATTCGCCGACCATGCCTCCGCCCGGCAGCATTGCGGCAAGCTCACCGTATGAGATGGCGACCATTGTGATGATGATCAGGCCGATAAAAGCGGGAATGGCGAAGGCTAAACCGCCTGTGCCGAATCCATTGCCAAGTGAAACCATTGCGGTTCCGGAAACCACGAGTCCGGTTGAGGCAGCGTATGCTGCGCCGAACCCGAGACTTCGCTTGAGCTTGGTGTTTGCCATGCCGCAGCTCCTTTGCTGGGTAAAAATACTCTCAGCCCAAGCTTGCTCTCGAACACGGGCACGCGCATTCGACATATCGCCCATATTTGCGAGCTCGCTGGACAGTCTGTGTGATCCAGCGCGAAAACTTGACTTGCAAATTGTCGAAGCTAGTGGTGATTAATCGACAGAATGTGGCTTGGGTTGAAAGTAACGCAACGCGAGGGCTAGCTCGGCACGCACTTGATAATCTTCAAGATCGCTCGAAATGACGTTTGAAATGTGCTCAAGTCGGCTGCTGAGCGTGTGCCGATGAATGCCGAGTTCTCGGGCGGTGGGCAACTGCTTGCCGTGCTGCTCAAGCCACACGCGCAGTGTACGCAGCATCTCTGTGCCGTTGGCCTCATCGTCGATTTCGAGGGGGCCAAGCAGTCGCCTGGCGACGTGTGCTGCATCTGAAGCGTCAATAAGATCGGTGACGCCTTCGCGCCAGATCTCAGTAAATAGAGTGACGGCGCTCTCGCCGCGGCGCAAGCCAAAATCGGCCGCTTTCTTGGCTTCTTCGAGGGCGAGACTGAGGCCGTCCCAAGTGTCACAGCGCGATCTGCCAATGACTAGCCCGAATGAGGCGAGCTGCTCAATAAACTCATTTGCGTCAGATTCATTTACGAGGATCGCCGTGTCGCTGCGGTACTGAGCAAAAAATGCTGGCGTGTTTTCTTCGAGTCGAATGGTGTCGAGGGCGGGCAGCAAGCGTGATGAATCGAAGTGCTGCGGGATGCCAATGAGGGTTGCGAGCGGTGGTTTGGGGAGCGGGCCCCAAACGCTTTCAACAATGTGTCGAGTGACGTCGATACTGCCAGAGAGGAGCAATTGCAGCAGGGCTTCGCGTAGTTTGCTCTGCAGGCTCGCGAGCGATTGATTTTGCTCGAGTGAGACGCTCACCAGGGCCAAAACACTCGAGAGTACATTGCGCGATACATCGTCAAACCCGCGGCTCAGTGTGAGCGCGAGTACCCCGCTCGGGTCGTCGGGGCTACCGAGCAGTTGCAAGACCACTTCGATTTCGGGGGTCGCCTGGGTGGAGAGGAACCGCTGATTGTTTTCGAGCGTTTGCAGCACGATCGGGGTGAGCTGCGATTCTGAGAGCAGCTTGCCGTCTGGTGCATCAACAAGAATTACGGGCCTGCCGAGCGGGTCATACAGTGCGACGCCGCAGCCCAACTGCCGGGCCGTTTCTCGCAGTGTCGCCGAAAGCCCATCGTTTCTGGTGGCTGCATTGGCAATGGCCTTTTGCGCGCGCAACGAGCGCGTGTAGCGTTCCGACTGATCGCGCTGTAGCACGCGGGCTGCTTCTTGCAGCAGATCCATAAACGAAATCTCGTACGGCACATTAAACAAAATGAGGCCGTGCCGGTGGCAAGCGAGGGCAAGCTGGTGGGGTACACCGCGATGCACCACATCGCTGCCAAAGCCGATGCCGATTACGCCGTGTGCAGCAACGAGAGCGGCGTAGTCGTCGTAGATTCGAGCGAGTCGCTCCGGTGCGATCCGAACCTCAGGCACGGAAGGGTCGGCAGATTCAACCACCGGAAACTGCCAGCCGAGAGTGAGGATCACCTCGGCCGGACCGAGGAACGGAGTCGGGTCGACCATGTCGGTCGCGTGCAGCCACTCGAATTCTTCATCGAGCGCATTGCCGCTTGCCGTCTCACTGTTTTCTTCACCCGTGATGACCAGGTGCAGCCGTAGCGAGGGGTTTTGCAGAAGCTTGCGAAGGCTGAGCGACACGGTGGGCGCTAACTCTCGATGCGAATGGGGGTGCCAGCGCTGATGCCGGTGCGGGCTTGAAGCGCCTCGTCTACCTGTGCGAGCACCACATTGCCGGGGGAGACCATGAGGCCAAGTTCGCCGAGAGCTTCAGCTTCGCGCCCGCCAAGTGCAAGCGCAATCGCGCTGACGGAGCCGAGCATGGGTTCTGGCAATTCGGCGCCGCCGCGTGCCAGCACCGAACGAAGCGCTGCGGCGAGGCTGGCGGTGTCGTCGGCTGCCAGTTTTTTCTCTGCGCTTGAGTAAGCAACACCATCGCCCGAGACGCCCTCACAGAGAAGGGAACCGGAGTCGGTATTCAAGGTGACTCGCAACTCGCACATGCCGTTGCCTGCGCCCAGAGAAGACGCAGAACCCGCCCCCTCGGTAGAAAGAGGGAGCGGGTTCGATGCGCCGAAAGTGAACTTCAAATCCATGTGTTTAAGAGTACTCGCTTCGGCTGCGAGTCTCTGTCACGCGGAGTTCACGCGAGGGGGTTATGCCGAAGCGACAACCTCGCTGTAGGTGTTGTATGGCAGCTCTGGGAATGCCTGAGCGACGCCCTCGTTGGTGACAACGCCCTCGTGTGCGTTGAGTCCCTTTGCGAGTGACTCGTCTGCAGCGAGCGCAGCCTTCCAGCCCTTGTCGGCGAGTGCAACAACGTATGGCAGCGTCGCGTTGGTGAGCGCTGCGGTTGAGGTCTCTGGCACTGCGCCTGGCATGTTTGCAACGCAGTAGTAGATCGAGTTGTGCACTGGGAAGGTTGGGTCGTCGTGCGTGGTTGGGCGCGAGTTCTCGAAGCAGCCACCCTGGTCGATAGCGATGTCAACGAGCACTGAGCCTGGCTTCATCTGAGCAACCATCTCGTCGGTAACGAGCTTCGGTGCCTTCTCGCCTGGGATCAGTACCGAACCGATGACCAGGTCAGCTTCCTTGAGTGCCTCGGTGATGTTGAGTGCGTTCGAGGTGCGGGTCTGGATGCGGCCGTTGAACTCGTCTTCAAGCTGCTTCAGGCGTGGGATGAAGATGTCGATAACGGTGACCTCTGCGCCCATGCCGTAGGCGATACGTGCAGCCTGCTCGCCGGCAGCGCCGCCGCCGATGACAACAACCTTGCCGCGACGGGTAGCGGTTACGCCACCGAGCAGAATGCCACGGCCGCCGTTTGCCTTCATCAGGCTGTAAGCGCCGACCTGAACCGACAGGCGGCCAGCAACCTCTGACATTGGAGCGAGCAGTGGCAGTGCGCGGGTTGGCAGCTGCACGGTCTCGTATGCAATTGCGGTGGTGCCCGACTCGAGTACCTTCTCGGTCAGAGTCTTGTCTGCTGCGAGGTGCAGGTAGGTGAAGAGCACCTGGCCCTTGCGCATCTTGTCGTACTCGGCGGCGATTGGCTCTTTGACCTTGAGGATCATGTCGCTGTCTGCCCAAACCTGGTCAGCGCTTGCAACGATGGTTGCGCCTGCTGCTTCGTACTCGGCATCGGTGATTGCTGAGCCGAGGCCAGCGCCAGCCTGCACGAATACCTCGTGGCCGCGACGCTTCAGCTCGAAGACGCCGGCCTGGGTGATGGCAACGCGGTTTTCGTTGTTCTTGATTTCGGTGGGAATACCGACGCGCATGGGATGCTCCATTCGATTTGCTTGCTACGGGTCCGAGCTTTGAAGCTGGAGGCGCAGCTGCTCTTCGCCCCAGAATGTCACTTGCTCGATAGCTTAGATTCTGCACTATCTTCGCTGATTTCTTGCTCAGATAGAATATTCTTCGGAAAGTTCGGCGGATCAACCCAGCTTTCCTTGTTTTGAAGGGAATCCGGATGGAACAGTCGAATAATCTGCGAGAGCCAGCAACGCTTGACGATGTTGACCGGCAGATCATTGGTCAGCTGCAACTCAATGGTCGCATGACAAATGCTGAATTGGCAGAGCGAGTTGGCATTGCGCCATCGACCTGTGTTGCCCGTGTGCGCAGCCTGGTCTCACGCAAGATCATTACCGGTTTTACCGCCGCAGTGAACCCCGCAGTGATGGGCATGACCCTGCAGGTGCTCGTCAGCGTTACGATCCGTTCCGGTGCGCGGCAACGCATCGCTGAGTTCAGCGATGAACTGCGGGCGCTGCCAGAGGTACTGCAGCTGTTTTTCCTCGGCGGTGTTGAAGACTTCATCATTCACCTGGCTGCGCGCGACTCTGACCATGTGCGTGATTTTGTGATGGAACATCTTTCTGCACATCCTGCAGTTTCCTCAACCAGAACCAGCATTATGTTCAGCCATCACCAAAACCCGGTGCGTGTGACGATCTAAAACAAACAGGCTGGGCGATCCAACGATTTGTGTTGCGTTGGATCGCCCAGCCAGCAGCCGTCTAATGCCCAGAAGGCGGCGAAAGCCTCAGTTCGTGCTGATCCAACGCTTCCGCTGCGGTGCGCAGGGCCTCGCTGCTGTACTGGCCGATGGCGCGCTCCTCGAGCAGTGCGGCCCGCTGTGCTTCGAGCCCAGCGTGGGCAAGCCGCAGATAGCTGCGTCCCTCTGCCTCTGCCTCTGACTTTTCAGTGAGCTCAGACGAGGGAATCGCAAAAGCGAGCGACGCGATTGAATTCTGCACGCTTGACCGGGCCCGTTTGACGATCTGGTCAGAGGGCACATGGTGCGCCGGGTCGTGCTCGGCCAATTCTCGCTCGTGCTCAGCCTCAGCTTCGACCGCAACGGTGCCGGCCTCAACCAGGTCGCCATACAGTGCGACCAGCTCAGCGGTGCGAGCATTCGCGCTCGGTCCCTGCGGGCGCAGCTTTTTGATGAGCTTGGGCAGGGTGAGCCCGTGCAGAAGCAGAGTGACGACCGCAGCGACAAATGCAATGAGCACCAGCTGCGAACGGAACGGTACCGTCGTTGGAATCGACTGTGCTGCGGCAAGGGTTACTACGCCGCGCATACCGCTCCAGCCAAGAATCGTGGCGCCTCGCCAATCGAGGCCCTGCTCTCGGGCGTGCGCGGCATCGGCCTCACTGCGCCTGGCTGCCCTGTCGATACGGTCAAGCCTCAGCCGAATAATGCCGGTGCTTTCTTTGGCCTTCGGATGCCGCTGTGCGCGGCTCGCGATTCTGCGCCAGCCATCGGCCCTCGCTTCGTAGCGGGGCAGCGCTTTGGCGAGACTCTGCGTGACCGGCCACATAAAGGCCATTCGCAACACGATCAGTACGACCACAACACCGAGGCCAATCAGCGCCGTGTGATGCAGCTGAAGTGAACTCTGACCAATGTCGTTCACCAGCTTGTGCAATTCGAGCCCCATCAGCAAAAAGACGCCGTTTTCGAGCAAGAACTGTGCGGTGCGCCAATTCAGACGCTCGTTCACGCGCGCAATTGCGCTGAACTTCTTTGGTGCATGATGCCCCGTATAGAGACCGGTAACCACCACAGCGAGCACGCCGGAGGCGCCGAGATACTCGGTAGGCACAAAAGAAATAAAAGGAATAGCGAAAGAGACCACGGTGTCGTAGACGGGGTTGCTGATTTTTGAGCGCACCCAAACGGTGATTACACCGATCACAAAACCGATCAGAATCGCAACCGAGACGGCGAAAGCGAAACTTCCAACCGCATCCCAGAACACAAAACCACCGGCCGCCGCCGCGATCGCGGTGCGCAGAAGCACCAAGGAGGTGGCATCGTTTACGAGACTTTCGCCCTCAAGAATGGTGACGAGGCGGGGCGGCATGCCTACTCGTTTACCGATAGAAGTTGCGGCCACGGCGTCGGTCGGCGCGACCACCGCGCCGAGGGCGACAGCAGCGGCAAACGGAATCGCTGGTACAAGCAAGTGCAGCAGAGCGCCGATAACGAGTGCGGTGATAATGACGAGCACTACCGAGAGAGCGGTAATTGGCCCAACATTTCTGCGCAGATCGAGGATCGGCACATTCACCGCCGCGGCATATAGCAGCGGCGGAAGCACCCCAAGCAGAATGATCTCAGGATCAAGCGAAATAAGCGGAACGCCAGGAATGTAGCCGATGCCGATACCAACGACAACGAGCACGAGCGGCGTGGCAATGCCGATCCTGCCGGCAAGCATGGCGACCGCAACCACCAGCACAAGCCCGGCTACGGCGACAAGTGAGAGCTCCTCAATGTGCATGCAAAAAGGCTACCGCGTGCATACCTGCTCCGGGCGAGCGTCTTTAGAAGATTGCGCGATGGTATTGCGGGGGAGTGAGCGCTGCCGCAACGGGTGCGCGCAGCTCTTGCGCCCATTTCAACGGTAGCTGTGGGTTTGCCAGAAGTGGGCGACCGACCGAAATCACATCGGCTTGGCCGGTAGCGAGGATGCTTTCGGCTTGCTGCGCCGAGGTGATGAGCCCAACAGCACCGACCGGAAGGCCTGCCGCACGCAGGCGGTCGGCGATCCAAACCTGGTACGACGGACCGATCGAGATACGCACTTCTGCGGTGTTACCGGCAGAAGACGCATCGATCAGGTCGGCGCCGTCGAGCTTCAACCACTGCGCAAGCTGCAGGGCCGCCTCAACGTTGAATCCGCCCTCGACCCATTCGTCGCCGGAGATCCGCACGGTAACGGGCAGGTCAGGGTGTGCGGCACGAATTTGCCGCACAATCTCGCGCAGCAAGAACGCGCGGCGTTCGCCGTCGCCGCCAAATTGGTCATCTCGTTGATTGCTCAGTGGTGACAAAAACTCATGCAGCAAGTAGCCGTGAGCAGCGTGAATCTGTACCACGTCAAAGCCGGCGGCAACCGCGCGATCTGCGGCAGCCACGAAGGCAGCAATTACCTCGTACACCTCGCTTGTGCTGAGCGCTCGAGGATCGGCAAAATCGCCGAAAGCAATAGCCGAAGGGGCAACCGTCTGCCAACCGCCTGCTGCTTCTGCTACCGACCCGGTGGCGGCGCCGGGTAACCACGGGTGGGTGGAAGCCTTGCGTCCGGCGTGTGCGAGCTGGATGCCGGCGTGTGCCCCGTGCGAGTGGATCACGCGCACTATGTTTGCGAAAGCCTGTTCTTGGGTGTCGTTCCAGAGGCCAAGATCGTTTGGTGAAATGCGGCCTTCTGGCACGACCGCAGTTGCCTCAGCGATGACGAGGCCCGCGCCCCCGCGAGCGAGGGCGCCAAGATGCACAAGGTGCCAATCATTTGGCACACCCATTGATTCGCCCTCTGCCGCAGCTGAGTACTGACACATTGGCGGCACCCAAAGCCGATTTCGTACCGTGAGCCCGCGCAGTTGGAAGGGCTGAAAAAGCAGTGGATTCGCCATGCGTTCAGTGTATTGCCCTGCCCTCTGCGCGAGCTGGTCGCAATTGTCGCGCCGGTGAAGCTTTGCGGCGGCTTCCGGTGAGAGAATAAACGAGTGAGTTTGGCTGCAGTGTTAGAGGTAATGGCAGGTTCAGAGACCCCTGAGCCAGACGAGATTCACGCTCGTTTTGAACAGTGGACCGCGGAATCACTCGGTTTGAGTTTGTATCCCGCTCAGGAGGAAGCACTGCTCGGGCTTGTGCTCGGATCCCACGTGATTCTTGCAACCCCGACCGGAACCGGAAAATCACTCGTTGCCCTTGGTGCCCATTTTGCTGCGCTCGCCGAGGGTCGCCGCACTGCGTATACCGCGCCCATTAAGGCGCTTGTGAACGAGAAGTTTTTTGCGCTCGTCGAGGCGTTTGGCCCCGAACTTGTTGGCATGGTTACAGGCGACACCAGCATCAACCCTGATGCGCCGATTCTTTGCTGTACCGCCGAAATCTTGGCGAATCTGGCGCTGCGCGACCGGGATGCCGGCGGAATCACGCAGGTAGTGATGGATGAATTTCACTACTACGCAGACCCCGAGCGCGGCTGGGCCTGGCAGGTGCCGCTACTCACCATGCCGAACGCGCAATTTTTGCTCATGTCAGCAACCCTCGGTGACGTCACTGAGCTCGCCGCTGATATTGAACGTCGCACCGGACGACAGGTAACCGAAGTCACCGGTGTTGAACGCCCGGTTCCACTCGAATTTGCCTATGCGCTAAAAACCACCCACGAAGTGGTCGAACAATTGCGTGAAGAGAGACTGACTCCTGCGTACCTGGTGCACTTCAACCAGTCACACGCGGTTGAGCAGGCGCAGGCACTTTCGAGCGTACGGCTACTTGACCGGGAGGGGCGCGACGAGATTGCAGCTGCCCTCGGTGACTTCAAATTTGCCGCGGGATTCGGTCAGACTCTTTCCCGTTTGGTGCGCTCGGGAATCGGGGTGCACCACGCGGGCATGCTGCCAAGATACCGACGCCTCGTTGAACAGCTTGCGCAGCGTGGGCTACTGAAAGTGATTTGCGGCACCGACACACTCGGCGTCGGAATCAATGTGCCCATTCGCACCGTGGTTTTCACCGCGCTCACCAAATTTGATGGCGAAAAGATGCGCCGACTGAGTGCGCGAGAATTTCACCAAATCGCTGGGCGTGCGGGGCGCGCCGGGTACGACACCGAGGGCGATGTGATCGCACTGGCGCCAGAGCATGAGGTTGAGAACGCAAAGCAGAGCGAAAAAGCTCTCGCGAAGGCAGCCTCAGGCAAAAAGATGGGCAAGGGTCCCAAGAAAAAGTCTGCGCCTGCTGGGTTTGTCAGTTGGAACGAGCAGACGCTCGAGAAGCTTGTCGCTGCGCAGCCGGAGCCGCTCGTGAGCCGGATGCAGGTGACGCACTCGATGGTGCTATCGATCATCGCTCGCGGCGAGCGTCATGAGGGTGAAGCATTGGCGACCATGCGGGCGCTCATCTTCGACAGTCACGAGACCCCAGCGAAACAGTTTGCTCACGCGCGCAGGGCGATTGAGATCTTTAAGACACTGCGCAATGGCGGCATTGTCGAGACCGTTGTAAACGCGAACGGTGAAAAGATCCTTGGCCTCACCGTTGAGCTGCAGCAGAACTTTGCCTTGAATCAGCCGCTTTCGCCGTTTGCGCTCGCCGCAATCGAATTGCTTGATCCAGAATCAGACGACTATGCCCTTGACGTGATTTCAATTATCGAAGCCGCGCTTGAAGATCCTCGTGCGATTCTGCGGGCGCAAGAGCGCAAAGCGCGGGGCGAAGCTGTGCAAGAGATGAAAGCTGACGGCATCGAGTATGACGAGCGTATGGAACGGCTCGAATCGATTACTCACCCGCAGCCGCTCAAGGAACTGATTGACGAGGCTTTTGAGGCTTACACCAAAGAGGTGCCGTGGGCTCGCGACTACGAACCTCGACCCAAGTCAGTGGTTCGCGAAATGGTTGAGCGGGCCTTCAGGTTTCGAGATCTTGTTTCAGCCTATGACCTCGGTCGAGCGGAGGGGGCGGTGCTGCGATACCTCTCGGATGCGTACCGCACTATTGAGCGTACGGTGCCGGAACCGGCGAAAACCGACGAGCTGCTTGCGCTGATCGACTGGTTGGGGGAACTGGTGCGTCAGGTCGACTCGAGTTTGCTTGATGAGTGGACGGCCGCGCAGACACTCGAAGAAGACGGCGGTGTTGCTGCGAGCGTGGCAGCGGGTTCAATCACCGTGCCGGGCTCAACACTCGAAGACATTGCGCCGCCGATGCGATCGGTTACTGACAACGAGCGAGCGTTCACGGTGATGGTGCGCAATGCTGTCTTTCGTCGGGTGCTTGCGGCGGCCTTCGACCGAGTTGAAGAACTTGGTCGTCTCGATGGAGCCTCTGGCTTTGGTGAAGACCAGTGGGATGATGCGCTTGAGCGTTACTACGATGAGCACGACTCAATGGGTTCTGGCGCGAAAGCCCGCGCAGCAAAGCTGTTTAGCGTTGATACCTCGACGGCTCAATCGGGCACCTGGCGTTTCACACAGGTGCTTGATGACCCTGAAGAAAACCATGATTGGGTGATCGAGGGCACAGTGGACCTGATTGAGTCGGCTGAGCTTGGCGACGCTGTGATCAAGGTAGAAAGAATGGGATACCTTCTCGGGCATTAGTCAAGAACCCGGCATACAGTTGGCTGCATAGGGAACAGCTGTGTGGGGACACAGCGAACATTCAACGAAATAGAGTGCCGCGTGGATCAATCAAGCTATGCAAATCCGACTCGAAAACTTGTGCACGACGCCGAGCGTCAGGCGCGCGAACAAGATGATCGGATGTCGATTCTTGTAGTTGTCGGGACCCGCCCGGAGGCGATCAAGATGATCCCGGTGATCCGCGCGCTGCAAGATTCCGACTCGCTATTTCCTATCGTGATTAGCACTGGGCAGCACGAAGATCTTGTCGCTGACCTATTTCGCGAAGCCGGCATGCGGATCGACGCGACGCTGAACGCAGGCAGGTATGAGGACGATGAGCCGCCAACACTGAACCAGATGGTTGCGCGCATTTTGGTCGGTATTGATCGGTTGTGGAGCGCTAAGAGTGTGCCCGAAGATATGCGGGCTGACGGCCGACGGGGGCCGCGCGGCGCCATTGGCTGCCTGGTGCACGGCGACACCAGCTCGGCAAGCGCTGCGGCGCTCGCGGCCTTTAACCTGCAAATTCCGGTGGTGCACGTTGAAGCTGGCCTCCGCACATCGAACCTGATGGCCCCATTCCCAGAAGAGGGGAATCGGCAGATCATCTCTCGGCTTGCGGCAGTGCACTTCGCGCCGACCGCTGCGAATAAAGCCAACCTTGTGCGCGAGGGTGTTGACTACGATCGGATCATTGTCACGGGCAACACTTCGATCGACATGCTGATGCTTGCCAACGAGCACCAGGGTGATCTCGGGCCCGGTCTTGAATCGGTGCACGCCGATTCGGCGCGCAGGCTTGTGCTGGTCACCGCGCACCGCCGAGAAAACTGGGGTGACGGGCTGCGCAATATTGCTGAGGCAGTAGACCGGCTCGCTGCACGATACCCGACCACTGCGTTTGTGGTGCCGATGCACCCGAACCCAGTCGCGCGCAAGCCGCTGCAGACGAGGCTTGCTGACCGCGCCAACGTGTATCTTGTTGAACCGCGTGAGTACTTCGCGTTTATGCGAATCGTTGCACGTGCTTCGCTGATTATTACCGATTCTGGTGGGGTGCAGGAGGAAGCCCCCGCTCTAGGGATCCCGGTATTGGTGACTCGCAGTGTGACCGAGCGCTCCGAAGGCGTCGCCGCGGGCACACTGAAGCTCGTGGGGACTGACCCGGAACGCATCTATAAGGCAGCCGCTCGGGTACTCGATCGCACCGATGAAGAACTCGAACTCGCGAAGTTGTATGCGCCGATGAACCCTTACGGTGATGGCCACGCGGCCGAGCGTATTGTTTCCGCGCTGGCGCATGTTCGCCGAGGTGGTGAAATGCCAGAGCAGTTTGAGGGTGAGAACCTGCAAGATGCCGTCTTCCGGCATCTTGACCGAAAAGATTTGATGAGAGAGCGGGCGCCGCGTCGGCCATGAGGAATTTGAACGAGGCAGCTAGCGACGCATTTGAATGGCTGCTCAACATTTATTTCGGCATGCCTATTTGGGCGGCTCCTATTTTTTGGGTTGCCGCCATTGTGGTGGTGAGTTCGGCAACCTCAATGGTTATTTTGATCGCGCGCGCCCAATTCGCAATCCGCCGAACTGAGCGCGATCCGCTGCGAGGAACCGGCGAAGCGATCGAGTCTGAGTATCTCTGGGTCTTTATGGTCCCTGCGCTCAACGAAGAAATCACCATTGCCGACTCGGTTGGTCGGCTTCGTGAGGTGCGGGTGACGCACAAACAGATTCTCGTTATTAACGATGGATCTGATGACCGAACCGGAGCGTTACTTGCGGCAATGCCGCAGCAGGGCCTCACCGTGCTCACTCGTACGATGCCGGAAGCAAGGCAGGGTAAATCTGAAGCGCTCAACGATGCTTGGCGTCATCTCACCGAGGTTATGTTGACCGAGGGGGAGTATGCGCACTGGGATCCGCGCAAGGTAATTGTTGCCATTGTTGATGCCGATGGTCGACTCGATCCGCACGCAGGTCGGATTGCGAAACATTTTGGTGACGAACGTGTCGGTGGGGTGCAGTCGCTCGTGCGTATTTACAACCGCAAGAGTGTGTTGACCTGGGCGCAAAATCTTGAGTTTGCGATTTTTGGATACGTCTACCAGATGGGCCGTCTGGGTTGGGGCACCGCAAATATGGGTGGAAACGGCCAATTCAACCGGCTGCAAGCCCTGAATGATGTGGCCGTTGCTGGTTCGAGCGGCAGGCTTGGGCCCTGGCGGGAGGGACGGCTAACCGAGGATCAAGATATTGGTTTGCGCTTGATTCGTGCTGGCTGGCAGGGCCGGCAATCGACTCTCGTGAGCATTGACCAGCAGGGTTTGAACTCGCTGCGAGCACTCTACCGGCAACGGACCAGGTGGGCGCAAGGCGGTTGGCAGATGCTTGATCTGGTGCCCACCATGGCAAAGAACCCTAATGTTGGTTTTGTCGCGAAGTGGGATCAGTTCTGGTATCTGATGACACCCTTGCTGCAGGCGTTTATGGGCGCGACGGTGCTGCTCTCTGTGCTGCTTTTTGCTACGGGAATCGTGGATGTGCGCTGGAGTATTCCAATCGTTGTGCTGATTTATGTGTTCTCGGTTGCGCCAGCTATTGCGGGTGCGGTTTTTGCTCAGCGCAGCGCGAACCCACTACGAATCTTGTTGCAATTGGTCTTCGCGTACGTGTATGCCCTGTATTCTCTGATGATTTTTCCGGTGGTGTACCGATCGCTTTTTAGATACCTTGTGGGCGCTGGATCGTGGGCGAAGACTCGGCGAGAGGCTATTGCGCCCCCTGCCGGGCTGCCTGAGATGAATGAGGTTTCCGCTCGATAGAGCAAATGTTCGAAAAGCCGCCAACTTTTGCTCATATGAGCAACTGAGTGCGCAGAGGTGCGAAACAACGTATCCTCAAGTCATGAGCGATGCGATCTTGGACAAGGATCTCGTCATCGTGCGTGTCGCCGAGCTTTACTACGAAGAAGGCAAAACCCAAGACGAAATCGGTGCACTCCTAGGCCTCTCACGGTTCAAAGTGGGACGGCTGCTCACCGAAGCGCGTACCGCGGGCATTGTGCGCATAGAAATTGTGCATCCACGCGCCCGACGGCTCGGGCTTGAACGTGAACTGCGCGAGCGCTACGACCTTTCCGAAGCTGTCGTCGTACCGGCAAGCAGCGATTCCGCAGACGACCTGAAACGCGTCGCAAGAGCGGCAGCGGATCAACTCACCACACTCCGCCCCGTCCCAGACACGATAGCTGTCAGCTGGGGTCGAACGCTCACCGCAGTCGCGGCCGAACTCAAAGAAGGCTGGGCCAGGTCAGTCAAAGTGGTGCAGATGAACGGCGGCGTAAGCGTCAATCGACGCCCAGGCAGCGCATCATCACTCGCAACCACAATCGCGCGAAAAGCCTCCGGCCAAGCTGTGCTGTTGCCAAGCCCGGCGATCCTCGACCGACTCGAAACAAAGCTCGCAATCGAATCTGATCGAACAGTGGCCGGCGTTTTGGCACAGGCAAGCGAAGCAGATGTATATCTCTTTACCGCGGGCGTTTGCGACTACAACTCCGCACACGTCGAAAACGGCTATCTCAATCACGAGGACGTCGACGAACTAGCTAGGCGAGGAGCAGTTGGTGACGTGCTCGGCAGGTATATCGACGCTGACGGCAACATCGTTGACCCAGAACTTGATGCCCGCACCGTGGGTATCAGCCTGAATCGTTTGCGCGAAGCAACGAGCTCTGTGTTTGTCACCGTCGGTGAAAACAAGCACGACATCGCGCGAACCGTAGTGAGTTCAGGCATGTGCAGCACAGTAATTACAGACGAAATGACCGCCAGAGCACTCTTGGAGGAACTATGACGACGGATCAACTGACCGGCGCCGATCGTGGCAGCCTGGTCTCGGAACTGTTGGGAGCGCACCCCGACAATGAGAAGCTGAGGAACGTGCTGCACGGACTTCCCGGTGTTGATGCGGTTGGGCTGGAGCAGCGATCGGCAGCACTCAGCACTCGCTCAATCAAAACCAGCTCAAAAGTCTGGGCGCTCGATAAGATCATCGCTTTGATTGACCTCACGACCCTCGAAGGCGCAGACACCCCGGGCAAGGTGCGCTCGCTCGCAACCAAAGCAATGCACCCGGACCCATCGGACCCCAGCTGCCCGCAGGTCGCAGCGATCTGTGTGTACGGCGACATGGTTCCGTACGTTGTTGAGGCTCTCGGCGAGACGCATGGCGACCCTGACGATGGCAAGATTTCTGTTGCTGCAGTCGCGACTGCCTTCCCCAGCGGTAGGGCCTCGCTTGAGGTGAAGCTCGCCGATACACGTGACGCGGTTGCGGCCGGCGCAGATGAAATCGACATGGTTATCGACCGTGGCGCATTTCTCTCTGGGAACTATCTCAAGGTGTACAACGAAATCGTTCAGGTGAAGGCAGCGTGCGCCCGACCAGACGGTAGCTTCGCCTCGCTGAAAGTGATTCTCGAAACAGGCGAGCTGAAAACCTACGACAATATCAAGCGCGCTTCATGGCTCTCGATTCTTGCCGGGGGCGACTTCATCAAGACCTCAACCGGCAAGGTACAGCCGGCAGCAACACTGCCTGTCACGCTCCTCATGCTTGAGGTGGCTCGCGATTGGTATCGCCTCACCGGCGAGAAGATCGGCGTAAAACCAGCTGGAGGTATTCGCACCTCGAAAGATGCCGTGAAGTACCTCGTACATGTGGCCGAGACTGTTGGCGAAGAGTGGCTACAGCCTCATCTTTTCCGTTTCGGCGCATCAAGCCTGCTGAACGACGTTCTTCTGCAGCGTCAAAAACTCACCACTGGCCGCTACTCCGGCCCTGACTACGTCACGATCGATTAGAACGTCTAGGGAGCATCATGGGATTTCTTGAATACGCGCCGGCTCCCGAGTCGCGCAGCATTTTGCAGTTGAAAGACAGCTACGGGCTGTTCATCGATGGCGAGTTTGTTGAGGGCCGCGGTGGCCTCTTCGACACTATTTCACCCGCCGACGAGTCGAAGATCGCTTCGATCTCAATCGGTTCAGACGAAGACATTGATCTTGCGGTTGCGGCAGCTCGCCGAGCGCACAGCAAGGTCTGGTCAAAGATGTCAGGGCGCGACCGCGGTAAGTACCTCTTCCGCATCGCTCGCCTCGTGCAAGAACGCGCCCGCGAACTTGCCGTCGCCGAAAGCCTTGACAACGGCAAACCAATTCGCGAAAGCCGCGACGTTGACGTTCCTCTTGTCGCGGCCTGGTTCTTCTACTACGCCGGCTGGGCAGACAAGCTTGATTACGCTGGCGCCGGGGCAAATCCGCAGTCACTCGGGGTCGCAGGCCAGGTTATTCCCTGGAACTTCCCGCTACTGATGCTGGCTTGGAAAGTCGCACCGGCGCTCGCCGCAGGCAACACTGTTGTGCTGAAACCAGCCGAAACCACCTCGCTCACCGCGCTGATCTTCGCAGAAATTCTGCAGCAAGCCGACCTGCCAGCCGGTGTCGTGAACATCGTCACAGGCGCCGGTGCAACCGGTGCGTCGCTTGTACGGCACAGCGATGTAAACAAGGTCGCATTCACCGGATCGACGGCTGTCGGTCGTGAAATTGCCCGTGCGGTTGCTGGCACCGGCAAGAGCCTCACACTTGAGCTTGGCGGCAAGGCAGCAAACATTGTGTTTGATGATGCGCCAATCGAGCAGGCCGTTGAAGGCATTGTGAATGGCATCTTCTTCAACCAGGGGCATGTCTGCTGTGCAGGCAGTCGCCTGCTTGTGCAGGAGTCCATTCATGACGAGGTTGTTGATCGCCTCAAGCAGCGACTCTCGACGCTTCGGCTCGGCGATCCGCTGGATAAGAACACCGACATCGGAGCTATTAATTCAGCCGCTCAGCTTGCACGTATTACTGAGCTCAGTAATATCGGCGAGGCCGAGGGTGCTGAACGTTGGAGCCCGGCCTGTGAGATTCCAGAGCAGGGTTTCTGGTTCGCGCCCACGATTTTCACGGGTGTTGAAACCTCGCACCGGATTGCGCGCGAAGAGGTCTTCGGGCCGGTGCTCTCTGTGATGACTTTCCGCACGCCAGACGAGGCCGTTGCGAAGGCGAACAACACGCCCTACGGCCTTTCCGCTGGCATTTGGAGCGACAAGGGATCGCGAATTCTCGCGGTTGCTGATCGTCTGCGGGCTGGCGTCGTTTGGGCGAACACGTTTAACCGTTTTGATCCGTCGAGCCCATTCGGCGGTTACAAGGAATCGGGCTACGGCCGCGAGGGCGGCAAACAGGGCCTCGCTGCTTACCTGAAGGGAGCATCAGCATGAGCGCGCGTATGACTATTCCGAAGACCTATAAGCTCGCTATCGGGGGAGCGTTTCCGCGCAGCGAATCAGGGCGTGTGTACGAGGTGCGCTCACCAAAGGGTGAGTTCCTTGCAAATGCGTCGAAGGCCTCGCGTAAAGACGCCCGCGATGCGGTAGTTGCCGCCCGCGCTGCACAAGCGAAATGGGCCGGTGCCACCGCATACAACCGCGGCCAGGTGCTCTATCGAGTCGCAGAAGTGCTCGAGGGTCGTCGGGCTCAGTTTGTAGACGAAATCGTCTCACAGCAGGGCGTTTCAGCTGCCGTTGCCGGTGCACAGGTTGATGCAGCTGTCGATCTTTGGGTCTGGTACGCGGGTTGGTGCGATAAGTACGCACAGGTTGCTGGCAATCTGAACCCTGTTGCGGGCGCATACTTCAACATTTCAGCGCCCGAGCCAAGCGGGGTCGCAGCGATTGTTGCTCCGCAGCAAGACGCACTACTCGGCCTGGTCTCGGCAGTCGCGCCAGCACTGGTCTCGGGCAACTCCGTAGTTGTGATCGCAAGCGAGGCTTTCCCGCTTTCGGCGATTAGTTTCGCCGAGGTGCTTGCCACGAGCGACGTGCCGGGTGGTGTCGTAAACGTTCTCACCGGTGCGCCAGCTGAGATGGCACCGTGGCTGGCGGATCACGCTGACGTCAACGTCCTTGACCTTGCGGGCGCCGCAGACATCGACTGGATCGACCTGCAGGTGCGCGCAGCTGAAACACTCACCCGGGTTATCGAGCCTGGCGAGATTCTGGCTTCACCGCAGCGCATCGCGGCATTCACCGAGGTGAAGACCGTGTGGCATCCAAAGAGTATGGTCTAAATTCCTTCGCGGGGTCTCGTTCGAAACGGACGAGCCCCCGCGAAGCCGACCCTCATTTCGGTGAGGGTTTTTTGTTCAGTGATAGTAGATCTTGGCGCAGCTTGACCTGTCGGAGCCACGTAGATTAATCTTCACTCGATACAGTGCAGCCCCCTGAGAAAGCTCCTCAAACGGAGCGTCGTCTCTCAGCACAGTGTTCGTATTTATTTCGACACCTTGGGAGTCCTGCCCCGTGCCAACGATTCGCCGCACCCTTCTGACCACGACGTTGCCTTTTGCGGGGCAACCTCACTGGCAGCAGCAAAACTCTCGTTTTGCGCGGATGTTTGCTGACCGTGTTACTGCGGCGCTCGCAATGGCGACCGTGATCGCGATGCTTATTGCGGGGAGCGTACTCAGCTCGGCTCTTGCGCGTGCCGCAGACGACATCATGGTGATGACTGCCTCTCCTACCCTCGCAAATATCCAAACATTTATCAGCGCCAATGACCGTTTGGGTCGCACGCTCAAGATCACCCTGGATAGCGATTTAGTGATTGCGAGTAACTACACTCGCAAACGAGTGCAAACAAGTGCCGCAAACACGAATGGCACTATCTTTGGCCACACAAACACCGGTAGCACCGATGGCACCGGTTGGGGTGCGGTACTCGGAGATGTTGAAATCAACGCCAACGGCCACACGATTATTAATAACTCGCCGCTCTCATATCTCACTAAACTTGGCCGATCAGGCGGCAGCTTCACTTTCTATAACGGAACGTTCGATGGCGGCGGTGTCAGCGGGCTGGTCGCTACCATCGATACCTCGATGCGAGACCTGGACGACAGCACAAGCCAGCACCCAAACATTGGGAAAGAACCAGCGGTGTTTATTGGCAAGGCTGGCTTCGACACCACCGTTAAGAACTGCAATTTTCAGGGCACCATCTCGAGTAGTCGCGGCCAATCGGTAGCAATCCGAACCGGATCGCTCGACGTGGTTCGTACTCGTTTCGAGCACAACACCACCGTTACCGAGACTACGAACCTCTCCGGTGGTGCCATCGGCGTGGTGATGGTTGATGCGCGAAAAGATCAGCGGGTCACCATCACTGACTCAAACTTTGTACGCAACGCAGCGCATAGTGAGGCACCGTTCGGGACAACAGTGACCGGTGGTGCCATTGGCATCCGTATGACCACGACCAAAAGCGCCGAGGTGGTGAGCATCTCAGGCACCACGTTCGAGGGCAATACAGTGAGCGCTCGCGGTGGTATCGCCGCGGGTGGCGCGATCGGTATTGACCCTGCAGCGGGCAGCAGTTTGCCCACAGTTTCACTGAGTATCGACGACTCGACCTTCGCTGAAAATGAGGCCCGCATGCTTGGGGCAGGCGGCAGTTTTGGCGGTGCAATTGCGAGCAGCATTGGGCAAAGCAAAACATTTACCGCTTGTGTGAGCTGCGCCTTCACCGAGAACCGTTCGATCGTGCTTGGTGCTGCTATCGGATCAGGCGCAGACGCCGATGCCGATCTGCAAAACAGCACAGCTCGGGGTGGTGCGATCGACCTGGAAAATGGCAACGGAACTCTGAGCGTTCAACACTCAACGTTCACTAGAAACACGGCAGAGAATCCGTTTGCTCCGCAAAACGGCTCAGGCGGAGCCATTGGCGCCATGCAAGCATTGCTGCCGCGAATCACAGTGGGGCAGAGCGTCTTCACCGACAACACAGCCTCTGCCGCAGCTCACACTGAGGAAGTGTCAGCATCAAGCGCAGTTTGGCCAAAAGTGAACCTGCAAGAGACCTACGAGGCAAATCTGGTCGGTAATACCACCAACACAGCTGGCCCGTTGAACGCTCAGCTATATAACAACTGGGATGTGTCGTATGCGGCTGCGAGCGTCGCAGCGTTCGGAAATACTGGCGCCTCAGTCGTGAAAGCGCACAGTGCCGATGTAGTGATGCTGCTACCAAAAGACCGGTTGGATGCGTACGGCTACACCACCGAAGATCTGGCGAAAGTGGTACAAGCCTCAGGCGAGTTTTGGATGCAAGCCACGTACGGTGCGATCAGCGGCTTCAGCGTCAATCAATCAATCAAAGTGATATCAGCCTATGACGCTTGCCAAAAAGACACTGATGGCAGCCTCATCTATGTCAACAAGGCACTTTCCGAAGCGACAGCAGCACTTGCGCCTGGGCGAACCACCGCTTATTACAACAACTCAACCAGGAGTACGCACCTGATCGTTTTTACTGATACTGGCACGGCCTGCAGCGGTAGCGAGATTGGCATAGGTGGCATCTACAGTCTGCACGCTGGCGGTTGGCTACGCGAAAATATGGCACTCGCGGGAAACCAACAAGATCCACAAACCATGGTCAGCGGTGTAGTGCACGAAATGGGACACAACCTCGGGCTCTGGCATTCGATGTCGAGGAAGTGCGCGGCGCCATACTTTGATGGACTGATCGCTTACGGGCTGCCTCCGGTTGGGTACGCAAACCGGACCGAGCGGTACTGGTCGGACGTGAGCAAAAATCCGGCCGCTGGCTCAAACGCGATTGATGGCGCGTGTGTAGATATCGCCTACGGTGACATTTGGAGTGCGCTCGGTGGTCAACGTCCAACCACGCTGCATGGCGGTGCGCTCGTCTCACCCACCGTGTTGCAACAGTACGCAATGGGAGTGCTACCTAGAGATGCGACCACCGAGGTGAGCGTCGCGGGCGGGGTCAGCCAAACCTTCACTTTGAATGCGGCAGGACTCAACTCCGGTCTCGTCGGTCTGAACGTGACAAGCCCCGTGGCCAACGGCGATAAACGATACAACTTCATGGTTGAGTACCGAAATTCGATCGGTATTGATGCGAGATCACTGATTACGAATGTGCCAGTGCTGAACAGCAACGGTGGTGGATATGTGACCGACGGTGTGCGCCTAGTGAAAACCAACGGTAGTTTGAACAACCTGCAAACCGTGTTGATCCAGGGCAGGCATGCCGATGGTGAGTCATATGCGGCGATGCGTCCAGGTGACTCGCTGATCCCCCTGGGTGAAGCGGTGCGTGTCACCCCGGTGTCTCCGGTGATGTCAAGATACGACCGCAGCACTGAGGTGCGTATTGAATTTCGGGCATTTTCGGAGCCCAAAACCGTCACAATCGTTGGTGCGCAACCACAATTGTCAGTGCCTCCTGGGGAAGGCGACACGATGCCACCCCAGGTGGGGGACACCCTCACCGCTACGCTCGACGGAAACTGGAACGTGAACTTTGGTGGTTTGCCGAGCACGGTCACCGAGTCAGCTCAGTGGTACCGCAACGGTGAGCCAATCGCTGGCGCAACCGAAATGAACTACACGCTCACCGAAGCCGATGTTGAGACGGAACTTACCGTGCGGATCACCCCTTCGGCAGCCGCGGGTTGGGCAACCACTCCTGAAGCGGTAGCAGTTTCCCCGTCGCTCTTTGTCGTCGCTCCGATCGTGGAAGATGGGCCAGAGCCCGAGTTTGAGTACGATTCCTCAGCAGCGTGCACGGTCGAAGACGACAGTATTGAGGCCGAACCGCTCACACCTTCCGTGGAAATTTCAGGAGTGACCGCATCGATTGTGTACGGCGACGCTCCCTACACGCTCACCCTTGCTGGCGTGGCAGACGGCGCAGAGGTGCACTATTTCTCTTCTGTGCCAGAAGTGGCTGAACTCAGCGGCAACCAGCTCACCGCGATGAAAGTCGGTGTTACCTGTCTGAGTGCTGCAGTTGTTGCAGACGGAACACACGACGCGGCAAGTGCGCAGCTAACTGTCACGGTTACACCCGCGCAACCGGTTGTTGAGGTTGTTGCAAGTGGCGGCGCTACCAGAAACGACCCCATTGAGCTGATGGCGACGGTATCGGTCCCAGCCGGCGCCATCCAGCCGCTCACGGGAGGAACCGTGCGCTTCTACGACAACGATGTCGCTATTGGCGCTGCGCAAGCTGTTTCGGATACTGGTGTCGCAGCACTCAGTATTGACGCTCCCGCGCGCGGTGAACATGTGTTCTCCGCCAGTTATTCTGGCCTCACTGCGTACTATCTCAGGGCAACGAGCGAAACGAGCAGCGCGATAAACGTGCCAGGAACGCCGCAACCGGGGTTCTCGATAGTTGCCGCAGCGGATACTGAGGCCGTGTACGGAAACGCGCCGTTCACGCTCAGAAGTTCAGGCAGGCTGGGTACTGGCCGGGTTACCTGGTCGATGCCGGTAGAAAATGGTGTGGCAACGGTGGACCCAGCAACGGGTATTGTGACCATTCTTTCGGCCGGAACGGTCGAAGTGACTGCGACAGTTTCTGGAGACTCGGAGTATGACCCGGCGACGGCCGCCCTCACGCTCACGATCTTGAAACGTGCAGTGACCATTACAGCGTTGGATCCCCAGGCTGCGTTTGGTGACATTGATTCGGCGTTGGAATGGACTGCGAACCCGACGATTATTGGAAACGACGTGTTCGCTGGATCGCTCACGCTGGCAGACGGGCCAGCGTTTGGCGAGCGCTCGATCATTGAGGGTGAACCATTCGCGCACCCGAACTATGTGGTGACCTTTGTGCCGGGTGTGCTGACAGTGGAGCCCAATGACGCGCAAGAAGAGGTGAGCACGCAGATTGCACAGGTGCAGCTGCCAATTCTGACAGGTGCAGACGCCGATGCCGTTGCTGAGGCAAGTAATGCTTTGAACGCACTCAGCGACGAAGAGCAAGCCGCCTTGCCGCAGAACGTGATTGATCATTTGCACACTGCCCAAGCGCAGGCAGGTTTGGTGAACCATGCGAGCCCGGCGGAAGGAGTGAGCGTGTCCTCCGAGACGCTCCCTTGGCACATCAGGGTAGTGGTGACTGCCGTGAACGGAGGCCCAATGTTGGACGACTTTGTGGCACAGTTGCCAGAGCGCCGCTCATTGGTCAAGCTGTATGACATTCACCTTGTGGATACGTTGAGCCAGACACGCTGGCAGCCTCCTGTGGGAAATGCTGTCGATGTCGAGCTTTCAATGGTGCAACTTGATACGCACACATTGCTCCAGGTTCAGCACCTCACTGCGGAGGGAGCATTTGAAACGATGTCCGCGCAGATTCTGGATCCGAAGATTCGTTTCAGCGCAACTTCGTTCAGTCTGTACGGTGTGACAGGTCTGGCCAAAGCAGGCAGTGGTGCTGCGTCAGGCGCCTCGGCTGCGGCGTCGGCAGAGGCCTTGCCGGGCACGGGCAGTAATGAAGTTTCGGTTGCAGTGTGGACTGCGGCGCTTGCCGCGCTGCTGGTGGGCGGTGGCATGCTTGCTCGTCGCAGGTCACATGCTGCTGAGCGAGCGAAGCGATAGGGCCGTTCGGCTTTCGAACGCTGTCCAGTATGCAGGACGGAACGACACAATGAACTCCGGGATACGTGCGAATGCCAGGTAAGATTTTCTGCATGCGCCTAGGAGTCATTGACGTCGGTAGTAACACTGTGCACCTGCTGATTGTTGATGCCCACCCTGGCGCGAGCCCCGTGCCGTACCACTCGCAGCGTGCGACGTTACGGCTTATGCGCTACCTCGATGAAGAGGGTTGCATTACCGAAGAGGGCCAGCAGTTGATTATTGGTGCGATTCGAGACGCGGTCGAAACCGTCGCTCGAATCGGCGTTGACGACCTTATTGCTACCGCCACCTCGGCTATTCGTGAGGCGCCAAATGGCGAGCAAGTGCTGGCGCGTGCTGAGCAAGAAGCTGGCGTGATCTTGCAGGTGCTCTCTGGCGAAGATGAAGCCAGAATTACAATGCTTGCGGTGCGCCGCTGGCTTGGCTGGTCTGCTGGCGAGATTTTGCTTTTTGATATCGGCGGAGGTTCTTTCGAGATCGCTCAGGGAGCTGATGAGTATCCGGACGTATCGCTTTCGGTTCCGCTGGGGGCAGGGCGATCCACTATTAATTTTCTTCGCGAGGATCCGCCGCCGCGTGAGGCGGTTTCGTTGCTTCGAGCGCACTCCCGCCAGGTGCTCACCGAAGCTCGCGACACTATGTTCAGTGATCGGCCTGCGCCGACTCGGGTTGTAGGCACGTCGAAGACCATCCGGTCTCTCGGGCGCCTCATCGGTGGTCCACCGAACCCGGTCACCGGAGAGCTTGCACCACTGCACTACACAGGTCTGCGCGAGTGGGAACCGACGCTACGAGAGATGCCTGGTTCCGTTCGCGAATACCTGCCGGGAATCACCCCGGAACGTGGGTATCAAATTCTTGCCGGGGCCATTGTGCTGCGTACTGCGATGAAGGTTTTTGGAGTGGAAACTCTGACGGTTTCACCGTGGGCGCTGCGTGAGGGAATCGTCTTGAGATACATCGATCAACTCGATGGAACCGGTGCTACACCACCGGGTGCGTAAATGCTCATGTGAGCAGGTATTCACCGGCGCATGAGCACCTAATCACGAAGGCAACAATTCATTCGGAACTGTTGCTTAATCGAGATATGATTTGGCGGTCTTCTGCTTGGGAAGTGCCGGCAGTCTGACCTATTTTGGAATCACGTATGCTTTGCTCGCGATTGGCGCGAGTAGATCACTAGGAGGAACGTGTTGAATACTTCAAGCAAGAGGCTCGTCAGCGGTGTCGCTGCTGCTGGCCTGATCGTAGGCCTCGCAGCGTGTGCACCCGCACCAGACAAGGGCGAGGGCAACGCAAACGCATCGGACTTCGTACCGTGCATCGTTTCGGACGCGGGCGGCTTCGATGACCGTTCGTTCAACCAGCTGTCATGGGAAGGCACCAAGAAGGCTGCCGACGAGCTCGGCGTCAAGCTGAAGCAGGCTGAGTCGAACAGCGAGACCGACTTTGCTCCGAACCTCGAGAGCATGGTTGGCCAGAACTGCAACGCAATCGTTTCGGTTGGCTTCGCGCTCTCGGCTGCAACCGTTGAGGCTGCAAACGCAAACCCTGACATCGACTTCATCCTTGTTGACGACGCTGCCGACAACGACTTCGATGGCAACAAGGACGCTGAGAACATCAAGCCACTGCTGTACGACACCGCGCAGGCTGCGTTCCTCGCAGGCTACCTGTCGGCAGGCTACTCGCAGGCTGGCAAGGTCGGCACCTTCGGTGGCATGGAGTTCCCAACTGTGACCATCTTCATGGACGGCTTCAAGCAGGGCGTTGACCACTACAACAAGGTCAAGGGCACCAGCGTTGAGGTTGTTGGCTGGAACGGCGACACCGGTTCATTCACCGGTGGCTTCGAAGCCAACCAGGAAGCTAAGTCGGTTGCGCAGAACATCCTCGACCAGGGTGTTGACGTACTGATGCCAGTCGGTGGCCCCGTCTACCAGTCGGCACTCCAGGCAATCAAGGAGTCGGGCCGCGACGTTGCGCTCGTAGGTGTTGACGCTGACCTCTTCCAGACCGACGAGAGCACCCAGGACTTCGTGCTCACCTCGATCCTGAAGAACATGGACATCTCGACCTACGAGGCTGTTATGTCGAGCGCCAACGGCGAGTTCGACGCTGAGACCTACATCGGCACCCTCGACAACGGTGGCGTGGGCATTGCTCCACTGCACAACTTCGAGGGCAAGGTCGACGCAGCTCTTATGACTGAGGTCGACGCACTCAAGCAGGACATTATCGGTGGCAAGGTGACCGTTAAGTCTTACCTGAGCTAACCGCTCATAGCGGGGGAGTGACCGGCAAACGCTGGTCACTCCCTTCGCGTTTTCTTCACTGCGTTATCCGCAATCTGACTACTAGGATCGAGCACATGAAGCTTGAACTTCGAGGCATCACGAAGCGATTCGGTGAGTTCACCGCAAATGATCACATTGACCTCACCGTAGAGCCGGGTGAAGTGCACTGCCTTCTCGGCGAGAACGGTGCCGGAAAATCCACCCTTATGAACGTTCTCTACGGCCTGTATCGCGCCGACGAGGGCGAGATTTTGCTTGACGACGAAGTGCAACACTTCGAGGGTCCAGGCGACGCGATGGCGGCCGGTATCGGCATGGTGCACCAGCACTTCATGCTGATCCCCGTGTTCACCGTTGCCGAGAACGTCATGCTCGGCAACGAGAGCACAAAAGCAGGCGGTGTGCTCGACCTCACAGCGGCACGCAAGCGCGTGCGCGAGATTTCAGATCGGTTTGGGTTCAAAGTTGATCCCGACGCGATCATTGAAGACCTGCCCGTTGGTGTGCAGCAGCAGGTTGAGATTATTAAGGCGCTCTCACGCGATGCAAAGGTGCTCGTGTTTGACGAACCGACTGCTGTACTCACCCCGCAGGAAACCGATGAGCTGATGAACACCATGCGTCAGCTCCGGGACGAGGGAACCTCGATCGTGTTTATTACGCACAAGCTGCGTGAGGTGCGTGAGGTAGCCGATCGAATTACCGTGATTCGCCTTGGCAAAGTGGTTGGCGAGGCACAACCAAGTGCAAGCAACGAAGAGCTCGCATCGCTCATGGTTGGCCGCGCGGTCGAACTTACCGTGCAGAAGGATGCGCCGAAGCTTGGCGACGTTGCCCTCTCGGTAGAAAGCCTGACCGTGACTGACCCCTCAGGCCTGGTGCTGGTCGACGACGTCAGCTTCGAGGTCCGCAAGGGCGAGGTGCTTGCCATCGCTGGCGTGCAAGGAAACGGCCAGACCGAACTCACCGAGGCCATCGTAGGTCTGCAGGCGAGCGCAAAGGGATCCATCAAGCTGAACCAGAACGAACTCATTGGTCGTTCGGTGCGAAACATCCTTGATGAGGGCGTTGGCTTTGTGCCTGAGGATCGCAGCGTAGACGGCCTCGTTAAAGACTTCAGTGTCGCAGAGAACATGATGCTCGACCGCTCACACGGTGCACCATTCGTAAAGACAGCCACGGTGCAACGTGGTCTGCTCAACGAATTCGCCAAGAGCAAGATCGAAGAATTTGATATTCGAACCCAGGGGCCAAGCCAGGCAGCTGGCAGCCTTTCCGGCGGCAACCAGCAGAAGGTGGTGATCGCACGCGAGTTGAGCCGCGACCTCAACCTATTTGTGGCGGCACAGCCAACCCGCGGTGTCGACGTTGGATCGATCGAGTTCATTCACAATCGCATTATTGAGACCCGCGACTCGGGTGTTCCCGTGATCGTGATCTCTACCGAACTTGACGAAGTAACCGCACTCGCCGATCGCATCATGGTGATGTACCGCGGGCGCGTCGTTGGGGTGGTACCCGGAAACACTTCAAGGGAGCAGCTCGGCCTGATGATGGCGGGCATGCACCCACATGAAACCGCTGAGAACGATGGAGCGCAGGCATGAGTGGCACCCTGGCGACAAAACCCAGCTTGGCACCCGACGAGACCCCTGAGGTGTCGAAGTGGCGCGAAGCTTTCACCAAGATCACCACGGGCAACGCGATTATCTCGCTGCTCGCAGTGTTCGTAGCAATCGTTGTTGGCTCGATCATGATCGCCTTCACCGACACCGATGTGCAGGAATCGGCTGGCTACTTCTTCTCGCGACCAGGCGACACTTTTGCGGCCATCTGGCAGTCGGTATCTGGCGCATACGTGGCACTGTTCAAGGGCGCGATCTACAACTTCGATGCTGACAGCTTCGTGAAGGGTATCCGCCCACTCACCGAGACCCTGAAGTTTGCGACTCCGCTGATCGCTGCTGGTCTTGGTGTTGGTCTTGCCTTCCGCGCCGGCATGTTTAACATCGGCGGCCAGGGCCAGATTCTGATGGCTGCAGCCGCTGCAGGCTGGGTCGGCACAACCATGACGATGCCGTGGCCACTGCACATGATCGTTGGCATTATCGCCGGTATGGCTGCGGCGGCGGTCTGGGCCGGTATTGCTGGCTTCTTGAAGGCGCGCACCGGAGCTCACGAAGTGATCGTGACGATCATGCTGAACCACATTGCCGCGTACCTGCTGGCCTGGATGCTTGCCACCCAGGGCGTGCTGCAGGCGCCCGGCTCAAAGAACCCAAAAACCGCGCCGATGGCAGAGTCAGCCGTGCTGCCGCCGCTGCTCGGACCGCAGTTCAAATTGCACATGGGCCTGCTGCTGGCTTTGATCGCGGTCGCGTTTACCTGGTGGCTGCTTGAGCGTTCGAGCCTCGGCTTCCGTTTCCGCGCGGTGGGGTTGAACCCGAACGCCGCGAAGGTGGCCGGTATCAACGTTGGGCAGACATACTTCTTCGCCATGCTGATCGCCGGTGCCCTGGTGGGTATCGCCGGGGTGAGCCAGGTGCAGGGTACGGTGCCTTCGGGCTTCGGCGGCGATATTGATGCCGGTATCGGCTTCGACGCCATTACTGTTGCGCTACTTGGCCGTTCATCGCCGCTTGGAATTCTGGCGGCCGGAGTGCTCTTCGGCGCGTTCAAGGCCGGCGGTTTCGCAATGCAGGCTTCGCAGGGTGTGCCGGTTGAGATTGTGCTTGTGGTGCAGTCGCTGATTGTGCTCTTTATCGCAGCACCACCGCTGGTTCGTGCCATGTTCGGATTGCCTGACCCAGAGCGCAAAGCGCGAAAGCTTCGCCGCCAGAAGAAGGAGGTGTCGGCATGAGCGCGACCGCAATTGTTCCCTCAGAGGGACCAGTGAGTGAAGACCTCCGACGTGTCACGGTCACCTCTTGGAAAGCGCCGATTATCTTCGGTATTTTCGCGGTGCTTTTCACGCTGCTGCCATTACTTGGCCCGCGTGAGGGTGTTACTACCTTCCGGCTAGCTGCAGGCCATGAGCTTTTCGCGCTTCCCAATCTTGTGGTGCCTGCTACGGCAACTGCATGGGGTGCTGCCATTGTGCTCCTGCTTTGCGCCGCGTTCTCTGCTCTGCTCGCAAAGTCTGGCAAGGGCTCACCACTTTGGCTCACCATCGTTTACGTGGTTGCACTTCTTGTTGGCTTCTTGTCGTGGGCTGCCGCGGGCGGCACCATCCCAATGATTGGTCTGCTCGGAGGCGCTCTCGCGCTCGCAACTCCACTGGTGTACGGCGCCCTTGGCGGCGTTATTGGTGAGCGTGTTGGCGTCGTGAATATCGCGATTGAAGCGCAGCTGCTCGCCGGTGCGTTTAGCGCCGCAGTGGTTGCTTCGATTACCAATAGCGCCTGGGCTGGTCTTGTCGCGGCAATGGTCGCGGGCATGCTTGTCTCGCTGGTACTCGGAGTATTTGCGATCACCTACTTCGTAGACCAGGTCATCGTCGGTGTGGTGCTGAACGTGCTGGTCGTTGGTGTGACCACCTTCCTCTTCAGCAAAGTGCTCGCTCCAAACTCTGCTGCGCTGAACTCGCCCGAGCCGTTCAAAGCTTTTGCGATTCCAGGCTTGAGTGAGATTCCGGTGATCGGTCCGGTCTTCTTCAGACAGACTGTGATCGTCTACCTGATGTACATCATCGTGTTTGGCGTGTGGTTTGCGATGTACCGCACTCGCTGGGGTCTTCGTCTGCGCGCGGTTGGCGAGCACCCTCAGGCTGCCGACACCGTCGGTATCAAGGTGGCTCGTACCCGCTACCTGAACCTGATGCTTGCCGGCGCAATTGCGGGTATGGGTGGCGCGTTCTTCACGCTCGCCTCGGTGCCATCGTTCAACCGTGAGATGACCGCTGGTGCAGGCTTTATCGCCCTCGCTGCGGTGATCTTCGGTAAGTGGGATCCGATTAAGGCGACACTTGCTGCGCTGCTTTTCGGTTTCGCAACAAACCTGCAGGGTGTGCTCTCGGTGATTGGTTCACCGGTGCCAAGCCAGTTCATGCTGATGCTGCCATACCTGGTGACAATCTTTGCTGTAGCAGGTCTGGTGGGTCGTTCACGCGGACCTGCCGCAGCTGGCAAACCATATAAGAAGTCATAGACGGAGGAACCCGTGTCGGACCAACTGATCGATTGGGTGGCGATCAGGCAGGCTGCGATTGCCGCGCTCGATCACGCCTACGTGCCGTACTCGAACTACCCGGTCGGGGCTGCGGCACTGACTGATGACGGCAGAATTGTAAGCGGCTGCAACATTGAGAACGCATCATACGGAGTCACCCTCTGTGCCGAGTGCGCAATGGTCGGTGATCTGCACATGGGTGGCGGTGGCAAACTTGTCGCCTTCGTCTGCGTGAACAAAGACGCCGAGACGATTATGCCGTGTGGCCGGTGCCGCCAATTGCTTTACGAACACTCGGCAGAGGGCATGATCCTCGATACCGTTTCTGGATTGCGCACAATCGATCAGGTGTTGCCTGACGCATTCGGACCCCGAGACCTTGAGGCAGTTGCCTCCCCCCGAAAGGACGAACGATGAGCGTAGAACCATTTGATGCAGTTGATGTAATTCGAGCGAAGCGTGACGGTGGCACAGTGCCAGAGCCAGCTCTGCGCTGGATGATCGACGCCTACACCCGTGGTTATGTGAGCGACGCGCAAATGGCCTCGTTCGCGATGGCGATTTTTCAGCGTGGCATGCAGCGCGACGAGATCCGTGTGATGACCGACGCCATGATCGCCTCGGGCGAGCGGATGTCGTTCGCCTCGCTCGGCAAGCCCACTGTCGACAAGCACTCCACCGGTGGCGTTGGCGACAAGATCACACTGCCGCTCGCGCCGCTTGTCGCAGCATTTGGTGTTGCTGTGCCGCAGCTTTCGGGCCGTGGTCTTGGGCACACTGGCGGCACCCTCGACAAGCTTGAGGCGATTCCCGGTTGGCGTGCTGCACTCTCCAATGAAGAGATCATGGCGCAGCTCGCTGGAGAAGTTGGTGCGGTTATTTGTGCTGCTGGCACCGGGCTGGCGCCGGCCGACAAGAAGCTTTATGCGCTGCGCGATGTCACCGGCACAGTTGACACGATCCCGCTGATTGCTTCGAGCATTATGTCGAAGAAGATCGCAGAAGGCACCGATGCGCTGGTGCTTGACGTGAAGTTCGGTTCAGGCGCGTTCATGCGTGATGTTGAAGACGCACGCGAGCTTGCCCGCACCATGGTTGCGCTCGGCAATGACTCTGGTGTTGCGACGACCGCGTTGCTCACCAACATGAATGTGCCACTCGGCTTTGCCATTGGCAACGCAAATGAGGTTCGTGAGTCTGTTGAGATTCTTGCTGGCGGTGGACCAGCTGACGTGCGTGAACTGACTGTCGAGCTTGCTCGTGAAATGCTTGCGCTCGCAGGGCAGCCCGATGCCGACGTTGAGGCTGCGCTCGACAACGGCAAAGCCATGGATTCATGGCGCAAGATGATTCAGGCGCAAGACGGTGACCCCGATGCCGCGCTGCCGGTAGCTCGTGAAACGCACACGGTTGTTGCTGCGAGCTCGGGCGTTGTCACCCGTATGGAAGCACTGCCGTTTGGTATTGGCGCTTGGCGTCTCGGAGCGGGACGCGCTCGCGCGGAGGACAAGATTGTGTTTGCCGCTGGTATCGACTTGCACGCAAAGCCTGGCGATACGGTTCAGGCGGGCGATCCGCTCTTTACTCTTTCTGCTGATGATGCTGCCCGTTTTGATCGTGCGCTCGAAGCTGTTGAGGGCGCCTGGACGATTGAGGCCGACGGTGTAGCTGACACCGGTGGTCCACTGATCCTCGAGCGAATCACCGCAAACTAGCTTTCGTCTCGGTTTGTTTCGTCAACTGCTCATCGGGCTTGACGAAATGGCCGGGTATCAAACGCCGAATGCGGCCGAAAATACTGAGGTATTTCGGCCGCATTCGGCGTTTTTGCGAGCGTATTAGCTGCCTAATGTGAGGTTTAGGCTTCTTCTGCCGGTGCGTGCATCGAGAGGAATCGATACATCTCGGCGTCTTCAACCCCCGGGAATGTGCCTGTTGGTAGCGGTGCGAGCACGTGTGCGTGCATACGTGCGCTCGCCCAAGCTTTGCCTTGCCAACGCTCAAGTAGGTCGCCGTCTGGTGCTTTGCAGCAGCTGGGGTCGGGGCAGGTTGAGTGTGTGCGCGCCGTTGCGTCGCGACCGCGGAACCACTTCGCATCATCAAACGGAACACCACAGGTGATGGAGAAGGCGCCCTCGGCGATGTCACCGATCTGTGCGCTTGACCAAAAAGTACCCTCGGGTGTGTCGGTGTATTGGTAAAACTCGCTCGTGCGGTTGGTCTGGTCAAAAGCAGTGCGGCCGGCCCACTTGCGGCAAATAACTTGCCCTTCGATGCCATCGGTTTCGTCTGTTGGCAACGGTAGCCCGTCGTTTTCATAGCCGCGCACCACCACGCCTGCCGCATCTAGACGGTAGTGATGCACATTGAGATCGAGGTGCCTTGTCGCGAGGTTTGTGAAGCGGTGAGCGGCTGCCTCATGGGTCACGCCGAACGCGTCTCGCAGATCCTCGATTGCAAGATTTCGTTCTTTTTTAGCCTGACTCAAAAACTCAACCGCACGTGACTCGGGCAACAAGCAGGCTGCTGCAAAATAGTTGATCTGTAGGCGTTGCTCTAGGAAATCTGCGTAACTTACAGGCCGCTCATGGCCAAGCACGCGGTGAGCCATCGCCTGTAATGCCAGCGAACGAAGCCCGTGCCCGCCGGGAATCGAAGCGGGTGGCAGATAGATGCGACCGTTTTCAATGTCGGTCACGCTTCGGGTATTTGGTGGCAGGTCGTTCACAAAGATCAGTGTGAAACCGAGTCGTTCGGCGAGCACTGCAACATCGCGGTGGGTGACCGCGCTCGTAGTGACGTGCCCGACACTGAGCATAAGATCTTCTGCGATCCGCTCGATGTCTTGCAGATAGTTGCCCTGGGCGCGCATCTTCAGTCGAATCTCGGTGTTTGCTCGGCGTGCTTCTTCCGGAGTAGCAGCAGCAGCGCGTGAGCGCCGGGCCAACTCCCGGTGCAGCCCGACAAGTGACTCAAGAGCCTCATCACTCAAACTGCGCGGGGTGCGAACGTGTGGCAGCTTGAGCTGCTGGTAATTCGGGGCCATTTGCGCTCGCTCAAGTTCTAGCTCAAGCGCGGTTCGAGCGTCGGGCGCCTCTTGAAGTAGCAAGATCGCTGGATCGACATCGAGCTGCCGAGCAATCGCTTGCAGCAACGACAAACGCGGTTCTCGCTTGCCGTTTTCTATGAGGGAGAGCTGGCTGCCGACAACGCCAACTCGCTCACCCAAGGCATCAAGGGTGAGGCCAGCGCGCACCCTAAAATGACGGATGCGTTTTCCCAGCAACATCTTGTGGAGAGAATCTTCTGAGGTGAATTGACGCGAATCAGGGCTCATATCTTGACTATACGGCAAGAATCCGAATTCTTTACAGTGTGAATTCACGGTTTGGACACCTGCTGTTCGCCCAGAATAGAAGTAATCCAGTTTTTACCAAAGGAGCGGCGACGGCATGGGCAGTGCATCGACTCTTGAAACTCCGGCAACAATTGCGGATATGGTGCGCGAAGGCGCAACAACAACGAACCCTGAGGTTCTGCAGTGGGTTACCGAGGTAGCCGAACTGACAAAACCTTCGGCTGTGGTGTGGTGCGATGGTTCGCAAGATGAATGGAACCAAATCACCGCAGAGATGGTTGAAACGGGCTCGTTGATCCCACTCAACAAAGATCTCCGACCAGGCAGCTACCTGGCTCGCTCGCATCCTGCTGACGTTGCACGTGTCGAGGATCGCACCTTCATCTGCAGCGAGAACGAAGCAGATGCCGGCCCAACCAATAACTGGCGGGCCCCAGCCGACATGAAGGCTGAACTCATGCCACTGTTCGACGGCAGCATGACCGGCCGCACGATGTACGTGGTGCCATTCTCGATGGGCCCAGTCGGCGGCGCCATCAGTCAGCTTGGTATCGAGCTCACAGATTCGCCATACGCAGTGCTGAACATGCGCATCATGACCCGCATGGGTCAGGCAGCGCTCGACGGCATCACGCCAGGCAGCGAATGGGTGCGCACCGTGCACTCGGTTGGCGCGCCACTGCTTGAGGGTGCTGAAGATGTCGCTTGGCCATGCAACGACACGAAGTACATCACGCACTTCCCAGAGACTCTTGAAGTTTGGTCATACGGGTCGGGCTACGGCGGAAACGCCTTGCTCTCGAAGAAGTGCTTCGCACTTCGAATCGCCTCAGTGATGGGCCGTAGCGAAGGCTGGCTCGCAGAGCACATGCTGCTGCTGAAGCTCACCAACACCGAGACCGGAAAGGCTTACCACCTCTCGGCTGCCTTCCCATCAGCCTGCGGAAAGACCAACCTCGCAATGCTGCAGCCAACCATTTCTGGTTGGAAGGTAGAGACCATTGGTGACGACATCGCTTGGCTGCGCCCTGGCCGTGACGGACGCCTCTACGCCATCAACCCAGAAGCGGGCTTCTTCGGTGTCGCACCGGGAACCGGCGAGTCAACCAACCCGGTTGCGATGGAGACCCTGTGGGGCAACACCATCTACACCAACGTTGCGCTGACCGACGACGGCGATGTTTGGTGGGAGGGCAAGACCGATGAGGTCCCAGCTCACCTCACCGATTGGCTGGGGGAGTCATGGACTCCCGAATCAGGTCGTCCAGCTGCGCACCCGAACTCGCGCTTCACCGCGCCGATTCAGCAGACACCAACCCTCGCTGACGACTGGTTTGAGCAGGATGGTGTGCCACTTGATGCGATCCTCTTCGGCGGACGCCGCGCGACCAACATTCCACTCGTTGCACAGTCGCTCTCGTGGCAGCACGGTGTGTTTGTGGGTGCAACGATCTCATCTGAGAAGACCGCCGCACAGGAGGGCACCGTCGGCGAACTGCGTCGCGATCCCTTCGCAATGCTGCCGTTCTGTGGGTACAACATGGCTGACTACTGGGGCCACTGGCTCGAGGTCGGCGAGAAGCTCGGTGACAAGGCGCCAAAGATCTTCCAGGTCAACTGGTTCCGTAAGGGCGCTGATGGTCGCTTCCTGTGGCCAGGATTCGGCGACAACTCACGTGTGATTGACTGGGTCATCCGCAGCGTTGAGGGCGAGCATGAGGGTCGTCGCACTGCGATCGGCACCCTGCCAGCCGCCGGCGAGCTGAACCTGAGTGGCATCGAGTCGGTCGAGTCTGAGCTTGATGAGCTATTCGCTATCGATCCAGCTTCGTGGCTGGCTGAGTGCGATCTGACCGAAGAGTTCTTCGCGCAGTTCGGTGACCGAGTGCCAGCCGCGCTGCAGACCGAGCTCAGCGAACTCCGTGCGCGACTGAGCGCATAGGGCGAACCCCTGAACGCTGACTAAGACTGTGAGCCCCGAGCGCTGCCCCGCTCGGGGCTCACTAATTTACCGCATTCTTTATAGCTCGGTCTGTGCCGTAAGCTGATTGTTGTCCGAGCGTGAGGCGCGCTCGGGAAGAGGGCGCGCGGAGCTATGCTTCGCTTTGAACGCCTTTGTCCCCCTATAGCCCAACCGGCAGAGGCAACCGACTTAAAATCGGTACAGTCTGGGTTCGAATCCCAGTAGGGGGACGTATAGAAAACGCCCATTTCTGGGCGTTTTCACGTCCCCGCGATCCCGTCTCGGGATCGTTTCGCAGGGGATGCCGCCCATTTCTGGGCGTTTTCACGTCCCCGCGATCCCGTCTCGGGATCGCTTTTCAGGGGGTGCCGCCCATTTCTGGGCGTTTTCACGTCCCCGCGATCCCGTCTCGGGATCGCTTTTCAGGGGGTGCCGCCCATTTCTGTGTGTTTTCACGTCCCCGCGATCCCGTCTCGGGATCGCTTTTCAGGGGGTGTTGCCCATTTCTGGGTAATTTAGCGCAACTGTGCGCCGTATCTGCCGCGACTGCGTGCTGTCGTGGGCGAGGCAGTCTCAGCTCGGACCGTAGCAGGCGTATTTAGTAGCCCAAAAGGTAGCCCTTCGGCCTTCACGAACTGGGATAGGTTGTTGAATGCCGTGCGCCGTTGAATTGCGCAGCTATCTTGTCTCGAAGCGCCGGTCAGCTGCGCCTCTAGGAAAGTTAATGTTGAAGAAATCTGCCACCATCATCGCCACTGGTTCGCTTTTGGCCCTCGCTGGAACGGCATTTGTGTCAACCGCGGCAGTTGCCGCTGAGCCTGTTGAAGCCTGCTCTGTATGGCATCAGGGTGATACCTATAACGTGGCGGTCCAGGAGATTGCAGAACGCACTTACTCCGTAACTATTGCTGACTTCAAGAACCTCGCTTCTGAGTCGTCTCATAGCGATAGCTATATTCCTCTTCCGTTGACGCCGGTGGATCTTCGGATGAGCCACAATGTGGTCAAGCTGAACCCGGCGCTCACTGTTTCTCACATTGCTATTTCTCAGTCAGTACAGACGGGCCCGAATGAGGATTTCACTGGTGCCCAAATCGAGGCATATAACCGGTTGAGCCCGGCCCCGTGGGAGAGCGTTAGCTTGAACGGCGACGAGATTGTTTGGGCCCAGGATATGGATGCCCGCTCTGACGAGAATGGCGTCATGGTTCTCCCGAGCGATTACCCGTTTGCTGGGCTTGGTTTTGATGACGCCGCTGGTGTGCTTGAGTTTACTGTCACGGTGCCAGATGATGTCGATGGCGAAGTGTCGTTGTTTGATGGTATGAGCATTGATTTCACGAGTTCAAAGATTTCCGCGCTTGATGGAGTGTGGGAGCCAGACCAGCCCCACTCTTCGGCGTTCCCCGGGTGCACTGTCAGTATTGAACCGGTGCCTGAAACGAAACCAGAACTGAAGCCAGAACCTAAGCCGGAACCAGGCACTACTCGACCAGCCGAACGGGAACCTCTCGCCAACACGGGCTCCGGCGAGTATTCCCTGCTGCTTGGGTTTGCCTCGGCCGCGGCTGTTGCTGGCGGCACGATGGCGTTCGTTGGACGTAGACAGAAGAGAGCGAACTAGTTTTCTGTTAACCGTCGCTGTGCCCTCGTCCGCTGAAATGGACGAGGGCACAGCTTTTTGTGTTGCCGGTTCAACTGGATCACTTTTCAAGCGGGATCAAAATGTGTTGCTCTTGGGGTGCGCGGGATCCAGCGCACTTACTAAGCTGACAACGTGATCGGTTTTGTTCCCAACCGCAGTGTTGCCCGGATCTGGCATCTGCTTACAGCTTTGCTCGCGATGCTCTCTATCGGAGCGCAGCTGTCGCTGGTTGTCGGAAATATCAATATCGGTTTTGGTGAGTCGAGTGCACCGCTTGGGCAGCGCTTGTTCGAGTTCTTTAGCTACTTCACGATTCAGTCGAACCTTTTGGTTGCAGTTGCCACGATCATGTTGTCAGTGAAGCCCGATCGTGACGGTGCCGGTTTTCGGGTGCTGCGTATCGCGGGATTGTTTGGCATCACGGTCACTCTTGTCGTGTACCAACTATTGCTTTCGGATCTTGCAAACTTCACAGGAGTTGCTGCGGCTTCGAACATTGGTCTGCACTACGTTGTGCCAGCGCTTGCGATTCTTGGCTGGCTGCTTTTTGGTCCGCGCGGTTTGGTCACTTGGCGGGCACTATTTTTTGCAATGCTCTGGCCGCTTGCTTTTGTGTTGCTCACCATTGTGCAGGGTATGGTTACCGGGTTTTACCCGTATCCATTTGTGAATGTTGAGGTGCTCGGATTTGCTCGGGCAGCGCTGAATGGGCTCGGAATTATGCTTCTGCTGCTTGCGGTCGGCGCCTGTTACCGAGTCGCAGACACCTGGCTGAGCCGTTCGCGCACCTAGACGTCTGCGGCCATTCTTAGCTCGCAGCCCGCTGATTGTGAGGTTCTGGCCTGCCCGGAATCTTGTTTGATTGTTCTCGCCACTTCACTGACTGATTTGCTGCTTCAAGCGACTCGTGGATACGCACCAGTTTTCGCTGTGTCGGATCCATCTGCCAGGTGAGCAGGAAGTACTGTTCGACGCCGTCATAGGCGGTGACTCGTTTGATTACGGCGCGGGGGCGGTATTTGTCTTCGCGCATAACGACCCACGTGTCCGCGTCAACTTGAATGTATGGCATTCGGTCGCGCTCGGCTGAATCGTGCATCTGTCAGAACCTTCCCCTTTGATCCTCTGTATGAAAGATACGTGCGGCCACTGACATTTATGTGTTCAGAAAAGCATGAAGGCCGCCAGGGTGTGGCGGCCTTCGAGTTTTTTAGTGGGAGTGGATCAGCTGTTCTTGCGGCGGGCTGCGAGGGCGGCGGCTGTTCCAGCGAGTAGTGCGAGTGTTGCTGCACCGATTGTCCAGAGTGGTGATCCGGCGCCGGTGTTTGCAAGCTTTTCTTTGTTGTCGCTTGGTGGGGTGACGGCTGCGTCCTTCACTGCGATGGTGAATTCTTTCAGCACGTCGTCGGCGACTCCGTTGCTTGCGGTGATTGTGAAGGTGAAGGTGCCTGCTGTGGTCGGGGTGCCCGAGATGATGCCCTCGGGGGAGAGGGCGAGTCCTGCTGGTAGTGCGCCACTGGTCACTGACACGGTTGGTTCGCTTGGGGTGCCGACGAGGGTGAGTGCGTAGTTGTATGGTTTGCCAACGGTGCCCTCGGTGGGGGTGCCTGAGAGTTCAATCTCGTGATGCTCACGCACGGTGTACTCCAAGAATCCTTGGAATTGAGTGGTGGTGTTGCCCACGGTGTACGGGCCGTGCCAAGACACTTCGCCCAGGCCTTCAGTGTTCCAGGTGATGTTGGTGCCAGCGACTGTACCGTCACCTTCGGTGACAACTAGCGGCAGGCGTTCGCCGTCGAGCCCAATGACTGGTGATGGGTAGGTGACCCCTGGTTCTGCAAGGTAGCCCGTAATTTCTTGATCCGTGAGAGAAAGGCCGTCTAGCTCGGTGAGCGGTAGCAGTGGCGAGATATCAAGGATCTGATTTTCTCGCAGATCGAGCTCGATCATCGAGGTGAGACTTGATAGTGGAGTCAGGTCTGAAATGTTGTTACCGCTCAGGAAAAGCTGAATCAGATCGGTGAGCCCAGCGAGGGGTGTGATATCTGCAAGACCAACGTTGCTGAGTTCCAGGTAGTTCAGAGCTGGTGCAAGCGTGAGCACTGAAATGTCTGTAATTGAGCCGCCGCTGCAGTCAAGTGCTTCGAGCCCCGCCATGTCTGCCTCGGTGACCTCGCTGCCGGGGGCAAAGCCGAGCTCGTCGACGATGCAGACTTTGAGATCGGCCTGGTTGCCAAAATCAACGTTGTCGCCGGGGGCTGCGACTGCCATGTTTGCTCCACCAACGGTGAGTAGTAGGCCGGCAGCGAGTCCAGCTGCACCGCTCTTGCGCAGGGTGCTGGTCTTCTTTATTGGGGATGTCAACGTTGTCATACTCACAATCATTACGGTCAAGTGTGTCAAAAGTAAAGCTTCGGGTTTTGAACTCGAAAAAAAGACTGCATGCAAATTTCGGTATGTGAACTTCGATAAGTTTCGAGTAGCGATTGGCATCTGCCTGTGGCTTCACAAAAGAAACAGGTGCGCAACGTGGCAATCACGCATACGCTGAGCGGTCTTGGACCGGTTCTTCCCACCCGAGCCAGGGCTACCGATTTTCCGCCAATTGCGCGTTCGTATTCGAACGTCTCAGAGGTCGTGCGCGAAGCGGGTCTCATGCGTCGCGCAACCTGGTTCTACACACTCACCGGTGCCCTCGTGCTACTTGCATTTGGCGGCGCAGTCACCGGCTTCATACTTCTCGGCAATAGTTGGTTTCAGCTACTCATCGCTGGAGCGCTCGGCCTTATCTTCACCCAGACAGCGTTTCTCGCTCACGAAGCTGCGCATCGACAGATTCTTGCTACGGGGCCCGCGAACGATCGCCTAGCGCGCGTCCTTGCCGGGCTCATCGGCATGAGTTACTCCTGGTGGGATTCAAAACATTCACGCCACCACGCGAATCCCAACCGTGTCGGCAAAGACCCCGATATTGAGGTTGATACGATTTCATTCCTCGAAGAGGACGCGGTCGAAGCTCGCGGCCTGCGCCGATTCATCACCAAGCGGCAGGGCTGGTTGTTTTTTCCGCTACTCACGCTCGAGGGCCTAAACCTGCACCTGCATAGCTTCCGGTATCTCTTCCGTCGCGAAACAATTCGGGGGCGTTGGATCGAACTCGCCATTATCGCCGCCCGCTTTGTTGTATTGCTCGTGCCAGTCTTCATGATGCTCCCGTTGGGCATGGCGTTTGCGTTTTTGGGTGTGCAATTCGCGGTGTTCGGTGTGTACATGGGAGCCTCGTTCGCCCCGAACCACAAGGGAATGCCGGTGATCGCACACGACGCAAAGCTCGACTTCTTCAGCAAGCAGGTGCGTACTTCACGCAACATTCGCGGTGGCTGGTGGGCAACCATCATGATGGGTGGTTTGAACTACCAGGTAGAACACCACCTATTCCCGAGTATGGCGCGCCCCTACCTCGCAAAAACTCGCGTGATCGTCAAAGAGTATTGCGAGTCGCTCGGTGTGCCATACACCGAGACCTCGTTGCTGCGCTCGTACGCCATTGTGATCGAGTACTTGAACCGAGTTGGGCTTGCCTCGCGCGATCCATTCGATTGCCCGATTCGAGCCGAGTATCGCAGGGCCTAGCCGCGATTACCGGCGAGTGTAGATGGCCGACTGATCCCGCGCGTAATACCAAAAACGAAGTTAGCGACGGTCCTTGCGCTTCTTCCAAACGGCCCACGCGACAACTACACCGCAGACAGCAAAGATTGCCCAAAACAGGATCGCAAGTTCGCTATCGCTCATGCCGCAACGGTACCAGGTTTGGGCTACTGAACAGGGCGCACAAAAATCTCGGTGACTTTGCACAGCAAAACTGAGAAAGTCAGTGCTGCCGTCTAGACTGCGAATATGACCCTTGACCTCGCGGCAACGGAGCTGTTGAACTCCGCGCAATCCCGGCCCTGGCTGCGTCCGAATGAGTACTGGCCGCGGCTGAGCGAAGCAACAGCAGAGTTCAGTGCGCCGGTGGTTGCGCTCGGAGTTGAAGCGCTCGCGCACAACGCGCATGATGTGTTGCGGCGGGCCAAGGGAAAACCGGTGCGAGTCGCTTCAAAGTCGATTCGAGTGCGCGGTGTGCTTGATGCGGTGCTCGCGTTGCCCGGCTACCAGGGAGTGCTGGCCTACACACTTGCTGAAGCGCTTTGGCTGAGTGAAAGCATCGACGACATCGTGGTCGCGTACCCGAGTGCCGATCGTGCTGCTTACGCTGCGCTTGCCGCAGACGAGCGCGCGGCCAGCCGAATTGCAGTGATGATCGACAGCGTTGACCAGCTTGACCTCATCGATAGCATCACGAAAGCGAGCGAGCGAGCGACAATTCGTGTCTGCCTCGACTTCGACGCTTCCTGGAACACCCCTCTGCTCGGTAGCATCGGGGCGCTACGGTCGCCAGTGCACGAGCCAGCCCAATTGCGTCGCCTCGCTGAGCGTGTGCTGCAACGGCCAGGGTTTGAGCTCGTTGGCATCATGTCGTACGAAGCCCAGATAGCGGGCGTCGGTGACCAGCCCATCGGCAACCCAGCAAAGGGGGCGCTGATGCGTACGATTCAGCGCAAGAGTGCCGCCGAATTGACCGAGCGGCGCGCTGAAGCCATTGGCTCGGTGCAAGCGCTGAAGCCACTTGAGTTTGTGAATGGTGGTGGCACCGGATCAATCGAGGGCACCGTGGCAGAAGAAGCAATTACCGAAGTTGCGGTGGGCAGCGGGCTCTTCGGCCCACACCTCTTTGACAACTACCGCTCATTCACCCCGGCTCCCGCGGTCGCGTTCGCGCTCGACGTCGTGCGCAGACCAAACCGCGACACCGCCACCATGCTCGGCGGCGGCTGGATCGCATCGGGCGTAGCTGGCGCAGACCGCCTGCCGCAGGTTGTTTACCCCGCCGGTCTCTCGTATGCGCCACGCGAGGGCGCCGGTGAGGTGCAATCGCCATTGATCGGCAAAGCTGCACGCCAACTCAGTGTTGGCAGTCGGGTCTGGCTGCGCCACACAAAGTCTGGTGAACCGATGGAACACACAAACGAGGTTGTGCCATTACGGGTGCTGGGCGACGGCGATGGGCGATCCAGCGCGCTCGAAGCAATGCCGACCTATCGAGGCGAAGGGAAATGTTTCCTATGACCGCAACCTGGCGCAACTGGGCTCGCACCGAACGTTCGAAACCAGCTGTCGAGGTGGCTCCTCGCAGCATCGAACAGATCACCCTCGCCGTCGAGCGTGCGCGCGAAACCGGTCACACAGTCAAAGCAATTGGGGCCTCGCACAGCTTCACCGCAATCGGCGCAACTGATGGCATTCGTGTAAGTATGGAGAGCATGCGCGGTCTGGTCGATGTTGACCTGGAACGCGGGCGAGTAAAACTATGGGCCGGCACCCACCTCTGGGAACTACCTTCGATTCTGCAGCCACTCGGACTTGCCCTTGCCAACATGGGCGACATTGATAGGCAGACAATCTCTGGCGCTATTTCAACCGGCACGCACGGCACTGGCCTTGCGCTCGGTGGGCTCTCGACCCAGGTTGTTGGGGCATCGCTGATTACCGGCAGCGGTGAACTGATTGAAATTGACGATGAACATAACGTCGAACTTTTGCCCGCTGTGGCATTGGGGCTTGGCGCGCTCGGAGTGCTGGTTACGGTCACCATTCAGTGCGTGCCGAGGTTTTTGCTGAACGCGGTCGAAGCGCCAGCTCCGCTTGAACGAGTGCTTGATCAATTCGAGGAACTGAATCGGGGCGCCGACCACTTCGAGTTCTACTGGTTCCCGCACACCGAAAGCACACGAACAAAAACAAACACTCGTCTGCCGATTGATGCGGGAGCACGCCCACTCGGCACGGTTTCTCGTTTTGTAGATGAAGAAGTCGTCAATAACGTCATGCTCGGTGCCGTGGTCGGCTTTGAACGTCTAGCGCCGAGCACGACACCAAAGATTAACCGCGCAATCGAGACAATTTCGAGCAGTCGGGATTACTGTGACGAATCACATCGAGTGTTTATCACCAGGCGTCGAGTCCGTTTTCGCGAGATGGAGTATGCGCTGCCGTTTGAAGCGGTACCAACCGCGATTCGAGAGTTGCGTGAATTGATTGAGCGAAAGAAATACCGGATTTCGTTTCCGGTAGAGGTGCGTACAGCGGCCGCAGACAATCTGCTCTTGTCGACAGCGCACGGCCGAGAGAGTGGTTACATTGCCGTGCACCGCTACTGGCGTGACTCTGACCACGACTACTTCCGTGAGGCAGAAGCTGTGTTGAAAGCTCATGACGGTCGCCCACACTGGGGCAAGATGCATACCAGAGACGCCGATTCGCTCCGTGAGACCTACCCCAAATTCGATGAATTTCTCGCGATCCGCGACCGGCTTGACCCCGATCGGGTCTTCGCAAACCCCTACCTTGAACGGGTGCTCGGCAAATAGCTGGCCAGTTTTCTCTCAGTTATTAGCAAATAACTGAGAGAAAACTTACGACCCGCTCCCAGAGCACAAGCATTGCTGTGCTGGCCAGGCAATTGCTTGTCTTTGAGTCACCCTGACTCTCAGCGTTCTCGATACCAGCATGGATAGAATTCGAGCATGTCCGGCCTGGTTACCACCCTCATTATTCTCGGTATCGTTGTGGTGCTCGCGCTCTATGTGTGGGCGACTTACAACTCCCTCGTGACGCTGCGTGTGCGCGTAGACGAGGCATGGAGCGACATCTCGGTGCAGTTGAAACGCCGCGCCGATTTGATCCCGAACATCGTTGAAGCAGTGAAGGGTTACGCCTCTCACGAGAAGGGCGTCTTCGACTCGGTCACTCAGGCCCGCGCCGAAACGATTTCGGCCTCATCGCCTGGTGAAGCTGCGGTCGCTGAGGGGCACATGCAGTCTGCCCTGAAGAGCATCTTTGCAGTGGCCGAGGCCTACCCGCAGTTGCAGGCAAGCCAAAACTTTTTGCAGCTCCAGTCAGAGCTCGTTGACACAGAAAACAAGATCCAGGCATCACGCCGTTTCTATAACGGTGGCGTTCGCGAGTTCAACACAAAGCTGCAGATCTTCCCAAACAACATTTTCTCGAAGATGTTTGGCTTCAGCGCTCGCGAGTTCTTTGAGGTAGAAAACCTCGCGGCAATTTCAGAGCCACCTCGTATTCAGTTCTAACCCTGGCGGCCTTGTCGCCGACTTCTTAAGACAGGTTTCATCGTGTATCGCGCGATTCGGCGCAACAAGATCAACAGTGCGCTGATCATCTTGTTGTTCCTCGGCATTATTGCTGGCCTTGGTGTGCTCGCCTCGTACATTTACAACTCCTGGGCCATTGTGATTTGGGTTGTGCTTTTCGCCGGGGGCTATGCACTGTTCCAATACTTTGCTGCTGGCAAGCAGGCCATCACCATGAGCGGAGCTCAACGCATCAGCGAGAGCGATAACCCGAGGCTGTACCGAATCATCGAGAACCTGGCGCTCACCACAGGCACACCAATGCCTGAGGTCTACATCGTGAATGATCCAGCGCCCAATGCCTTCGCGACGGGGCGTGACCCAGAACACGCAATGGTCGCAGCAACTACCGGACTGCTCGACATCATGACCGACGCAGAACTTGAGGGCGTCATGGCGCACGAACTCGGTCACGTGCGAAACTACGACATTCGTGTGTCGATGATCGTCTACGGATTGGTAGTCGCCGTGGGCATGCTCAGCGATGTGCTCGTGCGCATGGCTTTTTTCGGCCGCAACAATAACAACCCGGTTGTGCTCGTCTTCGGACTGGTCGCAATGCTCGTCGCGCCACTCGTTGCCTCACTGGTGCAACTTGCCGTATCTCGGCAGCGTGAGTATCTCGCCGACGCAACCGGTGCGCTCACCACTCGCTACCCTGAAGCGCTAGCGAGTGCGCTACACAAATTGCAAGAGTATGGCCGCCCAATGCAAAAGCAGCAGAGCAGCATGGCGCATCTCTGGATCGCTGATCCGCTCAAGCCCGGCATGATGCAGCGCCTATTCGCGACCCACCCGCCGATTCCAGAGCGTATTCGGCGCCTGCTCGACATGGGCGACAAGTTTTAAGCTCATCTCGTACGGTGCTGCGGGCTCGGCAAGTAGCGGGGACTGGCGACGGCTACGGTTGTGCCGGTGGCGAATTTGCGTTGGATCACCCAGCGTCAGCTCGCCAATAGGCGTAGGGTAGAGACACTGAGTCGAGGAGGCTGCCCCTAACGTGTCATCGATGTTCCGATCCCTGAGTGTAAAAAATTACCGCATTTGGTTTATCGGAGCGCTGGTATCAAACGTTGGAGCCTGGATGCAGGCAACCGCTCAAAACTGGGTGGTCCTCACCGAACTGAGTGACACCAATGCCATTGCGGTTGGGGTCACCATGGCCTTGCAATTTGGCCCGCAACTCTTGTTGGTGCCGTTTAGTGGTGCGGTAGCCGACCGCTTTGATCGTCGCCGAGTGTTGATGATCACTCAATCTCTGCTCATGCTGCTGGCCTGCGGCCTCGGTGTGCTGCTGGTCTCCGGTGTCGCTGAACTCTGGCACCTTTACGCCTTTGCGCTGGCACTTGGCATCGTGAATGCTTTTGACACTCCGGCGCGACAAGCTTTCGTATCTGACCTGGTTGGCAACGAGCAGCTCTCTAACGCAGTCGCCCTGAACTCGGCTTCGTTCAACTCGGCTCGCCTGATCGGCCCAGCAGTCGCCGGTGTACTGATTGCCATCATGGGGTCGGGCTGGGTCTTCATTCTGAACTCTGCCTCGTTTATCGCCATGCTCATCGCACTCATGCTGATTAAGGTGCCGCGCGCACCAAGGCAGGTGAGTGGCCGCGAATCGCAGGGCAACCAGCTTGTCGCCGGATTTAAGTATGTGGTGCGCAGGCACGACCTCGTCGTGATCTTCTTGATTGTGTTTGTGATCGGCGCCTTCGGCATGAACTTCCCGGTCTTCTCGTCAACCATGGCGGTTGAGTTCGGGCGAGGCGCGGGGGAGTACGGCGTGCTTTCGTCGATTCTCGCAATCGGTTCACTCACCGGAGCGCTATTGGTGGCAAAACGCCCAGCTGCGCGCCTGAGAACTGTGGTGATTGCTGCCGGTGGGTTTGGAATGGCCAGCCTCATTAGTGCGCTCATGCCAACGTTCTGGAGCTTCGCTGTCACCCTGGTTTTGCTTGGCTTCTGTACAGCAACGCTCCTCTCAACGGCGAATGCATTTGTGCAAACCACTACCGACCCAATGGTGCGCGGTCGCGTGCTTTCGCTGTACTTTGCAATTCTGATGGGCGGCACTCCGCTCGGTGCGCCAATCGTCGGCGCTATCTCTGACGCGTTTGGTGCGCGATGGGGCCTTGGCGTTGCCGCGCTTTCTGGGTTTATCGCCTTCGCGATCGGACTTGGCTGGTTGATCGTAGAGCGGCAATTGCGAGTGCATATTGGAGACCGCGGCAAGCTCACCTTCACTCATGCCGGGCGCCCCGATGTTGATGCTGCGCCACAGCCGCAGGCTGAGACGCTGACCGCCCCGTTGTCGGTGCTCAAGCGCGGCCCGGTGATCCTTTCTGAGCCAAATTCTGCACCGCAAAGCGGCGCGCTGAGTGAGGGACTCACCGGTCCAATCAGCATCCTGAGAGATGAGACTGAGAGCGACCCAGGCGAAGACACGAACATGCCCAAAAAAGGTGACGAAGAGAGGTAAGCTTGTGTGCGGTACCGCAGCGGGGATCCGCTGCTCATCTTCGAACACGGAGCCCGATACACAGTGAGTGATTTCCTGTCCGCCCAGACCCGCACCGAGACCGATTCAATCGGTAGCCTCGAGATCCCGGCAGCTGCCTACTGGGGGGTGCACACCGCCAGGGCGCACGAGAACTTTCCTATTGCACGCCGGCCAATCTCGGTCTATCCAGACTTCGTACGAGCATTCGCTTGCGTAAAGCAGGCCGCAGCGCGCGCAAACCTTGAGATTGGTGCGCTCGACGAGCAGCGCGCCACTCTGATCGATCGCGCTTGCGAAGAGATCAAGACCGGCATGCTGCTTGACCAGTTCGTGGTCGGCGTTGTGCAAGGCGGTGCTGGCACCTCGACCAACATGAACGCGAACGAGGTCATCACCAACCGCGCGCTTGAGCTGGCGGGTCACCAGAAGGGTGACTACTCGTTCATCAACCCGAACGATCACACCAACCACAGCCAGTCGACCAACGACACCTACCCAACCGCGATCAAGATTGCTCTCGCCTTCGGCGTACAGAGCTTGCTTGAAGAGCTGGCTCTGCTGGCAGATGCGTTTGAGGCGAAGGCTCGCGAGTTCTCGCACATCATCAAGGTTGGCCGCACTCAGCTGCAGGACGCCGTTCCAATGACCCTCGGCCAGGAGTTCAACGCATTCGCAGTGACCCTTCGTGAGGACATCGACCGTCTGCGCGAGTCGGTTGCCCTGCTCGGTGAGGTCAACATGGGTGCCACCGCAATCGGCACCGGTATCAACGCACCTAAGGGTTACCGTGAGTCAGTGGTTCGCCACCTTCGCGAGATCACCGACCTGAACCTGGTTAGCGCAGGCGACCTGATTGAGTCGACTAGCGACACCGGTGTGTTCATCACCTTCTCTGGTGCACTCAAGCGCAGCGCGCTCAAGCTTTCGAAGATCTCGAACGACCTTCGCCTGCTTTCTTCGGGCCCACAGGCTGGTTTCGGCGAAATCAATCTGCCAGCACGTCAGGCAGGCTCGTCGATTATGCCGGGCAAGGTCAACCCAGTGATCCCTGAGGCTGTTTCGCAGGTTGCCTACTCGGTGGCCGGTGCAGACGTTACCGTCTCGATGGCTGTTGAAGCTGGTCAGCTGCAGCTGAACGCTTTCGAGCCGATCATTGCGCACTCGCTGTTCCAGTCGATCACCTGGCTTGAGCGTGCCTGTGCAACTCTGCGAGTTAACTGCGTTGACGGCATCACCGCAAACGAAGAGCGCCTTGACGACATGGTGTCACGTTCGGTGACCGTGATCACCGCACTCGCTCCAGTGATCGGCTATGCGGCGGCTGCGAAGCTTGCCAAGGAAGCGCTTGCAACGAACGAGAAGGTCTCTGACCTCGTAATCGCGGCTGGACTGCTTGACGAAGAGCAGCTTGCAGACATTCTGCAGCCTGCAAAGCTTGCCGGTCTGAGCGACGACTAATCTGCCAATGTGACGGAGCTCATTGAGCTCCGTCACTTGCCGCAAATAGAAGAGGGGCACCCAGCCAAACGGCTGGGTGCCCCTCTTCTTTTTGCCCGCTAGCTGAGAGGCTTAGGCCTCGTCTGCTTTGGTGCAAATGTTTGTGATCGATCCGATGCCCTCGATTGTGACCGTCACCTCAGTGGCTGGGTGCAAGTACAGAGGTGGTTTGCGTGAACGGCCCGCACCGCCGGGCGAACCGGTTGAGATGAGTGTGCCGGGCAGCAGCGTCAGCGACTGTGAGATTGACGAAATCAGCTGCGCTACCGTGCGAATCATGAATTCGGTGGTTGAGTCCTGCACGCGCAGCCCGTCGACATCGGTGGTCAGGCCGAGGGCCTGGGGATCCGGGATCTCATCAGCGGTGACCACAACAGGGCCAACAGGAGTGAAACCGTCAAATGACTTGCAACGTGACCACTGTGGTTCGGCGAACTGAATGTTGCGCGCGGTGATGTCGTTGACCACGGTGTAGCCAAACACGTAGTCAAGGGCTTCTTCCGGGGTGACGTTTTTGGCTGCACGGCCGATAACCACGCCAAGCTCACCCTCGTAGTCAACTTCTTCGCTCAGGTGCACCGGCAGTGGAACTTCTTCGCCGTGGCCATTGAGGGAGTTCGGGAAAAGCGAGAAAAGTACGGGGCCGGAATCGTTGTCAAGATTCAGCTCGCTCGCGTGCTCGTCATAGTTCAGGCCGACCGCGAGTACGATCGGGGGGTCGAGGATCGCCGACTTGTAGTTCAGCTCTGCGAGCTGAAGGCCGGCCTCGTCTGGCTGCTCGTCGACAAACGCGCGCACTCGCGTGAGCGTGTCGGGTCCGGCTTCAATGAGTTCCTGCAGCGTCGAGAAGTGCTCGCCAAACCCATTGAGCGGGATCGCAACGTCACCTCGAACTGCCACAAGCTCTGGGTGCTGACTCTCTGCCCTGGTCATATGTGCAAACTTCACAACTCTAGGCTACCGAGAACTTGACCCTCCTGCTCGTCGCTAAGTGACTACCAAATGGCAAAAACGTGATTGGTTCCCCACAAAATCAATGTCTGTGCGGTAAGTGTGTGAATCTACTCTGTTAGCGAACTCACCGGTTTTGCTCTGGTTATTACGACAAGAATGTAGTTATGAGTGAAACACCGCTGACGAAACCAGAAATCGAGTTCCCGGAGGGCCCAGCGCCAACCGAGCTCCAGATCATTGATGTGATTGAGGGTAGCGGCGATGAAGCGCAGGCAAGCTCAACTGTTGACGTTCACTACCTCGGTGTCGACTTTGAGTCGGGCGAAGAGTTTGACAGCTCGTGGGGTCGCGGTGAGTCGATCAATTTCCCACTGCGCTCACTGATTCAGGGTTGGCAGGCCGGTATTCCTGGTATGAAGGTTGGCGGCCGTCGCAAGCTGATCGTGCCACCCGCGCAGGCCTACGGCCCAGCTGGCATGCACCCGCTCGGTGGCAAGACCCTGATCTTCGTCATCGATCTACTCGGTGTGAGCTAGCTCGAAATCTGCTGCGTGCGGCAGGCTGAGCACGGCTCGGTTTTCGCCGCATAAGGTACTAAAGCCCGTCCCCAGAACGCTGGGGGCGGGCTTTATGCTTCCTGAAAGCTTGCTGAGTGATAGATTTTTATGTTGAACGCCCTCACCACAGTTATAAGGAGACGTTGGTGGCAGAAACGCAGCAGCAGGCTGAGACGAATTCAGGATCGGGGCAGCCGCGCAGCGCCATCGATCGTTACTTTGAAATTACCGAACGTGGATCGACTCTTGGTCGAGAGGTTCGCGGCGGCATTGTGACCTTCGTCACGATGGCTTACATCGTGGTGCTGAACCCGATCATTCTGACCACCACCACCGACGTTGCAGGCAACAGCCTCGACTTTGGTCAGGTAGGCGCCGTCACCGCGCTGACCGCTGGTGTTATGACCATTCTTTTTGGTCTGATTAGCCGCCTGCCATTCGCGTTTGCTGCTGGCCTCGGCATCAACGCCTTCCTTGCCTTCACAGTTGTCGGCCACGTGACTTGGCCAGAGGCTATGGCGCTTGTGCTGATCAACGGTGTGCTGATCGTGCTGCTGGCAGCTACCGGTCTGCGCCGCATGATCTTCGCTGCGGTTCCAATGGAGCTGAAGATCGCGATCACCGTTGGTATCGGTCTCTTCATCGCCTTCATCGGCTTCGTGAACTCGGGCTTTGTGACCTCAAGCGAAAGCCCACCTGTTGGTCTTGGTGTCTTTGGTTCGGTTGCAACCGTGCCAACCCTTATCTTCATTGTGACCCTGATCATCACCGGTGTGCTCGTTGCGCGCAAGGTTCGTGGCGGTCTGCTGATCGGTCTTGTTGCCGGTACCGTGCTCGCTGTGATCGCAGAAGCTATCTGGCACCTCGGCTCAAAGGTTGATAACCCAGGCGGTTGGGGTCTCACCATTCCTGCGTTCACCGGTTCGCCAGTGAGCATGCCAGACTTCAGTCTCGTTGGTGCTGTGAGCTTCGACTTCGGCAAGGTCGGCATGATCAGCGTTGTGATGCTGGTATTCAGCCTGCTCTTCATGAACTTCTTTGACGCAATGGGTACCTTCACCGGTCTCTCGCGTGAAGCTGGTCTCGCTGACAAGGATGGCAACTTCCCACGTGTGAAGTCGGCACTTGTGGTTGAGGGCCTTGGCGCCGTCGCCGGTGGTTTCACTTCGTCATCGTCGAACACTGTGTTCATTGAGTCGGGCTCGGGCATTGGTGAGGGTGCACGCACCGGTTTCGCTAACCTCGTCACTGGCGCGCTGTTCCTGCTTGCTATGTTCCTCACCCCGGTCGCCGAGATTGTGCCGACCGAGGTTGCTGCTGCAGCGCTGGTAGTTGTGGGTGCGATGATGATGACCCAGATCAAGGGCATCGACATGTCTCGCTTTGATGTTGCGCTGCCGGTGTTCCTCACCGTCACCGTGATGCCATTCACCTACTCGATCGCAAACGGTATCGGCGCTGGCTTTATTGCTTGGGTGCTCGTTCGTGCATTCTCGGGCAAGGCTCGTGAGATTCACTGGCTGCTTTGGGTTGTCGCTGCTGGCTTCGTGATCTACTTCGGTCGTGGACCGCTTGAGGCGCTGCTTGGCGCGTAACGCGTAGTCGCCGCAATACAACATCGCGGTGGTGTTCGGATACTGTTCCGAACACCACCGCGATGTTTGTTTTCAGCGGGCTTAGTTGCCAAGCACTTTCTGGTAGGCCTGTGAGTAGCGATTGTCCTCCTCGGAGGTGAGCGAACGCATGTCGAACACTCGGGCTGACATTTCTTCGTCGGGGAAGATCAGAGTGTTTGCGGCGAGTTCTGGGTCGATCTGATCCATCGCTTCACGAGCACCGGCCACGGGTGTCACATATTGCACGTAAGCGGCAACCTGCGCGGCAATTTCTGGTTCGTAGTAGTAATCAATCAGCTTGTGTACTTGGTCGAATGCTGCGGTGCTTGTTGGCATGCAGAACGAGTCGATGAAGAGGGTTGCGCCCTCTTCTGGTACGACAAATTTCCAGATTTCCTCGCCGGCCTCATCGTTCAGCATGGCGACGTCGCCCGACCAGGCCATGCCTGCCCAAGCGGCCTCAGTCTGCAGGTCTTGTGTGTAGGAGTTGCCCTTCACGTTAAAGACCTGACCTGATTTGATCTGCTTTTCGACCTCATCGAGCGCTGCGAAAAATTCTGTATCACCCCAGTCGCCCTCAATGTCGACACCCTGCTCAAGCATTACTAGGCTCACGGTGTCATCTTGCTCGCTGAGCAACGTCACTTTGCCCTTGAGATCTGGCGCCCAAAGATCTGAGACGTGGCGCACGCCCTTTGGGTAGAGCTTTGAGTTGTAGACGAGCCCGGTCATGCCTGCCTGATAGGGGATCGACCACTCGCGGTCGGGGTCAAACGATGCTTTCTGGACCATTGGAATCATCTGCTCGGCAACGTTTGGTAGTTGCGCGCGGTCGAAGGCGGTGAGTTGGTCTTGCTCAAGTAGCCGTACGAGCGATGAGTCGGTGAGGCAGAAAGTGTCGTAGCCGGTGTCTTGGCCCAGCTTCAATTGGTCTTTGATCTTGGCGATGAAGACTTTGTTGTCGTCGATGTCTTCGAAGTATTCGACACGAATGTTTGTTGATTCTTGGAAGGCGTCGAGTGTGGGGTAGCTGCCGGTTTCTTCGTCGTAGTCAAGGTAGTAGGTCCAGTTTGCCCAGCGAATTGTGCCGGCGGATCCATCGCCAGGCCCGCTGTTGGTTGCGCAGCCGGCAAGTGAGCCGAGACCGAGTGCCGCGCCGCCTAAGCCTAGGCTGCGCAAGAGGCCGCGCCGAGAGAGGCTGGCTGTTTTGGCCTGCTCTACGAGTGTGCGTACGAGTGGGTCTTCGGGAAATAGACGAGACACGAGCTGCTCCTTTGCTGCTGTTCAGCGTCATTATTGCATTTGCGCAGTGCATCGCGGGGGTTTCGCTCGGAATTTTCGTTACGTGCATCTGAGTGAAATCAAACCCTCATGTTTTGGGGGCAGAGTTTGTTTGCGCTGGATCCGAATGGCTCGGGCGAATGTATACGTTTATGCGAATGATGCGCCAAAACCCTTGCTTCTTACCCGCTTTGTGTATACGCTAGCGAATGAATGGAGGCTCGAATGCGCGCGAGTGATAGAAGCTACGCCTCGCTACTTGGCGAGATTCAAAGCGGTGTGCTCGCGCCGGGAGCTGTGATTGGCGAAGTTGAACAAGCCGCCCGTCTCGGCGTTAGCCGAACTCCCATGCGCGAAGCAATCGGCCGCTTGGTCGCAGAGGGCCTGCTGCGCCAACAATCAGCCAGAGTCATCGTTGTCTCGGGATTTGATGCAGACGAAATTCGCAGACTCTTTGAGGCCAGGCGATCCTTCGAAGAAACCGCAGCACGCTTGGCCGCGCAGCGCGGTGACCGATCAACTTTTGCTGAACTCGCTGCCGCATTTCGCCAAGCACACCCCGAACAGGGAGAGCTTGAAGCCGACGCGTACTACACCTTGATCGCGCGTTTCGATCGGGCCGTCGACGAAGCCGTCGACAACCCCTATCTGGTGCAAGCCCTACGAACCGTGCGTACCCATCTCGCCAGAGCACGAAAACTCGCTCGTGACAACCACGGGCGACTGCTCGCTTCTGTCTCAGAGCACGCTCTCATCGCGAACGCTATCGCTGAGCGCGACGCCGAACTCGCCGCACACGCGACCCATGTGCACCTGCACCACGCGCTGACTTCAATTCTCGATTCCATCAATGCCGATTCCACCGCGAAGGGACAATAATGACCATCAAGCATCACGTACGTGTCTATAAGAGCGAAGAGGACTTGCCACGCGAGCAGCAGCTTGCCTGGAAAATTGCTGAAGTTGCCCACGACTCGGTGGGTATCGACGCCGACGTCACCGACATGATCATCAACCGAATCATTGACAACGCCTCGGTCGCAGCAGCCTCGCTCAACCGCGGCCCCATCGTTGCAGCTCGCGCCCAGGCGCTCTCGCACCCGGTGTCAACAGGTGGTGCTGGCTCTGCAATTTTCGGCCTTGACGCTGAAAAGACAAGCCCAGAGTGGGCAGCGTGGGCAAACGGAGTCGCGGTTCGCGAACTCGACTACCACGACACCTTCCTCGCCGCAGAGTATTCGCACCCCGGCGACAACATTCCACCGATCCTCGCCGTTGCACAGCACGCCGGCAAAGATGGCCTCGCCCTGCTGCGCGGCATCGCCACCGGCTACGAAATTCAGATGGACCTCGTACGCTCAATCTGCCTACACAAGCACAAGATTGACCACGTAGCGCACATCGGCCCATCTGCAGCGGCAGGCATCGGAACTCTGCTCGGCCTCGACATCGAGACCATCTACCAGGCAGTGAGCCAGGGACTGCACACCACCACCGCGACCCGTCAGTCACGCAAGGGTGAGATTTCAACCTGGAAGGCGCACGCGCCAGCATTCGCCGGAAAGATGGCCGTTGAAGCGGTCGACCGTGCAATGCGCGGTCAGACGTCGCCTAGCCCAATCTATGAGGGTGAAGACGGTGTGATCGCTTGGATGCTCGACGGCCCAGATGCCAGCTACCAGGTGCCGCTGCCAGCTCCGGGCGAGCCAAAGCGCGCGATCCTCGACTCCTACACCAAGGAACACTCCGCCGAATACCAGGCGCAGGCATGGATCGACCTCGCACGCAAGCTCAACGGCGAACACCCAGAGCTAGTTGATCCCGCGAACGTTCAAGCGATCGTGCTGCACACGAGCCACCACACCCACTACGTCATCGGCTCGGGCGCAAACGATCCGCAGAAGTACGATCCAAAAGCTTCGCGCGAGACACTCGACCACTCGATTCCGTACATCTTCGCTGTCGCCCTGCAAGACGGCGGCTGGCACCACGTTGATTCATACACTCCAGAGCGTGCCGGCCGAGCCGACACTGTCGCGCTTTGGCACAAGATCACGACAGCAGAAGACGCAGAATGGACCCGCCGTTACCATTCAGAAGACCCAGACGAGAAGGCCTTCGGCGGTCGCGTTGAAATTGAACTGACCGACGGCAGCAAGATTGTTGATCAGATCGCAGTCGCCGACGCGCACCCACTCGGTGCCCGCCCGTTCGCGCGTGCTGATTACATTCGTAAGTTCCGCATGCTCGCCGAACCCGTGCTCGAGGCAGCCGAGATTGAGCGCTTCCTCGACCTCGTGCAGCGCCTGCCAGAACTCACCGTAGAAGAAGTGCGCGAGCTCAACATCGTCGCAGCACCTGGCGTTATCGACCTCGCCGCAGCACCGAAGGGACTGTTCTAATCATGTTGTACTCATCAACCAGCGCCGAACAGAAGCGTCTACGTTTTCGTGAAGAACTCGAAAGCGGACGACTGCTTCGCATGCCTGGCGCTTTCAACCCACTCTCGGCCCGCCTGATCGAACGCAAAGGCTTTGACGGCGTCTACATCTCTGGCGCGGTGCTCTCAGCTGACCTCGGCCTGCCAGATATCGGCCTCACCACCCTCACCGAGGTTGCGAATAGGGGCGCACAGATTGCGCGCACCACCGAGCTTCCGACGCTGATCGACGCTGACACCGGTTTCGGTGAGCCGATGAACGCCGCACGCACCGTGCAAGAGATGGAAAACGCTGGCATCTCGGGTCTGCACATTGAAGACCAGATCAACCCGAAACGCTGCGGACACCTCGACGGCAAAGAGGTGGTTGGTCTCGACATTGCTGTGCGTCGAATTCGTGCGGCAGTTGAGGGCCGTCGCGACCCCAACTTCTTGATCATGGCGCGCACCGATGTGCGTGCGGTCGAGGGGCTTGAAGCTGCGAAAGATCGCGCAAAGGCACTCGTCGACGCGGGAGCTGACGCAATCTTCCCTGAGGCAATGCGGACGCTCGAAGAGTTCGAAGCAATTCGCTCAGCTGTCGACGTACCAGTACTCGCAAACATGACAGAGTTCGGCAAGAGCGAGCTATTTACCACCTCGCAGCTTGAGAGCGTAGGCATCAACATGGTGATCTGGCCAGTTTCGCTTTTGCGGATCGCAATGGGCGCAGCTGAGCGGGCACTTGACGCTCTGAACGAGCACGGCACACTGACCAGCCAGCTGGGCAATATGCAGCATCGTGCAGAACTCTATGAACTGATCAGCTACGAAGATTACGCTGGGTTCGACTCGAACATCTACACCTTCAACGTCGAAAGGTAGCGTGTGCAATGACCGAGATCTATAAGGGGCTCGCTGGGGTAGTAGTCGATGAGACTGCTATCTCGAAAGTGAACCCAGAGACCAACTCACTCCTGTACCGGGGCTTTCCAGTGCAGGAACTCGCGGCCACTCAGCCGTTTGAAGCGGTCGCCTATCTGCTTTGGCACGGTGAGCTGCCGAACCCGGAGCAGTTGGCACAGTTGCGGGCCGAGGAGCGCGAGCATCGCGCGCTCGCCGCAAATGTGAAGCAGGCCATCGACCTCCTGCCGCTCAGCGCACATCCGATGGATGAAGCGCGTACCGCGGTGAGTGTCATCGGCGCTTCAGACGTGCAAGGCGCTGGGTCGGTGTTTGACGCCGCTGGCAGTCCCGAAGAGAATCTCCGTCGCAGCATTCGCCTCTACGCGGCGCTGCCGGCGATCGTCGCCTACGGTCAGCGCCGCAGACGAGGTCAAGAGATCGTGCCACCGCGCGATGACCTTGACTACGCAGCCAACTTCCTATGGATGACTTTTGGCGAAGAATCAGACGAGATTGTGATTGACGCGTTCAACCGCTCAATGATTCTCTACGCAGAGCACTCATTTAATGCCTCGACCTTCACCGCGCGCGTTATCGCCTCAACTCTGAGCGATCTGTACTCGTCAGTGGTTGGCGCAATTGGTGCGCTGAAGGGGCCGCTGCACGGCGGTGCAAACGAAGCAGTTCTGCATATCTTCAACGACATTGGTTCGGCCGAGAACGTGGTGCCGTGGCTCGACAAAGCTCTGGCCGAGAAGCGCAAGATTATGGGCTTCGGGCACCGAGTATACAAACGGGGTGACTCTCGCGTGCCAACCATGAAAAGCGCGCTTGACACCCTGATTGAGCACTACCAGCGCCCCGATGTGGCCGAGCTTTACGCCAAGCTCGAAGAAGAATTTGTGTCGCGCAAGGGTATCTACCCGAACCTTGATTACCCATCAGGTCCGGCCTACAACCTGATTGGGTTTGACACACTCACCTTCACCCCACTGTTTATTGCATCGCGTGTTACCGGTTGGACAGCGCACGTGATGGAACAGAGCGCATCAAACGCTCTGATTCGCCCACTCTCGCTCTACAACGGTGTCGATGAACGTCACATCGAGGGGTATCAAGCAGACGCGGAGCAGCTACGCGCAAATGATCGTGCTGCTGAATCTGCTGAGTGATCCAGCGCGAAAACCAGCACAAACTCGCCATAACATCGAGAACTCATGAAAACCTGTTCATGAGGCCGAAAACGAAGCGTCACCATCCGTTCACTCGGAGGTGACGTTTCGTCTTTTTGCGGTGCTACTTTCCTTTTCGAAGCCCACTTTCCGGTTCGCATACAAGGCGAACGGGTGGGTCCGTAAAGGGGAATGTTGTGAATCGTCGTTCACTCGTCGCGGCAGGTGCCGTGGCAACCATCGCAATGCTCGGCCTCTCGGCTTGCAGCTCTGGCACCTCGACCAGTCCAGAAGGCTTTGACGCGGCAACCGCAACCAGCGCCGAAGACTTCGGTGGCTTTGACGCGCTCGTCAAAGCAGCGCAGGAAGAGGGCGAGCTTAACGTTGTAGCTCTGCCAGAGACCTGGGCAAACTACGGCAAGATCATCAAGGGTTTTGAAGACGAGTACGGCATCACCGTGAACTCGGCCTCACCAGACGCATCAAGCGCCGAGGAAATTCAGGCAGCTGACAACCTGCGTGGCCAAGACACCGCCCCAGATGTGTTCGACCTCGGCGCAGCCGTTGCGCTCTCGAGCACCGACTACTTTGCGCCTTACCAGGTGCAGGCTTGGGAAGACATTCCGGCAGAGAACAAAGAGGCTAGCGGCCTCTGGGTAAACAACTACACCGGTGTCATGTCGATCGGCTACGACTCGTCGAAGTTTGACGCACCGACCTCGCTCGATGATCTGCTCGACGCAAAGTACAAGGGTTCAGTTGCTCTGAACGGTGACCCGACTCAGGCCGGCGCAGCTTTCGCTGGCGTTGGCATGGCAACCCTGCAGGGTGGCGGCGAACTCGACAACTTCCAGACCGGTGTTGATTTCTTCTCGAAGCTCAACGCAGCAGGTAACTTCCTGCCAGTTGACCCAACCCCAGCCACTATCGCGTCGGGTGAAACCCCGGTTGTTATCGACTGGTCGTTCAACAACATTGGCCAGCAGGCCGATACCCCGAACTGGGAGAACGCAGTGCTGCCAGGCACCGCGTACGTTTCGTTCTACAACGAGGCAATCAACAAGGACGCACCAAACCCAGCGGCAGCTCGGCTGTGGCAGGAATGGATCTACAGCGACACCGTGCAGAACCTCTACCTTGAAGCTGGCGCATTCCCAGTGCGACTTGCTGCGATGGACAAGGCCGGCACCGTAGACAAGAAAGCTCTCGAAGCCGCTGGCGGTCTGCCAGACGAGCAGGAGACTGCAAGTCCTGAGCAGATCGATGCAGCGAACGCACTGCTCGCAACTGAATGGCCAAAGATCATCGGCTAATTTCGTTCGCCAGGCGGCGACATGAGAGCCTCCGCCTAGAGAACACCTCCGTACCGACTATTGACGCCAGATCGGCAGCAATAGTCGGTACGGCGTTCTAACCACTAACGATGAGAGAACGAATGAAGAAGTGGCTTGGCCTCACGCCGTTCGCGCTGTACGTGCTGATCTTTCTTGCGGTGCCAGCGGTACTCGCGATTGGCACCGGATTTTTTGCGGCAGACGGTTCGCTCACCCTCGACAATTTTGCAAAACTCACCGACCCCATCGTGCTCGGTTCCTTCTGGGCAACGATCTGGATTAGTGCACTCACGGCGGGCATTGGCGCCCTGCTCGGTGGCCTACTCGCTTTCGCTCTTACCGGCGCCCCAGCGACCAGTGCGCTGCGCCGTGCGATTGACTCGGCGGCAAGCGTGCTCGCACAATTTGGCGGCGTAATGCTCGCATTCGCTTTTATCGCGACCATTGGCATTCAGGGCCTAGTGACGGTCTCGCTGCGCGAATGGTTCGGTATCGACATCTTCGCCGAAGGCGTGTGGCTGTATCAGCTACCCGGCCTGATTTTGCCGTATCTGTACTTTCAAGTGCCACTCATGGTGATTGTGTTTTTGCCTGCGATGGAGGGGTTACGCAGGGAATGGGCAGAAGCCTCAGCAACCCTCGGCGGCAACTCATTTACCTATTGGACGAGGATCGCGGGGCCAATTCTCGCGCCCTCGTTCTTAGGCTCGCTGCTACTGCTTTTCGCCAACGCGTTTTCGTCATACGCAACGGCAGCTGCACTGATCAGTCAGGGCGCGCAAATTGTGCCGCTACAGATCCGTTCGGCACTGATTTCAGAAACCGGGGCTTCACGCGCCAACACTGCCGGTGCGCTCGCGCTCGGCATGCTCCTCGTGATGCTCATTGTGATGATCGGCTATTCGGCGCTGCAGCGTAGGGCCGCGAGGTGGCAGCGATGAAACACACAAAACCGATTGCCGCCGCTGTCTCAGGTCAGCCGCCAGCCTGGCTACGTCGCACCATCCTGATTGTGATCTGTGGCGTCTTCGTGGTGCCGCTGATCGCAATGTTTGAGTTCACTCTGCGCCAGCAAGACGGCGGGTACGGCGTGCAACACTGGGCCGCACTCTTCGATCCCGAGAACGCGCGAATGTATCGAAACCTCGTGAAGGGCATCGGCAATTCGCTGTTGCTCGCTGCGATCACGATCGCCATCGTGTGGGTGCTGTTCTTGCCCACTATTGTGCTGGTGCACCTGCAGTTTCCGAGGTTGGCCCGAGCATTTGAAATGCTCACTATCTTGCCGATCGCTATTCCTGCGATTGTGCTCGTCGTCGGTCTGGCGCCGCTCTACCGAGTGATTGTGCAGATCTTCGGTGGCGATATTTGGACCCTCGCGCTCGCCTATGGCATTCTCGTGCTGCCTTTTGCTTACCGTGCAATCGTCTCTGAACTGCAAGGAATGGGCGCGAAGACTCTCGTCGAAGCGGCCCGATCGCTCGGCGCCAACTGGATCACCGTGCTCTGGCGCGTGATCGTGCCTGGAGTGCGTCACGGCCTGACCAGCGCAACCCTGATCACCGCAGCCGTAGTGCTCGGCGAGTTCACGCTGTCTTCGCTGCTGAACAGGGTGACTCTGCAGGTCGCACTCGTCGAGGTATCAAAAAGCGACCCCTATGCGGCCGTCATCACCTCATTGCTTTCGCTGACTGCTGTGTTTGTGTTGCTGTTCGTTTTCGCTTCGATTCGCCCCAAGGGGCAGCGTGCTCGCAGAGCCGGTCGATCCAACGCGAAAAAAGATGTGACTGCTGCGACTGGGCCCGCTGCAACGACTAACGAATCAAAGGAGGTCAGCGCGAATGGCTGACACGACAGGCACCCCAATTCGATTTGAGGGCGTGACCAAGGCGTATGGCGACACCACTGTGTTGCACGGCATCGATCTTGACATCGCGCCGGGGGAGTTCATTGCGTTGCTGGGGCCCTCCGGCTGCGGCAAAACCACCATGCTGCGCTGCCTTGCGGGTCTTGAACAGCCGACGAGCGGGCGAATTCTGCTTGCTGGGGAAGACATTTCTCCGGTGCCCGTCAACAAGCGCGACATGTCTGTGGTGTTTCAGGCCTACTCGCTGTTTCCGCATATGACGGTTGCGCAAAATGTTGGTTTTGGTCTTGAGATGCGCAAGGTTTCGAAAGCGGAGCGTGCGACTCGTGTCGGTGAAGCGCTTGAACTTGTCGGGCTCGGGCACACCGCGGATCGATTCGCGCACCAACTATCTGGTGGACAGCAGCAGCGTGTGGCACTTGCTCGTGCGCTCGTTACTCGCCCGCGCGCGTTGCTGCTCGATGAGCCGCTTTCTGCGCTTGACGCAAAAGTGCGCGTGCGGTTGCGCGACGAGATCAAGGCGATTCAGATGGAACTTGGGATCACCACGATCTTTGTGACGCATGACCAGGAAGAAGCTCTCGCGGTGGCGGACCGGGTGGCAGTGATGCGCGATGGGGTCATCGAGCAGCTCGGCGCACCAGAAGATCTGTACCGCCGCCCGGCAACTCCGTTCGTAGCAAGTTTTATCGGCGAATCAAACCGTTTGCCCGGTGTGCTGAGCGGTGAAAACGTGACGATTGCTGGTGCGGTGCTGCCGGTATTGCCTGGCAGCGTGGGATCACTCACCGGCTTGACCGGGCCGGGGCTTGCCGGTGAGGTGTCGGTTACTGCCTTTGTGCGCCCCGAACAATTGCGGTTGGCGCCAGCAGGTGTTGCTGGGGTGCAGGGTGCCGCCGGCGGCATGCCTGCCGCTGTGGTGTCGAGCGGCTTTTTCGGCGCGCACCGCCGCACTGTGGTTCGCGCGAATTCTGGCGAGATGATCACGGTGCAGCACAGCGCAAGTGAGCAGTTTGCCTCAGATGAGCAGGTGCAGTTGGTGTTTCTCGGCGATCCGGTCGCCGTCGAGCCCCGCTAGGGGCATCGCCCAGTACGGTTGCCCTAGGCGATCTCGATGGGGCGCTGGATCGGCCGGGCCAGTAGCACAGCACAGTGCTGTGCAGCACTGTGTACCGTGCGCGAGCGGGCTAGAGGCGCTCGGCGAGAAGCGCCGTATGCTTCCCTGCGACTCTAGTAAGGAAAAGTGTGGCCGAGTTTGGGCCGCGAAGCCGCAAACGTTTGCGCAGTTCGGCAGGGTCTACGTCAGCGCCGCGTTTCTTGATTTCAAGCGTGCCAATGCCGCGCTCGGCGAGAGCCCGTTTGAGCTGTTTCTCAGAGCTTGGCAACTGTTCAGTAATGCGAAAAGTCTGCGCGAACGGTGTCGACACTGCTGAATCACTTGTCAGATATGCGATTCCATCACTCAGCATGCCGGCACTCAGTTGCTCGGCAAGCAGACCGATGAGGCGGGCACGAATCACCGAGCCATCTGGTTCGTGCAGGTATTCGCCAAGGCCACGCACATCAACGTCGTCGGCATCGGCCGAAGCGTGAAGTTCGTGTGCGTCTGCGCCGCGTAACACCAGCGCCGACCTGGTCACCCCGGGCCGAGCTAGCGGACCAAACCACACCCCGGTCTCAACCAACTGGCCATCAATTGATACCCACTGGGCTTCAGCCTCCGGCGGCAGCAACTCACGGTCAAGGCCAGGCCCGAGCTTCACTCCGGTGGGGAGCTGTTCGGCAAGGCCAAAAGCGAACGTGAGCGAGGGGGAGTAGTCGTCCGGGTTTGCGAGGCGTTTGGTGTTGCGATGCCCCGAAGTGCGCCGGGCAGGGTCGAGAAACGCGCCGCCAACGCCGAGAAGCGAGGTCTGCTGTGCGTCGCCTACGAGCACCTCAGTCTGGCTGGCGGCTTCGCCCAGCGCGGCGGGGCCAAGGTTATGGGCAGCGACGCGAGCGGTAAACGGATCAAGCTCCACCGCGCGAACGCCAAGGCCCGCGCGGGCAAAGGCCATCGATTCGCTGCCGATACCGCAGCCAAGGTCAGCGACGACATTGCATTCGGCCCTGGCGAAACGCTCGGCGTGCAGATTCGAGACTGCAATGCGGCTTGCCTGTTCAAGTCCGGCCTGAGTGAACAGCATGTTTGCTGCTGCACCACCAAATTTGAGGCGAGCTTTGCGACGCAGATCGACCTGCGACAGTAGTGCCGCAACTTCGTCGCCAGCTACACCGTCGGCGCGCAGTCGTGTGCCGAGCGCAAGCGATGTCGCGCCCTGCTGCAAATCACTCTCAAGCTGTTTGAGGCGATCCAGCGCATCTGACGCGAACAGCGCCTCCCAGCCGGGAGGCGCTGCCGCTGAAATGGGCTCGGCCGCACCCGAGTTGGATGCGGCCGAGAGTGAAGCGTTAATTAGTAGCCTGCGCCGCTTGAGACTGCGGCTGCGCCCAGCACGCCGATCACAATGACGAAGATGATCAGGCCAATGATCCAGCCAGCGAGGCCGATGTAGCCAACGATCAGGCCGGTCATGGCCATGCCGCGGCCACCTTCGCCACTGGTCTTCAGCTGCTTGAGGCTCATGTGGCCAAGCACCACGCCAACGATGCACAGCACGCCGAATGAGAACCAGCCGACGATCGACGAGATCATCGAAATGACCGCGAGGGTGTTGGTTGGTGCGCTGGCTGCTGGGGCAGCAGGAGCGGCCTGGTAAACAGGTGCTGCAGGTGCCGCTGGTGCCGCGTAAGCGGGTGGTGCAGTCGGCTCCTGCACCGGAGCCTCAGGCTGCTGCTGGAAGCTCGGATCTTGAGGGTTCGACATGCTCACTCCTGGGTTGTAGTTGGGCGAGAATCGCCCGCTGATGTCAGCAACTCAATTATTTCACATGGCCTAGAAAAGCACCGAGATTTTGTTGCTGTCGCTTGGGTTTAGTAGTAATAGCCGTTCATCATTGATCCCATCGAAGCGAAGAAAAAGCCGATGATGCTCACGTAGGTAAGCATGAAAATCAAGATGAGAGCGATCGAGGCGTAGCCAAGAATTACACCGGTGAGTGCGAGGCCGCGGCCTGCATCACCATTGCGCTTAATCTGGCTGAGTGCGAGGTGGCCAAAGATGATGCCAAAAATTGGTGAGAGCATCACGGTGAGAATTGAGACCAGTGCATAGGTGTTGGTCTGGCCGACAGTGGTGGCCTGTTGAACCTGCGGTACCTGCTGTGCGGGCTGCTGTGGCACGGGAGCTGCCTGGTACTGCTGATAGACCGGTGCTGCCGGTGCTGCCGGTGCTGCGGCGGGTGCTGCAGACGCAACTGGCGCGGTCGGCTGTGGCACGGTCTCAGCCTGTGGCTGCTGGAAGTTCGGGACTTCTGGGTTCGACATCATCGCTCCTGTGATTCGGTGGTCGTGTATATGCTGTTGTGCGCCCTGGACCGTTGATTATTTCACGTTTTTTCAGGCTTGAACAGGGATTGCCGCTGTGAGTCCCTTGGCAGGGTCGAACGCGCCAAGAAGGTTGGTGTGTTCGCTGTTCGCGATCCTTCGCTGAATCATTGGCACTCGCCTTGCATGAGTGCCAATAGTCGCCCTAGACTCATTTCTAGGGTGCCTGAAGGGGCACCAAACTCGTAGTCACCTTTAGAAAGAGGTCAACCGTGTCGGTGAGCATCAAGCCGCTTGAAGATCGTATTGTCATCAAGCAGGTCGAAGCTGAGCAGACCACTGCTTCGGGTCTTGTCATTCCCGATAGCGCCAAGGAGAAGCCCCAGGAGGGCGAGGTCGTGGCAGTTGGCCCGGGTCGTATCGACGACAACGGCAACCGCGTGCCTCTCGACATCGCTGTTGGCGATCTCGTGATCTACTCGAAGTACGGCGGCACCGAGGTGAAGTACGGCGGCGAAGAGATGCTCGTGCTCTCGGCTCGCGACGTGCTCGCAGTGGTTGTGCGCTAACGCATAGTTTTTCAAAAGATCAGGGTTGACGCCGCGCGTCGGCCCTGATCTTTTTTTGTCTGTGCTTCTTGCTGGTACTGTCTCACTCAGGAAAGGCGCCAATGCAGGAGTTTGAAGACATTACCTTCGATGCGACTGATCAGCAGATTGCGGCTGCGCTGCAAACGAACGGTCGGGCCTCATGGGGTGAGATTGCGCGTGCCCTGCAATTGCCAGAGCGCACGGTCGCTCGTCGCGGTCAGAATCTTTTTGACCGCGGATTCATTCGGGTGTCGACCTACGTTGATGTGAAGCGTGTGCTGCACGTGCGTGCCGTGCTTTTGCGCATCACCACACAATCGGGCGAACTCTGGTCTGTTGCAAGACTTCTCGCGCGTATTCCGTTTGCTTCTTCTGTCTCGGTGCTTGAGGGCAGCAACGATATTGCTGGCATGTTTTTGCCGCGTGACGAGTCTGAACTGCGTGACCTCTTGCAGCGTGTGATTCCGCAGATGCCTGGCATCACCTCGTTGAATGCCTCAACTGTGCTGAAGTTTTACCGTTCCGGGCATGACTGGTCGCCAGGAATTCTGAGTGGCGCTCAGCATGACGCACTCGATCAGCACCTGGTGCCCGGTGAACTTCCGGTGGATCCGGATGATGCGATCTCGCCTGAAGAAAATCAAATGATTGAGTTCTTGCTTGAGGACGGGCGTATGCCGGTGTCTCGGCTCGCAAAGGAGCTCGGGGTAAGTGTTGCTACGGCGCGACGCCGCATGGATTCTCTCACCCAGCGCGGTCTGATGTATCCGCGCACCGAGGTGGTGCCTCGGGTCTTTGGCTTGGGCCTTGAGGCACTGGTCTGGTTCAAAGCTCCGATGAAGCATCTTGAAGAAATTGGCGAGGATCTGGCTCGTGCGGTTGAGGTGAAATTCATCGTGGCAACCACCGGGGTCTCGCAGTTGCTTGCCAATATTTTGGTCACCGACGAAGAAGCTTTTTATAACTTCCTTACCGGCGACACGATTACGAAGCATGAGGGGCTTGAAGTGCACGATTCACTTGTCGTGCTGACTCCTGTGCTTCGCGGGTCGCTCTTTGTGGATCAGGGGCAAGGCCTCTAGCTCACCGTTTTTCAAAACCCTGCACCCGATTTTGGGTGCAGGGTTTTTGGTTTTGTGCCCGCATTTGCCGTGCGGGCGGAAGTTTGGCGAGATTCCGATTTGGGGGTGGTCACCTGTAAAACCGCCGTTCCAGAGGGGAACGGTATACCAGGCCGGTGGTTTGCGGCGTGGTCGAGTTGGTGAACAATTTGCCTAATGTGGCTGAGATTAATCATCAGCAAACCCAAAGTGGCGGAAGTGCATCAAATGTGTGTTATGTTTGGCGTACTGAGTTAATCCGAGCAGCGTCTCGGGAAAATTAGCAAGGAGGCTTCCGTGTTCGACGCAACTCGAGTTCCCTGGAACGACATTCGTGACCAGGTTGAATTCCCAACTCGTCTATTTGTGAACGGAAGCTGGGTTCAGGGCAGCGGAGACGCACTCACCCTGGTGAGCCCCCGCAACGGCGAAAACCTCGCAACCATCGAGACCGCTTCGGTAGCTGACGTTGACCTTGCGGTTCAATCGGCACGCGAAGCATTTGAATCACGTATCTGGTCGGGCCTCGCACCACGCGAACGCGGTCAGATCATGATGGCTTTTGCACAGAACGTGCACGATCACGCCGAAGAGCTCGCGCTGATGATCTCGCTTGAGATGGGTAAGCCGGTGAGCGAGGCCCTGCAGACCGAGCTTCGCGCCGTCGTGAACTGCCTTCGCTGGTACGGCGAAGCCGCAGACAAGATCGTTGACGAGGTGCCAGTTACGGCTCCTGGATCACTCGCACTCGTGACGCGTGAAGCAGCCGGCGTGGTTGCAGCGATCGTGCCATGGAACTTCCCGCTCACCATGACCGCATGGAAGCTTGGCCCGTCACTTGTTGCCGGCAACAGCGTCGTGCTGAAGCCAGACGAGCACACCAGCGCTTCGGCCCTGATGCTCGGCAAACTCGCCTTTGACGCAGGCATTCCAGCTGGCGTGCTGAACGTAGTCCCGGGATACGGTCGCGTCGCTGGCCGAGCCCTCGCTGAGCACCACGACGTCGACGTCTTGACCTTCACCGGTTCAACCGGCGTTGGCCGTGCACTGCTTGAGTATTCGGCGCAGTCGAACGGCAAGCGCGTTTGGCTTGAACTTGGTGGCAAAACCCCGAGCGTGGTGCTCGAAGATGCAGACTTCGTGCAGGCAGTTACCTCGAGCGCGCAGGGTTGCTTCTACAACATGGGTCAGATGTGCACCGCGGCCTCGCGCCTCCTGGTGCCAGAGCACCTGCTTGAGCAGGCTGTCGAAATCGCTACCGAGGTTGCAAAATCAATGAGCCCAAGCGATCCGATGGATCTTGCTTCGGCCAACGGCTCGCTGGTCAGCGCAACTCACCTTGAGCGCGTTCGCGGCTTCGTTGATCGGGCGAAAGCATCGGGCACACGTATCTATGAAGCCGAGCTCTCAAGTGAGCTTGCCGCAGACGGATCATACTTCGCGCCGGTTGTCGCGGTCGTTGATCCAACGCACGAGCTTGCACAGAATGAGGTCTTCGGACCAGTGCTCGCGGTGATCCCTTACCGCAGCGAAGAAGAAGCACTCGAAATTGCAAACGGCACCGAATACGGACTCGCGTCCGTGCTCTGGACGCAGAACCTGACCAAGGCACATGAGCTTAGCCGCAAGCTGCGCTCTGGCGTGGTCTGGGTCAACTGCTTCGAAGAAGGCGACATGACCATTCCCTTCGGCGGAGTGAAGGGTTCAGGCTTTGGCCGAGATAAGAGCCTGCACGCGATTGAAAAGTTCACCGACCTCAAGACGACTTGGATTCAGCTCTAATGCCCGCACCAATTATTGGAATCACCACCTGGCGCCGTCCGATCCCAACTCAGCTCGGTCAGGGACGCCCGTCACACACCATCGGTGTTGAATATGCCGATGCGATCATCGAAGCCGGGGGAGTGCCAGTACTACTGCCGCCCTCAACCGATCCAGCGGCAATCATTGACCGTCTCGACGGCCTGCTGCTCTCGGGCGGCGAAGACGCAGACCCCTCGCTCTACGGCGCTGAGCCAGAAGCGGGCAAGAGCTACTCGGCAGATCGCGATGAGTTCGAGAGCCAGCTCGCGCGTCTCGCACGTGAGCGCAATCTGCCAACCCTCGCGATTTGCCGCGGCCTGCAGGTAACCAACGTCGCCTTTGGCGGCTCGTTGGTCGTTGATCTTCCTGCAACCGATGTGCACGAGACCGTGGTCGACGGTGTAGAGCAGCTGCACCGTCGCCACGCGGTTCGTTTTGCTCCAGAAAGCATGCTTGCAAAGGCATACGGTACGCAAGAGCGCACCGTAAACACGATTCACCACCAGGCAGTTGACCGTGTCGCCGAGGGCTTTGTTGCTACCGCACACGCAAACGACGGTGTGATCGAAGCAATTGAAGCTACCGACGGCTGGCCATTGCTTGCCGTTCAATGGCACCCAGAGAAGCTCTCTGAGCCAAACGAGGTTCAGGAAGAGCAGCTGCTCTTCAACTCGTTCTTGCAGACCGTGAAGGCGTCGCTCGAACAGTCACCGGCTTAACTACCCCCTCAACACATACGACTCTTACAAAAGTCGAAAGGAAACAACACATCATGGCGAAGAAGATTTTCCTCGAGTACGCAAACGGTACTCGCGCGATCGCAACTCTCCTCGAAGAAGACGCACCAGAGACCTGCAAGGTTATGTGGCAGGCGCTCGAGAACCCAGTGACCATGGAAGCCCTGCACGCAATGTACGCAGGCCCAGAGGTCATGGTTGGCCTGCCAGAGGAAGCTCAGGTATTCGACGCAGCTGCAGTGCCAGCTGAAAACCAGCAGGTTATCCCAGCTCCGGGCGACCTGCAGTGGTACTGGCAGCGTCCAATGCAGATGGGCGGCCTGCCGTTCGAGTGGTGGGAGATTGGTGTCTTCTACGACCGCGGCGCACGTACCTTCGGCCCACTCGGCTTCACCCCAGTGAACATCTGGGCGACCATCACCGAGGGTCTCGCTGAGTTCGCTAAGGAATCAGCTGCTATTCGCTTCGACGGAGCAAAGCAGCTGACCATCGGTCGTCTCTCCGAGTAACCCACACTCAACATTTAGATATTTCATACGAGTAACATCACACATTCAAAGGAGAACATCGTGAAATTCAAAAGAGTCCTATTCAGTGGCGTAGCTGCCATCGGCGCACTTGCGCTTGCTGCTTGTTCAGCTTCCGGTACAGATGCCGGTAGCGATGACAGCAACAAGCCATACGCTGGCCAGAAACTGGTTGTCACCACCTTCGGTGGCGACTGGGAGAAGGCTTTCGTCGAGGCAGTTGTCGACCCCTTCACCGAAGAGACCGGTGCAAAGGTTGAGCTGGTTACCCTGTACAGCGCTGACGCACTTGCTCAGCTGACTGCACAGAAGGCAAGCCCACAGCTCGACGTTGTGCACTTCTCGGGTGGCCAGGAGTTCAACGCTGCAACTGACGGCCTGATCGAAAAGATCGAGCCTGCTGATCTGAAGAATTTCGATGATCTCGCTGATGTTGCAACCGCAGGCCTCGAGCACGGTGAGGGCCCAGCAATCCAGCTGGCTCCCATCGGCCTGGTCTACAACACCGAATCTGGCGCAGACCGCCCAGATTCATGGCTCGACGTGTTCGATCCTCAGTACGCGGGTCACCTCGCACTGACCGACCTGTCGAACACCTATGGTCTGCTTTCGATGCTGCGCCTCTCGGACGTTGAGGGTGGCGGAATCGATAACGCAGCTCCAACGATCGACAAGCTTGGTGCGCTCGTATCGAAGGGTGATGCCATTGTTGTACCAACCTCGCCAGACCTGCAGAGCGCTTTCGCTCAGCGTGACACCTGGCTCGCGCCTTACTCGATGGATTACGCGGGTACCCTGAAGGATGCTGGTCTTCCAGTTGAATTCATCACCCCGAAGGAAGGCGCTGGCGCGTCACTGATTACCGCTAACGTGGTTTCGGGTCGCGACACCACCGAGCTCGCAAAGCTCTTCGTTGACTTCGAGCTGAGCCCGAAGGCACAGCAGGTCTTCGCAGAGAAGATGCGCTACTCACCAGTAAACCTGAAGGCTGAAATCTCAGGCGACCTCGCGAAAGAGGTTCTGACCGGTGACGAACTCGATTCGCTCGTCACCTACGCACCTGGCACCCTGGCACCAAAGCGCCAGAGCTGGGTGGACGCCTGGAACACCGCAATTACCAACTAAGGTCTGCATATGAACGAGAGAACCCGTAAGGAGCCATTGCTCCTGCTCCTGCCGGCGGCGGTACTGCTGCTGCTCGGATTTGTGACCCCGGTCACTGCCATGCTTCTGATGAGCGTTCAGTCGCCGGCAGGCGGGTTCACTCTCGAGAACTTCCAGCGGCTCTTTGAGTCGCAGTACAACCTGCAAGCGGCATGGCGTTCGCTTCGACTCGGTGTTGTACAAACCCTTGTGACGATTATGATCGCGCTTCCGCTTTCATACCTGATGTCACGTGCTTCTTCGAAGCTCCGGTCGTTCTTGCTGATTGTTGTGATCCTGCCGCTGATGACCAGCGTCGTGGTCCGCACCTTCGGCTGGGTTGTTCTGATGGGACCCAACGGTCTGATGATGAAGGTGCCAGGCGCTGAAATGCTCGTCAAGGGCACTCAGGGCTTCCTCGGAACCGAGGTCGGTGTCACCATCGCGATGGTCCAAGTGCTTCTGCCGTTCGCCGTGCTTTCCATCCTTGGTGTTATTTCAGGCATCAAGCCTCAGCTTGAAGAAGCAGCACGCACCCTTGGCGCCGGTTACTGGCGCTCACTCTGGCACGTCGTCTTCCCGCTTACTCTGCCGGGAATCGTCGCCGGTGCCTCACTTGTCTTCGTGCTCTCCGTGAGCTCGTTCATTACGCCACGATTTATTGGTGGCGCTCAGATTCCCGTATTCGCGCAGACCATCTACGTTGATGCCACCACGAACCTCGATTGGCCATTCGCTGCTGCACAGGCAGTGATGCTCTTCGCCGGTGTCATGCTCGTGTTGATCGCTACCGCCAGACTCGGGCGCACGAAGGGCTAAACAATGGTCAAATCCATCCCACTCCTCGCAAAGATCGCGGCAGTTCTGCTCGTCATTGCGGTCACCGTTTACATGCTTATGCCACTGATCGTGGTGGCCGGAGCATCGATCGGCACCAGCCGATTCCTGACGTTCCCGCCTTCTGGCTTCTCAGCTGAGTGGTACATCGAAGCGCTCACCACCGACACCTACCTGGCTCCGTTCCGACTCAGCCTGCTGGTCGGCGTGGTGACCGCAATTTGCTCGGCAACACTCGGCACAGCCGCCGCGCTCGCGCTCACCCGCTTCAACATTCCAGGATCGGGCGCGATCCAGGCGTTCCTGATGTCGCCGCTTACCCTGCCAACGATCATCCTTGCCATTGGCGCACTCTCGGTTGCTTCGATGACAATCGGATCGCCAAACATTTGGGTGCTGATCGTGATTCACACAGTGATCACCATTCCGTATGTGATGCGTACGGTGACCGGTGTGATGGCGCGACGCGATCCATTTATTGAGGAAGCCGCTAGAACTCTCGGCGCAAGCGCCTGGAACCGCTACCGCTTGGTGGTGCTTCCAGTGGCTCGTCCCGGTATTGCTGCTGGTGCGTTCTTCGCCTTCAATATCTCCTTCGATGACGCTGTCATCGCGCTGTTCCTGCGCACTCCGCAACTGGAAACCCTTCCCATTGCGATCTACGGACAGCTTGAATACAGCACCTCACCTACAGTTGCAGCCGTCTCAACCATGATGGTGTTGTTGACCGTTGTGCTGATCCTGATTCTTGAAAAACTTATTGGCCTAGGAAAGATGTTTGTCTCATGAGCACCTTGACGATTGATCACGTAAAGAAGAGCTTCAAAGCGACCGAGGTGCTCAAGGGCGTCGACCTTGAGGTCGCGTCTGGTGAGTTCATCTCACTGCTCGGACCATCGGGCTGTGGTAAAACCACGCTGCTGCGTTGCATCGCTGGCTTGGAGTCGGTTACCTCTGGTCGTGTGCTGATTGGTGAGCAGGATGTCACCAACCTGCCGCCAGAGAAGCGTCACCTTGGCATGATGTTCCAGAGCTATGCGCTGTTCCCACACATGAGTGTGCGTGAGAACGTTCGCTTTGGTTTGCGCATGGAAGGCAAGCAGTCAAAGAAGGAGCAGCTCGAAATCGCAACCAATGCGCTCGAGCGCGTGCAGATGGGCCACCTCGCCGATCGTATGCCAACTCAGCTTTCGGGTGGACAGCAGCAGCGTGTGGCTCTCGCCCGCGCAATTGCGAACACCCCGAGCCTGCTGCTGCTTGATGAGCCACTCTCGAACCTGGATGCGCGTCTTCGCGAAGACATGCAGATTGAGCTGAAGGAGCTGCACCGCTCACTTGGCGTCACCACCGTGTTCGTGACTCACGACCAGGAAGAAGCGCTTAGCCTCTCCGACCGCATCGTGCTGATGAACGGCGGCGTTGTCGAGCAGGTCGGCACTCCAGACGAGATCTACTCGACCCCGAGGACCGCGTTTGCGGCTGACTTTATTGGTGCAGCGAACCTGCTGCCTGCCAAGAAGCAGGGTCAGACCGTTGTCACCGAGACCGGTGCGCACGCGCTCGCAGTACAGTCGGATGCAGCTGATGGTGCGGGCAACGTGATGGTTCGTCAGGAAGATCTGTTGATCGCTGCCGAAACCGGCGCTGAGACTCCGATTGCTGTTGAGATTCTCACCAAGGTGTACCGCGGTGCTGATGTTGTCTACGTAGTGGACTTCGCTGGCAAGCACATCCGTGTGATTGCTCCAGGTCACGCCGCGCAGATTCCTGTTGGAAGCGCCGCAATTGGTGTGCGCGCCGGTGCAGCACAGTGGATTCCTGAGAGCGTCAACGCCGCTTAAGCTGGAGTAGTGCAACAACGCCTCGGATACGTATACGGCTTCGCCGCCTATCTCTGCTGGGGCGCGTTCCCGCTCTACTTCATCATGCTCTCCGGGCCCAACCCGTTTGAGGTTGTGCCCTGGAGAGTGCTTTCAGCACTCGCGTTCTGCCTCATCGCAGTTTCGCTCTTGCGTCAGTGGGGGCCAGTCGGGCAGATCTTCCGATCCGGAAGGACGCTCGGCTGGTTCGCGCTGAGCTCGGTGCTTCTTTACGCCAACTGGCAGATTTATGTGATCGGTATTACCACCGGTCACGTCGTCGAGACCGCGCTCGGCTATTTCATTAACCCGCTTGTCACCATCTTGATTGGTGTGGTGTTCCGCAAAGAGCGGCTCACCAACGCGCAGTGGGTTGCGGTGGGTATCGCCGCTATCGGAGTTACTGTGAGCGCAATTGCGTACGGTAAGTTTCCGTTTATCGCGCTCGGCCTGGCGCTCACCTTTGGTCTGTATGGTGCGGTTCGCAAACACTTGAGCGCTGGGTACAGCGCGCTGACCGCGCTCACGGTTGAGACGATGTTCGGCACCGTACTTGCTGTGGTTCAGCTGATCGTGATCAGCGTTGTCGTGGGGTCGCTCTCCGCGTTCACCTTTGGCGCACAGACCACGATTGTGCTGCTGCTGAGCGGTACCGTGACGGCTATTCCGCTGTTGCTTTTTGCAGCTGGCACAAAACGTCTGCCGCTATCGACTATGGGCTTCATCCAGTTCATTACGCCTATTCTGACCTTCCTCACCGGCTACTTCTTGCTGAATGAGGAGATGTCACTCGCGCGTTGGATCGGCTTTGTCGCTGTTTGGGTCGCACTCGTGGTGCTCGTGACAGACATTCTGTACAGAATGCGCAAGCAATCACGCACAATTACCGAACCAATGACAAATACCGACACAATTGCCGTGCAATCTGGCGGATAGCCGTGAGCTTCTGAGTGATCGGAATATTCTCGCCTCCGCGACGATTACACTTAGATACACAGACTGCGCGGTCGTAAGCGGAGTTATTCGCTTTGACCGAATCACCACCCCCGACCTTCAGAAGAGGCGCAAATATGGAACAGCGCGATCCGTTCGCTTTCACCGGTTTGACCTACGACGATGTGCTGCTGCTGCCAGCACACACTGATGTGATCCCAAGCGAAGCTGATACTGCGACCCAGTTCACTCGCCGGATCCGCCTTGGCATGCCACTGATCTCTGCTGCGATGGATACCGTGACTGAGACCCGTATGGCTATCGCTATGGCCCGCAATGGCGGCATCGGCATTCTGCACCGCAACCTCTCTATTACCGATCAGGCCGAGATGGTTGATCGTGTGAAGCGCAGCGAAGCTGGCATGATCACGAACCCAGTGACTACGACCGTGAACGCTACGGTTGCCGAGGTAGACGCGATTTGCGGCGAGTACCGTGTGAGCGGTCTGCCTGTGGTTGACGATGCAGGTGTGCTCGTCGGTATCATCACAAACCGCGATATGCGATTTATTTCGCACGAGGATCGCAAGACCATGCGCGTGGCCGACGCCATGAAGCCGATGCCACTGATCACTGGTTTCCCTGGAATCACCCGCGCTGCCGCTGCTGAACTCTTCAAAGAGCACCGCATTGAGAAGCTGCCACTTGTTGACGGCAATGGCAAGCTGACCGGTTTGATCACTGTGAAGGACTTCGACAAAGAAGAAGAGTATCCAAACGCTGCCAAGGATGAGGCTGGTCGCCTTCGAGTTGGCGCGGCTATGGGTTTCTTTGGTGACGCGATGGATCGCGCTGGGGCGCTTGTCGACGCCGGTGTTGATGTGCTCGTTGTTGACACTGCAAACGGTGACAGTAAGGGCGTGCTCGACATTATCCGCCAGCTCAAGAGCGATCCGGCATTTGCCGGTATCGACGTGATCGGTGGAAACGTTGCGACGTTCGCTGGCGCAAAGGCGCTGGTTGATGCTGGCGTTGACGCTGTGAAGGTTGGCGTTGGCCCAGGCTCGATTTGCACCACCCGCGTCATCGCTGGTGTTGGTGTGCCACAGGTTACTGCTGTGTATGAGGCGGCTCGTGCGGCAACCCCTGCCGGTGTGCCAGTGATCGCCGATGGTGGTTTGCAGCACTCGGGCGATATCGCTAAGGCGCTCGTTGCCGGTGCTTCTTCGGTGATGATCGGTTCGCTTTTCGCAGGTACTGATGAAAGCCCAGGGGATCTGGTTTTCATGGGTGGCAAGCAGTTCAAGAACTACCGCGGTATGGGCTCGCTTGGCGCGCTGCAGACCCGTGGTGAGCGCACTTCTTACTCGAAGGACCGTTACTTCCAGGCTGATGCTTCGAGCGATGAGAAGCTGATTCCAGAGGGCATCGAGGGGCAGATTGCCTACCGTGGCCCACTGCGGTCGGTTGCGCATCAGCTGGTGGGCGGTCTGCGTCAATCGATGATGTACGTTGGCGCGCACACGATCGATGAGCTCAAGGCTCGTGGCGAGTTTGTGCGTATTACCGCTGCCGGTCTGAAGGAATCGCACCCTCACGATGTGCAGATGGTCGTAGAAGCTCCTAACTACCGCCGCTAACAAGCAGTCCGAAGCCCCGTCCATCTTGCGTGTCGAGATGTGCGGGGCTTCGTCGTACCCATCGTCTCGCGTATTTCCCTCTGTCGTCTTGTGCTTCGCCGCAAGAACGCGGGCTAAGGGAGGGAGTGGTGAAGGGTGAGACATGCCGATGGGGTAGCGCACAGGATGAAGTCGATAGACTGTTCGGGTGAGCAACGAGATCGAGATCGGCCGCGGCAAGCGCGCAAGGCGTGTCTACACTTTCGACGAGATTGGAATTGTGCCTACCCGGCGCACTCGCGATCCAGAACTGGTGTCAACCAACTGGACGATTGACGCGTTCCAGTTCGACATCCCAGTACTTGGCGCACCAATGGACTCGGTTATGTCACCAGCAACCGCGATTGCTCTTGGCAAGCTCGGTGGTCTCGGTGTACTCAACCTTGAAGGGCTCTGGACTCGCTATGAAGACCCACAGCCAGTGCTCGACGAGCTCGCACGTCTGGGTGATGATGCTGCGGCAGTGAAGCGTATGCGTGAGCTGTACTCGGCGCCAATCAAGCCAGAACTGATCCGTGATCGTCTCGGCGAGATTCGCGATGCGGGTGTCACCGTGGCTGGCGCACTCTCGCCACACCACACCGCAGAGTTCAGCGAAACCGTGATCGGTGCCGGCGTAGATCTCTTTGTGATCCGCGGCAATACCGTATCTGCTGAACACGTTTCTGTTGCTGGCCGTGAGCCGCTAAACCTGAAGCAGTTCATCTATGAACTTGATGTACCTGTCATTGTCGGCGGCGCAGCTACCTACCAGTCGGCGCTGCACCTGATGCGTACGGGTGCTGCGGGTGTACTCGTAGGATTCGGCGGGGGAGCTTCGTCAAGCACCCGCGTCACTCTCGGCATTCGCGCACCGATGGCAAGTGCTATTGCCGATGTCGCTGGAGCGCGTACCGACTATCTCGATGAGTCGGGTGGCCGCTATGTGCACGTGATCGCCGACGGTGGTCTCGGTTCTTCTGGAGACATGATTAAGGCAGTTGCTTGTGGCGCTGACGCAGTGATGCTCGGAGCGGCTCTCGCGCGTGCAACCGACGCGCCAGGTCAGGGATGGCACTGGGGGCAAGAGGCCTACCACGACGAACTGCCACGCGGTAAGCGTATGCAGGTCGGCAGTGTTGCACCGCTCGAAGAGATCATCTCGGGTCCAGCGCACTCGGCTGACGGCAGTGCGAACTACATTGGTGCGCTGCGTCGCGCCATGGCAACCACCGGCTACAGCGAACTCAAGGAGTTCCAGCGCGTCGGTGTCGTCTACGCAGAACGGTAAGCGCTCGGCGTGAACGACACAGCTGCCCGGCCAAAGCGGCCACACTACGAGGGTGCGCCAACACTTGCAAGAGTGATGGTCATGCCCAAGTGGATCGGTGCATTTTTGCTTGCGCTTCTGGTTGCCGGCGGCTTCGCCTGGCTCGGTCAGTGGCAGCTCGGTCACGCCATTACAATCACCGCTGAAGACGCGATCGACGGAGAAGTGTCGCGCCCGCTGACCTCAGTGACGCAGGCCGGCGATTCGGTCACCGACGATAGTGGCGGCACCGTGCTTTCAGCATCGGGCAGCTTTGCTGAGGGTGACTACGACATCGTCGAGCAGCGACGTAACGGTGGCCAAGATGGCACCTGGCTCGTCGGTCATTTCGAGGTCGCTGGATCGCCCGGCGGGCATCTCGCCCTCGCTATCGGCTGGGCCGAAGATACCGCTGCGGCAGCTCAGGCACTTACCAAGTTTGAAGCTATGGCCGCTGGCCAGACATTTGACATTGAGGGTCGATACATGCCGGGCGATGCTCCGGTTGTGCCGCGCCCAGACCAAGATCCAGACAGGATCTTGAGTATGTCATCGGCTCAGCTGGTAAATCTTTGGCAGCCTTTTGACGGTCGTGCCTACGCCGGATTTATGGTGATGCACCCGGGCCCGGTAGATAAGGCGAACTCGCTTACTGCCGATACGCTCAGCGACGCGGGCCTTGACGTGATTGATTCGGTTCCGCCGCTGCCAGTGCAGACGGTGAACTGGTTGAACGTGTTCTATGCGGCCGAGTGGGTCGTGTTCGCAGGCTTTGCGATCTTCTTCTGGTACCGTCTCGCCCGAGATGACTGGGAAAAGATCCACGAGCTGCAGCTGCTTGAAGCGGCCGAGGGCGACACCGAGCAGACGCTCGAACCGACCGACGCTCAATAGCCGTATCAGCAATTCCTCACTGGGTTACTCCGCTGGCGTGCAGTTTCACTCAGCGTGCGGGGCTAAGATTGAACCATGGTTTTACAGCCCCGGCCTGCCGATTACCCGCGCATTCGTAAAGCGCTGAGCTTCTATAAGATCGCTTCGATCATTACCGGTGTCATGCTGCTTTTGCTGCTCGCCGAAATGATTCTGAAGTACTCGCCAACGCACATCGAGCTTTTCGCTGATGGCGGTCTGAGTTTTGCGCCGGTTGTAGTGGGCGAGGGTTGCCAGTGGTACTCACTGTTCAACCCGTTCCAAGAGGTCTGTGAAATGTCGAGCACCGGCACCGGTACGAACCTTTCGCTGCTGATTCTGATGATTCACGGCTGGTTCTACGTGGTGTACCTCGTCGCATGTTTTATGGTCTGGAGCCCAATGCGCTGGCCATTTAGCCGCTTCCTGAAGCTGGCGCTCGGCGGCGTTGTGCCACTGCTCTCGTTCTTCATGGAGGTGCAGGTCGCCCGCGAGGTCACCGCCTTCCTCGAGAAGCACGATGTTGATCAGCCTGAGGCAGAGCCTCAGGGATCCAACGCATAACTTTTTCATTCGAACCCCCACGGAAGGCAGCGTATGAACGCCACCCCCATGCACCGCCCGGTGCTCGTCGTCGATTTCGGCGCACAATATGCACAGCTGATTGCGCGCCGCGTGCGCGAGGCCGGTGTCTACTCAGAGCTGGTTCCACACACCATCACCGCTGCAGAGGTGAAGGAAATGAACCCACTCGCAATCGTGATGTCGGGTGGACCATCTTCGGTATATGAAGAGGGCGCTCCACAGTTTGACGCGGACGTCTTCGAGCTCGGCGTGCCAATGCTCGGCATTTGCTACGGCTTCCAGGTCATGGCTCACTCGCTGGGCGGCACCGTAGGCAACACCGGTGATCGTGAGTACGGCGGGGTTGAGGCAACACTTGTTGGTGACGGTGGCGCAATTCTTTTGGGCCAGCCTGCATCACAGAACGTCTGGATGAGCCACGGTGATGCCGTGCAGCAGGCACCAGAGGGTTTTGAAGTGTACGCAAGCACTAGCGTGACTCCGGTTGCCGCATTCGGCTCAGCCGAACGTGGACTCTACGGTGTGCAGTGGCACCCAGAGGTAAAGCACTCTGACCACGGTCAGCGTGTACTCGAAAACTTCTTGCACAATGTTGCTGGTATCCCAGCTGACTGGACCGCGGGCAACGTCATCGCAGAGCAGATCGAGGCCATTCGTGCCCAGGTCGGCAACGCTCGCGTTATTTCGGCGCTCTCGGGCGGCGTCGACTCGGCTGTGTCGACCGCGCTCGTGCACAAGGCGATTGGCGATCAGCTCACCGCCGTGTTTGTTGATCACGGTCTGCTGCGCAAGGGCGAACGCGAACAGGTTGAGCGCGATTACGTTGCTTCAACCGGTGTGCGCCTGATTACCGTTGATGCCGCTGATACCTTCCTCGGACACCTGGCAGGTGTTACCGACCCTGAAGAGAAGCGCAAGATCATTGGTCGCGAGTTCATTCGCTCCTTCGAGCAGGTGCAGCGTGACCTGGTCGCTGAGGCTGCTGCTTCGGGTGAATCGGTGAAGTTCCTGGTTCAGGGAACTCTCTACCCAGATGTAGTTGAGTCGGGTGGCGGATCGGGCACCGCAAACATTAAGAGCCACCACAATGTGGGCGGCCTGCCAGAAGATCTCGACTTCGAACTGATTGAGCCGCTGCGTGCGCTGTTCAAGGACGAGGTTCGTGCAATCGGTCGCGAACTGGGCATTCCAGAAGCAATCGTTGGCCGTCAGCCATTCCCTGGCCCGGGTCTTGGTATTCGTATCGTTGGTGAGGTAACTCGCGAGCGTCTCGACATTCTGCGCGAGGCTGACGCTATTGCGCGTGCTGAGCTCACTGCTGCTGGTCTCGACAACTCGATCTGGCAGTGCCCAGTCGTGCTACTTGCCGACGTTCGTTCGGTGGGTGTGCAGGGCGACGGCCGCACCTACGGCCACCCTATCGTGCTGCGTCCGGTCTCGTCCGAAGACGCGATGACCGCTGACTGGACTCGTGTTCCTTACGAGGTGCTTGCCCGCATCTCGAACCAGATCACCAACCAGGTGCCCGAAGTAAACCGAGTCGTGCTTGACGTAACATCGAAGCCGCCGGGGACTATCGAGTGGGAGTAAAAAAGGGGAGGCCGTGTGCCTCCCCTTTTTTGGCTTCCGCGAGCAATGGGCACTGTGTGGCACCCGGTTGTGACACGTTGACCGTGTCGCGGCCGGGTGGGAGTAAAAAAGGGGAGGCCGTGTGCCTCCCCTTTTTTTTAATTATCTTCCCGCGCGACCGGTAGGGCGTCTCGGGATGGTAGTTGGGGTGTGTGCAGCGCCTATGCCGTGGGTTTCGCAATCAAACCGTACGGTTCATTGCCTCGATACACATCAAGTAGTGAGCGAACTGCAATCTCAAAGAGTTGTCGTTTCGCGTTGGGGGAGTACCAGGCCCCATGCGGCCCGAATAGCACTCCGGGCACCGAGCGGATTTCGGCGTTGAGCGGCAGCGGTTCAATTTCGAACACGTCGAGCGCTGCTCCCGAAAGCTGGCCGCTGCGGAGGGCTGCGATCATGGCCTGCTCGTCGATCAGTCCGCCCCTGGCGACATTCACTAGGTAGCTGCTGGGCGCCATTGCTGCGATTACTTCGGCGCGGATAATGCCCTCGGTTTCGGGGAGCAGAGGGACGTGTACGCTCAAGGCGTCGGCGCCACTTGCCGCGTCAAGTACGGTGGCCGCTCGTTCGACATCTGCGGCGGCGAACACGTGGTCTGGCACGAGCGGATCGTAGGCGCGCACTATGACGCCGATCTGTCGAAGGTGCGCGGCGAGGGCTTGGGCGATTCGGCCGAAACCGATGATCGCCACGGTTGATCCGGCGATCCTGCGTGGTGAGATTTCTTCGACAGCCCAGGATCCAGCTCGTACCTGCGCATCAAGTGCTGGCAGGGCGCGTAGGCCGCTGAGCAGCAGCGTGAAGGCGTGCTCAGCTACCTCGGCGGTGCAGTATCCTGCGGTGCTGGTGACCCAGGCTCCCTGCGCGGTGATTTCTGCCACGGGCAGGTGGTTGTGGCCTGTTGATGTTGCCGTTACGAGGCGAAGACTCTTGCACGCTGCAATGTCGGCTGGCAGCACTTCGTTTTCGGGTCCGGCCAGTATCGCGTAGGCGTCTTCGTGCCCGGCGAGTGTGTCGGTGGCGACAATTTCAAAGTGTTCCTGCTCGTCGCCGAGTAGCTCGGTTAGAAGTTCGGCGCTGCCAAATGGGTCAAGCAGCAAAACTTTATGTGGCGCGGTCATTAGCTCAGCTCAAACATTGCTAGATGCGTATTCAGCACAATAACTTGCGGGCCTTCGGCCTGCCAGCTTTCTGCAATTGCTTCGGCGAGAGTCTCGGGAGTGGTGTGGCGGGATTCAACACCAAACGCTGCTGCTAGTGCAACAAAATCTGGTCGTGCAAGTTCTGTAGCTGTCGGCTTGCCGAATGCTGCGGTCATGTATTCGCGCAGAATGCCGTAGCCGCCGTCATCAATAATGAGCCAGGTAACTGGTGCATTGTGCTGTTTGGCGGTGGCTAGCTCTGAGATTGAGTACATTGATCCGCCGTCGCCAGAAACCGCGAGCACGCGCTCATTGCGTCCGAGAGCCGCTCCGATTGCTGCCGGGAAGCCGAAGCCGAGGCCGCCGGCCCCTTGGGCGCTGTGAAACTCGCCGTCGCGGGGATCCCACGCTGACCATGCCCAGTATCCGGCGATAGTCATGTCCCAGAAAGTGTGCGCCGTTGCCGGCGTCGCTTCGCGAATTGCGTCGAGCACTTTGCGTTCGTGCTCAAGTGGTTGCGCGTCAAGGCGGGTGGAAACTTCGGCGAGGGTATCTGTGGTGCGCTGAGTGCCACTGCGATCGCTCGAAGCGGGAATTTTTTCGAGTATCTGTCGTAGCGCGACCTTCACGTCAGAGTGAATGCCGAGCGCTGCGTGGTTTGATTCGAGCACACGCACTTCGGCGTCGACCTGAATGATCTTGCCGTTTGGTTGCAGTGTGAAGTAGTTGCTGGTGACTTCGCCGAGTGAGCTGCCGAGTACGAGTAGTAGATCGGCGTTCGCCATAAGGTCGGTGACTGCCCGGTCTTCGATCCAGCTCTGTAGCGAGAGCGGGTGTTCCCATGGAAAGACGCCCTTGCCGCCGGGGGTTGAGATGACCGGAGCGTCGAGCTTTTCTGCGAGTTCAAGCAATTCTTGGTGCGCTCCGGAGCGTCGTGCTCCGCCACCGGCGAGAATCACTGGCGAGTGTGAGGCGGTGAGTAGGTCGGCGGCTTCTGTTGCGAGTTCTGCCCGCAGTGGTCGTTCGTGAACGGTCGCCTTTGGGTTTTGTACGGGTGCGAGCGAGGCTGGACCAAGCAGAATGTCTTGTGGAATTTCGATCCACACGGGGCCTGCTGGAGCGCTCTGGGCGAGGCCCCAGGCTTCTTCAATAATTGATGGAATCTGGCTCGCTGATTGCACTACCCAGGTGCGCTTTGCAACGTTTGCGGCGGCTGCTTGTTGGTTGTCGAGTTGGTGCAGCATGCCTTTGTGTGCGCCGCCGAGGCCGGCTTTCGGGATCTGGCTTGATACGACGAGCATTGGCACGGCGGTGGCCAGGGCCTCCTGTAGGCCTGCCAGTGCGGTGAGTGCGCCGGGGCCGGTTGACAGGAATAGCACGCCGACTTCGCCGGTTGCGCGCGCGAAGCCGTCTGCTGAGAATGCGGCGTTGTTTTCAATGCGCGCGCTCACAAACTCGAGTGGGCTGCGGCTTAGCGCGTCGAAGAGGCCGAGCGCGTGCTGGCCGGGAATGCCGAAGACTTTGCGTGCTCCGAGTCCCGCGAGGGTTTCTACGACGAGGTCGCCGCCGTTACGAGTGCTCATTCGTGTGTGTCCTCCGTGCTGCCTGATGCGCTTGCGGTGTTCGCTTGTGTTTTATTTTGCTTGCGCAGGGCAAACATCGAAAGCAGTTCGTAGGCGACATGTGAGGCGGCGATGCCGGTGAGCTGTGCGTGGTCGTATGCGGGGGAGACTTCAACGACGTCTGCGCCGATCAAGTTTGCGCCGGCGAGGCCGCGGAGTATCTCGAGTAGTTCGCGGCTGGTGAGGCCGCCAGCTTCTGGGGTGCCGGTGCCGGGTGCGTGCGCTGGATCGAGCACATCGATATCGATTGAGATGTAGAGCGGGCGGTCGCCGATGCGTTCCTTCAGAATCTGTACGACCTCTCGCACGCCTCGGTAGTGCACGTCGCTGGAGGTGACGATTCCGAATCCGAGTCGCTGATCTTCGTCGAGATCTTCTTTGCCGTAGAGCGGGCCGCGGGTGCCGACGTGGCTGACGGCGTCCAGGTCAAGAATTCCTTCTTCTGATGCGCGACGGAATGGGGTGCCGTGTGTGTACTCGGCGCCGAAGTAGGTGTCCCAGGTGTCGAGGTGCGCGTCGAAGTGTAGGAGGGCGACTGGTCCGTGGCGCTCGGCGGCGGCGCGTAAGAGCGGAAGCGCGATTGTGTGGTCGCCGCCGATGGTGAGCAGTCGGGCTCCGTCTTCGGTGAGTTCTAGTGCCGCTGCCTGCAGGGTTTCGATGGCTTCGTCAATGTTGAAGGGGTTCACGCTGACGTCGCCAGCGTCTACCATCTGGAGGTTTTTGAAGGGTGAGACGTCGAGCGCTGGGTTGTATGGCCGCAGCAGGCGCGAGGATTCGCGCACGTGGGCTGGACCGAATCGGGCGCCTGGGCGGAACGATACGCCGGTATCGAATGGTACGCCGATGATTTTGATGTCTGCGCTTGGCACCTGGTCGATGCGGGGCAGGAGGGCGAATGTTGCGGCTCCTGCAAATCGCGGGGTGAGCGATGAATCGGTTGGTCCGACTGGTCCAGTAGTCATCCTGGTCCTCCTTGAGCCAGATACGAAAGTATTCGTATTTAGAAACATTCTTTGTCTCAGACGATACAGAGCAGAGGCGTTCACCGCAAACTTCGGAGTGCGATCTCAAGCAAAAAGCGGCAACACCTGAGGGTGCTGCCGCTTGAGCTGTAATGGACCTCGCATGGTGCGCCTAGAGATTCGCGCTGCGAGCCAAGACGAATGCTGGCTAGGAGGTACCGCTCCACGCTGATGGGGCAATAACCCAGAGAACTTCTGCGCCAGTGACCTCGTGCGCGTGCCAGCTGTGCGGTTCGTTTGCATTGAACGTGAGTGTATCGCCTGCCTCAAGTTCAACTTCTCGATCTGAGAAACGCAAAGCGATGCTGCCGGTGAGAATATGCACAATCTCAATTTCTGAGTTCAGCGTGTAAAGCTCTGGTCCACCATCGCCGCCTGGCCGATACACCGAGCGAACCATCTGCACGCGGCTCTCGGTGCGCGGGCTGAGTAGGCGCTCGTCTGCGCCAGTGCCGCCGAGGTTAATGTGCGGGCCCGATCCAGCGCGCACAAGATGTGTTTCGGTTGACTCAAAGAGCGAGCCGATTGGCAGCGAGAGCACCTCGCAGTATGAAACCAGAGAGGCGACGCTGATTGAGGTGAGGTCGCGTTCGACCCGCGAGATGAAACCTTTCGAAAGGCCGGTTGCCTCTGAAGCTTCTTCGAGGGTGATTCGTTGAGCGAGGCGCGCAGCGCGCAGTCGTTTACCAATTGCGGCCCGCTCGTTGCTGGGCTCGACCGGAATTGAGCGCATTGATGTGTACCGTTCGTTCGCGTGGATGCTTGAGTGTGCCAGAGTTGCGGCTTCATTGTTCGCAAGTGTTCAGGCAGCTGTCAGATCATCGTAGCGCTCGGTTTGTGTAAAAAGTTGACACAGAGGAGTGTGAATTTATCTAGTAGGCAACAGAATTTGCATATTAGGTTTATCTCTGGGTATGGTGGCATTCCACAAGCAATGAGGTTTCGGCCTCGACTCCATAAGCCCCGCTTTGCTGTTGAAGCGGGAACCCCCGAAAGAGGCCTCGCGATGAAGCTCCGCACTCTACCAATTCTTTCCCTACTCGCAGTAGGTACTCTCGCACTGACTTCGTGCACCTCAGCATCAGCTGAAATCGAAGCCGCTCCAACCGACGAAAACTCGGTTGAACTCGGCACCGCCGTACTGCCAGAGATGCCATTTGATGAGGCCGCAGCTGCGCTGCTGCCCGCAGATATTGCAGAGCGTGGCTACCTCAATGCAGCATACTCACCAACGTTTGCTCCTTTTGAGTACTACGACAAAGACAACTCGACCATCATCGGCTTCGACGTCGACTACATTCAGGCCGTCGGCCAGGTGCTCGGCCTCGAAATCAAAACCGAAGCCGCCTCATTTGACGCGATCATTCCAGGGCTCTCCAGCGGAAAATACGACCTGAGCAACTCCGGTATCGCCGTCACCGAAGAGCGCAAACTCAGCAACGACTTCGTCGTCTTCGCTCAGGCGGGCAGCGGCATCGGCGTGCTGCCAGGAAACCCAAAGAACATCAGCAACGACTACGCGGCACTGTGCGGCCTCAAGATTGCTGCAGGCAAGGGCACCATCCAGGGTCTCACAGTGCTGCCGGGCCTCTCAGAAGAGTGTGTTGCCGCAGGTGAGAAGGAAATCGACATTCAGCTCTTCCCATCGCAGAACGATGGCTTCCTGGCGCTGCGCTCGAACCGTATCGACGGATACATGGCAGACAGCTTCACCGTGTCGTACCAGGGCAAGCTCGCTGGCGATGCTTGGGAGCTGGCACCAGGCGAAGACTTCGCGCCAATCACCACCGGTATCACCACCTCGAAGGATTCGCCGCTGACCCCCGCGATCCGTGCTGCCGTGCTCAAGATCATCGAGTCAGACGTCTACCCACAGATGAACGCAAAGTGGGGCATCCCTGACACCACGATGGTTACTGCCGAGCAGGTAAACGAGTAAAACTGCCGAGCAACAGGCTCGCTGCGAGAAAGATCAACACAGTGTCGAATGACCACACCGCAGACCTGGTAGTTGTTCGTTCGAAGCACTTCGGGCGATGGATCGCGATCATTGTGATCGCGGTCCTCGCCGTGATGGTGCTCCGTTCGGTCTTCACCAACCCCCGTTTCGGTTGGGAGACCGTCGGGCTCTTCTTTCGCGATACCGCAATCTTCAACGGCATTGGGGTCACACTCTTTTTGACCGTAGTGTCGATGCTGATCGGTATCGTGCTCGGCATCATCGTTGCGGTGATGCGGGTATCGCACAACCCAATAATTAGCGGTGCAGCGAGTCTGTACCAGCTCTTCTTCCGTGGCACTCCCGTGCTGGTGCAACTGCTGTTCTGGTTTAACCTGGCCGCACTCTACCCCTCGATTTCCTTCGGAATTCCGGGAGTCGAACTGAACGCAAACGACATCATTACCCCGATGACTGCCGCGATTCTTGGCCTGGGCCTCAACGAATCGGCATACATGTCTGAGATTGTTCGCGCGGGAATTCTCTCGGTCGACAAGGGGCAATCAGACGCGGCGAGCGGCCTCGGCATGAATCGTATTCAAACGATGCGCCGAATCATTCTGCCGCAAGCCATGCGTGTGATCATTCCGCCAACCGGCAATGAAGTCATTGGCATGCTGAAGGCAACCTCGCTCGTCAGCGTGATCGCCGTGCCAGAGCTACTGTACTCATCGCAGATTATCTACTCAAAGAACTTGCAGATCATTCCTCTGCTGATCGTTGCGAGCCTCTGGTACATCATCATCACTTCGATTTTGGGTATCGGTCAGAGCTTCCTTGAGCGACGCTTCGCTCGCGGATCGGGCCACCCGACTCAGAAGACGATTGGCGAGCATCTTCGCCGCGCATTCAGAATGCACGCAACCGAGGTGAACGGAACAAAACTATGAGCGACGCCGCATCACAGACGCCAATGGTCCGCGCCACCGGAGTCGTAAAAAGTTATGGCTCAAACGCCGTACTCAAGGGTATTGATCTTGATGTGCAGCCCGGTGAGGTTGTTTGCCTCATCGGTGCTTCAGGTTCAGGAAAAAGTACCTTCTTGCGCTGCATCAACCACCTCGAAACAATTGACGGCGGCCAGCTGGCAGTCGACGGGGAACTGGTTGGATACAACCGCAAGGGCAACAAGCTGCATGAGCAGAGCGAAAGTGAAGTCTGCAAAACTCGCTCAGAAATCGGCATGGTGTTTCAGCAGTTCAATCTGTTCCCGCACATGACCGTGCTCGAGAACCTATTGGAAGCGCCTCGCGTGGTGCTGAAGAAAAAGACCGAAGAGGTGAAACCACTCGCTCTGAAGCTGCTCGAGCAGGTTGGCCTAGCTGACAAAGCAAATGCTTACCCTCGTCAGCTTTCTGGCGGTCAGCAGCAGCGCGTGGCAATTGCCCGTGCACTGTGCATGGAACCCAAGCTGATGCTCTTCGACGAGCCGACCTCGGCTCTCGACCCTGAGCTGGTGGGGGACGTGCTCAATGCGATGAAGGATCTCGCCGCGACCGGCATGACTATGGTTGTGGTGACCCACGAAATGAACTTTGCCCGCGACGTGGCTGATCGCATCGCGTTCATGCACGAGGGTGTCATTGTAGAACTTGGCCCAGCGGCCGAGGTCATCGCGAACCCGAAACATGAGCGTACTCGTGCGTTCCTGTCTTCGGTTCGATAACGCTGGATCACCCGGCGGTTTTCACAGCAGACGCACGTCGTAAAGGAGAAGGTAATGAGTGTTGAGACGCCAACGCCAGCGCAACCGTTTGACCTGGTTTCGCTCTACAAAGATCTGCACGCGCACCCCGAACTCGGGTTTGCGGAGGTGCGTACCTCGGCGATCGCCGCTGACCACCTGAACGCGCTCGGGTTCGAAGTGCAGACCGGGATCGCAGTCACCGGTGTGGTCGGCGTGCTGCGGAATGGCGAAGGGCCGACAGTGCTGTTGCGCGCCGATATGGATGGCCTACCGGTGTTCGAGCAGACCGGTCTCGACTATGCGAGTGTTGCCCGAGGCGTCAACGCTGCCGGAGAAGACGTGCCGCTGATGCACGCCTGCGGTCATGATGTGCACGTCGCCTGCCTGATCGGTGCAGCCGAACGCTTGGTGCAGACCCGCGATGAGTGGAGTGGCACCGTCATTGCGCTCTTCCAGCCAGCGGAAGAGGGCGGTGGCGGCGCCGAAGCGATGATCGCAGACGGTCTTTACAGCAAGATCCCGAAGCCTGATGTGGTGTTCGGTCAGCACGTGAGCCCCTACCCGGCTGGTACCCTCGGCGGGCATCCCGGCGGTGCCATGGCCGCAGCTGACACGCTCTCAGTTGAAATGTATGGTCGCGGCGGCCACGGCTCAGAGCCTGAGACCACCGTCGATCCGGTCGTCATGGCGGCGGCTACCGTGCTTCGGTTGCAGACAGTCGTCTCGCGTGAAATCAGCCCGCACGACACATCTGTGGTAACAGTTGGCAAACTTGAGGCTGGAAGTCAGCACAACATCATCGCCGACAAAGCGTCGCTCGGTATCAGTGTGCGAAGTTTCGACAACGGTGTTCGTGATCGCCTGCTTGAGGGTATTCAGCGCATCATCGCTGCCGAAGCAATGGCTTCGAATGCGCCACGAGAGCCGAAGGTGCAATTTGATCAGAGCTACCCGCTCACCTACAACGAGCCGGTACTCACTGAAGACCTGAACGCTGCTTTTATTGAGCGTTTTGGACAAGACGTTTACTTTGCGCCGGGAGCAATCACGGGCAGTGAGGACGTCGGGGTGCTCGCTACGGCGGCCAATGTGCCGCTGGTGTACTGGATGCTTGGCGGGCACGACACCGCCGAGTACTGGGCGGCGGATGCGAAGGGAACTGTGCACGAGGATATTCCCTCGAATCACTCACCCTTCTATGCCCCAGAGATTGATCCCACGCTTGAGCGGGGTGTTGAAGCGCTAGTAATTGCTACGCGTTTGTGGATGGATCGTCACGCAGCAGCGTAGTGATCACACACGACTGAGGGCTGGTACCAAATTGGTACCAGCCCTCAGTCGTATGCGCCAGGAGTTTGGCTTGGGATCGCTAGGCGATCCAACGCTAAATAATTAGTCGCCGCGCAAGATGGCGAGGATACGCAGAATCTCCACGTAGAGCCAGATCAGGGTGACCATGAGGCCGAAGGCCGCTGACCAGCCCCACTTCTCAGGCACGCGGTTCTGTACGCCGTTCTTGATCAGCTCGAAGTCCATGACGAGTGAGTAAGCGGCGAGCAGCACAGCCACGACACCGATTGCGACGCCGATCCAGCCCGAACGCAGGCCGAATGGGTTGGTGACAACGCCGAACATCATCAAGCCGAAGTTGAGCAGCGAGAAGAGCAGGTAGCCGCCCATCGCGACCATGACGATCTTGGTCATTTTCGGGCTGGTGCGAACCTTGCCGCTACGGAATAGCAGCAGGGTGACCGCGAATACGCTGAGCGTGCCAAGGATCGCCTGCATGACAATACCGTTGTAGCGAGCATCAAAGATCATCGAGATGCCGCCGAGGAACAGTCCCTGCGAGATGGCGTAGGCAACGATCAGCGGAACGCTGGGCTCCTTCTTGAAGGAGTTGACGAGGCCGAGGACCAAACCGGCGATTGCGCCGATGAAAACAATAGCCGGGAACACCGACATTGCCCACCAACCGGCGGCTGCGCCAGCAATAACGAGGATAAAGAGGAACACCGTCTTGCTGATGGTGTTCTCGAAGGTCATCGGCTGGTCGCTACCGGTGACAGGAGGCAGCTGTGCGCCCTGTCCCTGGTGTGCGGCTGCGCCGACAGTTGCTGCAGCTGCTGCGGCACCGTCAACGCCGGGGCGCTGGGTGTTTGCGGCAGGCTGATCGTAGATTCGGTGCAGCTCCTCAGCGGTCATAGTTTTGCCGTTGAGCGCTGGGTTCTTGGAAAGCGCTGGATTACTCATGGGTCACGGGATCCTTCAAGGGTCGAGTGTGTAGTACAAGACTATCGAGCACCCGTCTCAGTTTGCTGAGACTTTTTGGCGCTTTCTCAGGGGGCGAACGCTTTGGCTGCGCGAACACGAAAGACCGGAAGCGCTGATGACCGGTCAAAAATGATTTACCGATGATTCATACTTCTGACCTAGAGTGGCCAAATGACGTCAACGCAGCCAAACAAGCCGATGCTCATTGGCCATCGGGGAGCCCCCGGGTACCGGCCAGAGCACACGGCTTCTTCCTACTTGCTGGCCTTTGCGCAGGGGGTTCAAGCCGTTGAACCTGACCTTGTCGTGACGCAAGACGGCGTCATCGTGATTCGACACGAAAACGAAATTTCCGGCACAACAAACGTGGCAGACCACCCAGAGTTCGCAGATAGGCGCACGACGAAAGTTGTTGACGGCATCACACTTGAGGGTTGGTTCACCGAAGACTTCAGCTGGGCAGAGCTCAGCTCCCTTCGCTGCAAAGAACGAATTCCGGAGCTGCGCGGCGAAAACACTCAGTTCGACTTCGAGGAGCCACTGCTTCGTTTGAGTGATCTGATCGAGCTGGTCGACGATTGGAATCGCACGCACGAAGCAAATGTCGCTTTGGTGATTGAGCTCAAGCACGTCGCCTATTTAGCTGCAATCGGTCACGACCTGGTGGCTTTGCTGTTGCGCGACCTCGCTTTGGCCGGGTACGACGATCGGCCAGATCTGCTCACCATCGAGTGTTTTGAACTTTCCCCGCTGGATCGGCTTCGCGAACTCGACGTACAGGCGCAACTGGTGTTCTTGATGGAGAGCAAAGGTTGCCCACCAGATCAAGTTGCGGAGCTCGGCGACGCTGCAACACCGTATGCCTGGTACCGCACGAACGAGGGCCTCGACTCACTGACTGAGCGGGTAGACGGAATCAGCCTGGCCAAGCGCGACCTGCTTGAGTTTGATGAAGACGGCTGGGCGACGGGCCCGAACGACGTGGTTGATCGGGCGCACGATCGCGATCTGCTGGTGTTTACCTGGACGCTTCGCCCAGAGAACGCCTACCTCACGCCAGGGTTCAAATTGGGTTCAAGCCGCGAGCAAGAGGGCGACTGGCAGGGCGAGTGGGAGATGATCCTCGAAACCGGGGTCGACGGAGTGTTCTTAGACCACCCCGATCTTCTTGCCGAGGTGCTGCCGAAGTAATCGGCAGTTGTTAGGCGGCTTCGGGGGAGAGCTCGCCAACGATGTTATGCAGCATGAATTCGCGTAGCGACGCACCCTCAAGTCGCGAATCAATACCGAAGGCGAGTTTCGCGAGCGCCGCTTCAACCGTCATATCGGCACCGGCAATGACACCGGTTGCCGCGAGTTCACTGCCGACCGCATAACGTCCGGGTTCGACACTGCCGGTTGCGCACTGGGTAATAGCGACCACCGGAATCTGCGCACAAATATCGCGTAGGGCCTGCGCCATGCCATGCCGTGCCATAGGAGCATTGCCGCTGCCGTAGCACTCAAGCACAATGCCATCTGGGTTCGTGCTCGCCGCGGCCCGCAGATCCTCTGCGATTACGCCGGGCACAAAACGAAAGAGCACGGTACGGGCGGGCGTGAGCCGGCCGGCACCTTTCGTGATGTGCGATGGCACCCCGGTACGGTTCTTGCCGAGCTCACGTTCGGCGCGGAACGCCTGCATCGCCTCTGCTTGCGCCTTTGTCGCCCTGATCGCGGGCATCAGCTTGCCGCCAAATGCGATGCAGGCTGGCGCATCGTTCGACGCGCGCACGGCAGCGCGAATTGCGAGCGAAAGGTTCGCCGGGGCGTCACTCTGTGGTGCACCGTGTGCGAGCTGGCTGCCAGTGAGAACAACTGGCACACCGAGGCCGTCAAGTTCGAAGGCGATGCGCGCGCCGGTATAGGCGAGCGTGTCGGTGCCGTGCGTAATGATCACGCCGTCGGGGCGTTTGGTGCGTACCCGGGCGCGCACGGCGCGAGCAACACGCGATCCCGTTTCGGCGTCAGCATTTGCACTGTCGATGGCAGGGCTCAGGTGATTGATCCAGTACTCAATGCCGAGCGGTTCGCAAATGCTTCGCACCATCTCTTCGAGAGCATGTTCAAAATCTGGGTCGGGGGCGAGGCCCTTGTCAGTGCTGCGCATACCGATTGTGCCGCCGGTCGCAAAAATCAGCACCGTGGGTCGCGGCCCTGATGGGGTGGACTGCTTGGCGGCTTTGTTTTTTGCCTCGGTTCGGGCTTCGTGCTTGGCTGAGCTTGGCAAACGCATGAACCTATTCTGTCTTGTTTGACGACGAGGATCGAAAGGCGCCGATGGGCTCGGTGTGTGCGCTCGGTGTTGGAAGTGGGTGTAAGCGCTGAGTGCGAGCCAAACGCAGCAGGCATCAGTGTCAGTGCAAACGCCTAGACTTGGATGCGATGAACGAGTACGAACTTTTTGCTCCTGACGGGACCTCGCTTGGCGGGCCCGGTGGCTTTGCTGCCGGTCGACAGGGTGAAGGTGCCAGCGCAGAAGATCCGCTGGTGGCTGGTCTGAATCCGCAGCAGAAGCGAGCCGTCGAGGCGCGCGGTGATGCGCTGCTCATTGTGGCAGGTGCTGGTTCTGGTAAGACACGCGTGCTCACACACCGTATCGCGCAGCTCATTCGAAACAAAGAGGCCTGGCCGAGCCAGATCCTTGCGATCACCTTTACCAACAAGGCTGCTGCTGAGATGCGCGAGCGCGTCGAAGATCTTCTCGGTGGCGATGTCGCAAGCGGTATGTGGATCTCTACCTTTCACTCGGCTTGCGTGCGTATTTTGCGTCGGGAATCAGAGCGTTTTGGCTATGTCTCGGGTTTCACCATTTACGACTCAGCCGATTCGCGCGCACTGCTCAAGCGCATCATTAAAGACACCGAGGCTGATAGTTACGGTTTCACCCCGGCAAACACCAGCTCAAAGATCTCGCGGCTCAAGAATGAATTGCAAGACTCGATGAGCTACCGTGCGACAGCGAACGAGAGCGACCCTCGCGAGCGCATCTTCATCGAGATTTTCCATGAGTACGAGCAGCAGCTTCGTCGCGCAAATGCCTTTGACTTTGACGACCTGATTGGCCAGACGGTGCACCTTTTCCGGTCGCACCCTGATGTGGCTGCGATCTACCAGCGCCGCTTTAGGCACATTCTGGTTGATGAGTACCAAGACACAAACCATGCTCAATACTCGTTGATTCGAGAGCTCACTCGCGGAGTTGAACCCGAAGAGGTCGAGCGTTTGGTGCCTCCCATTCGTGAGCGCGAGCTTGATGCGAGCGGCCGAATCCCTGGTGCATCGCTGACGGTTGTCGGTGATAGCGACCAATCAATTTATGCGTTCCGTGGCGCAGACATCCGAAACATTGTCGAATTTGAGCGCGATTTTCACGGTGCTGAGGTGGTAAAGCTTGAGCAGAACTATCGCTCGACTCAAAACATTCTGAGCGCGGCAAACGCGGTGATCGGCAACAACTTTGACCGTCAAGAAAAGAACCTTTTCACGACCTCAGGCGACGGCGAGAAACTCATCGGTTTTACCGGGTATTCGCAGCACGATGAAGCTCGTTTTGTTGCCGAAGAGATTGAAGATCTGCACCAAGGTGGAACAGCCTACGGTGATATCGCGGTGTTCTACCGCACAAACTCGCAGACCCGTGCGCTTGAAGAGCTGCTGATCCGTGGCGCGATTCCTTATCGTGTGCTCGGCGGCACCAAGTTTTATGAGCGCGCCGAAATCAAAGATGCGATGGCCTATCTCACAAGCCTCGCAAACCCTTACGACCCCATCGCGTGGTCACGCCTGATTGGTGTGCCAAAGCGAGGCATTGGGCCAATGGCCGAAGCCCAGCTTGCTCATTTTCAAGAGAGCAATGGGCTTTCTTTCCACGGCGCAATGGTGCGGGCCGACGAAGTTCCCTTCGGGCCAAAGGTGCGCGACACCGTCAGAGAGCTCGGCGAGCTGCTGATGCGAGCTGCAACGATGGCTGCCGGTGGCGGGGCCGACCCGATCGCCGAAGGCGCGGGAGAAGAAGACGCTCAGAAAAAACCAGCTCCGGTAGCTGACGTATTGAAGCTGATTCTCGATGAAACTCAGATGATCGAAAAGCTTCGTGCAAAGCGCGATCCACAAGACGAGGCTCGAGCTGAGAACCTTGAAGAGCTCGTCTCGGTGGCACGCGAATTCGACATTCGTAATCCTGGGGCCGGCCTGCTCGAGTTTTTGACAGAGGTGAGCCTGGTTGCAGCCGCAGACGATCTTGACGATCAGAGCGGCACCGTCTCGCTCATGACGTTGCACACGGCGAAGGGCCTCGAATTCAACACCGTATTTTTGACTGGTGTTGAGGAGGGACTGATCCCACACCAAATGTCGGTCGATGAGGTTGGCGGCATTAGCGAAGAACGACGTTTGATGTACGTCGGTATTACTCGCGCCCGCGAACGCCTGTACCTGACGCTCGCGAGCACCCGATCCACCTTCGGTGATGTCAATGTCGCTATGCCCTCACGCTTCCTGCAGGAGATTCCAGAGGCGCTCGTTGATTGGCGTCAATCGCCTGGCGAGGTCACCGGTCGGGGAGGCACTGAATCGCGAGCGCTGAACGCGCCACGCGGTGGCGGCGGTTACAGTGGCAGCGGCTACGGTGGTTCTCGTGGAGGCGCCTCTAGGCGAACGGTTGACTCGAACGTTGTTTTTGGCGCGGGCGGCCGGTCTTCTGGCAGCGCGGCGGTCAGCGAACCAGCCAGCGGCGGTATGCAATCGGCGCTTGAGCAGTGGCGCGAGCGCAAGCGCCTCGCGAAAGAAGCGCAGCGTTCGGGCACTGGGTTCCCGAACATGGTGGGTGCAAGTGTGCGCGACAATGGCGATCTCGAACTTGCCCCGGGCGACCGTATTCGTCACGATGACTATGGCGAAGGCCGCGTAACGGCAGTCACCGGGGCCGGCTCAAAACGAATTGCGCACGCCGTGTTTGACTCTGTTGGTGATCGCAAGCTGCTGATTAAGCTTTCACCGATTCAGAAGATTGAGGCAGACGACGAATCGAACGTCGATTAACTCAACAGTGAAGTGCGCTCCGTCAAAATCGTGAGCGCACGCCTGTGCAACGCTCAAGGTTCCCTGCGAGTTTGCGAAGAGTGTTGTCTCCTGGTGCGAGCCATCTGTCTCAGGATGCTCAGACGAAGGCAACAAATCTTGTAGAGAACGTGAAGAATTGTCGGCATTCTCTGTCGCTCAGCCACTTTCATCCAGACCCGATTCGCTGGCTTGTGCGGTGGGGTGCTTTCGCTCCCTGTGCAGTGGTTCGGATCAGTAAAATTGCAGTGATAGACTCAGAAATTGGTCGACTTTTTCTCGACGTCGAGACATTTTTACTGCCTCGGATCAATCTGACCAACAGCAAAGGACAGTACGTGGATCTGTACGAGTACCAGGCACGAGATCTTTTTGAGCGTTATGGGGTGCCGGTGCTTGCTGGCATCATCGCGGACACTCCTGAAGAGGTTCGCGCGGCAGCCGAAAAGATTGGCGGCGTTGTCGTCGTCAAGGCACAGGTAAAGGTCGGTGGCCGCGGCAAGGCCGGCGGCGTGAAGGTCGCTAAGACCCCAGACGAGGCATTCGAGGCGGCTCAGTCGATCCTCGGCCTTGATATTAAGGGTCACGTTGTAAAGCGTGTAATGGTTGCTGCCGGCGCAGACATCAAAGAGGAGTTCTACTTCTCGGTGCTGCTTGACCGTGCAAACCGTTCGTACCTCTCGCTGTGCAGCGTTGAGGGCGGCATGGAAATTGAGCAGCTCGCGGTTGAGAAGCCAGAGGCGCTAGCTCGTATCGAGGTGGATCCCATCACCGGTATCGACGCAGCCAAGGCAGAGGAGATCGCTCGCGCGGCCCGCTTCCCAGAAGAGCTCATCGGCAAGGTTGTTCCTGTCTTCCAGAAGCTCTACGAGGTGTACACCGGCGAGGACGCAACTCTCGTTGAGGTAAACCCACTCGTGCTGACCGGCGAGGGCGAAATTGTTGCTCTCGACGGCAAGGTATCGCTCGATGAGAACGCTGAGTTCCGTCAGCCTGAGCACGACGCGCTTGCCGACAAGTCAGCTGAAGACCCACTCGAGGCAAAGGCTAAGGCGCAGGACCTCAACTACGTAAAGCTTGACGGCGAGGTTGGTGTCATCGGTAACGGTGCGGGTCTCGTCATGTCGACGCTCGACGTTGTGGCATACGCCGGCGAGAACCACGGCAACGTGAAGCCAGCAAACTTCCTCGACATCGGTGGCGGTGCTTCGGCTGAGGTTATGGCCGCTGGCCTTGACGTGATCCTTGGCGATCCACAGGTCAAGTCGGTCTTCGTGAACGTCTTCGGTGGCATCACCGCGTGTGACGCAGTCGCAAACGGCATTGTTGGTGCACTCGCCAAGCTTGGTGACGCAGCAAACAAGCCTCTCGTTGTGCGCCTTGACGGCAACAACGTTGAAGAGGGCCGTCGCATCCTGAACGAGGCGGCACACCCGCTGGTCATTCAGGCCGCAACCATGGATGAGGGCGCCGACAAGGCTGCCGAACTCGCACACGCAGCTGCCTAAGCGAAGAACTCGAAGGAATACAAGAAATGTCTATCTTCCTGAATAAGGATTCGAAGGTCATCGTCCAGGGCATCACCGGCGGCGAGGGCACCAAGCACACCGCTCGTATGCTTGCGGCTGGTACCCAGGTTGTTGGCGGCGTGAATGCGCGCAAGGCTGGCACCACCGTTTCACACGTGAACGCCGCTGGCGAGACCGTTGAACTGCCAGTGTTCGCATCGGTTGGCGAGGCCATGGCTGCTACTGGCGCTGACGTGTCGGTTGCGTTCGTGCCACCTGCTTTCACCAAGGACGCAGCGGTTGAAGCGATCGACGCAGGCATCGGCCTGCTCGTGATCATCACCGAGGGCGTGCCAGTGAAGGACTCGGCTGAGCTCTGGGCGCACGCCAAGGCAACCGGCAACAAGACCCGCATCATCGGGCCGAACTGCCCAGGCATCATCACCCCTGGTGAGGCGCTCGCAGGTATCACCCCTGCGACCATCACTGGCAAGGGACCAATTGGTCTCGTGTCAAAGTCGGGCACCCTGACCTACCAGATGATGTTTGAGCTGCGCGATCTTGGTTTCTCGACCGCAATCGGTATTGGTGGCGACCCAGTTATTGGCACCACTCACATTGACGCACTTGCTGCGTTCGAAGCTGATCCTGAAACCAAGGCAATCGTCATGATTGGTGAGATTGGTGGTGACGCTGAGGAGCGTGCTGCTGAGTTCATCAAGGCAAACGTGACCAAGCCGGTTGTCGGCTACGTTGCTGGCTTCACCGCACCAGAGGGCAAGACCATGGGCCACGCCGGCGCCATCGTCTCGGGCTCGGCTGGTACTGCTCAGGCGAAGAAGGAAGCTCTCGAGGCTGCAGGCGTGAAGGTTGGCAAGACGCCAACCGAGACCGCTGAACTGCTGCGCACGGTGTTCGCACAGCTGTAATCGCAGCGCGTTTACAAGCGAACCCGTACTGCCGTTACTGCGGCAGTACAACGCTCTCGAAGTTTTAGCGTTGGATCGCAAAACGGGGTGGGTGCCAATGGCACCCACCCCGTTTCTGTTGCACAATCAGTTTGTGCTGTCGCGCATTACTGCGTGCAGAGAGTCATCAGATCGTTGTACGAAGCCTGCAGTGGGGTGAGTGCTTCGGTGACCTCGCTGACAGCGCTCAGGTCGCCATCGACTACCTTCTGAAGTGCGTCGCGTGCAGCGGTGAAGTCGCCAGCAACTGCAGCTGCAGCGTCGGCTACCTCAGCGTTGCCGCTTGATGCCGAGATCGAGGCGAACGAGTCGGCGAGGGTGGTGTAGGCGTCAACCGCAGCCTGTGGGTTGGTTGCCGATGCTGACGCAGCTTCGGTCATGCCCTGGCTGGCCTCGTTCAGTGGGCCGGTCATGTCAAGGCAGGCCTGCTTGACGGTGGTTTCGCTTGCTGGCGCTGAGGTGTTGGCGTCAGCTGGTGCTTTGTCTTCGCTTGGGCCTGCCGAGCAAGCTGCGAGGCTTACGGCTGCAATTGCGGTGACGAAGAAGATTGAAAGCTTGCGGGTCTTCACGGGGGACTCCTCTGGGTAAGGGGGAAAGTGCGGCCTGCCTCGTGGGGTGAAGATTCAACCCATTACTGCAAGACAAGTGCCTGAATAATCGTAGTGTCATTTTGCGATCCATCGCATAACCAAAAGATGACAACTTGCGGCCCGACCATCAACGCCCAACCGCGCCCAAGTCATCACTGCGCACAAACGCACCGATCCCGCCGGGAACGATAAAACCTCCGGTAATTATCTATCGTTCTCGACGGGATCGGTGCGCTTCAGAGCAGTGGATCGCCTAGCGTCGGGGGAGCGCCGCATAGAACTCGGCATCGTCAAAGCCACTCGGCAGTTCGATACCGTACTCCTCGCGCGCGGTCTGTGGAATCGTCACGAGCAGCATGCCAGCGTCATATTGGTTCTCGTTGCGAGGGGTGTCAACAAACGGGAAACCAGCTTTCATGTCGGGCCGGTACTCCTCAACAAATCGGCGCATGTTTTCAGCGTTCTCGCCGGTGAGTGTTGCGTGCGCGTCGGCCGCTGCAAAGTTCGCAAAGTAGTCGTAGACCGTCCAGCCAGCGCCGATTGCGGCATGAATTGTGCCACCGCTGTATAGGCCCGGCTGACCGGGGAAGAAGGTCTCAAGATGCAGTTTCGGGTGACCCCTGCGGTACTCGACCGTGCCCTCGGGCAAAAAGTCGTAGTGCAATTGATACCCGGTCGCGAACACAATTGTGTCGACCTCAACCGAAGCCCCATTGTCAAAGTGCACCGTCTCACCCTCAATACGCGAGATATTCGGGTGCCGGGTGATCAAACCGTGTGAGAGGGCATGCAGAATTGTGTTGCTGACCACGGGATGCGTTTCGCCGATCGGACCTTCGGGTTTTGGCAAGCCAAACGCCGAAAGATCACCGACAGTCGAGAGAATCACGTCCATGAATGCCTCGGGCGCAAGCCCTTCCATCCAGGGACGCTGCTCAATCTGGGCGCGACCATCAAGAAAATCTGGCAGCGCCACGCCAAAGATCTGCTTCGGGAAGAAATAGTAGGGTCGCCTCGTCGATAGATAGGCCGTGCTCGCATGGAAGGCAGCATCTGAGGCGATATCGACGCCGCTATTGCCGGCACCGACGACAAGCACCCGCTTGCCACGGAACTCATCTGGCGACTTGTAATCTTTCGCATGAATCGCTCGGCCCGTGAAGCTTTCGAGGCCTGCAATCTCTGGCATCTGCGGTAGCCACTGCGTGCCGATCGCCGAGTAGATACCGCGGTACTCACGGGTCTCACCATTTGAGAGAGTGACCTGCCAGTAACGGCCCTCCTCGCTATCGACCGGGGCGGCCTGCTCGACCGAGATGCCAAACTCGCAGAGGTCGTCGAGCCCGTAGGCGTGCGCGAACTCGTTGATGTACTGGTACAGATCAGACCAGCTCGGATACATCGGCAGATTCGGTGACATCGGGTAGCCGACAAAACCGCCTGCGGTGCGTGAGGAAATCATGCTGCAGGTTTCGTACATTGGGGTGCCCGGGTTATTGATGTCCCAGAGGCCACCGGCCCCGGTGTGACGTTCAACAATGTCAACATCAATGCCGTAGCGCTTGAACGCTCGCGCGGCGATGAGACCGGAGGGGCCAGCGCCGATGACGAGATAGCGGGTAGGGAGTGTCATGGTGTGAGTCTTTCGATGTGATGCGGCCGGGTGGTCGCCGAACAGGTGTGGGTGAGTTTGTGATCAGGTGAGAATTGCGCCGCCATCAACGGCCAGCGTCTGACCGGTGATGTTCTTCGCTCGATCGCTGAGGAAGAACGCGACAGCCTCGGCGATATCCTCGGGCTCCTGCGGGCGGCCCATTGGGATCGACTGATCAACAATTCCGGCAAACACTTGGTCGGCGGTGAGCCCGGCAAGCGCCTCGTCGTTTTCTTGCAGATATGCCACGGTGTGACGCCACATATCGGTATAAATGAAACCCGGCATCACCGTGTTTGAGCGGATTCCGGTGCGGGCGCAACCGCGCGCGATGGCATGACTGAGTTCGATCACAGCTGCTTTCGACGCGCCGTAGTGCGCGAGCATGTCATTGCCTGCCCGTGCGCCAATCGATGAGATGTGCACAATCGCCGCCGGTGCTTCTGCAAGGCGCATAAACTCCTGCGACATCAGAAAAGCGCCGCGGGTGTTCACCGCAAACACGCGATCCCAAAGTTCGGGAGTGATCTCATCCATCGGGGTGAACATGCCGATGCCCGCCGCGTTCACAAGCCCGCGAAGGCTGCCGGCGTCTGCGGCAGTGCGATAAAGATCGGCTACCTGCTCTGGGTCGGACACATCGCAAGCCGCGACCAACGCCTTCGCGCTGGTGCTGCTCTCAATGTTCGATGCGATCTCGTGCAGGCGATCCTCGTGCACATCGGTCAGCAGAACTACGTCAAAGTCTGCCGCGATACGTGTCGCAATCGCGGGGCCAAGGCCCCCTGCGGCACCGGTCACGATTGCCAGTTTCTGTGCCATTTGTTCCTCCTTGAACAGTGGTGTGCGATGTCAGAGCCAGTCTGGGCTGCAAGGTAACTGGCTGTACATGTCCGAAATCGTTGCCGGGCGAACGGAATGCTTAACGCGCCAGGATGCAATAGCGGGAAGAGCGGCATAGGCTGGTCGGAATCGGGCAGGGGAGCCCGCGCCATGAGGGGGAACGCATGAGCTACGAAGATGCGGTTCGAATGGATCTCAGCATTCGTGCGCTGTACGCTTTCGTCACCGTGATTGATGAGGGGCATTTTGGCCGTGCCGCCATGCGCCTCTTCGTCACCGCCCCGGCCCTCAGCCAGCAAATCAGACGTCTTGAACAGCAGCTGGGTATGCGGCTCATCGACCGTGAAGCGCACCCTGTTCGACCAACTGGGGCTGGCGAAACGCTGCTTCCACACGCCCACCGAATATTGCGTGAAGCGCAAGACACAGCAATTGATCTTGCCCGGTTTAGCCGCCGTCAAGATCGGGTATTGCGACTCGGGTTTATCAACGGTGGACCAAACAGCCTTACAACAACTCTGCTATCAAAGTTGCAGTCTCCGCTTGAGCTTGTGCAGCTCTCCTGGCAAGAGCAATTGGCAGCCGTCGCTTCGGGTGAAGTTGATGCTGCGTTTGTGAGACCACCAATGCCGCTCATCGACGGCCTCACCCTGGAACGGGTGACAATTGAACCGCGAGTGGTGATGCTGCATCGAGGGCACCGTTTTGCGCAGCGTGAGAGCGTCACCATTGATGAGCTCGACGATGAAACTCATGTGTCGACCGATCGCGCCGCGCCAGAGTGGATCTCGTACTGGGCGGTGGATCCGCGGCCAAGCGGGCGCCCCGTGCGTTGGGGTCCGCTTGTGCACAACATGGACGAGCAGATTCAAACAGTCGCTGCCGGTCTTGGCATCGCGATTACAGCGGCCTCAATCGCCGACTACCACTCGAACGAAGCCATCTCATATGTGCCGATTCTTGGGATAGAACCGTGCACGGTTGACCTCTGCACTCGAAGCGGAGATGACCACTCTGGTGTGCTTGAGCTGCGCAGAGTCGTCGCTGAAAATGTCTCGGCGAAGCAGGCGGTATAACGCTACGACCAAATCGAGCGCAGCGTAGCCTCAAGCTCGGGGTGCGCAAACTCAAAACCTGCCTGCTCAAGGCGCTCGGGCAGCACCCAGCGGCTCTTCAAGACCAGTTCAGTTTCGGTACGGATACCAATGGCACCGAGTTCAAGCATCCACCGTGGCATCGGGGGACCAAAAGGCACCCCGAGCACGCGACGAACATCGCCCATAAAGCCGTTGCTATCTGATGGATTGGGTGAACTGACATTGATCGCGCCAGAAAGCTCAGGGTGGGCTTCGAGAAAGTCGAGCACCCTCGCAACATCTTCGATGTGTACCCAACTGAACCGCTGGGTACCCTTTAGCGCTCCGGGGTAGTGAGCCGTTCCGGCGGCAACTCGCGCTCGGGATACCGGCCATTTGCCGTCGTATTGTGCGCCGCCAAGACCGAGTTTTGCGAGTGTTCTTAGCGGCCCGAGCACGCCGCCGTCACCGAGCACAATTGCGGTGCGCAGTGCGACGCGCCGGGTCTTAGGCAGATCATCACGAAAGAGTGCCTGTTCCCAAACTTTCGCCACCTCAACAGAGAACCCCGCGCCAATCTCGCCGCTTGACTCAGTCATTGGGCGATCCACCGCGTGTCGATAAATTGTCGCTGTTGATGAATTCACCCACAGTGCAGGCGGGCGTTCAGCTGACTCGATTGCTGCCGAGAGCTGACCCGTGGTGTCTGTTCGAGATCTGAAGATTTCGGCGCGATTCGCCTCGCTGTAGCGGCAGTTCACACTCTTACCTGCGAGACCCAGTACGAACTCTGCGCCATCAACCGCGGCCGCAATGCCAGCAGTGTCGCCCCAGCGCAGATCGGCACCACTGCGGCCAATGGTGACGACCTCGCGGCCTTGCGAGCGATATCGGTCGACAAAGTAGCCACCCATGAAACCACCGGCGCCGCCAATCACGACCCTGCCAGTGCGTTCACCGAACTCATTGCTGTGCTGCATTGGGGTGCTCCTTTACGATTCCGTACGCGAAGTGGCCGCGGTACTCATAGATTTTTCCGACGATAGGTGCGGTGAGGCTGAGCGTGATCCGTTGCAGCCCACTCACCGGGTCATAGGCCTCAGTGAGATGCACTACAGGAGCGCACCAGCGCGGCAATCGAATACGAAGGCCGCCCCAACGCAGACCTGCCTTGATGCTGGTCATTGAGAGTGCACCGTCTTTGACCTCTGCGGTGAATTGGGCTGAAACCGTGTGCGGATCACCGAGTCGGTCGACGACGCCCGGCGGTGCAGACTCGGTGCCGCCCGTGACGATAACTGAATCAACCATTGTCCAGTTTCCTCCGGGCACGTCGATTTCGCGCCTTGCCTCGGCCGCGCCGAACTCACTACCCGCGATTGCTACGGTTCGGTTTATGACTCGAAATCGCGCGGACCGCGCGAAACCCGCGTAGAGCACTCCGCGCGATTGCAACACGCGCAGGATCGGCCACAGCCAACGACGAGGTGTGCCAAATTCCGCGAACACACCCTCGCCAACACCGATGTACCCCTCAGGGATCGCTGAGAAATAGCGGCGAAGTGAGGGGTGCAACTCGTCGATACGCTCACCAAGCATCGCCTCATACGGGGAACGCGTCGTCATGCTTCAAGCCTATGTCGGATGCCACCGGTAGACTTCAATTCAATGAGAGCACTTCTGTCCGCGGTGATTGCCGCTATCGAGGCGGCCGCCATTGCGCTGGCGGTTTTCGCCATTATTGGCGTGCCAGCGGTGCTCATCTGGTGGATCGACTTTGCGCTCGCCGCAGAGCCAAGCCACCTCGCCGCGACGGTTGCGGCTCTGTGGCAAATGACGCATTTGGTGCCGATGCAGCTGAGTGTTTCAGCGCAGCAGGCACTCGGGCTTGGGCTTGTGCCTGAGGCGCTGTCGTTCACTGTGTCTTTGGCTCCGCTCGCACTCACCCTGCTGACCGCGGTGCTCGCATACCGCTCAGGTAAACGGGCCGCTGGTCGCGGGGGTATCGGCATTGTCACGGTGTTTGGCGGTGTGCTCGGGTTTGCTGGCTCTGCTGCTCTGATCGGCATGCTCGCGGGCGGTTCGTCTGCGTGGCCAATGTGGGCACGCGTCGTGGTGCCCGCGGCTGTGTTTGCAGTGCCAGCACTGTTTGCATTTGTGCTCAGGGCTGCTCGCGACTCAGACGAGTGGTGGCTTGCCTTTGTGCGCGAGATGCAGGGCGTGATGGCCAAGGTCGCGCCGAACGGTGCTGCTGCGTTTCCTGAGCGTGCTGCCGAGGTATTTCGATTGTGCGCGGCTGCTCTTGCCGGGCTAGTGGTGCTCGCGACGATCGGTTTTACCATCTCGATTGTGGTCGGCTACGTCGATATTATTTCGCTCAGTCAGAGCCTGCAGCTCGATGTTTTTGGCGCACTCATGCTGTTTTTGGCGCAGCTGGCATTTTTGCCTATTGCTTGGGTGTGGAGCCTCGCCTGGTTCTCGGGCGCAGGGTTCGCGGTTGGCGCAGCCACCTCCGTTACCCCGTTTGATACCTTGCTTGGCCCGCTGCCAGCCCTTCCACTGCTGGGTGCGATCCCAAATAGCTGGGGCTGGCTCGGCGCTCTCGCCCCGGTGCTTATCGTGGCGATTGGCACAGTGATTGGCGGGTTTGCGGGCGGTGGATCACTCTTCCGTCGAGCATCTGCACTCGTTGCGGTGCTGCTACCTGTGTGTGCTTCGATCATGGCGGGCCTCGTCGTTGCGCTCTTTAGTGTGCTCGCAAGCGGCGCTATCGGCCCAGGCCGATTGGAAACGACGGGTGCGCACCCGTGGCTCACCGGGGGATTGGTTGCACTTGAATTAGCGTTCGGCATGAGCCTTGGCGTCTTCACTCGAAGAATTGATGTTGCTGAAATGCGCGAGTCGGCGCTTGTGACTCTCGGTGGCCAACCACGAAGCGCAGAGCAAGCGGCACCTGCCGAGCAGGGCACGACGGTTCAGCAGCATGAGTTCGACGCCCCGGTCAACAGCGCTTGGCGTGCTATCCCAACCGCGCAGGCCTCTGATGCTGAGCCAGCAGACTATACCGAGACCATGCCAGTTGATCCGCTGGATAGTGACGAACACAGCTACCTGCCAAGAATTGATTCCAGTGAAATTGCCTCAGAACCTGCGACTCGCAAACGATCATGGAATCTACGCGACCTGTTTGCGACCAAGATCGATCGAGTGGTAGCACCGGGGCTAGCTGAGCCCCACTCGCCTGAAACCAATGCTGAACAGCCGGCGGACGAACAGGTGACGATTGAAATTGAGCCGCTCGAAGCTGACTATGCGGCGGCCCTGGAATCGGCTGCCGAGACTGCGGTCGCTGATCCAGCGCCGGTAGCTGAGCCCGAGCCCGAGCCCGCGCCAGAACCTGAACCTGACGTAGCACCCGAGCCCGACGTAGCACCCGAGCCTGAGCCGGCCCCAGCGCCGACAGACGCGGTCGACCCGCTGCTGCAAGCCTTCTCATGGGACGCAGCACCGAACGAAGCCGAAGAACCAGGACAGAAGCCAGATTGGCGCTCACGCATGCGCTCAAAACTTGGTCGTGACTAGCCCTCTCGACCCCAAAAGCCGCTGCAACTAGCCGCTCATTCGCGAAGGCGTGAGCGCAACTGCTATGGTTGGCGTTGCAATCCACGGGAGCCCGCGCGCGGCGGGCTGAGAGGAAGCTCGCGAGCTTCGACCGTTCACCTGATCTGGATCATGCCAGCGGAGGAAGGAACTCTATGTCAACGCATGCCCGCACACTCATTTCCGGTATTGCGCTCGTCGCAGCCGCCGGGCTCGCACTCACCGGTTGCACAGCCGGGCCAAGCCCAGAGGGCGAAACCAAGGGTGGCGAAACGGTCACCCTGATCGTGCACAACTCGTTCCCAAATGATGAGTTCGCGGCTGCCGCAAGCGCTGCAACCGGATACAACGTCGAGGTCGTCGCGGCCGGTGACGGCGGCGAACTTGCCAGCCAACTGGTGCTCACTCAGAACGCACCTCTGGCAGACGCCTTCTTCGGTGTCGACAACGTGTATGTCTCGCGCCTTTTTGACGCAGACGTAATTGAGGGCGGCGAAGCCGGTGCGAAGGCTGTCACGCAGAGCGCAACCTGCATCAACATCGACCCGGCCTGGTTCGCTGCGAAGGGGATCGCTGAGCCGAGCAGCTACGAAGATTTGGCAGATGAGAAGTATCGCGGCCTCACGGTGCTGCTGGACCCTTCAACCTCAAGCACCGGTGCATCGTTTTTGATCGGTACCGTTGCGAAGTTCGGCGAGTCTGGTTTTGCCGACTACTGGTCGAAACTTGCCGCGAATGACGCGCGAATTGAGCAGGGTTGGACTGAGGCATACAACGGCCAGTTCACTCAGGGCGGCGGCGATGGCACCTTCCCGATTGTGCTTTCGTACAGTTCATCACCGGCCTGGACCCTCAGTGAAGATGGCACTTCAAGCAGCACCAAGGCGTTGCTTGACACCTGTTCATCGCAGATTGAGTATGCGGGCGTGCTGCAAAACGCTTCGAACCAAGCGGGCGCTCAGGCAGTTGTTGACTACCTGCTTTCGACCGAGTTCCAAAACACCATCGCAGACACGATGTATGTCTACCCGACAAACACCGAGGCTGCTGTGCCAGAGGAGTGGTCTGAATTCGCACCAATGCCGAGCGCACCAAATGACCTCAGCCCCGCTGAAATCGGTAAGGGGCGCGACACCTGGCTGAAAAACTGGAGCGCAGCGACCGGTTGGTAACGCTGGTGTAGCGAGAACAAAGGATCGCTTGAGCGTATGACGCATCAAGAAAAGCAGGGCGAAGCGGCGCTGCGAGTACACACCGGGGGTAGGAGAAGAAGGAACTTCTCGCAGCCCGCAATCTGGTGGAGTCTCGCGGCGGCCGTTCCGCTCTGCTTTTTGCTTATCTTTTTTCTGTGGCCGGTCGCTTCGCTCATGGCCGTAGGCCTAGGTTTTGGCGAAATCGGTGGCACGAGCAGCACCGCAGCCTCGTCGGGGTTTGCGCAATTCGCGGCGATCTTTAGCGAGCCTCGAACTCTGCGGGTTGTCAGTCAAACTTTTGCTCAGGCAGTGTGCGGCACAGCCCTTTCCGTGGTGCTTGGCGTACCTGCAGCGTTTGTGCTGTACCGCCTTGAGTTTCGAGGTCGAAATCTGCTCCGTGGACTTGCGACAGTGCCGTTTGTGCTGCCGACTGTCGTGGTTGGCGTTGCCTTCACCGCATTGCTTGGCCCGGGTGCACCGCTAGCTTGGCTTGGCCTTGATCAGAGCTTTTTGATCATCGTGCTGGCGCTGAGTTTTTTCAATGTGACGGTGGTTGCACGCACGGTTGGTGGATTCTGGGCGAACCTCGATGGTCGTGTGGAGCAGGCGGCGCGCATGCTTGGTGCTTCGCCGGCTCGAGTGTTCAGCACGGTGACTCTGCCACGCTTGGCTCCGGCGCTGGCGTCTTCTGCTGCTTTGGTCTTTTTGTTTTGTGCCACTTCGTTTGGTGTGGTGCTGGTGCTTGGTGGGCGAAGCTTCTCAAACGTTGAGACAGAGATTTACCGACTTACGGTGCAGTATCTCGATCTCAACTCGGCGGCAGCGCTGTCGATTGTGCAGTTTGTGATCGTTGCTGCGGTGCTTGTTGTTTCTGGCCGGTTGCGGCGAGGTCTTGAGCGCGCGAATGAACTGCGTTTTGATACTTCTCAGCCCGTGCGGTTTTCTCGCGTGCACTTACCGGCGGTGCTGGTGTTTGCGGCGACTACCGTGCTGCTTCACATGCTGCCAATTTTTGCGTTGGTACTGCGTTCCCTGCGCGACGGTAGCGGCAGATTCACCCTGCAGAACTACAAAAATCTTTTTGCGCCCCCAGCAGGCTCGAAACTTTCTGGCTCTGTGATTGATGCGGCCATGCTCTCCATCGGTATTGCCCTCATCGCAACCACTATCGCGATTGTGCTCGGCGTCTGTGTCGCCCTGGTCGCCTCACGCAAACCGAGAGCTCGATCCGCTCGCCGAGCGATTGATGCGTTTGACGGTTTTGTGATGCTGCCGCTTGGCGTATCCGCTGTGACGGTTGGTTTTGGTTTGCTGATCACGATGCATCAGCCCTTTGGTATCGGTATTGATCTGCGCACTTCGATTGTGCTGATTCCGATAGCGCAGGCGATCGTGGCGATGCCACTCGTGGTGCGCACACTGCTTCCGGTGCTGCGGGGGATCGACGGGCGCCAGCGCGATGCAGCTGCAATGCTCGGTGCTGGCCCGCTACGTGTGCTGGGCACGATTGACCTGAAAGTGATGGCCCGACCGCTTGGGCTTGCCATTGGTTTCGCTTTCGCTGCATCGCTTGGTGAGTTCGGCGCGACTGCGTTCTTGGTGCGTCCCGGCGCGCAGACCCTTCCTGTCATGGTCTCACAGCTTATTTCGAAGCAGGGTGCTGAAAACTATGGAATGGCATTGGCTGCAGCAGTATTGCTGGGCGCATTGACGGCGGCGGTGATGTTGCTGGCGGAGCGCTGGCGCGGAGAGGTAGCTTCAGAGATATGAGCGAGGATCAAATGGCCGGTGTCATGAATGAACCCGCGAGAGATGGACTTTCTGTGCGCAACGCTACTGTGCATTATCGAGCTGGTCTCGCAAAACGTTCGAGCGAGTCTGTCCCTGCTGCTGTGCGCGACGTATCGTTTGATGTTGCCGAGGGTGAGATCGTTGCGCTGATTGGGCCGAGCGGTTGCGGTAAATCAACCATGCTGCGAGCTATCTCGGGGCTTGAGCCGCTGTCGTCGGGAGCGATCTACTGGGCGGGGGAGAGTCTCGCAGCGGTTGCACCGCATCGCCGAGGCTTTGGATTGATGTTTCAAGATGGGCAGCTCTTTTCTCATATGAGCGTGGCGAAAAATGTCGCCTATGGCCTGAGCGCTCAGCGCGTTTCGAAGGAGGAGAAGTCGCAGCGTGTTGACGAGTTGCTGCGGCTGGTAGGTCTTCCTGGCTATGGTTCGAGGGCAGTCACCGAGCTTTCTGGAGGTGAGCGTCAGCGGGTGGCTCTTGCTCGTTCTCTGGCGCCGAGGCCGCGCTTGTTGTTGCTCGACGAACCGCTCTCGGCGCTTGACCGAAGTCTTCGGGAACGCCTCGCGTCTGATCTTGCCCGTATGCTTCGCGAGACCGGCACTACCGCGATCCTCGTCACTCATGACCACGATGAAGCCGACACAATCGCCGACCGGGTTATTGCCATGAGCATGGGAACGCTTGCCTCGTGAACGAACTGAGAAGCCTGACCGAGGGGCTGGCCGTGTTGCTCATCGACGGGAGAAGCGGCTCTGGGAAAACATATTTGGCGAAGCAATTGGCTGAATCTGGTGCTCAACTTTTGCACCTTGACCTGCTGTACCCGGGTTGGGGTGGCTTGGCTGAAGGTTCGGAATCTGTGGTGAGCGCGCTCGATTTGGGTCGCTATCAGCGATATGACTGGGCGGCTGGGGCATTTGAAGATGAGTGGACCGAGCTCGATCTGACAACACCGCTGATCGTTGAGGGCTGTGGCGCGCTTACCGTTGCGAATCAAGCGGCGGCGCTCCGTTGGGCGCAGCGAGTCGCGGAACGGCAGGCGAAGGTGTGGTCGGCTGCAGGTCGACCAAGTGCGACGGTTGAAGCGGTGGTGAAGACGCTCTGGCTTGAGTGTGACGATCGGTTGCGACGAGAGCGAGCGCTGGCCCGAGACGGCGATATTTTTGCTCCGCATTGGGATGAGTGGGCGGCGCAAGAGCTCGCTCATTTCGCGGCACACAAGCCTTGGGAATTTGCAGATCAAGTGTGCAAAATATCTGCGTGATTCTGCTTGGTTTGTGCACTTTGCGCACAGCGGGCGCAATCCGCGCAGAGCCCCCATTTTTCAGGTTTACTTCGCCTCTCTGAAAAATACTATGGGCGGATGGAAACAACTCTTTCGCGCGCCAACGGTACTCCCGCGGTGCCACGGCGCAGTTTTGGCCGCCCAATCGGAATACTCGCCGCGGCGGCGATTGCGCTTAGCGGAATAGGTCTGGTCTCCGGAACCGCACCCGCGAACGCGGCCCGACCCGACCAGCAAAGCTACGTTTTTACCAGCCCAAACGGCACCGATTGGGTAGTGCCAGAAGGCATAACCGAAGTGAGCGTAGGCATTCGCGGCGGTGATGGCGGAGACGGGGACATTCGGACCGGCAGCGCGGGTGCGAACTTCGCTGTGAACGTGCAGGTCAAAGGCGGAGACGTGCTGACCGTCTACGCAGGCCAAAACGCGCACGGCAAAGTCGATAGTCGTGAAGGCGGTGCCGGCTTCATGAAGGGCGGCGACGGCGGAAAAGGCAGCCTGATCGGACAGCACGGCGGCGGCGGCGGAGGTGCCGGCGCGGTAAAGCTGAATGGCGAATTGATCGCAGTCGCCGGCGGCGGTGGCGGCGGTGGCGGGGCAACCTCGTCACCGACAATCAAGGGCGCACTATGGACCCTCGTGACCGCATTCGAAGCTGCTGGTGGTTACAACAGTGCTCGCAGAGGCGATAGCACCTTCAAATACATTCCGGGCGGCACGAGCGGCGGCAACTCACGTGGAGTTCCAGAGTCGTACAAAAGCCACCCCACCGCTGGCGGCGGGTCCACCCCGGGCGCTGTTGGGAAAAACGGTGTAAACGACCCCAAGATGGTCACCTTTCATAAACCAGGTACCAATGGTGGCAGCGCTGGCACGGGAACCGTCGGTGGCGGCGGCGGTGCCGGTGGTGGCGGCTGGCCAGCGAGCGGCACCGGTGGCGGAGCCGGACGGAAATTCGCACACTTCTCTGCTGGCTCCGGTGGCGGGGCAGGCATGAGCTGGATCACCACAACAGTTCCCGGCGTCTCCTACGACAGCGAAGCGTACTGGCCAGAAGACATTCACGTGTATCAGGGGCCACTCGCCGAGCGAAACAGTGCCAAGATCTTTATTCCACTCACGAGTTCGACGACGGCAACTGCGCCAACCCAGGTTGAAGTCGGGCAAAATATTCCGGTGCGAGTGCGGACCAATGACAACCGTCCGGGCCAAAAAATGCTCGACGGCATGATTGACCTCTACCTCGACGGTGCGAAACAGCGCATCGACTACCACGCAACGAGTGGCGACTACACCTTCAATGTGCCAGCAACGACAGCCGGCACATTCACCTATCGGGCAGACTTCAGACCCGTACACGAACAGTATTACTACAAAGAAACTTCAACCCACTCTTCGGCAACGGTTCAGGTGACTGTGGTTGATCCAGCGCCAGAACCACAACCCGTGGACCCGAGCGACGTGACCACCGAAACCACAATTCACCTGGAAAACTCACCGATAGCCTATGGCGACCTCGCGATGTTTGGTGCGAAGGTTCGACTTGACGGACCAGTCGCGCTTGCGGCACCGCGAGTGAACTTTGAAATTGACGGCGAAGCGGTATACGGCGACTACCCGCTGCTTTGGTCCGGTACAGACGAGCTCGTCACATTGTGGCCCCATACGTCAACACTCTCAGCAGGCGAGCACAGTATCGTGGCGAAATTCCCAGGCATCCGCTCCGCGGATCCGCAGCAGGCGAGCGCATTGCCCTCGCAAAGTGAACCACTCATTGTGAACATTGCAAAGGCAACAACGAGTACCGAGATCGTGCTGGTGAACGGTGCAGGTAAAGGCGCAGAACCACAAATGATTGAGGCGTACGCGCCGGTCACAGTCAATGGCACTGTGTCGAGCACCTCGAGCGAATCCCCAGGTGGTGAAGCCGTCCTGCTAGCCGACGGTGAAACAATTGCAAGCAGCAGTATCGGGGCCGGCGCAGTCTCATTCGCAGACGTTACTGTGCCAATCGGAACAAGCGCGCTCAGCATTGCGTATCACGGTGGCAACTCAGGTAATTATGAAGCCTCACTCTCGGACGACTTCCCAATTTCAATCGTTGACGTGCCGACAGTCACCTCGCTTGAGGTCGTTGATTCCGAAGTACGCGCAGACGAGCCGGTGCTGATGACAGCGACCGTGAAAAAGCAGGGCGGCGAATTTGCGCCGGATCCGCGCGGAGCGATCGAGATTCTCTTTGACGGTGAAGTGATCGATTCGGTACCTGCCGGAATGGACGGCGACGAAGACACTGAAAACGGTGAGGCACAGTATCTGATCGAACTCAGCGACCTTACCCTCGGCGTGCACCAGGTGTCGGCACGATTCGTGCCAGCTCCGGGTTTTGCCACCTCTTCAAGTGACGAAACCGAGCTCACAGTTCGTGGCATCGAAACAGTGTTGACACCATCGGCGACCGAACTTGACGGCAAAGCAAACGAGCAAGTGAGCTTCAGCCTGACAGCTCAAACAGTCGCCGGACAGAACATCGCCCCGCTAGCGGAACGTTCGGCGCAATCGCCAAATGTGCCCGCCGGAGCACCTGTCGACGGGTATGTGCAGGCGTTTGTCGGCGGAGAACCTCTCGGCGACCCCGTCATGGTTGAGAACGGTGCAGCCGAGGTGACCCTGCCCGCACTGGCAAAGGGCAAGCATGAAATTGACGTGCAATTTGTGCCGGAGTCGCAGGGCATGCTGAAAGCGTCGGCCACCGTGCAAGTGACCATCTCTGTAAACGGTGACTCAGGCAGTGGAGGCAAACCGAACGGGCTCAGCAACACGGGTGGGGCCAGCCCGCTGCCCATTGTCCTCGGTGCGGGAGCCCTGCTGCTCGCAGCCGGTGCGCTGATCTACGCGGCTCGCCGCCGCGAGCGGAACGCCTAACCATCCTGGGGCGCCCAGCTATTACGGGCGCCCCAATGCTAGACAATTGGCGCAGACCTCGGTGCCCGAGCAGGTAGACTGTTCGGGTGCTAAAGGTCGTGGTCTTGATCTCTGGCGGAGGAAGCAACCTCAAAGCGTTGCTCGATGCCGCCGCCGACTCCGCCTACCCGGCGCAGATAGTTGCCGTGGGGAGTGACACCGACGCAAGCGGTCTCGAATACGCCCGCGAAGCAGGCATCCCTGCCTTTATTGTGCGCCCGCGCGACTACGAAGACCGTGCCGCCTGGGGTGAAGCGTTTGCTGCGGGCATTCGCGAGTATGAGCCAGACCTCGTCGTGAGCGCAGGTCTCATGCGGGTGCTGCCGGCCGACTTCGTTCGCGAATTCTCTCCGCGCCTGATCAACACGCATCCTGCTCTTTTGCCGCTGTACCCTGGAGCGCACGCCGTACGTGACGCGCTCGCAGCAGGCGCCACTGAGACAGGCGTCACGGTGCACATTATTGACGAGGGCGTTGACACCGGCCCTGTGCTGCGTAACCGCAGCCTTACGATTCTCGATGGCGAGAGCGAAGAAGACCTGCATGAACGAATCAAGCAGATCGAACGACCGCTGCTGGTAGATACCGTTCGCGATATTGCGACCGGTGATCTGCAGCTTGGTACAAGCCCCGCAGCCGATTAGTGCTGCGTGCCACCGGACAACCTGAAACGACTCACTAGGAGCCCCCACACATGTCAGTCCAAAGCCACGATCCCAGCATGTATGAGCATCGCGACACCATTCAGGTGCGCCGCGCCCTGATTTCGGTGAGTGACAAGAGCGGCCTGCTCGACCTCGCCGCAGCTCTCGACGCTGCTGGCGTTGAAATCGTATCGACCGGTTCAACCGCAGCGACTATTCGTGACGCAGGCCACCAGGTCACCGACGTCGCTGAGGTCACCGGATTCGCCGAGGCGCTCGACGGTCGCGTAAAGACGCTGCACCCAGCAGTGCACTCGGGCCTGCTCGCCGACCTGCGCCTTGCCGATCACCGCAAGCAGTTGGACGAGCTCGGTTTCGCTCCGTTTGAGCTTGTAGTCGTGAACCTGTACCCATTCGAGCAGACCGTTGCAGCTGGCAAGCCAGTAGCCGACGTGATCGAAAATGTTGACATCGGTGGCCCGGCGATGGTTCGCGCAACAGCGAAGAACCATGCAAACGCAGCGATTGTGGTGTCGCCAGCTCGCTACGCTGAGGTTATTGAAGCAGTAAACGCGGGCGGTACCACGCTCGCTCTGCGCCGGTCACTGGCAACCGAAGCCTTTGTGCACACCGCTCAGTACGATGCTGCAGTTGCGAACTGGTTCCTCGATCAGGAGGACATCGAGTGGGGTGCCGCTCCGGTTGACGCCGATATCGAGGCCGAAGAGTCGGTAGACGCCATTTTCGAAAAAGCCGAGGCGTACGTTGGGTATGAAATCTTCGGTCTGCGCGAGTCGGTGCTGCGCTATGGCGAGAATAGCCACCAGCGCGCAGCGCTTTTCACCGAGAACGAGGGCGCAGGCATTGCGCAGGCAACCCAGTTGCATGGCAAAGAAATGTCGTACAACAACTATGTTGACGCCGACGCAGCAGTGCGCGCCGCATTCGATCACGAGCGCCCAGCGGTCGCAATCATCAAGCACGCGAACCCCTGCGGTATCGCTGTTGCGCCTGAGGGTGCAGCCGATCCAATCGCTGCCGCCCACGAGCTGGCACACGCTTGCGACCCAGTTTCGGCTTTCGGCGGCGTGATCGCGGCCAACCGCGAGATTACCGCTGCGATGGCGGCGACGGTTGCAGAGATTTTCACAGAGGTTATCGTGGCGCCTAGCTTCGCGCCCGAGGCGGTTGAGATCCTCACGAAGAAAAAGAACGTGCGACTGCTCGTGCTGCCAGCTGATTTCACGCAGAACCCGGTTGAGCTGCGTCAGGTGTCGGGAGGTTTCTTGCTACAGGATGCCGATCGCTCATTCGCCCCAGTGTCTGAGTGGACTCTCGCTGCGGGCCAGGCTGCCGACGCTGAGACTCTTGCCGAGCTTGAGTTTGCATGGCGTTCGTGCCGCGCGGTGAAGTCGAACGGCATTCTGCTTACTTCCGAGGGTGCTTCGGTTGGCGTCGGCATGGGTCAGGTGAACCGTGTCGACTCGTGCCGCCTCGCGGTTTCTCGTGCGGGGGATCGCGCAAAGGGTGCTGTGGCAGCCTCAGACGCATTCTTCCCATTTGCGGATGGTCTGCAGGTGCTGCTCGATGCGGGTGTTCGCGCGGTAGTGCAGCCCGGTGGCTCGGTTCGCGACGAAGAGGTCATTGCGGCGGCTGAGGCCGCTGGTGTGACTATGTACTTCACCGGTGAGCGTCACTTCTTCCACTAGGAATGAGTGAGTTGGGTCGCGGTAGCAGCAGGCTTTGCAAAGTGCAACGCCGGTTCTGGACAGCTAGCGGCAGATTTTGAGGGACTGAAGATAGGCTGTGAGCATGGAAATTCTGAGGAATGTACTCGTGGTGCTGCACATTATCGGCTTCGCGGGAATCTTGGCCGGTGTCATGATGCAGATGCCAAAGGTGAAGGAGGGCGCCGCAAAGATTAACGGCGCAATTCTGCACAGTTCGTTGCTCATGCTGGTAACCGGCCTTGGCCTGGTTGGCATGATGTACGCCCGCGATCTTGAGCCAAACAACATGAAGATCGGCGTGAAGACGCTGGTGCTCATTGTGATGCTCGTGCTCGCTCTCGTGAACAAGAAGAAGCAGAGTGTCAGCCCAGCGGTGCTCGGCTCCATTGGCGGCCTCGCAGTGCTCAACGTGATCCTCGCGGTGTTCTGGCACTAATTCAGAACCCGAACAAAAGAGGGGCCGTGTCCAAAGGATACGGCCCCTCTTTTGTGTCTACAGTGTCTTAGAAAACCACGACGAATCGGGTCATCGCATCTACGAGTGTGCCAGCGAGGCCGGTTTCTTGCTGCATCTCTTCTCGCGCATCGACGGCGGTGTCGGGATGGTCAGTAATGATGCCGTCGGCGTCACGACGCAGCAGTTCACGAATCCCGGCGTCGTCGTTTACTGTCCAGCTGAAGAAGGCGTAGCCCGAGTGGTAGGCGGCGTCTTGCATCGCCTGCGTTGCGGACCACTGCTCGACGACAACAAAATCGGCGTCGGTCTGTGGAATATCTACGCCGGCAAAGGCGAGAATGTAGCCAACGGTGGCATCTGGGCGCAGCGTCTTCAGCTCTTGTACTACGGGCTTGTCTAGTGTGTGAAAGATGTTCTGCTGCATGGCGTCGAGCGTTTCAAGCTCGTCGACGAGAAGCGCTACTCGATCTGGTGTATCGAGGCCGCCCGATTTTACTTCAATGAGAAGCGGCATTTCGAGTTCTTGCGCGCGGGCGATGTACTGCTCAAGGCTCGGGATTTTGTCGGTGTGACCGAATTGGTCTCGCACAGTAATGGCGGTGAGTTCGTCGAGAGTGAGGTCTTTCACTTTCACATCGCGGCCGGCCAGCCGGCTTAGCGAGGCATCATGCATGACCACAAACTTCTTGTCGGCGGTTTGCATCACGTCTATCTCGACGAGGTCTGCGTTCGCGGCGACGGCCGCTTCAAGCCCTGAAAGAGTGTTCTCTGCACCGCCGTCGCTAAAGCCTCGGTGTCCAAGCACAAGAGTGTTCGGGTGCTGCGATAGTTGCTGCATGGTGCCGAGGTGGAAGAAGCCTAATCCCATTGCCAGCACGGCAGCGCCAGCGAATAGGCCGGCAATGCGACGGCGGTGGCCGATCGGTGCGGCTGGCTTGAGCGGGGCGGTTTCGTTGATGGCCGCAGAGCCGTTGAGTGGTCGTAGTTCGGGGGCCAGCTGATCCTCGCGCTGAAAAACTAGCACCAGTAGCACTGCACCGAGCCAAGAAACCACAAAGCCGGTGAGTAGCAGGCCAGCCAGTTGCGCTACGCCAAGGCTAAATGCTGCAATCGCTGGCGAGGCAGCTGGCAGGACTTCATCGCTGAGTGCCGTCGGCAGTATCGCGATCACGGTGAGCGCGAGAGTCGCCGTGCCCGCAATAAACAGCACGATCAGTGTGGCAAGGGCGAGCCGCAGTGCTGCCCAACCTCTGGTGAGGCGCCAGCTCTGGCGCATAGCTTTGCCCCCTGTCGCCCGGCTCAGCACAAAAATTGGCAGGCTGAGTGCGTAGCGCAGGTTGAGCAGTGCGAGCAGCACCAGGAAGCCCGTCCAAATGGCTGCGCTGGTTGGGCTTTTCATGAGCTCGCCAGAAATGAAACTCGGTACGGCGATGCCCTGTGAAAGCGTTGAAGCGAAGCCGAACCCGCTCAGCGGCAAAATGAAAAAGAGGTAAAAGAACAGCGGCAGCGAAGACGGGCGAATCAGCTTTCGCATGGTGGTTTTCACATCGGCAAGGATCGTCCGCGCCGTTACTGCTTCGGCGTTGTATGCGCGACGAAGCATAAGCATCAGCACAATGAATTGCAGCGAGGCGATCCAGAAGGCGAGCAGCATGATCACCACAATCAGCGCGAGTGTGATGCCGATTGTGCCGTTGAAATGGAGTGCGCTGAAGTCTAGGGCGAGCATGCCGTTTGCGCGCAGCGCCTCGCGGAAGATCCACGCGAGGAGCGGACTGACCAGCATAAGCATGGCCAGTTGGAACGCCAACATGACTGTGACAAGCGGAAGCCAGGCGTGCCGCACTGTTCGAAAACTTGTGCGTAGCAGCGAAAATGGCGAAAGGCGATGCATGGCATGATCCTATCGCCGTGCGCGTTTTGAACCATAGCTGTCTCGTAACTGGGCGGCGGTTTGGGCGGAACCCCTGGCTCCCGCCCAGGGCTACCTCGGTTCCCGCCCTGGGAGGCCCCCGTCCTCGCCTGACACGTAGCTGAGTGCGCCTCTCGGCGGGCGCGGTATCGTGGCCTCATCAACTTCTTACTCGCGTGTGTGCGAGAGCAGGGGGAATGGGCAAATGAGCAATCTTGATTCGCAGCCGATCGAAACCGTACTTGCCGAGGGCATGCCCTGCGAATCGGTGGAGGTACTCGACCCGAGGCTTGTGCCACTTGGCGGTTTGCGCGCAATGACCGTGTACCGCACCCTGCCGCAGCGTGGCCGCTCGTTCGTTGGCGCCTGGTGCTTCTTGGACCACTATGGCCCGGACGACGTTTCTGATACTGGCGGCATGAAAGTCGCCCGGCACCCGCACACAGGTCTTGCAACCGTTTCGTGGCTTTTCGCAGGGGGTATCGATCATCTTGATTCGGGTGGTGTCGCGGCCCAGGTGCGTCCGGGTGAGTTGAACCTGATGCTGGCTGGGCGCGGAATTACTCACCAGGAAATCAGCACCCCAGACACCGATGTGCTGCACGGTGTGCAGCTTTGGTATGCGCTGCCCGATGCCACCAGGTTTGATGACAATGGCTTCGAACACTATGTGCCTGAGCCGGTCACAGTGCCGGGTATGAGTGCGAGTGTGTTTATCGGCGAGCTACTCGGTTCGGTTTCGCCGGTTGAGACAAAAACTACCGCGATGCTCGGTGCTGAGCTAATTCTTGAACCGGGGGCAACCGTGAGCATCCCCGTTCGTCGGGACTTTGAGCACGGAGTGCTTGCCGAATCCCACGGCCTCACTCTGAACGGTACCGCGATTGAACACCGTTCATTGGGTTTCGTGCCGACTGGCTCCGACACGATTGTGTTGAGCGCCGGCGAACACGGCGGTCGCGTGATCCTGCTCGGTGGGGTGCCCTTTGGTGAAGAAATCATCATGTGGTGGAACTTCATCGGCAGAACCCACGAAGAGATCGTCGAGTTTCGTCGCCGGTACCAGGCCGAACTCGGTTTTGAGGCGGTGGATCACGAAGACTCCGGCAAACTACCGCTGTATGGTGAGTTTCCTGAGGGGCAGCGAGCGCCGATCCCGGCTCCGGTTCTGCCGCTTACCAGATTGCGGCCGCGAAGCTGAGGTGCCGAAGACCGCTAGCGCAATGGGAAGCCCTGGGATGTCAGTTTAGGTGTCTTCGCGCCAGCCGGTTGCAACGTCGACCCAGTCGAGCGCTTCACTCAGCTCAGCAAGCTCGCTTACCTCAAGCTCGACTGCTGATTTGCTGGTGCCTGCTGCCGGATAGACCGTCTCGAAGCGGCGCAGTGACTCGTCTAGGTATACCTGAGCGCTCTCGGGGTTCACGAACGGGCAGACGCCGCCGACTGGGTGCCCGGTGAGTTCGAGTACATCTTCAGCGCGCAGCATTCTCGGTTTGCCACCAAAGGCACGTTTGAACGCGCCTCCGTTTACTTTTGCGTCGCCCGCAGCGACAATGAGCACCGCTGTGCCGTCATCGTTCGGGGAGTAGAATCCGAGAGTTTTTGCGATTCTTGCGGGTTCGGTGCCTACTTTTTCTGCGGCAAGCTCGACCGTTGCGCTTGACTCTTCGAACTCAAGAATCTCACCGCTCCAACCGCGTGCGAGTAGATGCTGACGTACCGCTTCTGTGCTCAATTGTTTGCCTCTCTTCATTGCGATGCATGTTCGAAGTTGGTCGAATCGTGAAACGTTTGAACCGAATTAGAACAGCCTATTCGCCTCGGCTGCAGCTGGCTCTTCGAGTGTGAGTAGCGCCCGTTTGCGGTCGAGGCCACCGGCATAGCCGGTGAGCGATCCATCGCTGCCCATAACCCTGTGGCACGGCACAATTACGCTGAGCGGATTGTGTCCAACTGATTGACCGACTCGTTGAGCAAACGCCGCGTTGCCGAGCTCTCGTGCGATTGCACCGTAGCTGGTGGTCTCGCCGTAGGGAATGGTAAGGAGGATCTGCCACACCCGCTGCGAGAACTCGTCACCCTCTGGTGCTAGGGGCAATGCAAAGTGCTTGCGAGTTCCCTCGAGGTATTCGTTCATCTGTGCGGCAGAGACGTGCAACAGCTGATCTTCTTTACCCAAAACCTGCTCGCCAAAGGCGGCATTTTCTGGCAAGTATCGCTGGTTGTCGAAATACGCACCGATCAGGGCATCGTCGCGGGCAACCAGCAGCATGTTTCCGAGCTTGGTCTGCGTACGAAGGTGTCTCAGGGTCACGCGAACAGAATACTCTCGTGCGTCACAAAAGAGCGCGAATCTTGCCATTCCCTCCCGTCATACGAGTAGTGTTGGCGACGTGAGGCGGGTAGCTGTAGTGGTGCTTGAGGGGGCAAAACCCCTCGATGTCGGCATTCCTGCGCAGGTGTTTACGACCCGAGCGAGTATGCCTTACTCGGTGCAGGTGTGCGGGGTGCGTGCCGGCTTGGTTTCGGGGGCAGACGGCCTTTCTTACTATGTTGAACAGGGTCTTGAGGCGCTTGAATCAGCCGATATCGTCTTCATTCCCGGCTATCTGAACCCAGACGAGCAATCTCCCGCGCCAGAACTTCTTGATGCGCTTCGAGCGGCACACGCGAGGGGTGCCAAGCTCGCAGCGATCTCGACGGGTGCGTTTGCGCTCGCCGCTACTGGTTTGCTGAACGGGAAACGGGCCACAACGCACTGGCACTACACGGCTGCGTTTTCGGAACGTTTTCCCGAGGTGCAGTTGAACGAGGGTGTGCTTTTTGTTGACGAGGGGCAGGTGCTTACTTCTGCGGGCGCTGCTTCGGGAATCGATCTTTGCCTGCATATCTTGCGTGATGAACGTGGTCTTGCTGCGGCGAATCATGCGGCCAGACGGCTCGTTGCTGCGCCGTATCGAAGTGGTGGTCAGGCGCAATACGTGCCCCGCAGTGTGCCTGCGCCGAGTGGCGAACGATTTTCTGCGACGAGGGAGTGGGCGCTCGCGAATCTGCATGAGCCGCTCACCATTTCGCAGTTGGCTGCGCACGCCGTGGTTTCGCCGCGAACGTTCTCGCGCGCTTTTCTTGATGAAACCGGGTATACGCCTATGCGCTGGGTGATGCGTGCTCGGCTTGATCTTGCCCGGGAGCTGCTCGAAAACTCGACGCTGAGCATTGATGAGATTGCCGATCAGGTTGGTCTCGGCACTGGCACGAATCTGCGTTTGCATTTCAGGGCGGTGCTGGGCACGACCCCAAGCGAGTATCGACGCACTTTTACCAAGGGGGAGTAGCGCTTTCGGGTGCACTGCTCGGCTGCTTGCGTCGCATGCATGCAGCCTGGCAGTTTTCTTGCGGATATCGGCATTCTTGCCACTATTGTTCTTTGCGCTGTCCAGTCACAATTGAGCCAGAAGGAATAAGTCAGTACAGAAAAGAGCAAGGCGCATCATGACTGGGCGTATCGCAATCAACGGATTTGGTCGTATCGGGCGCGGAGTGCTTCGCGCCATTCTTGAGCAGGGGCTTGACCTTGAAGTGGTCGCCATTAACGACCTCACCGACGGCACAAAACTCGTGCAGCTTTTTAACTTCGACTCGGTCTACGGCCGTGCCGCTCAGCGTGCAAGTCTTGAGGGGGATGAGCTTGTCATTGGCGAACGCCGCATCAAGCTACTGGCTCAGCCAGACCCAAGCAAATTGCCTTGGCGAGAACTCCAGGTCGAAGCGGTGCTTGAAGCAACCGGTCGTTTTGCCGAAGCCGCGAAGGCCAGGGTGCACCTTGATGCTGGCGCCAAGCGAGTGCTCGTGAGCGCGCCCTCCTCAGGCGCAGACGCCACGCTTGTGAAAGGGGTGAACTGGAACAGTTACGATCCCAACCAACACTTCGTAATCTCGAATGGTTCGTGCACCACAAACGCTCTTGCGCCACTAGCAAAGGTGCTCAACGACCTTGCCGGTATTAAGCAGGGCTTTATGACCACGGTGCACGCCTACACGCAAGATCAGAATCTCGTAGATGCCCCGCACTCAGATCCTCGCCGCGCCCGTGCAGCAGGGCTGAACATTGTGCCAACCTCAACCGGAGCCGCAAAAGCAATCGGCAAGGTGCTGCCAGAGCTTGAAGGCAAACTGAGCGGTGACGCAATTCGTGTGCCCGTACCGGTCGGTTCCATTGTCGAAATCAACGCGTTCCTCTCACGCGAGGTGAGCGCTGACGAACTGCTCGCCGCATACCGAGCAGCATCCGAGGGTGAACTGGCGGGAGTGCTCGAGTTCTCTGAGGATCCGCTGGTGTCGAGCGACATTGTCGGTGATCCGGCTTCGTCGATTTTCGACTCGGGTCTTGTTCGAGTAGCAGGCAGGCACGTGAAAGTGTCGTCTTGGTACGACAACGAGTGGGGCTTTTCGAATCGCGCCGCTGAAACTCTTGCGATGCTCACAGCCTGATCTGCTGCTAGTCTGATCGTGGCTTAACGAAGAGCCGCGGCGGTTGCGCAGACCGTCGACTTTCACTACGGATCGTCCGGCACGTACCTGCCGGTGGAGGAAATATCATGGCATCAGTCACGTTTGAAGCGGTATCTCGCGTATACCCGGGCAACCCAAAGCCCTCGGTCGACTCTCTCAATCTTGAGATTGCAGACGGCGAATTCTTGGTTCTTGTTGGCCCCAGCGGTTGTGGCAAATCGACCACTCTTCGAATGCTCGCTGGTCTCGAAGAGATCGATGGCGGTCGAGTGCTTATCGGCGACCGTGACGTCACCAATGTGCCGCCGAAGGATCGCGATATCGCGATGGTGTTTCAGAACTACGCGCTGTACCCGCATATGACTGTGGCGGAAAACATGGGCTTTGCACTCAAAATCGCGGGTGTCGATAAAGCGACCCGCGCTGCCCGTGTCGAAGAAGTTGCCAGACTTCTTGATCTTGAACAGTACCTTGACCGCAAACCGAAGGCGCTTTCGGGTGGTCAGCGTCAGCGTGTGGCAATGGGACGTGCGATCGTGCGTGAACCTCAGGTGTTCCTGATGGACGAGCCGCTCTCTAACCTTGACGCGAAGCTGCGTGTGCAGACCCGCACCCAGATTGCCTCGCTGCAGCGCCGGCTCGGCGTGACCACCGTATACGTCACGCACGACCAGACCGAGGCGCTCACGATGGGCGACCGCATCGCGGTACTCAAGGACGGCAAACTGCAGCAGGTAGGCACCCCGCGTGAGCTCTTTGCCACACCGAAGAACGTGTTTGTGGCCGGATTCATCGGCTCGCCAGCAATGAACCTGATGCCAGCGAAACTCGTCGACGGACGTGTACATTTCGCGGGCCAAGAATTCGCTGTAGTCTCCGGTGGCGCTGCTGGTGGCGCAGATATCGTGTTCGGTATTCGCCCTGAAGACCTGCGTATTGCCTCGACCGGTGAGGCCGGAATTGTGGCTGAAATTGACCTGGTCGAAGAGCTCGGCGCCGATGGTTACCTCTATGCGCACCTCGAAGACAACGGCGAACGTCGCGAGATTGTGGTTCGCGTTGACGGCCGCAATCACCCGTCTGCGGGCGAGACCGTCACTCTCGTGCCCGATATGACGCACGCACACCTGTTTGACGCGGCAACAAGCGAGCGTCTGGCCTAGTCGACCTAGCGCTTCCGCTGGTTTTGGCGTTGGATCGCCCGCCCCTGTGGTGCTGTTTGCCCGGAGCGGGCGATCCAGCCTGCTGCTTTTTGTTGTGGGGCGCGTTGAAGCTGTGCGGCAGAAATGTTAGTCTGTAAGGCCTGACCTTGGTCAGGATTGGTAATTCCATAGTGTGTGAGTTGAAAGCCTGCGCGGGCGTCGATAATTGTTGATGTTTGCGCGATTTAGGGGCCGATCGGTTTCGACACGTCGATTTGAGACTGTGAGAAGCGGGTCGAGGATGCGAAGTTATCTCGTTAACGCTCTTCGCAAAACATAGGTGCAAACGCTAAGCGCACCGACTTCGCTCTCGCTGCCTAAGCACGAGACCGAGTCCGTCAGGCCGGGTTTGCCTTCGCCCCGGTTCCTGGCGTCATTTAGAGGGCTTGCTGGTGTGTCGCGTCTCAGGGCACATCGGGACTTTTACTGAGACTGGGCCTGTCGTTCTAGGTGTTCGTGACAAAGAACGGGGCCGAGTAGAACGCCTTAACGAACTACACCCGTAGAAGGCGCGGAATCATCGAAGTGGACAGGGGTTCAATTCCCCTCGGCTCCACACACGGGAGTCTCAGTACCTTGTATTGAGCGCCCGGTTTCAGCTCACACGCTTGGAATTTCCGTTTGTTTGCGTGCGAACAGACATGGTGTGCCGGGAAGTCTGGTCGGCAAGTTTCTAACGTTGACCCACCTGAAAGTTGACCATGTCAAAACTCCGTAAGGGCGCAGACGGTGCTGCCGTATTTCCCAGGCTCTCGTCGCTGAAAGAACGCAATCGTATCGGCGAGATCCTCCGCAAAGAGACCGTGGGCGGTGTGCTGCTCGTTGTTGCTGCCACTGCGGCAGTGCTGCTCGCAAATTCGCCTGCCGCCGAAGGCTACTTCGCTCTGCGCGACCTGGAATTCGGGTACGAACCCTGGCACCTAAAGCTTTCTCTCAGCACGTGGGCGGCAGACGGGCTGCTCGCAATCTTCTTCTTTTTGGTGGGGCTCGAACTCAAGCGAGAGTTCGTGTCTGGTGACCTTCGAAACCCGAAGACAGCGATTGTGCCTGTCGCTGCCGCGGCAGGTGGTGTCATCGTGCCGGCGGTAATCTACTCGGTGATTGTGCGTGGAGATTCGGTGTTAGCGCACGGCTGGGCGATTCCTACCGCGACCGACATCGCGTTCGCCGTTGCCGTGCTCGCAATCATCGGATCGCGCCTGCCGAGTGCCCTGCGCATCTTTTTGCTCACCCTCGCAGTAGTGGACGATCTCATCGCAATCGCTATCATCGCGATCTTCTACTCGGGTGCGATTGAAGTGGTGCCGCTGATTGCCGCGCTAGTCACAATCGCTATTTATGGTTTTATCGCGCAGAAATGGCGTGACTTCTTTGGCGGGCGGCCGTTTGCAGCCTGGCTCATTCTGTTGCCGATTGGGGTTATTGCGTGGGCGTTTATGCATGCGTCGGGTATTCACGCGACCATCGCCGGCGTGCTGCTTGCGTTCACTATTCCGGTATTGCATCGCAAATCAGCAGCTTCAGCTGAGCACGCAGAACCCGATCTTGGTCCAGGTCTTGCTGAACAGTTTGAGCACCGCTTCCGGCCTCTCTCGGCGGGTATCGCCGTGCCGATCTTCGCGTTTTTCGCGGCGGGAGTTTCGCTTGGTGGCGCCGAGGGAATTCAATCGGCCTTCGCGAGCCCCGCGACGATCGCCATCATCGCGGCTCTCTTGCTTGGCAAACCAATCGGCATCGTTGCGACTACGTGGCTCACCACCCGTCTTACGCGCACCAAGCTTGATCCCTCGTATCGCTGGATCGATTTGCTCGGTGTCGGCATTCTTGCCGGTATCGGCTTCACAGTCTCATTGCTCGTTGCAGAACTGAGCTTCGACTCGGAGCTGGCCGAGCACGATTATGCGAAGGTCGCGGTGCTTACGGCTTCCGTCTGTGCGGCGGTGCTTGCGTCGATTCTGCTCGGCATTCGAAACCGGCAATACGCAAGGATCAACCGAGTTGAAAACCTTGCCCCTCAAGAATGAGGGCCAGCACTCGGCGATCCTCGCGATGCATCACGCTCTCAACAAAACGCGTGAGGGCGTGATCTAGTGATACGGCACCAGCGCTGCCGGCAACTTTTTGCAGCACCGCGACGAGGGTGCGCGGCGCGAGCACGGCTTCGTCGAGACCAGGCCTGCCATCTATTTCGCGTTCGGTGCTGACAAAATCCGCGAATCCCTTGCCGTTTTGCCCAGAGAACACTTGCTGGCTGATGAAGGCTGCACGCGCTGCTCGCAGCACCTCATCTGCGTTCAGCTCGATTGGTAGTTCGCCTCGTTCGTTGACCACTGCGGCAAAGGCGAGCAAACCGTTCTCGCTTGGTATCTCGTCGTATCGGGTGTTTGCATCGGGATAGTGCACGCGGTAGCCATTGGCTCCAAATCGGTTCACCAGTTCCGAGCTCAAACGGTCGATACCCCGGTATCGGTGCGGGGTTTGCTCGTTGGCGGTAGCGAGGATCGCGAAACCCTGGGCTACGAGTACTTCGCGGCCGGCGTTTTCTTGTACCCCGAGACGGTCACCGGGCCGGAGCTGCAGAATACGGTTGAGGCGTTTCAAAAATTCTGCGGGCATCGCGTTCACCTCGTCGAGGATTACCGGACGCCCCTCGGCCATCGCGCGGAGCAGCGGTCCCGGCACAAACACGCTCACGGTGGCACCGTTCTCGGCACGAAGTTCGTGGCTTCCGATTACTTGCGCGCTGGTAATGTCTCCGTAGCCCGAAATGAGCTCGGGTTCGCTGCCGCTCGCGCGCAGGGCGAGGTGCTCTGCGAGAGCGGTCTTCGCGCCACCGGTTTCACCAACGAGGAGCACCGGTTCGCCTCGAGTAAGTGAGGGGAGCGCTTCGGCAATGATGCCGCGCATCTGTTCTGTCATGAGCAGCCCGTCGCGCAATTGCGCGCGTGCTTCGCGTAGGCGCATGGTGCCGAGTGCTTCGATTGTGGCATCGCGCCTGGCGGCGGTGTTGATGTGCTGCTGCCAGTGTGTTCCCGCTAGCGCCGTCTCGGTTTCCTCGGCTGTCTCCTGCAGCAGCGGTGCGCGTAGCTCACGCACACGTTCGCGCTCTGCCGAAGTGAGAGAACGAGAGTCGCGCGCCGCCGCAGTGACAATTCGCTCTGCTTTGTTGAGTCTGTCGCGCTGTGCGAGTTCTGCGCGGCGGGCCTGCACTGCGGCTCGAAGCACGGTTGCTCGTTCGTCAAGTGCTGTGTGCACAATGGCGAGGTTGCCTGGTTCTGTGAGTAAGAGTTCAAGGCTCGTTTGTAGCGCGGTGAGATCTTGTTGCAGTACCGCTGCGGCGCTCAGATCTGTTTCTCGGCCTGTGGCCTTGGCGAAAGTTTCGGCCGCGCGCGCGGCTCTGCGCACCTGGCGAATCTCGCGAGCGAGATCGCTGGCCTGAAGGAGCACTGGGTCGGCGTCGTAAGGCAGCATGCTGGTCACGCTACCACGCCCGTACGAAATTCGTTAGAGTGGCGATATTGATTGCATTTCCTAAAGAACGCTTCGCTTTCAGTGGAATTTGTGAGATTATCAACGAAATCAAGCGTTCTAAAGGGGTTGTTTTTGCGGTTGAGGGATGCGTGCTCAATGGCTCGGCGATCCTGCGCTTCTTGAAAAATGGTGATCCCGGCAAAATGTGCCAATTTGGCACGTTGGATCGCTCGCACCCGTCGAGACGAGTACGTTTCAGAGCGCAGCTGCCACAAGAAAGCGCAACACGGTGTCGGTTAGGGTGAGGTCATGGTCGAAGGAGCTGGAATGAGCGATGCGGCAAATGCCGAGCTCGCCGCTGCCTTGCACTCTGTCGGTGCCATGCTCGGCATCAGAATCGTGACAAGCGACCTTGATGAGTGGCAGCTTGACGACCAGGGCTTGCGTGTTGGTCTCGGCTGGTATGCGGCACGCGGCCACGGTCAGCATGAAGCCCTCGCCCTGGCTGCGCTGCACCTTTGGGAAGGCCCGCGTGAATTGTTGATCGCCCCCGAACGGGCCAGGCGTGCGCGCGGACTTGAGCGTGCCCGGCCCGATCTTGCACCACTGCTCGGAGCGCTCCGCCGTACGCAGGCTGCGTTCGAGTTGTTGCGGGCGATGCCTGGGCTGCGCACGCCACTGCAGGCCGCCGTGTATCGCACGCTGCCGAGCGAACTCAGTACCCAAGCGCGACACCTGCAATGGGCCACGCTTGTGCTCGCCCAGCTCACACCGTTGGCTGATCAACTCAGCATTGATGACCCCGATGTCGCTCGTGAATGGCAACACATGCTTCAGCTTGGCACCGCTGAAATTGATGTGCTTCGCCGTGTGTTGATGCCCGATCCAACGATTGTGCCGCTGCGCAGATTCGAGCGCGCGCTTGCCGTTTTACTACCCGGTTACGAACGTCTGAGCCGACTCGATGCGGCAGGCGCGCCTACGGTGCTTGGCGGTAGCGACCGTGCTGAGCTGAGCGTCGAGGCAGAGACGCCGCTCGGGTCTGACGATTTTGCGCTGGGCGACGAGGATCAGAGTGCCGACCCGGCTGACAATTCTGACGAAGCTGACCAGACCCCAAGCAGCCCAGACCTTGACCAGCTCACCGCCTCAGCAAATGAGGATTTTGTGCAGCAGGTCCTAGCCACGCCGATTCCAGACGCGAATTCGGTGGTGGCGGCAGCTTCAGAACTGGACGCTGCGGCCGAAAGTGACCGGGCAGAGCCCATGGACGCCGGGGCGGCAGCAAACGGCAATGCGGCGGCGACGGTGCTCGCCGACTATCGGGAACGAAGCGCTCAACTTGCGCCCGAGATTGACAGGATTCGGGCGCTTTTTGCTCGAATTATTGGCGAGCGAGTCACGCAGCGTCGCAGCCAGAGCCGGCGAGCCTTTGCCGATGGTGATGAGCTGGCAACCGATATGTTTGCCTCGATCATTGCCGAAGCGGTATCGGGAGTACGCGCGCCTCATGCGTTTCGACGCAGGGTACTCACTCCGAAACTTGCGAGTGACGTAGGTAGCACCGACTATGTGTTGATGGTTGATGCTTCGGCCTCTATGACCGGCCCGGCTTCACAGGCCGCCGCCGACGCAATGATCATTTTGCTTGAAGGGCTTGCCGCGGTTGAGCGAGATATCGTTTTTGCGGAGCTGAACGCCGGGATCAGTCTCGAACTGGATATTCGAAGCAGCCTGATTGTGTTTGATGCTGAGGCAACTGTGCTGAAGCCTCTTTCACGCGGGCTGGACGATGAGGCTCGGCGGCTGATCCACGCCGAAGCACGCGAGCCCGGTGGATCGACAAACGACGCTGCGGCCCTCTCAGCAGCGGCTGAGCAATTGGGAATCTCACGTTCCGGTGTCGCTACCTCGGCTTCTTCCCCGGTTATTGGAAATTCCAATAACCGGGAAGCGGTACGCACTCGAATCGCGATTTTGGTGAGTGACGGCGGAACCAACGACACGGCTGCTGCGCATCGAGAATTGCAGCGATTACGCAGCGCTGGCGTCGGCATGTACGGCATCGGAATCGGCACGGACGATCTCGCAAAACGCTACGAGCCAGATGGTATCGCTCTGAACGACCCACGCGAGCTGCCAAGGCTCCTCGAACAACTTCTCGCTGAGCATCTCAACGCCGTCCGGTAGCGTGAAAGTGCATCAGAGAGCGTCATCGCAACAAGAAACGGAGTGCATCGTGTCAGAACAAACTGATCGAGTCGCGCTGATGCGCGCCCTGTTCCCAGGGATCGCAAAAAACGTCGACGCTGCCTACAGCCAGTTCGCAGGCGAGCGCGAAGACGTCAAACTTGACCACTGGCTTGATCGGCAAGCCGCACGAGTCTTACCAGGAGCAGCCACGCTGGTCGTTGACGATGCCGCAATTGCCGCACGATTTGATACCGCGTTCGCCAAGGCCCGCGCCGCAGCCGCTCTGCTTGGCCTCGACGTGCCAGAAATTGAATCATTCGAGGCGGCCGGTGTTGACTTGGAAGGGTTGGCGGACGCAATAGTCGAGGATCCCACGCTCGTACCGGTGGTGGCACCCCACGGGCTTGGCGAACAGCGCTGGGTGAACGCCTATGCTCGCCTGGGTAAACCGAGCTTGCTCATCTCCGACGAAGCCTCGAAAGAATTTGAGCTGCTTGACTCAGTGCAGCAACCAGCACCGCCAACGATTCGGCTGGTCGACACGGCAAACGAGAGCACCCGGCAAACAGTAACCTGGACTCTGCGTCTCATTCCTGCGGCAGCGGCACCGCCTCTGCTGGGTTTGAGTTTTGCGAATGGCCCGCACGTTGGGCTCAGTGAAATGCTGATGCTGCAATTAATGCGCGCGGTAGCCGGTGAACCGCCTCTCGACGCGACTACCTTTACGTGGCTGGCCGGAGTGTTGGCTGCGGGCAGACTTGCTGCCAGGCATGTGTATGACGCTTCGGAAGACACCATCCGCATCACCTGCCGCGAGGTAGTGAGTCAGGGCCCGCATCTTGGAGCTCGACCGCCGATCGGCTAGCCAACGGGTGCTGAACAAATGGGTCACCCCGAAAACGGGCGCCCACAAAGTCATTGAAGTAGTGAATATGCGGCGCCGGCCACACCGCCCGCAGCCACCACACCCCAAGCTGGCACTCGAAAAAACAGTGCCGCAAGGCAGGCGAGAGCTAGGAGCAGCGTAAACACGCTCGTTATTCCGGTCGAGATGAGCGGATCACAAAGGGCCGCGATCAGTAGGCCAACAACGGCAGCGTTTGCACCGCTGAGCGCGGCAGCTGCGCCGGGCATTTGGCGCAAGCTCGCCCAGAACGGCAAGACAGCAAGGAGAAGCAGCATGCCGGGCAAAAACACTGCGATCAAGGCGACAATCGCCATCCCCGGTCCACCGCCAGGTTGCGCCACCTCTCCCAGATAGGCGGCAAATGTGAATAGTGGGCCGGGCACTGCTTGCGCTGCGCTGTAGCCGGCGAAGAATTGTTCTGTCGACACTGATGCGGCAATGGCAGGTTCTGCCTGCAGCAACGGGAGCATGACGTGGCCGCCGCCGAAGACAAGTGCGCCAGAGCGAGACGTAGCATCGGCCATTTGTATGATCGGGTTGCCCGTGAGCGACGCCAAAACGGGCAATAGTGTGAGCAAGCCGATCAACGCAGCAACGCAGCTCAACGCCACGGCTCTACTCACCTCAAAAAAGCTAGTCGGGTGCTCCGCTTTGTCTGCGAGCGTGGTTTGGCAGCAGACAAGACCGGCAACAAGTCCGACCAGGATCGCAGAAACTTGCCCGATTGCGCTCGGTATGAGCAACGCCAATACGGCGGCAGTCACGGCTATCACCATGCGTCGAATGTCGGGCGTAAGCGTGCGCGCCATACCCCAGATCGCGTGCGCTACAACGGCGACCGCGACAGCATGCAACCCCGCAAGGACTCCGGTACCAACTGGCCCGGAGAAAAAACTGGTGCTTGCGGCAAAAAGCATGAGCAGGAGCGCTGACGGCAGTGTGAACGCGAGCCAAGCCAGTACTGCGCCAAGGTATCCAGCGCGTCTGAGGCCAATCGCGAAACCGAGTTGGCTCGAAGTTGGGCCAGGCAAAAACTGGCAGAGGGCAAGAAGCTCGGCGAATTGACGTTCGCCGATCCAGCGTCTTTTCGCAACAAATTCTTCGCGAAAGAAGCCAAGGTGCGCGACCGGGCCACCAAACGACGTGAGGCCGAGTTTCAGAAACACTCGAAATACCTCTCGCCCTCTCGGGCCACGTCGCGGCTGGCTGTGCATGGGCAGGATTCTAGCTGCCGTAAATAGCCGAGAAGTTAATCACCTGACGGCATACACTTGAGCCAACAATCTCAACATGAACGGCGCATACATGACTCACCCGTTTCTGACTCGCGGCGGGTTGCCTCGGGTATTTGCTCACCGCGGGCTTGTTGGGCGAATGCCCAACGGCAACGAGATGGCTGATAACTCCAGAATGTCGATTGCGGCGGCGCAAGCAATCGGGGTGCGCTACCTCGAAATTGACGTGCATCTCACTCGTGATGGGGTAGTGGTGATCTGCCATGACGATGATCTTCAGCGCATAGCGGGGGATCCACGGCTCGTAGCGGATCTGAGCTTTGCCGAGTTCAAGGAACTCCTTGCGGATCGCGGAGGGCTCATTTCCTTGCGCGATGCGCTTGAGGCTTTTCCTGAGATGCACTTCAACGTCGATATTAAGTCTGCTTCAGCTGCGACCCCTGCCGGTGAAATTGCGGGGGAGTTTTGCGACAGAGTGCTGATCACCAGTTTTTCGGACGCGCGGCGGCAAGAAGCGCTTGAAGCCGCTGCTCGTGTGGCGCGTGAGCTCCGGTCAAACTCCAAAACAGCTCTGTCGGGCTCATCGCAACAGCCTGTCCACAGGCCGGCTTCATCACCCGGGTACGGCGGTATATTGCGCATTGTGCTGGCCACTAAATTTGGTGGAAAACGAGCGCAAGCCAAAGCGCTTGCTGGTTTCGACGCCCTGCAGATTCCAGTGAAACAGGGACCAGTTCGGGTGGTGACGCCGAAGCTGATTGCTGCGGCGCATCGCTCGGGTGTCGAAGTGCATGTCTGGACCATTAACGACCCAGCCGAGATGCGTGCGCTCGTCGAGCTTGGAGTTGACGGGATTATTACTGATCGCGCTGATGTGGCGGTCGAGACGCTGGGGCTGGGTTAACCTGCTGGAACCGTTCCCTGCGCGACAAACGCAGCGCAGATGAACATTCCCTTGCGCCGTCCTGTTTCAGCGTTGCCTGGGCGTTTTTGCGACACCGATAGTCGCCGAGTGCCGCCGGCGACTCGTGTCACGCGAACTCTCGCGCTACACGTTACTTTCCGGTGACTACCTCGGCGCCATCGGGAAGCGCAGACCCGGCAGGCAAGCGCACGGTGACGTATCCATCCTGCTCAGCGGTGGAAGATGCTTGGGGAGTTGGCTCAGCTGGTGCGCTGTGAACGACCGGTGCCTCAGCGGCAGGCTTCGTGTGTACAGAGTCATGATGACTCATGCGGTCGATCCAAGCGAGAGCCAATGCAGAAACGATAAACGCGAGGTGAATGATAACCTCCCACATCACGCCATCGCTTGAGTAGATGACCTTGCCAGAAGCGTCATAAACCAGGCCGTTCTCCATGCGGCCGACCTCGATGAAGGTCTTCAACAGGTGAATCGACGAGATCGAGATAATCGAAATCGCGAGCTTCACCTTGAGGAGGTTGGCGTTTACATGTGAGAGCCAGTCTGGTTCGTCATGGTGCCCATTCACCCGAATCTTCGAGACGAAGGTCTCGTAGCCTCCTATGATCACCATGATCAGGAGGTTCGCGATCATCACAATGTCGATCAGCGCCAGCACGCTCAGCATGACGTCGGTTTCGTTGATTTGGCCGGTGGTGATCACCTTTTCGAGAAGGTGCCAGAGCTCAACAAAAAACAGTGCGACGTAGATTGCCTGCGCAATGATGAGGCCCAGGTACAGGGGAGCCTGCAGCCAACGGCTGGCGAAGATGAACCCAGCGAGCGTGCGCGAAGCCGCACCGGGGCCCTTGACGGAGCTTCGTTCGATTGAATTGGTTGAGCGCGCGTTCACTGGGGGGTCCTTTCGCGTGGGCGTCTAGTAAATCGTAATGGGCAGTTGTCTGAAGAGATACCTATAGGGAAAGCTGTGCTGTCAGATTGAACCTCGCGAGTCAGCTAGACTAAAAAGCACGAAGGGGAGTATTCCGTTTCGCCTGTGCCGTCAATACGCGGGGCTTCGACGCCTCGCCGGTTCGGGCGCATCACCGTGATTTTCGAAGTGATGGGAAGAGACTTTCGGCGATAACCACACCCTAAAATAGGTGTGAACCGGCCGAAAGAGCTATATGACCACCCAACTTCCACTTTGGTTCGAAATCGGATCGATGGTGATTTTGCTCACCATCCTGATCGTTGACCTGCTGCTCATCGTGAAGCGCCCGCACGTTCCTTCGATGCGTGAGGCGAGTCTCTGGGTCGGGTTTTACGTATTGTTGGCCCTCATTTTTGCGGGCGTGCTTTTCCTTATCGGAGACGCTCAGCATGGCAGCGAGTTTTTGGCGGGCTGGCTTACCGAGTACAGCCTCTCGATCGACAATCTCTTCGTGTTCGTGCTGATCCTCGCCGGATTTAACGTACCGAAGGCTTACCAGCAGCGCGCACTCATGGTGGGTATTGTGCTCGCGTTGATCTTCCGTGGCCTCTTCATCTTGGCCGGTGCTGCGATTATTGAGCGCTTCATCGCGGTCTTCTTCATCTTCGGTGCCTGGTTGATCTGGACCGCTTGGCAGCAGATTCGCCACGATGAAAACGCGGACCAGGGCGATAGCTGGCTGATCCGCCAGGTGAAGAAATTTGTGCCGATTAGCGAAGAGTATGACGGCGGCAAGCTGCGCACCACGGTCGACGGCAAGCGTATGTGGACCCCGTTCATGCTCGTCTTTATTTCGCTCGGCACCACCGACCTGTTGTTTGCGCTCGATTCGATTCCCGCGATCTTTGGTATTACCCAGAGCCCGTTCATCGTGTTTACCGCGAACGTGTTTGCCTTGATGGGTCTGCGTCAGCTGTATTTCCTCTTGGGAGGTCTGCTCGACAAGCTGGTGTACCTGAAATACGGTATCGCCGCGATCCTCGCCTTTATCGGCGTGAAGCTGATCCTGCATGCGCTGCACGAAAACGAATTGCCGTTTATCAACGGTGGCAATCCAGTTCCGGTTCCTGACATCAGCACTTGGATGTCGCTTGGCGTGATTGTTGCCTCGATGGCGATCGCTACGATTGCGAGCCTCGTGAAGATGCGCCGCGATGCGAAGGCAAGCGGCGAGAAGCTGCACCTTGGCGCACCAGAGGGTGACAACCACTAGGCAGTTTTTGGGGGCGCTGGATCACCCAGCCCCTGCCACGGCGCCGAGCGTTCACCGCAAAGAAACCTTGGAGTCAGTTGACGGAAATCTGCGGCTGTTCGGATAGCAGGGACAAACTTGTCCTGAGCTAAAAGGAACACCAGTGCCTCGACACACACTGACCAAGACACTCGCGGGGGTGCTCGGCGTCGCTGCCTTCACTCTGCTGGGTGCACCACTTGCGATTGCTGCCCCAGAAACCCCGCAACTCGTGATCAACGAGATTGAAACTGACGGCTCACCAGACTGGGTTGAGCTGATGAATAGTGGCGACACCCCGCTCGATATTTCGGGTGTCACGCTAAATGGCCGCCAGAACGTGGTTACCTACACGGTGCCAGCGACGACGGTGCTTGATCCAGGTGGTTTTTACGTAGTGAATGATGCTTCGTTCAAACTGAAGAAAAGCGACAAGCTGACGTTGCTCGCAGCAGATGGAGTCACCCAGCTTGATGCCTATGAGTGGGGCGATCAGCACCTGAGTAGTTGGGGTCGTCTACCAAATGGCACCGGTGACTTTGTTCAGCTGAGCAGCAAGACCCCAGGGGCGGCAAACCCTAACTCGACCACGACCGAGCCAGAAACGCAGCCGTGGCAAAACATCAAAATCAATGAGGTGACTTCGGCCAATATTGAGCCTTACACCGATGCCTACGAGCTTTACAACAGTGGTGACACCGACATCGACATTTCGGCTTGGCTGCAGTCAGACAACGGACACGCTCCGGCAGCGCTGACCCTGGCTGATCAGAGTGCGGTGCCTGCAGGCACCGTGGTGCCAGCAGGAGGCTTCTTGGTCTTGCGTTCGAACCAGGGGCTTTCCGCAGGCGGAGACTCGGTAAATCTTTACCTTGCCGACGGCACCACGCTGGTTGACTCGGTGACCTACGGCAAGCAAGATGCCGAACCGGGTTCGTGGTCGAGCTGTGGCGACGGTACCGGCCGCTGGCTGCACACCGAGAGCGATAGCTGGGGCGAATCAAACGCCTCTGCTTGCAGTGGACGCATTATCGACAGCAGCGAGGGCAGCACAGTGCCCTGCCAGACCCAGCCACCCTCAGACCTTGCCGAGGAAATTGCTGGCGGAATTTCTTGGCCGGGAAGCCAGAAGTGGTACACCTCAGATAACCAGTGCCAGTTTGATTCGGCTGTTTCTGGTCAGGACGTGTCCGGGCTCGATATTGATCCAAGCGCACCAGACGTGATGTGGGCAGTGAAGAATAAGAGCCACCTTTACCGCCTGGTCAAAGAAAACGATCGCTGGATCAAAGACCCGTCGGGCGGTTGGGCTGAAGGCAAGCAGATCGTCTTTCCAAACGGCGGTGGACAGCCAGACTCAGAGGGCATCACGGTTGGCCCTGACGGCTACCTGTACATCACGACGGAGCGCGACAACACCAACAAGAAGGTCGTCCTCGATAGCGTGCTGCGATACGACCCAAACGAGGCGAGCACCGTTCTGCACCCCACCAACCAGTGGGATCTGACGGCCGACTTTGACGGCGTCCTGAGTACCGCACCTGGCCCAGACTCGAATCTCGGGTTTGAAGGAATTACCTGGGTGCCTGACGAGTTTCTCACCGACGGCGGATTCATCGATGAGAACACTGGCGAGGCCTATGATCCAGCGCGCTACCCGGGACACGGTACTGGCGTGTTTTTCCTGGCGCTAGAAAAGAACGGACACCTTTACGCCTACACCCTGAACAACATCGACGGCGGTTTTCAGCGCATTGCGACAATCGATACCGGCATGCCACTCATCGCTGAGGCGCAGTGGGATTTTGACAACAACCGCATGTGGGCAGTGGGCGACGACAGCGTTGGCGGCTCGGCAACCCTGATGAAGCTGGATGCCAGTGGGAAATTTGCGATTGACCGCGTCTACAACCGGCCAAGCGAACTTGCGAACCTCAACCTTGAGGGGTTCGCGATCACTCCGGATAGCACCTGTGTAAACGGAGTCAAAGAAGTGATCCGAGCAGATGACGGCAACAACGGCGGGCACTCGCTCTGGTCAGGCACCGTGAACTGTGACCTTGGGCTTGATCAGGTTGATCCCGAGGTGCCCGGAACCCCAACAATTGTGCTTGGAGCCGCAAGCGTGCCAGCCGGTGGCACACTAACAATCAGCGCGACAGGGCTCGCCGCAGACACCGAATACGTGTTTGTGATGAACTCGACTCCAACCACCCTCGGCGGAGCAAGCACGGACGCATCGGGCAAGCTGACCTTTGACGCCAAGATTCCGCAGAACGCTGCGGCAGGCAAGCACACCATCACGGTCGCAGCTGCCTCAGCGCCAGACACGGTGCTGGCGAGCGCCCCGATTACCGTCACCTCGAAGGCGATTACTGAGCAGAAACCGAAGCCGCTCGCCGCAACCGGTGGCGAATCGGTGATGGGCATTGGCGCGATTGCCGCGCTCATGCTCGTCGCTGGTGCCTGTGCGCTCGCCGGAACCAAACGCAAGCGAGCCTAACGCGCTAGGCAACTCTGTCGGGGCACGTTTTGGTGTTTGGACAGAGTTACTTGGAGTGGCAAGAAGCGTCCGTTCGTGTCTGTCGAACGGGCGCTTCTTTGCGTCTCAGTCGCGGTGAGTTGGAAGGGAGATTGAATGGTTTCGCTCCTTGCTTGCTTGAACACTGCGAAAACCTTCGTGCGAGCGCACAAAGTCGGGTTGGAATTCAGCGCTGCTCGCACGAAGTCAAGCGGTATGCGGCAACTGCTAGAATCGCCCTATGCGTCGTTGGCTTCTGCTTCTTGCTTGCCGCGACGGGATGTAATCAGTTCGACCGCTCCCGTCGCGGAGTTTAGGTACGGCCGAAATGCATGTGCGTAAGCGCACCGATCAAAGAAGAGAAGCACTGAATAATGACTGAGCAAAGCGTACGACCTCGGACTCTGGCCGAGAAACTCTGGGATGCACACACCGTAGTCAAGGGTGAAAACGGTGATCCTGACCTGATTTACATCGATCTCCACCTCATCCACGAGGTCACCAGCCCTCAGGCCTTTGACGGTCTTCGTACGGCAGACCGCCCGCTACGACGGGTTGACCTGATGATCGCGACCGAAGATCACAACACCCCAACACTGAACATCACGAAGCAGATTGAGGATCCAACGAGCCGTCTGCAGATCGAGACGCTGCGCAAGAATGTCGCAGAGTTTGGTGTGCGCGCGCACCCGCTCGGTGACAAAGAGCAGGGAATCGTGCACGTCGTTGGTCCGCAGCTTGGCCTGAGCATGCCGGGAATTACCGTAGTGTGCGGCGATAGCCACACCTCGACGCACGGTGCTTTTGGTGCGCTCGCATTCGGCATCGGCACCAGTGAAGTCGAGCATGTCATGGCAACCCAGACACTGCCGCTGAAGCCATTCAAGACAATGGCGATCAACGTTGATGGCGAACTGCGCCCAGGCGTGACCGCGAAAGACATCATTCTTGCTGTAATCGCGAAGATCGGCACCGGTGGCGGTCAGGGCTATGTGCTCGAGTACCGCGGGTCGGCGATTCGCAACCTTTCGATGGATGGACGTATGACCATCTGCAATATGTCGATTGAGGCTGGCGCACGCGCCGGTATGGTTGCGCCAGATGAGACAACCTTCGAGTATGTGAAGGGCCGCGATCACGCTCCACAGGGCGCCGATTGGGATGCCGCTGTTGACTACTGGAAGACACTGCCAAGCGACGAGGGTGCAGTGTTCGACGAAGAAATCTTCATCGACGCAAACGCGCTTGAGCCATTCGTAACCTGGGGCACCAACCCTGGTCAGGGCGTTCTGCTGAGCGACAACGTGCCAAATCCGGCTGACATTACTGATCCAAACGAGCGTGCTGCAGCAGAGCGTGCGATCGAATACATGGATCTTGAAGCCGGTAAGCCAATGAAGGAGATCCCGGTAGACGCAGTCTTCATGGGTTCTTGCACCAACGCGCGCCTCGACGATCTGCGTGATTTTGCAGGCATCATCAAGGGCAAGCGTAAGGCTGACGGTGTTCGTTTGATGGTGGTGCCCGGCTCTGCCCGCGTGCGTCTTGAGGCTGAGGCTGAGGGCATCGACAAGATTGTTGAGGCTTTTGGTGGCGAGTGGCGTTTCGCTGGCTGCTCTATGTGCCTCGGTATGAACCCGGATCAGCTTGCCCCAGGCGAGCGCTGCGCCTCGACCTCGAACCGTAACTTTGAGGGTCGCCAGGGCAAGGGCGGTCGCACCCACCTGGTGTCGCCACTTGTTGCCGCTGCGACCGCGATTCGCGGCACACTCTCAAGCCCGTGGGATCTGCAGCAAGACGCAGAACAGGGTATTACTCATGACGCAGATGGCGCAGCAGCAGGCGCTGAGAAGGTGCAGGCAGCGTAACCATGGAAAAGTTCAATACACTGACGAGCCTGGCCGCCCCGCTGAAGCGCTCAAATGTCGATACTGACCAGATCATCCCGGCGAACTTTTTGAAGCGTGTAACCAAGACTGGCTTCGATGACGCACTGTTTTATCACTGGCGTCAAGACGAAGACTTCGTGCTCAACCAGCCGCGGTATCAGGGAGCTGAGATCCTGGTCGCTGGTCCTGATTTTGGCACCGGGTCTTCGCGTGAGCACGCGGTTTGGGCGCTGCGTGACTTTGGTTTCAAAGTTGTAATTTCGCCTCGATTTGCCGATATTTTCCGCGGTAACTCTGGCAAACAGGGGCTGCTCGCAGCGCAGGTCGAAGAAGCAGACGTTGAGAAGCTTTGGGCGGCTATCGAATCCGCTCCCGGAACCCAACTCACCGTAAGCCTCGAAGATCGCACAGTCGCTGCTGGTGACCTGGTTGTTCCGTTCCAGATTGACGACTACACCCGCTGGCGTCTGCTCGAAGGTCTTGACGATATTTCATTGACTCTGCAGAACGAACAGGCGATTTCGGAGTTCGAAAAGACCCGCCCAGCTTGGATGCCAACGACACTGCCGCGACGCTAATTCATTTCTCAGCGTTACCGCGGTAGATTGGAACATTCGCCCACCCGGTAAGTGAACCCCCTGAGGAGAGGCATGAACGACTCGGCCGCAGCATCGTCTGCAACAGAACCGACAACGGACAGTGTTGATGAGGGGCTGAAGCTTGATGCGCAGAAAGCTGGCGCACGCGTAGGCCTGACCAGTGACGAGATCATCATCAATGGTGGTCGTCCGCTGCAGGGACGTATTGAGGTCCGTGGCGCAAAAAATCTTGCGCCAAAGGCCATGGTTGCCGCGCTGCTCGGTCAGACCAGCAGTGTGCTTCGCAACGTGCCAAACGTGTCGGACATTCGTGTGGTTGCCGGTTTGCTGGCACTTCACGGCGTGCTGATCACCCGCGGCGAAGAACCAGGGGAATGGCGTCTCGACCCGTCGAACGTTGAAATCGCGCACCACGCCGATATTGACGCGCACGCTGGATCATCGCGTATTCCGATTCTGTTCTGTGGCCCACTGCTGCACCGTCTCGGTGAGGCGTTCATTCCTGACCTCGGGGGTTGCCGTATCGGCGACCGGCCAATCGACTTCCACCTTGACGCGCTGCGTAAGTTTGGTGCGGTTGTGGAGAAGCTGCCAAGTGGCATTAGCCTGACCGCACCAGACGGTCTGCACGGTGCGAGCATTGAACTGCCGTACCCATCGGTTGGCGCTACCGAGCAGGTGCTGCTCACCGCTGTACTCGCTGAGGGCGAGACCGAACTGCGCAACGCGGCAATCGAGCCAGAGATCACCGACCTCATCTGCATTCTGCAGAAGATGGGCGCGATCATTACTGTTGAGCCGAATCGTGTGATCTTCATTGAGGGCGTCAAGGAACTTCGCGGCTATGACCACCGCGCGCTCTTTGACCGCAACGAGGCAGCTAGCTGGGCGTCAGCCGCGCTTGCAACCCGCGGCGATGTGTTTGTCGGCGGTGCACGCCAGGAAGAAATGATGACCTTCCTCAACGTCTTCCGTAAGGTTGGCGGCGACTTCGAGGTGCACGACGATGGCATTCGGTTCTTCCACCCGGGCGGCGACCTGAAACCAGTAACGATCGAAACCGATGTGCACCCTGGCTTCATGACCGATTGGCAGCAGCCACTCGTGGTCGCACTGACCCAGGCAAAGGGCGTCTCAACGATTCACGAGACTGTCTACGAGAACCGCTTTGGCTTCACGGACGCGCTCAACAAAATGGGTGCTGACATTAAAGTCTACGAAGACGGGCTTGCTGATGAACGCCGTCGCGTCATGCGCCGTGAGTTCGAGCAGGCAGCTGTAATTACGGGCCCGTCTACGCTGCACGGTGCCGATATCGAGGTGCCCGATCTGCGAGGTGGCTTCAGCTACCTGATCGCTGGATTGACCGCAAACGGTCAGACCAAGGTCACGAACCTCGGCATCATTTCGCGCGGCTACGAAAACTTTATTGAGAAGCTCCGCCAGCTCGGTGCAGACTTCGTTTTCGAGGGGTAACGTTTTAGGCATGACAGAGACAGTGAAGATGCGCAGTCGGCCCTCCGCTGAGAAGCGGCGACCGAGCCTCTTCTGGGTGCTCGCTTCGCTGATCTTGCCGCTTTGGTCGTGCATGGTTCGCTATCGATTCACCCCAGACTCGAAGCTGCCAAACACCGGGCCATTCATCATGTCGCCGAACCACTACAGCGAGATTGACCCCATTGCGATGGGCGCTGCAATTTGGCATCTTGGTCGCTTGCCCCGGTTCATGGCAAAAGAGAGCCTGTTCAAGGTGCCCGTGTTCGGCTGGCTGTTGAAAGCTACCGGACAAATTCCCGTTCGTCGTGAGGGCGCGGTGCGCGCAAACGGCAACCCCATGGGCGCTGCTGAAGAACTGATTCGTCGCGAGGCTGCGGTGATTGTGTATCCAGAAGGCACACTCACTCGTGACCCCGACCTTTGGCCTATGCGCGGCAAGAGCGGCGCTGTTCGACTTGCGCTCGAGACGGGAATTCCGCTGATTCCTGCCGCTCACTGGGGTACGCAGAATCTGATGCCTCGCTACGGAAAGGGCATTCACCCATTCCCTCGCAAAACCATTGAGGTTGCTGTCGGCGAACCGCTCGATCTGTCGAAGTTCGAGGGTCGTGACGTTGATCAAAAGGTTGTCAATGAGGCAACCGTGATGCTGATGAATGAGATCACCCGCCTTTTGGCCGGGCTTCGTGGTGAGACCCCGCCGAGCGAGTTGTGGGATCCAGCGAAGCACAAGCAGACTGAAACGGGACGCTTTTGAGTGACGGAACTGGATCGATCGCGGTCCAAGCGGCTGGGCAAAAACGTAACCGAGGTCGCAAGGTAGCAATGATCGGTGCCGGTAGCTGGGGCACTACCTTCGCGAAGGTGCTCAGCGATGCCGGCTGCGATGTGACGATCTTGGCGCGCAGGCCAGAACAGGCGAACGAAATTCAGGTCGCCAAACGAAACACCCAATACCTGCCAGGCATCAACCTGCCAAAAACTCTGCAGGCGACGAGTGATCCAGCGGTCGCTTTGCGCGGTGCAGAGCTGGTGTTTCTTGCGGTACCCAGTCAGTCGCTTCGTGAAAATCTGCTCGCGCTAGAGCCTTACCTTGGCCCTCGGGCCGTGCTCGTGAGCCTCGTCAAGGGGGTCGAGAAGAGCAGCACCATGCGCATGAGCGAGGTGATTATCGACACGCTTGATCTTGATCCGAGTCGTGTGGGCGTCGTCTCTGGCCCAAATATTGCGCTTGAAATTGCTAAAGAACAGCCGACCGGTGCGGTGGCGTCTTGTATTGATCTTGAAGTGGCGAAGCGGATCGCAACGGCCTGTTCTGCGCCATACTTTCGAAGCTATGTGAACACCGACGTGGTGGGCACCGAGCTCGGTGGTGTGCTGAAGAACCTTATTGCTTTGGCTATCGGCATCGTTGATGGTGTCGGCTACGGTGAAAATACGAAGGCAGCGATCATCACTAGAGGGCTTGCCGAGATGACTGAGTTCTCGGTGGCTTCTGGTGCAGACCCTGTGACTCTTTCTGGTCTGGCCGGGCTCGGTGACCTGATCGCCACCTGCCAGTCGCCGCTTTCGCGCAACAACACTGCTGGCCGGTTGATCGGCCAGGGGTTTTCTCTTGAAGAGACGAAACAGCAGATGCAGCAGACCGCCGAGGGAATTAGTTCGGTGCAGTCTGTGCTCGAATTGGCTCGTGCCCGTGGCATTGTGATGCCGATCGTTGAGCAGGTGCAGATGGTGCTTGACGGAACTATGCGTCCGCAAAATCTTGGCCCACACCTTGCTACTGAAGATGATGTGCCAAAACCAGAGCTTCGCCTGAACTCGCAAGAGCCAAGCCGCTTGCAGCAGTTCTGGCAAAAACTGAAGGGAAAGTGACGCATGAGCACCGACGTGAACGCTGGAAGTCAGAACACCACTGAGGAAGGCGCGAAGCGCCGGGTGGTGCTGCTCTTCGGAGGTCGCTCAAGCGAGCACGGAATCAGCTGCGTTACAGCAGCGGGTGTGCTGAACGCTATCGACCGCAGCAAGTTTGAAGTGATCCCGGTTGGTATTACGAAGCGTGGTGCAACCGTACTGTTGAGCGAGGCAGATCTTGCCGACTACAAGTTAGTGCCTGGTGGTCTGCCCGAAGTTGTCGAAAACGGGACTCGTGTGTTGTGGCCTGCTTCGATCGATACCCGCGCACTCAGCCTGATTCGCGAGGACGGTACGATCGCTTCGCTCGGGCACGTTGACGTGGTGCTGCCGACATTGCACGGTCCCTTCGGCGAAGACGGCACTCTGCAGGGCCTGCTAGATCTGGTTGACCTGCCATACGTTGGCTCGGGTGTGCTCGGATCAGCGCTCGCGATGGACAAGCACGTCGCAAAAACGGTGCTCGCTGATGCGGGTATCGCGGTGGCACCGTGGCGCACCATCACCCGTCACGAGTTTGACCGCGATCCGAGTGTGGTTGCGCGTCTCGACGAGGGACTGAGCTACCCGCTCTTTGTGAAGCCGGCACGCGCTGGATCAAGCGTCGGTGTGAGCAAGGTGAAGGTTGCCGATGAACTGCCTGCTGCGCTCGAAGTCGCCTTCGCTGAGGATTCAATTGTGTTGATTGAATCTGGCGTCGTTGGTCGCGAGGTTGAAATTGCTGTGCTGCAGGGGCGCAACGGTAGCGCCCCTCGCACCAGTTCTGTGATTGGCGAGATTGCGTTTAGCGGTCGTGAGTTCTACGACTTCGAAGCCAAGTATCTTGGTGCTTCGGGCGTCGAACTCGTGCTGCCTGCGCCAGTGACCGATGCAGAGTTCGAGTCGATCCGCGATGCCGCAGTGCGATCTTTCGAAGCGGCACAGCTCGCTGGTCTTTCACGCATTGATTTCTTCTTGACCGAGCAGGGCCCGGTGCTGAATGAAATCAACACGCTGCCTGGCTTCACTCCGGTCTCGATGTATCCGCGCCTCTGGGAAGAGTCGGGGCTTGCCTACAAAGATTTGATTACCGAGCTGATTGAGCTCGCACTTGAGCGCCAGGCTTAGGCTTTAGCGCAAACCTCGTTTGTGCGAGCGACTCCGCCTGCTTGCCGCGTTGAACGTGGACGGTGGCGGATCATTTCTCAACCTTTTGGCTTACGGAACCCAAGTCTGAAACAATGCGGGCATCAGCGCTCTTGAGCGGCTATGAGCGCAAGTTGAGGAGCACTCGCAAGTGCGGAGGTGACCCGGTTATTTGTCGATGCGACGGGAATCGTCGTAGCTGGTGCACTGACGAACCTGCGGCAGCATCTGCGCCACATTGGTGAGGTCGGTCGCAACCATCGTGCCACTGGCAAGCTCGCTGTTTACGAACACTTCAAGACCCGGCTCGCGGCCGTACGCTTCAAAGCGGTAGATGGGGGCTTCGGAATCGTCGATGATCCAGTCGACACCCTTCACTGACACACACATGTCAGTGGTTGGTCCGCTCGTTGGCACGCCGCAGCGCAATTCGACCCCCACTGGATCGCCCCACGCGCCGGTGGCCTGAGCGTTGGTGGCGCGCTTTGGCAGATCGGCTACTGTCTTAGGCAGCCGTACGATCACATCAGCGCATGCCGGGTTGTTTGCGTCTTCTGCCGGTTCCATTGGAACCGCTGAGGCGCAGCCTGAGAGCGCCAGGCTCATGGTGATGGCTGCGGCAGCAAATGCGGCGATTTTGCGAGTCTTGGTTACCTTCATGAGCACGAGGCCAGCCTACCCCCGCAAGCTCTGTGAAAGTCGGGTGTCAGCCGAGTGCCGAGGTGGGATACCTTGGACGGGTGGTAAGTGTGGGCGATGCCGGCGAAAAACAGGTGCTGAAGCGCGTGCTCGCGCAATTGCGGCCAGCCGATGCCGCACTGCTCGGACCGGGTGATGATTGCGCGATCCTCGCCGCGAATGGAGACGTGGTGGTTACGAGCGACACCATGGTTGAGGGCCCCGACTTTCGAATGGCCTGGCACGGCGCAGCCGAGGCCGGCGCCGGCTTTGACCTGGGATGGAAGCTCGCTGCGACCAATCTTTCTGATGTTGCCGCCATGGGGGCGCGACCGATTGGGTTGACAGTCTCACTCGCTTGCCCGCAAGACGCCGACGTTGCTCTGCTCGAAGGTATCGCGAGAGGGCTTGATGCTGCCTGCCATGAGCTCGCGCCCGGTTGCGGAGTTGTCGGGGGAGACCTTGGGACTTCGCCCGTGCTTTTCGCGGCGGTGACCGCGCTCGGCGATATGCAGGGCCGAACCCCCGTGCTGCGCTCAGGCGCGAAGCCCGGTGACACCATTGCCTATGCCGGCGATCTTGGGCTTGCCGGGATCGGGCTCGCGCTGCTTTTTCGGGAGAGCGCAGACGCTCACGGGATCGCTACAAGCGATGCGATGGCGCGTCTTCGCGACCAGCATCCTGCCGCGCTCGCGGCGCAATTGGCGCCGGTCGCGCCGATCGCAATGGGTGCTGCGGCGGCCGTAGCTGGTGCGAGCGCCATGATGGATGTTTCGGATGGACTCTCGCTTGACGCGGAACGGCTCGGCGAAGCAAGTGATGTGTCGATGCGTTTTGACTCAGAGTTGCTTGAACGCGGGTTCGGCGTGCAACGTGGCCAACAGGTTTCGGTACTGTCTATGCTCACCGGTGGAGAAGACCACGGCCTGCTTGCGACCTTCGCCGCGGGAACGGTGCTGCCCGCAGGGTTTCTCGAGATTGGTGCGGTGGGCGATCCTCGCTCCGACGGTGTGCGCGTGCTGCTCGACGGTGCGCCTTTTCAGCCTCGCGGCTGGGATCCCTATGGTGAGTTGCCACCGGGCGCGAAAGCAGAATGAGCTTCGCCTAATCGCGTTGCCTAGCTGCTTGAATTTGCCGATCCACCGCGCAAAATACGCATGGCGGCCCAAAGTTCCGCCCGAGTGTCGGGGTCGTCGAGATCTCGTTGCAGCAGGCTTGCCGCGGTGCTCACTCTGGCGCGCAGTGTGTGCCGGTGCACTCCGAGTTCGGTCGCCGCGGCACTCGTTTGGCCATGATGTGCAAGCCAAACCTCAAGGCTCAGGCGAAGTTCGTCTTTGTGACGTTCGTCGTGCAGGCGCAGCGGCGCGAGCAGTCCGTTTGCGCGCCTGACCGCTTCGGGGCGCTGTTGCAGAAGTTGCAACACCCCAGCGTGCATCTCAGGGCGGTAAAGTACGGGCCCCTCTTCGGGCGACTGCCTTGCAAGCTCAGCAGCACGTTCTGCTTGCTCAAGAAGCTCACGAATATCTGAAGCTGAGCCGCGCTCTGAGATGCCGCAGCTGATGGCATGTTTGTTGAGCACGCGCCGCAGCGTGGCGAGCTGACTGTGCTCAGCGATCACCGTGAATTGCTGCCGATCCTCTGAAGAAAACACGCCAGGCTGCTCGGCGAGTAGGGGAGTGAGCTCTTTGAGCGCTGGCGATGCAATTGGTGTTGGCGCGATCACTACGGCCACTTGGCCGCGCGGCAGCGTTGGCAGCATCTTCGAAGCGACCTGCTCTGCCAGATCGCGTTGACCCTCGAGGAGGAGTTTGAGTACGACGCTGCGCACGGCCTGTTCTGCTTCACCAAGGTTTCGACGCCTTGCCAGGCTGCTGAACGAGCCAAATTGCTCGCGGCCCCACGAGGTGTCGCTGCGCAGTTGTGCGTCAATGAGACGGGCTGCCGTGCGCACCACCGCGATGAAGGGGGTGTCATAAGGCACACGAAAGAGCGGCAGTTGTGCCTGTTCGCAGGCCTCGATGAGAGAAGGGGGAATGCGATCCCACTGCAAACCAACGCCAACGCCAAGGGCTGTGGTGCCAACTTCTACCAGTCTGCGCACATATGCATCGGCTTCTTCTTGTTCAAGCGGGGTGCTGAATTGGCCGCCTGTGGTGAGGATTACGGTGCGTGGCGTGAGGAAGGGTGACGGGTCGGAAAGGTCGCTGACGTGCACCCACTGCACGGGGTGCTGGTCTCCGGGGCGACCGCCGCCGGCGATGAGTACTAGACCGAGCAAATAGTCGTGCAGAAGATCGTTGAGCTCGATCGTGCTGGGCATTGCCAGGTTGGCGAAATTGTTTTCCATTGTTCGCCATTATGTCACTCTGAATTGCCAGGTGCGAGTCCTAGGCTGGTGCTAGAAATACCCGACGTCAGTCAGGTGTATTTTTCAAGACTTCAACGCTTACGTTTCAAGAAGGAGTAACCATGTCGGAGAACATCCAGGGCGGCAAGGCACTGCCACAGGTTCGCAACCTCGTTACCGCGATCCCAGGTCCAAAGTCAGAAGCCATCATGGCACGCAAGAAGGCTGCTGTTGCTTCAGGCGTAGGCCACGCACTCGGCGTTTCAATCGTTGCCGGTGGCGACGGCGTTCTGCTCGATGCAGACGGCAACTCGCTGATCGACCTCGGCTCGGGCATCGCAGTTACCGGCGTTGGTAACTCGGCACCTCGCGTCGTAGAGGCAGTGCAGCAGCAGGTTGCTCAGTTCACCCACACTTGCTTCACCGTAACTCCATACGAGGGCTACATTGCAGTAGCAGAGAAGCTCAACGAGCTGACCCCAGGCGACTTCGAGAAGCGTTCGGCGCTGTTCAACTCGGGTGCTGAGGCAGTAGAGAACGCAATCAAGATTGCACGTCACTACACCAAGCGCAACGCGGTCGTCGTCTTCGACCACGCGTACCACGGCCGCACCAACCTCACCATGGGCATGACCGCAAAGAACATGCCATACAAGGATGGCTTCGGTCCATTCGCTCCTGAGGTCTACCGCGTACCAACCTCATACCCATACCGCGATGGCCTGACCGGCATCGAGGCAGCTGAGGTCGCACTGACCCAGATCGAGAAGCAGGTTGGCTCGAAGAACGTTGCCGCCATCATCATCGAGCCAATCCAGGGCGAAGGTGGCTTCATCGCTCCAGCAGCAGGCTTCCTGCCAGCACTGCAGGAGTGGGCAACCGAGAACGGTGTTGTCTTCATCCTCGACGAGGTGCAGACCGGTTTCGCACGCACCGGCCAGATGTTCGCCGCTGAGTTCGAGGGCGTCGTGCCTGACATGGTGACCGTTGCTAAGGGCATCGCAGGTGGCCTGCCACTCTCAGGTGTGACCGGCCGCGCCGAGATCATGGATTCGGCACACGCCGGCGGACTGGGCGGCACCTACACCGGTAGCCCAATCGCATGTGCAGCAGCTCTCGCAACGATCGAGACCTACAAGGAAGAGAACCTGCTTGAGCGCGCTCAGCAGATTCAGGCAATCATCGAAGAGGTCTTCGGTGAGCTCGCTAAGACCGATGACCGCATCGGCGACATCCGTGGCCGCGGCGCAATGATGGCTGTTGAGCTGGTTGAGTCGGGAAGCAAGACCCCGAACGCAGCACTCACCGGCGCTGTTGCAAAGATCGCAGGCGAGCAGGGCGTTATCGCTCTGATCTGTGGCACCTTCGGCAACGTGATCCGCTTCCTGCCAGCGCTGACCATCAGCGACGAGCTGCTTCGCGAGGGCCTGCAGGTCGTCGTCGACGCAATCAAGGCGAACTAATTTCGGTTTTCCACGAAGCCCCGAAAAGGAGAATCTCATGGCATTGAAGCCAAACGAACAGGAACTGCTCGACCGCGTTGAATCGGGTCTCGGCATTGGCGGCACCTGGCAGCCATCGACCACCGGTGCAACGCTCGACGTACACGATCCAGCGACCGGTGAGGTCATCAAGCAGATCGCTGACGCAACCGTTGAAGACGCAGTGCGCGCACTTGATGCGGCAGTAGCTGCACAGGACGCGTGGGCGGCAACGCCAACTCGCGAGCGTTCGAACATTCTGCGCCGCGCATTCGACCTCCTGATGGAGCGCAAGGAAGACTTCGCGCTGCTCATGTCGATGGAGATGGGTAAGCCCATCGCCGAGGCTCGCGGTGAGGTCAACTACGGTGGCGAATTCCTCCGCTGGTTCTCGGAAGAAGCAGTGCGTGTTCGCGGCGACTTCCGCCCGAACCCAGAGGGCACCGGCAACATGGTTGTCTCGCACATCCCAGTTGGTCCTTGCTACTTCATCACCCCGTGGAACTTCCCACTGGCAATGGCAACCCGCAAGATCGCTCCGGCGCTCGCCGCAGGTTGCACCGTTGTGATCAAGCCAGCGGCGCTCACCCCACTGACCACCATCTTCTTCGCGCAGCTGCTCGAAGAGGCTGGCGTGCCAGCTGGCGTGGTAAACGTTGTGGCAACTTCGAAGTCGAGTGCTCAGTCGAGCGCTCTCCTCTCGGACACTCGTCTGCGCAAGCTCTCGTTCACCGGCTCGACCCCAGTTGGCGTGACTCTGCTGCAGGCTGCTGCCCAGAACGTTCTGCGCACCTCAATGGAGCTCGGCGGCAACGCACCATTCGTTGTCTTCGAAGACGCTGACCTTGATAAGGCCGTCGAGGGTGTGCTGCTTGCGAAGTTCCGCAACATCGGCCAGGCATGCACCGCTGCAAACCGCATCATCGTGCATGAGTCGGTTGCTGACGAGTTCGCTCGTCGCGTTGGCGAGCGTGTCTCTGCTATGACCATCGGTCGTGGTGCTGAAGAGGGCAACGACATCGGCGCACTCGTCGAGGAGAAGGCAGTGACCAACACTGCTCGCCTCGTTGCAGACGCTGTTGAGACCGGTGCCACCATCATCACCGGTGGCGAGGCTGTTGAGGGCCCAGGCTACTTCTTCCAGCCAACCGTTATCGACAAGCTCAGCCCACAGTCGGCGATCATGCGCGAGGAGATCTTCGGACCCGTACTCGGTATCATCCGCTTCTCAACTGAGGAAGAGGCTGTCGAGATTGCGAACAACACCGAGTACGGCCTCGTGAGCTACGTGTTCACCGAGAACATTGCTCGCGGTCAGCGCATGATCGAGAAGCTCGAGACCGGCATGATGGGCCTGAACACGGGCATCGTGTCGAACGCTGCCGCACCATTCGGTGGTCTGAAGCAGTCGGGTATCGGCCGTGAGGGCGGCTTCGAGGGAATCCACGAGTTCCTCTCGACCAAGTACACCCTGATCCCGCGCGGTTAATGACTTGGGCGGTTTCGGCCGCCCAAGACTAACGGCCCCACTCCCTTGCTGCTCGAGGGAATGGGGCCGTTTTTCGCGTTGTGTGGTCAACGCACATTACGGAAAAAGCGTGGGATCAGTCCTCGCCTTGCGATGCATCATCCTGCGTGGCTTCAGCCCACCAGAGCACGGTTTCACCGTAGCGTTTCTCGCGGAAGCGGCTGAGGCCCTCAGGCCAGCTTGGCTCTGGGGAGCGGCTTGAGCGCTCAACCAGCACTGCGCCGTCTGCTGAGATAAGTGGCACGACGGCTGTGAGATTTGCTTTCAGCTCTTGCTCGCCCAAATCGTAGGGCGGGTCGAGCATAATCACGTCGAATTGCTCGCCTGCTGCGGCATCAAGATAGTGCTGCACGCTGGATCGCGATACGTCGATGCTCGGCACTTTGGCGCCATGAAAAGCCTGCGCGACGGTCTTTGCGTTGCGCACGGCGACCTGTGCCGCCTGTGGGTGCTTTTCGACGAGCACAATGCGGTTTGCGCCGCGGCTTGCCGCTTCGAGGCCAAGAGCACCGGATCCAGCGTAAAGATCGAGGATGCGTGAGCCGGCGAGTAAATTCCACGATTCGAGTGCTGAGAAAATTGCCTCGCGTACGCGGTCGCTGGTGGGTCTGGTGCCTGCTTTTGGCACTTCAAGCCGCAGCGATCCAGCGGTTCCGGCAATAATTCGAGTCACGAAAATAGCCTAGCTTGCTGGCGCGCCCCTCTCGCGCGTGTCTTGAATGTCAGAGGGTGCGGCTACGCTTATGGCATGGCCACGGCATCGCTCGATACTCGTCTCGACGCTGTTGTTGGCGGGCGCACCGCGAGTGTGCTCGAAAAATCTTTTGGCATGGCCACGGTGCGCGAGCTGCTGTGGCACCTGCCGAGGCGCTATTCAGAGCGCGGTGAGCTAACACCGCTTTCTGGCTTACCTGTTGGCGAGCACGTCACCGTGCTCGCGCAGGTGCTCGATGTGCGCAGCAGGCAGATGCAGCGCGGTGGCAAGCTGCTTGAAGTAAAAATTACCGATGGAGTTGGCAGCCTGCAGCTGACCTTCTTCAACCAAGCTTGGCGTGCCAGCGAGCTCTTTGCCGGGGCTCGTGGCATCTTCGCGGGCAAGGTGAGCGAGTATCGGGGGCAACTGCAATTGCAGCACCCCGACTATGAGTTGTTTAATGGCGGCAATCGGGCTGCTTCGTCCGGTGCCGGTACTGATACTGGTGCGGCGGGGGCGCAAGGCGCAGTAGCCGAGGCAAAGGCAGAACTCACCCCAGAGCGTTCGCGTCAGCTTGATGAAGCGGCAGCGCTTGCCTACTCCGAAAAGCCAGTGCCGATCTATCCGGCGACCGCAAAGCTACCGAGTTGGACGATCGAACGAGCGATCGGCCTTGCCCTCGACGCGGTCGCGGGCTCGATTGAAGATCCATTGCCCTTTGAGTTGCGCTCAAGCGAGGGGCTGCTTGAACTCGGTGAGGCGCTAGAACTGGTGCACCGTCCGGCTGCACGCTCTGATTGGCGGAGGGCGCGCGACAGCCTGCGCTTCAGAGAAGCCTTTGAATTGCAGCTTGCCTTGCTCGACCGCAGGCGTCGGGCGGGGAGCTTGCCGGGCACCGCGAGAGCAAGGCAGAGCGGTGGTCTGCTCGACGCTTTCGACTCGGGCTTACCGTTCACCCTCACCGACGAGCAATTTGACGCTGGCGAGACCATAGCAGCAGAACTCGCGCAGCCACAGCCCATGCACCGACTGCTTCAGGGGGAAGTCGGTTCGGGTAAAACAGTTGTGGCGCTTCGCGCGATGCTGCAAGTGGCAGAAGCCGGTGGGCAGAGCGCAATGCTCGCGCCGACCGAAGTGCTTGCGGCTCAGCACTACCGAAGCGTGCTTGAGACGCTCGGTGATGCGCTGACGAGCGAACTGCACCCGGTCTTGCTCACCAGCAAGATGCCGGTCGCAGAGCGACGCAAAGCACTGCTTGCGCTCGCGAGTGGCCGGGCACGCATCGCAGTGGGCACACATGCGCTGCTGAGTGAGGGCGTCACCTTCTTCGACCTCGGACTGATTGTCGTCGACGAGCAGCACCGCTTCGGTGTTGAGCAGCGCGAAGCGCTGCGACTTAAGGGCACAAACCCGCACGTGCTCGCTATGACAGCGACACCGATTCCTCGTACCGTGGCTCTCACGGCTTTTGGCGACCTAGAGACCAGCTTTATTCGGCGGGTGCCGCCCGGACGTCAAGGCATTAGTTCGTTCACCGTGCCGGTGCACGAACGCCCGAAATGGGCAGAACGAGCGTGGCTTCGCGCACTCGAAGAAATCGCTGCGGGGCGACAGGTTTATGTTGTCTGCCCGGCCATTTCTGCCAGCACGCGCGAAGACGGAGACGAAGCGGGCGATCCGACGCTCGAAGATGCCGCGAGCGAAGGCAGAAGCGCGCCTCCGCTCGCAAGCGTTGAACAGACGCTGGCCGAGCTGCAGACCAGGCCCGACTACGCTTCAATTCGAGTAGCAGCGCTCACGGGTGCGATGAAGGCCGACGAAAAAGACCGTGTGATGCGGGCGTTTGCATCGGGCGAAATTGACGTGCTGGTGGCGACCACCGTGATCGAGGTCGGCGTGAACGTGCCGAATGCCTCGATGATGATCGTGCGCGATGCTGAACGTTTCGGCGTCTCGCAGTTGCATCAGCTGCGCGGTCGTGTGGGGCGAGGGGAGCACCCGGGGCTTTGCCTCTTACTCACAAACGCAGAGCCAGGCACCGTCGCACGCGAAAGAATTGAAGCGGTTGCAGACACCGTAGACGGGTTTGACCTTGCGGAACGTGACCTCGAGCTGCGCCGCGAGGGCGACATCTTGGGCACGGCACAATCGGGTGGCCGGTCGACACTTCGCCTCTTGCGGGTGACCGAACACGGAGAATTGATTGAGCGATCCCGCGAGCTTGCTGCTGCACTGCTTGCGCGTGACCCCGAACTCGCGAGCGCGCCGCTATTGGCGGAGCAGCTTGCAGAAGAAGCAAAACAGCGCAACCTCGACAACCTCGCGAAGTCCTAACCCCAACGGATGCTGCAGAGGTTGTCGGCTTTCGCTACTGAACTGACTACGAGCAGACGCGCTGCTGGCAAAAGGTATCGAAGAATCTGCGGAGATGCCCGACAACTGCCGTGGAATCTCTGAGAAGTAACGAATCTCTCGTGAATCATGCGCGAGAGGTGTGTGCTTGCCTCTAGGCTGTGAGGTATGAGCAGTATCGCCGTCGTTCCTGGTTCGTTTGATCCCGTCACCCTTGGGCATCTCGACGTGATTCGCCGTGCAGCGGCGATCTTTGACCAAGTGCATGTTCTTGTCGTTCACAACCCTGGCAAGAATGCAATGCTTCCCATCAGTGAGCGGATGAACCTGCTGCAGCAGGCCATCGACGAAGACCCAGAGATTCCATCGAACGTGATTGTTGCGTCGTGGTCGGTCGGGCTGCTCGTCGACTACTGCACCGAGGTCGGCGCAACCGTACTCGTCAAGGGTCTGCGCTCGCAGATCGACGTCGCGTACGAGACCCCGATGGTACTGATGAACCGCAGCCTCGCCGGTGTCGAGACTGTGTTCTTGTTGCCCGAGCCGGGCCACGCGCACGTCTCAAGTTCGCTGGTGCGCCAGGTCGCCTCGCTCGGCGGCGACGTCAGCGATTACGTACCACCGGTGGTCGCGAAGTACCTCGATTCGACGCGACCAGCCTAGGCGTCGTTACTTCTGCTCAGCGCTCGGGGTCTCTGACTCCGGGAGCTCAGCTGTTTCTGGGGCCGCTTCTGCGCCAGCTGATGGTGCAGCGTCTTTCGCTGGTTGCGCTGCGCCCGCTGCGCCCGCTGCGCCCGCTGCGCCCTGTGCGGGTTCTGCCTGCTCTGGCCGCTCTGCTTTCTTCGCGCGGCGCTTTTTTGACGAGCGACGGGCGAGCACAATCACAAACACCACGATGCCGATCAGGGCGATCCACGGCACCAAGATGCCCAGCAGCACCAGAAGCCCGGCGCCAGCCGCAACGATCGACGCGAGCCCCGTGAGAACACCATCCCAGAACGTCGTTGGCCCTGCGCCGTTACCGACTGGGGTGCTCAGCGACACAAAAATACGTGAGTGATCAATGCTCTCAGCAGTTGCCTCATATTGTGACTTGAGCATCTCCAGCTCTGAATTACGCATGGAAAGCTCGCCCTCAATAGCGATGAGGTCACTCACCTCGCTGGTGCTCTCAGCGAGGGCAGTGAGGCGCGACACCGCTTCTTCGAGGGCACCGATCCGGGCAGAAAGTTCGTCCTGCTGTGCGGAAACATCGAAACTGTCGCGATTCTCACTCAGTACCCTGCCGAGCTCACCTAATTGATCGAACGCCTCATCGTACTTTTTTGCGGGTACCCACACTGAAAGCACAGTGCTTGAATTGCCATCGCCAAATTCCGTACTGTTTCGCGACTCAACCGCTCCATCAAGGCTCTTCACCACCTCGGACACACGATCAGCAACTTTTATGGGATCCGCTGCCTCAATACCGATCGAACCTGTCGTGATAGACGAACCGTTCAAATTTGAAAGCTGATCGGCCATTGCCTCGCGGCCGGGCGCGAAATATCCGCCACCGCCGTCAACGCTTTGACCTGAAGCATCCGCGAAACCAGTTCCCGGCGGAGTCGAGTTTGAGTTAGATGAGCACGCAGCCAGGGGGAGCACAAGCAAGGTAGCTGCGGTCGCAACAGCGACAAATCTGGTCTTCGCTGACTTGGTCAAGTTCATGGGGGTGCTCCTGCCTGGGGCCCGAAGGGGCTTGTGCTTGCTTGGGATCATCTTGCCACGCCCGCTCGCAGGAAACACTCCTAAGAATCGGGTAATCTGTATTAGTGACCAGCATGCGCATATACGAAGAAAATATTCGGGACATTCACAACCGTCCCGGCGAAATGCGCGAACGCAAACGCGGTTTCGCAACACCCGAGGCATTCGGCGAGGCACTTGCCACGGTTCCTGCCGGTGAACACATGGATCTTGAGGTCCGTTTGGAGTCGGTTCACGAGGGTATTTTGGCCTCGGTAACTGCTCGAACCACCATGCACGCGGAGTGCGGAAGATGCCTCAAGGATTTCACCGCGCCGTTCCAAGTCGAATTTCAGGAGCTTTTCGCGTATACTCCTACGGAGGCCGAAGAGTACGGTGTTCACGGTGATCACGTGAATCTTGAACCCCCGCTCCGAGACGCGGTAGTGCTTGCACTTCCGTTCCAGCCCGTGTGCCGCCCAGATTGCCCTGGTCTCGACCCCGAGACCGGCGATGTGCGCGATGCTGAGGCTGCAGCCGAGTCCGCCGTGGTTGATCCGCGATGGGCTGCGCTGGCCGGATTGCTGGCCGAAGAATCTGACGTGAGCCGGGACACCGGTTCAGAAAGCAAGTAGGAAAGAGAGCATCATGGCTGTTCCCAAGCGCAAGATGTCGCGTTCGAACACCCGCCACCGCCGTTCGGCGTGGAAGGCCGAAGCGCCAAAGCTGGTAAAGACCGTTGAGGGTGGCCGCACCGTCTACAGCCTGCCACACCGCGCACGCGTGGTCGAGGATTCACAGGGCAACGCTCTGTTCCTCGAGTACAAGGGCCGCAAGGTAGCAGACGCGTAACCATTCGTGGCGGCGAAAGCCGTTATCGAATTGGTGAGTGTTTGCTAGCTCGTACGGGCAACAAAAACTTATGGGAAAGCCGTCGAATTTACCTCAGGGTGAACTCGGCGGCTTTCTTGCACCCTTCGGGGTGGCGGTAGACCCAGACCTGCTGCGTCTCGCGTTGACGCACAGGTCGTGGGCCTACGAAAACGGTGGATCGCCACACAACGAACGTCTCGAGTTCTTGGGCGATTCCATCCTGGGGCAGGCCGTCACAGTCAAACTGTTCACGGAGTACCCAGACCTCTCTGAGGGTGAACTTTCACGCCGTAGGGCAGCACTTGTATCGAGTGTCGCGTTGGCCGAGGTCGCGCGCACGATTGGCGTCGGTGACCAGCTCCTGCTTGGCGTTGGTGAAGAGCGCAGTGGCGGGCGTGAGAAAGAATCACTGCTCGCAGATGCGGTTGAAGCAATTATTGGCGCGGTCTATCTGTCGACCGATCCAGCGACGGCCGCTCGTTTCGTGCTTGACCTGGTGGCGCCGCTGATTGCCGACCCAGAACGTTTCTCGATCTCACTTGATCCGAAAACCACTGTGCAAGAAGAAGCTGACGCGCGCGGTGTCACGCGACCGGGTTACGACATTGTCGGCTCGGGCCCAGACCATGACCGTCGTTTTCATGCGACCGTCAAACTGGACGGTGTTGTTGGCGAGGGATCGGGCATTAGCAAAAAAGCTGCCGAGATTGCCGCCGCGCGCGAACTCGTGCTGAAACTGCGTGATCTTGGCGCGCTGAAGCACCGCAAGAGCAAGTAACATGCCTGAGCTGCCCGAGGTTGAGGTGGTTCGAGCTGGCCTGGCGCCAGCAGTTCGTGATGCGCGTATCGCCGGAGTCGAGGTACTCGATACGCGGGCGTTGAAACGACACAAGCCGCCTGCCTCTGCGTCTACTGACCTTGCTGTTGCTGCCGCCGATTTTGAACGACGGCTTGTTGGAGCGCGACTGCTTGAGCCAGTGCGCCGCGGCAAGTTCTTGTGGATGCCGCTTGCTGGTGCCGGTGTTTCTGGTGCTAGTGCTGGTGGTGTTGGTCTCGCTGATGCCTCTTCTGTGCCTCGGCAGGCGCTGCTTGCGCACCTTGGCATGAGCGGTCAGATGCTCTTGCGGGCGCACGAAGCAGCAGACGACCGCCACGTGCGTGTGCGGCTTTGGATCGAACATCCCGAGCACGGCGAAATGCGGGTCGACTTCGCCGATCAACGCCTCTTCGGCTCACTCGCAATCGATACGCTCGTGCCGACGGATGATGGCTTCGCGGCCGGTCGCGGCACCACACTTGCCGCCATACCAAGTCAAGCCGCGCACATTGCGCGCGATCCGCTCGACCCTGCTTTTGATGACCTGCGATTTATTACGTCGCTGCGCACGCGCAACACTGCGGTAAAGCGCGCGCTGCTTGACCAGGGACTGATCAGTGGTGTCGGAAACATTTACGCTGACGAGTCGCTATGGCGTGCGAGGGTGCACCCCGAGACTCCCGGTGCGCGGCTGAGCGCGCGCAAAGCCGCCGAGCTGTTGACGCAGGTGCGCGAGGTATTCGCGCAGGCGCTGATCGAGGGTGGCACGAGCTTCGATGAGCAATACGTGAACGTGAACGGTGAAGCAGGGTATTTCGCCCACTCCCTCAACGCCTACGGTCGCGGGGGAGAGGCGTGCCCCCGGTGCGAGGGTGAGATTAGGCGCGTGGCGTTTATGAATCGGTCGTCGCACTTTTGCCCGCGGTGCCAGAGGCGGCGCTGAGCTCCGCGAGGCAGTCGGTGAAGCTCTGCACCTTGTCTCCGAGGGTCGCAAAGTAGACGCGGTCGGCGGTTTCGACGGCAGCATTGGCTTGGTTGACGAGGGCCACGCCGTCGGAAGTTGCTTTGAGGGTGCGTGCTCTGCGGTCTGTTGGATGCGGAGGTCGCTCGACGAGTTTTTTCTTTTCAAGCGCTCGGAGTACCTGCGAGGTCATCATTGGATCGGTTGCGGCCCGCTCGGAGAGGTCGCGTTGCGTGACTATGGTTTCGTTATCCATGGTGGTGAGCACGGCGAGAAGTACAAACTGGACGTGGGTGAGGTCGAAGGGCGCGAGCGTGGCGCGAATCTCACGTTGCCACGAGTTTGTCACCTGCCAGAGCATGAGCCCGGTGCTCGCACTTGGCTTGGGATAGGAAGTTTCGAGTGCGCCGTTCATGTGTGCATTGCCTCCATGATTGTTTGTACGTCGTGTTCCTCGAGCGGTATAAGCCCGTAGCGGAGCTGGTAGCCCCAGTTTGGTTTTTGCGTCAGTTGAAGCCTTGGGCGCAACTCGGCGAGAGGTGCAGGGTGTACCGGGAGGTAGTCGATCCGGCGACGGAACGGTTTGAAGCTACCCTCGTCAGCTTGCCATATGTCGTCATCATGGAATGAACCGATCGCGGTGAAATGTTGATAGGCGTCCCGATCACCGCGCTGTTCTGTTGGTGAGTAATAGATGAGGGTATCGCCAGTGTGCATGCGCGCGAGCGGAGCGCGTTTGCCGTGGTTGATTTGGGCGATGCCAAGTTCAACACCGCGGCGCACGTGGGCGGCCGAGACGACACCTAGCCAGCCGCGGCTCACGCTGCGTCCAAGTGTTCGAGTAGTCCGGTCACGCTGGATCGCGCCGCACTTTTCATGCTTTTGTGGAGTAGACGTTGCCAGAGTGGAGCAAGAAAGCCGTCGACACCGATTGAAACTTGGAGTGTGGCGCCGTCGTTTGTGGGTGCGACTTTGTGATCAAAAATCAGTGTTGCGCCGGGCAGGGAGGACGTGTTTGTAAACACCCGATCTTGTTCGTATGCCGTGATCGAAAATGTTGTGGCGGGTCCGGATGCTGGGCGCATCTGGCCCTGCGCACCCAGTTTGGCGATGCCCGCAAAGTGGACCTCGCTCACTTCCGAGTCCCAGCTTGGCCACCCCGCAGGGTCGGCCCAGAGTGAGAACACTGACTGAGCGCTGTGTGATGTGGCGGCAGTGTGGGTGGTGATAAGTCTCATGAAAATAGTATGCGCGCTTACTAAATATTTTGCAAACCAATGACCCGACTGCGCGGGATGGCAACACACCACCCCGCGCAGCAACCGGGAATCACGGCAAATCGACGAGAGCGAGCAGCCCTAAAGCCGCGGCCCTACCGCGCCCGCTTCACGCGCCCCTCATCCCACACTGGCACGTCTGACTCGGTCACTTCTCCGTCTTCGCCGAAGATTAGATAGCGGTCGAAATCTCTCGCGAACCAGCGGTCGTGCGTCACCGCGAGCACGGTGCCCTCGAAGCTGCGCAGCGCCTCCTGCAGGGCTTCGGCAGAGACCAGATCGAGGTTGTCGGTCGGCTCGTCGAGTAAAAGCAACGTCGCGCCGCCGAGCTCAAGCAGCAAGATCTGCAAACGAGCCTGCTGGCCGCCCGAGAGCATTTCATACGCTTGTTCTGAAGCCCCAGCGAGCTCATAACGTGCAAGTGCTCGTGCCGCTTGCTCACGTGGCAAGCCCTGTCTGTGGTCATCGCCCCGATGCAAAATATCGAGCAGTGTTCGGCCAACCAGGTCGGGCCTGCCCTGCGTCTGGGCGAACCAGCCAGGCCGAACCCGCGCGCCAAGTTTCGCGACACCCTCGTGTAGCACGGGCTCGATCACCACATCGGTGCCGGGCCGGTTCTCGGCCTCAGGATCGGTGCCGCCGGTGGCGAAAAGTCGTAGCAGGTGCGATTTGCCCGATCCGTTTGAACCGAGGATCGCCACGCGATCCCCGTACCAAACTTCGAGGTCGAAGGGGAACATGAGGCCGGTGAGCTCGAGCTGGCTGCAGACGACTGCCTTTTTGCCGGTTCGGCCCCCGGTCAAGCGGATCGCAAGGTCTTGTTCGCGAGGCTGCTCTTCGGGCGGTCCGGCAGCTTCAAAACGCGCGAGACGAGTTTGCGCGGCTTGATATCGGCTTGCCAGGCCGTCGTTGTAGGCCGCCTTTTCCTTGTACATCAGCACCAGTTTTTTGAGTTTTTGTCGCTCTTCGTCCCATCGCCTGCGTAACTCGTCAAGTCGCTCGAAACGGGCGGCTCGTGCTGCGTGGTACGTTGCGAATGAGCCGGGGTGAGTCCAGGCGGTGTTGCCTGCCGCGCCCAATTCGAGGGAGACGATTGCGGTCGCGCTTCGCGCCAGCAGTTCGCGATCGTGGCTGATGAACAGCACGCTCTTCTCTGATGTTCGCAGGCGCTCTTCGAGCCAGCGTTTGCCCGGTACATCGAGGTAGTTGTCCGGCTCGTCGAGAATCAGCACGTCATCACTACCGCGCAGTAGCGCTTCTAGCGCGATTCGCTTTTGCTCGCCTCCTGAGAGGGTGCTGAGCGCGCGATCCCTGCACCGCTCGTAGGGAACGCCGAGCGCAGCGATGGTGCAGACGTCCCAGAGCACTTCAGCGTCATAGCCGCCTGCGTCGCCCCAGTCAGAGAGTGCGCGTGCGTAGCTCATCTGCACGGCCTCTTCGCGGCTTGGGTCGCTGTTTTCGAGCATCATGTTTTCAGCGTGTTGCACGCGTGCCGCAGCGGCCTGCACGGTCGCGGGCGCGAATGAGAGCAGCAGTTCGTGCACCGTGCCAGACGCGAAAAACTGGCGCATGACGCCGACTGTGCCGCTGCGCGAGACGACGCCTTCTTCTGGAGTGACGTCTCCTGTGACGATACGCAGCAGGGTGGTCTTGCCTGCTCCATTGGCGCCGATCAGGCCAACCTTTGCGCCGTCGCCAACGCGAAAGCTGACGTCATTGAGTAGTGGTCTCCCGTCGGGCAGCGTGTAGCTGATCCCGGAGAGTTCGAGGTGGGACATTTGAATATTGCTTTCTTCCCGCAATGTGGGGGAGTGAGGGGTCAACAAGATTTGGAGGCGCGTTGCGAGGCGGGAGGTTGCGCGCTAGCGCGTGGTCGCCGGAGCCCGCGATCGAGTGGTTGGGTCGCGAGCGCATGCTGCGGTGCGAGTTGGCTCAAATTGGCGGTGCCGAGAGCGCAAGAAGATGGGGGTGGCCACGAGGCCTCCTGAGATGTGTGCCCCGAGCGAGAAAGAGTGCTCGTGCTGGTCTGACGGGGGTCAGGAGGGGTCAGAAAAGACACCCTCCGTGGGGAACCCTGCGCGGATGAGACGCAGGCCCGTTAACCAAACGACAGGCGGTACACACTAGAACCGTATCGTGTCTCGAGCTTTTTATGCGAATCTGGCCGAAATCTCTGGCTTCTCTGGTGATTTGCAAAAAATATATAGACCGGTCTATTCTTTGTCTATGCCATCAAAAGGAGACCTCACCAAAGCCCGTCTCACCGAATCAATGCTCGAACTGATTCAGAGCAACGGCTACAGCGGCACAGGTCTGAACGCAATCACCGAACATGCCACAGCGCCGAAAGGTTCGGTCTATTTCCACTTTCCAGATGGGAAAGAAGGGCTCGGCATCGCCGCGGTTGAACTCGCCTCGAAACAGTTTGAAGCGCTGATTGTTCAAGCCGCCGCAACTGAAGGCAGCGCCGCAGGCACCGCACAAGTGGTCATCGAGACGCTTGCTGCGATCGTAAGCGAAAGCGATTACCGCCTTGGTTGCCCAGTTTCGGTTGTCACCCTTGAAATGGGAGCAGAAAGCGAGAAACTGCGCTCGGCGTGTGCAAGTGCGTTCGAATCCTGGATCGGACCGACTGCTGCCCTGCTTGAATCCGAGGGTCTAGAGCAGGCAACTGCCCGCTCACTCGCAACAGTTGTGGTGTCAACCATCGAGGGAGCCGTGATCGTTTCTCGGGCCATGCGAAACACCCAAGCTCTGATGTCCGCCGCCGAAGTGGTGGCCGAACTCATCAACTCGCGTACGAGCAGCGGCGCAAGTAACACCGGCGGTAACGACGACAACATCGGCGGTAACGCCAGCAACACCCCAACAAAGTGATCGCAACACATAACATGCATGCAGAAACCAACTCCACTGCCGCAAGACACGCGCTCGTATTCGGGGCCTCGGGGCTCGTCGGGCGACACCTCATGCTGGCCCTCGCAAACGCTGGCGCCGAAGTCACCGCTGCGGTGCGTACGGCCGAATCGGGTGAGCGCGTGCAGCAGTGGCTCAACAATCATGGCGCGAAACAACCCGTTCGCACGATGATCGTCGACTTCGATGCGCCAGAGATTCTCGACGGCGGCCAGAACGACTGCGCCAGCGTCACCGAGATTCACAATTGTGCAGGCCTCTACCGCTTTGGCATGACCGCAAAAGAAGCGCGAAGCGCGAATGTTGGCATTGTCGAAAAGTTGATCCGCTTCGCCAAAAAACTGCCGATGTTGCAACGTGTCGTGCACATCTCTGGCTATCGAGTTGGCGGGCAAGACCCGGCAATGGTGCCCTGGAATGACGCACATCGAGATGCTCTCTACAAAAAACTCGGCGCGTACGAGGCATCAAAAGTTGAGTCCGACGCGATCATTCAGGCTTTAGCTCAATCGGCGGAAATTTCGTTGACCATCGTCAACCCGTCGAGCGTTATTGGCGACAGCGCAACCGGTGAATCAGAGCAATTCATTGGCCTGGCCAGCACGATCGAGCAGATCTACAATCGTGAAATGGCTGCTTTGCCAAGCGGCGAGGCGGTGTTTTTGCCCATTGTCACGGTCGACTACTTTGCAAATTTTATGGCTGCCGCTGCGGTCGATCCTGAGGCCGCTGGCCGCGCATATTGGGTGCTCGACGACAACACTCCAGCACTTCCGGCTCTGCTTACGCACCTCGGCGAACATCTCGGCGCAGTGGTTCCGAAGTTCAAGATTCCGGTGCGTGTGATTCAGCGTTTGCCGCGTTGGATCACCCAGGCAGACCCCGAGACGCTCAGCTTCATGTCAACCGACCGGTATCCAACCGCAGCGGCAAATGAGCTCGCTGCGAGGCATGGTCTGGAACAACCAGACACTTTAATGTCGCTTGAGCGTTGGGCAGACTACCTGGCTGCGCACCGTTTTGGTGCAGCGGGAGAACCCAATCGGCGGTTTATCAATGCGGGGGACATTCGCACCTTTGAGTTGGGCGACCACAACTCTGCCCGCATTATTTTCCCCGGACTGCCGGTGAACGCAGACACTTGGGCAGACATTGCCGACGGAATCCAGGGCCGAGCACTTGACTTACCGGGTCTTGGTCTGAGCGCTGGGGACGGTATCGGCGATTGGCGCCAGTGGTTGCCCGCGGTGCTTGGCGAGCAACCCGCAGACCTTATCGGGCATTCCGTTGGCTCCGCGGCAGCTGTGCTCGCCGCCGAAGAACACCCTGAGCGGGTGAAATCGCTTACCCTGGTCGCTCCGTTTTTCTTGCAGGCTCGAGCAGCTGGGGTGGCAAGCTCACGGCTGCTGGTGAGCGCGTACCTGCGTCGTGCCACTGCCCAGCGGCTTTCACATCAACTTACGGAATCTACGGCCAATGCTGACGCGCTTGAATCTAGCGTGAGCGATCTGCGACGTGGCACTGCCAAGCGCGTTGCCGCCCACCTTGCAACTGCCCGCTCAGCGGAGTGGCGCGACGAACTGCGAGGGGCCCTCAGCCGATTTCGCGGGCCAATTCAGATTATCTGGGGGAGCGACGACCCTCTCGAAAGCGCTGCAATCGAGAGGCTGACGTCGCTACCAAACGTCGAGTTTTCAGTGATTCAGGGCGCCGGACACCACCCGCAACTCACGCATGCGGGCGAGTTGCTTGCACTACTTCGGCGGTGAGTATTGAGCTGAATGTTGCCGCCGAAAAGTTTTCCTACCAGGTGGCGATCTCCTTCATGCGAGTGAGTTCGAGTTGCCGGGCTAGAGGCGAACTTGACGGTTCACGTCTTTGTACAGGAGATATCGAAACGGCTGAGGCCCGCCCGCGTAACACGCCTGAGGGCAGAATGCTCGCATCGAAACGAAATCGCCGGCTTCGACCTCGACCCAATCGTCATTGAGTCGATATACGGCTTTGCCTTGAAGCACGTAGAGGCCGTGTTCCATGACATGTGTCTCTGCGAAGGGAATGCTTGCTCCCGGCTGGAACGTCACAATATTGACGTGCATATCGTGGCGCAGATCATCTGAATCTACGAACCTTGAGGTTGACCACTTCCCGTCAGTGTGCGGCATGGCTTGGGGTGTGACCTCATTATCGTGGCTGAGGAAAGATGAGGGCGGTTCTTCCAATAGCTCATGGGCTTTGCGGATCCACTGAAACGAAACGAGTTGTTCAGTTTCGTTTTTGATTTGCCAGTTCTCTCCGGGCGCATAGTAAAAGTATGAACCTGGGCTGAGCTGATGCGTTTTGTTTTGAAAGCTGAGCGAGGGTGCTCCCGCGGTAACGAAGATGACGCCCTGTACGTTCGGTTGAGGCTCGGGAGCGTCGGATCCACCGCCCGGAGAAATCTCGACTGCGAGCTGGGCAAAAGTTGAGGTGAAACCAGCGATTGGTCGGGCGAGGATCCATGAGCGGGTGCGGGTGAATTCGGGCAGAACACTGGTGACGATGTCCTGCATCACGCCCTGCGGGATAACCGTGTAGGCATCTTTGACCACGGCCCGTCCTGTCAATAGCTGTTGCTGCTCGGGATGCCCCCCGGTGGGTGAAAAGTAGTTCATGCGTTGGTCCTTTCCGTGGCGAATCCTGTGCGCGCATAGGCGTTAAGTTGAAGTTCAGTGAGTCCGGTTCGCGTAGTGACTTCTGAGAGGTCTAGTGCGCCAAGACGAATGCCGTTGCGCAAGAACGAGGCAAGGGCACGTGCTGACGCGGGTTCGTCCATTACGCCGGTGCTGGTGCGAGCGTGGTAATCAAATAGCCGCTCGACGGCAGAATCTGAAGCTGCGAGGTAGTAGCTTTCAATCGCGAGGATTCTGCTCGGCAGGTGCAAAGGGTGCATGTCCCAACCCTGATCAATGCCCAGCCTGAGGCTTCGCTTCACAAGTTCGAAATGATGTTTCCAGGCAGAAACTCCATAGGCGAGGTTCGGCACGATGTTTGTTGATCCGTCGCTGAGTCGAACTCGACCCCGTCGAGTTGCGAGTTGAAGCACTTGCTTCGCGAAGTCGGCAGATGGGTGATCCAGCCGCTGTTCTGCTGGATCAATCCCGAGGCTGGCGGAGTAATCATAGGTGCCGTAGTGGATCCCAGAAATCCTTGGGTATTGTTCGTGCATCCTGGCGAGAAAGCCAGAGTCTTGAAGTAGCAAGGTGATCAGGTCGGGGGTTTCTGCCTGGAGTTCAAGCGCGATTGCACCTGGGTGTAGCGCAAATGATCGTTCGGCGGTTTCGAGAATCAGATTTGCTGCTTCAACTTCTCGGGCTGAGTTGACCTTAGGTACGGTGACGACAAGCTTTGGCTCGCTTTGCTCTACTGAACATAGGGCATTGAGGAACTCTTCGAGGGTGCCAAGAGCTTGCGCTGCCGTGCGGCTGCTCAGCGGTGAGATTCGGATGCCGATCTGCATGGGGTTGATGCTGAGCTTTTCAGCCAAGGCACCAGCCCTGCGCGCGTCTTGTGGTTCGGCGGCAGTGCCACGCAGTAAATAGCCGTCTTCAAAATCGATGCGTAAATCTTCGATTGGCATCTCTGTGAGTCGGGCCTCGACACGAGTCGCCAAGCGAGGGATCTGACTTTCGGGTACGCCAGCAATTTCAACAAAACGCTCGAAGCCCCCAACTTCAGTGATTGCTGCAGTGGCAGTCTTGCCCCACTGCGTTGGGGTGTCTTGTTGAAGTTTGTCTGCGGGAACATACACCGTATGTATCGGTATGCGGGCCATGGTTGTGTCGTCTGTTCGGTGGATCGCAGCTTCTGCCTGCGGTGGAAAGAACGCGCGCAATGCTGGTTCGAGACGCGAAAGCGTGTCGTTGTATGGCATCGAAAGTCTCCTGCGAAGTGATGGCTCTGATCGCTGTGCATGGCCCCTTGCGTCGGTGCAGGAGCGCAGCAGCATGAGGTTGCAGCAATACGTGCTGGTTTGGTTATTTAGAATTACTATTTCAGTTTTTGTGATTAATATCCATCTTGAAGTCAGAAATTCTGTAAATCTGATTTATTTAGTGATAGAAATGGAAAAGTTTTTTTGCTAATGTAGATGCTGTTATCGACCAAGGAGGGTCAATATGCGTCAGCACTGGAAAGTGCCGTTCGCCATCGGCGGTGCGTGGGTGATCTTGTTCTACCTGCTTCCGCTGCTCGTGATTGCGACGTCATCGTTCGCGACACCGGATGTGATCGGCAGGCCAACATACGGTTGGACGCTGAATAACTACCAGCTCGTCTTTCAAGACGCATATCTGCCGGTTATCTTCCGCACCTTCGGCTACGCATTGGCAGCAACGTTTTTTGCGCTGTTGATTGCTTATCCGACCGCCTACGCAATTTCGCGTTACGGGGGCAGGCGCAAAGTTGTTTTGCTGCTATTCGTGCTGATTCCATGGCTCGCTGACTACTTGGTACGTATTTATGCATGGGTTCAGATTCTTGGACAAGAAGGGCCAGTGCTGCAGTTCCTTCGTTCTGTAGGAATGGCAGACGCAAATAGCACTCTGCTCGGTACACCCGGTGCGCTGCTAATGGGCTTGGTCTACAGCTTCCTGCCTTTCATGATCCTCACGATATTTCTTGCAGTAGAAAAGCTAGACACCACCTTGCTTGAGGCCGCGAGTGACCTCTACGCCTCACCCTTCCAATCATTCTTGAAAGTGACATTGCCGCTGACAGCTGGCGGCATAATCTCGGGCTGCCAACTCGTATTCTTACTCTCGCTCGGTGACTTTGCCGTTGCACAATTCATGGGCGGATCGCAATACATGATCGGCAACCTGATCCGAGACCAACTTGCTTCGGCAGGTTCGCTACCGTTCGGCGCAGCCCTGACCGTGACCTTGCTCGTCGGATTGATTCTCGCAAGCACGCTCGTTCTTATCCCGCGAGGAATCGCACAGAAGATGGCCCGGCGCGGAGCCAAGGAGGAGAAAGCTCATGCTTGATGCAAACGCGCTCTCGCTGAGCACACACAAAGCGAACCGCATGCCTATTTGGTTGGGCGCAATTCTGCTGTTCACGCTCGGCTTTCTGATTCTCCCGCTGATTGTCATTATTTTGTTCTCCTTCAACAGCAGTCAATCTCTCTCGAGACTTGAGGGCTTCAGCCTGCGTTGGTATGAGACCGCATTTGGCAATCCTGATGTCGTAGCTTCTTTGGGAATGAGCCTCGGTATTGCAGCCGGCGCGACGGCGCTCGCGGTATTGATTGGTACCGGCCTCGCTTGGGCGTTCGCGAGAGGACACAAAAAGGCCACAACCCCGGTTGAAGGGCTTACCCTCACGACGCTCATCACACCTGAACTTGCAACAGCGATTGGCCTGCTCACTCTGTTCGCTATGGTTCAGATCGAGCTTTCTTGGCTCACTGTTTTGATCGGTCACACCACTTTCGCGCTCGTGTACGTAACGGTAATTATGGGTAACCGAATTCGAACGATGGATCGCGCCCTTGAAGAGGCGGCCTACGATCTTGGGGCGAGCGGCCTTGATTGTTTCAGATTCGTGATTCTGCCATCAATTTTGCCCGCGGTGCTCAGTGCGGCTGCGCTTGCCTTTGTTCTTTCGTTCGGTGATTTTGTAACCTCGGTCTTTTTGACGGGAAGCGAAATCTCGCCGTTGCCTGTTCGAATCTACGGGATGCTTCGATTCGGGCTCACTCCCGAAATCAACGCGATCGGTTCTGCGCTGACCCTGGTGACTGTTCTGATCGGAATTCTCGGCGTCTGGCTTGCCACTCGTAACAACGGCAAACGTCAATAACTCACAAAACTTCACACATCGACTAAAACCTCGTTGAAGGGGAGCAAATCATGAAAACGGAATTTAATCGAAGGACACTGCTGTCATTCGCTGGAATGGGAACCGCTGCGTTGCTACTTGCAAGTTGCTCGCCAGCGCAGAACTCGCGACCGCTAGTAGCGCCAAAGGCTCAAGTAGATGGCGATCTGCTCTACTACGCGCCAACGGGATATGTTCCCGATGACGTGATTGCCGCATTTGAAAAAGAGTACGGAGTCTCTGTAAAACAAAGCTACTTCTCAACCGTTGACGAGATGATCCAAAAGCTCGGTACGGGAATGGCGGCTGACATTACCTTTATGCCGTCGAACTTCTTTCCGCGTGCCGTAGAAGCGGGCCTACTCTTGCCTATTGACCACGGTCAAATGGAGAACTGGGGCGAGGTTGATTCAACGTTCCAGAATCCTTCATTTGACCCCAACGCCGATCACCTTGCAGGACCGTACGTCATGGGCGGGATCGGACTGGCCTATCGAAAGTCTTCAGTGAAATCACTCACTGGCAGTTGGAACGATCTTTGGAACCTCGCGCCAAAACTGAATCAGCGCACATTTATTTTTGATGACGTTACTGTCTCAATGACCATGGCGCTTGCTTCACTTGGGCTTTCTACCGAAACAGATTCGCCAGACGACCTCGGCAAGGCAGCCGACGCCCTCATCGAGCTGCGCAAGTCGCTCGGCGGGTTCGGAAGCTCTGCTGGCGAAAAGCTCGAAAATGGTGAGGCACAGCTGCTGATGAACTACAGCGGAGCGACTCTCAGTGCCATTCGAAACACTTCTTTCGCCGACGATATTGGCTTTGGATTCTGCAAAGAGACGCTCGGTTTCAATGCGGATTGCCTAGCAATCCCGTCCTCAGCCAAAAACCCAGGGACCGCGCTCCTGTTCAGCGACTTCTTGCTTCGCCCCGACAATATGAAGAAGATTGTTGAGTTCGTTGGGTACCCAGTAGGCACTGCGACCGGCATCGAGCACTACAACACCCTCGTTCAAGACAGCCCATTCTTGGCTTACGACGAGCAAATGTACTCGAACCCTGAGGTGTGGCTCGCTCCACTGAAGGATGCGCAACTGCAAGCCTGGAACCAGGCCTGGACCCGAGTGAAGGCCTCTCGCTAATGTCGTTTCAGCTTTCTGAAGACCGTATTCGTGCAATCACCGGTCGGGTGAGTCGCGACTATGCTGCCCTTGACCAGCGCGAGCCCACACCTGCGTTTTCGCGGGAGGAATACGCGGATCGTCTCTCCCGGCTCAGCGCAGCAATGCGCAAAGCGGGAATCACAACCGCGGTGCTGAGCTCACCCGAGGCCATTTGTTGGTTGCACGGTTTTGAATCGCGTTGGTTTAGAGCGCAAAGTCCTGAAAAATGGTACCCCCTCCAAATGACGGTGGTCAGGACTGACACCGAAGAAATGGTGCACTTTGACGTGTATCACCATCGGTATCTTTTGAGCCTTGGATCTGTCGTCTCAGAAGTCTCTTTGAGTGATTCCGATGGCGACGAGCGATTGGCTGAGATCGCTGGAGAGCTGTCGAGGCGAGGCTGGTTGAACGGCGTCATCGGTTTTGAAAAGGGGAGCCATGTGCCACACCCTGCCGTTTCAGAACTTGTGATTGCCGCTTTTACCGCGAAGGGCGCAAAGGCAAGCGACATTACCCAGCTCGTGAGAAATGCTCGACGAATCAAGTCGCCGGCTGAGCTTGAAGCAATCGAACGAGCCGCGGAAATCTGTGATGCTGGATTGCTCGCCATGCAAGAAGAAGTGCGGGTGGGAATGACCGAGCGCCAAGCTTGGGGTGCTCTCGTGCGAGGAATGGCAGAGGCCGGAGGCGGGCCCGCTGCGCTCCACGAAAGTGTTGTCGTGGGGCCCATCGAATTAGGTCACGCCTACGCTTCAGAGAGAGTTCTTGCTCGCGGAGATGTGCTTTGCGCTGACCCCAGCGGGGTGTACAAGCGTTATCACGCCAACGTTGAGCGCTGGTATGTCGTAGGCGAAGAGCCGAGTGATGAACTCAAAGACCTTGCCGCGATCGAAGCGCAAGCATTTGACATTCTTTGCGAAAATGCGGCTGAGGGTGTCGCAGTGAATACCGTAACGGGACTCATTCAACAGCATTTTGAAGACTGCGGCGTGTGGGGCCTGCACAACTGGAACGGGGGATACGAGATGGGACTCTCGTTCCCGCCAGATTGGGTAGGCGAGTGGACCTTCACTGTGGGAGAAGACAGCCCAGACGTATTTGAAGCTGGGCTGGTGACAAACTACGAGAGCATTGTGCTGTACCCGATGATCGACACTGTGGTGTTTGAAACAGGCGGGGCAAGACGCCTGTCGAAGCTCCCGCTTGATGTGGAGCGAATCGGATGAGTCAAGTATTCGCAGATCGAGTGCTGCAGGGGCGGATTCGGCCGAACGCAGAATCAACCAAAGAAACCGAAGCTCTCGCTTTGGTCGGTGGGAACATAATTGCCCTCGGATCCAGCGTGGAAATTCAGGGCCTTATTGGCCCAGACACTTCTGTAGAAGAAGTGACCGGGGTCGTTTTTCCGGCTTTTCAAGATGCCCATATTCACCTCATAGAAGGTTCTCTATTTGACATTCGGTGCGACCTACACGGTTTGGAAGGCGAGGCCATAACTGCGAGGATCGCCGAATACGCAAGAGCCCTTGCCGCGGATGCGTGGGTGCGAGGCGGCGGTTGGTCAATGGATGACTTTTCACGTCGTTCGGTGACTCGGCATGATCTCGATGCGGTGTGTGGAGAACGGCCCGCATACTTGACTGCGCGCGATGGGCATAGTGTTTGGGTTTCTTCTCGTACGCTCGAACTCGCCGGAATCACTAGCGAAACGCCCGATCCTGAAGGTGGGCGTATTGAGCGGTTCGTCGACGGTAGCCCGACCGGAATTCTTCACGAGACCGCAATGAAATTACTTGCTGGCATAGTTCCTGAGACGAGTGACGAAGAATTTGATCGTGCTTTTGACCTGGGTCAGAGCTATCTGCACAGCCTTGGGATCACAGCATGGCAAGACGCCAGAATTGAACGAGACCTGCTGCAAAGCTACCTTCGAGCAGAACAGCAAGGGCGGTTGCAGAGCAGAGTTGTGCTCGCGCTTGCATGGGACCGAAGTCGCGGAATCGAACAGATCACCGAGCTTCAAGAATCGCGAGCGCTACTGGGAAGTTCACGACTCATCACCGCACCATTTGTCAAGCTATTCGTTGACGGGGTGCTTGAAAACCGCACGGCGTTTATGAACGACGAATACGCGGATCACGCCGGCGTTGGTGATCCGCTCTACACCTCAGCTGAGCTTGAGCAGATCGTGCATGCCTGCACTCTCGCTGGGTTTGGTGTGCATTTTCATGCCGTAGGTGATGGCGCTGTGACAGCTGCCCTAGACGCTTGTGAAACAGTAAACAATGCGCTTGTCGGGCATGGAATGCGGCATCAAATTTGTCATTTGCAGTCGGTTCACCCAAGCGACCTGCCACGTTTCGCGAAGCTGAACGTCATCGCAAATCTGCAGATGCTGTGGGCTTGCAGCGACTCGCAAATGCTCGAACTCTGTTTGCCTGGGCTTGGCGAATCAAGATACGAACAGCAATACCCCTTCAGATCGCTGAAGAAACAGGGCGCAGTGCTTGCTGCCGGTAGCGACTGGCGAGTATCAACACCGGATCCGCTTGCCCAAATACAGGTGGCAGTGACACGGGTGCCCATCGATGAGCCAGAAAGTGCACCGCTGGCTCCCAGCGAGGCGCTTACCGTTCGTGATGCGATTGGTGCGTTTACCAGTGGTGCCGCGTTCGCGAATGGGCTTGAGATGGTGAGCGGTTCGCTTGAGGTTGGCAAGAGCGCGGACCTTGTGGTGCTCGATAGCGACCCCCATGGAGCGCCGCCACACGCTATTTCGGAGATTTCAGTAACCGCCACGATGTTCGCGGGCGAATGGACGAACAAAACAGTGAAACATGCCGATTTGGCAAATGAAAGCAAGGTGGATGAGTTATGAGCAATGGTGCACGTCTCGACCTGATTGAACTGACCAAAAATTACGGTAACGCTCAGATCGTGAAGGGTATCGACCTCACAATCGAACCGGGTGAGTTTTTTGCACTTCTGGGTTCTTCTGGTTGTGGCAAAACAACCACACTGCGAATGCTGGCCGGCTTGGAAAAGCCAAGTTCGGGAAGTATTCGCTTGGACGGCGAGGAAATCTCGCATCTCCCGCCCGCAAAGCGCCCGGTGAACACCGTATTTCAGAGCTACGCACTGTTTCCACACCTGAGCGTTCGCGAAAATGTGGCGTTTGGGCTGCGCCGGGCGCGGACCGAACATATCGATCAGCGGGTTGACGAGATGCTCGCGCTGGTGCAACTGGAGTCGCGAGCCGAATCTATGCCTTCCGCGCTCTCTGGTGGTCAAAAGCAGAGAGTTGCAGTTGCGCGGGCTCTGATCAACGAGCCTAGAGCTTTGCTGCTTGATGAGCCTCTTGGGGCGCTTGACCTTCGACTGCGACATCAAATGCAGGTCGAACTGAAACGAATGCAGTCGCAACTTGGCCTAACTTTTGTTCATGTCACCCATGATCAGGAAGAAGCAATGTCGATGGCAGACCGTATCGCTGTGATGCGAGATGGGCGTATTGAACAGTTAGGCACGCCGCGAGAACTTTATGATTCACCACGCAGCACCTTTGTCGCCCAGTTCCTAGGAAGCTCGAATCTTTTCCCTGCTACGCGGGGAGACGGCGCACAGATCACCGTTCTCGACAGGCAAACCGAGCTGCCGAAGCAGCGAATTCACTCGACGGCTTCGACAGGAGTGATGGGTGTTCGACCCGAGCGCGTGCGTCTGAGTTCATTCGACTCAGGGGCCACGCCATCAGCCTCAGACGCAATCTCGCTGAGCGGATCAGTCAGCAGCGTAGTGTTCCAAGGATCGGTCATTCAGTATGAGATGCGTTCTCAAAACGGTACAGCCGTGATGGCAATCGCTCAGAATGAACAGGACCGAGTATTTGGTGTTGGTGACCCGGTGATTGCAAGTTGGTTGCCAGAGAGCGCCTTTTACCTCGCTTCTGAAGCTTAATTCGCTGTGTGTGGTGTGGGGGAGCCGGTAACTACCGGCACCCTTCCCACCTGCAATTCTTGTAATTCGAGGCTCCCACCGTGGTTGCCTGTTATAAAAGGAACATGTCAAAGCAAATGCAGTCGACGACTTCACCTGTCAAATCAGTAGACAGGGTGCTCGACATTCTTGAGGCGCTGGCAAGTGCCGGCGGCAGACTCTCCATCGTTGATCTTGCTGCGGCCGCGGGTATGCCGATGCCTACCGCACACCGGTTTTTGCGTGGGTTGGTCAATAGAGGTTACGTTCGTCAGCTCCCCGACAAGCACTACGCCCTCGGTTTTCGAATGATTCCATTGGGTCGTGCCGCGAACAACTTTGCCGGGCTTAACGTCGAGAGCTTGCTGCGCAATCTGGTACTTCAGCTTGAAGAATCGGTAAGTCTTGCAATCTTGATCAACGATAAAGCCGAATATGTGGCGCGGGTGCTCAGCCCGCATGCCGTAAGACACTCAGTGGAAATCGGCGAAAGGGTCGAGCTCTATTCGAGTAGCGTAGGCAAGTCCTTGCTTGCCCTTATGCCTGCCACAGAAGTTGAGCTGACGATGAAAAACATGGATTTTCGACAGATCACTCCGCAAACGATTGTGAGTCCCGCGGTCTTAATGGCAGATGTTCGTTTGTGCGCCGAACGAGGGTATGCGATTGATCGTCAAGAAAGCGAAATCGGTGCCGTTTCAGTGGCTGCGGCGGCACGATCTGAATTTGATACCTACCTTTCAATTTCGCTTTCGGGGCCTTCTACACGGATGACCGACGAGCTGATCGCGGCCGCTGTGCCATTGCTTCAAGACGCCGCTGAACAGCTTTGCTCAAGACAGTCTCAATCGGTACTTGAGGCCAGCCAGCACCAGGGTTGACGCCATTGCCTGGCGAACTTTCTGCGGGGTCTCGTTTGCGGGACCAGCTGGCACGCTGCTCTCTGGCCTTCTGCCCGGTGGCGTTGGATCGCCGAGCGCAGTGGGAATACTGTTCGGCTTAGGCATTCCGAGCCTTGCGGCCGCGCTCGCCTGTATCGCGACACTCGTGCTTTCGGCTTTCTGACTGAATTCGACCGGAGTGCCGGTGCAGTCCGCTAGTGCATCACATTGAACACAACGTGCGCGCCCTCGGCCTTTGCTGCCGCAAAAAAGCTCTTGAGCTCGGTGAGGTTTCCGAGGGCGTAGTCTTCTTCGTCGGGGCCATACTCGGGGTTCCGCAGTTCCGCTGGCATTTCGGCATACGCCCGTGAGAATGTGGCGTCGTCAAGGGTCGCGAGAAAATCGGCAACTTCGGCTGTTTCTGCGGGTGCGAGATACGTGAACCACGATTCGTCTTCGTCTTCTTGCAACTGCCTCGAACCGCCAATCACGCCGCGTGCTGGCCACGGCCCGTCATCGCCCTCTGGCGAGAGCGCACAGGCGATGGGATCCCACGCTTTGTCGGTTTCGCAGGTAAGTTCGTAAATCGCTGGATCTTCTTCGTACTCGGCGAGAATTTCAAAGAGGCGGTCGTCATCGCCTTCGGCTTCGAGTACTGGTGCGATCTGGGCGTCGTTGAGGCGAAAGTGCAGTCCGAGTTGCATTTTTGCTCCCTTTACAGGCGTGGCTTGAGGTGCTGGAACGGTGATGAGTGTTGCTTCAAACAGTGTCAGAGCAATGCTTCAAGATTCTCTCGCAGCGAGGTTGCCCGCTCGGGAACGCTCGGTAGCGCGGCTGTGGCGATCCGCTTTGCGAGTTCTGGATCGTTTACGAGTAGTGCGACTTTTGCCCAGGTGAGCAGATGGGCCGGGTGGAGATCTTCGTTGAGGACCTGAGTGCAGCGTTCGCGAAACCCATCGGGAAAGTTGCTGAGTGGATCAAAAAACTGGGCTGCTTGTCTCGGCCACTCTGATACTAGGAACGCAACCGATTCGGCTGCTTCTTCCGCCGTGGAGCCATACGCGAACTCTGCATCTGAGCTAGTGCGAAAACCTGAAATGATTGAGCCGCGCCACGCGCACTCGTAGTCGCGCATGTCGGCAGGGGCGATGGTCTGGCCGCTGGCGATGTCGTCGAGCGATGGCAGATGTGCGCCCAGATTGATCTGGAAGACGCCATTTCGTGGTCGATGCTGCACCTCAGCAATATGCACGATGGGGCCGGGCAGCTCGCGGTACAGCACGTCACCTTTTCGGGTGAATCCGGCGGCGGTGAGGAGCGGGAAAAACTGCTGGCGAAGCTCGGCGTTGATGCTTTTACGATCCATGAACATAGCCTACAAGTGTGCAGATCCAGCGTCGGGTAGCAAGCGATGCGAGCCTATTCGTTGTCGTTCGCCTCGTCGTATCTTGCGCGGTTTACCGTGATCTCGTTCTGGTGGGTGGAGGCCCACTCTGCGACAGCAAGTATGGGGGAGGTGAGGCTCTTGCCGAGCTTGGTTGAGCGGTATTCGACGCGTGGCGGGATTTCTGGGTATGCCGTGCGTTCAACGAGGCCATCGCGCTCCAATTGACGCAGGGTGTGCGTGAGCATGCGGGCTGAGATGCCGGGCGTTAGGTTTTTGAGTTCGGTGAAGCGCAGTGGGCCGTCGTTCAGCATTCCGACGAGCATGACGCTCCATTTGTCGCCAATACGGGAGAGTACCGAGCGAAAAACCTCGGCCTCTTCGGGGGCGTGGCCGCACATATCGTGCATGCTTGGCTGCTGCGTGCTCACACGTTGCTCAGCTGACACGGTTCGCTCCTTCAAATCTTTAGCGCGGTTGCGGGTGAGGTGGGCCTGGTTTTGGTGTTATTTCAGCGTGCACTGGTTACCCGGATGTAACTCGGGATAGTTGCTGTACCTGGCACCCTCTCCTTCATACTTACTCATCGTACCTCGATTACAAACGGTAACTAAAGGAAGGTCTTGCACCGTGCTCGCTCTCTCAATTCTCGCCTGGGTACTTTCCGGGCTACTGGCCCTGATGAATGTGATGGCGGGTGTGATCAAACTGGTTCAGCCGCACGGCGGAAAAGAACCAATGCTGACGCTGCTCGACTACTCCAAAACCGGGGTAAGGCTGATCGGCACAGCCGAACTGCTCGGCGCGATCGGCCTGGTTCTGCCGATGCTGCTCGGCATAGCCGAATTTTTGACCCCGCTCGCAGCTCTCGGCATCGCGATCATCCAGTTGCTTGCGATTCCAGCACACCGCAAACACAATGAACCGTTCTCGAAAAACATTGTGCTTGCAGTGATGGCGATCGCGGTCGTAGCGCTCAGGGCGGCCGGCATATGAACGAGTCAGTAGATGCCGCGCCAGCTCAGGCAGCACCCGCAGGCGCAGCCGCGATCCAGCGCAAAAAAGAGCAGCGAGTAATCTGGCTCTTGCTTGGCGCCGCCTTCGTGACCATGCTGAACGAGACGGTGATGGGGGTCGCGATTCCGCACCTGGTCACCGATCTTGGCGTCACGCTCGCGACCGCGCAGTGGACCACCACCGCGTTTATGCTCACCATGGCCGTGATCATTCCGACAACCGGATGGCTGCTACAGCGCTTCACCACGAGGCAGGTGTTCATCTTCGCGATGAGCGCCTTTACAATCGGCACCCTAATCGGGGCCATCGCCCCAAGCTTCACGGTGCTCCTGATTGCCCGAGTGATTCAGGCCAGCGGCACCGCACTCATGATGCCCATGCTGATGACGATCATAATGACGGTCGTGCCGGCGCAGGAGCGCGGTCGGTTTATGGGACGCATCAGCATTGTGATGGCGATGGCTCCGGCGCTCGGCCCTGCGCTTTCGGGCTTCATTCTGAATGTGGCATCGTGGCACTTCCTGTTCTGGACGATTCTTCCCGTCGCAATCATTATGTTTGTGGTCGGGGTGCGCAGCCTGCAAAACATTGGCCAAAAGACTGATTCGCCGCTCGACATCATCTCGCTGCCGCTTTCGGCACTGGGCTTTGGCGGCATTCTTTACGGCATCACCACGGTTGGCGGCGGTGGATCGCTCAACCTGGTGGGACTCATCTCGCTTGGCGCAGGCGCGCTCAGCCTTGCTCTATTCATCTGGCGACAGGTGACACTGCAAAAGTCAGATCGTGCGCTGCTGGATCTGCGAGCCTTTGCTTCGGGCCCGTTCGCGCTCGCCGTGTCGCTGGTTATCGTGATGATGGCTGCAATGTTTGGAGCGATCATTTTGCTGCCGATCTATCTGCAGAATGTTTTGCAGGTCGATTCGGCAACAACAGGCTTCTTGCTGTTGCCAGCAGGCCTCATCATGGGCTTGCTTGCACCCGTAGTTGGCAGGCTCTTCGACAAATATGGCCCGCGCCCGCTGGTGATTCCCGGTTCGATTGTGGCTTCGGCAACACTTTGGGCTCTCACCAGAGTTGACGAGCATACGTCACCAATCATTGCGGCACTTGGGCTGGCCGGCGTCGCGCTCGGCATTTCATTTATGATGACGCCGCTGCTCACCTCAGCGCTTGGCGGCCTCAGCCCGAAGCTGTACTCGCACGGGTCGGCGATCATTGGAACTGTGCAGCAACTCGCTGGCGCGATCGGCACCGCGCTGCTCGTCACCATGCTCGCGGTCGGCACGAATCGGGCTGCAGCAGCCGGGGCAAACGCAATTGCAGCCGAGGGTCAGGGAGTGTCGTTTGCGTTCCTGATTGGCGCTGTGCTTTCGCTTGTCGCGGTTGCGGGCAGCTTCTTGGTTCGTAACCCTGCAACGGCGAAAGCGGCGGCCTAGATTTTATGTGCCTGCAGCGGATCGACCGTTGCCTGGCCGGATCGCTCGCTGAGCTCGGCACATGCCTCGTCGAGGCTGGTGCCGACTCGGTGCAGCGAGTTCAAGCCGCGTGATTCCCAGATTGGAAACTCGCCGTTTGCGGCGCGAATTGAAGTGTCCCAGAGTAGAAAATCACCGTTTTCACTCCAAGCAAACACCTCAAGTCGCGTCGCCTGCGGCCAATCACCATCGGGCTCGACCATCCAGTCAAAACCTTCTTCTTGCCCGTCAAGATACACGACACGAAAGTGCTCGCTGAGATACTGTGCTCTCGCCCGACCATCGGCGAATCCCGTGAGCACAGGGGGAAAGATCAGCCACAAACCGAAACTGCGCGCCCAACCGTAGCTCGTCACAAAGTCTTTGTAGCTCTGCGGATAACCGATACCGTCCGCGAATCGAAATGATTCGAGCGCCTCGAAATCGATGTGCTCAACGGTTGGTGTTGCGGGTGGCAGCGCTTTCATTCCTCCATTCTGTACCCAGTTTTGTCGTGCGACATTGCTAAAGTTGCGGCATGGTTGAGCAGCAAGAGATTCCCGAGAAGTTTTCCGTCAATGGCACCGATTTTGTCGCCGTTGATTCGCCAGAAGATCTGAGCTGCTGGGTTGCGGTGAATTCTGACGCCGAGGTGTCGTTTATCGCCGAGCCACCCGAAGCGCCAAGCCTGCAGATCATTGAGTTGCTCGCGCAAATCATTGAGAACTTTTCAGAGGTCACTGAGGCTGCTGCGGGTTTCTTGCGCACTGAACTGCGTGACGAAGAATTTGCGCTGCCAGAGGCAGAAATTGCGCTGCTCGAAGCCGAGACGGCACCGTTTGATCTGCCAGATGCAGTGGTGTGGTCAGACGGCAGTTGGATGCTGCGCTTCTCTGAAACGGGTTTCGAAAGCTTGGCCGGCGACTACGGCATTGGCGTCAACTTTATTGGCCAGAAACCAGAGAGCGTCGAGGTGCTTGCAGACCTCGATGAGGTTGGCGACGACGCTTAGCGAGGCTGCACCGCTCGGGGCCAGGGCAGCCAATTGCCGCCGTTACTCACCAAGGCAAGGCGATCCAGCGTTGCTCGATAACGGCTGAGCGTCGTAAACGGCACGTTTTCTGCGTTCGACTCGCTGCCGCCCTCAAAACTGCCGTCTGCCGAGATGATGCGAGTGGCGAGGCTCAGGCTCATTCCGATCGTGATCTGCCCATTGCGGTCTTCTGTGACCTCGGGAGGGACTGGACCGTTGACGCTTTCTGTTAGCCCGCCGCTGATAATTGCGAAGGTATCTTGTTCTAAACTATCGGCCTGAGTCTGCCAGATTTCGTCACAGGCGTTGCAGCCGCAGACCGGATACGCGCCGCTGAAGAACGTTCCGGCATAGAGCCAAACCCCCGGGTAATTTGTGAACACGAATAGCAGGGGCGAGCTGCCATTTCGATGCGGGGTGAGGCGTACTGCCCGCGTTATTTTGTTCGCGGCAGGCGCGTGTTCGAGGCCTTCGGTGAGTTGAGAGCCTGATTCAACGGTGACCTCGTAGTTCGCGAGCAAATGCTCAATGAGCGCTTCGGCAACCCGGTGCAGCGGGCGAAACCGTTCGAGATTTTCAAGCGTCGAATAGCTATCTTCGGGCGGCCCATTTTGCCAGCGACTGCCGTAATTGATCAGCTTGCCGGCGGCATCACGAAATACCACGGGCCCACTACTCGGCCTCACATAGGTCGACATGTGCCCAAGATAACTCCCAGTGCTGAACGAACTCAGGGAATCAAACTTCGTTGTACCAACCGTAACCTTGGGCTAGTCGCAGCTTGCCGGAAAAGTCATGGCGAGCGCGAACTGCGCGTTCGGCAGTGCGGCTTCGAGCTGCTTCGAAAAGACCTCGACAAAACCACCGATGAGTTCGGGTCGGCCCTGAACAATTCGAGTCATTTCAGTGGCGCTGCCGCAGAGGCTGTGACTCCAGCTCTGGTCTTGTTTGGGGCTTTTCACTGTGGTTTCGCTGCGCCATCCGTTTGCCTTGAGCACAGCGTCAACCTTGCTGCGATCGACAGGCTTGGTCGAATAGATCAGTACCCCGCTTGCCCCGTCGTAGCCAATGGCGTCGTGTTGCAGCGCATAGACGCATGCTTCGCTCACTACTTCTCGAAGTTCTTTTACTTTCACATCATTCAGTCCGCCGAGTGTAAAGGGGCTCGAATCAGGCGAGGTGAAGTCTTCGGGGGTGAGTCCGGTGCCGCTTTCAATCAGCAGATTTGCCCAAGCTTCGTTCAGGTCGTGAGCTTTTGGGCAATTCTGTTTGGCGGCCATATTCGGAAAGGGGAGTGCCGAACATGCGGTGATGTTGAAGATTGCCGCGATGCCGACGAGCGTTCCAACCGAGAGGCGTGCAAAAATCTGCGCGAGGCGCGGCATTGAGGCTCCTTCTGGGCTGTATTCGCTGACAAAATGGCGTGCGGTAGCGAAGGCTGTGACGCCACAAAGACCCTACCCACTTAAGCTGCAGGTGCCTGAAATACTCGGGAATTCTTGAGCTTTGAGATTTGTGGCCGCGAAAAGCGTGAAATTAATGATCTGCGGGACGATCCAGCGCGCCAAATTTGTCGATCGCGAACACCAAGTGAGGCATCTCGACCCCACGGTAGTGCTTCACAAACCGCCCGCGAACCGTCATACCAAGGCGAATCGCCACATTCATGGACGCCAAGTTGGTATCGCGCACTTGCGCCCAAACTCGGTCTGTATCGAGAAACTCAAAGGCATAGTCTCGGCAAGCACGCGCCGCCTCTACGGCGTAACCATTGCCCCAGTGTGCCCGCTGAAAGAGATAGCCAACCTCGACAACGTCAGCATCGAGAATGTGCTGTTTGGTGAGGCCACACTGGCCAATCATGGTGCCAGTCTCGCGCAGCTCAACCGCCCAAAGCCCGTAGCCATCTTCGCGATAGCGGTCGAGCATTCGCTGCAGCCATTGCAGCACCATCGGCTCATCAAACGCGCCCTCGTAAGCAGTCATCGTTTGCTCATCTTGCAAGATCGCACGCAAAGCAGGCAGATCGTTCGCAGTCATTTCGCGAAGTTGCAGGCGCGGGGTGTCAATGAGCATTTCTGAAATATTACTTGCTTGCGGCTGAGCGGCGGTCTGCTCGTGGGCTTGGCGGAGGTTTGCTTGTGGGCTTAGCGAAGGCCCGATTGTGGGCTTAGTGAAGGTGCGCTTGTGGGCTTGCGAAACGACGCGAGAGAATGAGGGCCATGAGTGATCCCTCTGACCTCGCTTCGGCGCCACCCGCAGACACTCCGCAGCCAGAAGCACTGCAAGAAGCGATGGAGCGGTGGGGCTTTGCAAACGCGGAACTGCATCCGGTCTGGCGAAACGGTGTGGGCGGTTTGACGTTTTCAATCGCACATGCTGGGCCAGGTGGCGCGGTCGATTTTTATGTGAAGTGGAATCCGCGAACGAGTGGCGAGTCCCTCAGCGAAGAAGCGAATCGTCTGCGCTGGATCGAAGGCCGGCACCCCGCTCCTCAAGTCGTAGAGCTTCTCGTGACAGAGCACGAAGAAATAATGGTTTCGAGGGCCTTACCCGGCGAATCTGCGGTGTCTGAGCGATGGAAAGCCCGCCCAGAAATAGCTCTTCCAGCCCTTGGCGCGGGGCTTCGCCAGCTGCACAGTGTTGCGATCGAAGACTGCCCCTTCGAGTGGAGCAATACGAAACGAGCTAGCGAGAGCGCCGCAGCCGAAGCGCTCGTCCAGCACGCTCCTGCCATCGACAAACTTGTGCTGTGTCAGGGCGATCCCTGTGTTCCAAATACCTTGCTTGGAAACGACGGCAACTTTCTCGCGCACGTTGATTTGGCGCGGCTCGGCGTGGCCGACCGGTGGGCCGACCTCGCGGTAATGACACTGTCATTTGAATGGAACTATCGCGACTATGACGAATCGATATTTTGGCGTGCATACGGCATCGAGCCCGATCCAGAACGCATCAGATTTTATCGAGAGCTGTGGAACGCTGAATAGTCACCTCGCACAAACTACGCTGCGTTTGACACCCCGCTGGGGTACATTCGGCATATGGCCAGGCCGCAACACAAAGATGAATTACAAAGCGCTTCGCAAACGCAATTCACAAAGCTGAGCAAACTCATTGAGTCGATGAGTGTCGAAGAACGCAACGCGGCGTTTGATTTCGGCGCGGGCTTCGCCCAGAAAGAGGCACACTGGGAGCGAGACAAAAATCTGCGTGACGTGCTGATTCACCTTTACGAATGGCATCGCTTGCTGCTCAATTGGGTCGAAGCCAACTACGAACAGGGCCGCGCAGAGCCGTTCTTGCCATCGCCATACAACTGGAAAAACTACGGCGAGATGAATATCGAGTTCTGGCATGCACACCAGAAGACTTCGACTGACGATGCATGGCGTCTCGTGCAGCAGAGCCACATACAAGTACTACAGCTCATAGAAACGTTCAGCGACGAAGAGTTGTTTGTGAAAGCGCATTTCTCGTGGACCGGTACCACCAGCCTTGGCTCATACTGCGTCTCGGCCACCTCAAGTCACTACGACTGGGCATGCAAAAAGCTTCGCGCTCACCTGAAGATGCTGCGCATCTAGCCCCCGCGCGCCCGAGATGACATGGTTAGAGCATGGAATTTCAGGAGTTCATCGAGATTATTGGCAAGGCGATCGACGCCGTTGGTGTCGGTGCGATTGTGATCGGCGCCTTGATCGCGGGCGTGGCTGCGCTACGAGATATGGCGCAGAAACGCAGCGATGTATACACCCGCTTTCGTCGCTTGCTCGGCCGTTCGATCCTGCTCGGCCTTGAACTGCTGGTCGCGGCCGACATCATTCGTACGGTTGCGGTCACTCCGACCTTCGAGAGCATTGGTGTGCTCGCAGGCATCGTGATTATTCGTACCTTCCTGAGCTGGTCGCTTGAGCTGGAAATGTCAGGTCGCTGGCCATGGCAGAAGAAAAACAAAACGGCGGATCGCGAGACGCCTGTACAACAGACCACAACAGGCGAGGCGGCAAACGCCTAACTACTCCCGCCCAGAACCCGGTTCCGTTGAAGGTGGCGTTGCCGCTCCCGGCTTTGCAAGCGCCAGGCCGACCGAGTGCCATACGGGCCACCCGACAAACCAGATCGCGGTCACGATCCAAACCCTGCCGATCCACGAAGTGAGCTCAGCGGTGCGTGTGGCATCGCCAACCAAGAACGTGATTCCAAGAAGCACCACACTCGCAATCACCGCGCAGCCGAGCATTCGAAACCACTGATTCCACTCGTACTTCACTCTCGCAGGGCCCGTCTTCGGCAGCGCCGCCGGTGCCGGGCCGCCCGCGAATCGGTGCGAAAACCAGACATCTGCTTTCGTGATGATCTGGTGCCCAAACGCGACGGTGAAACCGAGATAGATCGCGCCGAGTCCGTGTGCGAAATCTGCGGTAGTGCCATTGACCAGCATGTCCCACGAGATCAGTGAGAGCAGAAGGAGGTCGAGCACCGGCACGCAAAGCAACAGCACGGTCGAGAGTTTCTGTTTGCCGAGAAAGTACCGCGTGGCGAGCCCCGCCGCTAACACCAGCCAGAAGCTGACCTCACAGGCCAGAATGCCGATCACAATAATGCTCATGCAGCCAGTCTTGTTCGTGCACCAGTTGCTGTGATCCTTCGAGCAGCCTGATCCGTCTCATTCGAACGAATGAGACTTTCGTGCACAGCTTGCGGCAAAATGGGGGCATGATCAGGCGCAGTATCTCGCGGTTAAACGCGAATCCGCGTGGCCGCGACACCGTGATCGCGGTGTTCTGGTTGATCGCCGGTTTGGCGCTGCTGCAGCTCGGTGCGTACCCGCTGTGGCCGCCGCTTGCCGTGTTCCATACCAGCGGCACCGCTTTTCTGCTTATTTTGCTTGCTCTCGCCGCCGTCACCACGCAACGCTCGCAACGCCCGTTTCTCGCGCTTGCGCTGGGCATGCCCCTGATCCTCGCCGATGTACTGTTCGGTGGTACCCTCGGCGCGATCTTGATTCTGACCGACCTCCTTTATTGCGCCGTGAAATATGGCAGCGCGAGAGGCGTTCGAATTCTGCTCTGGCTAATCTTCGGCTTCATCGTGACCATGTTCGGCACGGTGCTGATTTGGTTCCGCACAGAAGCAGTCGCATACGTTGTCGTAGTTCAGTGGACACTGTTTCTGCTCGTGGCCACCCTCTGGGGCTGGAACGTGCGCAGCGAACGCCTGCGCATCAGCGCCGCGCTTGCCGAACAACACGCGCAGTCGACCCAACAGATGCGGCAGCGCATCGCACACGACCTGCATGACCTCGTCGCCAATCAGATCGCCGTATCCGGCCTGCACGTCGAGGCCGCAAAACTACAACTGGCTGCCGCTGCCGAATCGTTGCCGAGCGGCGTACCCGCGCTATCGGAAAGTCTTGACCAAGCTGCGCTCGGAGCTGCTCAGGCCGATGCACAATTACGCCGTCTGATCCAGGTGTTGAAAGCTGTCGACGATTTGAACGAACAACCGGAAGTGCCCACCGAGCAACTCATCAACGAAACTTTGGGCGAGTTGGATCGCCAGCTGCCGGGCGCTCGCCAACTGCGATGGGCTGACGAGGGCAAGCCGGGGCTGTACGCACTGCTGACGAGGTTGCCTGCGGCAAACACTCGAGTTGCCTTGCGGGTCATCCAAGAGCTCATCGCAAACGCAGTAAAACACGGTTCTGGCGACATCGAGTTGAGTGCTCAAAAAAATCGCGTGAGTGTGAAAAACGCCTATTCGCCTGGTACCTCGCACACACGGGGGAGCGGTATCGGCATTAACGGGGCCGACATGCTGCTTGAGGGCACTGGAATGAGCCTTGAATCACGAGCGAGCGAAGCCGAAAATTGGCTGGCCGAACTGACCCTAGAAACGGAGCGCTCATGAGTGAGAACGCAACACCACAGGTTCGAGTTGTGCTGGTTGACGACCACGAAGCCGTGCGCAGCGGCGTGCGCGCGATCCTCTCCACCGACCCCGGCATCAGCATCGTCGGCGAGGCTGAAAACGGCATTGACGCTGCCGCCCTCTGCATCAGCGAGTCACCCGACGTCGCACTCGTTGACATTCGAATGCCTGGCACCGATGGGGTGTGGGCAACCGAACGCATCACCAACGAGACGAAAACCAGAGTGATCATTCTGACGACATTTGACTCAGACGAGCTGATTTCCAGCGCGCTCGCAGCAGGCGCGCACGGATACTTGCTGAAGAGTGTGAAGGGCGCCGAACTGATTCAGGCGGTACATCATGTCGCAGCGGATCGCCACGTGCTCGACCCCGCGATCGCAGGCGGGGTAATTGCACGCCTGACCGCAGCTGAACTCTCGGCGCAGGCGCCGACCGCTGACCCGATTGAAGTCGCTCAGCTCACCGCACGCGAGCGCGAAGTTCTCATGCTCCTAGCCGAGGGGCTCAGCAATCAAGAGATTGCAGAACGACTGCATATTGGGCTTACCACCGTGAAAACCCACGTCGGCGCGCTCTACTCAAAAACTGGTGCAAGCTCACGAGTGCAATTGGGTAGATTCTCGCTGGGCGTGTCTGCGAACGAAGAATTACGCTGAGAACTATGAGTCTCAAACTTGGTTTTATCGGAATCGTCGTGAGCGATATGGGGGCCTCGCTCGCGTTCTACCGTGCACTCGGAGTGCACATCGAATCCGGCGCAGAGACGGAACCCCACGTCGAAGCTCGACTCGACGACGGAGTGCTCATCGCTTGGGACACCCTCGAAGTGATTCAGTCGTTTGACCCGAATTACACTGCGCCGGTCGGTAGTCATCGAGTTGCCCTCGCCTTTGACAAGGGCACACCTGCCGCCGTTGATGCGACATACGCTGAGCTGACCGCAGCAGGATTCACCGGGCACGTCGCGCCTTGGAACGCCCATTGGGGACAGCGCTACGCGACGCTGCTCGACCCCGACGGAAACTCAATCGATCTTTTTGCGGCGCTGCCTGCTTAGCCGAGCGAGAGGCGGGCGCTGCGATCCTCGTCGAGTCTTGGAAGCGTGAGCAGCTCGCCGCCGTACGTTGCCAAACAGCTAGCCACACGGTCGGTGTAGAGCGCGAGGCCGCGATCGCTGAGCATGCCGTCATGCGTCAAAAACACGCGTGGTGCTGCGCAGTTGAGCACAAAATCCATCACCTGCGCGACGGTCGACCAAGGAGAGCCGATCGGCACACCAAGCACGGGAGTTTCAAGCGGAGCGCGGGTCAACGAGTCTCCACCCCAGGCTACGGTGTCGTTTACACGCACGCCGATATTGTCGATCACCGGAATGCTTGAGTGCAGCACCTCATGGCGGCGACCGTAAAAGTCGAGCGCGAAGGGGCCAGCCGTGACGCGATCGCCCTCGGTCACCGTCGAAACACGTGCGTCTGCGATACCCGCTTTGAGGAGCGCAGCCTTCGTTGCGACCGTGGTGTGCACTTTCGCCTCTGGCGCAACTTCGAGAATACTCGCGATGTGTGCGGCATCCCAGTGGTCGGCATGCTCGTGCGTGATCACAATTGCCGCTGGGGGTGCGGTTGATGCGAGCGCCAAGACGATGTCTTGCTGGGTTGAGAAATTGCCCGGATCGATGAAGAGCGAGGCGCCCTCATCTTCGATGACAAGACCGGCGTGAGCGAGGCGAAAACACTGCATAGATTCAGTGTAAACAAGCATGCTCGCTATGTCGCGAGCGCCGGTGACACGCCGCAAACTTTGGGCGATTTTGCGCAAGCTTGACTGCTGTGGCAAACTTAATGAGTTGCCGCGGCACCGAAATGGTCCGAAGCACAAGGCCCCATCGTATAGCGGCCTAGTACGCCGCCCTCTCACGGCGGTAACGCGGGTTCGAATCCCGCTGGGGTCACAGTGAGAAAAAGCCCCCGAATCCCTTTGAAACACAGGGATCGGGGGCTTTCTCTTTTGCCTACCGTAGGTCAGCGACCGGGACGTCCTCCAGATTTGGACACAGAGCGCGGAGGTTTCCCCCAACTGATTTGACATGGATCACCTACATGGCGCGGTCTCCGGGTGGGTCTGTTTAGCACGAGCTAAGGACGCTATGGTTGGAGTTATGGCAGCCGGTGGTGGAGAAGTAGTTCCTGAGGTCATCCGCGAACTGATGGTCGTGGAGCGCAGCGTGGGCAGCACGCTGTCTCCGTCGCTTAAGAGCCCCGGTGGACTAAGCCCGCTTGTGCACGGTGCGAGCGGAGTCCGGGAGCAAGTTGTTCTGTATGCGACAAATGCCATCGAGAAGTCCAGTGGTAGCGGCACCCGAGAGAAAGTTATCCTTGCGGCTGTAGTCGCGGGTGTTAGTATCGGCGGCACACTACTGGTAGTCAAAGGCGTCCCCAAGATCAAACAGTTTTTGGCTGACAAGAAGTTGAAGACGCAAGAGAGTGAAATCGCGGAAGCGGCAGCTTCCGAGGTCGAAGTGTCAACCGCACTTCCTTCTACTGAGTTGCGTCAAGTCGAAGATGAAGTTGACGTCACAGCGGTCGAACTTACGAAAGAACAGTGGTTCGCGCTGTTCTTCGAATCGCTCGCGCATCGTGCAGCGGGACGAGCACACGCCGCGATTAGCGTAGAGCAGTGGGAGACCTTGGTCAGTGCGCGCATACTCAACGACGAAGGCACTCAGTCACTTGCGAGTGCTTTGCGCGAACTCACACCCGAGCAGATTAACGAGAAGGTCGATCTGATCTTGGAAGCCCATCCTGACCTACTGACCGAAGACCCAGAGGTGGTTGTCGAGCGCGTATTCGGTGATGGGGCAGACGCACTGCTGATGCCGGTCCAACGGAGTGAAGTAACCGAGGCTACGCAGACGTTCGTGGAGAACCAACCCGCTGATTAAGCGGACGAGCGCGAGTCTTAAGCGGTGTAGTCGTCACACGTCCCAGATGGTGTCGTAGTAGGGAATCGGATTTCCCGTGGATAGGTCGGATTCTTCCGACATGGCGCGGATACTGGCATCGAGACGAATCGCTATGTCGTCCAGGTCGTCCTCAAAAAGGTCGGCATACACGTCCAATGTGACTGAGGCTTTCTCGTGTCCGAGCGCACGTTGGAGCGCCTTCACGTTCGCGCCCTCGGAGATTGCGAGGCTTGCATAGGTGTGCCGCAATTCGTGCGGCTTTACGTCGCCCAGCGGCTTTGGTGGGATGTCATCGTTCTCGGTGGCGGCTTTAGCGGCGAGCGCGTCCATCTCCGCGACAGCCGGGGTAAGCCAGCCCGTGCGGAAACTCGCGTTGCGCAACCACGACCGCGTGCGCACGCCGACGAACAGGGGTTCTTGTTCCAGCACCCGCAGAGCATCACGCAGAATCTCTGCCTGGCGCGGCGCTTTCGCGATCTGTTTCTCTAGGCGGGCAATGCGCTCCGGGATGAGGGCGACGTTCTTCTCCAGTCCCTCGATGCGAGGGAGCTTGCTCAATGTTTTTGCGGCGGCGGCGATGCGGACATCTACGGGCTCAGTCGGCATTCCGGCAACCGCACGCGCGTCACGGTCGGCTTCAAGTCCGGCGATACGAGCGGTCAGGGTGGCATTCCGTTCACGCACCTCGTCGAGCCGAGCCGCAAGCACCACTCCTCGCGCACGGACACGTTCGAGTTCGGCGCTTTTCGCGTCAAGAAGCGCAAGCTGATCTTTGAGACGTTTCGCATCAACCGCAAGCTCCTCCCGGCGGCGGACGATATGGGTGCGCACGAGCGCAGCGATGATGTCTGGAATCGGAACCGAGCGCGTGGAGTACGACTTGGGTACACCCTCAGTGGGAACCCCATCGACGAGAACGACCGTGTGCGCGATGGAGAGCCGTCGAGTCTTGAGGTCAACATCCCCAATCCGGAGTCCGGCAAGCTCGCTCCAGCGCAGCCCGGTGTACGCGAGAAGAGCGACGATGAGGTCGTAGCCGTGCGCCTCGCCGTTGTTTGTCCGACCCACGATTTCGTAGAGCGTCGCAATCTGCTCGTCTGTCAGGTAGCGTTTCTGTTTTTTGGGAACCCGTGGCTGCTTGACCTTGCTGGCAGGGTTGGTGTGGATGCGGTTGTGCTCGATTGCGAACTCGAAAATCCCCCGCAGAACGCTCACCTGCTTGCGCACTGTCTCCGCCTCTCCGGTGAGGGTGCGAATCCACTCGTTCACATCTCCCCGCGTGACGGAACCGATGCGGTGCTCACCGAGATCGGGGATGATGCGCGTGCGGACGATACCGCGCACGCGGGCATACGTGGAGCGCTTAGTGGCGGGGTCAGCCTCGCGCGTAGCCAACCACTCCTCAGCAACCGATGCGACCGTGACCCGACCGTGAGCGGGGTCAACGAACGTGCCTTGTGCACGCTTGACCTCCATCTCAAGCTGGAACGCTTTCGCTGCCGCGCGGGTCTCAAAACTGCCCTTCGACCCCTGCTTGCCATCGGGTTTCCAGTACCGCGCTTTGTAGCGCGTGCCTTTTTTCGTGTCGTACGGCTCGATGCCGTTTTTTGCTGCCACGTCTAACCATCCTTTTCGAATCCGCTACATCATGGTCGGGACGCGACCAAACGGAACCAGACGGAATCTCGACGAGCCCGACCATGATGTAGTCGTGTCCGATCCAGGGGGCGGCTGCGCAGTTGAGTGCCGCAGCCGCCTCTCACCTTCACCAGGAGCCCGAATGCCCAAGACAGCCGTCTTCTATTTGGACGCCCGCGTGCTCGGGCTTCCTGCTGTGACCGACGTGAGGGTATCCGACCTCGATGATCTGCTGCTGCGCATCCGTGCGATCTATCCACTCGAAGTCATCATCATCACCTCTCCGCTGATGGACGGCACGGTGCGCCGACGGATCGGGATGTTGAGCGTCACCGACATCGTGGGAGCGGCGACACACTCGCCCACGGCTACCGCAGGGGCGGTTACGCGCGACTCCCACGTCCGTAAAGCACGCGGTGCTGCGTCGGGGTGGCTTCTCGCGCTAGATGCGCCTGCGGAGCGCCTGCGCGCTGCGGTGGTGCCGGTTCGGTTGCTTGCGGTGGGGCTGCGCGTCGATCCACCGAGTATCGAAGACATCGAGGAGCCGCTTTTGACTCCCGCGCGGAGGAAGATATGAGTGTACGACGGTCGCGGGGGACGGTGTTGGTCGATGCGAGCGCGATCGCGTCACCGCTGGTCGAGGACGACACGATCGTGAATGCGTGTGCGCAGTTCGACTGGGACGTGAAGAAGTGGCTGCGCAGCGCCGAGGTGATTTTTCTCTTCGGTGACGGACAGCTTTCCGAGTGGGCATCCCAGGTGCGATCGCGGCTCGATTACATCGGTCTCAAGACGACGACCCCGGCTGCGCTCTCAGAGCAAGCGATGTGGACGCGGCAGTTGTGGTTCCTCCACGACGACTCGGGACGACCACCTCACCATATGCGTGCAGATCGTGTGGAGCGCATTGTGGTGCCGTGGGGTGAGGAGCCACCCTTTGATGTGGTGGTCGAGAAGGTGGCTCACTATGTGGCTCTGATGTCGTTTCCCGAGGACGACGACGAACCTCGCGTGCGCACACAAGATTTCGATTCGTTTGGGATCGCGGCGGACGAGGAGCCCTTCTGACCGAAGTGTGACTCACGGAGGCGGGTGCGTGCGTGTGCTCTCTATGTTCAACGGTGGCACTCGATAGATTGGGAAGGAGTGTGTCCCTAATTGAAGCGAGTGCATCCGTGACTAACAACGATGTCAGTGTCAGCAGTATCCACGACGTGCTTGCGCAATACCGCAAGGTTGCCTTCGACGAGTATGACAAGGGCTCTCACTTCGAGCGCCTGATGCAGGCGTTCCTCAAGACGGAGCCGCAGTACGAAGCGCTCTACGACGAGGTGTGGCGCTGGTCTGAGTACCCGGAGCGCGGCAACCGCCCCGACACGGGTATCGACTTGGTGGCTCGCAGCCGCGACACCGGTGAACTCACGGCGATCCAGTGCAAGTTCTTCGCGCCGAAGACGACGGTGACTAAGGGGATGCTGGACTCGTTCCTTTCCGCCTCGGGAAAGATGACCGTGGACTACGTTCCCGAGTTCACATCACGCCTGGTCGTTTCCACCTCCGACACCTGGGGCAAGAACGCCGAAGATGCGATCACCGACCAGACGATCCCAGTAGAGCGTCTGCGCGTGCAGGACTTGGATGAATCGTCGATCGACTGGTCACAATTCGTCTGGGGCGAGCCGGGGAGCCTTTCGAAGAAAGCTCACAAGACGCCGTTCGACTACCAGGAGACCGCGATCTCCAACGTGGTCGAGGGCTTCGGTGAACATGACCGGGGCAAGCTCATCATGGCGTGCGGCACCGGCAAGACATTCACATCGCTACGCCTCGCTGAGAAGACCGTCCCGCTCGGCGGAACGGTGCTGTTCCTCGTTCCCTCGATCGCTCTCTTGTCGCAGACGCTCAAAGAGTGGACGATCCAGGCTGAGGTGCCGCTGCGTTCGTTCGCTGTGTGTTCTGACGTGTCGGTCGGTAAGCGTCGAACCGAAGAAGACATCCCGGTGCGTGACCTTGCCTTCCCGGCAACGACCAACGCAAACGCGCTCATCACTCAGTTCAACCAGGGCGACGCATCCAACAAGCTGACGGTCGTGTTCTCGACCTATCAGTCGCTCGCGGTCATCTCGAAGGCTCAGGGTCTCGGGCTGCCGGAGTTTGATCTCATCATCTGCGACGAGGCGCACAGAACCACCGGCGCGGCGATGGCGGAAGAAGACGAATCCGCTTTCATGAAGGTGCACGACCAGACCTTCGTGCAGGGCGCGAAGCGCCTCTACATGACGGCAACCCCGCGCATCTTCTCGGACGGCACCCGCAAGAAGGCGGGCGAGATCGGCGCGAAGCTCGCCGACATGGACGACGAGACGGTCTACGGTCCGGAGTTCCACCGCCTCGGGTTCGGTGAAGCCGTCAGCATGGGACGGCTCACCGATTACAAGGTTCTCGTGCTCGCCGTGGACGAAGACTTCGTGGCGCGTGAGTTCCAATCGCTCATGTCTCAGGACGGCTACGAACTGGCGATGGAAGACACCGCCAAGATCGTCGGCACCTGGAACGGTCTCTCGAAACGATCAGTGCGCAAAGACGAGTACGCGGATGACCCCATCCCGATGCAGCGCGCAGTCATGTTCGCGAAGGACATCGCCACGTCGCGCAGGCTCTCCGACGCGTTCCAGCACGTCATCGAGGGCGAAATCCAACGCCTCGAAGCGTCCGGTGAAGACACCTCGAAGCTGCTTCACACAGAGTCGCAACACGTCGATGGCACCCAGTCAATGCTCGTGCGCAACGAGAAGATCGACTGGCTGAAACAGCCATCACCGGAGAATACCGTGCGTATTCTCTCGAACGCAAAGTGCCTGTCTGAGGGTGTGGACGTTCCCGCCCTTGACGCGGTGATGTTCATGAACCCGCGTAAGTCTGTGGTCGATGTGGTGCAGTCCGTTGGTCGAGTGATGCGGAAGATGAAGGGCAAGAAGTTCGGGTACGTCATTCTCCCGATCGCAGTCCCAAGCGATGTTGAACCCGATCAAGCTCTGAACAACAACGATAAGTACCGAGTGGTCTGGCAGGTGCTCCAGGCGCTCCGCGCGCACGACGAGCGTTTCGACGCCGAGGTCAACAAGATCGACCTCACCAAGAAGACCAACCGGCTTATGGTCGATGTCATTGGCGCTGGCGGCGGCAAGAGCGAAGACGAAGAAGACACCGCAACCAAGGGTGCGGACAAGATCAACACCGCGCTCCAGCTCGACTTCTCGAAGATCGAGGCGTGGCGCGATGCGATTCTCTCCAAGATCGTGCAGAAGGTCGGCGAGCGACGATATTGGGAGAACTGGGCGAAGGACGTTGCCTCGATCGCTGAGGCTCACACCACTCGCATCGAAGCGCTCATCGGTGGTGAGAACAAGCTAATTCGAGAAGAGTTCGAGGCGTTCACCGAGGGGCTGCGTCTCAACCTGAACCCCGACATTTCTCACAACGACGCGGTGCAGATGCTTTCGCAGCATCTCATCACGCAGCCCGTGTTCGACGCACTGTTCGAGGGGTACGAGTTCTCAGAGAACAACCCTGTCTCGCAGGTGATGAACCAGATGGTCAAGGTTCTTGACGAAGCGAATCTCGACACCGAGACGGTAAAGCTCGAGAAGTTCTATGAAAGCGTGCGCACCCGTGCTGCCGGTATCGACGACCCCGGCGCGAAGCAAACGATCGTGAAGGAACTTTACGAGAAGTTCTTCTCGACGGCGTTTTCTCGCACAAGTGAAAAGCTCGGCATCGTCTATACCCCGAACGAGATCGTGGATTTCATCATCCATAGCGTCAACGACATTCTGAAAGATGAGTTCGACACCTCGCTCTCCGATGAAGGTGTGCACATCCTCGACCCGTTCACCGGGACGGGGACATTTATCGTGCGCCTGCTCCAGTCGGGGCTCATCAAGCCGCATGATCTCGCGCGGAAGTACCGCTATGAGCTTCACGCGAACGAGATCGTGCTGCTCGCGTATTACGTTGCTGCAATCAACATCGAGGAGACCTACCACTCACTCCAGGGCGGCAACTACGTGCCGTTCGATGGCATCGTCCTAACCGACACCTTCCAAATGTTTGAGGACGATGACGAACTCGATGACATGGGCGTGTTCAAGACGAACAACGATCGTGTAGTAGCGCAGAAGGAACGCGACATCCGTGTGGTGATCGGGAATCCGCCATACTCGAAGGGGCAGACTTCGGGGAACGACGACAACCAGAACAACTCGTATCCGACGCTCGACTCACACATCCGTGATTCCTATGCAGCGCGTTCGACCGCGACGAATAAGAACAATCTCTACGACTCCTACATACGTGCGATTCGTTGGGCTTCCGATCGCGTGGGGGACAACGGCATTGTTGGATATGTCTCCAACGGTGGGTACATCGACGGTAATACCGCTGATGGTCTTCGTCTGAGCCTGATGGACGAGTTTACGAGCGTCTACGTCTTCAACCTACGAGGGAATCAGCGAACGGCTGGTGAGCAGTCTCGCAAGGAAGGGGGAAAGGTCTTTGGGTCTGGGTCTCGCGCGACTATTGCGATTGCACTACTTGTCAAGAACCCGAAGCAACAGCTCCCCGGCAAGCTTCACTACTATGACATCGGCGACTATCTCGACACGGCGCAGAAGCTCGGCAAGATCAGCGCCTTCGGCTCTGCGAGTGTCATTCCCTGGAAGCTAATCGATCCGACTCCCGAAGGCGACTGGATCAACAAGCGTAACGATGACTTCGCGAAGTTCGCTCCGATCGGAGAGAAAGATAAAGCCAAGGCGCGTGAGACTCGGGTATTTGAGTCTTACGGGCGTGGACTTGCGACTGCTCGGGATTCTTGGGTCTATAGCTTCTCCGAGAAAGACCTGTCGCAGAATGTGAGCGCGATGGTCGCGTTCTTCAACGGCGAAGTCGATCGGCGGGCTCTCGCTGCTAGACGGGGGCAAGCGTTCAAACGGAACGTAGATGCGACGCAAATGAGTTGGAATCGCGCTGATGCTACACGACTAGACCGGGGCGAAAAGCTACCGACCGGGCAGTCTACTTCGCGGACTGCGATGTACCGAGCATTCCAGAAACAGCACGTAGTTTTCGACCGTGATCTCAACGACATGGTCTACAAGCTCAACGAGGCGTTTCCGAGTCAAGATACAGAGAACATCGGAATCTATTACGTCGGCGCGGGGTCTGCCGTTCCGTTCTCCGTGTTGATGCTCGACTGTCTCCCGGATTTGCATGTGACTGGAGCGGGGAGCGGGGGGCAGTTCTTTCCGCGCTTCAGCTACCGCCCCGTCGTCGTGGACTCGCGCGCGCTCGACATCTTCGATGAAGGTGATAGCCCAGCATTCGAACGGATTGACAACATCACAGATGAGATTCTGGTCGACTATCGAAACGCATACGGTGTGAAGACTTCGAAGGACGACATCTTCTTCTATGTCTACGGGCTACTCCATTCGCGGGAGTACCGCGCCGATTTCGAAGCTGACCTCATGAAAATGCTGCCCCGCATCCCTAAGGTGAAGGCGTTCAAGGAGTTCGTTGCGGCGGGTCGTGCGCTCTCTGATCTCCACCTCAACTACGAGACCGTGGAGCCGTATGCGCTGACGGAGAACGTGAAGCCCAACGCCTCGTTGCGCGTGACGAAGATGCGCTACGCGAAGGATGGTCGCAAGGATGACAAGACCACCATCATCTACAACGACGACATCACAATCACTGGCATCCCGGAGGAGGCGCACGAGTACCTGCTCGGCTCGCGCTCAGCGCTTGACTGGATCGTTGAGCGCTACCAAGTCAAGACCGACAAAGCGTCCGGCATCATCAACGACCCGAACGCGTGGGGCGACGAACATGGCGACCCCCGCTACATCCTCGACCTCATTAAGCGCATCACCACGGTGAGCGTCGAGACCGTCAAGATCGTCAAGGGATTGCCTGCGCTGGAGGTCTTGGGTTGATGACGCCCTCCACGCCCTCAGCGCGCCCCGACCAAACAGCAATCCAGCGTGCCATTATCCAGGAGGCGCACTTGACGCGGGCGCTACTGGGTGCAGGGACGACATCGATCCGACACTCCTTCTTCGGTGATCCAGGGCGCATGTATGAGGCGTTCTTCGGGCTGTCTCAGGGTATTGAACGACTAAGCAAGCTAATCCTTGTTTGCGATCAGTATCAACGGACGGGTCGCTTCCCACCGCCGGGTGAAGTGGAGAACTACCGTCACAATCTGACGCGCCTCGTCCGCGATGTTGAGGCAGTTGCGTCGGCAAATGGCGTTGACCTCGTTGACGCACCTTCTGCAAATGCAGGGTCGAAAGCGGTCGTCGGCTTTCTCAACAAGTTCGCTGAGAAGGATCGCTACTACAACCTCAACCGTCTTACGCAGGGTGACGGCGCAACGATTGATGATCCGATCTCGCGGTGGGTGACGCTCGTTCGCACTTACGTTCCGGAGCGTCGCGTGAACCCTGGTCAACAACGGCAAGACGCCATGCATCGCGGGTTTGCTCGATACATGGATGAGAACGTGCCGCTGGCAATCATCGATCACGTCTCACTTAGCGGCGACCGGTTGAGTTCTTTCGAAGCGATGACGACGCAGTTGCAGGACGACAAACGGATCGGCGTCGAGGGGATGCTCCTCGCGATCCGACCCATCCGGTTCCTGTCGCACACAATCAGCACCCTTGACTATGGGCGTGGCTTACCGGTATTCACAGAGTTCTTCGATGACTGGATGATGCCAGATTCATACCTTCGGCGGCGGCGTCGCTTTCCTCTACACAGGTCTTAGGTCGCACACCGTGAGCGCAGAGCAAAACCCCGCAAAGTGGCATCATTTTGTGCCGAGGATGCTGCTGCGCGGGTTCGCCACCGACAAAGACTTGATTTGCGCTGTCCGACTGCCTGGCGACACAACCTTCACAGCAACGACGAAATCGGTCGCGGCAAAGAAACACCTGTACTCCGTAGATGCTGTCGGACAAGCGCCTGACGCATTCGAAAAGATACTGAGCGAGGTGGAAGGCGACGCGAGCCGGATCATTCGCCAAGTGATCGAAGGGCGAACGCGGTTGACCGAAGAGGATCGTAACGGGCTCGCGTTTTTCATTGCGCTCCAAGCCGCGCGTGGTCCGGAAATGAAGCGGAGCATGGAGCACGTTGCGAGCGAAGCTCTACGAATGCAGATCGGCGCGGGTGGGAAACCAGCGTTGCGTCGCAGAATCGCGGAGAGTCAGGGACGCGAGGCAACAGACGCGGAGGTCGATGCACTCTGGGATCGAGTCATGGAGCCTGGGGCGACCCTTGTGTCGATGACGAACCTCAAGTTTGTGAAGCAAATTGTCATGACGGCAGAGCAGCTTCTGCCGTACATCTCGGGTCGACCCTGGACGGTTCATCGGTTCGAGCAACGGTCATTGATCGTATCGGACTCCCCAGTCGGGCTCATCCCGCATCCCGATGACGACGATGACCCGTGGGGTGGGACTGGTTTCATGACGGCGTGGGGCATCACGTTCCCTTTGTCGCGAAAAGTCGGCATCCTGATGTCCGACCCGATGGTGTTTGCAGACCTTGTTCCGGTCGAGCGTGTACGCGCTGGTCATTTCGATCAGACGATGCAGGGCACCGCCGCCGTCGAGAAGCTCTTCAATGAGATGACAGTGCGGGGTGCCCGCGAATGGATTTACCACCACCCTGACGACGCCAAGTTCGTCCCAGACGATCTGCCGGAACCTGATCCACTCAGTTTCCAGTTCGTCGGCGACCGCATCGAGTTCAGCGGGGAGCCGATCTTTCTGCAACCTTCGCCCGCAGAATAGCGGTCACGGTAGTTCCACGACCTTCGCGATCGTGGTCTTCCCCACACCGAGGAGGCGCGCGATCTCGCGGAGCGACTTGCCGTCGGCGCGGAGCGAACGTGCGTGCTCCTTCTGCTCGTTTGTCAGGGCTTCTCGCCGCCCGAGCTTCTGCCCGCGTGCACGAGCCGCTTCGAGTCCGTCACGGGTACGCTCCCGCAGAATCTCGACCTCAAGCTGTGCCACCGCTGCCATGATTGTCAGGATCAAGCGTGAGGTCGCCCCTTCTGTGGAGATGCCGTCGTTGAGCGAGCGCAGCGCGACGCCCTTCTCGTCGAGACCTTCGACAATCTCCAGTGCAGAGCGAGCGTTACGCGCGAGGCGGTCAAGACGATAGATCACAAGCACATCCCCGTCACGCAGCTGCTTCCAGAGGTCTGCGAACTCCGGGCGGCTCAACGGAGCCTTGGTGCCACTGACGCCGTGGTCGACGAATACCTTCTCGCATCCCGCTCTGAGGAGCGCATCGGTCTGGAGGTCGAGGTTCTGCTCGGTCGTTGAGACTCGTGCGTATCCGATCAGCATGGTGTCCTCCAAAGGTGTCCGTGGTTTTGAATTGACGGACGGGGTTTGCGGACATTGATATCTGCGGATTTACGCGGGTTGCCCAAACGTCCGTCAACCGGTCGTCTTGCGGACATCATGGTCGGCGCGGCTACCATTAGAACGAGACGTAGGGAGGAGGGTGGATGTTGGCAGGTTCGGTAGCCGATTGGGCGATGGTTGTCGTGACGCTCGGTGCGGTCGTCGTCGCGGGAATCGCACTCGGGTTCAGTCGCAAGGCAAACGAGGCAAGCTCGGAGGCGAATCGGATCGCTCAGGCGGTGTACGCCGAAGATGTCAGAGCGCGGAACGAAGCGCAGGCACGGCTCGTCTATGCGTCCGTTCTTGGAGGCGCGATCTACCGTAAGGGTGACCCGATCTCGCGCCGGGATGGTGAGTATTCGATGACGCAGGTCGGCGGGAACGTCCTCGGTAGCGATCCTGATCGTCCGCATGAGTACATCGCTCTCGAAGACATGCAGATCATCGACATCGAGATCATCAACGGCAGCACCGAAGTGATCGGTGCTTTTCAGACGCAGTTGTACGACCTTCGGAAGCAGGCGATCGTGCCGGGTTCCATCGGCTCAGAGTTCATTCGACCGGGCGAGAAGACAACGCGCATTTGTATCGCCACTCCAGAGATCGAGAGTCACTTCCTCCCCGAGATTTCCTTCCGGGACTCCGCAGGGCTGTTCTGGTCTCGTCGCGGATATGAGCCGGTGCATCCCCTCGATCCAGAGCGCCGCAAGATCTTCGATGATCTGGCGCGGCTCCGTGGCGGTGTCTCATAGCGAGCCCGAGCGCAATCGTGTCGAGTTCGACTACTCGCCGCCGTGTGCGAGTATCTTCGGCGGCATGACCGTCTCTCCCGCGATCTGCCCAGAGTGCGGTGCGATGGCGCGCGTCTTTGAAGCAGAGATGGGCTTGTATCTGGGCTGTGACGAAATCGAGTGCTTGTGGATGAGTGAGCCCGAACGCATGGAACAGTTCGACCCCGACGCTGACGCTGAGTAGCACCGGGGTCGGGGTCGAATCTGCCCTCGTGGTGGATTATGCAGTTGCGCGGCGGCGGATCATGTAGACCGCTGCTGCTCCGAAGAGTCCGAGGAGCGCTGCTCCACCGACCCACAGTGCGGGTGAAGCATCACCACCAGTCCAAGCGATCACACCGTCTCCGCCTTCGACGTGAAGTATCTCGTCAGGATCGCCACATTCACCGGTGCTCACTGTGCGCCCAAGTGCATCGCGAGTGGTTTCGACGAAGTACAACTTCGTGTCAGAGGTCATCTTCTCCGGGGTGAACTTGGCGGAGTCGATCTCCAAGTTCTCGACCATGCCACCCTGCAGCTTCTCGCTCGTCCACTCGTAGGCCATGTTCGATTCGGTACACGCCTCGGCAACCGTCACGCTCGCATCTGCGCGGTATCCACGGATGGTGACCGTCGCTCCCTCCGGCACGTAGCCGTTGAGGATCGCCTTGTCCCAGGTCTGCTCCCCAAGGTCTACTGTCTGGTCGCCATTGTCGGTCTGAGCCTTGGTGGTCACGTCCACGATCACGCTGGACTCTTCGGCGATGCCGCACTCACCACGGTGGATGACGAGGGCTTCCTCGCTTTCCGCAGGGATCGTGGTCAGCGTCTCGATCCAGAGGTACTTGCCGAACTCCTCGGGCACGAAGCTCTCGGAGGTGAACTCACCCTCTGCGGTGACGTGGATCGACTCGGAGGTAGAGAAGACCGGATCGGCACCGCAGCACCGCTCGTCGTATCGTCAGCCGATAAGGCGTCGCAGGAATCGCGGAACAAGCTCCAGGAGATCCTCGACGAGTTCACGGTCAAGACCGACGCTCACACCGCAACCGGCGCAGACTTCCGTGAGGTCGTCGAGCAGAGCATCGCCACGGCTACTCCGAAGATCGCAAGTGCGAGCCAGGTCATCACTGACGAGGTCACCGCCTGGCAGGATGCGGAAGACGCCCGCATCGAAGCGGAGCGCGTCGCCGCTGAGGAAGCTGCCCGCGCAAGCTACGGTGGTGGCTCTGGTTACTCCGGTGGCGGATCCTTCCGCCACTGGATTGAGTCCGAAGCTGCTGCGTGGGGCGTAGGCGTCTCCTACATCGACGGCAACATCAGCTACGGCAGTGTCAACCACGTCCGCATTGCAAACGTGGTAGCCAATGCTGGCGGAGAGCGTGCTCGCATGGTCGTTCGTCACGAGATCGCTCACGCGGTGACCTACCGCTCAGACAACTGCATGAGTGCGGGGTTGAACACCGAAATCACCGCGCAGTATTTCACAATGAAGACTTGGGGGTTCTACGTGGATAACTATCGCGCCCCGACAGCCTAAGAGAACGAAGCGCTACGCGCCGCTTGCGGCTGACCCAGACGGTCAGGGGTGGTGCCCTGACCCGCAGCCCCCGCCCCAGGTGATGTTTTCGCATCCTTTCGAGCCTGGCAGGCGGGGGTTGCACCCTTTTCGATCTGCACGATCATGCTCTGTCGCTAGTCAGATTGCGGCAGCGGTGCTCGTCAGTTTCCGCGACTCGAACCACTCGACCACGTCGGCGCGACTGTACCGAATATCGGTGCGGCTCAACTTGATGAACGGCGTAGTCGCATCGCCGCCCAACCACCTCATCTTTGCGAGCCGCTGGCGGGTGAAGCCGGACTCTTCGCTGACCTTGTCGATGCTCATCAGATCGTCCATTTTCGTTCCTTTCTCGATGTCGCCTTCATCATGGTCGGGGCGCGAGCGGATCGAACCGCCACCGTCAGGAACTCATCGAAATTTGGACACATTTTGGACACGTTGCATCTGAAACGAGGGGAATTGAGCGACCATGACGAGCATCAAAAACCCCGGAATTATGCGGAATCGTGCCCGAATCGAGCCCTCAGATTAGGCTGCGTCAGCCCTCTCACGGCGGTAACGCGGGTTCGAATCCCGCTGGGGTCACAGTGAGAAAAGCCCCCGGTTTGCGCCGGGGGCTTTTTTATTGCCCTGTTGTATTTCGTTCAGGGCCGAGGAGTTTTTGCTCCCCGACCCCGCTAGTGAAGGCTCTAGAGGATGCCTTCAGTCAGCTTGTTTGGTGTGCCAAAGCGGTGTGCCGTGATTGAGATCGCCTGCTCGTGCAGAAACGGCAGCATCTCTACCCGTCCGGCAGAGACAACGTCATTGCTGTACACCGCAATGTCGGGTTTGCCGCCGGTGGCTTCGGTAATCAATTGCAGGGCCTTTGCCTTGCTCGCCCCAGCGAGTAGACGTACGCGCGCGCTCGCACTGGGGCCGTGCTGAGCGGCCATCCTGCCAAGGCGAGCGGCCCAGGCCTGATCGTCTTCATGGAAAAGCTCAACACCCGCCGCCCTCAACGCGGTGCTGATCGGCTCAGGGAGTGCGCTTGGTGTGCTCACAGTCGAAGTGCTGCCCGCAGCGACACCGGCGGCAACAGCACGAACAAGCTGGTGGAACGGCACATCATCTGCCGCTCGAATCGTGACTGGCACCACACAGTAACGGAGCAGATTGCGTTCAATACCAACGCATGAGGCGTCTCGTGCGATCCCAAACTCAGACTTCCAAGCGCTGGCATCAGTTCCGAGAGCCGCGCGTAGCCAATCGAGCTCAGCTTTAGCTATTCCTGACTGCTGTGCAGCGCTCAGGATCGGTGCCACACTCTGCAGCGGTGCCGTCAGAGCGGCAGTGACTGGTGCGTCGATCCACTCGCCGAGGCCGTAGAGATAGCTTGGGCCGCCAGCTTTTGTACCCACGCCAATTGCCGATTTCTTCCAGCCGCCAAATGGTTGGCGTCGAACGATTGCGCCGGTGATGCCACGGTTCACATAGAGGTTGCCCGTCTGAACCCGATTCAACCACAGGGCAATTTCCTCGCGATCGAGGGAGTGCAGGCCGCTTGTCAGGCCGTAGTCAATCTCATTCACCATGTCGATAGCCTCGTCGAGGGTATCTGCGGTCATAATGCCAAGGATCGGGCCAAAGTATTCGGTGAGGTGGTATTCCGAACCCCGCTGCACACCCTCGCGCACTCCTAGACTCCAGAGCTTGTTGCCGCCCTGTTTGTCATAAGCAAGGGGGCTTTCGCTTTCGAGCGGATGGGGCTCGAGTAGCCACTTTTCACCTGCGCTCAGCGTTGTCAGGCCGCGCAGCAGCTTGCCGTCGGGGGCGGTGATGATGGTACCAATCTGGGTTTCAAGGTTTTCCGGGGTGCCAACTTTTAGTGAGCTGGCCGCATCGATCAGCTGACCGCGGAAACGTTTTGAGGTAGCGACTGAGCCGACAAGGATCACGAGTGATGCCGCCGAGCATTTCTGGCCGGCATGCCCGAATGCTGATTGCACAACATCTTTTGCGGCGAGGTCAAGATCTGCGTTGGGTGTGACGATCATTGCGTTTTTGCCACTGGTCTCAGCGAGGATCGGCAGGTCTGCGCGCAGCTCACGGAACTTGACAGCTGTCTCATATGCGCCGGTCAAGATCAGCCGGTCGATACGCGGATCGGCGACGAGCTGTGAGCCGAGGCCACGATCAGCGAATTGCACAAATTGCAAGACATCTCGCGGGACTCCAGCCGCCCACAACGCTTCGACCATGACGGCACCCGAGCGGGCAGAGTTCGAAGCTGGTTTGATGATGACCGATGAGCCAGCAGCGAGTGCCGCAAGCGCGCCACCGGCTGGGATCGCCACAGGAAAATTCCAGGGTGGAATGACCGCGGTGAGCTTTTGTGGTTTGTACGTAGCGCCGTCGACCTGCTCCAATACTTGCCCGAGCATTGCATAGTAATTGGCAAAGTCGATTGCTTCAGAGACCTCTGGGTCACCCTGATCGAGTGTCTTGCCGCATTCGGAACCCATCACCTCAAGCAATTGTGCGCGCCGTTCTTCGAGCTTCTCGCCAGCACGATAAAGAATTCGAGCGCGCTCGTCGGCCCCGAGCGCCTGCCAACTCTCAGCCGCGGCGACACCGCGCGCAATGATCTCCTCAAGAGCGTTTGCCGAGTCAACGAGGGCATTCGCAACAAGGTCGTTGCCGAGCTGCGAAGCAACCATCCGATCGGCAATATCGCGACCCCAGAGGTGGTTGCCTGGAAGGTCGGGATCGCTGTCCGGGGTGTTTTCAAAGTCACCGACTCGGCCCTGATCGACGAGTGCGGCTATGCGCGCTTCGGCACCGGCCTGATCATAGAACCTGCGATCCTGAAAACGGTTCGGCGGTGGCACCGAGAAATTCGCTGGATCGCCATCTGCGGTGATCTGCTCAAGCGCTGCGAGCGAGGCAAGGAATCTGTTTTTCTCGCGCTTGAAGAGCTGAGAATTGTCGTTCAGCTCGAAGACGGCCGACATAAAGTTTTCCTGGCTTGCGCCCTCTTCAAGACGGCGAATCAGATAAGAAATTGCGACATCAAATTCTGCTGGATGCACCACTGGCACGTAGAGCAAGAGGCCGCCTACATCACGTCGCACTGCTTCGGCCTGTCCGGTTGCCATGCCTAGCAACATTTCGACTTCGAGGTCTGATTCAGCGCCGCGGCCCTTAGCGAGCAACCAGGCGAGCGCGAGGTCAAAAAGGTTGTGACCAGCGACCCCGAGACGCACATGTTTTACGCGCTCTGGAGTGAGGGCGTAGTCAAGAACTGCTTTGTAGCTGGTATCTGAATCTTGCTTTGATCCCCATGTGGCTGCTGGCCAGCCGTGGATTGCGGCATCGACGAGTTCCATGGGTAGGTTTGCGCCCTTGACCAGGCGTACCTTAATTGCGGCACCACCGCGTGCGACCCTGGCAGCAGACCAGTCTTGTAAACGCATCATTGCGCCGAGTGCGTCGGGTAAGTAGGCCTGCAACACGATGCCTGCTTCAAGGTTCAGAAACTCGGGACGGTCGAGGATCCTGGTGAATACTTCAAGCGTGAGGTTGAGGTCTTTGTACTCTTCCATATCGAGGTTGATGAACTTTTGCGGTGAGGCCGCTGCGGCACGCTCGAATAGTGGAACCAGTTGGTCTTCAATGTGATTGATTGCCTCATCGAATGCCCAGTGATTGTGCGGCGCGACGGTTGACGAGACTTTAATCGATACGTAGTCAATGTCTGGCCGGTCGAGCAATTTGTGGGTGCCGGCGAGCCGACGCTCTGCCTCACCCTGGCCAAGAATCGCCTCGCCGAGAAGATTTACATTGAGGCGAAGGTCATCGCGCTTGATCTTCGCAATGGCCGGGCCAAGCTTCGAATCGGTCGCATCGATGATGAGGTGACTCACCATTTGACGCAGCACTTTGCGCGCGATTGGCACCACAACGCCAGGCATTGGTTTCGCGAGTGCACCTCCGAAGCCGATAGCGCCACGCATCAGGCCGGGAAGGAAACCAGGTGTTAGCGGCACGAGCTCTTTGAGCTTTTTGGCGGCGACATCAAGATCTTCTGGGCGAACAACCCCGTCAACAAAACCGACAGTGAAATCGAGGCCGTTTGGATCGCGCAGCACACCGGCAAGACGCGCGGCTGAAGCGTCGGCCGGGATGCTTGCAGCTTCGGTAATCCACTTGCGAGCGAGCTTGACGGACTCGTCGGCGAGATCCTGGGGGCGTGGGGTTGCCTGAGACAACGGTGTTCCTTTCCTGTCGGGGTGCGAGTTTCGCGCGGCTGCGAGGACTCTTGCCCGATGAGCCAAGTGTGGATCTTGAAAAGCTTGAAGTAAAGCGATCCTTTCTGAGCAATAATGTTAAGTAGGGCTTAACTGTTGTGGAGTGGTGACGATGCTCGAAATGAAACGCTTGCGCTTGCTTTGGGAACTCTCCGAACGCGGTACGGTGGTGCAGGTTGCCGAGGCATTGAACTACACACCCTCTGCGGTATCGCAGCAACTCGCATTACTTGAACGCGAGGTGGGCACCCCGCTCTTTCGGCGGGTAGGTCGCACCCTCGAACTCACCGCAGCGGCCGACGCGCTTGTGAGTGAAACCGCAGCTTTGCTCGCTGGCCTCGAACGTGCAGAAACCGCTGCCCATCGGGTGCGTGGCGAGGTGGCGGGATCGATCCGAATCGCGGTGTTTCAGACTGCGGTGCTTGCGATCATGCCGCAGGCATTGAGAAGACTCCGCACCGAGTATCCGAGTTTGCGGGTCGAGATGGTGCAGCATGAACCCGAGACTGCGCTACACGAAACAAGTGTGCGCGGCTTCGACCTTGTGGTTGCCGAGCAGTATCCGGGGCATGCGACGGCACAATTTGCCGGGCTCGATCATGCGCCGCTCACCTTCGATACCATTCAACTTGCGCTGCCCCGGGTAGGCGCGGCTGACGCCGATTTCGATCTTGTCGGGCGTCTTGAAGATGCAGCGTTATTGCCATGGGTGATGGAGCCGCGCGGCGCAGCTTCGCGTCACTGGGCGGAGCAGGCTTGCCGCACCGCAGGCTTCGAGCCGGATGTGCGCTATGAAACCGCAGACCTTCAAGCACACGTTCGACTCGTGGAATCAGGCAATGCGGTTGCGTTGCTGCCCGGACTCGTCCGGGCCGAGACGCGGCTGCGAATGGTTGAGTTGCCCGGTGACCCGCACCGATCAATCTTCACTGCGGCTCGCTCTTCGAACTCGGAGTCACCTGCGGTGCTTGCGGTGCGTGAAACCCTCGCAATCGAAGCGGCGTCACTCGCGAAATCTGCTGAACACGCGATCACGCTTCAGCCATAGCCCCACCCGCTTCCGCCGAGATCGCCTGGTTTTGCCGAGATCGCCTCGTTTTTACGCGAAAAACCAGTGTGTTTCGGCAAACGTGGCGATCTCGGCGGAGGGGGCGCCGAGGCAAGGGGGGCGACGGTGCAAGGAAGGGCGCCGGCGGAGGGGCCGACGGGGCGAGGGGCTAGGCGTACGCCGCCTCGCCGTGCGCCATTTCGTCGATGCCGCCCTCTTCCACCTCGGCGGGCACCCGCAAACCGGTGAGACGCTTCACCACAAGAGCGATGGCGAGCGAAACAACAAACGAATATGCGGCGACGGCGACGACAGATATTGTCTGCACCAGCAGCAGGCCGGCACCTCCGCCGAGCAGCAGCCCGTCGTCAAAGGCGAAGAAGCCGAGGTAGAGCGAGCCGATAACGCCGGCGACGAGGTGCAAGCCGACCACGTCAAGCGAATCGTCATAACCGAGCCGGTATTTCCAGTCGATGGCGTAGGCGCAGGCGATACCGGCGATCAATCCGAGCAAGAGCGCCCAGAGCGGGGCGAGGTTCGCGGCTGAAGGAGTAATGGCGACCAGGCCGGCAATCGCGCCAGAGGCGGCGCCGATCACTCCGGGCTTCTTCCCGCGAATCACGTCAACCACGATCCAGCCGATGATGCCTGCGGCAGGTGCACCGAGGGTGTTCACGAGGATCAGGCCCGCTTCTGCCGGAGTGGTGGCGAGGCCGGAGTTAAAGCCGATCCAACCAAACCAGAGCAGCGCTGCGCCGATCGTGACGAGAGGCACGCTGTGCGGTGGGTGCGATCCAGGCGCAAACCCCAAACGTTTGCCGGCAACGAGCGCGAGCGCGAGCGCCGCGGCACCGGCATTGATGTGAATCACCGTGCCGCCGGCGAGGTCAATGACCTCGGGGAGACCGAGCGTTGCACCCAGGTTCTGAATCCAACCGCCGCCCCACACCCAGGCGGCGACTGGAAAGTACACCACGCTCGACCAGACACCGACAAAGAGTACCCAAGAGCCGAGGCCAACTCGGTCGGCAATCGCTCCTGAAATGAGTGCGGCTGTGATCATGGCGAAGGCTGCGCCGAAGCCGACACTGATGAAGTTTTCTGGCGCGGTGTTCAGCAGCCCAAAGTCTTTGAACGGGTTGCCTGCGAAACCTGATTCTCCCTCGGCAAAGTAGTTCATGCTGTACCCGAACAGAATCCAGAGCACTCCGACAACGCCCATCGCGCTCACGCTAAAGAGCATCATGTTGACTACGGATCGCACTCGAACTAGGCCTCCGTAAAAGAGTGCAAGCCCCGGCGTCATGACGAGCACAAGCGCTGTGCTCGCGAGTGTCCACACTTCTGGTGCAGTCAGTTCCATGGTTTTCACCTTTCGTGTGTTGCCGGCCTCAATGCCGGTGTTCACAGTCTGACTCGCGTCTGTTTCGACGCTTTTGCCCGTTTGTTGCTGAAAAGTAACAGTTCGAAACCATGTTTGTTTCGAGGCCGCTTGCGTCAAAAACACAACTTTTGCTGTGTTAGTCTCAAATCTCCAAAAACTGCAAGGGCTGCAGAAGCGGCCTCTGCAGTGTCAGTGTTTTCCCCTGCACGAGAGGATGTCGAAGGTGCAAGATTCCGTTACCTCGCTTCACCGCCCCGCGCCCACCGGTCTCTACGACCCCGCAGAGGAACACGACGCCTGCGGTCTCGCAAGTGTGGTCTCACTGACTGGTGAGGCGAGCCACCGCATTGTTGAGCTTGCCCTTGAAGCGCTCGAAAACCTTGAGCATCGCGGTGCGGTTGGAAGCGATGCAGGCACCGGCGACGGAGCAGGTGTGCTCTGCGAACTTCCCGATCGTTTTCTGCGCTCCACCTTGCTGGAGCGCACTCCCGAGGTGCATCTCCCACAGGCCGGCCGCTATGCGACCGGCCTTATTTTTTTACCTCAGCAGAGTACCGAACGTCGTGCGGTGAAGTACCGTATCGCCGCGATTGCAGACGAAGAGGGACTGGAGGTGCTCACTTGGCGAAGCGTTGATGTGCGAGCTGAGGTGCTTGGTGCGGCTGCGAAAGAAGCGGCACCCTGCATCGAACAGATTTTTCTTGTGGCACACGCTGGATCGGCAACCGGCCAAGACCAGCTTGAGCGTGCAGCTTTTCGCACGAGAAAGCGGTTGCAGCACGAAACCGGTGCCTATGCGCCTTCACTGAGTAGCCACACCATTGTCTACAAGGGCATGGTGACCACCCTGCAATTGCCCGAGTTTTACCCGGAGCTTCGTGACGAGCGTTTTGCGGCGAAGTTCGCGATTGTGCACTCGCGTTACTCTACGAACACCTTCCCGTCGTGGCACCTGGCGCAGCCGCTGCGAATGGTCGCGCACAACGGCGAAATCAATACGGTGCGCGGAAACCGAAATTGGATGCGTGCTCGTCAAGCACAGTTAGCCTCACCGGCGCTCGGCGATATTTCGCAATTGCTGCCTATCTGTTCGCCCGGAGGTAGCGATTCTGCAAGTTTTGATGAGGTGCTTGAACTGCTGGTTCAGTCGGGTCGGAGTCTGCCGCACGCGCTCGCCATGATGGTTCCGGAAGCGTGGGAGCTTGAGCACGGTCTGAGCCAGGAACTTCGTGATTTTCTTGAGTATCACTCGCTCGTCATGGAACCCTGGGATGGTCCGGCGGCGATGATCGCGACCGATGGTCGTGAGCTTGTTGCTTTGCTTGACCGCAATGGCTTGCGGCCGGGGCGCTATCAGATCACTGATGATGGTTTGTTGGTGATCGCGAGCGAGACGGGTGTGCTGGAGTTTGCGCCCGAGCGTGTGTTGCGTCGTGGTCGACTTCAGCCTGGCCGCATGATCGCGGTGGATCTTGGTACGGGTCAGATTCGCGAAGACGCCGAGGTGAAGCGTGAGCTTGCCGGGTCTGCGCCTTGGGGGGAGTGGTTGCGGGCCGGTTTGATTCGCCTCGCTGATGTGCCTGAGCGTGAACACTTGGTGCACCCGGCAGCTTCTATTGTTCGGCGCCAGCGCACCTTCGGATACACCGAGGAAGAGTTGCGCGTGCTGCTCACTCCGATGGCACGCGAGGGCGCGGAACCCCTTGCCGCAATGGGCACTGACACCCCGATTGCTGTGTTGAGTGACCGATCGAGGTCGCTCTTTGACTACTTTGTGCAGCAGTTTGCTCAGGTGACGAACCCGCCTCTTGACGCTCTGCGCGAGGAGCTTGTAACTAGCCTGGTCACGAGCATGGGGCCGGTGGCGAATCTGCTTGATCAGGGGCCTGAGCATGCTCGGCAGGTGATGCTTGATTTCCCGGTGATTGACAATGACGATCTCGCCAGAATTCAGCATTTCGGGGATGACCCTGTGCGTGAGCGCACGGTCACGATCCGGGGTCTTTACCCGGTTGATTACCATGCTCGTGGGCTTGCGGATCGACTCGAAGCGATGTGCCGTGAGGCGAGTGCCGCGGTCGAGGCTGGCGCCGAGTTTTTGATCATTTCTGATCGCGATAGCGACAAAGATTTGGCTCCGGTCCCATCGCTTCTTGCGGTTTCTGCTGTGCATCACCATCTCATTCGCGAGGGCACGCGTATGCGGGTTGCTCTCGTTGCTGAGGCGGGCGATGTGCGCGAGGTACATCACGTTGCTGCGCTGATTGGTTATGGGGCGGCGGCAGTGAACCCGTATCTTGCGATGGAGAGTGTTGAAGCGCTGGTGCGATCCGGTGAGATTGAACATCTTGAAGCTGACGAAGCGGTACATCACCTGATTAAGGCGCTCGGCAAGGGGCTGCTCAAAGTGATGAGCAAAATGGGTATCTCTACAGTGGCAAGCTATTGCGGGGCGCAAACATTTGAAGCTGTCGGTCTCGCAAGAGAGCTTGTTGAACGCTACTTCACTGGTACCTCTTCAAAACTCGGTGGTGTTGGCCTTGATGTGTTGGCGGCTGAGGTTGCTGCGCGGCACCGCAGAGCATACCCAGATAATCAGGCGGCGTTTGCGCATCAGCGGCTCGCGACCGGCGGTGAGTATCGTTGGCGTCGCGGCGAAGAACCGCACCTTTTTGATCCGCAAACCATATTTAAATTGCAGCACGCTACACAGAGTGGCAAGCGAGAAATCTTTGCCGAATACACCGCCCGGGTGAACGAGCAACAAGAGCGTTTGATGACGTTGCGCGGCCTGTTTCGCTTTGCGCCGCAACGGCCCGCGGTTGAGTTGAGCGAGGTTGAGCCGATCGAAAACATTATGCGCCGATTCGCGACCGGTGCCATGAGCTACGGTTCTATTTCGCCTGAGGCTCATGAGACGCTTGCCATCGCCATGAATCAGATCGGTGGCAAGTCGAATACCGGCGAGGGCGGTGAGAGCGACGAGCGGCTGGTGGATCCAGCGCGCCGAAGCGCTATCAAACAGGTCGCTTCTGGACGTTTCGGCGTGACCAGCATGTATCTCACTCATGCCGATGAAATTCAGATCAAGTTGGCTCAGGGCGCGAAGCCGGGTGAGGGTGGGCAGCTTCCACCGCAAAAGATGTATCCGTGGATCGCCAAAACTCGGCATGCGACGCCCGGTGTGGGCCTTATTTCGCCACCGCCGCATCACGACATCTATTCGATTGAAGACCTGAAGCAGCTGATTTTTGATCTGAAGCGAGCAAACCCTGCCGCGCGCATTTCGACGAAACTTGTGTCGCAATCGGGTATCGGCCCGGTGGCGGCCGGTGTGGCGAAGGCGTTGAGCGATGTGGTGCTGGTCTCTGGTCACGATGGCGGTACCGGTGCGAGCCCAATGAATTCGCTGAAACACGCGGGTGCGCCCTGGGAGTTGGGTCTTGCTGAGGTGCAACAAACGCTGATGCTTAACGGGCTCCGTGAACGGGTGATTGTGCAGGTTGACGGTCAGTTGAAAACTGGTCGCGATGTGGTGATCGCTGCGCTCCTTGGGGCTGAAGAATTCGGCTTTGCGACTTCAGCTTTGGTTGTTTCGGGTTGCATCATGATGCGGGTGTGCCACCTTGATACCTGCCCGGTGGGAGTTGCCACCCAAAACCCTGAACTGCGCAGCAGGTATACAGGTCAGGCTCAACACGTGGTGAACTTCTTCACGTTTATTGCTGAGGAGGTGCGTGAGATTCTTGCTGCTCTCGGGTACCGAACGCTTGACGAAGCGGTCGGCGATACGGCCGCACTCGACCTTGATGAAGCCGTGCGGCACTGGAAAGCCGAGGGCCTGGATCTCACGCCCATCTTGCGCGGTCCGATATTCGATGAAGATGAGCCACGTAAACACGGCGTTGCGCAGCAGCACGACCTCGACTCGCACCTTGATCACCAGCTGATCGTTGCGGCCGAGGCTGCGCTGTTGAATCGTGAGCCGAAGCATATTGCGCTTTCTATTCGCAATATTGATCGGGCAGTTGGCACCATGCTCGGCCACGAACTCACCAAACGATTCGGGGCAGATGGGCTTCCGGGCGGCACGATTGATGTGACGCTCACCGGATCAGCCGGCCAATCACTCGGAGCTTTTCTACCGGCCGGCATCACGCTGCGGCTCGTTGGCGACGCCAATGACTATGTCGGCAAGGGGCTGTCTGGTGGTGAGATTACGGTGCGTCCGCACCCGAACGCCGGTCACTCTGCGGCGGGCAACGTGATCGCAGGCAATGTGATCGGTTACGGCGCAACCAGTGGTGAGCTTTGGATCGCTGGCACTGTTGGTGAGCGATTCTTGGTGCGCGGTTCGGGCGCGACTGCGGTGGTTGAGGGCACCGGCGATCATGCCCTCGAATACTTCACGGGCGGCTTCGCGCTGATTCTTGGTGCGACTGGCCGCAATATTGGTGCCGGTATGTCTGGCGGTGAAGCTGTGCTGCTAGATCTTGACCCGCTCAATGTGAACGCGGCAGAGCTGCTCAGCGGATCGCTTGTGCTGCAGGCACTCGATCAGCCTCGGCGAGAGCGGGTATTGCGGCTATTGCAGCGTCACCTTGAGCAGACGGGTTCGCAGTTGGCGGCCGAGTTGCTGGCCGACATAGCGCTTGACCCGGAACGGCTTTGGGCTCGTTTTACGCACTTGATCCCTCGCGATTACGCGCGAGTGCTTGATATTCATGAGCAGGCTCGTGCTGAGGGGCGTGACCCCGACGGGGAGCTTGCTTGGTCACAAATTTTGGAGGTGACTCGTGGCTGATCCGCGTGGTTTTTTGAAGATTCGAGAGCGCGAGCTTGCTGCAAAACGTCCGGTTGCGCTTCGCCTCATGGACTGGCGCGAGGTGGTCGATCCGGCGAACCCTGAGGTTGTTGCCCGGCAAGCGTCCCGCTGTATGGACTGTGGAGTGGCGTTTTGCCACCAGGGTTGCCCGCTTGGCAATCTCATTCCTGAGTGGAATGACCTCACCTGGAGGGGCCGCGAACGAGAAGCGCTTGACCGCCTGCACGCGACCAATAATTTCCCTGAGTTCACTGGTCGGGCCTGCCCTGCGCCGTGCGAATCTGCCTGTGTGCTTGGCATCAATCAAGACCCTGTGACGATCAAACAGATTGAGAACTCACTGATTGACCAGGGTTTTGCTGAGGGGTGGGTCGTGCCGATTCTGCCAGAGCGTTTGAGCGGAAAAACTGTCGCGATTGTGGGCTCTGGTCCGGCTGGACTTGCCGCAGCGCAACAACTTACGAGGGCCGGACATACGGTTGCCGTTTACGAACGTGACGAGCGGGTCGGCGGTCTTCTTTCGCTCGGTATTCCCTCATTCAAACTCGAAAAACAATTGGTTGAACGTCGTGTCGACCAGATGAAACAAGAGGGCACACGATTTCGTACCGGCATTGAAATCGGCAAAGACATGAGCTGGTCTGAGCTTCGTCGCCGGTATGACGCCGTGGTTGTTGCGACGGGAGCAACTCTGCCGAGGCCGCTTGAACTGCCGGGGCGTGAGCTGGCAGGTATTCACTATGCAATGGATTACCTGACCGCTCAGAACCGGGCCGAAACGCTCGGTGTTGAACCGAGTGGGGCGCTGCACGCTCGCGGCAAGCACGTTGTCGTCATTGGCGGCGGCGATACTGGTGCCGATTGTGTGGGTACTGCGCATCGGCAGGGTGCCCGATCAGTGACTAATCTCGCCATCGGCAAACGCCCACCGACTGTGCGCAGCACAAGCCAACCGTGGCCCGTGCATCCAACACTTTTTGAGGTGTCGAGTTCGCATGAAGAAGGCGGCGAGCGGCGCTATCTTGCCTCAACCGTCGAGTACGTTGCCGATGAGCTTGGCAAGTTGCGCGGTCTTATGGTCGCCGAGACTGGGTTCACGGAGCAGGGGCGTGAGCCGATCCTCGGTACCGAACACCTGATTGACGCGGATCTGGTGTTGATCGCTATGGGCTTTACTGGCCCCGAGGCGATTGCAGAAAACGGTCTTGGGGTCGAGACGACCAAGCGTGGCGCACTCGCTCGTACCGCTGACTTTGCCACCGCTGAGTCTGGAGTGTTTGTGGCCGGTGACGCGGGCCGCGGTCAATCGTTGATCGTTTGGGCCATTGCCGAGGGCCGTGCTGTTGCGGCTTCGGTTGATGCGTTTCTGAGCGGTGCACCGTCAGTATTGCCTTCACCTGTTGGCGCAAACGACCGAGCGTTCGCGTAGCCGGGGGAGCCAGGCAGCGCTCATTGGGCGGTAAAGAATAGCGTGCGGGACGCGGTGAAAAGTTTGCTGTTTTCTTCAGCGAGCACGCTCTTCGCACGTTATTCGGCTCCGTCAGCATGCCGCCTCCGGTAACTTGGTACCTGAAGGGTGGTTTTCTTAATGACTTACAGCGTTGCTGTTGCAGGTGCCTCTGGATACGCGGGCGGAGAATTGTTGCGCCTTTTGGCTGCGCATCCCGAGTTCGAGATTCGCACGGTGACGGGTCACTCCAGCGCCGGCGATCCACTGATTGCGCATCAACCGCATCTGCGATCGCTTGCGCACCTCACGCTGCAGGCGACCAGCCCAGAGATTCTTGATAACCACGATGTGGTGTTTTTTGCGCTGCCACACGGTGCTTCAGGGGCGCTTACTGCTCAGCTGAAGAATGTTGGTCTCGCGGTTGACGCTGGCGCCGATCATCGTCTCCGTGATAGCGCTGACTGGGCGAAGTTTTACGGCGGCGAGCATTTCGAAGCGTGGAGCTACGGTGTGCCTGAGCTGCTGGTGCAGGGCGAGGGCGGCAGCTTTTCGAAACAGCGCGAAGCGCTGCTTGGCGCGACGAGGATCGCAGCGCCGGGCTGCAACGCCAGCACTGTTGCGCTTTCTCTCGCTCCGGGTGTTGCTGCCGGTGTGATCGAGGCTGACGACATTGTGACTGTGCTCGCAGTTGGTCCAAGTGGTGCAGGCAAGGCCGCGAAAACGCATCTTCTCGGCGCAGAGCTGATGGGCACGGCTAATCCCTATGCCGTTGGCGGCACGCACCGTCACATTCCTGAGATTCAGCAGGCGTTGCGAGGTGCCGGTGCTGGTCGCGATGGCAAGGCTGAACCGCGCCTCAGCTTCACCCCGGTGCTTGTGCCAATGAGCCGGGGGATTCTCGCGACTTCAACCGCTCGTATTGCCACTGGTGTGACTGCTGCCGAGGTTCGTGAAGCTTGGGTGGCGGCCTATGCAGACGAGCCATTTGTGCACGTCTTGCCTGAGGGCGTGTTTCCTCGCACGGCTGATACTCTCGGCGCAAACACTTGCCTAATGGGTATCGCTATCGATGAGGCTGCAGGCCGGGTCGTTGTGGTCGCTGCACTCGACAATCTTGCCAAGGGTACCGCTGGCGCGGCGATTCAGTCGGCGAACATTGCGCTCGGCATTGCAGAGCAGACTGGGCTCAGCGTGAACGGCGTTGCACCGTAGCTCGTGCGTAAGTGCGCTGTTGCGTACTGTTCCGTCAAGACTTTACTTTGAACGCTCAACAGAAAGAGAGCAACTCGTGACCGTCACCTTCGCAAAGGGATTCCGCTCGGCCGGTATCGCTGTAGGGCTTAAGAGCACTGGTAAGCCAGACCTGGCTCTGGTCGTGAATGACGGCCCGGAGCGAGCGAGTGCGGTGGTGTTTACCAGCAATCGAGCGCAAGCAAACCCAATTCTGTGGAGTCGGAAGGTTGCGCAGAATGGCGCGGCTCACGCGATCATTCTGAACTCGGGCGGCGCAAACTGCTTTACCGGTGATTTTGGCTATGAGACGACGAAGCTCACCGCTGAAGCGGTAGCAGGGGCGCTTGGCGAAGGTTCAGACGCAGAGCAGATTCTGGTGTGCTCCACTGGTCTGATCGGCACTGGTGATCAGACGTTCCGTAATAAGATCGTCGACAATGTTCCCGCACTTTTTGCTGCGCTGAGCGAAAACGACGAGACTGCTCCTGCCGCCATTTTGACCACTGACTCGGTGCAGAAGACGGCCAGTTATCAGAGCGAAGCCGGCTGGGTTGTCGGCGCAATGGCTAAGGGCGCTGGCATGCTTGCGCCGGGTCTTGCCACCATGCTCGTAGTGATTACGACCGACGCTGTTGTGAGCAATGAGGGTCTTGACCGTGCACTGCGCGGTGCAACCGGCACGACTTTTGATCGGCTTGACAGCGATGGCTGCATGTCGACCAACGACCAGGTTACGCTGCTTGCGTCGGGTGCGAGCGGGGTGACCCCCGATGAGGCTGAGTTCGTTCGCGCTATTGCTGAGGTGAGCGACAGCCTGGCGGCTCAGTTGCAGGCCGATGCCGAGGGTGCCAGCCACAATATCGATATTGAGGTCACTGGCGCGGTGAGCGAGCGAGATGCCGTCGAGGTGGCTCGCTCGGTTGCGCGAAACAACCTGTTTAAGACGGCGATCTACGGTAACGATCCAAACTGGGGTCGCGTGCTCGCCGCAATCGGCACGACTGAGGCTGCTTTCGATCCGTATGCGGTTGACGTCAGCTTCAACGGGGTGCGTCTCTGCCATGCTGGAGGCCCGGATCGCCCAAACGAGGAGTGCGATTTGACTCCGCGCAAAACTCACGTGCTGATCGAACTGTTCGCCGGCGAGCACACCGCTACCATTCGCACGAACGACCTCACGAACGAGTACGTGCACGAAAACTCAGCGTACTCATCCTGAGGAGCAACCCAGATGACTCAAACGACAAGCACTGTTCCGCATGAAGAAGCAGCCCTGAAAACTGAGGTGCTGATCGAATCGCTGCCGTGGCTGAAGAAGTTTCGCGACGCCATTATGGTGATCAAGTTCGGCGGCAATGCGATGGTGAACGAAGATCTGTTGCGCGCCTTTGCGGAAGATGTGGTTTACCTGCGCCTGGCCGGCATTCGCCCGGTCGTTGTGCACGGTGGCGGTCCACAGATCAGCGAGATGTTGAAACGACTCGACATTCAGAGCGAGTTTAAGGGCGGCTACCGGGTCACTACTCCTGAGGCTATGGATGTGGTGCGTATGGTGCTCACCGGCAAGGTGACTCCTGAACTGGTCGAGCAGATCAATGCGCACGGCCCATTTGCTGCGGGCACCACGGGTGAAGATGCTGGCCTGTTTGTTGGTCGCCGTCGTGACCCGATCGAGGTGGATGGCGAGATGATCGATCTTGGGCTGGTGGGGGACGTGGTCGATGTGCGCGTCGAACCGGTGCTTTCGATGCTCGAAGATGGACTTATTCCTGTAATCGCTGGTATCGCCCCAGATGGTGACCAGGCTGGCGCTTCACTCAATATCAATGCCGATGCGGCCGCTGGCGCCCTCGCTACGGCACTCGGTGCCGAGAAACTTGTGATTCTCACCGATGTGGCAGGGCTGTATTCAAACTGGCCAGACCGTGACTCGCTGGTTTCGAGCATTACTGCTGACGACCTTGAAGCGCTGCTTCCAGAGCTTGAGTCAGGCATGATTCCAAAAATGCGGGCCTGCCTTGACGCGGTGCGCGGCGGGGTGCACAAGGCCGCCATTATTGATGGTCGCGAGCCGCACTCTGTGCTGCTTGAGATCTTCACGGCACGCGGCATCGGTACCGAGGTCACTCCGTAGTGTTTGGGCGAGGATCAGCCCTCGACGGGCAATAGTCGGGCGCAAGATGACGACCGCTCTCACCATCGCTGCGTTCGTGGTGTTTGGTGTGGTGTCTCTTTGGCTTGTCGTGGTTGATCTTCGTGAGCATCGTCTGCCCAACGTCATAGTTGGCTGGGGGAGTTTGGCAGTCGCGGGGCTCTTGGCGGGCGCAGCCTTATTCGCTGGGAATGAGCAGGGCTGGGCGATCCTGCGCAGATGTCTTATCGCGGCTTGTTGTTACGGTGCGGTGTTTTTGCTGCTTTGGTTGCTCGCGCCAAGTTCGCTCGGCGCGGGTGACGTGAAACTCGCGCCCCTCATCGGCTTGATGGCTGGTTGGGCGGGAACACTTGCCGCAGTGCTTTTGGTGCCGCTGGCGATTGCCGGGCTTGCGGGCATAGCTGGGGCGCTGAGCGTCGTACGAAAACGAAAAAGATTGGCGTTTGGGCCGGTGTTGATCTTGGCGTGCTGGCTGGGTATGGGCCTCAGTCTTTGGTCATAGCGCACAGCTCGCGAGAGTAGGATAGCTGGAGAAGTCGCAGACAAAAGGGGGCGTGTTCGTGACATATGTAATCGCACTTCCGTGCGTAGACGTAAAAGACCGGGCTTGTATTGACGAGTGCCCAGTCGATTGCATCTACGAGGGTGAACGTATGCTTTACATTCACCCGGATGAGTGTGTTGATTGCGGTGCGTGCGAACCAGTTTGCCCCGTTGAAGCGATCTACTACGAAGATGATCTGCCGGATGTTTGGGCCGACTATTACAAGGCCAACGTCGAGTTCTTCGACGAGATTGGTTCGCCGGGCGGCGCAGCAAAGGTTGGCGCCTATGACTTTGACCACCCACTAGTTGCGGCTCTGCCGAAGCTCGGAGAATAGTTATGCGGGGGAGTCTGCCCGATTACCCGTGGGACGCTATGGCGCCCTACTCGGCGAAAGCGGCGGAACACCCGCACGGGGCAATCAATCTTTCGATCGGTTCGCCGGTAGATCCCACGCCGGCCCCGGTTCGTGAGGCGCTCGCCGAAGCGACTGACGCGCACGCGTATCCAACTACGGCGGGCACTCCTCAACTGCGTGCGGCGATCGCCGACTGGTATCGTCGTCGCCGAAACGTCTCTGTGAGCGCCGATGCCGTGTTGCCGACGGTTGGCTCAAAGGAGCTGGTCGCGCTCTTGCCGATGCTGCTTGGCCTTGAAGCTGGCGAAGCCGTTGTGTTTCCTCGGGTCGCGTACCCCTCGTATGCGATGGGTGCGGCGCTTGTTGGTGCGACAGCCGTCGCCGCAGATGATCCAGCCGAGTGGCCAGAAAACACTCGCTTGGTGTGGCTCAACTCACCGGGCAACCCTGACGGACGTGTGCTTGACGTGGCCGAGTTGCGTGCAGCGGTGCAGCGGGCGCGCGAGCTTGGGGCGATCCTCGTCGGTGATGAATGCTACGCCGAGTTCGGATGGAACGCGCCCTGGCACGAAGAGCCGATACCGTCGGTGCTTGATCCACGCGTCGTTGGCGAGGATCATTCCGGCGTACTCGCGATCTACTCGCTGAGTAAACAATCCAATCTTGCGGGCTACCGGGCAGCATTCTTGGCGGGGGATCGCGAGCTCGTTGCCAAACTGCTCACGGTGCGCAAACACGCGGGTTTGATGGTGCCTGGCCCCGTGCAGCAGGCGATGATCGCTGCGTTGCAAGATGAGCAGCACGTGACTGAGCAGCGCGACCGCTACCGTCGTCGTCGTGCGCAATTGCAGCCGGCCCTTGAAGCCGCGGGATTTGTGATTGAAGGCAGTGAAGCCGGGCTGTATCTCTGGGCTACCAGGGGTGAAGATGCTTGGCAAAGTATCGACCGTCTGGCCGAACTTGGCATTGTTGCAGGACCGGGATATTTCTACGGAGAGCATTCGCCTCAGCATGTGCGTCTCGCACTTACCGCTAGCGATGCCGACATTGCTGAATCAGCGGCACGACTGCTCGAGAGCGTTGTAGACACGCCCAGAAGCTGAACGCTGTAGTTGTAGGGGTTCCTCGGCGGAAATACTGCGTTTGTTTCGATATCGAGATATTTTTTGGTATCGAATCAAGGGTAGGAGGGCGAATTTGCCCTGGTGAACGGGCTAAGCTGGGAACACGTCGCCTTCAAGAGGGGCGACGGTTCACTGCAACGAATCACGAGGAGGCAACGTGACCGAATCGACGCAGGGCCAGACCGCAAGGCTGACCGTTGCTGGGCGCGAGGCAGAGCTGCCTGTGCTGACTGCAACAGACGGAAACCCCGCTATCGATGTGAGCGCGCTGACCCGTCAAACAGGCCATACAGCGCTCGACTATGGATTCGTAAACACTGCCTCAACAAAGTCAGCTATCACCTTTATCGATGGCGACCAGGGCATTTTGCGTTACCGTGGCTATCCAATCGAAGAGCTGGCTGCAAAGTCGAGCTTTCTTGAGGTTGCTTATCTGCTGATCTACGGCGAATTGCCGACTGCCGATCAACTGGCTTCCTTCGACGGTGAGATTCGTCGACACACGCTGCTGCACGAAGACATGCGCTACTACTTTGAGGGTGTGCCGCACACGGCTCACCCGATGGCGGTGCTCTCGGGTGGCCTGCAGACAATGTCGACCTACTACGAAGACTCGCTCGACACTTCGGTCGAAGAGTTCGTGCACGTCAACACCATTCGTCTGCTCGCAAAGCTGCCGGTACTTGCCGCTTACGCTCACAAGAAGTCGATCGGGCAGGCCTTCCTGTACCCAGACAACAACCTGAGTTTTGTTGAGAACTTCTTGCGCCTGAACTTCGGCAACCGCGCTGAAGAGTATGTGCTGAACCCGGTTCTTGTTGACGCGCTCGACAAACTGCTCATTCTGCACGCCGATCACGAACAGAACGCTTCGACTTCTACCGTTCGTCTGGTTGGGTCGACTGGAGCAAATATGTTCTCGTCGGTCTCTGCCGGTATCAACGCGCTCTCGGGCCCGCTGCACGGTGGCGCAAACGAAGCCGTGCTTTCGATGCTCGCTCAGATTCAGGAGAGCGGCCAGGGCGTTGGCGCCTTCGTGGAGAAGGTCAAGAACAAGGAGGCGGGTGTCAAGCTGATGGGCTTTGGCCACCGCGTCTACAAGAACTATGATCCACGCGCTCGTATTGTTCGCGAAAGCGCAGGCAAGGTTCTTGCTGAGCTTGGTGTGAACGATCCACTGCTCGCGTTGGCGCAGGAGCTTGAGCAGATCGCTCTTGAAGATGATTACTTCAAGGAGCGTAAGCTCTACCCGAACGTCGACTTCTACACCGGCGTGATCTACAAGGCAATGGGCTTCCCGACCCGCATGTTCACCGTGCTGTTTGCGATCGGTCGTCTGCCCGGTTGGATCGCGCAGTGGCGTGAAGCTCGCGAAGACATGCAGACCAAGATTGGTCGCCCACAGCAGCTCTACATTGGCAGCCCAGAGCGCCATCTGAACCGCTAAAACTACAACAAGGCCCGCGCACTGAGCTTGTCACAGTGAGCGGGCCTTTGCTGTCCCGTCGTCATTCTGCGCAGAGTAACGCGCAGCGAGCGGGTGAGTGACCCGAAGGCGAGGCTACGCGTGCAGCGCGGCGTTTAACGCGATGCCGCTGCCGCTGCGCGGAATAACCTCGACTGCGCCGCTTGTTGAGTTGCGGCGAAACAGCAGGCTGGGCAAGCCCGAGAGTGCAAGTGCTTTGATCTCGGTCGGTTCGCTGCTGCCAGAGTGTCCCTGTGGCAGCAGCACTTTGGTACCTGCTGTCACGTAGAGCCCGGCTTCGACTACGCAGTCATCGCCAATTGAGATACCGATGCCGGCGTTCGCACCCAGCAGCGCCCGCTCACCAATTGATATGCGCTGTGTGCCACCGCCTGAGAGCGTTCCCATGATCGATGCGCCGCCACCAATGTCGCTGCCTTCGCCGACCACAACTCCTTGCGAGATGCGACCTTCAACCATAGAAGCGCCGAGGGTGCCGGCATTAAAGTTCACGAATCCCTCGTGCATTACTGTGGTGCCGGGTGCAAGGTGTGCGCCCAGGCGAACTCGTGAGGCGTCGGCGATTCGCACGCCTTCGGGCAACACGTAATCTGTGAGCCGCGGAAACTTGTCGACGCCAACCGCGGTAATGCCTTTGCGTTTGAGGAGCGGGAGCCGCGCGCTGTAATCCGCGAGTGCCATTGGGCCTGCGTTAGTCCAGGCAACATTTGGCAGCTTGCCAAAGATCCCGTCAAGGTTGATCGAGTTTGGTTGTGCCAGACAGTGTGAAAGCAGGTGCAGACGAAGGTAGGCATCTTCAGTGCTGGCGGGTGCCACATCAAGGTCGATGCTTACGACGATGGCGCGGATCGAGACGTTTCGGGTTTCGTCGTGCCCCTGTTCAGCGAGCATTTCTGGTGATTGCGCATGATCTGCTGGGCGCTCACCGAGTTGCGGTGAGGGAAACCAAGCATCGAGCAGGAGTCCGTCAGCGGCAATTGTGGCGAGGCCTTCGGCCCACGCGAATCGAGAATTACTCATACCTCTAGAGTAATAGTGTGAGCAATCTGGCCGAAACACCTGTCCTAGATCCGAGCGATCCCGTCGAGCTAACGCGGCAGCTTTGCAATATTCAATCTGTCTCAGGTAACGAGCGGGGGATCGCCGACTCGATTGAGGCACTGCTGCGTACGGCGCCGCATCTGTCTGTGCTGCGTGATGGTGATGCGCTGATTGCTCGCACGAATCTTGGCCGCGCAAAACGGGTCATTATTGCGGGCCATATCGACACGGTGCCGATCAATAACAATTTGCCGGTGCGCGACGAGCTTGATGAGCAGGGCGAGCCAGTGATCTGGGGGCGTGGCACTGTCGATATGAAGGCTGGAGCTGCGGTGCAGCTTTCGCTTGCGCTTGAACTTTCTGAGCCAAACGTTGACGTGACTTGGGTTTGGTACGACCACGAAGAAGTGGCAAGTGAGTTGAACGGTCTTGGTCGGGCAACTAGAAATCACCCGGAGCTTTTTGACGCAGATTTTGCGATCTTGTGCGAACCCACTGCTGGTGCCATTGAGGGCGGCTGCAACGGAACTCTCCGGGTGCGGGTGTCGATGCTTGGCAAGCGGGCTCACTCTGCGCGGGCGTGGATGGGTGTGAACGCGATCCACCGTGCTGGTGAACTTTTGGAGCGTCTCGCAAACTATGAACCGCGTACTGTGCACGTCGATGGACTTGACTACCGCGAGGGTTTGAATGCGGTGCGAGTGAGCGGAGGTGTCGCAGGCAATGTGATTCCAGATCGTTGCGATATTGATGTGAATTACCGTTTTGCACCGAACCAGAGCGGCGAAGAGGCCGTGCAATTTGTGCGCGAATTTTTTGCAGACGTCGATGAGTTTGAGGTGACTGACCTGGCAGAGGGTGCACGGCCGGGCCTTGACGCTCCTTTTGCGCAGGGATTTGTGGCCGCAGTTGGCGCGAAACCGCGGGCGAAAGTCGGCTGGACTGATGTTTCGCGGTTCTCGGCGCTCGGGGTGCCTGCGGTGAATTTTGGGCCGGGAGATCCGTCGTTGGCACATGCCGATGACGAGCGAGTTCCTGTTTCGCAGATCACACAAACCGCCGATGCGCTGCGTCATTGGCTGAAATCTGAGTCAATCTAGTTTTTCGCGTACGGGTGATGCCCGATACAATAGAAACGTAGGCTCACATAGAGGAGAAGCAATGGCTGCAATGAAACCCCGGACCGGCGATGGACCAATGGAAGCGGTGCGCGAGACTCGCGTGATCGTGGTTCGCGTGCCGCTCGAGGGCGGTGGCCGCCTGGTCGTCTCGGTGAACGACGCAGAGGCGACCGAACTGAGAGACGTGCTGAACGCCGTTCTCGACGGTTAACCACATACCAAGAGAAAAGCCCCCGTCGAGGTTGACGGGGGCTTTTCGTGTCTATCAGCTAGATTCGCCGAATTCATTGCGGCTGGAGTGCGCCATCAGCTGACTGATGGAACGATTACCTGGGCCGATCAGTATTCGTGAGTCGGGGCTTCCTTCAGTCTTTGAGGCGGGTGAGCATCAGCAGGCCATCGCCGGCAGGCGAGAGCACAGGAGCGATCGCAGGTGAATCAGCTACCATCGCAAGAAGATCGCGCATGTTCTGGGTGATTTCATCACGCGACGCTGGATCGGTGACCTTGCCATGCGCGAACGCACTTGGCACCAGAATCGTGCCACCTGGGCGCACGATCTGCAGGGCCTGCTCGACATACTCGAGTAGGCGGCTCGCATCGGCATCAATCAACACGGTGTCGTAGGCGCCAAGATTCAGGCGGGAAACTACCTGCGAAGCATCGCCTTCGATCAGGCGCAGCTGTGCGCCGGGCACGCCAGCCTCAGCAAAGATGGCTCGTGCCTGACGCATGTGCTCAGGATCGATTTCGATAGAGGTGAGCGTCGCGTTTGGTGCGTAGCGCATGAGAGCGAGACCGCTAACGCCAACGCCCGTGCCGAGCTCGCAGATCGCGGTTGCCGCGGTTGCCGCGACAATGCCGGAAAGCTGAGCTGCCACTGCGCGGCTGACGGGCTCGATACCGAACTCGATGGAGTACCGACGAGCCGACACTTGAGCGTCGCTTTCGTTGGGGTACTGTTCGGCATATTGCCAATTGCGTTCGAGCCGACTCAAGGTTCCTCCGAGTTTCTGGCGGGATGACTGAGTTTAGGGTACAAGCAATACCGTGATTTCTCGGGTTGCCGCGCGGTGTGAGCTTCGCAGCTCTAGGCGCTACGATGGCAGCATGGGATTCGGTGGGCTCACGCTTGACAAGATATTTGTTATCTTGTTGATTGCGCTCTTCGTGGTCGGGCCAGATAAGTTGCCCCTCTATGCGAAGAAGCTTGGCGAGTTTGTGCGTTCGATCAAACGAATGGCAAATGGTGCCAAAGATCGTTTGCGTGACGAAATGGGGCCCGAGTTCGACGAAGTCGACTGGAAGCAGCTCGATCCGAGGCAATACGATCCTCGCCGGATTATTCGTGATGCACTGATTGAAGACGAGCGCGAGGCCCAGGTCGAAGCTCGCAAGGCAAAAGCCATGGAGGCTGCGCAGGCGCGTCGTGATCGGGTGCAAGCGCGAGCCGATGAGGTTGCGGCTGGTGCGCTCGGCGGCGCCGCCGCTATGGGTGCTGCGGGTGCTGCCGCTGCCGGTGGGAGCGAGGGCGCTAGTGCGAGCGAGGCCGCTGGTGTGACCGCAACCGCGCTCGGCACCGAGCCTCGGGCCGCAGCAAGCGGCCTGAACTTCGACGACGAAGCTACCTAGTCTTACGCTGGCGAAATAGGCAGGCCGGTACCAGCCAGACCACGGGGCCGAATTGTCAGCGCACGAGCAATCCTCAGGATTTCAGCCGACGCGGGATCGTGCGGTGCAGCGAGCACCGCAGGTCTACCCTCGTCGCCACTCTCACGAAACGCTGGGCTGAGCGGCACGGAACCAAGCAAGGGCACCTTCGTGCCGTCAGGGTTCTCAACTTCGGTGAGACGCTCTGCCACAATCTTGCCGCCGCCCGAACCAAAGAGTTCGAGTACGGTGCCATCTGGCTGCATCAGCCCGGCCATGTTCTCAATGACACCCACCACGCGTTGACCGGTTTGCCGAGCAACCAGAGCACTGCGCACGGCGACATCTGCAGCGGCCGCCTGCGGGGTGGTCACCACAACCACCTCGGCCTGCGGCAGTAGCTGGCCGACGCTGATCGCGATATCGCCGGTACCGGGTGGTAAATCCAGCAGCAAAACATCAAGGTCGCCAAACCAAACATCGCGCAAGAACTGCTCAATAGTGCGATGCAGCATCGGTCCACGCCAAGAGACTGCTGTGGTGCGAGGATCCTTGTCGCCAAGGAACATGCCGATCGAAATGACCTTCACGCCGTGAGCCACTGGAGGCAGCATGAGATCGTCAACGCGGGTTGGTGCGGCGACCTGACCGTCGTGAGCCAGACCCATCAGCGCGGGGATCGAGAACCCAAAAATATCGGCATCGATAATGCCAACGCTTAAACCCTGAGCGGCAAATGCTGCCGCGAGATTGGTGGTGATACTCGACTTGCCAACACCGCCCTTGCCACTGGTGACGGCGATGACACGGGTGAGGGACTCGGGGCCAAATTGGCTCACCCGATTGCCGCGGGAACCACGCACCCGTTCAATGAAAGCCTGTCGTTCGCTCGGGCTCATCACGTCGACAGTGATTTCTGTTGAACTCACACCAGCTGTCTGCGCTACCGCGTCGTGGGTCTCTGCCTCGATGCGCCGCGCTGCGGGGCAGCCAGCGATCGTGAGCGAAATGCCAACCCGTGCCTGCCCGTCGTCGTCTACCTCGACTCTGCGCACCATTCCGAGTCCGGTAATGGGCTGCATGATCTCGGGGTCGCGAACCGACTCAAGTGAGCGCCAGACGGCCTGCTCGATCTCTTTCGACACGTAGTTTGGTTACTTTTCTGTTTGAGGCTTATCTAGTTGATCAGGGCGAATCACGGTGAGCGACTCGGTGATGGGTGTGGCGTTCTGCTCGGCTTGCGCGGCATGCTCATCTGCATCGTTCTCAAGCAGATCGGTAAGTAGGGCACGAAGCTCGGCGCGCACGAATTCGCGGTCGGGCAGATCTTTCATAGCGAGGCGAAGCGCAACCACCTCGCGAGCGAGAAACTCAGTGTCTGCAAGATTTCGTTCTGCCCGCTGACGGTCCTGCTCAATCTGCACTCGGTCACGGTCGTCTTGACGGTTCTGCGCAAGCAGAATCATTGGTGCGGCATACGACGCCTGCAATGACAAAATCAGCGTCAGCGCTGTAAAGCCAAGCGCCGCAGAGTCAAAACGCCATTCGTTTGGCCCGAGCGTGTTCCACGCAAGCCACACCACACAAAACAGGGTTAGCGCGAGCAAGAACCACGGGGTGCCCATGCCTCGAGCGATACCTTCGGTCCATCGACCGAAGACCTCGTTGCCCGAGTCATTGCCGCCCTCGCCGATGCGCAGGTTGAGGCGTTGTCGGCCGCTCGCGCTCTGCTGTGGCGCATCGAAGTCTTGATTTCGACGAAACACACTCATTGCGCACTCCCTGACTCGTCATCGGCGTGACGCCAATCATCGGGCAGAAGATGGTCGAGCACATCGTCGACCGTGACAACGCCAACAAGCTGCCCGCTGTGATCCACCACGGGCAGTGCAACCATGTCATAGCTGGCAAGCCTGCGGGCAACCTCAGCTGTGCTCGCGTGCACCGGCACTGCTTCAACCTCGGTATCTAGCAATGCTGAAAGTCGCTCGTGTGGCGGCACCCGCAGCATATGCTGAAAATGGGCCATGCCAAGGTACTCGCCGGTTGGGGTCTCGTAGGGCGGGTGTGTGACGTAGACAGCCGAAGCCATTGCTACTGGCACCTCGCTGCGACGAATCATGGCAAGTCCCTCGGCGACGCTGGATTCGGCTGAGAGCACGATTGGGCTAGGGCTCATCAGGCCGCCAGCGGTGTCTGCGTCATATTCGAGCAGGCGGCGCACATCTTCGGCTTCTTCCGGCTCCATGAGCTCAAGGAGTTGCTCACCTTGGGCTGCGGGTAGCGCCGAAATGAGGTCGGCCGCGTCGTCTGCTTCCATGTGATCGAGCACGTCTGCCGCACGGTCGCGGGGGAGTAGCGCCAGCAAGGCAAGTTGATCGCTCTCGGTCATTTCTTCGAGCGCGTCTGCCACACGGTCATCGGCAAGCTCAGCAATCACAGTGCCCATTCGGCCAATGGGAAGTTCGAGAAGGGCTTCGGCAAGATCCGCTGGTTTGAGATCTACAAGAGTCTGAATGAGCAGCTCGGCTGAGTGCGGAGCGGTGCCGTCAGACTGCCGCTGCACATCGCTCCAACGAACGGTGCGTGAGTCGCCCTTGGCGAAAGGTGCAGACGGTTTTGGCAAGCGCACAAAAAGCTGGCTCACTACCCATTCGCCGGACTTCAATCGGTCAATGGCAGCGTCTTCGATTCGAGCCTTCACATCGCCCTCGGTGAGGCGCACTTCTTGGCCGATCATTTCAGCCAGAATTCGAGTCTCGCCCCCGCGCTGTTCGAAGCGGCGCACATTGATCAGGCCAGTCATAATGATCTGCCCAGAACTCATCGAGGTAACTCGACCAATCGGCACGAAGACGCGGCGTTTACCGGGAATCTCAACGATGAGGCCGACCACGCGCGGGGCGGTCTGCGCTCGGTAGACGACCAGCACGTCACGCAGTTTTCCGATGCGCTCGCCCGCAGGGTCGAACACCCCGCGTCCAGCGAGGCGGCCTACAAACACCCTAGAGCTACTCACACCACAAGATTAGCGGGAAGAGTGGCAGAATCGATGTATGAGTAACAGCAACCCAATGCCAACGCGTCGCATGCCGCAGATGCCTGAGCTACCAAAAGGCGAGGTCATTTCGACCTACGACCATTACATTGATGCAAAGCAGGCGGTGGATCGCCTCGCCAGAGCAAACTTTCCGGTGAGCGCTGTGTCGATCCTCGGCAACGATATGCGCAGCGTTGAACGAGTAACTGGCAAGCTGAGCTACGCCCGGGTAGCTCTGATGGGTGCGCTTTCTGGCGCGTACCTGGGTCTCTTTTTGGGGCTGCTGCTGTTTTTGTTCCAGCCTGAGAACGAGGGCATCGCGGGGCTGTTTATTTCAGCAATCGTGATCGGTGCTGGCTTCGGCATGCTTTTCGGTGTGCTGTCTTACTCGATGAATCGTCAGCGTCGTGATTTTTCTTCGGTGATGCAGTTTGTGGCCGCGCGATACGACCTGATCACAAACGAGACCCTTGTTCATGAAGCAAGGCGTATTCTTTCTCAGCCTGAGTAGCCCCCGGTAACCCACGGGTTGCTCGATTCGCCCCCGATTGCACTGTGCAGTAGTGCCATCGGGGGCGTTTTTCTTTCTGCTGCTCTTGGCTTGAAAACTAGTGAGAGTTCTCTGAACAGCTGGTGAAATTCCTTGACCTCGCTCGCACACCTGTGGGTAACTGTAGGCCCACGATGAAAGGAGAAACCATGGGTATTCTCGACGATGCGAAAGAAACTGCTGAGGCAGCCGCGAAAAAAGTGAGCCGAGCAGTAGAAGACCAGGTAGATCGCGCAAAGGACAAGGTCGAAGAGGTCAAGGCCGAAGCGAACGTGAAGAAAGCCGAGGCCGAGCGCGACGCCACAAAAGCACGCAACGAAGCCAAGGACCACCTTCGCGACGACTAAAGCATCAACTCCTATAGACAAGAATGCCCGCCCCGTACACGACTACGGGGCGGGCATTATGCGTCGGGAGAGCGACTAGCGGCCGCGCATCTCCTTGACCCAAGCCTCAACGGCATCGGCATCACGCGGAATGTCAGCAGAAAGATTTACACAACCATCGGCCGTCACGACAATGTCGTCCTCAATGCGCACACCGATTCCACGGTACTCAGCTGGCACGGTCAGATCGTCAGGCTGGAAGTACAGACCAGGCTCGATTGTGAACACCATGCCCTCCTCGAGCTTGCCATCAAGATACAGCTCCCGGCGAGCCTGCGCGCAATCATGCACATCAAGGCCGAGATGGTGACTCGTGCCGTGCACCATGTAGCGGCGGTGATACGGCGTATCGTCGCCACCATCAACCTCAGGCAGCAAACCCCACTCGCGGGTCTTACGCTCAATAACCACCATCGCGGCATCGTGCACATCACCGAAACGAATACCTGGGCGCACAATCGCGCGAGCAGCGTCGGCGGCCTCAAGCACAGCCTCATACACCCGGCGCTGTACCTCGGAGAAACTGCCACTAATCGGAATAGTGCGGGTAATGTCTGCCGTGTACAGACTGTCCATCTCAACGCCAGCATCAAGCAGCATGAGATCGCCCTCGCGCACAACACCATTGTTTTCGATCCAGTGCAGTGTGCACGCATGGTGGCCCGCTGCCGCAATAGTCTCATAGCCAACCGTGTTGCCGTCAAGGCGGGCCCGCATATTGAAGACACCCTCAACCACGCGCTCGCCGCGAGGCTCTGCAACTGCGCGGTCAAGACCGGCCAGCACTTCATCGAAGCCACGCGCGGTCGCATCAACTGCCGCCTGCATCTCTTCAAGCTCGTAGCTGTCTTTCACCAGACGCAGCTCTGAAGTCACGCGAGCCAGCTCGCTGTCTTCGAGTGTCAGATCGTCGGCCTGCGGTGCAAAGTCTGCCAGGTGCGCAGTCCGCACGCCAAGGTCTGCAGCGACCTGGGCGAGCGAAGGGCGCGGCCCGATCCAGAACTCACCAATCTCAGGGTTGGCGAAAAACTCTTCACTGTCGCGCCCGGCCCGCTCGCGGAAATAGATCGTCGCCTCGTGAGTGCTCGCCGATCCAGCGCCCTCTGAAACCGGGTCAAGCACCAGAATCGCGCCCGGCTCGCTTTCGCTGCCCCAACCGGTGAGGTGCGAAAACGCGCTGTGCGCGCGGAACTGATAGAACGTGTCGTTTGAGCGCTGCTTCATCGCACCCGCCTGAATCACGAGGCGCTGGCCCACAAACTGTGCGCCGAGGGCCTGACGTCGCTGCGCGGCGAAACTCGCAACCTTTCGTTCCGCAGGCAAGCTCTGATCGGCTTCGCCCCAGCCCGACATGATGTAGTTCAAAAACTTGTCCGTCTGCGGGGTGGTGCTGCGGTTGCTGTTGTCGATTTCGGCCTCGTGGCTTGCCGAGGCACTGTGATCAGGGGTCTTCGTCTCACTCATACAGTCATTCTCGCACCTCTGACTGAGTCTTGGAGCTTACCCGGGTCTAACATGGCACTATGACAGCCCGCTACGACCTGCACACGCACTCAACGCGCAGCGACGGCACGACGACCCCCGCAGAGATTGCGATCGAGGCTGCCTCGATTGGTCTTGCCGGATTCGCGCTCACCGATCACGACACCGTCGAGGGATGGCACGAGGCACGCAGCACTTCGGCCAAGCTCGGGATCGAGTTCTTGCCAGGCATGGAAGTGACAACAAAACACGACTACCGTTCGACGCACCTGCTGGCATACGGCATTGAGCCTGATTCACGAGAGCTCAACGTGGCACTTGAGCGCGTGCGAGAGTCGCGACATGGTCGCGCCCGCGAAATGGTGAGGCGACTTGCTGCAGACTTCGACATTGACTGGCAGACGATTATTTCTGGCGGCGAGGATCGCACGCTCGGGCGGCCCCACATCGCCGATGCGCTCGTCGAAGCCGGATACTACGCCGATCGAGGACAGGCGTTTACCGAGGTACTGCACCCGCGATCGCCTTACTACGTGCCCACCTACGCGATTGAGACGGTCGACGCTATTCGAATGGTGCGGGCCGCGGGGGGAGTGGCCGTGCTGGCCCATCCCGCAGCAGGTCGAATGACCAGGCCAGTTGATCACTCAGCGCTCGCAGCATTCGTTTCGGCGGGGCTCTGGGGAATCGAGCTGAATCACCCCGAAAACCGAGCAGAATGGATGCCTGGCCTTGCCGAAGCCGCCACAGGTTTTGGTCTGCACGTGACCGGGGCGAGCGACTACCACGGAGCGGGCAAAGCCAATCGTCTGGGTGAGTGCACGAGCAGCCAAGAAACCTGGGAAACAATACGCTCACTCGTGGCGGTGCCACGATGAGTGAGCTTGCTGCTGATCAGCCGTGCCCGTGCGGCAGGGGAGTGAGCTACGGTGAATGCTGCGGCCCACTGCATGCCGGCGAGCCAGCGCCGACGGCTGAACGCTTGATGCGTTCGCGATACAGCGCCTTCGCGCTCGGCAACGATGATTACCTGCTTCGCAGCTGGCACCCAAGCACCAGACCAAACGATTTTGAGACAGACCCAGAGATTCGCTGGCAGCGACTAATCATCGAGTCGACCGAGGCCGGTGGCCCCTTCGATGACGCCGGGCGAGTGACCTTCACCGCGATTGCGCGCAGCCCGGAAGGCCGCATCGAGCAGTACGAGCGAAGCCGATTTGTACGTGAAAACGGACACTGGTTTTACCTCGACGAGCTCGACTGAATAGTTGGTAAACGAGCCGGCAGTCCTACCTGCTGTGCTCTTCGCGTACCCAACACCAACGCTCGACAAAAAGAAAGCGTGTCTGCCCAAACTGGACAGACACGCTTTCACACAGAAGTGTTACTCGGCTGAAGTTGCGCTTGCCGAGTCGTTGCCTGCTGCACTCTCGGTGCCAGCACTCGACTGTTCACTCGAAGTACTGCCCTGACCGCGGCCGCGACCACCGCGACGGCGACGGCGACGTGGCGCGCCGTCGGCTGCTACCTCGTTAGAGGTACCCGGCTCGCTCTTGCCCTCAGCATCATGGCCGTGGCTCTCGTGGCCGTGAGCCTCATGGCGACCGCGACCCTGCGGATTGTCGCTGCGCGTGCGGCGACGGTTGCGGGTGCGCGCTGGGCGATCCTCGCCGCCCTCTTTCGCCTCGCTGTTGCGGCGCGAGCCCTCTGCGCGAGGTGCCCGCTCCTTTACCGGAGTCGCCTTCAGACGACCCTTGGTGCCCTCTGGAATGTTGAGGTCAGTGTAAAGATGCGGTGACGAACTGTACGTCTCAACCGGCTCGGGAATGCCAAACTCAAGCGCTTTGTTGATCAGCGCCCACTTGTGCATGTCTTCCCAGTCAACAAACGTGACTGCAACGCCGCTGCGGCCTGCACGCCCGGTACGGCCAACGCGGTGCAGATAAGTCTTCTCGTCGTCTGGCACTGTGTGGTTGATGACGTGAGTGACATCGTCAACATCGATACCGCGAGCAGCAACGTCGGTGGCAATCAGAATCTCTTTCTTGCCCGACTTGAAAGCCGCCATAGCGCGCTCACGCTGATCCTGGTTCAGATCGCCGTGCACGCTCGCAGCAGAAAAGCCGCGGTCGGTCAGCTCTTCCTGGAGCTTCGCAGCGGCACGCTTGGTGCGCATAAAGATCACAGTCTTGCCGCGACCCTCAGCCTGCAAAATTCGGCCAATCACCTCGTCTTTGTCGAGCGAGTGAGCACGGTAAATATTGTGCTCAATATTCGACTGCATCGCGCCCTCGTCGGGATCGGTTGCGCGAATGTGAATCGGGTTGCGCATGAAGCGACGAGCCAGCGCAACAATGGTGCCGGGCATCGTTGCCGAGAAAAGCATGGTGTGGCGCTTCTCAGGGGTCTGTGCAAACAGCTTCTCGATGTCTGCAAGGAAGCCAAGATCAAGCATTTTGTCGGCCTCGTCGAGCACCATTTCGCGCACATTCTTGAGGTCAAGCAGACGCTGACCTGCAAGGTCGAGCAGACGGCCAGGGGTGCCAACGACCACCTGAGCGCCGGCCTTCAGCTGCTCAATCTGGCCCTCGTAGGCCTTGCCGCCGTAGATGGCAGTCACCTGCACGGCGCGGCCGCTGGCAGCAAGATCGAGATCTTCGAATACCTGCACAGCGAGCTCGCGAGTCGGCACCACAACGAGAGCCTGCACGCCAGGCTCTGGATTTGAGCCGATGCGCTGCAGCAGCGGCAGGCCAAATCCGAAGGTCTTACCGGTACCAGTTTTTGCTTGACCAATAATGTCTTGGCCATCAATCGCAAGCGGAATGGTCTGCTCTTGAATGGGGAAGGCATCAACGATGCCCTGAGCTGCGAGGGCATCAACCATGTCCTGGTCGACGCCGAGTTCGGTGAACGTTGTCACGGGGAATCCTGTCAGTGAGGGTAACTACGCCCTGACTCTCCCAGGCGTAGCACGCCGGCGCTCCACTGGCTCCGACGTATATGTACGGTGTGTTGCGGCTCATAGATTAGCCACTCCACACAGTCTATGCGGATGTTGCGGCCCGAGGCGGGTACACTGGCGACGTGTTCGAGTGGATCAAGCGGCTGCGCAAAGAGAAGATGCCCACGCGCAAACTCGGTTCGCGCGAGGCGGGCGAAGATGCGGTGCGCCTGCAACTATCTGAGTTTGCGCCCGGAATCATGCCATTTCTTGGTCTCACTACCTACCTGCAGCTTTCGCTCTACGAAGCCGCTGCACGTGCCGTGGCCGGGGCGCCAGATCTCGAATCAAAAGAGGTTCTCGCCCGCTCTGCCGGTGTGACACTCGCAAAACATCAGCGCTTAAGCGAGGAACTGCGTCGTCGCGGTCGCGAACCACATCTTGTGATGGAACCGTACACTCCCGTCATCGATCGTTATATCGAGCGCATTGATACGCCCGATTGGCACCAGCACGTGCTTTCGATCTACCTGGTCGGTGGTCTCTTTGACGGCTTCTTCGCTGCTCTTGCTCGCGGCATTGACGACAACTTTCGAACCGAAGCGATCGAGATTCTGGTCGATAATTCGAGTCGCGATGATCTGAACAGGCTGCTTGCGAACGAGATTGCGGTGGATCCGCAGCTCGCTAACCGTCTCGCCCTCTGGGGGCGCAGGCTCGTTGGTGACACTCTGCTCGTGTCACGCGAGGTGCTGTCGCTGAGCGAGGGGCGCACGTTTGTCGCCAGCCACGTTGAGCCGATCTTCACTGAGCTGATCGCTGATCATTCGCGCCGAATGGATGATCTCGGACTTACCGCGTAGTTCGCAACATGGCTGTTCGCGAAAATTCGTCCCTCTTTGGCGGTGCGGCGTCTGCTGCGGCGTTGCCAAGCTCTGGCTCCTCGGGCGCGGTCGTGCCTGCGGCTGGCGCGGATTTGCCCGGGGTGGGGGCGCGTTTGCGCTGTCACTACTTCGAAGCAAACCGCTGCCGCTCATGCACGCTCATCGAAACGCCATATTCGACCCAGTTGCACGACAAAACCGAGTATTGCCGTGAGCTGCTGCCGCAGGTGCCGAAATGGCTGCCTGCTTTCACCGGTGGCGACCGCGCTTTTCGCAACCGCGTAAAGCTTGTGGTCGGTGGATCGGCGAGTGAAGTGACCCTCGGCATTCTGGGGCCAGATCGCCAGGGCATTGATCTCCGTGAGTGTGCCATTCAGGCCCCCGAGATTGCTGAAGTAATCCCCGCGATCGCTGATTTTCTTGAGTCGACTGGGCTCGAACCCTACGACGTACCCGCCCGACGCGGCGAACTGAAATTCGTGCACATTACGGTGGCACCAGAAGTCGATGGTGTGAGCTCGCTCATGGTGCGTTTTGTGGTTCGCACTGAGCACGCACTCGGCGTGATCCGTGCCGCGCTGTCGCGTTTGCGTGCGGCCGTGCCGAGCGCTGCCGTGATCTCGGTCAATCTATTGCCGGAGCACAAGGCGGTGCTTGAGGGTGAGCGCGAAGAAATGCTGCTCGGCTCATCACTGCCGATGCGCTTGGGCTTCGAATCTCAGCCGCTCACGCTGCACCTCATGCCGCAGAGTTTCTTTCAGACAAACACAGCGGTAGCCCGCGAGCTGTATTCGCAGGTTTCAGCGTGGGCCGCAGACATTCAGCCGAGCTCCCTGTGGGATCTCTACTGCGGTGTCGGCGGATTCGCGCTGCACTGCGCTGCGGCAATGAGTGACAAGGCTTTCGCCGCACAGCCTTCGGAGAAGAGCGCTAACGGGGTGCGCGTACTCGGCGTTGAGTTGAGCGAGGCGGCAATTGACTCTGCGAAACGTTCGGCCCGTGACGCGGGGCTGAATGCCAAATTTGTTGCAGCCGACGCCACGGAATATGCGCTTTCGGCCCAGCCTGGTTCGCTCCCAGAGATGCTTGTAGTGAACCCGCCGCGTCGGGGGATCGGCGCCGAACTTGCGAGCTGGATCGAAACCAGCGGGATCGCGACCGTGGTGTACTCAAGTTGCAATCCGGAAAGCCTTGCCCGTGATCTGGCCGTAATGCCTTCTTATGTGGTTCGCGAGGGGCGCGTTTTCGATATGTTCCCGCATACTTCGCACCTTGAAGTCGCCGTGCTTTTGCAACGCCGCGCCTAAGCCCTGCGCCTAAGCTCTGACTTGGGTAAGCGCGGGCGATCCACCGCTGCGCAATTCTCAGATTGCGCGTAGAATGTGTGCATGAGCGCAACGACACCACTCCAAACGGGTTCCGCCTTTGGCGATGGTTTTCGTATGCTGCTTGAGGCCGCAGGCAATGGTGCTCTGCTAGCTGAGCTGGTTGGTGTGCGACCCTCGCAGGTGACCAGATGGAAGCAGGGCGTGCAGATTCCATCGGCAGAATCTGCGCGTGCAATTATGGATTTCGCCTACATCGTGGCCAGAGCCGAATCGGTGATGCACGAAAAAGTTGTGCCAATTTGGCTCGATTCGCCCAACCAGTTTTTGCGCGGATCCACCCCGCGTGAGTGCATTCGGCTCGGCCGAATCGCCGAGGTCATTGGCGCGCTCGACGCCGAAGACGAAGGCGCGTACGCGTAACGATGCGACTCTACCGCTGCTATCCGCGGGTGCCGGGAGCCCGACGAGGCAAGCCCGGTCACTGGAGTTTCTTGCCCCGACCGCAACTGCACGGCCGCTGGGACAACGCAGACCTCTACGACTCTTGGTATCTTTCGCGCAGCGCAGTAGGCGCAATCGCCGAAAGCTTTTACAACAAACAACGCTGGATCCCCGAAGTGTTTTTGACGCCTGCCGGTCAGCCACGGGCGCTTGCCATCTTTGAACTCGACGAGGACCGCACGCTGCTCGACCTCGATGATGCGCGCGTGCTGACCAAACTTGAGGTGCGCCCAAGCCAGATAGTCGTGCAAGACATTGGCACCACGCAAAACATTGCGCGTGAGTTTTACGCGAACACCGCTGGTACGCACTCCGGTGTCTCATGGTGGTCTTCGCAACTGCCCGCAGAGACCTCGGTGATGCTCTGGGGCGTTGATGGCGCCGTGCCGCCCGGATTGAAACTCGTCGGCATTGAGCAACTCAGCGAATCTCACCCCGCCGTGATTGAGGCAGCCTCGCGCCTGTACCGGGTGCTCGGCTAACCCCGAGCATAAAAAAGGGCCCGGTGGATCACCGAGCCCTTTTGCGTCAAAAACTAGTTGATGAAGCCGACCTTGCGGCCTGACTCTGCACCGAGCTCAACGTACGAAACCGAATCAGTGTCAACGAGGTACTGGCGACCCTTCGAATCAGTGAGGCTGAGGAATTCAGAATCATCTGCCGCTGCCTTCTCGATCAGGGCACGAACCTCGTCAGCGGTCGCGTCGATTTCGAAAGAGAGCTCTCGAGGGGAGTGCTTGATGCCGATGCGAACTTCCACTGTTCCTCCTGATGAATTGTGGCGCCCTGATGGGCTACGTCTCACTGCGAGTCTAGAACGAGGCCTCACCGAAGAGGTGAGAACATTGGCCTATTTCGCCCACAGCGCAGCTTCGTTTATAGTTCGACTGCGGCTTGCTGAACTCAGCGCTCGTAGTGCCGCTCAACGTGAAAGGACTGCGCATGGAAACAGCGCCTATTCTTGCCTGGACACTGCAGCGAGAAATTCCAATTCCCGCAGATGTTGCCGCAATGCTGTTGCAAGGTGAGCAAGCCGTTGCGGCTTTTCAGACCTATCGAGACTCGGCTATCTTCACGACAAAGAGATTGATCGTGCGTGACGCTCAGGGGATCACTGGCAAAAAGGTTGAGGTCTATTCGCTGCCTTATAGCTCAATCAATATGTGGTCGAGCGAAAACGCCGGAACGCTCGATTGGAACTCCGAGCTAGAACTCTGGACGAGAGCAGGTCACATCAAAGTGAAGCTTGCCAAGGGCGTCGATGTGCGCCGTCTTGACTCGCTGATCGCTTGGGCTGTACTGCAGTCTCAGTAACGCAATTGCGGGAGTGGATAACTTTCCACTCCCGCAACCGGACCGAGCCTTACTCAGCAGGGGCACGGAGATTGTTACGGACCTAGCCTTACTCGGCAGGGGCACGAAGATTGTTACGGACCTAGCCGTTCTGTTCTGTTCTGTTCTGTTCTGTTCTGTTCTGTTCTGTTCTGTTCTGTTCTGTTCTGTCTCTCTGCGGCTAGCTGTCTGCCGGTATCAGCGTGAGCGTGTCTTTCGTGGTGTCGTCTACCGAGGCTTGAGAGTAAGACCACGGGCGTTGCACACCATTGGCCCAATCTTGAGTTTGGTCGGTGTAGTGCTTGTTGAAAGCGTGTCCGCTCGCACCAGTGAGATGTATCCAAGTTGAGGCATCCCAATTACTTGGGTCAATGACCATTCGCATCGACGGAACAGTGGTGGTGGCATAACCCTCGCCAAGGCCCCAGCCAGTGGCATTGACAACACCTGAGCCTCCTCCCACTTCGTATGGGCCGCGATTGAAAACCCACTCAATCGGTGCGATCCCGCTGGTGCCAAAGGTGCCGTGCACGAGAGGAATCGCGTGCAATTTACCCCAATCCCATTTCGCTTGGTTGCTGCCCTGGGCTGCAACCAATTCGGTATAAGCCTGATCAGCGGCAAGCGTGAGTAGTTCATCGCGATTTGAGACGTCGGCTTTCTCGTTTTGCCACCAAATAGAGTTGGGCTCTGCGAGCTGATTCTCAAAGAACTTCGCGTAACGACTCTGATCGTCACGAGTGATGCGCGCTGCCTGGTCACCCACCATCAGTTCGGTCACGTGTTCCCAGAGTACGTTTGCGTATGCCGCTTCGGAACTGCCCATATCGTTTTGACCATTCCAGGATTGCAGCGCGGCGAGTGCCTCAGCCGCGCCCTGTTCGTTCGGAGTGATTTCACTAAACGCCTGCTGCAACGAAGTCGCCGCTGGCATCTGATTATCCATTTGAATATCTGCCATGGTTTGGGCGTTCACGGGGCCTGCTTCAAAAGATTCCTCTAGAAGCTCAACGATTCGTGCTGCACGGTAGCCGTAGTCCCAGTCGCGGCTGAGGAAATACGGGTAAGAGTCGCTCACGATGGCGTTGTTGGCCGTCACGATATAGCCGGACTCAGGATTGTATGACGATGGTTGATCTTCAAACGGAATGAATCCTTGCCAATCGTAGGCGCTGTCCCAGCCTGGCTGTGGTAGCCAGCCGTCACCTGCGCCACGAATCGGCAAACGGCCAGGTGCCTGATAGCCGATATTGCCTGATACATCTGCATAGATGAGGTTCTGGGCGGGAACATCAAAGAGCGCTGCCGCGGCCCTAAAATCTTCGAAGTTTTTCGCCTGGTTTAGCGCGAAAATTGCCTCGCCGGTGCTGCCCGGGTCCAGCGCGGTCCAACGCAAACTGACCTCGAATTCACCCGAGAGATCGGCAACTTCCGCATCGGATTGAGACGGGTCATTCACCGTTTCACGTGCCCCAGAACCAATACCGATCCGCGGAGTCTCTGCAATGGAAGTGAAATCTGGTGTTAGGCCAGAGACGATTGGTCCGTGCTGCGTCGAGCGTACTTCAAGCTTCACGTCTTCGCCGCCAGCAACCTTGATTGTTTCGTTTCGAACCGTCAGAGGCCACTGCTTGCCGTCTTGCCAGTAGCTGTCTCCGTCGACTCGTTCAATGTATAGATCAGCGACATCAGTGGTGAGGTTCGTGAACCCCCACGCCACGTCTTGGTTATGTCCAATCACAATGCCCGGAAGGCCGGAGAAACTGAAGCCAGCAACATCAAAGGGGCAGGCATCGCTGAGCGTCTCACAGCGCAATTGCAATTGCGTCCATACAGAGGGGAGCGAAGCACCGAGGTGCGGATCATTTGCTAGCAGTGGGCTGCCTGTTTCGGTGTGTGATCCAGCGACAACCCAGGAGTTTGAGCCGACGCCTTCACCTTGCGAGGTAATCAGCTCGTCGACCGAAGAAAGAGCCCCGTCGAGGAGCTCTGAAACTCGATCTTGCACGCGGGAAACCAGGTCGCTGCCCTCGCGCTGCAGGCTAGCGGCAGGCAACTCAAGTGCCCAGTTTTTATCGACGATGACCGGGTGCTCATCGAAGGGATACCCGGGGTAGAGTTCGCTGAGTAGTTCAGGATCAAGCGTTTGAGCGACGAGTGCGCGCTCGGTTTCGTCTTCGATATTGGTGCGCAGATCCCACGCCATAGCCTTAAACCAAGCAATCGAATCTGCTGGGCTCCAGGGCTCGGGCTCGTAATCGGCGTTCTGTAGCCCGAGTACTGCGTACTCGAGCGAAAGCGATGCGCCCTGACGTTCGGCGAGGTAGGCGTTTACTCCGGCCGAATAGGCTTCATAGAAAGCTTTGACCTCTGGGCTGAGTGCGGTGAACTCTTCTTCGGCGATGCTGTGCCAACCGAGTGAGCGCAAAAACTTGTCAGTGCCAAGCTGCGATTCGCCAAAGAGCTCACTGAGCTTGCCTGAGGTGAGATGGCGGCGGAAGTCCATCTCCCAAAAACGATCTTGTGCGTGCACCAGTCCTTGCGCAAAGAAGAGGTCATGGCTCGTTGTCGCGGTGATCGTTGGAATACCACTCGAGTCTCGCTGCACCGTGACCTTGTCTTCAAGCCCAGCAGCAGTCAATGTGCCGGTGGTTTGTGGGAATGAGCGCTGGGCTGTGAACCAGCCAAAGCCGCCTGCGCCAAGGCCTAACACTAGAAGAACAGCGACAGTCCAGCCCAGAAAACGAAGAAAGCGATGCGGCTTTTTCTGCTTTGTCGGGGTTTCTGTAGTTGAGGGTTCTTGCGTCATTGCAGGTTCTCCTAGTGGTAATTCGAACAGCCTCAGTCTGTCATGCACCTCGGACATTTACAGTCTCAACAGCTATTACGCGTCGGAATCGCAAAATGTCAGAGGTCGCCCCTACGCTGATCACATGAGCAATTTCGATACCGTGCAGCAGCAGGTGTTCGAGCTTGACCCGGCACAGCACGCCCGGGTGCTCGGTGCACCAGGAACAGGCAAAACCCGCCTGCTCGCTGAGGTATTCACGCGCGCCATCTCCCGTGAGGGGTGGAACGAAGAAGACGTACTGGTGCTCGCACCGAACCGAATTGTGGCAGCCGCTCTTCGCTCGCGTATAGAACGAGCGCTCGACCGGGCATTGGGTGGCACATTCGTCCGCACCGCACCATCGCTCGCTTTTGCAATACTGCAGCGTCAGGCAGCCTTGAGAGGTGAAGATGCGCCACGGCTCTTGACCGGCACGGCTCACGACGAGGCCGTTGAACGCGCCATCGAGGCAGTGCTTTCTCAGCAACCATCGAGCGACTTGCAGCTCACGATTGCTCCAGAAGTGCTCCTTCATGAGGCATTTCGCGCCGAGACCCGCGAATTGAGTCGGGTGCTTGACGACTTCAATCTGCGCCCCGCAGAGCTGATAACAATGCTGCAGCAGCGCAGCGACGCATCTTTGCGAGTGAGCGAAGAGTTTTCTGCTCAGTGGATCGAGGCACTGCTGCTGCTCAGCGCGGTACAAGAAGAACTCGCAAGAACACGCCAAAATGAACTCTCGTCGAGTGCGATGCAACGGCTCGCCTGCGTTGCATTAAGAGGAAACGCCGAACTCGAAGTGCCAAGACTCGTGCTCGTTGACGATGCGGGCGAACTTGGTGAGGGCGGTCTTGCACTATTGGCTGCTCTTGCCGAACGCGGTACCAAAATTTGGGTGTTTGGTGATCCAGATATTGCCACAGGTGCGTTCCACGGCGAGCGAACTCGAGTGATGTCACATCTGAGCGCTGAGCTCACTCGCAAACAGCAAGATACAAACCGCGCAGAAGCCAAAGAGCAGTGCGTGCTTCTTGAAACGGTGTACCGCCACGGCCAAACCATTCGTGGCTTCGTGGGGTCATTAAGTTCAAGAGTTGGCACGGCGGGGGCGGGCCGACAACGAAAAGCCACAGCTTCGGGGCCTGACCGTCTCGGCACCGAAGCCGTTCGTTTTGCTTCGGTCAGCACAGTGCCTGAACAGCTTGGTGTTATCGCGCATCGTCTCAGGGCAGCTCATCTCGGTCTCGCCGGTCACTCTCCAACGCCGTGGTCAGAAATGGCAGTGATTTGCCGCAGCCGAAGTGAGGTGAAACGTGTCGCTCGGGTACTTGCCGGTCACCAAGTGCCAAGCAGCGTAGCTGCCGGAGGCATTGTGTTGCGTGAGCACCAACTGGTACGTGAGCTTATTCGTCTCACTCAGCACGCGTTAGGTATCTTGCCTTGCTCCACTCGCGACGTGCTTGAACTGCTCGGCGGCACAATCGGCGGACTCGATCCTATTTCTCTGCGTCGCTTAAAAGGTGCACTGCGTCTGCAAGAGGTTCGTGCGGCTCAGCAAGAAGACCGTCACAGCACGGTAGCTGACGAATTGATCCTAGAATTTTTTATGCACCCGGGCCAAGAGCCGGCTCTAGATCTGCGTGGTGCCCGTCGGCTGCACCGGCTGGGCAAGCTGGCTGCCGCCGCAGAAACGGTACACAACTCCGGGGGCACTCCTCGTGAGGTGCTTTGGCAGATCTGGCAGGGCAGCGGGCTTGCCGACGAGTTGCAGCAACAGGCACTTGACACTCACGGCGCTCGCTCTGATGAAGCGCACCGTGCTCTTGACGCTGTTGTCGGCCTGTTTTTTGCGCTGCAACGGCACGAAGAACAAGACAGCGACCGTCCAATTGAGCTAGTACTCGAAGAATTGCTCGTAAGCAATGTTCCCGAAGATTCCCTCGCGGCACGAAGCGAACGCGACGTGGTGACGATTGCAACCCCGCAGGGGGTTATCGGGCGGGAATTTGACGTGGTCTGCGTGCTTGGAGTGCAAGACGGCAATTGGCCCAACCTTCGCGCTCGAGGATCAATGCTTGGGGTGACTGCTCTTGAGCGCTGGCTACGAGGCGAAGAAGCCGCACGACCCTCCCGTCGCGATACTGTGCATGACGAGCTACGGCTCTTTCTGCACGCCGTTGCGCGTGCGCGACAGGAAGCGCTTGTGGTGGCAGTGGCGAGTGAAGATCTGCATCCGAGCGTGTTTTTTACACTCGGAGAGCAGCATCGAGTTGAGCGGAGTTTGCCAAGCAGTCGACTGACACTGCGCGGAATGGTCGCAGAAATGCGCCGTCGTCTCGTCGTTGATCCCACAGATACTGAGGCCCGCGATGCGCTTGTTGCGCTTGCGCAAGATGGCGTACCCGGGGCCTCGCCGAACGAGTGGTACGGAATTCTTCCGCCAAGCAGCGTAAAACCGATAGCCGATATCGAAAATGACCCCGAAGCTACGATCTCGGTGAGTCCATCACAAATGGAGCGCGCAGAAGAGTGCCCGCTTGACTGGATCGTCAGCCGACTAGCCGGTGGTGAATCCGACTATCGAGCAAATATCGGAACCCTTCTGCACCAGGCGCTCGACACCTCAGGGCAGAACGCCACGGCAGAAGACTTACTTGGCGAGGTCGAAAAACACTGGAAGAGCCTGAAATTCGAGGCAGAGTGGCAGGCTGACCGGGCCAAACGAGACACCGTTCACATGGCTGAATCGTTAGCGAGCTATCTCAGAGACTTCGAACGCAGCGGCCAAACTCTACTTGCGCACGAGGCATCATTTATGCTGCCCATTGAATTCGCGAGACTGCGCGGCGATGCTGACCGTATCGAGGCGAGAGCAGTGCCAGATGGTGGCTTTGAAATCACCGTTGTGGACCTGAAAACAGGGCGGCGCAAGCCCACGGCATCAGAACTTGAACAGCACGCGCAATTGCAGTCGTACCAACTCGGGGTGCTGCGCGGGGCATTTGTCGATGGCAATGGTGAGCCCATCCGGGCAGAGTCATCCGGTGGTGCAAAGCTTCTCTACGTACACCCAGATACCGTTACCAAAACCCAACAGAGCCGGGGTGAACTGTTCACAGAGATTCGCCAAGATGAACTTTCGCCAGCGCAACAGCACGAACTAGAAGAACGGGTATTGAGTGTGGCGCGCACAATGGCGGCGGCATCGTTTACCGCTCAGCTCGAACACCATTGCACAAATCAGTTCGGCCCGAGCCGTGCATGCAGTTTGCACATTATTCCGGCGGTGAGTCACTCATGAGCACATCATCATCACCAACACAGGCAAAGACGACCTTGCAAGCGGTATTTTCGGCGCAGCGGATCGCCCAACTAACGGCAGAGCACCCAGAGAATGCGATTCTGCCTACGCCAGAACAAACCGCAGTGATTGAGCAGCCGATTCAGGGCAGCGTGCTTGTGGTTGCTGGTGCGGGCAGCGGCAAAACTGAAACCATGGCAAATCGAGTGGTGTGGCTCGTGGCGAACGGTCTGGCAACACCATCGCAGATTCTCGGATTGACCTTCACACGAAAAGCTGCGGGTGAACTAGGCGAGCGAGTTGCAGGCCGGTTGGTGCATTTCGCAGAACGTCTTGCTCAAGCCAAACAGCTGGGTATGCTGAGCCCCGCTGAAACGCGCCGTGCCGAAGACGTGATCGAGCTGATGGCCGAAGGGCTTGATCTGCCTGAGGTGAGTACATACAACGCATTCGCTTCTTCAATTGTGCAAGAATTCGGCGCGTATGCGGGGGTAGCCGCTGGCGCAACCGTGATTGATCACTCGGTCGCGTGGGGAATAGCACGCGATGTAGTGTGCAACAGTGACGAAGCCGCACTTGCTGAGGGCAACGACTCTATTTCCGTCATGGTGAGACAAATTCTTACTCTCGATCATGCGGTTGCAGATAACCTCACGAATTTCGACGCGATCGAAGAGCGAATCGTCGAGACTGAGGCACTTGCTGAACTGCCCTATAACGACAAAAAGAGTGCCGGCAGGTACAAAAAGATCGACGAGATCCTTGAGAACATGCAAGCAACTCGTCTCGCTGTCCGGCTTGCCAGGCGTTTCGCCGAAGAAAAGCAGCGACGGGGCTTGATCGAGTTCTCAGATCAGCTCGCACTGGCAGTTGAAACCACCAGACGTTCTGTTGACGCTGTTCGCGCGTTGCGTGCACGCACCCCAATTGTGCTGCTCGACGAGGTTCAAGACACCTCAGTCGGGCAAACCACACTGCTGGCGACCCTATTTCAAGGCAACGCAGTGATGGCCGTAGGTGATCCGCACCAGTCCATTTATGGCTTCCGCGGGGCATCGGCAAGCAACCTGCAAACGTTCCACCAAGATTTTGCGGCTCCCGGAGAGGCACACGGAAGCGCAACCACGCTGAGTCTGTCTACCAGCTGGCGAAACCCTTCCGCCGTGCTCGCGGCAGCCAATGCGATCAGCGCACCACTTGCCCGAGCGCTCGAGGCAGAAGCCTCTGGAATTGGCGTGAAACCACTTACCTCGCGCGCTCAGTACCTCGGCAAAGTCGAGAGCGCCAACGGGCAACAGCTTGAGCATTTCATGACGGAGACTCTGACCGAGGAATTTGCAGGGCTTGCAACTTGGCTTCGTGAAGCCAAAGGAGAACACCTGGTACAAACCGGTGAGCAGGCAACTGCAGCAGTTGTGTTTCGCAGTCGAAAGCATATGCCTGCGGTGTCAGAGGCTCTCTGGGAGGCGGGTGTTCCAAACCGGATCGTGGGGCTTGGTGGTCTTCTCAAGACTCCCGAGGTGACCGACCTTGTAAGCACACTTCGTTGTGTATGGTTCGCCGATGCGGGTAGCGAGCTTTTGCGCCTGCTCGCTGGTCCACGATTCAGGATCGGAGTCGCAGATCTTCGGGGGTTACGCCAAGCCGCTACTTGGTTCTCCGAACGAGATCACACGAAGCAAAAAATAAATGAGGCCGAACTTGCTGCAACACCGCAGTTCTCTGATCCAGAGCGCAGCTTCACTCTGCTGGATACTCTCGATGAAATCGCCTCGATGGCAAAGCTTGATCACAATGCGCTCAAAAACGTGAGCGAGGTTGGTCGTGAGCGACTGCGTGAAGCCGGTCAAATGTTGAGACATTTGCGTCAAGAGGTAGGTGGCGATATTCCAAGCCTGCTGCGCTCAGTCACCGCAGCGCTTCGGCTCGATATTGAGCTTGATGCTGGCGAGCACACTGGATATGACGGATCTGCAGTTGCTCGCGCAAATCTTGATGCCTTCGCTGAACTCGTCGAGAGCTTTTTGGCGAACGATGAGCACGGCACACTCGATTCGGTTTTGAACTGGCTCGAAAGAGCAACCGAAGATGATGAGGCCGCCGAGCATGTGCCCGAGCCGGAACCAGGCACGGTGCAACTCATTACAGTGCATGGATCAAAAGGACTTGAATGGGATCTCGTAGTTGTACCAAGGCTTGTCGAAGGCGAGTTCCCTGGTGCGCCACGAGAAGGTATGGGCTGGTTGCGAGCCGGTCAGTTGCCAGACTCGCTTCGCGGTGATGCGCATGCGCGACCGCGGTTGGAGTTTGAACTTGCCGACACACAAAAGGCCGTCACCGATGCTCTCGTCCGCTACCAAGACGCCCTGAAAGATAGGCACGCAGCCGAAGAACGCCGGCTCGCCTACGTCGCGTTTACCCGTGCGGCGTCACGGTTGCTTCTCACCTCGTCTTTCTGGGGAGGGCAAAAAGCTGCCCGCGTGCCAGCGGTCTATCTGCAAGAGCTGGCAGATACTGGGCTGATAGCTTCTCTGCCTGAACACAGTGACTTCGAGACTGACCCAGCTGTCGGGAATGAGCGCACGCTTGAATGGCCGCTTGACCCGCTCGGCCGTCGAGCAGCGGCGGTGCGTACGGCCGCTGAAGTCTTGCAGCGCGCTGTCGATCAGCCTGAACCCGGCGAGCAATTACATCCAGTTGTTGAGCTGCTACTCGCCGAACGAGCAGCAGAGCGCACGAAACAACTGACCCAGTCAACTGCAGAAAGAGAATCTGTTTCTTCCGCAAGAATCACTGCTTCGACCTTTCACGAATTCATTACGGACCCTGTTGATGCGCAACGGCGAAAACTACGGCCAATGCCGATGCAGCCATACCGACGAACCCGCACAGGAAATCTTTTCCACGAGTGGGTTGAACGTCGGGCGAGCACTCAATTGGGCACCTCACTCACGCTCAGCGGTATCGACTTTGACTCAAACGATGATTTCAACGCAAATGAGGCACCGCTTGAGAATGATCTACAAGCGCTCATCGAGCAATTTGAGCAGTCACGATGGGCAGGTCTGCAGCCGGTCGCGGTAGAGCTCGAAATCACCCTGCCGTTTGCCGGTCAAACCCTCGTCTGCAAACTCGATGCGATCTATTGCGATGAAAGCGGCGATCTTCCTCGCTATGAAATTGTGGACTGGAAGTCGGGTAGACCGCCAAAGAACGACGCTGAACGTGCCGTTCGTTTTTTGCAGCTTGATCTTTACCGGCATGCCTATGCGCGCTGGTCTGGAGTCTCGCCAGATCAGATCGACGTCACACTGTTCTACGTGGCAGAAGGTCAAGAGCTTCAATCAGCTCACAACCGCAGCTTTGAAGAACTTGAAGAGCTCTGGATAAGCGCTGCTAGCGCGCAAAAATCAGTGATCTAGGAAGGGAGCACACGAACCAGATAGCATCCAAAAGAGCTGGCGGTCGCTCGCTGAGCAGCGAAGCTAAGATTTGTCGCGCGGTGATTTCAGGCTGCGCTTCACAGCTTGGCTGACCTCATCTTCGATCACTTGAGTGATCTGTTCTGCCGAGTCAGAGGCAGAACCGGTCGAAGAGGCCGCCGTCGGGCCGTCGATTTCTTCTGAAGTGCTAGCCTCCGAGGCGTCTGTCTGCGTAGAGTCTGAGCGGCCAGCGTAGGGGCCGCCCGCATCTGAGCCGCCCGCATCCGTAGGGCTTTGCTTATCGCCAAGTTCCGCGGCCCGCTCTGCGAAGTCGCTCTCGATCAAAAAGGCACGGTCCTCGTCGAGTGACTCATCCTCAGCACTATCTGAACGATTAGACAGCGACGAATGAGGAGTGTGATCAAGCATTTCTTCGACTTCTGATTCGGAGAGTACTCGCTGCTTCGGCAGCGGGGCGCCGAGCAGACTCAATCGGTCGACCAGCCGATCCAGCATGGTCACCGCATCATCAACAACCTCTTGATCGTGCGCTTCAAAACCGTGTAGCAGCCACTTTGCGACCTCAAGCTCGTGATAAAAACGAGCTCGTACGCTGAGTTCCTGCTGACCTGAGACTCCGCGAAGCACCGTGTATCTGGCAAGAACTGACTCAAAGGTCTCTGGATCACCGAGCAGAAGCCAATTCAAGTCTGACGCTGGATCGCCAAGCGAAAGCTCATGCCAGGCAAGTACGCCCGTGACGTGATTTTGTTCGGTGAGCAAAACCTCGGGCGCGAGGGCACCATGCACCACCGTCGGTTCAAAACTCCAGACTGCGTCGGCGTCGAGCACGTCGTTCCAACGTGCGCGCACCGTCGAGGGAAGCATGCCGGTGTCGGCAGCTCGCTGAACAAGCCGTTCGGCCTCGCTGCGCACAGCGTCGGCGTCGCGCACTGGCAGCCCGCCCGAACGAACAATGCCAGAGGGCAGGCTGTGCACCGCATCAAGGATCTCGGCAACCTGCTGAGTGAGGTCGCTATCTCCCTCAATCTCTTCCATCAGCGCGGCAATGCCAGGCAAATAGGTGCTCACGACTGCCCTCGTATCACGCGCCCTCGTGATGCCAAGCGTGCTTGGAATGCTGAACGGCAAATGCGCGCGAGCGCCATCTGCGAGGGCCGCAATAGCAAGCAGTTCTGCCGATTGTTGCACCTCTGCGGCGGGCGTCGTTGGCACGCGAACAATCACATCGCCGCTCTCGGTCGACAGCACCGCAGATAAAAATGCGCCTGAACTGCCAGCGCTGTGTGGTCGAGCTCCGGTGACAGCGAGACCAGGCACCGCTGAGGTTGCGAGGGCGGCTAGAGTGAATGGGGTGGTCGACATGTCCCCAGCGTAGGCAGCGTTTGCTCCATGTTCGGTGTGCCACGCGCATTCAATCGCATCTATATCAGGAGAATAAATGACGCTCATTGATCCGCTTCCGCTCGTTAGCGGGGGACTAGATCGTGACGCGTCGGCCCGTCTTGATGAGCTTGCGCTCGATGAAGCCTGGCGTGATCCAGCGACTCGCGTGTTGCGTGTGCAGCCCGGCTCAAAGTTTCCGGTCCGTGAGATTGACGGTCGGTGCGAGCTTGATTTGCTTGAGCCATTAGGCGATCGAAGTGAGGCGCATTCTTATCTCGGCAAGGCGAATGGCGCACCAGTATTTGCGATGATTGCCACTCACGTCGATGGCTACGCAGAGCCGGCAAACGGTTGGGCGCACCCCTTCAGTTTCGCCACGGATCTTGATCCGCTCGGTCTTGAGTTGCTGTCGGTGGCCTCTGCCATTGTGAACTGGCACCTGGCAATGCCGTTTTCGCCGCGCGATGGCTCCGAAACGGTGCCGGTGCAAGGAGGCTGGGCCCGCCATGATTCGCTTGGTGGCGAGCATTTTCCGCGCACTGATCCAGCAGTGATCGTGCTTGTAGAGCACGAGGATCGCCTGCTGCTCGGCTCAAACGCTCTTTGGGAGGCAGGCCGTTTCTCGCTGCTCGCCGGTTTTGTTGAGGCAGGCGAAAGCGCGGAACAGGCAGTTGTTCGTGAGGTGTTTGAAGAATCTGGTGTAGCAGTCGACGGAGTGCAGTACATCGCGTCTCAGCCGTGGCCGTTTCCCCGATCATTGATGCTCGGCTTCCGGGCGAAGCTGACGGTGGGTGCTGATCCAGCGCAGCTGAACCCAGATCCGAACGAAATCTCTGAGCTTCGCTGGTTTACGCGCGCCGAGCTGGCGAACCCAAGCCCCGACATTCGCCTGCCGCAGAAGCTTTCAATCGCACGCTGGCTGATCGAACTCTGGATCGCTGAGGGCGATCGTGAGTAGCGATCTTCTCGACGGTTTAGACCCGGATCAGCGCCAGATCGCCGAGCATCTGCGGGGGCCGGTGATGGTTCTTGCAGGCGCGGGCACCGGCAAGACGAGAACGTTGACACACCGAATTGCGCACGGTGTTCGGGTTGGTGCTTATGCTCCCGAACGTGTGCTGGCGGTGACGTTCACTCGTAAGGCTGCCGGTGAAATGCAGTCGCGGCTTCGCGGGCTCGGCGCGGTTGGTGTGCGCGCGCAAACTTTTCACGGTGCGGCTCTCGCGCAGCTCGGCTTCTTTTGGCCGCAGCTGGTTGGGGGAGCGGCGCCACAGGTTGTCGGTGGCAAGATTCCTGTGATTTCTCAGGCGGTGGAATCGCTTGGGTTGCGGCTGCCAGGTGAGACGCTGCGCGATATCGCAGCGGAGATTGAGTGGCGAAAAGTCTCCATGCTCGACATGGAGAGTTACGCGGCACGTTTGGTGTCGGCACGTGATCCTCGCCCTGTGCCGTCAGGTATTTCGGCCGAACAGTTGCTCGATATTCATGAGAAATATGCGGCGGTTCTCAGCGAGCGTCGGCAGATCGATTTTGAGGATGTGCTGGTGCTCACCACCGGCATGCTTGAGACTGAGCCGAGAGCCGCTATTCAAGTTCGTGAGCGGTACCGGTTTTTCACGGTCGACGAGTATCAGGACGTTTCGCCGCTTCAACACGCTCTCTTGCAGGTGTGGCTAGGCGATCGCGACGAGCTGTGCGTTGTGGGTGACGCGAGCCAGACTATTTATAGCTTTGCTGGCGCATCGAGTTCGTACCTTTTGCGCTTTGGCGCTGAGCATCCGAATGCTCGAGAGTTCAGGCTCGAACGAAACTATCGTTCGTCGAATCAGATCGTGCAGGTTTCTAACAAGCTGATGAAGGGGCGCCCTGGCGCGCTGACGCTGCGAGCCGAACGGGCAGAGCCGGGGGCGCCAGTGTCGGCAGAGTGGTTTGTAAACGAGCACGATGAGGCGCAGGCTGTTGCGGCATCGATCCGGGTGAGCATCGCTGCAGGCACGCCAGCGAGTGAGATTGCTGTGCTGTACCGTGCGAACGCGCAATCGGCGATCATTGAGTCAGCTCTGCAGCAGCTCGGTGTCTCTGCTCGGGTCGTTGGCGCGCAGCGCTTTTTTGATCGGGCAGAGGTGCGGCAAGCAGTCATGTTGATGCGTGGCCAGGCGAAGGTCGCTGATCCTCGTCCGCTCTTCCAAGTGGTCAGTGACGTGCTTCGGGCCTGCGGGTGGACTGCGAGCCCACCAGAGGGTGGGGCTGCGCGTGAGCGTTGGGATGCGCTGAACGCGATACTCACGCTGCTGGACGAGCAACCACCGGGAACAACTATGCAGTCGTTTAGTGAAGAGCTGCTTGCCCGTTCTCAGGCGCATCATGAACCTACTGTTGAAGCTGTCACGCTGAGTGCGGTGCACTCGGCGAAGGGCCTCGAATGGGGTCTTGTTCATCTCATCGGCATGAATGAGGGCTTGTTCCCGAATGCGTATGCGGTCGATGAGTCTGGCATCGATGAAGAGCGCAGGCTGGCCTACGTCGCGTTCACCCGCGCTCGAAACGAGTTGCGTATTTCTGGCACTGCTGGATCTGCCCGTTCACAGCGCATGCCCTCCCGTTTTATCGAAGAAGCCGGTCTCAAGTTCGGCGCCTGATGTGATCGGGAGTTGGGCGCGAGCCAGCTCAATACAGGGGCATTTTTTGTGTGCTTTAACTCGCTCACGTGTTGGTCTGAGCGCCGGAACTCCTCGGGCGACCGGTATGCGTAGGCGGTGCCTGAGCAAATGTTTGGTGCCCTGTTGCCAATGGCGCAGTACGGTGAATGCCAACGTTGTTGCGTGACGTATGGTGTCGGCGTTGAGTGCGGCCGGTGTGTTTGCCGCGAGTTGTGCCGCTACCAGCCGCAATTGCGGGTCGAGTTCGAGAGCGTGCAGCTCAATACAGTTCTGGCAAAGATCGCCCTCTGGAGTCAGCATTGGCCCGACATAGACGGCTCGATCAGTGAAGCGCACGCTGAGGTGCGGAACCTGCTCTCGTAACAGTGCCTGCGAGTGAGCCGTCGCCACCCAAAAGTGATCGACGAGAATGGCGAGTTTTGGTTTTTCGCCGGGCTTCGGAGGTCGAAAACCGGCGCGCTCGCAATGCTCGCGAAATTGTTCGGCTGCAGTATTGCGCCCGATTACTGAAATGCCTTGCTGTGTGGCCGGTTGGGACTCGTTTCGTTGCTCCACCTGGGGTGTTCTTTGAAGCGCCGGCCCGAGATCGCTGAGCAACTGCCCAAGTTGAGCTGCTGAGACCCCATAGTTCGTGGCGAGCGATTCGAGCTGATCACGGGCTATTCCCTCTCGAAGTCGAGAGAGTAGGCGCTGCAAACCGGGCGTCGGCTCGATTAGCCTCGCGATAACGTGTTCAAAACCAAAACGCAGGATTTCTGGTTCTTCCCAGCTGAGCGGAATTTTGGGGTTCAGGCTAAGACGTTCTGAGTGCATTAACCCATCTTTCGCCTGAATCGACGCGTTCGATCGGTTATCCACAGAAAAGAAAAAGCCGAGACCGCAATCACTCGATGTGAGCTATGAAGGTCTCGGCTCGTTCAGCTGAGTCACTGGGATGACTTAGCTCGCAAAAGCATTACACCGGAGGCGGCTGTAGCGGATCCTCGTCGGAATTCTTATCATCGTTTCGCTCAAGCTTGCCATCAAGCAAATCGGCGAGCGCGCGATCGAAATCATCGCTCGGAGCAGCTTCTGGCTCAGCACCGGCAAGTCCAAGACGCTCAAGAAGGCGAGCCGGGTGATCAATTTCTTCTGAACTTGGTAGCAGATCAGGGTGAGCCCAGAGCGCATCGCGGCGTTCAATACCGCCTCGCTCGCCGAGGGTTCGCCACAGTGCCGCTGCCTCGCGTAGGCGGCGAGGGCGAAGCTCAAGGCCGACCAAGGTCCCAAAAGCGTGTTCCGCTGGACCGCCAACCGCACGGCGGCGGCGAACCATTTCAGCAATGCCCTCGCTACCAGGCAAGCGTGAAACAGCAGACTCGGTTACCGCATCAACCCAGCCCTCAATAAGGGCGAGCATAGTTTCGAGACGCTCAAGCGCAGATTCTTGCTCGGGGGTGCGAGGTGGAATGAGCGCGCCGCTAGACACCAGGCGTTGCATTGCCTCGGTGTCTGAAGGATCGAGCTCACCGGCCAACTCTTCAATGCGCATGGTGTCAATGCTCATGCCGCGGGCATAATCCGTGATGGCCGATACGAGGTGCAGGCGCAGCCAGCGGGTGTGCCGGAACAAACGAGCATGTGCCAACTCGCGCACAGCAAGGTACAGGGTGACGGCCTCAGCGTCTTGATCGAGACCGTCTGCGAACTCAGCGACGCCGCTTGGAATCAGTGCGCCACCCTCGCGTCCCTGACCTTCAAAGAGAGGCATACCAACGTCGCCACCAGCGGCGACCTCACTTGAAAGCTTGCCAATTACCTGGCCGAGCTGCGTAGCAAAGAGGGCACCGCCCACGCTTCGCAGCATAGGTGCGAAGCCCTCAAACTGGCTGCTGAACTGTTCGGGCAGCTGGCTGCTAAGCGCATCGGTGAGCGCACGAGCAATAGAGTCTGCCACCGGCTCAGCGAGGCCGATCCAGGTGTCGATTGACTGCTGGACCCATTCGACTCTGGTCAGTGTGCGAGGTGCGTCGGCGGTAGCACCGACTGCGGTCGCCTCGTCTAGCCAAAGCGCGGCGACCGGAAAGGCTCGCTGTGCAGCGGCAGGGTCTGCAGGTGCTCCACCCTGCGAAGCAACATCGATAGCGATGCGCCTGGCAACGGACCAATCGATTTCGTTTGTAGGGTTCTGCATCGCTTGCTGCATAGAAGCAAAAAGCCCTTGCAGCGCAGCCGGATCCGCTGGTAGTCCCGCGGCCTTTGAGAGAGCGGAAAAATCGAAATCTCCATTTGGAGTCTTGCCCGAAAGCATGTCGTTCAGCATGCGCTGCAACTCGCGCATGGCGTCGTCGCCCGACTCTTCTGGGCTGCCGTTGTGCTCGCGATCGTTCATGGATTCCAAGTTACGGCACAGGGGTGAAATTCGGCCGTGAGAGCGGGAAATCTGGGGCATTTGCGTTGCGCTCACTGCGAACAGTGACCAATGCGTTCAAGCGAACTGCGAATTCCAGGCATCTTGTCGGGGGCGGTCGATAGGCTGGGGGCACGCCAGAATCCATCATTTAACAGAGAGTTTCGACGTGACTGACCCGACCAACGCCGCTCCGCAGGGAACTAAGCGCCGCGTCTCACCGATTGCGGTGACCGTGGTTCTGGTTGTGCTGCTGGTTCTTGGCCTTCTTGCAGCTGCCTCTGTCTTTACCGAGGTGCTTTGGTTTGACCAACTCGGATACCTGCCAGTTCTGCTCACCCAGTGGGTAGCAGCGGCAGCGATGTTCGTTGTTGGTTTCCTGGCGATGGCAGTTCCCGTATTCTTTTCGATCGACATTGCCTACCGCAAGCGCCCGGTTTACGCGCGTTTGACGGCACAGCTGGATCGATATCAAGAGCTCGTTGAACCGCTGCGCCGGTTGATCAAGTGGCTCTTGCCTGCGCTCTTTGGGCTATTTGGTGGATTTGCTGCGGCCTCATCTTGGCAGCGCGTGCTGCTCTGGTGGAACTCGTCACCCTCTGGCACAAAAGACCCTGAGTTCGGTCTTGACACTTCGTTCTACCTCTTCTCGCTGCCGTTCTGGCAGGGTGTACTGAGCTACGCATCGGCAGTCGTGCTGATCAGCCTGATTCTCGGTGTAGCAACCAGCTACCTTTACGGTGGCATCTCGTTTGCTGGTCGCGATGTGCGTGTTTCGAAGGCCACCCGTATTCAGGCCGCCGTGCTGGCATTTGTGTACCTTGCGCTGCAGGGTGTCAGCCTGTGGTTTGACCGCTACGCGGCGCTCACTGACTTCCAGGGCCGGTTCACCGGTGCCACCTACACGGGAGTGCACGCCACAATTCCGGGTAAGCAGATTCTTGCTGGTATCGCCGTAATCGTTGCACTGCTGTTCCTGATCACCGCAGTTACCGGTAAATGGCGCCTGCCCGTGATTGGTACTGCCTTGCTTCTGGTTTCCGCCCTCGTTGTTGGCGTCGGTTACCCATGGGTCGTGCAGGAGCTTCGTGTGCGCCCAGACGAGAAGAGCCTGGAAAGTGAATACCTTGCTCGGAATATTGAGGCAACTCGAGCCGCGTACGGTATCGATGACGTCAAGGTTGAACGCTATGACGCTGCAACCGATGCGGAGCCAGGTCAGCTGCGTGGCGATGCTGAGACCACTGCAAACATTCGAATTATCGACCCTGCTGTCGTCTCGCCAACCTTTGCTCAGCTTGAACAGAGCCGCCAGTACTACAAGTTCCCAGAATCGCTGAGCGTCGACCGCTACGAGATTGACGGCAAGATCGAAGACACTGTTACCGCGGTGCGCGATATCGACGTCTCGGGCCAGAATGGCTGGTACAACCAGACGCTGGTCTATACCCATGGCTACGGCTTGGTGGCAGCATACGGCAACCAGCGCTCAGCTAGCGGTGAGCCTGTCTTCCTGGAGAGCGGGATCCCAACCAGCGGGCGCCTCGGCGAGTTTGAACCGCGCGTTTACTTCGGTATGACTTCACCGAATTACTCAATCGTTGGTGGCGACCGTGCGAAGCCAATCGAGGTTGACTACCCGGCTGACGACGAGAGTGCGTCACCCGCTGAGGCTCCAGCCGAGGCCCCCACTGAAACTCCAGCTGAGGGCGCAGACGGTACTGCTGAGAACGCCGAAGCGCCGGCGACCAACGACACCGAAGCAGACCAAGAGGCAACTGTCTCTGAGAGCGAAGGTGGGCGTCAGAACCTGACTATCTTTGCCGGTGACGGTGGACCCGTACTGAGCAACGTCTTTACGAAGTTGCTGTACGCGCTGAAGTTCCAGTCGATGGAGATCGTGCTTTCGGGCGCTGTCGTTGATGGTTCGCAGATTCTTTATGACCGCAACCCGGTTGATCGTGTGAAGAAGGTTGCGCCATACCTGACAGTAGATTCGGCGCCGTACGCCTCGGTAGTCGACGGCGAAGTCGTCTGGATCATTGATGGCTACACCACCTCTGATCAGTACCCGTACTCGGAGATGCAGGACTTCAACTCACTGATTGTTGATGCCGACAACCCGCGTGCAGCTGGCGCGGGCGTGAAGCCAGTGAACTACATTCGCAACTCGGTGAAGGCAACCGTGAGCGCCTACGACGGCAGTGTGAAACTGTACGCGTGGGACACCGAAGATCCACTGCTGCAGGCATGGAGCAAGATCTACCCGGACACGCTCCAGTCGGTCGATAAGATGAGCGGTGACTTGCTCAGCCACGTCCGTTACCCGAGCGATCTGTTCAAGGCACAGCGTGAGATGCTCTCGACCTATCACGTCACAGACGCTGGCGCTTTCTACTCAGAAGAAGACGCATGGCGTACGCCGAGCGACCCGGTCTCAACCGTGTCTTCGGGTGACAACGGTGAAGCGCCTAGGCAGCCGGCGTACTACTTGACGATGGCCGCTGGTAAGGATGCAGATCCAAACTTCTCGATCTACTCGACCTATATTCCTGCAGCGCGTGGTAAAGACGCTCGAAATATTCTGACCGGATATCTGGCAGCGAATTCGAACGCCGGAAACGTGGACGGCAAGGTATCGGAGGATTACGGCACGCTCAAGCTGCTCACGCTGCCAAAGGGCAATTCGGTTCCTGGCCCAGGTCAGGTGCAGAACAGCTTCACGACCGACTCTGAGGTCTCCAGGCTGCTGAACATCCTGAGTCAGGGTGGCAGTAAGGTGACGAGCGGTAACCTGCTCACTCTGCCGGTTGGTGGCGGTCTGCTCTACGTGCAGCCGGTGTATGTGCAGGCGTCTTCGGGAACCAGCTTCCCGATTCTGCAGAAGGTCCTTGCGTCGTTCGGCGACCAGATCGCGTTCGAGGACACCCTTGACGGTGCGCTCGACGAGCTCTTCGGCGGCAACTCCGGCGCTTCCGCCGGTGACGGTGATGTGCCAATTGAGGGCGAAGGCACGGATGTGGTTGACCCGGGAGCTGAAACCCCAGACACGGGCACCTCAACCGAGAAGCCTTCTTCGCCAGAGCTGCAAAAAGCCCTGCGCGAGATGAAGCAGGCTATCGCCGACCGTGATGAAGCAATGAAGGCGGGCGACTGGACCGCGTACGGCGAAGCCGATGCGCGCCTGAAGGAAGCCCTCACGAACGCCCTGCAAGCGCAGTAGGACACGCCGAACTGCTGCCCAGGATTTGTACCGCCCCGCGGCCCATGCTAAAGTTAATTCTTGTGCCGCGGGGTGGAGCAGTTCGGTAGCTCGCCGGGCTCATAACCCGGAGGTCGTAGGTTCAAATCCTGCCCCCGCAACGATGAGAAAGGCCCCTGACAAGGAGAAATCCTGGTCAGGGGCCTTTCGCCTTTTCGGCGAGAAGCACGGGTTATAGGACAATACGTGTGAATGGCGTTAGGTGTGTTTATCCTCGCCCTCGCCCAGCCCAGCCTGTGCTCAGCCAGAGCCCTTCGTCGGCGCTGGGCGCAGTGTCGTAGAGCACAGGCTCTACGGGTTTTTCTCTGGTCCCGATCACTGTGTTGGTTGGCGTGTGGTTGATGATGAGGTCGTGTGCTCGTTCGAGCAGGGTTTCGCGCGGGGCGAGGAACCACTCTGCTGCTCGTTTCATGTGTGTTTCGCTCATTCCGCGATGGTTTATGAGCATGCTCCTGATGCCATTATTGATGCCGCCTTCGAGGGGTGATGTGGTTCTGGCGTTGCCGTGCTCAAGATAGGTGAAGAGCACATTCTTGCGGTTCAGCGCGTGGAGCAGATTCCATGCTTTGCGGAGCCGGTCGTGGGTGGACCCGGTGGTGCCGTTGCGGTATCGGGTGCGTTCCTTGGTGAGGTGTCCGTACGCCTGTCACCACACGTTGAGCAGTTTCTGCCACTTGATCGCGTCTTCAACGGTTACGACTTTGGAGAGTGCTCGGCCGATCTGGAGGAGGTGTCAGCCGGCTTCGGTCCTGGGGTTCAGCGTCAGGTGCCTTCTCAGGTTCATGCGCACGTGGAAGATTCAGCGTTGCACCCGACTGGCAGGCCGCGCTTGGCCCACCAAAATCGGCTTGAGCATGCTTTCCGCAGAGCCAGGTGAGGAATCTTGCGAGCTGGTGCTTTCGGGTGATGTCCTCGCGACTGCGTGTGCTTGAAGCGCCACAGCTTGGGCATTTGCAGTGTTGTGTGCCGGCAGCGGTGATCCCGTTCTTCACGAGTTTGGTGTCGCAGAGCGGACATTGGGTGGCGTTTGACGTTTTTGGCACAGTTAAGGGTGCCGGAGCATAGTGATTCCTGTTTTACCGCGTGATCATGCGGCTAGAACAGGGTTCCATCCACACGTTTTGTCCTGTAACCCGAAGACTGCGTCAGTGCGATCTCGTCGTGATACTCCTTGACCACCTTTGCTCTGGGTGATGGGTTCCTGTCATCACCGCTAGGAGGGCTTGGGCACGATGCCATCCTGCCCGACTCGCCAGTCGGGCAAACCAGCTCAAATATTGCATACAGGTGCATTAGACCCCTTTTGGCCGATAAGCTCGTTTCGATAGCGTTGTGTAGTGCGTCAGGTGCTGTACGCGCAGTCATGCCGCGCTGAACAAGTGCGCTACACGGGTAAAGAGATGGAGTTTCACATGTCGAACATCAAGGTTTCCTATGCCGAGATCGAGCAGTCGGCCGCACAGCTGGGCCAGGGCCGCGAAGAGATCACCGCAAAACTTCAGTCGCTGCAGCAGCAGATCCAGAACCTCGTCTCGTCGGGTTTTGTGACCGACCAGGCTTCGGTGAAGTTCAATGCCGCCTACAACGACTACACGACGAGTGCGAACACCGTTGTAGCAAAGCTCAACGAAATCCAGAGCTTCCTGACGCAGACCGCAAACGCTATGCGCGACATGGATGCGCAGATCGCTTCACGGATCAACTAATTGATACAGAACTATCCTGAGGTACTGCAGCTATGGCTGATCTTGAATTTCAGGACGCATACCTCGGCAGTGCTGCCCGGCTGTTGACCGATGCGGCTTCCGAGATCCAAAGCAACCGATCCATGCCAATGCTCAACGCTGATAGCTACACTGGGATCGGTGGAACTGTCGGGAGCTTTATGCGGGCTGCCGGTATTGCTGCTGAGGCACTTTCTGATGCGGCAGGAGAAGGTGCAGCGTCCGTTGCTGGAGTCATGTCTGCCTCGACCATGATTGAGAACGAAATCAGTCAAGCGCTCGGGCCGGGCTTTACGAATTAAGAGGTTCCTCTTTGTCTTTGCTAGTTGCAGCAGAGGGCGGCGTGCTCGTTGGAAAATCTCCAATTGTGGGGACATCTACCGAAGCTGACGCCGCCTCGCGCACGCTTGCGCGCATGGTCGACGAAATTGACAGTGGAAACTCAAAGGCTCTGCAATCGGTTTCTCTGCTGCGTACCCTCTCCGGTAAGTCAGTGACGAAGCTGAAGACTCAGATCGATACCGGCTTCATGCAGGGAGCGACTCAACTCTCGCTCGACCTTTCAACTGCCTCGTCAGCGTTTGCGGCGTACGCGGACGACATTAATCGTATTCACGCATCGGCACGTGAGACGATCTCGACCGTCGAGGATCTCCTGTCGCAGATTCGTGGGTGTGCAAGAGAACTCGAGCAGGCAGCGCGCACGCTGCAAGTTCAACCGTCTGTGCACGTCCCCACCGAATGGAATCGGCGGCCCTCGCTCTTTCCTCCGGCGCCGAGTGCATCCGCCGAAGGCGAGGAGAGCAACCTTGTCGCCAAGGCTTGGGCTACCGGCACCTGGACCGCGCAAGCAATGTCATGGGGCTGGGCCGCTGACCGGATCTCTGAGCAGCAGACCCGCTGGAACAAGCTCATCATAGAGCGCAAAGAGAGCGAGTCACGGCTCACCTCGAAGCTGAAGAGCACCGACCTCGGGCCGCTGTTGAGCTACAACGGTGGCAACACCCGGGCCGGCATCACCCGCCACTACACCGGCACATCGGTGCACCGTTCTCGGTATCTTTCAGACCCGCTACTGCAAGATATTCTCAGCGGAAGCTTTACTCCGCAGGAAGTCGCCGATAAGTGGAAGGCGCTTGGTCTTTCTAACGAAGATGTTAAGAAGTTGCCAATTGAAGTGCTTTTCGCACTGGGGAAGGCCGATGGCGTGCCCTTCGCAGTACAAGACATCGCGGCCAACGCCGCGCTCGATTACGCGATCGCGAATCCAGATGCTTCGATTCGCATGATGGGGCTCAGCGGAGACATGTCGGTAAAGGACTTTACCGAACAGGTTAAAAACATTCGCCAGACTTACAACGACGCTGTGGCGAATGCCAAATTGATGAGTGGCAAGCCAACTGTGCAACTCTTTGGTTTTGGCAGCCACGATGGTGTGCTGACCGCAGCGATCTCGTTGGGTAACCTCGATACGGCCAAACATGTTGGCGTCAATGTCTCGGGTATGGGTTCAGATGTCAATGGCCTTGCGAACGGTCTCGGTGGTGCAGAGCAGCTCTACCTCGAGGCGCGCCGATACAACTCCGGAGCAAGTCCGGCAATTGTGGCCTGGATTGGTTACCACTCGCCAGCGATGCCTCCGAGCCTTGAAGTCACCCACGGAGACCGCGCCGCAGCTGGCGCAAAACCACTTGCGAACTTCATCGATGGAATCAACGCGGTGCGTTCAGCCAGCGGCCAAAAGATGAGCAACTTCGTGGTATTTGGCCACTCCTATGGGTCGACAACCGCAGCAGAAGCCCTCAAAATTACGCAGACTGAGGTGGACACCTTTGTTACCTACGGTTCGGCTGGACTTGAAAAGGGCACCACTGTTGAGGAGATGCACGCTAACCATTTCTATGCAACGGGTGCGAAGGGCGATAACGTTGCATGGATGGGCCTGAGCGGTAGCGGCCGAGACAATCCAGTGAATATCCCCGGTATCGAAAAATTTGAGTCAGAAGACCGTGGTGATCGTGTTCGAGTTACCGCACACGACATGTTCACAGAAGACAAGAGCGGAAGCTTCTTCAACTGGGGCGGCAAGGTAGGCTACCTCACCAAAGGCACCAGCTCGGTCGAATCTATGGGACGCATCCTTGGAGGAGGAACCCCGTGAACACACACAAGCTGATGAAGGCAGCCGCTGCCGCAGCGCTGTCAGTAGGAATTATCGTCGGCGCAAGCTCATGCACTACGAAAGGCCCTGAGATGGATGCTTCGGGAATGACACAGACGCAAGTCGAGCAGCAGTCACTTGAAGAGCAGTTCAACACCATGGCGGATCGCTATGAGCGGATGCAAGAGCTGTTGAAAGAAGCACAACTGCAAGTCACCGACGCGAACACTCCGTGGATCTGGATTTCTTCAGGCATCGCGCCAAGCCAGGGTATCTACGCGCCGACCCCGCTTGAAGGAGCAACTGCTGAAAACAGTTACTTCATGCAGGCGGTCCGGGCGATCCATTTGCCAGGTGCTACCGGAGAAAAAGCAGACCTTGACCCGGTCATCGGATTCTTTGAGAAGCAAGGCGGTGAGGTCGAAGTGAGCGGTGACGTCGAGCGGGGATGGACCGCCATGGCTGTGACCAGCGACGGCTACCGCATGAGCTACCAAGTGCAGCCAAATGGGCAGTACAACCTTGACGTTGTGAGCGACGCATTCTGGGGTGATACGAGAGGCTTGCTGCACGCGATTGCTGATCGGATTCCTGATGCTGAAAGTGGCAGGGAAGAATCACTGCCTGGCGACTTCGATGTTTTTCCTGATTGGAACGCCCTCACACAGCAGTAGGGTTTTAGAGGAGCTGGAGACGTACGAAACTGAAACTTGGTGTGAGTGCTACCGGTGGAGGTAACCGTGACGTTGAGATCTCCTGCGATGTCACCACGACGATCGGTGATGTTGCGCATTCGCTGATGCGAACGGTTCTTTTCGCCGGGTCAAACCTTGAAGAGTTCATCTCGCTGTGCCGCGGCCACATTACCCTGCCCGGCAACGCGGGTGACGGACGCGGTGAGTAACTACTTGACCCCGCAGCCTTTGTGGGTGTGTCTGGGATGCAATCTGGCTGGTAAGTTACCGTGGTTCCCGAATTCGGGCCAAACGCACCACGTCGGGGCGACGTTCTGGTGCTCTCTAAATTCGAGCAGAGCTCTGCCTCAGGGGTGTGGGATCTGTTTTCGGCCCTCAAGCAGCCACGTTGGGGCTTGGCTTTGCAGCCAGACGAGGGTGATGGTGGATCGGCGTTCCGTGAGAGTTTCGGTCGTGTTAAACGCGCTGATTTCCCACCGCGGCGCGGGTTCACCGTTGACTCTGGGCGTATTCTGCAGATTCATGTTGGCATCGCGTTGATCCTGGCCATCTGGCCAGACCTCTCGAGCAGGCGATCCACACTGCATACCTCAGGCATGAAGTGAATGCTGGGGTTTAAGGCCATAATGTGTTGGTTTTGCTGCGCTAGCGCGCGGAACGTGCGAACTAGCGCAGCGTCGCAGATTAGTTTCGTGTCTCGTTGGCGAGCACGCGTTCAAGTTTTTCGAGTAGTAACGTGGCGTGCTCCTCATTGAAGGGGAGCGGTGGCCGAATTTTCAACGCTGCGGCGTGCGGCCCGGAGGTGCTCAGCAGCACTCCTTCGGCGCGCATGCCATTCACCACTCTGTCGGCGAGGTCAGCGTCGGGGGTCTGGTCGGAATCGGGGGAGGCGAACTCCATCGCCAAAAATAGGCCGGCGCCGCGCGCATCAAGTACCCGGTCGTGGGCGTTTGCGATCCGCTGTAAACCTTTCAGCAGCGCGCTGCCCACGGCGCTTGCCCGCGTGATCAGCTCATCTTCTTCGATCACGTCAAGCACTGCGGTTGCCGCGGCAATGCTCACCGGGTTTCCGCCGAAGGTGTTGAAATATCGTACCTGGCTCCCGAAAGATCCCAGCACCGAAGGTTTGCCCACCAGCGCCGATATGGGAAGTCCATTGCCCATGGGTTTTCCGAGCACGACTAGGTCGGGCACAATGCTGTGGCGCTCGAAGCCCCACCAGCCGTCCGTGCGACCAAAGCCCGGTTGCACTTCATCTGCAATGTACAGGCCGCCGGCGCGATGCACTGCTTCGACAATGGGCTGCAAGAATCCTGCCGGGTCGGGTTGTACGCCGTCGCTTGAAAATATCGAGTCAAAGATGATCGCGGCTACTCCCGATCCACGTTCGTTGAGTTGCGCAATCGCGTTCTCCACTGAGGCGAGCAGCGACGCCGCAATCTCATGCGTCGGCATTCGCGCCGAGTCAATTGATGGGATTGTCACCACGTCACTGCCGAGCACATTATTGGGGCCGAGCGAGGGTGAAATGCCCGCTGCGGCTACCGTGGTGCCGTGGTAGGCATGCTCAGAGATGATCAATCCGGTGTTTCCGGTGTGGGTGCGTGCCGTGCGTATTGCAAGGTCGACCGCTTCGCTGCCGGTGCAGGCATACGTGATTTGGCTGAGGCTTTCGGGAAACTTTGCGAGCAGGCGCTCTGAGTACGCAAGTATCGATTCGGTGAGGTAGCGGGTGTGGGTATTGAGTGTGCTGAGCTGTGCGGTCACTGCCGCTGTGACGGCAGGGTGGCTGTGCCCGATCGCTGGCACATTGTTGTAGGCATCAAGATAGTCTTTGCCATCAGCACCTCGCAGCCAGACACTGTTCGCGCTTTCAACGACAAGCGGTTCTTGGTAAAACAGTCGATACGACGGGCCGAGCACCCGCTCGCGCCGTGCGATCAATTGGGCTGTTGTCGGGTCTAACGGGGTTCCGCGCGCTGGATCGAAACCGTTTGCCATGTGTACGCCTGCGGCGAAGGGTTGGCCACTGTCCGTTTGTGCTCGCGTCATTGAATTGCTCCTCACGCTTTGTTCGCGCCAGCGGCGCCGATCCCACGCTCATTCTCGCATGATTGATCACCAATTATGGAGGGAATGTGCAGATATTGACCCGTTGGGGCTCGCTTGTCTGCGTTGAGCCCCAGTAATCTGCGTGATTGTGACACGAAGACGTAGGCTAAAGTGCAGACGAAATTGAACGGTGGGGGAGACGCATGAGTGATGCGAGCGAGAAAAACGAAAGGATGGCAGCTGGCGGGGTTGAGGTGGCGTCAGCCGCCGAACGCGTAGCTGCCGAAATTCGCAACCACATCTTCACTGAAAAGATTGCGCAGGGAGCCCCGCTTCGGGAGGTGTCACTTGCCGAGGAGCTCGGGGTTTCTCGGCGAACCATTCGTGAGGCATTGTTTAAGCTGGCAGCCCAGGGGCTCGTGGTGCATGAGCGCAACCGGGGCGCGACGGTGCGAGTGCTGGGTGACGATGATGTGCTCGATCTCTACAAAGTTCGACGCACTCTTGAGCTTCAGGGGGCGCGAAACGCGCCATTTGCCTCTGCCGAAAGCAGGGATCGCCTTGACGACGCCTACCAGCGTTTGCAAGATGCGGCCTTCGGTGATGACTCGGTACAAATGGTGCGCAGTGACCTTGCCTTTCACGGAGCCGTTGTCGGTCTGGCTGAGAGCCCCAGGCTTAATTCGTTTTACGAATTGATTAGCCCGGAGATGGAGATGGCGCTTTCTGTTATTCGTGATGGTGAACAGTCTGACGGCTGGAGCGCCGAGCAGATTATCGGTGATCACCGCACCATTCATGCGGCACTCATGGCTCGAGACTCTTTTGAAGCTCAGCGGGTGATTCTTGCGCACATCGAGTTTAATGAGCGCTTTTTGCTGACGCTTCTCAAGAGCAATTCGCAATAGCTTCGATTGGTGACCAATTTTGCGCTACCATTCGTGAGTATCTCAAACGAAAGCGAGGCGCTTGGTGGCAGCTGACACGATCGCCCCTGATTCGTTGAGCCTCACTCCTGAGCAAGTGACTCAGATTCTTGAAGCGCACTATCGCCTGCGAGCAACCCGTTTCATTGCCTTACAGAGTGAACTTTCTGCGGTCTACCGGGTAGAGCTTCATAGCGGCCGCACCGTTGCCTTTAAAGCCATTCGATACAGGCAAGAAGACGCGGTGCTTACCGCCTGGCAAACCTCAGCAATGGAGCGCCTAAACGAGCGCGGTCTTCCTGCTCCCGCAACGATCCGCACCGAAGAGGGTGAACTGCTCGCCCTCGCAGAAACCGAAGAGGGCCAGGTGATCGCCCACATCGGTGAGTGGCTCGACGGCACCCCGCTTGAAGCGGTGCAGACCACCCCTGAGTTGATGCATTCGGTTGGCGTGAGCGGTGCACAGATTGCCCTCGCGCTAAGCGAAGTCTCGCGCCCTGCGATCCAGCGTGACCACCCTTGGGCATTGAGCCGCACGCTCGAATCTATCCGGGAATCGCTGGTGGCGATTGAAGATCAGCAGACGGTCAGCTTGTTGCAGCAGGCGGTGGAGAGGTTTGAAAAGGTTGTTCAGCCTGTGCTGCACGAACTGCCACACACGGTCGTGCATCACGATCTGCACGACTCGAACCTGCTCGTGAACGAGCGGCGCGATCGGGTCAATGGTGTGCTCGACTTTGGTGACATGGTCTGGGCGCCGCGTATTGCCGAAATCGCTGTGATTGCGGCGTACGCTTGCCGTGGCGCGGCTGAGCCGGCGCAGGCGTATCTGAGTGTCGCCGAGGGCTGGGGTACTGTGATGCCGCTGACTGCCGAAGAGGTAGCGGTGCTGCTTGCAGCCTCCATTGGGCGCCTCGCAGTGAACCTCGCAGTGTGGAGTGCGCGAAGCGGTAGTGATCGCGGCGAGTATGCCAGGGCGCGATCGCGTACGACTGTGCGGGGGTTGGTGGCGCTGTTGGGTGTTGACGAGGCCAGATTTACCGAGCTGTTGATGACGCGGCTGTGTGCGCCTCGGATCGGGTAGCGTTCGATTCGGGAAGGGCCGTTGAGCGGCCCCATCCGGCGTTTCTGGTTGCCTTAGTGAGCAGCGGCGCGACACGGTAGGGCAGTGGCGTTGTGAGCGCGAGCGTTGTGTTTGAGTGGCCAACACCTGGCAGGGCAACGATTCGCTGAATTAAATCTTGCAACTCGGCGTGCGAGGTGGTGCCTAGTCGCACCAGGAGATCTTCGCGGCCGGAGGTTGCGTGCACCTCAAGTACCTCTGGAATGCCCGCGAGCAGTTCAATGACCTCGTCGAGTTTGCCCTGATCGAGGGCGAGCGCGGCGAATGCTTCGACTGTGATGCCTACTTCGACCAGGTTCAGCCGCGGGGTGAATCCGCGTAGTAGGCCTGCTTCGCTCAGGCGGCGCAAACGAGACTGCACGGTGTTGCGCGAGACGCCGAGCCGATCTGCCAGGTCACCGATGCCGAGCCTGGCATCGCGTTCTAGTAGCGCGATCATTTCACCGTCGAGTCGATCAATTCTCAGCATATTGCTCAAAAGTGCCCCCTTGTTCGAGTGTCAGCTTAGCATTTTGATGAGTTGTTCGGGGTTGAGTTGATTGCCTCGATAGCTTAATGCGATTCTATTGAACATATTGATGAGCGAGGATCCTCGCGTTACTACCAAAGGCGGTGGAGCAATGCGGAACAACGAAATGGTCCTGAGCTCACTTGATGCTCGTTACGCGGATGAAAGCTGCCGCGTGTTGATGACAGGCGTACAAGCCCTCGCACGCGTGCCACTTGATCGTGCACGCCTCGACGCCGCTGACGGCAAACAGAATGCGTCATTCATTAGTGGCTACGAGGGATCGCCTCTCGGTGGCTACGACCTTGAACTTATTCGGCAAAAGAAGCTGCTCGACCAGCACAATGTGCGGTTTGAACCCGGCCTGAACGAAGAAGCCGCCGCGATGGCAGTGCAAGGCAGTCAGCTGATCCACGAACTCAGCCCAACCGTCGACGGTGTGGTCGGGTACTGGTATGGCAAAGCCCCGGGCCTCGACCGCGCAACCGACGCCTTCCGCCATGCAAACCTGATGGGCACCCACCCGAGCGGGGGAGCAGTCGCTTTTGTCGGTGACGATCCGGCCGCGAAATCTTCGAGTGTGCCGTGCGCATCAGAGAGCGCACTTGCCGACCTCATGATGCCGATCCTCTATCCCTGTGATGCGGCAGAAGTACTTGACTATGGCCGCCACGCGGTCGCACTCTCGCGTGCCAGTGGCCTGTGGTCGTCAATGAAGATCGTGACCTCAGTAGCCGACGGTTCAACGACGGTCGATCTTGAGGCGGGCAACGGCTTTACTCCGGTGCTGCCTTTTGGTGCTGGTTTGCACGAACCCACCTCGCGACTGCTGCAGCCCACCCTTGGCCCGCTTGAACGAGACATGCTTTCAACTCGCATGCGTATCGTGCGCGAATATATTGAGCTGAACCCGCTGAACCGCACTGTGCGCAGCAGCGCAGCCGACCGAATCGGCATCATCACCGCTGGCACAGGCTACCTCGACACCATGGAGGCGCTGGCGACGCTCGGTTTTGGCACCGGTAAAGATGCAAACGGCGCTGAAAATGAGTCATCAGTCAGGCTGATGAAGCTAGGCGTGGTTTGGCCGCTTTCGCCGAGCCAGATGCTCGAGTTTGCCGAGGGCCTCGACACCATCATTGTCGTCGAAGAAAAACGAGCCTTCATCGAAGCGCAACTGCGAGAACTGCTATACGACGCGCCATCGCGGCCAAAAGTGCTCGGCAAGCGCGGATCAAATGGCAAAGAACTCTTCCCGATGCACGGTGAGCTCACTGCAGACTCGGTCACCAAAGCGCTAGCTACTGAGCTTGCCGGTCTGCCATCTGTTCCGGGCGTGACCCGCTGGCTCGACCAACGAGCCGGCAGCCTGAGCGAGCGTATCTACTTGCCGCTCGCACAGCGCACACCATATTTCTGCTCGGGTTGCCCACACAACAGCTCGACCAAACCACAGACTGATTCGGCGTTTGGTGCAGGTATCGGCTGCCACGCAATGGTGCTGCTGATGGATCCAAAACAGGTCGGCGATGTGGTCGGTCTCACGCAGATGGGTGGCGAGGGCACCCAGTGGATCGGCATGGCCCCATTCGTGCAAAACGGACACTTTGTGCAGAACCTCGGCGACGGCACCTTCCACCACTCCGGTAGCCTCGCGATTCGCGCCTCGATCGCTGCGAAGACAAACATTACCTACCGGATTCTGTACAACTCAACCGTCGCAATGACCGGCGGACAGGACGCGGTCGGCCAGATGACCATTCCGGAGATGGTGAGCGAAATGCTCGCTGAGGGTGTCGCCAAGGTGATCGTGACAAGCGACGAACCAAAGGCGCTCAAAGCGCAGCGAATGCCCGGTGGCATTGAAGTGTGGCACCGAGATCGGCTAGCCGAAGCGCAGGAAGTTCTTTCGAAAATCGAGGGCACCACTGTGCTCGTGCACGAGCAAGAGTGTGCCACCGAGCTTCGCCGCAAGCGTAAGCGCGGCCTCGCGAAGAAGCCCGAAGAGTTCATCATGATTAATGAGCGAATCTGTGAGGGTTGCGGCGATTGCGGTGAGAAGTCGAACTGTCTCTCGGTACAGCCCGTCGACACCGAATACGGTCGTAAGACCCGCATTCACCAGAGCTCATGCAACGTTGACAAGAGCTGCCTCGATGGAGACTGCCCAGCGTTCGTGACAGTGCGACCGGGCACCAAGGAGTCACGCGTTGCCGGCCTCGTGGATCTTGACCTTGGCGAGCTACCAGCACCCCCTGAACTGCAGACCGTTTCGCATCGTATTCGCCTGATGGGTATCGGCGGCACCGGAGTCGTGACCACCTCGCAACTTCTGGCTACCGCTGCTGTGCTTTCTGGCCGCTACGTTCGCACGCTCGACCGCACCGGTCTCGCGCAGAAGGGTGGCGCCGTTATTTCCGACCTCGTGATCGAGGGTGCTCCATTCGAGGCGGGCAACGCGATTGGCGATGGCAGCTGCGATCTGTACCTTGGTTACGACCTACTGGTTGCGGCAGATCAGAAAAACACGGTAGCTCTCGCGCCAAATGCGACCGCGATCGTATCGACCTCGATCGTGCCAACGGGTGCGATGGTGAGCGATGTGAAGGTTACCTTCCCTGAGGTTGGCGCAACGCTGGATCGTGTGATCCAGGAACTCCCCGAGGGTGAATGTGTTTCGCTCGACCTCCGTCACTACGCTGAAGGGCTGTTTGGTGTTGAGCAGATGGGCAACATGTTCTTGCTCGGTGTCGCTGTGCAGCTGGGGGCTCTCAGCCTGCTGCCAGAGGCGGTAGAAGAGGCGATCGGGCTGAACGGGGTGGCTGTTCCGCGCAACATTCAGGCATTCCGCCGTGGTCGCCAATACGTCGCAGACAAGGCAGCGCTTGATGTTGCCCTAAGTGCGCTGCTCGTCGAGCAGGCTCCGGCTGTCCTGGTGCCTAGCAGCATCGTGCAGGCTCCGGCAGATTCAGAACTTGAACGGATTGTGGCCAACCGTCGCGCCGAGCTGGTGGCGTACCAAAGCGAGGCTTATGCACGCCGCTACGAAAATTTCGTCGAAGAAACTCGCAAGGCTGAGGCTGCGCTTGGCGGTGAGCTTCGCCTGACCGAGACCGTCGCGAACTACCTCTTCAAGCTGATGGCGTACAAAGACGAGTACGAAGTTGCGCGCCTCGCACTTGACCCGCAGATGGACGAGGAGATTGCACAGCAGTTTGGTCGCGGCGCGAAGGTACAGTGGCGTTTGCACCCACCTACCCTCAAAGCGATGGGACTCAAGAACAAGATTCGCCTCGGTGCGTGGTTCCGCCCAGCCTTCGTCACGCTGCGCTCGCTGCGTGGGCTTCGCGGCACTGCGTTCGATATCTTCGGCTACGACAAGATGCGCAAGCTTGAGCGCGAATTGATTGCAGAGTATGAAAGCACTGTGCGCGAGCTGACAGCTGATTTGACGGTGGATCGCCTGGTCGTTTCCGAGCAGATCGCCGGTTTGCCCGACATGATCCGCGGCTACGAAGATGTGAAATTGCGAAACGTTGAGGCTTACCGAAACCAGCTCGGCGAGCTCAAGATGCTCCTCACGCAGCAGCCACACAGTTCGCGCTAATCAGATTCATAGGAATGCTCGGCATTCTGGGATCAGAAGAAAGGCGGCCCGACTGTGACCACTACCCCTGAGCCCGAGACTCCACAGCAGCCCGAGCAGACCCCGCAGCAGCCAGTTCAGCAGCAGGGTGAGTTTGCCCAGCAGACCACCCCGCTGCCTGATATGGCTCAGGGTCAGCCGGCAGATGCCCAGCCTGCTGCTGCCCAGCCTGCACCGCAGATGCCACAGGCACCGCAGGCGCAACAGCCAGCCCAGCCTGTGCAGCCGGCCGCTCAACCGCAATCGCAGTATGAGCAGCACCAGCAACTGCACCAGCCCCAGCAGAACGCCTACTACGCGCCGCACCCAAGCCACCTTGCCGATCAGGGTGTGCCGGTTCCAGAGGCGTCAGGCACGGCCGAATTTACAGCGTCGGGCGCAACAGCGCAGGCAACCCAGGCACCAGCAGAGACACCGAAAAAGTCTCGTGCAGGAGTTTTCTTTGCGGGTATTGCCATCGGCGCAGTTGTAGCCGGTGTAGTCGGCGGTGGCGCAGGCGCACTTGTTGCGGCAAATCAGGGATCCAGTTCATTCGCGCAGGCACCAGCCACCGGCCGGGTCACCTTCAACAACGCCGACACCTCAACCAACGTGTCGGCAGTTGCGCTCGCCGCAACCCCGAGCGTGGTCACGCTCTCGGTAAGCGGTGAAAGCGCTGGCGGTTCAGGCTCGGGCGTTATCTACAGTGAAGACGGATACATCATTACCAACGCTCACGTTGTGACGCTTGATGGCAAGGCTGGCTCGAACCCAGAGATTCGTGTCTCGCTGAGTGATGGTCGAGTGCTCGACGGTGAGATTGTGGGTGTTGATCCCTTCGCTGACCTTGCAGTCGTCAAGGTAAAAGCCGACAACCTCGTACCGGTTGAGGTGGCAGACTCGTCAGAGATTAACGTTGGCGACCTCACTGTAGCCATCGGTGCCCCGCTGAACCTTTCAAACACTGTCACTAGCGGTGTGGTGAGCGCGCTCAACCGAGGTATCGCTGTTGGCAGCTCGATCATTCCCGATCAGCCCAATGAGCAGCAGGATCAGCCAGATCCGAACGGTGAGGAAGAACTGCCTTGGTACCGATTCGGCACTCCGGACAGCCAAGGTCAGCAGCCACAGCAGCCCCAACAGCAAACCACCACTCGAGTGACGTTGCCGGTGATCCAGACTGATGCTTCTATCAACCCTGGCAACTCGGGCGGTGCGCTCCTGAACGCCAATGCCGAACTGATCGGCATCAATGTGGCTATCGCTTCGAACGGCGCAGACTCAAGCACCGCCGGCAGTGACGGCCTTGGCTTCGCGATCCCATCGAACATGGTGACTCGCGTGGCAGATGCCCTGATCGCTGGCGAACAGCCTTCACACGGCCTGCTTGGTATCGGTGTCAATGATTCATCGGCAGACACCGATGAGGATCGAAACTTTGCAGGTGGACTGATCAGCGAGCTAGTCGCTGGTGGTCCTGCTGCAAATGCCGGCCTGAAGGTAGGCGATGTGATCACCGCCGTTGACGGTGTTCCGGCCGACTCTGGCACTACCGTTTCCGCGCTGGTGCGCATGCACGCGGGCGGCGACAAAGTCACGATCTCTTACGTTCGTGGCGGCAAGCCGGGCGAGGCTGAGGTGACACTCGGCACGCTCGAATGGTAGTCACTGGGTGTTGAAAACGCGATGACTCGCACGCTGTGGGCCCCGTACCTTTTCTGGTGCGGGGCCCACAACTTCGCGCAGCGAGAGCTGAACGAATAGAGTGGCCAGGTGAGTACTGGGCGCTTTGAATTCGCGAGTGGCAATCTGCAGAAGCTGCTCGCAGCGCCGAAGTATGTGCTCTCGGCCTTGTTTGCGCTGTTTGTGCCCCGGAGCCGCAGCAATTGGGTCTTTGGCAGCGGTATCGGTGTGGGCGAAGGCGCGCTTGAGGTTGCCCGCGCACTTCACGAAGACTGCCCTGACGTATCTATCGGGTGGCTGGTGAGCACTGAGCGCGAGGCAGAGCTGGCGCGGGCAGAAGGTTTTACAGCCGTGACCAAACACGGTTGGGCTGGTTTTTGGGCGACGCTGCGCGCCGGCCAGATTGTGGTGACTCACGGCCTGGGCGATGTGAATCGTTTCGGCATTTTTGGTGGCCGCATTATCAATCTCATTCACGGTGCGCCGCTGAAGAAGCTGCATCTTGATTCGCCAGTGACCTTGTCGTTTGGCGGCCCCGCACCGCTGCGCGCAATTCTGCGTCGCATGTATCTTGCCGGTACCAAACGGTTCACCATGTTCGTGGCTGCTTCGGTGACCTCGGCCGAGCGGTTGCGATCTGCGTACCGGGTTGATCCGGGTCGGGTACGGGTGCTTGGCGATCCACGCGATGATCAGCTTTGCGTGCAGGCGAACGATGCAGGCGCTGCACGAGCCGCAAAAGCTCGGGTGCGTGAGCTACTTGGCCTCGATCCAGCGCATGAATCTGAGCCGTTTTTGCTTTACGCACCAACTTGGCGTGACGGGAAGGCGGATCCAGCGATCCCAACCGCCGAAGAAATCGAGCAGATTCATGCGACGCTTGACACTCTCGGCGCGCGCCTTTTGATTCGTTCGCATCCGCTCGGAGTCGGAGCTTATCAAGACCTGCTCGGCGACCGGGTCTCGCTTTTCGGTGCAGACCTCGCCCGCGACATTACGCCGTTGCTCGGCGCCTTTGACACGCTGATCACCGACTACTCCTCGATCGCGATCGACTTCTCATTGCTGCGCCGCCCTATCGTGTGGTTTGCCCCAGACCTGAGCGAGTATGCGCTGAGCCGCGGTTTGTATGAACCGCTCGAAGTTACTGCCGCTGGTCGGGTGCAATACAGCTGGTTCGCAACGCTGGATCGCCTGGCCGCAGTGGTGCCCGAATCTGCTGCGCGCAGAGCGACCGAGGCCGACTCTCGGGCTCTTGCCGAACGTTTTCACGCGTTCCCCGAGGGCGGAGCGGCGCGCAGAGTGCTCGCCGTAATTGCAGAACTCGATCGCAGCGACAAAGAGATCGTGCCAGATGGAGCAGTCTTTTTCGAGAGTTTCTACGGCAAACAGGTGAGCTGCAATCCGCTCGCGCTAGACCGTGAGATTGCCCGCAGATTCCCAGATGTTCCGCGCTATTGGAGCGTGACATCAGAATCAACAGAGGTTCCTACAGGAGCCACTGCGGTGCTGGTCGGTTCACCTGAATGGTTTGCGGTGCGTCGCAGGGCGACGCTGCTGATCGTAAACGATTGGTTGCGCTATGGCTTTAAACGCGGCCGCAATCAGCGCGTTTTGCAGACGTGGCACGGCACCATGCTGAAACACCTAGCTCTCGGGCGCCCGAACGTGTCACTACGCACACGTCTTGCGATCCACCGTGAAAGCCGTCGCTGGAACCTGATGCTTTCGCAGAACCCGCACTCGACCGAGCAATTTGTGAGCAACTATGCGTTCCGCGGCGAAGTGCTTGAAACTGGTTATCCTCGTGACGACCGTCTCGCAGCCGCAGTGGTGCACGGAGAACGTATCAAGTTTGTGGTGCAAGCTGCGAAGCGAGAGCTTGGAATCGCAGATGCCAAACATGTGCTTGCGTATGTGCCCACCTGGCGTGATGGCGGCGGAAACGTCGACACACTCGATGTGCAAGCACTCGCAGCCGAGCTTGGCGATGATTGGACAATCGTTGCGCGCGGACACACTCGCAGCACGGGCACGTATCTCGGCGTGCAACACCGGGTGATTGATGCGTCAGCGCATCCCGATGTGAACGACGTTATTTTGGCTGCCGATGTGCTCGTTACCGACTACTCTTCGGTGATGTTTGACGCTGCTGTCGCGCGAGTACCTCTGGCATTCTTTGTGCCAGATCTTGCCTCATATCGTGATCGCGAGCGGGGATTCACTTTCGATTTTGAAGCGACCGCTCCCGGTCCGCTGCTACGCGACCGCGCCGAGTTGATCGCGGCGTTGCAGTCCGGAATTGCTCGCGGCGCATCATACGAGGCCTGGTGTGAACGCTATGTTCCGCACGATGATGGCCAGGCGGCAGAGCGCGTAGTTGATGCGCTTATTCAGCGCGGGTATCTCACCGCGAGCTAGTAGCGCTGCACTACGTCGTTGCTGCGCTGTGCCATCGGCGCGCAGCAACGACATCAATACTTACATTCGCGATTTGTCGACGGTACGCCCAGCTCCGCCGATCAAACCCCACAAAAAGCCAGTGCCCCAGCATAAATGCATGGTGATCAGGGCCCACAGACCGAGCACACGCTCAGATCCGCGAAGACCCGGCAACCGTGTGCACGCGAAGAGCACCGCTGCAAGGTACGCCACGGGAGTGAAGTGCACAATTGACCACCACTGCCACGGCAGCGCGCCGATGATTTGTAGCAGCAACACCATGACACTCAGCGCAAGACCGAGTACCAGCATGCCAGGCAGATAAAAACGCAGCGGTGTCTCTTTCGGGTGACGGGCGGTGATCACCGCGCGCCATGCACCGGTAGCAAAAAACTGTTTAGCAAGATTGCCAAAACTTGCGCGAGGCCAATAGGTCACCCCGAGGGCAGGTTCAAACCAGACCAAGCCACCCGCATTGCGGATGCGAAGATTCAGTTCCCAGTCTTCGCCTCGGCGAATGTATGGGTCGTAGCCACCAACTGCGGCAACTGCCTCGGCCCGAAAAATGCCAAGATACGCGCTCTCGGCCGGACCTGGCGTACCGTCAAGATGATAGGCGCCACCGCCAAGGCCATAGGGGCTGTTGTATCCGGCTGCAATAGCGCGTTGAACCGGGGTTGCTCCGGCTGCACGCATCACGCCACCAACATTTGCTGCACCCTCGCGTCGCAGCGCTTCAATGCCACGCCGGGTGTAGTCAGGAGTGAGCTCACTGTGCGCATCAACCCGCACAATCACGGGGTGCACGCTCGCGCCAATTGCGAGATTCAATCCGATCGGAATATCCCGCTGCGGGTTTGGTACGAGACTGACTCGGGGATCCTCGGCCGCCAAAGACTCGGCGATTTCGTTGGTTCGGTCACTCGACGGACCAAGGGCGAGCACGATTTGCTTGTCGCCCTGGTAATCCTGATCAAGAATCGTACGCACTGCGCTCTCGAGGTAACCTTCCTCGTTGAGCACAGGCATCACATAGCTCACGCCGGGCAATTCCGGCAAAGGTTTGAGATCCACTCAATTATTCTGGCATGCGCTACTGAATTAGGCTTGAGCTATGCAGATTGCAACAGATTTTAGGCGTGCCAAGAAACTTGCGAAGAAGGTGTACGCCGGGCGCAAGGCGCTTTTTGGTGCGCGTGCGCTCGTCGAGCAGCGTGGCCCACTGCCAACGCAGCACTTTCGTGTCGGCGTGTACTTCGCCGATAGCGACGTAAACATCTACCAAATGCGGCAGTGGTATGCGCCCCTTCGTGAGCTTTCGAAGACGCACCCGGTTGTGGTGCTCGCGCGAAATCCTGCTGGCGCGAAGCTGCTGATGGAAGAGAGCGGCCTTGAGGTTGCCTTTGTGCAGAAGGTCACCGACATTGAAGAGTTCCTTGAGACTCAACCGCTTGAGGTGGTGCTCTACGTGAACCAGAACACCAGGAACTTCCAGATGATGCGCTACGGCCGTCGCTGGCACGTGTTTATCAATCACGGTGAGAGCGACAAGATGTACATGGTGAGCAACCAGTACAAGAGCTACGACTACGCCTTCATCGCTGGTGATGCTGCTCGTGAGCGATTGAACCGCGTGCTTTGGGACTACGACCTTGACAGCCGCACCTTTGCAATCGGTCGCCCACAGACCGACCATTTGAGTGGTGAACCGCCTTTCGTTCCTGACGACCGCACCGTGGTCTTCTATGCACCGACCTGGGAAGGTGACCGCCCGGCCGCGCTCTATGGTTCGGTGGCCAGCCACGGTGAAACTCTGGTGAAGCAACTGCTGGCAACCGGTCGGCACCGTGTTGTTTACCGGCCACACCCGCGCAGCGGTGTCGTCGACGCAAAATTTGGTGCCGCAAACGAGCGAATTATCGCGGCGATCGCTGAGGCGAATCGACAAGATCCAACCGCACAGCACATCTACGACACTGCTCCCGCGCTCGGCTGGCAGCTGAGCCTGCCAGATGTTGCAATCTGCGACATCTCGGCGATGGTGTACGACCGGCTCGCAACCGGCAAACCTCTCATGGTGACCCGGCCTGCAGCGGCAGAAGCTGAGGTCGACGAGGGTGGATACCTGAGCGTTTGCGAGTGGCTATCGAAGAAGCAGACCGAGAACATTGTTGAGGTGCTTGATGGTGTCATTAGTGATGAGGCCGCCAAGGAGCGACTCGGCCAGTGGTCGAAGCACTACTTCGGTGACACCACGCAGGGTGAGCCGACCAAGCGTTTCACTGCGGCGATCGAGACCCTGATTGCCCGCGCCGAAGATCGCAAGCGGAGCCAGCAGAGCTAACATCCGCCCGTACCGTCATCCTGCGTGAGCGCGGCAACTCACAGGATCCCATAGAACTGATTGGCTGCCGTCATCCTGCGAGCTGCTGCTCGGCCCCAGGATGACGGCAGGAAACGCGGGCTCATGCGACGCCCGATTTTCTTCCCGCAAGAATCAAGACGAGCAGATAGGCGCCACCGATTACCGTGGTGACAAGCCCTGCCGGGGGTGATCCGGGCACCACGTGCTGAGCGAGAAGATCGGCGATGGCGAGCAGAGCGGCACCGACCGCAGCTGAGCCGGCGAGCGGCGCGTTCCCGGATCGTACGATTGCTCGAGCGATTGGTGTTGCGACGAGCGGAAGCAAGCCGATCGGGCCGCAGAGCGCCGTCGCTGCCGAAACGAGAATGACAGAAATCACCAGCAATTCGATGCGAAGCCGGGCGGGAGCGGCGCCCAGCGCCTGGGAGAGGTCATCGCCGAGCTGATGCACGCGGATCCGCCTGGCGGTGAACGCGCAGAGTACGCCGCAGATCACGAGCACTCCGATAGCGACCCCCGTGCTTTGCCAAGTCGACGCGGCGAGTGATCCAGCGCCCCATGCCGCTGCCGCCATCGCAGATTCGAGTGATGCTGACATGACGACCCAACTGTTTACCCCGCTGAGGAGCGCGGCAACAGCCACGCCGACCAGAAGGAAGCGGCTTTTGCCGTGTCGAGCGCTCCCGCCCGAGAGCGAAAAAACAAGTGCGGCGGTCACGAGTCCGCCGGCGAGAGCGGCGGGGCCAACCACTGCCCATTCCGAACCGAGTACAACGACGAGTAAGAGCACCGCTGTAAAAGCACCGCCTGAGATGCCGATGAGATCGGGTGAAGCGAGCGGATTGCGAGTCACGGTCTGCAGCAGCGCCCCGCTGAGGCCGAGACAGGCGCCCACGCCGAGCGCTGTGAGTGCTCGGGGGAGTCGCCACTCCAAAACTACTGTGCGTTCGAAACCCTGTTCTTGGCCGGTGAGCACGGCGAAAAGTTGGTCTGCGCTGAGTAGATAACTGCCGAGTGACACCCCAAGCACAATCGTTGTGAGCGCAATGATGGTGAGCGAGCTCCAGACAATTACCGTTCTGAGCGGTCGCTGGCTCTGCCGATTCCGATGCTGTAACCGGGGCGAACCCTTGGTGTATTTCATGTGAGGCTCCTCGCCTTACGCACAATCCAAAGCAGAGCGGGGGCTCCAATGACAGCGATCACGATGCCAGCAGGAAGTTCGCCTGGCCAAAGCGCGACGCGACCAATAATGTCTGCGCACAGCAGCAAAATCGCGCCTCCGATTGCCGAGAGCGAGTGCCGTGCGTATGCGTCGAGCCCAGCCAGCTCGGAGAGCCGGGCGGCGGCGTGAGCCGCGATGAGTCCGACAAACGCGACCGGTCCTACCAGCGCGGTTGCGGCAGAACTCGCGAGTGCGACACTCACCACTGTGCCCGTGCGTGTGAGCCCGAGTCTGGCGCCAAGGGCTCGCGCTGAGTCTTCGCCGAGGCGTGTGAGTTCGAGGCTGCGTGAAACGAGGGCCGCAAGTAGCAGCGCGCTGAGCACAGTGATCGCTCCGATGGTTGTCGCAGAAAGCGGCACCCCCACTGTCGATCCCGCCAACCAGTGGCGCATGCCTTCGAAAGCTTGTGGAACAGCGAGCATGATTCCGTTGGTCATACCGATGAGTACTGCGCTGAGGGCCACTCCGAGCAGCACAAGTCGTGTGACCGAATGAACTCTGCCGCTGAGCCCGACTGCACAGACAAACGCTGTGGCAATGAGTGCGCCGAGAAACGCAAATGCGCTTTGTGCGATGAACCCTCCGGCCGCGCCGGTGGCCATGCCAACGGCCACGACAACGGTCGCACCAGCGTTTGAACCGAGCAGGCCGGCATCTGCAACCGGGTTTCGAGTCAGAGTTTGGAGGAGGGAAGCGGCGAGACCGAGCCCAAGGCCTGCGACGGCAGCGGCGAGTGTGCGCGGGATCCGAATTTCCCAGATAATCGCGAGCGCGCTGCGATCGCTTTGGCCTTGGAGGGCCGCGAGCACTGTCTCAGGTGGCGTGAACTGACCGCCGATACAGATCCCCAGCACAAGTGCGAGAGCCAGAATCGTGCCTGTCGCTAGGAATGCGATGAGGGTGCGGTGCCGCCGCGAGAGCCGCTTTGGGCTATTCACTTTCCTCAAATTCGTCGAGGACGGTCATGCTTGGGTTCACGGCGAGTTCCTTCTCGTACCTTTGTAGCCGCTGTTCGTCGATTTCGGAGCTGGTCACGAGTTTGCGCCAGTATCCGAAGACAACTACCTGCTCCCGAGGCAGGCCTCTGTCTTTTCGGAAGTGGTCGCGAATTCGTTTCATTTCGCCGTGTTCGCCGCAGGCCCACACCGAAAGCTGCCCCTCGGTTTTCTCGGAGAACTCGGTTGCGGCGTCTACGAGTCGCCCGGTGCTTGCGGGTGCTTCGCTGATGGAGCGTTGTAGCCAGTGCAGGGTGACACCGGGGTGCTGCGGGAGATCTGTCACCACGGCACTGTCGGGTGTTTCGACCCAGATTTCTGCTTTTCGGGTTGTTGGCATATCTCGAATGATCGTCGCGACAGCGGGGATTGCGGTTTCGTCGGCGAAGATGCCGAGCGGAAGTTGCTGTTCGTTGTAGGGCGTGAAGTGCGCTCGGGGGCCGAGGATTCTTGTGCTGTCACCGATTTCGAGTGTTTTTAGCCAACTCATGACAACGCTTTGGCCTGGGTGTCGAACCACGTCTACGTCGATTTCGATCGCATGCTTGTTTTGCCGTACCGCACGCACGGTGTAGACCCGTGAAACGGTGTCTTCGCTCTCGTGGTCGGGGAGTTCGAGTCGAATCGCTGGGTTGGTGACGAACCAGCGTTCGGGGTCGCCCTCGTGGTTCAGTGTCGCGGTAAGCCGCGTCACCGAGGGTGCGAGTTCGGCAATTGCGGTAATGGTCATCGTTCCGTGGTTGATCCCGCGCACATGGTCAGGGTGTTCGAGTACCGCGCTGTGCCTGCCTCCGTAGAGAGGTTTTGTTTTTTCACTCACGCCTGATTCCTTCGCTCTGAGTTTGGTGTGTTGCCTCGATCAACATTAAGGCATTAAGGTTGCCCTTACAAACATGAGATGTTTGATTTCATCCTTTCCATTCAAGGAGCACCATGCACGTCACCCCTGTTCGCCGCGTCGTTTCAGCCGCACTACTTTCTGCACTCGCCCTCGGTCTAGCCTCCTGTAGCGCTGGATCACCCAGCGGCGATAGCGACGTCAGCCCAGGCGAAAACGCAATCGTTGTGGAACATGCCTACGGCACACTCGAACTCGACGCTGCTCCAGAAAAGGTCGTCACACTCGGCCTACTCGAAACAGATATCGCCGTTGACCTCGACGTCACGCCGATCGCGATGGCGAAGTTCTTTGCGACCCCCGACGGAGTTGCACCGTGGCTTGCGCCCGCGCTCGACGAAGTGCCTACGATCATTGACACAACAACGCAGGGTGCAAACGGCGCTGAGCTCGATGTCGAAGCAATCGCAGCCATGCAGCCCGACCTCATCATCGCGAACACCTACACGCAACTCGGTCAGTACTACGACCAGCTCTCTCAAATCGCGCCCGTGCTTGGCCCAAGCGACAAGAACTACCTGCAACTTCCGTGGCGTGACCAGGCGCTCGCAATCGCATCGGCCCTCGGCAAGACCACCGAAGCACAAACCCTCATCGCAGAAACCGAGGCAGAGCTTGCCGCAGCAGTGAAGCAGTATCCACAGACTGCGGGCCACGACTACACACTTTCGCTCGGCACCCCAGACCAGTTCAAAGTGATGAACGACCCAAATGACGCGAGCGTTGAAGTACTTGAAGCATTCGGCCTAAGCTTCAGCAAGACCGCTGCAGCCTTGCCAAGCCTCGCGGATGGTTCAGGCTCGGCAGGCGTCTCTGAAGAGAACATTGCCGCACTCGACGCAGATATCGTGATGATCGGATACTTCGGGGCCGATACGCAAAGCCGTTGGGAATCTTCGACACTGTTCAAGGAGCTGAACGCTGTGCAGCAGAACGGATACATCGCCATGGATCTCTCAGCGAGCACCGCGCTTCGTAACCCATCACCGCTCTCAATCAGCTACGTTATCGAGAAGGTCATTGCGGGCCAGATTGTGCCCGCACTCGACTCCTAGCACTGTGCTGCGGGGCGGTAACTCACCGCCCCGCAGCGTCGACCACAGGAGAGCACATGAGTTCCGAGCCGCGAAAGCCCGGACGTCCCAAAAAGATCACGCGCGATGCTATTGCAACTGCCGGACGACGGCTCACCCTGCCCAGGGCAACCGTCGCGGGTGTCGCTGAGGAACTAGGCGTCGGTGTGCGCGCCCTCTACAAGCACACAAATGGGATTAATGATATTCAGGTCATTACGGCCGAAGCCATTTTTGCGAGCTGGGAAGCACCCGTGCCGGGGGAAGCTCCACTCGAGGTTCACCTCCTGGAAATTGCGCTTTCGCTCCGAAAACTCGCCATTGAGAACCCGGGAATCGCCGGCTTCCTCGTTCGCAACTCGCACGAAACATCGCCAGAAGTGCAGCGTGCTATGGACGCCCATCAGCAGAGCGTCGCAGCCGCATACCAGCTCAAACTCGCGCACTCTTCACTGCTGATTGCCGCCGTCGCCGAGCACGCTCTTGCGGTCACTGATGTCGTGCACAGCCACGGAGGGCGGGTGCGTGATGTAGATCGAATGCTCGAACGCGCTGATCTGCCAGCGCTCTCTGCGGCTGCCCGCGAAACACAATTTCGGCGCGATGAAGAGTTCTTTGAGTTCTCCACACAAGCGCTCGTCAAGGGACTACTTGCGCTCTTGGCTGATGATGAGCGCGACGAAGCGAGGAACTAGCGCCTATACGCACGGAGTCAACACGCTGACAATGAAGCCAGCCCGCAATCAGCTGTTGTGATCGGTGTTGTAGCGATCCAGCGCCTCTTCAACCGGCCCGTCAAACTTCAGCTGGCCACCATCGAGGTAGAGGCCTCTGGTGCAGAATCGACGCAGATCGCGCTCATTGTGCGACACCAAAAACAGTGTGCGGCCCTCGGCCAGTAGTTCATCGATGCGGCGGTAGCACTTGTTCCTAAAGGCTTTGTCGCCGACCGCGAGAACCTCATCGACCAGCAACACTGGTTCATCGAGCTGTGACACCACAGCGAAGGCAACGCGTACTTTCATGCCGCTTGAGAGGTGTTTGAACGGAGTGTCAAGCACATCGGCAGACTCAGCAAAGTCGACAATCGCGTCAAAACGGTCAGCGATCTCTTTGCGGGTAAGACCGTGTAGGCCAGCCGTCAGGTGAATATTGTCACGTACGGTGAGATCGCCAGCGAAGCCACCAGTGAGCTCAATTAGCGGTGCCACGCCACCGTGCACCTTCACTTTGCCCTCGTCGGGGAGCAGTACTCCAGCTACTAGCTTCAACAGTGTCGACTTGCCTTGACCATTGCGTCCGACCACGCCGATCGCTTCGCCCGGCTGCACTGAAAATGACACGTCGCGCAGGGCCCAGAATTCACCGCTCTGGCTTTTACGTCGCTTAGACGAAAACAAGTCTTTGAAACTGCGTCGTGATCCGCGGTTGCGCCGAAAACGCACACCAAGATCGTTGGCGGTAATAATGGCTGAGGTCTCGTGTTGCGCGCTCATAGTTCCTTCAAAACTCCGCCAACTGAACGGCGGAACACCAACATGCCAACCAGCAAGATGGCAGTGGTGATCGCAGCCGAAGTGCCAACAAGTGTCCAATTCAATTGGTCGGGGAAGAACCCAGCACGGAACAGCGCGAAAATGCCCGAGAGCGGGTTGGCCCAGGCGAAAGGCGCCACAGCGTCAGGCAAATCCCCGATGCCATAAATCACAGGTGACGCATAAAACAGCACGCGCAAAATCAGCTTTGTCGCGCGCTCAAGGTCGCGGAAAAACACTACAAGTGGCGCCAGAATCAAGCCAACGCCGAGCACAAGTGCAGCCATCATCACGATGGCAAGCGGGTACAGCGCAAGGCGCCAGTTCACCTCTGCGCCATTAAAGATCGCGAATAGCGCGAGCACTGGCAGGCTCAACAAAAACTCGATGCCCTTTGAGCAGACAATTCGAGCGACCCAAATCCAGCGCGGTAGTGCAACCGAGCGCACGAGCTTCACATCACGCAAAAACGCCCGACTGGAATCGCTCACTGCGCCGTTGAACCACATCCATGGCAGCATCGCGCAGAGCAAAAAGACTATGTACGGAGTCTCTCCGATACTGCGCTGCATCATCTGAGTGAAGATGAACCAGTAGATCAAACTCATGGCAAGAGGGTCGAGAATCGACCAAAGATAGCCAAGTAGAGAGGTTGAATATCGCACCTTGAGATCACGCAAGGTGAGCAGGCGCAACGATCTCAGGGCTGTCGCGCGCTTTGAGCGCGGCTGATCAGTAAAGCTCGTCACAAGAACATTCTGCCTGTTTTCTATGAGAACGTGCGCGCACGCGCTGGCGCGCATCGTAGGTCGCATACGTTTGATAGGTTTGTAGTCGTGCCTGCAATCCCGCCCAGCGAAGAGTCCTCCGAAGACGTGAGTAATGCTGAGTCGACGGCAAAAAGCCAGACTCCTGCGGCTCCACGCACCGTCAACCGAAGGATTCCCCGTACCATGGTGAAGTCTGCGGCAGCCGCAGAAGCAGCCCCAGAGACCGTGGCAGAGGCAGCGACAGCGACTGAAGCTGAGAATGCGCCTGAAGTTGTTGCGGGAGCTGTCGGCGAAAGCGCAACGACTGCTTCGGCTAATTCGGCTACTGATTCAGCCTTAGCCGAAGCCGTGTCTGAAGCAGCGGGCACAGCACAGGCCGAGACCAACGAAACTGCACCGCCGGTTTCCCAGCGCACCGGGCGCATCGAAATTCCAGTGCCCTCTGTGGTGCGCGCCCGTGAACGCGCCGAAATTGCGGCCAAGAATCCGGTAATTCTGCAGGCAGAATCGCTGACGAAGTCTTACGGTCAGGTACTCGCAGCAGCAGACGTATCTTTTGAAGTGCGCGCTGGATCGCTCACCGGCGTCGTCGGCCCGAACGGTGCAGGCAAGACCACCGTGCTCTCAATGATCACCGGCCTCAACCGCCCAACCTCTGGTCGTATTTCGGTTCGTGACATCGATGTTTGGCGCAACGGCCCAGAAGCTAAACGCGTGATCGGCAGCCTGCCCGACCGTCTTCGCCTCTTCGACCGACTTACCGGCGGTCAGCTGCTTTATTACGCGGGTGTGCTGCACGGCCTCGACCAAGCAACCGTCGCAAAGCGCGCGGCCGAACTCGCTACGGCATTCGGTCTTGAATCTGCGCTGGATCGCCCAGTCTCTGACTACTCGGCAGGTATGCAGAAGAAGATCGGCCTGGCGTGCTCAACGATTCACGCACCAGAAGTATTGGTGCTTGATGAGCCATACGAAACGATCGATCCGGTTTCGGCTTCGAACGTGACTGAGATTCTTGAGAAGTATGTCGCAGGTGGCGGCAGCGTGATTATGTCGAGCCACAGCCTCGATTTGATTCAGCGTATTTGCGACCACGTAGTCGTAATCGTTGATGGATCGGTTGTAGCTAAGGGCACCGTCGATGAGGTTCGCGATGGTGTGAGCCTTGAAGAACGCTTCAAGCACCTCACCAACCCCAAGAATGAAGGGGAGGGGCTCGAGTGGTTGCGCGGCTCTTCAGACTCCGAGTAGCCCTGCTGCTCTCGGTGTTCCGAGGGGATGCACGACGCGTCACGCGAACGGTGCTTTTTGGGCTTGTCTCAATTGCGCTCGCTGTTGGCTATGCTTGGCTGCCACAACTGCTTTCTGGCGATGCTGAAGCTCGTGCGTCCATCGACGTTTTCCTGGCTTCCATTTTGTTCGCCCTGATTGCGTTCGTGCCGTTTTTCGCAAACCTCGGCAGCATTGAGCCTCGCCAGTTTGCGGTGTATCCGGTATCGCCCGCGAGCATCTCAACGAGTCTTTACACATCAAGTCTGATCACCTGGCCAACAATTTGGCTGGTGCTGTGGTTGGCCGCTGGGCTTGTACTGCGACCCGAGCGACTGACTCAGCCCGGGCTAGCCGCGATTGCGGTTGTGCTCACGCTGCTTCTGGCAATGGCCTTTGCCCGTGTGAGTTCGGCGCTGGTGCGACTGATTGTGCCTGCGCGTGCAACTGCTGTGCTGCGTTGGATCGGCATGCTCTTGTTGCTTGCCGCGCTACCGGTTGTGGTCTTCCTGCTGGCTGATGCGTTCCGTTCACCGCGTAGTCAAGCGATTCAAGATGCCGCGAGCGTCTTCGGCTGGACGCCTCTCGGTGCACCTGCCGCTGGTCTCGCGCTTGCCGAATTGGGTGACGCCCAGGGCGCGCTGATGCGCTTCGCTGCAGCAGGCGCCGCCTTGGTGGTGCTGCTTGTGCTGTGGTTCTGGATCGTCGCGCGTTCTGTGACGAGCATCGAGCGGCCAGCTCCAGACGGGCTCAGCCGTGAGGGGCTCGAAATTTTTGACCGCTTCCCTGCACGACCTCGTGAGGTGATTGCGGCTCGCACGCTGACCTATTGGCGTCGTGATCCTCGCTACCGTATTGCGCTGCTTGCAATTCCGGTGGCCCCGGTCATCATGATTGTGGCGCTCTGGATCGCCGGCATGGACGCGCACACCCTTGCGCTGTTGCCGTTGCCTGTGATCTTGTTGCTGTTCGGCTGGTCGGTGCACAACGATGTTGCGCTCGATTCGACCGCTATCTGGATGCATGTTGCCAGTGGAACAAAGGGCACACACGACCGAGCTGGTCGTCTTGCGCCGATTATGTTGATTGGTCTGCCGCTGGCGATTATCGGTTCGAGTGTGACAGTGACGGTGAGCGGTGACTGGCGGTTGCTGCCGGCTGTGATCGGAATGAACATCGCCGTACTGCTGGTTTCTGCCGCTTCATCGAGCATTTTCTCGGCACTCATGCCGTACCCGGCAACCAGGCCCGGCGATAGCCCATTTGCGCAGCCTGCTGTGCAGGGTTCGGGTGCTGGGCTGGCGCAGACTTTCTCAATGCTCTTTGCGCTGATCTTCTCGGTGCCACCCGTTGTGGTGTCAGTGTTTGCAATCTTTGACCCGTCACTTGGGTTGAATATTGTGGCTCTTGGCTTCGGTTTGGTCTGGGGCGCTGTGTTCTTGGCGTTGGGTATCACGATCGGCGGCCGAATCTTCGACCGAGCAGCTCCAGAGCTGATCGCTGTTACTCAGACTTTTGACTAAACGCTTCAGCTTCTCTCGCGTAGAATCAATACATGGGTATCTTCACGCGCGATAAGTCAGACACTGGCGGGGGAGTCGATGTACTCGACCGCGAGCTCGAAGAGCTGCTCAATCAGGATCAGCTTGAAGACGGCGACCACGAGCGTTTTTCGCACTACGTGCCAAAAGACAAGATTCTTGAGTCGGCGCTGAGCGGAAAGCCTGTGCGTGCACTCTGCGGTAAGAAATGGACGCCGTCACGTGACCCAGAGAAGTTTCCGGTCTGCCCAGACTGCAAAAAGGTCTACGAACGGATGAAGAAGTAGTTCGTTTTTTTTAAAAAGGCTCAGAGAAATTCTCTGAGCCTTTTTATGTGACGGTATGCCGATATCCCGAGACTATGCACACCAAAAGCGTTTTCCCGCGGCCACATTGTCATCATCTTCATCTTGAGGTCACGCGGCGGATCGCAGGTTCTTACCGACCTTCGGCCAGAGACCTGCCATAAGCGGCTTCGACGCAGAAGATTTCTCTGGCTCACGGCAGAGCAGGTTCAGTGATACTCGGTATCGAGCGCTGGATCACCCCGCGTGAGGCTCATCGCCACATGGGGCAGTTCAGCCACCACACGCTGATGCCGCTCGCGCGCAAGCTCGATACCATCACGCCCCGTGAAGCCCGGCTGCAGCTCACCACCCAGCATCATCGGCACAAGTACCTCACGATTCGGCTCGTTCAGATCAGTACCCTCGACAGCGCCGCTAGGGCCATCACCCAAGAAAATCATCTCCGTGCGTGCCTTACCGCGCGCATCAAAAATGCGCCGTACGCTCTTGCGCCCGCCAACCGAGGCCTTATCTGCAGACTTCTTCGCGACAGCCACCCACTCGCCATCTACGCCGGTACGCGCGACAAGTTTGTACACCATGCCCATAGTGGGCGATCCGCTGCCGACAACAACAGAGGTGCCAACACCAAAGCTGTCAACCGGTGAAGCCGAAAGCGCGGCAACAGTGTACTCGTCGAGGTCGTTGGTGACTGTGATGCGAGTGTTTGTCGCGCCAAGCTCATCAAGCAACTCGCGCACCCGAGCAACCACCACTGGCAGATCGCCCGAGTCAATACGGACCGCCCCGAGTTCGGTGCCAGCCACCTCTACCGCGGTCCGCACACCCTGCTCAATGTCATAGGTATCGATCAACAGCGTGGTGCCAACACCAAGTGTTGCCACCTGAGCCTTGAACGCCTCGCGCTCGCTATCGTGCAACAGCGTGAACGAGTGTGCGGCGGTGCCCATGGTCGGCACGCCAAAACTGCGTCCAGCCTCAAGGTTGCTGGTCGCAGCAAAGCCCGCAATGTAGGCGGCACGAGCGGCAGTCACGGCGCTGTATTCTGCGGTGCGGCGCGAACCCATCTCTGCGAGCGGGCGACCGTTGGCGGCCTGCACCATGCGGCTTGCAGCCGTCGCCACCGCCGAGTCGGCGTTCAAAATGCTGAGTGCGAGGGTCTCAAGCAGCACGCCCTCGGCAAACGTCGATTCAACCGTGAGCAGTGGTGAACCTGGGAAAAAGACTTCGCCTTCGGGGTACCCCCAAATATTGCCCGAGAACTTAAAGTTTGCGAGCCAATCGAGGGTTTCTGGCTGCAAGAACTCTTCAGAGCGAAGCCACTCAAGTTCTTCATCGCCGAATCGAAAATTAGCGATGGCTTCAAGCAGACGACCGGTGCCAGCGACTACCCCGTAGCGGCGCGCGCCAGAGAGCCTGCGGGCGAACAATTCAAAGACGCTCTGCCGATGCGCGGTGCCCGCGGCAAGCGCCGCGTCAACCATGGTCAGTTCGTAGCGGTCTGTCAGAAACGCAGTCGATGTGTGCACGCCGCAAGCCTACTGCGAGTGCGTTCTATCTGCCGGTTTCGCACGCGAGAATCCATCAGCTAATGGCGAAAACCTGCTCGTGGTTCGGCGAAAGCATTCCCGCGGTTAGGAGAAAGCATGCCTGCGGTTCAGCGAAAGCCTGCCCGAGGTTCAGCGAAAGTCTCGTGACGAAACCGAGTCAGGTGCGGCCAGCGGCTCAAACGCGCCCGCAATAATGTTGGGCAAACCGTCTGCGCTGCGCTCAAGTGTGCCAGCGACAACAAGGGCTGGCGATCCTCGCGCAATATGTTGAAAACGTTGCCAAACCGAACTCCACACCACAATATTCGCGGTGCCAGATTCGTCTTCGAGCGTCAAAAAAGTAACCCCTCCGGCTGTGCGCGGACGCTGCCGATGCGTAACCAACCCAGCAACTCGCACAAAAGAATTGTGCCGTACGTGTGTGAGCATGTCAGAGCGGGTCACCTCGCGCTGGTCGAGCTCTGCACGCAGTAAGGCGAGGGGGTGCTTGCCAGAGACAATGCCGGTGCTCCACAGATCCAGAGCGGTCTGCTCAGCCTCACTCAGTATCGGCAAAAGCGGTGGCTGCACGTGCACCGCAATGCCCGGCAAAAATCGTTCGCGGTTATCTGAAGCGGGGGCGGCGTCCCAGAGCGCTTCGCGGCGAGTCATCTCAAGTCCTGTGCAGGCGCCGGCGGTAGCAAGCGCCTCAATTGTTGCCCGATCAAGGTCTGCCCTACGCGCGAGATCGGCGAGGCTCAGAAACGGTCCATCGGCGCGGGCGGCAACAATGCGCTCGGCGGCTGGTTGCTCGACTCCGCGCACCTCAGCCAGACCGAGCCGCACGGCATAGTTGCCGTCGCGTCGGTGGGCTGCGGAATCATCGGAATGTTTAGGATCGAATTCTCCCGGGTGCGGCTGCTCTCGCGGTAGACAAGTAGCGAGGCCGGTGGCGGCACTCGCGGTGTCAGTAGCCCCCGCGGCACGGCGAAGCGAGTCGAGTGAGTCAAGCGACTCAAGCGAAGCGTGCACTCGCGGGTGCTGCACATCGGCGGCGACCACATGCACGCCGTGTCTGCGGGCATCTTCAACCAGTGTGCGCGGTGCGTAAAAACCCATGGGTTGCGAGCGCAATAGGCCGATCAAAAAGGCTGCCGGATAGTGCAACTTAAACCAGGCGCTGGCATAAACCAGCAAAGCGAAACTGATTGAGTGGCTTTCAGCGAAACCAAAACTCGCAAACGCTTGAATTTGCGCATAGACGCCCCGTGCCGTCTCGTCGTCGATGCCGTTACGCTTCATGCCGGCAAAGAGTTTTGCCTCAAGCGTCTCGATACGCGCGATCCCACGTTTTGAACCCATCGCACGCCGCAACAAATCAGCGTCTTCGGCAGTGCAGTCTCCCACCGCCTGCGCCATTTGCATAAGTTGCTCCTGGAAGAGCGGAACCCCAAGTGTGCGCTCAAGCACCGATTCGAGCAGCGGATGCGGGTAAGAGATGCTCTCTTCACGATTGCGTCTTCGAAGGTACGGGTGGATCGCCCCACCCTGCAGCGGCCCAGGCCGAATCAGCGCGATTTCAATGACCAGATCGTAGAAGCGTCGAGGTCGCAGCCGGGGTAAAGTGTTGAGCTGCGCTCTGCTCTCGAGCTGGAACACGCCAATCGCATCGGCTCGACAGAGCATGTCGTATACGCCGGGTTCATCGCGCGGCAATGTGGCAAGAGTCCAGCGCTCACCGGTTGCTTCTTCCGCAAGATCCATGGTGAGCTGCAGTGCGCTCAACATGCCAAGTCCGAGCAGATCAAACTTTACGAGGCCCATGGCCGCGCAATCGTCTTTGTCCCATTGCAGCACCGTGCGACCTGGCATGCGTGCGTGCTCGATGGGGCAGACCTCACCAACCGGCCGTTCAGTGAGCACCATGCCACCCGAATGAATACCAAGATGTCTCGGAGCATCAAGGAGGCGGTTAGCCAGATCACGTACCTGCTGCGGCACAGGGGAATCGCCATCTGCCGGAATCTTGCCGTGTCGTTCCAGCCCTTTCGAGAAGGTGCGCTGAGCAGCAGCATCAAAGCCGAGCGCTTTTGCCGCGTCTCGCACTGCGTTCTTCGGGCGGTAACTAATCACATTCGCGACCTGGGCCGCATTACGTCTGCCGTACTTTTGGTACACATACTGAATGACTTCTTCGCGCCGGCCACTGTCAAAATCGACATCAATGTCTGGCTCTTCTTCGCGCATGCTGCTCAGAAAGCGTTCGAAGGGCAGCTCATAGTAGATCGAGTCGACCTCGGTAATGCCAAGCACGTAACAAATGGCAGAATTTGCTGCAGATCCTCGTCCCTGACACAGAATGCCACGCCCGCGCGCGAACTGCACGATGTCGTGCACGACCAGAAAATAGCCGGGAAAATCTTGCTGCTCAATCACCTGCAGCTCTTTTTCTAACCGCGCAGAGATTTCTGCGTTCGGGGTGCCGTACCGTTCTGCCGCCCCTTGGCGTACCAAATCTCGCAACCAGGTCATCTGAGTGAAACCCGCTGGCACATCAAGTCTTGGCAGTTTCGGTGTGGCGGCGCGCAGCGAGAACGAAAGTTCTTTTGCGAGTGTCGCTGTGCGCAACACGGCGTCTTTGTGTCTGCCGAAACGGCGCAGCATGGCCTGACCGGAACGCAAACGGGCGCCGCCCGAGGCCGGTAAAAACGGGTCAAGTTCGTCGAGGCTTCGGCGAGAGCGGATCGCGGCCAGCGCTTCGGCGAGCTGAGTGTCGGCCCGGGTTGCCGCATGCACACCCCCGGTGACAAGAGTGGGCAACGAGGATCGCCCAGCCAGCTCGGCGAGCTGTGCATTGCGCACGTCGTCACCCGGGTGGCCGTGATCAGTGAGCTCCACAAATACTTGCTCTTGCCCAAATAGTCGCGTGAGCTGTTCAAGTTCGAGCTCGGCGGCACGCTCTGCATCGGCCGTATTCTCGGCTCGCGCCAAAGCCTGCCGCACTGCACCCTTGCGGCAGCCGGTCAGCACAACCCACTCTCCATTTGCTGCCTCAGCAAGCGCCTCAATGTCATAGAGCGGCCGACCTTTTTGCATACCTGCCAATTGCGCCTCGGTGATTGCCGCAGAGAGCCGGTGATATCCGCTCACACCTTGCGCAAGCACTAACAGATGAGTGCCCGATGGGTCGGCAACTCCAAGCTGGGGTGCCTGCAGACCGAGAGAAAGCTCCGAGCCGTACACCGTGTCGAGGCCCGCATGATCACCCGCTGCCTCGGCGAATCTTGGCGCGCCGGGAAAGCCATCGTGATCTGTGATCGCAATGCCGGTGTGGCCGAGCCGAGCAGCCTCGGCGACAAGGGCTTCGGGCGAGCTGGCGCCATCAAGAAAGCTGTAGTGCGAGTGTGCGTGCAGTTCCGCGTAGGGTACGACTGTCCTGTGAGTGGCGTCGCTACTGTCGTTGCGGTCGCTGAGCTCGCTCGGTGGGGCTAGGTAGCGCAGCGTTGGATCGCCCGCTGTGTGAGCACTGTGCTCTGAGGCGCTTTCCACGCTATCTGGAGGCTCGCCTTCCGCGGACCTGCCAGAAAGGATTCGCTCCATTTCCTGCCAGGAGCGTGGCGGATTGTTCCAGCCCATTAGTGGTAGCTCCCGAGTGCGTGCCATCCGTGAGTCGCGTCGAAGCTCAGGAGCCAGGCTGAGCCATCGGCCAGTGCTACCTGCATTCGATAAAGCGGCTGTTCGGTTGCTTGCGGCTTTTGCAGATCTTGTGGATCTTGCGCTTCTTGCGCTCTGTGCGTTTTTTGTGTTCTGTGTGTGTTCTGCTCTGCTGGTAGTTTCAGTGATGACGGCTGACGCCACCAGCCCTCAAGCAGCGGCCAAGGCGCAGACCAGCCGTGCACCGCCTGCGCCTCGCGCGAAGGCAACTTCAGGTATGCCGGATCCTCGTTTAATAGCTCATCGTCATCAATCTCAATTGGCAGACCACTGTGATCGAGAAGTGCAACCCTGAACTCGTTCGAGAACACCAGATTAGGTAGTGCGCCAGTGAGCTGCCCAGGCCAGGGCCCCACCCCAGTAGTTGAAGCGCGCTCCGAACCCCACGGTACAAATCGCTGCCGGTCATTATTGAGACGGCCGCCAACGATCATGCCTGTGCTCACCCCCTCATGCCCGATCAGGCTTTGTACCCGGGTGAGTTGGTGATGCACCTTCTCATCGGGAGCGTTGCTCCATAGCCCGGGTTCGTGCGCCGCAGCCGCCGCGGTTTGTTCGGGCGAAATACGCACCGAGGCAATGCCTGCACCGCCACGCTCGACGGCGCGCGGAAGCTCTGCCGCCTGCCACCTGATGCGGTTCACCACGTCTGCTGCGGTGAAATTACTGGGGTGCGACCAAGTGCTTTCGTGCGAGACATTTGAGTCATCGCTCAGCTCAATACATAACTTTGTGCAGACCAGGCCCTGCATGGTGAGCTTTTGCACAAAAGTTTCGGCGTAGCCGGAGCTGGCGAATGCCAATTGATCAACGCCCTCAAGTGGCGGCTCGAACTCGAAACGAACCGTCAGATCATGCTGCGGAATACTGGCAGCGAGTTCGGCACCGTGTGCCTCACCCAAGCCACGAGCTCTGCGATGCGCGATCCTCGCGGTCTTACCAAAACGGTCAAGCACCGCTTGCTCCGGCAGCTCAGCAAATTGACCGAGAGTACGAATGCCGAGACTCACGAGCACCGGAGCCAGTGCTTCGTCTGCCGCTCGTTCCACCGGCAGACCATGCAAAAACTCGCTGCTTTGCGCGGGGTCAACAATTCGGATCTGCGGGGTCACCAGGTGCAACCCGTGGGCCTGACCGCTGGCAGAGGCTGCTTGTTCGGCGGCAAACCGACCGTTAGCAATGCCAATCGCGAGTTCTTCGCGCAGCTCATCGCTGAGAAGGTCGCCCAGACCGTCAACCAGAGCTGAGGCTGCTGCTGCCTCACTGCCGTAGTAGCGTGTGGGGCCGCGCGCACGCATGGCGCAACTGCCCTGGCTCAGCGTGGTGGCATCTGGCACTGTGCGCTGCACTGCGGCGAGAATGTCTTGCCACAGTCGTTCGGCGGCGGCACGCTGTTCGACGGGAAGGTGCTCAGGGATGCAAGAAGGCACAACGAGCACGATCACGCGGGCTGGCTGATCCACCGTCATGTTAAACGCCCGTCGCAAAAACGCACGGTGTGGGTGCGCCCGCCACGACGATCCGTTGAACGCACTGAGAGTTCGTGGGTGCGCAGCATGCCAAACCCAGATTCGAGGCCGCTCCAGCGCGAATCGATGACCTGCAAACTGGTGTCGCTGCGCGGCCAATTACCGAGGATCACCAAAGCTGTGCCGTGATCGCGCAAACGGGCGTTGAGTCGCTCAATCTCGCCGGGCGCGGGAGCTGTGGCAGGTGCGAGCACTAGCGCGGTAAGCACCTCACTGAGCATGCCGGCGACGCCAATCAGGTGCTTGCCTGGAGTTGGCACCAGCACGAGTCGTTCGAGGTTCAACCCGGTTTGGGCTGCGGCCTCGACGCTCAGATTTGGCACCCCAATAACCCCACACCAAGCACCACTTTGAGAGATTTCGTGCATAAACGAGAGTGCAAGGTGCAGCGACCCCTGCACTGAAATTGCGGCCCCCTTGCGCACGGCCCCGCCGGGCAAAAGCGGTTTTAGCGATTGCGGAGTGGGCAGGCCATCGGCAAGTCGCGCAGGCTGCATCGTTGAGATGCGCTGCTGCAGCGAGCGGACCGTGGCGAGTTGATTCATGAAGTTATATTCGAACAAACTTTCGAATAAGTCAAACTGTGTGGAGCATATATCTGAAGCATGCTCAGGTGTCTGCAACGTGCCCTAGGATGGGAAGGATGAATGAAGACGACCTTGACGATTACGAGCGTGACGCAGAGCTCTCGCTGTTTCGCGAATACCGGGATATTGCGCAGCAATTCCGCTATGTCGTTGAAACCGAGCGCCGTTTTTACCTCGCAAATGAGGTCGATCTGCAGCGCCGCGATGCTGGCACCGACTTCTATTTCGAGCTGACCATGAGCGATGTCTGGGTGTGGGATGTTTACCGCTCAGATCGTTTTGTGAAGTCTGTTCGAGTGCTTACGTTCAAGGACGTGAACGTCGAAGAGCTTTCGGCTCGTGAATTTAAGCTGCCGCAGGATCTTTCGATCGAAGACCGCTAAAACGAAGTAGCCGCGCGAGTGTTCTCGCGCTTTCTTCGTATCTTTCGCGCTCTTCTGCACTTCTTTGTGCTTTTCGCGTTTTTCGCGTTTTCTTCGCTTTTGTGCTTTCGCTTTTTTGTGCTTTTCGCGTTTCTTCGCGTTTTCGTTTCTTCGAGCTTCTTGGCGTCTTTCGCGTGTTTTTCAGTTGTAGCTCACAGGTGAAAACTTCGTGAGTTGTCCACGGATCGCGCAATAGGCAACTTTTTACGTTCGCCCGCGCCGCATGCTTGCTGCATGACCGACACAGCTATCTCTAAAAATCCGCAAGGCGGTGCCAGCAGAAGACGCTCGCACAACCTTGAACTTGGTGCTCGCGGCGAGCAGATCGCAGCAGAATACCTGCTCGGTATTGGCTGCGAGATCCTCTCGCGCAATTGGCGGTCGGGAAGAACCGGCGAACTCGACCTGGTTGTGCGCGAGCGCGGTGTGCTTGTAGCCGTTGAAGTGAAAACCAGAAGCGGTACTGGCTACGGCAGCCCACTCGAAGCAATCACTGCACGTAAAACCGCGCGATTGCGCGAACTGCTGCTGAGCTGGGTGCGAGCCCACCGGCCGGTCTCTGGAAAACTTCGCATTGACGCGATTGCGGTGACCCTAAGTGAGGGGCAGCCTCCCCAGATCACGCATCTCAGGGGCATCTCATGAGCGACATGGCGTGCCGAGCATCAGCGATCGCGCTCACCGGGCTCGACGGCACAGTCGTGCAGGTCGAAGCAGCTGCCTCAAACCAACTGCCAGGAATGGCGATCATCGGCCTGCCAGACGCATCGTTAACCGAAGCGAAATTGCGGGTGCGGCAAGCCGCACAGCAGGTTGGCTTGGCACTTACGGATCGATTCTTGGTGGTGAATCTCAGCCCAGCGGCACTGCCGAAACACGGTTCTGGGTTTGATCTTGCCATCGCCCTTGCTTCGCTCGCGGCATCAAAACAGATGCCGTCAGATCGGTTAACCTCAGTAGCTCACATCGGCGAACTCGGCCTTGACGGTGGGTTACGTCGCCCGCCGGGACTGTTAAGCGCGGTGCTTGCCGCTCGGCGACACGGATTCTCGACAGTCATGGTGCCAGCAGTGTGCGCGCAAGAAGCGGCTCTCGTGCCTAACATCACCGTTGTCGCCGCTGAGACACTTCGCGACGCTGTTGACTGGTACCGCGGGGTGGTAGGCAACTGGCATATCGCACAACCAGGCTCTGCCAAAGAAGGCACAGAAACGGATGCAGCGACCACAAAACAAAGCTTCGCTGATCCAGATATCGCCGAGGTGATTGGGCAGCCAGAGGCTGTCGAAGCACTCATCATCGCAGCCGCAGGGCGGCATCACCTTTCAATGATTGGGCCACCCGGAGCAGGCAAAACACTGCTCGCCACCAGGCTTGCCAGTATTCTTCCCGACCTCAGCGATGAAGAGTCGATCACCGCCTCAAGTATTGCTTCACTCGGAGGATCAACACTGACCGAGTTGGTGCGAAGACCCCCGTTTGAGAGCCCGCATCACACCGCCTCTGCTGTTTCGATTATCGGCGGAGGCGACTCAAGTGGAGTACGACCCGGAGCAGTGACGAAGGCCTGCCACGGAGTACTGTTTCTTGATGAGGCTCCAGAATTTCCGCGAGGCGTGCTTGATGCGCTGCGGCAACCCTTAGAGACGGGCACCGTTGAAATTCATCGGGCCAAAGTGCGAACCACTCTGCCGGCACACGCTCAATTGGTGCTGGCCGCAAACCCCTGCCCGTGCGGCAACGCAGGCACGGTGAACGCAGAAGACCCCTGCCGCTGTACACCCTCGCAGCGCGTGCGTTACCTCGGTCGGCTGAGCGGGCCGCTCACCGATCGGATCGACTTGCGGATCAACATACGTCGGGTATCGAGCGTGCTGCTTGATGGCGACGTAGTGCCGACGATCACAAGCGAAGAGGCTCGAAAGCGAGTGCTGCACGCAAGAAAGCGAGCGAGTGCGCGCCTGAACGGAACTCCTTGGCGCGTGAACGGTGAAGTCCGTGGTGAGTGGTTGCGGGCGCCCGCGAACCGTTTGCCGCGCGCCGCCACAGCAGTGATCGATGCGGCACTTGCGAGAGGTTCGCTCACGGTGCGCGGCTACGACCGGGTGCTACGTCTCGCCTGGACGCTTGCTGACCTCGCCGAAAAGACGGCACCAGACCGCGCCGAGTTGCGACACGCGCTCGCTCTACGCGGGGGAGCCGCCCTATGACAACCTCGCTTGTGCATGCCGACGCCAGCCTGATCAAAGCCTTCAAACGAATCCAGGTAAACACCGAAGAGACGACTCAGACGCGAGCGAACATGATGCTTGCCCGAATAGCTTGGGCCAGAATTACCGAGCCTGGTGACGGCCATGCTGGAGCATTGATTGAGGCCCTGGGCGCAGAAGACGCCCTCGATCTGGTGCTTCAGCGAGCCGACACTACTCGGCTCGCTCAGGCCCTCGAAAATATGCGTGAGCACAGTGGCAGCGTGGTAGCTGAACACACCATGCGGGGTGCCTTGGAGCGGTGGCGCAGCAGAGTCGACCGCGCCGAAACAGTGCGCGATATTGAGCGAGCCGCTGCGTTGGGTATTCAAGTGGTGTTTCCAGATGACGAGCACTGGCCGGTGAGCCTCAACGATCTTGGCGTGAACGCTCCCACGATGCTGTGGGTGAGAGGTGATTGGCGCGCATTGAGCGCACCCTCTCTCGGGGTGGTTGGGGCTCGTGCCGCCACAGGCTACGGTAGCCATGTCACCGCAGAACTCGTAGACGGAGCCTGTGCTGCCGGGATCGTCATTGTCTCTGGTGCCGCCTACGGGATAGACGCGGTCGCTCATCGCACCGCGCTCGCCGCAGGCGGTGCGACCGTGGCGGTGTTGGCCGGGGGAGTTGACCGCTCCTATCCGAAAGCACACGACACATTGCTTCGAGACATTAAAGACTCAGGCGCGGTGTGCTCAGAGATGGTTCCGGGGTCGGCGCCAACGCGTTGGAGATTTTTGCAGCGTAATCGACTTATAGCGGCGCTTTCAGCCGCTGTGCTGGTGACTGAGGCCGGGGTTCGTTCAGGTAGTTTGAACACGGCTGGGCACGCTTCGCAATTGTCTCGACCAATAGGAGCTGTGCCCGGCCCGATCACCTCGGCGGCATCTGCCGGTTGTCATCGCATGGTGCGCGACTACGACGCGACGCTGATTACGAGTGTTAACGAATTGTATGAGTTGTTGGCGGTGGATCGAGGACGCACACTTTTTGGTGATTCAGAGAGTGCAGACGACGTTGAAACATCGAGTGACGGTGCGGGTGCGGTGAGCCGTCAGGGGTCATGGGCAAGACGCGTGGTTGACGCGATCCCGTTGCGCGGGTTTCGAACGCTTGCGGGTATCGCACAGTTTTCTGGGCTCAACATGCGTCAGGTGCGCGACACTCTTGCAGAGCTTGAATTGCTTGGTCAGGTGCGCAGCCGAGAAGGCGTCGAAGGTGAGAAGCAAGAGTGGGCACTCGTCAAATGATTGGTCAGGCCCGGAAGATAAGGATGCCTCACCTGGTTTTATCACGGGCGTGTTCGAAGGTGTCACACCAGCGAAGAATGTACCAGCGATGCGTGCGCCAGCGATGCGTGCACTATCGAAGAGCGCGCCAGAAAAGAGCGCGCCAGCGGCGATCGTTCCACCGTAGCTACCCCGATCAGTGTGAGACGCCAAGTGCGGCGAGCAGGCGCATGCTGGCAGCACGATCAGCGCCGCTGACTCGCTCAAGCTTTCGAAGTTCAGCAGCAGGGCGATCCTCGACATGAATAATGCTGCCGGGTCGCCCACTAAACACAAGAATCTGATCTGCCAGCAGCAGTGCCTCATCAATATCGTGTGTCACAAGGAGCGTTGGCCGTTGCTCGTTCGCAATGATTTCGAGAAGCCAGTGCTGCAGTTTTCTGCGAGTGATGGCGTCGAGGGCGCCGAACGGCTCATCGAGCGCGAGCGCAGGTTGAGGCATCAAGAATGTTCGCAAGAGCGCAACTCTCTGCCGCATTCCACCGGAGAGCTCGTCAGGCCAAGCATGATGCAAACCGCCAAGCCCAAAACGATCAAGCAAGCCCATTGCGCGGTCGCGCACCGCTGATTTTGTCTCGCTCGACGTACCGCGCACGCTGCTCACCTCGGCTCCGAGCATCGCATTGTCGATCACCCGCAGCCACGGTAACAGCGAGTCTTGCTGCGGGTGATAAGCGACTCCACCGGGATTTCCGATTAGTTCCCGGTCTGCAACTTGGGCTTCGCCCCGCGAAGGAACAAGCAGACCGGCGAGTGCCCGCAGCAGCGTTGATTTACCGCAGCCGCTCGGCCCGAGCAGCGCGGTGAGCGTGCCCGCCGGCACGGTGAACGACACATCGCTCAGCACCGGCTGGCGACGACGAGCAGAAAACACCCCGCCAGATGGCGCCTCGAACTCGTGCGAACAGTGGCGTACCGTGAGCTCGGGGGATCCAACGCTCCTCATGCTGCTCGAAGCCTGCGGCGACATTGTTACTCTGCCGGTAGGTATTCGTTGGTCCAGGCACCGTCGAGCGCTGACTCATTCTCGAGCATGCCAGAGCGCACCAGGAACTCAGTGAATCGCTGCCAAACTTCAGCCTCCATTGTGCCGAACTGACCCTGTTCGGTGTAGCGCGGCGCGTAGTAGGCGACCGCATCGGTGACCAGAGTGCTGTCTAGCTCTGGCACAGCCGAGAGCATTGCCGCTGCGCCAGCGGCAGGATCCGCGGCAACTGCCTCGTAGCCGCGACTGGTTGCTTCAAGGAATGCTTTGGCGAGTTCTGGCTGCTTAGCCATTTCTGTAGCGTTTCCAATGATCACCGGGGTGTACCAATTGGGAATGCAATCTTGGTATTCGGCCATCGGCAGCAACACCACATCGTCGCGCTCTGCTTGCGCGCGCAGTGCGTCCCAGCCGCCGAACACCCAAGTCACATCAAAACGATCTTGTGCGAGACCCGCGAGATAGTCGACGTTGCCGATTTCGATGAACTCAACACTCGCTGGATCGCCACCGCCACAGCTTGTGAGCTGAGACATGATTTCAGTTTCGAGTGCTCCGCCGTAACCGCCGTAACTAAGCCCAGCAAGCGAGCCCGGATTGTTGCTGAACCCCGAGCCTTTGAGGCCCATCAGCACGGAGTCGTTTACCGGCAAAAGTGTTGCGATGGCTTCAACACTCATGCCAGCGGCACGACCCGGCAGCACCGATTCTGCCTGCGAAATACCGAACTCGACTTTGCCCTGTGCCACGGCGGCCTGTGACCCGACCTCGGCGCTCGGTTCCATGATTGTGAGGTCAAGCCCCACCTCTTCGTAGAAGCCGTGCTCTTGTGCGTAATAAATACCGGCATGGTGCGCATTTGGAGTCCAGTTGAGCATCAGCGTGACGGGCTGAACGTCTGAGTCAGCGGATCCGCTGCCGTCATTTGCGCTGTTACTGCCACCAGAGCAAGCAGTAAATAGCAGGGTAGCGGCTAGGGCGACTGTGCCCAGCTTGGTTGCGCGTGCGGAAAAACTTTGCTGTGTCACGATGCGGTGACCTTTCGATAGAGAGAAACGCGGGATCGCGCGAGCACGAGATCCCCAAGAAACGAGGCGAGCCAAAACAGCAGCACGCCGAGGGCGGCGATCAGAATCACCGCGCCAAATAACTGGTCCATGCGATAGCTCGCCTGCGACCGTTGCAAATACACGCCGAGGCCGACAGACGAACCCATCCACTCGGCAACAATCGCGCTGAACATGACATAGCTCGCAGCGACCTTGGCACCTGCCACAATGCCTGGCACAGCGCCAGGCAGACGCACCCGGCGCAGCACGGTGAGGCGAGAGGCCCCCATTGCCGCGAGCAGATCAATCAGGTTCTGATCGGCGTCGCGCATCGCAGCGCTTGCGCTCACCACGATTGGAAAGAACGCGCCGAGAGTGACGACCAAGATCTTTGGCAGCGCGCCAAAGCCCATCACTGAGATCAGAATCGGTGCGAGCACCACCGGAGGTATCGCCTGGCTCGCAATCAAGATCGGCTCGGTCGCCCGGCGTAGGGTGCCAGACAGACCAAGCACGATCGCGATTGCGACGCCGCACACCGCCCCGCAACAGAAACCAATGAGAGCAATCTGTAGCGTGGCGAGCAGATGCTCGGTGAGTAGCGCGCGGTTTGCCCAACTCGCTTCCCACACCGCAATCGGTGAGGGGATCAGGTAATCGGGTGTATCAGTAACTTGCACCAGCAGACCCCAAAGCACCACCGCACCAACAATGGTGAGCAGCACCGGAAGAATCTGCCGTGTCAGCAGACGCACGGTGATCTAGTGCGTGATGAGCGCAGTCAAATCTGACATGGAAGACTCGATGACATCGTCTTTTGACTCAAGAATTCTGAAGTGAGTCATCACCGAATCGGCACCGGCAGTGAAGCAAGCATCGTGCAGTTCGCGCATGAGCGGCCAGATTCGATCGGCCGGGCCCTGAATGGTGGTGCCGAGTGCGCCAACCTCATATTCGAGGCCGCTTTGCTCAATCACACGAATTGCGCCTTCGACGCAGGTGTATTGACCGTTTTCGTCACCCATCGGTTTCGGGGCAACATGGACATGGATCAACATAGTGACCGCTTCCCTCCGCTCGCGCTAACGAGATCAGGTTCCTGGGGTACTCCACCTTGATCGGTGAATCTCAGCCCAATCGGGCACCCCCAGCGGATTTGTACTGGAAACCTCAGCATAGCAACACTTCGTATACGGGTGTCGGCATAGGTGAGCGTGGGGCAGAATGGTGCCATGCGAATAGGCGAGGCAATCGATGGGTTCTTGCGAACCGTTGAATTCGAGTACGGCTATTCGCCACATACGATCAAGGCCTATCGCACCGATCTTGCCGCCCTTGTCGGTTTTGTCGAAGCGGATCAACCAGACAGCGACTCAGCGCAGGTTGATGTATCTGTAATCGATCTTGAACTGCTGCGCTCTTGGCTTTGGGATCAACAGCAGCGCGGGTTCGCCGCCAAAACCCTGGCTCGTCGTGTTGCGACCGTGAAATCTTTTGGCACCTGGCTCGAAGAGCGTCGTGTGTTGCCCGGCAGCCCAGCTTCGCGGCTGCAGGCGCCGAAGTCGGCAAAAACACTGCCGAGAGTGTTGAGTGAGCAGCAGCTTGATCGCATTCTTGAACGTGCAGCACACCGAGCAGATGGCGGTGACCCGGTAGCTGTGCGAGACCTCGCAATGCTCGAACTGCTCTACGCAACCGCCCTACGGGTCTCAGAGTTGTGCACCCTGCCGCTTGCCGGGTTGAGCCTTGCTGAACGCACTGTGCGAGTAACTGGCAAGGGAAATAAACAACGGGTAGTGCCGCTCGGGGGTCCGGCCGCACGAGCTATCGAAGCCTACTTGCGGAGCGCGCGCCCGGCGCTTCGAGAGCAGGCGGACAGCGCGGATCCGGGCACTTTGTTTCTGAACAGTCATGGCGCCGGGCTGACCCCGAGCAGCGTCTATCGCCTGGTTTCGCGTGAGCTTGAACAAGAGCCCGGTGGCGGCCCACGAGGGCCACACACGCTGCGTCACAGCGCGGCGACGCATCTGCTAAACGGCGGAGCTGATCTGCGCGTGGTGCAAGAAATGCTCGGCCATGCAAGCCTTGGCAGCACCCAGATCTATACGCATGTTTCAGGTGAGCGGCTCGCGCAAACCTATCGTCAGGCGCATCCGAGGGCATAAAACGTGTGCGGGGTGTGTGACAAGTCGCCACTCACCCCGCACACGTCTGCACTCAATCGCGCAAGGTTAGGCAAATAGAGTGCTACCGAGCATCTCGCCAGACCTGAAGCCTGGCAGCACGGCGTACACGCCAGAGCCGACGTGGGTGATCCACTCGTTGAGCACGTCCGCCTCATCGAGCCGCTGTTGAATCGGCACGAACTGGCTCAGTGGATCCTGCTGGTAGCAAGCAAACAACAGGCCGGCTTCCTGGCCATCATCGTAGTTCGCTGCCCGCCTGAAAATACGCTCACCCGAATCGGTTGAGTGCGCTCGGCGAATATGCGAGGCGACCGGAATCGCCGAGAAACCGAGCGAATCCTTTGCCTCGAAATCGGCCGGGGTGAACTCATCGCCTTCGCCCTCAGGCACGCTGAGCGGTGAACCATCAACGAGTCGTCGGCCCATGCTGGCCTCGCGGCCGGGCCGGTCTACCTGATCCCAGGTGTCGAGCTCCATCCGGATCCTGCGAAGCACAAGCGCGCTACCGCCCTTGAGCCAGCCTGCCCCCGCACCAAACCAAACGAGCGACGCAAAATCCTCATCTTCTGGTGAGGGGTTCACGGTGCCGTCAACCTGGCCCATGAGATTGCGCATGGTTGCGCCGCTTTCGTCAGAGCCTCTGGCCTGTCGGAAACCCTGTTGCACCCAGATCTGCTCGGCAAAGCCGTTGATGTCGCGGTGCAGCATGCGCTGTGCGTGCGCCATCGGTAGCGTGTCATCGGCCTGCACGATCACCAGCAGATCGCCACCGTCGAACTTGCCGCTCAACTGATCACGATCGAAGGCCGGTAGAGCTGCCAACCACTCAGGTCGTTTCGCTGGATCAACACGGTCAACCAGACCCGGCCCCACCGCGAGCGTGATGGTAAGCCTCGCCGGGCGTGCTGCGAGCTCTGGCTCTGGGTCAGCCAGTGGGCTGTCCCCAGAGGTTAAGCCCTCAATGTCATCCGTGAGCACACGGAACATTCGCTGCAGAGCGGCAGCATCAACCTCTGGTCGAAGCTGATATGCCGCGTAACGAATATTCGAGGTTGGGGGAGTGACCACGCCTGCCTGGTGAACGCCGTGGCACGACAGCAGCTCTTCGCCAAACGGTACGGCGTCGTCGACAGAGACTCCGGATCCAGCGAAAATGCCGTTGCCCGAGCTGCCAGAGCTGCCGCCGAACAGAGGGCCGGCGCCAAAGGCGCCGAGCACACCGCCGAGGCCGACCCCGACCGCCCCGCCCGTGAACAGGGCGCGGCGGTCGAAGCGGCGAGCACTCTTGGTGTCGCCTACTTCAGCGGGGTCGATGTCGGAATCGACAGAATTAGTGTCCTGCATGTGACTCGTCGCCACCGTAGTTCTCGTTCGCACCCGCGTAATCCTTAACGAGCACGGTGAACGGAATTGATACGGTCTTGCCGTCGGTACCCTTCAGCTCGAGAGTAAACGCGACCTCTGAACCGGCGAGCAGATCCTTCTTGAGATCCATCAGCATGATGTGGTTAGCTCCGGGAGCCAGCTCGAAGCTGCCCTTCGCAGGAATCACCACATCTTCTTGGATCTCCTGCATGACGCCATCAGCAGTCACTTCGTGCAGCTCAATCATGCCAGCGTCGTCACTCTTGACACCGGTGATGGTCAGATCGGTGTCGCCCATGTTTTCTAGCGTGCCGAAAACGCCGGTCATGCCGCCGGTCTCGCCAGCCTTGGCCCAACCTTCGTTCAGCATCACAAGGTGCTCGTTCGAGGTCTGCTCGGTGCTCTGCTCGGTCTTGGTGTTCTCAACTGGAGTGCTTGCTGGGGCGCAGGCGGTGAGCAGAGTGAGCGGTGCAACGATGAATGCAGCGGCCAGAACAGTGTTGAATTTACGCATTTTTAGTTTGTCTCCTCGACATCGTTGGTTTTCGCTGGAGACTCGGCGGTCTTGCGCTTCTTGGCGGCAAACAGCACTGCGGCTGCTGCGCCAAGCACAACGACTGCGCCGATGGCGATCCAGCCACCAACAGGGAAAGATGATTGTTCGGCAGATGCCGAATCTGTGGTTGCGACCTCATCTTCAACTTGCTCTTGAGCGTCTTCTTCACCCTCAGTACGTGGGTCTGGTTCTGTAGTCGCCGATACTGCGGCGACACCGTTTGCGTCGACCTCGAAGTAGTACTCACCCTGAATTGGGTGACCATCACTCGATACAACGCGCCAGATCACGCGGTAGTTTTCACCGGTGTTGAGCGGGGTGACAATGGCCTGAGTCACATCACGACCAACAATCTCGGGCGCACCATCAACAATGCTTGTGCCAGCAGAATCAGCAACCACGATCTCAGTGCCAACGGCCATGATCTCGTTGCTGAAGCTCAGCACAACACCGTCGCTTTGGCCATCGGTGTTGCTGGTGAAGGTGCGGCCGGTGAGCTCATCGTGGGCGAGGGCCGGAGCGGCTACGCCAAGGGTGAGCCCGATTGCTGCGAGAACTGCGGCACCGAGTGACGCGATTCGACGAACCGCACCGTGTGGTGCGCGAGTCTGCTCTTTCATGTGTGTTCTTTCTCTCATTTCGGGGTAGCCGAAAAGACGGTTGGTGCCGTCGAGAGAAAAGGCCCGACAGCTAGTGTGAATTTGCGGTCGCGGGCAGCAGAGGTGGCCCGCGGTGGCTTATCGCAGAAAGAAAAACGGGCGCAACACGAGATGGTGCAGCGTAAAAAACTTCGAGGATCGCTGGGCGCGCAGGCAAACGAATCGCGCTTGGCACGCGCACTGGCACTGCGCTGCGCAGCAGCCGCACCACGTGCAAGAAAGCGCGTTCGCCGCTGTGCATCAGCGCAACTGTCAACGCGGCAGCAAGTGCGTGTGCGGCCCACATCAGGGTTTCGGCGTTTGCGGTGATGGCGGCGGTAGACGCGGTCGGCACGAAGGGGCTCGAGGCGAGCAGGCCAAGGTGTGCGGCGTGAGGTGAAATGGCTTCTGCGCTGGATCCATCGGCGCCTGCGCCGAGCTGCGATGCGCCGATTCCGGCGAACGACCAGTGATACACAAACTGTGCCACCGAGACGGCAATGGCGAGTCGCCAGAGTGAACCAATCTTGCCAGCGAGCAAGACGCAGAGCGGCAAGGCAAAGAGAGCGGTGGCAACTACGGCGAATGCCGTCGTGAGGCCACCTGCTAGTGCGTGGGATACCGCAGCGAGCAGTGTCGCGGCAAGCGCGCCAAATGCGCCGCGTGCGGTTCGTACCGCACGGCTCATAGCACGCTGTTCGCTCACGCCCCCATCCTACGCGTCTCGGGCGCGGCAATCTGACAGGATGCCCTGCCTTCTTGCGCCGAGTGGATACGTTGTTGCCGAGTGGATACGTGGGGACAGCCGACAACGTATCCACTCGGCAACAACGTATCCACTCGCTGTAGAGCGGCGGCGGGTTGGGGCGGCGGTTGGAGCGGGGCGGCGGGAGCGGCGGGGTTGGAGCGGCGGCGGGGTTGGGGTGGCGGGGGTGGCAACCCCGCGCGTTAAGCAGGGCACGGTAGGATTGATCCTCGTGTCAATGAATGAAACGAATTCTTCGGGCGAGCCGAACCCGATCACGCAGGAAGCAGCCGATGTTGCGGTAGCAGCAGCACTTGCCGCCTTTGCCGCAGCGACCACCGTTGCCGAGCTGAAGCTGGCTCGCGGTGAACACTCTGGCGAGGGCAGCGCGTTTGCCCGCCTGAACGCACTTATGCGTCAGGTGCCAAAGGAACAGAAAGCCGAAACCGGCAAGTTTATGGGCCAGGCACGTGGCCGGATCGAAGGCTCCTACAAGCAGCGCGAAGCTGAACTTGCCGAAGCCGAAGCCGCCGCGCGTCTGCTCGAAGAGACCGTCGATGTCACCGAGGCACCCATTCGCCGTATTCCAGGCAGCCGCCACCCGCTGACCCAGCTGCAAGACGAGATCGGTGACGTGTTCATCGGTATGGGCTGGGAAATTGCAGACGGCCCCGAGCTCGAGCACGAGTGGTTCAACTTTGACGCGCTTGGTTTCGACCCGGATCATCCGGCGCGTGCCATGCAGGACACCTTCTTTGTCGACCCGCCAGAGCGTCACCTGCTGATGCGCACACATACCTCACCGGTGCAGGTGCGTTCACTACTCGACCGCGACCTGCCCGTTTACGTGGTGTGCCCTGGGCGCACCTTCCGCACCGACGAGCTCGATGCGACGCACACCCCTGTGTTCAGTCAGGTCGAGGGACTCGCAATTGATCGCGGCCTCACCATGGCACACCTGCGCGGCACGCTTGAGCACTTTGCCCGCCAGATGTTTGGCGAAGAGGCGAAGATTCGCCTGCGCCCCAACTTCTTCCCATTCACCGAACCAAGCGCCGAAATGGATGTGTGGCAGCCACACGCCAAGGGTGGAGCTCGCTGGGTCGAGTGGGGCGGCTGCGGCATGGTCGACCCAAATGTGCTGCTCGCGGCAGGCATTGACCCCGATGAATATCAGGGTTTTGCATTCGGTATGGGCATTGAGCGCACCTTGCAATTCCGCCACGACCTGAACGACATGCGTGACATGGTCGAGGGCGATGTTCGTTTCAACAAGCAGTTCGGAGGGCTCGTCTAATGCGTATCCCACTCAGCTGGCTGGGCCAGCATGTATCGCTGCCAGCCGACATTACGCCAGAGCAGGTGCACGCCGATTTGGTGCGCGTTGGCTTTGAAGAAGAGTCAATCGATCGTTTCGAGTCGACCGGCCCAATTGTGGTCGGCGAGGTGCTTTCGCTTGAACCAGAAGAGCAGTCAAACGGCAAGACCATTAACTGGTGCCAGGTGCGCGTTGCCGCGCCCGGTGAAAAGGCAGCCGATGGCGGCGAAGACGTTCGCGGCATTGTTTGTGGCGCGCACAACTTCAGTGTTGGCGACAAGGTCGTAGTGACACTGCCGGGTGCCGTGCTGCCTGGTGACTTCAAGATCGCTGCACGAAAGACCTACGGTCACGTAAGCGACGGCATGATCGCTTCGGCTCGCGAGCTTGCATTGGGCGAGGATCACGACGGCATTATTGTGCTCTCGCGTCTTGGGCTCGATCCAGAGGTTGGTGAAGACGCACTCGAACTGCTCGGCATGCATGACAGCGCGGTAGAAATTAACGTGACCCCAGACCGTGGGTATGCGTTCTCAATGCGCGGTGTGGCCCGGGAGTACTCGCACTCAACCGGCGCAGAGTTTGTTGATCCAGCGTTCGCGCTTGAGATTGGCACAGGATCTGGCTTTGAGGTTGTGCTTGACGACCAGGCGCCGATTCGTGGGCGCAAGGGCTGCACGGGCTTCATCGCTCGGGTAGTGCGTGGGGTTGACCCCAGCCGGCCAACCCCACCGTGGATGGTTGCACGCCTCACCCTTGCCGGTATTCGCTCACTCGGCCTCGAAGTAGACATTTCGAATTACGTCATGCTTGAGTTTGGCCAGCCATTGCACGCCTATGACATGAATAAGTTGCGGGGCGGCATCACCGTTCGCCGTGCGCAGCCTGGCGAAACTCTCGTGACTCTTGACGGCAATGAGCGCAAGCTGCATGTCGAAGACCTGCTGATCACCGATGAATCTGGACCAATTGGTCTGGCCGGTGTGATGGGTGGCGAATCGACGAAGACTGACGACAGCACCACCGACGTGCTGATTGAAGCTGCAAGTTTCGACCCGATCTCGATTGCGCGCACGCTGCGCCGACACAAGCTGCCAAGTGAAGCATCAAAGCGTTACGAGCGTGGCGTCGATCCGCTTGTTGCTTCGGCTGCTGCACAGCGAATGGCAGATCTGCTGGTTGAGCTCGGTGGTGGCACGATTGACACTCTCGGCGCAAACATTGTTGCGCCGTTTGAGCCAGTTTCGATCACGCTGCCACTGGCCCGCGTGAACGGTCTGCTTGGCACCGATTACAGTGATGCTGAGGCTCAGGGCGCAATCGAATTGATTGGTTGCACGGTCGAATCTTCGACCGATGCCGCGGGCAAGACGACGCTTAACGTCACTCCGCCGAGCTGGCGCAGCGATCTGCTTCGCCCGGCTGACCTGGTTGAGGAAGTCGCGCGTATTGTCGGCTATGACCGAATCCCTTCGGTGTTGCCTGTAGCTCCTGCTGGTCGTGGGCGTACTCGCGCTCAGCGTTTGCGTCGTCGCGCCGCTGACCTCATCACAGCCTTCGGCTTTGACGAGGTGCAGAACTACCCATTCGTTTCACGCGCGCAACTCGACGCGTGCGGTGTTGGTGCAGCTGATGAAGCGGGCGAAGAGGTGCGTGCTGTGCGCCTGGCGAACCCTCTCGACGGTGAAACACCGTTCTTGCGTCGTTCGCTGATTGCCGGTCTCATCGGTACCGCTCAGCGCAATGCTTCGCGCGGTCTCACTGACTTGGCTCTGGTTGAGCTCGGCTCAGTGTTTGTGCCTCAGCCCGAGGGAGAGCAGCTGGGTACTGATTCGGTGCCGCCACTGGCTGAGCGCCCAAGTGCTGAGAAGCTTGCTGAGCTGAACGCATCGATTCCTGCGCAGCCTCTGCGACTTGCGGGTCTGTTGCTCGGTGATGCTGTTGCGAAGCAGCCAGGGGAGTCTGCTCGTGAGTACGACTGGGCTGATGCGCTTGAAGCAGCGAAGACCGCAGCTGGTGCTGTCTTTGCAGAGCTCGTGGTGCGTCAGGGCACGCATCGCGCGTTCCACCCTGGTCGCACGGCTGAGCTTCTCGTGAGTGTTGAGGGTGAGCTTGAACTTGTTGGTGTTGCTGGTGAGTTGCTGCCTGAGCTGGTGCAGAACTCACACCTGCACGGTCGTGTCTCGGCATTTGAGATTGATCTGGGCCGCCTGATCGAGCTCGCACCTGAAGCGCCTCAGACTTCAAACCTCTCGACTTATCCTGCTGCAACCCAGGATCTCACCCTGTTGGTTGACCTTGCTATCCCAGCCGAAGCAGTGCGCGCGGCCGTGGTTGCTGGTGCGGGTGATCTTCTTGAGCACGCTGCGATGGTCGACGACTACCGCGGCACGGGAGTGCCAGAGGGTCAGCGTGCGCTGACCTTCGCACTTCGTTTCAGGGCCGAGGATCGCACGCTCAAGGCCGAAGAGGCCAGCGAGGCGAAGCTGGCCGGCGTGCGCGCCGCAGAGATTGCTTTCGGTGCAAAACTGCGTGACTAGTGTGTTGAGCCTGTAGTTCAGACAAGAGGGTGCCTGCGAATTCGCAGGTGCCCTCTTGCCATTTGCGCGTCTATTTTGACCACGGTGAACACTCGCAGCGGCCAGCGAATGTTCAGCCGCAACACCTTGATTCGTTCGAATGCTGGATTTATTCTGAGATCAGCACTGCAACGCAGAGGAGCCGGTGATGTCTCAGCAGAGAATTGTTCCCAATATTTGGTGCCAGGGCACCGCAGAAGAAGCTGGCGCGTTCTACGCCGCAGCTTTTGAAAACAGCAGTTTTGAGGTCGAGTCGAGATATCCAGAGACGGGTCTGCTCGACTTTCAGCAGCCGCTCGCTGGGAAAGCACTCACCGTTGGTCTACTCATTAGCGGGTATCGCTTCACTCTGATTAATGCCGGCAACGAGTTCTCACCTAACCCATCGATTTCGTTCATGCTGAATTTTGATCCGCTGCTTTTCGATAATGATGCCGAGCAAGCAAAAACCAGCCTGAATCGACTCTGGGAGAAGTTGCTTGACGGTGGTCGCGCGCTGATGCCGCTCGGTGAGTATCCATTTAGCGCTCACTATGGCTGGGTCGAGGACCGCTTCGGTGTCAGTTGGCAGCTCATTTTGACCGACCCGGCGGGGGATCCGCGGCCGTTCATCATGCCTTCGCTGATGTGCGATGGTATCGCTCAGAACCGTGCTGCCGAGGCCGCAGACCGCTACGTTGAGCTCTTTGCGCCGATGTTCGCCGAGACCGGCGGCACTGCGGTCGGCAACCGTTTTCCATACGGTCAGCCAAGCGGCAAGGCCAGCGCTGAGGCGCTCGCCTTTGGTGAGTTTCGGCTTGGCGAGCAGTGGTTTGTCTGCAATGACAATGGCTCTGGCGTTGACCATGGTTTTAGCTGCGGTGTGTCTCTTGAAGTGCAGTGCAACGGTCAGCCCGAAATAGATCATCTTTGGGAGGGGCTGAGTGCTGTGCCGGAGGCCGAGCAATGCGGCTGGCTTGCCGATGAGTTTGGGGTGAGCTGGCAAATTGTGCCTGAGAACATGGGCGAATTGATGGAGCATCCCGGTGCCTTTGAACGAATGCTGCAAATGAAGAAGTTGGTGATTGCTGATCTTTGACCCAGCAACACGGCTCCAACGGCATACCGAAGTCGATAGAGTCGTAGTGGTATCAAACAAGGAGCACCCGTTGAAGTACATCTCGACCCGTGGCGGCATGGAGCCAATCTCGTATAGCGAAGCTTTGCTTGAGGGACTCGCGCCCGACGGCGGCCTTGCCGTGCCGGAAGCAATGCCAGCGGTTTCGCTCGAGCAGATCGAAAAATGGCGGGCGCTTTCCTACCCGGAGCTCGCAGTCGAGGTCCTCAGTCTTTTCGCTACCGATATTCCTGGTGCCGACCTTGAGCGTATGTGCAATGCTGCCTACAGTTCAGCAAATTTTGTGGCCGAAGAGATTGTTCCGGTCACCGCGCTGGTAGACAACATCTCACTCGTCGGGTTGAGCGAGGGACCGACACTCGCTTTCAAAGATATGGCGATGCAGTACCTTGGCCAGTCGATGGAGTACGCACTACGCAAGCAGGGCTCGGTGCTCAACATTGTTGGCGCTACCTCGGGAGACACCGGTTCGGCCGCGGAGTACGCGTTGCGCGGCAAAGAAGGCATTTCAGTTTTCATGCTCTCGCCACAGGGTCGTATGAGCGATTTCCAGCGCGCGCAGATGTACTCGCTGACCGACGACAACATTCACAACATCGCAATTGATGGTGTCTTTGATGACTGCCAGAATCTGTTGAAGGCACTCTCCGGTGACCTTGAATTTAAGCGTGAGCACCATCTCGGTACCGTGAACTCGATTAACCTCGGCCGCATTAGCGCCCAGGTTGTGTACTACTTCTGGGCGTGGTTGCGCTCTTCTGATTCGTTGAATGCTGAAGGGCGTGCTGAGCACCGTATTTCATTCACTGTGCCGTCGGGTAACTTCGGCAATATTCTTTCGGGCCACTACGCCCGACTGATGGGTCTGCCGATTGATCGCCTCGTGCTCGCCGCGAACGAAAACAATGTGCTGGATGAGTTCTTCCGCACTGGTATTTACCGTCCGCGCAGCGCAGCAAACACGTACCTCACCTCAAGCCCTTCGATGGATATCTCGAAGGCATCGAACCTGGAGCGGTTCATTTTTGATCTGCTTGGTCGCGACGCTGATCGCCTCGCTGAGGCTTGGCGCACGCTCGATGAGTCCGGTGAACTCGATCTTTCAGCAGAGCTGCCTCGTTTCGAGGCAGAGTTTGGTTTGGTCAGTGGCACCAGCACTCACGCGGATCGCGTAAACACGATCCGCGAGGTGCACGAGCGCACCGGCATTGTGATCGACCCGCACACCGCAGACGGTGTGAAGGTCGCGTCGTCGCTGATTCGTGATGGCGAGCAAATGTATGTGCTTGAGACCGCGAAGCCCGAGAAATTCCCTGAGATCGTTGTTGAAGCGATTGGTAAGGCCGCCGAGTTGCCAGAACATCTCGCCGGTCTGCTCGAACTTGAACAGTTTGTAACCGAGATGCCAAACGATGCGGCAGAGTTGCGCGCATTCGTGGCAGCGCGTGCGGTGAGCTAACCATGTGGTTCGGCAAGCGCGCGCGGCGCAGGGTAACTCAGCAACACGAGCTTGCCGCGCCCGCGCGGTCTGCCGAAAATGCGGCAAATGCGAATACCGCTGGTGTTGCTCGGGCAGCACACAACGAAGCAAGTGCCGTCGGCCTGTGGCAAGACAATATTGGCAAGCTCGCGACCCGGGCGTTACAAACACTCATTGTGTTGGTACTCCTTGCCGCGATCGTCTGGGGGCTGCGCACGCTCAGCACGGTCTTTATTCCGATCATTCTTGCGCTGATCTTCGCGAGCACATTCTGGCCAGTCACTAAGTGGCTGCGCGCGAAGAACGTGCCCGCAGCGCTTGCAGCGGCGATCGAGCTCGTCGGTATTCTGCTTTTGCTCACCGGCATCGGGTGGCTTGTTACCTGGGCGGTGCGCGATGAGTGGGATGAACTCAGCGAAAAAGCCCACGGCGGCTTTGAACAGCTCATCGAGTGGACGCACACCCTGCCTTTCTCGATCGACCAAAACCAATTGCTTGAGTGGCGAGACCAGCTGCTTGACTGGGTGAGCACTGCAAATGTTGGTGCTGGTGCGATCGCCGGTGTCGGCGCGGTTGCAAGCTTCTTGACTGGCCTCGTGCTGATGATCGTCGTGCTGTTCTTCTTCCTGAAAGATGGGCCAGTTATCTGGCGCTTCTTGCTTCGCCCATTCCACGGTGAACAGCGTGAGCGTGCGCTGCGGATCGGTGACAAAGTCGTCGGCACACTCGGCTCGTATGTGCGCGGCACCGCAAGCGTTGCACTCGTAGACGCGGTCGGTATCGGTATCGGCCTGATGTTTTTGCAGGTTCCGCTTGCGCTGCCGCTAGCGGTGCTGGTCTTCTTGCTTTCGTTTATTCCACTCGTTGGTGCAACCGTCGCTGGCATTCTTGGCGCGCTGGTTGCTCTGGTTGCAAACGGCCCGCTCAGTGCCGTGCTTGTAGTTGGTGTGGTTGTGCTGGTGAATCAGCTTGAGGGTAACTTCTTGCAGCCGGTGCTGATGGGTCGAGCACTGAAATTGCATGCGCTCGTAATTCTGCTTGCGCTGACTATCGGTACCGTGCTCTCCGGCATTCTTGGCGCGGTGCTCGCGGTGCCGATTGCTGCAGTGCTCTGGGGCGTGATCCAGGTCTGGGACGGCCCAAATCTGCCGGCAAAGTGGGCGCGCAAACACCCATCTGACTAGAAAGCAGCACAGTGTCACTCGACCTTCGAAACGCAATCGATTCGCCAGAGTTACTTGCGACCCCTGTTGTGAGTGCGCTCGCAGAACTTGACCCTGTGCTGGCTTCGCAGATCAGTGTTGCCTCAATCGATGCTTCACTCGCAGACACTGCCGCGTTTTGCGAGGCTTACGGCATCAGGCTTGAAGACTCGGCGAATTGCATTGTTGTTGCTGGCAGGCGCGGTGATGACGTGACATACGCTGCCTGCGTGGTACTCGCGACGACACGGGCCGATGTGAACGGTGCCGTGCGCAAGCTGCTCGGTGTGCGCAAGGTGAGCTTCGCGCCGATGGACGAGGCAACAGCGCTCAGCGGCATGGAGTATGGCGGCATCACCCCGATTGGCCTGCCTGGTGAGTGGCGCGTTTTGGTCGATTCCAGAGTCATTGGGGTAGCGGCGGCCATTATTGGTGCGGGTATTCGGGGCGCCAAGATTTCGCTGCCCGGATCGGTGCTTGCCGCGTTACCGGGCGTTGAAGTGATCGAGGATCTGGCGAAGCCGATTCAGGCGTAGCCGTCGAGAGCCGGGCGATCCAACGCAAATGAAACGATCGCTGCAAAACAAGACGCTTGACTCTGCCGTAACGTCAAGCGACAGAGTGGTTGTTATGACACACAATGCACTGAAACCCGCGAGGGTGCGCGATGACTGAATGGCCAATCAAAGAGGTGGCAAAAGCCACTGGCATCACGAGCCGCGCACTGCGGCACTACGAACACATCGGGCTACTTCTGCCCGCCAGAGTTGCGCACAACGGCTACCGCTTTTATGGCGAGGCAGAGCTTGCGCGACTGTATCAAATCCTTTCGCTTCGAGCGCTTGAATTGCCGCTCGCAAGCATTCAGGCGGTACTCGATGACGATCAAACTCTCGCCGAAGCGATGACCGCCCACCTAGCGCTGCTTGAAGAACGCAGCGCTCAGATGAATCAACAAATCACCGCAGTGCGTCAAACGCTTGAAGCGGTAACGAAGGGCCAAACCATGAGCATTACAGAGATCTTTGCTAATTTTGACAACTCTCAGTACGAGTCTGAGGTTCGCGAACGTTGGGGCGATAGTGCCTGGGAGCAGAGCGCAAAACGACGGGCTGCGATGAGCGACGAGGAGCGTAAGGCCGAAGACGAGCACAGTCTTGATGTGAACGCGGCCCTGCGTGACGCGGCAGATCGCAGACTTGATCCGGAAAGCGCGGAGTTTCAAGCATTGGTTTCCGAGCATTATCGCTGGATCGCCAAGCAGTGGGGTGGCTCTTTGCCGAACGCAGAGATTTACTCGAATCTCGCCGAGATGTACGTCGCAGATGCTCGCTTTGCGGCAACCTACGGTGGCCAGCAGAACGCCGAGCTGATTCGTGAGGCGATCACTGTCTGGATCTCTGCGAATCCCGCCTAGCCTGTGTCGTTTTTTGCTCCGGTGTGAGGGCACCGGAGCAATCTCGCCCACCGGATGCGTCCCTGCGCTACTCTGACACTATGCGACTGGTGTATCAAATTCTTTCTCAGGTGGTTCTTGGAGCGATCGGTCTGGTCGTGGCACACTTCACGATCGCCGACTTCAAACTGCACCTGGCTGGGTTTTTCACCGCGCTTGCAGTGTTTACTTTGGCACAGGCAATCTTTTCGCCCATCGTGATGAAGCTTGCCGAACGCTATGCGGCATCACTCACCGGGGGAGTCGGCCTCATCTCGACGCTGCTTGCGCTCTGGATTGCTTCGCTCTTTCAGGGCGGTATCGAGATGCGCAGTTTCATGGCCTGGATCGCAGCGCCTCTTGTTATTTGGCTGATCACAGCCATTGGCGGCTGGCTCTTTATACGATTCTTCGTGGACAAGCGACTGAAGCGAAAGGCCGCCGAAAAGACTCTCGGCCGATCGAAGTAGCTAGTGTCAGCTGAAATTCTGCGCGCTGACGCGGTCGGGGTGAGCCTTGACCACGCCGTGTTGCTGCCGCCGACGTCACTGAGTTTGCCGACAGCCGAAAGCGTCGCGGTGCTCGGTTCCAACGGCGCCGGTAAGACTACGCTGTTGCGCACACTTGCTGGGCGCATCAGGGCAACTACCGGCAAAGTGTTGCTGAATGGTGCTCCGGTCAATGAGCGGCATCGTGAGGTGCGCGCAGAGATTGCGGCCCTGATCGATCCGCCGACCCTTTACCCCGATCTCACGATTCGCGAAAACCTTGAGGTGATTGCGGCTGCTTGGTCTGCGCGGCCGGCTCAGATTGCCGGGCTTGGTAGCGACTCGCTAGAGGTGTTTGGTATCGGGGAGCTTGCGACCCGATTTCCGAACGAGCTTTCAAGTGGTCAACGCCAATTGATTTCGCTCGCTGTGACTTTCGCGAGACCGGCAAGCGTGCTGATCCTTGACGAACCAGAACAGCGGCTCGATCCAGACCGTCGCGAGCGGGTTGCGAACGCAATGCTGGCAGCAAATCATCGCGGTGTTTCGATCGTGTTTGCCTCGCACGATGCGCACTTGGTTGAGCGGGTGGCTGGGCTCCGGGTCACCATCGGCGAGACTGCAGCGTGACTCCCTCACCACAACCGGTGCAGCCGCAGGGGGCGCCGCAGGGGCTGCGGCAGCGTCGGTCTGTGTCCGCCCGAGCCGAGGCTGCAGCTGTCAAGAATGTGCGCCGAGCGCTGCACAGCAAGACGTTTCCCAGTGCCGGTGAATTCGCCAGTCGAGTGTATTTCGCAGTCATGCTTTTTGTTATTGTGGCCGCTCCAATTGTTCGTGGAGTGCTGCTGTGGCTGGCAGAGGCGTTGCCAATGCCGGGCGATCCGCTGCTGGCATGGGCAGCAGTCACGGTGACAGTTGTCACGGCCTGCGTGCTTCCCGTGATCGCCTGGTATGCCGTACCGATTCGTATTTCGTTGCCTGAACTTGACCTGCTTTTTACTAGCCCGCTTTCGCGCTGGCGCTTGCTTTCGAGCAGAGTGCTTCGGTTTTTTGCTGCGGGGATCATCGTGGCCTGGCTGCTCGCTTCAACGTTGCTGGTAGCGCGGCTCATGCAGGGCTTTGACGTGTTGCCGATGATCTGGCCTGCAGCTTTGGGTGGCCTGATCATCGGCTTGCTCGGTGTCGGACTCATGTTGCTCGTGCAACTCAGTCGTGGCATTGCCTGGCAGCAACTGCGAGCTCAAGCCGAGCGAGTTGACCTGGTGAGCAGTCTTGTCTTGACCGGTGATTTCGCGAGTGCTTCTGCTCGAATCGGCGATCCGGTGACGCTCGGCAGAAATTGGCGGCTGCGCATTGGCAAAGCTCAAAAATCTAGCGTTTGGCTGTTTGTTTGCCGTGATCTGATGGGTGTCGCTCGTACGCCTTTGCGCAGCAGTATGGGGCTAGTGGGCACGATTCTTGCCGCCAGTCTCGCGGTGGTCGCGCTTTCGGCCAAAGAACTCAGTGTTGCGGCGACGCTTGGCATGGCAGCGCAATTGCTGGCCTACGCCTCGATGCAACCTTGGGTGCGTGGGTTACGCACGGCGGCTGAGGGAGCTGGCGCGCCACCGCTCTTGCCGTTCTCCACAAGAGGTCTTCTGCTGCGTCATCTGATCATGCCAGGGGGTTGCGCGCTTTTGGTGAGTTCTATCGGGGTGCTCGTTGCAAGTACCTTGCTGGATCAAGCTTCTGGCGCTCAAGCGCTCACTCAATTGCAACTCACTGAGCAGGTGGGAGTGTTGAAAGCAGTGCTGGCTGCTTCGGGAATCTCGTTGGTGGCGCTCGTTTTGCGTTTGCACGGCTCACTCAAGGGGCCTCTGCCAGAACGGCTACTCGCTCCAGTGCCGACACCGGTTGGCGACGCCGCGGGCATCAACATAATGCTCTGGGGCGCCGACGCGCTTGTTCTCGCCGCACTGAGTGGCGCCGTTCTTTTTGCGCTCTATGGGTTCGCCCCGCTTCCGGCGGTGATCGTGCTTTGTGTGATTCTTGGTGCACTCACCTTGATGTCTGAAAGCCGGTTGCGCCGTTCACGCGCGATGTAGCTGGGCATTGGTTTCGGCAGAAATTACTGAGATGAGCGCCTGCACTCCTGCCGCGAGGCGTGTGGTGGGTTCTGCGCCATAACCAATTGCGATTGATTCCGCGGCCTCGCCTATTTGGGTGAAATCGCTCAAGGTGTCAACCAGTACACCGTGTTCGGCGAGACGTTTCGCAACGTTTGATGCTTGTACTCCGGGTGGCAATTGCAACATCGCGTGCAGCCCGCCTTCGGTGCCGCTCAGGTGCGAAGCGAGCCCCGCCGAGGCGAGCTCGCGAATCAAACACTCCCGACGATGCCGGTACTCTCTGCGCGCTTTGGCCACATACCGCCTGAAGCTTCCGCTTTCGAAAAAGCTGGCGGTCGCCGTTTGCACGAACTGTGGCACAGCCTGGCCCACTGTGCGTTTGGCGGCCATCAGCTTCTGCCAGATTTCACTGCCGGCGGTGGTGATTACGTAACCGCAGCGCAGCGATGGTGAGAATGACTTGTTGAGGCTGCCGATGTGCGCGACGACTCCACCGGGATCGAGGGCGGCGATCGCGGGTAGGGCCGATCCAACGTATCTAAATTCGCTGTCGTAGTCGTCTTCGACGAGTAGCACCCGATTGTTTCGTGCCCAGTCGAGCAGTGCTGCGCGTTCGGCGGCGGGCATGACTCCGCCAAGCGGAAACTGGTGGCTTGGCGTGACCAAAAGTGCGTTGAGGTCGCTTGGTGTTTCGAAGGGCGATGCAACTGCTAGCCGATCAAGATCTGCGAGAGTGAGCGATTGCGCATGCAGTGGGATCGGCTGGACGAACGCCCCGCCAAGTCGCAGCACTCTGGCGGCTTCTTGGTACCCGGGATCTTCCATGCCCCATTTTGCTTGTTGACCGAGCGCCAGGGTGATCAGGAGCAGGGCGTCGACTGTGCCTGAGGTCACGATCACATCTTCTGCGCTGCAGTTGAGCCCGCGTGCGCGTCTCGCGTGTGTCGCGATTTGTTCGCGAAGCGCTGGATCGCCCTGCGCAAGCGGAGCATATGAACTGAGCGGTGCACGCGCTGCGTGCTGCATTTCTTTGCGCCACTCTTCTGGCACGGTGAGACCTGCTACGGGGTTGCCTGTGCCGAGGTCGATGGCGGGCCTGGTCGCAGTGCGACGCAGGGTGCGTGGGTCATTTCTGCCATAGTTTGTGCTCGTGTCGTCTTGCTCTCGGGGCTGCGCGGTGTGCGAGAGCAGTGGGAGCACACCAGTTGCGATTCTGGTGGCCGAGCCGGCTGATGCTTCGAGGTAGCCTTCGCCGTTTAATTGTTCGTAGGCCCGCACCACCACAGAGCGCGAAACACCGAGTTCGTGTGCGAGCGCTCGAGAGGAGGGCAGCGTGTCGCCCGCGGCTAGCTGCCCCGAGAGCACATGTCCGCGCAATTGCTGCACGATCTGCTGCGCGAGTGACACCTCGTTCGTGCGACTGAGTTGCAACCAGACGGAAGTGAGAGGCATGGGTGTCCAATCGAGAAGTGGTATCTCTATTCTTGCTCAATCTGGGTGATAGCTAGGACCGCATATTAGGCGAGGTGGAGCTGGCTGTGCTGCCAGTGTGTGCGCAACCACCGATCGTGAGAGGCAACGATAACGGCGCCCGGGTACTGGCTGATCGCATGCTCAAGCTCGGTGACGAGAGTGAGCGAAAGATGATTGCTCGGCTCGTCAAGCAGCAACAACTGGGGTGGATCCGCGAGCAAGATCGCAAGCTCGAGTCTGCGCTGCTGACCGAGGCTCAACCTCGCAACCGGACGTTCAAAATCACGCTCGGCAATGAGGCCAAGGCCCGCAAGCGGCTGCAATTGAGCGCGACTTTCGCCGAGCGCATCTCGATAGCATTCGATGACGGTTCGGGCCGATCCTCGCCGATACGGGTCAGCAAGCTGCACATCTTGACCAAGCATGCCGACTCTGGTGCCCGGTTGCACCCTCAGCGAACCTTCGTCTGCCGTGAGCACGCCAGCGATGATGCTTAACAGTGTCGATTTGCCGACTCCGTTTGCGCCGGTGATGAGCAGCTTTTGATCCTGCTGTAGTTGCAGCGAGACGGGGCGAAGTCGGCCGGCGATGCTCAGTCCACCTGCCGTGATCAGATCCTCTTGTTGCGTTGGATCGACATCCGCTGCTGCCACACCAGCAATGTCGGCCGCATCAATCTGAATGCCTGCAAAACGAAGCTCCTGCGGCGGCCGGCGAATCTGTGTCGCTTCGAGTTCGGCAAGGCGTGATCGTGCATCGTTCACTCGCCGCGCAACAACCTTGGCATTGCGATCGGCATAGAATTTCTGAGCCATGCGCGTTTCAGAACGCGGTTTCCACTCTTCGTGGCCAACGATCTGGCTGTTCCCAACCGAGGCCCGCAAGCGGCGCAGCTCTGCCTGTTCGTCGTTATATCGCCGTTCCCAACGCAGCCGTGTCGCTTGTCGTGCCGCCAAATACTCGCTGTAATTACCAGTGTGTACGGTGACTCCGTACCCCGACCCTGGTTCGTCAGCTTCGTCATCAATCTGAGTGAGAAGCCGTGCGGCTGGGTCGAGGTCGATGAGTCCGGTCGCGTTTTCGTCGAGAAAACTTCGGTCGTGGCTGGCAAACATCACTGGGCCGCGCCAAGCATGGAGTTCGCGTCTGAGATGCTCGATTGCCGCGTCGTCGAGGTGGTTCGTTGGTTCATCGAGTAGCAGCACATCGGGGCTGCGCAATAGCAACCAAGCCAGCCCGAGCCTTGCCCGTTGCCCGCCGGAGAGCTCGTCGGTACGGCGGCCAGTGTCAAGACTGTTGAGGCCCAGCCCGGCCAGCATGCTTGCTAGCCTGGCATCGGTGTTCCATGAGTCGAGGCGTTCGGCCTCAGCGAGGGCCTCGGCGTACGCTTCTGCGACTTCAGGGCTTTCAGGGTTACTTGAGAGAGCTTCGGCTGCTCGATCTAGGCGGTGCAGTGCGAGGCGCTGTTCGGCTACTGCAGTTTCGAGGGCCTGATGCACTGAGTCGGTCGGTCGAAACGGGGTCTCTTGGTGCAAGAGGCCGACGGTGGCGGGTGAATTTCCAGCGCTGCCAGCAACGCGCACACTGCCGCTATCGGCTTCGAGGAGCCCTGCTGCAACTCGCAACAGGGTTGATTTGCCCGAGCCGTTTTCGCCTATGAGGCCAATGCGTTGGCCCGCAGAAACTACAAACGAGACATCGGTGAGCACTCTGCGGTCTGGAAACACCACAGAGATTGCGTCAACTCGAAGATGAGTTTGGGGGAGTGAAAAAGAATGATTGTGCATAAGTATCCTGCAGATCGAAAAAACGCCGCGGGGTCAATACCTCAGACACGGTGACGAGTCGATACTTAAGAAATCACGGCTACACGATATCAGGGCTTCCTGGGCTATGTCTCATCGTTTGCAGAGTGGCGTGCTTGCTGATCCAGCGTTGAACGCTTCGGAAAGCGAGCGTTCGTTTCACCTAGGTGCAACCTGCGGATCTAAGTGGTACTTCAGTTTCTCCAGAAACTGGTATCTAGCTAGGACCGCTTTCTCGCGCAGAATGTCACATTGACAACATGCACGAAAAGAGGATCAGATGTTCCCACTGACATCGCAGCGTATGCCCGAAAAGATGAGCGAAGAACGCGCAGCTCTAGACGAACTTTTCGCATCGAGCGTGCTCGCGCATATTGCTCTGATCGTGCACGACCGACCCGTTGTGTTTCCAACGGCCTACGCGGTGATCAACAATCGCCTCGTGATTCACGGTTCAACCGGCTCTCAGTGGATGCGCGCCATCGAAGGGCAAGAAGTCACAGTCGAGATCACAAAGCTTGACGCAATTGTCATAGCGAGAAGTACCTTCGAATCGTCAGTGAACTACCGAAGCGCGATGCTGTTCGGGCGCTTTAACGCGGTGGCAAACGACGAAAAATCGGCACTGCTTGATGCACTCTCAGACCGCTTGATCCCACGCAGAAGCAGCGAGGTACGCCCATCATTAAAGAAAGAACTCGCGGCAACCACGGTGCTCGCAATGCCGATTGAACAGTGGTCGCTTCGGGTGTCTGAGGGTTGGGCCGAAGACGGTGACGAAGACATTGCTGGTGATAGCTGGGGCGGGGTCGTGACCTTTGGTCCGCCAAGCGCGACCATTGCCGCCACACCCGATCTGCGTGAGGGCATCCCAGTGCCAGCCTCGGTTCTCGAACTCGCAGGCGCGCCTGGCCGCATCATCTGAATACCGCGCAGCTTGGCGTGAAACCGGTAAAGTGAACACTTAGGTTCATCGGGTAGCGGCTAAGGAGGCAGAGTGCACCTCAAAAGCCTGACGCTGAAAGGGTTCAAGAGCTTCGCTCAGCCAACCACTTTTCAGTTCGAACCCGGCGTCACCGCGATCGTGGGCCCGAACGGCTCAGGCAAATCAAATGTGCTCGATGCCCTCGCTTGGGTGATGGGTGAGCAGGGTGCAAAAACTCTGCGCGGCGGCAAGATGGAAGACGTCATCTTCGCTGGCACCAGCACCCGCGGTCCGCTTGGCCGCGCCGAAGTAAAGCTGACCATCGATAATAGTGACGGCGCGCTTCCCATCGAATACGCCGAAGTCACGATCAGCCGAACACTTTTTCGCAACGGCTCAAGCGAGTACGCGATCAATGGCGAAAATTGCCGCCTGCTTGATGTTCAGGAGCTACTGAGCGACTCTGGCCTCGGCCGCGAAATGCACGTCATTGTTGGCCAGGGGCAGCTCGACGCCGTGTTGCGAGCCACCCCCGAAGATCGTCGCGGCTTCATTGAAGAGGCAGCTGGCATTCTGAAACACCGTCGCCGCAAAGAGCGCACGCTGCGCAAACTTGACGCCATGGAGACCAACCTCACCAGGCTCAACGACCTGGCAGGCGAAATTCGTCGTCAATTGAAGCCGCTCGGGCGCCAGGCTGAGGTAGCGAAACAGGCCCAAGGGATTGCCGCAGAAGTGCGTGACGCGAAGGCCCGACTGCTGGCTGACGACGTCGCCCGGCTGCGTTCAGAGCTAGACGAACTTGCGAAAGACGAAGCCGAGCGACATAGCGAACGCATCGTGCTGCAAGAGCAACTTGAGCAAAAACAACTGCGCATAGGTCGCCTTGAACAAGAACAGCAAAGTGACGAACTTGATGGCGCAAGGCGGGTCACCGTCGCGCTCGAATCATCGCAAGGACGCTTGCGGGGCCTGCTGTCACAAACGCAGCAGCGCCTCACCTTTTTGGCAACCCAGGCAGAAGCGCCAGAGCAACTCAACCGGTTGAGCAAATCGTCAGTAGAAGAGGCCAAGGCAGAAGCTGAACGGCTCACCGAGCTGATCCCCGCGATTGAAGTTTCATGGCAAGAAGCCGGGGACGCCACCCGCCGTGCCCAGCAGTCGCTTGACGCGATCGACGAGCACATTGCTGCGCAAAGTGCACTCGTGTCAAAACACGATCTTGAGCTTTCGAAGCTGCGAGGTCAGGCGCAAGCTGCCGATCAGAAACGCCTCGCCGTCAGCCAAGAGGTAGAACGCCGTAGCGTCGCCGCCGAACAGGCAGAGGAGCGCGCCGCCGTTGCACAACGCGACCTCGATGAGTTCTTAACTGCGCTCGAAGACAGCGAATCCCCAGAAACAGGCCTTGATGACGCATACCGGGCCGCGCAAGATACCCAGAGCGAAGCCGAAAAGGCACGTGACGATCTGCGCGACGCGCTGCACAGCATGGAGCAGGAGCGGGCCGGTCTCGACGCCCGAGTGAGCGCCCTCGCGCGAATGCTTGACCAGCGCGACGCCTCAGGTGCTTTACTTGCAGAAGAACCCGCCGGTATTCGCGGCAGAGTTGCTGATCACGTTCGCGTAGTCGAGGGCTACGAAGCGGCGATCGGTGCGGCGCTCGGAGTATTCGGCGATGCGCTACTCGCTGAGACGGCAGGCGACGCCGGTGAAATTGTGCGTTCGGCGCGTGAGCGTGACCTTGGTCAGCTGCGCACAGTGATTGCGAGGTCGGCGCACGCCGCAAGTGATGCGCCAAAGATCACTGGGCTTACGCTCGCCACCGAGGTGCTGCTAGAAGCCCCAGACGGTGTGTACGGTCTGCTCTCGCGAAGCTATCTTGCCGCTGACGTTGCCGAAGCTGTCGCGGGCGCCTCAAAGTTGCGCGAACAGTGGCCAGCCGAGAGTTTCACGATTGTCACAAACTCCGGCGACGTGCTGACGCAGCACACCCTCACTGGCGGCTCGGGACTTGCTCCGTCGCGTATTGAGCTTGGTGCTGAACTTGACCAGGCAAGCCAGCGCCTTGAGAACCTCAGCGTTGAGATTGCCGAGGCCGAAGCCGCACTCGCTGAGCTGCGTGAAAAAGCGGCGCGCGCAAAACTTGCTGCGGAGCGTTCTTTCGCTGAATTACGTGCCGCCGACGCTCGTATCGCAGAGGTCGCTGAGCAGCGCAACCGCCTGACTGTGCGTGCCGAGGCAGGTCAGGGTGAGGCAGAACGTGCACGCCAAGCCCACACCGAAGTGGCTGGCAGCGAAAGCGAAGCCGCCACCGAAGCAGACCGAGCCGCTCGGACTTTTGCCGAAGCAGAGGCACGCCCACGCCCAATTCTCGACGCCAGCCAGCGAGACGAGCTGTTCGCTGAGCTTGAGCGGGCCCGTGCCGCTGAAATTGAGCGTCGGCTTGAACTTGAAACCGCTCGTGAGCGTGCTCGCGCGGCAGAAGCAACTCATCGCATGCTCGCCGAACAGTTGGCAGCCGAGCACCGCGCTGCCGAAGAGGCAGCGCGACGTGCAGTGTTGCGTGCGCGACAGGTCGCTCGCGCCGAGCGAGTGGCGGAACAACTGCCTGCGATCCTCGAATCATGTGATCGTTCGCTTTCAGAAGCGAGGGTAGCCCAGCAAGTTGCCGAACAGGAACGCGCAAAACACAGCCAAGAGCTGACCTTGCTTCGCTCAGAAGAATCTGAGTTGCGTGGCCGACTGCAATCGCTCACCGACCGGGTGCACGGGGCAGAACTGAAGAGTTACGAACGCAAGCTGCAATTGTCAGCGCTGCTCGAACGTGCAGGCAACGAGCTCGGCCTGGTCGAAGATGTGCTCATCGACGAGTACGGGCCACGCACCCACGCTCGCACAGCACCGTCTGAATCATCGGCCGCCACCAGTGCAGCCGCAGCTGCCGCTAATGAATCTGCTGCCGAGACCCCCGCAGAACCGCAAGAATTCGCGAGTGAGCTTGAAGCGCAACTCGCCGCAGAACTTGGCATTCAAGCCGCACCCGCGTCAGCAAAGACCCCTCAGGCGCCCGAGAAACCAGAGTTTGATCCCTCAACGCTCACCCGCGCCGAGCAGCAGGCCCGCCTCGCGAAAGCCGAGAAGCGCCTTGCGGAACTCGGCCGGATCAACCCGCTCGCACTCGAAGAGTTTGCGGCACTTGAACAGCGGCACAGCTTCTTGGCCGAACAGCTGCAAGACCTTGCAAAAACGCGCTCCGACCTGCTCGCCATCATCGCCGACCTTGACGAGAAGATGCAAGGCATTTTCGCTGAGGCGTTTACTGACACTCAGGCCGCCTTTGCTGAGGTCTTCCCGATCCTGTTCCCCGGTGGTTCTGGCCACATCGAGCTGTCAAACCCAGATGACCTGTTGAACACCGGTATTGAGATGGCTGTGAAGCCGGCAGGTAAGAAAGTTGAGCGGCTGTCGCTGCTCAGCGGCGGTGAGCGTTCGCTCGCAGCGGTTGCTTGGCTGATCGCAATCTTCCACGCCCGGCCAAGCCCGTTCTACATCATGGATGAGGTTGAGGCCGCGCTTGATGACGCCAACCTTGGCCGGCTGTTGCAGGTCTTTGAAACGCTCCGCGAGAACTCGCAGCTGATCGTGATCACCCACCAAAAGCGCACCATGGAAATCGCCGACGCACTCTATGGCGTTTCAATGCGTCAAGACGGCATCTCTGCTGTTGTGGGGCAGCGGATCGGCCCAGAGGTTTAAGCGGTTTCGCGCCTTTGGTGCAATGTCTAGACGAGCAGGATCATCCAAAGGGACGATAGCTGCGGTACCTGAGGGCGACGCGTCAGCCGCGCCTCAAAACATAACGTGGTCTCAGCGGGTCAAATTGACCCATTGAGAAAGGGATCACCATGATCGAGGCAACAAACCTGACAAAACGTTATGGCGCCAAGACTGCAGTGAACGACATTAGTTTTTCGCTGCAGCCCGGTCAGGTGATCGGTTTTCTTGGCCCAAATGGTGCGGGCAAATCTACGACCATGCGCATGCTGATGGGTCTCGACCGGCCAACTTCTGGCAGCATCACCGTGATGGGCAAACCATATGCTGAGCATCGTAATCCGCTCAGTGTTGCGGGAGCGCTGCTTGACGCGAAGGGTGTGCACCCCGGTCGCAGCGCCCGCAGCCACCTTCGTGCGCTCGCGGCGACTCACAGCATCAGTGATACTCGAGTCAATAAGGTGCTCGAACTCACGGGACTTGAATCGGTCGCGCACAAGCGGATCGGCGGGTTCTCGCTCGGGATGGGGCAGCGACTGGGCATTGCCACAGCGCTGCTCGGCGATCCGCAGGTACTGGTACTCGACGAGCCGGTGAACGGACTCGACCCTGACGGAGTGCTTTGGGTGCGCGAATTTGTGCGTGCCTTTGCCGCTGAGGGGCGCACAGTGCTGCTCTCAAGCCACCTGATGAGCGAGATGGCGCAAACCGCAGACCACGTGCTCGTGCTTGGCCGGGGGGCGCTGATCGCCGATGCGCCGATTGCGCAGTTGATTGCCGCCGGTGGCGGTCAGCGAACCGTGCGTGTTGTGTCGCCGCAATCCATCAAGCTCGGAGAATTGCTGCGTGCCCGCGGCGCTCGAAGCACTCAACAGAGCGACTGCGATGAACTACTGCTCGACGGTATCACCGCAGCCGAGGTCGGCGAGGTTGCCGCGGCCAACGGCATAGTGTTGCACGCACTGTCGACCGATGCCGCTTCACTCGAGGAGGCCTATCTTGAACTCACCCGCGGCGAACTCGAATACGCAGCAGCCTAAGGAGCATTGAAATGACTACGCTTACGATGAACGACAATCCGGTTCCGGCTGCACCGCAGGGCACGAAGCCTGGTGCTCCTCAGAATGCGCTGCAGCAATCTCAAGCAGCAGCGCCAGTGAACGCCCGGCTTTCATTTGATGGAATTCTGAAGGGGGAGTGGATCAAGCTCCTCTCGCTCCGCTCGATCCGCTGGTCGGTATTGGTGATGCTCGTGCTCAGCTGGGGCGGCGCGGCAATGCTCTCACTCGGTATGGCGGGCAGCGAATTTGTGACGCCTGAAACGCTCTCTTCGGTTGTCGGGCAGGCAGCCACCTTCGGCAGCATGTTTACGGTGCTGATCATGGGTGTGCTGGGTGTGCTCGCCGTGACGAGTGAGTATGCCAGCGGCATGATCCTCTCATCGCTTACCGCGGTGCCGTCGCGCACGCCGCTGCTGCTTGCGAAGGCCCTCGTGGTCGCCGCGCTCGCATTTCTGGTTGGCTCGCTCAGCACCTTCGGCGGTGCGCTGCTCTCTGGCCTCGTGCTTGGTGACGGTGCGCTTCAGGCGCTTGTAGACCCAGCAGTGGTTGTGTCGCTCCTTGGAAACGCGCTCTACCTGACCCTCGCGGCACTGCTCGCCCTTGGTATTGGCACGATGCTGCGTTCGAGCGCCGGCGCAATCTCTGCCGTGGTCGGCCTGCTTTTCATCGCTCCAATCGTGTTCCAGGTCCTCTCAATGACCGGTTGGGAATGGGTGCCAGTGGTCGCCAATTGGCTGCCAGCAAACCTTGGCTCGACTCTCTCAAGTACGGCGCTGCAGTCAGCTGCTGTCGCGGGCAGCGTGTCATACTGGGGCGCATTGGGTGGCTTGGCTGCCTGGGCTGTTGCGGCACTTGTGCCAGCCGCAGTGCTGTTTAAGACGAGAGACGCTGTGTGACCAGACACACTTCTGATGCGACACCAGGCGCATCTGCTGCAGGCGCAGCTCCGAACGATTTCGCTTCGGAGCTGCGCCTTCCGCGACCCCCGGGAGTGTTTCGGCGGTGGCTCGCCGCACACCCCAAATTGGTAGACGGCACCATTGTCGTTACCTACCTTTTCGGCTGTCTGATGATGGTGGCACTTGAACTGTTGAGCGGCATTTCAAGTACGGTCTACGAAGACCTCGACGTTCAGGGTGTTGACGCCCCCTACCAGTCGGCTCACCTCACCTGGCCTTGGATTCTGGTCAGCATCGCGTGTGTCATGCTGATCGCGTTGGCGCTTGCGTATCGGCGGCGCTTCCCGCTGGCGGGGCTGATCCTCGTCTCTGTTCTGATGTTTTTTGAGCAGGGGCTCGTGCTCGCGCCAAACGCGGTCGCGCTCGTGTTTATGCTTTACGCAGTGCCGGTCTACCGCAGTGTGACTGCTGGCTGGGTTGGCCTCGTGCTTGTTGTCATCATGGATACCACGATCGCTCTCTTGGCCGGCGGCTCGGCAGTGAGCGTAATTGGGCCCAACGGCTTCAATGTGAATCCTGAGGCTGATCTGCGCACCTCGATCACGCTCGCGGTGTTGAACGCTGTGTGGCTGTTGGCAGTGTTGCTGACCGCAATTAACCTCGGCAATCGCCGGCGCTACGTTGAGGCGCTGATTGACCGTGCGCACCAGCTCGCGACTGAGCGTGAGCAGCGTGCACAACTTGCCGCTGCCGCAGAACGATCACGTATTGCGCGTGAGATGCACGATATCGTGGCGCATTCGCTCTCGGTTGTTGTCACGCTGAGCGAGGCAGCCTCGGTGTCGGTCGCGACTAAGCCCGAGGCCGCCGCGAGCGCCATGGAGCGCGCAGCTGAAACCGGGCGCAGTGCGTTGATGGAGATGCGCCGCTTGCTCGGAGTGCTCAGTGAAAGTGAAGACTCGGGTTCGGTAGTGCCCGGTTCAGCGCCCGCGACCGGCAGTATTCCGGCGCCGCGTGCACCGCAGCCGGGAATGGCGCAGTTGCATGAACTCGTTGACGGTTTTCGGCAGGCCGGGCTGCGTGTTGGCGTGACCGAATCGGGCGTGCCCGCTGGCGATGCCACTCAGCAGCTTGCGGTGTACCGTATCGTGCAGGAAGCGCTCACCAACACTCTGCGTTATGCGGGCCGTGGCGCTGAAGCTCGCGTGGTGCTGGTGCATACGGCGAGCGAGAGCACGGTCGAAATCACTGATGCCGGTCGTGTGACGAGCACTGAGGCTGAGGTGAAACCAAACACGATTCCCGGTAGCGGTCGTGGACTCACCGGAGCAGGTGAACGTGCTCGCATGTTTGGCGGCACGCTCAGCGCTGGATCGCACGGCAACGGGTGGCGGGTGTTCGCCACTGTGCCAACTGGCGCAGCGGCGGCTTAACATCCGATCGATACACTAAACACACTCACCCTTTGAACACGGAGACACCATGAGCGACGCGGCGCTGAACATTCTGCTGGTTGACGATCAGGAACTGATTCGCACCGGTTTTGCGCTGATTCTTGGCACGCAGCCTGATCTATCGGTGGTTGGTGAGGCGGGCGATGGCGGCCAGGCGCTTGAGATGATCGAACGTTTGACCGCTGAGGGTACAGCGCCAAACGTGGTGTTGATGGATGTGCGTATGCCGGGCATGGATGGCATTGAGGCAACCGCCGCGATTGTCGCTCGATACCCGGCCGTTCGTGTGCTTGTGCTCACCACTTTTGATCTTGACGAGTACGCGCTTTCAGCTATTGAGGCCGGTGCTAGCGGGTTCTTGCTGAAAGACGCGCGTGCACCGGAACTTATTGGTGCTGTTCGTGCTGTAGCTGATGGTGATTCTGTCATGGCTCCGAGCGTGACCCGCCGCCTGATCACCCGGCTGCGTGAGCCTGCGAGCGTTGAAGCGCCTGAGGCTTCTCCGAAGCAGGGGCGATCGCAAGAGGCGCTTGCCCAATTGACCGAGCGTGAGCTTGAGGTGTTCACCCTGATTGCCGAGGGTCTCAGCAACGCCGAAATCGGCGAGAAGCTTTTTCTTTCCGAGTCGACTGTGAAGACTCATGTTGGCCGAGTGCTCTCAAAGCTTGAGCTGCGCGATCGTGTGCACGCGGTGATTTGTGCCTATGAGGTTGGTCTGCGCTAGCGCTCGGTGGGCCAACGCAAAGAACCTCAAATTTTGTGCAGCAGTCATTGATCTGCTGCTGAGGTGTCAAAGAAATCACTGCTATGTCACGAGTCGCTAACAACTCGGTTTCAATGCGTGCAGAACGCTGACAGCAGGGCCCTGTTCTGCTTATTCTCATGGGGAGTTCCGCAATGACGCGGTTCACCAATATGAAAGGTGTCATCCATGAAGATGATTTCCAAGCGCACCACAGGAGCACTGGCCATCGCAGCCAGTGCGGCTCTGCTTCTCTCGAGCTGCTCCGGTGGCACGACAGAAGAGCCAAAGAGCAGTGGTGACGGTCTAAAGATTGCAACCCTTCTGCCACACACCGGCTCACTCGGCTTCCTGATGCCACCAGTGCAGGCTGGTATGGCACAGGCCATGTCTGAGATTGAAGAAGCCGGCGGCGTGCTCGGTCAGCCAATTGAAATTGTTGCAGACGCCAATGAGGGCGACGGCAGCGACATCACCGTGGTTGAAAAGGGCGCAGACGAGGTTATCGCCAGCGGTGCAGCCTTCGTGCTCGGAGCAATGAGCTCCTCGCGTACCCTGCACGTGGTTGAAAAGATCACGGGCGAGGGCATCCTGATGGCTTCGCCTTCCAACACCGCTACCGCGCTCAGCGGCATTAGCCCAAACTACTTCCGTACCGCTCCACCTGACTCGGTGCAGGGTAGCGCGCTTGCCAACCAGATTCTGGCTGACGGCAAGGGCAGCATTGCCTACCTGACATTCAACGACGATTACGGCATCGGTCTGCGCGACACTATTCAGCAGGTCACCGAAGCGGGCGGCGCAACCACCGTGTACGGCGGCAAGGGCGACGGCAACGAGTTCCCGGTCGACCAGACCACCTTCTCGGCTGACGTCACCGCTGCAAAGGCAGCGAACCCAGACGCGATCGTTGTAGTGACCTTCGACCAGATCAACGCGATTCTGCCAGAGCTGCTGGCGCAGGGAGTCGACCCATCGACCGTTTACCTTGTTGACGGCAACGCAAACAGCTTCGCTGATGTTGTTGACCTCGGCAGCGTGGTAGGCATGCAGGGATCCATCCCAGGCGCTCAGGCGAATGAAGATTTCAAGAAGCAGCTTGACACGATCTACAACGCCGAATTCGGCGGCAAGCTCGAGAGCTTCACCTATGGTCCTGAGGCATACGACCTGGTGATGATCATCGCTCTGGCAGCTGAGAAGGCCGGCGCAACCGACGCTGTCTCAGTGCAGGCACAGCTCGCAGCTGTGACCGGTGCAAACGGCGGTGAAGAGTGCGATACCTTCAAGGACTGCAAGGCGCTGATCGCTGATGGCAAGGACATTCACTACATGGGCAAGGCTGGCACTGGTCCATTGAACGAGAACAATGACCCATCGACCGCTTACATCGGTATTTACAAGTACGACGAGAGCAACACTCCGATCTTCCAAGACGCAGTGAAGGGCGAGGTGAAGTAACACCCCGCTTCGAGAGAGAACCCCCGGGCTCGTTCCCGGGGGTTCTTTTTTGCGCTTGCGGGCGCTGGATCGCTCTGCCTTGCGCTAGTGCTAGTCGATGTGGGCAGATCTTCCTGCTTTTTGGCTTCCCGCGTCATTTTGTAATTCGCTTCGCGAAGGCAGGAGGCGGTGGGTGAGAACGAGGGGTAGAGGGGGAGCCTAGGGTTGAGGGAACGCAGAGTGGTGGGAACGCAGCAGCCCCGTTCATCGTGACAACTTCGATGAACGGGGCTGCTGTGTGCGGTTAGGCTTTGTCTTCCGTGTCCGAGGCCGCCGCCTCGACATCTGCGGCCAGGGTACCGAGGTAGAGCTCAATCACCTTTGGATCGTTCGCCAACTCGCGGCCAGGCCCCTCGTAAGCGTTGCGACCCTGATCGAGCACATAGGCACGATCGCAGATCTGCAGACAACGACGGGCGTTCTGCTCGACCATGATGATCGTCACACCAGTCTTATTGATCTGCCGCGTCCGAATGAAAGTCTCGTCCTGACGCACGGGGGAGAGGCCCGCTGATGGCTCATCAAGCAAGAGCACCTTGGGATCCATCATCAGTGCACGAGCCATCGCCACCGACTGGCGCTCGCCGCCGGAGAGTGAACCAGCTCGCTGCTTGCGGCGATCAGCCAACATCGGGAAGAGGTCCCACATCTCTGCAATACGAGTGGAGAACTCTTTCGGACGCAAGAAGAGACCCATTTGCAGGTTCTCCTCAATAGTCAGCGACTGGAAGACGTTGTTGGTTTGCGGAACAAAACCAACTCCCTTGCTTACCAACTGATTGGTTGAAAGACCGGTGACGTCTTCGCCCTCAAGCCGCACAGCCCCGTCTCGAATATTCACAAGTCCGAACAGTGCCTTCAGTAGCGTCGACTTACCAGCACCGTTAGGGCCGATAATGCCGATCAGCTCGCCGCGATAGGCCTCGAGCGTGCAGCCATTCAGAATATTGATTCCGGGGAGGTAGCCCGCAGTGAGATTGTCAGCCTGAACTACAAGTCTTGAGTCGTTCATCGGGTCTCCTCTACCTCTTCAGCAATTTCTGTCGCGATCGCTCGCATGAATCCGGTGTTGATTTCGGAATCGTCACCCAGATCCTTGTCGTGGTGCGCGCCAAGATACGCATCAACTACCGCTTCGCTTGTCATGACCTCTTCAGGCAGGCCCTCAGCGATCACCTCACCCTGAGCCATGACCACGACCCAGTCGCTGATGTGGCGCACCATGTGCATGTCATGCTCAACAAAAAGCACAGTGGTGCCCTCGTCTCGAAGCGCCTGAATGTGATCAAGCAGGCTCTGCGTAAGCGCGGGGTTCACACCTGCCATTGGCTCATCAAGCATGATCATCGCGGGGTTCGACATAAGCGCTCGCGCCATCTCAAGCAGCTTTTTCTGGCCACCGGAGAGATCGCCGGCCATGTCATCTTTCTTCGCGTCTAGTTTGAACCTGGTGAGGAGCTCTTCGGCTCGAGCGATGTTCTCGCGTTCGCGAGCCTGCCAGAGCGGAGGAATCAAACCGACAAAGATGTTCTCGCCCGGCTGGTTATTCGCGCCGATCAGCATGTTCTGCATCACCGTCATTCGCGAGAGCGCTTTGGTGAGCTGAAAAGTGCGAACCATGCCAGAACGTGCGGCTTGTGAGGCGCCGGTGCGGCGAAGATCTTTGCCGTTAAACGACCACTTTGCGTCACCGCCGCCAATGAGCTTCTGCGCATTCGAAGGTTGGTCAAAACCTGTGATCAGATTGAAGAACGTGGTTTTGCCGGCGCCGTTGGGGCCAATAAGCGCGGTAATTGCTCCACGCTGTACCTCAAGGCGTTCGACGTTGACCGCAGTCATACCGCCGAATCGACGCTCAATTCGATCCACCGTAAGAATCGAATCTGGCTTCGCCACACCGGGAACCTGATCGAGTTTTCGTAGCTCTGCGCGAAGCGCTTCGCGGTCGTAAGGATAGCCGTCGATCAGGGCAGTATCGTTTTTGCGTGAACTAGACATTGAACGACAACTCCTTCTTATTACCGAGAATGCCCTGCGGCCTGAAAATCACGAGCAGCATGAGCGAGACACCAATCAGTACCCAAGCAAGCTGCTCGGTCTGCTGCACATTCAGCACCGAGTTCGGAATGAACTGGCTCGCGAGACCCGTCAGCGCGATACGGACGATGAAGAAGATCAGTGTGCCAAGCAGCGGGCCGAAGATGGTGGCCGCGCCACCAAGCAGCATGATCATCCAGAGGTTGAATGTCATTGGGCGGCCCATCGAGTCCGGCTGCATCGCCGAGGGCATTGCCATCACGATGCCGCCAAATGCGCCCATTACGCCGCCAAGAATCAGTGCCTGAATCTTGTACGAGAATGAGTTCTTGCCGAGTGAGCGTACGGCATCTTCGTCTTCACGGATTCCCTTGAGCACACGGCCCCAGGGGCTGCGAATCAGCAACCAAGTCACGAGAATAAAGAGTGCGACCAAGCCCCAAGCTACGATTCTGGTCCACCAGTCATCGGCGCCAGTGTTGGCGTACGTGATGCCCAGAATGGTTGTGCGGCCCTCTGGCAGGAATGACAACTCGCTAAAGCCTGAGCGATACTCTGAACCGCTGAGCCCGGTTGGGCCACCGGTGACGCTCTGCAAGCTCGCCATACGGACGATCATGCGCAGAATTTCGGCGGCAGCAATCGTGACAATCGCAAGATAGTCGCCGCGTAGCTTCAGCGTAGGAATACCGAGGATCAACGCGAACACGACCGCGCAGAGCACTGCGACAAGAATTGCCGCCCAGAAATTGAGGCCAAAGTATGAGACCGAGACGCCGAAACCGTAGGCGCCGACGAGCATAAAGCCCGCCTGGCCGATGTTCATAAGCCCGGTGAAGCCGAAGTGGATGTTCAGGCCAATTGCGGCGAGGACAAATGCTGCGGTTGTTGGCGAGATTGCCGTTTGCAGCATGCTGGTAAGTAGATCGATCCAGAAATTCATGATGTCCTCCTATCCGATCCGCTCTTTGCGACCGAAGATGCCTTGCGGTCGAACCAGCAGAATCAAAATCAGGATCAGCAGGGCGGTAGCGAACTTCAGGTCGCCCGGCAGCCAAATATTGGTGAGCTCGACCACCATGCCGATGATCATTGAGCCGATGAACGCGCCAAATGCGGTGCCGAGGCCACCGAGAGTCACTGCGGCGAAGAAAAGCAACAGCATCTGCCCGCCGGTGAACCAGTTGATGCCGTTGAAGATTAGGCCAAGGAACACGCCAGACAAGCCGGCAAGACCGCCACCAACGATCCACACGACGCTGATCACACGGTCAACGTTGATGCCAGAAGCCTCAGCCAGCGCTGGGTTGTCGCTAATGGCACGGGTAGCACGACCAAAACGAGTGAACATGAGTCCGGCGCCCACCAGGATGATCGCGACGAGCGAGATGCCCATAGCGACGTAGGACTGAATCGTCATGGTGATGCCAAAGATGGTCGCGGTTGCCGGGTTGCGGCTATCAATACGAATGATGCCTGAGCCCCAGAAGTATTGGAACAGGTATTGCATCGTGATCGAGAGACCAATCGATACGATCATCAGCTGCATCAGGCTGAGCCTGCGCTTGCGCAGCGGCTTCCAGAGCAGTTTGTCTTGGGCCCAGCCGAACAGTGCCATCGCTGCAACTGAGATCAGAGCTGCGAGCAGCAGATTGCCGGTGATGCCCATAAACGTGGCCGCGAGCAAACCGCCAAGCGACACCATCTCGCCGTGTGCGAAGTTCGACAGGCCAGTGGTGCCGAAGATCAGCGAGAGGCCGAGCGAAGCGAGGGCGATAAGCAGGCCAAGGCGAAGCCCTGAAGCGAATTGCTGCCAGAAGCGTGGCCATGAGAACGAAGACTTTGCTTGGGTGGTTGCTCCACTCTCGGCGTTGTCGCCGCCTCCGCTGCTGCCACTATTTGCTTCGTCAGCATTTGCAGTGAGTGGGAAGAGCCCGCCCGCTGCGTTGCCGAGCTCGACACTAATGTCGCGGCTCTCAACCAATTTCAGAAACTGGCCCTCAGGCAGGGAGTTTTTGTCTACGGTGACGGTGAATGATCCGCTCTTGGTGACAGCGAATGCCCACTTGCCGTCGGATCCAGTTTCTACAGTTTGATCTTCACCATTGCCGCTGAGTTGCATGACTACGCCGGCGGCGGGTTCGCCGTCGCTCGTTTTAATAACGCCCTGCAAGCAGCCAGTGCTTGCATCGGGGGCGCATTCTGCTGCGTTGGCTCCTGGAACGGGAACAATCCCGCCAACAATGAGTAGAGCCAACAACAAACCGAGTAGTAAAGCAACGCTGCGTGGGCGTCTGGTGCTTACCGATATGGCCGTTGTACGGGTCACGGTACCTCCAAGGGTATCGCCCCGGGGCCTCGTTGCCCCGGCGCTTGAACCCCTTGATAGTAGCTGAGCGCAAGCGGATTTCAGACTGCAAATTTCGTAGTGTCACCGCTTCGTGACCTTAGTCTGAAAGTTTCTTGAGGTTCCCAATAGGTGCACAAAACTTATTTATGCTTGAGTGCGCTTGATTCCAGTCATACCCCTAAACTTGGAGGCATGGCTGAGCGCTCCTGGTCGTTTTCAAACGTGTTCCGAAATGTCTTTGGCGGTGGTGAACCCATCTCTGACGAGACCTGGGACGACCTCGAAACTGCGCTGCTCAGCGCAGACTTCGGGCCAGACATCACCGACTCGATCCTCGATCAACTACGAGCAGATGTCGAACGGCACCGAGTCACCGAAGTGAAAGAACTTCGGCGAATGCTTCGTGAACTCATCGAAGAGCGCCTCGCGGCCTTCGATCCAACTCTGAAACTCTCGGATCGACCAGCAGTGATTCTCGTGGTGGGCGTAAACGGTGTAGGCAAAACCACGACTATTGGAAAATTCTCGAACTACCTTCGTAGCTTCGACAAGCGCGTGCTCGTCGGGGCAGCAGATACCTTCCGTGCCGCCGCCGTAGAGCAGCTTGCTACCTGGGCCGAGCGCTCAGGCGCAGATATCGTACGACCCCAGCAGCAGGGCCAAGACCCAGCATCGGTTGCGTTCCAAGCGGTTGAGCGCGCAAAAAACGAAAACTACGACGTCGCCATCATCGACACCGCGGGGCGGCTACAGACCAAGGGCGGGCTGATGGATGAGCTCACCAAAGTCCGCCGCGTCATTGAAAAACAGTCGCCAATCGCCGAGGTGCTGCTCGTACTCGACGCAACCACCGGTCAAAACGGACTGGCGCAGGCCGAAGCATTCATCGAGCACGCCGGTGTGACCGGGCTCGTACTCACCAAACTAGACGGTTCTGCCAAAGGTGGCTTTGTGCTCGCCGTGCAGCAAAAGACCGGCCTACCAATCAAACTCGTTGGCCAGGGTGAGGGCATTGGTGACTTGACTGGTTTCACACCTCACGTGTTTGCTCAGCAACTTGTAGGGTAGGCGGACTTACTGGTTCTGTACGCTTACCGAAGCCGGGAAGGCTTCGGCGTTGGCGTCGCGGTAGCGGCCAGAAATGGCCGCTACTTTTGGCTCTAGCGCGCACGTGTTTGCCCAGCAACTTGTAGGGTAGGCGGACTTACTGGTTCTGTGCGCTTACCGAAGCCGGGACGGCTTTCGCCTTTGCTTCGCCGCGTAATCTGCGAATAGTTGAGGTTCTGGCGATCCACGCCAAATATTCTTCGGAACCGCTGTGAGAACTATCGCTAACCGCGAAATTTTGGACAGCGTTCATAGAAGGGGAGTAGACCTGAGGTAAGGCCAGACGGCCGAGCCACGAGCGCGACCGCCGAGCCGAATTTCGCCCAGATCAGGGCAGCATTCGAGAAAGGCAGTGCATTGCAGAACCTCACCGTGTTGGGAACCGGAGTTCTCGGTTCGCAGATCATCTTCCAGTCCGCATATTCCGGCAAAAACGTTGTTGCCTACGACATCAACGACGAGATTCTTTCGAAGCTTCCGGAACGTTGGGAATACCTGAAAGCGGCGTACCGGAGCGACCTCGCCGATGCAACCGAGCAGAAGCTTGACGAAGCAGTTTCGCGGATCCGAGCCACCTCAGACCTTGCCGATGCGCTGAGCGACGCCGACATTGTGATCGAAGCAGTGCCTGAGCGCCTCGACATCAAGCAGCAGACCTGGGAGCGCGTCGGTGAACTCGCCCCAGCAAAAACCATTTTCTGCACCAACTCATCCACCCTGCTCCCGAGCGATATCGCACCGTTCACGGGGCGCCCAGAGAAGTTCTTGGCATTGCACTTCGCCAATGAGGTGTGGAAGTTCAACACCGGCGAGGTGATGGGGCACGAAGGCACCGACCCAGAAATCTTTGAGCAAGTCGCAGACTTTGCTGCCGAAATCGGCATGGTTCCGATTCGTGTGCACAAAGAACAGCCAGGCTACGTGCTGAACTCACTGCTCGTGCCACTCTTGAACGCAGCTTCGGCGCTTTTCGTGAAAGGCGTCGCCTCGCCAGAAGACATCGACAACACCTGGCGGATCGCGACTGGCGCACCGTCAGGTCCATTCCAGATCTACGACGTTGTTGGCATGATGACGCCCTACAACCTCAGCAAGGACAGTGCTGATCCCACGCAACGCGAGTTCGCGGAGATTATTAAACGCGACTACATCGACAAAGGCTACCTCGGAAAGGGATCGGGCCGAGGCTTCTACACCTATAACTAGCTTGCGTAAGCTGCAACGGGCAGCTCGCAAGTGCTTCGTGCAACAGACCGTCAGCGCATTCGTGCCTGGCGGTCTGTTTCGCGCGGTAGGCTGTATTCACTATGGCTACTTTCGGAAACCTCTCCCAGCGGCTCACCGACACGTTCAAGAACCTGCGGTCAAAGGGCAAGCTCTCTGCTGCTGACGTCGACGGTACGGTACGCGAGATTCGTCGCGCCCTGCTTGAGGCCGACGTTTCGCTTGATGTGGTGAAAGATTTCACCGCAAAAGTACGCGAACGCGCGCTCGGTGACGAGGTCAACAAGGCGCTGAACCCAGCCCAGCAGGTTGTACAGATCGTCAACGAAGAACTCGTTGAGATTCTTGGTGGCGACCAGCGTCGCCTGCAATTCGCGAAGCAGCCGCCAACAGTCATCATGCTCGCGGGTTTGCAGGGTGCCGGTAAGACCACCCTCGCAGGCAAGCTGGCGAAGTGGCTGAAAGATCAGGGGCACACCCCACTGCTCGTCGCGTGTGACCTGCAGCGTCCAAACGCGGTTACTCAGCTCGGTGTCGTGGCTGAACAGGCCGGCGCTGCGTTCTTCGCTCCAGAGCCAGGCAATGGTGTTGGCGATCCGGTCAAGGTTGCGAAGGCAGGTGTTGCCGAGGCGAAGGCGAAGCAGCACGACTTTGTGATCATCGATACCGCAGGTCGTCTCGGTGTTGACGCTGAGATGATGAAGCAGGCAAGCGATATTCGCAAGGCCACAAACCCTGACGAGGTACTTTTCGTCATTGACTCGCTGATCGGTCAGGACGCGGTCGCTACCGCGAAGGCCTTCCAAGAGGGTGTCGACTTCACCGGTGTTGTGCTCACCAAGCTTGATGGCGATCAGCGCGGTGGTGCGGCCCTATCGATTCGTGGCACCACTGGCCGCCCGATCCTCTTTGCTTCTACCGGTGAGGGGCTCGGCGACTTTGAGCCGTTCTACCCAGACCGTATGGCGAGCCGCATTCTTGACCTCGGCGATATTCTCACTCTGATCGAGCAGGCGCAGCAGGCGTTTGACGAAGAAGAGGCGATGAAGGTTGCCGAGAAGATCGCAACCGAATCGTTCACCCTTGACGACTTCTTGAAGCAGATGCAGCAGCTTCGCGGCGCTGGCTCGATCAAGAAGATGATGGGCATGCTGCCTGGCATGGGCAAGATGAAAGATCAGCTCGAGAACTTCGACGAGCGCGAGATCGTTCGAACCGAAGCCATCATCCAGTCGATGACCAAGGCTGAGCGTACCAACCCGAAGATTTTGAACGGTTCACGTCGTCTGCGTATTGCCAAGGGTTCGGGTACCACCGTGACCGAAGTCAACTCGCTGGTGCAGCGTTTTGAGCAGGCTGCAAAGATGATGAAGACCGTCGCCAAGGGTGGCATGCCTCAGATTCCAGGCATGGGTCCAATGCCAGGCATGGCTGGCGGCTACGCAGGCAAGAAGAAGCAGCAGGCCAAGGGCAAGGGAGCAAAGCGCTCGGGCAACCCGGCAAAGCGCGCAGCCGAGATTTCTGGCAAGCCAGCTACACCGGCAACAAGCGGATCAGGCTTCGGCCTCGGTGCAGGTACAGCCGCTGCCGGCACCCAGCCAAACGATGCTGATCTTGAAAAGCTGCAGCAGATGCTCGGCGGTCGCGGCTAGTCGCATATTGCGGCGCGCCATAGTCAGCGCATGAACGAACCTTCCGAGTATCACGCTGACGAGCGTCTAGCCAGACTTCGAGCTGAATGGCCGCGTTACGTCAGTTGGGATGCGGTGCGTGCCGACGACCCAGAAGCGTTTCGCATGGCTGCTCGCGGCGTCTGGCTGCTCGGAGCGGCTGTGCTTGCAACAGTGCTCTGGCTGTTTCTGAGTTCAGACCTGGCCGATTCGCTTCCCGATTGGATCAAGTGGGTGAGCCCGCTGCTCTACATTGCTTCGCTGTGGGGCGGAATCATCTTGTGGATCGGCGGCATCATCATGGTGCTCATGCCGAGCGATGCCCGCCGCGCCATAGCGGTGAAACAATTCGGTGATGCGCACGGGCTGAGCTTTATGCGTTTTGGCTTTGCGCCGCCGAGGCTCGGCATTCTTTTTGCTGAGGGCACCGCAGCGCCACTGCCCAAACGCTTGCGCACCTTCGGCGGCAAGCCGGCCTGGCAGCAGGAAGATCCAGCGCACAAGTCGTTGTATCGCTCGGAGTTCACGCTGTGGCGCGGTGACGCCGCCTTCGAACCCGAACTTCAAATTGCGATTGCGAGTTTTCAGGGCAGTAAGAGCGATATTGCTGGGCCACGAAATGTGTTTCGATACATGACCATGCCGCTCGCGCGCGACCTGCCGCACTTGATGATCGACTCGCTGCACAACGGCCGGATGAACGCGGTGCTGCCAGGCTCGGAAAAGATGACTTTCGAGGGTGATTTCGATCGTCACTTTGCTGTCTACGCCCCGGCTGGCTACCAGCGAGACGCGCTTGAATTGCTCACCCCAGACGTGATGGTTTGCCTGCTCGACTACGGTAAATCTTGGGATATTGAGGTTGTTGAAGACCGTCTGATCGTTGCCTCAAGTAAGCCGTATGGCTGGTCTGACTCGAACGAAGTGCCCGCTCTGCTGCATTTTGCTGAGGTAATTGCGGGCGAACTTGGTCACCAGGTAAAAACCTATACAGATCCGCGCTCGGCCCGGCCGCGCTCGCAAATTGCCAAGCAGGGGCGCAGGCTTTCTAAACGCACTGCCGGTTGGTCGACGCTTATTCTGTTCGCGATTGTGGCGGGGCTACTGGCATTTCCGCACGTGCTGGGCTGGTTTCTCGACAACTTTTAGCGAAGCCGGCAGCGCGAGCGCTCAACAATTGTTAGTTGAGTCCGCTGTCAAATTCTGCCGTGAGGCTATCGACAACGGCTACCAGAGACTGCTTGCCCGCGGCGACGCCACCAAACTGTTCGTAGTTGCGCAGTTGTCGTTCGGCGCTGGTGCCATCGCTGAGCAAATCACCCACCTGCGCGAGTTCGCTTTCGCAACCGAGCTCGGTTGCGATTGGTGAGAGTCTTGCGAGCAGCGCGGTCAGGTCATCACGAAGGGGCACTTGAGCGCCGCTGTTGTCAACGATGATGTGCGCGTCGAGGCCATAGCGTGCCGCGCGCCACTTATTCTCGCGCAAAAACCAGGGCCGCAGGCGGGGGAGCGTCTCGCCTTGGTCGGCCTGCTGCTGGTAGTACTCGGCAAGACACTGAGTGAGCGCGGCAATCGCCCCGATCGTGGTGAGCGTTGACGCGCCATCGCAGAAGCGCACTTCAAGGGTGCCCCAGCGAGGCGCCGGGCGAATATCCCAGCGAGCCTCTGTTGGTTCGGCGATCACTCCGGTGAGAGCAAGGTCTTCGAGCACACGTTCAACATCTGTCCAGTTGTCGACCTCCCATGGCAGGCCAGCGGTCGGCAGCTGCTGAAAACGAAGGGTGCGATTCGAGGAATAGCCGGTTGACTCACCAGCCCAAAAAGGGCTCGACGCCGAGAGCGCCAGGAGGTGTGGAAGATGTGAGAGGAGCGCATGCATGAGTGGCACGACGCGGTCTTCGCGATCCACGCCAATATGAATGTGTACACCCCAAATCAGCATGTTGCGGCCCCACCAGCGGTACTTTTCCATAAACCGGTCGTATCGCTCATTCTCGGTGACCAATTGTTGATCCCAGCGGCTGAAAGGGTGGCTGCCAGAGCCAATGAGCTCGGCTCCGTGCGAGCGAGCCTGCTCGCGGGCAACAAGGGCGAGCTCGCGCAGATCAGCTGTGGCTTCGGACACTCTGCGGTACGGTGCGCTCACCAGTTCAACGGTGTTTTGCAGCAGTTCCCCGGTGAAGTGCGGGAACCGTGAGGTGGGAAAATTCGCTTGCAGTTCGGGCAAAATAAGCGAAGCAATATTTGAAAGCTCTCTTGATTCGCGATCAACAAGTGCCAGCTCCCACTCGAGGCCGAGCGTAGAGCGAGGGGAGGGGGCGAACTGAATCGACATGGGTGAAAGCCTCTCGCAAACGCTGCTAATGCGTAGGTGAATCATACGTTGCACGCCTGAGGTTCAGGTAAAACCCCTGATCGTGACAAAGTTTGCATTGAGGCTATAAATCGTGCGAAAATAGATCGGTTCGCGCAAGAGCGCGTCAGGCTTCCGCACTTTGAAGTGCGGCGTCACATCAACATTAGGAGCATCATGGCAGTCAAGATCCGCCTGAAGCGTCTCGGTAAGATCCGGGCGCCTTACTACCGCATCGTCGTAGCTGATTCGCGCACCAAGCGCGACGGCCGCGTGATCGAGGAGATCGGCAAGTACCACCCAACCGAGAACCCTTCGTTCATCGAGGTTGACAGCGACCGTGCACAGTACTGGCTCAGCGTAGGCGCACAGCCTACCGAGCAGGTTGCTGCAATCCTCAAGCTGACCGGCGACTGGGGCAAGTTCAAGGGCGAGGGCGAGACCGAGTCACGCGTTCAGGCTCCTGAGGCAAAGGTAGCTTTTGAGGCTGACGCCAAGAAGAAGCCAGTGCTGCGTCCAAAGGCTGAGAAGCCAGCTGAGGCACCTGCCGCTGAAGAGGCACCCGCTGAAGAGGCTCCGGCAGAGGTAGCTGAAGAGGCTGCAACCGAGGCTGAGGGCTAAGCATGGCCGTCTCACTTGCGGAGGTGCTTGCGCACCTGGTGAAGGGCATTGCGACCCTGCCAGATGAGGTGCGCGTTGCAAGCCGTGAGACCGCGAGGGGCGAGCTACTCGAGGTGCACGTTGATCCGATCGACCTTGGCCGCGTAATCGGCCGCGGTGGTCGTACGGCTCAGTCGTTGCGCACTGTGGTTGGTGCCCTGAGCGATGGTCGTCGAGTTCGTATCGATGTTGTCGATACCGACTCTGAGGGCGAGGGCTAGTGGCCCAGCAGCCATCCCGCGTCAAGGCTCCCCTTCCCGATCTGGGTAAGGGGAGCCTGCGCGTTGGGCGACTCACGAAACCACACGGACTCAAGGGCGGACTGAAAGTCGAGCTCTACACCGATAACCCGGACGAGCGTTTTGTTGCCGGAGCGCTTTTCCACCTGCAGGTACCTGAAGACTCACCGTGGTTTGGGCGCACACTTACTGTGCGTGAACTGCGTTGGTTCAACGGTGTGCCTGTCTGCTTCTTCGAAGAGGTAGCCGATCGCAATGATTCTGAGAGCATCGTGCGAGCGATCCTCTGGATTGACGAAGCGACTGTCGAGCAGAGCGTCGAAGAAAACGCTTGGTACGACCACCAGTTGATCGGCCTTGAAGTGCGTCGCGATGGCGCACTCGTTGGTACCGTCAGCGAAGTGCAGCATTTTCCGGCACAAGATCTGCTATCGGTAAAAACTTCTAACGGAATCGTGCTTGTGCCGTTCGTTGAAGCAATCGTGCCGCAGGTTGATCTCGAAGCTGGGGTAGTCACGATTACTCCGCCGGCCGGACTCTTTGAAGAGATCGCTGACGAAGAAGACGCTGGATCGGCTACACCCGATGCTGAGCTTCAGGAAAATACTGGCGCATCTGACATTGCTGAGGCAAACGATGCGAATTGACATCGTAAGTATTTTTCCGGCTTACTTTGACACCCTAGAAATTTCACTGCTCGGTAAAGCGAAGGATCGCGGACTCCTCGACCTTCGAGTGCATGATTTGCGCGATGCGGCTCACGACAAACATCGCACTGTCGATGACACGCCGACTGGCGGTGGCGCTGGGATGGTGATGAAGCCGGAACCGTGGGGCACAATGCTCGACGAGATTCTCGAAGCTCCGGATTCGAGTGATGATCCGCTGATTATCTTCCCGTCTCCAGCTGGCGAAGTTTTTAATCAGAAGATGGCTCGTGAGCTTTCGGGGGAGCAGCAGCTGATTTTTGGTTGCGGCCGCTACGAGGGTCCGGACCAGCGCATCTTTGATGAGTATGTGGAGCGCGGCCGGCTCAAGCTAGTGAGTCTCGGTGACTATGTGCTCAACGGTGGCGAGGTGGCAAGCCTTGCAATGATCGAGGCGATTGCCCGGTTGCTGCCTGGAATGGTCGGGAACCCCGAAAGCCTCGTTGAAGAATCGCACGAAGACGGTCTGCTCGAATACCCGAGCTACACTAAGCCTGCGGTTTGGCGTGGCCGCGAGGTTCCGCCAGTTTTGCTCAGCGGCAATCACGCGGCAATTGCGAAGTGGCGCAAGGAGCAGTCCATCGAGCGTACCCGCAGGGTGCGGCCCGATTTGCTCGCAGAATAACGAGTGAATGCGCAAGCTATTCGGGCCTAGCGCAGAAACTATGGCATAATAGATCTTTGTGCCACGGTGCGGCACTGCCGCGAGGGTCCGCACATACCGTGAGCGCCAAATTCTTTTCATACAGTGACATTTGCGAACCGACTTGCGGCGGGCGCAGAGAGAGACAATCATGCAGAAGCTCGACCACGTCGACGCAGCGTCGCTCAAGAGCGACATTCCCGAGTTCCGCGCAGGCGACACCGTTAAGGTGCACGTGAACATTATCGAGGGCAACCGCTCACGTGTTCAGGTGTTCCAGGGCATCGTTATTTCGCGCCACGGTGACGGCGTCCGTGAGACCTTCACTGTTCGTAAGATCAGCTTCCAGGTGGGTGTGGAGCGTAAGTTCCCAGTGCACTCGCCAGCCATCGACAAGATCGAGGTTGTCAGCCGCGGTGACGTTCGCCGTGCGAAGCTGTACTACCTGCGCGGTCTGACCGGTAAGAAGGCTAAGGTCAAGGAGAAGCGCGACTTCTAAGTCTCGTACTTCGTAAAAGACCGCCTGGGTGTTTCCAGGCGGTCTTTTTGTTTGGTTGAGTTTGCGCTGTGCCGGGGCACGCGACAGAAATTACCCGCCGAAGATGTCCCCGAGCAGCTCAAATGGGTTCTCGCGCTTCTTGCGGCGCCGACCATCACTGCGGTAGTCGCGGTCATCGTAGCGACGATCTTTGCTGCTGTGGCCGTTGTCGTAGCGATCGTTGTAGTGTTTGTCGCCTCGGCCGTCGTAGCGATCATCGCGACGATCGTCTCGATTAGATGGTGCGGCAGCAGTCTCGTTGGTCGCCTCGGCAACTTGCTCAAGAATTTTGTCAAGTTCGCCGCGATCAAGCCAAATGCCTCGACACTCGGGGCAATAGTCGATCTCGACGCCTTGTCGCTCGCTCATTAACAGGGTGGCACCATCTGTAGGGCATTTCATATAGTCAGCCTAGGTTGGCCAACATCGCGTACGGCTGTGAGAATCAGGGGATGCAGCTGTGAAAACTCGCGGTTTCGCGGGTTGCTTTTCTGCAAGCCAGATCACTTCTTCGGATTTCCCCGTGCTCACAGCTTCTCTCCGGCTCAAAGTGAGAGTCTGAAGTGTTCTGTGGGTCCATAATTGAATGACCGCGCATTCACCCAATTCAACCGAGTAACGGAGTCAGATGAGCCACAATGCAGCAGCCCGTCCAAGAGGCGCCGGCAGCAGTCTGCTCAGGTTCTTACGAGACCTTCTGATCATCTTGGTCGTCGCGTTCACCGTCTCGTTCTTCTTGAAGACTTTCTTGGTGCGCAGCTTCTACATTCCCTCAGGGTCAATGGAGCGCACACTGGAGGTGAACGACCGCATTCTGGTAAACCAGTTGGTGCCTGATGTGATCGATGTGCAGCGCGGTGACATCGTGGTGTTCAAAGATCCCGGCGGCTGGCTGAGCTTGCCGCAGAGCGCGCGCACCCCGACGCCCACACCATTGGAGCACACCCTGCAGGTGCTCGGCCTCGCTGCCGATACCAGCACCGACTACGTCGTGAAGCGAGTAATTGGTGTTGGTGGCGACCGTGTGGCCTGCTGCGATGCAAACGGGCGTGTGACTGTAAACGGTGTGCCACTCAACGAGCCCTACGCGGTTGTTCCGCAGGGCAAGACGCGGGTCTCAGACATTGACTTCGACGTCACAGCGCCGGAAGGCTCGGTTTGGGTGATGGGCGACAACCGCTACTCAAGCATGGACTCGCGCTATCACCAAGATGAACCAGGCCGCGGCTTTGTCTCCGAGAAAGAGATTGTTGGTCGTGCATTTGTGCTGAACTGGCCGTTCTCGCGTTTCACCTGGCTCGATAACTACCCCAACACCTTCACGGGTGTTCAGGAAGCGCGAGACGAAGCACCTGCAACAGAAGCTGCGACCGAAGGTGAGTGAGTCGAAAGACCCGACTCTCGAATTCGAACACTCTTGTTTCGCAGCGGGTGCTGAGTTAGTGATCGGTATCGACGAGGTTGGGCGTGGCGCAATCGCCGGCCCAGTGGCAGTCGGTGTGCACGCCGTAGACCCCTCGGTTGAAGCTTTTCCGGTGGGCCTACGTGACTCGAAACTGCTCAGTGAGAAGAAGCGCGAAACACTTGCTCCGCTCGTATCCGAGTGGGGCCACGGGGCGATCGGTTATGTTTCTGCCGCCGAAATTGATGAGCGCGGGATCACCTGGGCGCTCGGCGAAGCCGGTCGCAGAGGGCTGCTTCTGTTACATGAGATGGGTCTGCCTGTCACGAAGGCCATGATCCTCGTTGATGGAAAACATGACTGGCTTTCGCCGGCACTACGCTCTCCGCTCAACGTTCAGACCATGATTGGCGGTGACCGGGCCTGCGCAAGCGTCGCGGCTGCCTCTGTCGGGGCCAAAGTCGACCGAGACGCAGTGATGCGCGCGGCGCACGACCTCGAACCGCATTACGCCTGGGCGTCAAACAAGGGCTACGGGGCGAAGGCACACTATGAAGGCATCGCTTCGCACGGACTGAGCGAACTGCATCGCAAAAGCTGGATCAAGTAGCGGGCAAGCTCGCGGCGACTCCCGGGCCGGCGCGGTAGGCTAAACGGGTGACTTTGCAGAGCGAAAACGATCAACCAATCGGCGTGTTCGATTCGGGTGTTGGCGGGCTGACCGTGGCTCGTGCGATCCGCGACCTGCTGCCGAACGAGTCAATGATTTACGTTGGCGATACCGCTCGCACCCCGTATGGCCCGCGACCTATCGCCGAAGTGCGGCAATTCGCGCTCGAGATTCTTGACGGAATGGTCGAGCAGGGCGTGAAGATGCTCGTAATCGCCTGCAACACCGCGAGCGCTGCCATGCTGCGCGATGCGCACGAGCGATACGATGTGCCGGTGATTGAGGTCATCGGGCCCACCGTGCGAAGCGCAATTTCGATCACCCGCAACAATCGAGTTGGTTTGATCGGCACGCAGGGCACCATACAGTCCCGTGTCTACGACGACCTCTTCAGCATGCGTCCAGACATTACCTTGAGCGCTCAGGCCTGCCCGCGTTTTGTTGAGCTGGTAGAGGCCGGGCAAACCAGCGGACCAGAGGTGCTTCGCGTAGCCGAAGAATATCTAGCGCCTCTTGTCGAACAAGACATTGACACGCTTGTGCTCGGCTGCACACACTACCCATTTTTGCGAGGCGCGATCAGCCAGATCGTCGGGCGCAATGTTGCACTCGTTTCGAGTGATGTCGAGACCGCCGCTGAGGTATACCGGGTCTTGACCGATCGAGGTCTGCTGCGTGACCCTGAGGCGGGGGAGCCAAGCATTCGCTACGAGGCGACCGGCAATGACACTGCCGCGTTTGTTGAGCTGGCTCGCAAAATGATCGGCATGGGCATCGATGCCGTAGATCACTTGCCAACCGGCGCGATCAATCTTCCAAATCTTTCAGACAAATAACATCAAGGAGCGACATGAGCGACAGCACTCAGAACGCAATTGTGCGCGTCGATGGGCGAGCCACGCACGAAATGCGTGAGGTGACCATCGAGCGCGGTTGGAGCGCGCAGGCAGAGGGCAGCGCGCTAATCAGCTTCGGCAAGACGAAGGTGCTCTGCACTGCTTCGTTCACCCCCGGTGTGCCGCCTTGGTTGCGTGGTCAGGGCACCGGTTGGGTGACTGCAGAGTACTCGATGCTGCCGCGCTCAACCAATGAGCGTATGGCTCGCGAAGCAGTGAAGGGCAAAATCGGTGGACGTACCCACGAAATTTCACGACTGATTGGCCGCAGCTTGCGCGCAATCGTCGATATGAAGGCGCTCGGTGAAAACACCATCGTGATTGACTGCGATGTGTTGCAGGCCGACGGTGGCACCCGAACCGCTTCAATCACCGGTGCCTATGTCGCTCTCGCCGAAGCAATCGAGTGGGCCCGTGGCGAGGGGCACATTGGCAAAAAGTCAGTGCCGCTCACCGATAGCGTCGCAGCGGTTTCGGTTGGCATCGTGAACGGTGTGCCAATGTCAGACCTCGCCTACGTTGAGGATTCGAAGGCCGAGACCGACATGAATGTTGTTGTGACCGGGAAAGGCGGGTTTGTCGAGGTGCAGGGCACCGCTGAGGGCGCACCCTTCTCCCGCGCAGAACTCGACAGCCTGCTCGACCTAGCGCTCGGTTCAACCGCTGAACTGCGCGAATTGCAGCTCGCCGCGCTCGAAGCGTAGGGAGGGGCGTTATGACCAAGCAAGTAGTACTCGCTTCGCACAATGCACACAAGCTTGAAGAGCTGCGACGGATCCTGGAACCGCTTGTGCCCGGTATCGAACTCATTGGGTACGACGGGCCTGAGCCAGTGGAAAACGGTGTCACTTTTCAAGAGAACGCACTGATTAAGGCGCGCGCAGCGGCAGCGCACACGGGTCTTCCGGCCATCGCTGATGATTCGGGAATCGCCATTGATGTGCTGGGTGGCAGCCCCGGTATCTTCTCTGCACGCTGGGGAGGTCCAGCGCGAAGCGACACCGCAAATGTTGATCTGCTGCTGTGGCAGCTTTCAGACCTTGCTGATGAGCATCGCGCGGCTTCGTTCATGTGTTCGGCCGCGCTTGCGTTGCCGGCGATCGGCGATGCCGATGGTGAGGAGGTTGCCGTGCTTGAGGCATGGCCAGGTTCGGTTTTGCGTGCGCCTGCTGGCGAGGGTGGCTTTGGATACGATCCCATCTTTCAACCTGACGGCCTTGCCAAGTCTGCGGCAGAGCTTACGGTGGCCGAAAAAGATGCCATGTCTCACCGTCGACGGGCGTTCACCGCGCTCGCAAACGAAATGCTTGCCCGACTAAGCGAATAGTTGCGGCGATCGCTGACGTGCACAAACTGTGCCCCGGCCTAAAAGGAGGGAAACCTTCTGGCCGGGGCACAGTTGTTTGCATCTGCTGAATTGCGGGCCTGGGGGCGGGGCGATCCAACGCATTTTGGTGAACGATTTTGTGACACAATTTGTTGCTCTTTACTAGTTTTTCGGTGATCTAACTTGAAGCTTGCTCAGAGATTGTTCACCATTATTCGAAAAACGGGGCATTTTCAGAGAGAATGTACTGAGAACGCCTGCATATCGTCTCCAGGGTGTCGATATGCGCAGTCGAAAGGGAAACGCATGAGCGTCGAAGTACAGGGTGGCTTGGTGCGACCAGAAGTGAGCGAAGCCGAGGCCGCAAGGATCGCCTTTGAACACTATGGAATCGAAGTGGTCGCCACTGAACTCGGGAGCAACCAGGACCGCAACTTTCTGCTCACCGAGGCGAGCGGCGCGAAAAGTGTGCTGCGGGTAGACAATCCCGTATTCGGCGACGCGGGACGCGAAGCACAGCACCTCGCCCTCGACGCCTATCGAGCGGCCGGAGTCGCCGTTGCCTCGGTGCTACCAGGACTCGACGGCGAGCTCACCCAGCGTTGGAACGGTTTCGCCGTGCGGCGCAGCGAGTTTGCGCCGGGAGAATCGATGCTGGAAAGCGGATACCTTGCGCCAGTGGTAATGCGAGAATTTGGCGCCCTCGCAGCTGCCTCAGTAACTGCCCTCGCGAGCATGAAACACCCCGGCCTCGATGCGCCAAATATCTGGGATATGCGGCTCGCCTACGCCGAAACCGTGCGGCTCGCCCCGTCAATCACCGACGAAGCGCTGCGTGCGCAAGTGCTCAATGCCGCCGAAGCGGCATGGGCGGAGATCGTGCTGCTCGGTGACACGCTCCCCGTGCAGGCCATTCACGGTGACCTCACCGACGACAACGTGATGGGCGTGCGCGGCGAAGACACCAGATTGCACCCTGAGACCGTGCTTGACCTCGGTGACCTCGGTTACGGCTGGCGGGTTGCCGAACTTGCGGTCACCCTCAGCTCGCTCCTGCACCACGAAGCTGACCGCCCGCTCAGCACGCTGCGTGCGGTCGTGGCCTTCAACGAGTCTGCAGAGCTCAGTGAGGCCGAAGCCCGGGCGCTTTGGCCACTGGTATCGCTCCGGGCCGCCCTCCTCATTGCGAGTGGCTGGCGTCAGCTTCAGATTGATGGCGACAATGAGTACGCGCGGGATCGCATCGCCGGCGAGCAGCGAATCTTTGACGCTGCGACACTCTACCCGCTCGCTGAAATGACCGAGCAGGTGCTTGCGATCCTCGGATTCGAGTCGCCTGTTGCGGCACTTGAAATCGAGCTGAGCGGTACTGCAGCGCCGTTGCGCGCGCTGCTGCCCTGGTTCACGGGCGAGGTCGCGATTGTTGATCCAGGCGTAGAAAGTGCATCGCTAGATTCAGGTCGCTGGCTTGCGGCCGACGCAAACGCACAACTTGTGAGTGCCGCATTCACCTCTGGTGCGGCAGCGGCTGTACTGCCGTATGGCGTGTACCGTCTGACCGGCACCGCGGTAAACAGCGTCGACGGAGCCGCTACTTGGCCGGTCGAAACCGAGCTGCACTTGGCATCTTCGCTCGCTGGATCAGTGCACGCGCCGCTCGCCGCTACCGTCAGCGCCGTGTCGGACCGCCAGCTCACACTCGATCTTGGCAACGGCTGGCAGCTGAAACTCAGCGGGTTTGCAGTGACCGCCGAAGTCGGTGCAGTGCTCGCGGCAGGTGCCGAGATTGGTTCGCTATCTGTTGCAGAAGCTCCCCAACAGATTGTGGTTGGCCTGCGTCGCAATGATCTGCCTGGTGCGGAGGTGCTCCACGCCGAGAGTTCGTTCTCAGAGTCGCAGATGGTGGCCCCCGAGCGGGTCCCGGCCTGGCGGCGATTTAGCCAAGACCCAGCCGCGATCCTCGGCCTTCACACCTTGAGCCAGCATGATGAAGCCGCCGACGAGCTTGCTCGCCGCGGCCAAATCTTCGCGAGCGCGCAAGAGCGCTACTACGAAGAGCCGATGCAGATCGAACGCGGGTGGCGCCATCACCTGATCGACACAACCGGGCGCTCATACGTTGACATGGTCAACAATGTGACCGGACTTGGCCACGGCCACCCGGGCGTCGCCGACGCCGTGAACCGTCAGATTCGTGTGCTGAATACTAACTCGCGGTTCCTCTACCGCGAGCTCGCTGAATACAGCGAGCGTTTGCTCGCGAAGCTCCCTGCCGGTACTGGCCTTGACACCGTCTTGCTGGTGAATTCGGGTTCAGAAGCGGTGGATCTTGCCCTGCGCCTGGCTCAAGCGGCGTCTGGACGCAAAACCATCGTTGGCCTTCGTGAGGCCTATCACGGGTGGACCATGGCCAGTGACGCTGTGACGACGAGCGCGTATGACAACCCCTTCGCTCTTGAAAACCGACCAGACTGGGTGCACGTCGCAGACGTGCCAAACCGGTTCCGGGGCACGTATCGCGGTGCTGCCGAAGACATCAACGTTGGTATGAAATACGCGGACGACCTTGCCGCGGATCTGCGTGCGCTTGCCGCTGATGACCGCGCGGTTGGTGGATTCATTTGCGAGTCAGTGCTCGGCAACGCTGGTGGTGTGATGCTGCCAGAGGGATATCTTGCTGAGGCGTACCGGCTCGTACGTGAGGCCGGTGGCTTGTGTATCGCCGACGAAGTCCAGGTGGGCTTTGGCCGGATGGGCTCAAGCTTCTGGGGTTTCGAGCAGTCGGGCGTCACGCCAGACATTATTGCGATTGCGAAGCCAATGGGCAATGGATTCCCAATCGGTGGCGTGATTACGACCAAGAAGATTGCCGATGCACTCGCAACTCAGGGACAATTCTTCTCGTCAGCAGGAGGCAACCCGCTGTCCTGCCGCGTGGGAATCGCTGTCCTGGACGCTATGGAGCAGGAAGGGCTGCAGGAGAACGCTCGCGTCGTTGGCGACCGTCTGATCGCTGGCTTCACTGAGCTCGCCGCAAAGCATCAGCTGATCGGGCCGATTCACGGCGAAGGCCTCTACCTCGGCGTTGAACTGGTCAGCGACCGCGAGACCATGGAACCGGCAAAGCAGGAAGCTGCGGCCATCTGCGAGCGCCTACGGGAACTCGGTGTTGTGGTGCTCACCACTTCGGAGCGCTCAAATGTGTTGAAGGTGAAGCCGCCGCTCTGCCTCACAGCAGAGAGCGCCGACTTCGTGGTTGCTCAGCTCGACCGAGTGCTCACCGAAGGCTGGTAGAGGCGATCCCACGCGAAAAACCGAACCGTCGAGAACGCCAGTTATCGGCGGAAGCTATTGCTCGTTCTCGGCGGGATCGGTGCGTCTCAGCGGGGCGATTAAGCTCCGGCTGCGTGGCTTACCGGCTTCTGTGTGAAAGCTAGGAACCAGAAACTAGGCTTGATATATGCGCGATGAGCAAAAGACCATTCCTGAACGAATTCAAGTGCACATGCTGCACGACGGGCGGGTCGCCCTCGAACTTATGTCGGGCTGGAACACAAACCTCGACTTGGAAATGTTGCGCGTCGACGATTCTGCCGCCGTCTCGAATGTGATTCAGCGCTGGGCCGCGGGTGAGTGCGGGGAAGCCCAGCCGTCATACATTCGGCAGGGTGCCTTCCCAGAGCTTGGCGAGGCCTTCAGAGTGAGTATTGGGCGAAGCCCGAGTAGCGAGCTCCGTCGCTTCACAAACTTGCCGGAGCGGTTATGCGAGGAGTTCGCGCTTGCCTTCGGCGCTTCGTCTCAAGGAGATGGCTCTGAAGCAATCCGATTTGCTGACCGTCTCACAAGTGAGATGAAAGAGTTTCTTGGGCGCAGCAAACAGAAGTCGCAGGCCCGGCTTGCTGGCGGGGCATATCTTATGGTTCTCGAAGGGTATCTGGCAGACATGCGCTCCCGCACTCAGGCCGAGGACCAGGACTACTATCTGACAGTGAAAACTGGGGTCGCTGAGATTATGCGCGACGAACAGTACCTGACTCTCTCCGCAGACCGTCGAGCGAGGGAACTCTACCGAGAGATTCAACTTGAAGAGGGTGCTCTTTACCAGTGGTGGATGAACCTCTCAAAAGGCGACATTTCTGGCCCTCGTTGAATGTCCAAGGCAACTGAGCCGCTTTGGGCGCAAAATAAGGTGCACCCCGTCAGCATGAAAAACTGCTGACGGGGTGCGATCCCTTTATTTACATATGGTGCGCGAAGGGGGACTTGAACCCCCACGTCCGAAGACACTGGAACCTAAATCCAGCGCGTCTGCCAATTCCGCCACTCGCGCGAGCTTTTCTAGCTTAGTGGCATTCGGGGTCTCCTCGCGACCACGGCACAGAGCTTCGGCGAGGCGTCGCATCATTTCTTATATGGGACTTTTAGCCGCCGACTTCGACGCGGAGCACGATTGGCGATCCAGCGTCTTCGCAAAGCGATGTCATACTGCCGAGTGCTGCGCTCATCTCCGGGTCGGTTTTTACGTTGAGGCGGCCATCTCCGGCGGCTTCAACAAGCCTGTCGAAGTAGGGTGCGACTTCGCTGTTGCCTTCCGCCGCAGCCTTACGCCAGCCTTCGACGAGAGCTTCTTCGGCTTGCGCTAGCTGCGCGTCAGTCGCTTGGCCACGCGAGCTCAGGCCCGTCGCGGTGAGGTGGCTTGAAAGCAGCTCTGAGGCGAGCTGGCAAGCCTGCGCGACGCCGAGTTCTGCCGATGCGTTCGTTGCGTCGTCAGTAGTCACAGAGGCGACGGCTGGCCCGCTTGCGCAGCCGGAGAGACCGATCATTGTGCAATAGAGCAGAAGTGTGACAGTGGCGGGCCGTTGTGCAGTCCGTGCCACTGCGCGCTCCTTTCGCCTAGGGCGGTGAGGACGCCCTGTTCCTGCGTCAAGGTTAAGCAGCGAGAGATATTTAATCAAGTGTACAAAATGTCAATTTTGGGAACACTTTGTGGTTGAGTTGAACCATGGCAACAGAATTCACATTCAGCGTTGGGACGCAGGAGCAGCATCAAGTTGCAGTAAAGATTGCCGGAATTCGCAATCGCGTGACGATCAAAGTCGACGACATACTCATCATCGACAGCGGCGGTAACCTCGGAATTGTGATGCCAAACGTGTTCGACCTTGAAGTTGGTGTGCACGAGCGACACATGGTGTCTGTGCGCTGTATCGCGCAGCAACTCGTTGACGGAGGCGCGCACTACATCGATGTGTTTATCGACGGACGATTCGCGTTTCGCCAAGATTGGTGAAGTTCATGCGTCGCCAACATGAAGTTGTGCATTTCCGAGAGGCTCGTCGGTGAACAATCCACTGTCATGGGCCACAGCCCTCGGGATTTTGTTGTGTCTGATCTGGTTTATGCGCTTGCTCCCGGTCGTGTACCAAGACGGCAAACTTGATCAGAAGGCAGTGCGAGTGATGCGAAAATCTTCGTTGCTTCCGCTCGCAATCATGGTCGCCTCACTTGCGCTCGCAGGTTTTGGCCTCGCCAATTCTGAGCAAACGATTCGCTTCATTCCCTGGGCGATGCTCTTGATCACACTCGTCGGCTCGATTTGGGTTGTTGAGCGCGGCATCAGGGAGATACGCAAGTATCGGGCATCATGATTGGCGAAGCTAGCTAGGCTGGTTTTATGACCCCAGATAAGAACAAGATTCATCTTGTCGCAGGACTTGCCGGAGTGCTCGCGCTGACCGCCTTCTTTTTGCTGGCAAACGGGCCTCTAGGCTACTTGATGGCCGGGGCAGTCGGAGTGATCGCGATCATCATTGGACACCGAGCATTGAAACATCGTGGCCCACTGATTTGGGTCGCAATTATTGGTCTGGTGCTGAGTTACCTGCAGTTGCTCACCTCGATTGGGCTGTTGCTCGTGCGAATCACCACAATTCTGAACCGCGCGGGCTTTTAAGATACAAGTGCCCAAGAAATTCCGCGATCCAGCGCGCTCTGACCTTTACAACCGGACGCTGGATCGCGAAGGCTCACTCAAAGACGGCGCGATAGAGCGGTTGCAACTCAATCGGTGCTGCCGCGATCACCTTTGCGCCGAGCTGACCGCTCGAATCTCGGCGCTCAGCGGACGCACCCCAGATCGCAAAGAGCGCGTGCCGCCAGGCATAGTCTTCGACCGGTTGGCCAAGCATGTTCGCGCCGAGTGCCGCGATACCAGAAACGCTAGTTTGTTCTGCAGACACTGCTGCAGAAACAGAGTCCCTGCCCGGGCGCAAGGCAATCAGGGCAGCAAGACTCTGCGCGTTTGCGATCATCTCTGGGTGCGTCTTGCGGTGGCGCATGTGCTGAATATTGCCGGCGCAGGCCAGAAGATAACTGACGCCGCGTTCGTCAAAGCCGAATCGATCAAGATACGCTTCAACAAAGTGCTGCTGCAGTGACTGATGTTCACCATCTACCTCGTGCAAATAGTGCCGCACTAGGGCCGCCGTCTCAGCTGTACTGTGAGACCCCTCGGTGATTCCCAAGGCAAACACTGCAAAGGTGCCAGGCATGGCACAGTTTACGTCATCAAGATTTATGTACCACTCGTACTCGCTGGTGGCCGAGCGCGCATAGCGCTCAATCAGCGGCGAGAGCGCCGGGTACTCGGCAGCGCAAGCAAAGAGTTGATGAACTCCCTTCTTCGGCAGACCTTTGATTGGCAAATACTGTTTGCTGGGGCCGCGAAACTCGATTGCATAGGAGCGCGGAAAGTCGGTGGTTTCGAGTAATCGTATGAGATAGTCAAGCACTGCGGCATAACTTGCTTCATTCTCAGTTTTCACCGCGATGCGGATCGTCGCGAGCGCATCATTTGCCTTCGCGGTAACTCCAAGGGCAGCATCTTTACCTCGGAACGAGGCAAGATCGCTTGGCAAGTCTCCAGTGCCGTGTTTCCTGAGTTTGGCAGGCAAATCGCTACCGAGTTTTGCCACCCAGTCAAAGATGCGCTCCGCACTCACCGAGGCATAGCTTGGCCCATACTTGAGCTCGCCGATGGCCACGTAACAGGCAAACTGGTAAAATGGATCGGGAAGGTGGCTCGCATCGCCCTCGCTTACCAGTTGCCAGTCTTGGTTCCACTCGCTGCCAACGTTCTTGAAGTACGGCTTGCAGAGACGTTTCTCAACCCAGAGCCTGAGCGTGTATGAGATTTCGTGCCAACCAAGCAATACGCGCATGCGCTCTGCAATCGACCGTGCACGTTCGAACTCGAACTCACTCGCCGGTACGAGCCCGATAGCGTACTCGAGCAGTGCCGTGCCAAGGATTGGCTGGCCATCGACTACAAAACCTGGAGCTCGGCTCAGCTTTTTCGCGGTGAGACTGCCGTCGAGCACACCATGCACTCCGCGGTCAAAGATCGGTCTGCACTCTGGGCGCTGCAGAGCATCATCAAAGATGAGGTATTCAATCTCAGGCATGTCTCGGTTCCTTGACTAGCGTGATTTGGTGGCGACTACGGTCACCATACTGCTCTCCTCCGACACGCTGGCTCCGGCTGTGTAGTCTGCGATGAGCTCCACCTGATCGAAGCCGGCAAGCCGCAGGGCAAGTTCAATTTCGTAGTTGCCCCAGAATCGCAGGGCAAAGCGATCAAGCTCAGATTGCACAAGTGATCCATGGCGCCAGAGCTCATATCGAAGCTGGTTCACGCTGAGCTGACGGGAGATGTCTCTTGTTTCAGGGATCGACGTGAGCGTGAGTGTGTCTTCGCCGTCAAACCAGCTTCGGGCGCTTGGCAGCCCAGCGTCTGCCGAGGTGAGAGAAGACAGGGGATCAAGATCAAAAATGAATCTGCCGCCGGGCTTGAGTGCACTACACACTCCAGCAAAGATGGACTGAGCCGCTGCAGGATCTTGTACAAGCTGAATCGATCCAGCGGGAATAATCACGGCGGCAAAATCACGACCCTGTGGAATCGTGTCGAAGGTTCCACTTGTGAGTTGTGGAGACAAGCCTCGGCGCTCGCACTCGGTCACACAAAAATCCATCATTTCTGACGAGGGATCAGAACCGCTCACTCGTAAGCCGAGCTCCAATAATGGAATGAGCACTCGGCCTGTGCCAACCGCAGGCTCAAAAATCTCACCCGCTTCACCGTCGAGGAGCGCGCCATATAGCTCGATATCGCCGAAAGAATGACCGGTTGGCTTGTCAAGATGATAGACGCGCGAAGCTAGGGAGCTGTAACGATTCTGGGCAGCTGCGTTCATTCCTAAAGACTATTGCGAGCCGCACCAACTCGGAAACCCTCGCCGATTGCTAGCCTTGAAGGAAGGCAAACGGGGGAGCGGCAAATGCTTGACGAACAGCACGAACATCGGTTGTTTGCGACCCGAGTCGACAATACCGCCGATCGAACGCTGCTCTTGCTGCACGGCGGTGGTGTTGCCAGTTGGATGTGGCAGCCGCTGCTGGCCGAACTCGGCACTGAATTCAACTATCTACTGCCCGATCTCCCGGGCCACGACCGCAGCGCCAGTGTCGACTACCAATCACATGCCAGAACTCTGCCACTGATCGAAAACCAACTTGAGTCGTTCCTTCAGTCGCTACCAAACAGAGCGGCCAAAGACGTCACCGTGCTTGGTTTTTCGCTCGGTGCGCAATTGGCGGTTGGGCTTGCAGCAGCACGCGCCGACCTGGTGCATCGCGCAATCGTTGTGAGTGCGCAAGCAAAACCACTGCCCTTGCCCTCAGCAACCAGAGCGATGCTCAGTCTTGCCGCGCCGCTCGCTAAGTTTGAGTGGTTTGCCAAGGCTCAGGCAAAAGAACTGTTCATCGGTGCAGACCTATTCGACGACTATTTGCGCACCTCGCGAAGTATCTCGAAAGCAACACTGCTGAACAGTGTTGGCGAAAACATTCGCTTTATGCCGCCTGCGGCATGGGCGAAATTTCCCGGCAAGACGCGCGTGCTCGTTGGCGAAAACGAGCGAAGCTTAATGCGAGATTCGGCGGCTATCCTCGCCGGGCTGCTGCCGTCAGGCGAAGCTGAGGTGGTCGCAGGATGCGGGCACGGGATACCCCTGCAGCGGCCAGATATTCTCGCCGCCCACATTCGCCAAGCGACCTAGTCCTGCGCCTCAAATCGATCGCTCGGATCACTCAACTTTCGAAATAGCGGGATAGGGAAAGTCGTGCCAGCGGAAAGCGCGTGTTTTGCATCAAACCCGGATTTGGGTAGGCGAATGCCCATCCAAATCATCCAGGCGAGTGGCACGAGCGCGCCAAGCACAATTCCCGCTGGGCTGCGCAGCCCCGAAGCTTCTTGTACCGTCTTCGCGCACCAGGCCTGCATCGCAATCATTGCGACCCCAACAATGACGCTCACGGTCGAACTGGCGACTGGAATCAGGTTGCCAACAATGAGAGCCGACCAAAACAAAGCAGCCCAAGCCCAGGCGCCTCGAATGCCGCCAAGTTCGTACAGAGCCACGGTGTTCCACCCTGGAATCCAGGCTGCCTCTGGATGCTGATAGCCCGCAGCACGCAGCGCACGCATTTGAAAAATGCCGTTCAAAATGTAGCAAACAATTGCGATGCACAGCACAAAGCCAATCAAAGCTAAAAAGCTCATGAGAGAGTCAACGGCCTGAGGTGAGTCTAAATAATCCACGCTGGATCGCCTTTCGCAGAGGGGTCACAAATCTGTGGCACCTTCTCTGTGCAGGCATCCGTGTAGATACCGTAATGGTATACCACGCTGGCGTATGTGTTGATTCAACTCTGTAGCCCGGCCCCTATGGGCGAGGCCTTAGCCAAAGGTCGGGTGATCCAACGCAAAAGAGGGGGCGAGCAGCGCTCACCCCCTCTTTTTTTGGAAACTTAGACCAGGCTGCCCCAGTTTTGTGACTCGCCTGCGGGCGAAATCGCCTGCGGCACGCCGAGCGGGTTGTCGTCGCGCAACGCTACTGGCAAGAATGCGGCAGGAGCGTTCTGGAACGCCACCGGACGCAAGAAACGAGTAATCGCCGCGGTACCAACCGAGGTGCTTGAGTCGTTGCTGGTGGCCGGCCACGGTCCGCCGTGCTGCTGCGCCGGGGTGACCGCGACACCGGTCGACCAGCCATTGAACAGCACACGCCCAACCTGCTTTGCGAGAGCGGCAACGAGTGCGCGCAGCTCGCCAAAGTTCTCGGTGCTGCCGCTTGCTTCAGCCTCACTTAGGTGCACGGTGCCAGTGAGATTGCCCTCGTAAAACTCTGGCATCAGTGCGGCAAGATCGGTGCCCGCTGGTGTCTCAACCAGAATGGTGAGCGGACCAAACGCCTCATGCACAAGTGCGTCGTGGCTAGCGCGGAAATCGTCGAGCGAGACAGCGACGATGGTCGGCTTCGCCCAGCCCTGCCCCTGCTCGTCAAAGCGAACGCCACCTGCAACGACTGCGCGAACACCGGCAGCCCCAAGAATCGCGTCACGGCGCTCATTGAAGCTCTGCGCAATTCGCGGATCGAGCAAACGGTGCTCAGGCAGTGGTGTCTCGCTGCGCACAACGGCTGCCTCAAAATCTGCACCCTCCGGCACAAAAATGAAGCCGGGCTTGGTGCAAAGCTGTCCGGCAGAACCCGAAACACTGGTGAGCAAACCACTCGCGATCTCGTCTGCGCGCTCAGCGATAGCGTCGGCGGTGATGAACACGGGATTCACGCTGCCCAACTCGCCAAAGAACGGAATCGGTGCGGGGCGGTTCGCTGCGATATCAGCGAGCAGGCGGCCAACATTGATCGAACCCGTAAACGATCCAGCCTTGATGCGCGGATCCTTCAGCACCTGTACACCTGCCTCGCGGCCGTGAATCAGATGAAAAATGCCCTCAGGCATGCCAGCTTCGCGCAACGCCGTGCTTGCAATTTCTGCGGTCGCGTTTGAAAGCTCCGGGTGGCCCGAGTGAGCCTTGACGATGAGCGGGCATCCCGCGGCCAGAATTGAGGCAGAGTCACCACCGAGCACCGAGAAGGCAAACGGAAAGTTCGACGCAGAGAAGTTGATTACCGGCCCAAGTGGCAGCAGGGTGCGGCGAACATCGGGGCGAGGTCCGAGCACGAACGCTGGATCGGCATAGTCGATGCGCGCGTCAAGGTAACCGCCGGCAACGATAGTCTCGGCGAAGAGGCGCAGCTGGACTGCGGTACGGGTGACTTCACCGTTGAGACGAGGCTCGGTGAGGCCAGTCTCGCGCATCGCGATCTCGACGAGGCGCGGCTTGGCTGCTTCAAGAGCGTCGGCGACCGCCACAATCGCGCGGGCTCGGTGCGCGGGCTCGGTGGCAGCGAAAGCGGGTGCTGCGGCAGATGCCGCAGCAACAACAGCTTCGAGCTCGGGGGAGAGCTTGGTTTCAGGCATCACAAATTCCTTGAGTTAATACAGATGGGGTGAAGCAGTAAAGCTAAACGGCTGGCTGCTGCTGGGTGATGCAGTGAATGCCGCCGCCACGTGCGAAGAGAGGTCTCGCGTCAAGGCCAATCACTTCGCGACCGGGATATGCCTCGCGCAGCACGCCAAGCGCCCGATCATCAGCGGGATCGTTGAACGCGCATGCGAGCACGGCGTCATTGATCACCACATGATTAATGTAGCTGTAATCGACGAAACCCTCGTCATCACGGAGCGTTTCTGGCGCAGGCAAATCGATAATTTCAAAGCCGGCAGAGGTGTCATCACGGTATCGCTCGGCTACTTCGCGATTGTTTTTGGCGATCACATGGTCAGGGTGCGAAGCCGAATCTTGGCGGTGCATCAGCAGCATGTCCGGGGTAGTGAAGGCCGCCAGAATGTCTGCGTGACCGCGAGTGCCATACAGGTCGTGGTCGCGGGTGAGGCCGCGGGGGAGCCAAAGAGCTGAAGTTGCACCAATAGTGCGCAGAAGCTCTGCTTCAACCTGAGCTTTGGTGTATCCGGGGTTGCGACCCGGGTCAAGCTGCACAGTTTCGGTGAGCACCACGCGGCCGGTGCCATCAACCTGAATGCCGCCGCCCTCGTTGGTCATATCGCTGTCGATCCGAACAGCACCCGCAGCTTCGGCAACAATGCGGCCAATGTGTTGGTCTTTATCCCACTCAGCCCAGTCTTGCCCGCCCCAGCCGTTAAACACAAAGTTCACGGCGCCGAGCTTGCCATCGTCGCCAATGACAAAGCTCGGGCCGATATCGCGCATCCAAGCATCGTTCAGCGGTGCTGAAAGTAGGGTGATCGAGCCAGAGAGGTAGCGTTTCGCTACCGCTTCATCGCCCGGATTCACCACAACTGTCACTGGCTGAAACTCGCTTGCGGCGTTCGCGACTGAGGCCCACGTAGTGCGGGCCTCCTCGGCCTCGGCTTCAGTCTCGCCCAGTGTGTACCCTGTAGTGGGCCACGCTAGCCAAAGACGATCTTGCCGGTGTCCTTCAATAGGCATCTGCCAAGTTGTCACGACGTCGTGCTCGCTTTCTTAAACGGGGAAGGCTCAGCTATCGAAGCTGAGAGCCTTGCGGATCAGGTGCTCCTGCTCAACTGCGTGTACCTTAGCGGAGCCAGTTGACGGTGCAGCAGACGCCTTGCGGGTGACCGATTGAACACGGTCATTCGCGAGGTGCTTTGCGAGAGCCAGTGAGATGAATGGCCAAGCTCCCTGGTTCTCTGGCTCATCCTGTACCCAGACGAGTTCAGCATTACCGTAGCGTGCAAGCACGCGAGCAAGCTCGGTGGCAGGCATCGGGTAGTACTGCTCAACACGCACGATTGCAATGCGTGGGTCAGGCTGCTTATCGAGTGCAGCACGCAGGTCGTAGTAGATCTTGCCCGAGGTGAGCAAGACGCGTGTGACCTGAGTAGCCTCGGCCTGAGCGTCGTCGATCACCGGCTGGAAAGTTCCCTCGGTGAAGTCCTCGACAGCCGAAGATGCACCGCGTAGACGAAGCATCGACTTCGGGGTGAACACCACGAGTGGCTTGCGTGGGCGCTGGTATGCCTGGCGACGCAGCAAGTGGAAGTAGTTCGCCGGGGTCGACGGGCGAGCAACCGTCATGTTGTTCTCAGCGCAAAGCTGCAGGTAACGCTCGATACGTGCCGAAGAGTGGTCAGGTCCCTGACCTTCGTAGCCGTGTGGCAGCAGCATAACCACAGAAGACTGCTGGCCCCACTTCTGCTCAGCGGCTGCGATGTATTCGTCAACGACGCTCTGAGCGCCATTAGCGAAGTCACCAAACTGCGCCTCCCAGACAACAAGTGCGTCTTCGCGCTGCAGCGAATAGCCGTACTCGAAAGCAAGAGCTGCGTACTCGGAGAGCAGCGAGTCGTAGATCCAGAATCGTGCCTGATCCTCAGAAAGGTTCAGAAGGGGCAGCCACTCCTGACCGTTCTTGCGATCGTGGAAGACCGCGTGGCGCTGCGCGAAGGTGCCACGGCGGGCGTCCTGACCTGCGAAGCGAACCGCAGTGCCTTCCATCAGCAGCGAACCGAGCGCGAGAAGCTCGCCAAAGCCCCAGTCGATTTCGCCACTCTTGCTCATTTCGAGACGCTTATTGAGTAGCTGCTGCAGCTTCGGGTGCACCGTGAAGTTTGCTGGCGTATTACCGTGCGCTTCACCGATACGCTCAACGACCGAGCGATCAACCGCAGTCGGCACAGTCGATACCGACGGGATCGGTGCGGTGATGGTCTCGCCAATACCGCTCTGATCGATCACGGGGATCGCGCCGGTCTGCGCTGCATGGGTTTCCATGAACGCCTGCTCAAGGCGGCTCTGGAAGTCCTGCTTCGCCTTGTCGTACTCGTCAGAGGTGATATCACCGCGACCGACGAGAGCGTCGGTGTAGAGGGTACGGGTTGAACGCTTTGCTTCGATCAGGTCGTACATCAGCGGCTGAGTCATCGCCGGATCGTCACCCTCATTGTGACCGCGACGGCGGTAGCAAACAAGATCGATGATCACATCGCGGTGGAACTTCTGGCGGAATTCGTAGGCGAGCTGAGCTACCCGGACCACCGATTCAGGATCGTCACCGTTTACGTGGAAGATTGGCGTCTGCACAACCTTGCCAATGTCGGTCGAGTAGACCGAGGTGCGTGAATCCTGTGGCAGCGTGGTGAAACCAACCTGGTTGTTGATCACGATGTGAATCGTGCCGCCGGTGCGGTAACCGCGCAGCTGAGACATCTGCAGTGTCTCGTACACAACACCCTGGCCAGCCATAGCGGCATCGCCGTGAATCAGAATAGGCAGCGTGGTGAACGAGCCAATCGGCTTGAGATCCTGCTTCGCACGCACAATACCCTCAAGCACACCATCAACCGTTTCAAGGTGTGACGGGTTAGCTGCGAGGTGGATCGGCACCTGTGTGCCGTTTGGTGCGGTGAAGAGGCCAGTGGTACCGAGGTGGTACTTCACATCTCCCGAGCCAGTCTTTGTGGCAGTGCCTTCAAACTCACGGAAGATCTGCCCGTAGGTCTTGCCAGCAATATTCGAGAGCACATTCAGACGGCCGCGGTGCGCCATACCGATGTCTACGCTGTCGACGCCGTCTTCTGCTGCATCAATCAGCATCGCGTCGAGCAGCGGAATCACCGACTCGCCACCCTCAAGGCTGAAACGCTTCTGGCCGACGTACTTGGTCTGCAAGAAGGTCTCGAAGGCTTCTGCCTCATTGAGCTTCTCAAGGATACGCATCTGTGCGTCGTGCCCCGGCTTCGCGTAAGGCACCTCAAGCTGCTGACGCAACCAAGTGCGCTGCTCGGGGTCTTGAATGTGCATGTACTCGATGCCGATCTTGCGGCAGTACGAATCACGCAGCACACCTAGAATGTCGCGCAGCTTCATGGAGCGCTGGCCACCGATACCACCGGTAACAAATTCGCGATCAAGATCCCAGAAAGTGAGGCCGTGGTTCTCAATCTCAAGGTCTGGGTGCGTGCGTTGCACGTACTCAAGCGGATCAATGTCAGCCATCAGGTGGCCGCGAACGCGGAACGCGTTGATCAGTTCCTGCACGCGAGCCGACTTGTCGACCTGGCCAGTGATATCAACGTGAATATCGTTTGCCCATTGGATCGGCTTGTACGGAATACGCAGCGCGGCGAAGACCTCTTCGTAGAAGCCGTGACCGCCGATGAGGCGCTCGTGCACCTTCTTCAGGAATTCGCCGGAACCGGCGCCCTGAATAACGCGGTGATCGTAGGTGCTAGTAAGCGTGATGGTCTTGGAAATACCAAGTTTGTTGAGCATTTCAGGAGCAGCGCCCTGGAACTCTGCTGGGTACTCAAGCGCACCGGCGCCAATGATTGAGCCCTGACCGCGCATCAGACGTGGCACGGAGTGAACAGTGCCGATACCGCCTGGGTTTGTCAGCGAGATTGTCGCGCCCTGGAAATCACCGGGAGTGAGCTTATTATCGCGGGCACGCTTCACAAGATCTTCGTAAGCTGCGAGGAACTCGTTGAAATCGAGAGTGTCAGCGCGCTTAATCGCAGGCACCAGAAGTGAGCGCGATCCATCGGGCTTTGGCACATCGATAGCGATGCCGAGACCGACGTGAGCAGGCACGATAAGTGATGGCTTGCCATCAACCTCACCGTAGGCAACGTTCTGGCTTGGGAATTCCTTGAGTGCCTGAATCAGCGCCCAGGCGATCAGGTGCGTGAATGACACCTTGCCACCACGGCTACGACGCAGATTGCTGTTGATCACCAAACGGTTGTCAATCAGGAGCTTCGCGGGGATCGTGCGAACGCTGGTCGCGGTGGGCACCGAAAGGCTCTCGTCCATGTTCTTGGCGAGAGTTTTGGGCATGCCGCGCAGGGGAGTGACAACGTCTTCGCCGCTGCTGCTCTCGGGAGCGGACTTTACCGGCGAGCTGCGTGGAGCGTCTGCCGGGATCGGCGCGGTACGCGGCGCGGCATTCGTTGTTCGCGAGGTCGGCTGCGTTGGTGCAGCTTCGGGCGCCGTAGAGGTAGGTGCATTGGTGCTCGGGGTTGGAGCGCTTGTCGTATTCGAACCCCCAGTAGTGGCATAGCGCTCAAGCACCGGCCACCAAGCTTGATCCACCGAGTTTTTGTCGACGAGGTACTGTTTGTACATCTCATCGACCAACCAGGCGTTAGCACCGAAATCTTCTGCGGAGTCTCCGTTACCGGTGACATTCATCCGCTCAGCCAAGGCGAGTCCTCTCATCGTGACGAACCCATGGGCTGCTCCCATGAGCACTTGCGCAGCCATCGCGCACACTGCTATCTACCCTACGCCTATCTCTGAGTTCTTGGCGCACGTTCCTGGGAATTCATCAGACAGTAAAATTCCAATGCGGTAGAGAGTGAAATTGCACTGAGTGTGAGGTGAGAAGCACCTGTATTTGTGTTGCGATCGTACAAAATTCTCGGCAAAATACCGGCGATCCCAGGTAAAGTATTAATTCTTATGGACGGATCTAGTCGAAGACCCAACGACCCCCCGAGTACGAGCCGCGCTAAGTCGCGGCATCTCGGAGGGGGGCGCCCGTGAACGAGTGGTTACTGCTTGCAATCGGAGTGCTATTAACAGTCGGTACAGGCGTATTTGTCGCTTCAGAGTTTTCTCTGGTTGCGCTTGACCGACAAGATCTTGAGCGGCGTCGTGAGCAAGGCGAGCGAGGCCTTGACCGTGTGATTCGTGGATTGCGAATCACCTCGACGCATCTTTCGAGTGCGCAGCTGGGCATTACGCTCACCACGTTGCTCGCTGGATATACGCTCGAACCCGCATTTAGTCGCATGCTTGACCCGCTATTTGCGGCAGTGGGTGTGCCAGAGGGCATTCGGCGTGCAATTAGCGCACCAATTGCCATCGTGATCGCGACGATCATCTCAATGGTGATCGGTGAGCTGGTGCCGAAAAACTTTGCACTCGCTCGCCCGCTTCAGGCCGCGAAAACAGTGATGCCGCTACAGGCGGCCTTCACTACCGTGTTCAAACCAGCAATTCTGGTGCTGAACGGCAGCGCGAACGGCATGCTGCGTGCAATTGGCATTGAACCGAAAGAAGAGCTTTCGGGTGCCCGCACCGCAGAAGAGCTGAGCTCGCTCGTTCGCCACTCGGCAAACGCGGGACTGCTTGAAGCTGACACCGCGACCCTGCTCGATCGAACGCTGCGCTTCTCGGAGCACACCGCCGCAGACGTGATGACGCCGCGCACCCGAATCGAGAGCATCCACCGTCTTGACTCGGCACAGGCCGTGCTCGAACTGGCAGGCCGCAGCGGCTTCTCACGCTTCCCTGTTATCGACGAGGATCGTGATGACGTCGTCGGTGTGGTGCATGTGAAGCAAGCTGTTGCCGTGCCGCGCGCAAAGCGCGCCGACGTTCCGGTGGCAGCACTCGTTGAAGACGCAGTGCGCGTGCCAGAAACCATGCGCCTTGACCAGTTGCTCGCAGAATTGCGCGGCACCGGTTTTCAGCTTGCGATTGTGGTTGACGAATACGGCGGAACCGCCGGCCTCGTCACCCTCGAAGACCTTGTTGAAGAACTGGTCGGTGAAGTTGCCGACGAACACGACCGAGCGCATGCTGGTGTGATCGGCAACGCCTCGGAAATGACCCTGCCCGCTGACCTGCGCCCAGACGAGGTGCTTGACCAGACAGGTATTGAGATTCCAGAGAGCGATGACTACGACACCATCGCGGGCTTTGTGCTGCGCGAACTCGGCCGTATTCCGGAGCTTGGCGACGAGGTGCCGCTCGTGGACGGCGCTCGCTTGCGAGTGGAGCGAATGGACGGCAGGCGCATCTCGAGACTGAAGTACTTTGGTCCGCCCATGCCCGAATCGTTTGAGCGGGAGTATGGCGATCCAGCGCGTACACCAAGAGATGAGCCTTCGACGAAGGGAGGTGCACTGTGAGTGACTGGGCAGGAATTGTTTGGCTAGTTGTGCTGCTCGTCGTGAATGCCTTCTTCGTCGGCGCCGAGTTCGCAGTGATCTCGGCACGACGCTCGCAGATTGAGCCGCTTGCAGAAGCTGGTTCAAAGCGCGCAAAAACCGCTCTTTGGGCAATGGAACACGCGACGCTGATGTTGGCAACCAGCCAGCTCGGTATCACCGTGTGCTCGCTCTTGATTCTGAACGTTTCTGAGCCCGCGATTCACCATCTGCTTGAGGGTCCGCTCGCCTGGACCGGACTTTCGGCGCAGGTGGTGTCGATTTCGGCGTTTGTGATCACGCTGCTCTTGGTTTCGTACCTGCACGTTGTGTTTGGTGAAATGATGCCAAAGAACGCGGCCTTCTCGATGCCAGATCAGGCAGTGCTGCTGCTTGCCCCTCCACTGGTGTGGATCTCGCGAGTGTTCCGCTACATCATCGCTGGACTCAACGCCATCGCAAATGCGATCCTGCGTCTATTCGGTATCGAACCAAAGAACGAAGCAAACAGTACCTACACGCTTGAAGAGGTTGCTGGCATTGTCAGCCACTCGACTCGTGAGGGGCTGCTTGAGGATCGCAGCGGTGCGTTGAGCGCCGCATTCGAGTTCACGGCGAAGCGTGCGCAGGACATTCTCGTGCCGACCGACCGCCTCGTCACGATGCCGATCGGATCAACACCGAACGACATCGAGATGGCGGTGACCAAGCACGGCTTCTCGCGTTACCCAATGCGCGGCGAAGGCGACGAGCTTGTTGGTTATGTGCACATTAAGGATCTGCTGCGACTCGGCGACGACCGCATTATGCAGCCGATTCCGCCCAAGCGGGTTCGCGAAATGGTGAGCATTCGGGAGGACACCGACCTCGAAGATGTGCTCTCGCGTCTGCAAAACCGCGGCGTGCATCTGGCGCGCGTGGTTGACGCTGAGGGTGTTGAGACCGGTGTGCTGTTTCTCGAGGACGCGATTGAGGAACTCGTTGGCGAGGTGCACGACGCCACGAAGCGCCAGCGTTACGAGTAGCTAGCCTTCATCACTGAGATCGCCTGGGTTTGCCGAGATCGCCTCTTATTGACTGCAAAAGAGAGTGCGTTTCGGTAAAACCAGGCGATTTCGCTGTTTGTAGCTCACAGTTCGAGGCGAGGGTGAGAATTGCTTGGAAAGCGCTAAATTGCGGGGAATCGCAGCTTTTGTGGTGCGCGCAGCCACAAGATTGCTGGCATGCAGCTACAGCCAAGAGAACAACGCATCGAGCAATTGCGCGCACAGTTACTTGCCCGGGAATGGCTGCTCGCAAGCGGCACGAGCAGACGGCAACTCTCAGAGCAGCTGAATGCGCAAGCGCTCGTACGAGTAGTTCCGGGAAACTATGTCTTGGGCGAGTATTGGCAAAAGTTGTTCGCCGAGGATCGCCTGCTCATGCGGGTGCTCGCGGTTTCGGCGCAGTCGCATTCCCAACGGCCTGTGTTCTGCCACACCGCTGCAGCTGCGATCTGGGGGCTACCCCTGTTCGGGTTGCGAGATGAACGGGTGCACCTACGCATTCCTGATGGCCGCTGCGGTCGCAGCACGTCACAAATAATGCGGCACAGCTCTCGCTCGATAGGGGAGAGCGATGTCGTCGAAATTGGCGGTCTTTTTGTGACGACCTTGTCAAAGACAATGGTCGACCTTGCGCGGTTTGCAAATGTCGAAGCGGCGATCGGGGCGCTCGACGCGGGTTTACGAGTGCCATTCGGAACACAACGTGATTGCATCGAGCCGCAAGCTCTCGAATGGAAACTCGCGCAGGCTGGGCTGTTGAGCAATATGCCGGGAGAACGAGGAGCGCGTAGAGCACAGTCAGTGATTGCGCTGGGCGATCCTCGTGCTGATTCTGTGGCGGAGAGTGTGAGCCGATTGCAGCTCGCCAGACTCGGTATCGAGTTCGAAATTCAGGTGCCGGTGGCAGGATCGGGCGGTAGGCACTATTGGGTTGATTTCTCCTTCGTGCGGCAAAGCATAGTTGGTGAAGTTGATGTCGCAGCCCCGCAGCTTAGAGGGCGAGCAGGCGAGACAGCTCCTCGCCGACCCGCTCGAACTCGATCAAGAAGGCGTCATGACCAAAGGGGCTGTCGAGACGCGTCGCCAGTTCGCCGTCAAGATTGCCCGGTGAATGCTCCGCGATAACGTCTTGCCCGTCGAGAGTGAAAAGACGGTCGCTTGGAATGCCCATCACCAGGGTAGGCAAGGTGATCTTCGAAAGCGCAGCTTCGACCCCGCCGCGGCCTCGGCCAACATCGTGTGAGTTCATGGCTTGCACAAGCGTCAAATAGCTATTCGCGTCGAAACGTCGAGTGAACTTGTTGCCGTGGAAATCAAGATAGCTCTCGACAGCGAATCGTCCGCCGCCACCGAGCGGGCTCACCGCCGACTGCCAGGCTCGACCAAAACGTTCGTCAAGCTCAGTATTGCTGCGGTAGTTGAGTAGGGCGAGCCGGCGAGCAGTAGCTAAGCCATGGTGCGGGCCAATACCGTCGGGGGCGTCGTAGTAATTGCCGCCGCGCCAGGCCGGGTCAGAACGGATCGCCTCAAGCTGCACCAGGTTGAGGCCGATCTGATCGGCGGTGGTTACCGGGGGAGCTGCAATCACCGCGAGCTTTTCGGTTCGGCCCGGGAACATCAACTCCCATTCGAGCGCGTGCATGCCGCCCATCGATCCGCCAATGACGGCCGCGAACTTCTTGATGCCAATGGTGTCAACGAATGCAGCGGTTGCCTGTACCTGATCACGAATGGTCAAGTACGGAAAACGCCCGCCCCACTCTCGACCCTCCGGATCGAGGCTCGCCGGTCCCGTAGAACCCTGGCAGCCACCAAGCACATTCGGTGCGACGATAAAGTACTTGTCAGTGTCGAGCACCTTGCCTGGCCCGACTATCTCAGCCCACCAGCCATCAGTGGGGTGCCCGGGAGCCGCGCGGCCCACCAAATGACTATCGCCGGTGAGCGCGTGAAAAACGAGAATCGCATTGTCGCCGGCAGCATTCAGCTCACCGAAGCTCTCGTACGACATACGCACATGCGGAATTGTTTCGCCGGCTTCAGTGCTGAGCGACCCAATCTGGGCGAACTTGCGGTCGCCAATGGGATCGCCGTCTCGCCATGCGCCACTGATTGGCGGGCGTCCGATGAGTGCTCGAAGCTGTGCGTCGGTAATGAAATCCGTCGGGAACGAGTCCTCGGGCGTCTGCCAGTCCATAGCTCACTATTCTGGTCGAGAAAGCTGATCAGCGCGCAATTATTACGGGGCACACCCCGAATACACACAAAACCGCCCCACAATCGATCAAATCGACGTGGAGCGGTCCCGTTTGTGACAGCGAGACTTACGCCTGAGCGCGTGCCTTCGCAACTACCTCGCGTGCCGCAGCAAAACCGACCTCAAGATCAGCCTTGATGTCGTCGATGTGCTCAAGGCCGATCGATAGGCGGATCAGGCCCGGGGTAACGCCAGCAGTCAGCTGCTGCTCAGGTGTGAGCTGTGAGTGAGTGGTCGAAGCCGGGTGAATCACAAGCGAACGCACATCGCCAATATTTGCAACGTGGCTGAAGAGTGCCAGGTTGTTCACGAACGCCTTACCAGCGTCAACGCCGCCCTTCAGCTCAAACGAGAGCACCGCACCAACACCCTTTGGCGCGTACTTGTTGGCGGTGGCGTACCACGGTGAGGTTGGCAGTCCTGAGTACCAGGTGGTTGCCACATCTGCGTGCTCATCGAGCCACTCCGCAACATTCTGTGCATTCTGTACGTGGCGCTCGATACGCAGTGAGAGGGTTTCAATACCCTGCAGCAGCTGCCAAGCGCTCTGCGGTGCGATGGCCGAGCCGAGGTCGCGCAGCAGTTGCACGCGCGCCTTGATGATGAACGCGATCGGGTCACCAACGGCCTGCGTGTACACCACGCCATTGTATGAAGCGTCTGGGGTGTTCAGACCAGGGAAGCGCTCTGCGTGCTGCGACCATGGGAACTTGCCGCCGTCAACGATCACGCCGCCAAGGGTGGTGCCGTGGCCGCCGAGGAACTTGGTTGCCGAATGCAGCACGATGTCAGCGCCGTGCTCGAGCGGGCGCACCAGGTAGGGGCTCGCGACGGTGTTATCGATGATCAGCGGCACGCCGTTTTCGTGTGCCACATCGGCTACTGCCTGAATGTCGAGCACGTTTGAGCGTGGGTTTGCGATCGACTCAGCAAAGAAGAGCTTGGTGTTTGGGCGAACTGCGCGCTGCCAAGCAGCTGGATCGTCCTGGTCCTCAACGAAAGTGACCTCGATGCCGAGCTTTGCGAGGGTGTACTTGAAGAGGTTGTAGGTGCCGCCGTAGATCGAAGATGACGAAACGAAGTGGTCGCCTGCCTGCGCGATATTCAGTACCGCGTAGGTCGAGGCAGCCTGGCCACTCGAAAGCAGAAGTGCCGCGGTGCCGCCTTCGAGCGCGGCAATGCGCTGCTCGGCGACATCTTGGGTTGGGTTGGTGATGCGGGTGTAGATCGGGCCGAGTTCGGCGAGTGCGAAGCGGTTCGCGGCCTGGTCGGTGTTCTCGAACACATATGCGGTGGTCTGGTGGATTGGCAGTGCGCGTGAACCCGTCACTGGGTCTGGCTGCTGGCCTGCATGGATCTGCTTGGTTTCAAAGTTCCAGCTGGTCTGATCGCTCATGAGATTCTCCTAGTGAATGCGCTGAGTGCTAAGTGGTGAAAAATACAAAAAATCGGGGGCGCAATTGCTGCGTGGTTCAAGCGTATGGAGTAGTCAATAGATTCAGCAAACAGGGCCGACACAGGGTGTCATAAACGACAACTAGCTAGCAAATCTTTTGCGGCTTTGCGCGGGCAATAACGCGGTAAATCGTGTCTGCGCTCAGTAGTATTGGCAGGTGTAAAAGCGCGACCATGAGGGTCGCGGTGAGGAGCCATCATGCTGAAGCGAGTAGTTGTCACGGGCGCAAGTTCGGGAATCGGGGCGGCGACGGTACGTAGATTCGCTGAGCTTGGTTGGCAAACCGTCGCGGTTGCTCGACGAGCGGATCGCCTCGCCGCGCTCGCCGCGGAGACCGGAGCGCACACGATCGTTTGTGATGTGACCGACGAGGCTCAGGTAATAGCATTGGCGAATGAGGTCGCCGCTACCGGAGGCGCAATCGCCCTCGTAAACAACGCCGGTGGCGCACTCGGTACCGAGTCAGTTGAGCACTCTTCAAATGACGATTGGCGGCAGATGTTTGAGGTCAATGTGATTGGTCTGCGCAATGTGACCGCGGCGATTCTGCCGGTGCTGCGCAACGCAGTGCGAGCATCAGACGGCGAGAATTGGGCCTCGATTGTCAATCTCACCTCTACCGCAGGACACGATGCGTACCCGGGCGGCGGCGGATACAACGCTGCAAAGTTTGCGGCTCACGCCGTCACCAATGTGCTGCGCCTTGAACTCGCAGGTGAACCGATCCGCGTGATTGAGGTAGCGCCGGGTCTCGTGCACACCGAAGAGTTCACGCTGAACCGTTTGCGCGGCGATGCGTCTGCCGCGCAAAAGCCTTACGAAAACGTCACGCCACTCACCGCCGAAGACGTCGCGCAGGTGCTCACGGGCGCCGTTGAACAGCCGCGCCACGTGAACCAAGACCTGATCGTGTTGCGTCCTGTCGCGCAGTCGAGCGTGTTTCATACGCATCGCGGGCCGCTCGAAGCAAAAGCATGAGCGAGGGTGTGTCCGGCGAAATGAACCTGCGAGATCTCGCAGCCAGCGGAACGATCGCTGCCGACTGGGCAGAAGCACTGGCTCCGGTTCAGCAGCAGCTCAATGAATTGAGCAGCTTTTTAGACGAGGATCGCGCCGCAGGGCATACGGTGTTGCCGGCGCGCGATCGAATTCTTGCTGCGTTTGCGCAGCCACTTGCCAGTGTGCGCGTGTTGATTGTTGGGCAAGACCCGTACCCAACCCCAGGGCACCCGATCGGTCTTTCTTTCGCAACGGCGCCTGAAGTGCGCCCGATCCCACGCAGCCTTTCGAATATGTATCGTGAACTGCACGACGATCTGGGTATTGCGCCGGCACAGCACGGTGACCTCACACAGTGGACGGAGCACGGTGTGTTGCTGCTGAACCGGGTGCTCACGGTTCGGGCGGGCGACGCTGGATCACACCGGCGCAGAGGCTGGGAAGCCGTGACAGATTGCGCGATTCGTGCGCTTGCTGAGCGTGGTGGCCCGCTGGTAGCTATTCTGTGGGGCAACGACGCGCGAAAGCTCGCGCCAATGCTGCCGGGGCTGCCCCTGATCGAAAGCGCACACCCCTCACCGCTCTCTGCTTCGCGTGGCTTTTTTGGTTCGAAACCGTTTAGCCGGGCAAATGATGCGCTCGTGGCGCAGGGGGCCGAAGTGGTGAACTGGAACCTCGCTTAGGCCGGGAACGACGACATTCCGGTGTATCCGAAATCGGAGAGCATGGTGTGGCCGTTGATTGCGCGGGCACGTTTACTGGCGAGATACGCAATCGACCAGGCCACATCTTCTGCTCGCTGTAGCGGAAAACTTGCTTGGTCGAGTGCCTCGTCGCCTAGGTCGTGACGGGCCATTGGAGTGTCAACGATAGAGGGCGCAACACTGTTTACGCGCACCCCGTGAGTCTCATAGAGTTCAACCGCGAGAGCGCGCGTCAGCTGCACGACCGCGCCCTTTGATGCGTTGTAGGCCACCATGCCTGGCACGGCAACAAAGCCAGAATCTGAGCCGACAATCGTGATGCTTGGTTGTTCGGCAGTGCCAAAGTGGGGCAGCGCCGCTTTCGCCGCGATAAATGCGCCGAGCACATTCACCTCAAGCGTCTCGCGAAAAGCTCGCACTGAGGCTTCTGGCACGAGGTTGCCGGTTTCTAGAGCGACTCCCGCGGAGACAACGAGGGCGTCCAGCCCGCCGAACGCTTCAGCCACCGTGTGCAGTGCAGCGTTCATGGCAGCTTCGTCAGAGACACTCGCTGAAATCGCCAGAACTTTGGCATCACCTGTCGCTAGCGCGGCGAGTTTGGTGGCGGCGTGATCCAACTTCTCCTGTGAACGGCCAATCAGCGCAACGTCTGCACCCGTGCCAATAAAGAGCTCTGCGCACGCAAGGCCGATCCCCGACGCGCCGCCGGTGATGGCGACGCGTCGGGGGAGGCCCAGCGTGACACGCTCGTGCGTGTCAGTCATAGTGATCGTTAGTCCTGTTGCTCTGCGGTAGCTTCGGCGAGCTCTTCGTCGAACTTCTCAAGGTCGTCTGAGAGTCCGGCGTAGATTGCTGGCTTTTTCGACTTCAGGTATGCGCCATAGGCGATGCCACCGATCACGGCAGCGACCAGGATCCACGGCAGTACCAGAACGTATGGCTCGTCAGAGCCAGCAACGGTCGCGAAATTCACGATTGCCATCACACTGAAGATTGCGAGGGCGATAAAACCGAGCCCTGGTGCAATCAGAGTGCTGAGAATACGAGGATCGCGGCGCTTGCGGAAGTATGCGACGACCGAAAGCGCTGCGATCGCCTGAACGATCATGATGGAGAGGGTTGCGAAGCCGAGGCCAACCGGTACCAGCGTCAGGATCGACGGCAGTTCTGGGAAGGTGTAGCGGAAGATCGCGGCGATGATTACTGCGAACACGAAGTTCGTAATGAGTGCGCGTTCTGGCGAGCCCTTTGAATTGGTTTTTGCGAGCCACGACGGCAGCACATGTGCACGACCGAGCGAGAACAGGTAACGGCCTGCCGAGTTGTGGAACGCAAGCTGTGCAGCAAAGAGACTGATGACCACAAGGATCAGGGCGACGATCACGCCAAACTCGCCAAGGTACTCAGCGATAATGGTCTGGGTCAGGTCGCCGGCTTCCATGTGCTCAAGGGCAACACCCTGAGCTTCTTTGAGGCCGAGCGCGCTCACAATTGCCCAAGCCGCGAAGGCGTGCATGAGACCAATCACGATGATTGCGACGAAGGTCGCACGCGGAATGGTCTTTCGTGGTTCTTTCGCTTCTTCGCCGAAGAGCGCCGTTGCCTCGAAGCCGATGAACGCGGTTGCTGCAAGCAGCAAACCGATCCAGAGTGAACCGCCGGTAATGATTTCAGGGGTGAAAATTGCGAGGTCGAAACCGGTGCGGAACAGCACGGCGAGCCCGAACGCAAACACGAGCAAAATTTCGAGCACGAGCGCGACGCCCAGCACGATTGCGCTCACGTGAATGCCAGAGCGGGCCAGCAGGAACACGACCACGAAGAGCACGAGTCCTGTCCAGAACCAGTCAAGGGTGACGGCGCCACCGGTGAGTTCTGGCACGACCACCATGCCGGCGAAAAAGCCGATGGTGCCGAGTGCGCCCGCGACGAACGCGTTGTAACCAATAGTGGCGATAAGTCCGGTGATCAGTCCGGCAGTTTTGCCAAGACCCTTCACTGCGATCGCATAGAACCCGCCAGCGTTGGTGAGTTCTTTGGTGATCTGAGCGTATCCGACGGCGAAGAGCAGCAGCGCTGCTGCAACCAGAAGGATAGAGATTGGTACACCGCCGCCATTACCGAGGGAAATTGCGAGGGGCAGCACGACAATCAGCACCGTGACCGGAGCGACAGCGGCAAGCACCAAGAAAACGATTGAACCGACGCCGAGTTTATTTCGGGCGAGATCGGTATTTGCTTCTGCCATAGAAGTCTCCTTCGTTGGAGTATCAACTCAGCCATTGAGTCGACGAAAGTGAATCACGACGGTTGACGCCGTGTCTATACTCTGTGTGCAGTGTTGCGCACAGAGGCTAGTCCCCGCACTCTGAGGCAATCATTTGGGGGTTTAGAGCTCGCCGATGATGCGGCTGAGTTTGTTCACCAACAGCTCAGCGTCTGACTCTTCAAAGGCCAGTGGCGGGCGAATTTTCAGTACTTCATCGTTGCGACCGACCCTGCTAATCAGCACGCCGTCGCGGTACATGTCTTCGACGACACGTTTCGCGGTCGCTGGATCTGCGGCGCCGCTGAGTGGATCTGTGAACCGCATGCCGGCGAATAGGCCGTCGCCGCGAACCTCGTCGATGCGTGGGTTGCCAGTCAGTTCGCGGCTGAGTTCGCGTTTGAGGAGCGCGCCGTTCGCTGCCGCGCGGGGCATCAGGCCTTCGTCCGCCATCACGTTGAGCACGGCGTGGCCTGCTGCAGAAGACACTGGGTTGCCCGCGAATGTGTTGAAGAACATGTTTTCGGAGCCGAAGTCTTCGAGTAGTTGTGCCCCCATGACTGTTGCGCCGAGGGGGTGACCATTGCCCATTGGTTTGCCCATGGTGACAATGTCTGGTGTCGCGTCAAACAACTCGTGCCCCCACATGAGGCGCCCGATTCTGCCGAAGCCGGATTGCACCTCGTCGGCAATGTAGAGACCACCTGCAGCGTGCACGCGCTGCACCAGTCCCTCAACGTATCCGGCTGGTACTTTGACCAGACCTTCGGTTGAGAAGAGCGGATCAAAAAGTACCGCGGCCACGCCAAAGCCTGAGCTTTGCAGTGACGCAATCACGGTGTCTACCTCGGCGAGTGCGCTTTCGAGCAGTTTCGCTGTGGCGGCTTCGTCGAGTCCGGTTGCGTCGGGAATGCGGATCAGGCCGACGTTTTCTCCCATGGGTTCGCTGGTTTGCAGGCCAGTTGTGGCCTGGGCGAGCGTGATGGTGGTGCCGTGGTAGCTGTAGTCGCTCATGATGAGGCCAGTGTTGCCGCTTTGAAAGCGCGCCATTCTGATGGCCAATTCGTTTGCTTCAGAGCCGCTGTTGCCGAAGGAGACTCTATTGAGTGTCGGCCCGAAGGTGTCGAGGAGCGCTTCTGAATAGTCAACGACTCGATTGTTGAGGTAGCGAGTGTTCAATGCGAGTTTGCGCATTTGCTGAGACACGGCATCTGCGATTGCTGGATGCGCGTGGCCCACGTGTGGGACATTGTTGTACGCGTCGAGATAACTGGAACCATCGATTGCCCGCAGCCATACGCCTTCGCCGCTTACTAATTGGAGCGGGGTGTCGTAGAAGAGTGGCGTGTGAGAGCCGAGTGTGCGCTTGCGGCGTTCAAGCAGCGATGCTGTATTGATTTCGCGGTTCTCTGTCATTCGATGCTCCGTTCGCATGGGCCGTTGTGTCGCATTGTTGGGTGCTGCGATTGCGGCGCCGTACATGCGACATGCAATAACTATATTCAGAGCGCAAAAAATGAACAAGGTGTTTACAAATATTTTTCGGGGCACTACTCTCGCAGATAGAGATTCTGTATCAAGTGCTGAAGCGAAGCTGCAAACCTTGCACTTCTTCGCGAGAACTCACGCTCTCAATGTCGAAAGGTGAACATGGCTCTCAACGAAGCGAACTCGCTAGTTCTTGCCCGTCTCGCGCTCACGGAGTTTGGTTTTAACGCCGAAACCGTGCCGCTTACTTTCATCAAAATGCGAGAGAACACGGTGTTTCGTGCCGATACACCAGAGGGCCCGATTGCACTTCGACTGCACCGACCCGGTTATCGCGCACAGCACGAGATTGCCGCGGAATCCGAATTCATTGAGTTGCTTGCCGAGCGAGGTTTTCCGGTAGTTCGACTTGTGCCGACTGCGGCAGGCGAGTTCACGGCGCTGGTGAGCGACGGTGAAACCGAGGTTGTGGTCGACGCCCAGCGCTGGCTTGAAGGATCCCGCGAACTCGGAAGCACAGAGAACGAAGCGCACAACGATCAGCTTCAAGCCAGTCATTTCTATGTCATGGGTGGCATCGCGGCGCGAATGCATCATGTTGCCCATGAACTGGCTGGCGCGCGTAGTTTTCCGCGCGCACCGTGGGACGCAGAGGGCCTGGTCGGCAAAAAAGCGCTTTGGGGTGATGCGCTGAGCGTTCCAGGCCTTGATGCTGCAGCGCACGCACAATTGCAGCGCACACGAGAAATAATGATTCGAGCGCTTGCAAAATACGGAACAGACGCTTCGCGCTACGGCACAATTCACGCCGACTTCACGCCCGAAAATGTGCTTGTCAGTGGCGAAGAACTTGTCGTTATCGATTTCGATGATTTTGGTGACGGTTGGTACCTGTTTGACCTCGCCACGCCGCTGTTCTTCTTCTACGATCACCCAGAGTTTTCGGCCTATCGCGCGGGATTGCTCGCGGGCTACCGTGCCGAGCGCGAGCTGAGCGCTGAAGAAGAGGCGCTGCTCGACCTGTTCTTGGTCGCCAGGGGATACACCTACCTCGGATGGGCTGCGACCAGGCCAGAAACCGAGACCGCGGCCTTCCTGATCGAAGAAATCGTGCCGCTTGTGGTGCGGCTCGCGGCAGAGCTTGAAGCTTCGCTGAACTCTTAGTCAGCGGGGGCGAGGATCGCCCGGCAGAGTGCCCGAAGCCCATCTAGCAACGCTGGCACGCGATCGGGCTCACGAGCGGCCGTCTGGCCAAGCTCGCGCAGTGCGCCAGAAAACAGCACCACGGTCTCGTCAACCGCGAGGCCTGGAGCAAGCCGGCCTTCGGCATCGGCCGCGGCCAGATCTTCGCTGAGATGGTTGCGAAAGCTTCCTGACGCAGCTCCGGTCACGCCGCCAAGCGGCCCAAAAAGTGCAGAACCGATTAACCCATAAAACCGGCCCTCTGGCGTCGCCGAGATCTCGGCAAGCGCGCTAGCCAACGCAACAATTCGTTCGGTGGTGTCCTGGTGTGTCGTCCGGCGCTCAGCGCCCTCAGCGGTCACCTGCTCGGCAATGCGCTGATAGGCATCGCGAACCAGCTGATCCCTGCCGTCTGGAAAATACGTGTAGATCGTGCCCCTGGACACACCAGCTTGCTGCGCAACCTCATCGACGGTGATCGACTCAAATGGCTGATCGCCAAGCAAAAGTGACATCGCAGTCAGAATCTCTTCGCGTGTGCGAATTCGATTTCGTTCACGCAGGCCCAGAGCTTGTTTTGTCAAGATTTGCACTTTCGAACGGTGAATGTCGGCTAACTGAAGCCAGTCAACCACACTGCGCGAAAGAACCTGACGTGCGCGCCGCGAATTAGCTGAGAGTGGCGCCGCTTGAGCGATAGTTGGCCGAAGTTACGCCAAGTTCTCGCTGAAAAAAGCGATGCACGTTCTCGCCCAATACGGCGCGGATGTCTGCCTCTTGCCAGCCTCGCTCTTGCATTCTTGCGGTGACCATCGGTAACCCAGACGGACCCTCGAGCCCGGGCACAAAACTATCTGCGGAGGGCGAGTCCGGCTCGCAGCATGGGGGAGTTGTTTCCTCGATCACTTCTTTCACAAAGTCTGGGCCAAGACCAACCCGCTCAATCCCAGCGACCCCAACGATGTGCTCAATATGGTCAATGATCGGGTCAACAGTGCGGTCTGTGGCATGCAAATACGGTGCAAAGAAGTTCACGCAGACAATCCCATTGCCATCGGCGATAGCGCGCAGGTGCACGTCGCTGAGGTTGCGGTGGTGATCATAGAGCGCGCGTGCAGAGGAATGGGTGGCCATGATCGGGCGCTTGCTCAGCTCGAGTACGTGGTCCACGCCTCGCTTGCCGAGGTGACTCACGTCAAAGATCATTCCGAGCCGATTCATCTCAGCGACCGCCTCTACGCCGAGCCCCGTGAGTGCGCTGCCCGCAGCGTCTTCCGCGCTGCCGTCGGCGAGGGGTGTGCGGCCGAAGTGCGCGAGCGAGGCAACTCGCACGCCTAGGCGCGAAAGCGTGTCGAGTAAGTGAATGTCTTCGCCAACGCCGGGCGCGCTTTCGAGGGCGAGCACAAGCGCGATCTTGTCTGCGGCGAGTGCAGCATCAATTTCTGCTCCGTTGGTGCAGAGGCTCACGGTGTCGGCGTTGCCTTCTGCGAGCACGTGCGCGGCTTCCACCATTCGCATAGTCTGTCTGAGCGCACCCTCGAAGCGATAGACCTCGTCGATGAACACCGGCAATACTTGAAGTTTCACGCCGCCAGCTTGTAGCTGTGGCAGCCAGCGAGCACGAAAGAACTTGGCCCAGTCGCGCGGGTGTCTTGCAGCGACGCCCATCAGCAGGTCGTTGTGGGTGTCGGCGACGATGGCGCGACTGTGCAGCTCGTTCATCATTGAGTTCTCTTTCGCTTTTGACCAATAGATCAATTCTGCCAGGGACTCTGTGTTGTGCATCTGTTCGCGGGCACCAGAAGTGTGGTCAAAAGCGGGCCGAATCGCCCAATCTCGCTTTCGTGACGGCGAGCTATCGGTCTCTCGTTCTGTCGCGTGAGCGAAGATGCGTCGCGGGCGCCGCCCCGAGTTCTTACGGGCAAGTCAATCTTGCCGCTACTACTGAAAAGCGGCTCGAATCTCATCATGCGGCAGTGCGTAGCTTGCGTGGCCGTCGCGCCCGACGGTGTCGCGCGCTGCGATGAGTGCGTTGACCACAGCTTCTTCGACGGCTTCGACGGTTGCGGCATACAGCGGATCGATACCGCCCCAGCTCAGCACCTCTAGATGTTCGATGCTGCCGGTCTTCGTGCCCATGCGTGAGGTGAGTGATCCCTCGTTGGCGGTAGAAAATGCAAGAAAAATGTCGCCTGAAAAATGACTCGCGGTGGTGCCGGTGCGGGCAAGTCCGAGCGGCACTCTGCGTGCCAGAGCTCGGCACTGGTCTGGCAGCAGGGGGGCGTCGGTTGCAACGACGACAATTATGCTGCCGGCACCAGGTGTGGCTTCTCCGAAGCCTGCCTCGCGCGCAAACCAATCACCCTGATCCATGGGATTTGGTGCGGCAGATTCTCGGCCAAGTGGTCGACCGGCAACTTTGAGCTCGTTGCGTGAACCAAAGTTTGCTTGCAGTAGCACGCCAACGGTGTAGTCGCGGTCGAGGCCGTGCACGATTCGTGAGGCTGTTCCGGTACCGCCCTTAAAGCCGTAGCAGTTCATCCCGGTGCCTCCGCCTACGTTTCCCTCGGCGACTGGGCCGATTGCGGCTGCATTGAGCGCCGCGGCGGCATGTTCTGCTTGCACTGTTTCGGCATTGATTGAGTTGAGGTAGCCGTCCCAGGTTTCACCAACAACGGGCAGCATCCAGGCCGCAGCAGTGTGTGGGTGGTGCTCTGCCATCCAGCGGTCGATGCCGCTGTGGACCGCGCCGACCGCGTGCGAGTTGGTGATGGCGATGGGTGCCTGCAGCTGGCCAGATTCTTCGATCCAGCTGCGGCCGGTGAGTTCGCCATTGCCGTTCAAGACTGCAATACCTGCAGCGCAGGGTGATCCAGCGCGTTCTTTACCTCTCGGCAGAATGGCTGTGACTCCCGTTCTTGCGACGACCGGGTCATCTGAAACGAGTGTGCAGAAGCCTACCTCCAGTCCCGGCACGTCGGTGATTGCATTGTGTTTGCCCGGTTCGCCGTCGAAGGGGATATTGAAATCGCGCGCGCGCAGTGGTGAGGGTGCTGCTGGATCTGTCATTGACCTCTCGAGTTCTCTTAGCAAATTCAAAAAGATTGAACGTTGTTTAATATTAGATCTTGTGTTTAGACTATGCCAGGCCTGTACAAAAATGAAAGCTTCTGAACATTGTTCTAATGATAAGAGGCTAAGGGGAGACAAAGGAGTCTGACATGAACGCCACCACAATTTCAACGGAGCCGGGCGGGGGATCGCCAAACGCAACCCTCGCAAAAAACCGGCTAGGCACCTGGGACATCGTCTTTTTTGTGATCTCGGCGGCAGCTCCACTCACCGTCGTAGTAAGCGGCGCGGTGACCTCGTTTCGTATGGGTGGCATCGGGGCTCCAGGAGCGATTCTGTTCGCCGGAGCAGTGCTCATTTGCTTCGCGCTGGGCTTTACCGCCATGTCAAAAAGCGTTCGAAATGCTGGCGCTTTTTACGCCTATGTTTCTAAAGGGCTCGGCAAACCGGTTGGCCTAGCCGTTTCATCGGTGACCGTTTTCGCCTACATCGCATTGGTGATCTGCTTCTACGGCTTTATCGGATTCTTCGCGCAGTTCACATTCTTAGAGCTCTTCGGCCTCGACCTGCCCTGGGGCTTCTACTCGATTGCGGCGGTCATCATCGTCGCCATTCTTGGCTACAACAAAATCGATGTAGGCGCGAAAGTGCTCGCGGTGCTGCTCACCCTCGAAGTGGGCATCTTGCTCGTGCTCGCCTTCGCAGCGCTCGCAAACGGTGGCCCAGAGCAATGGAGCTTTGCCTCATTCGACCCGCAGAATGTCTTCTTCGCAACCGGTGCAGGAGCTCTGTTTGTGATGGGCTTTGGTGCATACCTCGGCTTTGAGAGCACCGCGATCTACGCTGAAGAAGCAAAACGCCCCGAGCGCACGGTGCCACGGGCCACGATCATCGCAGTCGCGTTTCTAGCGCTTTTCTACGCCTTCACCTTCTGGATTCTCACCGTCGCCTTCGGAGCCGACGGCGTGGTCGAACTCGCACGCAGTGACGCGTTCGAAACCATGGTGATTGCCGGTACCGGTGACCTCGCAGGAGCCTGGGCAGCATTCGTGATGAAAATTCTGATCGTGACCAGCTTTTTCGCCTGCGTGCTTTCCTTCCACAACGCCTGCACTCGCTACTTCTTCTCGCTCGGACGTGAAGGACTGCTCCCACGCGCCCTCAGCCGCACCTCACCGCGCACCGGCGCCCCAGCCGTTTCAAGTCTCACCCTCTCCGCAATCTCGCTAGTCGCAGTTGTCATTGCTATCGCGCTCAACGCTGATCCTTTTCTCGGACTCGCGCTATGGACCTACGCGACGGGCGTACAGGGGCTTGTCTTTGCGCAAGCCTGTGCTGCGGTTGCAGTGTTCTGGTACTTCATTAAGGATCGCCGCGGACACAGCGTTTGGCGAGTCACCATCGCCCCCGCAATTGGAGCCATCGGCTTGATTATCGGTTACTTCCTGATCGTGACAAACTTCGAAATTGTGACCGGCCTTGAGGGGCCAATCAACCAGGTGCTGCTTTTGCCAACTCCAATCCTGTTTATCGGCGGCATCGTGGTTGGCCTCGTGCTGAAAAAGCGCAAGCCCAACTACTACGCCGGACTCACCGAGAGCGTCACAGTGCAAGCAGCCGAAGCAAACGAATAAGCTGGTGCCGTGAACGCAACAGCGCGCAGACGCCTAGAACGCCGGGATGAAATCATCCAGGCGTTCTGGCGCGTCGCTCGAGCGAATCCTCGCCGTGCGATCAATGTACGAGCAGTCGCGGCAGAAGCTGAGATGAGTCCCGCAAATGTGCTGCACTACTTTGCGACGCTGAACGAATTGCAGATGACGGCAATCGCCGGCGCGATGAATCAGTTCGCCGAGCAACGGCAAGCCATTCTCGACCGCCCAGTAAGCGCCACTGAGCGCGTGTTCGCAATGATTGAGGCGGGTGTACCTGACCAGATCAGTGATGAGTTGCGCCAGGTCTATGAGAGTGTCGCATTGCTCGGTGAGTATCCCGAGTATCGACCAGTGCACCGTGCGCTCACCGAACGGCAGATAATGCTCTACCGTGCATTGATCGAGATTGGTGCGGGCACAGGCGAGTTCACCCTTGCCTCACCGGCGGGCATGATCGCGCGAAATCTTGTTGCGCTCGAAGATGCCTACGACCTTTACCCGCTCGCTGGCGATCCGACCCCGCGCGAAGAGTGCCGAGCTGCGGTGCGCAGCTACGCCGAACTCGCGCTAGGGGTGCGTTGGCCTGGTGCAGACGCCACGCACTAGCGCGACCCGCGGTTCGGCTGGAGCTTGACCACCCGGTCGCTTGACCGCCCGACCGCCCGACCGCTCGGCCTCTTGACCGCATGACCACTTGACCAAGCGGGCGCAGTGCTGTGCTCAGCGCGCACGCCAAGCGAGAACCACGCTGCCGCAGCAGTTCTCACGCCAAGATAGAAAACAACGAGCGCGCGTGTGCTCGGCAACGATGCACCGCGGGGCCGCGAGGGGGAGGTACCACCATGATTCCTCTCGCGAGCGCCGTAATGGTAGCGTCGGGTGCCGCGTGTCTCGGTGGTGCCCTATATTCTCGGCGGTGGATCGCCATTTCTGCGGCAGCACTCATGCTCATCGCAATGATCGACCTGGCCGCACTGTCACTTGTGCCGCCAATGCTTTGGGCAATCGCGCTCATGGTGAGTGGCATGCTGATCGGGCTGCAAATGAGACTTGAGCCACGCCAGCTCGCCAAGCTCGAGGCCGCACCGCCGGCAGCCTCGGCGCGGCACAGCGCCTCGGGTGCCATGATCGCGGCAGCCCTGGCCTACCCTGTGATGGGCTGGCTCGTGCTCGGGCACTCGGGAACGAACGCCGCGGCTTCAGGGCACACTGGGCACGGTGGATCCGCTTTTCTCGCGGTGCCGATTGTGTTGGCCTGGCTCTTGAGCGCGGTATTGCTCTGGTTTCTTGTGCGCGCTATTGCCGGTCGTCAGCGTCTCATGGCGGTCGAGATGGGTGCGATGGCTGCCATGCTCATCGCCATGTTGCTGATGTCGCACTAGACTCTGCGTCACGCAGCCGGGCCCGGCGATCCAACGCAAAAGCCGGGTGCACCGCTCCGTGGGGGAACAGCACACCCGGCCAAATTCGGTGATTGCCTAGAGCGTTTCGCCGAGCTTGAAGCCCTTCACCTCGTCGCCCTCACGGGTGTACGAGAAACCGTCGGCGCCGATGGTGACAGCCATTTCGCTGTTGTCGGTACGGGCGATCACTGGCTGTGGCTTGCCGTCGAGGTCGAGCACAAGCGAAGCCTCGGTGTACCACGAAGGAACAACCGGGTTGCCCCACCAGTCGCGACGCTGGTTGTCATGCACATCCCAGGTGACAACAGGGTTGTCCGGGTCGCCGGTGTAGTAATCCTGGGTGTAGATCTCGACGCGGTGACCGTCTGGATCGAGGATGTACAGGTAGAACGCGTTCGAGACGCCGTGGCGGCCTGGGCCGCGTTCGATACGGTCAGACATACGCAGTGCGCCAAGCTTGTCGCAGATTGCGAGAATGTTGTGCTTCTCGTGGGTCGCGAACGCAACGTGGTGCATTCGCGGACCGTCGCCACCGGTGGCAGCGGTGTCGTGCACGGTTGGCTTGCGGCGAAGCCAAGCCGCGTAGACGGTGCCCTCTTCGTCCTGAATGTCCTCGGTAACGCGGAAGCCGAGATCCTGGTAGTGGCGCACGGCGCGAGGCACGTCAGGGGTAACCTGGTTGAAGTGGTCAAGACGCACAAGCTCACCCGGAGTGTGCAGATCGTAACGCCACGACAGGCGCTCAACGTGCTCGGTCTGGAAGAAGAACTCGTACGGGAAACCGAGCGGATCAACGACACGAACCGAATCGCCGATTCCCTTGACGAAGCCCTCGGTCTTGCGGCGTACATCGCAACCGAGCTCAGTATAGAACGCGACTGCCTTGTCGAGATCTTCGGCCGAACGCACGCGGTACGAGAACACTGCTACTGCCGCGACTGGGCCCTTGCGCAGCACGAGGTTGTGGTGAATGAACTCTTCGGTCGAGCGAAGGTAGATGGTCTCATCGTCCTCTTCGGTCACATACAGGCCGAGCACGTCGACGTAGAAGTGGCGCGAAGCGGCGAGGTCAGTGACCACGAGCTCCATGTAGGCGCAGCGCAGAATATCTGGTGCTGGCGAAGTAGGGGTCGCTACTGGGTTGTTGGTTTCAATGGGTGCCTCTTTGGTGACCCAGAAACCCGATGAGGTTTTGTCACTCTGATTGAGCTTTGCCATGATCTGCTTCCTTGCGTAATGGTGTGTAAATCGTGTGGATGTCTGTGTGCGGAGGTGGTGCCGGTGTTCAGATCCTGTGTTCTCGCGGTTTCGGGATATGCGATTGTGCACATCCCGAAACCGAAAGATCGCGATGGAATTTGGACACGGCTGCCGCCGGCTCCTTGCCGGGCCCGCTAGGGCTTACTTGCCGCCCGCGCCGAAGCGAGGCGAGTGCGCCTCATTCAGGGTGACCTGAATCGACTGCTGCGTGGTGTAGAAGTCGATCGAGCGGTAGCCGCCCTCACGGCCAAGGCCCGATGCCTTCACGCCGCCGAACGGGGTGCGCAGGTCGCGAACGTTGTTCGAGTTCAGCCACACCATGCCCGACTCGATGCCGTGCGCAAAGTTGTGTGCGCGCTTCAGGTTCGAGGTCCAGACGTAGGCTGCGAGGCCGTACTTGGTGTCGTTTGCGAGCTCAAGAGCTTCTTCGTCGGTGTCGAACGGGGTGATCGCGACGACCGGGCCGAAGATTTCTTCCTGGAAGATACGTGCGTCTGGCGCCACATCAGCGAACACCGTTGGCGCCACGTAGTTGCCCTCGGGGAAGCCCTCTGGGCGACCGCCACCGGCAACAAGGCGGCCCTCGGACTTGCCGATCTCGACGTAGCTCATCACCTTTTCGAAGTGGCTTGGGTGTACAAGTGCACCAACTTCGGTCGCTGGATCAGAAGGCAAGCCGACCACAATGTTCTTCGCACGCTCTGCGTAGCGTGCCACGAAATCGTCGTAGATCGAGCGCTCAACGAGCACGCGCGAACCTGCGGTGCAGCGCTCACCGTTCAGGCTGAACACGCTGAACACGGTGGCGTCGAGTGCCTCTTCGAGGTCTGCGTCTGCGAACACGATCGAGGGGCTCTTGCCGCCAAGTTCGAGTGAGAGACCCTTCAGGAAAGGAGCCGCGTTGGTCGAGAGCATCGCACCAGTTGAGCTGTCACCTGTGAAGGAGATCAGTGGCACATCTGGGTGCTTCACGAGCGCGTCGCCGGCGACGCCACCCGAGCCAAGGATCAGGTTGAAGACACCGTCTGGCAGACCGGCCTCGCGGAAGATCTCTGGCCAGAGTGCTGCCGAAAGTGGGGTGTAGCTTGCTGGTTTGAGCACAACAGTGTTGCCGGTTGCAATCGCGGGCGCGAGCTTCCACGACTCCTGCATGAACGGAACGTTCCAGGGGGTGATCAAGCCGGCGACGCCGATTGGCTTGCGGTTTACGTAGTTGATCTGGCGGCCGGGAACCTTCGTGACGTTGTCGTGCTGCGAAACGATGAGGTCTGCAAAGAAACGGAAGTTCTCAGCAGCGCGTCGCGCCTGGCCCTTTGCCTGAGTGATTGGCAGGCCTGAGTCCCAGCTTTCGATGAGTGCGAGCTGGTCGTCGCGGGTCTCGATAATGTCGGCGATCTTGTGCAGAATGCGCGAGCGCTCGCGTGGCAGCATGGTCGGCCATGGACCCTCTTTGAACGCGCGCTTCGCTGCGGCGACAGCGAGCTCTACATCGGCGGGCTGAGCCGATGCCGACTTGATGTAGACCTCGTTGGTGACGGGTTCGATTACGTCAAACTCCTCGCCACCGATTGAATCAACGAACTTGCCGTCGATAAAGTGCTGGATCTTCTCGGGGAGCCCGGTGGGCTTAATGTGGGTCATTATTTCTCCAGTCAGATAGTTGGATGAATTACGTTTTAGAAAAGTGTTGGTGGTGCAGAATTAGGCGCTCGCCGGCACGCGTTCGTTTGCTCGGTGCTGCTCGTCCGAGTAAGCGAGTACTGCGTCGAGGGTCGCGGTGCGGTGCGCGCGTGCTACCGCTTCGATTTCAGCGGGGTCAGCCCGCTGCTCGATCAGTTGCAAGATCCGCTCATGTTCTTCAACTGACTGCTGCGCGCGGCCGGGCACGAAGCTGAACGAAGAATTTCGCAGCACCTTCATGCGGTTCCAGCCGCGATGCACGAGGTCAAGAATGTGCGGGTTCGGGCAGCTTTCGAAGAGCACACTGTGAAATTCGAGGTTCAGTTCGGTAAATCGCGCTGGATCAAACGCACTGAGCGACTCGATCATCGTGTTGTTGATGGCGCGAGCTCTGCGGATCTGATCTGCCGAGATGTTGGGCGCCGCGAGCGCGGTGGCGGCCCCTTCCACGAGTGCGAGGGTCTGCATGGTGTGCAGATACTCGGTCTCTTTCACGAGCGAGACTTGCGCGCCGACGTTGCGCTCGAACGTCACCAGTTGCTCGGCCTCGAGGCGCCGGATCGCTTCGCGTACCGGTACCACTGACATGCCAAGCTCCGCGGCGATGGGCGCGAGCACCAGGCGGTAGCCTGGTACGTACTGGCCGCTATCGATGCGGCTGCGTACCAGGCGGTATGCCTGCTCACTTTTTGATTCGCTGCTCATGTGCTGTGCCTTGTGCTCTATCTCTCGCCTAGGCTTTGCCGGTTTCGGCCTCGTAGCGGGCCTTCCACTCGGCGTTCATTGGAAAGAGGCCGTCGACTGCTGCGCCCTTGGCTACCTGTTCCGCTACCCAAGCATCTGCTGTTTCTTGCGCGGCTGATTCGCGAGCTACCTCGTCGAGTAGGAACGGAGGGATCACAATGACACCGTCGCGGTCACCCATGATGATGTCGCCCGGCTGCACGGCTGCGCCGCCGCATGCGATTGTGACGTCGGTCTCCCACGGCACGTGGCGTCGACCGAGCACGCTCGGGTGTGCGCCCTGTGAGAAGACAGGAATGTCGAATTCTTGTACGGCTGCGTAGTCGCGCACGCCGCCGTCGGTGACGATGCCTGCTGCGCCGCGCACCTGAGCGCGCAGTGCGAGCACGTCACCTACGGTGCCGGTGCCGCGTTCACCGCGAGCTTCAACAACGAGCACTTCACCCTCGTTTACCGTGTCGAAGGCGCGCTTTTGGGCATTGAATCCGCCGCCGTGTGCCTTAAACAGGTCTGGGCGGAACGGAATGAAACGCAGGGTCTTTGCGGTGCCAAGGATCTGATCGCCCTCGTGGTTTGGGTGCACGCCATCAATGAAGATGTCGACGTAGCCGCGCTTGCGCAGTGCTGCCGAGACCGTGGCAACTGCGACGCCGCTGAGTAGCTCACGAATCTCTGTGGTGAGCGGGCTGCTTGCGGGGTTGCTTGTGCTGTCTGCGGCGCTTTCGAGCGGGGTGGCGCGGCCGGCTGCAACCGCTGCCGTGTGCTCTGCTTCGGAACCCCAGGCTTCGATGCGCTGTAGATCATCAACCTTTGGTGTGTTGCCGAAGTCGCCGAAAGCGTGTGTGCCCTGGGTGACGGTTGTGACGAGGCGGCCGGTGCTTGGCGCGCCGGGCGCTGTTGGTGCGTCAACCTCAACTTCGACGACATCGCCTGGTACGAGCACCGAGCTGCCGGCTGGAGTGCCGGTGAGAATGACGTCGCCGGTCTCGAGCGTCATGTGCTGTGAGAGGTCGGCAACGAGCTGCCCGAATGAGAATTTGAGGGTGTCGCTCGTGTCGTTCTGCACGAGTTCACCGTTGACCCAGGTGCGCACGCGCCACTGATCTTGGCCGATGCCGTCTGTGCTCAACGCTACTGGCCCGATCGGTGTGTAGCCGTCGCCGCCCTTGTTGCGCACGTTTGAGCCTTTGTCTGCTGCGCGCAGATCGTAGAGGCCGAGGTCGTTGGCCGCGGTGATCTGCGCCACATGCTGCCAACCGTCTTCGGGGGAGACCCAGCGCGCTGGTTTGCCAATTACGAGTGCGACTTCACCCTCGAATGCGAGAAGTTCGGTGCCGAGTGGCCGTTCGACGGTGCCGCCTGTGGCTGCGAGTGAGCTGGCTGGTTTGAAGAAGTAGCTCGGAAACTCGGGGGTGCGACCGCGCTGTGCGATGCGCGAGGGGTAATTCAGGTGCACGGCGATGATCTTGCCGGGGGTGTTGATACCCAGGTTGCTCTGCTGATTGCTCATGTTTTGCCTATGCGCTCTCATCTACTTCGTCGTTATATCTGAAATGATATACGATCTGTCTGGCTTTGTGAAGGGTGTGCTGCTGCACTGCTGTGGGCGGGCCGCCCTATTGCGTCGAAACGCACTGGTTGTACCGAAACACACTGGTTTTTACCGCAAATACAAGGCGATCTCGGCAAAACCAGTGCGTCTCGGCGGCATCAGTACGAAGCTCGCGGTGGAGTTTGGGTGGCGCTTGGGGTGGCGCCAGAGGCGGTTGCGTCCACGGCGAAGCGATCAACGAGCGCTTCGCTTTGGCGGGCGAGGATCGCCACATCCGCGCCAACGGCAACAAACGACGCACCGGCAGCGATATAGCGATCGGCGTCGGCAGACACAAAGGCATTCACGCCAACCGGCTTTCCTGCAGCGACACCGGCGGCAATCGAGCGCAACACGGCGTCAATCACCTCCGGATGGCTCTGCTGCCCGAGATAGCCCATTGAAGCGGCCAAGTCTGACGGGCCGACAAAAAGCGCGTCAACACCCTCGGTGGCAGCAATCGCCTCAACATTCGCGACCGCCTCTGCCGATTCGATCTGCACAGTGAGACTGATGGTCTCGCTTGCCCGGGCGAGATACTGCTCTACCCGGTTCCATCGCGACGAGCGGGCCAGCGCTGAACCTACCCCGCGCACTCCACGTCCGGGGTAGTGCACCGCGCGCACGACCTCGGCCGCGTGCTCAGGGGTGTCAACCATCGGCACCAGCAAGTTCTGTGCGCCAAGGTCAAGCACCTGCTTAATGATCACTGTCTCCCCGAATGGCACCCGCACGAGCGGAGCGACCGGGTAAGCCGAAACTGCATGCAGCTGAGCAAGCAGCGTCTCGAGTGTGTTTGGTGAGTGCTCGGCGTCAATCAGCACCCAGTCGCAGCCACTGCCGGCCACGATCTCGGCAGTGACGGCGCTGCCCGCACAGGCCCACAGGCCAATCAGTGGGCGATCCACCGTGGCCATACGTTGAACAAATGTCGGTGGGAGCTCTAGACGAATCGGCATGTCACCGACCCCAGACCGCTGTACTCGGCGTGCACGGTGTCGCCACGTTCCACCCACATTGGCTTGGTGAATGATCCAGCGAGAATGATTTCGCCAGCATCAAGTGACTGACCATGCTGTGCCAACTTGTTCGCGAGCCAGGCGACACCCATCGCTGGGTGACCAAGAATCGCGCCCGCGACACCCGAATCTTCAATGGTTTCGTTGCGGTAGAGCAGCGAAGAAACCCAGCGAAGATCAGTTTCGTCGACCTTCACAGGTCGCCCGCCGATCACCATCGCGCCCATCGCGGCATTGTCACTGATGGTGTCGACAATGGTGCGGCCCTCAAGTTCGAGGTGTGAATTCAGTACCTCAAGCGCTGGCACAACATAGGCGGTGGCGTCGAGCACATCAAAAATGGTGGTGTTTGGGCCAGAGAGCGGCTTTGAGAGGACAAAAGCGAGTTCGACCTCGATGCGCACATTCGAGAAGCGATCGAATTCAAGTACCGAACCAGATTCGAAGACCATATCGTCGTGAATGACGCCGTAGTCTGGCTCGGTGATGCCGGTTGCAACCTGCATCACTTTTGAGGTGAGGCCAATCTTGTGGCCTACTAGGCGAGCGCCTGCGGCGATGCGTCGATCGCTCCAGATCTTTTGAATCGCGTAAGAATCCTCGATTTGCATCTCGGGGTAGCGTGCGGTCAGTCGGGGGAGCACAGCTCGTTCCCGGTCTGCACGCACGAGCTCTTCGGCGATGGTTTCTCTTGTCGTCTGATCGAGCACGTGGCCTCCATTGGATATCGGCGTTCTGACACGATCGTATACGATTTAGGGTGTCGTGGCTATGGGTGTCGCGGGGGACCTCCCTGCCAAAATGCGCGGCTGAAACTGTGAAGAAAGCTGGCGGTCAACCGGTGTTTCTTATAAGGGAGTAGAATCGAATGATGCAGAATAACGAAGCCGCCGCAGGCGACGACCGCGCGGCTGACCAGAACCACTCCGATATTTCGGAAGCGGAGCTTTCGCAGGCGCCGGTACACACCGATAGCGACGCGGAACCCACGACCACGACTAAGACTCCAGAAGCAGCTGAAACTGAATCGGCCGCTGAACCAGAAGCCGCAGCTGAGCAGATCGCTGCCGCTGCAGAAGAGGCCCCAGAAGCTGCCGAAGAAGCTGCTGAGCCGGCAGCTGAAGAAGCGCCTCGCAACGGCTTCGATAAGCTCGGCCTTGACGAGCGCGTGCTGAGCGCAATCAAGAAGGTCGGTTACGAGACCCCATCGGCAATCCAGGAAGCAACTATTCCTGTGCTGCTGCAGGGCCGCGACGTTGTCGGCCTCGCCCAGACCGGTACCGGCAAGACCGCAGCGTTCGCGCTGCCGATTCTGAGCCGTATCGAGCCAGGCCAGGGAGTGCCGCAGGCACTCGTGCTTGCGCCAACCCGTGAGCTCGCGCTCCAGGTGTGCGAAGCATTCGAGAGCTACGCCACCCAGCTGCCAAACGTGCACCTGCTGCCCGTCTACGGTGGCCAGGCATACGGCCAGCAGCTGAGCGCGCTGCGCCGCGGCGTTGATATCGTCGTCGGCACGCCAGGCCGCATCATGGACCACCTCAAGCGTGGTTCGCTCGACCTCACTCAGATCAAGTACCTCGTGCTTGACGAGGCCGACGAGATGCTCAAGATGGGCTTCGCCGAAGACGTAGAGACAATCCTTGCTGACACCCCAGACAGCAAGCAGGTCGCGCTCTTCTCTGCAACCATGCCAGCGCAGATCCGTCGCATCTCGCAGCAGTACCTGAACGATCCTCAAGAAGTGAAGATCGCAGGCAAGACCCAGACCAGCGCAAACATTACCCAGCGCTACATCGTGGTCTCGTACATGCAGAAGCTTGATGCGCTCACCCGCGTACTCGAGGTCGAAGACTTCGACGGCCTGATCGTGTTCACCCGTACCCGTGGTGACAGCGAGCAAGTGGCTGAGAAGCTGCGTGCCCGCGGCTACTCGGCAGCAGCCATCAACGGTGACATTCCGCAGAATGTGCGTGAACGCACCGTGCAGTCACTCAAGGACGGCAAACTCGACGTGCTGGTAGCAACCGACGTCGCCGCTCGCGGTCTCGATGTTGAGCGGATCAGCCACGTCATCAACTACGACCTGCCGATCGACACCGAAAGCTACGTGCACCGTATTGGCCGTACCGGCCGCGCTGGCCGTACCGGCGACGCGATCAGCTTCGTCACCCCACGCGAGCGCCGCATGCTGAAGTCGATTGAGAAGGCCACCAAGCAGCCACTCACTCAGATGCAGCTGCCAGGCGTTGCCGAGGTGAACGCGACACGTCTGTCACGCTTTGACGATGCGATCACTGCAGCACTTGATGAGACGAGCCGTATCGAAGCGTTCCGCGACATCATCGCGCACTATGTGCGTCACCATGATGTGCCTGAAACTGATGTTGCTTCGGCGCTTGCTGTGGTTGCGCAGGGCAAGACCCCGCTGCTGCTCAACGAAGCTGACGACGAGAAGTTTGCTCGTGACCGCGCCCAGGCAAAGCGCTTCCTGGACGACGAAGACGGTCGTGGCGGCCGTGATCGTGGCGACCGTTTCGAGCGTCGTGATCGCGAAGACCGTGAGCCTCGTGAGCGTCGCGACGACCTGCAGATGTACCGCATCGATGTGGGCCACCGTCAGCGTGTGAAGCCGGGTCAGATTGTTGGCGCAATTGCTAACGAGGGTGGCCTTTCGCGTGACGATTTCGGTCGTATTCAGATTCGTGATGACTTCTCGCTTGTCGAGCTGCCAAAGAACCTGAGCGCTGAAGCTAAGGAACGCCTTGCTGATGTGCGCATCAGTGGCCAGCTGATCGGCCTCAAGGAAGATCGTGGACCAAAGGGCGGTTACGACCGCGGTGGCGATCGCGGCGGTCGCGGCGGTGACCGTGGAGGCTACGACCGTGGTGGACGCGACGGTGGTTACGGTCGCAATGATCGTGGCGGCGATCGCGGTGGTTACGGCCGCGACCGTGGCGACCGTGGAGATCGCGGTGGATACGGTGGCGACCGCGGTGGTCGTGATGGTGGCTATGGCCGCAACGATCGCGGCGGCGACCGTGGTGGCTACGGTGGCGGTCGTGACGGTGGTTACGGTCGCAATGATCGTGGCGGTGACCGTGGCGGCTACGGCGGAGACCGTGGTGGTTACGACCGCAACGATCGGGGCGGCCGTGACGGTGGCTACGATCGTCGCGACGGTGGATCGAACCGCGCCGATGGCAAGCGTAAGCCGCGCTGGTAACTAGCCGGTCGAACTAACTTAAAAGCACCCGCCACTCACTTCGAGGGGCGGGTGCTTTTGTTGTGCCCACGTCAGTCTGCAGCGCCGGGAGGACGGGTGTAAAACTGCGAACCCAAGACGGCTGGCAGCGGTCGTAGATAGCAGAGCGCCCCGCCCACCAAGTCAAGCTTGGCGAACGGGGCGACTCGGCGGTATGGGTTAGCCCTGGATCACCTGCGGCTGTGCGACGGCCTTGAGACCGGCGACGCCGAACTCCTGACCATAGCCCGACTGCTTCGCGCCACCAAATGGCACGAACGGGTTGATGGTGCCGTGTGAGTTGATCCACACAGTGCCGGCCTGCACACGAGCTGCGACTGCGCGAGCGCGGTCGCGATCCGACGACCATACTGAACCGCCGAGGCCAACCTCGAGCTCGTTTGCCATACGAATCGCTTCGTCGAGATCGCTGTAGCGAATAATTGGCAGAGCTGGGCCGAACTGCTCTTCGGTGACGAGTTCGTTCGCTGGATCGATGTCCGCGATCAGCGTCGTTGGGTAGAAGTAGCCCGTTGCATCGCGGTCGGGGTTGCCGCCCATGACGACGCGAGCGCCAGACGCCTTTGCAGACTCGACCAGGCGATCCACCACATTGAACTGCATTTCGTTCTGCAGCGGTCCGAGCACGTTCTGCTCGTCGAGGCCCTGGCCCATTGGCATCTGTGCAGCGAAGGCAGCGAGCTCGTTCACCACTTCGTCGTAGATCGAGTCTGGCACGTAGAGACGCTTGAGCGCCGCGCAGGTCTGGCCGGTGTTGATGAATGCACCCCAGAAAAGGCCCTCAGCAATTGCCTTCGGATCGACATCGTCGAGCACGATACCGGCATCGTTGCCACCGAGTTCGAGGGTGAGTCGCTTCACATTGCCCGAGCTTGCTTCGATGATCTTCTTGCCGGTACGGGTCGAACCGGTGAACATGATCTTTGCGATCTTGTCGCTTTCGACGAGGCGCGCGCCAAGGTCGCCGGCACCGGCCACGGTCTCGAGCACGCCAGCAGGCAGCACAGTGTTGAGAATGTGGTTGAGTGCGAGGCCCGAGAGGGTGGTGTACTCGGAAGGCTTCGATACCACGGTGTTGCCCATGCGCAACGATGGAATGATCTGCCAGATGGCGATCATCATCGGCCAGTTCCACGGGGTGATTGCGCCGACAACTCCGAGCGGGCGGTAGTGCATTTCTGCATAGGTCTCGCCATCGTCGACGACGACCTCAACCGGCAGCGGGGTGCCTGCTGGCACACGGGTCCACGCAACACAGCCGCCGACCTCGAAGCGAGCGTTCGGGCCGTTGAGCGGTTTGCCCTGCTCACGCGAGAGCAGCTCGGCGAGAGCTTCGGCGTTTGCCTCAATCGCGTCGGCGATCTTGTTCATGTATCCAACGCGTTCTTCGTCGCTGAGGGCAGCCCAGGCAGGCTGAGCGGCTTCGGCACGGTCGATTGCTGCGTCTACGTCGGCAGCGGTGTGTGTTGGCACGCGGCCAATCAGTTCGCCGGTCGCTGGGTTGTGTACTTCGCGGCCGCCCTCAACAGTGATGGCAGCGAGCAGGGTTTCGTAGGTGTACATCTGGGTTCTCCTTAAAGAGATGAATTTGTGAAAAGTGAAATCAGCGTTACTTGCCGCAGCCGCAGGGGTTGCCACCGCACTTGCAGTCGTCTGCGCAGCAACCGCAACCACCGCTAGAGCAGCAGCCTGATTCGGTCATTTCGCATGATGAGCGTGCGTCGAGGGGCAGATCCATCGTCGGGTTGTGGTCGAGGAAACCGTGTGGTTTGAACCAGAAGCCCGAGTAGTCAACCGGCATTACCGGCCAGTCTTCGGTGCGCGGGAAGTGTGTTGGCCCGAACTGGTGCCAGAGCACGATGTCTTCACCGTCGAGGCTGCGATTCTTTTTGGTCCAGGTTGGGAGCCCCTGCCAGCCCGAGCTTTGGCTCGGGAAGGTGCCTGCTGGGTAGAGTTCTTCGGCATGGTATTGGGTACCCCAGAGGTGCTTCGTAGCGAAGTTCGCGCGGGCGTATACCGATGAATCTGGCTGTGCGAGCAGCACCGACTTGCCTTCTGGAATGAGCCAGTATGCGGTCGGCTTTCCGGTGTGGTTGGTGCGATGCGCGCTGCGCACCTCCCAAACACGGCTGGCAAGCCCGTTCGCCATGCGCTGCGCTGATTGCTCGTCTTTCAGCTGGGTGTTTGACCAGGTGAAGGCGTTTCCGCGTGGGTTCAGTGGGCCACGCGGGATCGGCACTGCCTCGATTTCGTGCAGGGTGTTGTCTTCGCCGTCGATGGCAACGTCAAGACGTGCCGAGAAGATGTGCTGGTGCACGGGGGCGAGCAGGCCGGGTGCCATCTCAGTGTTGTGCGCGTTCGCGGCTCCGGGAATGCCCGAGCCGGCGAAGACCACGCCGGTTGCCTTGGCTTCGACCTGGATCGAACCATCGAGGTAGAAGTACCAGAAGAATCCGTAGTCGTAGTTGCCAACGGTCGCGAAGTAGCTCACCACGAGGCGGCGGCTTCGACGGGTGTCGGGTTTTCCGTCAAGATCGGTGTGCTTCCACTGAATGCCGTAGTCTTCCTCGTGCATGCAGATGACCTGGTCGAGCTTGACCGGGTTGCCGTGATCGTCGTTCACGAATCCATCGAAGTAGTGGATCACGCCGAGGCAATCGCAACCCAGCGATAGCGGGTTTGCGTTGCGGCCGAGCAGGTATTCGCCAGCGTCGAAGTAACTGACCCAGTAGCGGGTTTCGTCAACATCGCCGTAGGGCACCACCATCTCTGGCACGCTGGCGCGGGTGAGCACTGGGCGATCCTCGTCGCCATCGCGCCAGGACACGTTGTTGAGCACGAGGCCTTCACGTGAGTTGAAGCCGATGTGCATCTTCCAGTTTTCCCACTGCACATTGTTGCCGTCGACTGAGAAGCTTGGCCCCTCAGGCATGGTGATGTCGATCGGCTTGAGGCTTGTGCGTGCTGGGCCCTGGGTTTCGATGTCGTAGTTGCCGTGTGCCATTGGGGTGGCGGCGGCGTTCGGGTCGTCGTAGACCTTGAACACCTTGCGTTCGGTCATGTCGACCTTCACGATCAGGCCTTCGACTGGGTGGGCCCACGGGCTGTCGCCCTCGTTCGGAATCAGGTAGGTGAGTGAGCGCAGGTAGCGGCGGCCCGCATCTTCGGTCTCTTCTTCGAAGTAGCCGGGGGCGAGCGGTGAGCAGAACGCGGTGTCGATGTATTCGCCGTAACCGCGGCGTTCCATTGAGGCACGCCATTCGGGGTTTGCCTTGACGATGTCGCCAACCTCGAAGAACTCTTCCATGAGCACGGCGGCTTGGCCACGCTCAGGGGTGTTCGGCAGTACTTTCTGCGATACAACGCTCTGCTTGGTGATCGATACCAGTACCTCGGTGTGTGTGGCGTCTGAGCGATCGAGCAGGGTGGCGAGGGCGCGGCGTTCGAACGCCTTTCCTGGCTTCCATTTGGCAAGTGTCGCCTTGCTTGGGTCGACCGCGAGCAGCATTGCCATGCGCACGTGCTCGGTCATCAGGCCGGCGGCCTCGAGTGTCTTGCGCACGGTTGCGATTTCGCCTGCGTTCAGCGGGTCGAGCGGATGCTGCGCTTCGAGCGGGGTGCTCACGCGCTTTCCGCGGGTATGCGTGGTGTCGGGAGTATGCGTCATTGAATTCCTCACTTAGCGAAACTGGGGCTGCCAGTGACTCCAGTATTTCGGAGCGGGGTTCGCTGCGGGGGATTCCGTGACCGGTCGTGCACGCGTAGACAAGGGTCGGGCGCTGGCGGCCCGGTCGAGCCTGTTTTGCCGCGTTTTGGCGCACAAGTGTGCGCCTGGGGCGCAGCAGATTCAGGGCGTTGGATCGCCTATCGTGCGGGCGAAATTGCCTTAGAGCGCACGCAGCTCGCTCGGCGACACGCCATAGTGCTGTTTGAAGACCCGGCTAAAGTGTGCGGCGTCAACGAATCCCCAGCGTGCGGCAATGGCTGCCACGGTTTTTGTTGAGAATGCTGGGTCGGTGAGGTCTGCCCGTGCGTGCTCGAGGCGACGCTGTTTGATGACGGTTGAGACGGTGGTGTCGTGTTCGGCAAACAGTGCGTGCAGGTGTCGCACTGAGATGTAGTGTGCTGCGGCGATGCTGCCGGGTGAGAGTGTTGGCGAACCGAGATTTGTGTTGATGTGACCGTAAATCTTTTGCAGCAGTACTTCGTGTGGGCTGCGGGGGCTGTTTTCGACGTCGAGAATCGCAGACAGCATGGTGTTGATGAGATCAAGACTGGTGTGTGCGAGTTTTGTTCTTGCGAGCGAGGGCAGCATAGGCAGTTGCGGTGAGGCTTGCGCGATGAAGGGCGCAATCACCTTTGCAAGGTGGTGCTGTTCACCGAGGGAGACAGCGGTCAGCGAATCGGTGAGGATCGTTGGAAACTCCAGGCGATCCTTCGGGAACATCATGATGAGGTTTCGAAAGGTCTCGTTGAACAGTAGCGAGTAGGGCCGTGACGTGTCGTAGAAGGACATATCGCCCGGATTCATGATGATTTCGCGACCATCTTGGATCAGGATGCCCGAGCCGGAAAGTAGCAGGCTCACCTTGTAGTAGCCACTACCACCACTCTCAATCGTCTCTTCGGTGCGTCGTACTAGCTGCGGCTTCGCGCGTACTTCGGTGAACACCACGCCGTCAGCGCCAGCTGCCGAGAGGGTTGCCTGAAACGGGCCGCCCGCTTCGCTTTCAACCTGGAGCGGCACGAACGAAGAGTTCACTGCTGACCTGAACGAATCAAGACTTTCAGCGTGCGTCACACTTGGCGCAACGTCGAGCGAGTGCTGCATGATTATCACCTCGTGGCAAGGCCGGGCTTCGTTGAGCGGCTAACTGAACAATTGTTCGGTTATGTCAGGCATGCTAGCCGATTCCTAGAGGCTCAGCAAACATGACTGCGCCCAAGCTATCAGATCGTGAAGAAAATGGTATGCCGAAAAGTTCGACGCTCGATCAGCTTTCTGTGCGCAGCGGCGGTGTGGGCGAAGGCGCGTGTATGAGTTAGCGAAGCGACTCTGCGACAAGCTCAGAAGCTTCGGCAAACGCGGCTTCGCGGTCGGCTGCGACGAGCCCGATTCTGGTGCGCCGATCAAGCACATCTGCCGCAGTGAGCGCGCCCTCTGCACGCACCGCGTATGCGATTTCTGCGCGTGTTACCGCGATGCCCGGAGCAATCTGTTCTTCGGGGCGAGTGCAGGCCTTGGCCAGAAGCGCTCGTTCTTCGGCTGGTGGCAGGGATGATCCGGGTGCGCCGACCAGTGCAATCTGGGTGGTGACACATCCGGGGTCACTCAGGCCCGCCGTGCGGCAGGCAAGATCTACCGCGTCTTCTGCCATTGCCCGGTAGGTGGTGAGCTTGCCGCCCAACACATTGACTACACCCCGTGACGAGACGGCTACGTGGTGGCGGCGTGAGATGTCGGCGGTTGACTCGCTTGCACCGGTAGAGATGAGCGGCCGAAGGCCAGCAAATGTGCCGAGTACGTCAGCTCGGCCCAGCGGCCGTTCAAGCACTGTTGAGACGGTGCTGAGCAGAAAGTCGATCTCAGTCTCGCTCGCTGTGGGCACGTCGGGCACTGGGCCGGGCGCATCTTCGTCGGTCAGGCCGATAAATACCCTGCCAAGTCGCTGCGGTAGGGCAAAGACAAATCGGCTCACAGAACCGGGATGCGGCACCGTGAGCGCTGCGCTCGGGTTGCCGAGGCTCTCGGCAGAAACCACCAGATGGGTGCCGCGACTCGGGCGAAGTTGAATATCTGGGTCAATTTCGGCGGCCCAAACTCCGGTCGCATTCACTACCGAGCGCGCTCGCAGTCGAAATGACTCACCGCTCTGCTGGTCGGTGAGGAGAGCGCCAGCGCCAGTTGCGTCGCTCGCTGACATGCCGGTGAGAATGTGTGCGCCATAGCTCGCGGCCGTGCGCGCGATTGCGGTTACGAGCTTGGCGTCGTCTTCAAGCTGGCCGTCTGCGCTGACGACACCACCGCGGAGGCCTTCTTGGCGCAATGCAGGAGCCAAACGAAGCGCCTCGGCCGCGGTAACCCGTTTGGGTCCTGGAAGCAGTGTCGAAGGTGTGCCTGCCCAGCGCCGCAACCCGTCGCCAAGCATGAAACCGACCCGTGTGAGCGCGCGTTGAGTGGGAGTTACTCCTGGCAGGTGGGGCAGTAACTGGGGGAGCGCGTGACTGAGATGAGGCGCGATCTTTGTCATGAGTAGGTGACGCTCTCGGGCGCTTTCACGCGCTACCGCGACATCACCCGAAGCGAGATAGCGCAGCCCGCCGTGCACCAGCTTTGAACTCCAGCGACTTGTACCGAAGGCTAGATCGTGGGCTTCGGCGAGCACCACACTGAATCCTCGGCTCGCAGCATCAAGGGCAACTCCCGCACCTGTGACTCCACCGCCGATCACGAGCATGTCTACTTCGCGCTCGCCGCTGGCGAGTTCATGTAACTCGCTGGATCGCCGCTGTGCGTTGAGGAGTGAGGAGTGCTGGGGGCTTGGGGCTGCCGGGTGAGTCATGGCCTGAGGTATCCGTCCACGGCAGCACCGAGCTGCCTATCAAGATCTGCCTCGCCAATCAGCGGGGCAACGGTGCGATGCGAGAGTGTTGCTGATTGCGCAATGAGCAGCAGCATTACGGCGATGTCGGCGGCGCTACCTGGGCGAACCGAGCCGTCAGCTTGACCGGCGGCAACTGCGGCCTCGATCCAGCGCAGCATGTAGCGCTGACTTGAGCCGATGCGTTGCAGGCTGTATCTGGTGAAGACTTCTGGTTCGCGTTCGAGTAGTCGACTAAAGAGCGGGTCTTCGCGGAAGAGCATTGAGTAGCGCACTACGGCGTCACTGAGTTCTTGGCGGTTGCCTGGGAGCTTGCCGAGGCGTTCGAAGATGGTGATTGTGGTGCGCAGGAGTGCGGCGCGAACAATTTCATCGATTCCGCTCCAGCGGCGGTAGATGGTGGGGCGACTCACTTTTGACTCTCGCGAGAGCGCGGTGAGGGTGACGCCGTCAATGCCCCGGGCAGCAATCATGGCTGCCGTGGTTTCGAGAACGTGCAGTTCGATCTCGTCCCAGGCAGGAGGTGCGAAGCCGGCGGGTAGCTCAAGTGCCGACGTTTCAGTGGGCTCTGCAAGAATTGCTGCTTGACGGTTTTCCATAATGTGTCACACTGTAACGCATGAGTGCCAAAGATGCATCGAAAGATTCAACCGCGACCGCGAACACGGTCGGAGCGCCAATTAACCAGCCGCCCACGGCACCACTTCGATGGAATGGGTGGGGCGATCCAGCGCTTGCAAAGCAGCTACCACTTGCCCTGCGCACACTGCTGCCGCTAAAACTCGGCCGAATTCAAAAGCCCGCACCAGCGACAGCGATCGACAAAGTTGCCGTTGCGGCGAGCGCACTCAGCGCCGAAGACCGGGCAGCATTTGCGACGGTCATCGGCGAAACTCACCTCGGTGTCGACAACGAATCTCGGCTGCGGCACGCTGGCGGACGCTCGACCCCAGACCTGTTGCGCAAGCGCGCCTCAGCGCAAGACACCCCAGATGGTGTGCTGTCCCCAGCAACACACGAAGAAGTGCTCGCACTCCTCAGGGCAGCGGCCGAACGCGATATCGCGGTGATCCCGTTTGGCGGCGGCACGAGCGTTGTAGGCGCGCTCGACCCAGAACGCGGTTCGCACCGTGCAGTGGTCGCAATCGACCTGACACGAATGAGCGGGCTCATCTCACTCGACGAGGTAAGTGGCCAAGCGCGAATGTTCGCTGGAACCACTGGCCCAGAGGCTGAACGGCTGCTTGGCCAACACGGATACGAACTGGGGCATTTTCCGCAAAGCTTCCTGTACGCAACCCTCGGCGGGTTCGCTGCCGCACGCTCATCAGGCCAAAACTCGTCAGGCAACGGCCGCTTCGACGACATGGTGCTCGGAATGCGCGTCGCTACGCCAAGCGGTGAATTTACCTTTGGCGTCTCACCCGGCAGCTCAGTTGGGCCCGACCTCACAAAACTCTTCCTCGGGTCAGAGGGCATCTTCGGCATCATCACCGAATTGGTCTTGCGAGTGCACCCACAGCCCGCGACCCGCAGTTTCGAGGCCTGGAGCTTCCCCGACTTTGAGACCGGTGCTGAAGCACTGCGCCAGGTAGCTCAGTTGCGCACGAGGCCCACCGTGATTCGCCTCTCAGATGAAGCCGAGACGAGCGTGAGCCTCGCGCAGCACGGCAAAATCGGTAAAGCCCTCAGCAAGGGATGCAGCGCCGTAACGGTATTCGAGGGGGATCCGGCTGACGTTGCGGCAAGGCACGCTGCAACGGCTGAGATTCTGAAGCGGGTCGGCGCAAGCTCTGAAGGCTCGGCGCCAGCTGAATCATGGATCAACGGGCGCTTTGGCGCACCGTACCTTCGTGATTCACTGCTCGACCACGGCGTCTTCTGCGAGACACTCGAAACCGCCACCACCTGGACGGGCCTGCACACCCTAAAAGAACGAGTGACCGCTGCATTGCAGGACGGCTTCGCCGAACACGGCGCAAAAGCGATGGTGCTCTGCCACGTTTCGCACATTTACCCGAGCGGTGCTGCGCTCTACTTCACAATTGCGGCGGGTATTCCGGGCGATGACCTCGAAGTGTGGGCAAAGGTGAAAGCCAGCGTGAACGACACTATTGTTGCCAATGGCGGCACACTCAGCCACCACCACGGAGTCGGTCGTGATCATGCGCCGTGGATCAAACAGGAAATCGGTGAGGCTGGGGTGCGAATTCTGCGGGCAGTGAAGGCTGAACTTGACCCGAGCGGCATTATGAACCCGGGAGCCGTGATTGGCTGACCAGGCCGCCCCGCGGCTAATCATGCTGGTGAACCCCACCTCAGGTAAAGGCCGTGGTGGGGCGGCTGCCCGCGCAGCAGAGACACGATTGCGTGAACTCGGTGCAGACGTGAGCGTGCGCAGCGGGAGCTCTGCCGAAGAATCACGACGCCTGGCCGCTGAAGCGCTCGCCGAAGGGCCGGCGGCGCTTGTGGTGGTTGGCGGCGACGGCACACTGACTGCTGTGCTTGATGAGCTCGTGCATTCGAGCGTGCCGGTGGTGATGGTGCCGGCTGGTACTGGCAATGACTTTGTGCGTGCGCTCGGTATTCCTTACGGCAGCCCAGCAGCAGCGGCTCAGGCCGCAGAACTTGCCCTACGCGGCACGCCAGCGCGTATCGATGTGGCAAAGGTGCACTGCCCTGAACGCAGCACCCACGTACTCACTGTCGCCGCGCTTGGGTTCGATGCTCGAGTGAGTGAGCGCACCAACCAATTGCGTTGGCCGCGTGGAGCGGCCCGCTATTACCTCGCGCTCGTGATTGAACTGTTGCGGCTTCAGTCGTTGCGTTTCACGGTGTCAATCGATGGGGGCCCGGCGATCCAACGCCCCGGAATTCTGCTGGCCGTTGGGAACACGCGCAGCTATGGCGGCGGCATGCCGATCTGCCCAGACGCTGACCCCCAAGACGGAAAACTTGACCTCAGTCACGTTGCTGCGATCGGACGCTTGCGTTTGCTGCGCTTTTTCCCGATGCTGCTTGCGGGCACACACACCAAGCGGCCGGAGGTGTTCACTGCTCGCTGTGAGCGGGTCGAAATCAGTGCTCCCGGTCTGATCGTCTACGCTGACGGCGAGCGCATCGGTACCGAAACAGTTCTAGTCGAGGCGGTGCCGGGTGCACTCGCGGTAATGGCGGCAAGGGAGCAGCAATGAGTTTTGATCACGATGTGGTAATTGTCGGGTCGGGGTTTGGCGGTTCGGTCGCAGCGTTGCGGCTGGCTGAAAAGGGTTACCGAGTGCATGTGTATGAGGCTGGCCGTCGTTTTGAGGACAACGATTTTGCGAAAACGAACTGGGATGTTCGGCGCTATCTCTGGGCACCAAATCTCGGCTGTTTTGGGGTGCAGAGAATTCATCGGCTGCCGCACGTCATGATTTTGGCCGGTGCTGGGGTTGGCGGTGGATCGCTTAACTATGCGAACACGCTGTACCAGCCGGGCAGTGAATTTTTTGCGGATCGACAGTGGCCTTCGGGCGACTGGCAAGCTGAGCTTGCGCCGCACTACCGCACTGCGTCTCGCATGCTCGGCGTTGTCGATAAGTACCCGGCAGCTGGCCCGGTAGAAGAGATGATGCGTGGTGCTGCCGAAGATCTTGGTGTTGAAGCCTCGTTTCGTCTCGCGCCAACCGGAGTGTTTTATGGTGCGCCTGGGGTGAGCGTGCCAGATCCGTTTTTTGGCGGTGACGGCCCAGATCGTACTGGCTGCACGTTCTGCGGCAACTGCATGGTGGGTTGTCGTGTGGGGGCGAAGAATACGCTTATGAAGAATTACTTGGCGCTCGCGGAGCGGCGGGGGGTGACAATTGAGCCCCTGCGGACTGTGACCGAGGTTGTGCCAAGACGCGGTGGCGGCTTTAACGTGACTACTGCGCAGAGCGGTTCGCTCGTCAATAGGCGGGTGAAGCGGGTGAGCGCGGAGCAGGTGATCTTTGCCGGAGGCACTTGGGGTACGCAGCAATTGTTGCACCGCATGAAGGGCTCGGGAGCGCTGCCGAAACTGTCCTCGACTCTAGGCTCGCTTACCCGAACAAATTCTGAGGCCCTCGACGGTGCAGTGGCGGTTGATGTGCCCGAAACGATGGGGCTTGCCAGTGGCGTGGCGATCACCACTTCGTTTCATATTGATGAACGCACTCACGTTGAAAACGTGCGCTATGGGCCTGGCTCGAATCTTATGGGCATGCTTGCTACTGTGCTGGTGCCCGGTGACCGCGGTCTTGCTGCACGGCTGGGGTCGCTTGTGCGGCAGCTTGTGCGAGCTCCGCTCACTGCGTTGCGGTTGTCTTCGCTCAGGCGTTGGAGCGAGCGTGGTGTGATTGCGCTCGTGATGCAGAACGCCGACAACTCTTTGACGCTTTCGCTGAAACGACGTCTCGGCGGGCTGATCAAGCCTGGCCTTACGAGCGCTCAGGGCGAGGGCGAGCCAAACCCGAGCTATCTTCCCGGCGCGCATACGGCAGTGAAGGCGATTGCAGCCCGCCTGCAGCAGGCTTCGGGGGTGCGCGCCGAAGCTCGTGGTTCTTGGCCAGAGGTGTTCGGTATTCCGCTCACTGCACACTTTCTCGGTGGGGCAGTGGTTTCGGCTTCTGTCGAGCAGGGAGTTGTTGACGAGTACCACCGGGTATGGAATTACCCGGGTTTGCACGTCGTTGATGGTGCCGCGGTGCCGGCAAATCCGGGTGTGAACCCCTCACTCACAATTACGGCAATGGCTGAGCGCGCGCTGTCGTATTGGCCACGTAAGGGAGAAGCTGATGCGAGGCCAAATCAGGGTGGCAATGAATCTGCGCGTTAGGCGCGAATGGTGCCGCATACTCGGTATATTTCGAGCAGATGACATTACACTCAGTCGGAGCAAATACTGCTCAGAGGGAGTGCAATGACCGAGTACCTTCAGCGTGCCATCGAAATCGCAGCCAAAAGTGCCGTGAGCGGCGGCGGCCCATTCGGAGCAGTGCTGGTCACCGCAGACGGGCAAATCTTCGAGGGCACCAACGCGGTAACCCTCAACCACGACCCAAGCGCCCACGCTGAAGTGATGGCACTGCGCAACGCCGGCCAAGCGCTCGGCACGCATGACCTCACCGGTGCAACCCTGTACTCATCATGCGAGCCATGCCCGATGTGCCTGAGCGCGAGCATGTGGGCCAGAGTCGACCGTCTGGTCTACGCGGCGAGCGCCGAAGAAGCCGCCGAGGCAGGCTTCGACGACCGTGCATTCTACGAACACATTCGCAGCGAAAGCACGCCGTTCGAATACCATCACCTCGCGAGCGACGCGCGTCTGCACCCGTTCCAAGCGTGGCAACAAAACACCGAACGCATCGACTACTAGACGCCCTCGGAGTGTTGTGTGCGCTGGCGCGAATGCGATCCAACGCACACAAAACTTCACTTTTTACTCGACGTCGAGGCCGTTGACCTTTTGAATCTCGCGCTGGTAGGGCGCAACCACGGTGCTCGAAACACGGCAGTCGAGCAGAATAGTGCCCGTCGCCCCCGCTTCGCGCCAATCACTCAATGCGTCAAGATCTGAGAGCGTGTTCACTGAGACTCCGGTCGCGCCGAGCGCGGCAGCCATGCCCGCGAAGTTAACGCCAGGAATTCGCATCGGAGTCTCATCGAGACCCATCGCCCCATAGAGGTGAATTTCGGCACCATAGGCTCCGTCGTTCCAGACCACGATGGCACAGCTCTTTGTGGTGCGAATGGTGGTTTCGAGATCGGCAATTGCCATGAGACCGCCGCCGTCGCCGGTGGTCACGACAACGGTGCTCTCGGGCGCAGCAGCTGCCACGCCAGCGACCGTTGAAAAGCCGAGGCCAATGCTCTGGAAAGCGGTGCCCACCATGATCATGCGCTCAGGCGATGCGACTGGCCAGAACATGTTCGCCCAGCCGATGAAGTGGCCGCCATCTGAGGTGACGTGACGGTCTTCCGGGAGCAATTCGGCCAGGCGCGCAGCGACCGCCCGCGGATCGAGGCGACCATCGGCACACAGCCCATCGGCACCGCTCTCGCCGCGATCGCGCACACGCAATGCGCCACCTGACTCGAGGCCGGTGATGCTGCCGCGCCAACCCGGCTGACCCGCGGGAGCGGCACCCAGTCGTGAGAGCAGCGATCCCAGCAGTTCGCGAGCATCACCACGCAGCAGCAAGTGTTCGATTTCGTGCGCAGTCTTCGGGGCGTTTACTGGGTCACGGTCGATTCGGATCACCTTGGTCCCGGCACCAAAAAGATCACCAAAACGCATGGTGAACTGGTTCAGGCTCGCGCCGACAACAAGCACAACATCTGCCTCTTCGATCACCTGCATGGCCGCTTCTTGGCCAAAGCCGCCGGTAATGCCAAGGTGAAACTCGGGCTTCGCGAAAATACCTTGGCCGAGCGCCGTCGAGGCGGTGAGCGCACCGAGGCGGTCGGCAATCAAATCAAGCTCTGCATCGGCACCAGCAACCCAGGCTCCGTGACCGGCGAGAACCACGGGACGTGCAGCGGCGGCAAGTGTTGCTACCGCGCTGTCAATCTCTGCGCTTGAAGCTGCGGTGGGGAAGAGGTAGCGCGAGTGGCCGCTTGAACCGGCATCGCTTACGGCGTTTGCGTTCGCTTCTGTGTTCGCGTTTGCGCTCGGCAGTGTTGCTGCGGCGAGCGATTGCATAGTGCTCGGATCATTAAGGTCGATACCCGTCGGGGCTGCTGCCTCGGCAGGTGTCTGGTCGACCACAGTGCTCACCAGATCGTAGGGGAGTGCGATCACTACCGGGCTGCGACGGCGAATCGCTGCCGCAACTGCGCGCTCCACGGTTTCGGCAACGCTGTCCGGCTGCACAATATAGGTGCGCACGCCGACGGCAGCCGCAGCCATTTCCTGGTCAATATCCCACGGGCGAAGACCTGCCTGTGGCGCGTCGCCAACCACGAGCAAGAGTGGAGTGCGTGCCTGCGCGGCCTCAGCAAGACCGGTCATGGTATTGGTATAGCCAGCGCCATAGGTTGCGGTGGCGATGGCCAGCTTGCCAGTGACGCGGCCGTATGCGTCGGCCGAGGCAACCGTAGCAACCTCGTGGCGCACCACGCTTATGGGCATGCCGCGCTTAGTGAGTGCGTCCATGAGATGCGCGTTTCCGTTGCCCATCAGGCCAAAAGCGTGGTCTGCGTGGCGAACGAGAATTGAAGCAACAGCTTCAGCGAGCGTGGTCATAACGATCCTTGCGGTGAAATATACGAATTGGGGGAACCGTATATGTCTCGCCGTGACCCGGCAGCAGCACCCCTTTTTCGAGCGCCTTGAGCGGCCACCTGGAGGTGCACCACGCTGGACGGAAGCAGCTTATCACTCGTTCGGGGTCAAAAATTGCAGCTCGCGATCGTGTGCGCTTTTCGCGTTGGATCGCCCAGCGCTCGGGGTGCTTTCTGTTTAGTGCGCTGCGCGTTCGATGCGCAGCGCCGCCTCGCGCAGCGCACTCGCCAGTGACTCAATATTGTCGGGCAGGCCGATGCAAACGATGGCGAGTGCCGATGGCGGCTCGTTGATGACTCGCAAGGGCACCGCAACCGAGGTGAGGCCCGGAATCACCTCGTCTTGACTGATTGCAAACCCGCGGCCGCGAACCTGTGCGGCGGCTTCGCTGAGTGGTTCGCCTGCGAAGACTGTGCGGTGTTCGGCGGGGTTTAGTGAAGATTCAATGGCATAGCCTGGTGCGCCGCGGGTGAGCGGGTGTTTTACGCCGGGGCGTTGAGCGACGGTGGCGTGGCCGTGGGTTGGTTCGACACTGAGTAGCGTGACTGCCTCATCGTGATCGAGCATGGCGATGAAACTTGTGAAGCCGAACGCGTTTGCGATTTCGCTGAGTTCTGGCAGGGCGGCCTGCTGCAACGACTCTGCTGCGCCTCGGCCGAGTGCGGCGAGACGGGGGCCAAGTCTGATCATGCCGGCTTCGTCGCGCACCACGAAACGGTGCTCTTCGAGGGTGCGTAGCACCCGGTATGCGCTGGATCGGTGCACGCCGAGCTGTTGCGCGAGGCTGGCAATTGAGAGCGGCTCTGCTGCTTCGGAGAGAAGCTCGAGGGCGCGTAGGCCGCGATCGAGGGTTTGTGAGCCAGCAACGCGTGGCTGATCGTTCGAACTTGTGGTCACGAGTCTATTGTGCTGTATTGGACGCGTAGAGCGATGTATAGTTGAAGCGTAAAGTAATTCTTGGAATTTGAGGTTTGAGATGAGCGCGAACGAAGAGCCACGTTGGCTGAGTCAGCAAGAGCGCGAAATGTGGATGCGACTCGTTGGTGTCACCTTCTTGATGCCCGGCGTACTCGAATCTCAACTCAAGCGCGACGCGGGTCTCTCGTTCTTTGAGTACCACGTACTCGCGATGCTTTCTGAAGCTGATAACCACACGCGCCTCATGAGTGACCTGGCGCGCTGGTCAAACTCCTCACTCTCGCGCCTCTCCCACGTAGTCACCCGCCTTGAAAAGCAGGGCTGGGTGCGCCGTGAAGCCTGCCCGAATGATGGGCGCGCAACCAATGCCGTGCTCACCGAGGCGGGACTTGCCCACCTTGCGAAACAAGCCCCAGCTCACGTTGAAGAGGTACGCAAACAGGTGTTCGACGTGCTTGAGCCGGCCCAGGTCGCAGCTATGTCTGAGGCGCTGGGGCGCGTGCTCGCACAGCTAGATCCCGGCAACCTTGCAGCGCCAAACGGCAGTTGCCTTGCCGCGCCCGAACAGATCATCGACAAAGATTGAGCCCACGAAGCTTGCTCTGAGCTTGCTGCGCGCTCTTGCCGTGCCGGTAGGCGTTCGCTAGCGAACCGAGTGAATAACCTTGAGGCTGGCCTCGTGCACCAGACCATTGCTTGCGAGTGAACTGCCACCCCAAACGGTGTCATTGCCATCGATATCGCTAAAACGCCCACCTGCCTCGCGCACAATCGGCGCAAGGGCGGCGAGGTCGTAAGGCTTCACGTCGAACTCTGCCACAATGTCGATAAGGCCCTCGGCGAGCAACATGTATGACCACATATCGCCGTAGGCGCGATCGCGCCAAGTCTGCTTCTCAAGTTCGAGAAGTGAATCCAGATAACCGGCCAGTCGCCACTGCTCAATACTCTGAAAACTGAGCGAAGCGTGCTCAAGATCTTGTACGCCAGAGACTCGCATCTGCCGCGGGGCGGCACCCTGGTCGAGGCGCCAAGCGCCGCTTCCGAGTTCTGCATACCAGCGCATTCCAAATGCTGGTGCCGAAACCACGCCAATTGTGGGCACACCACTCACTTCAAGTGCGATGAGGGTTGCCCAGTTGGGCACTCCACGCAAAAAGTTTGAGGTGCCATCGATCGGGTCGAGGATCCAGCGTCTTTCGCCGCCTTCGGCCCGCCCTGACTCTTCGCCAAAGAAACCATCGCCTGGGCGCTGAGCTTCGATTTGCTCGCGCAGGGCCCGTTCTACTGCAAGATCGGCGTCGGTGACGTAGCTGCGATCGGGCTTGGTGTCGATGCGCAGGTCTGCCGAACGGAATCTCGGCAGCGAGATTGAGTCAGCGAGATCTGCAAGCTCAAGCGCGAATGCAAGATCGGGGGAGAAGGAGGTGGCCTCGGAGGTCATCGTTTGCCTTTCATGGCTGTCTGCGGGGCGCAATGCCAGTCTCGCGCCCGACTATCGAATCCTATCGCTCGTGCAAACCCGCCCGTCCGCTCTCGCCCGAACAGTGTTCTGTGCTCGCTCGAACTGTGCCCGCTCGAACTGTGCCCGCTCGCCAGCCCACCCGCACAACGCTGAGATCGCCTGGATTTACCGAAATCGACTCCTTCTCCCAGTAAATACCGGGCGATCCCGGTAAAGTCAGGCGATTTCGGCGAAGACAGATGAGTCGGGGGTGAGCATTTCCGGCATAGCTCCGGGCATACCGGGAAGATTGCGAGAGTGAGGAGGGCCCCGGAAACAGCAAAAACCCCGGAATCAATGATTCCGGGGCAATCTGTGCGCCCTCACGGGCTCGAACCGTGGACCCGCTGATTAAGAGTCAGCTGCTCTACCAACTGAGCTAAAGGCGCCTGCTGCCGTGCTTGGCAACGGGTTATAACTTAGCACGACTTTTGCGGCGGTGAAAAATCGGCAGGTGTTCACCGGCGCGTCGGCCGAATTTCTCAAGGTATTTCGCCTGCATTCGGCCGTGAGTCGAGCGAAGTTTGGTGCAGTACGTTTAACGCCTGCGTCCCAACAAACGCGCTGAAGTGCTGATGTCAAGCCTCAAGCCTTAAGTGCCGGTGCTGCGGCTTAACCCTTGCGTTGCGCCTTCAACGCCTTTGCTGCCTCGCGCTGCTGACGATCCAACTCTTGAAGCTCTTCTTCGTGGCGCTCGTCGTCGGCCTGCTTCGCCACCCCAGCGATTGCGAGTGCCAATCCGGCTGCCCAGATAACCCAGACAATGTAGCGGCGCCAGTCTTTGGGCATCTGTTGTGTTTGGCGTGCGGTACCAATCGCACCGATCAGTGCACCGATGACGCCCATGTTCGTGAGGTACTTGCCGATAGACATGAATTCAGCCTAGCTCTTCAACGCCCGTAATGTGAGGTAGGCTGCTTGAGGATGTTTTGGGCGAAAGCCCGCAAAACTTTTGGGTGTCAAGAAAGGTCAGCAATGGCGAAGCAGAACGAAGCACTGTTTGAAGAGAGCTCACAGGGCTCGGTCAGCGCGGTTACAGCGCTGGTATTTGTTGTCTCGGCCATTCTGGTCTTCGGTGGCATGTACCTGCTGGGTTGCGCCTTCGAAGCGGAGGCGGCTGACCTTTGGTTCTTCAGCGGCGGCCTCGCTGCGATGTTTGTTGGTCTGATGCTGCCATTTGCTTGGCTGCCAGCGATCGGCAAGTAACTTTCGCGAATCTCTCTGACGTGAGCGTTTTGCTTGCAAGTCTGAGGCGATAATCGAACAACTTTTTGTAGTGCCACTCAATTTTTGAGTGGCACTACTTATGTTTGCGTGGTTCCATTGTGGAGGTTGAGCGTGCCTTCGTAACTTGGTGAGCATGACAGCAACTTTCACTTCTCGTACACGGTGGATCAGTGCAGCTGGACTCGCGGTCGCGCTTTCGTTCACACTCACCCTTGCCGGGCCAGCACAAGCGGTCGCGCCCGTGACTCCGAGTTTTGGGCCGACCGCAGGCGGTAGCAGTGTCACTATTGTGACGCCGCAGGTAGTAGTTGACACCTTTGAAGCTGGCTCCTCGGGTGCCTTTTTTAGAGCAAGTACCGGTGAAGCGTTCAGCTGGGGTGCGAGCGTCTCGCAGCTCAACTCGTCCGTAGATATCGAGTCCCCGATGCCGATGAGCGAACCGGTCGGCGTGAATGTTATCCACTACGGCAGCAGCGGCAGCTTTGCAATGGTGCTTGGCGACGACGGAAACATTTATGCCACTGGTCAGGGCACATTCGGGGAGCTTGGTGACGGAACTTTCGCGGCGCAGACGCTCACTACAGTGCAGATGCCACCCGGCGTGACCGGGTTCACCGAGTTCTCGCTTGGCGATAGTTTCGTGCTCGCTATGGGCGATGACGGTGCGCTATACAGCTGGGGGAAAAACCTCGGAGGCCAGCTTGGTGACGGCAGCACCACCAACAGGGGTGCCCCGGTCGCTGTTACCTTGCCGCTAGGCGTGACCGCTTTTACGCAGTTTGCCGCTGGTGGAAGTACAGCCTATGCCCTTGGCGACGATGGTGTGCTGTATTCCTGGGGACTGAACACTTCCCATCAACTTGGCGCTGGCACGACGTATGATGCGCAACTTTTAGTGACAACGCCCGTTCCAGTCGCGTTACCAGGCGGTACTGTGGTTTCGAAGATTGCGGCCGCCTACAACAACGGATTCGCGCTTGACGAGCAGGGTGTGCTGTATTCATGGGGCTCGGACGCGGCTGGTGCCCTCGGTACTGGTGGGCAATCAGATGCTTCTCAGACGACCACGGTGAGTACTCCGCAAGCCACACTCTTGCCGCCTGGGGTCAACTCCTACAGCGCAATCTCAACTTCGGTCGCATCGGTGTATGTGCTCGGCGACGACTTGCAGTGGTACTCCTGGGGATTCAACCAGTATTTTCAGCTCGACCAAAGTGGTACGAACCGCAGTGTTCCGGGCCTGGTGCCGACGCCGAACGGTGTTGACTTCATTCAAGTGATTGGTGGCGGTTTCACCGCCTACGCGCTCGGTTCAGATGGGCTGCTCTACAGCTGGGGTCTCAATATCAATGGCCAAGCAGGCATCGGAACTGGAGATTATTTTCTGTTGCGTGCGCCTACAAAAGTGCTTTTGCAACATGCTGCGGTCTCGGCAGATTTTGATGGCGTCGCAGCAACTTCAGTAACAAACACCGTTCCTGGACGGTTTACGGCGGTCACACCAGCGCATGTGGCTGGGCAGGTTGATGTCTCCGTTGGTTGGACCCTCAACGGGTTCGCGATGACACCCGTGACCTATCAGAATGGGTTTTTGTACACTGATGTGCCTCCTGAAGGCCCGCAGATCACCATCGGTGGCGCAACTGAGGTCACAATCGCACCAGGTGAAAGCCATACCTTCGCAGTCACGGTAACCGAAGGCGATGCCGAAATTACAGATGAGCCGGTGGTGACTTCACCCGACGGGATCGAATCAGCTGTCACTGTGACTCCAAGCGGCATCATTTTTGACAGCACCGGTCTTGGAGCAGGCACCTATCAGTTCACCGTGAGCTGGACCGACGCAAATGCCATCACTGTTTCACAGTTGTTTACGGTGACCGTGGCGAGCGGAGACGGAAACGAAACCAATCAGGACGGGCGAGACAATCTGTCAAATACTGGCGGCCCAGATCTTGCCTGGCTCGCTGGAACAGGGGCACTTCTCGCACTGCTGGGTGCCTCGATAGTCGCAGGCAACGCGCGTCGCAAGGCCCGGGGTAACGGCTAAGGCTTGTTCGCGGATCGCAGCGGCCGATTGCGCCGCTGCGATCCGCGCCTAGCGCAGCTGTAAGCGGTATACGCCATCAGAATGTGTGACGAGGCTAGACTAATCCTCATGTCAGAGATTGATATGAAGCCTCGCAGTCGCGACGTCACGGACGGCATCGAAAAGGCCGCAGCACGCGGCATGCTGCGTGCAGTCGGCATGGGTGATGAGGACTGGGATAAACCCCAGATCGGTATTGCCAGCTCATGGAACGAAATCACTCCCTGCAACCTGAGCCTTGACCGGCTTGCCCAGGGGGCCAAAGAGGGCGTGCACGCAGGCGGGGGATACCCGCTGCAATTTGGCACGATTTCGGTCAGCGATGGCATTTCAATGGGCCACGAGGGTATGCATTACTCGCTGGTCTCACGCGAGGTCATTGCAGACTCCGTCGAAACAGTGGTCATGGCAGAGCGGCTCGACGGCACGGTGGTGCTCGCCGGTTGCGATAAGTCACTGCCTGGCATGTTGATGGCGGCAGCTCGTCTCGATCTTGCCTCGGTATTTCTCTACGCTGGATCCATCGCGCCCGGCTGGGTGAAGCTCAGCGACGGCACTGAGAAGCAGGTCACCATCATCGACGCTTTTGAAGCGGTCGGTGCGTGCAAGGCCGGCACAATGAGCGAAGAAGACCTGAAGCGGGTCGAGTGCGCTATCGCGCCAGGCGAGGGCGCTTGCGGTGGCATGTACACCGCAAACACGATGGCCTGTGTTGCAGAAGCGCTCGGCATGAGCCTGCCGGGATCGGCGGCCCCACCAAGTGCCGACCGTCGACGCGACTATTTTGCGCACCGTTCGGGCGAGGCGGTAGTGAACATGCTGCGTCTCGGCATCACCGCTCGCGACATTCTGACCCGCAAGGCATTCGAAAACGCGATTGCTGTGGCTATGGTGCTCGGTGGATCCACGAACGCCGTGCTTCACCTGCTCGCAATCGCTCGCGAAGCAGAGGTCGAGTTGACGCTTGACGACTTCACGCGAATCGGTGCAAAAACCCCGCACCTGGCAGACATGAAGCCATTCGGCCAGTACGTCGCCCAGGACTTTGATCGCGTCGGTGGCATGCCCGTGATCATGAAGGCCATGCTCGATGCTGGTTTGCTGCATGGTGACGCGCTCACTGTGACTGGCAAGACAGTTGCTGAGAACCTCGCCGATGTCGACACTCCGCTCGATGGCAAGGTGATTCGTAAGCTTGATGATCCGCTGCACGCAAACGGCGGCCTCACGATTCTGCACGGTAGCCTCGCCGTTGAAGGCGCAGTGGTGAAGACTGCTGGCTTTGACGCTGAGCTGTTTGAGGGCCCTGCGCGGGTGTTTGACCGGGAGCGGGCCGCAATGGATGCGCTCACCGAGGGCAAGATCGGCAAGGGCGATATTGTCGTCATTCGCTACGAGGGCCCTAAGGGTGGCCCCGGTATGCGTGAGATGCTTGCGATCACTGCGGCGATTAAAGGCGCGGGGCTCGGCAAAGATGTACTACTATTGACCGACGGACGATTCTCAGGCGGCACAACCGGACTGTGTATCGGACACATTGCACCAGAGGCTTCAGACGGAGGTCCGATTGCTCTGGTGCGCGACGGTGACCTGATTCGGGTCGATATCGCCGCGAAGACGCTCGACATTCTGGTTGATCCCGCCGAGCTTGAAGCCCGCCGAGCAGCATGGGCTCCGCTTCCTCCTCGCTACACGCGTGGTGTACTGGCTAAGTACGCCAAACTCGTTCGCAGCGCCTCTGAAGGCGCAATCACCGGATAGGTGCGCGTTTCGTTTTACCCGCGATGCGGGAATCATTTACGCCACGCCTGATAGCTACGCGTTCCAGAAATCCAGCACAGAAAGTATGAAATGAACTCGGATACGAGTACTGGGTACCAAGACAAACCTCGAAGCGATCGTATGACAGGAGCACAGGCTGTTCTGCGCAGCCTTGAATTGCTCGGTGTCAGTGATGTCTTTGGACTTCCCGGCGGAGCCGTGCTTCCGCTGTACGATGCGCTGAACGAAGACAATGACCTGCGACACATCTTGGTGCGTCACGAGCAGGGCGGCGGCCATGCCGCCGAGGGCTTTGCCGCGGCAAGCGGCAAGGTTGGTGTCTGCATCGCTACCTCAGGCCCTGGCGCCACCAACCTGGTCACCGCCATTGGCGACGCTTACATGGACTCTGTGCCGCTGCTTGCGATCACCGGCCAGGTGTTCTCGCATTTGATGGGGTCTGACGCTTTCCAAGAGGTCGACATTGTTGGCATCACCATGCCAATCACCAAGCACTCGTTCTTGGTGAAGAAGGCTGAAGATATTCCAAAGGCAATTGCTGCAGCCTACGAGATCGCAAACACTGGCCGCCCAGGCCCAGTGCTTGTTGACATCACGAAGGACGCGCAAGAGGCAGAGTTCGACTTTGTTTGGGATCCACGCGTAGAGCTTTCCGGCTACCGCCCGATCACCAAGGCAAATAGCAAGCAGATTCAGGCAGCAGCCGAACTGATTGCTGAGTCTGAACGCCCGGTCTTCTACATCGGTGGTGGCGTTGGCCGCGCCGGTGCGTCAGAAGAGATGTTGCAACTGGCAGAACTCGTTGGTGCCCCTGTGGTGACGACGCTGATGGCTCGCGGTGTCTTCCCCGACTCGCATCCTCAACATCTCGGCATGCCAGGAATGCACGGCACCGTGCCTGCAGTTCTCGCCCTGCAGGAGTCTGATCTGCTGATCACAATCGGTGCTCGTTTCGATGACCGCGTGACCGGCAAGGCTGCACTCTTTGCGCCCGACGCCAAGGTAATCCATGCCGACATTGATCCCGCAGAGATCGGCAAGATTCGTGCGGCAGATGTGCCAATTGTTGGCGACGCGGGCGAGGTAATCAGCGACCTGATCGCTGCTATCTCCACCTCGAAGATTGGCCGTGATTTTGCCGACATCAGTGCATGGTGGGAGCACCTGCATGATCTGCAGGAGAAGTTCCCGCTCGGCTACGCGCCTACGAGCGATGGACTGCTTGCACCACAGCAGGTGATCCAGCGTATTGGTGAACTTACCGGGCCTGAAGGCATCTATGTTGCAGGTGTTGGCCAGCACCAGATGTGGGCTGCGCAGTTCATTAAGTACGAGCGGCCCAACTCTTGGTTGAACTCGGGCGGTGCGGGCACCATGGGCTACGCGGTTCCGGCTGCCATGGGTGCGAAGGTTGCCGAGCCGGACCGTGTGGTTTGGGCTATCGACGGTGACGGTTGCTTCCAGATGACCAATCAGGAGCTTGCCACCTGCACGGTGAACAACATTCCGATCAAGGTTGCTGTGATCAACAACTCGTCGCTCGGCATGATTCGCCAGTGGCAGACCCTGATCTACGATGGTCGCTACTCGAACTCAGAGCTGAACACCGGTCATGGCACCGCGCGTATTCCCGATTTTGTGAAGCTCGGCGAAGCCTACGGTTGCCTCTCGATTCGTGTTGAGCGCGAAGACCAGATCGACGATGCGATCAAGCTCGCGCTTGAGACCAACGATCGCCCAGTGGTGATCGAGTTCGTCGTGAGCTCGGACTCGATGGTGTGGCCGATGGTTCGCCAGGGCACCAGCAACAGCGATATTCAGTACGCACTCGAACACGCCCCACAGTGGGAGGAGGAGTAAGCCATGAGCCGTCACGTTCTCAGTCTGCTAGTAGAAGACAAGCCAGGCCTGCTCACCCGCGTTGCGGGCCTGTTCGCTCGCCGCGGTTTCAATATTGAATCGCTCGCGGTGGGTCCAACCGAGGTTGCGGGCCTTTCTCGCATCACCGTCGTCGTTGACGAAGATGATGTGCAGATCGAGCAGGTTACCAAGCAGCTCAACAAGCTCGTGAACGTCATCAAGATTGTTGAGCTTGAAGAAGCTCAGTCGGTGCAGCGCGAGCACATGCTGATCAAGGTTCGCGTGGATCACCAGACCCGTTCTCACGTGCTCGAGGCAGTGAATCTGTTCCGTGCCCGCGTTGTTGACGTGGTTACTGATGCGCTCGTTATCGAGGTCACCGGTGACTCCGGCAAGATTCAGGCGTTCCTGCGCGTGCTTGAGCAGTACGGCATTAAGGAAATTGCTCAGTCTGGTCTGATCGCGGTTGGTCGTGGCTCGAAGAGCATGACCGAACGCGTTTACAAGAACTGACGGGCGAAACCCGTCGCCTGCGACCCGCTACACCCGTCCTCCTGCGCGAGCGCAGCGAGTCGCAGGATCAACAACTGAATAGCCAAATTCAGCGCCATACTGAATACGGTGGTCGGTTTCTCGCCGCAAGTGCGACAACCAGATCAAAGATTTACACAAACCAAGAAATAATTACTAAGGAGGCCACCCGTGGCTGAGATGTACTACGACGCTGACGCAGATCTGTCGATCATTCAGGGCAAGAAGGTAGCCGTTGTTGGCTACGGCTCGCAGGGTCACGCACACGCGATGAACCTTCGCGATTCGGGCGTTGAGGTTGTCATCGCGCTCAAGGAGGGCTCGAAGTCGGCTGCAAAGGCTGAAGAGGCCGGCTTCAAGGTGCTCACCGTTGACGCAGCTGCTGAGTGGGCCGACCTGATCATGATCCTCGCTCCGGATCAGCACCAGCGCAGCATCTACAACGACCAGATCAAGCAGCACATGAAGCCAGGTAAGACCCTTGCTTTCGCTCACGGCTTCAACATTCGCTTCGGCTACATTGAGGCGCCAGAGGGCGTTGACGTGATCCTCGTTGCTCCAAAGGCTCCAGGCCACACTGTGCGTCGCGAGTTTGTTGCTGGCCGCGGTATTCCTGACATCATTGCTGTTGAGGTTGATGCTTCGGGCACCGCTTGGGACACCGCAAAGTCGTACGCAAAGGCAATCGGCGGCACCCGCGCTGGCGTTATCAAGACCACCTTCACCGAAGAGACCGAGACCGACCTCTTCGGCGAGCAGGCAGTTCTTTGTGGCGGCACCGCTCAGCTCGTTCAGTACGGTTTCGAGACCCTGACTGAAGCTGGCTACCAGCCAGAGATCGCTTACTTCGAGGTTCTGCACGAGCTGAAGCTCATTGTTGACCTGATGTGGGAGGGCGGCATCGCCAAGCAGCGTTGGAGCGTTTCGGACACCGCTGAGTACGGCGACTACGTTTCGGGCCCACGCGTTATCGATCCGAGTGTCAAGGAGAACATGCAGGCTGTGCTGTCTGACATTCAGACCGGTGCATTCGCAAAGCGCTTCATCGACGATCAGGACAATGGCGGCAAGGAGTTCCTGGAGCTCCGTGCAAAGGCCGAGCAGCACCCAATCGAGACCACCGGTCGCGAGCTGCGCCAGCTTTTCGCATGGAAGCAGGAAGATGCTGACTACGTTGACGGTTCGGCAGCACGCTAAGGCTCGTTCCGCGCACTAGCGTATTTACAAACCCCCGGGGCAGCGCCTCGGGGGTTTGTTGTTGGCTGGGGGATCCAGCGTTGCCCTGAAGCGAATTCTGTATAAGTACGTGAATCACGCGGCCGAAATACTGACTGGCAGCTTTTCCTCGGCAAAATCCCTAGTTTGCAGCGTTTCTGCTCGCTAGGCTGAGAGCAACATTTTGATCACCTGCCATTCGGCAATTCTGTGAGGATGCACACATGGGACTCATTCAGGCAGCAATCGGCGCTCTCGGCGGCACGCTTGCGGATCAGTGGAAAGACTTTTACACCGTGCCGAGCGGTCTTGCACCTACGGCTGCCGTGTTTGCGGCAGTGCAGCAGGGGCAGAACGCCGGTCGAGGTTCGAATACGCGCGGATCAGACGGCGTAATCTCGAACGGCAGCAAGATCCTGGTGCCTGAGGGCTATGGACTGATTCTGTTGCAGGACGGTGCAGTCACCGGTTTTGCGGCAGAAGCCGGTGCCTACGAGTGGAACTCTGAGGCGCAGGATTCGCAGTCAATCTTCGCGGGCAATGGTTTTGTGAGCCCGTTGATCACCACTTCGTGGGAGCGTTTCAAGTTTGGCGGGCGCCCAAGCTCGCAGCAGCGCGCCTACTTCGTGACGCTCAAGGAGCTGCCAAACAACCGTTTCGGCACCCAGTCAGAAATCTACTGGGACGACGCCTACATGAACGCCCAGGTTGGCGCGGTAACCCGAGGCACCTACACGCTCAAGATCATTGATCCGATTCTGTTTGTGAAGAACTACCTGCCAGCGGCGTATCTTGAGCCGGGCCGTGTGTTTGATTTCACTGATATTGAAAATGATGCTGCATCACAGCTGTTCAACGAGGTCGTTGGATCGCTCGCGCCCGCGTTCTCGCTCTACACAAACGATCCTGCGAAGGGCAACCGAATCACCAAGATTCAGCAGGACTCCGTCGGTTTTGCGCAGAGCCTTTCGGCTGCAGTTGAGCAGAACTACCAGTGGTCAACAAACCGTGGCCTGAGCATTGTTAGCACCGCGATTATGGCCATCGAATACGATGAGCCAACCCGCGAACTGCTGAAGAACGTGCAGCGTGCCGATGCACTCTCGGGTGCTCGTGGCAACTCGAACCTGCAGGCTTCTGTGGCGGCAGGTTTTGAGGCAGCTGGCGACAACGCCGGTGCAGGTGGGCTCTTCGGAATGGGCATGGCTGCGAACTCGACCGGACTCGGTGGATTGCAGCAGCCGGTGCCCGGTGTGGGCGCGCAGGGCACCCCGGCGGCTCCTGCCGCTCCGGCAGCGCCTGCTGAGCCTGCCGCAGAAGACCCACTGGCAAAGCTTGCCAAGTTCAAGGAAATGCTTGATGCGGGCCTGATCACACAGGAAGACTACGACGCGGCTAAAGCTAAGGCACTTGGCCTGTAACCGAGAGGGCACACGGAGATGAGCGTGCAACGATGAGCGCGCAACCGCCGTTTGGTGGCCCCGAAGGGCAGCACGAGCCGGTGGTTGCGGACTCTGCCGAGACCGCAGCCACCGCGGCAGCATCCGCAACGCCTGCGGCTCCCTCGCAGGGGACAGCACCCGCTGACGGTGCAGCACCCACTGCGGCGCATGCGCAGCCAGCGGAACCGGACGGTTCTGCCGCGACGCTGGGCGATCCAACGCTAAATGACGAGAACGGCGAGGTTCGTACCCAAAACCAGCGACTTGGAGACGGCATTAACCGCTGCCCAAGGTGCGGTTCGACTGAGATTCAGCTTCGCCCTTCGACCGGCATGCTGATCTGTCTGTTTTGCCGCTACGAATGGTCTGAGCAGACCGTTGAGGGCAAGATCTTTGACGAGACCCCGCTTTCTGAGCTGCGCGGCACGACAGTCGGCAGCGGTGCGTCGCAGATCAATGCCGACCTGGGTGATCTGCTCACACTCAAGTGTGGAGCTTGCGGTTCAGAAGTAGTACTGAACATCGCAAGTGCGATGTCTGCGCGCTGCCACTGGTGCCGCAATCTGCTGACCGTAAACAATCAGGTGCCAAACGGTGCGGTACCAGACGCAGTCTTGCCTTTCTCGCTTACCCACGAGCAGGCTGTCGAAGCGATTCGCGCCTTCGCAGGCAAACGCAAGACCTTCGCCCACCGCAGGTTCGTGCGCGAGTTCAGTCCTGAAAACGTGGTGGGTGTGTATCTGCCGTACCTCGTGGTTGACGGCAACGCAAGCGCCGATGTTTGGGGGCACGGCGAGGTGCAAACTGGCAGTTATACGCGGGGCAGTGGCAACGACCAAGAGACGTTCTACAACGCCGATGTTTATCAGGTGAGCAGGCACGTTGATTTCACGGTTGACGACCTGACAATCGAGTCTTCTGCCGAGCGTGCGAACATGGACGTGTTCGTGAACACGAATAACGTGATTAACGCGATTCTGCCGTTTGATACGAAAAATGCGGTTGAGTTCAATGCGAGCTATCTCACGGGTTTCACCTCTGAAAAACGCGATCAGAATGTGGAGACCGTGCGCCCAGAACTCGAGAGTCAGATGCTCTCGATTGCGCGGTCAGAAGTGCATAAGTCGGTGGCGGGATATGACCGAGGCGTGCGCTGGGACTACGAGAAGCTTGAGGTTCACGGCACCCGATGGGTCTCAATGTATCTCCCCGTGTGGCTGTATTCGTACTATCACGAAGAAGGCGGCAAAGGCATGGTCCACTACATCGCGGTGAATGGTCGCACCGGTGAAACCATGGGCAGTGTGCCGGTTTCGCGTGCACGACTCTTGGCTGCTGCACTGACCACGGGCACGATTATTGAGGCGATTGTGATTGCATTTTTGGTGGTGACGGCGTGAGCATGATCTGGCTAATGCAAGCGGTGACGCTGGTGAACACATTTCTGGCCGAATCGAACGCGCAAGATGAAGACGGTGGAGGTTGGCTGCTGCTTGCCGGCCCCGCCGCTGGTGTTGCGCTCTACGGAATGCTGTTTCGGTATTACCGCAATACCGATAAGTCGCACAATTTCGAGCGCGAGACCGTGATTGAGTCGCAACCGGTCACCGGGAACGACAACAAAGTTGACGAGGTGCACGGCACCAAGCGCAAGAAGATCGATGGCAACAACGTCAGTTCGTATCGCGAGCGAGTGCAGCGGGTCGAATAGTTTCTGAGATTGTGTGGCGCCGGTTTTGCCCGGGCGCCACACAATGACGCATGAGCTATTACTCGGCGGTTTCGGCTTCGGTTTCGTTCTCTTCGCTTGTCGTTGCTTCGGTCTCTTCGTTGACTGGCTGAGTGAGACCGAGGTTTACCGCGTCAACCTGCTCCTGGGTGTAACCGCAGTATTTCACTGCTTCGCTTTCCCAGCGCTGAGTGAGTCGGTCTTTACCTGCAGCGTGCGCGTCAGCGACAGTGCCAACGTAGATTTGGCCGTCTTTCGACTCCTTGTTCACGTCTGGCACAGCATCGCAGACGTGAAACACCTTGCCGCCCTTGACCCAGACAACTTCATCTTTGCCGGTGAGCTGCACCATGATGTTTTCTTCTTCGGCGTACTGCTCTTGCGACGGTGGGCTGTAGTCTGCGCCGAACGCGAATACTGCGATAGCGGCAACCACTACGCCGATTGATCCGGCAATAGCTTTCTGCTTGCCGTCCATGTCTTTGTTCATGAAGATCAGAATGATCAATGGCAAAAACGCTACGACTGACATGATTGCGCCGAGTTGGTTCTGCACGAAAAATCGAACAGTGTCTTTTTTCGACGCTGGATCGAGACGGTTTGCTTTCTTCCAGAACACGGAGCCTACGCTCGCGAAAATACCGGTGAGTACGATGCCGCCGATAAGTAGCCACATATTGGCAGTGTCACTGCGCTCAGCCCACTGACGCAGTACCCAGAAAATGAGCACCGCTTCTGTTGCGATCGCTAGCAGCCAGCCGATCCAAGCGAAGATGCGCAGTTTGTTCGCCTGGCCTTTGGCTTCTTCGTTGGGTTTCCAGACAGGGGTATCGGGGGATCCGTCTGGCTGCGAGGCAGCAGGCTCGACCCTGACGACTTTCTTCTTGGGTGTTGCATCGTCAGACATGGTGCTCCTTCTATGGCGCATAAGTGTCGGAAATTCTGTTGGTAAGTGTAGCTCGGATCGTCGTCTCAGGCAGGCTGGAATAGTCTTGTACTTATGGTCAAAGACAACGAGCAATCCGCTCGCGAAAGCTCGATAGCGAGTGGTTGGACGGTCGAAGGGCAGGCCGAAGCGGCCAAAGCCTCTGCCGTTCCCGTTGAAGATTCTGTAGGCGATGCGGTTGATGCCGCAAACGGTGAGGCCGTAGCAGGTGAGGGGCGCGCGCAGCTGTCGAATGTGGCGCTCGTGCTGCTCGGGCTGCTTGGCGGTCTCTATCTGCTGTTCATGTACGTTTGGTTTAGCTGGGCAGGCGCGGTTGCCGCGACCAACGCGGCAGTTGTTGACACCAGTGGCTCGCTTGGCGGCGCGTTGCAGCAAGTTATTTACTACCTCGCTCCATTTGCGCCAGCTTTCTGGTTTATTACGGTTCTTGTGCTGTGCCGTGGCGCCAAGGTCTCGCGCATGCTGATCTGGCTGCTGATCGGCCTCGTGCTGCTGGTACCGCTGCCGATGTTCGGGGGAATGTTCTAATGGCGAAAACAATCACCGGATGGGTGCTGTTTGCCGTGATCACCGGACTCTACGTTTTTATGGTGATCGCCGCAATCGGAAATATGACGCAGCTGCCAGAAATGGCGAGCCAGCTCGGACTTGAACTGAATCCCGCTGGCTGGTTCTGGCTGTGGTTTGGTGTGTGCCTACCTCCCGTAGGTTTCTTGGTCGCGCTGCTTGCGGGCATCAAACGCAAGGGCAGCGCAAGACTGCTGTTGCTTGCAACCGGTCTCTCTGTTGTCGCAGCGATTCAGCTTGAAGTCTCGCTGATCATTCCGCCGACTTCGTTCTTCATGTGAGGCTTGCAGTAAGCGAGCACTAGTAGAGTGGTGGGGTGCGCGAATCCGTGCACCCCACCACTCGTTCTCGGAGGAATATTTCCTAATGCCCGCGCCGGTCGTGCTACTCGCAGAAGAACTTTCACCCGCTACGATCGCCGCTCTTGGCCCGGACTTCGACGTGCGCAACGTCGATGGCACGGATCGTGCGGCGCTCCGTGACGCGCTTGCCAACGCCGATGCTGTGCTCGTGCGCTCGGCAACTCAGATTGACGAAGAAGCGCTGAGCTGGGCTCCTCAGCTCAAGGTCATCGCCCGCGCTGGAGTGGGCCTTGACAACGTTGACATCAAGGCTGCAACGCAGGCCGGTGTCATGGTCGTTAACGCACCAACCTCGAACATCATCAGTGCGGCAGAGCTTACTGTCTCGCACATCCTTGGCCTCGCCCGTCACTTGCAGCGTGCCCACGGCTCGCTCAGCGCGGGTGAGTGGAAGCGATCCTCGTTCACCGGAACCGAGCTGTACGAAAAGACGATCGGTATCGTCGGACTCGGCCGCATCGGTGCCCTTGTCGCGGAGCGTCTGCGCGGCTTCGGCGTTGACATCATCGCGTACGACCCATACATTCCGGCCGCTCGTGCCGCACAGCTCGGTGCCGAGCTGGTCGAACTCGACGAGCTGGTTGCACGCGCCGACTTCCTCACCATTCACATGCCACGCACCCCGGAGACGCTCGGCATGATCGGTGAAGCTCAGCTCAAGGCGATGAAGCCAACCGCATACGTGGTGAACGTTGCCCGCGGCGGTCTGATTGACGAAGAAGCCCTGGTTGCTGCTCTTGACGCTGGTGAGATTGCTGGCGCTGCACTCGACGTGTTCGTGCAGGAGCCGCCGAAAGACACTGTGCTCACCGCGCACCCGAAGATTAACGTCACACCGCACCTTGGCGCTTCGACCGAAGAAGCTCAGGAGAAGGCCGGTATCTCGGTTGCAAAGTCGGTTCGCCTCGCGCTCGCGGGCGAGCTGGTGCCAGATGCCGTGAACGTTGCCGGTGGCACCATCAACGAGTACGTGAAGCCCGGCCTGCCGCTCACCGAAAAGCTCGGCCAGATTTTTGCGGGTCTCGCTGCTGGCCCAATCACTTCACTCGACGTTGAGGTGCACGGCGAACTGAGCGAGCACAATGTGCAGGTATTGCGTCTAGCTGCGCTCAAGGGCCTGTTCTCGCAGGTTGTTAGCGAGCCGGTTTCGTACGTGAACGCTCCGCTTATCGCAGAGCAGCGCGGGGTTGAGGTTCGTTTCAGCGTCGACGCCGCTTCAGAGAGCTACCGCAACGTGATCACGCTGCGCGGCACCACTGCAGAGGGCCACCAGCTTTCGGTGTCGGGCACTCTGACCGGGCCAAAGCAGGTTGAAAAGATTATCGAGATCAACGGTTACGACCTTGAGCTGCCAATCAGCGAGCACCTCGTTATCTTCAGCTACGAGGATCGCCCAGGCATCGTCGCCGCCTACGGTGGGCTGCTTGGTGACGCCGGTGTGAACATCGCCGGTCTGCAGATCGCTCGTGACGCTAAGAAGGGCACTGCGCTCTCAGTGCTCTCGGTTGACTCTGCTGTACCAGCAGACGTGATCGAGCAGCTTGGTGCAGCAATCGGTGCTGACGTGCTGCGCACAGTAGACGTCGTAGAGCTATAAGTTCTGATTGAACGAACTCAATCTAACGATCCGAGTGAGGCGCAATGTTGCCTCACTCGGATCGTTTGGTTTTTGTGCGTGCTGCCAGATAAAAGACAATGCTGGCGATGATTACCGAAAGAATCCCACCAGCAGCGAGGTAAAGGCCATCCCACTGCTCAAGATAGGTGGTGAGTAGCGGGTGTTTGAGCTGCGTTGCAGCGTCGAACTCCCACCACCGATTTGAAGCCAGGTAACTGCCGCGACTCCAGCCACCAGATGCGTGCGGGGTTCCACCGAGACGCTCAGCGAGGTACGGACGAAGTGTTTGATTGAGTACCGCGGCGAGCGCAATAGGCAAAGCGATCAAGGCGATTGTCGCGACGTTGCCGAGTGCGGGGGAGAGACGGCGCATGATTCGAGTGTACGTGCCGCGCGGTGACACAAAGACACGGGCGTTTCTGGGCCTGGACTGGTAGCCTTGTGGTGTGGACGTGTGCTTTTGCAGCCGTGTCTGCATCAACGATGAACCGAGCACGCTGGCGGGCTGGTCTTCGGTGGTGGGTTTCTCTGAGCCGCAATTGTGACGCACGCAGAGCAGTCTTCTACTGAACATCAGCATCCACGACCGAGCGCAGCATTCGCTTCGCGGTCGGGACTGCCGAGTGCTCACGTGAGTAAAGGAGATCCCGTGGAGGGTCCTGAAATCAAGTTCGCCGAGGCTGTCCTCGACAACGGTAAGTACGGAAAGCGCACCGTTCGCTTCGAAACTGGCCGTCTTGCACAGCAGGCACAGGGTGCTGTTGCTGCATACCTCGACGAAGAAACCATGCTGCTTAGCGCTACCAGCGCCTCGAAGCAGCCGAAGGAGCACTTCGACTTCTTCCCACTGACCGTTGACGTTGAAGAGCGCTCATACGCTGCCGGCAAGATTCCCGGTTCGTTCTTCCGTCGCGAAGGTCGCCCATCGACCGAGGCGATCCTGGTTTGCCGTCTGATCGACCGCCCACTGCGCCCGTCGTTCGTTGATGGCCTCCGCAACGAGGTGCAGATCGTTGTCACCGTGCTCTCGATCGCACCAGGCGAGTACTACGACGCTCTTGCAATCAACGCGGCTTCGGCTTCGACTCAGATCTCGGGTCTGCCATTCTCGGGCCCAATCGCAGGCGTTCGCCTCGCGCTGATCCCTGGTATCGCAGGCGCTGCGGACCAGTGGGTTGCATTCCCGAACGTTGAGCAGGTTGGCGAAGCTGTCTTCGACCTGATGGTTGCTGGCCGCGTTGTGAAGAACGCTGACGGCAGCGAAGATGTCGCAATCATGATGGTTGAGGCTGAAGCTACCGAGGGTTCTTGGAACCTGATCAAGGCTGGCGCTACGAAGCCTGACGAGGCTGTTGTGGCTCAGGGCCTCGAAGCTTCGAAGCCTTTCATCTCGCAGCTGGTCAAGGCTCAGGAGCAGCTCGCTGCTCAGTCGGCTAAGGAAATTGCAGACTACCCAGTCTTCATGCCTTACACCGATGAGGTTTACGCAGCAGTTGAGGCTCTTGCAGAGACCGAGCTTGGCATCATCTACCAGATCGCTGACAAGATCGAGCGCCAGGATGCAGACGATGCACTCAAGGCTCGCGTCAAGGAAGCTATCGCTGCAAAGGTCGAGGCTGGCGAACTGCCTGCTGAAGCCGGCGACCAGGTTTCGGCTGCATACAAGTCGGTGACCAAAAAGGTTGTGCGCGGTCGCGTACTGACCGAGGGTGCACGTATCGACGGTCGTCCGCTCGACAAGGTTCGCGCGCTCGACGCAGAGGTTCAGGTTATTCCTCGCGTGCACGGCTCGGCTATCTTCCAGCGCGGCGAGACCCAGATCATGGGTGTCACCACGCTGAACATGCTGAAGATGGAGCAGCAGATCGACTCGCTGTCGCCAACGACCAGCAAGCGCTACATGCACCACTACAACTTCCCGCCATACTCGACCGGTGAGACCGGCCGTGTTGGTAGCCCGAAGCGTCGCGAAATCGGCCACGGCTTCTTGGCAGAGCGTGCACTCGTGCCAGTGCTGCCAAGCCGCGAGGAGTTCCCATACGCTATCCGCCAGGTCAGTGAGGCTCTGGGTTCGAACGGCTCGACCTCGATGGGTTCGGTTTGTGCTTCGACTCTGTCGCTGCTGAACGCTGGTGTGCCACTGCGTGCCGCAGTTGCCGGTATCGCAATGGGTCTCGTTTCTGACGAGGTCAACGGCGAGCGTCGCTACAAGGCTCTCACCGATATCCTCGGTGCTGAGGACGCGCTCGGCGACATGGACTTCAAGGTCGCTGGTACCTCGGAGTTTGTGACTGCACTGCAGCTCGACACCAAGCTCGACGGCATCCCTTCAGACGTGCTGACCGGTGCACTCGCACAGGCGAAGCAGGCTCGTACCGAGATCCTCGACTTCATGGCTCGCGCTATTGATACCCCAGATGAGATGGCTCCAACCGCTCCTCGCGTGATCACCGTCAACATTCCTGTTGACAAGATCGGTGAGCTGATCGGTCCTAAGGGCAAGACCATCAACGGTATTCAGGACGAGACCGGCGCAGAGATCTCGATCGATGACGACGGCACCGTCTACATCGGCGCTACCGACGGCCCATCGGCTGAGGCTGCACGTGCACAGGTCAACGCAATCGCAAACCCACAGAACCCTGAGGTTGGCGAGCAGTACCTTGGCACGGTTGTGAAGAACGCAGCGTTTGGCGCATTCGTGTCGCTGCTTCCAGGCAAGGACGGCCTGCTGCACATCAGCGAGGTTCGTAAGCTCGCCGGTGGCAAGCGTATCGAGTCGGTTGACGATGTGCTCTCGATCGGTCAGAAGATCCTCGTGAAGATCACGAAGGTTGACGATCGTGGCAAGCTCTCGCTCGAGCCAGTGCTCGAAGAGGCTGCTGCAGAGGCAACTGAGGCACCAGCCGAAGAGGCAGCCGCCGAGTAACTCTCGCAAGAAAAACACCCCTGCACGCCACGCCGCGTGCGGGGGTGTTTTCTGTTCTGGCGATGCGATCCACCGCGCGCTGCTTCACCGAGATCGCGTGCTTTCACCGAGATACACCCCTATTTCCCGTAAAAACCAGTGTGTTTCGGTGAGAGGAGGCGATCTCGACGGAGGTATCTCGCATGGGCGAGCCAGTAGGGTAGAGGCGTGCCAGAACCGTTGATTCTTCCCCTTGACCAGCCCGAACTCGAAGCCGATCTTGGCGGAGCGCTGATGCGGCGCACCGTACACCCGAGCGGGCTTCGTGTGCTCACCGAACACATGCCGGGTTCGCGCTCGGCGACGATTGGTTTCTGGGTGGGCATCGGCTCGCGCGACGAGCAGGCTGAACGCGGCGATGCGCCCGGCAGTCTCGGCAGCACCCACTTTCTTGAGCACCTACTGTTCAAGGGCACTCCCACGCGCAACGCCTACGAAATTGCGACCAGTTTCGATCGAATTGGCGCCGAAAATAACGCGCTGACCGCGAAAGAATACACGTGCTACTACGCGAAGGTACGCGATGTTGATCTTGATGGTGCGGTAGAAACTCTCGCCGATATGGTCACCAACTCGGTGATCGACGAGGGCGAGTTCGAGACCGAACGCGGCGTCATTCTCGAAGAGCTCGCAATGGCAGCTGACGACCTCTCCGATGTTGCGAACGAGCGCTTTTTTGAGGCAGTACTCGGCGCTCACCCGCTGGGCCGACCCATCGGCGGCAACCCAGACACGATTCGTGCGGCACGCCGCGACGATGTGATGGCGCACTACTTCGCTCAGTATGACCCGTCGACGCTTGTTATCGCTGCCGCGGGCGCGGTGGATCACGACCGCCTCGTAGACCAGGTTGTCGCTGCCCTGAATCTGGCCGGGGGTCGTTGGAACACAAACGAGAACCGGGCACCGAAGCGCAGGGCAGTTGCGTCGGTCGACGAAACGACAGTTGACGGCAGTGCGGCAGGCAGCAGCGTAGACGACAGCAGCGCCGGCAGCAGCAGCGCCTTTGACCAGGCTTCAATTCACCTCATCGAGCGCGAAAGCGAGCAGATCAATCTGATGGTCGGCACGAGTGCGCTTCGCGCTGGCGATCCACGACGTTTCGCGTTTGGCATGATGAACTCGGTGCTTGGCGGCGGCATGTCGAGCCGACTCTTCCAAGAAATTCGTGAGAAGCGTGGGCTGGCCTACACGGCGTATTCGTTTGGCGCGAGCTACAGCGACGGGGGAGTCTTCGGCATTTACGCAGGCACCATGCCTGAAAAGGCAGGGCAGGTGCTCGAACTGGCGCGCGAAGAACTGCAGAAGGTTGCCGCCGATGGCATTACCGAAGACGAGCGCGACCGCGCCCTCGGTCAGATCGCTGGATCATCGGCGCTTGCGCTTGAAGACAGTGACACCCGTATGGGGCGTCTTGCCCGTGCAGAGCTCGGTAACGGCGAGCTGTTCACGCTTGATACTTCACTGGCCCGATTCGACGCGGTAACGAGCGACGATATTCGCAAGATCGCCGCGTTCGTGGCTGCTGGCGAGCAGAGTGTGGTTGCTGTTGGCGATGTTTCGCGCAGCGCCTTCGCAAATACGGCAGGGGTACGCTAAACGCATGAGTGACACCGCAACAAGCCCTACAACGGTTGCCGTAACCGGGGCAACTGGCCGACTCGGGTCTTTCGTCTGTGACGTTATCGAGGCACACCCAGACTTTCAGCTGGTAGCTCGCCTGACAAGCGCCTCTGGCGAGAACGAGGGCGCTCAGGCACAAGTGCTTTTCGACGTTACCCACCCGCAGGTGTCGCCAGAGATTGTGCGGCGCGCGCTCGATCGTGGGCAGCGAGTGATCGTCGGAACGAGTGGCTGGTCAGCTGAAAAGCTTGACGAGCTGCAAGACTTCGTTGCGGCCAAGCCCGGAGCTGCTGCTCTCGTTGTGCCGAATTTCTCGCTTGGCTCGGTGCTAGGCACAATGCTTGCAACTATCGCGGCGAAACACTTCGACAGTATTGAGATCATTGAAGCCCATCACGCGGGCAAGATTGATTCGCCGAGCGGCACGGCTGTTCGCACGGCTGAACTGATTGCGGCTGCCAAGGGCGGTGCTGGTGTTGAGGCTCCGTTTGCTGATCAGGCGGCACGCGGCCAGCTGGTTGCAGGGGTGCCGGTGCACAGCCTGCGCATGCAGGGTGTGATTGCTCGCCAAGAGGTACGTTTTGGGGGAGCCGGCGAGGAGCTGGTGGTGACGCACGTGACCCATTCGAAAGACTCCTATCAGGCGGGTATTCGCGCTGCGCTTGAAGCTATTGGCACTCTTGAGGGGCTCGTGGTTGGGCTTGAGCATGTGCTTGGTTTAGGGACGGTGGATCGCGCATGAGTGCAAGAACCCGGGCCATTATTGGCGTATCGATCATGAGCGTGCTGCTCGTGCTCTACTTTGTGTTTGCTGGCGTGCGCGCATTTGCGCTGCTCGGCTCTGGCACGCCGATCGCGATTGCGATGGGCGTGGCGCTGATTGTGCTGCCACTCATTGGCGCGTGGGCGCTTGCTCGCGAGCTGATGTTCGGGTTTCGTTCTACGGCGATTGTTGATCAGCTTGATGCCGAAGGTTTACTGCCAGATGATCTTGGTTTGGCGGGGCCAACGGGCAAGCCAGACCGTGAGGTTGCTGACTCGGTGTTTGATCACTATCGCGCCGAAACTGAGGCAGATCCAGAGAGCTGGCGGGCCTGGGCACGCCTCGGTCTGGTCTACGACGCATGTGGCGACCGTTCGCGGGCTAGAAGGGCGATTCGGTCAGCAATTTCGCTAAAACGCGACTAAATTCGTAGGTAATATTCCGTTCATTAGACGTTTTCATCTTCCGCGACTACAATCGGGCAGGTTACACAGTCTGAGAAACGGAGCAGATGCTATGGCAGCAACGACGGACCCCCCTACCCGGGCCCTTGATTCGGTTACAGGTATTAGTCGGAAGGGCCTGCCGCAGGGAACCGTAGGCGTGCTAGGCGCCATTGTGATCGGTCTCTCGGTGTGTGCACCCGCATACACTCTTACTTCGGCAGTCGGACCAGCAGCCAGTGAAGTCGGCTACCAGACTCCAGCAATCTTCCTTGCAGGCTTCCTGCCGATGTTGCTTGTCGCTATTGGTTACCGTTCACTGAACTCGGCGATGCCCGACTCTGGTACTTCATTCACTTGGGCCTCACGTGCCTTCGGCCCTTGGGTGGGCTGGATGGCAGGTTGGGGCCTTATCGCTGCAACCGTGCTGGTGCTTTCGAACCTGGCCGGTATTGCCGTCGAGTTCTTGTTCCAGTCGATTGCGATCATTGCGAATGACCCATCGATTGCCGATATCGCCGGAAACCGCTTTATCAACATCTTGGTCTGCCTAGGCTTTATGACCATGGCAACCGTGATCTCGTATCGCGGTATGACTTCGACGAAGGTTTTCCAGTACATTACCGTGACCTTCCAGGTCGCAGTGCTCATCTGGTTCATCATTGCGATGTTCATCGGGGCAGCTGATTCAGCGAACACCGAGGGCCGCATGCCTGAGCTGTCTTGGTTCAACCCGCTTGAGGTGTCAAGCTTCAGCGCGTTCGCCGCTGGTATCGCTGTGTCTATCTTTGTCTACTGGGGCTGGGACACTGTGCTTACGATGGGCGAAGAGACCAAGCCTTCGAAGGGTCGTATGTCGACCGAAAGCAAGGCAGCCATGATTTTGGTTGTGCTGCTTGTGGTTATGTACGTTGGCACCGCAGCTGCGACTGTCGCGTTCGCAGGTATTGGTGATGGACCAACCGGCCTTGGCAACTCGAAGATCGCTGAGAACGTGTTCGCAGCCCTCGCGCACCCAGTGATGGGGCCTGCCGCGATTCTGCTTTCGCTCGCGATCCTTGTCTCGGCAATGGCGTCGATTAACTCGACCGCTATTTCGCCAGCACGCACACTGCTCGCTATGGCCCACTACGGTGCGCTGCCAAAGCCAATTAAGAAGATCCACCCTAAGTACAAGTCGCCTTACGTGGCGCTGATGTGGTCGTCGATCGTGGCATCGGTGTTCTACGCGATCATGCGCTTCTTGAGCGAAGATGTGCTTTGGGACACCATTACCGCCCTCGGCATGATGGTGTGTTTCTACTACGGAATTACCGCTCTTGCGAGCACCTGGTACTTCCGCAAGGCTGCCCCGAAGGAGGGCTTCCGTTCGGTGATGTCGAAGATGGTTCTGCCGGGACTTGGTGGCGTTCTGCTGCTGGTTGTTTTCGTGCAGACCACTATCGACAGCATGAACCCAGACTTTGGTTCGGGTAGCAGCATCGGCGGCGTTGGCCTCGTCGGCATTATTGGTGTGGTTGTACTTGGCCTCGGCGTTGTGCTGATGTTCGTGCAGTCGCGCTTCTCGCCTGCGTTCTTTAAGGGCAAGGTGCTGAGCGTTGCTGACGCAACCACCGATACTTCGAACATGGAGCTTTTTGATGATGGCATCAAAGGTTAAATAGCGAAGCGTCCTTTCGCGCTGTCTGGGTCTTGAACGCGCTCCGCGTTCGATTCGACTCCGCCTGCACAGATCACCCCGGTCTCACGTTCATCGAGTTTTTCGAAATGGACACGAGGCCGGGGTGATCTGCATTCGGCTAAGATTGCACGCATGAGCAGCGCACCGATTCCGACCCCGTACGAGGATCTTCTGCGAGAGGTGTTCGAGCATGGCACGCCGAAGGGCGATCGAACCGGCACCGGCACGCGAAGCCTGTTTGGCAAGCAGATCCGCTTTGATCTTGCTGAGTCGTTTCCGCTGATTACCACGAAGCGGGTGCACTTCAAGTCAATCGCGTACGAGTTGCTTTGGTTTCTTCGGGGTGAGGGCAACACCGCCTATCTGAAAGAGCATGGCGTCTCTATCTGGGACGAGTGGGAAGACGAGAATGGCAGTCTTGGCCCGGTCTACGGTGTGCAGTGGCGCTCGTGGCCGACACCTGACGGTGGTCATATCGACCAGATCTCTGAGGTCGTCGAACAGCTGAAGTCGAACCCTGATTCGCGTCGTCACATCGTTTCTGCGTGGAACGTTGCAGAGCTTGATCAGATGGCGTTGATGCCCTGCCACGCGTTTTTTCAGTTCTACGTAGCTGATGGCAAGCTCAGCTGCCAGCTGTATCAGCGCTCGGCTGACATGTTTCTCGGGGTGCCGTTCAATATCGCTAGCTATGCGTTGCTCACTTTGATGGTGGCGCAGCAGACTGGCCTTGAACCTGGTGAGTTCATCTGGACCGGTGGCGATTGCCACATCTATGACAACCACGTCGAGCAGGTGCAAACTCAGCTCTCGCGTGAGGCGCTGCCGTATCCGAGCATCAGAATCAACAAACGAGACAGTCTTTTTGATTACGAGTTTGAAGACTTTGAGGTTGTCGATTACCAATACCACCCGGGCATCAAAGCTCCGGTAGCGGTGTAGTCATGGAGATTGTGCTGGTCTGGGCCGAAGCAAACGGTCATGCCATTGGTAAAGACGGTGTGATGCCCTGGCATCTGCCTGAAGACCTCGCTCATTTTAAGAAGGCGACGCTTGGCGGGCCAGTGATTATGGGGCGTCGCACCTGGCAGTCGCTGCCTGAGCGATTTCGCCCGCTGCCTGGCCGCGAGAATATCGTCGTGTCTCGAGATGCTGCGTTTGTGGCCGAGGGCGCGACGCTCGTTGGATCGCTTGAAGCCGCGCTGGGTCGCGCTGCGGGCGAGGCCAGAGTGAGCATTATTGGTGGCGGTCAGATCTACCGCGAGGCCATGTCCTTTGCGACTGAGTTGGTTGTGACCCGCATTGATACCGGCGTTGATGGTGCTGATACTTTTGCGCCTGAGATTGGCGCTGAGTGGCAGTGCGTTGATGCGGGGGAGCCGCTGACTGCCGCGAACGGCCTTGGCTATCGTTTTGAGCGGTACCGTCGCCGGGCTTAATGGTATTTGGCTAGGGCTCGGGAACGAGGCAGTGCGCTGCGCTGCCGAAGACCCAAAGATGAGTTTTGGCGACGGTGATGTATTTGTTGGCTTAGTCAAGATAGGCGACTGTGACGTCGACTGCTTTGGTCTGAGTGTCGCCACCCGTGCAACTGAGCCGTCAGCCGTGGTGTCCTCAGCGCACTTCGACAGTTTCAGCAAAGTGATGGGCAGATATCTATTGGCTCAAGTGAACCGAGACGCTGCCGAGTCAGATACCCTAGATAAGTGACCACTCAAGAGAATCCATTTGGCCAGGTGCTGGTCGCGCTCATCACCCCCTTCGACGCAGATGGTGAGGTTGATTGGGCGGCGACAGAGCAGCACATCGAGAACTGCATTCAGAGCGGTGCTGACGGCATCGTGGTGACCGGTACCACCGGTGAAACCTCGACGCTCACCGACCCTGAGAAGCTCAAGCTGGTTGAGGTCGCGAAATCGGTCTCTTCCGGCCGTGCCAAGATCATCACGGGTGGCGGATCGAACGAGACCGCGCACGCCATCGAACTCTACAAGGCCAGCGAGAAGGCCGGCGCAGACGGTGTCATGATCGTGACTCCCTACTACAACAAGCCAACCCAGGCGGGGCTGCTCACGCACTTCCGCATGGTTGCCGACGCCACCGACCTGCCCGTAATTCTTTACGATATTCCCGGTCGCACGGGTGTACCCATCAAGTACGAGACGATCCTGCGCCTGGCGAAGCACCCAAACGTGCTTGCCGTTAAAGACGCGAAGGGCGACTTCAGTGAGGTGAGCCGAGTGCTCAACCAAACCGACCTGATGTATTTCTCGGGCGACGACGCAAACGTGCTGCCGCACCTCGCAATCGGAGCAACCGGCCTGATTGGTGTCACCGCAAACATCACTGCCGCGCCGTACCGCACAATCGTTGACGCCGTAAACCGCGGCGATCTGCACACCGCGCAGGCAGAACACCAGCGCCTCGAACCTCTCGTGCGCGCCATTATGACCCACGTGCCAGGCACCGTTGCAGCGAAGTACGTGCTGCACGGACTTGGCCGAATCAACAGCCCCCGAGTTCGACTGCCACTTGTCGGACCAGAAGAGTGGGAAGCAGCCCTGATTGAAGACGAGATTGCTCTCGTTAGCGAAATCGCAGGCGCCGACTTCTCGAACTTCCGCCCAGATCGAAACGCAGCCGCAGGTGGCGCGCTGCCCAAGATCGCCGGCACTACCCGCTAAAACAAGGAGTCCATCCTCTTGACCACACCGCACTACGCACCACCGGAGCTTGAATCAGGCACGCTTCGCATCATTCCGCTCGGCGGACTGGGCGAAGTTGGCCGAAACATGACCGTCTACGAAATCGACGGCAAGCTGCTGGTGGTCGACTGTGGCGTGCTCTTCCCCGAAGAGACACAGCCGGGTGTTGACCTGATCCTGCCAGACATCTCAAAGATCGACGACAGGCTCAAAGACATCGTCGGTATCGTGCTCACCCACGGTCACGAGGATCACATCGGCGGTGTGCCGTACCTGTTGAAGCGTCGCAACGACATTCCACTGATCGGCTCGAAGCTCACTCTTGCTTTCGTCTCGGCGAAGCTCAAGGAGCACCGCATTCGCCCAGAGCTGCAAGAGGTTGCCGAGGGTGATCGAATTCACCGCGGCCCATTCGACCTCGAGTTTGTCGCCGTGAACCACTCGATCCCTGACGCGCTTGCGGTCGCGATTCGTACCGACGCGGGCATGGTGATCGGCACGGGCGACTTCAAGATGGATCAGCTTCCCCTCGACGGGCGCATCACCGATCTTCGCGCGTTCGCACGGCTCGGCGAAGAGGGCGTAGACCTCTTCATGACCGACTCGACGAACGCCGATGTGCCGGGCTTCACGCCGCTGGAAAAAGACATCGGGCCGGTGCTTGAGCGCGTAATCGCGAGCTCGACCGGCAAGGTTGTGGTTGCCAGCTTCTCAAGCCATGTGCACCGCGTGCAGCAGGTGCTTGACGCGGCTCAGGCCAATGGCCGCCGCGTCGTGCTGCTTGGTCGCTCAATGGTGCGCAACATGAAGATCGCCTCAGACCTTGGCTATCTCGACGTGCCAGAGGGTGTACTCGTCGATCTGAAGAAGAGCGGCGATATTCCCGACCACCGCATCGTCTACATGTCGACCGGTTCGCAGGGCGAGCCAATGGCAGTGCTTAGCCGAATGGCGAATCGCGAACACCAGATCGAAATCGGCTCTGGTGACACGGTGATCCTCGCATCGAGCCTGATCCCAGGCAACGAAAACTCGGTCTACCGCGTCATCAACGGCCTGATGAAACTCGGCGCAAACGTGGTGCACAAGGGCAACGCCAAGGTGCACGTTTCAGGTCACGCTGCAGCAGGCGAATTGCTCTACTGCTACAACATTGTGCGGCCAAAAAACGTCATGCCGATTCACGGCGAATACCGTCACCTGGTGGCGAACGCGGCGCTCGCAATCGAAACCGGCGTGCCACAGAACCGCACAATCATCGCTGAAAATGGCACCGTCGTAGACCTCGTCGACGGCGTGGCACGCACCGTAGGTCAGCTTGAAATCGACTTCATCTACGTTGACGGCTCATCGGTAGGCCGCGTGACAGACGACGACCTGCGTGACCGCCGCGTGCTCGCAGAAGAAGGTTTCATCTCGGTGATCACCGTCGTCGAAACAAGCCTTGGCCAGATCGTCTCAGGGCCAGAAATTCATGCAAAGGGTGTCGCAGAAGACGCGCACGTATTTGACAAGATCAAGCCACAGATCGCCGACGCACTCGAACAGGCGATGAAAGACGGCGTGACCGATCACCACCAGCTGCAGCAGATTGTGCGCCGCACGATTGGCCGCTGGGTAGGCACGAAACTGCGCCGCAAGGCAATGATCGTGCCAGTCGTCGTGGTGGTGTAACCAAGGTGGCAGGCTCCGCGATCGCGCGCGCCAGCGCGATCATGGCTTCGGGCACCGTGGTTTCACGGTTGCTCGGCATCATCAAAGTCATCATTCTGGCCTACGCAATCGGCCAGGTTGGGTCAGTCTCTGGTGATGCCTACGCAAACGGCAACATGCTGCCGAATTTGTTGTACACAATGCTGCTCGGCGGAATGCTGAACGCAGTACTCGTGCCGCAAATTGTTAAAGCAGCGAAAAAAGCCGACGGCGGAGCCGGCTACATCAATAAACTGGTCACCTTTGTCGCAGTCTCGCTGACCGCGCTCACGGTGGTGGTGATGCTGATCACCCCGTGGCTCGTCACGCTCTACACCCTGAAATGGGATGCAGACCAACGCGGGCTCGCAATTGCGTTCGCATACTGGTGTATGCCACAGATTGTGTTCTTTGGCATCTACGCAGTGCTTGGCGAAGTGCTCAACGCAAAGAGTGTATTCGGGCCCTCAACTTGGGCGCCCGTGCTCAACAACATTGTGGCGATCGCCGGTTTTGGTGTGTTCATCTTCATGTTCGGGGCCGATCCGCTTGGCCAACGAAGTGTCGGGGACTGGAACTCGACCTCAATAGCGGTGCTCGCAGGTAGCGCCACACTCGGTATCGCGAGCCAAGCCTTTATTCTCTTGGCGTTTTGGCGTAAAGCCGGCATCCACTTCAAACCAGACTTCAAATGGCGTGGCATGGGGCTCGCCGACACCGGCAAAATTGCGGGCTGGACCCTAGGCGCACTGCTCATAACGAACCTCGGTGCGATCGTGACGCAGAACGTGCTCAACGGTGCATCAGGTGAAGGCCCCGCGGCTATCGCCCTCGACACCGCCTGGACCATCTACATCATGCCGCACTCGGTGATCACCATTTCGATCGCCACCGCCTATTTCACGAGACTCTCAGAATCAAGCCACGCCGGCGACATGCAGGGCTTCATTCGTGACTTCTCTTCAGCTGTTCGCCAAGTCATGCTGATCCTGATGCTCGCAGCCGTTGTGGTCTTCGCGCTAGCGCCGTTCGTGAGCCGTGTTGTGAACCTGGGTGCAAGCATCGACCAGGTGGATCAGTTCTCGCTCGTGCTGCGAGCCTATCTCGTGAGTTTGCCGGCCTTCAGCTTCCTGTTCGTAGTGCAACGCGCGTTCTACGCGACCTCAGACACACGCACTCCGTTTTTCTATGCCTGTGCGCGCATCGCGGTGTCGATCACGCTCTCACTGATCGCGCTTACATTTGTGCCAAAAGCGCTGCTCGGCACCGCTGTTGCACTGATCATCTCAATTGCTGCAATCGTAGAGACTGTGCTCGCAACCTTGCTGCTGCGCAAAAAACTCGGTGCGATCGACGGTAAACGTATTCTCCTGAGCCTCGCCCGATACACGGTTTCTGGTGCGCTCGCGCTCGGTGTTGGCCTGATTTGCACTTCGCTGGCACGCTCGTGGCAGCCGGATTTCAGCCCGCTTTATGCGATTTTGGTGTCGATTGTGATCGCAGGCATTATGGCCATCTTCTACCTTGGCGGGTTGCTGATCCTGCGCACCCCAGAACTCTCTGCTGTGATCGCGCGGGTACGTCGCCGCTAGTTTGCCGAAAGCGCGAAGCTACATCGGCGTGTCTAAGCGGATTTTGAGGCGCGCCGGATAGCCAAACGCAGAATGTCGGTGGCAGTTCGTAGGCTCTTCCTATGGCCAGCAAGACTTCTGCCCGCTCAAATTCGGCGGGTTCCGGGAAGAACTCCCGCGCTGCCTCGACCGCGAAAACAAAAGTGCTCGAGCCAGTGCCGACGGAGAATGGCTTCGTGCGCGCCTGGCGGGGCATTGCCCACGCGGTTGGTGGCGCGGCTCGCGTCTTTCGCACCGAGCCGGTAGCTCCCGAGGATCGCCGTGACGGCGTGCCGTTTTTGCTTGTGCTGCTCGCCATAGTTGGTGCAGTGATTGAGTGGTTCTTGATCGGCAATGAAATCGCTGGGGGAGTGAGCGCTTTCAGTTTTGGTGGCCTCTTTGGGCGAATCGCCTTCGGTCTGCCGATTGTGATGGTGGGCTTCGCGCTCTGGCTGTTTAATCACCCATCGAGTGTGCACGATAACCGCCGAATCGCGATTGGCCTGAGCCTAGCGCTGTTAAGTGCATCGGGGCTTGCCCACGTCTACGGCGGTCAACCAAACCCGTGGGACAAAACAGGCAACCTGGCCGATGCTGGCGGTCTTTTCGGATGGCTGATCGGTGCGCCACTGATGTACCTCACGATCTGGGTGGCCGTGCCAGTGCTTTCACTGCTCTTGGCCTTCTCGATCTTGATCACCACAAAAACCCCACCGGGTCGAATTTTCGCGCGTATTCGCGAGGGTTACCGCTACCTCTTCGGCGAGCAAGCTGAGCGCGTTGAAACAGCTACAGAGCCCGTCGAAGAAGGCGACCTCGTCGAGCAGGCGAGCCGCAGCGAGCTGCCGTGGTGGCGTCGCAATTCGTCTGGCCGAGAGCAAGATCCATCGTTCCTGGTCGATGACGATGCCATGACCGAATTGCTCAAGGGCGACGACGAGAGCGACAGCGCAAAGGGTAGTGATCGCGGCTTCGAGTCTGCGCTGCAAGCCGAGCCTGTCACCGAGAAATTTGAAGACGACCTGCTTGCCGAGTTCGACATGGCTGAAGCAGCGGTCGCAGCTGCAGGCACCAGCCGTGGCTCTGGCCTCGGCGATGATTCGATCACGCAGGCATTTGACGATCTTGAGCTCGAAGAACCACAGGCGCCAGTTGAGGCAGTGCCGTTCCAGGTCGCGCCAGCTTATTCCGAGGCAGTGCGACCGTACACCCTGCCTGACCAAGCTGCGCTTTCTGCCGGTGATCCACCGAAGGCACGTACCCAAGCTAACGATGAGACGATGGCCGCGATCGATGCCGTGCTGAAGCAATTTGGCGTTGACGCGAAGGTAACTGGCTTCTCGCGTGGCCCAACGGTCACGCAGTATGAGGTTGAGGTCGGCCCCGGCGTGCGAGTTGAGCGAGTTACCGCGCTGCAGAAAAACCTCTCGTATGCCGTCGCTTCGAATGAGGTACGAATTCTCTCGCCGATTCCCGGTAAGAGTGCCATCGGTATCGAGATTCCGAATAAAGACCGCGAGAACGTCGCGCTCGGCGATGTGCTTCGCTCGGCGAAGGCTCAGCGCAGCAAGCATCCGATGACTATCGGTATCGGCAAAGACGTCAAGGGCGACTTTGTTGTTGCGAACCTTGCCAAGATGCCTCACCTCTTGGTCGCTGGTGCGACAGGCTCCGGTAAGTCAAGCTTCATCAACTCCATGATCACGAGCGTGTTGATGCGCGCAACACCTGCCGAAGTGCGAATGGTGCTCGTCGACCCGAAGCGAGTTGAGCTCACGGTCTACCAGGGTGTACCGCACCTCATTACGCCCATCATCACGAACCCGAAAAAGGCAGCCGAAGCGCTGCAGTGGGTCGTGAAAGAGATGGACATGCGATACGACGACCTGGCGAGTTTCGGCTTTAGGCACATTGATGATTTCAATGAGGCTGTTCGCCAGGGCACAATCGTGCTGCCGGCGGGTAGCGAGCGAAAGCTGAAGCCCTACCCATACCTGCTTGTCGTCGTAGACGAGTTGGCAGACCTCATGTTGGTCGCCCCACGCGACGTTGAAGATTCGATTCAGCGAATCACTCAGCTCGCCCGTGCGGCCGGTATTCACCTAGTGCTCGCAACGCAGCGCCCGTCGGTCAACGTTGTTACCGGTGTGATCAAGTCGAATGTGCCGAGCCGATACGCCTTCGCGGTTGCCTCCGGCACCGATTCACGAGTCATTCTTGACGAGGTAGGCGCTGAGCGTTTGATCGGTCAGGGTGACGGCCTGCTACTTGTGAACGGTGATTCTTCGCCGATGCGTGTGCAGGGTGCATGGGTGAACGAGAGCGAAATTGCGCGTGTGGTTTCGCATGTGAAGCAACAGGCCACGCCCGAGTATCGTGCAGACGTGGCCCAGGTGGCTGAGAAGAAAGAGATTGACGCTGATATCGGCGACGATCTTGACGTGCTGCTGCAGGCCGTTGAGCTTGTGGTCACTTCGCAATTTGGGTCAACTTCGATGCTTCAGCGTAAGCTCCGAGTCGGATTCGCGAAGGCGGGCCGACTGATGGACCTCATGGAATCTCGCGAAATTGTTGGCCCTTCAGAGGGGTCAAAGGCGCGCGATGTTTTGGTGGCTCCAGAGCAGCTAGCTGAGGTAATCGCCTCGATTCAGGGCGGGGGATCGCCCGCACCGCAGCCAAGCTTTGCAGCCCCGGCGGCTCCTGCAGTTCCCGTAGCTCCGGCAGCTCCGGCGGCCCCAACCGCTCCGGCCCCGATGCAGGTCGCTGCACTACCAGTGGCTGAACCTGCTGTGCCACCTGCTGCGCCGGCCGCGCCTGCAACTGCAGCGGCGGTGGCTGCGATTGTTGCAGCGCAAAACGCAGCGCAGCAAGAGCAAAACTCGCAGCAGGGCCTTGAATCTGCCGAGACATCGGTGCTTGATCCGCTTGGCTCACAAGACGATATTTTTGATTCACGCTACGACGATCCGATCGCCGCGCACCAAGCCGGTCTTGAAGAGGTCGAGGGCGACGATGACGAAGATGCTTGGCAACTAACCGGACGGGACTAGCCACACATGACTGAGACGCCAGTGAAACCAAGCAATTGGAATGCGCCGAACATTATTACCGGCGCCCGAATCGTGGCGACTCCGTTTTTTATCTGGATGTTGCTCGCCGACCATGGGCAGATGGGGGCACTTCGTTGGGTCGCCGCGGTCTTCTTCGTCGTTGCGATTGCGACAGACGCATGGGACGGCCATATCGCCCGCTCGCGAGGGCTGATCACCGATCTTGGCAAACTTCTCGACCCGATCGCCGACAAGTTCTTGACCGGTGGAGCACTTGTCGGGCTCTCGATTCTTGGTGAGCTGCCCTGGTGGGTAACTATCGTCGTGCTGATTCGCGAGATCGGTATTACGGTTCACCGTCTCTTTGAAGCCCGTACCGTGGTGCTTGCCGCCGCCTGGATGGGCAAGCTTAAGACTGTCGCGCAGTCGGTCGCGATTGCGCTGGCGCTTTTTCCGTTCGCCTCGCTCGCTAGCGGCACCGTGTTTGCCGACATCATGTACTGGATAAACGTGGTGACCATGTCGATTGCGGTCGCGCTCACCATTGCAAGTGGCATTGACTACGTGATCAACGTGATGAAGTTGCGCGGCAATACAACCGAGAAATCTGCATAACAGTGCTTGCTGTCTCTGCCTTTGGCGAGGAGTTAGACCGTGCGGCCTCGCTAGGGCTGCGTCTCGCGGTCGCTGAGTCGCTGACTGGGGGCCTGCTGGCAGACGCGGTGGTCTCTGTGCCGGGCGCTTCGCGGGTGTTTTCTGGTGGAGTTGTGGCCTACGACACCGCGCTGAAGCATTCTCTGCTCGGCGTGGACCAGGGGCTGTTGCAAGCGAATGGGCCCGTCGATCCAACGGTCGCGAAAGAAATGGCACTTGGCGTGCGCCGTGCCTGCGCGGTGCCACATTTGTCGCAAGCCGAGTTGGTGCCCGCTGACATTGGCCTCGCAACTACCGGTGTTGCCGGGCCCGACCGCGACCCGGCAACGGGTCAAGCAGTCGGTACGGTCTGGATAGGGGTCAGCTCATCCCTTGGCGAGAGAGCAATATTGCTCAATGCTACGGGGAATCGCGCAGAAATTCGGGCCGCGGCAGTTCGTGCTGCACTACAAGAATTTGCAGCAGAACTGCGAAACTTAGGCGAGAAATAGCGAAAAGTTGGTAAAGTTGAGTCTTCTCGGCTCAATTTCAGGAAACGCTCAGGAATAACCAGGCGAAAGTGGCGGTTATTCTCAGTGACGCCAAGCAGAATAATTCCAGGTAGTCTGGATTGCAACAGGCGGCTTAAACATAACGCAACCCCGGTTGCGTGAGAGAAGGAGGACGCGATGGTACTGGTTCGTCAAGAGATCGGCGACGTGCTGCGTGACTTCCGGCTGCAAAAGGGTCGCACCCTGCGCCAGGTAGCCGGTGAGGCAAGCGTTGCGCTCGGATACCTCAGTGAGGTTGAGCGTGGGCAGAAAGAGGCGTCGAGTGAAATTCTCGCCGCTGTCGCTGACGCCCTCGATACTCCACTGTCGGTGATTATGGGTGAGGTGAGCGATCGCCTCGCCATCGTTGAAGGCCTGAGCGTGCCGCTCGGCAGTCACGTGCCAGACACGGTTCCCGCCGATCTGGTCTCGGGATATCGCCCAGAGCTGCTCGCGCGCGGCTAAATCAAATAGTATTCACGAAAGCGCTAGGCCACTGGCCTGGCGCTTTCCGTGATTTTGGGAGCAATCGGTGAGAATTAGCGAGTTTCGACGGGCCATGCGCGAAGAGTTTGGCGACGTGTACTCGGGCGTACTTGTGCGCGACCACTGGTTGTCTGTGCTCGGCGGCACTGCACAAGACGCGCTCGACCGCGGGGTCCCTGCCCGTGACGTGTGGAATGCGCTCTGTGAAGACCTGCAGGTACCACTTTCGCGCAGGCATGGTCGCGGCTTGATCGATCCCCGCGAGTAGATCACTTTTTGGGCGCTCTGCGGTTGGGGCGTATTTGAGTATTGGTGACCTTGGCTCGTCGAGGCTGGTGAAGTGACTGCCCCTCGCGGACGAAAAAAGCTCACTTCGTTGCCAAATAACTAGCGCTAGTTCTGCTGAATCGCAGAGGCGTTCGGCGTGTCGTTCGAAGATGTGTTCGAATCGGCGTATTGTCGTCCACAGGTGAATCCGAGCTGAAGTTTCTCGCAGATTCGTGCCTCAGGCGGTAAATGTCAGAGGTGCAATCTAGAGTTCGAAGCATCGGCCACCCGGCCTTGTCGACGGAACCCCGGCACGACAGTAGGTAGGCCAGCAACCCGGCGAATATCGCCCGAACAGAGGAGCCACTGATGGCAGCTAGCAAGGATCGCGAGAAGGCACTTGAAGCAGCGCTCGCGAATATCGATAAGCAGTTTGGCAAGGGCGCAATCATGCGCCTTGGCAGCACCGAGCGTCCTCCGGTCGAGGTGATTCCAACGGGTTCGATCGCACTTGATGTCGCGCTTGGCATTGGCGGCCTGCCACGCGGTCGTATCGTCGAGATCTACGGTCCAGAGTCATCGGGTAAGACCACGCTGACCCTGCACGCTATTGCGAACGCCCAGCGCTCGGGCGGCATCGCGGCATTCATCGACGCGGAGCACGCTCTTGACCCCGAGTACGCACAGAAGCTCGGCGTCGACATTGACGCTCTGCTTGTCTCGCAGCCCGACACCGGTGAGCAGGCGCTTGAGATTGCCGACATGCTCATCCGCTCCGGCTCGGTTGACCTGGTTGTTATCGACTCGGTCGCAGCCCTCGTGCCTCGTGCTGAAATCGAGGGTGACATGGGCGATAGCCATGTTGGTCTGCAGGCGCGACTGATGTCGCAGGCGCTGCGTAAGATCACTGGTGGTCTGAACCAGACCAAAACCACCTGTATCTTCATCAACCAGCTTCGCGAGAAGGTTGGTGTCTTCTTCGGTAGCCCAGAGACGACCTCGGGTGGTAAAGCTCTGAAGTTCTACGCTTCGGTTCGCCTTGATATTCGTCGTATTCAGACTTTGAAAGATGGCACAGACGCTGTCGGCAACCGCACTCGAGTGAAGGTCGTCAAGAATAAGATGGCACCTCCGTTCAAGCAGGCGGAGTTCGACATCCTTTACGGTGTTGGTATTTCACGAGAGGGCTCGTTGATCGACTTTGGTGTCGAGCACGGTCTGGTGAAGAAGAGTGGCGCTTGGTACACCTATGAGGGCGATCAGCTCGGCCAGGGTATGGAGAATTCTCGCCGCTTCTTGATCAACAATCCAGACATCGCTGCTGAGATTGAAGAAAAGATTCTCGTGAAGCTCGGTGTGAAAGACGGCGCGGCAGTGCCTGAAGCTGAAGCTGAAGCGGGCGAAGCTGCGCGAATCGGCGCATAGCGGGGCTCGAAGTGGCTGTTCGTTTTCTTCCCCCACCAAGCGACGAGTCAAGCGAAAAGCTAGGTGTTGATCGTGAGAACCTTGCCGAGGTTATAGAGTTTCGCAGCAAGTTGCGAGATGTATCAGCATCAGATTCTCGTGAGGCACAGAACGTACGTGAACCGCGTCAGTTGCGTCTGGCAGCTGACGCGGGTTCCGCGGGCGCACCCATCGAAGCTGGGTTTGGCGAAAGCGGCTTCAACGGCGACTGCGATACCGCCGTCACCGACCGCAGCGAGAGTGGACTTGACGAACTTGTGCACGAACTCGAGAACACTCGAACAGCGATGGACGACGCGGTTCGTATGCTCGCTCGCCGTGCACGTTCGAGCGGTGAACTTCGGCGTGAGCTTGTAGCCAAGGGGCACGACCATGCAGAGGTTGATGAGGTTGTGCTTGAGTGCGAGAGCAGACTCTACCTAGATGATCTTGGTCTTGCGCGAGTGGTTACTGAAAATCTGCGCACGCGAAAGCGGGCGAGCCGAAGTCAAATTCGCATCAAGCTGCGGGAGCGACTGCTGCCAGACGGCGTGATAGAAGAGGCAATCGGTGAGCTTGACCAAGACGAAGAAAACGAGATTCTTCGTGAGGCCGCTTCTGAGCGTGCTCGTAAGATGGGCGGACTTGATCGGCAGACTGCCGAGCGTCGACTTATCGGGTTCCTCGCTCGACGGGGCTGGTCAGGTGAGCGGGCCGTGAGAATCGCCCGCGAGGCTCTCGATCGTAACGAACAGCGTCCGGGTTCGTCGATTGGCGAACGTCGTGCAAACACGCTTTCAGCGGTGCCGAAGCCAAAGTCTGGCAACAGCAGCGTGCGCTTTCAGTAAGCCGCTCAGAAGCTCGGTAGAATTTGAACATGCCATCATCCGAAGCAACACTGATTGATCCGTCACCTGCCGCACTCCGGGCTGATGGAACACCTCGCAGCTACACAGTGCGTACCCTCGGATGCCAGATGAATGTGCACGACTCTGAGCGACTTTCAGGGTCGCTCGAAGCTGCTGGCTACGTAGCTGCCGAGACGCCGGAGGCAGCCGATGTTGTTGTGATCAACACCTGCGCTGTGCGTGAGAATGCTGCTCAGAAGCTTTACGGTAACCTCGGGGCTCTTGCCGCGAAGAAGCGCGTGCACGAGGGCATGCAGATTGCTGTTGGCGGTTGTCTCGCTCAAAAAGACCAGGGTGTAATCGTTGAGAAAGCTCCTTGGGTTGACGTAGTTTTCGGTACGCACAACATGGGTTCTTTGCCGACGCTGCTTGAGCGGGCCAGGCACAATGCAGAAGCTCAGGTTGAGATTCTTGAATCGCTTGAGGTATTCCCTTCGACGCTGCCAACCAAACGCGACTCTGCTGCCAGTGGTTGGGTTTCGATCTCGGTGGGCTGCAACAACACCTGCACCTTCTGCATCGTTCCCTCGTTGCGTGGCAAAGAAAAAGACCGCCGCCCAGGTGATGTGCTTGCCGAAGTTCAAGCTCTCGTTGACGACGGCGCGGTAGAGGTCACACTGCTCGGTCAGAACGTCAACACCTATGGTGTCGAGTTTGGTGACAAGCTTGCGTTTGGCAAGCTGCTCCGTGCAATGGGCGAGATTGAGGGGCTAGAACGCGTGCGTTTCACCAGCCCGCACCCCGCAGCCTTCACTCAGGACGTTATTGACGCGATGGCTGAGACACCAAACGTAATGCCGACCCTGCACATGCCGCTGCAGTCAGGCTCAGACACTGTGCTGAAAGCAATGCGCCGCTCATACCGAAGCAAGAAGTACCTCGGCATTCTTGACCAGGTTCGCGAGCGCATTCCGCACGCTGCGATTACGACGGACATAATTGTTGGGTTCCCAGGTGAGACCGAAGAAGACTTTGAAGACACCATGCGCGTGGTTGAACAGTCTCGCTTTCAAAGTGCGTTTACCTTCCAATACTCGATTCGCCCAGGCACACCAGCCGCGACGATGGAAGACCAGATTCCAAAGGCCGTGGTGCAAAAACGCTACGAGCGTTTGATGGAACTTCAAGAGCGCATCTCACTCGAAGAGAACCAGGCTCAGATCGGTCGCACAGTGCAGGTACTCGTCTCGGGCGAGGGTCGTAAAGACGCCGCAACGAGGCGACTCAGTGGCCGCGCAGAAGACAACCGTCTGGTGCACTTCGCGATCCCAGAAGGCGGCGAAGAGCCTCGCCCGGGCGACGTTGTCACCGTGCAGGTTACCTCTGCCGCTCCATTCTTTATCGTCGCCGATGCTACTGAGGCTTACCAGTTGCGCCGCACTCGTGCCGGCGACGCCTGGGATCGCCGTCAGGCAGAAAGCTGCGGCGTGCCTGCCCCTTCCGGTGCAGTCGCCAGCGGTGCGCCAAAGTCGGTGGGCCTCGGCATGCCGACAATTCGCACGCTGTGACCACGCCGAGGCTTTGGGTAGTTGTCGGCGCCACAGGCACCGGCAAGACCGCACTTTCACTTGACCTTGCCGAGCGGTTGGCCGAGAGCGGGCGCGCAGCGGAGATCGTGAACGCTGATGCCATGCAGTTTTATCGCGGCATGAACATTGGCACCGCGAAACTGCCCGAAGCTGAACGCAGGGGAGTGCCGCACCACCTTTTTCACGACCTAGACGTCACCGAAGAGGCAACGGTTGCCTGGTACCAACCAGCCGCGCGCGCAATCATCGAAAAAATCCACGCCAGAGGAAACGACGCGATTTTGATCGGTGGATCGGGCCTCTACGTTTCTAGTGTGATCTACGACTTCCAGTTTCCACCGCGTGACGAAGCGCTGCGTGCAGAACTCGAACGTGAGCTCGAACGGGCTGGTGTAGCCCCACTGCTCGAACGATTGTCGGCTCTCGACCCGTCGACTGCGAACGCGGTCGACGCTAGAAACCCCAGGCGGGTAGTGCGTGCACTAGAAGTCGCATTACTCGGTGGCGACGCCCAAGTCACACTGCCGCAGGCGCCGAAACTCTGGTGCGACAAGACGCAGGTGATTGCTGTTTCCTGCGAACGCGCCACCCTCGTCGCTCGACTCGACGAACGCGTGCGACGAATGTGGCAGGACGGTCTCCTCGAAGAAGTTCGTGAATTGATTCCGCACGGAATCGCTGAGGGCAAGACCGCCAGCAGGGCAATCGGCTACCAGCAGGCGCTCGCGCAGCTCGCAGGCGAATACAGCGAAGAAGAAGCCATCGCCGAAACGCAGATGCTCACGAGGCGATACGCGCGCCGACAGGTGAGTTGGTTCAAGCGCTACCACGATGCGCAGTGGCTCGACGCACCAAACATCGATGAGATTCAGATACCGCCAAGCGAACAGAGGCGACCATGTTGATCCGTGACTTTACCCTGGCCGACGCTGAGCAGGCGATCGCGCTTTGGCAGCAATGTGATCTGACCCGGCCGTGGAACGATCCGCTACTCGATATCGAACGAAACCTTACCGCGCAGCCGGGCCTCTCTCTTGTTGCCGAAGCTGCAGTCGGCGACAGCCCAGAACACCCAGCGACCGAGGTAGTTGGCACCGTGATGCTCGGATATGACGGGCACCGCGGCTGGATGTACTACTTGGCAAGCCACCCAAAGATGCGAGGGCAGGGGATCGCAAAGGCGCTCGTCGCCGAGGCAGAAAGACGCTTTGAATCGCTCGGCTGCCCTAAAGCTCAACTCATGGTGCGCGGCACGAACACCCAAGCCGTCGGTTTTTATCAGGCATTAGGTTACGAAGTGAATGATGTGCTGGTGCTCGGTAAACGATTGATCGAAGACGACTAATTGGGCAGCAATCCGCATATGCACAGGCACGCGGGCTCGACCGACAATAGACTTAATTCGTGACCACACTTAGCTTCACCAAGGGCCACGGCACCGGCAACGATTTTGTGCTGTTCAGCGACCCCGACGGGCAGATCGACCTGACACCAGCACAGATCAGGCAGCTTTGCGACCGGCATTTTGGTGTTGGCGCAGACGGTGTGATTCGCGCCGTGCGATCCAAATCAATCGTCGAGGGCGCGGCGATCCTCGCTGAAGAGCCAGCCGCCGAGTGGTTCATGGATTACTGGAACGCCGATGGTTCGCCGTCTGAAATGTGCGGTAACGGCATTCGGGTGTATGTGCACTATCTGATCGAGCAAGGTTTCATCACCCCGGAGCGGCGCGACACGATCCCAATCGGCACACGCGCTGGGGTGAAAGATGTGCTGCCCGGAGTTTCTGGCTACACGGTTGACCTCGGCCGCTGGCGGCCCGGCGGCGAGTACCTGGTGAACGCACGCGGGCTTCGAGTCTCACGTCCAGGCCTGGGCATCAACCTCGGAAACCCGCACGTGGTAACCGTGCTTTCAGGCGACGCAAAACTCGATGGGCTTGACCTCAGCCAAGAACCAGAACTTGGCCCCCTTCCGGAACACGGCGCGAACGTCGAATTCGTGGTGCCAGAAGAACCGCTTTTGAAAGACGGCGTTGCCCGTATTCGGATGCGTGTGCACGAGCGCGGAGCGGGCGAAACTCTTTCATGCGGCACCGGGGCGGCCGCGGCCGCGCTCGCGTTTCGCCACTGGGGCGGCGACCAGATGCCAAATAGTTGGAGCGTCGAGGTTCCAGGCGGCAGACTCGGTGTACGTATGTTCCCCACCGAAGAAGGCGAGCATGTGTCGCTTAGCGGCCCCGCAGCGCTCGTCTACTCGGGCACAGTCGAACTCGCGTAATCCTGAGGTTTTAACGCGTTGGATCGCCCAGTCCACATTGGCCTGTGACCGCACTGAGACGGTCCTCAAACGATCAAGGAGTGGCTCGTATGAGCCGCATCGTTCGGTCGAACCGTACTTAGGCTCGGTACGCCTCAATCACGTGGAAACCCTTGTCGCGAGCGATACGGTTTACTTCTAGCTCGGCAAACTCAGTGTCGATCCACTTTTGCAGTGAATCTGCGCCGAGATGCTTGGCGACAACCAGAAGCGCCTCACCGCCGTGAGCAAGCCGCGGCAACCACAACTGCAGCATCTCATGCAACACCTGCTTGCCCACACGAATCGGTGGATTCGAGTGAATTGCGCCAAAAACAATATCGCTTGGTACTTCTTCGGGCGATCCAACGCGCACATTCTTAAGGCCAAGTCGCTCAGCGTTGAGAGCGGTCAGTTCGCGCGAACGCGCATTCACGTCGACGGCCCAGACCTCGCGATCTGATTCGTGAAGGGCGGCGCTGAGCGCGATCGGGCCCCAACCGCAACCAAGGTCAAGCACGGGGAGCTTGGCCGCCTCGTTCTCAGCAGGCTCACGAACTTCGAGTGTGCGCAATAGAATCTCTGTGCCGCGATCGAGGTGTTCGGGGCTAAACACCCCGCCCGCCGTGAGCAGTTTGTACGAATCGCCGGCAAGGATCGCCTCAATCTCTCGCGGAGTGAAATCGCTTGAAGGGGTTTCGCTGAAATAGTGGTCGCTCACCTATCAAGTATCGCAGGCGAGCGGGGCCTCAAGTTTCGCGAGTGAGTCTTGAGCTTCGCTTTTGCCTTGAGCGCTCCAAATCTGATGCTGCGCCTGCAGTGAACAGGCTTTATTGCGCGGCTCGCGCGACCTAGACTAGTCAACAGATGACTATGCAAAACGACGAAACCACGCAAGATTTCGACCCAAGCGAGAGCGAAGGCTCCAACAGCGATTCTTTTGATCGCCTACTTCAACGCGCCGAAAAAACCGGCACCGCGACGGTGATTCGTGATCTGAGTGGTGCGCAAGCTCTCGGCGACGAAGCCCACGAACTTGTCGCCGATGATTTTGATGCGATCCGCTTGGAACGCGAAGAACGTGCTTCGCTCAAGCGCGTCGCCAGCCTGTCAACAGAGCTTGAAGACGTTACCGAGGTTGAATACCGGCAGCTGCGTCTCGAACGAGCCGTGTTGATCGGTGTCTATTCGAAAAGCACTGCCGAGGGTACCGAAGAGGCCGAGAACTCACTTCGAGAGCTCGCAGCCCTCGCCGAAACCGCAGGCGCCGAGGTGCTCGACGGCCTATTGCAGCGTCGTGCCAATCCCGACCCGGCAACCTATTTTGGCAAGGGAAAGGCCCAAGAACTGGCCGAACTTGTCGCAGCAGTCGGTGCCGACACGGTGGTGGCAGACAGTGAGCTTTCGCCTTCGCAGCGCCGCGCGCTCGAAGACGTGGTGAAGGTGAAGGTGATCGACCGCACTGCGGTGATCCTTGACATCTTTAGCCAGCACGCGAAGAGCCGTGAGGGCAAGGCGCAGGTCGAGCTGGCGCAACTACAGTACCTTCTGCCACGACTTCGCGGCTGGGGCGATTCGATGTCGCGTCAGGCCGGTGGTCAGGTTGGTGCGGCAGGAGCGGGCATGGGCTCGCGTGGCCCAGGCGAGACGAAGATTGAGCTCGATCGACGCCGAATCAACACTCGCATGGCAAAACTTCGCCAGCAGATCAAGGGATTCGCGCCTGCCCGCGAGGCAAAACGCGCAAACCGCAAACGCGGCGAAGTGCCCTCTGTCGCGATCGCAGGCTACACGAACGCGGGCAAGTCGAGCCTGATGAACCAGCTCACCGGAGCCGAAGCTTTTGTGCAGAACCAGCTTTTTGCGACGCTTGATACCACTGTGCGTCATGCAGAAACAGACGACGGACGCCAGTTCACCTACGTAGACACCGTCGGTTTCGTGCGAAACCTGCCACACCAATTGGTTGAGGCATTCCGATCGACTTTTGAAGAAGTCGCCGAAGCTGACGTGATCGTGCACGTTGTGGACGGTTCGCACCCAGACCCTGCCGCACAGCTGCGCACGGTTCGTGAGGTGATCGCCGAGGTTGACGCGCTTGGGCTGCCCGAGATTGTTGCCTTCAACAAGAGCGACCTGATCGACGAGAGTCAGCGTCTCGTGCTGCATGGCATGGCGCCAGACGCAGTGTTCGTGTCGGCTCGCACTGGCGAGGGAATCGACGAGTTGCAGCAGAAAATCACTGCTGCGCTGCCCGTTCCCGACACCGAGGTGACCGCTGTGGTGCCTTACGATCGCGGTGAATTGGTGGCTGAGCTGCACGAGCGCAATCGCGTGCTCGACACCGAATACGTTGAGACTGGCACGAGGGTGCACGCCTTTGTGAGCGGCGAGACGCTCGCAAAGATCGAGCCGTACTTGGTCTGAGCTCGATCCAGCGCCCTGAATAGCCGGAACGCAAGCACTTTCTCAACAATTACTTCATGCAACGTAACGAAAAGTAACTGCGCGACACTAACGGGCGCGAACCCGGTTCGCCTCATTACTGTCGAAAGAGTTCCCCGAGACTCCTTCGAAAGTAGACCCATGTCGCACCGCCGTACCCTGCCATCCGCAACGATCCTCGGATATCCACGAATCGGACCGCGCCGCGAGCTCAAGCGCGCGGTCGAAAGCTACTGGAAGGGCGATCTGACTCAAGAACAGCTGAGTGAAACCGCCGCAGAGTTGCGCGCCGCCACTCGTGCGCGTCTGGTCTCGCTTGGTCTGCCTGCCAAGGGTGGAGCAATTCCCGAAAGCTTCAGCTTTTACGATCAGGTGCTCGATGCGACGCTTGCGCTTGGCGCGACGCCCGAGCGTTTTGCCGAGTTTGCGGCGCGCGAGCAGAACAACGACATTGACCTTTACTTCGCGCTGGCCCGCGGAACCAGCGAGCTGCAGCCGCTTGAAATGACAAAGTGGTTCGACACCAACTACCACTACAGCGTTCCAGAAATTGACGAACGCACCCCGTTCAAAGCAAACGCAAGCGCTCTGGTCGCACAGATTCTTGAGGCGAAAACTCAGGGCATCGAGTCTCGCCCCGTGATCGTCGGCCCGGTCACATACCTGTTGCTCGCGAAGGCGAGCGACACTGCTGCCGACGGGTTCTCGCCAATCGACCGCCTTGATGATGCGCTTGAGGCTTACCTTGAGTTGCTGAGCGAGTTGGATCAGGCCGGTGCAGACTGGGTGCAGCTTGACGAGCCGGCTCTCGTTTCTGATTCGCTTTCGTTGCCGCGCGAGCAGGTACTCCAGCTGATTGAGCGCGCCTACTCGGTTATTGGAAATTCCAATAACCGGGGTGCGGTGTTGCTGACGGCGCCGTACGGCGACTCCTCGTACGCTCTCCTGCGCCTCGCCGCGCTGCCAATCGAAGCAGTGCATGCCGACCTCGTGCGAGGCACGTTGCCAGCGGGTGCGTTCAGCTCTGGCGAGTTGGTCAGTGCGTTTTACCAGAAGCAGTTCGTCGCCGGTCTCGTCGACGGTCGAAACATTTGGCGCACCGATCTTCGTGTTGCGTCGGCGATCGCTCAAGACCTGAAGCTCGCCGGCATTGACGTCGTGATCGGCACGTCGAACAGCCTGCAGCACGTGCCACATGACGTGAATGACGAAACGAAACTTGACGAGCGTCTGAAGTCTTGGCTTGCCTTCGCAGACCAAAAGGTCGAGCAGGTGGCGGTCCTCGCCCGCGGACTTGAAGACGGAGCTGCGGCAATCGAAACAGAGCTCGCCGACACCGAGACTGCGTTGCGAGACCGCGCAACCGCGCCTGGTGTGAACATCGAGGCTATTCGGGCGCGTGCGAATAATGTCACTGAGGCTGATCTGAACCGCGTAACCGAAGAGGAGCGCCGTGACGCGCAGCAGCAGCTGAACATTCCAAAGTTTGCGACGACCACAATCGGTTCGTTCCCGCAAACGATCGAGATTCGAAAAGCCCGTGCTGCTTTTGGTCGAGGCGAAATCGATCAGGCCGCCTACGACCAGTTTTTGCGAGCAGAAATCGAAAGTGTCATTCGACTGCAAGAAGAGATTGGGCTTGACGTGCTTGTGCACGGTGAGGCTGAGCGCAACGATATGGTGCAGTACTTCGCCGAGAACCTTGATGGTTTTGCGGTGACTGAGAACGGTTGGGTGCAAAGTTACGGCACTCGTGCAACTCGACCCTCGATTCTTTGGGGCGATGTTTCGCGACCTGCGCCGATTACTGTGGCGTGGTCTGCATTTGCGCAGTCGCTCACCGAGCGCCCAGTGAAGGGCATGCTGACGGGCCCAGTCACGATTCTTGCGTGGTCGTTTGTGCGTGATGATCAGCCGCTTGGTGACACTGCGCAGCAGGTCGCGCTCGCGCTGCGCGACGAAATTGACGATCTGGTTGCTGCGGGCATCAACATCGTGCAGGTTGACGAGCCGGCACTGCGCGAATTGCTGCCGCTCGACGCGGATCGTAAAGAGGCGTATCTTGGCTGGTCGGTCGATTCGTTCCGCCTTGCGACCTCTGGTGTTGCACCTGAGGTGCAGATCCACACCCATCTCTGTTACTCAGAGTTTGGCGAGATTATCGGTGCGATTGACGGACTTGATGCCGATGTGACAAGCATCGAAGCAGCGCGAAGCCGCATGGACGTTGTGCAGCCGCTTGGTGAGCACGGATACTCACGAGGTATTGGCCCTGGCGTGTACGACATTCACACCACTCGTGTGCCTTCCGCTGAGGAGCAGACTGATCTGATTCGTATTGCCGCCGCGAGTATCCCGGGCGAACAGCTCTGGGTGAATCCGGACTGCGGCCTGAAAACTCGCGGTTACGAAGAGACCGTGGCGAGCCTTCGGGGTCTCGTTGAGGCCGCGCGAACGGTTCGCGCCGAGCAGGCATGACCGAGCGCTGGCCGAGCGGCAGCGAGCTTCCGACCGAACCGGTTGGCTCGCTGCCGCGGCCGAGCGCGCTGCAGCGTGCAGTGCTCGACGCCGAAACTGGCTTAATCACGCAGGCAGAGCTTGCCGCTGCGCAGCAGCACGCAGTAGAAGATACGCTGGATCGCTTCGCGGCAACCGAATCGCCCCTATTGAGCGACGGCGAGCAGCGCAGGCAGAGCTTTTCAAGCTACCCGCTTGGCACGTCGTTGAATGATGGATCCATCGCTGAGGGTCCAGTCTTTGCGGTCTTTGCCGATGGCCACCACCGAGTGATTCCGAGCCTTGCGCGAGGTCCGTTCCGCTATCGAGGCTGGGCGGCAGACGATGTTGTGGCGGCAAGGGAATTGACTGATCTGCCGCTCAAACAGGCCGTGATTTCACCATCGATGCTCTCGCTGATGGTGCCGCAGCAGGGTCTTGGCGATTACTCGCGTGAAGACTTTCTTGATGATGTGGTGAGCGGCTGCGCCGAGGACATTCGTCGATGTTTCGCAGCCGGAGCAGCGCGTGTCACTATCGACTTTACGGAGGGCAGGCTCGCGTTGCGAGACGATCTGCGTGCTCCTTGGGCTGGGCCTGAAGCGCTAGCTGGGTTTATCGACCTCATTAATCGGGTGCTGGGTGAGCTTTCATCTGAACTGCGCACAGCGGTGGGCGTGCACACTTGTCCGGGCAACGATAACGATTCTGATCACAGCGCCGATGTTGACTATGCCGAACTATTGCCCGAGCTATTTCAGATCGAAGCTGGCTATTTTTTGGTGCAGGCCGCTGGTGAGCAGGATCCTGACCGTGTCGCGAAATTGGTGGGTCGCCAGCTTTCGAAGCGCGCCTCGAGGGCGGGCGGGGCTCCGCGGGTGCTTCTCGGAGTCACAAACCCAACAAATCCAAAGTTAGAGACCGCAGAGCAGGTGAGTGAGCAACTGGTGAAGGCTGCACGGTTCATTCCCGCAGAACTCCTTGGTTCGACTGATGACTGTGGTTTCTCTCCGTACCTTATTGACGAAAAGCCTCGGCATGGTTCACCTGACTTTGCCCGTGACGTTGCTTTCGCGAAGATCGCTGCGCGGGTGCGTGGCACCCGGCTTGCTGCCGCTGAGTTGAACGGGGCGGCAGCATGAATGCGATTCTGCTGAGAGGGAGCGCGCCGACTAAGGCAAGATTCTCGTTCGAGGTGTTTCCTGCGCGCAGTGGAGCTGCAGCCCTCGCGCTTGGTAATGCGGTGCAGCACCTGGCTGCGGTGCAACCCGACTTTCTTTCGGTCACCTATGGTGCGAATGGTTCGAATCGAGACGCTTCGGTCGATCTTTTGAGGTACTTGCGTGATCACAGCGACGCGCTGCCTCTGGCCCACCTCACCACGGTGGGCGAGGATCGCGGTGCAGTGAAAGCTGTGATCCACAAATTGATGGATAGTGGTGTGCACGACTTTCTGGCGCTTCGCGGAGACCCGCCAAAGGGCCTCAGTGAAAACGATTCAGAGGTCGCTGGATCGCTCAGCTCGCTTGAGTTGCTGCGTTTGATTGGCGAGGCCCGCGCAGAGCGCCCTCAGTTCACCAGTGTTGGTCGCCTCGCCGTTGCTGCCTATCCCAATGGACACGCGCTCAGCCGTTCGCGAAATGCCGATATTGATTGGTTGGTGGCGAAGCAGGAGGCGGGGGCACAGCTCGCGATCACTCAGCTGTTTTTTCAGGCCGATGAGTATCTGCAATTTGTCGCAGATGCTGCTGAACGTGGCCTCTCGATTCCGGTGTTGCCAGGTCTGATGCCGGTCTCGACGAGCGCACAATTGCGTAAGGTCGCTTCGCTCGCTGGCCGCCCAGCCCCGGAGTCTCTTGTGCGCGCTATGGACGCGTCTGGAGGCTTTGCGCCAGAGCTAGGTGTTGAGCATGTGATTGAGCTGAGCCGGGAGCTTTTGGCAGGTGGAGCGCCGTCGATCCACCTCTACACCTTTAACAGGCATGAACAGGTGCTTGCCGTGCTGCGCGAACTTGAATTGCTTGATTCAGCGCAGCTGATATCAGCGAACTAAACCGAGCGGAAGACTGCAACTACCTTGCCGAGAACTTCGGCATGGTCACCAAGAATCGGCTCGAAGGCGCTGTTTCGGGGGAGCAGCCAGGTGTGGCCGTCGCGGCGGCGGAACACTTTCACGGTTGCTTCTCCGTCGAGCATGGCGGCGACGATGTCGCCGTTTTCTGCGTCGCGCTGTTGACGCACCACAACGAAGTCGCCGTCACAGATGGCAGCGTCAATCATGGATTCGCCGTACACCTTGAGCATAAATAGCTGACCGTCGCCAACGAGTTGGCGGGGCAGCGGCACGAGTTCTTCAACCTGTTGCTCAGCTGTGATCGGCACACCCGCCGCGATTCTGCCGACGAGAGGCACGTATGCCGTTTCTTCGGGCTGAACTGAGGGGGAGTCGGCGATTGACTGAGCAGTGCTTGCCAGCTCGGTGAGTACCTCGAGCGCGCGCGGACGGTTGGGGTCGCGGCGAATGTGACCGGCGAGTTCTAGCCGACTGAGCTGATGCGTGACGCTTGATAGGGAAGAAAGGCCAACTGCGTCGCCGATTTCGCGCATGCTTGGCGGGTAACCACGGCTCTCAACAGACCGAGAAATAAATTCGAGGATCGCCTGCTGCTTCTCGGTGAGTGGCTTTGGGGGCCGGCTGCTGGTGTCTGCAGTCATGGTCTCTGTCCTTCGCTTGTGCGTCGATGCAACTAGGTAATTTCGCGGATATTCAGGGCAAAACCATGAATGTCGGAGGTTGGTGGTTCAGTTGCCTCGTAATCGAAACCCTAGCTGTTGTGTTCGAATGAAGGCAAAGGTTTGTTCGAGTGTCGCGTGAATTTCTTCGCGTAAATGTTCGAATGAGAGCTTGCGGTTTCTTTGATTCGAAGATACATTCGAAAGAGATGTTCGAATAGCACTAGAAAGTGCGAACATCGCAAGCCGAGGAGGAACAGATCATGACCGCATCGATCGCCACCATTTCCAGCCCGATGACCAGCCCAATCGCACGCGCAGTCGCTGCTGTTGACGCTGCAGCTCAGGCCGCTCCGCTCGCTTCGCAGGCCGCTCGTACGCGTTTGCGTCTCACCCGTCGCGGCCGTGCTGTCTTCGGCGCCCTCGCCACCCTGCTCGTGATCGGTGCGCTTGCGATTGCTGCGGTGTTTGGTGGTTCGCAAGCGGTGGCTACTGCCGAGAGCGGCAACACTGATTTTGGTTATGTTGTCGTACTGCCCGGTGAATCGCTGTGGAGCGTCGCAAGCGCGCTTGATCCAAACGTTGATCCACGCGACCTGGTTGCCGAAATTGTTCAGTTGAACAAGCTTGATGGTTCGGGTGTGCAGGCCGGCCAGCCGATTGCTGTTCCGCTGCGTTATGCAGAGGCCCCCGGTGTCGCGAGCGCTTCCGAGCTTGGCATTTAATAAGCTTGGCGTTCGGGGTAGTGCTGCAAGCCATAGACTTGCAATTGTGACCAGTCTCAGCGATCTGCCCCTCCGCGCAAACCTTGTTGGCAAAGAACCCTACGGTGCTCCACAAGATCCGGTTCCCGTAAGCCTGAACGTAAACGAGAACACGCATCCGTTGCCAGAAGATGTCATTGAAGACATCATCGCTTCGCTCGGAGACGCAGTGCGTGGTGTGAATCGTTACCCGGACCGTGAGTTCATGGGTCTGCGCGAAGATCTGGCGCGCTATCTCGGTCACGGGCTGACTGCTGAACAGCTCTGGGCAGCAAACGGTTCAAACGAGGTGCTGCAGCAGGTGCTTCAGGCTTTTGGTGGCCCGGGACGCAGCCTCTTGAGCTTTACCCCCACCTATTCGATGTATCCACTGCTCGCAGGTGGTACTGATACCGAGTGGATTCCAGTTGCGCGCCCGAACGATTACGCGCTCACCGCTGAGCTTGTGGTCGAGGCGCTTGAAGAGCACAAGCCGAGCATCGCGATCCTGTGTGGGCCAAACAATCCCACGGGCACCTCGCTTGATCTTGATGTCGTGAAGGCTGCCTACGACGCCTTCGACGGCATCCTCGTGGTTGATGAGGCCTACCATGAGTTCGACAGTTCCCACGAGAGTGCGCTTTCCTTGTTGCCCGGTCGTCCTCGTCTGCTGGTGTCACGCACCATGAGCAAGGCATTCGCGTTCGCCGGTGTGCGTCTGGGTTACCTCGCTGCAGATGCCGCCGTTGTAGACGCGCTGCGTCTCGTTCGCTTGCCTTACCATCTGTCGGCACTCACACAAGCTGCAGCCTCTGCGGCACTGCGCCACTCAGCAGAAATGCTTCGCGCGGTCGACGATATTCGTTTGCAGCGCGATCGTCTTGCTGCTGAGCTTGAAGGCATGGGCTACCTCGTGCATCCCTCGGGAGCCAACTTCATTCTGGTTGGTGGCTTTGCAAGCCCTGAGGCCACTTTTGAAGCGCTCCGAGCTGAGGGAATTCTGATTCGTAACCTCAGCATCGATGGCCATTTGCGTTTGACCGCAGGAACTGCAGACGAGACAACCCAGCTCATCGAAGCTATTCGCGCGCTTGGGCCAGGCGGCGCCAAAGCTTAGCGCCAAAGCTCCACCGCCCGAGATTGTTCGGTCGATGGTCGCTCCGCGCAAACGTTAATAGCGGGGTCCAATGCACAGCTTGCATCGGGTCCCGCTATTAATGTTTGCGCGCGTCTTCGTGCAGCTTGGGTTTAACCGACCACCACACCAAAGGCGAGGCCGATGAAGTAGGTGGCGGCCATGGTCGCCGATCCCATCAGCACATTTCGCAATATCGCTGGTAATACGGGTGCCTTGCCCAGGCGAGCGCTGATCCAGCCGGTCAGCAACAAGCCGACCACCACGGAAACCGCCGTGACAATCGTGGCGTTGCCGATTGGGAGCAGAATCATCAGAAGCGGAATCAGCGCTCCAATGGTGAATGCCACAAATGAAGAAACTGCGGCTGCCCAGGGGCTTGTAAATTCTTCAGGATCAATGCCCAGCTCAACCTCTGCGTGAGCCGCGAGTGCGTCGTGTTTGGTGAGCTCTTCGGCAACCTGTCTAGCGAGATCGGCAGAAAGCCCACGCTTGCGATAGAGGCCTGTGAGTTCTGCCAATTCTGCGGCGGGCTGCTCTTCGAGTTCTTGAATCTCGCGAGCGATCAATGCTTTTTCGGTGTCGCGCTGAGTGCTTACCGAGACGTACTCACCGCCGGCCATCGAGAACGCACCCGCCACCAGCGCGGCAATGCCGGCAGTGGCGATAGCTGCCGTGTTTCCCGGCGTAGCCGCAGCGACACCGACGACCACGCCCGCGACCGACACAATGCCGTCATTCGCGCCGAGCACTCCGGCGCGTAGCCAGTTCAGCCGCTGACCAATGCGACCCTCGTCGTGGGCTGCATGCAGGTGGTCAAGCGCCGACTCAAGATCCGCTTGTTTTTCACTCATGGTCATATCTTCACGCGCAATCGCTGCCGTGACAAGCAAGGTGAGGCAACCCTTTTGAACTTCATATGTCAGTCATTCCTGAGTGAACGCGGAAAGTCTCGCCTGGCCCGTGACATACCCTGGGAGGTATGACACTTCCTCCTGAAGCCATGCCTAGATTCGAACTCGAACGAAAGCTTCGCCGCTCACGTGTGCTCAATATTGTGCTCGGCGTCGTCGCGGTTGGTGGTCTGCTCTTTGGCGGAATTCAGTGGAATGCTGCGCAGAGCGGCGCTGCAGGCACTGCCTCGACTGGCGACTCAGCGGCAGGCGATAACGCTGGATCTGCAGCGGTTTCGCATATTCGACAGATCGAGGGCGATCCGATGGCGATCGGCGATATTGATGCGCCGGTAGTGCTGAGCGAGTGGGTCGACTTCCGTTGCCCGTTCTGCGCAGTGGTGTCACGCGACACTCTGCCTCAGGTAGTGAAGGAATACGTTGATGCGGGCAAGGTGCGCATTGAGATGCATGACGTCGCATTCTTCGGTGAAGAATCTGTGCGGGCGGCAACTGCGGCGCGTGCCGCAGGCGAGCAGGGCAGGTACTTCGAGTTCGTGAAGGCCGTCTATGACGCGGCTCCCGAGAGCGGTCACCCCGAATTGCCAACCGAAGAGCTCATCGCCTTCGCGAAGGTTGCCGGCGTGCCAGACCTTAAGAAGTTTGAGGCTGATATGGAGCGACAGGATCTCATTGACGCCGTGCACGCGAGCACCGCTCAGGCGCAGTCACTTGGTGTAACCGGTGTGCCGTTCTTTGCGATTGGTGATCAGGCGCTCAGCGGCGCACAGCCGATTGAGGCGTTCCGTCAGTTCATTGATCAGCAGCTGGAGCTTGCAAGCTAGTGGATCTTAGCCTGCTCGGTGCGTTTCTTGGCGGCATTCTTACTCTGCTGAGCCCGTGTTCGGTGATGCTGCTCCCGGCGTTTTTCGCTTACGCGTTCACCAGCCCAGGAGCGCTCTTTGCGCGGACCGCAGTGTTTTTCGCAGGTTTGTGCGTAACTCTTGTGCCGCTTGGTGTGCTCGCTGGCACGCTCGGTGCGTGGGTGAACCGATATCGATTTGAACTTGTCACCGTCTCAGCAATTATCGTGATTGTGCTCGGCGCGATAATGATGCTTGGTGTGCAATTGCCCGGTGTTGTTCGGCAGCGCGGCGCGAAGAGCGCCTCGATTCTCTCGGTGTTTGCGCTCGGTACTGTCTACGGTTTGGCCGGTGTGTGCGCTGGCCCCATGCTCGGTGCTGCACTCACCTTCGCTGCGTTTGGGGCAAGCCCGCTCTTTGGCGGTTTGGTGCTGATGGTGTTCGCAGCGGGAATGGTGGTGCCGCTCTTTTTGCTGGCCCTGCTTTGGGATCGCCTCCCGGCGGTGCGAAAGCTTGTGCGCCCACGCGAGGTTGTTATTGGCCGCTGGCGCAACACCTGGACAAACATCATCGGCGGTGCGCTCACTGTGGCGATCGGTGTGTTGCTGTTGGTGACGCACGGCACGACCTCGCTTGGCGGTGTGCTTGGCGCTACCGACCAAGCTCGACTTGAATCAAGTGTGATGAACTGGACTGCCGGTGTGCCCGATTGGGTCTTCATCGTGGGCCTTCTGGTGCTTGCCGCGGTGATCACCCTGATTGTGCTGACTCGAAAAAAGCGGACGCCTGCAAACGACTAGGATGAAAGTATGTCTCAAGCGCCCCGCATCGCCACGCTCGAACGAGCAACGAGCGAGTCACAGATTTCCATCAGCGTGAACCTTGACGGCACCGGTGAAGCAGATGTTGCCACCGGTGTTCCGTTTTTCGACCACATGCTCACCGCTTTTGCTCGTCACTCGTTGACCGATCTCACTGTTCGCGCAACCGGAGACGTGCACATCGACGTGCATCACACGGTTGAAGACACCGGAATTCTGCTGGGCCAGGCCCTGCTTGAAGCGCTCGGCGACAAGAGCGGTATCTTCCGATACGGTGATGCCCTCGTTCCACTCGACGAAGCGCTCGCTCAGGCCGTCGTCGATATCTCGGGCCGTCCGTACCTCGTGCACAGCGGCGAGCCAGCTGGTCTTGAGTTTCACCTGATCGGTGGGCACTTCACTGGCAGCATGATCCGTCACTTCTTTGAGGCACTCGTGCTGAACGCGCGCCTCACTGTGCACCTGCGTTTGGTTGAGGGCCGCGACCCGCACCACATCGCTGAGGCAGAGTTTAAGGCTTTCGCTCGTGCGTTCCGCCAGGCAAAGGCTTACGATCCGCTCACCGTCGGTGTGCCAAGCACCAAGGGCACACTGTGACCACACAAAAGCTCGTTGCCGTACTGGACTACGGCTCGGGCAATGTGCATTCTGTCGTGAAAGCACTTGAGGTTGCTGGTGCAAAGGTAGTGCTGACTAGCGATGCCGAGACTGTGATGCGCGCTGACGGCTTGCTCGTGCCAGGAGTCGGTGCTTTTGACGCAGTGATGAAGCAGCTTCGCGCCGTGCGCGGTGACGAATTGATCGACCGCCGTCTTGCTGGCGGAATGCCCGTGCTTGGCATTTGTGTTGGTGAACAGGTCATGTTTGAGCGTGGGATCGAGCACGGCATTGAGGCTGAAGGTCTCGGGCAGTGGCCTGGTACTGTTCGGCAGCTTGAAGCGGATCGCCTGCCGCATATGGGCTGGAACACGGTTGAGGCGGCACCGGGCTCGGTGCTCTTCAACGGTATTGAGCAGGAGCGCTTTTACTTCGTGCACAGCTACGCGGCAACAGAGTGGAGCATTGAGGGTCGCACCGCCGGCACTAAGCCGCTTGTGACTTGGGCCGAACACGGCGAGCGATTTATTGCTGCTGTCGAGAACGGACCGCTCACCGCAACTCAGTTTCATCCCGAGAAGTCGGGTGAGGCAGGCATTCGTTTGCTTCGCAACTGGGTTGAGTCGCTGTAGTAGCGATCCTCGTCGAAATTTTTGAGTCACCACACGAAAACTAAAGGAAACATCGCCTGATGACTGAACTGAATACTCAGCCAAAGCTTGAACTGCTGCCCGCCGTCGACGTTGCCGATGGAAAAGCTGTTCGCCTGACTCAGGGCGAAGCAGGCACCGAGACCAACTACGGCAGCCCAGTTGATGCTGCCCTCGACTGGATCGAGCAGGGCGCAGAGTGGATTCATCTCGTTGACCTAGACGCGGCGTTCGGTCGCGGGAACAATGCTGCACTGCTGCGCAAGGTTGTGAAGCAGTCAAAGCACGTAAAGATTGAGCTCTCTGGCGGCATTCGCGACGACGCGAGCCTCGAAGCAGCACTTGAGTTGGGTGCGACCCGTGTGAACCTCGGCACCGCTGCCCTGGAGAATCCAGAGTGGACCCGCGCTGCGATCGCCCGCTACGGCGAACAGATCGCTGTGGGACTCGACGTTCGCGGCGAAACCCTCGCCGCACGCGGCTGGACCAAAGACGGCGGCAACCTTTGGGAGGTCCTTGAACGTCTTGAGGATGCCGGTTGCCCACGCTACGTCGTCACCGATGTGACGAAGGATGGCACCCTGCGCGGTCCAAACGTTGATCTGCTGCGTCAGGTGTGTGAGCGCACCGATCGGCCGGTGGTGGCTTCGGGTGGCGTCTCAAACCTTGATGACATCGCCGCACTGCGCGAACTGGTCTCGATCGGAGTCGAGGGCGCCATTGTTGGCAAGGCGCTCTACGCAGACGCGTTCACGCTGCCAGCTGCTCTCGACGTCGCCGGACGATAGTTCTCCGCGTAATTCGTAATGGCAATCGAAAAGCTTCCCTCAACGGGTGACGTGCCGCGCTCGACCGGAGTACCAGCAAGTCTGGTACCCGGTGGCGCAGCCGATTCTGCGGGGTTTCCGTGGGCGGGGCGAACCTTTGATCATCACGAAACGGCCTTTGCCGGTGATGACGGCGCGACTCCCGAAGCGCTTCGAGTTGCTGTTGCAAAACTTCGTGAGACGGCAGCATCTCTCGGCCGTGGGGAACGCTCGATCGAGGAGGCTCTGGACGAGCTTGCCGCTGCGCACACGGCAGCTTTGCTGGCCCTCGGCGGATCGCGAGTGCTGATTCCGCTTCTTGCCGAGGCGGGTGATCTTGGTCTCACGCCCGAGGGGAAAGTGGTCGAAAAGACTCAAGAATTGTCGATTGTGACAATCGGCGGGCCCGACGGACGAAAAGTGTTGCCTGTCTTCAGCTCGGTTGAGACCATGCGTGCCTGGAATCCAGAGGCACGGCCGATCCCCGTGCCAATGCCACAGGCTGCGGTTGCAGCAGCCCAAGAGCAGACTGACTTGATCATCGTTGACCCGGGAACGCCAGAGGCCGAGCTTGGAGTGCGGCGCACCCAGCTAGAGGCCGTCGCGCTTCTGCAGGAGGCTCCAATCGCGTGGCACGATCAAGCGGTCCTTGCAGCGTTTGCGGAGAGCGTCTCGGGGGAGCCTCGGGTCGATTCGATCGCGCTGGTCCCGGCTGATCCGCAGGCTCGGTTGCTGGCACCGGAACTTGACGTGGTGCTCACTCTTCAATCGGGGCTTGACCAGGCTTCGCTCGCTGAGGTGATCGCGCTGGTGCAGCAGCGCTGGGCTGCTAGCCCGGTTATTGCCGCGGGTGTCGACTCATTGCGCTTGCGCGTGATGTAGCTGAAGCTGCTTGCCCCTGGCTAGAACATATTCAGCAGCACAATGTAGACGGCGGTGCCTACGAAGATGCTGAGCAGCGCTCGCCGCCTTCCGAGCAGATGAGTGAGCACGGTCGCACCCGAAGCGACAGCGACGATCCAGATTTTGCCGGGCCTGGCCGCAATTTCATTTCCGAGCATGACGACAGCGAGAATTACGAGAATTCCTGCTGGCATCCAGCGGCCAAGCGACTGCACAAATTTTGATTTGCGCAGGGGCTTCAAGATCGCAAACGGCAGGGCTCGCAATAGCAGCGTGATGCCACCTGCGACGAGCACCACCGAGATCATGTACCAGGTGCTAGGCATTGTTTGCCTCCTGCTCACCGCGGTTATTCGGCCAGAAATATCGTGCAATGAGGGTGAGCGTGAAGATGCCGAGAGCTGCCAACAATTGCGCTTCTGGGAAAGTAACTGTCGCGAGCGCTACTGAAAGTCCTGCCAGCACAACAGAGGGTATTTCACGCTTGGATCGCACAGCGTCGAGGGCCATCACAATGAAGAGCGCAACGAGCGCGAATTCAAACCCCTCAAGCGGTTCTGGCATCAGGCTCGCAAGTAGAACCCCGGCAAGGCCTCCGCTCACCCAGTACAGCTGCATGAGGAGCTGACCGGTGAGCATTCGAGCGGAGCTGAGCTTCTCGGCGGGCATCAGCACATACGTCGCATACGCCTCGTCGATCATTGCGTAGACGGAGTAGGCGCGACCGAGGCCGGGTTTCACCGCTTGAATGGGAAAGCTGAGTGGATAGAACACGTGCCGAAAGTTAAGGGCGAACACGGTGGCAGCGATGGTGAGCAGTGGGGTGGAAGCCGCGATCATGCTTACCAGCAAGAGTTCGACTGATCCAGCGAAAATACCTATGGACAGCGCGGGCGCCAACCACCAGGGCAGCCCGGCTTGCACAACAAGCACGCCGAGGGCGAGGCCGAGTGGGAAAATGCCGATGCCGACACCGAGTGAGTCGACCGCGCCCTTGCGAAGTTCTGCTTTGCTGGCGGCTACAGCGTTGTGTGCTGCGGGCTCAGTGGTATTGCGTGGCATCCCACAATGATGCCGCAAAGTTTCTGCAATGTGCATGCCGAAACGACCCCTGAATGTAACATTCGTGCAATGATCAGTGCATGGATGCGCTAGATCGAGCAATTATTGCTGAACTGCAAGCGGATGGTCGGTTGAGCAACGTGGAGCTGGCTGCTCGGATTGGGCTCACCCCAGGTCCTTGCCTGCGTCGGGTGCAGCGGCTTGAAAGCGATGGAGTGATTCTCGGCTACCGAGCGGTGGTCGACCCGAGCCGGGTAGGTAGAGGCTTCGAGGTGCTGATTGATGTTGATCTCACCAGCCAAGACGCGCGTATTGTGCAGACCTTCGAAGCTACGGTTGCAGCTCTTGATGAAGTTGTCGAGTTTAAGCGGCTCTTTGGTCGACCCGACTATTTCTTGCGAGTGGCAGTAGCGGATCTTGTTGCCTATGAGGTATTTCTCACCCAAAAGATCATGTCTATCCCGGGGCTCGGTACGGCAAGTTCGCACTTTGCGATGAAGGACATTGTGCCCGGAACGCACATCGCGCCGCGCAGTTCCCGCTAGGGGAGAGTGCGCAGCGCGATGTGGGCAATTGGCTCCGAGTGCAGCCGAAGCCAGGTCGTTTAGATCACCGAACCGGTGTACTTCTCGCCTGGTCCCTTGCCTGGAGCGTCAGGAATCGCCGAAGCCTCGCGGAAAGCGAGCTGTACCGAGCGAAGGCCATCGCGCAGTGGGCGAGCGTGCGAGTCACTAATTTCGGGTGCGCCAGCGGTGATGAGACCGGCCAGGGCATTGATCAGCTTGCGTGCCTCATCGAGGTCAGTTTCGTTCTCTGGGTCATCAGACAGGCCGCACTTGATCGCCGCTGCGCTGAGGAGGTTCACTGCCGCAGCGGTGATGATCTCAACTGCGGGTACCTCCGCAATATCGCGCGCCGCGTTCTGGGCGTCTGTCGGCTCTGAGAACTGCTGGTCACTCATTCGGTAATTCCCCTTGTGTTGGTTATGTTGCATGCTCGTCTGAGTCTTGCTAAGATTCTAAAGGTTCACGGTCATCTGCCGAGAACTTGCAAGTGGAGAACCTCCCACCCGACGCCGATATACAGGCTACCGGGTAGTTGACACCCCGTTTCGAATGAAACAGCTTACGAAGGGTGTGGAACAGCGCATGCGGTGTTTCGGATCTGTGCTTGCAATGAACTGAGCTAGCAACGCCCTCGGGTGTGCAGCACAAGATCTAAGGAGCCGGCGATCAGCGATCCCCGTACAAACGAACGAATCAACGCCAAGGAAGTGCGTTTGGTCGGTCCCAGCGGCGAACAGGTCGGCGTGGTCCCGATCCACACCGCTCTGCGCCTCGCACAGGATGCCGATCTCGACCTGGTCGAGGTAGCCCCAAACTCGAAGCCACCCGTGGCCAAGATCATGGACTTCGGCAAGTTCAAGTACGAAGCTGCTCAGAAGGCAAAGGAAGCTCGCCGAAACCAGGCGAACACCGTGCTCAAAGAGGTCCGCTTCCGTCTGAAGATCGATAAGCACGATTATGAGACCAAGGCTAAGCGCGCAATTGGGTTCCTTACCCAGGGCGACAAGGTCAAGGCAATGATCCTCTTCCGCGGTCGTGAGCAGTCACGTCCAGAGATGGGTGTCCGTTTGCTTCAGCAGTTCGCAGAAGACATTGCCGAGTTCGGCACTGTTGAAAGCGCACCGCGCATTGACGGCCGCAACATGGTTATGGTGATCGCGCCGCTCAAGAACAAGAGCGAAGCAAAGGCTGAGCAGAACGCTCGCCGTGCCGAGGAAAAGGCAACTCGCCGCGCTGACAAGCCGGCAGACGAAGCCGACTCGGGCGATTCAGCCGAATAGGGCGCACGCGCTGAAGTAATTGCAGCGCTTGATGCCACGGGTTCAGTCTGAACTCGACCCAGACTTTTAGTTTTAGGAACAAGGAGATAGAGATGCCTAAGCAGAAGACCCACTCGGGGGCCAAGAAGCGGTTCAAGGTAACCGGCAGCGGCAAGCTGATGAAGCAGCAGGCTGGCATGCGCCACAACCTCGAGGTGAAGGCCTCAAAGCGTAAGCGCCGTCTGAACGCAGACCAGGTGCTTTCGGCTGGTGACGTCAAGCAGGCCAAGAAGCTGCTGGTGCGCTAAGCACCCCCATCGCTTACGAGAATTTTTAAGGAAGAACTGAAATGGCAAGAGTAAAGCGGGCCGTTAACGCCCACAAGAAGCGTCGCGTTATCCTTGAGCGCGCCGAGGGCTACCGCGGACAGCGTTCACGCCTGTACCGTAAGGCCAAGGAGCAGGTTACCCACTCGCTGGTCTACTCGTACAACGACCGTCGCAAGAAGAAGGGTGACTTCCGTCGCCTTTGGATCCAGCGCATCAACGCTGGCGCACGCGCTAACGGCCTGACCTACAACCGCTTCATCCAGGGCCTCGGTCTTGCAGGCGTTGAGGTTGACCGTCGTATGCTCAGCGAGCTTGCTACCAACGAGCCAGCATCGTTCGCAGCACTCGTCGAGGTTGCCAAGAAGGCTCTCCCAGAAGACGTCAACGCAGCGAAGACCGCAGCGTAAGTCTCTGACTCTTTTAAAAGGATCGCTCACCGTTTCGGTGGGCGATCCTTTTTGTTTTGTTCGGGTCGTGCGCGGTTCGCAGCGGGTTTGCGCGTGGTGTGTGGGCTGCTTTTGTAGGGTCTCCTTGGCAGTCTGCGCGCGGCAGTTCGTCAGGATGCGACCGACTTGCAAATGCTTCGTGGCTGGTAGATTTGTGAGGTGATTGAGAACCCAAAAGCACCACGAGTCCGTCGTATTGCAGCACTTGCCCGCAAAAAAGATCGTCTCGCGCTGGGGCAGTTTTTGGTTGAGGGTCCACTTGCGGTTCGGGAGCTTCTGACTTACGCGGCGGATCGCGCGGTCACCGTCTACGCCACGATGGGTGGCGAATCGTGGCAGTTTGAGATTGATCGACTGGCCGATGCTGCGGATGTTGAAATTGTTCGTGTTACTGATGAGGTGCTCGCTGCGATGGCGCAGACGGTGCAGCCTCAGGGTGTTGTTGCCGTGGCTCGCATCGTTGAGGTATCGCTTGTTGAAGCGCTCGCTGACGCCAAGCTTGTCGCTGTGCTGCACGAGGTTCGTGATCCCGGTAACGCGGGAACTGTGTTGCGGGCGGCAGACGCCGCGGGCGCCGACGCGGTGATCTTCGCGGGGGAGAGCATCGATCCCTGGAACCCGAAGGTTGTACGCTCAACCACGGGCTCGCTCTTTCACCTTCCCGTCGCAATCGCAGGCAGCCTTGAGGAGGCTATTGGCGTCGCGCGGGCCGCTGGCTTACAGGTGATTGCAGCAGATGTGAATGGCGAAGAACTCGGCATCGACGACGAGCGCCTCGCGGCGCCGACCGCCTGGGTATTTGGAAACGAAGCCCGAGGGCTCACCGAGCAGGATCGTTTGCTTGCCGACCGTGCCATGCGCCTGCCTATTTATGGCAGCGCCGAATCGCTGAATCTTGCCACAGCTGCGAGCGTGTGCCTATACACGACCGCCTTTTCGCAGCGCCGCTGAATCTCGCACTTGTGTCGAAGCGCTGCACCGTTTCGGCCCTTTCGCGCTCACCAAGCGATCAGCTCCGCTTTGCCTCGAAAGAATCTGAGCGGGTTTACGTATTCGTCGTTCACTCGGACACCCAGATGAGTGCAGCTCAGGGAGCAGTGGCCGCCTTCGGCAACTGTGCCAAGACTTTGCCCTTTGCTGATTGTTTCGCCCTCTTTCAGTTCGCTTTGCACGGGTTCGATTGATAGGACGGTATTACTTGCCACTCGAATTGAGATGGTTGGCCTGTCTACGACGGTGCCTACAAAGCTCACGATGCCCGCCGTTGGTGCTCGTACGAGTGTGCCGGGATTGCTGGGGAGATCAATTCCGCGATGGCCCGCCTGGTATTTTCCGTGCGGCAGATCGTAGAACGATGACACGGTGAGTGGAGCCGAGGTTGGTGGCAACCACAGGTTCGGTGGCGTGTGCGAGGTGGGCAGGTGCGCGGAGCCGAAGGGAATGAGCGCAAGAGCAGAGATGAGTGTTATGAGGTTCATGGGGGTGACACTCTCACGATCCACCGCAAAATACTCGGCTTTGCACAGCCGACTGGGCCGAAACGAAAAAACACGGGATGTGAGCTGAAAATCGGCGTGGAGCGCGCATCTTGATGACAATGAAGATGCTAAGCTAGACGAGCACCTCGAAAGGGGTGACTTCGCGTGCCCGCGCTGAGCTTTAAGTTCTGTGTTTGGCCACCAACGGTCTGGTTTCTTCTCTGTGAAAGCTGAGCTGACATCAGTGGTGGTTCCTGGGCACCAGGATTTGATACCGACGGTATCGAATATTAACCGCAATAGTGCGCCATTTTGGCGTGCAGAATAGGAGACCGGCCATGGCCGTCGTAACCATTCGCCAGCTGCTCGACAGCGGTGTTCACTTCGGACACCAGACCCGCCGCTGGAACCCAAAGATGAAGCGTTTCATCTTCACCGAGCGTTCGGGCATCTACATCATTGACCTGCAGCAGTCGCTGGGTTACATCGATGAGGCTTACGAGTTCGTGAAGAACACCGTTGCACGTGGCGGCAACATCCTCTTCGTTGGCACCAAGAAGCAGGCTCAGGAAGCAATCGCTGAGCAGGCTGACCGCGTGAACCAGCCATACGTAAACCAGCGCTGGCTGGGTGGTCTGCTGACCAACTTCAACACCGTTACCGGTCGTCTTGAGAAGATGAAGGAGCTCGAGCAGCTCGACTTCGAAGGCACCACCAGTGGCTTCACCAAGAAGGAACTGCTGCTCAAGAAGCGCGAGCTCGAGAAGCTGCAGAAGTCGCTTGGCGGCATCCGCCACATGACGAAGACCCCTTCGGCTCTCTGGGTAGTAGACACCAAGAAAGAGCACCTCGCTATTGACGAGGCGAAGAAGCTTGGCATCCCTGTGATCGCCATCCTCGACACCAACTGCGACCCTGATGAGGTCACCTACCCGATCCCGGGCAACGACGACGCAATCCGTTCGGTTGCGCTGCTCACCCGCGTGATCGCTGACGCTGCTGCTGAGGGCCTCATGGAGCGCCACCAGAAGCCAGCTGAAGGCGAAAGCGAAGCTGCTGCAGAGCCGCTCGCTGAGTGGGAGGTCGAGCTCCTCGGTGCTGACGCCGCTGAGGCACCTGCTGCTGAGGCACCTGCTGCCGATGCTGCAGCTGAAGCACCCGCAGCTGAGTAATTTCGGCTAACTGGTTCATAAACTTTCAACACTTTCCTAAAAGGAGTCACACATGGCTGCAGTAAGCATGGCCGCTGTGAAGGAGCTTCGCGAGCGCCTCGGTGCTGGCATGCTCGACAGCAAGAACGCTCTCGTAGAAGCTGAAGGCGATATCGAGAAGGCGATTGAGATCCTGCGTCTCAAGGGCCTGAAGGGTGTTGCAAAGCGCGAGGGCCGCGAGGCTAGCGAGGGTATGGTTGGCGTTCGTCAGAGCGAGGGCGCCGCAACCATGATCGAGCTCGTCTGCGAGACCGACTTTGTTGCAAAGAACGAGAAGTTCCTTGCACTCGGCGAGCAGGTTCTCGACGCAATCTCGGCCGCTGGCGCTGCTGATGTAGAGGCTGCACTCGCGGCTCCTGCTGATGGCAAGACCGTCGGCGATCTGATCACCGACGAGTCGGCGATCATCGGCGAGCGCATCGTGCTGCGTAAGGTAACTCGCATCGAGGCACCTGCAACCGCTGTTTACCTGCACCGCACCTCGAAGGATCTGCCACCGCAGATCGGTGTTGTTGTTGGTTACGAAGGTGCAGACGACAAGGCTGCTCTCAGCATCGCTCAGCACATCTCGTTCGCTGATCCACTGTTCGTGGTTCGCGAAGAGGTTCCTGAGGCAGATGTCGAGAAGGAGCGCGCGCTCGTTACCGAAATCTCGCTCAACGAGGGCAAGCCAGAGGCAGCACTGCCAAAGATCGTTGAGGGTCGCCTCAACGCATTCTTCAAGCAGGTTGTTCTGAACGAGCAGGTGCACGCACTCGACGCTGAAAAGCGCGAGGTTGCAAAGGTAGCCGAGGCTGCTGGCATCACCGTTAAGGGCTTTGCTCGTAGCAAGGTTGGCGCCTAACACGCTCTAAAGAGCCCGGGTCACGCATCAGCGTTTGACCCGGGCTCTTTCCTTGCCCGTGGTCAGATGCCACGAGGTTAAGGCACACCCCACTGGCAGTCGTTACGCGCTCAGCGCTAGGCTGGATCTTAATACCCTCGTATGAAGGAGCAAATCTTATGTCCACACCCCGCAAGCGTCGCGTACTGCTCAAGCTCTCGGGTGAGGCATTCGGTGGGGGAACCCTCGGTGTGAATCCTGATGTTGTGAGCCAGATCGCTCGTGAGATTGCTGCGGCAATGGACTCGGCCGAGGTCGCGATTGTGGTTGGCGGTGGCAACTTCTTCCGGGGAGCGGAGCTTTCGCAGCGCGGCATGGACCGCGCACGCGCTGACTACATGGGCATGCTCGGTACTGTCATGAACTCGCTTGCTCTGCAGGACTTCCTTGAGCAGGCCGGCGTTGAAACTCGCGTTCAGTCCGCAATCACAATGACCCAGGTAGCTGAAACCTACATTCCGCTGCGTGCGGTTCGTCACCTGGAAAAGGGTCGCGTTGTGATCTTTGGTGCCGGCGCAGGCTTGCCCTACTTCTCAACAGACACCGTTGCTGCGCAACGCGCGCTTGAGATTGAAGCCGATGAAGTGCTGGTCGCGAAGAACGGTGTAGACGGTGTGTACACCGCAGATCCGCACAAGGACCCAACCGCCACCCTGATCAATGAGATCACTTACAGCGATGCTCTAGTGAAGGGCCTCAAGGTTGTTGATTCGACCTCGTTCAGCCTGTGTATGGACAACGGCATGCCAATGCGCGTCTTTGGTATGGAGCCATCGGGCAACGTCACCGCCGCGATCCGTGGCGAGCGCCTCGGCACCCTGGTGCACAGCTAACACCCCCTTTGCTTGCGCACCTCACTGGGTGCGCGCAGATAGACTTTCAACATTCAACCCACTCTGAAGGAGCTACCGTGATCGATGAGGTCTTCGTAGACGTCAAAGAACGTATGACCAAAGCCGTCGAAGCCGCACGTGAGGGATTCGCAACTGTGCGTACCGGCCGTGCGAACCCGTCGCTCCTGCAGAATGTACAGGTCGACTACTACGGCACCCCGACTCCGCTCTCGCAGCTCGCATCGGTCGCGAACCAGGACGCACGCAGCCTCCTGATCACCCCTTACGACAAGGGCGCGATGAAAGACATCGAGCAGGCGATTCGCGACATGCCAAACCTTGGCGCGAACCCATCAAACGACGGCAATGTGATTCGCGTGACTCTTCCAGAGCTCACCGAAGAGCGTCGCAAGGAGTTCGTCAAGATCGTTAAGGGCCGCGCTGAAGACGCACGTGTTGCTATTCGCAACGTACGTCGTCACGGTAAGGATTCGCTTGACGCGCTCAAGAGCGAAGTTGGCGAAGACGAGATCAACCGGGCCGAGAAAGAGCTGGACTCCGTGACCAAGCAGTTCATCGATCAGATTGATGAGTCGCTGAAGCACAAAGAAGCAGAGCTGCTGGAGGTCTAACGACCATGTCCGGGCAGGATCGCCGAGACGAACTGCGGGAAGAGCTGCGCGCCCAAATTGGCGACGCAAAAGCCCAGTTCGAGGCTACAAACGCAAAAATCGAAGAGAAGGCTGGCAGGAATCTGTTTCTTGCCATTCTGAGCGGGCTCATTTTTGCTGCCATTTTCTTGGTGACCCTGTTCACCGTGCAGTGGGCATTTATCGCGCTGGTTGCAGCGATTGTGACCGTTGCGCTGATTGAGCTTGCCGCGGCCTTTCGGGTTTCAGGCCGAAGGGTGCCCCGTCTGGGCGTAGCTATTGGCGGTTTGATTATCGTCGGCGGCACTGCTTTCTATGGCGCGCGCGGTGCACTTTTTGGGCTGTTCATCGCTTCAGCGTTGCTGGTGATCTGGCGACTGCTTGAGGGACTTGTGCCTGCCTGGGAAGTGCCGCCGAAAACGCTGCTGCGCGACGTCTTTTCGGGTTTGTTCACGCTTGTCTACGTGCCGTTTCTCGCGTCGATGGCTATTCTGCTTGTGCAGGCGCCGGATCGCGGTGAGTGGTGGGTGTTTGCGCTCGTGTTGATTGTGGTGTCGGTCGATGTTGGCGCATACGCTGCGGGCGTTACGCTCGGCAAACACAAGATGACACCGAGGATCAGCCCGAACAAGACCTGGGAGGGTTTTGCTGGGGCTGCTGTCGCCGCTATTGCTGCGGGTGTTGCGATTTCGTTGCTTGCACTTGAACAGCCTTGGTGGGTTGGCGTATTGCTTGGTGTTGTTGTTCTGATTACGGCGACGGGCGGCGATTTGACCGAGTCGCTGATCAAGCGCAATCTCGGTGTGAAAGACATGAGTTCTTGGATCCCCGGACACGGTGGGTTCCTTGATCGACTTGATTCGCTATTGCCTTCGGCTGTTGCCGTTTATGGTGTGGCGCTCAGCTTGGGAGTATTTGCATGAGCAAAAAATCCACAGATTCATCGTCACGAGAACACAGTGCGTTCCCGTTGGCCGAGGGCAGCCAGCTTGGCTACCAATTTGATCAGGTAGATGCGTTTCTTGAGCGTGCGCGGCAGACCTATGATCAGGATCAGCCGACAAAGAACCCGGTCACCTCGGCGGAGATTCGACGTGCTGCGTTTCCGCTGAAGCGTCGCGGCTACTCGGCGCGATTTGTCGACGCTGCGATGGATCGGCTCGAAGAAGTATTTTATGAGCGCGAGCGGCGCACGCGCATGGCTGAGATTGGTGACGAGGCTTGGTGGGCTGAGGTTGGCCAGCTGTTGCGCGATGTGCGCGGTCGTCTTGATCGCCCTCGCGGCAAACGTTTTTCGCGCCGTGGCTTCTTCGCAAGTGGATACCGTCGCTCACAGGTCGATGCTTTTCTTGATCGCGTTTCTGCGCTCTTTGCTGGTGAAGCCCAGCTCTCTACAGCAGAGGTGCGCAGTGTCGTGTTTCATTCGGAATGGCGCGGCTATAACGAGGATCAGGTCGACGCGCTGCTCGACGCCGTGATCGAGCTTTTGCTGGCCACCCGCTGAGAGCTGAGAGCTCAGACTCGACCGCTCCATTAAACTGAGATAAGATCGTTACATTGTGACTCTTGCTACGAATACCCCCACCGCACCTCACCGCATGAAGCGCCTGCGGGGATACCTCGCCGCCTTCGCGGTCGCGGGTATCGCCGGCACCGCGATCATCGCACCGCTCTCGCAGTCGAAGCCGGCTCTTGCCGACGAAGCATTTTATGAGCGGATCAATCAGGAGTTTGTGCCGACCCTGGTCGATGCACCAATCATTCCACTTGCAACGGCTCCCGCTGAAGAAATGGCGCCCGAGCCACCTCCTGTCGCAGAAACTAAGAGCTCTGCTGGCGGCTCCGGCCCGATCTTCTACACCGGTGGCGGCGCGCCCGCTGAATGGATGGCTGCCGCTGGCATCGATCCAAGCGACTGGGGCTACGTGGATTACGTTGTGAGTCGCGAAAGTGGCTGGAACCCGAATGCTACTAACTCAGGTAGCGGCGCTTGCGGCCTTGTTCAGGCATTGCCTTGCAGCAAGGTGCCAGGCAATGGCTATGATCCAGTAGATAACCTGCGCTGGGCTAATGGTTACGCTGTCGGTCGTTACGGCAGCTGGGCTGGCGCCTATGACTTCTGGGTCTCAAATAGCTGGTGGTAATCGAACGAGTTCGCGCTCATGGCGCGTAGACGCGGCCCCAGCAAGTATCAGCGAGCCGCACAAGATCCACCGCGTGATGTGACTCGGCTTGCCTACGGGGGAGCGCAGAAGCAGTACCGTCGCGGAACCGAATGGTTCGTGCGCGAAATCCCTGCGCATCGCGCTGAGAAGGCGTACCGTTGCCCCGACTGCGGTACCGATGTGCCCGCAGGTCAGGCACACATCGTCGCGTGGAGCGCCGAACACCTATTTGGCGACGCCGCTGCTGTGCAACAGCGCCGTCACTATCATTCGCACTGCTGGCGACTGCCCTAAACAATTACTCGCTTGGGGGATCGGCGATCCAGCGCTCTAAAAAAGTGTGTCTTGTTGCGGGGGAGCAGCTAGCGGAACTTTTGGGCTCGGCGCCGCGGCAGCAATACCTGGGCCTGCTTCGGGTTCTTGTCCGCGCTGGTAGGCAGTGGCCGCCGCTCGCGCTTTGTCGTCTGCTGCCTCGTTGAGTGGGTGGCCGGCGTGCCCCTTCACCCACTCGAATCGAACCTGTCGACCCTGCATTGCTTGGTCAAGTGTTTCAAGTAGCTCGCGGTTAAGCACTGGTTTGCCGTCGGCTTTGCGCCAGCCGCGGCGTTTCCAGCCTGGCATCCACTGGGTGACCGAGTTGATTACGTATTGGCTGTCGCAGAGCACGTGAAGCTGCTCGTCGGCGCGATGAGCGGTGGCGTGCAGGAGGTCGATCACTGCCATGAGTTCGCCCTGGTTATTGGTGGCGCGCGGCCAACCGCCGGCACGCCACTGAGCGTCGTCAATGTACCAAGCCCAACCGGCCGGACCGGGGTTCCCTAGTGCCGATCCGTCGGCTGCTGCTGTGATGGTCATGCGTCGTCTGCAGAGGTAGACACGTCGGCGTTGTTCTCGCTCGTAATCTCAGCCTCAGTAGAAGGCTTTACGCTTTCTTCAAGCTTTTTCGCGTTCAAGACAACTTCGCCGAGGCTTTCGAAGTAGCGCGCAACGGCCACTCGTTCTACCTTGAGCTGAACCATACGATCTTCGGCGGCTGCGAGCACCTTTTGTGCGCGGTTCTCAGCCTCAGTGAATGTGTGGTTTGCGCGCTGCTCAGCTTCTTGCACGATTTCTGCAGCTTGGCGTTCTGCCGCGAGGCGGGTTTCGCGGGCATCTGCTGCTGCACCGCCAAGCACACGCTCGTACTCGCCACGAGCGGTTGCCAGCTGTTCTTGAATTTCGGCAAGTGAAGCGCGTGCTGCCGTGAGCTGTTCGCTTGCGGTGGCCGCGGCCTCAGCCTGACGATCTGAGACCTCACGCTCAAGGGTCTCTCGGCGCTCGGCTGCGGTCTGTGCAAATTCTTCGGCTTCGGTGGTGATGCGCTGTCGCTCATCACGCACGAAGTCTTCCGTCGAAGCTTTGGCTGTAGCCAGCTCGGTCTCAATCGTTGAGCGGTACTCTGCCAACTCTTCGACCGTGTTTGCTCGCAGGGTGTCAAGCTCCGCGGTGACCTTGGTGCGCATGCTTTCCACGTCACGTTCGGTCGCGGCGATGGCATCGGCTCGTTCGCTGCGCAGCTGTTCTTGGTGTGCTGCATACTCTGCTGTCACACGACGCTCATGATCGGCGCGTTCGCGTGCAATGTCGTCGGCCAGGCTTACTCGGTCGCGATCTGCTTGAAGCTCGAACTGCTCGCGGTCAATGCCGAGTGCGGTTGCCGCTTCTTCGCGTTGGATCCGCAGCGCCTCTGCGGTACTCGCTGCAAGAGCGGCGAGTTCTTCGCTGTGCGCTGTGCTTTCAGAAGCAATACGCTCTTCGTGCATGGTCTGGGTGTCGCTGAGTGAAGCCTGATGCGCGGCGAGCTCTTTGGCAATGCTCTTCTCATGAGCTGCGCGTTCTTTTGCGATCTTCTTGTCGTGTGCTGCGCGCTCGCTCAATAGGTGAGCTTCTTGTTCTTCGCGTTCTTGGGCGAGCTGCTGGTCGTGCGCTTCACGTTCTGTTGCCAGAGTTTCGTCGTGGTTCTCTCGCTCGTTTGCCAGAGTGGCCTCGTGGTTCTCGCGTTCTTCAGCGATTGAGCTCTCGTGGGCTTCGCGCTCTTCTGCGATTGCGGCGTCGTGCGCTTCGCGCTCGTCGGCAAGCGTGTTGTCATGCTCAATACGCTCGGTGGCGATGCGCTCAAGGTGCAGCGTGCGCTCTTTTTCGAGGCTCGCTTGGTGCGTAGAGCGATCCTTCGCGATTTTTGCTTCGGTCGCGGTGATTGCGCTGCGCAGCTCTTCGCGCCCGCGCTCGATTTCTGACTCGTGCGCGCTGCGCTCTTTGGCGAGGGCAGCTTCGTGCTCGGTGATCTCTGCGGTCAGCGTGAAGTCGTGCTGCTCAAGCTCTTCGGCAAGGGCTGTTGCCTGCGCCGACGCTGCTTCGCTGAGTTCAGCTTCGGCAACCTCTTTCGCGCGCTCGCGCTCTCGCTCTGCCTGAGCTGCGAGCGAGGCGAGTTGGGCTGCTTGCGCGGCAGTGTTGCGCTCTTGGGTGGCTTCGTGCTCGGACTGAGCGGCGGCCAGCTTCTCGCTGTGGCTTTGCGACTCTGCCTCGATGCGTGCCTGATGGGTCGAAAGCTCTGCCGCGATGCTCTGTTCGTGCTCGGCGCGTTCCTGAGCGATCTTATTGCGAAGCGTCTCGATCTCGTCGGTGAGTGTGAGACGGAGCGCGTTCATCTCGAAGCTGAGTGTTTTCTCACGCTCGGCGAATCGTGCGGCGAGATCTGCTTCTTCGCGTTGAATACGCTCGGCGAATTCTGCGCGGGCGCGTTCACCTTCGGTGGTGAGTCGGCTTCGCTCGAGCTCTGCTTCGCGCTCGTGGCTTTCGCGAAGGCGCGCAAACTCTTCAGCGGCGCGTTCGGTTTCTTCGCGAAGCGTTCCGGCCTCTGCTCGCGCAGCATTGCCGAGTCGTTCTGCTTCGCCCTTTGCTTCAGCGAGGATCGCCCTGGCCTCAGCCTTGGCAGTCTCAATGGCGGAGCTAGCGTCGAGTTCGCTGTCGGCGGTGAGCGAAGCGGCGCGCTGCTGTGCTTCGGTGGTGAGTAGTTCTACCTGCTCTTTTGCGTGAGCTTCGCGCGTTTCGGCTTCGTTTCGTGCCTCAGTGACGAGTGTCTCTGCCTGTTCGGTGGCTGATGTGACCAGCTCATCTGCACGAGTTTGAGCCTGGCGGAGTAGTCGTTCTGCTTCAGCTTCGGTGTTGCGGCGAAGCTTCTCGGCGTCGAGATCTGCCTGCGCCATCAATGTCTGTGCTGTTTGTTCGGCTTGGTGCAGGCTCTTTTCGACACGCAAACCCAGGCCGGTGTAGCCACTTGCACCGAGTTCAGCGACCTGTGCTTGCAGGTCTTCGATGAGGGCGCGCTGGGAATCAACATCGCCAACGGCGGTTTGATGCGCCGACTGCAATGACTGAATGTGCGCTTGTAGCGAATCAATGTGGCCGCTCAGTGCCGCCACGCGAGCGTCAACTTCTGCACGGTTGTAGCCACGAATGGCTTGTGAGAACTGCGAATTTGCTTCTGACACCGATGCTCCTGGTAGGTTTCGAGCCCAGCTCTTAAAGCTGCGGGCTGAATACGATTCCCGATGTTGTAATCCTAGTTGATCCGGGTTTTTCAGGCGAAGTTCGGCGCGCTCCGGTAGCGTTGAGGTCTGAAATGTGCAGTCTTATCTCTTGAGGCTGCTGAAACTTTGAAAGCAGAGGGGAAGCTGCCGTGCGGTTTGTGCTTGCATTTTCGGCGCTTGTGCTTTCGGGCATCATGCTCGTATTAGGTATTGGTCAGGTCACTTTTTTGGCTGGGCCTCACAAGGTGACCTATTCAACTACGTTTGATGCGCCGAATGGATTGGCCGTGTTTAACGCGGATCAGTTCGATACTTTGACGGGTCAGGCAAACGTTGTGGTTGAGGGAGACGAACCTTTCGTCGCGACCGGCCATGTGCGTGACATTGAAGCTTGGACGGCAGCGTTCCCACACGCTGAGGTCACCGCAAACGCGAAGTCGAAGTCGCTTGAGTCAACGAAGATTCCTGCGAACTCAGAGGCTGCCGCAGAATTCGCTGAGCTGAGCAAGGCCGACGACCAAGAGAAGATCGAGGTTCCTTCGCCGTTCGGTAGTGACCTGTGGCTGGATCAGCGTGGTTCGCAGTCTGAGAACTCTGAGTCAAAGACCCAGACCGTGCGTATGCCGGTGTCGCTTGACCCGGATCAGGCAGTGATTGTTTCGGTTGCCGAAACTTCAAAGTCTCCAAAGGTTTCGATTGAATGGGTGCAGGATCGCCGCACCCCTTGGGCTGGTCCGCTGCTTGTCGGTGGTGGCGTGTTTGCGCTGCTCGGCGCAGTGCTTTACCTGCTTGCGGTGGATCACGACCGCCGTGGGCTTGGCCCGCGTCGTGGCCGCAAGGGGCCGTTGCAGGGCATTCGAAATGTGTTCTCAAAGTCGGGTAGTAAGGCTGGCGAGCAGCCGGCAGCGAAGAACGTGAAGCCTTCGAAGGGCGATGCGACGCCAAAGGGTATTGAATCGTCAGAGAGCGACGAAGCAGTCGCCCCTGACGCGGGCGCAACCTCTGCCGAGGGTGCAACCGAGCACGGTGAGCCTAAGAGTGGCTCCGCAACTGACGAGAACACGATGAAGCGGGTAGCGGCACCAAAGAAGGGCAAAATCGTGAAGCGCGCATTTGCAGTTCCGGCTCTGGTGGTCACTGCGGCGCTCGGCTTGAGCGGTTGTACAGCGAACTACTGGCCAGACTTCTCGGCAAGCGAAGAGGTCGCTGATGCGCCGGTTGAATCTGACGCAAAGTCAATGCGCGCGCCGGTGCCTGTTTCGCAGACACAGATCACGCGGATCCTCGGAGACATTGCAGCGCTTTCGGGCGAAGCCGATGACAGCCTTGATGCTGGCCCGCTCGAGGCTCGATTTACTGATGAGGCGCTAACTGAGCGTGAAGCCAACTACACGATTCGTAAGGCCGTGCCTGACTACGAAGTTGTAGTGCCACGTATCACCGATCAGGAGCTTGGCTACCAGATCGTGCAGAGTACAGAGGGCTGGCCTCGCACCATTTTCGTAGTGGTTGCTTCTGAGACTGCGACTAGCGGTGACGAAGCGGCTGCGGACGATGCTGCAACCGACGATGCAAAGAATGACGCGGAGAGCAAAGAATCACCGTCACTTGCACTGGTGATGACTCAAGAGAATCAATATGAGAACTTCCTTGTTTCGCGCACCATCGCTCTTCGCGGCGGAATCACCATGCCAGAAGCCGCACCTGCTGAAGAGGGTGCCGCGCTGCTTGCAGATGACCTCGCAACCCTCGCACTGACCCCTGCACAGACGGGCGTCGACTATTCGGCAGTGCTCGCTGGCGGTGCCGGTGTGGCTGAGGCAGAAAAGTTCAACCTTGAGGGTGACAGCCTGATCGAGCGAAGCGGAGCCTCCTGGGCTGCACAGTCAGCTGAAAAGGCCGCAGCAAACGGTGAACAGATCAACTATTCTGTCTCAGCAGCCCAGCAGGAGGGATCGATCCTCAGCCTCTCAACCGGCACCGGCGGCGCGCTCGTGACAACTTCGGTACTTGAGACCCGCGTCGAAGCGCCACCAGAGGGAACCCGCTGGCGGCCAACCGTGCCGAAGAGCCTCACGGCGCTGAGTGGTCTTGAAGGACAGCAGGACAAGCTTGTGAGCGTTGTCGCCCATCAGCTGTTGTTCTTCGTGCCAACCGCAAGCTCGGGTGAAAAGATTCAGTTGCTCGGATACACGAGCGACCTGGTGAGCGCAAGCAATAGCTAAGGGGAGAGCCCAATATGTCACAACAGATTCCTCCACGTTTGGGCGGCGGCGCCGTAGACCTCAGCCACCTTGCCGCTCGCGGTACCCAGCAGGCAGGCGGGTCGGCCGCAGGTCACACAGCCGTAGGTCAGCCGGGCGCGCAGGCAGGCGGTCAGACTGTCGATGTGCCGGCTGCGGTCTTTGACGTCACCGATCAGAGTTTCGAGCAGGCAGCCCAGCTCTCTGGCGTAGTACCTGTGGTGCTGATGCTGCGCATCGACGGAGACGCCGCGTGTGACGCGCTGGCACCGGTGCTTGAAAACGCTGTGCGCGGTCTTGACGGAAAAGTGGTGCTCGGTTTTGTCGACGTATCGGCCAACCCGGGTCTCGCGCAGGCGTTCCAGGCCCAAGCCGTGCCCACCGTTGTTGCGCTTGTTGGCGGGCGTCCCGTGCCACTGTTCCAAGGCCCAGCCGCCGACGAGCAGATTCGTGAGCTTTTTGTGCAGCTTTTGCAGCTCGCAGAGCAGCAGGGTGTGAGCGGTCGCGTGAGCGCTCCAGACCTTGGTGCAGTGAGCGAAGGCCCAGTCGAGCCACCGGTGAATCCGGCACACGCAGAGGCTCTTGAAGCCCTTGACCGTGGTGATTTCAGCGCAGCAGTGCAGGCGTACGAGCAGGTGCTGGTGAAAGCCCCAGCCGATCACGAAGCTCGCGCCGCTCTGGTGCAGGTGCGTTTGCTTGAACGATTGCAGGGCGTGAGCGCTGGCGAGATTCGCGATGCGGCAGCGGCAGCACCGCAGGGTGTTGCGGAGCAGATGCTGGTTGCCGACCTTGACGTCTCTGGCGGTCACATCGAAGACGCTTTCTTGCGGCTGCTTGAGCTTTTCGCGGCAAGCGATATTGATGAAGATCGCACCCAAATTCGTGAGCGCCTACTTGAGCTCTTCGAAGTTGTCGGCCAGAGCGATCCACGGGTGGCGGCTGCCCGCACCCGTCTCGCGAATATGCTCTACTGAGTCGATCCAACGCAAAAAGCACGTGCCAAGAGCCTACCTCGATCACGCAGCGACCTCACCCATGCCGGAGGCCGTGCTTTCGGCGTACACCGAAGCGCTTCGGCAGCTTGGCAACCCCGCTTCGACGCACGCTCATGGGCAGATAGCAAGTGAGCAACTAGAAGCTGCCCGCCAGTCGATTGGTGCGGTTCTCGGCGCTGACCCGGCAATGGTGACGCTGACCGGTGGTGGCACCGAGTCGATCAACCTGGCGCTCAAAGGCCTGTTTTGGGCGGCTCAGCGTGCTGCCAAATCGGCTGCCGGTGCTGGTAACTCTGGCAGCTCTGGCCTCTCGGTGCCAAAGCCAGTAGTGCTGATTGCTGCGGGGGAGCATCACGCCACGATCGAAGCGGCCGAATGGCTGCGTGACGCGCAGGGCGCCCAATTGCAGGTGTTGCCCCTCGACCACGAGGGGGTGCTGCAACCGTCGACCTTGAGCGAAGCTCTCGAAGAATTCGGGCCCGAGAACATCGCGCTGCTCTCATTCTTGCTGGCAAACAATGAGGTTGGCTCGGTGCAGCCCGCTCGCGAACTGGCCGCCATCGCAAAAGCCGCGGGGGTTCCCGTGCACATCGATGCGGTCTCGTCGCTTGGCCAATTGTCGATCGACTTTCGTGAACTCGGTGTCGCCGCGCTCTCGGTCTCTGCCCACAAAATTGGCGGGCCTGTTGGCGTAGGGGCATTGCTCATCGCGCGCAATGCCACCATCGACCCGATTTTGCACGGTGGAAGTCAGCAGCGCTCACGTTCGGGCACGCAGAATGTTGCCGGTGCGGTCGCTTTTGCTGCGGCTTTGCGGCACGCATATGGCGATTCGACAGAAGAGTTTCAGCGAAGGATCACGCGGCTTCGCGCGCTGCGCGACAAACTTATTGCGGGTGTGCGATCCAGCGTGCCCGAAGCCGTGTTGCGGGGTGCCGAGCCCGGCATCGCTGATGAAGACCCACGACTCGCCGGGAGTGCACACTTCACTTTTCCGGGTTGCCAGGGCGACTCATTGGTCTTTTTGCTTGATGCTGCCGGGGTCTCTGCCTCAGTAGGCTCTGCCTGCCGAGCCGGTGTCGCGGAAGTCTCGCACGTATTGCTCGCGATGGGTGTGCCCGAAGATGAAGCGATTGGTTCGCTGAGGTTCACGCTTTCGGCAGACACTGATGAGTCAGAGATTGATGCGCTGCTCGAAACTCTTCCTGATGCGGTACACCGTGCTCGTGCAGCCGGACTGTCGTAGACTACCGGGATGAAGATTTTGGCCGCGATGAGCGGAGGCGTGGATAGCGCCGTGGCTGCAGCGCGTGCCGTCGAAGCTGGACACGAAGTTGTCGGTGTGCACCTCGCGCTGAGTCGCATGCCGGGCACGCTTCGCACTGGATCGCGCGGATGCTGCACGATTGAAGATTCGATGGACGCCCGCCGAGTTGCCGGTTTGCTGGATATTCCGTTTTACGTTTGGGATTTCAGCGAGCGGTTTAAAGAAGATGTGGTCGATGACTTCATCTCCGAGTACGCGGCTGGTCGCACGCCCAACCCGTGCTTGCGATGCAACGAGAAGATCAAATTTGCGGCCCTGCTTGATAAAGCGATTGCGCTTGGTTTTGATGCCGTCGCAACCGGGCACTACGCCACCGTTGTGGACGGACCAAACGGGCGCGAGATGCATCGCGCAAGCGCTTGGGCAAAAGATCAGTCATATGTGCTCGGTGTGCTCACCGCGGAGCAGCTGGCTCACTGCTACTTCCCGCTTGGCGATACTCCGTCGAAAGATCTGATTCGCGCCGAGGCAGCGGAGCGCGGTATTCAGGTCGCGCAGAAGCCCGACAGCCATGACATCTGCTTTATTCCTGACGGCGATACCCGTGGCTGGCTCGACGAGCGCCTCGACCGGGTGCCGGGCGAGATTGTCGACGAATCGGGTAAGGTGCTCGGCGAGCATGATGGTGCGCTTGGCTACACTGTTGGGCAGCGCCGCGGCCTTGCTATTGGCCACCCGGCAGATGACGGAAAGCCACGTTACGTGCTCTCGATTCGTCCTGTCTCGAACCAGGTAGTTGTTGGTCCGAAGGATCAACTGGCCATTTCACGCATCGCAGGTGGCCGTTACAGCCTGACCGGTGAGCCAGGATTTGATCTTGCTGAGACCTTTGCCTGTGAAGTGCAGATCCGCGCGCACGCTGATCCAGTGCCGGCAACCGCGACGTTGCGACCAATTCTTGATGAAGAACGCACCGAGCTGCACCGCGCAGAGGCTACCCATGAGATTGTGGTTGACATTGATCTTGAACACGCCGAGCCATTGATCGGTGTGGCGCCGGGGCAAAGCGCCGTACTCTACATCGGAACTCGTGTGCTTGGCCAGTTCACAATTGATCGTGCTGTGCCGTTTTCAGGCGACGCCTCCGTGAATGTCGGTGGTGAAGTTCTAGAATCAGTGGTGTGAACGAAAACGAGACGCACACCACTCATGATTTCGACGCGGCCCGCGCCGAGGCGGCTCGCCTTGCCGAAGAAATCGAGCGATTTCGCCTGGCCTATCACTCCGAGGGCGTAAGCCTGGTCTCTGACGCTGAGTACGACGAACGTTTTCGACGCCTCGAAGCTATTGAGCGAGAGTATCCAGAACTTGCGGGTCAAGATAGCCCAACCCGTGAGGTTGGCGCTGCCGTGGTGTCGGCTGGTTTCCCAGAGCACGAGCACGCTGAACGTATGCTCAGCCTCGACAACGTGTTCAGCCTCGAAGAGCTTGACGAGTGGATGGCAAAAACTCGTGCCGCTGCTGGCCGTGAAGTGCACTGGCTGAGTGAACTGAAAATTGATGGTCTTGCGATTAGCCTTGCGTATCGCAACGGCGTGCTTGAAACCGCTACTACTCGTGGCGACGGTCGCGTTGGCGAAGATATCACTGAGAATCTGCGCTTCATTCCCGCGATTCCGCGCACACTAAGCGGCGAGGGCATCCCTGAATTCTTTGAGGCCAGGGGAGAAGTCTTCTTAGGCGGCGAGGACTTTGCCTGGCTGAACGAACGCCAGCACGAACTGCAGCGCGAATACGAAGCAGAACAGTTGGCAAAGGGTATTGCCGCAGACAAGATCACTGTGCGCTATCCAGAGTTCGCGAATGCTCGAAACACCGCTGCAGGCAGCCTCAGGCAGCGTGCAGACAAAAAGAACGAGCGTGAGCTTGAACTCATGTCAGAGCGACTCGGCCGTCTCGCTGTGTATGTGCATGGCATCGGCGCCTGGCAGCATCCGGCATTTACGAACCAGAGTGATGCCTATAGCCTGCTTGGCGAGTGGGGATTGCCTGTTTCGCCGCACGCGCGAGTGCTCGACACTCCTGAAGAGGTCGCGCAGTTTGTGCAGAAGAGCGGCGAAAAGCGACACAGCTTTGAACACGAAATCGACGGCATTGTGATCAAGATTGACGAGCTCGATCTGCATGCCGAACTGGGTGAGACTAGCCGTGCCCCTCGCTGGGCGATCGCCTATAAGTACCCGCCAGAAGAAGTACACACCAAGCTGATCGATATTCGTATCGGCATTGGCCGCACTGGCCGGGCAACTCCCTATGCGGTTATGGAGCCGGTCAAGGTGGCTGGTTCGACAGTGAGCCAGGCAACACTTCACAACCAGCAGGTAGTGAAGGCAAAGGGCGTACTGATCGGCGATACTGTCGTGCTGCGAAAAGCTGGCGATGTGATTCCCGAGGTGCTGGGCGCAGTCGCAGAGATGCGCGACGGCAGCGAATACGAATGGCAGATGCCTGAGGCCTGCCCAGAGTGCGGCTCGATCCTGCGCTCGATGAAAGAGGGCGACATTGATCTGCGTTGCCCAAATGCGCGCTCATGCCCGGCTCAGCTTCGCGGCCGCGTTGAACACATTGGCTCGCGCGGAGCCCTTGACGTGGAAGCCCTCGGCGAGATTACGGCCGCTGCGCTAACGCAGCCAGAACATCCCGCAGAACCACCGCTGACTACCGAAGCTGGGCTCTTTGAACTGAGCCTCGAACAGCTCGTGCCGATCAAGGTGATTGTGCGAGACGCCGAGACTGGCGAGCAAAAAACTGACCAGGTCACCGGTGAGCTGGTGCGCCGTGCGCCCTTCCAGAAGATTGATCACGTCTACCCGGCAGAGGCCGAAGGCATGACCCCTGCCGAGCGTCGCAAAGCGAAGATAAGCAAAGTTCCGGTGTTGTCACCGTCGAAAGACGCCGAGACGCTGCTCGCTGAACTCGAGAAGGCGAAAACGAAACCGCTGTGGCGTCTGCTGGTGTCGCTAAACATTCGCCATGTTGGCCCCGTTGCCGCCCGAGCGCTCGCCGACTGGTTCGGTTCGCTCGACGCCATTCGAGCGGCAAGCGCCGAAGAACTCGCTGCTGTTGAGGGCGTTGGGCCTACCATCGCGAGCGCGCTGAGCGAGTGGTTCGAGGTTGATTGGCACCTTGAAATTGTTGAGCGCTGGGCCGCAGCTGGTGTGCAGTGGTCCACTCCTGGTCACGCGGGCCCCGGGGCCGCTGCAGTCGAGGGGGGCGTGCTTGAGGGGCTCACGATTGTCGCTACTGGCGCGCTTGACGGGTTTACCCGTGACGGTGCGAAAGAAGCGATTATTCAGGCAGGTGGCAAGGCAGCCTCAAGCGTCTCAAAAAAGACCGACTTTGTGGCGGCTGGGCCTGGTGCCGGGTCAAAACTCGCAAAGGCTGAAGAGCTCGGGATTCCTGTGCTCGACGCCGCCCAGTTTGCCGTGCTCGTGACCGAGGGCCCCGACGCGCTATGAGCGAGGCCGAACTGGTTCGCTCAAACTGGGCGAATGATCATGACGATCTGAAGCACTACTACGACACTGAGTGGGGCATGCCGGTTTTTGACGAAAACGGCGTCTTTGAGAGGCTCAGCCTTGAAGCCTTTCAATCGGGTTTGTCTTGGCTCACGATCCTGCGTAAGCGAGAAAACTTTCGAGTGGCCTTCGCCGGTTTTGACATCGCCGCTGTTGCAGCGTTTGACGAGAGTGATGTGGCACGGTTGCTCGCGGATGCAGGAATTATTCGAAATCGGGCGAAGATCATCGCAACCATCAACAACGCGAATGCAATCTTGAATCTTCACAAGCGCGGCTTCAACGTGGCCGATCTGGTCTGGTCGTATATGCCTGAACATTCGCCGTCGCCCACACACGACGGTGAGGTTCCAGCGACTTCGGCAGAATCAATTGCCCTCGCAAAAGCGCTGAAGAAACAGGGTTTCGCCTTTGTGGGGCCGACCACTGCCTACGCGCTGATGACCGCCATTGGTATCGCCGATGTGCATCTTGTCAGCAGCCACCGCCGTGCCTGCTCTGGGCTTTGGCAGGCAAACGGTGAGCGCACTGACGAAGGGGAGCGCGTCTCGGTCGCTGCGCGGGCTGGTGTTGCCGGGTTGCTTGGCCGCTCGCACCAGTGAATGCGGAGCTGCGGCAGAGCCAGCCCCGATAAGATGGACAGGTTCATCCGATCACTCTTGATGGAGCAGCATGTCTGAAACCAGTGGAGCGAACGGCGAGATCACGGTTGAAACCGTAGAACATCTTGCCGATCTGGCCCGAATTGCCCTCACCGCAGACGAGATTACGACCCTGAGTCGTGACCTCGACTCGATCCTGCACAATATTGCGAAGGTCAGCGAGGTGGCAAGCGACGACGTCCCGGCCACTAGCCACCCCCTTCCGATCAACAACGTCACTCGTCCCGACGAGATTGCCGACGTGCTCACCCTCGATCAGGCGCTTGAAAACGCGCCAGAGGTAGCCGACGGTATGTTCCGTGTTTCTTCGATCCTTGGAGAGGAGCAGTAATGACCGCGAACAACGACTTGATTACGCTCACCGCCGCCGAACTCTCGGCGGCCCTCATCTCAGGCGAAGTTTCGGCTGTTGACGCCGCCAAGGCCCAGCTTGATCGCATCAGCGAGGTCGACGGCGAACTGAACGCCTTCCTCGTAACAAACGCTGAAGCCTCACTCGACGCAGCACGCAAGATTGACGAGCGTCGTGCGGCTGGTGAGAACCTCGGCGAGCTCGCCGGTGTGCCGCTCGCCGTCAAAGACGTGCTGGTTACCACCGACATGCCGTCGACTTCGGGTTCGAAGATTCTTGAGGGCTACATGTCGCCGTTTGATGCGACAGTAGTTGCCAAGGCGCGCGCAGCCGGACTCGTAAACATTGGCAAGACCAATATGGATGAGTTCGCAATGGGCTCTTCGACCGAGAATTCGGCCTACGGCCCAACCCTGAACCCCTGGGCGCTCGACCGTGTGCCGGGCGGTTCGGGCGGTGGCTCGGCAACCGCTGTGGCCGCATTCGAAGCGCCACTCGCGCTCGGCAGCGACACCGGCGGCTCGATCCGACAGCCAGCAGCCCTCACCGGCACCGTCGGTGCAAAGCCCACGTACGGTGGTGTGAGCCGCTACGGTGCGATTGCGCTCGCATCTTCGCTCGACCAAGTCGGCCCCGTCGCTCGTACCGTGCTCGATACCGCGCTGCTGCACGATGTCATCGCAGGTCACGACCATCACGACTCCACCTCTCTGCGCCACGAGTGGCCGTCAATGGCCGCTGCTGCCCGTGCGGGTGCTGCCGGTGGCAGCCTCAAAGGTCTGCGCGTTGGCGTCGTGAAACAGCTCATGCTTGAGGGTGTGCAGCCAGGGGTCAAGGCCCGCTTCGAAGAGTCGCTCGCGCTGCTTACCGCGCAGGGCGCCGAAATCGTTGAGATCGACGCACCGCACTTTGAGTACGCTGTTGCTGCTTACTACCTGATTCTGCCTGCAGAAGCATCGAGTAACCTCGCAAAATATGACTCGGTGCGTTTCGGCCTGCGTGTCACCCCAGAGGGTAACGGCACGGTCGAGAACGTGATGAGCCAGACCCGTGAGGTTGGTTTTGGTGCAGAAGTAAAGCGTCGTATTATTCTCGGCACTTACGCTCTTTCGGCTGGCTACTATGACGCCTACTACGGCAGCGCGCAGAAGGTGCGTACGCTGATCCAGCGTGACTTCTCGGCAGCGTTTGCTCAAGTTGACGTGATCGCTTCGCCAACCGCGCCAACCACGGCCTGGCAGCTCGGCACTCATGGCAGTGACCCGATGCAGGACTATCTGAACGATGCCACCACAATTCCGGCGAACCTCGCTGGTATTCCTGGCCTCAGCTTGCCAATCGGCACCGCAGCAGAAGACGGCCTGCCAGTTGGCTTGCAGCTGCTCGCGCCTGCATACGAGGACGCACGCCTCTACCAGGCTGGCGCAGCTATTGAACAGCTGATCACCGAGCGTGACGGCAAGCCGTTCTGGTCGCAGGTGCCCTCCTTTGCAGATGCTCTCGCACGAAAGGCGGCGAACTAATGGCGAAAACCAAGTTGATGTCGTTTGAGAAAGCACTCGAACTTTTTGAACCGGTGATCGGTCTTGAGGTGCACGTTGAACTCAACACCAAAACCAAGATGTTCAGCTCAGCGCCGAACGTGTTCGGTAGCGAGCCAAACACGAACCTCACTCCGGTTTGCCTCGGGTTGCCCGGAGCGCTTCCGGTCGTAAACGATCAGGCAGTGCGTTACTCGATTCGCCTTGGTCTCGCGCTGGGTTGCGAAATCGCAGAGGTTTCTGGCTTCGCGCGCAAGAACTACTTCTACCCAGACATGGCGAAGAACTACCAGATCTCACAGTTTGATGATCCGATCGCGCACGATGGATCGGTCGAGATTGAGCTCGAGTCAGGTCGTGTGGTGCACGTGCCAATCGAGCGCGCGCACATGGAAGAAGACGCTGGCAAGCTGAACCACGTTGGTGGCTCGACTGGTCGTATTCAGGGTGCTGAATACTCGCTTGTTGATTACAACCGTGCGGGTGTGCCACTCGTTGAAATCGTGACCCGACCAATCTTTGGTGGCGAGGCCGACACTCCTGAAATCGCTGCGGCATACGTTGCGACGATTCGTGAGATTGTCACCGCGCTCGGTATCTCTGACGCACGCATGGAGCGCGGTAACCTGCGCTGTGACGCGAACGTTTCGCTGCGCCCACGCGGCAACGAAGATGCCGGCATGAGCGTGCTCGGCACTCGTACTGAGACGAAGAACGTGAACTCGCTGCGTTCTATTGAGCGTGCGGTTCGTTTCGAGATTCAGCGTCAGGCTGCGATCTTGGCTGAGGGCGGCTCGATTACTCAGGAGACTCGTCACTGGCACGAAGACACCGGTGAGACTTCACCGGGCCGTCCGAAGAGCGACGCTGACGATTACCGTTACTTCCCAGAGCCAGATTTGGCTCCGCTCACACCTTCGCGTGAACTGGTTGAAGAGCTGCGCGCTGGTCTGCCAGAGCACCCTACGCTTCGTCGTCGTCGCCTGATGAGCGAGTGGGGCTTCTCGCCGCTTGAGTTCCGCGACGTGGTGAACGCTGGTCTCGTGAACGAGATCGAGACCACCGTTGCCGCTGGCGTAGCGCCGCAGGCTGCCCGTAAGTGGTGGACCGGTGAAATCGCCCGTATCGCTAACGAGCGCGATGCGGTTCCTGCTGAGCTGATCACTCCCGCGCAGATTCTCTCTGTGGTTGAGCTGGTCGACGCTGGCACGCTGAACGACAAGCTCGCGCGTCAGGTGCTCCAGGGCGTCATCGATGGTGAGGGTACTGCCGCTGAGATTGTTGAGGCCCGCGGCCTTGCGATCGTTTCAGACGACGGCCCGCTGATCGAGGCGATTGACGCTGCGCTCGCGCAGCAGCCAGACGTGCTTGAGAAGATTCGCGACGGTAAGGTGCAAGCAGCCGGCGCGGTGATCGGTGCCGTGATGAAGGCCATGCGCGGACAGGCTGATGCCGCCCGCGTGCGCGAGCTCGTGCTCGAGCGTGCTGCGCAGTAATACTGTTCTCGCGTAAAGGAGGGGTGGTGCGAATGCACCGCCCCTCTTTTGTTTTTACGCTGGATCAAATGGCCTGGTTCGGAGTGCGGTTTTGTTTGGTGCGCGGTTCGTGTTGGCTGGTCGTGGGCTTTGCCAAGGATGGCTTTTGCTTACTGTTGTGCGAATCCAAAATGTTTTGGTTTTCTGTGGGTGAAGTGGCTCATAATTGGCGTGTTTGCGGTGAATAAAACTCCTGTTCAGAAGTGGTTAATTGGTTGAAAAAGTTGCGCTTTGTAACAGCTAAATAACGTCTGGTTTCCGGCGCTTTGAATTTGTCTGGGGCAGTGTTTACAGTCGCTTCTGATGGCGGCATAGAAGCGCAGTGGGATCTGGCTTTGTGAAGTGCAAGGGGACGTCTTCACGTCCATGCACATCACCACCGAGGAACCAGACACGTGTATCAACGTCGATTCGCTGTGCCCGCGCGCGCCCAAATGCTGCTTGGTGTGCTGCTTTGTGTTGCAGTGTTCTGCGGTGCGGCGTTGATTGCTGTTCCTTCTGCTTCTGCTGCATCTGAGGCCGAAGTTGTTCCTATGAACAATATTTCGGTTGTCTCTGCGGCACCAGCTGCACTGCTGCCGCTTGCTTCACCATCTCAAGCGGGCAATATTACCGACGCCGATGGCGATGCTATTCCCGACGACGTTGAGCTTGCGATCTGCGGTAGCAAGACCTGCGCGACGGGGCTTGAAGATGCCGACAACGATGGCATCGCCGACTGGGTTGAGATTCTGTCTTGTGGCAGTCGCAGTTGTGCGAGCGCGACAAAGGACCGTGATGGTGACGGGATTCCCGATTATGCCGAGCGTCTGGTGTGTGGCACGGATGCTTGTTCGAACAGTCTTGAAGACGCTGATGGTGACGGTGTCGCTGATTGGGTCGAGTTTGTGGTCTGTGGCACGCGTAGCTGTGCGACGGGGTTTGAAGATTATGACGGTGGCGGGGTTTCTGATGCGGCGCAGCTCGCGGCGTGTGTGAAACGGATTGATCCGTCGCTGCTTGCACTCACGGGTCAGCCGTGGTTTTGGCTCATGCTGCTGCTCGGGTTAGCGGGTCTTGGCACGGGTGGCTGGTTGTTGTGGCGACGCGGGATCTCTGAGCTTGCCGCAGCAAGCCCAGCAACTGAAGCAGCGGCGGGAACACCCGAACAGGTAGCACCGCAAGCGACCACCGCAACGTCTGCGACGCCGGTCTCGTGAGGTCGCGTACGGTCGTGGCTACAGGGTGTGCCGCAAGAGTGCTCACCCTGCTCATTGTGACGGCTGTGGCAGTGACGGCAGCCCCGCCGAATGCTCAGGCGTTGCAGGAGGCAACATCGCAGAGTCGTTCCGCGAGGGTGGTGCGTGAGGCGAGGCAGGCCGCTGCGAAACCGAGGCGGGTGGAACAGCGCCAGCACACGGCATCGGCGCGACGGTCAACGCGGTCGCTCGTCTTGGCGTTGGCAAACGGCCAGGGGCGTGCCCTTGCTGAACACGCGCGTGAGACCGAGCAGCCAGACACCCCTGAAACGTTTGCCGAAGCCACACTGACGCCAGTGACCGGGGGCCAGATCGAGGCCGGAAGTGTTGGCGTCAGTGCCGAGTTCTCTGGCTACAAGATCAGCGACGAGTTGCAGCTGACGTTGAGCGAAGCGACACCTGACGCTGCGGTATCTGCCGAGGCTCAGCTTGACGGCATCGCCTTCAGCGACGCGATAAGTATCGACGCGCAGGCATCCGACGGCAATGAAGTGACGGCATTCCCCGCCGAGGTGGTCACCGAGAAAGACCCACACGGTGTCGAAAAGGCGGCCTCGGTGACGCCGGGTATCACGCTCGGTTTCGCCGTCGACGAAGACGAAGTGACGGCCGCGGGTATCGAACTCACTTCGCTGAAGCTGTATACCCGGGAGTCCTCGGCAGAAGACTGGGTCGAGCTGCCCTCGTACTACGACGAAGCAACCGGCAAGGTGCGTGCCGAATCAGACCACCTCTCTGAGTTCATTGTGATTGGTATCAAATATGTGCCGCCTCCTGGGCCGCGTATCGTGCTCGATCCAGATGATGATTATGGCTGGGCAGAAACTCCCGGCCCGGCGTCTGAGTTGACGTATAACGTGGCCCTCGCGAACCTTGTGAAGTCGAAACTTGAGGCGTCGTGTTTGGCTCCGGTGGTGGTGACACGTCAGGCCGATGTACGGTTTGTGTCGGGGG
>NZ_JASCRS010000009.1 GCF_030010235.1 Leucobacter sp. UT-8R-CII-1-4 | reverse complement strand
CCCGGCCCGGCGTCTGAGTTGACGTATAACGTGGCCCTCGCGAACCTTGTGAAGTCGAAACTTGAGGCGTCGTGTTTGGCTCCGGTGGTGGTGACACGTCAGGCCGATGTACGGTTTGTGTCGGGGGCGACTCGTGCCGGGATCGCGCGTGCGCACAACCCGGTGGCGACCGTCACGATCGCGTTTGATGCGCTGACAGGCAGCGCCTGGGGTGATGCCGACACTGGCGGCACGTACACCTACACGTTCGGTGGCGCTGGATCGAGCCTGCAGTCATACCTCACAAACATCATGCCGCAATACACCGGTCGGCCCGCAAACACGCGAGCCCCCAATGGCACGTTCCCGGATGACGCGTTCGCTGGGCTGCCCGGTGCGATGGTGCACATGGAGACGCTGTATCTCGACCACAATTATGACCGTGCGGTGATCGATAACGGGTTTGGGCATATCGCGAACGGACTGCTTGTGAGTATCGCCCGGTATGCAGAATCGCTCGGATACGACTGTAGCGATCCAGCGCTTGAAGGATTGCCCGCGCCGCCCTCTGCCGCAGAACTCGCCAGGTGGCGACAACTCGGATACCAGAACTATCAAACCTA
>NZ_JASCRS010000001.1 GCF_030010235.1 Leucobacter sp. UT-8R-CII-1-4 | reverse complement strand
GCGGGTCATGTGGTGCGGTTGTATGACTATGTGGAGCATGCGATGAGTGGTGGTGGTGATGCGGTTGCGGCTGCGTATGTGGATTTGGAGGTTGATGGGCAGCGTTTGTGGGGCGTCGGCATCGACCGAGATCCCGTGCATGCCGCGTGCAAAGCCGTGGGTTCAGCGGTGAACCGGGCGAGCAGGCACGCGCTCATTAGCGCCTAGCGCCTAGCGCCTAGGCGTATGGCATCTAGCGCCAGGATCCTGAGCGCAAGGCCACCCGAGCGTCAACCCGAACAACACAGACCGTTCCGGTTGAGAACGACATCCGCCGAGTTCTCAACCGAAACGGTCTGTTGTCAGGCCTCTTCGCGGTGACGGCGCTTCTTAGCCAGCAGGAAGCCGAAGCCGCCGACGAGTAGGAGTGCGCCAATGCTGGAGAGGAAACCCAGGATCGGAGCGCCGCCAGTGTTCACGAGGTCGCCGCCACCGCCGCCGTCGTGATCCTTTTCCCACTGAGCGTAGAGCGTGAGGTTGCTGCTGAAGGAAAAGACTGCTGTGTTCGCAAACGCGGTGCCCGAACCATCTGCCGAGGTATTCCAACCGGTGAAACTGTACCCGATGCGGCTAAATGAATTCGCAAGGAGTGCGGTCGCCTCGTTTGCACTCTGATTCGCCATGCTGCCGCTGCCGCCGTTCGCATTGAACGTGACTGTGTGTGCTGGCGCGATGAGCTGCCATTGGGCGAAGAGTGTGGTGTCTGCGCCGAAGGGGAAGACCGCCTCGTCTGCATAGCTGGTGCCGGAACCGTTTGCAGCGGTGTTCCAGTTAGCGAAGGTGTACCCCACTCGGGTGCAGTTACTTGGAATCAGCGCGGTTGGTGCAGCTGCAGTTTGGTTCGACATGGTGCAGGTGCCGCCGTTCCCATTGAATGTGACTGTGTGCGGGGACGGAATGGGCTGCCATTGGGCGAAGAGTGTGGTGTCTGCACCGAAGGAGAAGATTGCGCCATCTGAGTAGCTTGTGCCTGATCCATCGGCAGCAGTGTTCCAGCCCGCGAAGGTGTATCCGGTTCGGGTGCAGTCACTTGGAAGCAACGCGGTTGGTGTATCTGCAGTTTGGTCTGGCATGGTGCAGGTGCCGTTAACAGCTGTAAATGTCACGGTGGAGAGATCACCGACCTGAGTGACGGCCCATACGAATTGGATCGTCGCCTCGGTGCCACGTATTTCATTGCCGATGGTGTTTGGTGCACCGAATGCCATGAAAAAGGTTGGCGTGCTTTCGCCAGGTTCGAGCCGAATATTGTCCGTCCAACCGGTGAGGTCTGACACGATAAATCTGCCAAGTGTGCCGCTGCTCTGAAAGCCGGTAAAGTTCACTCGAACCGGGTATGCGAAATTATTGACAATGCTGCCGTTTCCGCCGATTGCACGGCCGCTAATCAGCGCGGCTTCACCGGTTACAGCTGCCAGATCTGAAACGATTCGGCTGAACCCCAAGCTGTTTTGTGGAGCCGAAGCGTTGATCGAAAAGGGGCCAAACATAAAGCCCGAGTTGTAGTCATTGTCATCCCACGAACCTGGCGGCTGCCGTGCGACCTCCACACGAACGGTCACGCGGAGGTTTGTCGCTGTAATGGTGGTGCCGCCGAGCGGCACGCCAACGGTCACCGAGTATGGAAGAGTTGCACCAGCGGCCAGCGGTGTGCCAAAGTCACACTCCCAAGGACCGGTTTCGGTTGAGATTGGGTAGTTTCGAGTGAGCGAGGTTGCGCCGGTGACGGGCAACACCCCGTCGGGAATGGGCAGACCTTCGGATTCGATCACTGTCAGGTTTGCCACGCCCGTACCGGTCATCGCAAAGTAACCAACGCTTTGCGCTGATGCGAAGACGCACACGTCTTCGCTGAGCTGATTCACGTATTCCCCGTGCAGCACCCGAGCGGTGCCAGCTGGCAATGTCGTTCCCGGTGAATTCACAAGCAGAGCTGCGGCTTGCGCACCAGCTGGTGAGGTGATGTTTGTCACCACCGTTGGGCCATCTTCGACGGTGGGGAAGAGGTCGGAGTCTGGTGTTGCCAACGCTGGTGTGGCGGCGAAACCGACTCCGCTCATTGCCAGGACCAGTGCCGTAGCTGCTCCGAGTATGCGTGTGTTGAGACGCATGCTCCCCTCCTCAGTAGCGATACCTTTGCGGTACCTCAATTAGCGGGGGGCTTTAAGGGATTGTATACCAAGTCTCCGAGTTTGGCAGAAAGGCCAGGAGCACCCGGTATATCCCGGGTGCTCCTGGCCTTTCTGGATGTTGCAGGTTTAAGGAACGATACGAACCGCGCCCTTGTCGGCCGACTGGGCGAACGCGGCGTAGGCGCGCAGTGCGTCTGATACCTCGCGCACGCGGTTTTTCGGACGGTATCCGCCATTGGCCTCAAGCTCTGCGCGGCGGCGATCGAGCTCATCCTGCGGTACGTCGAGGGTGAGCGCTCGGGTTGGAATATCGATCGAGATGATGTCACCGTCTTCAACGAGAGCGATGAGGCCGCCAGCTGCCGCCTCTGGTGAGACGTGACCGATTGAGAGGCCCGAGGTGCCACCCGAGAAGCGGCCGTCGGTGATCAGCGCGCAGGCTTTGCCAAGGCCGCGGCCCTTCAAGAACGAGGTTGGGTACAGCATTTCCTGCATGCCAGGGCCGCCCTTTGGTCCCTCGTAGCGGATCACCACGACGTCGCCCTCGACAACCTTCTTGTTCAGAATTTTCTCAACCGCTTCATCCTGTGATTCGCAGACCACGGCTGGGCCTGAGAAGGTCCAGATCGACTCATCGACGCCAGCAGTCTTCACCACTGCGCCATCAACGGCGATATTTCCGCGCAGCACAGCGAGGCCGCCGTCCTTCGAATAGGCGTGCTCAACCGAGCGAATGCAGCCGTTCTCCTGGTCGAGGTCGAGTGAGTTCCAGCGCTCCGACTGCGAGAACGCGGTCGATGAGCGCACGCCGCCGGGGGCAGCGTGCCAGAGGTCAAAAGCTTCTTCGCTTGCGGTTCCGCTGCGCACATCCCACTCGTCAAGCCACTCGCCAAGCGTGCGTGCGTGCACCGTATGCACATTGTCATCGAGCATGCCGCCCCGACGCAGTTCGCCAAGAAGAGCGGGAATGCCGCCGGCACGATGCACGTCTTCCATGTAGTAGGTCTTGCCGTTGGCTACGTTTGGCGCAACTTTTGCGAGGCATGGCACTCGGCGTGAAACTGCATCGATTTCATCAAGGCCAAACTTCACGCCTGCTTCGTGTGCTGCTGCGAGCAGGTGCAGAATAGTGTTGGTCGAACCGCCCATTGCGATATCGAGGGCCATCGCATTGCCGAATGCTTCAGGCGTCGCAATATTGCGTGGCAGCACGGTCTCATCGTCGTCTTCGTAGTAGCGCTTTGCGATATCAACTACAAGGGCGCCAGCCTTTTCGTACAGGGCACGACGTGCGGTGTGCGTGGCGAGGGTTGAACCGTTGCCTGGCAGCGAAAGCCCGATTGCTTCGGTGAGGCAGTTCATCGAGTTTGCGGTGAACATACCCGAGCACGAGCCACAGGTTGGGCAGGCTGATTCCTCGATGCGCTGCATGTCTTCGTCGGAGATGTTGTCGTTTACCGCGTCCGAAATCGCATCAACCAGGTCGAGGGTGCGCACCATGCCGTTTGCCAGCACTGCGCGGCCCGATTCCATCGGTCCACCTGAAACGAAGACCACAGGAATGTTCAGGCGAAGTGCCGCGAGGAGCATACCGGGTGTGATCTTGTCGCAGTTTGAAATGCAGACGATGGCGTCGGCGCAGTGCGCGTTCACCATGTACTCCACCGAGTCGGCGATCAGGTCGCGCGAGGGGAGCGAGTAGAGCATGCCGCCGTGGCCCATTGCGATGCCGTCGTCGACCGCGATGGTGTTGAATTCGCGCGGAATACCGCCAGCTTCAAGGATCGCGTCTGAGACGATTCGTCCGACCGGGGCAAGGTGCGTGTGACCCGGCACAAACTCGGTAAACGAGTTTGCTACGGCAATGATCGGTTTGCGCCCAAGGTCAGCACCATTCACACCGGCAGCGCGAAAAAGAGCTCGCGCTCCTGCCATATTGCGTCCGTGAGTGACCGTGTGTGAGCGATATGCAACCATTTCTCCAATCTACTCTGTGATGTATGCTGCGCGTGTCGCATTGGTGGCGTAGGGGACGCACTTTTTGGTGTGCTTGCAGATGGAGAGGTCATGCTTAGCTTCGCTATAGCGCTGATTGTGTTGTTTGCCGCGCTCGTGGTGGTTTTGGCGGTGTTGCCAGCCTCACGGCCTTCGGCACTGCGCACAGCGAGCGTCTGGGTGGCGGCGGTGGCCGCGGTAACTCTGGCAGCAATGTCAGTAATTGTTGCGTTTTCAACTGCGCCACCAACACCGGTAGACGGGGGATCAGGCACTGCCGAGCAAGAGCAGCAGGGCCGTGAGGCAATCGCTCAACCGAGTGAATCGAACCATCTGCCAGCAGGGTTCTCGTATGTGCGTGACTTCGCCCCCGGAATTGAAGTGCAATTGCGCTATGCCACAACCGACAATTTCACCGGTCAAATCGTTGACGGGTATGAGTCCACTGATGCCGCAATCATGAGAACCGAAGCCGCCCAGGCGTTAGCGCTGGTGCAAGAGGATCTTGAATCGGCAGGGTACGGTCTCTTGATCTACGACGCTTTTCGGCCCACGCGCGCGGTGAGCTTTTTTGTTGATTGGTCAAACAGCGCTGACGTTTCGACGATGGCAGAGTATTACCCGGGGCTTGAGAAGCCAGGTCTTTTTCAACTCGGATACATTGCCGAGAAATCTGGTCACTCGCTTGGCGGTACGGTCGACGTGACTTTGGTTGATCAGCGCAGCGGTGAGCCGCTTGATATGGGTGGCGCTTTCGATTTCTTTGGCGAGATCTCGCACTATGACGCAGCTGGGCTGAGCGAAGCGCAGATGGAGAATCGGCGGTTGTTGCATGACGCGATGGCTGCACACGGGTTCGCACAGTATCCGCTCGAATGGTGGCACTATTCGTTCACGCTGGGCGACAACCCGATCCCTGAAAACTTCGTTGTGCGTTAGCCCTGTCCGGGGGATGTCGCGGGTTAGGATCAGCCTGTGGGTATAGAGAAGTTCTTGCTGCGGCTTGATCGCATTGCGGGTGGCAGACAGGCAGGCGTCTCGATTTCAGATGAGTCCAGGAACCACCCCAAAACCAAACGTGCGTTCACCTGGATCGCCTGGCTGCTTGCTGCAGAGTTGCTGATAGGTGTTGCAGCTGTGGTGATTGCGCTTGCGCTCACCCTCTCTGGTGAACCGCAGCCGTTTTCGGTCTGGATGCGCACGCTTGTGGTGCTCGGCATGACTGCAACGCTGTTCTATTTTGCCTGGCGCGCTGCCAAAGGCTGGATCTGGGCCTATTCGAGGCTGCGCCTGTTTTCTCAGATTTTTCCGGTGATTACTCTCGTGCTCGCCGCGATTCCCGGCCTTTATCCGGCCTGGATGATCACAGAGCAGATTATCTTCAGCTTGATCATGATCGGTATCGCTGACTTTTTGACGAGCGATCACATGCGTGACGCTTACCGGCGACCGGAAAAGAGTGCAGCTTGAACATCACAATCGACACTGCCGCTGCAACTGCGCCGTTTGAGCAGCTTCGAGAGAGCCTTATCGCGCAGATTGTGAGCGGCGAACTCGCCGCGGGAACCAAACTGCCGTCGGTACGCGCGTTGGCCGCTCAGCTCGGCCTCGCAGCAAACACGGTCGCTCGCAGCTACAAAGAACTCGAAGCAGCCGGATTCGTGCAGACTCTTGGCCGCAACGGCACAGTGGTTTCATCACGCCTCGACGATGCTGGGCAGCAGCTTCGAGCACTTGAACTGACCCGAGACTATGTAACTGCGATGGCCGCGATCGGCGTGCCAAAGGCAGATCTGCCCAGCTACGTTGAACGTATCTGACGTGTTGCCGAACGCAGCTCTCCAATTCTGACCGTGGCTACCCCCGCAATAATGAAGGCTGCGCCGAGCCATTGCATGCCTGTTGGCAGCACTGACAGCAGCAGAATTGTCCACAAGATGCCAAAGAGCGGCTCAGAGTAGCCAGTAAAACTCGAAACCGTGGCCCCGAGTCTGCGTGAGGCAGCAACGCCAAGAATGTAGGCGAGCACGGTTGAGATCAGCACCATGCCGGTCACGATCACCCAGGCTGGGAACGATTGGCCCGCAACCACTCCCGGCGCGCTACTTGCCGCAAAGGGCAGAAGGCCGGTGACTCCGGCAAGGATCAGAATCACGGCACCAACGCCGAGACCAAGGCCCACAAAAGGGATCGGCGGGATCCCGTGGTCCGTCTTCGCGCCCATCGCAAAATAGCTTGCATTGCCAACGGCAGCGATCAGCGCAAACAGAATCCCCAGTGGATGCAAACCCCCTGAAACTACAGCGCCGGAGACAGCGATGAGGCCAATGAGAGCAAGTGCTGCGCCAACGAGGGTGAGGGCAGATGGTGCGATTCGCGTGCGCAGCCACGACCAAAACATCAGCAGCACAGGGCCCGTGAACTCAATCAGCAACGCAAGGGATGGCGGAATAAACTGCACCGCAAGAAAATAGGCCAGCTGACAGCCGGCAACAGCAAGCACGCCAAATATGAGCACTGAGCCCCATGCTCTGCGCACAAGATCCCAGGAACCGCGCAGCATGAGCAGAGTGGGCACCAGCAGTACTAGTGCCGCAAGTGAGATACGGGCCGTCACCGCAGCGCCGGGAGTCCAACCGGCATCCATGAGTGCACTCGCGAAGATCCCGGAGAGAGCAAAGCTCGCGGCAGAGCCGACTGCCAAAAGAAAGCCGAAAACTGAGATGGACCGCGTTGTGCTCACTCGCTCAGTCTAAGCTGCAGCCGCGCGATAAAAGTGCAGTAGAAAGGGCCCGATCCAACGTGCTGTGCAAAGCACACACAATTGGGTCGGGCCCCCGCCCTGGGCGGCTTCAGGCCGCACAATGGCTGATCGCGAATTAGCCGCGCAGGCTGCTGATAGCGCTGTCGATCTTGAGGAGCTCGTCGAGCTGCGACTGCAACACGGCGGTCTGCTGATCGTTTGGCACGAAAGTGCCCTCTTCAATCTGGCCCCAAGGGAAGTTGATCTCGACCTGGCCGTGGGTCATCACCATGCCGAGCATGGCAACCACTGGGCGCAGAGCGGCCTGCGCGCGGGTGCCGCCCGAGTTGCCACCCCAGTTGATGAAGCCGACGGCCTTGCGATCCCACTCGCGAACGAGGTAATCGAGGGCGTTCTTGATTGCTGGCGAGTAGCTGTGGTTGTACTCAGGGAAAACAAAGAGGAAGGCGTCGGTTGCTTCAACGCGAGCAGCCCAATCCTTGGTGTGCTGCTTGGTGTACTGCTGCATGCTTGGGTGGTTTGGCTCGTCCATCAGTGGCAGCGCGATCTCCTTGAGATCAGCGAAATCGACGTCAAAGCGACCATCGGCAAGCGCGACCTCTTCGGCCCACTTCGCGATCGAAAGGCCGCTACGACCCTCGCGAATGCTGCCGACAATGATCATAAGCTTTGGCTTTGACACGGGGGTGTACTCCTGAAATTAGTTAATACGAGGTGGATCGCGCTGCCCTGACGGGGGTCAGCTGGCGGCGCTCCGAAGAAGTGAAACTTACATGACGCTTCATCTATTCCCTGTATAGCGAACTTACATTTGTGCCAGCGTAAAAGTTGCAGAATGATTGCAACTCCTCTGGCAGCTGCGTGGCGGTCACCCGCGCGGGGTATGCTCACCGTGTGACCAGGCCCGACCTGGTACCAAATCACTCAAAAGAAGAGGATGTTGGATCAATGAAGATTCGTTTTGTACTCCCCGCATTGGCAGCTGCCGCGGCGCTTGCGCTTACGGGCTGCGTCAACAACGCAGAGTCAGAGGGCACCGGTGGTGCAAGCACCGACACGAGCGGTATTCAGGCTGACGCAGCTGCAGTAGCGCTGCTGCCAGACGATATTAAGGATCGTGGCACGCTGCGTATCGGTACAGATGCCGAGTACCCACCAAACGAGTTCAAGGATGCAAACGGCAACCCAACCGGTTGGGGTGTTGATCTGGCGAACGCAGTGTCGGCAAAGCTTGGCCTGACCCCTGAGTGGGAAATCCTTGGCTTTGACAGCATCATTCCGCGTATTCAAGAGGGCACCATTGACATGGGCTCGTCATCGTTCACCGACACACTTGAGCGTCAGAAGTCGGTTGACTTTGTGAACTTCTTGAACGCAGGCAGCCTGTGGGCTGCAGCCAAGGGCGCAACCATCGATCCCGATGATGCGTGTGGTCTTACCGTTGCAGTCCAGGCGACCACGGTACAGGACACCGATGAGCTGCCAGCGAAGAACCAGGCGTGCCTCGACGCGGGCAAGCCAGGCATCGAGGTGCTGCGTTTTGATGGCCAGCCAGAGGTAACTCAGGCAGTGGTCGACGGTCGCGCTGACGCATTCTCGGCAGACCTTCCGGTGACCGGCGACGCTGTTGCAAAGCTTGGCGACAAGCTTGAGACCGTTGGTGATGTGTTTGATGCAGCCCCATACGGTTTTGCAACCCAGAAGGACAGCAAGACCACCAAGGCTGTGCAGGCGGCACTTCAGTCGCTGATTGACGACGGCACCTACCTCAAGATTATGAAGGGCGCAGGCATTGAGTCGGGCGCGCTCACGACTGCAACAATCAACGCAGGCGAGAACTAGAGGCTAGCTCCGCATGTCGGATACTTCTTCGGGTGCGGGGCGATCTGCCTCGCACCCTGATGCTCATGCGCAGGGGGAAGCCATTCAGGCCATCCGTCTGCGTCACCCATGGCGAACAGTGTTCGCTGTGGTGCTGGTACTGATTGCAGGACTGTTTATTTACGACAGTGCCTTCAACCGCACGGTCTATAACTGGCCAGAGGTGGGCAAGTACCTATTTGACACCCGCATTATGAGCGGTGTTTGGTACACGCTGCAGCTCACGGTGTACTCCATGATCATCGCGGTGATTCTGGGTGTAACGGTCGCTGTGATGAGAATGTCGCCGAACCCTGTCGTGAAGTCGGTTGCTTGGGTGTACCTCTGGGTATTCCGTGGCACACCTGTTTACGTGCAGTTGGTGTTCTGGGGCCTTGTGCCAACGATCTACAAAACGATCACTCTTGGCATTCCGTTCACCGAGGCCGTGACCACCTTCAATTTGAAGGAGTTGCTGCCCTACTTCACGCTCGCCGTGATCGGTTTGGCGCTGAACGAGGCCGCGTACATGGCTGAGATTGTTCGTGCGGGTTTGCTTGCAGTCGACAAGGGCCAGGACGAAGCAGCGATTGCGCTCGGCCTTGGCTGGTGGCACACCATGACCCGTATCGTGTTGCCCCAGGCAATGCGCGTGATCATTCCGCCCACCGGCAACGAAGTGATTTCGATGCTGAAGACTACGTCGCTGGTTTCTGCAGTGCCGTTGACACTCGACCTCTACGGTCGTTCACGCGAGATTACGGCGGTTACCTACCAGCCAGTACCGATGCTGATTGTTGCTTCGGTTTGGTACCTCGTGGTGACCTCGATTCTTATGGTTGGTCAGTTCTACCTTGAGCGTCACTTCGCGAAGGGTGTTGGCTCGCGTCCAGACGTGCAGCGTCCGACCGTTGAGACCTCTGCCATTGGTGTGGTCGGTCTGCCGATTGCTGACACTACGGATCGCGCTGGATCACCCGGCCAAGACGGGCAAACCCCAGGAGGATTGCGATGACAAGTGACACTCCAATGGTCAAGGCCGAGGCGGTCTCGAAAGCATATGGTTCAAACCAGGTGCTGAAATCGATTTCGCTCGAGGTAAAACGAGGCGAGGTGCTTTGCCTGGTCGGGCCCTCGGGCTCGGGCAAGTCGACGTTCTTGCGCTGCATCAATCACCTGGAAACGATCAATGCTGGCCGTCTCTCGGTCGATGGTGAGTTGGTCGGCTATCGCCAGCACGGTGACAAGATCTACGAAATGCACCCGAAAGAAGCTGCGCGTCAGCGTCGCGATATCGGCATGGTGTTTCAGCGATTTAATCTGTTTCCGCACAAGACCGCGCTTGAGAACGTGATGCTGGCTCCGGCACTGCTTGGCAAGGGCAGCAAGGCCGCGTTGCAAACCCGCGCGATGGATCTGCTGGCCAGGGTAGGTCTTGCCGATCGGCACGACTACTACCCAGCGCACCTATCTGGTGGGCAGCAGCAGCGTGTGGCGATCGCCCGTGCTCTCGCGATGGACCCGAAGCTCATGCTCTTTGATGAGCCCACTTCGGCGCTTGACCCCGAGCTGGTTGGCGAGGTGCTTGATGTCATGAAGAGTCTGGCCGAAAGCGGCATGACCATGATCGTGGTTACTCACGAGATGGGTTTTGCGCGCGAGGTGGCCGACGAGCTCGTCTTTATGGACGGTGGCGTCGTAGTTGAGTCTGGTGACCCGACCGAGGTGCTCACTAACCCGCAGCGCGAGCGCACCAAGGCGTTCTTGTCGAAGGTGCTTTAGCTCTGCTGGCAAGCTCGAACATATAGAAGACGCGCGTTTTTACGGAAGCTTTGAAAGCTTTGATCCGTAGAAACGCGCGTCTTCTGTATTTCAGCGCTACGTGGTGGTTAGGCGTTGACCCCCGCGCCCGTGAGAAAACAGTGATTTCTCACTGTTTTTAGGGTGCGCCGCAGTTGTCCCTGGCTGCGGAGAGCAGCCAACGCCGTTAGGCGTTGACCCCCGCGCCCGTGAGAAAACAGTGATTTCTCACTGTTTTTAGGGTGCGCCGCAGTTGTCCCTGGCTGCGGAGAGCAGCCAACGCCGTTAGGCGTTGACCCCCAGATCACGCTTGATCTTGGTGGTCGAGATGCCTTCGGTGCGGTCGAGGTACACGACGTCACAGTAGTCGGTGAGAATCTCGAACCGGGGGTCGCCCTCCCAATCACCGCCCATAACAACGACATCAATCTCGTACTTTTGCACGTCGTTGATCTTTTGATCCCACGCGTCTTCTGGAATGACCAAATCGACGTAACGAACTGCTTCGAGCATCTTCTTGCGAGTGTCGAAGTCGTGATAGGTGCGCTTGCCCTTGCCCTCGTTGAACTCTTCGGTGCTCAGCGCAACGACCAGGTAGTCGCCCTGTTCGCGAGCGCGCTGCAGCAGGCGAATGTGCCCCCAGTGCAGCAGATCGTAGGTGCCGTAGGTGAGTACGCGACGCATGATTATGCTCCGATCAGCAGCAAGACGCCGGCGACACCGGAGACCACCGCAATGGTGAGGGCGATCCCGATCAGGATCGCGTGGACACGGTAAAACTTCGTGGTTGCGCCGGACTCGTCGCGAGCACGCGGGTCAGCCGTCACTCGCTTCCAGAACTGCGGCCAGACAATCAGATTGTAGGCAGCGTTTACCAGCAGCAGGATTCCTCCGAAAACCGTCATAGCTATAAGCCTACGGTGCCCCGCTGAAATGGTGCCGAACAACGCCGCTCGGCCCCGAGCGGGTGGGCGAGGCTGTGCCCGGCCGAATTCGGGGCAAACACATTCGAGGCAGTAGTGAAGAGGAATATGCTGAACACATGAGCGAAGTCACCTTTATTGTGCGCAAATGGGTCAAGCCCGGCGATCTGAACCAGCACGGGGCGCTATTTGGTGGACGACTCTTGCAGTGGGTTGATGAGGAAGCTGCGATTGTCGCAATTACTCAGCTCGGCACCATCGATGTGGTGACCCGCCACATCTCGGCGATTGATTTTGTGGCGCGTGCAGACCGCGGTGATCTTCTTGAGATTGAGTACCGGGTGAAGGGTTTTGGTCGGACTTCGTTGACGCTCAGTTGCCGAGTATTCAACACCGTGACCGGTCAAGACATTTTGCTGCTCGACAGCATGGTGTTTGTCGCGGTCGATAGCGAGGGCCACCCCGTAGAGCACGGCCAGGTTGAGGCGACTCCGGGCACAGAACGAGTGCGGCACGCTCACGCGTAGCGGTGCGCGGTCGCTGCGCAAATTGGGTACAGCGGGGAACACGCTGTTTCGCGTTACATTACGTTCGCTTGCGCCACAATAACTGCGAGGTCTGTGCGGTTTCGCGCACCCCACTTGGTGCGGATTGCGGAGAGCGCAGATTTCACGGTTGTTTCGGCAACCAAAAACCAATCTCGCCAGCGTCGAGCGTCTGCAACACTACACCCTTGTCATCGAAGGCTGTCATCATCAAATTATTTCTGGTTTTGCGCTCGCGCTTGTTCCGCTGCTCGGCGTGATCGGTTGGCCCGTGATGCTGGCGGGGCTCATCATGGGCATTATCGGTGCCGCAAAGAAGTGGTAACCGATGTGGGCCAATATCGTGAATATCGTGCTTGGTTTTGTTGGGTCCGGTCTTGCGATTGTGTTGGTGACGGGTGTGCTTGCGACTGGTGCCGCCGTGACCTCTCCGTCGACCGAGGGCGGATCGGCTGCGACCGGCTCACGCGAATCCGCCGAGACGAGCGAAGCTGAGATGAGGGTCGTGGTCGCCGAGTGTAAGCACTTGGTGGCCACGACCCTGTAACTTTTGCCGTATTGGTGCAGTACAACATAAAAGCAACAACTGTCCGCGTGTGCTTGCGGCAGGAGCCCTGCAACGTGCATGCTTAAGGCAAGAACTCAGCTGAGGCGCGCTTTCCCGTGCCCGCAAACCAAGGAGTAGCAATGACCGAACAAGAAACGACGATTATCGTCGACGACCGTAAGGCCGTTGACGTCGTTCGCACGCTGATGGGTGTTGGCGGTCTCGTCGCGCTCGTGGTTGGCGTGCTGATCCTCGTAAACCCCGTTGCCTCTGGCGCGGTCATGATGAAGTTTGTTGCGATCCTTTTCGCTGTGTACATGGTGGTCGCTGGTCTCGTGTACATCGGCACCATGATTTTCTCGAAGACCATGGGCGCCTGGCATCGGGTCGGGAACGCAGTGCTCGGCCTGCTGTACCTGATCGCAGGCATCATCGTCTTCGGAAACCTTGGTACAACCGCAGCGGTGCTGACCGCAGTGCTCTCGGTCTTCATCGGTATTCTCTGGATCATCGAGGGCATTCTCGCCTTCGCTTCGGTGAAGGATGCGCCAAAGAAGGTATGGGGCATCATCTACGGCATCATCAGCATCATCGCTGGTCTCGTGCTCATCATCACCCCGCTTGTTGCGGCGGTTACGCTCTGGATGCTGATCGGTGCATCGATGGTGGTTATGGGAATTGTGCAGATCGTTCGCGCGTTCTCGGTCAAGGTTCCAAAGTAACCTTCGCTTTTCACAGCAGCACCCCCTGGCAGGCTTCGAAAACTTCGAAGTGCCAGGGGGTGCTGCTGTCTATAGGGCGTTGGATCAGCCCTTGGCTTGCAAGCTCTCTGCCGTAATCGGCGAATCGCTGAGTACGAGTGCGATGTACTTGCGAACCACCGGTAGCGAGGCCGAACCAGTATTAAACTGCACCGCCACAAACGGGCTCGACTCGATCAGCTTCAGCGCGTTAAAGGCGGGCATGATTGCCCCCTTTGCCTGCTCACGACGGTCTTTGGGGTGAGCCAAGCGCAACTCTTCCATTGAAGTAAAAAGTGGCAGCACGGGCAGGCCCTTAGTGGAGCGAATCGTGCGAACGTGCGTCGACTTCTTTTTCTGCGTGCCGGTGACGTCAGCGACGAGATAGCCTTCTCGCAGCGAATTCAGAAACGCAGCCAGGTGGTTATAGTCAGGGTCAGACTGCAAATTGCTCAGCGCATCGCGCACTTCTTCGTTCACGTAATCTGCCGTGATGCCCTCGGGAATCTGCGCTTCAGCCATAGAAATAGCCTATCCGGTAGGCGCTGAACGCTGAGGCGCCGGTGCGGCAGGTATTCAGTCGTCATCGAGCCCGCGCGCCTGCAGTGCCGCGCCGGTCTGTTTCGCGTGGGCAATTGTGCGCAACACAAAAGGCACAAGCAGTGCGCGCGGATCGCGCTCAAGCCCGCGCGCCCGCGCTGCTTCCCGAGTCTCTGCGGCGAGCTCGTAGGCAAGCGGCAGCGAGCGAATTGCGAGGGCGAATGTGAGCGACACCCGCTCTGGAGAAACCCCGAGTGGCCGCAGTGGCCGCAGTAGCCAGACGATTGTGGCTTGCATGTCGTCTGTCGCGGTGCTCGCTGTCACCGCGCTCGCCGCAAGGATCAACGCGAATAGGCCAGACACCACCGCAACACCGTGTGCCCAGCCTGCCTGCCACGTCTGAAACGCAAAAAGTAGCACCGCGACAAGTGCGAAGCTTCGGGCGAGTCTTGCAAACTCTGCCGCGCGCAACCCTGCGATGAGGGCCAACGCAATGCTGAAGCCGAGGGCCACGACGCCAACCGGCCAGCTTCGAAAAACAACAATGACCATTCCAAGCACAAAGAGCCCAAGAAGCTTCGCGCCTGGTCGTGCGCGATGCAGCAAGGAGGTGCCTGCTCGGTATCCGCCGGGGGCTTGTGGTCTCATAGCGTGAGTGGTTTTGTGGTTTCGTGTGTTGTCGTGTGATCGGATGGTTAGGCGGTCACGCTAGCGCGGTACCAGGCAATTGCAGCGTCAACATCGCCGCCGCAGCGGCTGTCATGGCTGTCGCAGGCGACGCGGCCGCTATCAATCACAACGACCCGCTCGCACTTGGCAGCGAGCTCAAGATCATGCGTGGCGATGATGACCTGCTGTGGCAGCGCGAGCAGCATGGTTGAGATGAGAGCGCTGTTTTTCAGGTCAAGGAGTGTTGTTGGTTCATCGGCGACGAGGATCGCAGGGCGCGTAGCCAGCACAGATGCGAGGGCCAGCATCTGTTTCTGCCCGCCCGAGAGGGTGTGCACACTGCGCTCGGCAAGATGATCGAGTCCGTATTCAGCGAGCACCGCGCGTGCGGCTGTATTGCGCTCCGTCTTGTTCGGGTGCGTTTTGCGAAGCGAGAGCGCAACATCTTCGAGCACCGTCGGCATTACTAGCTGCGCCGAGGGATCAGTGAAGACAAAGCCAACAAGTCTGCGCACTGCGGCACCGTCGCGCACTGTGTCGAGCTGCTGCTCGCTCGACACAGTGTTGGCTGGGCTGCCTTTGACGGTTGAAGCGGAATTGCTTGGTAGGGAGATGCGGACGGCACCAGAGGTGGGTTCGACGAGCCCGTTGACCATGCGCGCGAGCGATGACTTTCCTGAGCCATTCGCACCGATGAGTGCGACGCGCTGTTCGTTGAGCGTGAGGCTGATGGGGCGCAGCACTTGCACCTCGGCGTTTGGCGTAGGTGCTACAAATGCAGCGCTGTCGAATTGGATCACTGGGCAGAGTCTACTTTGCGTTTAGTGGGCAGCCGTTTGCGCTGCGGCGTCGTCTGCGGTGTTGCTCGTAGAGGTGCTTGCGCTTGCCGCATCAGCGGGTTGAGTGACCGAACCGCCGCGCTTGCGGGGGAGGAGGTCGGGGAATGCCCGGTGCACGGCAGCTGCGACAATTGCGGCGAGGGCGATCTTTGCGGCGTCGAGTGGCACAAAGCTCAGGTTGAAAATAAATGCGGCGCCAATCGTCATGTCTGCGCGCCAGGCCAGGCCGAGCACGCCGAGCGAGTAGACGAAGAGGGCGTTGCTCACAAATGCCGCCACAAAAATCAGCACGGTATCGAGCATTGCGCCGCGGCGCGGGAGACGGGCTACAAGAAAGCCGGTGAACCAGGCTGCAAGCGGCATGCCGACGAGGTAACCGATGGTTGGTCCGGCGAAGGGTGCGAGGCCGGCGGCACCACCGGCAAAGACGGGCAGGCCGATTGCGCCAAGAGCGAGGTAGAGCAGCACTGAGAGGAATCCTCTGCCTGCGCCGAGCGCAGCTCCGGCGAGCAGTACCGCGAAGGTTTGCAGGGTGATTGGTGCGGCACCGATGGGGATGGCAATCACAGAGGCTGCGGCGATCAGCGCCGCAAAACCTGCGATCAGGGCAAGGTCGGTGGATGAGCGGCGGCGTGAATTGCGGGTCATTTGGTCCTCAAACGGTATTCGAGCGGCCCGAACCTGAACAGTGTTCGGGTGAATGGTGTTCAGGTTAGCGGTAAGGTTGCGGAATGCGCAACACACGAGCCGACGTCATCGACGCGGCGCTGCGTGTGCTCGACGAGCACGGCCTCGAATTCTGCTCGATGCGCAGAGTCGCCGGAGCCCTTGATGTGCAACCAAGCGCGCTCTACCATCACGTGCCAAACAAACAGACCTTGCTCGCGCTCATGGCAGACGAAATCGTGCGAGGAGTGAGCGGCGACACGCCTACCAAACTGTGCCGCTCGTTGCGCTCCGCGTTGCTCTCAATCCGTGACGGTGCAGACGTCGTCGCAACCGCCTCGGCGTTCCGTCTAGGTGCTTCAGCTGTCGAAGCATCACTCGCCGAAATGGTTGGCGCAGACGGCGCGAGAACTCTCCTGCTCTACGTGTTCGGGCAAGGACAAGCCACCCAGACGCAATTGCAAGCCCACGCACTTGGAGCGCTGCCAGGTGAAAGCGATCCAACGCGAGACCTCGCGAGCGACTTGCAAGCAAGTTTCGATCGTGGGATCGCGATTATCTTGCGCGGTGTCACCGGCGAAGCGTAACCGGGGTTAGAACAGGGTATTCAGATTCTGCATGCCGCGCATGGCATCGTAATCAAGCACAACACAGCGAATACCGCGATCCTCGGCAAGGGTGCGAGCCTGAGGTTTAATCTCCTGAGCCGCAAACACACCCTGAACCGGGGCAAGACGGGGGTCACGGTTCATCAACTCAAGGTAACGCGTGAGCTGCTCAACTCCGTCAATCTCACCGCGTCGCTTGATCTCAACGGCAACCGACTCGCCCTTATCGTCGCGCGCAAGAATATCGACCGGACCAATCGCGGTCATGTATTCACGACGCACAAGCGTGTGGCCGTCGCCAAGCAGCTCGATCTGCTCGGCAAGTAGCTCTTGCAGGTGCGCCTCAACACCGTCTTTGATCAAGCCAGGATCGACACCAAGATCATGCGAACTGTCATGCAAAATCTCAAACAGCGAAACAACCAGGCGGTCTGCGGTCTTCGCGTGGGTTACCTGCCAAACCTCTTTCACGCCCGCCTCAATCTGCTCTTCGTCAGGATCAAGCGGTGAAAGCGAGCAAGGCGGACTCATCCAGTTCAACGGCTTGTACGAGCCGCCATCACTGTGCACCAGGATAGAACCGTCGCTTTTCAGCATGAGCACTCGAGTGGCCCTTGGCAGGTGCGCGCTCAAGCGACCCGCATAGTTGACGGAACAATCTGCTACCACGATTCGCACCCGGTACAGCCTACCGTCTCACGCGGTCACAAGCGACGACGTGCTTACGCTTTGTCTGGTTCCCGAGTGACGCCAGCGAAGATCAGCGCGAGCACCACAAAGACTGGCAGCACCAGGAACGAGGAAAGCAAACCGATCGCCTCGCCGAGCACACCAAATGCCATTGGGCCAAGCAGCATCGAGGTGTACCCAATCGCCGAGACCGCAGCCACATCTCGTGCTGCCGTCTCATGGCGATCCGCTGCCGCCGAAATGGTGATGGGCCAGCAGACACCAGCACCAAGGCCCCACACGATCGTGCCAATCACGGTAGCCGGGGTGTAAGGCACAAGCACCACAATCAGAATGCCAATCGCCGCGAGCGTAAGGCTCGCGCGCAACACGAGCACACGGCTGAAACGCATCAGCAGTGCCGAACCCGCCAAACGAGCGCTGACCACTGCGCCATAAAACAGACCGAGCATAAGGGCGCCAAACTCATTGCTCACACCGCGACCGTCGACCAGCGCGAGCGGCAGCCAGTCTGCTGGCGCCCCCTCAACGAGGCCTGCCGAAAGAGTGATCAAGCCAACCAGCAGTACGCGAGGATCGCGCCACGGGCTGTAACGCCGCTTGGGCGAGGCAGCCGCTGCGCCTGTGCCACTCGACGCATCCGTGCTGCCGGCAGGCACCACAGGAATCGAGCCGGTCTGGGTGGCGAACTCGTCGCCCGCTCCCGATTCAATGATCGGAATCGGCCCGGTAGTGATCAGCGGCGTCGAAACATTCGGTGCGCGCAGCGCATCCTCATTCATTGGCACCAACTTGAGCGCCAAGAAGCCGGTAACGCCGATCAGCAGCGCAACTCCAATAAAGTGTGGTGCCAGATCGACCTTGAACAACTCAGCACTCGCGCCAATGGCCATCGCAGCCATTGAGCCGATGCTGTAAAAAGCGTGCATGAGAGGCAGGCGTGGTTTGTGGAACACCCGCTCGGCATTCGCGCCGCTCACGTTCATTGCAACGTCGGCTGCACTGAAGCAGAGGCCATACACGTAAAGCGCCAGAATGCCCAGAGGCATGAGGCCGCCGACCATAAAAATCACGGTGCAGGGCAGTGCGATCACCTGCACGGCAATGGTGAATCCCATCATGCGGCGCGGACCAAATCGTTCAACTGCACGCGCTGAGAGCACCATGCCGGTGAGGCTGCCGGCCGCGAGGCAGAGGCCGTAGATGCTCATCTGCAGTGTGCTTGCATCGAGCGCATCGCGCAAAGACGGCAGGCGGCTCAACCAGGTACCGAAGCCGAAGCCCATCAGGAAGAAGATGATGAGGATCGCTCGGATCCAACGCACAATCGTGGCGTTCTCCAGGGGCGTCTGCGCGTTCACGTACAGAGTCTACGGGAGGAGGGAAAAATAACGAATGTCCACTAATTAACATGTCCAAATTGTGCGCAAAACGTGCATTGAGCGAATAACATAGCCAACGTGAATGGTGAATCCGCAGCTGGCATAGAGGGCCTTGCAGATCGGTCGATTACTGTCTATGAGCAGGGCGACCTTGCGCGCACCGGTGTTCGCGGTGTCGACGGGAAGCTTGGCATGGCAGCCCGGGTACGCGCCTACGGCGGCATTCTTGTCATCGGTGTGAGCGGCAGCGGCAGCGAATTTGAGCGCCGCCCAGTGCGGCCAGGTTTGCCCACCATCGACATCATCTTTGTGCAGCAGGGCGAATTCGCTTACCTCGAAGAAGGAGCCTGGATCTCATCGCGAGGCCCGCTGATGGTTGCCCCGAGCGGGCTACCGAATCGTGTTCGATTCAATAGCGACTGGAAATTTGTGGTGGCACGGGTGCCGCGACAAATGCTGCTGCCCTTTGTGCCGATGCTCTCTGACCAAGTTCGCATCTACGATGAACTCACAGTGCCCGAAAAAGCCATGGAGGCTTTCCTTGAGCAGTCGGTTGCGAGTGAGCAAGAAGTTTCAGAAGGCGATAGCCATACCGTGGACCGGATGGTGCTCGAAATGGTTGGCTCCATGCTTCGGGGACGCCAGGGTGAGTCCCTACCAAAAGGCTCCCCGCACGCCGCGCTGCGTGACCGTGTCATGATCGAGATTTCCTCAAAAAGCAGTGACTCGCAGATCGACCCGGCCCGGCTGGCGCGCGACGCGGGAGTGTCGCTGCGACACCTTCAAGCAGTGTTCTCAGACGCTGGCACCTCGGTCGCCGGTGAGATTCGACGCGAGCGCGCGCGAATCGCCAGGTCAACGCTGCAAGATGCTCGCTTCGACGATCGCAGTATCGAAGAAGTGGCGCAGCAGTCAGGGTTTGGTTCAAGTGTGAGCATGCGACGCGCGCTCGAAGACATTTATCGATTGAGCCCGCGAGAATTGCGCAATCGCCGAGTCTAAACGACCGCGCAATAGGCGACTTTGCGCAGATTTCAGCCAGAATGCGAGCGGTAATGCGCGAGGTACTGGTTTGCTCTGACCAGGCGCTCTAATCTCGACTACATGGGTAGTGGGGGAACAACAAAGCGCGCTCGTCGTTTGCTATCGGTTGCCATATCGTTTGTCGCGATCGGTGCGCTATCAGCGTGCAGTCTGGCCGATTCGGTTGCAACATTTTTGCCTGGACCAGAGTACGCTTCAGAACGACAACAACGGCAGTTCTCTGACTTCTATGATCAGCGGATCAACTGGACCGAGTGCGGCAAAGAGCAGGGGCTTGATGGGCCCATGCGCGATGCGCTCGAAGACGGCGGCATTGATGCCGAAGCGATTCGTTGCGCCATGATTGCCGCGCCACTGGATTGGGCCGATCCAGCGAATAGCGAGAGCATCGAACTTGCCGTGGTGCACATACCCTCCACTGGCGATGGTGAGCTCGGAACACTGCTCGGAAACCCGGGTGGCCCCGGCGCAACCGGAATCGACTTTATGCTCGGCATGGCCATCTCACCTGGTTTTGAAGAGGTCACTGCGAACTACGATCTGCTCGGTTTTGATCCACGCGGGATCGGCGCTTCCACTCCGATTGATTGCGAGAGCGCAGCTGAAAGCTCTGAGCTCGCCGCGGTGCAATTCGGTCGCTGTATCGCCGACAACCCGCTCACGCACACCATGGGTACCGTGCAGGTTGCCCGCGATATGGATCTCTTGCGTGCGCTGATGCGCGACGACAAACTGAACTACCTCGGCTATTCATACGGGACAATGCTTGGCGCTACCTATGCTTCGCTTTTCCCAGAGCAGTCGGGCCGTCTGGTGCTTGACAGCGCTGAGAATGCAGCCTGGGCGAGCCCAATCCACCTCTTCGAGCAGCAAGTAGCGATGTCAAACGCCGCAATTGCGCTCGCGACGGCCTGCACCACTGAATATCAGGGTGAGGTGAGTAGTTGCCCCTTCGCCGACGAAGACTCGCTGATGCGGGTGATTGATCAGCTCAACGAGGCGCCACTTGTCGCAAGCGACGGCAACGAAGTGAGCGGTTGGATGCTGCGCGAGTATCTCTTCGGTGCGCTGTATCAAAGCCACTTCGATCGGGGTCGCACCCTAGACACAATTGCGCTTGCGCTTTTTGGCGACCAAGAAGCGATCGATGAGATTGCTGATGAAATGAGCGGCGGTGGTGAAGATTTCGCTATGAAAACCGTCACCTGTCATTCCTTCCCGATCGAGCCTGATATTCCGGGCCTGCTTGAGCACATTGAAGAACGCGGAATGCCTCGGCTGCTGGGTGGGCCCGAGATTAACGACGAATCACTCGCACAATTTGTTGACCTCTCTTGCTATGTGCTGCCCGAAAGCGGTCTCGATTTGACCGAGCGATTTTACGCAGGCTCAGCCGACCCGATCCTCGTGATCGGCATCACTGGTGACCACGCAACCCCGTTCCCATATGCGAGCGAGCTCACCGAAGAACTCGGCAACGCGACACTGCTCACCCTCGACGGTCAAGGTCACGCCGCCTCCTTCACTGGCCGGTCAACCTGCGTTGACAAGGCAAGCACCCGTTACCTTTTGACCGGCAAACTTCCTGCCAAGGGCACAGTCTGCACCGACGATAAATGATGAGAGCCACCATGAAGAATCTGACATCGCGGTCGTCGAAGCCCGCGCTCCTTGCGACGGCATCTGCCGGAGCAGTTGTTGCCCTGTTGTTGAGCGGCTGTGCTGCCGGGGCTTTGGGATCCGCTGGGGGAGCCTCGAACGAGAGCGCAACTCAAGCCCGCAACTTTCCTGAGGTGTATTCGCAAGAGATTGATTGGCAAGAATGCGGGCCAGACTTCGATTTTCGTGAGGGGCTCGAAGAATACATTCTCGGCGAAGGCGGAAATGTCGAAGGGCTCCGTTGCGCCATGATCGCCGCCCCGATCGACTGGAATGATCCAGCGAATGACACCACGATCGATCTTGCGATCATGAACATTCCAGCGACCGGAGATGAGCCGATCGGCACTCTGCTGAGCAATCCCGGTGGCCCTGGAGCCTCTGGCATGAACTTCACACTCGGGCTCACCGGGAGTAAAGATTTTGATGAGGTGCACCAAAAATACAATCTGCTTGGTTTTGATCCGCGCGGGATCGCCCGCAGTAGTGCGGTCGAATGCGAGAGCGACACTGAAATCTTCGAGTTGCAGATTGCACTCTGCGCAGAAGAAAACCCGCTCGCGCTGTCGATGGGTACCACCCAGGTCGCGCGTGACATGGAATTGATGCGGCACCTCGTTGGCGACAGCAAGATGAACTATGCGGGCTTCTCGTATGGCACCGTGATCGGTGCGAGCTACGTCACACTCTTTCCAGAGAACCTCGGCCACATCATGCTCGACAGCGCATGGCCAAGCAACTGGTCAAGCCCGCTCGGCAGTTACCTACAGGGTGAAGCTGTCGCGCACGCGAAGCGCGATCTTGTCAGCTCGTGCGGCAACGAATATGCGGTGCAGAACTGTCCGATCAACAGCGAAGAAGGGCTTTTGCAGAAGCTCGAAGAGCTGAATGAACAGCCACTGCTGGCAAGCGATGGCACCGAGGTCAATGGTGGCATGCTGAGCGGGTATCTCACGACTGCACTGTACGACGGGCCTACTGGCAGAGCGAAAGTGCTTGAGACAGTTGGCCGAGCGGTCGCTGGTGAGCAGGCAGCAATCGACGAACTTGCCGAGGCGATGGCCGGCGGGGGGAGCAAAGTTGGCTTGAGTGGCATGGTTGTGCGCTGCCTCTCGACCCCGCGAGACCCGAACCTGATCGGACTTTACGAATACATCAACGAGCACGGTCTGCCAGAGGCGATGGGTGGCCCAGAGATCAATGATGAGACGCTTGAGGAATACTTTGATCTGAAGTGCGAAGCGCTGCCAAACAGCAGCCAGGATTACTTAGATTTCGAAAACAAGAGCGATGTGCCGGTCTTGGTTTACGGCATTACCGGTGATCACGCAACGCCATTCGAAGGAGCCAAGCGGCTCGTCGAAGAACTCGGCAACGCACGCCTGGTCACGCTCGATGGCAGCGGGCATATCGCGACGTTCCAGGGACGGTCAGCGTGCGCAGACGATATTGCGAAGAACTACCTGCTGAAGGGGGAATTGCCGGCGGAAGGCACCGTCTGCTTCGACGGACCAAAGCAATAGGCCGGGCTTGTCTCAGCCGTGTCCTAGCCGCACCCAACGGTCACCACGGGCGCGCAAGCTCAGCGTCACGGCGCGCGCCAGCATGAACACAATCGTGAACGAGGCAGTGAGCGCAACGAGCGCGATTGTGCCGCTTGGCACAAACACCGTCGTCGCCCAAAGTACCGGCAGATACACCGCGAGATTGAGCAGGCTGGTCCAGGCCAGGTAACGAGCATCTCCGGCACCCATCAGCACGCCATCGAGCACAAAGACGAGCCCTCCAAGCGGCAGCGAAATGCCGAGCACGAGAAGTGCTGGCGGCAGAATATCGAGCACCTGCTGGTCACTAGTGAACATTCGGCCGAGGATCGGGCTCGTCGCGGCGAGCAGCAAACCGATTGCGGCTCCGCTCAGCACACCCCAGAACAGTGTTCTGCGCAGCACAGCCTTTGCCCGCTCAGCATTGCCCGCGCCGAGTGCGTCTCCCGTGAGTGCCTGCGCGGCTATCGCAAGTGCATCAAGTGCGAATGCTGCCGTCGAGAAGATCGTGAAAATCACCTGGTATCCGGCTGTCGCAACCGTGCCTTGACTGGCGGCTGCCGCAACCGTGAGCAGTAGAGCGGCACGCAGGCCGATCGTGCGAACAAAGAGCCAGCCGCCGCTGCGGCCAGCGTGTCCAAGCCCATCTCGTTTCGGTAGCAGGCTTGCGCCGTGGCGTCGCGCGTGCACGGTAACGACGATTACGTAAACGAGCACCATTGCCCACTGCGCTGCGACTGTGCCCCAAGCGCTTCCGGCGATCCCCCAACCGAGTCCGTAAATGAACCACCAGTTCAGCAGCGCGTTCGCCGTGAACCCGAGCCCGGCAATATAGAGCGGAGTGCGAGTATCTTGTAGTCCACGCAACAGCCCTGTGGCAGCAAACACGACCAGCATTGCTGGCAACCCGGCACACGAAACCGAGAGATAGATGCGGGCCTGCTCGGCGACTTCCGGGCTCACACTAAACAGCCCAATCAGAGGTGCGCTCAGCAGCCACAGCACCACTCCAAGAACAGCGCCGATGCCGAGTGCAAGCCAGAGCCCATCAATGCCGGCCTGCACCGCGCCGGGCAGATCGCCCGCACCACGTCGCCGTGCAACTAGGGGAGTCGTCGAGTACGCGAGGAAGATCATCAGGCCCACTGCTGTCTGCAGTACGGTACTTGCAATTGCAAGACCGGCGAGCGGGGTCGCGCCCAGGTGTCCGACAAGAGCCGAATCAACAATCAGAAACAGGGGCTCGGCAATCAGCGCGCCAAGCGCAGGCACTGCAAGCGCTGCAATGCTGCGGTCGATTGCCTTGCGGTTGCGGCGTCGCTCACCTGACTGCATATTCACCTCTTAACCGTATCGGTGTGGCGTAATAAGCTGAACCGTATGACCGAGACAACAGCCCCAGGTACCTACGGCCCAGCAGGCATTGATCTTTCCGAGCTTGATGCGTCGGTGCGCCCGCAAGACGACTTGTTCCGTCACATGAACGGCAAGTGGATCGCTCGCACCGAGATTCCAGCAGACAAAGCGCGCTATGGCTCGTTTGCCGTGCTCGCTGAAAACGCTGAAGCTGCGGTTCGCGACATCATCACCGGCATGGCCGCACCCGCTGCAGGCATCATCGAGGGTGGTGCCGAGCGCGAGGCCGACAAGATCGCCGCACTCTATGCAAGCTTCATGGACACCGAGCGGGCCGATGCACAGGGCGCTGAGCCGATTCAGGCTGACCTGCAGCGCGCTCGCTCGATCGCCTCAATTGATGAGCTGATCCAGGTTGTTGCCGAGCTCGAACGCCAGGGGCTTGGTGGTTTCTACGGCATGGGCGTTGACAACGATCCGGGCGATCCAACGCGCTACATCGTGTTTGTGATGCAGGGTGGGCTCGGCCTGCCAGATGAGTCGTACTACAGCGACGAACAATTCGCAGAGATTCGTGATCAGTACCGGGCGCACATCGCTCGAATGCTGCAGCTGGCTGGTGTTGCAGGCGATGAGGCGGAGCGTCTTGCCGAACTTTCGTACGGTCTCGAATCGCGCATTGCTCAGTCGCACTGGGATCGTGTGGCAAGTCGCGACATTCAGAAGCTGTATAACCTGCGCAGCTTCGCCGAACTGCAAGAACTCACCCCTGCGCTCGACTGGGCAGCTTATCTGCGCACGGCAGGCATGCCAGAGGCCGCATTCGCAGAGGTCGTCGTCGGTATGCCCGACGCCGTGGCTGGTCTCGCGGCGCTGCTTGTTGAAGATGAACTCGAGGCCTGGCGTGCCTGGTTGGTTTGGCAGATTGTGCGCGGATCTGCCGCACTGCTGAGCCAGGAAATCTCACGCGCGAACTTCGACTTCTACGGCACCGCACTGACCGGAGCGACCGAGCAGCGTGAGCGCTGGCGTCGTGGCGTTTCGTTTGTTGAGGGAGCAGTGGGTGAGGCTGTTGGCCGCCTCTACGTTGAGCAGCATTTTAACGAGTCTGCGAAAGCGTCGATGGATGTGCTTGTTGGCAACCTTGTTGAGGCATACCGACAGTCGATTCTCGCGCTCGACTGGATGGGCGAGGCGACCAAGGAGCGCGCGCTTGAAAAGCTCGCGAAGTTCACGCCAAAGGTCGGCTACCCTGCGAAGTGGCGCGACTACTCGGCGCTCGCCGTTGATGCGGCAGATCTGCTCGGCAACTCGCGGCGAGTGGCCGAGATGGAATTTGATCGTGAACTCGGCAAGGTGGGCAAAGCTATTGACCGCGACGAGTGGTTCATGACTCCGCAAACCGTGAACGCCTACTACAACCCGGGCTTTAACGAGATTGTGTTCCCGGCAGCAATTCTGCAGCCTCCGTTCTTTGACGCATCATGGGACGATGCCGCCAACTATGGTGCCATCGGCGCCGTAATCGGTCACGAAATTGGTCACGGGTTCGACGATCAGGGTTCGCAGTATGACGGTGACGGCAAGCTCACCGACTGGTGGACGGCCGAGGATCGCGCGGCGTTCGAGCAGCGCACTTCTGCGCTGATCGCACAATATAACGCGCTCTCTCCTGAGGGCGCCGAGGGGCAAACCGTCAATGGCGAGCTGACTATTGGCGAGAACATTGGTGACCTTTCTGGGCTTGAAATTGCGTGGAAGGCGTACCTGATTTCGCTCAACGGTGCCGAGTCGCCAACTGTTGAGGGGCTTAGCGGTGCAGAGCGTTTCTTCTTCGCGTGGGCCCAGGCTTGGCAGCAGAAGTCGCGGCCAGCTGAGACTGTTCGTTTGCTCACCATCGACCCGCACTCGCCGAACGAGTTCCGTTGCAACCAGATCGTCGCGAATCTTGCGCCGTTCCACGAAGCATTTGGCACAAAGCCCGGCGACGGACTTTGGCTCGAACCTGAAGAGCGCGTCGCAATCTGGTAGTTCACAGCCGGGCCGAGGCTAGTACTCGGCTCGGCGTATATACCCGCAGCTACTCTGAGGGTGTGTTCTTGACGTCTGTGCGCGCCGGTCTTGCGCGATTGTTTTGGTGCCTTTCCCCGTGGAAGCTCGTTCGCGAAGCCGTGCCCGTTGATGGGCCTCGGCTGCTGATTGGCGCGCCACACACGTCAAACTTTGATTTTGTGTTGATGCTCGGCATCGCGTGGGATGCGCGAATGCGGATCCACTGGCTCGGCAAACAAGAGCTGTTTCGTGGGATCGCTGGCCCCATTATGCGTGGGCTCGGCGGTATTGCGGTGGATCGATCCAACGCTTCTGGTGTTGTTGACGCTGTGGTCGAGAAGGCGCGCAGCACCGAGCGTTTTTTGCTGGTGGTGACCCCGGAGGGTACCCGGCAAGGTAAGGGTTGGCGCAGCGGCTTTTACCGCATCGCAATGTCTGCCGATCTGCCAGTGACCCTTGGCTATGCTGATGGTTCGACGAAGTCGGCTGGTCTCGGTGAGACGCTTCGGCTGACCGGTGATGTGGTCGCCGACATGGATCGTGTTCGCGCGTTCTATGCCGATAAGAGCGGGGTACGCCCTGAGTTCCGCACTGAGCCTCGTTTGCAAGATGAAGTCGAGCTTGCGAAGCAGTATCAGGCATAGTTCGTCGTTGACCCCTTCGCTCAGCTTTGTCTGAGGTGCCCGTTAGAGTGCGATAAACAGCACACCAACGCGAAGGAGCGCCCATGCAATATGCAGCCTCTCTCGCCTTTGCCGTGCTGTCGCCAGTTCAGGTTTCAGACGAACAGTTTTTTGTTGCAACTGCGCTCTTGGCTACCCGCTTTGATGTGCGAAGCGAGCACGGTGACCTTCGGTCCGATGACCAAGCGCTTGAGGTGCTCGAACGCTGGTATCTGCACGCGAATGCCCGGCCACCAGACCTCGCTGTTTGGCAATTGAGTTGTCAGATTCACCGCTTTTTTGAGTCTGACCATGGGCGAGTGTTGCCGTTGCACTGGCCTTGGAACGCTCGCGAACAAATACTGGCTTTAAATGAGCGCTTGCGCACGAATCCAAAGTGGTGTGAGTTGTTGCAGAGAGCGGTGGCGACACCTGAATCTGGCGCCTTAAGCTCGATTGCCTGTTGCGCTGCCGCCCGCGTGGGCGAAGACCCCTGGCCGGTGTGCTGGCAATACTTGGGCGAGCACGTCGACGACGGCAACGCTTGGGGGGTCGTCGCAGGTTTCATCACTGAGCCGCGTTTGGGTGGTTACCTGGCGCTTGCGCGCCGCACCCTGCTGCTCGAACCGGTGCCCAACTTCGCTGCAACTCGCCGAGATGATTCGCGCCAGCGAATGCTTCGCCGTCCGCACCCCCTCTGCCAGGTTTGGCGCGAAGTGTTGAGACTGCTCGCACGCTTTCCGGGTCACGGAATAGACCTGATCGAGTGCGCTCTCTTCTCTCCAGAAACAGAACTGCGTCTGCAGGCAGCTGAACTCTTGTTGATCTTTTGGCGAGGCAGACCGCTGCCACCAGACACCATCACGTTCTTACGCGAGCGCTCGCTGCTTGAAGTCGATCCCTCCGTTCAGGAGGTGATGCGTATGAACCTCATCCGCGCCTAGGCCCGGCAGTGCTCCGTTCTAGCTGGCGTGCGAAACGGCAGCGGCATGCTCGACGCAGAAACCGTCCTGATGCTCGGCGCAAGTGACAAAGCGGGCACGGCAGCTGCGGTCAGCGCAATCGCTGAGTTGTTTCGAGGCCTCGCCGCAAATCGCACAGCGGCCGAGTACTTCTGCGCCTTCGGCGAAGTCCATTGTTTCGCGGCCGTCAAAGACAGCGAGGGAGCCTTCCCAGAGGCCATCGTTGCCGAATGCCTCGCCGTAGCGCACAATTCCGCCGTCGATTTGGTAGACCTCGCTGAAGCCACGGTTCTTCATTGCGACCGAAAGGATCTCACAGCGAATACCGCCGGTGCAGTACGTGACCACTGGCTTGTCTTTCAGATCATCGAAGACGCCTGATTCGATCTGCTCAATAAATCCGTGGGTGGTGCGTACGTCGGGCACAACGGCGTTTTTGAAGCGGCCAATTTCGGCCTCCCACGCGTTGCGTCCGTCGAAGAACACGACGTCGTCGCCGCGCTCTGCCACCAGATCATTCACTGCCTTCGGGCTGAGGTGCTTGCCGCCCCCGACCACACCGCGCGCGTCGACCTCGGTCTCCTCGGGAATGCCGAAGGCCACCAATTCGTCACGAACCTTCACGCTCAGCTTCGGAAAGTCAATGATTCGCTTCCAGGGTGCGCGACGATCCGCGCCCTTGAGCATTTCTGCCTCGGTCGCCTCGTAACCGGTGCCGCTGCTCCACTTCACATCGAGACCCTTGAACGGACCAAATTCTTTGGTGCGCTTCAGGTACTGCTTGCACGCATCAATTTCGCCACCAACGGTGCCGTTGATGCCGTGCTTCGAGATGATGATCCGGCCACGCAGGCCGAGCGACTCGCAGAGCTCGCGCTGCCAGAGGCGCACGGCTTCGGGGTCAGCAATAGGAGCGAACGCGTAGTAGAGCAGAATCTTTGGATCAGACACCCCTCAATCGTACGCGCCATGAGCTGTGGGTGCGATCCGCGCCCCAAATATTGCTCGAGTGAAGCCAAAGTGAGGCTATGTTGCGGTGCGGCAGCATTGCCGTGCTGCCGTGCTGCGGTGCTGAGTCGCCGCGCAGCGGTGCCGTAGCACCCAGGCGCTACTGTGCCGAAGTCGAAACGCGCTGCTCGTCGGCCTCACGAGCCACGTCGATACGGCGCTGCTGCTCGGGCGAACGCTGCAGAGCAGGCACAACCTCGTGCTGATCGGTCACAATCACCACATCGTGGTCAACGTGATCGGCCATTGCGTGCACGGTATCAATGAAGTCGCGACGGCGAATAGCGTCGAGAATGCGAGCGTGATCGCGCTCCATCTCGCTCGCGGTCGCCACATTTGCGAGGCGTCCACGGTGCGCTGGGGTGCGCAACTGGTCGTTGGTGCCGGCATAGAGCGAAGCAAGCAGACGATTCTTCGCGGCATCAAAAATGAGACGGTGGAATCGACTATCGAAGGCAGAAGCCTCAGACCCGCTCATCAGCACCGGGCAGCGTGTGCAACCCTTCTCCTCAATCGCAGCCTGCTCAAGAGCAATCAAGTCTTCTTCGGTGCGATGCAGAGAAGCCTGCTGTGCTGCTTCGATCTCGAGAGCACGGCGGTAGCTCAAAATCTCTTCAAGCGTGAAGTCGTTCAAGAACTCGTTCAGAAGCGTGCTCGTTGGTGCAGCAGAACGCACGAAGGTGCCGCGGCCAGGCAGCGTTTCGAGCATACCGATCGAAGCGAGTGAGCGAACCGCCTCACGAACAGTGCTGCGGCCGACGCCGATCTGCTCCGCCAGTTCTGGTTCGATCGGAATGCGACTGCCAACCGGCCAAGCGCCAGTTGTAATATGCCGACGAAGATACGCCAGCGTTGAGCGTGCCCGGTCGGAGCCGGTTGTCGTTCTGATTGCCACGTTCCGCCTCCCAAAGTTTTTGTGCGCCCGCAAGCCTCATCGCGCGCGGATTGTGACCAGTATAGCGAGCACGAGTGACACACTCGCTCGTCTGCGAGAAACGTTCGTTCATTTAACAGGAGGGCCTGAGAACCTAGGCTGTGAGAGATACCTCTTCGGTGCGAGAAAGGGCAAAGATGACTGAGTTGAACCGTGGCAAGATTGATCCGTTTGTTGCAGTAGACGCTGTGCGACAGGTCGCGACATTCACGCTGACCAGCACAGATATGCGCGAGGGTGAACCGCTGCCTGCCGCAGTTTATGACGCGGCCTCTGGCGGCGAAGACCGATCGCCCCAGCTGAGTTGGTCGGGCGCGCCCGCTGGCACCAAAAGCTATGTCGTCACCTGCTATGACCCAGATGCGCCAACCGGTGCTGGGTTCTGGCACTGGGCAGTAGGCAATATTCCCGCCAGCGTGACCTCGCTCGAATCTGGTGCGGGAAATCCCTCGCGAGGGCTCCTACCAAGCGGGGCCATCACTATGCCAAACGAAGCACGAGTACCAGCCTTCATCGGCGCCGGACCTCCCGAGGGCACCGGTGTACACCACTACTGGTTCAACGTGTTTGCGCTCGACGTTGAATCAATCGACATTGATCCGCAGGCAACGCCAGCAGTGCTGGGATTCATGATGCGAAACGCCGTATTGGCACGCGCCAGCCTCGTCGCTACAGGCGAATACGCGCCGAGCCGCTAAGGGGTTTCGGCCGCCACTCGCCCCGCTCAGCACGAATCTGGGCGGGGCGATCCAGCGAGCCAAACGACTTCACACAACTTTGGCTCCTAAAGTTAGATCATGAGTGCTGAACTCGATCAATGGGATGCCGTAGCCGACACCGCCACAGCCCGTGTTGCGGCGTGGATTGCCACGCTTGCCGATGATCCTGGCAGTTCAGTGAGTGCGAGCCTCGTCGGCGATGACACCCAAGCGGCGCTCCGCAGTGATCTACTTGAGGGATCGCGCAAAGACTCCGACAACTTCGGGTTTACCAGGCGATTGCTCGACGCCGTAGTTGGGGCAAGCGACCCGTTCAACGCCGCGCTTGGTCTTCGCGAAGTGTCACGTGAGCTACCGCACTCAATGCCTGTGGTTGAGCGAATCGCCCTGCGGGCTGGTGGTCTCGCCTCGCTCGGGCTGCCTTGGGCGGTGCTTCCTGTCGCGCGCAAGTGGCTGCGGGACCGGGTATCGCACCTGGTCGTCAGCGCAAAGATCACGGCAGAAAATGCTGACGAGCTGCCGTCGTTGCCCGCTCTCGACTCGGCGCTGCAGCAAGCCGTTCGCGATGGGCGACGAGTGCTTGTTTCGCTCGGGGGCACCCCGGTGCTCGGTGATCGCGGCGCGAAACTAGAACTCGATCGATTGCTTGCCCTTGTGGCGCGACCAGAAGTACAAGAACTCGCCGTCGACGTCGCGCGACTCGTGCCCGAGAAACTTGCCGGTGCGTGGGCACTCGACCACGATGCCGCAGTCGGCGCCGAACACCTGCGCACACTGCTGCTCGTCGCAGCACAAAACGACACCTCGATTCTGCTCGAATCGCACGACTATCGCAGCGCATTGCTCGCGCCGCAACTCCTCGCAAAAGCACTGAGCGGCACCGAACTCGACCAAGTCAAGGTCGGCGTCACACTGCCAGCAGAACTACCAGAGTCAGTTCAAACCGCAGAGGCGCTCAGCGCATTCTCGAAAGCGCGTCACTCTGCCGGAGCGATGCCACTCGAGTTGGTAGTTGGCGTTGAAGGCTTTGCCGGAAAAGAGCAGATCGCCTCGGTGCTGAGCGGCCTCGCCGTGAGCACAATTGAAGACCGCACAGCGCAGAACGCGCAATTGCTGCGTGTGCTCACACCATTGCTGCAGGCTGGCGCTGGTGTGCGTACGGTCGTCGCGAGCGAAGACCCACACCTGCTTGCGGCGGCGACTGTGCTTGCCGAAGAATACGGTCAGAAAGATTCACTCACACTGCAACTGCGCGCGGGAATCGCACCCCAGCTAGAGGCCGTGATTGCAGATCACGGCTACTCGGTGCGTCGCAGACTGCTGCTGGTGCACCCGAAAGAGTTCGCTGGTGCAGTTGAATATCTCATCGCGCTCGCCGCCGAAACGGCAGACGAAGATTCGGTGCTGGCACACACCCGCGCACTATTTGCTGGCGAAGGTGAAGAGCTGGGCTTTGGCTCGAGCGAGCTGAAAGAGATACTTGCCCAGGCCGCTGAGCCCTCCCCATACAGCCGCCGAGTGCAGCACCGCGAACGCGAGTGGAGCGAAGAAGCTCGTGACACTGTGGCCTTTTACCGTTCACCAGCAGAACCAGCCCGCTTTGAAACAGGCGGACTCACAGCTGCCGTGCTTGGCCTGACTCGGGCACAGACCGGGGCGATCACCCTCGAAGTCATGGGTGCGCCGCTGCGTATCCCGGCGATTTCAGAGACTGGTTTCGCAAACGAGCCAGACACCGATGCCAGCCGGTTCGATAACCGCGAGTGGGTGCGTGCCGCTTTCGCACGCGCCAGCCAGAGCAGCATCGCGATCGCCGAGGTGCGTGCGGCCGCCGAGGTCGCAGAAGACCCAGAAGCAGTGATCGAAGCTGCGCTTGTCGCTGGCGCTCCGTGGCGCGAAACCCGTGGCGGCGAGCGAGGCACCCGGGTAGCTCGGCTCGCGCTCGGTATTGCGGCAGCGCGGGATCGCCTGATCGAAGTGCTCGCCGCAGAGAGCGGAGCACCAATCACCGTGATCGACGTCGAAGTGAATGCGGCGATTGATGCAGCTCGATACCTCGGCCAACTGGCCGGTGGACTCGGCGCACTGCGCGGTGCACAGTTCAATTCTGATGGTCTCACCGTGGTCGTTGCAGATGCGGGCGTGCCGCTTGGCGAGCGTGCTGAGACCGTGCTCGCCGCTATCGCAGCTGGATCTGCCGTGGTGATTGTCGCTCACCCGAGTGTGGCCCGCTCAAGCGCGGTACTGCTTGAGGAGTGGGTGGCCGCGGGGCTGCCAACCGGGCTGGTCACACTTGCGGTGGCGGCTACGAGTGACGACGCGAAGGCGGCTCACCTGGCACTTGCTCAGCGTTTTGTGGTTGATCTGCGCTGTGATCGGGCGATGGTGCTTGGTAGTCGGGAACTTGCGCGTGAACTCTTGAAACGTCGCCCCGATCTGCGCATCGAGGGCCGTTTTCGGCAGCTCGGAGCGATGGTGGTGACGGCGAGTGCTGATCCAGCGTTAGCTGCACAGCATGTGGTTGCCTCTGCCTTTGGTGCTATGCCCGCCGACGCCAATACGGCGAAGGCGTTGATTCTGCTGAACCCGGCCGCAAGATCGGAGCGTCTGCGGCATGCGTTGGTCGATGCGGTGCGATCGATTCGGGTGGGCGACACTGCGCGACCCGGCGAGTCTGATCCGCTGAGTTTTGAGGTGGGGCCGTTGCCGGCGCTACCGAGCGAAGCGGGTCTGCGCGCGCTCACCGAACTTGCGCAGGGCGAAGAGTGGCTTGTGAAGCCCGAACGCCTCGACGAAGAAGGGCTGCTGTGGAGCCCCGGTATTCGCACTGGTCTGGTGCGCGATGCGCAATTCTGGCAAGACGCGGTTGGTATGCCGGTGATTGGCGTGATTACTGCGCACACGGTCGACGAGACGATTGCACTCACGAACCGGCTTGGCGGCGGCGGTGTTGCAGGGTTGCAGGCGAGTGAGCAGAGTGAAGTGTTGCCGTGGCTTGAGCGCGCGAAGGCTGCTCGAATTGTTGTCGGGCGCCCAACCACTGGAGGCCGGATTGAGCGGCAGCCCGGTGGCGGATGGCGCTCAGCGGGGATGGGTTCACCTGCGCTCGCCGGTGGCCCGCACCGCCTGCAGGCGCTTGGCTCGTGGGAGCTGCGCGAGGGCACAGCAAGCCAGACGCTGCATCTGCGGGGTTTGGCCCCTGAGGTGCGGGCACTGATCGAGACCGCGCAGTCGGCGCTTGATTACCAGAGTTTTGATCGGGTGCGCAGGGCCGCGTTGAGTGATGCGCTTGCTTGGCGCACCTCGTTCGGGCGCGCCTACGATGTGTCTGGGTTGGGTATTGAGCGAAATCTTTTGCGGCACTGGCCGGTGAGCACACATGTGCGTTTGGCCGAGGGTGCGGCGCTTGGTGATCTGGTGCGGGTGATTGCTGCGGGTTTGGTGGCCGGTGCACCACTGACGGTGTCGACTGGCGTCGTGCTGCCTACGAATGTGAGTGAGTTGCTCGCGCTTGAGGGCATCACGGTTGCGCTTGAGCGTGATGATGATTGGCTTGAGCGTATGGCTGTTGCTGGCCCGGGCGACGAAGAGCTTGCTGCGTCACGTATTCGACTGATTGGTGGCGACCGAGTGCGCACTGCTGAGTGGCTTGGCGGGCTGGCTTCGGTGGGGCTGTGGGCTGATCCGGTGACTATGGCCGGACCGGTTGAACTTTTGGCGTTCGTGCGCGAGCAGGCGGTTTCTATTGCCGCGCACAGGCATGGGCTCGCCCTGTTGCCTGCCGGTCTTGGTGGCTGGCTTGCTGAGGTGCAGGGTCGAGAGGCTTAGCCGCGCTGGATCGCCCAGCCCCGGCGCGGGCGGCTCTCGGTGTGGCGGATTTCCCATCTGTTGGCAAAGTCTGTATTGTTAGTTGCTGGCCGTGTCATTGAAAAATGACACACCTTTATGGCGGATTACCCGAGCGGCCAAAGGGGGCTGACTGTAAATCAGCTGACTACGTCTACGGGGGTTCGAATCCCTCATCCGCCACCAATAGAAAAGCACCCCGGTTCATTGAGCCGGGGTGCTTTTGTTTAGGGCGCCGTAGGCGACGGCGGAGCGCCACCTACAAAGAACTCGCCAATGGGAGTGACGCCGTCGCTTTCAAATACGGTCACGGTGTAGCCGGCTGAGTTGATCTGGTTCGCTTTTGCAGCTTCGCTTGGGTCTTTGGGGACATACCCTGCGAGGTCTTTTTCGTAGACGTAGCCGATGTTGCCGTTTGTGGCTTCGGTTTGAATGAGGTCCGGCGTATCGCAGCCGGGGAGTGCATTCACTGCTGAACCGTAAGACAGTCCTTGCTCGTTGTAGGTGCACCCTTCGCTGTTGTCGGTTGGTGCGCATCCGGCGAGCGACGCAATGGCGATAGCCGCGAATACTGCCGTTCCTGAGATTCGCATGGCTTTTCGTGCGTGGGTCGGAGGTGGTTGGTTGTCGATCATTCGGTTCTCCTTGCTCCGTTGCCAGGGTGGGAACCCTTAGCTTCTCTCATGAAGCAAAAACAGACAAGTGATCGCGGCTTTTTGTTATCTGGCTGTGCTGCGTCGCTTCTGCACCGAGCCGCCAGATTCGATTCACCGCCCGTTCATGTCACAAAAATACCGGCCACATGAATGTCATGTTACGGAAATACATGTGACACTTCGGCTTCGTAGCTTGAGGGTGTGAACAGTTCTGAAAGCCTCACCCCTGACGCGAATGGGCAGCCAGGCCCGCCCGCGGTTGCAAGGGTTCAAGCAGCACTCGGTTCTCTTGTCGCGAGCGAGCGGCGGGTTGCCGAGGTGGTGCTTGCGAACCCTCGGGCGATCATCGGGTGGACGGCGTCGGAGCTCGCCTCGAAAGCTCGCACTTCTGCGACGACCGTGATCCGCTTCGCCAAAAACTCGGGTTTTTCTGGCTACCAAGATCTCGCGATCGCGTTGGCGCTCTCAGAATCGCCGACTCAGCCAAGTGAAGATCTGGCCGCCACAGACACCGCTGCCGCAACGCTTCGCAAGGTCGGGGCTCGGGCAGCTGCAGCGGTCGGCGGTATGGCTGAGGCGGTTGATCCGGATGCCTTTACCAACGCGGTGCAGTTGATCGCAGCGGCAAACCACACACTCTGCCTTGGTGCAGCACTTTCGGCGCCGGCTGCCCTAGATTTCGCCTATCGGCTGAACCACTTGGGGCTCGCGGCCGATGCCCCTGCTGACAGTCAGGTGCAACATATTCGCGCATTTCAATTGCGTCCGCGCGATGTGTGCATTGTGTTTTTGCACGGTGGAAAGTATCCGCCAGTGGTGGAGGCTGCCCGAGCCGCAAAGTATGCGGGCGCGATTGTGGTCGGAGTGACCGCGTTTCGAGGCACCCCGCTGGCTGAGCTCGCAGATATTCCGCTGATTCTTGGCGCTCGCACTGTGCACTCTGGCCTTGCTGCTTGGGAAAGTCGCCTGGCCTCGCTCGCGCTTGTCGACGCGCTGACCGCAGCGGTCGCGCACCTAAACCCGGCTCAGTCTGACCGCTCGGTCTCACACATCCAAGACTTGATCGAACAGGACCTGCTGTAATGATGAAGAGTTCTGCCGGGCAGAGGCCCAAAGGTCGCAACAGTGTTGTGCCGTACCTGCTGCTTGCCCCGGGGATGCTCGCTACCGCGCTATTTGTGGTGGTGCCACTGCTGCTTGTGTTTGCGCTGGCATTTTTTAATCTGAATCTGGTTACCGGCACCTCAGATTTTGTCGGCTTGCAGAACTTCGCGGTTGAGTTTGTGCACCCAGAGTTTGCGCGAAGCGTTTCAAATACGCTGCTCTACGCCCTGTACACGATCATTCCCTCGATGGCGGGTGGCCTCGTGGTGGCCCTGCTTATTCACGGGTTGAGCAAAGGCCAGGGATTTTGGCGCAGTGTGTACTTTCTGCCTGTCGCGACGACCCTGGTCGCAATGTCGGCAGTTTGGCGGTGGATGTTTCGCGCTGACACCGGTGTTGTAGACACCATTCTCGGGCCGATCTTTGGCATTCGCGACTGGCTGAATGATCCGCAGTTGGCCTTGCACGCGATCGCTGTAGTCGGCAACTGGCATCAGATCGGTTTGGTCACGGTGCTCTACCTGGCGGCTCTTGGCAGTCTGCCACGCGACCCGCTTGAGAGCGCGCAAATTGACGGTGCCGGGCCGTGGGCGAAATTCTGGCATGTCACCTGGCCTGCGCTTGGCCCAACCACCGTGTTTGCGTTCATCACAACTGCTAGTTCGGCTCTGCAGGCGTACGACACTATCGCCGCCATGACGCAGGGCGGTCCGCTCGGTTCAACCGAGACACTCACCTACATGATTTGGGTGCGCGGAATTCATTACTTCGATATCGGCCGTGCAGCAGTGCTCTCGATTGCGCTGCTCCTGCTCTCTGTGCTTGCCACCTTGGCGCAACGAACTGGCTACGGTCGCAAACTTGAACAGGGAGGCGCCCGATGACCCGGGTACTCAGCCAGACGCTACGACATTTGCTCTTGGCAATCGGCGGCATCTTCATGCTTGCCCCGCTCGTGATCATGTTGGCAAGCGCTTTTACTCCCACTGGTGACATTCTTGAGGGCCGATACCTTGCCAGGCCAACGCTCGAGAACTTCAGCATTGTGGCCGAGAGCGTGCCGATCTGGCATTACTATCTGAATTCGATCCTGGTTTGCCTTGGCACATTCATCGTGCAGCTAGTGGTGTGCATTCCGGCAGCCTACGCAATGGCTCGTCTCCAGTTTGCTGGTCGGCAACTGGGACTCTGGTTGTTGAGCATGCTGATCCTCGTGCCATTTCAGGTGATCGCGATTCCGATCTACCTGATGTTCCGAGCGGCTGGCCTCGTCGATTCGCTTGCTGCGCTGATCTTGCCCTTCGCGGGTTCTGCTTTCGCAATCTTTCTGTTGCGACAGTTTTTTCTTGGCCTACCTTCGTCAATGTTTGACGCGGCCAAACTTGACGGCGCGAACACCTGGGCAGTGCTTACGCAGCTTGTCATTCCTTCGAGCCGACCTGCGATTCTCTCGCTAGGAATCTTTACCGTGACTGCAGCTTGGAACGCCTACTTCTGGCCATCGTTTGTGCTGACCTCAGACGCTTCAGCGACCATTCCTTTCGGTGTCGTGACCTTCATCAACTCCGAGGCCGTCACCGCGTACGGGCCACAAATGGCGATGGCGACGCTCTCGGTACTGCCGCTACTGATCGCGTTCTTGTTCGCGCAGCGACAGTTCATGCGCGGGCTTGTGCTCAACGGTCAGGCCGGTTGAGCCCGCGAGCGTCAAACACTTCAATACCCCTCACTCTTTCCCGTCAACAGTTATAGAACACACACGTTAAAAGGAATCACAATGTCTTTTTTTGCAAAAACCAAGCGCCCACTGGTTGTGCCGCTTTCGCTTACAGCGGTGGCCCTGCTCGCGACAGCGGGGTGCAGTGCGCAGCCCGCTGCGGGCGGTGACGCCACAGCAGTCGAATCAGTCACGATCGTTTCTGGCCAGTCAGCTCAGAACGGTGAGCTTCTGCAGTCAATCTTCGACGGCTACAACGAGTCAAGTGACGCAGCCAAGGTAGAGCTGCAGATGAGTGCCGATTCAGACGTAGAGACGGCGCAAAAGGTGCTCGTTGATATTGCTGCCGGTGCTGGCCCAGACGCGGTGCGTGTCACAAATGCGACCTACCAAACCCTGATTGACGCGGGGGCAGCTCAGCCCGCAACCGCATGCTTCGCCGGAGACGCAGAGCTTCAAAAAGATCTGCGCGCTGACCTAATCGAGGGCATCACCGTAGACGGCGAAATCTACCAGGTGCCCTGGTATGTCACTCCCAACGCACTGTTCTACAACGCTGAACTCTTTGCAAAGGCAGGGCTTGACCCCGAGGCGCCACCCACAACGATGGCCGAGTTCCATGAGGCAGCCCAGTCAATTGCCGCTACTGGCACCGCTGGCGGCACCGCCTACTTTGGTAATGACTACAACTTCCAGACCTACGTGGCCTCACTCGGTGATCGTGCCTTCGATCCAGCGAGCGGTGAACTGCAACTCGACGGAAAGGCAGCAACCGCAGCTTTTGAGTTGTTCGCTGAGATGGCCGCCGACGGCAGCTCGCCCGTTTACGGTAACTTCTTCGCCGAAGCAAATGAGGCATTCGCGGGCGGCAAGCTCGGCATGATGATCACCTCGGCCTCCGGGTACCCAGCCCTCGCTGCTCAGGGCAACACCAGCATTCGCATGGCTCCTGTGCCCGCAATGCCGGGTGGCGAGCAGATTGCTGCCTCTTCCACAAACGGATTCGTGATCACCACCAAAGATGCAGACCGTCAGGCAGCAGTCTGCGACGCCCTGCTCAGCGTGCTGACCCCAGAGGCCGTCACCGAAACTGTTTCAGCCACAGCGACCATCCCACTGCGCGAGAGCGTTGTTGAAGACGACGCCTTCCTTGCGCCGGTCTACGAGAAGAACCCTGACTGGATCAAGGTACGCGAGCAGCAGACTTTCCCGTGGGCTTCGCTGCCGGGTGGCGCAAACGCTGAATACACCGGCGCCTTCCTCGACGCGCAGACTCTGGTGCTGCGTGGCGAAGGCAAGCCTGCAGAGGTGACCGCCGAACTGCAGAAGACCACCACCGCACTTCTGAACGCGAACTGAGGCAAGTGATGAGTACCGCAGTGGAGACTCGAGAAATAGTAAAAACCTTCCGCGAGCGTGGCAGCGCAGACGTGAACGTCTTGCGGGGCGTATCTATGCACGCCAAGGCAGGCAGCATCACTTCGATACTTGGTGAATCTGGGTGCGGTAAAACGACTCTGCTTCGTATTATTGCTGGCCTAGAGACAGCAACCTCTGGTGCGGTTTTTGCGGGGGATCGGGACATCACTGCGGTACACCCATCGCGACGCCAGCTTGCCATGGTCTTTCAAAACTATGGCCTGTACCCGGCAAAGACTGTTGCCGGAAACATTGAGTTCCCGCTCAAAATGTCTGGCGTGCCTCGCGCTGAGCGCCGTGCGAGAGCGCTCGCCGCAGCCGAGGTGCTGCATATCGAGCATCTGCTGGATCGCCTGCCCGCACAGCTCTCTGGTGGTCAAAGGCAGCGGGTCGGTATATGCCGTGCAATCGCCAGGGAGCCTGAGATTATTTTGATGGACGAGCCGCTTTCGAGTCTCGACGCCCAGTTGCGAATTGAGATGCGCAGCGAACTTGTTGCGCTGCAGCGACGTATTGGCTCGACCATGATTACCGTGACACACGATCAGACTGAGGCGATGACTATGTCTGACTCGATTGTGGTGATGCGCGGTGGCCAGGTCGAGCAGGTGGGTTCCCCGTCTGAGGTGTTTGAGCGCCCGCAGACGGCCTATGTTGCTTCGTTCTTGGGCAATATGAACTTGGCCGCAGACGCAGCGAATTCTGGTGTCGAGGCTGCTTCGATGTTCTCGCATCACGCGCACACGACTCTCGGTGTGCGCCCAGAGCAATTCATGCTTGCCGAATATGCCGCTCCCGAAGCGGGTGACCTGCGGGTGTCGGGGCGCGTTGTGCGAGACGAACTGCTTGGCACTGACCGCGTGTTGCATGTCGAAGCGGGAGCGGCGGTTTGGCGGGCTCGGATTCCGGCCGCAGCTTCATTCGGTGAGCGCTGCACACTTGTGGCTCGTCGTGCTCATGTGCACGAGTTTGCAAGCGAAGGAGGCGTTCGCATTGATCGCTAAGCAACTTCGTGCAGCACACGATGTGCGACAGCTCGGATCTTTTCACTACCTTGCTACGGACCTTGACGGCACGCTACTTGACCCGAGTGGAGCGGTGACTGCGGCCACTGTGGCTGCGCTTGGTCGGGCAAAAGGGGCCGGCATGCGAACTGCCATTGCAACAGCGAGACCCTTGCGTTTGGTAACGCCTCTTTTGAGTGACGAGCTGCGTGAGGTGCTTGACGCTCTTATTGTGACAAATGGAGCTGCAATCTACGACGCTGCCGGCGGTGAGCTGCTTCATGAGGATGCGTTGTCGGTAGCTCACGCGGCCACGGTCATGGCGAGTGTGCGTGAACTTTGGCCCGAAGCGGTTTTTGGTTGGGAGACTGGCCGGGATTTCTGGAGTGAGGCTGCGTTTCTTGACCGGGTTCGGGCTGGCGGCATTTTGCGTGATCCAGACCCGCAACGGTTGGCTGTGCTGCCGGGGGCCCCGGTGCATCAACTGGTTTTTGTTGTCCCAGGCATCGAACCAGCCAGCTGTGTTGAAAGAGCTGCCGAGGCGCTTGGCGCGGTCGTCTCTGTCACCGAGTCGCACGGCGGTGTTGTTGAGCTTTCGGCGCCACGGATTACCAAGGGTGACGCAGTGAGTAACTGGATCTTGGCTCGAAACAGCGCGCACTCTATTTCTGATGCGATCACGTTTGGTGACGGCCACAATGACCTCAGCATGCTGCTTTCGGCGGGTGCAGGGGTCGCGATGGGAAACGCGGCGAGCGATATTCAAGAGCGTGCCCGTTTTGTCACGAGTAGCAATCGAGACGACGGCGTTGCCGCGTTTGTTGAGTCATACCTGGAATTCATTGCAGCGGAGGGAGTTCGGTGAGCACCGTAATCTTGCACGTAACGGACACTCATCTCGGTGCTTCCGGGGGGCCGGACCGTGAGGTCCAGGGCGAGCGCGCCTGGCAGATGTTTTTGGATCATGTCGCCGCCACCGATCCCGACCTGGTTGTGGTCACCGGCGACATTGTTGTTGACGACCCTGATGACACGGCTGATCAGAAGCGCGCGTTCGAGTTGCTTGCTGGCCTGCCGGTGCCCTTTCGCGTGGTGCCGGGCAACCATGACGTAGGGGATCATGCTGTGCGGGCAGGGCTGCCAGCGGACTGGCACGGAAAAGTTGTGACTTCGGAGCGGGTGCGCGATTGGAACCGGCGCTGGGGAGCAGACTACTGGCTGTTTGATCTTGGCTATGTCACTTGTATCGGGTTGAACTCACAGCTCATCGGCTCTGGCCTGCCAGAGGAGCAGTCACAGTTGCTTTGGTTGGAAAGCGTCATGAGCGCCCAACCTGAACGGCTGCGGCCGCTGCTGGTGTTCACGCATGAAGCACTCATTCCGGGGGAGGGGGTGGACCCTGATTCTTGGATAGCCGCACCGACTCTGGCAGCCGAGCGAGTGCGTGCGATCCTCGCAAAAGCAGGCAACTTCACCGTGTTTTCTGGGCATACCCACCGTTTTCTCGATGTTGCTGACCAGCAGTTTCGCCAGGTCACGGCGCCAAGTCTCTCTGGCCCCATTCCGCTGCGTGGCGACATGACTCAGGCTCGCGGTGATCGGCGGCCCGGCTGGGTCGAGATTGCGATTGACCTGAGAGAGGTGTCGGTGCAGCAAAAACTATTGAGCACGCAGGATCTTGCAGGCGTCAGCGCCAACTCAACTACTACCGCAGGAGGAACTCGATGACTTCGATCGTGCTGGACGAACATGTGCACCCTGATATTCGCTGGGCAGCAGCTCATATGCCTCTGCTTCGGGCGGCTTTCGCGGAACCCGAGGTGCGGGCAGCGTTTCGTGGACTCAGGGTGAGTGTTTGTCTGCACATTGAACCAAAAACCGGTGTGCTTTGCGCTCTGCTTGCCGAAGCTGGCGCGCTTGTCACCCTCACCGGCAGTCCCGGCACCACTCGTGTCGATATTTCTGAGGCGCTCCGTGATCTTGGCGTTCGGGTGTTCGCTGAGCAAAGCGATGTGGTGCCGCAGGTTGATGAGGTGTTGGCGAATCGACCGCATCTCACGCTCGATAACGGCGCTGACCTCACGACGGCGATCCTCGCTGAGCTTTCTGAGCACCCGGAGTATCTGGGCGGCACTGAAGAAACCACGACTGGGGGCATTCTGTTGCGACAGCAGGGCGGTGCTGAGAAGCATCCGATTATCGTGATCAACGATTCGCCCCTAAAGTTGCTGGTCGAGAATCGTTTCGGCGTGGGTCAATCGATCGTTCAGGGCGTGATGAATGCTACTAATCTGATGATTCCTGGAGCGCCAGCGGTGGTGCTTGGTTATGGACCGTGTGGGCGCGGGGTTGCGAATACTCTTCGTGAGCTTGGTGCGCGTGTAACGGTTGTTGACCTTGACCCGTATCGCAGGCTCGAAGCCGTTATGGAGGGGCATCAAGTCGCCGAACTTGATGACGCGTTGCTCGGTTCCCGAATGCTGTTTCTTGCTACCGGTCAGCCTGATGTGGTGCACGCAGCCCAGCTTGAGCAGATGGCAGATCAGGCTGTTGTCGCTGGTGTTGGTCATTTCTCGTGGGAGCTCAATATGGGTGACTATGGTGAATTATTGCCGGGCGCGGGTGGCCAGCAGACTCGTTTTCACGATCGGTACCGTTTGCCTTCGGGCAAGATTGTGGTTGTTTTGGCGGGTTCTCGAATGATCAATCTTGTTGCTGCTGGCGGTAATCCGATCGAGGCGATGGATCTTGGCCTTACTCTGCAGGCGCGGTCGCTTGCGTCGATTGCGCGTGGTGCAGTGACCGAGCCGGGGGTGCAGCCGGTGCCGCAGGAACTCGATCGTAGAATTGCTGGCGACTTTGCCGATGCGATTTCAGGAAAACTAGGAGTATGACAGTGAGCGATACGCTTTGGCAGTCAACGCTGTGCGAGGTCCAGGGTCTGCTGCCGTTGAATGAGCGTGATGCGCAGTCGAGGTCTGATGCAGTGCGTGCCATTGAAACTGACGCCGAATCTTCGTTGCGCAAAGATGCGACGTCAACACATTTCACCGCGAGCGCGTTTGTTTTCGATCAGAAGCTTGAGTGGGTGGCTCTGTGTTATCACCGCAAGGGTCAGTTCTGGGTGCAGCCGGGCGGTCATCTTGAGCCTGGTGACGATTCGATCGAAGGGGCTGCGATGCGAGAGTTGCGCGAAGAGACCGGTGTGCTGGTGGGGGACGTGCGGATCGTGGGCACGCTGGATCTTGATAGTCACGCTCTCGGCGATGGTTTTGACAGGTGTGCCAGGCACCTTGATTTTGGGGTTGCCGCACTTTTGCGGGCAGTTGATTTGCCTGAGCTTTCGTTGAGTGATGAGTCTGAGGAATTGATTTGGGCACAGGTCGCTGAGCTGCCCGAGAATTGCGCCCCGGGGCTGGCTGAGCGTATTTGGATTATGTGTGAGCGTGTGTCGGCGGCCTAGTTTGCTGCTGCGTTGAGGTCGTTGGCGGCTGTTGCTTTGGTGTCGACAGTCGGCAACGGTTATCCATTAGATATATCTAAATTCCCAAGCTTGAAACTCCCATAGGCTAAGCGTGACTCTCGTCAATGACGACAGAAAGGCGCTAAAACATGGGGCAGAATCCCGTCGCAATCGTTACCGGAGCGACCGGCGGCATTGGCTACGCAATTGCGTCGCTGCTGCATCGGCAAGGGTACGACCTGGTGCTGCACGGTTATGGGTCGTTGGATCGCGGTGCCGAACTCGAAAAAGAGTTTGCGGGCAGCCTGTACATTGACGGCGACCTTTCTGCGCCGCAGCTCGCAGCCGCACTCGTCGCCGAGACTGAAAGCCGGTTTGGCCGTATCGACTTGCTGGTGAACAACGCGGGCATTGGCATTCCTCACCCGCACGCCGATATCGCCGGCGTCACCCCGGACTTCTTCCACAGCATGCTCAATACCAACCTGGTTGCCCCGTGGTTACTCATCCAGGCGGCTGCACCGCAACTGAAAGCCGCCAGCGGCTCGATTATCAACATGAGTTCAATGGCTGCCTCGACGGTGAGTGGGAGTTCAATTCCCTACGCGGTGAGCAAGGCAGGTCTCGAGCACCTGACCAAGCTGCTCGCAGTCGCGATGGGCCCCGAAGTTCGAGTGAACGCAATCGCCCCCGGGCTAGTTGACACACCGCGTACATCAGAGTGGACCGAGATTCGGGCCGCTGTTGAACAGAGTGCACCGCTGCGCCGTTCGGCCACACCTGAAGACATCGCGTTGGCCTGCGCGGCACTGATTGCGACGCCATATGTCACGGGTGCAGTGCTGCCCGTTGACGGTGGCCAGCGCCTAGTCTGAGCGATCCAACGCAGAGAAATCGTAGACACCTAGAGACGAGACTTTTATGACGAGTACACCCACCGGCACGCAGCGAATAGGCTTCATTGGCCTGGGAGCGATGGGTGCCCCAATGGCCAGGCGGCTTATCGCTTCAGGCTACGAAGTAACCGTCTGGAATCGCAGCCCGCAACCCGCAGCGGAACTCGCCGCGGCGGGGGCAAATGTCGCGGCAACTCCGGCAGAGCTGGCCCGTGAGTGCGAGATTATCTGCAGTTGCCTCTACGACTTTGCCGCCATTGAAGAGGTCTACTTTGGCGATCGGGGTGTGTTTGACGGCATCAAGCCCGACTCGGTGCTGATTGAGCACGCAACTTTTGACCCCGAAGCGGCGAAACAGCTCGCCGCCCGTGCCACTGAACACGGGGTGACCTTGCTCGATGCGCCTGTGAGCGGCGGTGCTGAGGCTGCCACGCTTGGCACGCTTGTCGTGATGATCGGCGGTAACCGGGCGGTGGAATCGCGAGTGCTGCCGGTGCTGCAAAGCGTCGCTACGGCGATTGAGTGGGTTGGGCCCAGCGGCGCGGGTCTGACGCTCAAACTGCTGAACCAGATGATGGTGACGATTCACTCTGCCGCTGCTGGCGAACTCGCCGCGCTGCTGGGCACCCTCGGCTATGACCCCCTCGCCGCTGCCCGCGCGCTCGGTCACGGATGGGCGGGCAGCGCGATGCTTGCTCGCAATCTGCCGATCTCGTTCGAAGCGGATCTGAGTGAGCCTTCTCAAGCACCAATTGGTGGGCTTGGTGAGGCGCAGCGTCTGCTGAACGGCATGTTGTTTGAGGCGAGCATTGATGCGCCAGTCTTTCGTGCGGCGGTCGCGCAATTCGAAGCTGCGACCGCTTCAGGTATGGGGCGCAGCGACCTCGCCGCTCTGACGCTATTGAACCGTCAGGGTCAGAGCGACTGATCGAAGTTCGTATTGCGCGGGATCAGTACCCGGCCGCTGCGTCGACCTGGCCCGTTAGCGCGAGGCCGGAGCCGAAGCGGCTGAGATTCTCGGCGACCCGGGCCGCGAAGAGCGGCTGAATCATCTCTAGGGTGTCTGCTGCGTGCGGGGTGATGAGGGCGCGCGGTTCCGTCCAGAGGGGATGCCCGTCGGGCAGTGGCTCGGGTTCGGTGACGTCGAGGGCAGCGCCAGCGATCTTGTTTGCGGCCAAGTGTTCGGTGAGCGCAGTGGTATCAATGAGCCCGCCGCGTGCGATGTTCACGATGATTGCATGTTCGCCGAGCAGGGCGAGTTCGGTGGCTGAAATCATATTGCGGGTTGCTGGCGTGAGGGCGGCTGCCAGCACGAGCACGTCAGTCTTTGGCAGTGCCTCGTGAAGCTGCGCGGTGCTGATGGTGCGATCGGCGCCTGCGGCGTCAGCCTCGGTGCGCCGCACTACGGTGACGTCTGTGCGGAAGCACTTCATCAATCGCACGATCTCAAGGGCGACGCCGCCCGAACCGACCACGGTGATGCGCAATCCGTGTAGCGAGGTGCCGCTGGCGGGCGCCCAGGAGCGTGCGACAACTCGTTTTGGCAGTTCGCGCAGCAGCGCGAGGGTGAGTGCTAGGGCGTGCTCGGCCACTGGTTCGCCGTAGGCTCCCTTTGCGCTGGTCCACTGTAGGTCTGGGCGGGCCTTAAGCGCATCGTTGAACGCTTCGATTCCGGCGCTTGGTAGTTGTACCCAGCGCAATGTTGAAGAGTTTGTGGCGAGTTCGGTGAGTTCGGCCGAGGTGCCGCCGAAGGTGACAATCGCTGCCTCTGCGCTCAGGTGATCCTCGACAATGTCTACTTCTGCCGCGGCCAGCGCTGCAGTCAATTGCGGGTAGGGGGTACCGACAATGGCGACTTGTAGACGGTTCACACTGCACTCCTCATTAAGCGATTAGGTCTCAGATAACTATATGAACAATCTTGGTATCGGTAAGATATATCAACAACATGAACGCAGAGATTGTGTCAGGATTGCCGAAGAGCGTAACGGGGCGCTCGTTTTTGTTTTGAAAGGCAATCCATGTCGCAGAGGGGCATCGCAGGGAGCGGTGGAGACCTATTTCATGACTCCGGTCAAGACGGGTTGATGCACCGCGCATTTCTGCGAGGCGCAGGGTTCTCAGCAGAAGACGTGCGCAATCGGCCAGTGATTGGCATCGCGAACAGTGCGTCGGAGCTCAACCCATGCAACCTCGGCCTGAACCGGCTCGCCGCAGAGGTGAAGAGGGGCATTCGCGAAGCTGGGGGGCTTCCGATTGAGTTCCCAACCATCTCGATTTCTGAGCCATTCACTCGGCCGACCAGCATGTTTTTGCGCAACCTCATGTCGATGGATGTCGAAGAAATGATCACGGCCGCCCCGATCGATGGGGTGGTCTTGCTTGGTGGCTGCGACAAGACCATTCCCGCTCAGCTGATGGGCGCATTGAGCGCCAACAAGCCGGCGACGCTTCTCGCTGCCGGGCCGCGACCAACTTCGTGCCATCGAGGTATCTCGCCGCTCACAGTCGATGACGCGTGGCCGTTCTGCGACCGCCGCAGGGTCGGTGAGGTTGACGATGCTGAGTGGCAGGAATTTGAAGGCAACCTCAACACCGATGTTGGCACCTGCAATGTGATGGGCACCGCAAGCTCAATGGCGGCTATTGCTGCTGTACTCGGTTTCGCATTGCCAGATCACGTGTTTGCTGATTCCGTAAGTCTCGCCCGGCGAGACCTCGGATTCCGAACCGGCCTTGCGGCAGTCGCAGCAGTACAGCGAGACCAAAAGCCAAAAGACCTGGTGAATCTCGCCTCGCTCGAAAACGCCTTCCGCGCCATCACCGCCCTTGGCGGCTCAACCAACGCCATCATTCACCTTGAAGCCATCGCAGGTCGCGCCGGCGTTGAAATCGGCATGGAGCGTTTCGAACAGTGGTCGCGCAGCACGCCGTACCTCACGAACGTGCGCCCTGGCGGAGAAATGACGCTGAACGACCTCGAAGACGCTGGCAGTCTGCCAGCTTTGCTCACACAGATCAGCGACCTCTTGCACGCGGATCAGCGCACAGTGCACGGTGAACGCTGGGCAGATCTGCTCGCAGCCACCGAAGCGCCAGCGCACAACGCTATTCGGCTTCGTGAAACCCCGATTAGTGCGCAGGGCCCGCTCGTCGTACTGCGCGGAAATCTCGCACCCAATGGCGCGATCTTGAAAACCGCAGGCATTGAAAGCGATGGGCCACTGCAACACCGCGGTCGCGCTGTTGTGTTTGACGGGCTCGAGGATCTGAACAACCGCATCGACGACCCCAACTTGGTGGTCGATGCGAGCAGCGTACTGGTGCTGCGTGGCCTCGGGCCCATTGGTGCCCCGGGTATGCCAGAGGTCGGCCATATTCCGATCCCAGCAAAGCTTATGCAGCAGGGCGTCACCGAAATGGTGCGAATCTCTGACGCACGCATGAGTGGAACTTCAACCGGCGCGGTCGTGCTGCACGTCTCACCAGAAGCCGCAGCGGGAGGGCCGCTCGCCTATCTGCGCGACGGCGACGAAGTGCTGCTAGACACCGTCACTGGTCGCCTCGACCACCTCGTTGATGAAGCCGAATACCTTGCGCGTGAGCCGTTTGCGGGGCCCGAGCGCCCGAACCGTGGCTTCGCCCAACTGCACTTCGACCACGTGCTGCAGGCCGACGAGGGGTGTGACTTCGACTTCCTCCGAAAGATCGCCAGCAGCAACAGCACAAACAACCGTTTCACCACCGAAGAACAAGGGGGTTCTCACGATGACCGCAACTAACACCGAGATCGCGCTCTCAGCCCGAACTATCAAGAAGAGTTATGGCGACAAAGAGATTTTGCACGGCATCAGTATTGACGTCGCAAAGGGTGAACACATTGCCATCATCGGGCCAAGTGGTTCGGGCAAGAGCACGTTTATTCGTTGCCTGAACTTACTTGAGGTGCCAAACCACGGTGAAATCGAGCTCGCTGGCGAGCGAGTTTTTGACTCTGCAAGCAAAACCCCGGTCGCTTCCGTTCGTGCACTGCGCAAGCGGGTCGGCATGGTGTTTCAGTCGTTCAACCTTTTTGCAACACATACTGCCCTCGAAAATGTCAGCCTTGCTCCGCGTCGCGTGCTCGGTCTCTCGAAAGAAGAAGCTGAGGCTCGGGCAGAGAAGCTGCTTGATCGTGTCGGCCTCAAAGCTCACATGCACAAGCATCCAAGCCAACTTTCAGGCGGCCAGCAGCAGCGAGTCGCGATCGCTCGTGCGCTCGCACTCGACCCAGACGTCATGCTCTTTGACGAGCCAACAAGCGCGATCGACCCTGAGATGCGTGTTGAGGTGCTCAAAGTGATGAAAGAGCTTGCCGAAGGTGGCATGACCATGCTCACCGTGACGCACGAGATTCAGTTTGCGCGCGAAGCGGCAGATCGCCTGATGTTCATTGCCGATGGCGAGCTTGTGGCCATGGGTGAGCCTGCGCAGTTGTTGGATGATCCAGCGCATGAACGTATTCGTCGATTCGTAAGCGCGATCAACGGAGAAATCTGATGCTCGAAATTCGCTACCTACTCGAAGGGTTATCCATCACCCTTCAGATCTGGGCCGGAGCGCTCGTGCTCTCGGTCTTGCTGGCAATTCCTGTGGCAATGCTGCGTCGTTCGACAAACGGTTTCGCGCGTTTTGTTGGCGCGGTTTGGGCTTGGATCGCCCGCGGTATTCCGCCGATTGCCTGGTTGATCATCATTTACTTTGGTCTCTCGCTCGGAATCATTTCTGAGGTGCCAGTGCTTGCCGCGATTGTCGGCCTTGGCTTTGTGAATTCTGCCTACATTGGTGACAGTATTCGCTCGGGTCTCGATGCTGTGCCGAAGGGTCAGTGGGAGGGCGCCGCTGCGGTGGGCCTCAGCAAGCTCGACACGCTTCGTTTTGTGGTGCTGCCGCAGGCGATCCCGGTAACCCTCGCCTCTACGGCTGCGTACTCGATCACGCTGCTGAAGAACACCGCAATCGCTTCGATTATTGGCGCAAACGAAATGATGTTCTACGCCTACAACGCGGTGCAGGTTGGCGCCGAGCCGATTCCTGCGTTCCTCACTATTGGCTTGGTGTATCTGCTGATTTCAGTGCCGATCGGGTTCCTCGCCCGATGGCTTGACGCGAGAGCTACCGCGCATCGCAGGGTTGGAGTGGCGTGATGAGTGAATTTATGAGTCTTGCTGTTCAACTGCTGCCCGGGCTGTGGCTGAGCATTCAAATGGCATTCATCAGCTTGCTGGTGGGCATTCCGCTTGGATTCTTTGCCGGTCTTGCGCTGAATGGCCGATCAAAGGTGGTGCGTGGAATTGTTGTCGCACTCGTTGAAATCTTCCGCGGCTTCCCGGCGCTGCTCACCCTGTATTTGGTGTACTTCGGTATGACCAATGTGGTCACACTCGATCGTTTCACGTCGATTGTGATTGCCTTTGGTCTCACCACCGCTGCCTACACCGCAGAGATCTTCCGCGCAGCAATCGCAAATGTGCCTCGTGGTCAGTTGGAAGCCGCCGAAGCCCTGGCATTCAGCAAGAGCGACATTACGCTGCGGATCGTGCTCCCGCATGTGCTGAACATTGTGGTGCCGCCCGTGATCGGTATCGCGATCATTACATTCCAGGGCACAGCTCTCGCTTACGCAATTGGCGGCAAAGAACTGCTCGGAATGGCGTACTCGATCGGCATGACCAACTTCAAAGTGCTGCAACCACTCCTCGTCGCCGCTCTGCTCTACCTGCTGTTTACCTCACTGCTGGCATGGATGGAAGTGCTCGCAGATCGCCGAGCTGCCCGCATCACCGGCCGCGCACCGCAGGCGAAAAAGCGTCAACGAAATCTGCGCAAGGGCGACGACAGCAAAGACGCAGCTCCAAGCACCCGTGTCATCAACACGGCTCTACGTTCCGAACACACCAAATAACTCTTCGAAGGAGAAGACCATGATGAAAAACACTAAACGCGGCATTGGTGCCGCAATGCTCGCTGGCGGCTGTGTCGCCCTGCTCACCCTCACTGCCTGCTCAAGCACCCAAGCGGGCGAAGCGCAGGGTTCAACCGTGGCTGAAGATTGTGTTCCGGTGCACGAGTTTCCGACGCTGAAGGAGGGGGTGCTGAATGTGGCAGCGATGAACGCTGCTCCAAAGTTCCATGCACTCTCAGATAACGGCCCTTTCGAGGGTATTGATGCGGCACTGCTCAGTGAATTCGCGGCAGAGAACTGCCTTGAGGTGAAGTTCAAGCCAATGACCGGCGCGGCCGCACAGCTCGATCTGAGTGAGGGCAAGTCAGACATTTTTGGCGGCCTAATCTTGAAGACTCCGGCCCGTGCCGAGATTTTTGGCCAGGCTGAAGGCTACATTCTGTACGAAACTCTGGGACTCACATCGGCCAAGGGTGACGCTTACGCGACAATCGACTCGCTGCAGGGCAAGAAGATCGGCACGCTCTCGGGGTCCTACTATGTTGAGCCGTTGAAGGCTGCCTACGGTGCTGACGCTATCGAGGAGTACCAGAGTGACGCGAATGCTTTCGAAGATCTGAAGGCTGGCCGAATCGATGCGGTTGCCTGGCAGAGCATTCAGGGATTTAACTTCACTGACCGTGATGACGATTACGTGACCGTTATCGTTGGCGACGAAAAGAAGTACCCTGAGCTGACCGTGCTGCTTGAGAACAACTGGCCACACACAAAGGGCGTGCCAGAGCTGACAGCTGCTATCGACGACTACTACAAGCGAGCGAAGGCAGACGGTACGGTAGAACGTGTGCTGAAGGAGAACAACATTAACCCTGAAGCGGCGGATCTCTATATCAACGGCAGATGAGCGGAGCGCAACAGTGACGATGCCCCAGGGTGAGCACAGCGACGGCAGCGCAAGCGGTTTGTCTGTGACTCAAAAAGTTCTCGCAGAGCTTCGCCATGACATCGTCACTGCGCGTCTTGCTCCCGGTCAGATCATTCGTGAAGCAGAGATTGCCGAGCGCATGTTCGTTTCGAAAACTCCGGTTCGAGAGGCACTGCAGTTTTTGCTGGCCGAGGGATTTGTTCAGGTGTTCCCTCGCCGGGGCTACATGGTTACTCCGGTGAGTCTCACCGACATTCGCAACATCATGAACTTGCGTTTGTATATTGAGCCACCTTTAACAGCTGTCGCGGCAAAGCGCCCCAGTGAGCAACTTCTAGAGCGCTTGCGCGAGTGCCTGGCGATTCAGCTTGATGAATCGCTCAGCGACGATCTTCGGCTTGATGCGGCAAGCGATTTTCACCGCAGCATTATGAGTGTCGCCCGCAACGAACGGGCAGAGAAGCTGCTTCGCACGTACTATGACGAGACCACGCGCATCCACTACCTCTTTGAGGAAGCATCGGCCCACGTCACCTCTCAAGAAGAGCTGATTGCGCACCGTCAGATCCTTGATGCGATCGAGCGCGGTGACGCCGAAGCTGCTGAGAATGGCATGCGAGAGCACCTGATTGAGTCGAATACGGCGCTACTGAAATCGTTCCAGTAATTGCGGGGGATCACCCAGCAAATTTTGCTCTGATCTGGAGTGTTTATCCGATCCCTGAGGCGATCCTCCACCTCCTGATCTGGGATTTAGCCAAGCCTAAGCTTGCTTGAATTCTCAGATCAGAAGCGTATCGTTGGTCACAGACGGGGCGAACCACCCAGTCATTATGGCTTGAATCGCTTGCCATGACGCTTCGTCGAAAGGGGAGAAAATAGTGACTACACAAGAGTTCCAGATTCCCGCAGCGAAAGATGGTCTCGACCGCGCAGGCGGCGTTGAGCAGCACCTCAGCCCGGTGCTTCACAACCTGATCGCACTCTCGGTGAACGCGAAGCAGGCGCACTGGCATGTGCGTGGCGCAAACTTTATCGGCGTTCACGAGTTTCTTGACCAGGTCGTAACGAACGCGCAAGATGCAGCCGACACCGTTGCAGAGCGCGTGGTTGCCCTCGGTCTTCCAGTTGATGGCCGTATCGGCACGGTTGCGCGTCGCACCGGCACACCTGAGATGAGCCCCGGTTTCCAGCAGTCGGCGAAGACGGTTGCTGAGGTTGTCGCACAGATCGACGCCACGGTTGCGTCGGTGAACGCTGCGGTTGAGGCGCTTGACGACATCGATCCAGTGAGCCAGGACATCGCAATCGCGATTGCCCAGCAGCTTGATAAGGACCGCTGGTTCCTTTACTCGCACTACGCCGAGTAAAAGTTTGCCGCGTTTAAGCGGTTAGCGCACCAGATGAAGGGGCGGTGGATCACCGGGCGGGGTGATCCACCGCCCCTTTTGTGTCTCTCGCTGTGGTGACCAGCGCTCGGTACGCTTGGCGTTATGAGCAATGCCGCCCCCATAATCGTGATCGCACCTGACTCTTTGAAGGGCAGTTGCTCTTCTCCTGAGGCAGCGGCTGCGATTGCGCGCGGTGTGCGCCAAGTGTTTGGCGATTCCGTTGAGGTGCGTGAGGTGCCAATGGCCGACGGCGGTGAAGGCACACTTGATGCGCTCGTTGCGGCCTGGCGGGGCAACATCGCTCGGGTGCCGACTACCGATGCGCTTGGGCAGGCGATTGAGGGGAGAGTTGGTCTCGGCGATGCGCCCAATGGGGCGCTTCTGGCGATTATCGAAACCGCTGATGCAAACGGCCTCCCCGCGGTTTCTGATCGGCCGTTGCGGCCGCTTGACGCTGACACTGCTGGTGTGGGCACACTCCTGCGGGCAGCCCTTGACGCGGGGGCGAGCGAACTTCTGCTCTGTCTTGGCGGTTCGGCCACAAGTGATGGCGGTGCGGGAATGTTACGTGAGCTGGGCGCTCAGTTGCTCACCGATCGAGGTGAAAGCATTGCGCCTGGTGCTCGCGGCCTGCTCGAATTGCACCGCATTGATCTATGGAACCTTGACGAACGCGCGAAATCAGCCAGTTGGCGTATCGCGTGCGATGTAGATAACCCGCTCACTGGTTCGCGAGGGGCCGCTGCAGTGTTTGCTCCGCAGAAGGGAGCGAATAAGGCAGAAGTTGAACTCATCGATCGGGCGCTTAACCGCTTGGCCGACGTGCTCGCTGAGACGATTGGCCTCGACTGTGCGGCGCTCAAGCAGCAGGCAGGTATTGGCGCAGCGGGCGGTCTTGCGCTCGGGTTGAGCGCACTTTTTGGCGCCGAGCTTGTGCCAGGGTCGCAGCTGGTGAGCGCCGCTGTGGGCCTGCCCGCAGCTCTTGAGGGTGCGACACTCGTGTTCACGGGTGAAGGACGATTTGATAGCCAGTCGCTTGATGGCAAAGTGGTCTCGCAAGTCCTCAGCGATGCCGCGAGCGAATCAACCGTGATCGTGCTCGCTGGATCGGTCGACCTTACTCCGGCTCAAACTCGTGAGGCGGGTGTTTCCGCTGCATTCTCAATAGCCAGAGGCCCAGCGGCACTGGCCGATATGCAATTGAATGCAGAGACCTTGCTTGAAGCGACCGCAGCGCAAGTGTGCGGCGCGATCCTCGCTGCTAAAAATCTCAGCAGGGTCTAGGCGGGACTCAACGCTATGCTTGAGGCATGGCTGATTCTTCATTTGACGTGGTGAGCAAACTCGACTCGATGGAGATCGAGAATGCGGTCAACCAGGCTCGCAAAGAGATTGAACAGCGCTACGACTTCAAAGGCGTAGGCGCTGACGTAACACTCAACGACAAGGCGCTGCTGCTCAAGGCAAATTCCGAAGAGCGCGTAAATGCTGTGCTCGACGTGGTGCAGTCGAAGTTCATCAAGCGCGGCATGTCGCTGAAGGCGCTCGACAGCGGTGAACCTTACCCAAGCGGCAAGGAATACCGCATCGAGACCAAGCTCAAGGAAGGCATCGACCAGCCGACCGCGAAGAAGCTGAACAAGCTGATCCGCGATGAGGCGCCTAAGAGCGTGAAGAGTCAGATTCAGGGCGACGAACTGCGCGTCAGTTCAAAGAGTCGTGACGATCTGCAGGAGACCATCGCGCTGCTTAAGGGTGCCGATGTTGATGTGGCCTTGCAGTTCATTAACTTCCGTTAAAGCTTCGGCTACAAGCGTTCGCTAGTTTTTTCGCGCTGGATCACCCTGCTGCTGCGGTGTGATCCGCGCGAGAGTACGCTGTGCCCATGAGCACACGCGCAGACACGATTGAGTTTCTGGTCGATCAACTCACGGCCTTGCCCGGCATTCGCACGCGCAAAATGTTCGGCGAATACTGCCTGTACTACGACGAGAAGCCCGTTGCTTTTGTCTGCGACGATGAGTTGTTCATCAAACCAACTGATGCTGGTCGTGCTTATATTGGCGAGCCAGAGGAAGCGCCGGCCTACCCCGGGTCAAAGATGTACTTCCGTGTCAGCGGTGACCGCTGGGAAGATCGAGAGTGGCTCGCGGGTCTTGTCGATGTCACGGCGGCAGCGCTGCCGATGCCTAAACCCAAAAAACCCAAAGCTAAGTGACTCGGTCGTGTGCGGCACTGAGCTTTGGCGAGAGCGTGCCGGCTGATCCAGCGCTGCGCCGATAGGCGCCCGAAAAGTGGTGCATACTCGCCTGACGACACGGCGACAGGCATAGTTCACTCAACGCAGCTAGACTTGAACGTTGTATGCGCTTCGGCCGATTTGGCCGCGCGTAACCAAGATCCCCGCTTGCACCTTGGAGTGATTTTCACATGGCTGAACAAACCCGTCTCGATAAAGTAATCGCGCTTGCACGTCACCGCGGCTTCGTCTTCCAAGCGGGTGAGATTTACGGTGGTTCGCGCTCTGCGTGGGACTACGGCCCGCTCGGTACCGCGCTCAAAGAGAACATCAAGCGCCAGTGGTGGAAAGCCATGGTGCAGCGTCGTGAGGACGTTGTTGGTATCGACTCGAGCGTGATTCTGCCTAAGCAGGTTTGGGAAGCTTCGGGCCACGTTGAGGTCTTCAGCGATCCGCTCGTTGAGTGCCTGCAGTGCCACAAGCGCTACCGCGAAGATCACCTGATCGAAGAATTTGAAGAGAAGAAGGGCCGCGCTCCTGCAGATGGTCTTTCTGAAATCGTTTGCAAGAACTGTGGCACTCGTGGCCAGTTCACTGAGCCTCGTGCGTTCTCGGGTCTGTTGAAGACGTACCTTGGCCCAGTAGACGACGAAGCAGGTCTGCACTACCTGCGCCCTGAGACCGCGCAGGGTATCTTCGTGAATTTTGCGAACGTGCTTCAGTCGGCGCGCATGAAGCCTCCCTTTGGTATCGCTCAGATCGGTAAGAGCTTCCGCAACGAGATCACCCCGGGCAACTTCATCTTCCGCACCCGTGAGTTCGAGCAGATGGAGATGGAATTCTTCGTTGTGCCAGGCACTGACGAAGAGTGGCAGGAATACTGGATGAACGAGCGTATGTCTTGGTACGTCGGTCTCGGTATTGATCCAGAGAACCTCCGCTTCTACGACCACCCGCAAGAAAAGCTTTCGCACTACTCGAAGCGCACCGCTGATATCGAGTACCGCTTCGGCTTCGTGAGTGGCGAGTGGGGTGAGCTTGAGGGCATCGCGAACCGTACTGACTTCGACCTCAGCACGCATACGAAGCACTCTGGCAAGGATCTCTCGTTCTACGATCAGGCAAACGACGAGCGTTTTGTGCCTTACGTGATTGAGCCAGCTGCGGGTCTTACTCGCTCGCTGATGGCGTTCCTCGTTGACGCTTACCGCGAGGAAGAAGTGCCAAACGCAAAGGGCGGCACCGACACTCGTACCGTGCTCGGTCTTGACCCGCGCCTCGCACCAATCAAGGCAGCGGTGCTACCGCTGAGCCGCAACGAGCGCCTTTCGCCGCTGGCTCGCGAGATTGCTGCAGAGCTTCGTGAAGACTGGAACATTGATTTCGACGATGCCGGCGCGATTGGTCGTCGTTACCGCCGCCAGGACGAAATCGGCACCCCGTTCTGTGTCACCGTCGACTTCGATTCGCTCGACGACGACGCAGTCACAGTTCGTGACCGTGACTCGATGGAGCAGCAGCGTGTGCCTCGCGCGGAGCTGCACAGCTACCTTTCTTCGCGTCTACGCGGCGCATAACTAGGTGGTTCACAGAAACGGCGGTGCTTCGGTGCCGCCGTTTCTGTTGTAAAGCCCGCAAATTTTCAGGCTGCTCTAGGCCGTTTTGGGAGAATAGACACATGAGCTTCAGTCCAGATCAACCTCAGGGATCTGCGCCGCAGAATCCACCGGCAGGCGAGCAGCCGAATCCCGAGTCTGCGGTACCTCCGGTAGCGCCGCAGCAGCCGGTGACGCCGCAACCGCCGGTAGTGCCGCAGCAGCTGGCCCCGCAGCAGCCGCTCGCTCCGCAGCCTGCCTGGGCGCTTCCGCGTGTTATCCCGCAGTGGGTTGAGACTGAACCGCTTGAGTATCACCAGCTTTTGCGAGGCACTCCGAGATTCCGATGGTGGAAGCCTGTTGCTGGCCTTGCCATTGGTGTGGCTTACTACATCACGCTTTCGGTGGCTTTTTCGCTGATCATTTTCATGGTCGCCGCATTGAACACGAGCGAACCTCTCAGCCAAGACATGCTGCTTGATCTTGCGTTGCCAGATACCCAGAACCCGCTCTCAATGCTGATGGGCCTTGGCTCGCTTGCGCTCATGATTCCCGCGGCATTGTTGGCCATGCTGAGTGTCGGGTTTAAACCGGCTGGTCGTCTTTGGTCGGTTGCGTTGCGTATTCGGTGGCGCTGGATCGGACGCACGATCTTGCCTGCCTTCGTCGCCCTTTTTGTGATCAATAGTGTCGGCATTGCTCTTTCGCTGGCCTTTGACGGTGGTGCGAGCGAGTCGGTAGAGCAGGCTTTGCCAGCAGACTTCGACATGAATGCGGCGATCTGGTCGGTGATCCTTATTCTTCTGCTCGTACCGCTGCAGGCGACGTCGGAGGAACTCATCTTCCGCGGTGCATTTATGCAGGCAATCGGATCATGGCGTAACAAGACCTGGTTTGTGGTGTTGCTTGCTGTTGGTATTCCGCTCGGGGCATTGATGATGTTCGCGATGGGTGGTACCGAGGGTCTGCTTGAGCAGGGTAGCAAGGCGCTCACTGTGATGGTTGTTGTGGGCGTGGTCGCCTATTTGCTGCGTAAGTTCACCGGCAGCCCATTCGTCGTGATTGCGGTGCCGAGCGTCCTTTTTGCAATGGCGCACATCTACGAAATTTGGGGCATGCTCTCCGTCACCGCAATGGCGCTGACTGCGGCTTGGCTTACCTGGCGCACGGGTGGCCTTGAGGCAGCCATCACGATTCACGTCGTGAACAATCTTTTCGGCTTTATGTTCATGGTTTTTGCTTTCGGTGGCGAAACTGGGCAGACGGCAGAGGGTGGCAGTCCGTTCGGTGTGATTGCCGCGATTTGCGGCCAGGTGCTTTACGCCTGGTGGGTCGATCGTGATTTCCGCAAGAATGACGGGCGCCGTACCCGTATCGATTACGTCGAGGTGCTTGTGCCGGTACAGCAGGTTGCTTCGCAGCCGGTGCAGCAGGATCAGTTCGCTCCGCAGAACCAGCATCAGGAAGGTGGGCCGCAGGCATGATCGACGCCGTAGTTACCGGCACCAGTCTGCCGGCATTGCAAACTGCCCTCGATCTGGCCGAGGTCGGGGTGAGTGTGGCTGTGCTCTGCGCCAACGAACAGGCTCCGGCTCAGCCGTGGGCTGATCGTGATGCTGAAGGCGCGATTGCTGCGTTTATGCGTCGGATCGCCGAGCCTATTGATCAGGCAGCGGGCCAGCGCAACAATGCTGCGATGCCACGCAGCATTGCACCCCAGACAATTGCGGTGCGTTCTGATGGGAAGTGGCAACCAACCTCATCTCCCGCGGTGTTTGGCGTTCCGGCGGTGCCTCTTTCTTCTGAGAGCATCGGCATTCTCGGTACGGGCGGCGCGATTCGCGCCTACCTCGATCGAATTCGCCCATTGCTTACGGTAGGCAAGACTCGCTTCTACGGCACTCTGGTGAGAACCCGCGTCGGCGCAAAGGCGTTGGATCGCCTAGCCGAACCTCAGCTTCGCGAGCGTTTTGGCGTCGGCGCAGACGATGTTGAGGTGATGGTTGTGGCTCCGGGTCTAAATGAGGCACTGAGTCGCCATGGCGCACTTACCTCTGCCGTTCTCGCATACGCAGAACGGAATGTTGCACGTGAAACTCAGGTAGCACCTGCCGGAAGCGCTCAAGAGTTCTTTGATGCAGCCCTGTTGCGATTGCGCAACTACGGTGTGCAGATGCTTGAGGGTGAACTTGCCACGGCCGAGGCGCGTGACACGGACTGGGTGATCACGACGAGTCTTGGTGAGACTATTGAAGCTCGCGCTTTGGTCGCTGACTTTGCCGAGAATCCGCTTGCGCCAGCGCCGCTTGAACCCCTCGTGGGCGCGGTGGCTCCAAGCGAAGCTCGACTATATGCGGAAATCGACATGAAGGCGGAGTCGCTGCCTGAAGAGGGCATGGTTGGCATCGCGAGTTTGGGTAGCTGGTCTCTGCGGTCGGTTGCGAATCCGGGCGGCGAAGCTCCACGTAACTCTGTGAATGGCAGCGCCGCGTCGCTTTTGAGTTCGAGTGTGAATGACGTGACTGTCCTTGCTGACGAACTGAAGGAACTGCTCCGACACGGAAAACCGCCGGTTGCCAACGTCGTTGACCCAGATGGCTTGCTTGGGGGAGCTGTGCTGGTGTCAGCTGGCCTGTCGGCCGCGCCATACCGCAGCACCGATTCTCATGATGAGGCGCGTGCTGTGCTGGCTGATTTGATTGAGACGCAACCAACTTTGCTTCCAGTCGGCCGAGCAATACACGGCGACGATCAGGCGAGTGCCATGCAGGCTGCGCATGAGGCTGCGGTGCACTTGCGCAGGCGTTTGCTGGGCCTCGAAGAATAACAATTTTCGACATATTTCAAAAATGGAATATGAGTCACGCCTGATCGACTGTAGGCTGGTGTCATAACTGCCAAGAAACCCGCAGGGGTCTGGAGGAATTCATGAAGGGCAAGATCGCTTTCGTTCTCGGAGCGGCGGTTGGCTATGTGCTCGGAACTCGTGCTGGTCGCGAGCGTTACGAGCAGATCAAGGCTGGCGCGCAGAAGGTCTGGGAGACCGAGCCCGTGCAAAAGGGCGTCGGAGTCGTTCGTGATGCACTTGATGAGCGAGCCGACGACGTAAAGGCGTTTGTGCGCCGAGCTTCATCCGAGGCCTTTGCTGCTTTCGCAAGACAGACAGCGCCAAAGCCTCAGCCGCCGCGAACGCAGGCTGTTCCAGCGTCAGAAAAAGAACCTGCTGCTGATTCAGTAAAATCTGAATCGCCCGAAACTCAGGCGAAAGTTGCGGTCAGCGACAACGCAGACGGGGTCGAGAAGTCCAGCAAGGCCGATGCAAAAGCTGCCGTGAATTCGGCTGCGAAGCGTAGCTCAGCAAAAAAGGCCGCGGCGAGTAAGAGCGGCAGCCAAAACAAAGCTAAGAAGGCTGAATCATGAGCCGAAAGAGCGATGAAGCGGGCACTTTCGAGCTGCTAGCTCGACTGCCGTATCAATTTGTCAGACTGGCAAAAGCTGAGTACGAAAACGCAAAGCGCGAGATTACCGAGAAGCTTAAGCGTGGCGGCATTGGTTTGCTGGCCATTGTCATCGCACTCTTTTTCATCTTTTTCGCGATTGGATGCTTTGTTGCTGCTGCCGTCGCGGGCATTGCAGTCGTTTGGCCTGTTTGGCTGGCGGCTCTTGTTGTCGCTGTGGGGCTGTTGCTGCTCGCAGCGGGCGCGATCTTCGGCGGTGTGTACCTGATCAAGCGTGGTGTGCCGGTTCCTGAAGACACGATTGATCGTGTTGAGGGTGATCTGCAAGCGATGAGCGAGGTTCGTTTCAATTCCTCAGCACACGCAACCCCCCAGGGCGAGAAGGGAACGCTGTAATGAGCCAGAACGCTCCTCTGAATGATCGCGAACTTGGTTTTGTTGAGGCAAGCCAGGCACGCGAAGAGCTCTATGACACCCTCGGACAGCTGCGCGAACGTCTCGACTACGCGCAGCGAATTGATGACGGGGTTTCGCGCGCCAAGCACCGCATCGCAGCTGAGAAGCGCGAGAACCCGCTCCGGTTTGCGGCATTCGCCGTCGGCACTGCTGCGGTCTGCGGAGTTGTTGTCTGGGCAGTTAGCTCGAAGATTATTCGGTCCTTTCGCTAGTTAAAACTGCCGAATTCCGGGTCACGATTTTGTTGCGTTTCCCATTCAAAGCGACTCTGTTTTGCTTTGTCTAACCCTCCGGGGTAAGAATAGGGTCATTGGAAGATCCTCTTTTCCTATTCAGTCGATGTGTCGCAGGTGACTCTGACCAAGACTGATTTTGTGTGTCCAAAGAAGCAAGTGGGGTGTATGTCGGCCGAACAGAAGCCACTCAGCGGACTGCGTGTGCTCGTGCCCCGTGGAGGCACCTGGGGTGAGCTCGTAGCTCAAGCCCTGCGCGAGCAGGGCGCGAACACTGTGACAGCTCCCTTGGTCGACTTTGCCCACACCAGCGAAGAGGATCGGCTCGTCGAGGCACTACGCCGCCTTGAAGAGGGCTACTACGACTGGATCACGGCCACCAGCGCCACGGTTGTAGATGTGCTCGCTCATCACGAGGCGAAGATTCCAGAAAAGACTCGCGTCGCCGTGGTCGGCGAGGCCACCGCACAGGCTTTTATTGAAGCCGGCTACCAGGTGAGCCGCACGCCCGAGCGCGAAAACAACACGACCGAGGGTTTGCTGCAGGTCTGGCCCGAGATCGACGAGGGCAAAGTCCTCAAGGTGCTCACGCTTCGTTCAGACGTAGCGAAGCCAGTGCTCACCTCGGGCCTGATCGATCGTGGACACGATGTAACCCAGGTTGTCGCGTTCCGCACGATTGGCGTTCCCGTTTCGGCACATATTCGTGAAGATGTCGAATCTGGCCGCATTAACGCACTTTTGGTTGCCTCTGCTCGAATCGGCCGTGAGGTTGCAACTCAGTTTCCGGTGCTGCCGCCAGACACCATCGTCGCCTGTGTTGGCCTGCATACACACGAAGAGGCAGTCGCTGCCGGTCTCAAGCACAGCCCTAGCGGTGCACAGCTTGAACAAAAGCGGGCGTTGATCGAAACCGTTGAGTCTTCGATTGACCAGAGCGACATGCTCGACTGATTCGCCTTTCTGCTGAATAACAATTCGGTGTGTTCCCCGAGAGTATTCCCCGAATGTCAGTGGCACAGGGCAGACTAGAGTCATGGCGCGTATTGAGGTGTTTTCGGACCGGGTGGTGATTAAGCTCAGCGCTGCCGAGCGCGCGCTGGCTGTACGGCGACGAGATATTGTGCTCAGTCGCGATCGAATTACCTCAGCTCTCATCACCGACGACCCTTGGGTCTGGTTGCGTGGTGTCCGTTCACCGGGCGCTCACCTTCCGACTAAGCTCGCGATCGGTACTTGGCGAGGCTTTGGCGGCCACGATTTTGTGCTTGCGCGCTCCGGCCGGCCCGCCATCGTGATCGACTTTGATGTGCCCGCAGAGTCTGACGCGGGTTGGATCGGCGAGTACGACGATTTCGCGCGCGTGATCGTCTCAACCGATCACGCCGCAGAACTGATTAGTGCGCTTCGCCTTGAAGGTGATGACTGCGCGGTGTTCGAAACCGAGAACTAGCCGTCGTGCCATGGTTTCGGCGCGACGACTCGCGTGCGCAGACAGACACGGCGCAAGCAGATACAGGGCAGGCGTCAGACGCGGCAAACACTGAGCGCGAAGTCGCCGACACTCATCCGCCTTCGCAGGCACACACCCACTCACACAGTTTGCGCGATGTTGATGTTCGCACCTCGCGCGCGATTCGTCTGATCGCCTACGCAGTGCTGGTGGTTGTGGCAGCAGCGACCGCGATTGGGCTTGCTGCCCTCTGGCCTGACTACAACAAGGTTTCAGAGATCGCCGAACGGGCAACCTACCAGGTGGGTGACGTGAGCTTCGTTGAGGGCCGAGTGCTCTCGGTCAACGAGTGTGCGGCCAACGAGTTCACTGCGCCACCGCCCGAGCTACCTGGCAAGGGCATTGTGCAGCCGGCTTGCCAATCGCTGAGCGTGGGGCTGCTCAGCGGCCCAGACAGCGGGCAAATGGTAGACATTGACGTGCGAGGCAGCATGGCGGCGTCGGGTCTTCGCGAGAACGACACCGTGCAGCTCTCGTCAACGCCAAACTTTGGGGCGGAACCTGGCGAAACTGTTTCGAGCTACCAACTTGAGCGTGCCTACGAGGTCAGCAACATCAAACGCACTTTGCCGCTTTTGGTTCTCGGGCTTCTGTTCGCTGCGGTAGTGGTTGCCGTCGGTCGCTTGCGCGGGCTTTTTGCGCTTTGTGCGCTTGTGGTTGCTGCGGGCGTGGTGCTCGCGTTTGTGCTTCCTGGCATTGTCGCGGGTGGGCCCGGTTTGCTTATAGGCATGGTGGCAGCGAGTGCCATTATGTTCGTCACGCTCTTTTTTGTGCATGGCGTAAATATGCGAACGGCATCGGCGCTATTTGGCACACTCGCTGGAATTTTCATTATTTCTGCGGTGTCGTGGATCGCGGTGCAGACGACGAGGTTGAGTGGTCTCGGTGATGAGACCTCCGGCCTGCTTTCAACCATGGTTTCAGAGATTGACTTCAGGGGCTTGGTGACCTGTTCGATCCTGATTGCTGGGCTTGGTGTGCTGAACGATGTCACCATTACTCAGGCTTCGTCGGTGTGGGAGCTGCGTGCGGCAGCGCCCCAGATGTCGCGTCGCGAAATTTATGCGTCGGCTATGCGTATTGGTCGCGATCACATTGCGTCGACCGTGTACACCGTGTTTTTCGCGTATGTGGGGGCCGCACTGGGCACGCTCATTCTGCTGTATCTCTATAACCGGCCGGCTCTTCTGCTGCTCAGCCAAGAAGACATCGCTCTCGAAATCGTTCGAACGGCGGCGGGAAGTATCGGCCTGATTCTTGCTGTGCCGATTACCACTGCGGTTGCAGCGCTGTTTGTGCCGCCTGCTGTCGAGAACGCTAGTTTTCGGCGTGATTCGGATGGCAGAGCGACGGCGCCAGAGATCAAGCCTTTTTAGCGGCTTCGCTTTCGGCTGCGGCTGCACTTTGGGTTGCATCTGCGGCTGCACCTTCGGCTTCGCCGACTGCGCGCAAGCCCGCAACGAGTGCGGCCAGACCGAATTCGAACACTGACCGAGCCATGGTGAGTCCGGCATCATGAGCGTTGGATCGCGCTGTCGCCTCGGCGTTGAAGAGCGCGGGGGCGAGATCTGGAACGGCTGCCGGGCTGAGGTTGTCTTCTGGCGTGAGTGCGTCGAGGGCTGAGCCGATAATGAATGATTCGATCGCGACGAGGGCCGGCACGATGCGGTGCTCTGGGTAGTTGTCGCGACGAAATGAATTTGCGATCATTTCGTACTCGCGCATCGATTGTGGTTCGCTGTCTACGGGAATGGTGGCGAGTGTGGCGATAATGCCTGGGTGGTGGCCGACTGCTTCTAGGTAGTCCCGAGCCCACGGCAATACCGCTTCGTGCCAGGGCATTCGTTCGAAAACTGTTGGGTCGACTCGATGACCGATTGCTCCACGCATGCCCGAGATGATGTCGGCCTTGCTCGCAAAGTAGTTATAGATTGCTGGCGGTTGCACGCCGAGGCCGCGTGCGATGGCGGCAACGCTGAAGTCGCCGCCTCGTCGGTCGGCGAGTTCGAAGGCTTCGTCAAGGATCCGCTCGCGGGTGAGCACGGTGGTGCTTGGCCGACCGGCTTTTCTGCGTGCCGGGGCGGAGTCGCTAGTAGCGTCGTTGCTCATGCAGCCCCTTTCGACTGTGCCACGCGTTTTTACGTGGTGAATGGCTCCGCCAATGTTACAGCGAAATCGGAGTGCACTTGCGAATTTTATTTAATGCACGTAAATTACTGCCTGAGTGATCACGCAGATAGGGCTGCACCAAAAGTCACCATTGAACACCCCCTCCGGCAACGGCGGCAAGATCAATATCGGCAAAGGCTGCAACTCTGTGCATGCGCTCGCATACCAACAGAGCTGTAGGAGGCTGCCATGGCGAAAGCAGACGTAATCATCGAGGGCGCGCTGGTGCGCTCCCTGCTGCCAGAAGACGAACTTGGCATTCGCCCAGCCTCCATCGCCATCGCAGATGGTCGCATCCTTGGCGTCGGCGAAAAGTCAGAGATCGACGAGGCCTTCAAAAGCGCATCGACCCGTATCGACGACGCCACCGGGCAAACCATCACCCCCGGACTGATCGACGCGCACCTGCACCCAATTCAGGGCGTTGAGATTGTGCAGGGTATCGACCTCAGCGAAGCGACCGGCCTGCGCGACATGCTCGATCGACTGCGCGCAGAAGCGGCACGAGTGAAGCGCGAAACCACCGACGGCTGGGTGCGCGCCTGGAACCTCGACTACGCAACGCTCGAGGGTCAACCCATCGCGGCAAGCACGATCGACGAAGCCCTCGGTGGCGTGCCAGCAATGATCTATTTCATGGACGTGCACACGGCTCTCGTAAACACCGAAGCGCTGCGACGAGCAAACATCACCGGCCCTCGCGAATTTGAAGACACTTCAGAAATCGTGGTTGACCAGCACGGCAAACCAACCGGCGAACTGCGCGAAGAAAGCGCCTGGGCAGTTGTCCTGAAGCACATTCCGCTGCCAAGCCAAGAAGAAACCCTCGACATTGCGCGTGACATTTTCACCCGGATGCGTCGCTCCGGTCTTACCGGTGGCACCATTATGGACGGCAACATCGGCACCCTCGACCTGCTCGAAGCGCTTGACTCGAGCCAGGGTGGCCTGCCAGTTCGAATTGTGAGCGCAGTCGACGTAAAGCCTTCTGCTGATGCAGCAGAACGCGAGCGTATCCTTGGTCAGTTGCACCGCGGTGGAAACCGCTGGCGCGGCGGCAGCATCAAGCTCTATGCCGATGGTGTGATCGACACAGGCACAGGCTGGCTCTACGAGGCAGACACCCACGGCGATGGTCTGAACCCATTTTGGGTCGACCAAGACGCACTGCACGCGACGGTGCGCGAATTCACCGAAGCGGGCTTCCAGATCGCGACGCACGCCATCGGTGACCGAGCCATCGGCGAGACCATCAGCGCCTACGAGGCCGTAGGCCTGCGCGCCAAGGGCCGACCGATCCACCGCATTGAACATCTCGAATGCCTCGACCCGCGAGACATTGCCCGACTCGGTGCGACCGGCATCACCGCCTCAATGCAGATGCAGCACATGCAGTGGCGAATCGCTGACGGCAGCGATGCCTGGTCAGAGCGTCTCGGGCCAAAGCGGGCAGCGCAGGCCTGGAGCGCACGCTCGGTCCTCGACGCGGGTGCACCGCTCGCGCTCGGCTCGGACTGGCCGATCGCCGATCTAGATGCGCGCCAGGGCATGGCCTGGGCTGTGCTGCGTCGCACACCGGGCGAGAGCGATGGATTTGTGTACGAGCCGCACGAACGGCTCACCGCAGCAGAAGCTTTGCACGGGTACACCCGCGCAGGCGCGATCGCGCAGGGTGATGACGATCTGGGCGTAATCCGTCCGGGCGCACGCGCTGATCTCGCGATCTGGGCAGATGACCCGGCGCGGGTATCCGGCGATGATCTCGCCGAGCTGCCGGTTGTCGCGACTTACCTCGACGGCGAACGTCTCGATAACTGAGCCGCTCAACACAACTTGCGTTGGATCGCCCGCCCAGGGGCGCGACACCCTGCTGGCGCGGCGATCCAGCGCGACAAACGAAAAACACTCACCTTGAAAGGCAACGTTTTTGATTGAAAACACCTGGCTGGCACTGTTGCCAGTCATTACAGTGCTGGTCGTCTCAGTGACGACCAAACGAGCCCTCCTCGGCCTGCTTGCCGGCACCGTGGTCGGTTCGATCCTGGTTGGCGGCTGGGGCTTCTTCGACACGATGGTCACCACGGTTGGCACTTCGCTGTCGAATGAGACCGTGCACTGGCTGGTCATGGTCGTGGTGCTCTTTGGCATTCTGATCGCCTACTTCAACATTTCGGGTGCAGTGAGTGATTTTGCGCGCTGGACCGAACGCTTTGTGAACACGCGCCGCAAGTCGCTTGTGATGACTTGGCTGTTGACGATCGCGCTCTTCATCGACGACTACCTGAACTCGCTGACGGTGGGCACCTCGATGAAGGCCGTCACCGATCGCTATAAGGTGCCACGCACCATGGTCGGCACGATTGTGAAGATGACCGCTGCTCCGATCGCAGTGATCATTCCATTCTCGACTTGGGCGATTTTCTTCTCGGCGTTGCTTGAGCAAGACGGTGTCACTGTAAACGGCTCGGGCTTCGGTGCCTACCTCAGTGGCCTGCCATATGTCTTCTTCGGCTGGTTCGCCCTGATTATCGGCCTGTTGCTCGCCCTCGGTGTGTTGCCCCTTGTTGGGCCACTCAAGAAGGCACAGCAGCGCGCAAATGAGACTGGCGATACGCTGCCCGATGACCTCACTGAAGAAGAGCGCGAGTTTGAACTCGCCGCATCGAAGGTGCCAGACGATGGTCGTAAGCCGCTGCCATTTAACTTCCTGATTCCGATCATCACTCTGATCACCGTCACGATTCTCACCGAGGTCGATATCGTGAAGGGCTCTGCTGCAGCGGTTGTGGTCGCGATTATTCTGTTCCTGGTGCAGAAGCGCATGACGTTCAAGCAGGTTGCTGAGGGCGCATTCGAGGGCATTATGAGCATGGGCTACGTGTTTGTGCTGTTTGTGCTTGCCTTCATGGTGCAGCAGATCAACATCGATCTGAAGCTGGCTGACTGGGTGATCGGTGTGACTGAACCGGTCATGAGCGGTGCGCTGCTGCCTGCGATCGTCTTCTTGGTCTGTGGTGTTTATGCTTACGCCACCGGTGCATTCTGGGATCTGGCCGCTGTGATCACTCCGGTTGTGCTGCCGCTGGCTATTGCTATGGGTGTAGATCCAGTGCTCGCCGGCACCGCAGTGTTCTCGGGTGCAGCTCTTGGTTCGACTACCTGCCTCTACGGCGACGGAATTATTCTCGCGTCGAAGTCGGTTGGTGTTCGACCGCTCTCGTTGATGACGTCGATTCTGCCGTACGCGGGTGCAGCCGCTGTGCTCAGCTTTATCGCGTACTTGATTGCTGGTTTCGCGATGTTCAACTAGCTGGTAGCAGCAGGCGAAATGCCTCATTAAAAGCGGTTCGCGCCTGTTTCTTGGCGCGGGCCGCTTTTTGTTGCGTTGGATCGCCCGGCGCCGCCGGCCCAATTGTGTCTGCGTGCAGCACGAAGCTTTGCGATCCAGCGTGAAGGAGCGAAACTAACCGAGCAAAAATGCGATGGCAGCGATCACCGGAAGCGATGCGAAGGTCGTCAAAAACACGGTGTCGCGTACCTGAATTTCGGCACGTCGATAGGTGGCGGCGTAGTTGAACACGTTCTGCGCGGTGGGCAGGGCCGCGACCATGGTGGCGACGAACGTCTCGTGTGGGCCGATGCGGAACGCTACGCAGATGAGCCAGGCTAGAAGCGGCATAACGAGCACTTTCAGGCCGGAGGCGACCATTACTGCCGGGCGTTCTTTGCCCGGTTGCAGTGCGCGCTGACCTCGAAGTGAGATGCCGAAGCTCAGCAGCACCATCGGAATTGCCGCTGCGCCGAGCATGCTGATTGGTTCGAGCACAATTTCTGGCACCTGAACGTTGCCGAGTGCGAAGGCAAAACCGAGCACAGATGCGATGATCACGGGGTTTCTAGCCGCACGCATTAGTGCAACCGCTCCACCGCGGCGACCGCCTCTGGTCGATTCGAGCATGGTGAGCAGTGCGGGTGCGAAGAAGATCAACTGAATCAGCATGACCGGCGCTACATAGGCGGCGTCACCGAGAATGTAGACGGCGACTGGTAGGCCAAGATTGTTCGCGTTGACATAACCCGATGTGGTGGCGCCAAGTGAGGTCGAGGCCAGGTCGCTTTTGAAGAATAGGCGTGAGGCGAGCACATAGAGTGCGCCCGTGAGTATGGCTGCTGCCGTGGTGATGAGGATCACGGGGGAGAGCAGCACCGCCGGGTCGCTTTTGTGCAGCACATTAAAAAGTAGCGCTGGTGTTGCGACGTAGAAGGCGACGTTGTTGAGTACGCGACGCTGATCGCCCTTCACGACACCAAAGACTGCGGTGAGGTATCCGGCGAAGATGATAGCGAGAATCAGCGTGAATCCTTGCAGCACACCGAACATCCCCGCGCTCTCCCTTCGCTACTACGAGTGTATTGCTAGCTTTGGTGGCGTAGTGCCGCTGCTGCTTCCTCTTGCACGATCTGGGAGAGCTGGTCGATGAGGGGTGAGGGTAGGTTCCAGCGTTGCCAGTAGAGCGGCAATTCGATGGCCGAGTTTGGTTGAAGTTCAACCAGTCTGCCGTCTTGTAGGGCTTCTTGGCATTGCAGGGCGGGCACCATGCCCCAGCCCATGCCGAGTTCGATTGCGTGTGCGAACTCGTGCGATGAGGGAACCATGTGTCGTGGCGGCGCGATTTTTACGCGTGTGATGCTGCGAATAAATCGTTGCTGAAAGATGTCGTGGCGGTCGAATTCAATAATTGGGGCGGCGCCGAGACTTTCGGCGTTCAGTCCCGCTGCGAAGTGGGCCTCGACAAATGTTGGTGAGGCGACCGCGTGGTAGCGGTCAGTGCCGAGCGGGGTGCTGGTGCACCCGGGTATGGCTTCTTTGGTGGCGGTGAGCGCCGCGACTACTGCACCGCTGCGTAGGCTTTCGGTGCTTACTGTCTCGTCGGCGCGCACGATTTCGAAGAAGGCGCCGGTTTCTCGTGCGGCTCGTGCGATGGCGGGCACGAACCAGGTGGCGAGTGAGTCGGCGTTCACCACGATGGGAAGCACGGTTGTGCCGTCGGTGTCGAGTCCGAGCTCGCGGGCGGTGTCTCCCATGATTCGGTTCAGTTGTCGTGCCGCGCGCAGGATCGCCTCGCCGGCTGGGGTGAGTTCGATGGGTCGGCTGCGTCGCAGGAGTACCGAGCCGATGCGCTGCTCCATGCTTTTTACTCGCTGGCTCACTGCCGAGGGTGTGATGTGCAGGCGGCGTGCGGCGCCTTCAAAGCTGCCTTCGTCGATGATTGCGGCGAAGGTGGTGAGATGTTCGACGGGCAGATCCATGACCCAATAGTAAGCACTGCTTAACTTGCATCAGAATGTTTAGGCAAAGTTAGTTCGTATTTGAGCCAGAACTGCCGCTACGGTCGTCATTATGCTCACTCCAATGCTCGTCGGTTTTGGTACCGGACTCTCGCTGATCGTTGCAATCGGCGCGCAAAACGCCTTCGTGCTGCGCCAGGGAATCTTGCGCCAACACGTGCTGCCGGTAGTGCTGATCTGTGGACTCACAGATGCCTTGCTTGAGACTTTGGGAGTCGCCGGTATCGGTTTCATTGTTGAGCGGGCGCCGGTGGTGCTCGAAGTGATCCGCTGGGTGGGCGTCGCGTTTTTGATCTGGTACGCCTGGGGTGCGGCACGACGGGCGATGAAACCTGAGGCGATGACAGTTGATGCGAGCGGAGCTGGAGGGGCCGGTCAGCCTGCTGCTGGTTCGCTGAAGAAGACGGTGCTTGCCTGCCTCGCAATCACCTACCTCAACCCGCACGTGTACCTCGACACGATGGTCTTGATGGGTTCGGTGGGCAATGCGCAGGGCGACCCAGCCAGGTGGTGGTTTGCGCTCGGCGGTGCGCTCGCCAGCATTATCTGGTTCTTTGTGCTCGGGTACGGAGCGAGACTGCTCACCCGATTTTTTGCGACGCCGCGCTCATGGCAGATTCTCGACTGGATCATTGTCGTGGTGATGCTCGTGATCGCCGCGCGACTCGCCTTCGACACGGCCCTCTAGTTCCAAGGCCCGAGCATCCCATCGAGATCGCCCCATACTTACCGAGACCGCCCCATTTTTGCCGTAAACACCGGGCGATCTTGGTAAAACCAGGCGATCTCGATGGTGACAAATGCGCAGCGTTGGATCGCCCAGTCGCCAACGCGGGGCTTTCAACGCAAGCGAACGCTAGACCCCGGCTTCGCGGTACTTATCCGAGAGCTCTTGGTACTCAAATGCGTTGCGTTTCACCCGCGCCGCGAGCTCGTCATTCATTGGGCCCCGATCCTTCGCTGGAACCCCGGCGGCCAGGTGCCCGGCCTCGATGAGCTGCCCCTCAAGCACAAGCGCGCCAGCGGCAACGAAGCCACCCTCGCCGACGACCGAGCGATTGAGCAGCTTCGCCCCCATGCCGATCAGTGAACCGGCTCCGACGGTGGTGCCGTGCAACAGTGCGAGGTGCCCGACGCCAACGTTCTCACCGATGATCGTTGGAATCCCCGTGTCTGTGTGCACGACCACGTTGTCTTGCAGATTGCTGCCCGCGCCGAGCTCGATGCGGTCACTATCGGCGCGCATCACCACTCCAAACCAGACGCTTGCCCCAGCGCCAATGTGCACATCGCCGATGAGCGTCGCGTTTGGCGCGAGCCAGGCGGTGGGGTGAACCTGCGGTGTCTTGCCGTTGAAAGGGATGAGTACAGCCATGTTTCATACTGTAGCCACAGACATGATTCGACGACACTGTTAGAGTGGTTCTTTGGACAACAGTTGTCGGCGCATTCGCCGATCGGCAACAAATCATCACAAACCCCCGGCCTAAGCGAGGTGAGAGCACATGCCAAGTGACAGTTGCAGTCACCATTTGAGCGTTGCACCCACCTTCTCGCCACCCCGGCGCTAGGTATGTGCGCGCTCCCCATTCTTCAGGAGCGTCGCTATGACCACCCAGCCAATCCAGACCATTGATGAGCTGACCACTACGCTGCAGCAGCAGCTCATGCGCGAAGACCTCACCGCGCTCGCCGCAACGGTAGCTCCGTTGCCCGCGGCAGAACTCTTCGACATCCTCGAGCGCATGACGAGTCGCCAGCGCGCTGTCATTTTCCGCCTTCTGCCGAAAGATTCGGCGGTTGCGGTTTTCGATCTGCTTGATCCGAGCCTGCAGAGCGACCTACTTGAGGGCATGCACGATGCCGAGGTAGCGCGGCTCTTCGAAGAGCTCGACCCAGACGATCGCGCCTGGCTGCTTGAAGAGGTTCCGGCTGCGCTTGCGACCCGCTTGCTACGTGATCTGCCAGAAGATGAGCGGGCGCTCACCGCGACTCTGCTCGGTTACAAGCAGGGCAGCGTTGGCCGTCGTATGACTCCCGAGTATGTCTCGGTGCGCGAGCACGCCACTGTCGGTGTTGCGATGCAGCGGGTGCGCGAGCGTCTGGACGATGCTGAAACGGTTTACACGATCCCAGTGCTCGACAACGCGCGGCGTGTGGTTGGCGTGGTCAGCCTACGTGATCTGATTCGCGCTGAGGACTCGGTTGAGATCGCAGACATCATGCAGAAGGCGCATACAGCGCCGGCGAGCGATAGCGATGAGTCGGTTGCGCGCCGCTGCGCCGAGCTCGCGCTGCTTGCCATGCCGATTGTTGATAGCGAGGGCCGACTTGTTGGCATGCTCACGATCGACGATGCCGTGCGTATTCTCGAGTTCGAAGAGAGCGAAGATGCTGCTCGTCAGGGTGGCACGGAGCCGCTGCGTCGGCCTTACTTCTCGACTCCGGTGCGAACCCTTGTTCGCTCGCGTGTGGTTTGGCTGTTGGTGCTTGCCATTGGTGCGACGCTTACTGTGCAGGTGCTTTCGGTGTTCGAGGCGACGCTTGAGCAGGTTACTGTGCTCGCGCTTTTTGTGCCTCTGCTCATTGGCACCGGTGGTAACACTGGCAACCAGGCAGCGACTACGATCACTCGTGCGCTGGCGCTGGGTGATGTGCGCCCGAAAGATATTTTCCGGGTACTCACTCGTGAGCTGCGCACGGGTGCCATGCTCGGTTTGCTGCTCGGTACCCTTGGCTTCGCTATCGCGACCATCGTGTACTCGATGGATATTGGTCTGGTCATTGGCCTCACGCTGCTTGCGGTTTGTACAGTTGCTGCCGCGGTCGGTGGCTGCATGCCATTGCTGGCACGCGCGGTGAAGGTAGATCCGGCCGTGTTCTCGAACCCGTTCATTTCGACTTTTGTCGACGCGACTGGTCTGATCATCTACTTCATGATCGCTCGCACGATCCTCGGGTTGTAGTTTTCTGCCTTGCCTAGCTTTTGCTGTTCGTTGGGCCGGCGGGCAAAGTCGCCACTTTGAAGGTACAGATTTCGACGAAATCTGTAGACGTTCTCGCGTGGGATCGCTCGTTCTTGTCGAGTTCGATGCTTTTGAGGCAGTGACCCTCTCGGGGTGTGTCTCAGTAAATGTCCGAGGTCACTTGTAGGGTCGAAGTCGTAGTCGAAACCCGTGTTTTCGGGGGAGTTGAGGAACAAGATGCAAACGCTGCTGATCGTGCTTGTGGTGCTAAACCTGGTGCTGAGTGTTGGCCTGCTCATTTTTGCACTGATGCAGTGGCGTCACTCTGCTGCTTCCTCGGCGAACGCGAACTTGGCTGGTGCGCCTGGCGCTGTGGGTTCAGCCGAACTGCGCCAAGAGTTGCAGAGTCAGGTCGGTGTTTTGCGGCAAGATCTGCAGGCCCAGCGCGGCGAATTGAGCCAGACGCTGCGTGCGTCTAGTGAGGCTCAGGCAGTAGAACTTGGCCGAGAGCGTGAGGCTCGAGCGACGTCAAACCGCGAGTTGAACGAGGTGCTTGGTAAGTCACTCACCGATCTGCGTACTTCGGTTGAGCAGCGCTTTGATGTGCTGCGCACTGAGAACGAGACCAAGCTTGAGCAGATGCGGTTCGCGGTCGACGAAAAGCTCCAGGGCACCCTCAAGTCGTCGCTTGAAGAGAATGCTCGCCGTATTCAGACGCTTACCGAAACGAACTCGACCAAGCAGATTGAGCTGCAGCGCACTCTGACTACTGAGCTTGAAAAGCTTCGTCAGGGCAATGAAGCGAAGCTTGAGAAGATGCGCGAGACGGTAGATGAAAAGCTGCAGGGCACTCTTGAGAAGCGACTGGGTGAGTCATTTGCGTTGGTGAGTGAGCGTCTTGAGCAGGTGCAGAAGGGGCTCGGCGAAATGCAGACGCTTGCTTCAGACGTCGGCGGTTTGAAGCGAGTGCTCACTAATGTGAAGAGCCGAGGCGGTTGGGGCGAGGTTCAGCTTGCTCGCCAGCTTGAAGATGTGCTCACTCCTGAGCAATACGCCGAGAACGTGGCGACGGTGCCCGGCTCTAACGAGCGGGTTGAGTTTGCGGTGCGCTTGCCTGGTCGTGATGGTGACCAGCCGGTTTGGCTGCCTATCGACTCGAAGTTTCCGCAGGAAGACTACGATCGTCTGCTCACTGCGCAAGAGACGGGCGACGTTGCTGCTATCGAAACGGCTGGTCGCGAGATTGAACGAGCTGTGTTGACGCAGGCCAAAATCATTGCCTCGAAATATGTCGAGCCACCGCACACTACCGACTTCGCCATCATGTACCTGCCAACCGAGGGTCTCTTCGCCGAGGTGATGCGTCGTCCAGGTTTTGTCGCGCGTTTGCAGAACGAGCATCGCATTGCGGTGGTTGGCCCCACCACGCTTACCGCGTTGTTGAATAGCTTGCAGATGGGCTTCCGCACTCTCGCTATTGAGCAGCGCAGTAGTGAAGTGTGGAAGGTACTCAGCGCAGCCAAGACCGAGTTCCAAAAGTACGGTCAGGTCTGGGAGAAGCTCGGTAAGCAATTGCAGACCGCGCAGAACACTGTGAGTGAGGCGGGCCGCCGCACCCGAGCAGTAGAGCGTAAGCTTCGCGACGTTGAGACTCTTGAACTCGGCGCAGCCGGTGCTGAAGAAGATCTTTTTGAAGACCTGATTCCTGAGCTTGAAATGTTTGGTGATACCGAGCTTGAGAAAACCGGTGAGCCAGAAAGCGAGTAGCGGCTGGGGCTGAGAGACTAAAACATGGCTCTCGAACATCCAGGCACGCTCAGCGGCAAACTTGTCACCCTTGAACCGCTCTCGCACGAGCATCGGGAAGGTCTCGTTAGGGCAGTGAACGACGGCGAGATTTGGCGCCTTTGGTATACCAAAACGCCAACGCCCGACAAGATGGAGACTGAGATTGAGCGTCGTCTCGATCTGCAGCGCAAGGGCACGATGCTGCCATTCACAACCCGTCGCAATGACACCGGTGAAATCATCGGCATGACAACGTTCATGAACATTGACGCTGTAACGCCGCGTGTCGAGATCGGTTCGACTTGGAACGCGCTCAGCGCTCAGGGCAGCGGCACAAACCCGGAGTCGAAGCTACTGCTCTTGAGGCACGCCTTCGACGTGTGGGATTGTTCGGCGGTTGAGCTGCGCACCGACTTCCACAACCATCATTCACGCGCTGCAATCGCGCGCCTCGGGGCGAAACAAGACGGTGTGCTGCGCGCGCACCTGCGCCCAGATGCTGGCTACACCCGGGACACTGTCGTGTTCTCGATCATTGCTCCCGAGTGGCCAGGCGTGCGCCTCGGCCTTGAGCACAGAATGTTCCGGCACCTCGGCGAAAAATACGAGATTCCACCCCTCGGCTAGCCCTCGCCTCGCCGAGTACCCTCCCGGAGCCAAGCCTGCCGTCGGACGCCTGCCGCTCCCCGCTGCCCGTGCCGGTCCCGAGCCCTGCTGCCCGTGCCTCGCCCCCGCGCCCTGCTGCCCGCGCCCGCGCCCCGGCCCCGGTCCCGCGCCTGGTGAAATCGCTGAGTGGATACGTTGTCGCTGAGTGGATACGTGGGGCGGCGCGGTTTGGGCGGCCATTTGCGTGCAACGTATCCACTCGGTGATCATGCTCGACTCGAGCGCGCTGCACGCATCGCCCGCACACCACCGGCACTACGCCGTCCACCCCGCACACCGCACCCGCACACCGCGCCCGTACGCCACCGGCACTACGCCGTCCACCCCGTCCACCCCGTACACCGCACCCGCACACCGCGCCCGTACGCCACCGGCATCACCACCCCGCCCACCCCAAAAAATCTCAAGAACCCCGCCGAAATTCCAAAACGTAGAAATATTCGTTTTTTTCACCCCTAAAACAGAGGTTCAGGGTGCTTGAATGTGCCGCAGAGTGGAACTAGTTCAACTCGCCCCACAGCTTCGTGGGCGATCGGCCCCCACTCAAAGGACTCACAATGACGGCGTTCCAGGAAGACATTCAGGCAGTGCAGGCGCTCAAGGAGCAGCACGGCACGAGCTGGGATGCGATCAACCCAGAGTACGTGGCACGTATGCGTGCTCAGAACCGCTTCAAGACCGGCATCGAGATTGCGCAGTACACCGCTGACATCATGCGCCGCGATATGGGCGAGTACGACGCAGATTCGTCGGTTTACACTCAGTCGCTCGGCGTGTGGCACGGCTTCATCGGCCAGCAGAAGCTGATCTCGATCAAGAAGCACCTGAAGAGCACCAACAAGCGCTACCTCTACCTCTCGGGCTGGATGGTTGCTGCGCTTCGTTCAGAGTTCGGTCCACTGCCAGATCAGTCGATGCACGAGAAGACCTCGGTTCCGGCGTTGATCGAAGAGCTGTACACCTTCCTCCGTCAGGCAGATGCCCGCGAACTCGACCTGCTCTTCTCGCAGCTCGACGATGCTCGCGCGGCAGGTGATGAGACTGCGGCTGAGTTCATTCAGACTCAGATCGATAACTTCGAGACCCACGTTGTACCAATCATTGCCGACATCGATGCTGGTTTCGGTAACCCAGAGGCTACTTACCTGCTCGCGAAGAAGATGATCGAGGCTGGCGCTTGCGCGATCCAGATCGAGAACCAGGTTTCTGACGAGAAGCAGTGCGGCCACCAGGATGGCAAGGTTACCGTTCCGCACGAAGATTTCATCGCGAAGATCAACGCAGTGCGTTACGCGTTCCTCGAGCTCGGCATCGACAACGGTGTGATCGTGGCGCGTACCGACTCGCTTGGCGCTGGTCTTACTCAGAAGCTCGCTGTTACGAACACTCCTGGCGATCTCGGCGACCAGTACAACTCGTTCCTCGACGTTGAAGAGATTTCTGAGGCAGAGCTCGGCAACGGCGATGTCATTATCAAGCGTGACGGCAAGCTGCTGCGCCCGAAGCGTCTCGCCAGCAACCTGTACCAGTTCCGTGCTGGCACCGGCGAAGATCGTTGTGTTCTTGACTGCATCACCTCGCTTGAAAACGGTGCAGATCTGCTCTGGATCGAGACTGAGAAGCCGCACGTTGAGCAGATTGCCGGCATGGTTGATCGTATCCGCGAGGTTGTTCCGAACGCGAAGCTCGTTTACAACAACAGCCCTTCGTTCAACTGGACTCTGAACTTCCGCCAGCAGGCTTACGATCTGTTTGCGGCTGAGGGCAAGGATGTTTCGGCTTACGATCGTGACAAGCTGATGAGCGTCGATTACGACGGCACCGAGCTCGCAACAAAGGCTGACGAGATGATCCGCACCTTCCAGAAGGATGGATCGGCTCGCGCGGGTATCTTCCACCACCTGATCACCCTGCCGACGTACCACACTGCCGCACTGTCGACTGACAACCTGGCAAAGGGCTACTTCGGTGACGAGGGCATGCTCACCTACGTTCGCGACGTGCAGCGTGAAGAGATCCGCCAGGGCATCGCAACTGTGAAGCACCAGAACATGGCGGGTAGCGACCTTGGTGACAACCACAAGGAGTACTTTGCCGGTGATGCAGCTCTCAAGGCTGGCGGCAAAGACAACACCATGAATCAGTTCGCTTAATCTCGTTGGATCGCCCCGCCATCGACGTTGTCGAAGCGAGCGGGGCTATCTAGCCCCAGACCACCCCGCCCATCGCCTACTCCGCGATGGGCGGGGTTCTCCCTTTTTTGGCGTTGATGACACGGGATGGTGTGCCCTTCGGTTCTTGCGCATGAGGGCCTTGCCGAAATTTGAGTAGCTTTGCGCCCTCTTTGGTGGTTGTTTGTATACCAAACCAGTTTGAAGCTGGTGGTGGTCCATTGACTTAACGAAAGGGAGACCATCACTCATGTCTGTTGACAAGAAGCGCGGCGGTGCCGCCGCACGCGGCGCTGTAGCCGCAACTGTTGCCACTGCCGTTCTGCTTGGCGGTTTCGGTGGTTTCTCGCTTTGGCAAGACACAGCTACTGGTGGAATCAACGATTCCATCACTACTGGTCAGCTGCGTATTAACGATGTCGAGGCGGGCGACTGGTACTTTGCGGCAAACGATACTGATATGGAAGTCCTGGGCTGGCCGTTCGATGAAGAGCGTCCTATCGATATCAACACTTGGTTGGTATCGCCCGGTGACGAACTGATCTACAACACCTTCGCGAATGTTCTCGTGACCGGTGACGACATGCTGGGTGAGTTCAGCATTGATCAGAGCTCGTACACGATCAACGACCCTGATTGGGATGGCTTCATCACGGTGAGCGTGAACAACGCAAACCAGACGATCTTCCCAGATGTGAACGTACAGCGTGTTCCAGTGAAGATCACCGTGAAGTTCAGCGATCAGATCACTGGGCTGCTTGGCCAGGACGCAGCAAACGTCATTGATTTGAGCGCGCTTACTGTTCAGCTGGATCAGGTTCAGGCGCCTACCCCAGCACCAGTGACTCCATAGGTTTGGGCTAGTGAGGTTTCGGTGGGCCCCGTTTTGTCGACGGGCCCACCGAAACTTTCTGCATGGGCGCCCGACGGTGTAGGTGAAGCGCGCCATGAACGCAGGTTTGGCTCTTGCCGTATTGCCCGGTGAAGTGCTGGTTTTGGTGGCCTGCCCAAAAGCTCGGCAAAGCCGAGCAGTCCCGAGTGAACGGCTTTTTGCGAGTCCGTGAGACCAAGCGTACGTCTGAGTAGCGACCCTCAAACTTGAGTAGTTTTTCGCCCCTTTTAGTGGTTGTTTGTATACCAAACCAGATTGAAGCTAGTGGTGGTCCATTGACTCAACGAAAGGGAGACCATCACTCATGTCTATTAACAAGAAGCGCGGCGGCGCCGCCGCACGCGGCGCTGTAGCCGCAACCGTTGCCACTGCCGTTCTGCTTGGCGGTTTCGGTGGTTTCTCGCTCTGGCAAGACACAGCTACTGGTGGAATCAACGATTCCATCACTACCGGTCAGCTCCGCATCCAGGATGTCGAAGCTGGCGACTGGTACTTCGCTAATAACGATACCGATATGACCGGCACCGGCATTACCGGTATCGAAACGCCAATCGCCGATATCGCCAACTGGTTGGTATCGCCCGGTGACGAACTGATCTACAACACCTTCGCGAATGTTCTCGTGACCGGTGACGACATGCTGGGTGAGTTCAGCATTGATCAGAGCTCGTACACGATCAACGACCCTGATTGGGATGGCTTCATCACGGTGAGCGTGAACAACGCAAACCAGACGATCTTCCCAGATGTGAACCCACAGCGTGTTCCAGTGAAGATCACCGTGAAGTTCAGCGATCAGATCACTGGGCTGCTCGGCCAGGACGCAGCAAACGTGATTGATCTGAGCGCGCTTACTGTTCAGCTGGATCAGGTTCAGGCACCTACCCCAGCACCAGTGACTCCATAACTAAAGCATCCCAAATGGCCCCGGTTAGAAGATCAAACTCTAACCGGGGTCTACCCCCTCCGAGCAGGAAGTATGGTTATGTCTTCGGCCCCAAGGCACGCGCATGGTGCACCCTCGAAGCGGTTTAGGCTCAGCCTGGATCGCTCGGCGGTGCACTCGTTTGCCTTTCTCGGCGCCCGAAATCCTCGTTCGGCTCGCCACTCGCACGAATCTGCTGTGCTGGCCTCAAGGCAACGGCGCTCACCAATGCGTGCGGTGTTTGTCATGTTTCTTGCAGTTTCGGTTCTCGCCGCAACTGCGATTCTGCCGAAGGGCATGGGAGCCTATTCTCTTTGGGGCGACACCACTGCCGCGGCAGTGTCTGGGAACATTTCAACCGGCCAAGTAGAGATCTTGTCGACCGGATCACCGGTATACCTGCTCGATCAATCCGCCTTTGACCCGAATCATGACGTGTTGCGCCCTGGAGAGACCTTCACCGTGTCATTTGATACAAGAGTGAAAGTCACCGGTTCAAACATGGAGCCAAAGCTCGAACTGAGCGGCTGGACTCTGCCAGAATCGGTGCGAGATTCGCTTGATGTGTCGGTGAGCACGAGCGAACTCGTCGTCTCACCTGATGAACAGACAGTCACCATCACACTCAGCCTCACCTCGACGAGTGAGGCCATGTTTAATGGTGAGCTGATTAACCTCTCGGCTGCTCAATTAGTGCTCAGCACTGGCACTGTTTGGCAAGACACGCTTTACCCGCTCGATGTGCCGCTGCAAGATATTCACCTGGGTATTCCGCAGATGGTGTTGAACTACGACACTTCGCTGCCTGGTGCGACGAATAATGTGTTGGTGCCACTTGGCGGGTTGTCGCTTGGTGCGGTCACGATCGACTGGGGTGATGGTTCTCCTGTGCAGACTGTCGTGTCTGCGAACCCGACGCATGTTTATGCGGTTGCTGGCCCGTACACGGTAACAATTACGGGCGGGTTCACCCGTTTTGGTTTGGACAATGAGCCCGACACCTCGCGCGCTGGTCTTGTTTCAGTGTCTCGTTGGGATGCAAATGGTGTGACCAATGCTGCATGGGCGTTTTCTGCGGCATATAACCTGGCGAGTGTTGCGAGGCCTCCGGCCTCGATTACCAATATGCAGTACATGTTCGTTGAAGCGTACGGATTTAACGGTGACGTCTCCGACTGGAATGTGACGAACGTCACAGACATGCAGGGCATGTTTGCCTACGCAACGGCGTTTAACCAGCCGATTGGCGGTTGGAATGTTGCGAATGTAGCTGACATGTCTTCAATGTTTACGGCTGCGTCTGGGTTTAACCAAGATATTTCCGCTTGGAATGTGGCAAACGTCACAAATATGTCGTTCATGTTCTCGAACACGGTGCTGTTCAATCAGGATATTGGTGCGTGGAATGTTGCCAATGTCACCAATATGAACTACATGTTCTTTGCGGCGACAGGGTTTGCGCAAGATCTTTCACTCTGGGACGTTGCCGCCAACCTCCCAACGATGCCGCTGTCCTGGAACCAAGGTGCCCCTGGCCTGGCGCTTGCGTTCAGCTATCGTTGGCCGTTGCCGTGGCAACCAATGCCGCAGATGGTGTTGAACTACAACACTTCGCTGCCTGGTGCGACGAATAATGTGGCTGTGCCGGTTGGAGGGCTGACGCTTGGAACGGTCACGATCGACTGGGGTGATGGTTCTCCCGTGCAGACCGTCGTGTCTGCGAACCCGACGCATAACTATGCGGTTGCTGGCCCATATACGGTGACAATTAAGGGCAAGTTCACGCGATTTGGTAATCCAGCGTATGACGGTTCGCATGCGGGTCTCGTTTCGGTGTCTCGCTGGGACGCGAATGGTGTGACCGACGCGACAGCGGCGTTTCATTCTGCGTACAACTTGCAGTTTGTTGCAACTCCTCCGGCAACGATTACCAGGATGATGTCCATGTTTGAGGGAGCGACCATCTTCAATGGTGATCTCTCCGCTTGGAATGTGGCGAACGTGACATCCATGGACGCCATGTTTTTTGACGCATCGGCGTTTAACCAGGATATTGGTGGCTGGGATGTGTCGAATGTCACTTCTATGAATGGGATGTTTCAGTCTGCATCGGCGTTTAACCAGGACATTAGTGGCTGGGATGTGGCGAATGTCGCTTTTATGAACATGATGTTTGTGTCTGCATCGGCGTTTGCGCAGGATCTGTCGGGCTGGGATGTGGGTGCACTGCTCCCCACGATGCCGTTTTATTGGAATTTCAACGCCCCAGGCTTGTCGTCGACGTTTAACTATCGTTGGCCGTTGCCGTGGCAGCCGTTGCCGCAGATGGTGTTGAACTATGACACTTCGCTACCTGGTGCGACGAATAATGTGTTGGTGCCGGTTGGCGGGTTGTCGCTCGGAACGGTCACGATCGACTGGGGTGATGGTTCACCGGTGCAGACCGTCGTGTCTGCAAACCCGACGCATAACTATGCGGTTGCCGGCACGTACACGGTGAAGATTAGGGGTGAGTTCACCTCATACGGAAATACCGTGGCGAATACTTCAAACGCTGGGTTGATTTCGGTCTCTCAATGGGATGCGAACGGTGTGACCGACGCTACATCGGCGTTTGATTCTGCGTCCAACCTGCAGTCTGTTGCGGCACCCCCCGCAACGATTACCAACATGAAGTTCATGTTCAGTTATGCGGCCGCGTTCAACCAAGACATCAGTTCATGGGATGTCTCTAACGTGACCGATATGAGCGGCATGTTTAATTATGCGGCCGCGTTCAACCAGCCCATTGGCGCCTGGAACGTTGGCAACGTGACGCACATGGACCAAATGTTCGAAAGAGCCTCGACGTTTAATCAGTCTCTAGGTAATTGGAATGTTGCCAACGTCAGCACAATGTCTGGCATGTTCCGGAGTTCTCAGGCCTTCAATAATGACGGCAGCGATTCGATCAAGAACTGGGTAACTACTTCTTTGGTCAACACGGCAAGTATGTTCGAAGCCGCGTATCTCTTCGATCAGCCCATCGGCTCATGGAATATGTCGGGTGTTACGACAACATCCAAGATGTTTTACGCGGCGTACCAATTTAATCAGTCGCTGGATAGCTGGAACATGACAAACGTGACGGACATTTCATACATGTTCCGCGGTGCTTCTGCTTTTGACCAGCCACTGAACAACTGGAACGTTAGCAGTGTTGCCAACATGAATTTTACCTTCGGCCAGGGTGTATTCAATCAAGACCTTTACAACTGGGATGTCTCGAACGTCACCAACATGGATTTTATGTTCAGCGGTAATTCAGTGTTTGACCGCGATCTTTCAGCCTGGAACGTAGCAAAGATTTCCACGATTCCTGTTACCTGGAACTTTAATACACCGGGTCTCGCGCCGGAGTTTAAGTACCGCTGGCCACTGGCCTGGCAATAAAGAAGATGGCCATTTCACTGCAAGCGCTGGGTGTGCCGGGGCTGAGCGTGAATGCTCAGCCCCGGCACACTTCGGCTGCTCGCCATCCGGCGGGCGAAGCCGAACCGAGCAAAACGCAACAGGCGATCAACCTGCTGTTGCGGGTGTTTTCATATTCGCTCTTGCTTGTGGCTGTCGCCTTTACCGGTTCAACCATCGTCGTACCGAAACTCGGTGGCGCGGTGCCGGTCACAATTCTCTCTGACTCAATGGCGCCGAGCATGCCGCTCGGCAGCCTCTCGATTATCAAACCGACAAGCCCGCTCGATATGGCCGAGATTCAGACCAGATCGCCAGGAAAGATTCGTGAGGCCTCCGACTATTCGAATCTTTCTATCGGCGATGTGGTCGCGTATCAACCAGACCCGCGCAACGCGACGCTTGTTATTCACCGAATCGTGAGCGTCAGCGCGCACGCCGACGGCAGTTTTAGCTTCACCACCAAGGGCGACAACAACCGGGTACCCGACAGAGACGCCGTCGCTGACTTTCAGATTAGGGGAGTGGTTTGGTACCACCTGCCACCGCCGCTCGGCACAATTAACACCTTTCTGAACCATGACCCCACCAACCACTTCATTGCGGTGATCATCGTGGCAGGCGCAGGCTACATCTGGGCGCTCACCCTCTTCTGGCGAGCTTTCCGCCGCCACAAACCAGGCGAGATAGAGCCGCCCGCGCAAACGAAACAACAGAAACGTCAAGGCCCCCAAGGGCCAGGCGACACCTCAGCGGTAACACACACGCAAGACCCCCAGAAACTCATAGCGCCCGCCTGGCTGCTGCACGCAGTCGAAAGCTCAGAACTCGAGAGCGCTGCACAACTTGAATCTGAACGCGAGCTCATAGGGAGCCAATCATGACCCTTCAAACCACCCCCGTAGAGACGCTTGTGCCCCCACGCAGCAAGTTTTCTTTCTTCAATGTCATACTGCGTCTGATTTCCTACACTCTGCTCGGTGCTGCGCTCGCCTTCGCCTGTGTCGCAATCATCATTCCAAAGGTCGCCGGTGCGATTCCGGTAACAATTCTTTCGGATTCGATGGCTCCGACAATGCCAGTGGGCAGCCTCGCCATCATTCGGCCAAACAGCGCGCTGGATCAAGCAGCGCTCACCACGCGCTCGCCCGAAGAGATTCGAAACGCCTCAGACTATTCGACGCTGAGCAACGGCGACATAGTCGCGTACCAACCAGACCCCAAGAACCCGACGCTCATCATTCACCGTATCGTCAGAATGACCGCACACGGTGACGGCAGCATGGAATACATCACGAAAGGCGACAACAACAACACGGAAGACCGTGACCCGGTATTCGACTTTCAGATCAGAGGAACCGTCTGGTACCACCTGCCGCCACCCATCGGCACAATCAATACCTGGCTGAACCACGACACAACAAACCACATGATTGCGATCATCATTATTGCCGCGGTTGGCTACTTCTGGGCACTCATGCAGTTCATCGTACCGGCGCGCGCTCGCCGCCGAGCCTTACGTGACGTTAGAGCCAGCATCGCCGACGCGCCTACCGCAACGCCAGAGACGAACACCGCCGAAGAATAGCCGCGCCGAAATGTCAGTCAAAGCCGAGCCAGATTCACAAGCTGGAGTCAACTCAGAACTGAAACCTGAACTCAAACCAGAAACCCCGCCGAACTCATGGTTCAACACCGTTCTGCAGGGGCTTTCCTACGGATTGCTCGGTATTGCGCTCGCCGCTTCAAGCATTGTTGTGGTGATCCCAAAGTTTGCAGGCGCCGTTCCGGTCACAATTCTGTCCGACTCAATGGCACCGAGTATGCCGGTTGGCAGCCTCGCGATTATTAAGCCGAACAGCCCACTCAGCCGCGACGAACTCACCGTACTTACGCCCGAAGAGATTCGTGCCCGATCAGACTTCAGCAGCCTGCAACTTGGAGCAGTGGTCGCCTACCAGCCAGACCGCAACGACCCGACGATCATCATCCACCGCATCGTGAGCATGACCGCACACGCCGACGGCGTCATGGCCTACACCACCAAGGGCGATAACAACCGGGTGCCCGATCGAGACAAGGTTTCCGACTATCAAATTCGCGGTACCGTCTGGTACCACCTGCCACCACCCATCGGCACATTTAATACCTGGCTGAATCATGATGAGGGCAACCGCTCGGTCGCGATCATTGGCATTGCGGTAGTCGGCTATGCGTGGGCGCTGTTTCTATTTGGCCGGGCGATATGGCGGCATCGTGCAAACCCCAAAGGCCTCTCGGCAAAGGCAGAAGCTAAGGTTGGGGCGCAGCAAAGTGCCACAACTCGTGAATCTGATGTGGCGGCTGCGCCCAGTCAGCGCCTTCCCAAACGACGCGAACTCAGATCAAAAAAATAGCCGTGAACCTGACACTATTTGCAAGACAGCTCGTAAACATGTCGCGCCTGGCAAGAAGCTCTCGCCGCACGTTAAGCTGACCTCGTGAAGCAGACCAGCCCAGACAACGCCGTTGCAGGCGCAAGCGATCTTCCAGCCGTCAACAGCACGCTCGCAGCGCATCCGCGAGGCTTCGCCTCAGACAACTATTCGGGTGCACACCCCGAGGTGATTGCTGCAATCACTGCGGCAAATGTTGGGCATGCCTCTGCATACGGCACAGATGCCTGGACTGAGCGATTCAGCGAGATCGTGCGGGGTCACTTCGGTGTGAACGCCGAGGCCTACCCAGTCTTTAACGGTACCGGCGCAAACGTGCTCTCGCTTCAGGCGGCCCTGCCCCGCTGGGGTGCTGTCGTGACCGTGCGCAGCGCACACATCAACGTAGACGAGGGCGGTGCGCCAGAGAAAGTCGCGGGGATCAAGATTCTTGGGGTGCCTTCTCCCGACGGCAAACTGACGCCAGAGCTCGTAGACCGTGAAGCCTGGGGCTGGGGCGACGAACATCGTGCACAGCCACTCGCCATCTCAATCTCGCAGAGCACCGAATTCGGCACCTGCTACACCCCGACAGAAGTGCGTGCGCTTGCCGACCACGCTCACGAGCGCGGCATGGTGCTGCACATGGACGGCTCCCGCCTCAGCAATGCAGCTGCTCGCCTTGGCACAAGCCTTGCCGAGCTCACCGTCGACGCTGGCGTAGACGTGCTCAGCCTTGGCGGCACCAAAAACGGCCTGCTCGGTGCAGAAGCCGTGATCGCGCTGAACCCGCAGGCCGTGCCGGGGCTCGCATACCTGCGCAAGCTGAACATGCAGCTCGGCTCGAAGATGCGTTTCGTCTCTGCACAACTCGCCGCCCTCTACGAGGGTGATCTTTGGCTGCGCTCTGCAGGCCACTCAAACGCGATGGCAGATCGGCTCCGTGCCGGGCTCGAAAAACTGATTGCCGAAGATTCCAACACTGAAATTGTGTTGCCCTACGCGACCCAGTCAAACGTTGTCTTCGCCGAACTGCCAGCAGACATCAAGGCTCGCGCCCACGACGCATTCCACTTCTACGACTGGCCAGGCGATCCGCGCCTGGTGCGCCTGATGTGTTCGTTCGACACCACTGAAGCTGATGTTGACGCCCTCCTGTCGGTTATCTCAGGGGCTGAGTGATCCAGCGCGCCCTAATCGAAGCGTGAGATCGCCTGGTTTTGTCGAGATCGCCTCTTTTGCGCGCGAAAAACCAGGCGATCTCGATAAAACCAGGTGTTTTCGATGAGCCAGAACTGGCGCCACACCTAAGTACTTGTCGGATCGAACGGGCATTTCGCTCTGCTTTCGTCGAGCTCAACATTTTTGTGCGTTGACAGACAAATAGGCTGGCGTGAGTTGCAACTTTTAGCTCTGCGACGCCAGACACACAACGACGTGGTGAGAAAGGCTCAGGTGTATTCAATGGATACTGCACTCAGCGAAAGGCTACACAGCGATTTGCTGGTGGGTCGCATCGGTGCAGACGAGCCAGGCGCCGTAATCGCGGTGTATCGAGACGGCGAAATGATCGCAAGCGCATGCCGCGGTGTAACCAACATTGCAGCGCCAGAACAGCTGAGCGAAGAGACCCTGCTGAACATCGCCTCGGTGAGTAAACAGATCGCCGCCACCACAATTCTGCTGGCAGCCAAGAACGGCTCGGTTGACCTCGACGAAGACATCCGCCGCTGGCTGCCCGAACTCCAGCTGCCCGGAATCACACTGCGCAACTGCCTGAACCACACCGCCGGACTACCCGACTACTTTGCCGTTGCCTTTGTTGCAGGCATCTCGGTCGTCGAAAGCGTTGAGCTTGAAAAGTTCACCGCGTGGCTCGGTACCGTCACAAAACCAGACTTCCTGCCCGGCACAAGCCAGGCATACTCGAACACCGGCTATGTCGCAGCGGCCCTCGCAACCGAGCGCGCCACAGGAGTTGAGTTTCCTACCCTGATCGAAGCGACAGTCTTGCGGCCACTCGGCATGACCCGAAGTTTTGCCGCGAGCAAAGTCGGCGAAACCCGGCCGAACATGGCCCTCAGCTTCAAACCGGCAACGGGCGGCACATTCGAAGAGGTGCCGATGGGCGTCGGTACCGAACCAACGGTGCGCAGCGTGTTTGGCGACGGCGAGATTGTCAGCTGCCTCGCCGATTTCGGTCAGTGGCACGGTTTCTTGCGCGACGGTCGAGTACTTGGCCGAGACATTCGCAATCAACTGATTCAGCGCGCAGTGCTCGACGACGGACGAATCTCAAGTTACGCACTCGGAATCGATAACGAACGTCGAGGCGACACCGTCGTGCAAAGCCACAGCGGTGGCATGTGGGGCTACACCGCGTTCTCACTCGTCGACCAAACCAGCGGGTTGAGCGTCGCATGCTTCTCAAACCGCGGGGACTTCATGTCGCCAGAATACGCGTGGCGCGCCTACCAGCTGGCGACCACAAGCGGAGGAATCTCGGGCCGCTGGTTCTCAGAACAGAGTTTTCACGGAGTACAACTAGACACCCTCGTCGACGGCAACGTGCAAATCAAACTACACTCAAGCGCGCCGGGCACCACGCTGCGCCGCCTCACCAAGACCTCCTGGAGTCGCGACGGTGGATTCGCCGCGGTCGAGCTGATCGACGGTCGCCTCTACATCGCGCCGATGTTTGAACTGAAAATGCCCTACTCCCGAGTCGAGGTCGCCGGACCACTACCAGACGGCACGCTAGGCAACTACAGCGAACCAACCTGGCAGCGAGAGCTCAAGATTGAACAGCGCGACACCGGGCTCACGCTGGTGCTGGCTGACGGAAACGAACTCGCCATTACGCCCTGGGGGCAGACCGAAGAAGTCTGGCTCGGCGAAACCGCGTTCGGACTTCTCGTTGTGGATCGCGAGCCCGGCGGCGGAGTGCGCTACACCCGAGGCTCATTTGCCGCAGAACTGACGCGAGCCAAGAGCTAGGCGATCCACCGCCACCGAAAAGTACCGAAAGTACCAAAACACATCGCAACCGCCGAAAACGAGCGAAACAACACAAACTAGCGCTCGTTCTCGACGAGATCGGTACCCCTCAGCGACCGCCGACAGCAAAGAATTTCGCCCAAGCAATGAAGAAAAGGCCAGAATCGCACATGGACACCACGCTCAGCGCACAACTGCACAACGAGTTGCTTGCCCCGAAGATCAGCGCAAGCCAACCGGGCGCAGTGATCGCTGTGTACCGTGATGGCGAGATGATCGCGAGCGCGTGTGCCGGAGTCGACGACATCACCAAGACGACACCTGAGCCGCTCACCGAGACCACTCTCATGTACATCGCCTCGGTGAGCAAGCAGATCTCGGCAACTACCGTATTGATGGCAGCAAAACACGGCGAGCTCGACCTTGATGAAGACATTCGCCGCTGGGTGCCAGAGCTGAAACTTGAGGGCGTCACCGTCCGCAATTGCCTGAACCACACCGCCGGCGTGCCCGACTACTATGCGGCAGCTATGGTCGCCGGTGTCGCGCTCATCGAGATTAATTCCCTCGATACGTTTCTTTCGTGGATCAGTACCGTCACCAAGGGCAGCTACGTGCCAGGAACCAATCAGGGCTACTCGAACACCGGCTTTGCGCTCGCCGCGCTCGCCGCAGAGCGCGCAAGCGGAATTGAGTTTCCGTCGCTTGTAGAAGAATCGGTGTTTCGACCGCTCGGCATGAACGACAGCTTCATTATTCGCACACTCGGCCAATTCGAGCAGGGCATGGCGATGAGCTTCACCGCCCAGCCAGACGGAAGCTTTGTGCGCGTGAGCATGGGCGTTGGTGAAGTTGAACCCGTGCGCAACGTGAGCGGCGGCGGCCAAGTGATCAGCACCCTGAACGACTTCGGCAAATGGCATGCGTTCCTGCGAGACGGGCGCGTGCTCGGCAAAGACGTGCGCGAAGAATTGTTCGAACGCGTAGTGCTCGCCGACGGTCAGGTTTCAAGCTACGGCCTCGGAATCGAGCACGAGCAGCGCGGCGAGACGATCGCGCAGTGCCACAGCGGTGGCATGTGGGGCTACACCGCCTACTCGCTCGTCGACCAGGTAACCGGGCTGAGTGTTGCCTGCTTCTCAAATCGAAGCGACTATTCGGCGCCAGACAACGCCTGGCGAGCATTCCAACTGGCAAGTTCGCTGGCTGGCATCGCCGGGTTCTGGTACTCAGATGAAGGCCACAACATCGTTCAGCTTGAGGTGCTTGCTGACGGAAATCTCAATGCAAAACTTCGCCTGGCAGGCCCAGGATTCGTGATGCAACGCAACGGCGAACGCCGCTGGACACGAGAAGACGATTTCAGCCTGATCGAAATGATCGACGGGCGACTGCACATCGCGACCGCGTTCGGGGTCAACGTGCCGTACTCAAAACTTGCTGCAGCCGGGCCACCCCCGAGCGCAGCGGTCGGGCTCTACCGTGAGCCCGGATGGAACCGGGAAGTACAAATCACCCAGCTTGAAGAGCAGCTGACCGTGATCTTGCCCGGTGATCAAAAGCTCCCGGTTCTCCCAGTTGGGCAGACCGAAGAGCTCTGGCTTGGTGAATTGCCGGCAGGGTGGCTTGTCGTCGATCGCGCCGAGCCAAACCGGGTACGTCTCGCCGTTGGCGTATTCGAGGCTGAATTGCAGCGCAGTACCGACTGAGTTTTTGTTTTTCAGCGGTGGATCGTCAACTCAATTTGGCAGACCCATCTCTTAACGACGCAAAGGAACCCAATGAAAAAGTACACGATTGCCTCGCTTGCGGCCGTCGGCGCCCTGGCGCTGACTGCTTGCAGCGGGGGAGCAAACAGTGCCGGCAACGTAGCCGGCGAACCTGTTATTGATGGCACTTTGAACTACGCGATCAATGATGATCCAGGGAGTCTGTTTCGCTTATTGAATTCAAGTGGCACGCTCCCATACATCACCTCGTGGGTCTACGAGACTCTCGTCTTTTACAATCAAGACGGAAAGCCGCAGGGCCGCCTCGCGACCTCGTGGGAAGAAACCCCAACTTCGCTGCACTTTGAGATTCGCGATGATGCGATTTGCTCGGACGGCACCCCACTCACAGCAGAGACAGTGGCGAACAACTTCCGCTGGATCACCGACCCGGCAAACGGTTCGGCACTCGCCGGGCTCACCGTGCCAACCGACACGGTAGTAGAAAACGACGACACGTCTGTGACGCTGACTACCAGCACCCCCAACTCATTCCTGATGGGATCGATTGGGGCGAACCCGATCTACTGCCAGGCTGCGCTTGACGACCCTGAAAGCGTGAAGCTCGGGACCAATGGCACAGGGATGTACAAGCTGGTTGAATCGGTGCCAGGTGATCACTACACACTCGAACGTCGAGATGAGTACAACTGGGCACCAGAGGGCGCGCCAAATGGTGATACCCCCGGAGTGCCAAAGAACGTGGTGATTAGCGTCATCACCAACCCCAGCACGAGAGCAAACATGCTGCTCTCTGGTGACTTGAACATAGCGAGTGTCTCCGCTTCGGATGCTGCGCGGGTTGCCTCAACAATGTCGCCCGCGTACGCAATCAATCTGGTTACGGGCGGCTTTGTGTACAGCCAAGCAGAGGGCATGCCAACCGCAGATGAAAATGTTCGTATTGCACTCACCAAGGCACTCGACCTTGATGCGCTCATGGCAGTGAACACTGAAGGCAAGGGAAAGCGTGCCCCGCGTCTCGCGGTGGTTTCACCAGACATCTGCCAGTACGACGCGGCCACCCCAAATCTGCCAAGCCATGATGTGGCAGCCGCTGAGAAGATGCTTGATGAAGCTGGCTGGGTGAAAGGCGCAGACGGGATGCGCGCGAAAGATGGCGAGCCGCTTGAGTTGAATTTTGCTTGGCAAACTCGCTGGCCGGAAAACGCTGCGACCGCAGAGATGATCGGTGAACAGTGGAAGGCCGTCGGGGTGAAGGTAAACCAAGAGGGAAGCGACTACTCTGCGTTCGCTGAGAAGACTTCCGTGCCAGGCGCGGCAAGCAAGTACGACGTGATGTGGATCGCGCCAAACTATGCAGTGCCCGATGTGCTCTCGAACTTCTTCAGCGGTCCGGCAGCGCCGGCTGGCAAAAACCTTGGCGAGGTGAAGAACCCGGAGTTCACTCGCCTGGCTGAAGAGGCCTCATCATTCTCTGGCTCGGATGCTTGCCCAAGTTGGCAGGCGGCCGAGAACGAAATGTATCGAGCAGCCGACTATGTACCTTTCGCAATGCGCGAGGACGTCGTGTACGGCAATGGCATCGCGAGAATGTTTGACGACGCCACGCTCGATCAGTACTTCCCGAGCGTGATTTTGGTCAAGTAGGTCTGACGGATCCGCACATCCCGCTAGACGCGATGTGCGGATCCGACTCGTCGGTAGTCCCGATCCGCTGCAGACGTTGCCCACCGTCTTCCTGCGATTCCTTTCATGCGCGCAGGAAGACGACTCACTTTTTGATTTTTTAGGGCTCAACGACCGGGCTTTCAACAGACGACAAATAATAGAAAAGGGGAACACAATGAAAAAGCAGACGATCGCCGCTTTCTTGGCTATTGGTGCGCTGGCGTTGAGCGGGTGCAGCGCGGGTGGCGGCAGTGGTGGTGGCAGTGGCGAACCGGTAATTGACGGCACACTGAACTATGCGATCAACGAAGATCCAGGCAACCTTTTTCAGCCGCTGAATTCGAGCGCAACACTGAGCTACGTGTTCCCCTGGGCCTATGAAGCACCTGTCTACTATGACAAAGAAGGCAAGGTGCACGGATGGCTCGCAACCTCGTGGGAAGAAACCCCAACCTCGGTGAAATTCGAGATTCGTGAAGATGCGGTGTGCTCAGATGGCACCCCACTCACTGCCGAAACCGTGGCAAACAATTATCGCTGGATCATCGACCCCGCAAACGGTTCGGCGCTCGCTGGCCTCATCATTCCCACCGATGCTTCGGTCGAGAACGAGGGCAACACCGTGACCCTCACCACCGGTACACCGAACTCGTTCCTGCTGCCCGTGCTTGGTGTGAACCCCATCTACTGCCAGGGCGCTCTCGACAACCCCGACAGCGTGAAAATCGGAACCAACGGCAGCGGAATGTACAAGCTGACCGAAGCGGCTCCGGGCGACCACTACACCTTCGAGCGCCGTGACGACTACACCTGGGCAGCCGAGGGTGCGCCAACCGCAGACACGCCTGGCGTGCCAAAGCAGGTTGTGATTCGGGTGATTCCGAACAACAGTACGCGCGCAAATCTGCTGCTTGCAGGTGACCTCAACATTGCCGCGATCCCAGGCGCAGACGGCGAACGTGTCGCTTCGAGTCTTGAGCCAATCGTTTCAACAAACCTGCTCAGTGGTGGCTTCGTCTACAGTCAAGCGCCAGGCGCACCAACCGAGGACGAAAACGTGCGTGTCGCTTTAACGAAAGCACTTGACCTTGACGCACTGATGGCTGTGAATACCGAGGGCAAGGGTGAACGCGCTACCCGTATCGCCGTGGTCTCGCCAGAGATTTGCCAGTACGACGCGGCGACTCCGAACCTGCCAAGCCACGATGTTGAGGCAGCAGAAAAGATGCTTGACGAAGCCGGTTGGGTGAAGAACTCAAAGGGGATTCGAGAGAAAAACGGCAAGCCGCTCGAGATTGATTTCGCATGGCAGACCCGCTGGGCCGAGAACGCCGCAACCGCTGAGATGATCGGTGAGCAGTGGAGCGCGATTGGTGTCAAGGTGAACCAGCACGGCAGCGACTACAGCGCATTCAGCGAAAAGATCTTTGCTGGTGGAGCCGCAAAGGAGTTCGAAGCGATGTGGCTCGCACCAAACCACATTGTGCCGAACACTCTGGCCGCCTTCGTGAGTGGCCCAGCTCCGGTCCAGGGCAACAACTTCGGTGAACTGAAGAACACCGAGTTTGATCGCCTCGTTGCAGAAGCTTCTGGTTTCTCGGGAGCAGCAGCTTGCCCAAGCTGGGAGCAGGCAGAGGCAGCAATGTACAGCGCAGCCGACTATGTGCCGTTTGCTATGCGGCCTGATGTGGCCTACGGCAATGGTGTGAAAGCGCTGGTGCCGGTGGTTGGTCTCGACATGTTCGTGACCGGCGTCATTTTGGTCGACTAGTTCGCGGGATCCGCAGCAGCCGCTTCGCGCCGCAGGGTGGCGGCGGGGCGGCTGCTGCGGGGCCTGGAGAACTGCTCGACGGGCGCTCGACAAGCGCTCGACGGGTTAGAGCGCGATGCTCTCTCCGCGTAGCGCGGTCTGCATAAAGCGTGTCACATTCGGGTCGACGATTACGTCTCGCGGCTGTAGCGGGCGAGCCAGGTACAGGCCCTCCATCGAACGGACGCGGCTGAGCGCCACATAGCTTTGGCCGGCGGTAAATGCGCGTGGGCCGAGATCGACGATCGCCTGATCATAGGTGTGCCCCTGCGATTTGTGCACAGTAACCGCCCACGCGAGTCGCAGTGGGAACTGCTCAAACTCGGCAACAACCTCTTTTTCGAGCTTCTTTGTCTCGGCGTCGTAGCGATAGCGGTAACGCTCCCAAGTGGTTGGCTCGACCTCGAACTCTTCCTGATCCACCTCGACCCAAACGGTGCCTTCAACGCGCGAGACCACACCGATAGTGCCGTTCACCCAGCGCCCGTCTGGGTCGTTGCGCAAGAACATCACCTGCGCGCCCTTTTTGAGTTCGAGTACCTCATCGGCGGGGTACGTGTTCTCTCGAAATTCGCCGTTCACCTCTGCAACAGCGCGAAGCGGATCTCCGGAAAGCTTGGCAAGACGTGTGGCATTGATCCTGGTTACCGTCGCGTTTGTTGTCGCGAGCGTAAGCGCGTCTTCTGGCGCGGGTCGAGCGCCCGCGGCGTTCAACTCCTGTGCCATATCGGCCGTGACTTCGCCATAGCGAACCGCGCCAAGGATCTGTTTGAACCGATCGTCGCGCTGGCGGTGCACCTCGATCAGCTCAATGCTGGTGAGAGGCGCATCAAGCCACACCTTGGCGTCGAAGAACCAAAGCGAACGATAGTTGTCTGCGAAGTAGGCTCGCTCGTGCGGGTCGCGCGGCGGCACGGGTGGCAGCTGGTAAGGGTCGCCGAACATGATGATCTGCACGCCGCCGAAGGCATCGTGTTTGCGCCCACGAGCCTGGCGCAATGAACGGTCGATCGCGTCCATCAGATCGGCAGAGACCATCGAGACTTCGTCGAGCACGAGGGTGTCGATTGCGGCGAGCATCTTTTTAAGCTCTGCTGGTTGGTCGAGGTCGTGATCAGCGATCACGCCGGTTGGCAAGCGCAGCAACGAGTGGATCGTCTGGCCACCGACGTTCAATGCGGCCACGCCGGTTGGCGCGCACACCGCGATGATCTTGCTCGTGTGAAACGAGAGGTGGTTCAGAATCGTGCTCTTGCCGGTGCCGGCGCGACCCGTCACAAAGACGTGTTCGCGAGTGTGCTCGATCCGCTCATATACCGCCAACTGCTCGGGAGACAGGGCGACTTTTGGCATGCTCTCAATCGTAGCCGCCCGCACCGGTTTGCAATGCCGTTATGCACAACCGAGTTGCGCCCGGTTTTGGGCAGCGAAGTTAGGCGCTTGGCGATCCAGCGCGCGAACGACCCGCGTTTGCTGGAACAAGTACAAGCATCAGCACCAAGCCAGCCACGAGCACGATTGTGATGCCGAGCACGCCAAAGTGAGTTGCACCGAACCAGCCAATGAATGCGGCCCAGAGCCACGGTGACAGGAAGCTCATGACGCGACCAGTTGTTGCGTAGAGGCCAAAGATTTCACCCTGCATGCCCGGGGGAGTGACATGCGTGAGGAGCGAGCGACTTGAAGCTTGCGCAGGGCCGACACCGGCCGAGAGTGCGATGCCACCGATCCAGAAGATGATCTTGCCTTGTTCCCTGAAGAAGAAGACAAAGAGGGCGCTGATAATCAAGATCACCAGCGACCAGACGATGATGGCTCGTGGCCCGAAACGGTCGTCGAGGCGGCCAGCCAGAATCGTAGAAACGCCAGCAACCAGGTTGAGTGCGATGCCAAAAATCATGACCTCGGTCGATGTGAAGCCGAATGAGACCGCCGCAAGAATGCCTCCGAAGGCGAAGACTCCGGCAAGTCCGTCGCGATACACGGCGCTCGAAATCAGGAACCAGAAGGTGGTGCGCTGCTCGCGGAAGAGTTTCGCTAGGTCTTTCACGAGCACGGCGTAACTGCGGAAGAACCCGACCTTTGGGCGGTCGGTGCGGGCCGCGGCCTCTGGCACACGAAGCACGAATGGCAGTGAGAAGACGACGGTCCAGATTGCGGCGCCGACTGCGATCAGGCGGTAGGCGAGGCCGTCTGAAACATCCATGCCGAACCAGTTGAGCTGTGTCACCACCACAACAATCACCAGCGCGACGATGCCGCCGATGTAGCCGAGGCCCCAACCGAGTCCGCTCACGCGGCCGACGGTCTTTTTGGTTGAAACTTCGTGCAGCATTGCGTTGTAGCTCACGCCAGCAATTTCGCTGACTACGGAGCCGAGGGCTACCGCGATTGCGCCGAACCAGAAGTACTGCGGGTCTGAGTGCACAAAAAACAGCGCAAATTGCAGTAGCGCCAGGGCCGCGGTGCCACCGACGACCCAGCGTTTTTTGTTGCCGCGGGCGTCGGCCTGCTGGCCGAGCACTGGCGCGAGCACCAAGACCAAGATGCCGGCTACGAAGGTGATCCAGCCGTAGTTCGCTGAGAGGTCTGACAAGCCTTGGCAGTACGCGGTTGCGGCGTCTTCGCTTCGCGAGCAAATGATTGAGCCGTCAGCGTTCTGGGCGGCGATGTCATCTGGCAAGAAACTGTCTGAGACGAGGTAGAGCGAGACCCAGACGAAGGTCAGAATGACTGAGTTGAAGGGTTGAGTCGCCCAGTCCCAGAGGGCCCATGCCCGCACGATTTTGCCTGGCACTGTTTTCTCTGCCGGCGCCTCTGCCGGTATCTGCGCTGCTGTGTCGCTCATGGGGGTCACTGTATCTGATTCAAGTAACGCTGAATAGATGCTGAGAGTTGAGTCGAGTTCACTCAAGTTTCGTTTTCAAAACTTGACTTGAGTGGAGCCGAAGCTAAACTTGAGTGCATAAGGCTCAACTTGTGGGGCGCAAGATAACAAACCGTTGGATCGCAAGATCCGCGAGAACACCGCCCCAAAAGCTAAGCCATAGAGATTTCGGGCAACCCGCCTGAGTAACAAGACACACGAACCCAGCAAGGAGAACCACATATGTCACGTGCAGTAGGTATTGACCTCGGAACCACCAACTCGGTTGTTTCAGTGCTTGAAGGTGGCGAGCCCACCGTTATCGCAAACGCAGAGGGCTTCCGCACCACTCCATCGATCGTCGCCTTCACCAAAGACGGCGAGGTGCTCGTTGGTGAGACCGCAAAGCGCCAGGCAGTCACCAACGTTGACCGCACCATCGCTTCAGTGAAGCGCCACATGGGCACCAACTGGACCACCGACATCGACGGCAAGGCATACACGCCTCAGGAGATCTCGGCCCGCACCCTGATGAAGCTCAAGCGTGACGCAGAGACCTACCTCGGCGACAAGGTCACCGACGCCGTGATCACTGTTCCCGCATACTTCAACGACGCCGAGCGCCAGGCAACCAAGGAAGCCGGCGAGATCGCCGGCCTCAACGTGCTCCGTATCATCAACGAGCCAACCGCCGCAGCTCTCGCATACGGCCTCGACAAGGGCAAAGAAGACGAGCTCATTCTCGTCTTCGACCTCGGTGGCGGCACCTTCGACGTTTCGCTGCTCGAGGTAGGCAAAGACGACGACTTCTCGACCATTCAGGTTCGTTCGACCGCTGGCGACAACCGCCTCGGTGGCGACGACTGGGATCAGCGCGTCGTAGAGTGGCTGATCCAGCAGTTCAAGGCAAACTCGGGCGTTGACGTATCGGGCGACAAGATCGCACTGCAGCGTCTCAAGGAAGCTGCCGAGCAGGCGAAGAAGGAACTGTCGAGCTCAATGAGCGCACAGATCCAGCTGCCATACCTCTCACTCACCGAGAACGGCCCAGCAAACCTCGACGAGACGCTGACCCGCGCAAAGTTCGAAGAACTGACCAAGGATCTGCTCGAGCGCACCCGCAAGCCTTTCGAAGACGTAATCAAGGAAGCCGGCGTAAAGGTCGGCGACATTGCTCACGTTGTACTCGTTGGCGGCTCGACCCGTATGCCAGCCGTCACCGAACTCGTCAAGCAGATGACCGGTGGCCGTGAGCCAAACAAGGGTGTCAACCCTGACGAGGTCGTAGCTGTTGGTGCTGCTCTGCAGGCCGGCGTGCTGAAGGGCGAGCGCAAGGACGTTCTGCTGATCGACGTCACCCCACTGAGCCTCGGTATCGAGACCAAGGGTGGCATCATGACCAAGCTGATCGACCGCAACACCGCGATCCCAACCAAGCGCAGCGAAACCTTCACCACCGCTGAAGACAACCAGCCATCGGTTGCGATCCAGGTATTCCAGGGTGAGCGCGACTTCACTCGCGACAACAAGAACCTTGGCACCTTCGAGCTGACCGGTATCGCACCAGCACCTCGTGGCATCCCGCAGATCGAGGTCACCTTCGACATCGACGCCAACGGCATTGTTCAGGTTTCGGCTAAGGACAAGGGCACCGGCAAGGAGCAGACCATCACCATCTCAGGTGGTTCGACGCTCTCGAAGGACGACATCGAGCGCATGGTTCGCGAGGCAGAAGAGCACGCTGCAGAAGACAAGCAGCGCCGCGAAGCAGCTGAAGAGCGTAACAACGCTGAGCAGCTCGCCTACTCGGTAGAGAAGCTCATCAGCGAGAACGAAGACAAGCTGCCTGAAGAGGTCAAGACCGAAGTTCAGGGCGATCTCGACGAGCTCAAGCAGGCGCTTGCCGGAGACGACGCAGCTGCCGTAAAGACCGCCTTCGACAAGCTGAACGCTAGCCAGCAGAAGCTTGGCCAGGCAATCTACGAAGCTGCACAGGCTGAAGCTCCCGCAGCAGACGCTGCCGAAGAAGCAACCAACGACGAAGACGTAGTCGACGCTGAGGTTGTTGAAGACGACGAGGAGAAGAAGTAACCATGGCTGAGAAGGATGATCTGACTGTTGACGACATCCTGAACTCGCAGCAGAGCGGCGCCGCCGCATCTGCTGACCGCGAACCGGCTGCTGAAGAGGCAGCCGGTTCCGGCCATAGCGAGGATCAGAATGGTGCCGCTGGCGAGGCTTCGAACGCAGAAGCTGGCGAAGCCGAAGCTGCTGTTGATCCGCTCGACGATGCAGCAAACCCATACCTCGAAGATCTGCGTCGCCTCTCTGCCGAGTACGCGAACTACCGCAAGCGCACCGAGGCAAACGCCGAAATCGAAAAGCAGCGCGCAAAAGCATCGGCTGTAACGCCACTGCTATCGGTGCTTGACGACCTCGACCGCGCCGAAGCGCACGGTGATCTTGAAGAGGGCAGCGCTTTCGCAACCATCGCGCAGAAGATCCGCGGATCGCTTGAGCGAATGGGCCTTATCGGATTCGGTGAAAAGGGCGAAGCCTTCGACCCTCAGCTGCACGAAGCAATCGCTCAGCTGCCGATCCCCGGTACCGAGCAGCAGACTGTGCTTGACGTTGTCGAGCGTGGATATCGTTTGGGTGAGGTGGAGTTGCGCCCCGCCAAGGTAGCTGTGGCGGTGCCGACCGATGGCTAGTCAAGACTGGCTTGAGAAGGACTTCTACCAGATCCTCGGCGTCTCAAAAGATGTCAGCGAAGCTGATCTGAAAAAGACCTACCGCAAACTCGCGCGCAAGTATCATCCGGATTCAAACCCGGGTGATACTGCGGCCGAAGCGAAGTTCAAAGAGATCAGCGAGGCCTTCTCGGTGCTCTCTGACAAAGAGCAGCGCTCAGAGTACGACCAGATTCGTGCGATGGGTGCTGGTGGTGCTCGCTTCACCTCGGGTGGAGCTGGCGGCCAGGGCTTCGAGGACATCTTCGGCGGTATGTTTGGCGGAGCCGGTGGGCCCGGTGGCCCCGGCGGCCAGCGTTTCACCTTTCAACAGGGTGGCGCAGGCGGTTACGAAGATCTCTTCGGCGGCATGTTCGGCGGTGGACCACGCGCACCGCGCGGGCCGCAGCCAGGGCGTGACATCACCGCATCGACGACGCTCGACTTCGAATCGGCAGTGCGCGGTGACACCGTAACGCTGCAGATGCAGAGCGGCCAGGTCAAGGTCAAGATTCCGGCTGGAGTTGAAGACGGCAAGCGGATTCGCGTGCGCGGCAAGGGCGAACCAAGCCCCAACGGCGGCGCCGCCGGTGATCTGATGCTCACCGTTCATGTGCGCAAGCACCCGGTGTTCGAACGTGAAGGGCACAACCTGCGCGTGAAGCTACCGGTCACCTTCGTCGAAGCGACTCTTGGTGCGACCATCGAGGTGCCCACCCTTGGTGGCGACCCGGTCAAGCTCAAGATGCAGCCGGGCACCCCAAGCGGCCGCGTGCTGCGAGTAAAGGGTCGCGGTGTGCACACGGCAAAGGCAACCGGTGATTTGCTGGCTGAAGTGCAGGTCGCAGTGCCCTCGCACATTAGCGACAAAGCAAAAGAGGCGTTGCTCGCGTTCGACGCGGAGATGCCAGATGAGTCGCCCCGGGCAGATTTGATTGCCAGGGCGAAAGGCTAAAGGAGAGTAGGTCATGGCGCAGCAAAGACCACAGATGGATCGGTTCACTCCGATCTTCGCGATTGCAGCGGCGGCAGAGCTTGCCGAGATGCACCCGCAGACGCTGCGCCAGTATGACCGTATCGGGCTGGTGTCGCCGGGTCGCACGAGCGGCAACACCCGCCGATACTCCCTGCGCGATGTTGAGCAATTGCGCGAGGTGGCGAAACTCTCGTCTGAGGGACTCAGCCTTGAAGGAATTCGCCGCGTGCTTCGCCTAGAAGACGAAGTACAGCAATTGCAGAATCGTGTGCGCGAACTAGAGCGTGCCCTTTCAGATGAACTACTGAGCCGGCCAGAGCGGCGAGTTTTCGCCGCCGGCCAGGCCGGTGAGGTCATATCCATGCGACGCGGATCGCGGCTGCGCCGCAGCGCCGAAGTTGTAGTCTGGCGGCCAGACGGCCGCTAGACGCTGGTTGCTTCGATACGGCCCGGCGATCCAGCGCCCCTCGCGAGACACACCCTTTTTGTCGAGACACACTCGCTTTCAACGTAAATAAGAGTGCGTCTCGGCAAAAGCAGTGTGTTTCACCGCACAAACTGGTGCGAGAATACTTGGGTGACACCGCAGATCAACGAGCTTGAGACGTTTTTCGCCGAACTTTCGCGCGAACCCGACTTCGACGCTCCAGAACTGCAGGCCTTTGATGCCGCAGATCTGTTGCTGATCGAGCGTGCTCACGAGACACTGAACAGCCAAACGGCTGTGCCGTCGCTCGCAGAGGCAACCGTCATACTCGGAGACAGGCACGGAGCCCTCACCCTCGGCGCGATCAAAGCACTTGGCGCGAGCGCTGTTCGGGTGCACCAAGATCCGCTACTCTCTGAGCGCGCTCTCGACGCGAACGCGGCGCGGCTCGACCTCGCCAGCCACTACGAAAAACATGAGTTGGGAGAATCGCTGCTAAGCGGCGCGAGACTCGTACTGCTGCAACTCCCGAAGTCACTCGCTGAACTCGAAGAAATCTCCTTCAACATTGCGCGCTACGCCGACACCGATGTCACCGTGCTCGCTGGCGGTCGCGACAAACACATGAGCCGCGGCATGAACGAGACGCTTGCGAAATACTTTGCCGAGGTGTCGGCGGGGCGTGGCTGGCGCAAAGCCCGAGTACTCACAGTGCGAAGGCCAAAGGACACCGAAGCGCTTGGCGATCCAACGTTCCCGACGCATGCGGGTGACCGAGATGTGCCGTTTCAGCTTTACGCCTTCGGTGCGACCTTCGGCGGGGCAACGCTGGATCACGGCAGCCGTTTGCTCTTGAGTACTCTGCGGTCGCAGCCTCCCGCCACCACGCCTGCGAAGGTGGTTGATATTGGTTGCGGAAACGGTGTGCTTGCGGTCGCGGCGGCGCTGACCTTCGCCGACGCGCGAGTGATTGCGAGCGACCAGTCGGCTGCCGCGGTCGCCTCGACTCGGCTCACCGCCGAAGCCGCCGGGGTCGCGGATCGAGTCGAAGTGCAGCGCGCCGACGCGAGTGAGGCTGTGCCTGAAGGCTGGGCCGATCTGGTGCTCCTGAATCCGCCCTTTCACACGGGCAGCACGGTGCATGCCGGCGTTGGGCAGCGGCTGATCCGCTCCACTGCCGCGGCGCTCGCTCACGGCGGAGAATTGCGCCTCGTGTACAACTCGCACCTGCCGTATCGCGCGCTGATCGAGCGTGAAATTGGTCCCAGCAGGCAGATTGCGCGGGATCGCACCTTTACCGTGCTCGCTGCGACGAAGCGGTAGTCCAGCGTCACTGAACGTCTCCAGCACCTGCGAGAATAACTAGGTGACGACGAGCCCAGATCTTCGACCCGAAGCGGCGAACAACGAGACCCACGAACGCAGCACCTCCGGTGTCGGCCCCTGGCCTGGTGAACGTGCGGACTGGCCGAGTGAGCCATACTACGATCCTGAGCTGCTCGAACACGGCGACACTCGCAACGTGATCGATAGGTACCGCTACTGGCGCACCGAATCGATCAAAGAAGACCTAGATCAGCAGCGGCACACCTTTCACGTTGCGATCGAAAACTGGCAACACGATATGAACATTGGTTCAATCGTGCGCAGCGCGAACGCGTTCGGAGCCGACACAGTGCACATTGTGGGCCGTCGCCGTTGGAACAAGCGCGGCGCAATGGTCACAGACCGATACCAGCACGTTGAGCACCGCGAAGACATTGATGCGCTCATCGAGTGGGCTCAAGCCGAGGGCGTGCCGATTATCGCGATCGACAACGTGCCAGGCTGTGTGCCAATGGAGACTTTCGACTGGCCAGAGCGCTGCGTCATGCTGTTCGGGCAAGAAGGCCCCGGACTCACCGACGAAGCAGTCGCCGCCGCTGAAGCCGTGGTCGAGATCACCCAGTACGGTTCAACCCGCTCGATCAACGCGAGTGCGGCGGCAGCAGTCTCAATGTACTCGTGGGTGCAGCAGCACTCGCCGCTGCGCCCACGGTAAAGATGGTGTAGCTCAGAGACCCTGAGCGAGATCTGCGATGAGATCTTCAGGGCTCTCAAGGCCGATCGACATACGCACAAGACCGGCGTCGGGTTTTGCGTCGCCGGCAACGGGGCGGTGCGTAAGCGCAGCAGGATTCTCAATCAGAGAATCAACTCCACCGAGCGATACAGCGTGAGTGAAGATGTTGACCGAAGTGGTGAGCTTCTCTGCCGCCGCATACCCGCCCTTGAGTCGAATGGAGATCATTGCTCCCGGGCCCGACATTTGTGTGCCAAGCACACCCGCCGGATCCTCATTCATACCGGGGAAATACACCTTCTCGACCGACTCCTGGGTGCTGAGCCACTCGGCCACCTTGCGAGCATTGTCCTGCTGGGCGCGCACACGCAACGGCAGCGTGGTGAGCCCGCGATGCAAAAGATAAGCCGCGAGCGGATGCAAGATTGCGCCAGTGATGGCTCGGATCGGGCGCAGCATTTCCGCGTGCTCTTCTGAACACGCAATCACGCCGCCGATCACGTCACCGTGACCACCCAGATATTTGGTTGCGCTGTGCATCGACATTGCAGCCCCGTGATCGAGAGGGTTCTGCAACACCGGGGTTGCAAAGGTGTTGTCGACAAGGACCGGCACTTCGCCCGACTGCTTCACCACATCGGCAATGCTCACAAGCTCAAGCGTTGGGTTCGCGGGTGTCTCCATCAACACAAGACCAGTGTCGCTGCGCACTGATGCGGCAACCTCATCTGGATTGCAGAAGGTGACCTCGGTGCCGAGCAACCCAGTCGCGAGCAGGTGATCTGTGCCGCCATAGAGTGGGCGAACCGCGACGACGTGCCGCTTACCAGTGCTCGCCGTGAACGCAAGCAGTGCGGCGGTGAGCGCCGCCATTCCGCTGGCGAAAGCTACCGAAGTCTCCGCGTGCTCGAGCTGGGCAAGGCCAGCTTCAAATCGAGCAACGGTCGGGTTCCAAAGGCGTGCGTAGACATTGCTGCCGCCCTCTGGCGGTGTGCCGCCAGTGGCCAGTGCTTCATATGAGTCGCCGCCCTTTTCGATGTCTGGCAGCGGGTTGGTCGTTGAAAGGTCGATCGGCAGGGCGTGCAAGCCAAGCGCGGTCAGATCTTCGCGGCCAGCGTGCACAGCGAGAGTGTCAAAGCTCATGGGAAGGTCGTTCTTCGAGGCGTTCATAGGCATAGTTTGCTGTTCGGTCGAAGAAAATCCAATAGCTCTTGTTTCAAGATCAATGTTTATCTGAAAAACTTGATCTACCGCCAATCAACGTAGAGGCGGGTTGCTGATGGAGGCGAATACTGGTGGCTGAACCCCGGAACGATAGCAAGAAGACGCTCACGCTCGATGCACTTGACTTCGATATCGTGCGCTTGCTCAGCGCCGATCCCACGCGCACCAACAAATCACTCGCCGCAGAACTAGACGTCGCCGAATCGACCTGCGCGTACCGGGTGCGACGCATGCGCGAATCAGCAGTAATACGCCCATTACGACTCGAACTCGACCACAACCAGCTCGGCTATTCGCTGCACGCCGTGATCATGGTGGTGCTGAGCAGCCATTCTCGCGAGGTCGTCGACCGGTTCATGCGCAGCATGGTGCAGACACCCAATGTGCTGCAGGTCATGAACCTCACCGGACGCTACGACTTCTTAGTGACGGTGGCCGTGCGCGACGCCGAGCAATTGCGCACCTTCGTGCTCGACCACGTCACAGTACACCCGTCAGTGCGCGGAACCGAGACGCACATCATCTTTGACATGCGCGAGGGCGGCTGGACGCCGACCGCGGGGAGCTAGCGCAGTCTACGCTGGACGGGCAGCTCGTGTTCTTGCCCTCTCGTCTTCTTGGCTGCCTCTGCTCCTGCCTCTGCACCACGCCCTCTTCCGTTGTCTTGCCTGGTCATCTTCCGTCGTCTTGTCTGCTCGTTTTCCGTTTTCTTCGCCCCCGTTCCTTCCTTGCGACAAACCCTCCGTCGCCGACCCTCCTGCCCTCTGTTGGCAGCCTTCCTGCCTCTCCCGCCGACCTTCCTGCTCCCTACACCAGCCCCCCTTCCGCCGAGTGGATACGTTGTCGCATATTTGCCGCGTTTTTCGTCGCCCCGACGTATCCACTCGGTGACAACGTATCCCCTCGGTGAGGAGAGCAAGGGGCAGTAGCGGGGTGGGGCAGGGAACAGGTCTGACTTGCACTATCCGCTCACAGACGGACAAGTCGAGCAATTCGTGACCGCTTCTGTGGATAACCCACATCTCGCAACAACCTCGGCAAAACTCAAGGCATGAACTCAAGCCCAAAGCTTGACCCGATCTTGGTGGCGATCCTCGATTCGGGCCGACACACCAAACACAGAGTGCATTCCCCGCACGTGCGACCGTCGCTTGACCGCAATGGCGAACTTGTTCGCCTACACCGGGGCAGTTACATGCCGAAGCGGCGCTGGTCGGCCCTGTCAACCGAGGATCGTCACCTTGCTGCCATGCTGAGCGCTCAGAGAGCGGCGACTCGGCCGTTGGTGTTCTCCAGACTCTCAGCCGCGATCTTGCTTGGCCTTTCGGTTCATAAGCCGAGGGATACTCGAGTGCACATTGTCACGTCCGAATCTGGAGCGGGGAAAACCACAGCAGGAATCGTGAGGCATCGGTGCCCCATTGACTCGGCTGAGATTGTCTCCGTACATGGACTACTGTGTACGAGCCCTTTTCGAACTTTGCTTGACCTTGCTCGTTTCGAACCCGCCGAGCTTGCTCTTGCTGCGGCTGACAGTTATCTTCGCCAGGAATACCGAGTTGGTCGAATCGTTGATTCGAACGAAGTCGAACAGTGGCGGGAAGCGTTTGCGATTCGACTTCGACTTCTGCGCGGACACCGTGGTGTTCGACGGGCCCTACAAGTGTGCGAACTTGCTGATGCGAGGTGCGATTCAGTTCTTGAGAGCGTGAGCCATCTGCAACTTCGACGTCTCGGGTTTGATGTGGCGTTGCAGGTCGCAGTGCCAGCACGTTATGGAGGCCACTACTTCGTTGATTTTGAACTCTTGGGTCTTGGCGTTTTTGCTGAGTGTGACGGGAAGAGCAAGTACACCAATAGTGTTCTGCGCGGTGGTCTGAGTGCAGAAGAGGTGGTGTATCGAGAAAAGCGCAGAGAAGAATGGATCTCCTCTAGCACCGGAAAGCGAATCGTACGCTGGGGCTATGCGGACGTAGCGACACCAATTACTCTCGCTCAACTTTTGGAATCCTATGGGGTGCCGATCCCAAAATCGCCGTCCGGTAGGGCCAACTCCTCGCGCCTGGACTTCGAGTAGTGCCTGACAATGTCTGGAACGCAGAACGCCGGAATGAGACGGGGCACCACAAGCACATTGCCGAAAATGCCTATCGAGAGCGAGCGAGCAGCGCCACGGTCAGCGCGGCAATGGTTTCCCCCTCAGCGAGGTCAACCGCAAGTAATTGTTCGATGAGATCGAGGCGCTGGTAAAAGACAGATCGAGACAGTCTTGCCTTCTGCGCAGCGAGCGATCGGTTTGTCGGATGTGCAGTGTAGGCTGCAAGCACAACAAGCAGGTCGCCGGTATGGCCGGGGCCTGAGATGCGGTCGTGTTCGACGAGGGGCGCGAGCATATCCGCAGAGAATTGCTGTAGTTCGGGAGCTCCAGCAAGCGAACGAATCAAATGAGCAAGCGGTTGCCTCTCCGCCTGCTGCACCGTCACCCGGCCGACCTCAGACGACGGTGCTAAACGTCCAGCAGCGCGTAGCTGCTCAAGTGAAGCCACAAGCTGGCCAAGGCGATGTCCGGCCGCACCCAAAGCCAGGTGCGCACGCCAAGCTTTTGGGGTGGTGTCCGGCACCAACATGTCGAGTTCGCGGGCAAGCCGTACCGCGAGCATCGGTGCGTCGCGATCCTCGGCCCAAGCAAGCCGAGGGTCGCCCTCTGGCAGTGAGATCAGGGTCAGCAAAGCGCCCTCACCGTCATCCGTAATCAGCACTCGACCGTCAGGCGCAACCGCGCGTCGAAGGGAGGTTTCAAGAATCGCATGTGCGAGCGAATCGTGCGCCCCAAAGTCACCCGTCCCGCGTAGGGTAGCGGCGAGGATTATCCGCCCCTCGATCGGTAATCCAGCAGCAGTGAGTTGAGCCTCAAGTTCGGTGTCATTGCGGTAGCGTCCGCTCAGAAGCGCCTCAAACACGCGCTTTGAAGCGAGCTGCAGCCACTGGTCAGAACTGGTGTCGGCGAGACGGCCAAGCGCGAGCGCGAAGGCGCCAAGCTCGAGTACGGTACGACGCCCGGCGGGATGCGCCGGTCCTGGCAAGGCTGTGAGGTATCCCCAGCGATTACCGCGTGCTTCAACAGGCACGCGGGCGCTCGCCGCAGGTAGCTTTGGCTCGCCGTCGGAATTCCAAGGGTGCAGGGTCTCGACGGGATCTTCTCCGTGTACCGCGACCGCGACAACCTGGTGTGCGGAGTCTTCAAGCACAACGGGGCAGCCGAGGGTCGCGGCGAGACGCTCAACCACATAATCAACAGGGCTGCGATTGAGGCCAAGCTCGGTGAGCATGTTGTGAACCTCTTCGCGTGCCTGCAGGGCTTCGGTCTGCGCCGACAGGATGCGTTGGTGTACACGCTGAGTGATTTGCACAAAACGAACCTCGTGGTGGAGCACAATCAGCGGGACGCCGCGCGATTCGCACGCCTGTACCAGCTCGCTCGGGGCCGAGGTGAAGCCAATGCCCAGCTCAAGGACGATCGCGGCAACGCCGGTCCCGCCGGCTTCTGTGAGCGAAGTGGCGAGCGAGCGCAAAGCGCGGGCATCGTGCGGCCAGCCGGCGCCGGTGGTGAGGGCTAGTTCACCGCCATCAAGCAACTCAGCGGCGCCGGCTCCGGCGACGACGTGCGCCCAACGAATCTCGCGGTCAAGGCCCCGCGATCCAGCGATAACTTCCGGTGCGCCGGCCTGCACCTCAGGTAGGTCGAGTACCTGCGCGACGGTCGGCAGGGGTTGCTGCTCTGTGCGCGGTTCGCCAGGCAAATCGGATTGAAAGGAGGCGCTCATGACGTAATCATACAATTTGTCCGAGATTTCGCGTATTTCAAGATGAATTGGCCGTGCGCACTCGGTGCAAGCCTTGTGATACTTGGATAGATCGTGTTCCGAGAAATCGAACACATTGACCAAATGCGGTTGCATATTCAACAGAATTCAAAGCAACCAGCAAAAGAACACCCGAACAACAACCCAAGAGCTAGAGAAGAGGGCCAGCTATGGCACGCATTCCCCACGTCATCGCCGGTGAAAAGGTCACCGACGCTGAGCGCACTCAGCCTGTCTACAACCCAGCAACCGGCGAGGTACAGCACGAGCTGAGCATCGCTTCGGTCGAGACCGTTCAGCAGGCCGTTGCTGCAGCAGCCGCTGCCCTGCCAATGTGGCGCAAGACCAGCCTCACCAAGCGCGCAGACGTCTTCTTCAACCTGCGTCAGCTGCTTAAGCAGCGCACCCCAGAGCTCGCAGCAATCGTGACCAGCGAGCACGGCAAGGTACTCAGCGACGCAGCAGGCGAAATCGCACGTGGTCTCGAGAACGTAGAGTTCGCATCAGGTCTGCTGCATCTGCTCAAGGGTGAGCGCGACGAGCAGGTTTCGACCGGCGTCGACGTGCACTCGGTGAAGCAGCCAGTCGGCGTTGTCGCGGCCATCACCCCGTTCAACTTCCCAGTGATGGTGCCACTCTGGATGATCGCGAGCGCGATCGCGTGCGGCAACACCGTCGTGCTGAAGCCATCTGAGCGCGACCCAAGTGCATCGATCTTCATCGCCGACCTCTTCCGTGAGGCTGGCCTGCCCGACGGTGTGCTGAACGTGGTGAACGGTGACAAGGTTGCCGTTGACACACTGCTCGACGCGCCAGAGGTCAAGGCAATCAGCTTCGTTGGTTCGACCCCAATCGCGAAGTACATCTACGAGCGCGCAGCTGCAAACGGCAAGCGCGTGCAGGCTCTCGGTGGTGCAAAGAACCACATGATCGTGATGCCAGACGCCGATCTCGACATGTCAGCAGATGCCGCTGTATCGGCTGCATACGGTTCGGCCGGTGAGCGCTGCATGGCTGTCTCGGTGGTTGTCGCAGTTGGCGGCGTGGGTGACGTGCTCGTGCAGAAGATCGCTGATCGCATGAAGGACCTCAAGATCGGTGACGGCACCGATCCGGCAAGCGAGATGGGTCCGCTCATCACCGCAGAGGCGAAAGCTCGTGTCGAGTCCTACGTTGAGGGTGCCGCGGCAGAGGGTGCAACCGTTGTGGTTGACGGCCGTGACGACAAGTTCGAGGGCAACGGTTTCTTCACCGGCGTCTCACTGATCGATCACGTGAAGACCGACAGCAAGGTGTACCGCGACGAGATCTTCGGCCCAGTGCTTGCAGTCGTTCGTGTCGATACCTACGAAGAGGGCGTCAAGCTCATCAACGAGCACCAGTTCGGCAACGGCACCGCAATCTTCACCCGCGACGGCGGCCTCGCTCGCCAGTTCGAGTTCGAGGTTGAGGCCGGCATGGTTGGTATTAACGTGCCCATCCCAGTGCCAGTCGGCTCGTTCTCGTTCGGTGGCTGGAAGGACTCGCTCTTCGGCGACTCGCACATCTACGGCCCAGAGTCGATCCACTTCTACACCCGCTCGAAGGTCATCACCACTCGCTGGCCAAACCCAGAGCAGTCGAAGGTCGACCTCGGTTTCCCAAGCAACAACTAATGCTCTCTCGCCATTCTGCGTCTAGAGCGTAGCCAAAGTCGCAGGGTCTCGTTCCTCAGAGAGTGAGATTCTGCGACTTTGGTGCACAAGCAGCAGAGCGGCGAAAACCCCGCGCAAAGTAGCGCACAGCATTTTCAGATCGCGTTGGATCAGTCAGCCTGATCCAACGCCAACAAAAAGGACTTCTCAACACATGAGCGATTACATCGACCTCAACGGCGAAGCACAGAGCTTCGGCGACAACGACGCACAGCGTGAGGTGCGCGCAAACGACCGCCAGTACGTTTTCCACTCGTGGTCTGCGCAGGGCGCGATCAACCCACTGCCAATCGCCAAGGGCGAAGGCGTGCGTTTCTGGGACTACGATGGCAACGAGTTCCTCGACTTCTCGTCGCAGCTCGTCAACCTGAACCTCGGCCACCAGCACCCAGGCCTGATCAAGGCGATCCAGGAGCAGGCGGGCCGCCTCGCAACCATCCAGCCAGCACTCGCAAACGACGTGCGCGGCGAACTCGCAAAACGAATCGTTGAGCACTCGTTCGAGGGTGCCCGCTCAGTGTTCTTCACCAACGGTGGCGCAGAAGCAATCGAGTACGCAGTGCGTCTCGCTCGCCAGTCGAGCGGAAAGCGCAAGATCCTCTCGCGCTACCGCTCGTACCACGGCTCGACCGGCACCGCGATCACCATGACCGGTGAACCACGCCGCTGGGCAAACGATGTGATCGACGGCGAAGTTGTGCACTTCTTCGGCCCATACGCCTACCGCAGCGCTTTCTGGGCAGAGACGCCAGAGCAAGAAGCAGAGCGCGCGCTTGCACACCTCGAAGAGCAGATCATGCTTGAGGGACCAAACACCATCGCTGCGATCGTGCTCGAAACCGTAACGGGTACTAACGGTGTGCTCGTGCCACCAGCCGGCTACCTGCCAGGCGTGCGCGCACTCTGCGACAAGTACGGCATTCTCATGATCTGCGATGAGGTCATGGTGGGCTTCGGTCGTACCGGCGAATGGTTCGCATACCAGGGCTTTGGCGTGACACCAGATCTCGTCACTTTCGCCAAGGGTGTTAACTCGGGCTACGTGCCACTCGGCGGCGTCGTGATTTCTGAAGAAATTCATAAGGCATTCGAGGATCGCGCTTTCCCAGGCGGACTTACCTACTCGGGCCACCCACTCGCTTGCGCTGCCGGTGTCGCCACCTTCGACATTTTCGAAGAAGAGGGCATCATGGAGCGTGTGCGCGACCTCGGCGAGCGCGTCGTCGAGCCACGCCTGCGTGAGTTCGCTGCAAAGCACCCATCGGTCGGCGAGTACCGAGGCAAGGGCCTTTTCTGGGCACTTGAGCTCGTGCTTGACCGTGAAACCCGCGAACCACTCGTGCCGTTCAACGCCGGTGGCGAGGCAGCTGCTCCGTTCAACGCAGTGGTTGCTGCGTGCAAGAAGGCGGGCCTCTGGCCATTCGCGGCGGGCAACCGCCTGCAGATCGCACCTCCGCTGGTAATTAGCGAAGAAGATCTGGTGAAGGGCCTCGACATCATTGACGAGGCGCTGACCGTGGCAGATAGTTACTACACGGGCAAGTGATTTGAGTTGGGGGTGCTGGCCACCCCCAACTCAACCCTCCCTGTGCGAAGTGAGCTTCGCGAGCGAAGTCGCAGGGTCTCATCGTCAAAGGTGAAACTGGACGTGGATGAGACCCTGCGATTTGCAAGGCGAACGCAGGATGGCGGTGGACGCAAAGCGAACGCAGCCCGCGCGGGCTGAAGAAGCGCACCGTCAACGCAGGATCACGAATCGTGCGAACAGACATTCAAACCCCCAAGACAAAGATTGCAAGGAAGCGAAATGGCTAAGTATCGAGTGCAGAACCCTGCGACCGGTGAGATCCTCGAAACCTTCGAGAGCGCCACTGATCAGCAGATCGAAGAAGCAGTTACCAGCGCCGACGACGTATACCGCGAGTGGCGTGAACGCAGCGTGCAGGAGCGCGCTGGCGTTGTCAAGCGTGTGGCCGAAATTTTTGCAGAGCGCCGCGAAGAACTCGCGCGCCTGATCGCCCTCGAAATGGGCAAGTCGATTGCTGAGAGCCTCGACGAGGTTGATTTCGCGACCGACATCATCGAGTACTACGCAGTGCACGGCCCAAGCCTGATCACTGACTACGAGATCCCGAGCACAATTCCGGGCAAGGCAATGATCGAGCACCTGCCGGTGGGCACCCTGCTCGGTGTCATGCCTTGGAACTTCCCGTACTACCAGGTCGCACGTTTCGCCGCACCAAACCTGGTGCTCGGCAACACGATTCTGCTCAAGCATGCAGACATTTGCGCGCGCTCTGCGCTCACGATTCAGGAGATCATGGAAGAAGCCGGTGTTCCAGTCGGCGGCTACCAGAACGTCTTTGCCTCGCACGATCAGATCGCTTCGATGATCGCGGATCCTCGCGTGCAGGGTGTTTCGCTGACCGGTTCTGAGCGTGCCGGCGCCATCATCGGCGCTCAGGCCGGCAGCCACCTGAAGAAGTGTGTGCTTGAACTTGGTGGCATCGACCCAATGGTTGTGCTCGATTCTGACGATGTCGCAGCTGTTGCTGCCGAGGCGTGGAACTTCCGCGTCTACAACGGTGGACAGGTCTGCAATTCGAACAAGCGTCTTATCGTGATGGACGACATCTACGACGAGTTTGTGGCTGAGCTTACGAAGCTCGCAACCGGTCTTGTGCCAGGCGATCAGATGAACCTTGGCGAGGGTGAGTTCGCTCCGCTCTCGACTCGCACCGCGGCAGAGACCGTTAACGCGCAGGTGCAGAAGGCAGTTGCCGAGGGCGCCACTCTCGTTGCAGGCGGCGTGCTCTCTGACGGCCCGAGCGCGCACTATTCGCCAGCAGTGCTGACCGGAGTTCCACGCGAGTCTGAGTCATACGGCGAAGAGATCTTCGGCCCGGTCGCGACCGTCTACAAGGTGTCGAGCGATGAAGAAGCGCTCGAGCTTGCAAACGATTGCGCGCTCGGTCTCGGCGGCTCGGTGTTCTCGACCGATGAGGCTCGTGCGGCTCGTGTAGCATCGCGTCTCGAGGTCGGCATGGCGCACGTCAATACGATCGCTGCTGAAGCCGCAGAGCTGCCATTCGGTGGCGTCAAGCGCAGCGGTTTCGGTCGCGAGATGGGTCCAATCGGCATCGGTGAGTTCGCGAACAAGCGTCTCTACTTCGTGGCGAAGTAGTTTTTTCACACGCTGGATCCAGTGAGGGCCGGGGCATTCGCCCCGGCCCTCACTGCTTGTGCCCGATTATTTGCTGCTGGCTCCACCAGCGGCGAGACGCATCAGATCACTATCGAAGTCGATTGAGGTTTCGGTGCCGCCGGCGCTGCCGAAGCTGTGCTGGTACGACCCCCAGGAGTTTCCGCGCAGTTGTTCTCGCAGGCCTGACTGCATCAACAGCACCAATTCATTGGCGGCACGGCCGATCCTCGACCCTAAGCCCTTTTCTTGCCAGTCTTCTGGAGCCGCGTAAACAGCCGTCGGTGCGGTCATGGTGCGCAGGTAGGCGAACGATGCCCGCAACTGATCGTCGATCACAAGTGAGTGGCGTGCGCTGCCGCCGGTTCCGGCGAGCACGACGGGTGTGCCAATCAGCACATCGGTGTCGAGAATCTGGAAAAACTGGGTGAAGAGGCCGCTCGCGCCAGCCTGGTAGACGGGAGTGCTGGCCACGAGGCCATCGGCGTCGCGTACCAAATCGAGCGCGTGTTGCAGCTCGGGGGAGACGTGCCGGCTCACCACTGCCGAGGTGATGTCGTTTGCGAGCCCACGCAGGTTGATCTGTCGAAGGCCGATCTCGATACCGTGCTCGGCGCCGATGGTGATGGCGCGATCGGCGATGCGGTCGGCCAACATCTGGGTTGAAGATGGATCGCTCGTGCCCGCATTGATTGCGACTAGATTGAGCGGTGCTTTGCTCGATGGGGTGGTGGTGTCGTGTGAGTTGAGCTCTGACATGGTGTCGTGCTGCTTTCTGGAAGTCTGTGTGTTTGTGCCGAGATCGCCTGGTTTTGCCGAGATCGCCTGGTTTTTCGGGAGACGCGAGTGTGTTTCGGTAAAACCAGGCGATCTCGATGGGGCGTTGGATCGCCGGAACTTAGACGGCGGGATTTGCCTGTGCGCCGGACTCAACCTGCGCGCCGGACTCAACTGTCGGAGTGAGCAGTTTGCTGGCAAGGCGGCCGAGTTCGTGCTGTTCTTCAGGCGTGAGTGTGCGCATTTCGCGCTCAACGCTTCGGGCGTGTGATCGGCCGACGGCTCGCTGCACATCTGTTCCCTGGGCAGTGAGCGCGATCCGCACGGCACGGCCGTCAGCATCGTCACGCACGCGCGAGAGCAATCCGCGGGCCTCCAGGCGGTCGACCATGCGCGAGAGCGCCGGTTGGCTGAGTAGAACATTGTGCTGCAGGTCGCTCATGCGGGCCGGTTTGCCGCACTTTGCGAGCGTGTAGAGCACGTCATACTCGCGCATGCTGACGCCGTGTTTTTTCCACACCGGCTCGTCGGCAAATCGTCGCATAATCACCGAGTGGGCGGTGAGTAGCGCCTCCCAAGCTTGGTTAGCTTCGCGCAGGTCGGCCATGATGCCTATTCCTTTGAGTCAGAGAGGTCGCGACCGAATGCGTCGAGACCCGATGGCTTCTTCTGGGTGTCTTGGTAAGGGGATCCACCGGTCACGTTATCACCGCGGTTTGCGTTCGGGCGTGGCTGGCGTGGTTCTTCATCGCCGTACTTTGCCTTGACTCGCGATGCGTGCGAAGGAGTGTCTGGCGTCTCTGGATCGCGCCGAGCCTCAAGCTCCTTGCGCAGCACGGGAATCACTTCTTCGCCGAGCAGGTCGAGCTGATTCAGTACGGCCTTGAGAGGCAGGCCTGCGTGGTCGATGAGGAACATCTGGCGCTGGTAATCACCGAACTCATCGTGGAAGGTGAGTGTCTTGTCGATGATTTCCTGGGGGCTGCCAACCGAAAGTGGAGTCTGCTCGGTGAAGCTTTCCATTGAGGGTCCGCCACCGTAGACAGGTGCCTCGTTGAAGTACGGCCGGAACTCGTTCCAAGCGTCTTGCGACTTCTTGGCGATGTAGGTCTGGCCGCCGAGACCAACGATTGCCTGCTTTGCGGTGCCGTGGCCGTAGTGCTCAAAGCGCTGGCGGTAGAAATCGACCAGGCGCTTGTAGTGGCCCTTTGGCCAGAAGATATGGTTTGCGAAGAATCCGTCACCGTAGAACGCGGCCTGCTCTGCAATCTCTGGGGTGCGGATCGATCCGTGCCAAACGAATGGCGCGACGTCATCGAGCGGGCGTGGGGTAGAGGTGAAGCCCTGCAGCGGAGTGCGGAAGTTGCCCTCGAAGTCGACCACATCTTCGGTCCAGAGGCGGTGCAGCAGGTTGTAGTTCTCAAGCGCCATCGGCAGGCTGGAACGAATGTCTTTGCCGAACCAAGGGTAGACGGGGGCGGTGTTGCCGCGACCGAGCATCAGGTCCATGCGGCCCTTGGCCAGGTGTTGCAGCATTGCGTACTCTTCTGCAATGCGTACGGGGTCATTCGTCGTGATCAGTGTTGTCGAAGTGCTCATCTTGAGCGTGCTGGTCTGCGCGGCGATGAATGCGAGCAGGGTGCTTGGGCTTGACGAGAAGAACGGCGGGTTGTGGTGCTCGCCTACCGCGAAGACATCGAGACCAACCTCTTCAGTCTTCTTCGCGATCTGCACGGTTGCATCAATTCGCTCGGCTTCGCTCGGGGTGTACCCGGTCGTAGGGTCGCGCGTGATGTCGCTGACGGTGAAGACGCCGAATTCCATGATTGCTCCTGTTGCGCTGTGGTGAATCTCGTGCCCGGGTGGGCCGATCTTCGAAACCAATTATATGTGTTTGCATATATCAACGCGCTGGGAGTGAATCTATTCCCGATCTGTTCATGGGATTCTGTGATCCGCGTCGCGGGCGCAGAATGAGGCGACGAGCGACGAGCGACGAGCGAAAAGTGAAGGCGAAGAGCGAGAGGCGGCGCTGATGGTGAGAGGCGTCGCTGAAAAAGGCAAAGCCCCGCGCATCTCGACGAGCTCGATGGGCGGGGCTTTGCGTTCTGACGGAGCCTGGCGGCTTGGCTGCCTTAGTCCTCGTCTGGGTCCGAAGGATCCAGTGGGGCGTGGTGATCAAGATTCGCCTCGCCCTTTTTCCAGTAACCGTGCGCGTCAACCTGCTGCTTCGGCAAGCCGAGTTCACGACGCAGGTAGCGGCGCAGCGGAATCAGCGAGCTTGCCTCGCCGGCCAAGAAGACCATCGTGCGCTCGCCGATGTTGAGCCCCTCAAGTGCGGTTTTGATTCGGTCGGCGCGATCCTCGCCGCTAACCCAGTGGAAGTTTCGGCTGGGGCCTTCGTAGCTCGCAAGGTACGAAGCGGTTTCTGGGTTGTCGACAGTAAAGAGGCCCACGACCGGGGTGTCGCCGAGCAGGTCGAGCCAGCGGGTGACGGCTGGCAGTGCCGACTCGTCGGCGAGCAAAATCGCCTCTTCAATGTTGCTTGGTGGCACGAGTGAGCCGCGAGGTCCTGCGACAACCAGCGGATCGCCGGGCGCTGCCTTGGCTGCCCATGCTGCGGCGGGGCCGCTGTGCGAGTCGTTTGCGTGGAGCACAAAGTCAAGGTCGAGCTCGGGTCCTTGTTCACCTTCGGCGCAGAACGCGAACGGCGTGTAATCGCGAGCGATGACCTCGCCAGCTGGCGCCGGAGCTTCTTTGTCTCGGGCCGGCGTGAAAATGGTGCCATCGCCCGCTGGGTCAGGGAAAAATACCTTGACGTGGTCGCCCGGTGCGAGGGCGACAAAGCCCTCAAGATCCTCGCCGACAACCGTGATGCGCTGCATGCGTGGCGCAATCTGTTCTGAGCGCAACACCCGCAGATTGCGGCGCTTGAGCTCGTGCATCACTCTGGTCCACTCGAAATGTTCGCTCATCGTGCACCTACCCCTTATAAATCTCTCGCGATATCAACAGTTATCCAGCCTAGCCAATTCGTCTGATGAAGAGAAGGGGGTACTTAGGGTCTGCGCCAAGTTGCAGAACCGCAACCGCCCGCGGGTGATATTTCACAATTCGCTACGCGAGTGCAGAAAGACAGAGGAGACGCGAGCGCAGAAAGACAGAGGAGATGCGAACGCAGAAAGACGGCAGGGACGCGAACGCAGATTGGCAGGGGAGGGGAAGGTGGGCGCTGAACAAAAAGCGGCCCCGGTCACCTGAATAGCTCAGGGAACGGGACCGCCTATTGTTTGCGAAGATTACTCCGAAAGCAGTGCCTGAATGCGGCGGATGCCCTCAAGCAGTGGCTCGTCGCCCAGCGCGTAGCTGAAGCGCAGGTATCCACTCGGGCCAAATGCTTCACCAGGAACCGCTGCGACCTCGGCCTGATCAAGAATCAGATCGGCGAGTTCAAGGGAGGTGTTCGGGGTAACGCCACGGATCTCGCGGCCAAGCGCCTCGCGCACATCTACGTAAGCGTAGAAGGCGCCCTCTGGGGTTGGGCAGTGGAAGCCAGGAACCTTGTTGAGCTCGTCAACAATCAGCTTGCGGCGGCGGTCGAAAGCGAGACGCATCTCTTCGACCGGCTCCTGCGGGCCGTTGAGTGCGGCAGCGGCAGCGAGCTGAGCAATATTGTTCACGTTCGAGCAGAGGTGTGACTGCAGGTTCGAAGCGCCCTTGATGATGTCGGCGGGGCCCATCATCCAGCCGAGACGCCAGCCGGTCATAGCGTAGGTCTTTGCGACACCGTTTACCAGGATGGTGCGGTCGGTGAGCGCTGGCACAGCCTCAACAATCGAGACAGCGCGCACGCCGTCGTACACCAGGTTCTGGTAGATCTCGTCGGCAACAACCCAGAGGCCGTTCGCTTCTGCCCACTCGCCAATTGCGCGGGTCTCTTCTGGAGAGTAGACCGCACCGGTTGGGTTCGAAGGTGAAACAAAGAGCAGAACCTTGGTGCGCTCGGTGCGAGCCGCCTCAAGCTGTTCAACGGTTACCTTGTAGCCCTGGTCTGCACCTGCAAAAACCTCAACAGGAACACCGTCGGCGAGCTGAATCGCCTCTGGGTAGCTGGTCCAGTATGGCGCTGGCAGCAGCACCTCGTCACCCGGATCAAGCAGCACCTGGAATGCCTGGTAGACAGCCTGCTTGCCACCATTGGTGACGATTACCTGCGCTGGATCAATGTTCCAGCCAGAATCGCGGGCGGTCTTTGCGGCAATAGCCTGGCGCAGCACGGGAAGACCAGCCGCTGCGGTGTAGCGGAAGTTCTTGGGATCGTCGAGCGCGGCGCGTGCCACGTCAACGATGTGTGCTGGGGTCGCGAAATCGGGCTCGCCAGCGGCGTAGCTGATTACGGGACGGCCCTCGGCTTGCAGGGCTTTAGCCTTGGCGTCGACCTTGAGGGTTGCGGACTCGGCGATCGCGCCGATCTTCTTCGAAAGACGGGAGATGTTGCTCACGACTCAATCCTAGGGGCTGTGACATGCTATTTCTGCATGTGTTCAGCCTTCTTTGCGCGACGGAGCTCGTGCAGCAGCGGCTCGGTGTAGCCGCTTGGCTGGGCTGCGCCTTCAAGAATCATTCGACGTGCGGCTGTGAATGCGATTCCTGGGGTATCGCCGTCTTCGCCGAGCAGTTTTTCGTACAGCGGATCGTTCGCATTCTGAGCGTCAACTACCGCTGAGAGACGGCGCAGACTCTCGTCGATTTGGGCTGCATCGATGACGCCGTGTGTGAGCCAGTTGGCAAGCAACTGCGCCGAAATGCGAAGTGTTGCGCGGTCTTCCATCAGTGCAACGTCGTGAATGTCCGGCACCTTCGAGCAGCCAACACCCTGGTCGATCCAGCGCACGACGTAACCAAGAATCGATTGCGCGTTGTTGTCGAGCTCGGTTTGCACCACGTCGACGCTGAGGTCGTTTGCGCCAGCCAGCGGAATTTCGAGCAGAGTGCTGAGTGAATCGGCTGCAAGTGCGGGGAGCTCCGCGCGCGCCCGGAATGCATCAACCTGGTGGTAGTGCAGTGCGTGCAAGGTTGCGGCGGTTGGCGACGGAACCCAAGCGGTTGAGGCTCCGGCTCGTACGTGGCCGATCTTCTGAGCGAGCATGTCGCTCATTAGGTCGGGCATGGCCCACATGCCCTTGCCGATCTGCGCACGGTGGTCGAGGCCGCATTCGACACCAATTGCAACATTGCGCTGCTCGTAGACTCCGAGCCACGGCTGGTTGCGAATCTCGGTCTTTGGCAGCATCGGGCCGGCGAGCATTGAGGTGTGGATCTCGTCACCGGTGCGATCGAGGAAGCCCGTGTTGATGAACACCACGCGTTCGCGAGCTGCGGCAATGCAGGCTGCGAGAGTTGCGCTGGTGCGGCGCTCTTCATCCATAATGCCGATCTTCACGGTGTTCTCTGGCAGGCCGTAGAGGCTTTCGACGCGTGCAAAGAGTTCTGCGGCAAAGGCCACCTCGTCTGGGCCGTGCATCTTTGGCTTCACAATGTAGATCGACTCGGTGCGGGAGTTGCGGCCGGCGCTTTCGCCTCCGAATTGGGTGAGGTCGCTGAGCGAACCGAGCAAGGTCATGATCGCGTCGAGGATGCCCTCTGGCACCCACTCGCCTTCGCGATCTAGCACGGCGTCGGTGCGCATCAGGTGGCCCACATTGCGAATAAACAGGGTGGACCGTCCGGGCAATACGAGTGTGCTGCCATCGATGGCGGTGTATTCGCGGTCTGGGTTGGCCGAGCGGGTGAAGCTTGTGCCGTTCTTTTCAACGGTTTCAGTGAGCGTGCCGTCCATGAGGCCGCGCCAGTTTCGGTAGCCGAGGGCCTTGTCGTCTGCGTCGACCGCTGCAACCGAATCTTCGAGGTCCATGATTGTTGAGAGGGCTGATTCAAGCAGAATGTCTTGTACGCCCGCATCATCGGTCTTGCCGATTGCGCCGTTTGCGTCGACCACGATTTCAAGGTGCAGTCCGTTGTGTCGCAGGAGTACCGAGCTTGGCGCTTCGGCTTCCCCGCGGTAGCCGACAAAGGTCGTCGGGTTTGCGAGTCTTGCGGTCTCGTTGCCTACGAGTGATACGACGAGTTCTCCGCCGATGACTGAGTAGAGGGTCGATTGTGCGTGCGATCCAGCGTCGAGTTCTGCTACTTCGTCAAGCAACTCGCGGCCTAGCTCGATGACCTTTGCGCCGCGCACTGCGTTGTAGCCCTTGCCTGGCGCGAGGTCACCACTCTGATCGATTGCGTCGGTGCCGTAAAGCGCATCGTAGAGCGAGCCCCAGCGGGCGTTCACGGCGTTGAGCGCAAAGCGAGCATTGAGCAGCGGCACTACGAGCTGTGGGCCGGCGAGGGTCGCGAGTTCTGGGTCAACATTGAGTGTGCTGATTTCGAAGGGTTCGGGTTCTGCGCGAAGGTAACCGATTCGTTCGAGAAATTCTTGGTAGAGCGTTGGATCAGGCTGGCCCGGATTCGCTCGGTGCCAATCGTCGATGAGATGCTGCAGGCGGTCTCGTTCTGCGAGTAGTTCAGCGTTTTTTGGTGCGAGGTCATGCACGATGTCGGCGACGCCTGCCCAGAAGGTATCAAGGTCAAAGCCATGTCGCGTGGCAGTCTGCTCAGCGAACTCGATGATTGGTGTTGCGACACTGAGATCGGCGCGGGGGGCGTAGTGAGACAAGTGCAGTCCTTCGTTGGTGCTGAGCGTTGGGCTTATTGCTTGGTGCTTGTTGCTGAGTGTAGGCAGGCGTATCCTTTTTTGAAATAGCTATTCCGCATCGTGGAATTCGTGAAGCAATATCGGCGTGTACAGCCGGAAGAAAGGCGGCGCGGCCTTGACCACCAGCGGCGTTCAATCGCTCGAACGAGCATTCGACGTGCTTGAAACCCTTGGCGACGCGGCAAGACCGCTCTCACTCGCCGAAATTGCAGCCCAGACCGGACTCGCAGCTCCAACCGCGCATCGACTACTGAAGACACTGCAAAGCAGAGGCGCCGTCAATCAGGGCAACGACCGAAACTACAGCCTCGGACCAACCCTGATTGCGCTCGGCAGGCAGGCAACGCCCGGGCTCGCCGAAATGGCCGCACCGATCCTCGCCGAACTCGAAGAACTCTCGCAAGAGACCGCGAACCTTGCCGTGCTCGAACACGACCTCATTGTGTATGTCGCGCAGATCGCATCGCGGCAACAAATGCGCATGTTCACCGAGGTTGGCAGGCAAGTGCTCCCGCACGCATCGGGCGTTGGCAAAGCGATCATGTCGATGCTGCCAGAGCATCACGTGCGGGCACTACTACAACGCACCGGGCAGCCAAAATACACCGAAACCACGATCACAGATGAAACCGCACTCATTGCAGACCTGCGTGAAGCCCGAGCCCGAGGGTTTGCGATCGACGACGGAGAAAAAGAGGTAGGGGTGCGCTGTATTGCGGTCGCTATTCCCGGCACCAACCCGCCAGCAGCGGTCTCAATTTCAGGTCCAGCCGTGCGAATGACCGAGGTAGCTGTCGCGCAATGCGTCGAAGCGCTGCGCGAGGCCGCACGAACCCTGCAGGGCGACAGCGCCTAATCCTCGGCAACTCTCGTTCACGGCACAGCCAGAAAACGCGGCTACCCTGAAAGGGTGACGAATCAAGCCAAATTGCGCGCGGTACCAGTTGACGATCGAGCCTGGCTATTGGCCGCTCTCGGAGACGCGCTGAAAGGCGGCGCACCAGTGCTGCCGGTCGCGACCGGGCTTGACGAAGCCGAAGTGCAACGACTGCAAGCACTTGAGCTGCCAGAAAGTACCGCCGTGCTCGTACGCACATCAGGTTCAAGCGGAGTGCCAAAGGCAGTAGCGCTCTCGGCCGAAGCGCTCCAAGCGAGCGCCGCCGCAACGCACGAGCGGCTCGGCGGCGAAGGGCAGTGGCTTGTCACCCTGCCAGCCAATCTCATCTCTGGCCTACAAATGCTTGTGCGCAGCCAGGTGAGCGGCATCGATCCAGTCTTCTTTGACGCGCCCTTCGAGCCACACGCATTTCTTGAGGCAGCGAAACGCCTCGATCACGAACGTCGCTACGTCTCCCTCGTTCCCGTGCAGCTGATCAGGCTGCTCGATCACGCCGAGCAAAACGAAGAAGCCGCCGAGATTCTGCGCAGCTTCTCAGCAATTTTGGTGGGCGGCCAAGCCGTTTCGCTCTCGCTACGCCAACGCGCCCACGAACTCGGCATTGAACTGCGCCGCAGCTACGGCATGACCGAAACCGCAGGCGGCTGCGTGTATGACGGCGTCGAAATTGGTGAGACGCGCATGAGGATCCGCGGCGGCGAGGTGCAACTGGCGGGGGAGAGCCTGGCGCTCGGCTACGTTGGTGACGATGCACTCACTGCTGACCGCTTCATTACCGAAGAAGGCGTTCGCTGGTATCGCACGGGTGATGCGGGTGAATTGCTCGGAGGCATGCTGACCGTCACCGGCAGGCTCGATCGCGTGCTGATTTCGGGCGGCATCAATGTGTCGCTTGACGAAGTTGAGCGGGTTGCCCGAGAGCTGCCTGGGTTCGACTCTGCCGTTGCGCTCGCCGTCGAAGACGAAGACTGGGGTGAGCGGGTCTTGCTCGTCACCGAAAGGGTGAGCGCAGACGCAGGTGCAGACGATGCCTACGCTGCCGCCGACGATGAAAATCTTGATCAAGCCGTGAGTCACGCGCTGCGCGCACAGATCGGAGTTGCCGCGGTACCCGTAGCGATCCACCGTGTCGAAAAAATGCCGCGACTCGCGGGTGGCAAGCCTGACATTGAAGAGCTCAAGCGCAAGTTCGCTCACTGACTCTCGCAGATCAGTAGGATCGAAGCCATGAGCGCTTCGAAGAACCCACAGCGGTCGGGCAACCCGGCCACTCGCGCTGCCGCAGAACGGCACCAGCATGTAGACGGCCGCAGCAAAATCACCTGGGTCGACTGGGTAGGCGGAGCTCGGCTGCGCACACTGCCACTTGCGATCGCTCCCGTCGCAGCAGGCGCAGGTATTGCGCAGATGCAACAAAGCTTCTCCCTGACGCTCACACTCTTGGCCCTCGCAGTCGCAGTGCTCTTGCAAATCGGCGTGAACTACGCGAACGACTACAGCGATGGTGTGCGTGGCACCGATGAGCACCGAGTGGGCCCAGCACGGCTCACCGGATCAGGTCTCGTCAACCCGAAGAAGGTACTCGCGACCGCCCTCGTCTTTTTCGGTCTTGCAGCCGTCGCCGGCCTAGTCGCCGTGATCCTCAGTGAGCGCTGGGCGTTCCTGGCAGTTGGTGCTGTCGCGATACTCGCGGCCTGGTTCTACACCGGTGGCAAGCGACCATACGGCTATGCGGGCCTTGGCGAGATTGCCGTGTTTATCTTCTTTGGTCTCGTGGCAACGGTGGGCACCGTGTGGCTACAAAGCGACATTATTCCGCAAGAGGCATGGATCACCGGGACCGGCGTTGGCATGCTCGCCGTCGCGGTGCTGATCGCAAACAACACCCGCGATATTCCAACCGACAAACTCGTTGGAAAGCGCACACTCTCGGTGCGCGTAGGCGATCGTGCCTCACGAATTCTTTTCGCTTTCTTCGTGCTTGCACCATTCGCAGCCCCCGGAATTTATGTGCTCGCCTACCCAATGATGATCTTTGCGCTGTTCGCACTGATCGGCGCAATTCCGGCGGCCGTAATCATGCTTTGGGCGCGCAGCGCACGCGAAATGATTCTGGCCCTTGCGCTGACCAGTTTCACCGCACTTGCGTACGGTGTGCTGATGGGTGTTGCATTCGCGTTTTAACTAAGCGAAATCCGAGCGCGAAGCGCTAGGATTTCAGCGGCGTGAAAGATCGAAGAATCAAAGGAGATTCATGATTAACGGCAACGTCTCTCACTGGTGGCAACAGATCGGCCAGCCGAAGTTGCGAAGTCCACTGGCAGGCGATCTGCAGCTTGACGTCGCCATCGTTGGTGCGGGATACACGGGCCTCTGGACCGCCTACTACCTGAAGCAGGCGCAACCAGATCTGCGCATCGCCATTATCGAGCAGCGACACGCAGGTTACGGCGCATCCGGACGCAACGGCGGCTGGCTCACAAACGCTATTACTGGCGGACGTGAACAGTACGTGGCAAGCCACGGGCGTGACGCCGCCGAGCGGCAACAGCGCGCGATGAACGAGACGGTCGACGAAGTGATTCGTGTGGCGGCGGCCGAAGGCATCGACGCTGATATTAAAAAGGGCGGCGAGTTCAACGTTGCCTACGCCCCGGCACAAGAAAAGCGGATCCGCGAGTTTGCGGCCGCCGAACAAGCGTGGAAATACACCGACCTTGAACTGCTTGAAGCCGACGAAGCGATGGCGAAGATCAACGTCGCAGGCACCCGGGCGGCCGTGTGGCACCCGCACTGCGCGCGTATTCAACCGGCAAAACTCGCCGCCGGACTCGCCACTGCCGTCGAAAAACTTGGTGTAACGATTTATGAGGGCACCACAGCCTCCGAAATTTCGCCGCACCGGGTGGTGACCAACCGCGGTACGGTTTCGGCCGAGTATGTGGTTCGCGCTACCGAAGGATTCACCGCGAACCTCAAAGGATTGCGCCGTTTGTGGTTGCCGATGAATTCGTCTCTCATCGCAACTGAACCACTGCCGCAAAGCGTGTGGGACAGCCTGCACTGGAACAACGGTGAGGTGCTCGGTGATTTCGCGCACGTTTATATGTATGCCCAACGCACGGCCGATGACCGCATTGCAATCGGCGGCAGAGGGGTGCCCTACCGCTACGGGTCACGCACCGATACTGACGGCCAGACGCCCATCGTCACGGTCGATACCCTCAGCGAGATTATGCACCGATTTTTCCCGGCGACCCGGGGCGCAGCAGTAGAACACGTTTGGTCTGGAGTGCTCGGTGTGCCACGCGATTGGGCGGCCACGGTGGGCCTCGATCACGAGACCGGAATAGCTTGGGGCGGTGGCTACGTTGGGACAGGGGTGACCTCGACCAACCTGGCCGGTCGCACTATCACCGATCTGATCCTCGGCAATCAAAGCGAACTTGTCACTCTGCCGTGGGTGAACCATCGCGTTCGCAAGTGGGAACCTGAGCCACTTCGCTGGATCGCCACTAAGGGGCTCTACACCGCCTATGGCATGGCGGACGCAGCCGAATACCGTGGCCGGCCAACCACCTCACCGATTGCCAAGATCGCCGATGTGATTACCGGACGCGCGTAACCGAACAGACGCTTAGACACTGATTGAGATTTGGCAAAGGAGCCAAGCATGACAAGCACACCCGCACTTCACTCAGCAAATGAAGCCGAAATTGGCGAGCACACCGCAAAAGCAACGGCGCTCACTGAGGGACTCACCGAGGCTTCACGCACCATCTGGACAGGTGGCAAGATCGATACCGGAATTTGGGAATGCTCGCCCGGTGCATTCGCCGCAGAGCGCAATGGCTACGACGAAGTCTGCACTATTTTGAGTGGGCGTGTCACACTGCAAGTTGAGGGTGAACCCGATGTGAGCTTTGGCCCTGGGGACATATTCGTTACGCCCTCAGGCTGGAAAGGCACCTGGGTTGTGCACGAGCAACTGCGCAAGCACTACACGATCATTAGCGAGTAGACAGTTACTTCGTGTCGTTGGCAGAGCTATCGGTGCTCTGGGCCGCCTCGGCCGCGTCAACAGCATCGTCTTCAACGATGTCATCCGCGGTGCGATCACGCATGCGCCATTCGTAGATGCTGCTTGAAGCCGTGCTGCGCTGCTTCGAGAGGAAGATCACTGAGAGTGCCAAAGCGATCAGTGAGGCGATAGCCAGGGCGAGCCACCACGGCCAGCCGATGAAAAACAGCACCGCAAAGGGTACGGCGAAAAAGACGATTCGCAGAAGGACGTAGACGATCCATGCTTTGCCGGTATTCACGAGAGCACAGTCTACTGAGCGAAGCTGGGCGCAAGCGTCATGCCTGCATGGGCACGCTGCGGCTCAATGAGACTGTCAGCGACCACGGGTAGCATGGGGTCATGGTTCGGTTTGCGATCATCGGTGTCATTATCGGAGTGGCGCTCATTTTGTACGCTCTTGTCGATGCGGCAATGAGCGACGCCTCGCGCGCGCGGGGAGTCTCTAAGCCCGTGTGGGTAGTGCTGATTGTGGCGCTACCCGTGATCGGTGCTGTGCTCTGGCTCACGATCGGCAAAGGCCGAGGGCCGGCGCCTGTGAAACAGACCGCACCGGACGACGACCCACGCTTCACCGGCACGCGTCTCTCGACGGCCGAAATCGACGCCCACGTCGAAGAGCTCGAAGCGCGGCTTCGCGAACTCGACAATGAAGTGTTCCCCACTGCTGATGAATCGGCAGTTGCCGGTGATGCGAGCGGTGAAAAGAGCACCGACAACCCTGCTGATGTCTCAAAGCGCACGAATGAAACTCCTCGTGCCGAGGACAACAAACGCGATGACAACGGTGCCGCTGAGGGCGACGCACAACGGTGAAAGACGTCTCGCGTGCATCGGAATATGCCACACTTCTGCTGGCATCGCTGATCCGAGAGGGCGTTCGCGATGTCGTGGTGTGTCCAGGTTCACGCTCGCAAGCTCTCGCACTTACTGCGGCGCATGCTGAACGACTCGGCCTCATTCGGCTGCACGTTCGAGTGGATGAGCGATCCGCTGCATTTTTCGCGCTCGGTATTGCGCGCGAAACGGGAGTCCCAGCGCCCATCATCGTGACCAGCGGATCTGCCGTCGCTAACCTCGTGCCAGCGGCAATCGAATCACACGAGTCGCGTGTGCCAATGCTGCTACTCACGGCCGACCGGCCTGCCTCAATGCGTGGCACACGAAGCAATCAGACAACTCGTCAGGCGAACCTAACCGCCGAGTTCTCGCGCTACTCGCTTGATATTGATGTGGATCAAAGCTTTGAAAGCGTCGCGGGCGTAACCAATTGGCACAACGCAGAAAGTGTTGGCAAGCACAGCATGGGTGCGGCTTACGGTGGCGTGTATCACGAGCCAGCGGGCCCGGTGCAAATCAACCTGCAGTTTCGGGAACCACTCTCTGGGCCCTTTAGCTGGGAAGCGGACGCGGCTGACGAACTGCTCGTGCGTGCCGCACAGACACGCGACGAGGCCTATCAGCAGAACTCTGGCGTTACGCCGACGAACAACGTGGGCCGGAGCGTGCCGCTGGCTGACGGGCGATTCGTCACATTTCTACCCGACGAACCGCAATTTGCCCTTGAGGGTGACGCGCTCACCGTCGTGATCGCAGGTGAGGGTGCTGGCGAAGAAGCTGAACAGTTCGCGCGCGATGCGGGGGTGCCGCTACTCGCGGAGATAATCAGCGGCGTCCGCTACGGGCGCGAAGCGATTACCGGATATGCGACGCTGATTGACGATCCCGAGATCGGCGGGCTGATCGAACGTGCTGTGGTGTTTGGACACCCGACGCTTACCAGACAGATTCCTGCACTCTTGAAGCGTGACGACGTTGAGGTGATTGTGGTCGATCCGCATCGCGGTGACGACGTCGACCATTACGATCCGAGCGGTGACGCGAAGCATGTGTTCGGCATCAAGCTCGGCGCAGACTACGACCCGACTGTCATGCGCAGATGGCTCGGTCGCTGGGTGTTGGCCGACCGAGAGCTGCGTGCGGAACGATCCACCGTGCACGAACCCGATCTTGAATCAGCGAAAGCAGTTGGCTACAAAGAGCGCAATGCGTATGCGCGTGCCGAGCTCGCTGCCAAGAAAGAGCCGGTGAGCCGGGCCATGCTGGCCGAAAGCCTGTGGCGTTCGAGCTGGCCCCACGATCGACTGGTGGTGGCAGCGTCGCGCCTGGTTCGTGAGCTTGACCGCGTGGCTGCACCGCGAAAAGTTGAGGTGCGAGCGAACCGCGGCCTGGCGGGGATCGACGGCACCATAGCGACAGCTCTCGGCATCGCAGCATCAAGTCAAGCGTTGGATCAGCCGCAGCTCGGAGCGGGCACCACTCGGGTGCTTATCGGTGACCTCGCCATGCTGCACGATGCAGGCTCACTACTTTTGCCCGTAGACGAGCCGCACCCACGTATCCAACTCTTCGTTGGAAACGATGGCGGTGGCACCATTTTCGACACGCTTGAGGCCGCACAAACCGCTGAATCTGCGGCGTTCGAGCGAGTGATGTATACCCCTCAGCGAGTCGACTTAGCGGCACTCGCCGCTGCCTACGGGTGGGAATACCGTCGAGTTGAAACGCGCGGCGAACTTGAGCGCCTACTCACTGAGCCGGTAGCGGGGCCGCAAATCGTTGAGGTTCCGCTCTCGCGCGAGTAACACCTGTCGTGCGTTGAGGGCAGGGTGAAGGCTCCATGAGTGACCTAGCGCCGATTTGTTTAGGGTGCGAGCGCCTCAGCGATCGGGCGAAACTTTGAAACCGTCTCCTGCAGTTCGTGCGAGGGATCACTACCCGCAACTATGCCGCCACCGGCATATGCCGTAACCGAGCGTTCGCCATCTACGGCCTCGCCGATCTGGGCGCAGCGCAGGGCGATGACCCACTCGCCGTCACCGTGCGAGTTCATCCAACCGATTGCGCCGGCATAACGTGCCCGGTCGAAGGGTTCCAACTGGTAGATCGCCTCGATAGCATCGCTGGTTGGAGTGCCAGCTACTGCCGCAGTGGGGTGCAACGCAGCGGTGAGCTCAAGGGAAGAGACGCCGTCTCCGGGTGTTGCCTGAAAGTCAGTAGCAAGGTGCCAAACATTTGGCAGTTTGAGTGCGAACGGCTCCGGGCTCACCTGTAGGTCGTTCACATGAGGCGAGAGCGCAGTCACTACGCTTTGCACAGCGAAAACGTGCTCATGCTGTTCTTTCTTATTTGCGAGCAATTCGTCACGTTCGCGCGCATCAGCCAACTCGTCTTCGCGTCGGCCACGGGTTCCGGCGAGCACCCGTGCAGTGATGCCTCCGCCGGTTTGCCGAATAAGGGTTTCGGGACTCGCCCCCATCATTCCGTCGAGAGCATATGTCCAGCAATCGGTGTAGCGTTCAGCGAGACGATCGAGCGGTATACGCAGGTCGTCGCTCGCATCAATCGCAGAAATAACGCGTCTGGCCATCACGATCTTCTCGGCTTCGCCACGATCAATCTGAGCGACGGCCCCGCGCACCCCTGAAAGGTAGGCTTCATCGGCGAGGTCGGTGAGCAGTTTGGTGCCGCGCCACGAACTTTCAGTCTGCCGCTCAGGCAGCTTGGGTTCGTCGTCGATCGGTGTAGTCGATATTTCGGTGATCCACGCCTGGGTTGCGTTGCGGGCGATCACCATGCGGGGTACTACGAGCAGGCTTGAAGCTTCGCTGCGCGCATCAAAAGCGAAGGTGCCAAACGTGATCAAGCCAGTGCCCGGCAGATTCAGCGGATCGTCAACCGTCGAGAGTGCTGAAATCTTTTGCCAAATGTCATTGGCGGCGGCAAAACGATCCTCGCCAAAAAAATCGTAACGCAAGAGTTCGCCGACACCAACGCAACCGCGATCATCGCGAATCCAAGCCAGAGGATGCTGCGCGTCGGTGTACTCAAGTAACCGCGAGACATCTTCAAGTGGGAGGGGTCGCGTGACGGCAAAGAGGTGAGGAGGCACCGAATCAGCGTTCACGCAGTCCAATGTACTCTGCATTCGCTGATCGCAAGCTTGTGCTCTCCCGGCGAGCACGGAGGGAAGTGCGGCTAGCATAGGAAGAGTGACCCGCCCCGATACGGCCACCAAGCTGGCCACCGACGTCTCGACCATGTTCGACGAGGTTTCTCCTCGCTATGACCTGATCAACGATGTACTCACCGTTGGTAACGACCGCCTTTGGCGTGTTGCTACCACCAAAGCCATCGCTCCACGCAAGGGAATGCGAGTGCTCGACCTTGCCGCAGGCACGGGTACCTCGAGCGCCGCTATTGCCAAGCACGGGGCGAATGTAGTTGCCGCAGATTTCTCGGAAGGCATGCTGGCTGAGGGGCGAAAGCGTCACGCAGGAAACGACCTCATCGACTTCGTGTTCGCTGACGCGACACAGCTGCCATTCGAAGACAATAGTTTCGATGCTGCAACGATTTCGTACGGCCTGCGCAATGTGAACGATCCTCGCAAGGCACTTCGCGAGATGCTGCGAGTGGTGAAACCTGGCGGTCGAATCGTGATCGCCGAGTTCTCGACTCCGCCAGCGCAGCTCGTGCGTGTGCCCTACGGACTCTACGGACGCCACGTCTTGCCGAAGGTCGCGGGACTCATCAATCGTGAGGCTGCCGAAGCATATCGATACCTCAACGAGTCGATTGAATCTTGGCCGAACCAAGACGAGCTCGCTGCTTGGTTGCGCGAGGCCGGTTTCGAGCGCGTCGCCTATCGAAATCTCACCCTTGGCATCGTGGCCCTTCACCGAGGATTTGTGCCGCAAGATAAGCCGGTAGCGGCCGCAGAATCAGCGAGCAAAGCTGCCGAAGCCAAACCAGTAGCGAAGAAGCCTGCTGCGAAGAAGCCTGCTTCGAAGCAGACAACAGGCAAGAAGCCCGCAGCTACGAAGACCGCTGCCGCTGCGAAAAAGCCCGCATCCGCCGCGAAGCCGGCAGCGAAGAAGCCTGCTTCAAGCGCGAAGCCAGCAGCAAAGACGCCCGAGGCGGCAACACCAAAGCCAGGGCCAGCAAAGACCTCAACTACCAAGACTGCAGACGCGAAGTCTGCCCCAGCGAAGAAGGCGGAGGCCAAATGAGCCGCCCCATCACCGAAGACACCGCCACCCAGGCGATGCCCATGCACCTCTTCCGCGGTGCAGCCGAGAAACGTCACGCCGACAAGATGAAGCAAGAGCTTGCACTTGTCGAAGAAGACCTGCTCGCACAACTCGCATTTGCTTCAGAAGTTGCGGATGCACCCGCGCGCTACCTCGCCGAAGCCGGTGGCAAGCGAATCCGCCCGATGCTGACGCTGCTCACCAGCCAACTCGGCGACGGACCAAACGATCGCGTGCGCCGCGCAGCAATCGCAATTGAACTTACTCACCTCGCCTCGCTCTACCACGACGATGTGATGGATGACGCCACGCTGCGCCGCGGTGTACCCGCCGCTCAGACTGTCTGGTCAAACTCAGTCGCGATCCTCGCCGGAGACCTGCTGTTTGCACGCGCATCATCAATGGTTTCAGGCATGGGCGAAGAAGCGATCCTGCTGCAGGCAAAAACCTTCGAGCGTCTCTGCCTCGGACAACTGCACGAGACGGTTGGCCCTCGCTCCGAAGACGACCCAATGCAGCACTACCTTCAGGTGCTCGCCGACAAAACCGGTGCACTGATTTCCACAGCTGCGCGAATGGGCGTGCTGTTCTCTGGCGCCCCACGTGAGTACGCCGATTGTGTCACCGCATATGGCGAAAAGATCGGTGTCGCCTTCCAACTGATCGACGACGTTATCGACCTCTCACCAAAAGCAGAGCAGACTGGCAAACTCGCCGGCACCGACCTGCGTGCTGGCGTGGTCACAATGCCACTGCTCTTGCTGCGTGATCGCGCCGCAAAGGGCGATGCGGCCGCCGCAGAATTCTGCGCACGCATTGACAGCGGAGTCGCTCGGATCGCTGCGGGCGAAGACCCGTCGATCCTCGACCCAGAAGTCGTTGCGCTGCGCGAACACGAAGTTACCCAGCAGACCGAAGAAGCCGCCCGTCAGTGGGCTGCCGACGCGGTTCGTGCGCTTGACCCACTGCCAAAGTCGACCGTGAAGCGCGGTCTTGAGCGCATGGCAGAGTCGATCGTCACCCGCGAGGGATAACACCGCAACGCAAACCCCGCACCGATGGCTAGCGAGGGCTAGCAAGAAAGCGATGAACTTGAGCAAGATGCGCCTCGCGATTGTTGGAGCCGGCCCCGCAGGAATTTATGCGGCCGACATGATGATCAAAGCCGAACGTGACTTTGACGTTGAAATTGATCTATTTGATCAATTGCCAGCACCGTATGGTCTTGTTCGATATGGCGTTTCACCAGACCATCCGCGCATCAAGGGCATCATCAAAGCACTGCGTGAGGTGCTTGACCGCACCGACCGGGGCAACGATTCTGACGCCTCAGCAGAGGGCGCAGGATCGCAAGGCCCACACGGCTCAGTGCACTACTACGGCAACGTTCGCTACGGCGAGCACATCACGCTCGAAGACCTGAAGCGTCACTACCATGCGGTGATCTTCTCAACCGGTGCGATCCGTGATGCACAACTGAGCATCCCAGGTATCGACGCCGAGGCTTCATACGGCGCAGCCGACTTCGTGAGCTGGTTCGATGGGCACCCAGACGTGCCACGCGAGTGGCCACTTGAAGCGAAGCAGGTCGCCGTGATCGGCAACGGCAACGTTGCGCTTGACGTTTCACGCATGCTGATCAAGCACGCCGAAGACTTGCTGCCTACCGAGATTCCAGACAATGTGCATCGGGTGCTCGATCAGAACCCGATCGAAGAATTGCACCTCTTCGGTCGCCGCGGTCCACAGTACGTAAAGTTCACGCCGCTCGAACTGCGTGAGCTCGGTGAAGTGCGTGACGTAGACATGGTGATCGACGAGCGTGACTTCGACCTCGACGACCCCTACGTCACCGAAACTCTGATGAGCAACAAACAGATCATCGTAATTTCGCGCATCATGAATCAGTGGCGTGAAGCACAGAAGCTGCGTGAGAGCGGCGAGGTCGCACCGGCAAGCCGCCGACTGCATCTGCACTTCTGGTCAAAGCCCGTCGAGGTTGTAACCGAGAACGGTCGGGTCGCAGGTATCAAGATTGAACGCACAGCTCCCGACGGGCAGGGCGGCATCATCGACACCGGTGAGTTTGAAGTGATCCCAGTGCAGTCGCTGTACCGAGCAATCGGGTACTTCGGTTCACCACTCGAAGAGATCCCCTTCGATGATGTGCGCGGCGTGATTCCAAACGAACAGGGCCGAGTGCAGAGCGCTGACGGCTCGCAAATGCAGGGTGTTTACGCGACTGGTTGGATCAAGCGCGGACCGGTCGGTCTGATTGGTCACACCAAGAGCGACGCGATGGAGACCATCGAATGCCTGCTTGAGGATCGCTCAAAGCTTTGGCAGCCGAGCGAGCCTGAGAGCGCTGCGATTCCAGAGCTATTGCGATCGCGCAACGTGCCTTTCACCACGGTTGAAGGCTGGCATCGCCTCGACGAGCACGAGCTTTCGCTCGGTGAGGCAGCTGGCCGTGAGCGTATCAAGGTTGTTTCGCGCGAGGAAATGACCAAGGTTTCACTCGGCGAATAGCCGTATCCGAGGTTCGGCGAGGAATCTGCGTTCGGTAGGAGATGTTCTTCAAGAATGTCTCACCGAACGCAGGTCTCTCACGCGCTGTCGCGCTATCGCAGCGCTAGCCTCGGCAGCGTCTGAGACTATGCGCCCAGGCGTTCAGTGAGCGCCATGAACACCTCACTGGCACCGCCATCGATCCGAACCTTCACCGAATCGCGCTGATCAATTTGGGTAGCACCACGGTTGATCACGGCGATCGGCAAACCGCGCTGCTCAGCACGGTGCACCAGCCGGATGCCGGTGTTCACCGCGAGAGACGAGCCAGCAACGATCAGTGAACTGGCCGCGGCAACGATACGTTCAGCATGGGCGAACACGTCGACAGGCACATGCTCGCCGAAATAGACAACATCTGGTCGCAACATGCCGCCGCATGCGGGGCAGACCGGCACTCGAACGCCAGCAGTATCAGAAACATCAGCGTCGCCGTCCGGCGTAATCTTTGCGCCAGCATTGCGGTCAGCAAAACCCGGGTTTGCCACATCGAACCAGGTAAGCACCTCAGCGCGGCTGAAGCGATGGCCCTCAGGCACGCAGCGAATGGTCGCACCATTGCCGTGCAGTTCGGCAAGATTAGAAGTGCCAGCGGCAGCGTGCAAACCGTCCACGTTTTGAGTGATCACACCGCTCAGCCGACCGTCGCGCTCAAGCGTTGCGATCGCGCGGTGGCCCGCGTTCGGCTGCACTCCGCTCAGGCCGAGCGCGCCAACTCGCGCACCAGCCCAGAACCTGCGCCGGTAGGCATCATCGCCCGTGAACTGAGCGATACTCATTGGGGTGCGAGGTGGAGTGCCAGCACCGCGATAGTCGGGAATGCCCGAATCAGTACTCACCCCGGCTCCGGTGAGCAGGGCAGCCGGGCCAAGCTCAAAGAGCCCCGAGAGGCTGATGATTTCAGACTGAAGACGATCCGCTTCGTGCATATTGTCAGCCTACGCCGGGTGCCGCGGCAGAGTCCTCGACGTTCGCTGCCAGCGCTCGGTCTATAGACTTGAGGTTATGACTACCGCTCGCGAACAACTCATTGACCTGATCACCTCCGAGGCGGTGTTTCACGGCGACTTCACGCTCACGAGCGGAAAGAAGGCGACCTACTACATCGACCTGCGCAAGCTGAGCCTTGACCACCGTGCTGCTCCACTGATCGGCCAGGTCATGCTCGACCTAATCGAGGATGTTGACGGTGTTGTCGCGGTTGGCGGACTCACCATGGGGGCAGACCCGATTGCTTCGGCCATCATGCACCAGGGTGTTGCGCGCGGCAAGACCTACGATTCGTTCGTAGTACGCAAGGAGCCAAAGGATCATGGTCGTGGTCGCCAAGTTGAGGGCCCAGACCTTGAGGGCAAGCGCGTCATCGTGGTCGAGGACACCTCAACCACCGGTGGATCACCGCTTCAGGCAATCGAAGCGCTCGAAAAGGTCGGCGCAATCGTGGCCGGTGTGGCCGTAGTGGTTGATCGCCAGGCGCCCGCAAAAGCCCGCATTGAAGAAGCCGGCTACGAGTACCGCTACGCAATCGGCTTGAACGACCTGGGTCTCGACCCGCAGTAACGCATCAGGTGAGGCTCGGGTGAGTGTTGCCCCGGGTGACTCACTAGGGGGAATGATGAATCAGACAGCACGTCCGAGCGCGCTCGCGCTCATTCTGGTTGGCCTCGCCGGAGGGTTACTTTCGGGGCTATTCGGCATTGGCGGCGGCACGATTATTGTGCCGGCGCTCGCTATTTGGTTGAGCATGCCGCAAAAGCTTTCGGCTGGTACCTCGGTAGCCGCGATCTTGCCGACCGCAATTGTTGGTGCGACAACTTACGCGATCCAGGGAAACGTTGACTGGTTTGCGGCCCTGCTTTTGGCCGTTGGCATCATCGTCGGCGCTCAGGTGGGTACTCACCTGCTCGTAAAACTTCCCGTGAACGCGATTCAGTGGGCATTCATGGGCTTTTTGCTCGTCGTGATTGTAAGCCTCTGGTTTGTGGTGCCGCAACGCGATGACGTGATCACGATCGACTTGCTGCTTGGATCATTGCTGGTTGTTACCGGCTTTGTGACGGGTGTGCTCTCGGGCATTCTTGGCGTCGGTGGTGGCATTGTTGTGGTGCCAATTCTGATGTTCTTCTTTGGCGCAAGCGACTTGATCGCAAAGGGCACTTCGCTGCTGATGATGATTCCCGGCTCGATTTCTGGAACCATCGGAAACTTCCGCAGACAGAACGTTGACATGCGTGCGGCAGCAATCGTTGGCTTTTCTGCCTGCGTTTGCGTGCCATTCAGCAGCGTGCTTGCCGGGTTGATTGACCCGTTCTGGGGCAATATCGCGTTCTCGGTGTACCTGCTCTTTATCGTGGGCCAGATGGCTTGGAGAAAGTTTCGTTCGAAGTAGGACAACGCGGCATTTCGGGCGCTGGATCGGCACACGCGAGTGCGATCCAGCGCCCGAAAGCAAACTACTTCGCAGGCAGCAGCTCAGCGACCGATCCGAGCACCTCTTCTGGACGGAACGGAAACTTCTCGATTTCAGCTGGATCACTGATGCCCGTCATCACAAGAATCGTGTGCAGGCCAGCTTCCATGCCCGCGACCACATCGGTGTCCATGCGGTCGCCGATCATCGCGGTGTTGTGCGAGTGAGCGCCAATCTTGTTGAGCGCTGAGCGGAACATCATCGGGTTTGGCTTGCCAACGATGTATGGCAGCTTGCCGGTGGCCTTGGTGATCAGGGCATTGATGGCGCCGGTTGCCGGCAGCGGGCCCTCTGGACTTGGTCCGGTGGCGTCGGGGTTCGTCGAGATGAAGCGCGAGCCATTGTTGATGAGACGGATCGCTTTGGTGATCGCGTCGAAAGAGTAGTTGCGTGTCTCGCCAACCACCACAAAGTCAGGGTTGGTCTCGGTCATCACAAAACCAGCGTCGTGCAGCGCTGTCAAAATGCCTGCCTCGCCAAGCACAAACGCGGTGCCACCTGGCTTCTGTTGGGTGAGAAACGCCGCGGTTGCGAGTGCACTCGTCCAGATGCGGTCTTCGGGCACGTTGAGACCCGAAGCGGCCAGGCGCGCACTCAAGTCGCGTGCGGTGAAAATCGAGTTGTTGGTGAGCACCAGGTAGGGCTGCTCAGTGTCTGTCCAGTGCTTGATCAATTCGGCCGCGCCGGGAATCGCGCGGTCCTCGTGCACCAGCACGCCGTCCATATCGGTGAGCCAGCATTCGATGTGGGCCCGTGGGTTTCCCAGTTCAGCAGGTGATTTGCTCATATGTTCAGACTACGCGGCGCGGGTAAACGGAGGGTAGCCCGAATACCCGCGCGTGGCAGCTGGTTCTCAGTAATTAGGGGAGCGTCGGGTTTGCGGCGCGGATTGCTGCGATAGCCGCTTCGGTAGTTGGGGCGGAATCATCTTCGCCCGAACTCGCGAACCAGATATCTCCGAGGAAGGCGTGAACGGTGTAGGACTGGAGCCGGTATCCGCTGAATTCTGTATTGTGCCAAGTGAAGACCACTGCGCCGTTCACTTCACTCCGTACAAAATCGCTATCAGCTTTGAGGCTTTGCTCAAGCGCATCTCGCGCGTCTTTTGGTAACTCAGCCACGGAACTCATCAGGAAGCTCTCGCTATTGAATGGATACAAGCAGGCCCGAGATTGAGTGGCGTGCTCAATCGCAGTCTGTGCAGCTGGTCCAAAGAGGAGCGGGAATTTTTCATAGTCGCCCTCTCCCGCAGTGATGCCTGTCATGCCTTGTTCCGCATAACGTTTGGCAACTTCAAGCCCAGCAGCATAGCCCTCAGGGTTCAATGCCTCGCAGTCGGGCAGCACAATTGGGGCAGCTGGCTTTTCCGGCTCGGTGGTTGGTTTGATGGTCGGTTTTGTTGTGGTGGTGGGCTTGGGTGGAGCCGTTTCTTCGCTGTCAGTTGCGAAGACCTGGGTGATGAGTACCCAGACCAGCAGTGCGATAACGACAACGGCACCGATGCTGGCGAAGATCCAGGTCTTCTTTTTTGACGCGGTAGGTGGTGGGGCCTGCTGACCAGCAGCAGTCTCAGGGGTATCTTCGTTTGGGAACTGCTCGTTCACGAGACGACACCTTTCAGATGGTTGTGTGCCTCAACTAATTAAGGCAGCGTCGGGTTTGCGGCGCGGATTGCTGCGAGTGCGGGCGCCGTCGTGAGGTCTTCCACTGCGGGACCGGAACTGGCGAACCAGACATCGCCGAGGAAGACATGAACGGTGAAAGTTGATGTATACGCGCCGTCGAATTCGGGGTTGTGCCAGGTGTAGACAGCTGCGCCGTTGACGGTGCTCTCGACGTAATCCCCGTCGGCACTGAGCGCTGCTATCAGTGTCTGTTGCGCCGCGCTGGGCAGTTCGGAGGTGTAATTCAGTGAGAACGCCTCGCTGTGTATCGGGTAGATGCAGGCTTGTGATTGAATCGTCTCGTCAAGAGCAGCCTGTGCTGCTGGCCCAAAACGGAGTGTGAACTTTGAAAAGTCGGTCTCACCCGTAGTGACGTCTGTCATGCCTTGTTCCGCATAACGTTTGGTAACTTCAAGCCCAGCAGCATATCCATCTGGATTCAGCGCTTCGCAGCTGGGCAGCACAATCGGTGCGGCCGGCTTTTCCGGCTCGGTGGTTGGTTTGGTCGGTTTCGTAGTCGTGACCGGTTTTGGTGGTGTGACCTCGTTGGTATCGCCCGCGAAGACCTGGGTGACGAGCACCCAGATCAGCAGGGCGACAACAACAACTGCGCCAATACCCGCGAAGATCCAGACCTTCTTTTTTGACGCGGTAGCTGGTGAGGGCTGCTGACCAGCAGCAGTCTCAGGGGTTTCTTCGCTCGGGAACTGATCGGTCATGAGTTGAAATCTTTCAGGCTGTTTCGGATCAACTATCGATTAGGGAAGTGTCGGGTTCGCGGCGCGGATTGAAGCGATCGAGGTTGGCAGCGAATCTTCGACTGGCCACGGGCCAAAGCTCGCGTACCAGACATTTCCGATGAACGCATGCACAGTGTTTGATTCGTCCCAGTGGCCTTCGTCAGATACTTGTTTCCATGTGAACACGGTCGCGCCGTCTACGGTGCTTTCAACAAAGTCACTATCGGCGCGCAGTTTCTCAAGGAAGGCATCCTTGTCGGCCTCGCGGATTTCCATCAACGCGGTGGCGAGGAAGGTTTCCAGATTGCGAACGTAGACGCACTCGCGAGACTGCACAGCACTTGAAAGCGCATCGACAGCCGCTGGCCCAAACTGGTCAGGGAATTTCTGGAAGGGTGTCACCTCTGAAAGCGGATCATGTTCCATTGCCGCGTAGCGGGCGCGAGCTTCGGCATCAATTGCGGCTTCCTGCGGGTTCAGTGCCTCGCAACTGGGCAGCACAATCGGAGCAGCCGGCTTTTCCGGCTCGGTGGTTGGTTTGGTCGGTTTCGTAGTCGTGACCGGTTTTGGTGGTGTGACCTCGTTGGTATCGCCCGCGAACACCTGCGTGACGAGCACCCAGACGAGCAGCGCGATGACAATCACGGCGCCGAAAACGCTAAAGAGCACAACCTTCTTTTTTGAAGGAGCCGTTGCGGCACCCTCGGTGTCGTGAACCGCATCGTTTTCAGGCATCTGACCAGTCATTTCACCATTCCAGTGTGTGTGTTGAGTATTGGCCCCAGCCTATCTTTGCTACAGCCGTCGGATACAAGGGGCGTTAGTGCATTGTTACTTAGCTGGCAAACTGTAGGTATGCATGAACGGGCCGGGCTCCAAGCAGAGCAGAGCGACTTGATTGATGTTCACCAACTTTTGGCTGCCTTCACCGAGATAGTTCCAGATCCAACGCAAGCTGAACAGCGCGTTGTGTTTGGTACATCTGGCCACCGTGGCAGCTCGCTCAGCGCGTCATTTAACGAGGCGCACATTGCCGCCATGAGCCAGGCGATCGCTGAGTATCGCAAAGCGCAGGGCATTGCTGGGCCGCTCTACTTGGGTGGCGACACTCACGCGCTCTCGCTGCCAGCGCTTCGGGTCGCCAAGAGCGTGCTCATCGCAATGGGTGTAAAGGTGGTACTGCCGAGTGCAGCACCGGGCGAAGCCGCCAATTTTGTGCCGACACCGGCACTCAGCCGGGCGATCCTCGCCCACAACGAACACCTGACGCTCGATGCGGCTGAACGGGCCGACGGAATCGTGGTCACGCCAAGCCACAATCCGCCCCGTGACGGCGGATTTAAATACAACCCGCCACACGGCGGACCGGCTGACACCGACGCGACCTCATGGATCGCGGCGCGAGCAAACGAATTGCTTGAGAGTGGCCAATGGCGTGACACCCTCGCCGCGGCAGACGAACCACACGAGGCAGCGCTTACATACGACTATGTCGGCGAATACGTGAGGGCCCTCGGCAGCGTGATCAATATGAAAGCGATTCGTGAAGCAGGAGTGCGTATTGGTGCGCACTCGCTCGGTGGCGCAAGCGAAGCCTACTGGGCAGCCATTCGCGATCATTACGACCTCGACCTCACCGTGCTTGGCAGCGGCATCGATCCACAGTGGGCGTTCATGCACCTCGACTGGGACGGCAAGATTCGAATGGATCCTTCGTCGGCCCAAGTGATGCAAACCGTCGCCGAATATCGTAAAGACTTTGACATTGTGACCGGCAACGACGCCGACGCCGACCGGCACGGCATCGTTACTCGCGACGCAGGCTTGATGAATCCCAATCATTTTCTCGCTGTCGCGATCGATTATCTGATTACTCACCGCCCCGACTGGCCAAAAGAAGCGGGCATTGGTAAGACACTTGTCTCTTCAGCAATTATCGACCGAGTAGTAGCGAAACACGGACGGCGACTGCTTGAAGTACCGGTTGGTTTCAAGTGGTTTGTGCCTGGGCTGAGTGATGGCAGCGTGGTGTTTGGTGGTGAAGAAAGTGCGGGTGCCTCATTCCAGCGTTTTGACGGCAGCGCGTGGAGCACCGACAAAGACGGAATTCTGCTTGCGCTGCTGGCCGCTGAAATTCAGGCCGTCACCGGTAAATCGCCGAGTGAGCTCTACCGTGAACTGACCGAAACATTTGGTGCACCGGTCTACGAACGCGTCGATGCCGCAGCGACCCCCGCGCAGAAGAAAGCTCTCGCAGCGCTCTCGCCCGCAGATGTTACCGAGACAGAACTTGCCGGCGATCCGATCACTGCTGTGCTGGTGAACGCACCAGGCAATGGGGCAGCCATCGGAGGCTTGAAGGTGCAGACTGAGCACGCATGGTTTGCGGCGAGGCCGAGCGGAACCGAAGACGTAATGAAGGTGTACGCAGAATCATTTAGGGGAGCGGATCACCTCGCTCTTGTGCAGCAGGCAGCGCAAGAGCTGGTTGCCGCCGTAACAAGCTGATACAAGGTCAAGAAGGGACTACGATTATTCGCATGTCCTCAACGCCTGCACCGCTCCGTCGCTACAGCTTTCTGGGCCCGGCAGGCACCTTTACCGAGGCGGCTTTGCGGCAGGTGCCAGAGGCTCAGGGACAAGAGTGGAAGCCCGTCGCCAACATTGGCGAAGCACTCAACGATGTGGTTACCGGCGCAAGTGACGCGGCCATGATCGCAATTGAGAATTCAGTTGATGGCGGCGTGACAGTTGCGCAAGACGCGCTCGCAACCATTCCCGGTTTGCAGATTATTGGTGAATACCTGGTGCCGGTGAGCTTTGTGCTGGTCGCTCGGCCGGGCACCACACTCGACCAGGTTGACGTGATTGCGGGGCACCCGGTCGCCTACGGTCAGTGCCGCAAATGGCTTGACGAAAAACTGCCAGCTCATCACCACCTGCCAGCCACTTCGAATGTGCAGGCCGCAGCCGACATTTTCAACGAGGCTAAGGGCGTTGACGCGGCTATCGCACCCCCAGGCATCGAAGCTCACTATGACGTGAAGGTGCTCGCTGAGGGCATCGCCGAAAACCCAGACGCTGTCACCCGCTTTGTGCTGGTCGCACGTACCGCGACGGTTGGCGAGCCAAGCGGAGCAGACAAAACCAGTCTCATCGTAGAGTTGCCTGACGACAAGTCGGGCTCGCTATTGCTCTTGCTCGAACAGTTCGCGACCCGAGGAGTGAACCTCACCCTGCTTGCGTCGCGGCCGATTGGTGATCGCATGGGACGATACCGGTTTGTGATCGATGTTGAGGGGCACGCCCGCGACGAACGAGTTTCAGATGCCCTGCTCGGGGTGAAGCGGTTCAGTCCGAACGTGGTGTTTTTGGGCTCGTACCAGCGCGCAGATCGAGTCGCAGCGACCACCCGAGGCGAGCACGACAATCAGTCGTTCAGCAGTGCTCGCGAGTGGCTTGACGAGCTGCTTGGCTAATGTGCGGCGCTCGCGCCTTAAATGACCGGTTTCCAGCTCTTTAGTACTTTTACGACGAGAGAGCCTGGATCCACCGTGCCGTTTGCTGCCAGTGCCAGGCCGAAGTCGTCGCCATCAAGTTGAATCGGCTCTGGGTGAGGCACTGAGAGTGAATATCGACGTGCGCGCATGTACGTAACCGAGCGGGTGTCGTTCACCAGGTCGATCACCTTGCGACCGGTTTTGGTTTTGCGCAGCACACCATTTTCGAATCCGAGCTTGTGCCAAATACGCAACCAAGAAAATGGACCAAGCGGGCGCAACGCCACCACGTCGAGCTGACCGTCGGCAATATCTGCGTCTGGAATGAGCAGCACACCGCCAGGCAGCAGCCCACAATTGCCAATCATTACGGTGAATACGGTGAGCGACTTGGCCGGTGCACCGTCAACCGAATAGTGAATCTGCAGGGGCGCGTCTTTGATCATGGTTCGCATGCCGGCATCAACGTAGGCAAGCCAGCCGACTCTTTTTTTCAACGAGGATCGGGTTGCCGTAATTGCTCGAGCGTCAAGACCCATGCCCGCCAACACCAAAAAGACGTGCTCGTCTTCGCTCTCATCGGGTCGAATGATGGTCACCAAACCAAGATCAATCGCCCGATCTTCGCCAATAAACGCCGCCCGCACCGACTCTCCCAGATCGTTCAGCGGTGCGCCGAGGTTTCGAGCAAGCAGATTGCCAGTGCCCTGCGGAATCACCGCGAGCGGCACGCCAGATCCGCGAAGTGATTCGGCCACGGCGCGAACTGTGCCGTCGCCGCCCGATGCGAGCACTACGGAGACGTCGGCTTCGATTGCTTCTTTGGTGATGCCTTGACCGGCATCATGCTCGGTCGTTTCGAACCACAGGCTGGGCGCCCAACCCCCGGCAACCTCGTGCGATTCAACTGCCTCGCGAAGCGTTGCAATGTCAGTCTTCAACGGGTGAAACACGATGGCGGCACGGGGCTGAGGAGAGACCATGGGTCCACGTTACTCTGTTCTGATTTCAGCAAGGAGTCTTAGAAGCTGCGCCGGATAGGATAGGGGCGTGATTGATCCTCAACTCCTGCGCAATGACCCCGAGACCATCAAGCGCTCACAGCGAGCGCGCGGAAATGACGAATCAACAGTAGATCTTGCGATCTCGGCCGACGAGTCGCGCCGTGCTGCACTTGGCGAGTTCGAGTCGCTTCGCGCCGAACAGAACCAATTTGGCAAGCAAGTAAAGGCAGCTTCGAAAGAAGAGAAGCCAGCACTGATCGCGAAGGCGCAACAGATTGCTGCCGACGTGAAGGCCGCAGAAGCGCGCTCACGCGAAGCCGATGCCGCATTTGATGTCGCAGCAAGCCGGATTGAGAACATTGTCATTGAGGGTGTTCCGGCGGGTGGCGAAGAAAACTTCGTGACGCTGCGCGAGGTGGGCGGTGTGCCCGAGTTCGACTTCGAACCGCGCGATCACCTTGAGCTTGGCGAAATGCTCGACGCCATCGATATGCAGCGCGGTGCCAAGGTATCTGGCGCTCGCTTCTACTTCTTGAAGGGTGTCGGTGCTCGCCTTGAGCTTGCGCTGATGAGCCTCGCGCTTGATCGCGCGCTCGCGGCAGGTTTTGTGCCGTTGATTCCGCCAACCCTTGTGAAACCAGAAATTATGCAGGGCACCGGGTTCCTCGGTGAGCATGCCGACGAGGTGTACCACCTGCCATCGCAGGATCTGTTCCTAACCGGCACCAGCGAGGTTGCCCTCGCCGGTTACCACGCCGATGAGATTCTCGACCTCTCGGGCGGTGCAATGCGCTACGCAGGTTGGAGCACCTGTTACCGCAGTGAAGCAGGCTCGCACGGTAAAGACACCCGCGGGATTCTGCGTGTGCACCAGTTCAACAAGCTTGAAATGTTTGTCTACACCGACCCTGCAGATGCCGAGGCAGAGCACCTTCGACTGCTCGGGTGGCAGGAGAGCATGATGCAAGCGCTGGGTCTGAGCTATCGAGTGATTGATGTCGCAGCCGGCGACCTCGGTTCGAGCGCGGCTCGCAAGTACGACATTGAAGCGTACGTACCAACGCAGGGCACTTACCGCGAGCTGACCTCGTCGAGCAACTGCACCACCTTCCAGTCGCGTCGCCTCGGTACCCGCTATCGCAGCGAAAGCGGCAAGACGACTCCGGTAGCGACCCTCAACGGTACGCTCGCGACCACGCGCTGGATCGTTGCAATTCTTGAGACGCATCAGCAGGCAGACGGCAGTGTTCGTGTGCCAGAAGCACTGCGTCCTTACCTCGGCGGACTCGAGGTCTTCACCCCGGTGTCGGCGTGATGCGCGCCGAGGATCGCCACCTCATCGCGCTCGATATTGACGGCACTGTGATGCCGTTCGGTGAGCGAGATGAGCAGGGTGAGTACATTCCGGCAACCCCGCACCCAGAGGTCGCCGAAGCGATTCGCACGCTGCACAACGCCGGGCACGAGGTCATTATTTCCACCGGTCGCGCGGTTGAGGCGACTCTTGACGTGGTCGAGCAGCTGCGACTTCAGGCTGACTGGGTTGTGGCCGCAAACGGTGCGGTGACGCTGAAGCGCGATCCGCTTGCCACTCGTGCATACCGGCGTGAGCACGTTGAGTCGTTTGATCCGGCCGGATTGCTGGAACGTATTCGCACTCATCTGGTCACTGCTACCTATGGTGTAGAAACTGCAGATGGCGAGTTTCTTTATACCGAGAAGATGCCTTCTGGAACGCTGCCTCGCAGGCAGCGACAGGTGACCTTCGACGAACTTCTCACTGCGAATGCGAGTCGCGTGCTTGTGGTGTCGCCAGATCACGCTCTGCAAGATTTTCTTGAGGTTTCTGAGGCGCTGGGGTTGAGTCGTGTTTCGTACGCGGTCGGGCTCACTACCTGGTTCGATATCGCACCAACCGGGGTCACTAAAGCGAGTGCGCTCGAGGTGCTTCGTCAGCGTCTCAACATTGACGCAGATCGTGTGTTTGCTGCTGGCGATGGTGAGAACGATATGCAGATGCTTGAGTGGGCTGGCCGCCGAGGTGACTCCGTTGCCATGGGCCAGGCTGATCCACACGTAAAAGAATCTGCGCGTCGGGTCACCGAAAGTGTCTACGAAAACGGTCTTTTGACCGCTCTGCAGCAACGATTTCCGGACTTGTTGGGCTAAGCGGTCAACTGCCGCCGATTTTTCCAGTAAGCTTTTACGCGGAGGGTTGTCCGAGCGGCCGAAGGAACTTGTCTTGAAAACAAGCAGGCGGTAACCCCGTCTCAGGAGTTCAAATCTCCTACCCTCCGCCACAGAAGCCCGACCAGAAGCAAATTTTGGTCGGGCTTCTCTCGTTTTCGGCACAATAGCTACAAATTACGACCCCAATTGTTACAGCTTGGTCACAGAACTTGCGGGTAACATCGGTAGATGCGCTACTCGCGCACGACACTTGTCATTACCAGGGAGTTTCACGTATGGCACGACAGCAACGCGGACACAGCGAGGCAAACCTTGGCGCGCGCCATGGGCGCTTGCGCCGTTCTGTCTCCTGGGCGAATGCTGCGAAGGTTGCGTTGACGGCCGTTCTGGTGGCAACCCTGAGTGGCGTTTCGGTAACCGCATATGCTCTCTGGGGAGCAGTGCAAGGAGCCCAAACGGTTGAACTGCCAAGCAGCCCCGATGCTGTTGCAGCCGGGGCACAGTCGCTTGATGGTGAGTTGACGGTGCTGCTAGTCGGTTCAGATAAGCGCAACGAAGAATCTGTGATGTACGACGGCGAAGAGGGCGAGCTCAACGACGTCAATATGCTGCTGCATATTCCAGCGGATCATAAGAGCGCGACCGTGATCAGTATTCCGCGTGACTTGATGGTGCCTATCCCAAGCTGCACCGACCCAGACACCGGTGAAACCAGCAGTGCCATGAGTGAGCAGCAGATCAATACCGCACTCAGCTATGGCGGGCTTGCCTGTGCTGCCGCAACGATCAGTGAACTCACCGGTATGGATATTCCCTACGCTGCGATGGTCGACTTTGATGGCGTCATCGATATCACCAATGCACTTGGTGGAATCACGGTCTGCCTCGCCGAGCCAATCGAAGATAGCGAGACCGGCCTGAACCTGCCAGCTGGTGAAGTGACAGTTGCCGGTGTTGACGCATTGAACTTCGCGCGCACCCGCTATGGTGTTGGCGACGGCAGCGACGTGAGCCGCATTAGTAACCAGCAGGTGTTTATGTCTGCGCTGCTGCGTCAGCTGCGCAGTTCGGACACGCTGAGTAACCCCGGCAAGGTTTACGCACTGGCAAAGACCGGCTTCGACAACCTCACACTTTCGAGCAGCATGGCATCAGTCCAGTTCTTGCAAGCGTTTGCGGGCACCGTGGTCGACATTGATCTTGATCGAGTGAACTTTGTGCAGTACCCAAGTTACGCACACCCATATGATCCGGGTCGCCTTGCTCCGGATCGAGCAGCTGCTGACGAGTTGATCCGTGTTGTGCTTAGCGGTGAGCCGTTCCAGGTGGCAGGCACGGGCGAGGCCGCGGTCGGCGGTACCGTGACAGAGGCTCCAGTTGAGGGTGAAGTTCCTGCTGAGGGAGCAACCGAGGTGCCTCCGGTGACTGTGCTTCCGCAGAATATTACGGGACAGAGCGCAGCCTCGGAGACGTGCTCGGCTGGCCGAACGAAATTCTAATTCGGCGAGTTTCGCTCTCGATTTCCGCGGGCTAGGTGCTTTGCCCTAAGATGGTCTACGGAGCCATGCCGGAGCGGCCGAACGGACTTCACTGCTAATGAAGGGTCGGGGTTAAACTCGACCGGGGGTTCAAATCCCCCTGGCTCCGCCGAAAACCCCCGCTTTATGCGGGGGTTTTCCCGTTCTCTTGGGAGTTTCGACAGTCCCTGGGGGATCCTCGTGGACGGCGCCTTTCAAGGGCGCGACGTAGTCTCTATGACGCACGAGGGGTTTTCGCGGAGTTCTGCTAACTTGTGACTTCACTAACATTTACTGTGCATGTGATCAAAATGTTGTCGAATGAGCCCAAATATATTTCATTTTCGTGACTCCCGAGGTTAGCTTGAGACAAGGCGTGACCTCGAACGGAGCATCATGAAACCCCTCGCAACCTCAGCAATTGCCATGATCGCCGCAGCCGGGCTGCTGCTCGGCACAGCATCTTCAGCGCAGGCAGCAACCCCTGTGACCATCTCGGTGGCAGCCGACGCATACGCCCTCGACGATAGCGGCCAGATCACCGGATCGAACGAGTTCCTGTATGACTCCGCCAAGGGCGACGAAGCTTCAAACGCCTACCAAATCGCATATCGAGGCACACTCAATATGCGCAGCCTCTGGTCTTCCTATCGCCTATTCAAAGTTGCTTGGTTGTTCAGCCCAGGCAACAACCAAGCGGAATGGGAACGCAAGACATTCTCGGGCAACTGGGATATTGCCTTTCACGTCGACAACACCGTTGTGACGAGCGATCCATCGTTTGTTGACTGCACTGCCCTGCAAAGCGAGATTGAAGCGCAAAACCCAGATACCGGTCTCTCACGTTTCATTCGCTGCACCTCGGTGAGCTATGACGACGCGAGTGGACAATACAACGCCCAGTTCATTCTGATGAATGAAGACGGCAGCAAGGTTACCGGCAAACAGCTTGACAGCAACCAGCCGAACATTTTGCGACTCACCACACCAGCGCAGGCTTTCTACGTGAAGCAATCTGCCTTCGAAGCCGGTAAAACCTTCGAAATGACGCAGCCGAGCGTCAACGGTGAAATGCGGATGGACGCATTCTTCCACTCGATGATGCCACTCACTTTTGACGCAGTCGGCAACGATGTGTCGCTGACAATGGTTAACACTTACGATGCCAGTTTCGAGTTCGTGAGCAACGCGCCAGGGAGAGCCCTATCTGCAGATGTGCAGGCGCTACTACCGCCCACGAAGACAATGCTGGTAGACGGTTCGACCGTGCAACCACCAGTGCCGGCGCTTACCTCAGTTGCCGACACGCAAGGCACCTGGACATTCGCTGGTTGGACTCCAAACGAATCGGTGATTACCGGCGCGAATGTGAGTTTTGTGGGTGCATGGGACTTCACCGTAGACCCCGATGCGCAATTCAACGTCACGTATCGTTTTGTCGATACCTCCGGAAACCCAGTGCCCCCACAGCTTGCAAGTGTGCAGCCATTGTCTGGTACCGCAACTCAGGGTGACACTGTGCAGGCCGCGACTTTCCCATCTAACGACGTAAACACATCCGCCGGAACCTGGTCATTTGCTGGATGGCAAGAAAACCCTATTGTTGTCGACGGACTTGATATTGAATTTGTCGGCGTCTGGTCGTTCAGCAAGACGGTGGTTCCACCAATTGACGGTGGATCAGGCGGCCTCGCGAATTCCGGCGCGGAGCCACAGCCGTTGCTTATCGGTGCTGGAATTCTCGCTTTATTATCGGGAGCGCTCGTACTGGCGACCAGCGCACGGACTGCCCGGCGACGCTAGCCGCATAGGATCGCTCGACAGATGTTGGGTCGCGCTGTAAGAATGGCAGCGCAACCCAACACCTCAAGAAGGTCGAAGACATGAACGCTAATCCACTGGTCCCCGTTAGCTATGACATCTTCTTCGCGCTTACAGTGCTCACCTGCCTGGTGCTACTAGTTGCTGCTTTCATTTCGATTGGTCGCAACGGCTCGAAACTCGGCTCAACGCAGACACTCGTCTGGGTGCTACTCGTGATTTTCTTGCCGGCGATTGGGTCGCTAGCCTGGTTCCTTGCAGGGCGGCCAAGCGTGCGACGCAGCTCTGAAATGCCAGCTGAATGAGGCCCCGACCGGGCGCAGGATAGTGCTTCTTTTGTGAGGGTCAAGGCCGGTGCATTTATTCCGCAGCGGCGTTAGCGTGGCAGTGAGAGTAGCTATTGGAGGCGAGATTCATGCACAAGAAACCACATGACAAGCACGAAGAAACCCTCGACAAGCCCGTGATGGACGGGGCTGACGAAGTGTTTGGGGGCGACGAAGACCCGCGCAAGAGTGAAGACGATCCCGCGTTGATTCGGCACCCAAGCGAGGAAGATACGACAGCGGCGCCCTACAACCTCTAAACGTTCGTGACTGAGCTCACCTGTAGAGACTTGTGTTCTCGGGCCAGCAGCGTGAGCGCCCCGCCTACGAGCGACAATACTGCTGCAGCGACAAAGAGCAGCCAAAAGCCGCCAACCAGCGCGACAAGGCCCGCACCAATCACCGGACCGAGCAACTGTCCGAGAGCCGCCACCACATTCACGACGCCAAGATCGCGAGCGTGGTCTTTTTCGCTTGGAAGCAGATCCGTAGCAAATGCGAGACCGACGGTCATAAACGCACCGTAGCCGACGCCCATCAACGCTGCCGCGAACATGGTGGTGGCGTAGCTCGGCGAGCTTGCGATCACCACACCTGAAATGGCTTGCAACACTGCAGCCGCCACGGTGATCCAGCGTCGCTTGCCGATCTTGTCTGAGATGACCCCGGAAACAATTGAGGCTGCGACAACAAACACGGTGTACACAACAATGAGTAGCAGCAGACTGTCTTCGGCCTCGCTCTTTGGAATCTCAAGCCCGTACAGCAGAAAGAAGAGCAGCAGTGATGTGCCGAGTGCATTGCCAATGTTCACGACGAGACGGCCAATCAGCATCCAGCGAAAGTCGTGATCACGCAGAAAGCTCAGGCGAGGGCTGCGTGGCGTCTCGAAATCGGCTCGATCGGCAACGGGGACCGCAGCCGCTTCGCTACCAGAGAATTTGGGAGGATCAGGCAGGAGCAACACCACAATTGTGCCGACCACGCCCATCGCGATCGCGAGCACCAGGTAGCTATCAAACACGCCAAGACCGAGCAGCACGACAGTGCCGACACCAACCACAATGCCAACCGCCTGGGCCGAAGACGCCGCTGACGCTGCGGCCCCGCGCTGGTGCGTGGGCAATTGATCGGCGATCATTGCGGTGAACGCGGCCGAGGCAATTGCGATACCGATCGACACGCCCACCCAGGCGAGCCCGATGCTGATTGGCGTGTTGCTCATGCCGGTGAACACGAGGCAGAGCGCCGTGATCCAGGTGCCGACAAGAGCAAATGGTCTGCGGCGAGAAGTGCTGGGATTTCTGCGGTCAGAAAACGCGCCGGCAATCGGGCCGGCAATTACGCCAGCCAACCCGCCAACGCCAAGCACCAGGCCAGAAGAGACCACGCCAGAGACCCAGCCGGCCTCACTTTCTGAGGTGTCGAGTTGCAGGGGCAGAAGAAGCTGCAAGGGGGTGAGCTGCACCGTCCAGATCAGTAGCCAAGCAATGGTGAACAGCACAAACCAGCTGGCGCCCGCCTTTTGGGTAGTTGAAATGTTCATGCGCGGCTACTTTCGATCAGGGCGCGGTACCACTCGAATGAGGCCTTCGGCCTGCGTTCGCCGCTCGTCATGTTTACGTGGGTGAGCCCAAAGCGCTGCGTGAAACCGTCGGACCACTCGAAGTTATCTAGGAGTGACCACACCGTGTATTCCTCAACAGCAACGCCAGCGGCAATGGCATCGGCTACCGCCAGAATGTGACCGTTGAGATAGTCAATGCGATCCTGGTCGAAAATCTCCTCGCCAGGGCCAAGCGAATTGGGCTCTGGAAAGGATGCGCCGTTTTCGCTCACAATGACAGGCGGTAGGGCATCACCGTAGACAGCGTGCATTTCGGTCAAGAGTGCGCTTAAGCTTGCTGGCACGATCGGCCAATCTGGCCCGAACCCAGTCACCGGCGCCCCAGGTGTGGGCACGATTTCAAAGGGAAGTGGGCTGCCCTCGTGCGCTGCGGCAACGGTGGTTGGGTTGTAAAAGTTGAGGCCGTAGAAGTCGATACTGCCCTGAATGAGTGCGAGGTCGCCGTCGTGCGCAGGCATCTCGGGTAGACCGTATTCGGCGAGGTCGGGGTAGTGGCCGAGTAGGAGTGGCTCAGCAAAAAGGCGATTGTGCACGAGATCGTACGCGGCTGCGGCTATCGCGTCGGCGGGGTCGACCGATGCTGGTCGTACGTGGGTGTGGTTGTTTGTGAGGCCGATTTGGGAGGCGCCAGCCGCCCGGAGCATCGGTGCCGTAAGCGCGTGTGCAAGCAATTGGTGATGTGCGGTCGGTAGTGCACCGAACAGTTCATTGCGGCCGGGGGCCAAATCGCCGATGCCGTACCCCTGCAGTGTGGTCATCGCTGGCTCGTTGATTGTGTACCAGTGTTTCACGCGATCGCCGAGGTGGATAGCGACGATCTCGGCGTAGTCACGAAAGCGCTCGGCTGTGTCGCGTGCTAGCCAGCCGCCTTCTTTTTCGATTGAGGCTGGTAGGTCCCAGTGGTACAGGGTTGGAAACGGAGTAACTCCCGTCTCGAGCAGCGCGTCGACCAGGCGGGAGTAGTAGTCGAGGCCCTTGGGGTTTGCGGCGCCAACGCCGTCTGGGAGCACACGAGTCCAGGAGATGCCAAAGCGGTAGCGATCAAGTCCGAGCTCTGCGCAGAGCGACACGTCTTCGAGGTAGCGGTGATAGCTGTCGGGCCCGGGTTCGGCGGTGCTTGCGTCTTTGATTGTTCCGGGGGAGTCAACGTAGTCGTCCCAGATGCTGCGACCGCGACCGTCAGTGTTTCGGGCTCCTTCAATCTGAAAGGCTGCGGTGGCTGCTGACCAGCGAAGCTGTTTCAGTGCCGGGTGCGGTGGGGAGTTAACAATTGGGCCGGGGTAGGGGCTTTGCGTCACGAAGTCACCTTTCGCGTCTATTCGCGCGCAACGCTGCGGCGAGTTGTTCGAAGCCTAACCCCATTCAAGAAAAGCTGGCCAAAATTTCAACAAATAGGTAAACTTGAGTCAACATCACTCAAGTTTGTTGGGGCGAGGATCATCGAACCCCAACGCACCCGTACTGCGAGATGGAGAGGAACCATGCAGGCAAATTGGCAACCAGCCGCTGAAGGCGGCGAACAGAGTGCGCTCGAACAGTTCGGTGTGAACCTCACCGAAGTTGCGCGCACGGGAAAACTCGATCCGGTCATCGGTCGAGACAGTGAAATTCGACGAGTCAGTCAGGTGCTCACCCGGCGCACAAAAAATAACCCAGTGCTGATCGGTGAGCCCGGCGTTGGCAAAACAGCCGTAGTCGAAGGACTGGCACAGCGCATTGTCGCCGGCGACGTCGCAGAATCACTGAAAGACAAAGAACTCATTTCGCTAGATATCTCTGCACTGATTGCCGGTGCAAAATATCGTGGCGAATTTGAAGAACGCATGAAAGCTGTGCTGCAAGAAATTAAAGACAGCGACGGCAAGGTGATTACCTTCATCGATGAGCTGCACACCCTCATGGGTGCTGGCGGAGGCGAGTCCTCAGTCGCAGCATCGCAAATGCTGAAACCCATGCTTGCCCGCGGCGAACTGCGACTCATCGGCGCAACCACGCTCGACGAGTACCGCGAGTACATTGAAAAAGACGCCGCGCTTGAGCGCCGTTTTCAGCAGGTCTATGTTGGTGAGCCATCGGTTGAAGATACCGTTGCGATCCTGCGCGGGCTCAAAGAACGTTATGAAGCACACCACAAAGTAACCATCGCCGATTCGGCGTTGATTGCGGCGGCGTCGCTTTCAAACCGCTACATCACGGCCAGGCAACTTCCCGATAAGGCGATTGACCTGATCGACGAAGCAGCATCGCGTCTGCGCATGGAAATCGACTCGGCGCCGCTTGAAATTGACGAGCTGCGCCGCGCAGTCGATCGCCTCAAGATTGAAGAGCTCGCGCTAAAGAAAGAAAAAGACGAGGCTTCAAAGCAGCGTCTCGCAAAACTGCGCGAAGACCTTCAGGCACGCCAACGCGACCTCGACGTGCTCGAAGCGCGTTGGGAAAAAGAACGCTCGACACTCAACCGAGTGGGCGAACTGCGCGAAAAGCGTGACCGTTTGCGTGTTGAAGAGGCCATCGCCGAGCGCGAGGGTGATCTGGCAAAGGTCTCGAAGATCCGCTACGGGCAATTGCCCGAAGTCGAGAAGCAACTTGCAGAAGCCGAGAACGCTGAGCGTCTCGACGAAGCAAGCGGTGAAGCGCGTATGGTCGGCGACCAGGTCACAGACGAGGACATTGCCGAGGTCGTAGCAGCCTGGACCGGCATTCCGGTTGGCCGCCTACTGCAGGGCGAAACCGAAAAGCTGCTCGCGCTTGAGGGCGAACTTGGCAAGCGACTCATTGGCCAGAGCGACGCAGTTCGTGCGGTGAGCGATGCGGTGCGTCGCTCACGTGCTGGAATCGCTGACCCCAACCGGCCAACTGGCTCGTTCCTCTTTCTCGGCCCCACCGGTGTCGGTAAAACAGAGCTCGCAAAAGCACTCGCCGAGTTTTTGTTTGACGATGAGCACGCGATGGTTCGTATCGACATGAGCGAATACGGTGAGAAGCACTCAGTATCGCGACTCGTCGGCGCCCCTCCGGGATATGTCGGCTACGAGCAGGGTGGTCAGCTCACCGAAGCTGTTCGGCGCAGGCCATACTCGGTTGTGCTGCTTGATGAAGTCGAGAAGGCTCACCCTGAGGTCTTTGACGTGCTGCTGCAGGTGCTCGACGATGGGCGGCTCACCGATGGTCAAGGCCGCACGGTCGACTTCCGAAATGTGATTCTGATCCTCACGTCGAATCTCGGTAGTCAGTACCTCATTGATGCCGATATGCCTTGGGCTGAGAAGGAAGACGCTGTGCGCGAGACAGTGCGCCGCGCGTTTAAACCTGAGTTTGTGAACCGTCTTGATGAGATGGTGATCTTCAGGCCGCTTTCCGAGCAAGACCTGGCACACATTGTTGATATTTCGATTGATCGCCTGCAAACGAGGCTCGAGGATCGCCGATTGACGGTCGGCGTGACCCCCGAAGCGCGCACCTGGCTGGCGGCTCGTGGTTATGACCCGGTCTACGGCGCGCGGCCACTGCGGCGGCTCATGCAGCGTGAGATTGACGACCGTCTTGCTCGCGCCATCCTGAGCGGCGAGGTGCACGACGGTCAAGCAGTGCGGGTGACGCTCGCCGCTGACGGCAACGGCCTTGAGGTGAGCAGCAACTAGCTGGCTGTTGCTCGCACCGGCCGCTGGGTCTCGTGCGGCGGCTCTCACGCGTGGGTTCTCGCTCATCGAGTGGATACGTTGTTACTCAAAAGGGGCCTTATGCGGGTTCCCCGCGTATCCACTCGAGAACAACGTATCCACTCAGTGGGAAAGGCCGGCGGGCTATCGCGGGCTTCCGATCCCTCGTCGGTTTAAAGACGAGGTACCGTTGAACTTGCGGGTCGTTCGATTCGAGCGGCCCGCAAGTTTGATGTTTGGGGGCGGGCTATGGCGAATCCGGCACGGGCAATGCTAATGCGATTTGCCCCGATGATCTACGGGCCCACCGTCTTGTTCGCGCTCGGTGAGGGTGCGGTCATCCCGCTCATTCCGGTGCTTGCCACAAATCTGGGAGCTGATCTTGCCACCGCTGGCTTGGTGGCTTCTGCGCTCGTAGTGGGCCAACTCTGCGGCAACTTCCCGGCAGGCTGGCTCGTAATGCGCCTCGGCGAGCGACTTACCATGGCAATCGCAGGCACCGCCGCGCTTTTTGGCGTGCTCGGGTTGGTGTTTGCGCCAAATGTCGGACTCCTCAGCGCCTCAGTCTTTTTGATCGGCATGTGCGCTGCGGCATTTGCTCTCGCGCGGCACGCGTTCATGACTGCAAAGGTGCCGTTTTCATTCCGAGCAAGGGCCCTTGCGTTGCTCGGCGGATCGTTTCGCCTCGGCATGTTTATCGGCCCATTTCTCGCGGCAGGCCTGCTCAGCCTGACCGGAACAGGCACATCGGCAGCCTGGTGCTTCGCGGTGTGTCTCGTCGCTTCGGTGCTGCTCGTGCTGCTCGGGCCCGACCCGGAGCAGCAGATCGAAGAGGAACTGCGTAACGAACGGGCCGGGCAAACTGGGCTTTTGCAACCCCTTGCAGACACTGGAGAAGCAGTCACTGGATCGATTTCGCTGCCCACGAGCCCGGTTATTGGAAATTCCAATAACACAAGAAGGGGCGGGAGTGACGAGGATCGTGCTGCTCGCGAGGGTGTGTTCCGCACGATGGCAACACATCGAAAAGTGCTCGCCAGGCTCGGTGTAGCTGCGGCCTCGCTCTCAGCTGTTCGTTCTGCCCGCCAGGTCGTGCTGCCGCTCTGGGGTCTTTCGATCGGGCTAGACCCGCAATCGATTGCGCTCGTGATCGGTATCTCGGGAGCGATCGACTTCGCGCTGTTCTACGCGAGCGGTCAGGTGATGGACCGGTTTGGGCGGCTCTGGGCCGTACTGCCAGCGATGCTGCTCATGGGCGCAGGATTTTTGGCGCTCGCCCTCACCCATGACTCGGCCGATGCATCAATGTGGTTTGCGATGTTTGCTGCGGTGATCGGCGTGGGCAATGGCCTCTCTAGTGGAATCCTGATGACGCTCGGCGCCGACGTTGCACCGCAAGATAATCCGGCGGCATTCTTGAGTTCATGGCGCACACTGAACGATGCCGGAGGTGCGCTTGCCCCCGTCGTATTTTCGGCGCTTGCGGCCGTTTCAACTCTGAGCATTGCAACCGGCGCAATGGGCGCAATCGCGCTGCTTGGCGCTTTCGGGTTTTGGCGTTGGGTGCCGATGTTCGTGCGTAGGGTGCCCGGACCGAGCGATCCAACGAGCTAACTAGTTGTTGTTTGCTTGCCGAGCGGCGATCAGATCGCGCGCGGTGAGTCTGTGCTGCCGTTGCCTGTAGTCGTCAGAAGTGATGCCGCTGATGAGTGAGCCCGGGTCGATTTCAAGGGCGGTCGCGATTCGCACGAGTGACTCGACGGTCGGGCTTGAAGCGCCGCGTTCGATCTTGCCGATAGTGGTCCAGTTGATCTCAGAAAGATGCCCTAGGTCTTCGAGGGAGATCTGACGCGCATTGCGTGCTTTGCGCACTCTGCGGCCGATTTCCTCAGCTGCTGGAGAGTGAGAAATTGACACGAGACTAGGGTGCGCGCAGCCTCCTATATTCGCCAACGTTTTTGCGGATAATGTGCAAAAGCATTGGGCGAAAACAGCAGTGTTTACGTGTGATTGTCCATAATATTGATCGCGATGGGCTGCAACATTGATCGTGGTGGGCCGCAACGCCAGCCCGGGTTTGGTGGCCAGAACGTTGCAAGAGCCACCTTTTCGACCCTGTCAATGGCACCTGAGTTGCAGATGAAAGCGAACCGCGTGGTACTTAAGTCGGATCTTCGGCTCTCTGACACGTGTGATGGGCAATAGCCCAGTGAGTCACACATAGACTTGAACCGCCGCGATCAGCGGTGTTCCCTGACCGAAAGACTGAAGCCCGTGAGCCGAGCCGATCGATCCGACAAATTGCGCATTATGATCGCCTGCGACACATTCTCGCCAGACGTGAATGGTGCCGCGCGATTTGCCGAGCGTCTTGCCGCAGGTCTTGTTGAACGTGGGCACTCCGTCTATGTGATTGCCCCAGGCCAGCAGTGGAAGCGCACCGCGCCAAGTGTTGAGACCATCGAGGGACAACCCATGACCGTGTACCGCCTGCCCGCATTGCGCTGGCTGCCACACGATTGGCTGCGCTTTGTACTGCCATGGCGCTCACGACACTACGCCCGCAAGATTCTGAAGCACGTAACGCCAGACGTGATTCACATTCAGTCGCACATTATTATCGGTCGAGGGTTTGCCGCCGAGGGCGAGCGCAAGGGTATTCGTATTGTGGCAACAAACCACGTTATGCCCGAAAACGTACTTGACTTCACCCTGCTGCCCGAGCGTGCGAAGCGTCTCTTCGTGCGGTGGGGCTGGCATGACGCCGACAGTGTCATCTCAAAGGCAAGCGCCGTCACCACACCGACCCGACGCGCGGCAGACTTCCTCGAGCGCAACACCACCCGTCGCGGAGTGCTGCCAGTGAGCTGTGGCCTGCGCGCAGCAGACTACAACTCCGATCTCACTCCGCGCACCGAGAACCGTTTGGTGTTCGTCGGGCGCGTCACCCTCGAAAAAGAGATCGACGTCATCATTCGGGCGCTGACAAAGCTCGACCCTGCGCTGAACGTATCATTCACAATTGTCGGCGATGGCGACCAACGCAAACAGCTCGAAAAGCTCACGCGTGATCTGGGCGTTGCCGATCGAGTGACCTTCACCGGACGGGTGAGCGACGAAGTGCTCCGTGCACACCTCACCGGAGCCAGCGCCTTTGTGATCGCTTCAATTGCTGAACTGCAGTCGATCGCGACAATGGAAGCAATGGCGAGCGGTCTGCCGATTCTCGCCGCTGACGCTATGGCGCTGCCACACCTGGTGCACCACGGCGAAAACGGGTACCTCTTCCAGCCGGGCAACGACCGAGAACTGGCAGCACGAATTACCCAGGTGCTTACCGCGAGCCCAGAAGAATATCTGGCAATGCAGCAGAGCTCGCTCGAAGCAGTCAAGGTTCACGATCTTGATCGCACGCTCGACACTTTCGAGGCGCTCTACCGCGGCGAAACCCCAGCAGAGTAGCCATCGTGCACATTCTCATCGTCACCGATCAGCACCCTGATTCGCTTGGTGGGGCACAGGTTGCGATCCGCACGCAGCGAGCATCGCTAGAGCAGCTTGGTCACCGGGTTACGATCGCAGCGCCAGCGCTGCATCGGGCTGGTTATCTGGTAGCCGACGAGGATCGCGAAGCCTATATAGAGCTGCCCTCTCGGCCGATCACCAAAGATCGTGAATATGGTCTGAGCTGGCCAAGCGCGCGCACCGATCGCGCACTTGCCGCCGCTCTGCACAAATTGCCCGCCGTCGACGTCGTGCACGTGCAGGGCGACTTCTGGGGCGCCATGATTGGTATTCGTGCGGCGCGAGGGTTGCGAGTTCCTCTTGTGTTCACGATGCACAATAACGTTGATGAGGGCACGAGGGCAGTTACCCCGCTTGCGCCGCTCGTCTTTTTGGGGCTGCGTGGCTGGCGGTTGCTCTCGCTTGGCAAACCTCGCGGTGAAGTTGCTGCGTCTGCGAAGGGTTCGTGGCGTTATTTGGCTGAACTCGCTGCCGAGGCCTCGGCCGTGATCGCACCGTCTGGCCACTTTGCAGCGCAGCTTGAACGCAAAGGCGTCGCGACGGGCGTGCGGGCCGTGCGTGGCGGCGTGAATGATGACCTCGTTGACGTTCCGTTGGCGCTGCCCCGCAGCCCTCGTTCGAGACCACTGCTTGCGTGGCTTGGTCGTATGAGCAGTGAGAAGCGCGTGCTTGAGTTTATCGATGCGATTGCGCTTGCCGATATCGATGCCGATGTGCGGCTATATGGCGCGGGCATGCTGCTGAATCAGGTGCAGGAACGTATTGCCAATCACGGGCTTACCGATCGGGTTGTCATCGTCGGTCCGGTCACGCATGAGGCTGCGCTGGCTGCACTGCGCGAGGCAGACGCCCTGGTGCAGACCTCTGTTGGTTTTGAGACGCAGGGCCTTACCCCGTTCGAGGCAGCAGTGCTTGGAACACCAACCGTCTTTTGCGACTTGGCGATTGCTGATGATGTTGCCGTGACGCAGTCTTGGCGAGTCGCCGATGAAAGCGTGGCCGCGCTTGCACACACTCTGCGTGAGGCTGTGAGCGAACTGAACTCTGCCCCGGGTGAGCTGCGAGTAGACGAATCAGAAACGCAGGCGTTCTTGCAGAGTGCGCAGACCCGACGCCTCGTCGAGATTTATCAATCGGTTCTTGACGCCTAAACGCGCATTTTGCGCTCAATTGGTGTTTCGTGCTTAAAACGCAGTATGCGCGCTGATTGCTCAGCGCGCATACTGCGTAAATCTTTGTTTCGTGGTGGACTTAGAAGCGCCAGACCACTGCCTGGAAGCCCGATGGAGGCTGTGGCACCCAGTTGTCGACCTCGGTAACAAGGCCGCTGCCGCCTGGCACGTTTGACTGCACGATCTGGAAGGTGCCGTCGCCGTTTACGCCAGTGATCAGCAGGGTGTGCACGCCAGAAACCCAAGAGGTTGGGTAATCGATGCTTTCGTACTGCACGATGTCGCCTGGCTGAGCCGAAGCAATAGTGAGACGGGTTGCGCCAGTGTAGTTGCTGACGGGGTCGCCACCGCCTACCCAGTTGGCGCCGCCGGCGCCCTCAACCCAGCGGATAACCGACATGATGCATTCGCCTGGAGCGCTCCACCCGGTTGGTCGGCTGGTGCCGACCTCGCTCTTTGCTGCGGCAATTGCTGCCGAAACGTTGAAGCTGTGCGGTGCGTTGCCAATCTCGCTCTGCTCAAGGAACACGTCAAGCGACTTGGTTTCGATTGAGTTGGTTCCGGTGCTCATGGTCTGAGCGACAGGAGTGGCCGGCTGTACCGCAGCTACTTCGTAATCAGGGGTAGTGGTGGGTGCAAGTGCGGCCGCAGGAGCGATACCGAATGCCATGGTCACCAGAGAGACAAGCGTGACTACAAGAGTCTTCGCGGGGGTTCTCACTCGGTGGTCTCCTCAGGTTTGGTGATGCTCGCGAAGCGAACTGGCCCAGGACTGGGCGCTGCCCATTCAGGCAGAATGCTCTCTAGTATGCGTTACCGTTCCGTTACAAAGCAAATCTTGTATGCCATTTCATACAGGAATTGTGCAGAAATGAGTGCCTGAATTGGCCCCATGAGTAGTCACTCTCGACGACGAGATTGCTCTGCAAGCCTTTGCTGGGCTTTGTTTCCCGCGCGCCTCGACAAGCTCAGCGAACGGGAAACAAAGTTCGGCAAACAGGAAACAAATCACAGCATTAAACGTGAAACTACGCCTGAGCTACACGGCTGAGGAAGAGGGCCTCGCCGAGCGCAATACGACGAATCTCTTCTGGATGCACACTCTCGTTGGTGGAATGAATGCGACTCTCAGGGTCAGGCACACCAAGCAGCACGATATCTGCGCTCGGGTTGATACCAGCGAGGGTGGTAGTCAACGGGATCGAACCACCTTCGCCAGCCGAAACCGTTTCAACCCCGTCATAGGCATCGGTGAGGGCCTGCTCAAGCAGCTTGAACGACCGGGTAGTGGTGTCGCTGCTGAACGGGTAGCCCAGCTCGCCTGCCTCGGTCTCCACCTTTACACCCCACGGCGCAACAGCGTGCAGGTGTGCGATCAGTGCATCACGCATCTGCGCTGGGTCTTCTCCCGGTGGTACTCGCAGGTTCAGCTTCGCTGCAGCTTTTGCCTGCACCGCGGCAACTGCACCAACCACAGGAGGGGCATCGATGCCAAGAATGGTAATCACCGGGCGTGCGCAGATCTGATCGCTCACGGTGCCAGAACCAAGAATCTGAGACCCCTCAAGCAGACCCGCATCTGCGCGGTAGGCCTCTTCTTCATACTGCAGCCCCTGCCACACCTGGTCTGCCCGAATGCCAGGCACAGTTGTGTTGCCGTGCTCATCGCGAAGTGTGGCGAGCATACGCACCAGAGCCGCGATCGGGTCAGTCGCCGGGCCGCCGAACATGCCCGAATGCACTGAAGCCTTCAGTGCCTCAACCCGCACCTCAATATCAACAGCACCGCGCAGGCTCACCGAGAGAGTGGGTAGGCCGTAGGCTGCGTTGCCGGCGTCTTGAATCAGAATGACATCTGCCTTCTGGAACAGCTCCGGGTTGGCAATGGCGTATTGATCGAGGCTTGCGCGACCCTGTTCTTCTGAACCTTCGGCAACGAGGATCAACCCAACCGGGTAAGCATCATCGCTGTCTGCCGGAGTCTGATCGCGCAGGGCGCGAAGCGCAGTCAGGTGGGCAAGCACATTGCCCTTGCAATCGGCGGCACCGCGGCCAAAAAGTCGGCCATCACGCTCGGTCAGCTGGAAGGGTGGGCTCAACCACTCGTGTTCGTCGAGAATAGGCTGAACGTCGTAGTGGCAGTAGAGCAGCACGGTTGGTGCGCCAGCAGGGGCTGGCCGGTGTCCGATCACTGCGTAGGTGCCATCAGGTGTGAGTTCAAGTTCGGCGGGGATTCCCTCAGCGCGAAACGCCTCGCGAACCCACTCTGCCGCACGTACGCACTCTGCAGGGTCAACGATCCGCTCGTCAGCAATTGAAGGAATTGCCACAAGCTCGGCAAGTTCCTCAATGGCGCGAGGCATCAAAGCCTCAATGCGAGCGCCAATCTCAATACGATCTGCGGGGGCTGTGTATTGCGAAGTCATGCCTCTATCTTCCCTTACTTCTTGAAGCTTTCTGCGAGAAGATTGACGCATGAGCATTAGGGACATTGAGGTAACACTGCTTGACGGATCCACGCAGCGCTTCGGCGATCTTGCGCCAGGAGCGGCTCTTGTGGTGAACGTAGCCTCGAAGTGCGGCTTCACCCCGCAATATGAAGGGCTTGAGGCGCTGCATCAGGAGTTCAGCTCCAGCGGTCTCACCGTGATCGGCATGCCATGCAATCAGTTCTTGAAACAAGAACCGGGCACCTCCGAAGAAATCGGTGAATTCTGCAAGCTCAACTACGGCGTCACTTTTCCACTGCTCGCCAAGGGCAAGGTGAATGGACCCGGCGCCGATCCGCTATTCAAAGAGTTGAAGCACGCGAAAGACGACAAAGGGCTCGGTGGCCCAGTGCTTTGGAACTTTGAAAAGTTCTTGTTGAGCAGTGGCAGCGACGGCTACGAGGGGCGCGGATCACGAAGTCTGCTGCGTTTCAGAAGCGCGGTAACTCCCGAAGATCAGGCGATCCGCGACGCCATCGAAGCCGCACTCACGGCCTAAACCTCACACAACGAGCGAACCACTAGGAGCTTTTTATGCGCGCAATCGTGACACTCGCGAGATTTATTGCTTGGCTGGGATTGACAGCAGTTGGTGTGCTGCATGCGGTCTGGGCGGCAGGCTCGGCCTGGCCCGCAAAAACCCGCAAACAGCTTGCGCAGGCAACCGTTGGCAGCAACCAAAACCCAGATGCGCAAGCTACCGCGGTTGTCGCCGTGACTGCCATTGCCGGCGGTGCGGTCGCTGCTGGAGCGCTCGGTGAAAGTGCACTACCCGTGGCGGGCCGTCGCATTGCGGGCCTGGTGCTCGTTGCGCGCTCGGCGCTTGGCGGCGACGCGGCACTCAGCGTGCTTGGCCTGCCGAAGGCAAACAAGCGTTTCGTTGAGCTCGATAATCAGTACTACCGGCCGCTCTGCGCAGTGCTCGGTGTTGCGCTGCTGATCGGTGCGAGAAAGCCACGCAAGTCGCGCATGGCCTAAGCCGTCCGATCTAGCGGGGTGCCATGCGCAACGCGCCATCCATTCGCACGACCTCACCGTTCATGTAGTCATGCGAAATCAAGAAACTCGCAAGCGCTGCATACTCGTCAGGTCGCGCAAGCCGACTCGGGAACGGCACCGAAGCCTCAAGAGCCTCGCGGAACTCATCTGAGACCGTTGCGAGCAGAGGCGTCTCAACCACTCCGGGCGCAATCGTATTGACCCGAATGCCGTACTGTGCAAGATCCCGGGCAGCCGCAATGGTCATGCTAATCACGCCGCCCTTTGAAGCGGCATAGGCTACCTGACCAATTTGCCCCTCATACCCGGCGACACTCGCGGTGTTCACGATAACCCCGCGCTGACCCTGCTCGTCTGGTTCGTTCGCAGCGATGCGTTCGGCGGCGAGCGAGAGCACATGAAACGTGCCATTGAGGTTAATGTCGATCACCTTGGCGAACAGCCCGGCATCGTGCACACCCTTGCGCGAGAGTATGCGAGCTGAGGGTGCGATGCCTGCGCAATTCACGACGATACTGAAAGGCTGACCGCTCTCAACAGCAACCTCGGCAGCCACATCGAGCCCGCGCGAAACCGCCGCCGGATCAGTGACATCAACCTCGGTGTAGCTGACGCCCTCGACTTCCGCGGCCGAGGTAATCGACTGAGCAAGATCAAAGCCGACGACCTTCGCGCCGAGGGACGCGAGTTTTGCGGCGGTCGCAGCTCCCAGCCCTGAAGCTGCTCCAGTTACAACTGCGGTGGTGCCTGAAATGTTCATTGCACTTCTCCTATGCCAATGCGAACTGCTTCGAGACTATTGCCCCGGAGCCCGATCGCTCTAGATGTCTCGCGATAACCACGCGCTGAATTTGGTTCGTGCCCTCAAAAATCTGCATGATCTTCGCCTCGCGCATAAAACGTTCAACCGGAAAATCTCTCGTGTATCCGGCACCGCCAAGTACCTGCACTGCGTCGGTCGTCGCCCGCATGGCGCCGTCGGTCGCAATAAGCTTTGCGATCGAAGCCTCTTTTGAATAGTTGAGACCCATGTCTTTGAGGCGGGCGGCCGAGAGCAGTGTCGCCCTAGCCGAAACAATAGTCGCCTCAATATCGGCGAGCATAAAACTCACACCCTGATATTGAATAATTGGGTGCTCGAACGCTTCACGGTTGCGCGCGTAATCAAGCGCCACATCGAGGGCGCCCTGCGCGAGTCCGGTCGCGCAGGCTGCGATGCCAAGACGGCCGGCGTCGAGAGCGGCGAGCGCGATCTTCAAACCGGCGCCCTCCTCGCCGATCAGATGATCCGCTGGGATGACAAGATTTTCAAAACGAATCGAAGCAGTAGGCGAACCGGTGAGCCCCATCTTTCGTTCTGGTTCGTCGGCAATCAGACCCGGGGTGCCCGCTGGAATATAGAAGCATGAGATGCCATCGCGGTCGCCTGGCAGGCCACTCGTTCGCGCCATAACCGTGTAAAAGTCTGCGTAACCGCCGTGGGTAACCCAAGCTTTTGTGCCGTTGAGCACGTAGTTTTCACCGTCTCGCCTGGCCGTCGTCATCATTGCGGCGGGATCCGATCCAGCGTGCGGCTCAGAGAGGCTGTAAGCACCGAGCATTGTGCCGCCGAGCATTTCGGGCAACCAACGCTGCTGCTGTTGCGGAGTCCCGTAGTTGGCAATTGCGAAACAGCTGAGTGCGTGCACTGAAACACCAACCGCGACAGAAGCCCAGACCGAAGCAATTTCTTCGAGCACCTGCAGATACACCTCTGAGGGCAAACCAAGACCGCCGAGTTCTTCGGAGTAGGCGAGTCCGAGCACGCCCAGTTCGCCGAGCACCCGAAAAGCTTCGCGCGGAAAGCGCTCTTCGGCCTCGACGCGCGCAACTTGCGGTGCGATCTGGCTGGCGAGAACTGTGCGTACGAGCTCAATAAGCTCGGCATGCTCAGGCGATTCGAGAATCCGTCTGGCAGGCATGGTGGCTCCTTATATATAGGTAGGTTGTCGAGAAATGAGGTGGAGTCGCGGCTAGAGCAAGGCCAAGCCCGGATTGCGTAGGATCGCCGCCGTATCGGCGAGCAACCGTGAACCCTCGGCGCCGTCAAGTACGCGGTGGTCAAATGACAGTGCGAGTTGCAGAATCGAGCGGGGTTCGATGCGCTCGTGCTCTCCTGCGCCAACAACCCAGGGTCTACGCTGGATCGTGCCCACCGCGAGAATGCTGGTTTCGCCTGGGTTCAAGATCGGTGTGCCGGTGTCGATGCCGAATACGCCGATGTTCGTGATCGTGGTTGATCCTCCGCTGAGGGCTGATTGCGGGGTTTTGCCCGACCTCGCGGTGGCCGCCAAATCGCTGATTGCTGCCGCCAATTCGTCGAGCTTCAGCTGTTCGGCCCCTTTAATGTTTGGTACCAGGAGGCCGCGCGGAGTCGCCGCGGCGATGCCAAGGTTGACCGAGGCGGGCAGCACAATCTCCTGAGCAGATTCATCCCAGTGCGCGATCGCCATCGGTGTCCGCGCAATAGCCAGTAGGTAGGCGCGTGCCACGAGGGTGAGCGGGGTGAGTTTCAGCTCGCAAAACTCGGGACGCTGCTGAATCACGGCAAGCAGATCGAGCGTTGCGGTGACGTCGAGAGTGATGAACTCGGTGACGTGGGGAGCGGTGAAGGCCGAGGTGACCATGGCCGCTGCTGTTGCCTTGCGCACACCCTTGATCGGGATGCGAGTCGGTGCTGCCTGCTGTGCTGTTGCATTCTGTTGCGCTATTGCTGTCTGTTGCGCTGTTGCTACTGGCATCTGTTGCGATGCTTCTGCGCGAAGTACGTCTTCCCGGCTGACAATTCCGTTCGGGCCGGTCGCCGCGATTGAGCGCAGGTCTATTCCGAGCTGTTTTGCGAGGCCGCGCACCGGCGGCTTCGCGCGCACCGCGCCTGAGTGGTTGCGCAGACCTGGGTCTTGCGCGTTTTGAACGTTTGCAGGCGCCGGCGACTCCGCGGGCGTGGCATGGCGTCGGCGCCTGCGGCTTTGACCGTGGTCGGTTGCGCCGTAACCGACCAGAAGTTTGGGAGTGTCTTGCCTGTTTGCGGCTGCCTGACGTTTAGCTGCTTCAACTTCAGCTGCTTCGGACTCCGCAGCTTCGGCTTCTGCAACGTCGCCTCCTGCTGCCTGCGCAGCAGGTGTCTCAACCGAAATAATCCCGGCCCCTACCGGAACGCTTTCGCCCACCTCGGCCAAGAGCGACGCGACTACTCCGTCGAACGGTGAGGGCAGTTCAACGATCGACTTGGCCGTTTCGATTTCGACAATCACTTGATTGATTTTCACCGAGTCGCCGGGAGCAACATGCCAGGCGACAATCTCGGCCTCGGTGAGTCCCTCGCCAACGTCGGGGAGGCAGAACGTCTGGGCCTGTTGCGCAGTAAGGGTCATGGCTTGATCCAATTTCTTCAAGGGTGCTGGTGTCGGTGCTGATATCGGTGCTGAAACTCGGGCAATTGCTCGAGTGCTCGTTAGTGGCTGAAGCTGCGGTCGCAAGCGTCAATCAAGCGGTCAACGTTTGGCAACCAATCGTGTTCGAGTTTGCTTGCTGGGTAAGGGGTGTCATAGCCCGTGACACGAAGGATCGGCGCTTCCAACTCATAAAAGGCCTGCTCTTGCACGCGCGTCGCAAGCTCACCGCCAATGCCGCCGCTTTGCGAAGCCTCGTGCGCAATCACCAATCGGCCAGTGCGTCGAACCGAAGCGACAACGGTGGCATCGTCGATGGGCGAAAGCGAACGCAGATCAATCACCTCAAGCTCGCGGCCTTCTGCCGCAAAGGCTTCTGCCGTTTTGAGTGCAGCAGGCACCAGTGCGCCATAGGTGACGAGAGTGAGATCCGCGCCAGGGCGTACGATCCTCGCGCTATTTAAATCTGAAGCAACAGGCTCTGCCGATAGTTCACTCTTTGCCCAGTACGAACGTTTCGGTTCCAGGAAAATCACCGGATCATTGCCGCGGATCGCCTCGCCGAGCATCTCGTAGGCCTCTTGCGAATTTGACGGGCAGACGACCCGCAAACCAGCAGTGTGCGCAAAATAGGCTTCGGGCGATTCACTGTGGTGCTCGATAGCGCCAATGCCCCCGCCAACTGGAATGCGAATCACCACCGGCAGCGAAACCTTGCCCTCCGAGCGGTGCCGATACTTCGCGAGCTGCGTGACAATTTGGTTCATCGCTGGAAACACGAAACCATCGAACTGAATTTCGCACACTGGGCGATAACCGGCCATAGCCAGGCCGATAGCCGCGCCGACGATGCCAGCCTCGCCAAGCGGTGAAGACACCACCCGAAGATCACCAAATTCTTGTTGCAGCCCTTCAGTGACACGAAAGACGCCGCCGAGCTGGCCAATGTCTTCGCCAATCAGCAATACCTTTTCATCGTCGCGCATGGCATCGCGCAGGCTGGCGTTTAGGGCGTGGGCGAGGGCCGTGCTCACTGAGCTCCTCCGATCGTGGTCGGGATCTTGGCGGTAGGGACGTCTTCATAGGCGGCAATATCAGCGAGGTGGGCTGCACGTTGCGCCGCAAGTTCGGGAGTCATCGTTTCGAGCGTGTGCAAAAACGGATCTTCTGGATTGGGCGTTGGCAGTGCGCGACAACCAGCGCGCAGTTTGACCGCAAGCTCCTCAGCCTCGGCTTCGAGCTCGGCAAGAAACGTCTCGTCGATCTGCGCTTCGCCAGCTTCATCACTGAGCAAATACGTACGCAGACGGTCGATCGGATCAAGAGCCGTCCAGTGGGCATTTTCGGTCTCATCACGGTAGCGCAAGTCATCGTCTGAAGTGGTGTGCGGGTTGCGGCGGTAAGTGATTGCTTCAATCAGAGTCGGGCCGCCGCCCGATCGTGCCTTCGAGAGGGCATCTTCGACGATGGCGTGAGTAGCAACTACATCGTTGCCATCAACCTGCACACCTTCGATGCCAAAGCCCTGCGCGCGCTGATACAGGGGAACTCGGCTCTGCGTGCTGACCGGAGTTGAGATGGCCCACTGGTTGTTTTGGCAGAAAAACACGACCGGCAGGTTTTGCGCCGCAGCCCACACAAAAGCCTCGTTCGCTTCACCCTGGCTGAGTGCGCCGTCACCCAAGAAGACCAGCACAGCGCGGTCGCGCTCTGGAATGCCGGTGCCGACATCACCGTCGCGCACAATACCCATGGCATAGCCAACGGCATGCAAAGTTTGTGCTGCGATGACGAGCGTATAGAGGTTGAAGTTTCGCTCGTGTGGATCCCAACCGCCCATCGTTGTGCCGCGAAACAGCCCCAAGAGTTGTACAGGATCAACTCCGAAACACCAGGTAACGGCATGCTCGCGGTAGGTGGGGAACACCACGTCTTGAGGGCGAAGCGCGGTGCCAGCACCTACTTGGGCGCCTTCTTGGCCGAGCATTGAAGGCCAAAGGCCGAGTTCGCCTTGGCGCTGCAGCGCGATGGCCTCTGTATCGATACGGCGAGCGAGCATCATATTGCGTAGGGCCGCGCGAAGCTCGAGCGCTGATTCGCCCTCTGGCAGGGCAGCATCGTTTCGCAGCTCGCCGGCGGCGTTGAGAACCGACCAAGGGCTATTTGCGATCGCGGTGAGGGACATCATGCTCCTTTGACACTGATTGAAGAAACCATGACAGGGCGTGCGCCTTGATTCAAGATCAGTGCGCACTGCTTGCAAAACATGCAACAAAGACGCAAGAATGTGCAAAAGGGTGTGTGATATCGCTCAATCGACGCAAGTAATGAACATCGCTCGAATTGGCAGCATGGGCACGCGCGACACTGAAGTTGCAGGGGGAGAACGGCATGATCGACGAGACAGACCGACAGATATTGGCAGTGCTGCGTAAAAACGCACGTATGCCGGCGAGTGAGATTGCGCGGATCGTCGGACTCTCGGGCGCATCAGTGACCAGGCGAATCGAGCGGCTAGAGGCAGACGGAACTATCAAGGGCTACATGGCCGTAGTCGACGATGCTTCGTCAGGGGAGTTGGTCGCTTTCACCGAGATTCGGCTGCGCAGCGGAGTCGGCGCGAACGAATTCGAAGAGATCGCTGAGCTCATTCCAGAGGTGCAGCAGTACTACACAATCGCGGGCGACCCAGACGGTCTCGTGCGCTTTCGGGCCCGCAACCTCGATCACCTTCAGCAAGTGGTGAACGACATTCGCAAAATGCCGATTGTGGCCGGTACAAAAACTTTGATCGTAATGTCGGTCTGGGATCGCACCTTCGAGTAGCCCAACTAGCCATGAGTCTTCCCTGTTGTGCGTCGCGCGGGGAGAACCGCACCGGCGGTGGGGCTAAGATGGAAAGGTCGGCCTAGCGTCGACATGGAGGTATCGCCTAGCGGCCTATGGCGCACGCCTGGAACGCGTGTTGGGTTCACGCCCTCGTGGGTTCAAATCCCACTACCTCCGCCGCAGACCCCTCCTTTGGAGGGGTCTTTTGCGTTGCCATGGGATTCCACCCATCGAGATCGCCTGGTTTTGCCGAGATCGCCTCGTTTGACACTGAACAACCAGTCGATCTCGGCAAAACCAGGCGATCTCGGCGAGGTGAGGCGCGGATGATTGGTGCTGCGCGAACTTCGCTGGTAGACCTGTATGAATGGAAAACAGTCGTCTGGTTATTTGCGTGCCCTCTGAGCGGGTTGCTCTCGCGCGGAAAACGCATGCCTCGGCGACCCGCAAAGTGTTTATCTGCTTCGGTGCGCTCGCCGCAATTGTGCTGATCGCCGGAGTCTGGCTTGCCTGGACCAGGCGAGCGCCTCTCGCGGGCGCACTACTGCTCGGGCTTGGACTGCTCGCGATTCCTGCCGTGTTCGCTGCGACAAATCGAAAGTGCCTCTCGCGGGCCATGCTGTTTGTCGCTTCTGATTGCACGACGCAACTCGTTGCCGACAACCACGGCCTGCGCGTAGCGGACGTGTTTCTGCCCTACGAACGAATTACCTTTCTTAGCGGCACCGTCGCAGGCGATCACTACGCCGACGGCGGCCTCTGCGGTGAAGCCATGGCCGATCAGATGGAAATCGAAGCCAAACCGCCGACGACAACGCGCGCGCTTGGTGTGCGAGTGCGCGACGATTCACGCAAGAAACTGCAGCGCAAGGGCGCGAAATCGACCGTCACACTGGCGATCGGCATCGACCAGGCCTCAACTATTCACGCACCCAAAGGCATGATCTGCCAGTTACGTGCGGCGGGCAACGGAGTGAATGATCCGGGCCGAATTGAAATGCCGTTTGGCGCGTTTCTCTCTGTCGAGCAACTCGAACTGCTACTCGGCACGGTGTACCAAAAGACCGGTGGCAAAAAGTTTCCGATTGGCATTGTTGCCGGGGCGCCGGACTGGCAAACGATGACCGCCCGCGCAGTCGACACCCGCGACGAGATTTGGCGCACCTTCGACCAGCTTGTAGTTTCGCCAAGGTAGTCGGCTCGTCAGCCCTCTCTCCCGCTGATCCGCTGCGGAACTAAGAAACCTTCGCGCCCAACTCGTTTGCCGCGGCAATGACCTGCGGACCCACAGTTGCGACTGCGGCGCTGTTGAGCCGATAACTTGGCCCAACGATACTGAGCACCGCAATAATCTCACCGCTCGACGAACGTACTGGAGCCGCAACCACGGTTGCCTCTGAGGTGACGACAGCGTCCATCACCACATACCCGGTTTCCGGGATTCGTTCTTCGAAAACCTCGGCCACCGCCGAACTCGCCATTGGCACCGTGCGCCCCTGCCAGCCAGAAAAACCAACGTGGCGAATAGGGTGGCTAGTCTGCACCTCACGCAGATATACACAGGTATTTGCATCGCCGCGCACCGCAAGATAGCTCGATTCACCCGTAATTTCGGTGAGCGACTCAAGAATTGGTGCGCTGAGATCGTTGAGGTGCTCTGCCGAAGCTGGCTCTGGCGTAAACCGGCTCTGTGCGAAACGCGCACCAACCACGAACTGGCCCTGTTGGTTTTTTGCGACGTAATCCCAGTGCTCAAGCACTCGAAGCATCCGCATAGTCGTTGACGCCGGAAGATCCGCTTGGCGCGCGAGCGCACTCAGCGAAACTGGTCCCGCGTCGACCACCCGAGAAAGTAGCTCGAGCGCACGGTGCACTGAACGCGGGCCCTGGCCGGATCCCGGTTCTTCTTCTTGCGCTTCATTCATGCTCATGCTCTCGCTAGGATACCGACACTCGCACCTGATCGAGAAGCTCCATCGCGACAGTGACATCCGCACTGAGGTTGCGATCAGCAAGATCGAGTGAGCTGTCACGAAGAGCATCCGCCCCTGCGACGCCGTCAGGCAGACGACCAAGCGCTACGGCGATACAACCGAGCAGGGTGCGGTAGGCCGCTTCTGAGCGGGCAAGACGCCGGATCGCATGGGCGGTGAACGGCGCGTGCTCTTCTGCACCCTGTGAAACGTTCACGCCATAAGCTCCGTGCGCTGCCGCGGCCTCTCGAATATCTGCCACCGCCGCGGAAGCCGCATACTCAAGCATCATTGCGCCAGTGGCATCTGCGGTGCCATCGCTCAAGAAATCATTTGCTCCGGTGAACCGGCTATCGAGTAGCAGGCCGAGTCGTGCCGCGGCAAGGCTTGCCTCGTGTGCGAGCGCTCGCAGCAATCCGTCGATCGCGAGGGACAATTCGACTGAGTAGAAATTGCCGACATGTGCGACATCGCCGTGTGGCAGCACCACGGGGTTTTCGAAGGCTGCGTTCACGCCGATCTCAACCACCTCTGCTGCCGCGTTCCAGGCCCGGAGCACGCTCCCGTGTGAGTGCGGAGCAAGGCGAACTGAGAAGGGCTCCTGTACACGAGATGCCGGGGCTGCTCCCCGAATCTCACGCAATCGTTCGGCAACCTCGCGCACTTCACGGTGTTGTGGGTGGAGCGCTTCGGCTGAGAAATGATCGGTGGTTGAACGCACGGCCCGGGCAATAAGACCGGTGAGTTCGATACCAGAATCAATTGCGCGAGCGCTTGATTGCAGTGTGATTGCGGCGTCGGCGTAGGTGAGAGCACCTGAGCTCATGAAGGGCAGACCGTCGCTCGGCGAGAATTGCACGCCAGATTCGGTGATTTGCAGGGCTGCTGCTGCGAGCGAGCCAATATCACCTGTGCCCAGAGAGACTCCATAGCGAAGCGTTGGCAGCGAGCTGTCGGCCTCGCTCTGGGCGGCTTCGGCAAGCCCTTGTGCCAGTTGCGGGCTCACTCCCGAGCCGCCGCGTGAAATCTGTACGGCTCGAATGAGCAGGGTTGCGCGGGTGCGCGCCGGGTCAACCACTTCGCCAAGCTGTAGTGCGTGTGCCCGCCAGAGCCGAAGACATGAGTCGAGATCGCGTTCTACTGCGACGAATCGTCTGGCACCCACCCCGGTTGAGAGACCATAGACCTCTTTTTCGTTCGCCGCACTGAGCAGATTCCGTTGCGCGATTGCAATTCGCTGTTGATCTTCTGCGGTGAGTTCTGCACGAAGCTGGCGGTCGCTGAACGACTCAATTTCGTTCAAGCTCCAGTAGGAGCCAAGTGCTTTCGCCGTCATTTTCCGGTCTCGATTCGGCGGCCGTCGCGGGCGACTATGGTGCCGGCAATGTACACTTCGGCGGCGAGGTTTGATCCTATGCGGTGGATCACCTGGCCGTGTTCGGCAACATTCCAAATCACGAAATCGGCTACCTTGCCAACCTCAATGCTGCCACGCTCTGCGGCGTTGCCAAGCGCATGGGCCGCGTTGATCGTGGCGAGGTGCCAGGCTGACGCATACGAGATTCGGTAGAGACGGCAGGCTAACTGCATGGTCATTTGCATCGAGGTGCACGGTGCAGTGCCTGGGTTGTAATCGGTTGAGAGTGCAAGCGCGGCGCCCGATGCGATGAGGCGATCGGCCCATGCGACAAGATCTCGAGGTTGTTTTCCTTCGCGTCCGGGTGTCATGTCTAGTAGATGCATGTTGGCTGCTGGGAAAATGACGCCCACGGTAGTCGAGTGGGAGAGTGCTGCAAGGCTTTCATCGCTCACAAAATCGAGGTGGTCTACTGTGAGCGCGCCTGCCTTTGCCGCGAGCTCTGTGCCTGAAATGTCGCCGGTCTGGTCGGCGTGCACTCGCAATTCAAAATTGTGAAGCTTTGCCGCGTCGATGAGACGCTGGCCTTCTTCGGCGGTGAAGGAGATGGGATCGATCGCGATGTCGCAGGTGTCGGAGAGTTCACGCGCGGCGGCCATCATTGCAATGACTTCAGAAATGTAGGCCTCACGGTTTTCGCGATGTCGTTCTGGCACCGTATGTGCGCCAAGGAAGGTGCTGCTGAGCTTCACAGGGTGTTTGATGCTGGCGGCTAGTTGAAGCAATCGCAGTTCGGAGCTTTCGCTGAGTCCGTACCCGCTTTTCGCCTCGATTGCGGTCGTGCCTGCAATCAGCATGTCGTCGAGGATCTCGGTTGCGTGTGTGAGTAGTTCAGTGTCACTTGCCGCAGCAGTCGCGTTGATCGTTGAGCGGATGCCGCCGTCGATGCCGAGGGCCGGTTGCTCAAGTACTTTCGCTTGCCATTCGAGGTGACGTGATCCGCCGTGAATGAGATGTGTGTGCGGGTCGCTAAACGCTGGGCTGACTAGGCGACCTGAGGCGTCAATTTCGCGCTTTGCCTGATATCGGCTCAGCAGTTCATCGCTGCTCCCCACTGCGATGATCGTGCCGTTGTTCACGGCAAAGGCTCCGTTGGGAATGATCTCAAGCTGGTCGAGTTCGTTTCCGCGTACTGGACCGTTTGAAGCTGGTTTTGCAGTGAGCAGTTCGGTGGCATTGTGCACCAGCAGGTCGATTCTTTCTTGCATTTTCCCTCGATGTAACGGTTTTTGAACGGCGCTTGACAGCGCGCGAAGCGTCTGCGTTAATTAGTAAAGCGTTTCACACAATGATTCGCAAGTATTTCACACAATGCAAAGGAGCGAAAGATGGAGCGGGTTTCCCCCGGCACCGGCCGAGAATTGCGATGCAAAGGTTGGCGCCAGGAAGGCATCTTGCGCATGCTCGAGAACACGCTCCACAACGCAGAGCGGCCAGAAGATCTCGTCATCTACGGCGGCATTGGCAAAGCAGCGCGCGATCACGAAAGCCTGAAGGGAATCATTGAATCGCTGAAAGACCTTGCCGACAACGAGACACTCGTAGTGCAGTCGGGTCGCGCAGTCGCGATTATGCCAAGTTCAGTCTCAGCTCCGCGCGTGCTGATCGCCAATGCAAATGTGGTGCCTCGCGCGGCAAATCGTGAAGACTTTTTTGAACTCAGCGATCGCGGGCTCACCATGCACGGGCAGTACACGGCAGGTAGCTGGGCCTACATCGGCGGTCAAGGCATCGTGCAGGGAACATTTGAGACGTTTGCTGCCGCAGCCGAGCGGGCCTTCGGCGACGACCTCACCGGCAAGATTGTGCTCACCGCCGGACTCGGCGGCATGGGGCAGCCGCAGGGACGCGCAGTTCGAATGAACGGCGGTGTTGCGCTGATCGCCGAGCTGAATCGCCCGCTGATCGAACAGCGAATCGAAGCTGGCAGCGTTGACGAGGTCTTCGACACCCTCGATGGAGCTTGGGCCAGAGCCGAAGAACTCGCTGCCGCAAGACAGCCGCGAGTCATTGCGGTGGTGCAAAACGCGGCAGACGTTGCAGAGCAACTCGCAGAGAGCGGCCGCATTCCGGCTATCGCTACCGACCAAACCAGTGCGCACGACCTGCTGCACGGTTACATTCCATCAGAACTGAGCTTTGAAGAAGCGGCAGTGCTGCGCGCAAGCGATCCTGACGAATACTTGCGCCGCAGCGAATCAACTCTGCTCCGTCACGTGAGTGCGCTCGTTAAATTGAAGAGCGCTGGATCAGTGGTGTTCGAGTATGGCAACGACATCCGTCAGGCCGCTCGCAGACTTGGGTACGCGCAAGCCGACGAAATTCCTGGATTTGTGCCCGAATACATTCGCCCGTCATTCGGCGTCGGTCGTGGACCGTTCCGTTGGATCTGCCTCAGCGGAGAAGTCGCCGATCGCGACCGTCTCGACCGAGCAGCTCGGGAACTCTTTCCAGACGACACTCGACTGAACACCTGGCTAGACCGAGCAGCCGAAGAAACACCCGTCGAAGGGTTGCCGGCCCGAATCTGTTGGATTGGCCACGGTCAGCGCGCGGCAATGGCGATAGAGATTAACCGCCTGGTTGCTAACGGCGAACTGCATGGCCCAGTTGCGATCACCCGCGATCATCTTGATTCTGGCTCATGCGCTTACCCCACTCGCGAAACCGAAAAGATGCCAGACGGTTCAGACGTGATCGCGGACTGGCCATACTTGAACGCCATGCTGAATGTGGCTGGCGGGGCCGACCTCGTGGCGATTCACCAGAACGCCGGAATTATCGGCGGCTCGGTCTCTGCAGGCATGACGCTGGTGCTCGATGGCACCGAGCTCAGTGAGGCGCGCGCTCGAATTTGCTTTGAAAATGATCCAGCGATCGGCGTGATTCGACACGCGAGTGCTGGAGTCCCAGAGGCTATTGCTTATCTGCCACAGAGCGGCATTCGAGCGGTTCAGGTGGGCGCATGAGCGACCTCATTGCGACACCGCACGGCCTGCTCGGAGCGGCGCAGGCACATATGGACGACGTACAACGCGGTGACATCGTCATATTCGGTGCGCCCTACGGTTCGCCGTACTGGATGAGCGGGGTACATTCTGACGCAGCAAATGCGCCGCGCGTGTTTCGCGAACGAGCGAATCGTCGCTTCGGCGCGCACAAGAATCGTTACGATTTCTCGCTCGGGGGCACCTTGCTTGGCGACAGCGGTGTGCGACTACTCGACCTTGGCGATTTGAATGGAAACCCGAGGGATCTTTCGGCAAATGCCGCAGCCGTGACTGCAACGGTCAACGCCGTAGTGCAGCGCGGCGGTGTGCCAATCGTGCTCGGTGGAGATGACTCGGTGCCGATCCTCGTTGCCAAGGGTTACCAAGCCACGGTGCCAACCGTGAATGTCTTGCAAATTGATGCCCACATTGATTTCGCAGATATTGCGCACGGCCGCAGCGACGGATTTTCAAGCACCATGCGACGAATTCGTGAGATGCCCTGGGTCGGCCAGATCGTACAGGTGGGTGCGCGCGGCACCGGCAGTGCAACACCGGAAGACTATGCCGCCGCGCTCGCGGCAGGCAACCTGATTGTTCCGATGGCAGAGCTTCGTGAACGCGGAGTGAGTCACGTTCTGACACAAATGAACAGTGAGCTGCCTTGGTTCGTCACACTTGATGTTGACGGACTCGATCCGACGATCGCGCCCGCCACTAGTTGCCCGGTGCCAGGCGGAATGAATTTCGAAGAAGCAGAGACCTTGCTCGCGGCTGTTGCCGGCAATCTCGGTCTCGCCGGAATCGACATTGTGGAACACTTTCCCTCTCTCGATGTGGGGGAGACGACATCAACTACACTTTCTCGGTTGCTCTCGGTGCTCATCGGGAACGCTGCGCGAGCTAGGAGGCACGCATGATCACATTCCAAGACGTTGAAAAGCGATACCCCGATGGCACCCTCGCTGTCGAATCGCTTTCGCTCGAACTGCCGGCTGGCAAAACAACGGTGTTCGTTGGCCCATCAGGATGTGGCAAGACCACGAGCCTGCGGATGATCAATCGGATGATCGAGCCGACCAGCGGCAAGATCACAATTGACGGCCAAGATGTCACCACGCTGAAGAAGGCCGAACTGCGTCGAGGCATTGGCTACGTGATTCAGAACGCCGGGCTTTTCCCACACCGCACCGTGCTGCAAAACATCATGACCGTTCCAAAGCTCAACGGTGTTTCAACCGCAGAGGCAAAAGATCGGGCTTTTGAACTGCTCGACACGGTGGGATTGCCGCGCGAATTCGCGTCACGCTTTCCGACCCAACTCTCCGGTGGGCAGCAGCAGCGTGTGGGTGTTGCCCGTGCGCTCGCGGCGAGGCCAAAAGTACTTCTCATGGATGAGCCTTTTTCGGCGCTTGATCCAGTAGTTCGTCACGAATTGCAGGAAGAATTTGCGCGGCTCGGCCCTGAACTCGGCACCACGATTGTGTTTGTGACGCACGATATCGATGAAGCTGTGCGCCTTGGCGATCGTATTGCGGTGTTTGAGAAGGGTGGCAGGCTGGCGCAATTTGCGAGTCCAGAGGAACTTCTCACCTCGCCAGCCAATGATTTCGTGGCGAGCTTCGTTGGCAAGGATCGCGGTTACCGTGCGCTCTCGTTTAGAGAGGTTGGCACCGAAGTGCGCCCGGTCGTTTCGATCAAACTCGGTGATTCGACGAGCGGCCTTTCAGCCCCGGGAGCTGCGGTCGTCGACCAGTCGAATCGCTACCTCGGTTGGGTGCGTCCGGGAGAGGCGAACGACAGCGTGAGCTCGCTCGAACAAAAGCCTCGCGTGCACCACGGCGATACGCTTCGGCTCGCGATGGATGCGGTACTCACCAGCCCTGACGGACTCGCAGTGGTGGTCGGTGATGAAGACCGGTTGGTCGGTGGCATTGATCTCGCCTTGCTTGCTCCAATGCTGCAGGGTGATGGGGCTCGGCCATGATCGAATGGCTTGGCGATAATTTGCAGCGAGTGCTGCAACTCGCTGGCGTGCATACGGTGCTCGCAGCAGCGGCCACGTTGATCGGACTTGTGCTCGCGCTTGTGCTCGGCATGATGGTGGCACGTACCCGATGGACCGCAGGCGCCATGCTCGCAATCAGTGGTGTGCTCTTCACGATTCCATCACTCACGCTTCTGATTTTCATTCCAGTGTTGATCGGTACCAAGATCCTCGACCCGATCAACATTGTGATCGCACTTTCTGTCTACTCATTTGCACTCATCTTTGGCGGAGTTGTTGAAGCGCTGCGGGCCGTGCCGATTGAGACCAGGCAGGCGGCGGAAGCGATGGGAATTGGACGGTTGCGACTGCTCTTCACCGTGGAATTGCCGCTCGCGATTCCTGTGATTGCGGCATCGCTTCGGGTTGCGGCGGTCTCAAATGTGAGTCTGGTCTCGGTGGGTGCGTTGATCGGAGTCGGTGGCCTTGGTGACCTCTTTACCGAGGGCTTCCAGCGCAGTTACCTCGTCCCAATCGTTTGGGGCATCCTCTTGAGCGTCGTGTTGGCCATTATTTTTGACCTTGTTGTGGTGCTGCTTGAACGTCTCTCAACTCCGTGGATTAGGGCAGGTGAACAACGATGATTTTTGAACAAATTGTTGAGTTCTTCTCAAACCCGGCAAATTGGTCTGGGCCCGACGGCATTCCGGTGCGACTTGGTGAGCACCTGCTGTACACCTTCGTGGTGGTGCTGATCGGTATCGCGATCGCTATTCCGGTCGGTGCGATTATCGGTCACACCAGACGCGGCGCATGGCTCGTCATCAATATCGCAAACGGTTCGCGCGCGCTACCAACGCTTGGCCTGTTGACCCTCATGGTCTTGTTGCTCGGGCTCGGCTTCTTACCCGCGGCAATCGTGCTCGTTATCCTTGCGATTCCACCGATGCTCACTGCAACATACGCTGGTGTGCGCGGAGTTGACCCTGCCGTGGTCGATGCCGCACGAGGTATTGGGATGCCTGAGTGGCGCATCTTGCTGACCGTTGAGTTGCCGATTGCGACCCGCGTAATTGTGAGCGGTATCCGCTCATCGGTGCTGCAAGTGATTGCAACGGCAACCATTGCTGCCTACATCGCGCTAGGCGGCCTCGGCCGCTTTCTGCTCGATGGTTTGGCGTTGCGAGATTATGGCGAAATGGCCGGAGGCGCGTTGCTCGTTGCGTCGCTCGCACTGGTAACCGATGGTCTTTTCGCGCTCGGTGGAATTCGTCGGAAAAAAGCTCCGGTGAAGGCAGCAGACACTGTTGCGGCAAAGGCGAAGCCTGCTGAAGTTACCGAGACTCGCGTCGTTCGGCTCAGCGATCAGACGTAGCAAATTTCAAAGTCCCCCAGAAAGGAATTTCAATGAAGAAAACACTCTTTGTCGCAACGGCTGCGGCAATCGCAATTTCACTCGTCGGATGTGCGAGCGCTGGATCGCTCGACGGCAGTAGCTCTGAGAGCACAAGCGGCGATGCGATTACAATCGGATCGGCCAACTTCTCAGAGAACGTGCTGATTGCGCACATCTACGCTGAAGCACTGAATGATGCTGGTGTCGAAGCGAATGTAAAGCCCAACATTGGTAGCCGTGAGGTGATTGTGCCTGCGCTGCAGGACGGCAGCATCGACCTTGTGCCCGAGTACAGCGGAGCATTGCTTGCATATCTCGGTGGCGACGATACCGCGTTCAGCTCGGCAGATGTTCTCACGGCGCTCGACGACGTGGTGCCAGAAGGCCTCACGCTGCTTGAGGCAGCCGAAGCTGAAGACAAGGACACGCTGGTCGTTACGGCTGAGACAGCTAAGAAGTACAACCTCGTGTCGATTGCTGATCTGAAGCCAGTCGCTGGTGAAATGGTGCTCGGTGGCCCGCCAGAGACGAAGGATCGTCGAGCCGGCGTGCCTGGCCTGAAAGAGCTCTACGATGTGACCTTCGGCGAGTTCAAATCAGTCGATCTCGGCGGCCCGCTCACGGTTGCCGGTTTGAATGGCGGCGATATTGACGTCGCCCTAATGTTCACCACGCAGTCGGCTATTGCAGAAAATGGCTTTGTGTCGCTTGAAGATCCTGAGTACATGTCGCTCGCTGAAAACATCATCCCGGTGTTGCGCAGTGATCGCACGGATCCAAAGATCGTTGAATCGCTGAACGCGGTTTCGGCAAAGCTCACCACCGAAGATTTGATTCGGATGAATCGTGAGATTGAGGTCGACAAGAAGGACCCACAGAAGGTCGCTCGCGCCTACGTGGATTCGCTCTAACGATACAGATTGAAACCGCCTGGCTTTCTTCGGAAAGTCAGGCGGTTTTGTGTTTGGCGGGGACGGGAACCGCGATCCAGCGTGAACTAGTGTTTGTTGCCGCTCAGCGCGAGCGCGCCGCCTAGGCCGATCATCATTGCGCCTCCGGTGGCGCTCATGCGCGACATGCGCTTGGGGTCGCGCGCAAACCACTGCCTGGCGGTGCTCGCGGTGAGCGCCCAAACGCTGTCGCTGAGTAGTGCGATCGCGAAGAAAATCAGCCCGAGCAACGCCAATTGCAGCGGGACTGCGGGGGAGCTGCGACTGACAAACTGCGGCAAGATCGCGACAAAAAAGACCAGTGTTTTCGGGTTTGTCGCACCGACAATGAAGCCTTCTCGAAGCAAGCGGAATGCCGATTGGCTGGCTGCGGCCCGGTGTGTGTCGGAGGGTAGTGTGGCACCAAGCTGCTCGGCGGTTGTGGCTGCCTCGCTGCTAGCTTTAGGTTTGCGGTGCCGGATCGCCTGCACACCAAGGTAGATCACGTACGCGGCACCGAGGTACTTGATCACGGCGAAGACAATGGCTGACTCTGCCACTACGGCGCCTACTCCGAGGGCGACGAGCGCGATCGCAGGCAGCATGCCGAGTGCGTTACCGAGCAGGCTGAGCATGCCACCGCGTCTGCCGAGCGAAAGCGAGCGCCCAATCACAAACAACACGCTCGGTCCAGGAATCACAATGAGCGCGAAGGCGGCGAGGGCAAAGGCCCAGGCATTTGCGGCTGGCAGCATGTTGACTCCTTCGTCGGCTGGCGAATGTGAAAAACCTACCCTGAGATGCCCGGAAAGTCAGTACTCTATTCGACTTCGAGGCTCTTCAAGATAGTGCCGACGATGCGGGAGCGAGCCTCGCGACTGATCGGGGTGGTGACGATAGTTTCGTACCCCCAGTACCCGTCGGCCGCCATTCGGGCCACGAGGCAGCGCACTGAGATATCGTCAAGTTCTTCAACGGGTAGTTCTTCTTCGGGAAACCAACGGTGATAGATCCGGTTCCAGGGGGCGAGCCATTCTGGCTCATTTGTTGCATCAAGGATGAGTTGCAACTCAACGTTTCCTGGTTCGCTGAGGGTTGCTTTCACGTAGCCGCGAGTGCGTTCGAGCAGGCTCGCGCCCTCAGGCGCTTTTCCTGTTTCTTTGAGAAGTAGCACTTCGAGTCGTGCTGCGAGTTCTTCGTGTAGCCCAAGGATTAGGGCATGTTTTGAGGGGAAGTGGTAGATCAGGCCGCGCTTGGTGACGCCTGCTTCTTCGGCGACTGCGTCGAGGGTGAGCGCGGTGATCCCACGTTCTTCGACCACAGTAAGTGCTGCGTCGAGAAGCCTTGGCCGGGCGCTTGGTCGTGCCATGTTCTGCTCCAATCTTCAGGATTAGTATACCTATTGGTGTAGTACACTGCTTGGTGAAGTAATTCGAAGAAAGGTGGAACTCATGAATGGTGCCCTACAGCGCGCGACCGCGCGTACTTGGGTGGGGCTGGCGGTGCTTGTGCTGCCAATGTTGTTGATCGCAATCGATGGCATGGTGTTGGTGTTCGCGCTTGCCGACATCACCAAGGAACTGCAGCCAACCGGCGCGCAGCAGCTCTGGATGCTAGATATTTACTCACTGATGCTCGCCGGGTTGTTGATCACCATGTCGACCCTCGGAGATCGCTTCGGTCGACGCAAGATTATGTTGACCGGCGCGGTATTTTTCACCGCGGCATCGATTCTGGGCGCACTCTCGACCGAGCCCTGGATGCTGATTACCGCACGAGCCTTGCTCGGAATTGCTGGTGCAGCAATTATGCCGGGAACCCTTTCGCTCATTCGAAACATGTTTCTCGAGCGAAACCAACGACGCACGGCAATGGCCGTTTGGTCGGCGTCGGGCGCAGTCGGTGCTGCCGGCGGCCCAATTATTGGCGGCTGGATCATTGAAACGTTCAGCTGGCACGCCGCGTTTTTGATGAACATTCCGGTCATGGTGTTGCTGCTCGTCCTCGCTCCATTCTTTGTACCGGAAAGCAAGAACCCAAACCCCGGCAGAATCGACTTTTCGAGCATTCTGCTCTCGCTCGCCGGCATGGTTTCGTTCGTGTACGGCGTAAAGACTTTCGCAGAAGGCAAGGCTCCGGGTGTTGGCTTGCTGACGTTCCTCGTTGGCCTTGGCCTGCTGGTGCTTTTTGTGGTGCGGCAATTGCGTATGCCCGTACCGATGATCAACGTGCGACTTTTCAAAGTACGCGCATTCACCGGCGCCGTGCTGACCGACTTCCTTTCGGTGTTCGCACTTGTCGGCGCGCTCTTCGCGCTCACCCAATTCTTGCAACTCGTCGTTGGCCTGAGCGTGATGGAATCTGCGCTGTGGATGCTGCCGCAGGCAGCGATCTCTGCCTGCGCCGGGTTTATTGCCGCGGCGCTCGTGAAGCGAATCCCGACCTCATGGATCGTGTTTGCAGGTGTGCTTGTTACCGCGGGCGGATTCTCGGTGCTGCTGACACTCACCCCGAATTCGAGCCCAATAACAATCGCCATTGCGCTCTGTTTGGTAAGTCTTGGCGCTGGCGTCGGCATGACACTCACGAACGATCTCATTATGAGTTCGGTGCGCCCGGAGCAGTCTGGGCAGGCTGCGGCGATCAGTGAGACAGCGTATGAGCTTGGCACCGCTTTTGGTACGGCGATCCTCGGCTCTGTGCTGCTCGGTTTTTATCGTTCGGGTCTCGAGCAGGCGGCTCCGGCTGGATTGCCAAGTGGGGTGCTTGAGTCGGCGAAAGAAACACTCGCTGCTGCTCTGCTCTTTGCGCAAGAATTGCCAGGCGAACTTGGGGCGGCTCTGGCTTCAGCTGCGACGTCCTCGTTCTCGAATGCCTTGGCTTGGACGGGCGGTATTGGTGCTTTGATCTTGGCAGCGGTTGCGGTGTTCGCCGCAATCATGCTTCGCGGCGTCTCTGCGCAGGCCGACCTCGCTGAAGTGGAGCACTGAGGCTGGGTGATCCAGCGTAAAGCACTCACGGCAAGCAATTAGTAAACGGTCATATACTAATTGCATGGCGCGACCGCAAACCGTGAGTGACAAAGAACTCGTCACCCGAATAGCGAGTTTCTTGGCCGCCCGGGAGTGGCCCGCGAGTACTTGGAGTCTCGCCGAGGTCGCTCCCGCGGCAGGGCTCAGCCCAGCAGGATTAGTCAAACGGTTTGGGTCGCGTGCCGGACTGCTCCAAGCGCTCGGCGCTCACTGGGTCGAGAGCATCCCGCGAGAACCGGTACGAGAACTCTCACCGCTCGAAGAACTGCGCGGCTTCGCCCGTGACACCTTCGCGGCGCAGAACCCAGCCGCGGCGATTGCCGGGTTGAACGACCTCTTCGCAGACCTCGCCGACAGCGGCAGCGCCGCCGTCCTGCGCAAAGGGCAAGCGCTTCAGCGAAGCTATTGTGCGCAACTCTTGGCAGCGCTGGATCAGCCGCGCATTGCGCAGCCAGAGCGTGCGGCTGAGGTACTGCTCGACGCGCTTCACGGCAGCCTCATTCGACACGCAGCAGGCGACGATACCACTGAGCGGACCGATCAAACTATTGACTACTTTTTGGAGGTATGGGCATGACTATAAAACGCTCTTGGCAGGGCCGCGCATTTCTGGGGATGAGCCTCGACGGTTTTATCGCTGGACCAGGCGGCGACCTCAGCTTTCTGGAATCTGAGCCAGGCAAAGGTCAACACACAGAGATTCGCAGCGACCACCCGGCGCTCACCTGGGACACATTTTTCCCAACCGTCGATGCCATCGTGATGGGCCGCACGACCTATGAAAAAGTACTGACCTTTGGCGAGTGGCCATACCCGGGCATGAACGTCATTGTGCTGAGCAGTGCGCTTGAAAGTGATGACCCCAACGTCACCATCGCGCACAGCCCTGAAGAGGTGATTGCGCTGCTAGACGATGCAGGAGTGAAAAACGTGTACGTTGATGGCGGTCGCACGGTACAAGAATTCTTGGCGCGAGGGTTGATTGACGAATTCACTGTGTCGATCTTGCCAATCGTGATTGGCGATGGAGTCCGCCTATTCGGACCAGAATCGCGGGCCACCTTCGCCGTAGAGGGAGCGCATATCGAAGCCGATGGGCTCGCGCGAATCACCTATCGAGTGCTTTCGAACGCTTAAGTCGAGCGGAGAAAATGGGGCGAGGGCAAGGGAGAGATTGCGGCAACGCTTGACGCTAGCGTTTCGGCCAGTTCCAGGCGGGCCCGTCAAAACGCATTTGCCCGCGCACGCTGCTTGCCCCGCCAGACTTTTCAAGGTGAATCAGATTGGCGTTATCGCTCAGTGCCCGCACCAGCGGATCAGCGTGCGTCACGACAATGATCTGCATGTGCTGCGAAGCATTGTTGATCATGGAGGCAAGGCCCGGCAGCAAACTGGGGTGCAGGCTACCCTCGGGCTCGTTGAGCACGAGCAGTTCTGGCGGCCTTGGTGAAAGCAGCGCAGTTGCCAGCAACAGGTATCGCAACGTACCGTCGGAAAGCTCAGCCGCGGTGATTGCCCTGCGCAGGCCAGGCTGTCGCATGCACACTCTGGTCATGCCTTGCTCGTCAGTCTGTAGCTCGACGCTCGCCCCCTCGAAGGCAGCGGCAACGGCGTTTTCGAAGTATTCTTCATCACCTACCCCAAGCACTGTTGCGAGGGCGCCGGCAAAGTTCGCTCCCTCGGCATCGAGCACCGGTGTGAAACTGAGCGGGCTTGGCCGTCTGGCTGGTGCGCCCTGGTCGGTGCGCAGCTGGTCGTAAAAGCGCCAGCGCCGGGCGGCCTCGCGAAGTTCGAACAGCTCGGGAGTTTCAGTTGGCGAAGCGAGCGTTGCCAGCATCGATTCGCTCTCGCGCACACGCCACGGGCTCATCTCGAGCTTGCCGGATTGGCCGAGCAAGCGTACGCCAAGCGATTTGCGTTGAGCCATGATGGTCGATGGGCGCAGCACTGGGCCGTGCCAGACTGTTTCGTTTTTCACTTCGGGGTCAAGCGGTTCTGCTCCGTTTTTCACTCGAAAAGCTGGCAGCTGCGGTAGGCCGAGATCGATCGCGTATGAAAGCTCGTCCGAAGCGAAGCCCAGGCGCATAGCGACAGGCGAAATGCCTATGCGATCGCCAGCGTGCAACACGTTGCGTAGACCGCCCTCGGCAACAAGCGAGGTGAGCGCGCCTTCACGCACCACTTCGGCAAGCAGTCGGAGTGCGCGGTAGAGACTTGATTTGCCGCTGCCGTTTTCGCCAGTAATAACGTTGAGCTGTTCAAGGCCAATCGTCACATCTTGGAACGATCGATAATTCTCGAAAGCAAGTGTGCGAATCATTTGGCCAGCCTAGGGCTAGCCACTGACAATCTATAGAGGTGGGGGCAGGAGTCGAACCTGCATACACGACCTTGCGAGCCGCGACCTAGCCATTCGGTCACCCCACCGGGGGTGGCCGCCGTGTGGGCGGCCACTGTCATTATGCCTGGTTTCTTGAGGCGAGCGCTTCAGCGATCACCTCAAGTGCGAAGGCGATATTTTCATCGCTCACCGCAAGCGAAGGCAAGAAACGAATCACGTTGCCATAGCTACCGGCAGTCAGTAGCAACACCCCGCGACTAGCCGCGTGCGCGGCAATCTCGGTGGCAAGTCCGGCGAGCGGGGTTGTGGTGCCTGGCTCAGTGAGTTCAAACGCAATCATTGCGCCGCGGCCACGAATGTCACCTACTTCTGGGTGCTTTCGTGCCAGCTCACCGAGGCCATTGAGCAGCGCTTCTTCAATACGTGCTGCTTCGGCAAAAGGTGCGCCGCTCTCAAGGAGATCGAACACTGCGTGTGCGGCCGCAATAGAGACTGGGTTGCCGGCGAAGGTGCCGCCCAATCCGCCGGGCAGTGCACTATCCATGATCGCGGCGCGGCCAGTGATACCGGCGAGAGGCAGGCCGTCGGCAATGCCCTTCGCGGTAAGTACAAGATCAGGCACTAGCCCGAAGAGTTCGCTTGCGAACCAGGTCCCGGTGCGACCGAGTCCAGCTTGAATTTCGTCTGCAATGAAGACGACACCGTTTTCGCTCGCCCACTTCTGCAGCGTGATCAGGTAGCCGGGGGCTGGAACGATAAACCCACCCTCACCCTGGATCGGTTCGGCAATGACGGCGGCGAGGTCGGCGACGCCGATCCGCTGCTCAAGATATTCGATGGTGCGAGCGGCGGCTTGCTCACCGTTCAATCCGTCACGGAACGGGTAAGAATTGGGCACGCGCTGCACATCAGGCGCGAAGGGGCCAAAGCCGGTGCCGTACGGTGCTGCACGGTGGTTCATGGCCATGGTGAGGTTGGTGCGGCCATGAAACGCGTGATCAAGTGCTGCGATGACGCGTCGCCCGGTGTGCGCTCGGGCGATCTTGACGGCATTCTCAACGGCCTCAGCTCCGGAGTTCACAAAGAATGTCTTCTTTGCGTGTGCGCCGGGAGTGTGTGCCGAGAGCCGTTCGGCTAGGCGCACATAGTTTTCGTAAGGGGTCACGGTGAAAAGGGTGTGCGTCACGCGGTCGAGTTGTGACTTCGCCGCAGCGACAACTGTCGGTTGTGTGTGGCCGAGGGTGGTCACACCAATGCCCGAGCCAAGGTCGAGCAGTCGGTTGCCGTCGACATCGGTAATCCAAGCGCCGTCAGCCTGTTCGATGTAGACCGGCAGCGCGCAGCCAACTCCGCGAGGTACTGCTTCTTGGCGGCGTGCGTGAATTTTAAGGCTCTTCGGCCCAGGAATCGCGGTGCGCAATTCGGGGCGCTGCAACGCGGTAGAAACTTCAGTGGTCAGAGTCATGGTGCGTCCTTTCAACGGGAACCGGTGCGGTTGTGCTTGTTTTGATGTTTGCGGTGGATCGCCCTGTCTTTGGTGTTCCGATCGACTCGGCAAGATCTTGCGCTAATTGGCGCATCTCACTTTCGCTTAGATCGTGCACAGTGAGGCGTACATGCTGATCGATGCCGTTGTTTGTGCCTCCGTCGAGCGCAAAGGCTCCACCATCGCGAGCGATCCAGCCCTTGCGAGTAAGCGCTGCGAGGGTGGCGGCACCGTTTGTGTGCGTATTGACCCACACGTTGAGGCCGTCACGGCTGGTTGATTCGAGGCCAAACTCTGAAAGCTGCGCAATGCAGCGAGCGTTTTGAGTGAGATAGTGCGCCCGGGCTCTGGCGATCAGTTTTTTGGTGTCGGGACTGGTGAGCATGGCGTGCGCGATCCGCTGCATGTGATGACTGACCCAGGTGATGCCGCCGCTGATTCTCGCGCCAAGGCGTTCGGCGGTTTCTGGGTCGCTCGCGATCAGGGCGGTTCGCATGTCAGGGCCGAGCACTTTCGAGAGTGAGCGCACGAGTGCCCAGCGGCGGTGATGCTCGCCAATTATGGATGCGTAGGGTGCGCTAGCGAGCAGGGCGAAGTGGTCGTCTTCGATCAGCAGCACGTTCGGATAAGCGCTGAGAACTTCGCGCAACTGGCTGGCTCGCTCTGCTGTCACGCTTGCTCCGGTCGGGTTGTGTGCGCGAGGGGTGCATACGACTGCGCGTACGCCAGATTCGAGGGCGGCCCGCAGGCTCTCGGGCTGCATACCTTCGGCGTCCATGCTCACGGGAACCGCACGATAACCGTTTTGGCGGATGGTGCTGATGCTGGTGAGAAAGCATGGATCTTCAAGCGCGACTGTGTCGCCCTGTGTGAGTGCTCCCGCGAGTAGTCGTTCGACTGCGTCTACGGCCCCTGCTGCGACCGAGAGCTGAAATTCTCGGGGCTGGTCTTCGTTGATCCACTCGGTTGCCCATTCGGCGAGGCCGGGGTCGACGGTCGATTCGCCGTAGAGCTTGCGGGGGGAGGGAGACAGGATAACGCTCGCTGGATCGGGCAGTAGTTCGGGGCTTGGGTTGCCGTCGCCAACGTCGCGTAGTGCGGTGTTTGCTGCGAAACCCTCTTCTTCGCCGGGGGCAAACGGGTCAATGATGACGGTGCCGGCGCGGCGTCGGGTTTCAGCGAGTCCCGCTTGAACGAGGGTTTGGTAGGCGGTGAGCGCAGTATTGCGATTCACGCCGAGGCTCTCTGCGAGGGTGCGAACTGGGGGCAGCGAATCGCCGGCTTTCAGTTCGCCTGCGTCAATGAGCAGACGGATGCTCGTCGCAATATCTTCGGCTGTATTGCCCGAGATGCGTGCTGCATTTTGCTCGTTCACGTCTGCTGCTTTCGTTGCGAATATCGGTTTCTGGCGGATTTTTCGGCCGCATGGTTCTGGGACTGGTGGCCCGATATTGATCATGCTAGCGTTTGACCTATGACAAAGCAAGCGGACGATCAAATGCCCATTCACGACTTCCCGACGGCGTCGAGTGTGCATGATTTCGCGCGCAATATTGCCGAGGTGCGCGCGAAAATCTCGACAGCAGCCAAGCGAGTTGGCCGCGATCCAGCCGAAGTTGAACTCTTGCCGGTAAGTAAAACCGTGCCTGGTGATCGCGTCCGGCTGAGTGTTGCCGCTGGCTGTCTCAAGCTCGGTGAAAACAAAGTCCAAGAGGCAAAACGAAAATCTCAAGAACTCGCTGACCTCGGTGTTAACTGGTCGGTAATTGGACACTTGCAAACGAACAAGGCGCGAGATGTCGCTGCTTTTGCGAGCGAGTTTCAAGCGCTCGATAACCTGCGCGCAGCTGCAGCACTCGACCGTCGATTGCAGGCGGCAGGGCGATCCCTCGATGTCTATGTGCAGGTGAATACCTCGGCTGAACCGCAAAAATACGGTCTGCCACCCGAAGAGCTCGAAGCATTCCTGCGAGAACTGCCTAACTTTTCATCGCTCAGGGTGCAAGGGCTCATGACGCTAGCGATCTTCAGTAATGACATTCCGCGGGTGAGGGAGTGCTTTGTGCGACTGCGAACACTGCGCGATCAAATGCGTGACATCGATCAGGAGTTGATCGGCCCAGGCGGTCTTTCAATGGGAATGTCTGGTGACTACGAAGTGGCGATCGAGGAAGGGGCCACCTGTGTGCGGGTGGGGCAAGCAATATTCGGCGCCAGGCAAACACCCGACAGTTTCTACTGGCCAGAAGCAACGTTCGAATAGCGTAGCTGGGCAGCGATTGCGCCCTTGAGCACTTGCTCTGGGGTGCTGCAGCAGGTCTGGTGCTTGATCAGTTTCCAAAGCATCGCGCCCTGCTTGAACTTGCCCGAGCCGGGTACCGAGGTGAGCGGGTGGATCAGTGGGCTCAGCACCGCGATGAGACAAGCGAACTCGTCGCAATGATGCTCAGCCTTATCAAGCGATCAGGTCCAAAGTGAGCTTCCAGCCTGCGAGCGTATTTTAGGTACGTGCGTTCGGCTGAGCGCTCGTGAGGAAGGATCGGAATCATGACTCGTGTGAACCTCAGCAAACAGGATCCCGCTGTCTATCAACAGCTTGAAAACCTGAGCAAAGCAGCGGAGAGCGCAGCAGTTGCCTCTGGGCTCGACCCGAAACTGATTGAACTGATTCGCTTGCGCATTTCGCAGATAAACGGCTGCGCATTCTGCTGCCGCCTGCATGCGCGCGACGCCGTGAACGCTGGCGAAAGCGCGGACCGCCTTGCCGTACTGGCGGCATGGTGGGAATCGCAATACTTCAGCGATACAGAACGTGCGGCGCTGGCGCTCGCCGAAGAGGTCAACGAGCTTTCCGGTGCAGCCGCTGACGACTATGAGAGTGACCTGCTCGATGCCGCACAGGTTTCGGCGATCAGCTGGCTCGCTATTGTGATGGGCGCCTGGAATCGCGTCGCCATTCGCAGCGGTTATCGCGTCGCACCCTAGAGAGTCGTTCGCGCCCGAACGGAAAGTACCGCAGGGCGCGAGCGATCCAACGCGAGAAATACTGCGGTGGCCTAGCTTTGTGCTGCCGAATGCCTGCTGAAAACGATCAGCAGTGCAGCGCTCAACACGAAGATCGCGCTGAGCAATGGCGGGGCAAGCAGACCGAACCAGGTGATGGCAGCTCCGCCGAGAGCCGGCCCGAGAAACGCCCCAAGGTTCAACGCCGTGGTCGAGTATGCGCCGCCGAGAGTTGGCGCTCCCGCTGAAGTTTGCAACACCCTAGCGATTAACGTGCTGCCCACAGCGAAAGAGGCTGCACCCAACGCAACTGCAATGATCCAAACGCCAAGCTGCCGATCAGACACGGCAGCAAGGCCCAACCACAGTGCACCCAAGAGCAGCGTTCCCGGCAAAACAATACGTCGCCAAGGCAATTGGCCGAGCTTTCCGGCAAGCAGCACCCCTGCGAAGGATCCGACGCCAAAAAGCGTGAGTACAAGCGGCACCAAAGGCTGAGCTATTCCGGCACGCTGCACCGAGATCGCCGCGAGATACGTGAACGAACAAAACGTGGCAGCGTTGACAAGCACCGCGAGCACAATCGCCTGCAACAACTTGGGCTGCTTCAGCGCCGCGAACTCGGCGTGCAGCTTTGGCGTTGGATCACCGAGCCCGTCTACGTGCTGACCCTCATCACGCAAAGCAACGTGCTGTGTCGATCGTACAAAAGGCAGCATGAGAGCGGCGGGCAGGCAGAGTGCAGCAACTCCCCAAAATGTGGCCCGCCAACCCAGCACCTCGCCAAAAGCAGCGCCCGCTGGCACTCCAACGATCAGCGCGAGAGTTGTGCCAGCGAGAATGATGGAGATTGCTCTGGGCTGTATTCGCTGCGGTACCACTCGCATGATTGAAGACAGGGTGACTGCGAGAAACCCCGCGTAGGCAAACGCTGAGACCGCCCGACTCGTGAGCAGTATCTCAAAACTTGAGCCGAGCGCAGCAATGACGTGCATCGCAATGAAGACGGCGAGAAACCCGCTGAGTGTCGCGCTCATCGGCAGGCGCCGAGAAACAATCGCCATGACAGGGGCGCCGATCACCAGGCCAAGAGCGAAAGCCGAGGTGAGTAGTCCGGCAGAACTGATGGGAATGTTGAGGTCGGCTGAAATACCGGGCAGCAGCCCGGCGAGCATGAATTCCGAGGTGCCCTGTGCGAATACCGCGAGGGCAAGGAGATACACCAAAATTGGCATGAGTAAGGGTCTTTCCGAGAGCGAATGAATAGAAAGCTATTCGGCTCAGCCGGAGCTGCCCAGGTGTTCACAAGATACTGAACACGCCGCTACAGATACAGAAATTATCGGGCTACCGGCTTGCCGATAGCCCTGACCTGTCTGATTCGGGAGTTACCACGGAGCAACTGTAACAGTTCTCGTGAAATCAGCTTGTCGACGGGTGCCAGACAAAACGCTCCATCAATCCGTCGCGGCCCTCGTGCTGCCAGTCGAATGCTGAGAAGAATGAAAATGCTGCAGTGTTCTCTGGATCAACAAACGCTACCCAGTGTTTGCTCTTTGGATGGTTTGACCAGGCAAGGGTTTCGTTGACTGCGCGGCGGCCCACACCACTATTCCGGCGGATCGGGTTTACCGCGAGATCTGTAATGCCGTGCTCGATTCCGGCGGGATCCCATGCGCACCCGATAAGCGCTGCCGGGCTGCCGTCAGCCTCGCAATACACAAGTTGTGCACCGGTCTCATCGGCCAGCACATACTCAAGCCATTCCTCGTCTAGCGGGCCGAGTTCATTGTTGAGGGTTTCGTCTTCGAACCACTGTTGCACCCAGCCCCAGTCGTCGCGTGTGAACTGGCGAATCGAGGGGTTCGCGCCTGCGTTGTGTTCGGGTGCCATCGTCGTCTCAGTTCTGCTCTTGACGCGCCCCGCGTACCGGTATCACTCTGATGCCTTCACGCTTGAGCATTGCAGCTAGTACCCCGTCACCTTCGACTACCTCACCGCTGTGCGTGCCGTCGTAAATTGCGCCGCAACCACACGAGGGGCTTTTGGCCTGCAGCACCGCCTCAGTTATTTCGTGCTCGCGAACAAGCTGAGTGACAGCGGCTGCACCTGCAATGAATTCGTCGGTGAAGTCTTCTCCCTCGATGGAAATTACTCGGGCGCGGCCGTTCAGCACGTCTTCGCCGTCGCCGTGAGCGATTTCGGCGGTGGGGCGAGGGGTGGGCAGCCCGCCGAGTTGTTCGGCGCAGGCAGGGATCGCTCTGCCTTCTGTAACGGCTCGCACAATTTCGGCGTCTGGACGCGAGCGCGCATCGTATCGACATGGCACTCCCGCAAGGCAGGAGCTCACAAGAATGGGCCGTGAGGTGCTGTGCGAGGTCATACCAAGAAGCTACAGCTCACGGCTGAACTTCGGCCTATCGATTGGCTAGGCAGTTGCCAGATCGGCAACACAGCATTGTTTTTCTCAGCCGATGCGCAGGTTTTCAGACGATAGCTTGGAACCGAAAAGGGCGTTGTCTTGAATGGGAGACCAAATGAACCACACCCAATTGCCTCTCTCTGAGAGGATTCAGTTAACGGCACAACCGGTAATTCCTACTGGTTTTGACGACCTCACCTGGCGATCGCTTGAGCATGCTGATCTGCCGGCACTTCTTGTGCTCCAAAACTTGTGCAACGCGGTCGATTCGCCCGAGAGTGTGACGACGCTTGACGAACTTGAGGAGAGCTTTGCGACCCCAAGTTTTGATGCAAAACTCGATAGCCTGATCGCTTTTGATACCGAGGGTCGCGCCGTCGCTCACGCTGAATCGTTTATGGATGACGAAGCTGAGACGCTCGTGAATGTCTACCTGAACGGCTGCGTGCATCCTGAGCGCCGTCGTGAGGGGATCGGGCGCGCATTGCTCGCCTGGCAAGAAGCGCGCGGCTTGCAGCAGCTTGCCGCTTCACCTTTGACTCTGCCGGGCTGGCTCAACACTCACGCTGAAGCCGATGCGAGCGCGCCGCTCGCTTTGCTGAAGGGCGCTGGTTACTTGCCAACTCGTTGGTGGCTCAGCATGCAACGAGTGCTCGGCGATGATCTGCCCGTGCGCTCTCTCGCCGAGGGCGTGAGATTTGAGCCTTACTCTGCAGAGTGGTCAGAACCAGCAAGGATCGCGATGAACGACGCGTTTCGCGACCACTGGGGCAGCCAGCCAGCTTCAAAAGATGAGTGGGAATCGGGCGAGCGTCTAGAAAGCTTCAAGCCAGAGCTAAGTACCGTCGCCGTGGTGACTCTAGACGACGGCAGCGAGCAAGTTGCTGGCGTGCTGACTGTCGAAATCTCTGAGGAAGAATGGCAGGCCAACGGCTTCAGCTTCGGCTACATCTCGGGTCTCGGAGTTTTGCGTGATTGGCGCGGCAAAGGAATCGCACAAGGTTTGCTTACGCGTGCTCTAGCTCAGCTCAAAGCGGCAGGCCTTGAACGGGCAGTGCTTGACGTTGACAGTGACAGCCCAACCGGCGCGAACGGCTTGTATGAGCATCTTGGGTTCCGGGAGAAGAGTCGCTCGCTTTCGCTCACCAAACAATTCTGAGCCTCAAAACCCATCGCTTGCTACTCTGAACAGCAATGAATTTGAGTAGCGCTGACCGAATCGTGGCTGACCTGCGAGTGTGGCTTGAAACCGCTCCCGCAGGCGCTCGTTTGCCTTCGAGCAGAGAGCTTTCTGAGCGCTACGAAGCGAGCCCGGTAACGGTGCAGAAGGCCATGCGGATGCTTGTCGCGCTCGGCCTCGTGGAAAGTCGCCCGGGGTCTGGCAGCTTCGCGCTAGGACGGCGTGCAGCGGCGCGCCCGCTCGATTTTTCGTGGCAGACGGGTGCGCTGCGTTCGGCCGCGCACCCGCTGCCGGCACTCTCCGCGCCATTGCGTGAAACCGCTGTCGACAAGATTTCTCTGCACGCTGGCTATCCCGCTAAGGAACTTTTGCCAGAGCGGGCGGTTCGGGCGGCGCTCGTTCGGGCGGCTCGTGGTGATGCTGCCATAGTAAAGTCACCGGCGGGCGGTCTGCCTGAATTGCAGGCCTGGTTTGCGAGTGAGCTGGCCTCGGTGACGCCCTCTGGAGTAACCCCGGTGGCTGCTCGGGACGTGCTGGTGGTGCCGGGAACTCAGAGCGCGCTCAGCAGCATTTTTCGTGTTCTCGCGGGTGCCGGCCAGCCTGTGATTATGGAGTCACCCAGCTATTGGGGGGCGATCTTGGCTGCCGCTCAAGCGGGAGTGACAATTGTGCCGATTCCAAGCGGCCCCGAGGGGCCGGAGCCGGCAGATCTTGAGGCAGCTTTTGCTGAGAGCGGCGCAAAAGTGTTTTATGCTCAGCCAAACTATGCGAACCCGACCGGGGCGCAGTGGTCGCCTTCGCGCCGAGAGAAGATGCTTTCGGTCGTGCGAGCTCAGGGTGCGTTTTTGATTGAAGACGATTGGGCCAAAGATTTCGGCATTGACAATGAGCCGACCCCGATGGCTGCGTATGACGACACCGGCCACATCATTTATATTCGTTCACTGGCCAAGAGTGTTTCGCCTGCTGTGAGAATCGGCGCGGTGATCGCGCGGGGACCCGTGCGCGAGCGTTTGCAAGCTGATCGTAATGCTGAATCAATGTATGTGAGCGGGATGTTGCAGGCTGCCGCGCTAGAGGTGGTGTTGCAGCCGGCCTGGCGTTCGCACCTGCGCTCCCTGCGCGGGCAATTGCGCGAGCGCCGTGATCTGCTCGCCTCGGGCGTCACGCGTTTTATGCCGCAGGCAACGCTGGATCACCTGCCCCGCGGCGGACTTAACCTCTGGGTGCAGTTGCCTGATGAGATTGATTTGCCACGCCTGGTGCAAGAGTGTGAACGGCGCGGTGTGCTGATTGCTGCCGGGAGCGAGTGGTTTCCGGCTGAGCAGCCAGGTAACTTTGTTCGGCTGAATTACGCCGGGCCTGATCCAGCGCGCTTTACTGAGGGAACCGCCGTAATTGGTGCAGCAATGCGACAGCAGCTTGATGCTTCTGGCTGAGTGCAAGTGGCCTACTGAATAGCAAAGTGCTATCCTGATTTATGAATAATCAGAGTAGCGCTATCGCTGAATTGAAACAACCGTTATCGTCTCGAAACGGCCTCTGGTGGGGTTTGCTCGGAGTGGCCGCGTTCTCATTCACCGTGCCGCTCACCAGAGTCGCAGTCGCTGACGGGGCCATGTCACCGCTCTTTGTCGGTGCCGCCCGAGCGGTCATCGCGGCACTATTGGCGGCCATCGCACTTGGCATCACGCGGCAGCGCTTTCCAAAGGGCGTGCAGTGGTTCCGGCTCGCGGTAGTCGCGGGTGGCGTTGTTATCGGGTTTCCGCTGCTCACTTCCTTCGCCATGACCACCGCGCCAGCTAGTCACGGAGCAGTGGTGATCGCTCTCCTGCCAGCCGCCACAGCTGTCGTCGCCGTGCTGCGAACAGGGGAGCGGCCACGGCTTTCATTCTGGCTTGCTGCCGGACTTGGCGCGATTGCGGCAATCGTGTTTGCGGTGCTGCACAGCGGAGGCTTCGGCAGCCTGCACACTGCCGACCTCTACCTTTTTGGCGCAGTGATTGCTGCCGCTATCGGTTACGCGGAGGGAGGATTACTTGCGCGCGAACTTGGCGCCTGGCAAACAGTGTCTTGGGCGCTGGTGCTCGCTGCACCCCTCATGGCCCTGCTCACTGCCATTTCGATGGTGCAGCAGCCACCGACAGGCACTCCGGTGCAGTGGCTCTCGTTCGCGTATCTCGCTGTTGTCTCAATGTTCCTCGGATTCTTCGCATGGTATCGAGGGCTCGCGATCGGGCCGATGGCGCACGTCAGCCAAACCCAGTTGGCACAACCTGTGATGAGCATTCTTTGGGCCGCGCTGCTGCTGCACGAATCGATCAGCATCGGCACGATCATCGGCGGCGTAGCAGTCATCGCATGCGCCCTGCTCGCGGTTCGCTCTCGACAGCTCTAGTGCAACTCGCTAATACAGGCGAGGATCCTCGCTCGCATCTGCATAAGCAACTGGGCAGCCGTTATCGATAGCCTCGGCAACAAACTCGTAATGCCAAAGCTCGTTCGAATAGGTCTGGCAGAGACCGTAGTCTGAACCAAACTGTGCGAGCCAATCGGTCGCGGTCATCGGACCAATATCAACTGCCTTGCCCTGCACATGCATCGAGGTTGGTGGTGCGACCCACCGGGCAGCCTCGCGTTCAGAACCGTACTGTTCCACAGCTTCGGCAAAAAGCCGCTCTTGCTCTTCAACAGTGCGCCAACCGCTATTCACCTCAAAATGTACCCCCGAACCGGCGGCATCATTGGCGGCGGCTTCAAGAGCCTGCCGCAGCTCGGGGTCAAGATTGCCAACCATTGGGTTATCTCCGTCAAACACCGATAGCTCCGAACCGCCCGAAAAATCTTGAGGTTCTCCGCCCTGCTCAACCCCAAACGCCGGGGTTTCGCTGCGATTCAGGAGTGAGTGCTGCAGATACACAATCGCAAAAATGGCCGTGGTGACGAGCGCAATAGCGATGATCAGCACGAGCAAAAGACCGCGTCTGCGTCTGCGTCGGCTTGCCGGTAGCCAGGTCTCGCGGTGCTGTTTTGGCAGGGTATTCATAAGATTCTCCATCACTTATCCATTGAGGGCAGCAGTCGGCGGGGTGCGTGAAGCTCGTACCGCCGGGTACAGCCCGGCAACCGCACCAACACCGAGAGTGGCCACCGCCGCGATGAGCAACACATTGCCGGGAACCGTCGGACTCCAGCCATTGAAAGCGGCAACTCCGGTAGTCACCAGCACCCCGATAGTGATCCCAGCAGCGCCACCCAGCCCAGACAACACAAGCGCCTCGCACACAAACTGCAGCCGAACATGACTCCTGGTAGCCCCAAGTGCTCGCCGTAGACCAATTTCGCGGCGACGCTCAATCACCGAGATGATCATGGTGTTTGCAATTCCAATCGCACCAACAAGCAACGAGATCGAACCAAGACCGAGCATCATGCTCGTGAACACCTCATCGGCAGCCGCCGCTGCGGCGAGCGCGTCAGAGGGTCGCGACATGGCGATTGCGCCGGGTTGGTCGGGTCGAATTGCAGCCGGTGCAAGGCCGCGCACCTGATCAATCTGAGTCTCGTCAATTCGCAGATAAAGCCTGCTCGGGTGACCAGCAAACTCCAATTGGGAACTCGCAAAAGCCGGGCCGACAAGCGCTGAGGTATCAAGTTCTGGGGCTAACGCAACCGGTTCAAGAATGCCGATTACTCTGACATCCATACCGCCCAACCAGACATTCACATTGGGTGAAGTGACCCCGAGCCGTTCAGCTGTCGTCGCCCCAAGCACAGTGCTTGGTTGAGCGCTCGTTGCCTCACTGAACCATGTGCCCTGTGCCAATTTCGCCGCGACCACATCGTGAAGTTCCGGGCTCGCAGCGGCAACTGAGATTCCGCCATTGTGTGACGGGTCAACGTGCAAGTTGCGATACACAGAGGCCTCGGGAAGATTTGCGAGTGCAGCTGAGCCCTGCACGCCGTCGAGCCGGTCAAGCCTGCCGTGCGCGCGTTCCGGCAACACAGTGTCATCGCCGCTCATGTTCTTGTTCGCTTCGATGGTGAAAAGATTGGTGCCAAGCTCAGCAAGTGTCGCCTGCAATTTCGCCTGACTCGATGCCGAGATGCCGAGCACTGCGACCATGGCAGCCACGCCGATTGCGACGCCGAGCGCAGAGAGCGCAGTACGAACAGGTTTCGCTTTGAGCCCCACCAGGCCGAGGCGCAGCATATCCGCTGGTAAGAGCAACGAGCGCTGGGGAGCCTGCTGCTGCGTGCTCGTTTCGCCCATCAAGGATTCTGTGGCACGGGTCATTGCGATCCACCGCCCTTTACATCTGAAATCAAGTTGCCGTCAGAAATAGTGATGCGTCGGGGTGCGCTCTCGGCGAGAGCCGGGTCGTGCGTAATCATGAGCACGCTCGTACCGTCAGCGTTGAGTTCGCGCAGCAGCGCGACAATGGTGTCGCTTGAACGGGAATCAAGGTTTCCGGTTGGTTCATCTGCCAAAAGAAGCGGTGGATCGCCAACCACTGCGCGCGCGATCGCTACCCGCTGGCGCTCTCCGCCAGACATTTCGTTTGGTCGGTGTGAGACCCGATGGCCAAGGCCGACCTTTTCGAGAGCGAGCAGTGCGCGCTCCTCGCGGGCTGCTTTTGGGATTCCCGAATAGAGCAGGCCATCAGCGACGTTCCCTAGCGCACTCACTCCCTCGCGAAGATGAAATTGTTGAAACACGAAGCCAATGCCACTCGCGCGTAAGGCGGAGAGTTCATTGTCGTTCAGCGCCCCAGTATCGATGCCGTTAATCTCTACCGTGCCGCTGCTTGGGCGATCCAAGGTGCCGAGAATGTTCAACAGCGTCGACTTGCCCGACCCACTTGTGCCAACGATCGCCACAAATTCGCCCTGCTGCACCTCAAAGTTGATCTTTGAAAGTGCGGCTACCGGCGGGGTGCCGTAGCTTCTTGAGACATCTGTCACACGTATTACATGGTTCATTGCACGGGTACCGTTACTTCGAGGCCCGCTTTGATGCCTTTGCCAGACACTTCCACGCGATCGGCGGCGAAGATGCCGAGTTCGACGGGCAGAAGCTTGCGCTCTGCGTCCGCCGACTTGCGGGGCAGCTCGAGCGCGAATTTTCCCTCTGCAATGGGCACGAGCGCATCGACTGAAACACTCAGCACGTCTTCGCGAACCACCTGTTCGAAGTGCAGCGTGACGGATATTTTGGTGAGCTGACCGAGTGCCTCCTGGTCTGAGAGCGCAACACTGATTGGCAAGACGACTGTCTTTTTGTTGTCTTGAGTGCGTTCAGTCGGACTACCAACACTCGCGATGGTGCCCGTAGTTGAACTGCCATTTGGCAGATCAATCGTGACCGGGGTGCCCGCAACCGCAATTTCTGCGTTTTTGATTGGCACGTCGGCGGTCACCATCTTGCTTGGGCTGGTGATCCCAAACAATTTGGTGCCTGGAGCCACCGAGCTGCCGATGCTTGGCTCAATGCTGTCGATCCGAATCGAACCGCTCGCGAAGATAATTGAACTTCTGCTGAGCGAATAGTCGGGTTCAAAGCCAACGTCTTTCTTCCAGTCGTACACCGCCTCGCGGGTGCCCCAGGTGTAGCGGCCATCGGCCTCACCATCGAAGTAGCCGAGCGCGCCGAGATTCTGCTGCAACTGTGTCACGTCATCACCGGGGTTCATGCCTGGCTCGAAATCGCGCCAGGCAGGCATCGCTCCGGTCATCAAAATCACCGGTTGCTGGTCGGCGCGATAGATCGCCTCGCCAGCATGCAAGACGGCACCTGCCGACGGTAGATAGGTGAGGGTGCCGGTCGTTGTCGCAAGCATGCTCGCGGGAGCTGCGAAATCTAGGGTGCCTGGCACGGTGGTTTCTGCCTTGAGCTGGCCTGACTGGATGCTTTCAGTGCTCACCTTGGTCGCCGGCTGCACCGCGCTTTCGCTCGGCGTAGCGAAGCTTGCGTAGGCGAAAGCGCCGCCGCCCACAACCGCGAGCAAGCAGACAGCACTGATCGAGATCACTAGTAAGCGCTTTGGCTTCTTTTTAGTGCTGGATACTTCAGAACGATCAATGTCTGATTCAAGTTCGATGGCGTGAGGCATTGCAATTGACTTTCTTGTTAGGCCCGGGCGGCGGCGTTGCGATTAGGCGACGAGATCGCAGGCGGCGAGATCTTCGTCAGTTACGCTTTCTGGAATCGAGAGGGCCTCATCTTGTTTTGGTTCGGTGACGTCATTGCCCCGCTCCCGCAGACAAGAAATAAAAGCGCGCTGTTGTTTTTCGTACTCTGGGCTTCCCGGTTTAATCGCTGGTGTCGGTGGATCGCCCAGCTCCGCCATGCAGACGGAAGCTGCTTCGCGAATCTCTGGAGAGTCTTCGGTGATTCCTTCACCGGGGCGAGGATCTTTCACGTCAAAGCCTTTGTCGCGCAGGCATCCTGCGAGCTTCAGGTCGTACTTGTCGCGCTCAGCGCTGAAGTTTTCATCAGTGACTGTGTTTGAGCCGCCCTCTGCCGTCGCGCCCTCAGCGCTTTGGCTTGAGGCAGCACTGCAAGCAGGCAGGCCGATGAGCAACACGGCTGCGCCAATGACAAGAGTGAGGCGTTTTGTCAGGGTGTTCATAGGGGATCCTCTCGAAGGGAATGCACCGCACTTGCGGCAAGATCCATTCGAGCAAAGTGCCCGTTTCGGCAGCGTAATCAGGCATCGTTACGTTTTTCTTATGTGCCGCTTTAGGTTTTCGAAACACCTGGCCGCGTAACGTGGTCGATATGAGAGTGTTAATCGTTGAAGACGAGGAACTGCTCGCGGAAAGTGTGCGCGACGGTTTGAACTATGAAGCCATTGCCGCAGATATTGCGCCAACGGGTGAACTCGCGCTTGAGTTGCTTTCGATCAACGAGTACGACGCAGTTGTGCTCGATCGTGACCTGCCGGGTATCTCTGGCGATGAGGTGGCTCGCCAGATCATTGCCGAAGGCAAAAACGTGCCGATTTTGATGCTCACAGCCGCGCGCAGTCTCGCCGCAAAAGAACTCGGTTTTGAAAGCGGCGCCGACGACTACCTCACCAAACCTTTTGAGCGACGTGAGCTGGTCTTGCGTTTAAGAGCTTTACATCGGCGCCGCAGCTCAAAACGCGACACCGTGCAAGAAATCGCAGGTATCAAGCTCGACACCTTCCGTCGGGAGGTCTACCGCGACGGGCGATACATTTCACTCACCAAAAAACAGTTTGCCGTGCTCGCAATTCTGGTCGAAGCGCAAGGTGGCGTCGTGAGTGCAGAAGAACTGCTTGAAAAAGCTTGGGATATGAACACCGATCCCTTCACCAACGCGGTGCGCGTCACTCTTTCTGGTCTTCGAAAACGCCTCGGTGAACCCTGGGTCATCTCAACAGTTGCCGGGGTCGGTTACCGCATTGAGGCTGAAGCAAGTGCTGCCGAGACAGGCGCCGAGACGCATGACGGAGGCGCGAAATGAGCTCAGCAGCACAGGTCGGACGCGTGCGCGGTGTGAGTACGAAAGTGAAACTGGCTCTCGTGTTCACCGGGATTCTGGTGGTGAGTTGCGCTCTCGTACTATTTGTCGTGTGGGCGTTTCTGATCCGCTACATACCTGCCGAAGCTGTCTACACCTGGGACGGCAATCACTTCGTGCCATCACGCCGAGACGTACTGCGTGAATTTGTGCCACGAGTGACAATCGCTTTCGTCGGCCTGGTGGCAGTTGGCCTGTTCGTAGCGTGGTTCGCCTCGTTTCGTGTGCTGGCGCCGCTCTCTCAAATGCAAGCTGTGGCAGAACAGGTGCGTGCCGGCGACCTGACTCGCAGAGTGAATTTGCCCGGCGCCGAAAACGAAATGACGGTGCTCGCAGACTCTTTTGACACGATGCTCGACCGTCTTGAAGCGCTGCTCCACTCGCAACAAACTTTTGTCGCAAACGCTTCGCACGAACTGCGCACACCCCTCGCATCCACCCGAGCATTGCTCGAAAACGCGAGTTCGTCAGGAGCAGACCCCGACCCTGAGTTGTTGGGCAAACTCACCGGTGTGAACGAGCGGGCCATCGCCCTCGTTGATGCACTATTGCTGCTGCACGAGGTGGAATTCACCGAAATCGAGCGCAGTGTAAGTGACCTCTCACTTGTGGTCGAAGAAGCCGTTGAAGAGTTGATCCCGCTCGCCTCGAAGCGGGGGATCGAAGTCGGCCTTGATGTCGATAGCGCAATGGTGCTGGTATCCACCCCCCTCGCGCACCAACTCGTGAGCAACCTGGTGCAAAACGCCATCGTGCATAATCTCGACGAGGGTGGGCTGCTCGACGTGGCGCTCTCCTGCGAGGCCGACTCTGCTGTTCTCGTGATTGAAAACACGGGCGCAAAGCTCGACGCCGAGTTTGTCGCTCAAACGCGTGAGCTGTTTGTGCGTCGCGGCGAACGAGTGCGCGCGCAAAATAGCGACCATGCAGGGCTTGGCCTTGGCTTGGCAATTGCCGAGCGGATTGTGGCTTCCCAGCAGGGGGAGCTTGAATTGCAGCCTCGCGCAGAGGGCGGACTTCGGGCTGTGGTTCGTTTTGCGCTCGTGCCCGAAGCGGCTCGATAGTAGCTAGGGCCAGAATTACTGTAAGAACCCGACGATGAGCTCTCTCGTGGCCTCAACGTGGTCATGCATAACTTGGCGCGCGGTCACCGGGTCACCATTCAGAATTGCGGCGACAACTCGTTCGTGTTGTTCGTTCGAGTGATCCATGGCCGGACCGATCTCGGGCAACACCTTCATGAGCTGCTCGTTCAAGAGCAGCTGCATGTTCTCGATCGATTCGGCCAGGGCCCTGCAGCCGCTCAGCTCGCCAATGTATCCGTGCAATTCAGCGTCTGGAATGCGCGCATTCATGCCGGCAGCATGCACTGATGCCAGATGCTGTTTCAGGGTTTCACACTGGGACTCAGTCAAGGGACGTGAAGCCGCAAGTTCTGCCGCGCCCGGTTCAAGAATTGATCGGAACGTCAGGCTATCGAGCAGACGTTCTTTCATTGCGGGGCTAAGCCTTGGTGCCGGCACTTCTGCAGGGTCGACGTCGGCTTGCCAGATCACTGTGCTGCCGCCACTTCGGCCGCGCACGGTTTTCAGGTAGCCGGATTGCTGCAACGTGCGAATGACCGCTCGAAGAGTCACCCGACTCACTTCAAAATGCTCACTGAGATCGCGTTCAGAGGGCAACCGAGTGCCGTAGGGGAGCACACCGCTACGCATCAGCGAAACCAAATGTGCCATGACCTGCTCGAACGGGTTCGTCAGCGGAGTGCCTTCAGCGAGCCCCGGAATGGCCGGAAAATCAAGCTCGGTTCGATCCGCAATGCCCGGCTCTGGTGCACTGGCGCGTTCTTCGAGATGTGCCAACTAAGACTCCTTGAATTGCTCTTGCCGTAAGTGTAGAGGTCGCACATCTGTCGCGCCCGATTTTGTGCTCTCTGAATCGGCCGCTTTTGGGTGTGCAAAAAGGCCATATGCAGTCCTAAAACTCCATTGGTAATACCATTGCTTTTCTCCTTGAACTCATTGAATAATAAGGTCAATGCTCGGTGCGATGTGGCACATGATGCACCTTTTGATCCGAAAGGAATTAAAAAATATGACCATTCGTACACTGACCCACTTCGTAGGCGGAGAGCACATTGAGGGCACCTCAGGTAATTTCGCTGACGTGTTCAACCCAAGCACCGGCGATGTGCAGGCCCGCGTGCCCATCGCAAGCAAAGAAGAAGTCGCAGAAGCTATCGCCGTAGCCGAGGCAGCACAGCCCGCCTGGGGCGCAACGAACCCGCAGCGACGCGCTCGCGTGCTGATGCGTTTCCTCGAACTAATTGCGCGCGACACCGATGAGCTCGCTCGTATGATCTCTATTGAGCACGGCAAGACTTTCGAAGATGCCAAGGGCGACATTCAGCGTGGAGTCGAAGTAATCGAGTTCGCGCTCGGTGCACCCCACCTGCTGAAGGGCGAATACACCACCGCAGCCGGCACCGGTATCGACGTGTACTCGATGCGCCAGCCCCTCGGCGTAGTCGCCAGCATCACACCATTCAACTTCCCAGCGATGATTCCGCTGTGGAAGATGGGACCGGCGCTCGCCGCAGGTAACGCTGTCATCTTGAAGCCATCGGAGCGCGACCCATCGGTCCCACTACGCCTTGGAGAGCTGCTCATCGAGGCCGGGCTGCCGGCGGGTGTGTGCAACGTCGTGAATGGCGGCAAAGACGCAGTTGATGCCCTCTTGAACGACGACCGGATCAAAGCAATCGGCTTTGTCGGCTCAACCCCAATTGCGCAGTACATCTACGAGACCGCGGCAGCAAACGGAAAGCGTGCGCAGTGCTTCGGCGGCGCAAAGAACCACATGATCGTGATGCCAGATGCTGACCTCGATCAGGTTGCTGACGCACTGATCGGTGCGGGCTACGGTTCGGCTGGCGAGCGTTGCATGGCAATCTCGGTTGCGGTCCCAGTCGGACAGCAAACCGCAGAAGCACTCTCTGCAAAGCTTGCGCAGCGGGTAAGCGAACTGAAGGTCGGCCCAGCGCTCGATCCGCTCTCGGACTACGGCCCAGTGGTCACCGCCGAGGCGAAAGAGCGCGTCGAAAGCTACATTCAGGCAGGCATCGACGAAGGTGCAACGCTGATCGCCGATGGTCGCGGATATGTGGTGCCCGGACATGAGCAGGGCTTCTACCTCGGACCAACCCTCTTCGACAATGTCACCAAGGACATGAAAATCTACCGCGAAGAAATCTTTGGCCCAGTGCTCGCGATTCTTCGTGCCGAGTCGTACGACGAGGCGCTCGCGCTTGCCAGCGACCACGAGTACGGCAATGGTGTGGCGATCTTCACCCGCGACGGCGACACCGCTCGCGATTTCACCGCTCGAGTGAATGTGGGCATGGTCGGCGTGAACGTGCCAATTCCAGTGCCAATTGCGTACTACACCTTCGGTGGATGGAAGAAGTCGGGCTTCGGTGATTTGAACCAGCACGGCACCGACGCGTTCCGTTTCTACACCAAGACCAAGACGGTAACCAGCCGTTGGCCATCAGGCATCAAGGAGGGCGCGAGCTTCGTTATGCCAACGATGTAGCTCGCGACGATATTCACTCGATCGGCGCGATGGCGCGACCGATGCACACTGAAAGGAACGCACGAATGTCAGATTACGTGGATCTGCACGGCAACGCGCAGAGCTTCGGCGACAACGATGCACAGCGCGAAGTACGCGCAAATGATCGCCAATACGTCTTCCACTCGTGGTCGGCGCAGGGCGCCATCAACCCGCTGCCTATTGCGAAGGGTGAGGGAGTACGTTTCTGGGATTACGACGGCAACGAATATCTCGATTTCTCGTCGCAACTGGTCAACCTGAACCTCGGCCACCAGCACCCGCGAATGGTGCAGGCGATTCAAGACCAGGCAGCGCGCCTCGCGACGATTCAGCCGGCAGTGGCAAACGATGTGCGCGGTGAATTGGCCAAGCGCATTGTTGAGCGCTCGTTTGAGGGTGCCCGGTCGGTGTTCTTCACCAATGGTGGCGCTGATGCCAACGAGTACGCGGTGCGAATGGCTCGCCAGCACACCGGTCGGCAAAAGGTACTCGCTCGTTACCGTTCGTATCACGGCTCAACAGCAACGGCGATCACCATGACAGGTGAACCACGTCGCTGGGCCAATGGCACGCTCGATGCGGGTGTGGTGCACTTCGAGGGTCCGTACCTCTACCGTTCGCCGTTCTACTCAAGCACGCCAGAAGAAGAGTCGGAGCGCGCACTCGCCGAGCTGGAACGCACGATTCAGCTCGAAGGCCCGCACACTATCGCTGCGATCATTCTCGAAACAATCACCGGTACCAACGGTGTGCTGGTGCCGCCACCCGGTTACCTGCCAGGTGTGCGCGAGCTTTGCGACAAGTACGGCATCGTGATGATCTGCGACGAAGTAATGGTGGGCTTTGGCCGCACCGGCGAGTGGTTCGCGTTTCAGGCCTTTGGGGTCAACCCAGATCTGGTCACCTTCGCAAAGGGCGTGAACTCGGGTTACCTGCCGCTCGGTGGGGTTGTGGTTTCAGAAGAAATTCACAAGAGCTTCGAGGATCGCGCTTTCCCCGGCGGACTCACTTACTCGGGGCATCCGCTTGCGTGTGCCTCGGGCGTAGCCACCTTCGATATTTTCGAAGATGAGGGCGTGATGGAGCATGTGCGAGATTTGAGCGAGCGCGTGATCGCACCGCGTCTGGCTGAGTTCGCAGAGCGTCACCCCTCGCTAGGTGAATACCGCGGCAAGGGAATGATCTGGTCGCTCGAATTGGTGAAGGATCGCAACACCCGCGAACCTCTCGTGCCATACAACGCGAGTGGCGAAGCGGCAGCGCCGATGAACGCGGTGATTGCCGCATGTAAGAGTGCGGGGCTGTGGCCATTCGCACACTTCAACCGACTGCAATTTGCGCCACCACTCATCATCAGCGAGGAAGACCTAGTGAAGGGTCTCGACATTCTCGATGAAGTGTTGAACATCGCGGATTCGTATTCAACCGAAGCATAACCATGCTGCAGACAGGGGCCCGTCTCGTTTTAGAGGCGGGCCCCTGTCTCTCACTAGACACCACCGTGTCGCGCCGATTGTGGTGCAGACATAAATCAATGAAAGGTACTCAGGAATGAGCAATGTAGCTTCTCCCGCTGCCAACCAAGAAGGTGCTGCCAAGGCGAGCAGTGAAAGAGTTCGGCCTGTTATCGGGATTCCTGCTCCGATCGAGCACGCAACCTGGCGAATCTGGGAGGGAAAGTCGCACCTGCTGTCATACGGCTACACCGCCCACCTGCGCAATGCGGGAGCTTCGGTTGTGCTGTTGCCGGTCACTCCCGACATGGACAGCGACCTAGACGCGGAGGCGGCGCATCTGATTTCGATGCTCGACGGGCTCACTCTTGCCGGCGGTTCTGACGTCGATCCGGAGCTTTATGCGGCACCCGCATCGCCAAAATCTGGCCCCTTTGACCGCCCGAGAGATGCTTGGGAAAGCGCCCTCTTGCGCGCTGCCATCGCTGCGCAGGTGCCCGTGTTTGGGATTTGCCGCGGTCTGCAAATGATGAACACCGTGCTCGGCGGCACGCTGATTCAGCATTTGCCGCCTCATGTTGGCAGCGATGTGCACAACCCCATCTCGACCGGTTTCGGTGAGCATCCAGTACGAACGCTTGAGAGCACTTGGCTGCGAGACGCGGTGGGGGAACATGCCGACGTGGCGACCTACCATCACCAGGCGATTGATCGTCTTGGCGAGGGCCTCATCGTTTCGGCAGTGGCCGAAGACGGCACGATTGAGGGCGTCGAAGACCTCGGGCGCGGACTCGTCGCTGTGCAGTGGCATCCAGAAGCTCGCCCGCACGAGGGAATTTTTAAGAGTTTCGTGCGGCTCTGCGCGGTTCGCCGCGACGAGCGGGCCGCTGTAAGTCGGTAGCGCTTCGCCGCACCAAATCTATTCACCATCGCCGAGCGGCCTCGACGCCGAGTGCCGTTCGGCTCAACCTCATAGAGGAGAAACCGAAATGAAAGCTGCAGTATTTGAAGAGGGTCGTTCTGACCTGGTCATTCAAGACGTTGAAGTTGGTGCCGTTGGCCCGAACGAGGTACTGATTCGTACAGTCGCTGCTGGTCTTTGCCATAGCGATCTGAACCACCTCAATGGCGTCTTTGACATTCCTCGCCCCTCGGTGCTCGGCCACGAGTCGGCTGGTGTGGTGCTTGAAGTTGGCAGCGAAGTTGTCGATTTTGAGCCGGGGGATCACGTCATCACCTGCCTCGCAACATTTTGCGGGCACTGTGAGCGCTGCCTCGCCGGGCGCTCATATCTGTGCGAAAGCCCGATGAGTTTGCGTGATCCCAGCGATGCCCCTCGCCTGAGTCGTGACGGCCAAGAGATGCACCAGTTCTTGAACGTCTCAAGCTTTGCTGAAATGTTGCTGGTGCATGAGCGGGCGGTCGTGCGAATTGATAAGCGGATGCCGCTCGATCTGGCAGCACTGATCGGGTGCGGAGTAACTACGGGGCTTGGAGCCGTGTTCAATAAGGCGAAGGTGCAGCCTGGGCAATCTGTGGTGGTCCTTGGCTGCGGCGGAATCGGCTTGAGTGCGATTCAGGGGGCCCGGATCGCCGGCGCTTCAGAGATCATCGCGGTTGACCTCAACGCCGACAAATTAGGTGTCGCGAAGACGCTCGGTGCGACCGCCACTCTCGCACCAGACCCCGACCGTGACTTGGCCGAGCAGATCAAAGAGCTTGCAAAGGGTGAAATCGATCACGCGCTCGAAGCCGTTGGAGTCGCTTCAACCGCAACCGCCGCGCTTGAGTGCCTTGGCGTCGGGGGTGTAGCAACCATTATTGGTCTGATGCCTGCCGGTCGCACCTTCCCTGTGCAGGGGCGCTTGCTGCTTGACGACCGCCGGATTCAGGGTGCCTACATGGGAGCGCAGAACTTCCGTCTGGCAATGCCTCGCTACGTTGAGATGTATCTTGACGGTCGTCTCCTGCTTGAAGAGATGGTGAGCTCGCGTATCGAGCTTGAAGATGTGAATATCGGGTTCGATTCGATGCGTAAGGGTGAAGCTCTTCGCGATCTGATCATTTTCGATCAGCAGAACTAGCGCAAACACTAAAGGCCCCGTCCAACTGGACGGGGCCTTTAGTGTTTGCCGGTTTAGAGGTCGTCGAACATGTGGCCCATGTTTGACCAGACCTGCTTGCGGGTCGAGCGGATCCACGCGGCAAGAGCGAGTCCGACCAGGAGAATGCCAACACCAACCCACGGCACAATGCGGGTTGCGAACGGAATCTCAGCACCTGGCTCCGACGGTACGAACGCGAAGTACAGGCCGCCAATGATCGCCACGATTGAGAACACCGCTGCAGCGGCGCCGGCGAAGACGAACTTCGGTGCCCGGTTGCGAATGCCGTGCAGGATCGCGGTGAAGCCGAGCATGACGTACACAAAAATGACGACTGGGGTGCCGTAATTCAGCAGGAGCGAGAACGCGTACTGGCCACCCGTGGTGTGGTCGTCAATGCCGCCGACAAGCGCCACCTGTGCGTCGTAGGGGGTGAGTAGCACTGGGCCACCAATCAGCAGCACAATCAAGATGATGACGAGCAGCATCGAGTTCCAGGGAGTGTTCCAGCGCGAGTGCAGCCGGCCGAGACCCGAAGGCAGTACGCCCTCGCGTCCCATCGCGAACAACACTCGCGAGGTTGCCGTGTGCAAGCCAAGTGCACAGAACAGGCTTGCGCCGGCCGCTGAGGCGAGCACGAGTGCCGAGCTGAGCGTGTTCGGGGCAACGGCGGCAAGACCGGTGGCAGCGAGCGGCCAGTCGGTTGCTGCCTGTTCTACGCCAAAGCCGATTGCGGTGGCGATGGTTACGATCAGGTAGAAGAGGCCCGCAATGATGACCGAACCAATCACCGCACGCGGAATATTGCGCTTTGCATCTTTGGTCTCTTCTGAGAGCGACGCAGATGACTCAGAACCAACGAAGGAAAGCATGGCAAATCCCATGCCGAAGAACACGCCCATCCAAGGTACGCCTGCAGCTGGCGGCCAGAATACTGAGAAGTCGAAGTGGCTGCCTGCTGAAGCGATTGGTGTGGTGCCATCGACCACGCTTACAGCTGGCGTGCCAATGCCGATCACAATGAACGAAACAGTCAACATGATCGCCATGCTTACGAGCAGGAAGATCAACTGATTTCGGGTTGAGACTGCCACGTTGAAGAAGTTCAACATCGCAATGATGCCAATGCCGATCAGCGTGAACCAGTACCAGGCAACTGCGCCGCCAAAGAGTAGTTCAACCAGCGTTGACATGAAAAAGCCGAAGCCTGCGAGCACGCCACTTGCGAAGAGCAGGTATGCAGCGACATAGGCCCAACCGCCAACAAAACCGGTGGTGCGGCTACCTCCCTTGCTGAGATAGGTGTACATCGATCCCGATGAAGAGATCGTTTTTGCGAAAAGCGCCACAACCGTGCCAACACACAGCATGCCGACCGCGCCGAGCAAGAAGGAGAGCGGCGTTGCCCCACCTGCCTTGATCGCAGCTTGGTAGGTAATGAACGCCCCCGACATTGCGGGCGCCATGACCGAAAGGCTCTGCGCGATGACATCCTTGAGGCCGAGTTTCTTTTGAAACTCTTGCACAGGAGGTGACTTCATTGTCGTCATTTCTACATCCTCGTTTCAAGACAATATCCACCCCGAAGGGTGCGATCTGTTCCACAGATTACGGACACTGTATTTGGGCTGAGAAAATAGGGCAAGGAATTTGCCTCGACAGGATCGAAGTGTGGAGATCCTTGATAGCGTATGGATAAATTGACCATATTAAGGGCTTGCCATTTAGTGAAAAGTGCGATTGCAGCACTCATCGAACGCCGCATGCGGGGCCGCGATCCAGCGTTTCGAACATCAAAATCGCACGCTAAAAGACTTCTTGTCGAAGCAATCTGGCCGCAAGTAAAACCTCAGGCCAGTGGCTTTCCTGCCAGAGGTCTTCTTCAAGCAAACCAGAGACACGAGCCAGCCGCTGTCGCAGCGTATTGCGGTGAATGAACAGGGCCTCAGCAGCATTGACGACCGAGCCTCCGTGCAGCGCAAACGTTTCAATGGTCTCGACCAATTGTGTGCCGTGCTGCTGGTCATACTGCAGCAACGGGCTGAGCACCTCGCAGTACCGCTGCACGCCAGAGCTCAACTCATAGACCAAACGAGGCAGATCGCGCACCGCCCGAATCGAATCAAAATCCATCAATTGCGGGGCCTTGCGCGTCGACGAGAAGCTCGCCCAGGCGAGCGCCGCCCGCGCCTGAATGAAAGAGTTCCGAATGCTATTGCTGCGAATCGTGCTTTGACCAATGCCAATGTCGGCGCTCATGCCGATGGTCTGTTCGAGTCTTGCGAGCCACTGGTTTACCCGATTGCGCGCAGAAGACTCTGGTGCGCTCTGGTCCACTTGCAGCAACAGCACCACCAGGGTGCCAGATTGGGCAAGCAGAGTCTCAGGGCCAAGCTCGCTCAGCACTGTTTCTTGCACAAAACGGCCGAAGGTTTCAACGTCTGAACCCAGACGCTTTACCTGCACCAGCACCGGAACAAAGCCGTTGCCCTTCCAGCCGAGGTAACGCAAACTTTCGAGCATCTGATCTTCGCGATCCGAAGCGAGCAGCGACATCATCTGCGCAGCCCGGTTCGGGGCGACCCCAATGTTCTCAATCAGCACACCGACCTGAGTGGCCAACATGTTCAGCCGATCGGTCTCTTCTTTCGTGAATTTACGTGATCGAAAGCAAGTAAGCACACCGTGCGAGATTCCGTAGCCGAGTGAAGCCGAGATCTGGTCAAACCCCTTGCTCTCGTAACGTTTCTCAACATCACGAGCCTGATGCTTCGAGTGGCTGAGCCATACCTTCGGATGCTCTGGATCGCCGAGCCGCTCGGCCACGGCGATCGGCTCAGTGGCCATCGAAAGCCAGCCGACATAGTCAATAATGCAGGCATCAGCGTCGAGCAGCGAAAGAATGCGTCGCGTGCACTCTTGGGCCGCGGCCGGAAACGATACCCCAGAAAGTGGAGGCAGATCGATGAGAAAGCGGGCGGTCGCAGATTGCAGTTCGAGCTCGCGCACCGTTCGCGCTCGCTTCAAACCGCTCGCAAGCAGCAGACCCACCTCTTCTGCGATCGCCAGCTCATCATTGCCAAAAGTATTCGGCTCGGTGGAATACATGGCGAATACGCCATAGAGGGCTTCATCGTCATAAATAGGGGCGGTGAGCACCGCAGAGAATTCACTCTCGTCAACGCCGTCAATGCCGAAGAATCTGGGATCCTCGTGAAAATTCTGGTTGATCATCACGGGCTTTCGGTGCAGTGCACTCCAGCCGGTGATTCCCTCGCCCAGGCGCATTTGAATGCCGTTGGCGAGAAACCCCTTATCCGCGTGTGTCATAGTGCGAAGCGCGAGGCGCTCCGATTCGGGGTCCCAAAAGTAGACAAAGACACTCATCTCGCCGGTTGCGCGTGCGACCAGGTTCACGGCGGCCTCAACGAGCTCAGCCGGCTCTTTTCCGAGAGTGAACACCCTCATCAATTCAGAGAGCACATCTGCTCGCCGCTGTGCGAACGCAACCTCTGCATGCTGCTGCGTGAGTTCGGGGGATTCCACGTGATCCTTCTTCCTCATCGTTGAGTCGTAGGCGGTGTGCATCTCATCGGTGCCACCCGCGGTGCAAGATCCGTGCTGGCCGATTCTGTGACCAGCACGGTTCAGCTGGTCGGTTGTTTCATACTAGTGGCCGGTGTTAGTACACGTCTTTCGCATATCGGCCAGCCGTGCGCAGGTCCTCTAGTGCGGATGCTCCAGAAGCCAGATCGTCGGGTGAGTTGGCAAGCACTTCGATCAGAGACTGCTCGACATCGTGCGCCATCCGGTTTTTATCTCCACAGATGTAGATGTGCGCCCCACGCTGTACCCAATCACGCACGAGCGAGGCCTCGGCTCGAATCTCGTGTTGCACATAGTGCTTTTCTGCCTGGTCGCGTGAAAAGGCGAGATTGAGTTTGTTGAGAGTGCCTGAGTCGAGCCAGCTCTGCATTTCGTTTCGGTACAACCAATCACACGAACGACGCTGATCACCGAAAAATAGCCAGGCATCATTATTGTTGCCGCGCGATTCGATCTCTTGCAAGAATCCACGGAACGGCGCAACGCCAACTCCTGGTCCGATCATAATGACGGGGGCATCATCTTCTGGCAAACCGAAGCCATGTGATCGTGCTCGCCGAACCGAGATTTCGTCTCCGACGCTTGCCTCGAGGTGTGATGTGCCGGTGCCAAGATGCTCGCGCCCGTCTGCGTCGTAGGAAATTGCAGAGACCGTGAGGGTCAGCTTGCTCGGGTCAAGAGCTGGAGTTGATGAAATCGAATACGAGCGGTCTTGAATGGGACGAAGTAGATCAACGATTGTTTGCAAATCGCCGCCGGCAAAGCCAAGCTCTGTGACAACGTTGAGCACATCTCGACCCCAGAGCCAGGCATCAATTGATTGGCGATCACCTGAATCAAGCAGATCGCGGATACGATCGGCGGCCTCTGAGGAAGCAATCTGCGCCAGCAGTGAATTGACGAGGCCGAGGTGGGGCAGCCGAATTTCAAGACGTTCGCGTAGCGCAGTTGCGACTGCAACCTCCTCGCCGTCGAGCGTTACCGTGCTGCTGTCAGGAAAAGCGCGAAGCCACTCATCAACGAGAACCTTCGAATTGTACGGTGCCAGATCAAGCGAGTCACCCGGTTCATATTCGAAATCACTTGGCAGCTCAAGTTCGTAGTGCAGGACCCGTTTTTCGGAGTCTGCTTCAGTGAGGCAATGTACGGCAGAGACTTTTGCGCGGTGCCACGGCTCGGGCGTAGTGCTGAACTGCTTCGCCGACTCGGTATCAACAGCAGTCACCTGTTCAGGCTGCCAGGGAGCAACTTCTGCCGCTGCGGCGAGCATCTTTTTGATCCAGGAGGTCGAAGTGAGGTCGTAATCGACATCGCACTCAACATGCTCGATCCAGGGCACGGCGCCCAGCTCACCGAATCGGGCAAAAAAGTCATTGCCGGCCTTGCAGAAGTCGTCATACATCGAGTCGCCAATGGCGAGCACGGTGTAGGGCAGGCCCTGGTACTGGCCGTCATCGCAGCTCTGCAACCAGGTCCAAAAGCTTTCTGCGTTGTCTGGCATGTGGCCGTCGTCATGTGTTGAGGTCACAATCAGCAGGCGTTGCCAGAACAGATTGCCCTCTTGGAGAGCATCTTCGAGCGAGAGCAGCTCCGATTGCAATCCGTTCTTGCCTGCCGCCTCTGAGATGTTGTATGCGAGGAACTCCGCATTTCCGGTTTGGCTGCCGTAAAGGATCGTGAGATCAGCCTGAGATAGCGAGTTCATCTTTCCCTATCGTTCGTGCACGGTGTCGTAGTGCGGCCAAAAAGCGTGACGACGATTCGGGGGATCGGAACGTCAGCGGGCCGAGGTGCTTCCCACTCTCGGGGAAAGCCGCGCGGAAGACGCGTGCAAACGGTACGCAACGATCCGTGAAGGTGTACAAAATGCACACATTGATGCTTCAGCGAATCTGTTGTGATGTGAGCGCACCGAGCTGCCATGCTGGTGCTTGGCGCAAGGATGCACCGATCTTCTTGCGCACGGATGATTACCTCAACCGCGACTCACAATGAGACCCCGGTTGACCAAGGAAGGACGCAAGTTGAACCACTCTTCAGTAACCTCGCCAGGGCGGCCGCGAGTGCTCGTGCTGCAGCCAGATCGCGAATGTGGACCAGCGCGATTTTCGAGCTGGTCTGAAGCTGCAGGAATCGAACTTGATGTGCGCAACGCCGACACCGCAAGCGAGGTACCTGAGACGCTCGAAGGCTTCGACGGGCTTATTGTTCTTGGTGGTGATATGGGCGACGGCGATACAGCGCAATACCCCTGGCTTGAAGACTTACGAGAGCGGCTACGAGAGGCGCAGGATCGCGAACTGCCAACCCTCGGCATTTGTCTGGGCGCGCAATTACTCGCCTCGGCGCTTGGCGGAGAGGTGCAACTTGGCGCAGACGGCCTTGAAACGGGAGTGGTCAGGCTGGAGCTTGAGGAGGCCGCCGCAGACGATCCGCTCCTGAACGGAATCTCCGAAGTGTTCTACACCGGCGCCATGCACAATGACGCGATCACCAGATTGCCAGCCGGTGCCACTCTGCTAGCCACCGGCGAACGCTACCCCCACCAGGCCTATCGGATTGGTTCGGCCTGGGGCGTACAGTTTCACCCTGAGATTGGCCCGCAAGAATACGAAGACTGGGGCCCGGCGATCTGCAAAGAACGCGCGAATTTCGAAGAAGAATTTGCCGCCACTGCCGCAGAATTCAGGCGGATCGATCAGCTCGTTGAGATCGAGTGTAAACGCCTCGCGCAAAACTTTTTCCACGTCGTTCGCGACGCCGCAGGGCTGGGCGATCCAGACGCAACAAACAAGCCCTAAGGTGCTCGACGCACCTCTCGCCGCCGAGCTGTGTACGAAGTGCACATATCGCTCTTTGCGCGTATCAATACCGTAGTCCCTACATCTACCGCCACAAGAAAGGCAACACCTCTGATGAACAATGGAGTTCGTGGGTACGACCCTTCAACCGACCTCAGGACCTATTTCGAAGAGAACGGGATCAAGGTCGTGAAGGTCGGCGCACCCGACATGGAAGGCATCTGGCGCGGCAAGCGCATCATGGCCGAGTTCTTCCTGAAGACCGTTGCCACAGAAGGCAGCCACTTTAGTGATCTGCTCTTCGGTTGGGATGTGCAGGGCGAGCCAATTCTCGGCCTGAAGCACACCGGACCGCACACCGGTTTTCCGGATATGGCACTCGTGCCCGACCTGACTACCTTGCATGTCGTGCCAGGTGAACCGGGTGTCGCAGCTGTGATTTGTGACGCATTCAGCCTCGACGGTGACCCAATCGAATTGGCTCCCCGTGAGATTCTGCGCCGCATGGTGCAGCGCGCCGAAGATGCCGGCTACCGGCCACTGTGCGCATACGAGTTTGAGTTCTATCTTTTCGAGGGCAGCCCACGCGAACTCGCTCGCAACGGCTACCGCGACCTGGTACCGATCAACGAGGGTGTCTACGCTTACAGCATTTGCCGCGACAGCGGAACCGACTGGTTGATTGGCGACATTCGTGACCGCCTCGCCGAGATCGGCGTGTTCATTGAAGCCAGCAACAGCGAATATGGCCCCGGTCAATTCGAGGTCAATATTCACTACGGTGATGCGCTCGCCGCAGCCGATAGTGCATTGCTGCTGAAGAACACGGTCAAGGAAGTTGCGGCTGAGCACGGCTACACCGCTTCGTTCATGGCAAAGATCAAGACCGAAGACGCTGGAAACTCGGGCCATGTGCACATGAGCATGCACGCGCTCGACCGGAGCGAGGCCTACTTCGCGAACCCGGAAGATCCACACGCACTTAGCGAACTCGGCATGAACTTCATGGCCGGCGTTCTCGACCATGCCCACGAGCTGACTGCCCTGTACCTGCCCACACCAAACGCGTTCAAGCGCGTTGAGGGCGGTCAGTTCGCTGGTTCGAACACCTCGTGGGGTGTCGACAACCGCACCGTTGCGGTGCGTTCCATTCCCTCAAGCGGGCCTGCAGCTCGGGTCGAGAACCGCATCGCTGGAGCCGATGCCAACCCGTACCTGGTGCTCGCAGCGACCATCGCGAGTGGGCTTGAGGGCATTCAAAAGAAGAGTGACCCAGGCACCGCGATCATTGGCAACGCTTACGAACTCGATTGCGATGAGTCTCGCCGCCTGCCAAACACTCTCGACAAGGCGGTAGACCTATTTGCCAAGAGCGAGATGGCAAAGAAGTACTTCGGTGAAGACTTCGTCGAGCACTACGCGCAGATGCGCCGTTGGGAAGCTCACCAGGCGCGTATCGCCGTGACCCAGTGGGACGTCGAGCGCTATCTCGAGCGTATGTAAATCCCGCTCTCGCAAATCATTAGCCGGAACAGTGCCCGCAGCTACACGGCAAAGCGCACAACCGGAAACGAAGAAAAGGAATGGATCAATGGCGAAAACCAAAGAAGACCTGAACGAATTTAGTTACCACGGGGATCACCTCGACGACATCTTCGAAGACTACGAAGTGATGGTGAACGAATGCCCGGTTGGTCGCAGTAACAAGTACGGCGGATTCACTTTCTTGGCGAAGAGCGAAGACATTTTTGCTGCCGAGCAAGACCCAGAGACCTTCTCGGTCACCCCGACCATGCTGCTGCCAGACCTGGGCATCGATTTTCCAATGGTGCCGATCGACCTTGATCCGCCAGAGCACACCGCATACCGCAAGATCTTGCTGCCACTGTTCACCCCGATGAACATCGCCAAGCTTGAACCGGGCATGGTCGACACAGCGCGCGAACTTGCCGACGAGGTGCTCGCAGAAGCAGAGAAGAACGGCGGCATTGCCGACCTTTCGAAGCTGTACGCGCGCCCAATGCCAACGATCATTTTCAGTCGCCTTTGCGGGTACCCGGAGGCAGACTGGCCCAAATTTGACCAGTGGGTGGATGACATCCTTTACGAACGCACAGAGCACCCAGAGGTGGCCCGTGCAGCCAGTGATGCAGTGATCAAGTACTTCGAAGAAATGATCACGGCTCGTAAGGCTGAGGGCGGCGAATACAACGATCTGATGGACAAGATCATCAACTCCAAGATCGATGGACGCGAACTCACCCTCGAAGAAATGGTGTCTTACAGCTACCTGCTTTTTGTTGCCGGTCTCGACACCACTGCATGGGGACTGCGCGCCTCTCTCTGGTACCTCGCCAAGAATCCAAAGGCACAGCAGCAGTTGCGCGAGAACCCGGATGAGGTTCCTGCGGCCGTTGAAGAATTCTTGCGCACAATGTCGCCAGTGCAGGCCATGGCACGTCGCTGCACGCGAGACACAGTGGTGCAGGGCCAGGAGATCAAAGAAGGCGAGCGGGTTGTGCTGGTATTCGGCGCAGGCAACCGCGACCCAGAAATCTTTGAAGATCCACATGAGATCAAGATCGATCGCGAAGACAACCGCCACCTCGCCTTCGGTGGTGGCGTGCACCGCTGCCTCGGCTCGAACCTCGCTCGCAAGGAACTCGTGATTGGTTTGCAGGAATTCCTCGCCAAGGTGCCGTCGTTTGAGTCGCACGGTGGCGAGGTTTGGCACGGTGTCGGTCCACTCACTGTTCGCATCGGAAAGGAGTGATCGGCATGGCAAAGGAACTCGCTATTGATCTCAGTCGATGCCAGGGGCATGCCCGTTGCTGGGCATTCGCGCCAGAAGCATTCGGTATCGACGACGAGGGCTACAGCTACGTGCTACCCGGAGCAGAAGGCCTCGTCGACAACGAAAACGTGCGGAAGGCAATTAAGAATTGCCCAGAGCGCGCCATCATCATTCGCGACGGCGATGGGGTAGAGGGGGCACCGTGATCCCGGACCACTGCGAACTCGTGGTGGTGGGCGCCTCAGTTGCGGCTGAGGCGCTTGTCGCCAGACTCCGCGAACTCGGCCACGGCGGCGACATTCTTGTCGTAGACCGCGATCCGCGGATGCCCTACGAACGCCCACCACTGTCGAAGCTGTATCTGACGCGGCCAGAGGATACCGACATTACTGTCGAGTGGGATGCAAATACACCGGTGATGGCGGCCGAGGCTGTCTCGTTGCAGACGAGTGAAAAGCGTCTTGAGTTGCGGGCCAATGGCGCCAGCGAGACACAATTTGTTCGCTATGACACCCTGGTAATCGCCACCGGCGCAACACCGATTCGGTTGCCAATTGAGCCAGACGGGGTGCTGCGTCTGCGCACCGCAGATGACTCTGCCAAGATCCGCTCGGCTGCGCAATCTGGTTGCCGCGTCGGCATCATCGGTGCGGGTGCCATTGGTGCAGAGCTTGCTACATCGCTTCGACAAAATGGTGCAGAAGTAGTGTTGATGGACAAAGCAGACCGCCCGCTTGAGCGGCTGCTTGTCGGTCACCTCGCTGCTGACGTCACCTCCTGGCTGCAAGCCGTGGGTATCGATTGTCGCTGGGGCGTAGATATTCAGCGCATCGCTGGATCCCCCGGCGATTGGACGGTGGTACTCGGTGACGGGAGCGTGCTCGCTTTCGATGCTCTCGTGAGTGCGGTCGGTGCTCGCCCGATCACCGAATGGTTGAGCGAGAGCGGTTTGCTCACCGAGGGTCAGTTGCTCTGCAATGCCTACGGCAATGTGATCACTGAAGCCGGTGCGGTGGAGGGCATCTATGGCATTGGCGATGTGGTGACGAGACAGTTGCCCTCGGGGGAACGCGTACGGACCGAAAGCTGGACCGCAGCTGCGGAACACGGTTCACGTCTTGCCGATCTCTTGATGTCACGGCCAATGCTTGAACCAGAAATCTCCTACTTCTGGACAGACGTTGCCGGTCGCAAAGTACAGGTGCTCGGCTCGCTCCATCGAGACGGTGCCATTGAAGTTGAATTTGAAAATCCGGCCCGCGGCGCAATCGTCTATCGGGTGACCGGTAGCGACGGTAGCGAAGGCTGGATCGGCGTGAACGCTCAGCCCAAGATCGCAATGTTGCGTATGGCGAGAGAGAAAGGAACACCATGACCCGGAATTCACCGCCAATTGTGCGTCAGCGTTCATACATTGACGGGGCTTGGGTTGAGATTCAAGACAGCGGGCGTCCGCTGTGCGATCCCAATACAGGTGAGGTACGTCAGCAGAAGCTGACCACTTCGCCCGAAGACATCGAACGTGCGCTCGCTGCAGCTCATCGCTTCGATCAGACGGGCGCGATCAGGGAGTTCCCACTCGCAGCGCGAGCGGCAATGCTTCGCGATTTTGCGAACACCCTTGATCGCAGACAAGATGAGATCGCTCTGCAAGACTCGATCAATACGGGCTGCCCGATTCGTACTGCGCGTATCGTTGCCTCGTCGCTCGGTGACCGGGTGCGTTCGGCGATCCAGGAAGCACTTGACCTTGGCGAGTCAGTCGATTTGGGCACCGCAGAACACCCGGTGAAACTGCTGCGCAGACCACTCGGTCCAGCTGTCATTATTGCGCCTTGGAACGTGCCCTCGTTTACTTCTTCTGGCAAGGTCGCTGCCGCACTGCTCGCTGGTTGCCCGGTGTTGCTGAAACCCTCAGAGAACACCCCAAGCGGTGTGCAGCTCATTTCAGAGATGCTGGTTTCCGCAATCGAATCGCACGGAATGCCACGCGGCTATTTCCAACTGATTCAGGGCGGATCTTCGATCGGCACTCTGCTCACGGGTGACCGCAGAATCGCCTCATTGGTCTTTACTGGTGGTGTTGAAACCGGGCGTTCTGTCGCGATGAGCGCTGCTTCTGCGCTCGCCGTGATGCAGATGGAACTCGGCTCAAATAATCCGGCCATCGTTCGTGCCGATGCAGATGTGGCCCACACTGCGGCCTCACTTGTGCAGGGCACCACCCGCATTAACGGGCAGTGGTGTGAAGCACCCGGAAAGATTCTGGTGCATGAAAGTCTGCACGACGATCTGGCCGAGGCGATCAGGCTCGAATTTGCGAGCCTGCGCATCGGTGATTCACTCGATGAAGAGACCCAGCTCGGGCCGCTCGCGTTCGAACGCCATCGGGACGCGCTACGCGATGAAGTTGCAAGGTTGCAGCAATTGGGTGGCCGACTCTTGGGCGCTGAAGAGCTGCCGACGCTTGGCGGCTGGTTCTTGAACCCGGGAGTTGTGGTTGGAGTTGCAGCTGAAGAGGCAACTACCGAATTGTTTGGGCCGCTTCTGACCATGCACTCCTACAGTGACGAAGAAGTTGCTCTGCAACAGGCAAACGCACCAAGCGGCGGTCTGGACGCCTTCGTTTTCAGTGCCGACACCGAGGCTGCGATGACTCTTGCGAGTCGGGTTCGGGCCGGTGAAGTTCGTATCAACGGCACCTTCATGTCTGACCTCGCCGACGGTTCGCAGCAGACCTTCTGGGGCAGCAGCGGTATCGGCGGGCACGGCCTGCAGCACGGTGTGCGTTTCTTCACGGGGGACCGGGTGGTTGGCGTTGATAAGGGGAATTTCGCCTTGTAAACGCAAGAACCGCGTGTGTTCCGAATAGTTGGGGGTTCGGAACACACGCGGTCGGGGGTGGGGCACTGGCAGCTGGGAAGCGGCCAGTGCCCCTTCTCTGGTTTGGGGCCAGAGAGTTTAGTGACGCAGGACTACGCCAGGTGCTGGCGTCGGCGTGCGATCAGGGCAGCTGATCCAGCGGCAACGAGCAGTGTCGCTACACCGCCGAGCAGCCACGGCACGCTCGCGCCAGTGTTGACGAGACCAGCTGGTGCTGCTTCGGTGAAGCCGTGCCAGTCGTCCTGGTCGTCGACCTCGATGCCGGTGTGCACGCCAACGGCTGTCACTGTGGCGCGGTCACTGTGTTTCTGGCCAGCTGCGAGTGCTGGCAGGGTGCCGGTGCACGAGAACTGCTCGCCGATCACAAATGGGCCTGCCCATTCGGTGCCGGTTGAGTCGTCAGGGAAGGTGCATACAAGATCTTCGATCTCGCCCTTGCCGTCGACGAGTTTGTCGCTCACGACCACATTGATGAGGTCTTCGCGGCCATCGTTCGAGACCGTGAAGTTCAGTTCTTGCTTCTTTCCGGCATCGAGCTTCTTGCCAGGTGCCGCATCAAAGTCGCCCTTGAAGCCGTCGTTGGTGATTGCGCCGCTAGCGTCGTACTCGGGAGTTTCGCCCTCGTCGTTCCATTTTTCAATGTCAATGCTTGGGTCGCCGACCGGGGTGATGACAGCGTCTGAGCCGGCAATCGTATTCACGATCGGAGCCGAAGCGTCGTTCGCGCTCACCGCGAAGTAGGTCACGATTCGGCCCTGGTTTGAATCCAGGGAGGTGCCGTCTGCCTGCTGAATGGTGACCACGCCGTCTGCGTAGCTTGCGACGATGTTGCCCTTCATGTCGACCGCATCGCTACTCAGGCTATTCAGATCTGGCACGCCATTCTGATCGAGCCCAACGAAGCCGAGAAACTCGGTCGAAGCTGGCAGCACATCTTCACGGGTAAAAACGCTCACTGGGAATGCGCGACCGTATTCGCCACGTGGGATCAGTTCAATCGAGTAGACAAATCGCTCATTTACGAATTTGCCATCTTCGATGGTTGCGTTCAGCGCTGCAGTCCACTCGCCGGTCGACTCGTTGAACAGTCGTTTGCGCAGTTCGGCTTCGTCTCCGTAAGAGGTGGCCTCAGAATCGTCATCGCTCCAGTAGTCCCAATCGGCGTCTGTGCTGTGCAGTGTTGCCCGGTTGTAGATTTCGAAGGTCTGTTTGCCAGTGAAAGGAACGGTTGTGAACTCAATGTCGATGATCCACTTCTGCTTCTTTGGCAGATCTTTCACCAGGTCTTTTCCGGCCTTGCTGAGCTCGATGACAAGCTTGCCGTCGGCGTTCATGCTCAGTGCAAAGTGGCTCCGGTTCAGCGGCTGGCCGCCGTACGAACCGGATACCGGAATCGAATCGAGGTCAGAGACATCGAAGATTTCGGTGTTGAGATCATCGACGATGCTGCTCTTGAGCGGATCAACCTGTGGGTTTTCGGTGTTGATTTCGAAACGGTATGGCACCTTGGCGCTTTCGCCCGGCGCAACTCGCACCTCTGGGCTCAGTGCTGACTTGTTGAAGGTTGCCGAATCATTCACACCCTCGGTGTAGTCGTTTGGCAGCACGATGACATCGGCATTGTGGTCACGAGTCGTTGGATCGCCAGCGCGGTAGTGGAACTCAGCCCGGTTTGGCCAAGGGTACTTTGTGCCACCGACGACTGTTGTGTCGGTGTTTGCCGTGAGGCCAGCAACAGTATTGAGCTGTGCTTTTACCTTGATATCGATCTTGGTGGTGTTGTCGTCGCCGACATTAACTAGAAGGGTCTGGCCGTTGAGGGCGTAGTGGCCAACGTACTCGCTTGCGGCGAACTCGCTAACAGTGCCGGTGAAGCCCTTCGCCTCGGTGAGTGAAGCAAACGGTGCATCGCCACTGATGGTGATGAAGTCTGCGCCGCTCTGCCATGAGGCCTGATCGAGCAGGGTGTCTCGAATGACCACGTTCTGGGTGAGCGTGAAATTGGCGTTGCGGGCATCCCAAGGGGTGAGATCTGCGCGCAGAGTGTAAGTCATCTCGGCTGGCGGTTGCAGTGCACCCGATTTGTCAGCGACGACGCTGCGCAGTGTCCAGTTGCCGCTCTTTGCGAAGTTGTTGCCGACGCCGACGCCTGGAATGTTTCCGCGTACTCGCACGTTTGCGGTGCGCTCATGCTCGTCACCAAACACTGCAAGGTTTGGCAGCAGCACCTCGTAGTTGCCGGGTGCGTCGTTGCGCTTCTGCCACTGCTCTTTGAGCTTTGCTTCGAGCGCAGCCACATCGGTGACCTTTGCCTGGTAGGTGATGCGAAGGGTCGACTGTGCTGGCACGTCAACTGTGCCGGCGAAGGTGTTGCCGGTAACGTTTGGCTCGAACGCGAAGGGTGTGGTGCCCTCGATTGTGGTGAGCTCTGCGGCGAAAGACTCAGTTACGTAGCCCATTTCAGCTGAGAGTGCATCTGCGATCGAGTAGCTTTCGCGCTTGTCAGCCGAAGTCATTACCAGGGTGTAAGTGATGAGCTGGTCAGCGATTTCGGGCTTGAGCCCGGTGAAAGCGTAGTCAGGTGAGCCGCTTGTTGTGACAAAACCGTCAAGGTTTCCTGGCTGAGCTGACTTGCTGTATCCGTCGGCGATCACCTCTGGTGGGGTGACATCGTCGGCGATGATGATCATGACGCCACCCTCGTCGTCACCGATTTTCCAGGTGATTGGAGTCAGCGTTGGACCGTCTACCTCGCCGGCCACCAGCTGAATCGCAAATGCGCCCTCGGTGATGAGCTCAGGAATCGGGTTTTTGAAGGTGACGGTGAAGGTGCCATCGTCGTTCTGCACCGCTGATTCGATCGCATCATTTGTGGGCAGGCTTCCTGACACAGTGACGTGTTTTGGCAGCGTGAACGTGATTTGTTTGCCCGCGATTTCTTGCGCGGCGTCGTACTGTACGCGCACGGTGAGCTTGTCGCCTGGGCGCACCTCTGCGCCGCTGACGACCGAGCCGTTGTGCAGTACAGCGATTTCGATGCCTGCGGTGTCTGCGTGTGCGGCTGCGCCGGTAACGCTGACCAACCCAATGCTCATCGCAATCGTCGCTACGGCTGCGAGTACTCGCTTGGCGAGGCCGCTGCGACGTACTGGGGTCTCGGCCGAAGCGGCCGAATTTTCTAATAAGTGTTGTCGGCGCTGTGACGCCGAAAATGTTTGCTGCGCATCCCTACGCATATTCATCTTCACGATGGGTCTCCCTCGAAGCTTTCTTCACCCGTTAAAGAGGCCCGATTCCTGCGCTGGGAATAGGGGATTCTGAAACTCAGAAATCGGGCCCACTTACTAACACGGTGAAAATGTCGAAATCGTGACGCGGCTTTTGAGAAATCCTCAAAGATTTATGAATTGATGTGCGTAATTTGCGTTTCCCGCCCATACTGGGAGTTGGGGATTAGACGACTTGGGGAAGTCGTCTTACTGGCGCGCGGTCTACGCGAGCTGCTGGGCAGGAGTTGGGGAGGACTCTATGACCCATTTACAGGTGCGCCATGCGTCTGACAGTGAGCTGCTTCAGGCAAGCCGCGAAGATCATCCAGATGCCTATGGCGAGTTGTGGCGACGGCACTCCGGGGCAGGCCACACAGCTGCCAAGAGTCTCGCGCCTTCACTTGACCCGCAGGATCTCACTGCCGAAGCTTTCTTGAAGATTTTTCGAGCGCTGAAGGCAGGCAAGGGGCCGACCGGCGCCTTTCGGCCGTATCTCTACCAGGTGCAGCGCGCGCTGGCAGCTGACTGGCTTGCCGAACGCGATCCGCTGAGCAAATCTTCAAACGAGCCACTCGAATCGGTGCCCGACCTAGAGACACCGTGGCCGTGGGACGACCAAACGCTTGACGAAGACACCGCGGTGCAGGCGTTTTCGCGGCTCGAAGACCGCTGGCAGACTGTGCTCTGGTACACCGAAGTTGAGCAGATGCCACCGCGCAAGGTTGCAACCCTCATGGGTACATCGGCAAACGGTGTATCAAAACTCGCCGCCCGCGCCCGCGAGGGTCTTCGCACGGCCTGGCTTGACGCTCATCTCTCGAAGCGGCTCTTCTCGCCTGAGTGTGAAACACCACTGAAGAACCTGCGCAAAATGCAAGACGGCAAGCTCTCTCGCAGTATGCGGCTTGAGGTGCAGACACATCTTGACGAGTGTGCTGCGTGCCGTAATGCCACTGAAGAGCTCGCAAATGTGCGCCAGCGTATGGTCGCTGCAGTGCTGGTGCTGATCGTTGGTCCCGGTGCGACGACAGCGTTTGCTGCCTCGTTTTCGGCAGCCGCACCCGGTGCTGCTGCCGCCGCCGCTGGTGTCTTCTCTGGGGGAACAACACCCGCATTACAGGGGGGCATCACCCTTGCCAAGCGTGCTGGAAATGCGCTCAAAACGCCGGTGGGTGCGATTGCCGCGACCAGTGTGGTCGCGCTCACAGCGGCCGGAGCCTTCGCCTATTCGATGCAAACCGCGGCGCCAGAGCAAACCGAGCAAGGCACCGGGATCGAGCAGGCCATCGATAGCGACGACACTGCGACGGATTCTGCCACCCAAACCCGGAAACCACACGAGCCGGTAGTGAAAGAAGCCGAAGCTCCAGAGCCGAGCGACCAGCCAGAAGAAGCTACCAAGCCAAACCCAGTTGCGCCGATAGTCGTGCCGCCAGGGCCAGGGCCAGGGCCAGGGCCGGGGCCAGGACCAGGACCGGGGCCGGGCACCGACCCCGACGACGGCTACGACCACACGTTGAAGCCAAACTACCTTTGCTACTTTGAGCACGACGGGCCTGGCTCAATCAACATCTCGGGCACTGCCTCTGCGCAGGGTCTGCTGAAAGTGCGAATCACTCAGCCGCCATCGCACACGCCGGTTGAACTGATTGTGGCGCAAGGAGTTACCACCGGCACCGATGCCAGCGGCTGGTGGTTTACCGAATCACTCACCCCTCTCGAAAAGTGGCCTGGGCTGCTGCCCGGTGAGATTCGCGAGAGCAAGCTCGAGATTCAGTTGATCACCTCCGACGGTCGCCGTTCTCCGTGGAACACGATTGTGTTGCCAGAAACGGTGCCACCGATTGAGACCTGCACCTAGCCAGAAGGCCATAGTTGCAGGGATCGTGTGGGCGGCCCTGTCGTTCGGGTCTTAGGTGGCCCGAACGACGAGTGGTGCCTCGAGCACGGTGCCGAGTGGTGTGGCCGGGCGATCCCCCGCTTCAAGAAGCGTTCGCATCATCTCGGCAGCCTGCTCGCCAAAGCGAACCGGGTTCATGTCGACCGAAGTGATCGGTGGCGTGTGATATTCCATGATCGTGCTGTCGACCCCTGAAACCAGCTTGATGCTTTCGCCGATCGCGTGGCCGAGGGTGCGAAGCACGCCTGCGATGCGCACGGCGACGCTATCGCCGCAGATGAAGAGACCGTCGCATTCGCCGCCGGATCCAGCGATGATCTCGGCAAGGTTGTCGCGCAACTTGTCGTTTCCTTCGCTTAGGTCGACGTGCAGCACGATCGGATCTATGTGCTGTTCAGCGCACCATTCGCGGTAACGCTCGAGCACGGCGGACGTCCATTGCGAGACGGTTTCGACTATCAGCACGCCTGGCCGTTCGCTGCCGCGTTCACGCATCAGTTCTAGCGAGGCTGCGGTGCTTTTTGCGGTGTCGGACTCTACGACGCCCCAGGGCTGTGGGGTCTCGGGGGGCGGTGGGTCAATGCTCACTGTTGCCAGGCCGCTGTCGAGTATTGCTGCCACGCCGAGGTCGTCTGAGTGGGGTTCAACCAGGATGTAGCCATCGACCGGTGGAAATTCGCGCAGTTCGCCAGAGTCGCTTATTGAGGGCAGCATGACGGGGGAGTAGCCCGAATCGGCGAGGCCGGTGACAACGCCCTTGGTGATTTCGCCGTAGTACAGCGAGTAGTCGTGCAGGCTGCGCGGTGTGTAGATTCCGATCGAGCCGGTGCGTGCGAGGCGCAATGCCCGGCCGCTCTGATTTGGTCGGTAGCCAAGCTGATCTGCGGCTGCCAGTACGGTTGCTCTGGTCTCTTCGGAGACTCCGGGTTTTCCGTTGAGTGCCATTGAGACGGCTGCGGTGGAGAGCCCGGTTGCTTCGGCGACGTCGCGCAGTTTTACCGCCATGGTTTCTCCGTTCGGTCGTCGATCGAGGTGTGCGAGCAGCGGCTTTGCAGCTCGCCGCTTTGCACCGAGTATAGCGAGCCGCTTGCGGGCGTATTGCCCAGAGTTTTCGCGGTTTTTTGGGTCGCGGTTTGACAATCTGGCGCAGCTTCGTTTACTCTCACATCACACAGCTTAAACGATTAAGTAGCTCGTTCATCATCGCGATGATCGAGGCGACAAAGGAGTCTGATGCAGAGCCAAGCTCTCGACCTTGCCATCATTGGCGGTGCCGTCTTCGATGGCGAAAAGTATATCCCCGCACCGTGCGATATCGGAATTCAGGGTGGGCGAATCGTACTTATCGGCGAAGAGGTGCAGGCAGCAATTGCCGAAGGCACCGAGGTTATTGACGCGGCTGGTCGCCTGGTACACCCGGGCATGAACGACTCACACGTGCACCCCATCGAGGCTGGCATGGAAATGCTCGGTTGCAATCTCGCCGATGGCTGGGATCGCGACGACTACCTCACCACCGTTCGCGAATACGTTGCAAGCCACCCCGACGTCGAATGGATCGTCGGTGCGGGCTGGCAGCAGGCTGCGTTCCCCGGCGGGGCCCCGTTGAAAGACGACCTTGACGCCATTTGCAGCGATCGACCCATCATCCTTTCAAACCGCGACCACCATAGCGCCTGGGTAAACAGCGAAGCACTTCGCCGCTGCGGAATCGACGCAAACACCCCAGACCCCTCAGACGGCCGAATCGAACGCGACGCCGACGGTAACCCCACCGGCACACTGCACGAGGGCGCACGAATGCTCGCACTGTCGCACGCACCCCAGCCAACGATCGAGGCAATGTACGAGGGATTCCTGGTCGGCCAGCGCAAGCTTGTCGGCTACGGCATCACCAGCTGGCAAGACGCGCTGATCGGCCAGTACGGAAACCACAGCCCAGAGTTCTACACCGTCTACCGCGACGCCGAAGACCGTGGCGAATTGATTGCGCGAGTGAACGGTGCACTCTGGTGGGAACGCACGCAGGGTGTGGAACAGATTGGTGCCTTCATCGAGCGCCGTGACGCGGTCTCGGGCCGTCGCTTCCGAGCCGACACCATCAAGATCATGCAAGACGGTGTCGCCGAAAATCAGACTGCGGCAATGATCGAGCCGTATCTCGAGCCATACGCGATTCCTGGCGGCTGCGCGCACCGGGTCACCGATAACTCAGGAATTTCATTTGTTGATCCAGAGCGCCTGCGCGAGTACGTCACCGAGCTTGACCGCCAGGGCTTCCAGGTGCACTTCCACGCGCTCGGCGATCGCGGTGTGCGCGAATCCCTCGACGCAATCGAAGCCGCTCGCACAGCAAACGGTGAGGCATCGACGCAGATGCACACCATCGCGCACATTCAGGTCATCTCACCAGATGATGTGCCGCGGTTTGCCCCGCTCAACGCTGACGCCAACATGCAGCCGCTCTGGGCAAGCTACGACCCGCAAATGATCGACCTCACCGTACCGTTTCTCGGTGAAGAACGCATTGCTCACCAGTACCCATTCGCGTCGCTACACGCGGCCGGCGCGCACTTGAGCGGTGGATCCGACTGGCCAGTCACCTCGGCTGACCCGTGGCTCGGTATTCACGTTGCAGTCAATCGTCAAGTGCCGGTGGATCACCCGGACTACAACGAACAGGTGTTCTTCGAGAGCGAGCGGTTGCCGCTTGATGTTGCCCTGCGGGCCTACACGCTGGGTGGAATTGAGACGAACGGTCGCGCTCACGAGGTCGGTTCGATTGCGCTCGGCATGCTCGCCGACGTGGTGATCGCAAATCGAGACCCGTTCACGGCTTCAGCAGACACGATCCACGAGACCAGCGCTGCACGCGTCTATGTAGACGGCGTGCTCGTGCACCACAACGAAGACTAACGTTCCATCCACTTACGCATACGCAAGACATATCTCCTATGAAAGGGACCACCATGAAAAAGAGCCTGGTAGGAATTGCGGCAGTCGCCGCGATTCTGTTCACCGCAGGTTGCTCGGCTGCAGGCGATGACGCCAGCAAGAGCAACGAAGAGACCAACACGGCTAACACTGCTGTCGATCTTTCGAAGCTCGGCGTAAACGAAGCCGCTCAGGCCCTCGTGCCCGCTGACATTGCAGAGCGCGGCACCGTGATCGTTGGTGTCGACGCAACCTACCCACCAAACGAGTTCAAAGATGAGGCTGGCAATGCCATCGGCTGGGAGGTCGATATGGTCGCTGCAGCAATCACCCGCATGGGTCTTGAACCTGAGCTGAAGATTGCAAAGTTCGAGAACATCGTGCCAAATATTGAGCTTGGCAAGTTCGACCTCGGTATCGCCGGTTACTACGACACCCTGAAGCGACAGAAGGACTTCGACGTGGTCGACTACATCTGGGCAGGCAACCAGTTCGCATCGCTTGCAAAGAACACCATTGCCGAAGAGACCGATATTTGCGGCAAGAAGATCGCTGTCGCAAACGGTGGATCAGCACCGCTCTACTACATCCCAGAGGTGCAGAAGAAGTGTGACGCTGCAGGCGCCGGCAAGATCGACACCCTCGGCTACGACACCACCGACGAAATGGTTGCTGCGGTGAACCTCGGCCGCGCGTACGCGCTCGTGGCCGATTCGCCGGTAGTGAGCTACGCAATCAAAAACTCCGAGGGCAAGCTCATCGGTTCGGAAATCTACGAGAACATGCCTTCTGGCGCACCATTCTCAAAGAAGACCGACGGCAAGCTCGCTGAGGCTTTTGCCGCTGCGCTGCAGTCGATGCATGACGACGGCACCTACGATCAGATCCTTGAGTTCTGGGGCGTTGAAGCCGGTCGTTACGACGCAATCACCATCAACGCTGGCGACAAGGACTAACTCGTGACCCAGCCGATCACACAGGTGGTCAATGTGGCGCCGCCGAAGCCTATTCGTGCGGTGCCACTGCGTCACCCCTGGCGTAACTTCTTTGCCGTCGCGCTGATTATTGGCATCGTCGCGTTCATTCTCGACGCTGCGCAGCGTGAAGCGTACGACTGGCCTTCGTTCGCTCAGTACCTCTTTGACGAACGAGTCATGATGGGTGCAGCGAACACGCTTGCGCTTACCGTGCTCGCCATGATCCTCGCCGTAGTTGTTGGCATCATCATCGCAATCATGCGAGAGACCACCAACCCGGTGCTGCGCGGCATCGCGTTTGGCTTCCTCTGGTTCTTCCGCGGCACACCTGTCTACGTACAGTTGGTGTTCTGGGGACTGTTCACGGCGATCTACCAGCAGGTCAATGTTGGTTTGCCATTCACTGAGCCCTGGTTCACCCTTGAGCTTGTTGATGTCATTCCGGTCTTCTGGATCGCTGTGGTCGGTCTTGGTCTGAATGAGGCGGCCTACATGGCAGAGATCGTTCGCGCTGGTTTGCTCTCGGTGGATAAGGGGCAGAGCGAAGCTGCTGATGCGCTCGGCATGAGCTGGTGGCTACGTATGCGCAAGGTTGTCATTCCGCAAGCGATGCGTGTGATCATTCCGCCAACGGGCAACGAGCTCATCTCGATGCTGAAGACCACCTCGCTCGTTACCGCAGTGCCGTACAACTACGATCTGTATACCCGCGCTCGTGATATCTCATCGGCGACGCTGAACCCGATTCCGCTGCTGATGGTTGCCTGCGTCTGGTACCTCGTGTTCACCTCGATCATGATGTACGGCCAGAGCCGACTCGAGAAGCACTTCTCGAAGGGGCAGAACGCGCTGATCGCGAGCAAGCGCAAACGCGCTCGCCGCAAGAGCACGCAAACGCCAGCTATCGCCAGTGAAGGAGCCAGCTCATGAGCGACGTAAAGGTCACTGCACTCGATGTGCACAAGTCATTTGGTGACAACCATGTGCTCAAGGGCATCGACATGACCATTAAACGCGGCGAAGTCGCTTGCTTGCTTGGCCCATCGGGTTCGGGCAAGTCGACCTTCTTGCGTTGCATCAATCACCTGGAAACGATTGACTCAGGTCGTATCGAGGTCGACGGTGAAGTTATTGGCTACCGCGAGCACGGCGACAAGCTGTATGAACTGCATCCAAAGGCTGCTTCGAAGCAGCGCGAAAGCATCGGCATGGTGTTTCAGCGCTTCAACCTTTTCCCGCACATGACATCGCTTGAGAACATTACGTGTTCTCCGATGTTTGTGAAAAAAGAGGGCAAGGCGCAGGCGAAACAGACTGCGCTCGAACTGCTTGAGCGCGTGGGCCTTGCCGATAAGGCTGGCGCTTACCCGGCTGAACTTTCCGGAGGCCAGCAGCAGCGCATCGCGATTGCCCGCGCGCTCGCGATGAAGCCAGATCTGATGCTCTTTGACGAGCCAACCAGCGCGCTCGACCCGGAGCTGGTCGGTGAGGTTCTTGAGGTGATGAAGTCACTTGCTGAGACTGGCATGACCATGATCGTTGTTACTCACGAGATGGGCTTCGCGCGTGAGGTTGCCGACACTGTGACGTTTATGGACGGTGGTGTTGTGGTGGAGCAGGGCACTCCTGACGAGGTGCTTGGCAATCCGCAGCACGGCCGCACCAAGGCGTTCCTGTCTAAGGTGATCTAAACGCACTTTGCACACACAAACGACCCTCGGGAAACCGGGGGTCGTTTGTTATTGCCCCTGGGGTTTGCGAGTCGTGCGAGGGTGCCGATCCAGCGCAACAGATGTCTAGTAAAACCGCCAAATGCCTGAATATCACGGGTTTTTTCTTTTGCACACTTGTTCATCATGATTATGCTTCGAACTATGAAGCGACGATTGTTTCTCAGCACGGCTATTGTCGCAACGGCACTCGGCCTGCAGTCATGTGCAAGTCCCGAGCCACCTCCACCTCCCAAGCCAAAGCCAAAGCCAAAGCCGACACCCACCCCGACCCCCACGCCAACGCCAGAACCCCCGCCCCCGCCCCAGTTCGTGCCGCAGTACGACCTCACCGGCGAACCGCTGTGGGGCCTGCCAGATGAGGTCGGCAATCAGATGGCTTGGACCGTTGACGACGGTGCAAGCCCAGAGGTGGTGCAGGCCTACGCAAACTTCGCACAGCAGACCGGCACCCGACTGACCTTCTTCATAAACGGCATGTACGCCGACTCGTGGGTGCCGGCAGCGGCCACTCTCGCACCAATGATCGCCTCTGGGCAGGTGCAAATCGCAAACCACACTTTCAGTCACGCCTCACTGCTCGACAGCAGCGATGCCGAGATTCAAGACGATCTCATGCGCAACCACGAATTCATTCAGAACACTTTTGGTGTTGATGCACGACCATACTTTCGGCCGCCATACGGTGAGCGAGACGCGCGCACCGACGCGGCAGCGGCTGCCGTCGGCTACACGGCGCCGGTCATGTGGTACGGGTCACTCGGTGATTCTGGCCTCATCTCACAAGAGGTGATGATGCAAGAAGCAGACAAGTGGTTGCAACCCGCCCACATTGTGCTCGGACACGCCAATGCGCCAACCGTCACCGAACTGTATCCGTGGCTGCTCGACCTGCTCGCCGCCCGCGGCATCCAAACGGTCACCCTGAACGACGTGTATCGACGCTAGCGACTTCGTGAAACCACAGCCGCTCTGTTAGTTTCTTTTTGCGCATTCACCCGGGGAGGGGTGAAGCGCGAATAAAGGGGAACAGATGAGCACATCACACACAGCTTTGCCATGCGAACTTGCGGCAACCGGTGGCGCAGCAGAGCCAACCTACCTACTGATCGCAGTGTCAGCACTTTTCATTGTCGGAGGGGCGATCCTACTTGGGCGCCGCAAGTCAGCACTCGGCATATTCGCCATTATCGCGCTCGCCGGGATCGGGATTTCGCTAGCTGGACCGGTCACGGGGGCACAAGCGGCAAGCAGTGCAGACTGTGCACCAGCGAGCGCTGAAACCGAGACGAAGACACCCGGCGTGACCACCGATCCGGGTGAGGTCTGCGTCGCGAAATTGCTTGCAGCCCCGGGAGCCGATCAGCAGCTGAGTTTCGCCTCATACCGTTTCGGCTACGCCAGCGCTTTTTCTTCGACCGATGGTGTGATCGCTGGATTCAGTCCAGAATGGTTAGGCACCGCGACCGAACTGAACGCTGAGATTTCGGTAGCTGGAACCATCACCGAAACCGAAACTCTTGAGGGGCAAGTGGAACGCCCAGAATCGGCTGTGGTGGTGCAGCATCTCGCCTGGAACCCGGGTCTGGGCTCAATTACAGAGCGTGGGATCGCCTTCGCACCAGTGCCGTTTGAAAGCGAAGAACCGGCTCCATTCGACCAGATCGCCGCTCTCTTCCCAGGCATCTACCCGGGCCACCCCGACTTTATTTGGCGCACAGTGGCCGACATTCGGCTCGATTTCACCGTGAATTACACCAGCTGCGGCGAACCGCAGACACTGCAATTCAGTGCGGCCTCGGGTCTTGGGCAAGGGGTCTCCTAGTACGGTGCAGCGCGTACTCCTGCCCCACAAAAACACGTGAAACCCCCGGAGATCCCCGGGGGTTTCACGTGTCATGAGCCGGGTGGACCGGCGATCCAACGCTCTATGCCAGTGAGCGGGCGTGAACCTTTACTTGCTTGACTTTCGGCGAAGCGCAAGCAGAGCGCCAATTGCGAGCAGTGCCGCACCGGCGACGCCGACGCCCCAAGCAGACTCGGCACCGGTGTTGGTGAGTGTGCCGGGTTTAGGGGTGGGTTTTGTCGGATCTACGGGTTTCGTTGCCGAATCCCACTGGGCGTAAAGCGTGTACTCGCCAGCGGCAAGGTTCTCAACCTGGCCGGCAGTGAAGGCAGTGCCGCTGCCGTCTGCTTCGGTGTTCCAGCCGGTGAAGGTGGCCTTGTCGACCGTGAAACCATTTTCGGCGATCGTTACGGGGCGTCCAGTGCCACCAATCAAGCGCTCGGTGTTGCCGCTTACCTGAGGATTGTTGCCCTCGTAATTCACGATGATCGTTTCTTGCCAAACATACGTGCCGGCATCAAGGCGCGAGGCGGTGAAGTTGTAGAAATCTTCATTGGTGCCGTCCCACTTCGTGCGGATCGGCAACGCGATACTGCCAGAACCAATCTCGACCCACTTGCCATTGGCGAGCGGTTCAATCAGTGCGCTTGGAATCCAGAGGTCAACTCCGTCAGGAATAGTGGTTTCATCGCTAATGGTGATGGCGCGCAGCGGGGTCTCGGAGAAGAAGTAATCCATATCGGTGACGCTCTCGGTGTTCCAACCCGAAAGATCGATGGCGGTGAGGTTCGCCATTTCGCCAAATGCGCCAAAGAGGGTCTGTACCTTTTCGACATTCCAGCCAGCGACCTGCACTGAGGACGCACCCGAACGGGTAAAGAGATATTCCATTGTGGTCACCTGCGAGGTGTCCCAACCGGCGGTCTTTACGAGATTCAGCGAGGTGGTGTCAGAGAAGAGTTGCTCCATGTTTGTTACTTTGCCGGTGTTCCAGCCGCTGAGGTCAAGCTCGGTTAGGGCTGAGGCGTAGGCGAAGGTGCCATGCATGGTTGTCGCGCTTGAGGTGTCAAAACCCGAGGGGTCAAGTTTGGTGAGCGCGGTGGTGCCGTAGAACGTGGTTTTGAATATCTCAACTTTTGAGGTGTTCCAGCCGGTGACATCAAGTTCTTTGAGTGAGTGTGCGTTGTGGAAGAGTGCCTCCATGTTCACCACGCTGCTGGTATCCCAATCGCTCACATCGAGAGTTGTCAGACTGCTTACGTCTTGGAACATTGCCTGCATATCGGTCACATTGCCAAGGTCCCAACCTGAGATATCGAGATCAGTGAGTGAGGAATCACCCTGGAACATAAACGCGGTGGTCTCAACATTGCTTGTATCCCAGCCGGCAAGATTCAGCGAGGTGAGGCCGGATGCCTTCCAAAACATCGCGTAGAGGTTGTTGACGCTGCCGGTCTTCCAAGCCGAGAGGTCGAGGGAGGTGAGTTTTGGTGATTCCCAGAACATCGAGCTAAAGGTGGTTGCTGCGGAGGTATCGAGTTGTTCGATGCCCTCAATCGCTACGAGATTTGGCACCTTCGCGAACATTTCGGCCGCATGTGCCGGCAGTTTTGTATTCGCTGGATCCGCGAACACAATGCGGGTGACTTCGTTTTTGAGGGGTTCCCAACCGCGGCTTCCGAGCGTGCCTGGTTCGACGGTCAGTATGCCGTCTTCGAGGCTCCATGGCGCTGTGCCCCAGGTGCCGGTTTCTGCGGCGAGAGCTGTAGGCGATTCTGCGCGAGCGATCGTCGCGGGTGGGGTGGCAGCGGTTGCTATGGTGCCGCAGCTGAGTACGGCAGCGGCAGCAACCGTTGCGCCAAGGATGGTGGGTAGTAGTCGCATGAAAAACCTCCTGGGTAATGCAACGTTCAGGGAGGCCGCCACGCAGGACTGTTTTTCCAACTAGCTGACCAAAAAAGCCCTAGTTCTGAAGTTACTCCTGCTCGGGAAGAAATTCAAAGCGGGCAAATGTTGCAACAAAGAAGCATTCAACACACTCGCAAAAACTGCCGAAAACGACAAAACCGCCGGGCGAACCGGGGGTTATTCTCGTGACGCTCTGCAGCTGTCATTTTTATAGTTTGGGCAAGATCCACCGCATGAACGGAGAGCCCGTTGCTCTCAGCCGCTGAGCCGGAAAGCACCTTCCTGCTACACGCCACGCGCGTTCGGCGACGTAGCGTGCAACGCGGGAACACGTTGTTTTTTGGCCGACGAAGAAATCAAAATCTCCAGTCTCCTCGTTCTCGTTTCTTCGCGCTTTGCGCTCATCACCCACCAGACTGCGTCCCGAATGTACGAGGGCGAGAACTCCGAGAAGATCTCCCAGGCGCGTTGATGCTGCTGAAATCTCTGCGCATAGACAGGATCGAGCTCAACATTTCGTGTCTGGGAGGAATAGCCCTCAGTGTCCTTTCGGCTCTGATAAAGGGCAATGCCTTCCGGCCGCATTTTCCCATCGAGAAGCAAGGCCTCAACCTTTTTCACGTTTACGGCACTCCACACGCTGTTTGGCTTGCGAGGCGTGAAACGGACCTTATAGCTGTCGCTGTCCACGCTCTTTCTGAGGCCATCAATCCAGCCAAAACACAGCGCGACATCGACTGCTTCAGGCCAGCTTTGACTGGGTTTCCCTGACCCTTTTTTGTGAAATAAGATCCACACTTCTGGCGTGTGCTTGTGGTGCATTCCTAGCCAGTCGCTGAACGATTCAGCATCAGCAAAAAATAGAGTCTCAACCATTCTGGACCTTAGGCGCTGGGGGTCTGTGTGAGCCATTCTATGATCGCAGGCGTGACCTCGCTGTGGCGCTCCTGATGAACCCAGTGGCCACTGTCAAAGCTCATCTCTTCAACCTTTGGCACGAAGTCCGAAAGTTGTTCTGAGCGGGCAACGGCGTCGCGAAGCCCATAGATCATGAGCGCTGGCTGCTGGATAATAGGGTCAGCATCGGCCAGAAGATGCCAATTGCGGTTTAGGTTTCGGTACCAATTGATTCCGCCAGTGAACCCCGAGCGGGTAAACGCGGACGAATATACTGCCAGCTCTTGCTCGGTGAGCAGCGGCTGCCCGAGCGGATCACTATTTTTGGCAATCTCGATCATTGCCATACCCGGCTTTGGCGGCAGAAGTGGTTCGTCTCTGCGGTAGAGATTGTTGAGAAAGCGTGCAGGATCAGCATCAAAGACAGCGTCCGCGACACCTGGTTGTTTATTGAAATGCACAAAGTAGTAATCCTCCCCAAGCACGGCCTCCATGAAATCGAGCCAGGGCATCTCGCCCCGAGCAAGATACGGCAGGCTCAGTGCCACCACCCGGTCGACGCGTTTTGGATAAAGCAGGGTAAAGCTCCAGACGATGAATGTGCCCCAGTCGTGACCCATGAAAGTTGCGCTGGTGTATCCGAAATGATCAAGCAACGCGGCGAGGTCACCGGTGAGCTTTGAAATATCGTAGTCAACAATTTCTTCGGGGTTGGCTGAGCCGCCGAACCCTCGTTGATTTGGCGCGATCACGTGGTAGCCGGCGGCGACAAGGGCTGGTATCTGGAATCGCCAGGTGTACGCCAGATCGGGCCAGCCATGACACAACACAATTGGGTTTCCTGCGTTCTCGCGGCCTGCCTCAAACACCTCAAGCTCAACCCCGTTGACGGAAATGATGCTGGCGTTAGGGAACGTATTCTGATGAGTTGTCATGTTCATATCTCCAAGGTAATTCAGTAAATAGGACAACTATTGACCGGTTTTAGTGAAAAGCTATAGATTATGAAATCCGATCGTTTAGTGGCCATCCTTTTGATGCTGCAAAGACGCGAACAAGTCACGGCGGCCGAGGTTGCGCGGGAGCTTGAGATTTCAGAGCGCACCGCCCGGCGAGACCTTGACGCGCTCGGTATGGCAGGGGTGCCTATCTATTCGGTCCAGGGGCGATCTGGTGGCTGGCGTCTTTTGGGTGGCGGCAAGACCGATCTCTCGGGGTTAACCGAGAGCGAGGCTCGCGCATTGTTTTTGACCGCAGGGCCCTCGGTCGCCGCGGAGGGGGCGGCGCCGGAGCTAAAGGCTGCTCTGCGAAAGCTTGTGCGAGCGTTGCCTGAATCTTTTCGTTCACAAGCCGAGGCCGCCGCCTCTTCAACGATTGTTGATGCGCAGCCTTGGGGGATTGAGCGCGAGGCGGTGCCGCCGTCACCGCTCCTTGAAGAACTGCAGACCGCAGTGATCCGCGGCGTGCAAGTGAAACTTGACTACACCGACAGCTCAGGTAAAAGATCTGCGCGGACGGCCCATCCGCTCGGGCTCGTGTCAAAAGGCGCGAACTGGTACCTGCTCGCTCACACCGAAAAAGGGCAACGTACCTTCCGCCTTGATCGGATAGTTTCCGTCGTGTTGAGCGACGCGCCCGCGCAACGTGCAGATGACTTTGATCTTGCGCGAAGCTGGCGGGAAATCAAGGACCACACTGAGCGCTATCGCCCACCGATAGAAGTTCATGCGGTCTGCGCCCCAGAGGGGCTCAGCTTCCTTCGAACCGCGCTGAATGACAAGCTTCAGATTGGTGCGGCGCTGAGCGATGGACGGATTCCCGTTGTCTTTCATGCTCCGAGCGAGTACGGCATCGCTGGGCATCTTGCAGGTCTTGTCGAGTGGCTTGAAATCAGTAGCCCCCAAAGCGTGCGTAAGCACTTAGCGGCGATTGGTGTGGCGCTCAGTGAGCGCTATGCAGAGGAGGCCTGAGGCGTTAATAGTCCATCGCGGACGTCTTCGGGTCTTACCCCAGATAGCCGTTGAAGGAAGCTGATCAAACGCAGACCGGGCAAAGCAAATGTTTGAGACGTCGCCCGTTTGCGCAGCAACGAAGAGAGCCATGTAGTACACAATGAAAGAACCCCTGGTGAAACCAGGGGTTCTTTTGGTAGCTGAGGCGGGGCTCGATCCCGCGACCTCACGATTATGAGCGCGTTGGCTGACAATCTTGAAAATGCAGGCCAGGTGGAACGATCAATTGACTCTCTGCCAAAGGTTGTTTCGCTCTCTGAATTCCGAACCAACCGGTTGCTTCGAGTTGGATAACGTTTAGGTCTAGTTGTCCGAGCCGTGCCCGAAAAATCGTATACCATCTGCCAGATTTTCATTTTGAGCAAGATCAAAATCGACATTGCGATGGGGGAGCGCTGCGGGAGGGACCAATGGACAGTCGGCAATCGCTCCTAGACCAATTTGGCAAGGACTTCGACAGAACAGCGTCACCAACGTACAAGGCGCAATCCTTAAAGCTACTCGACCGGTACTTACCCGTTTGTGGAATTGAATCAATTACAAATCAACGGCTAGAAGTTTTCTTCCGAAGATCAGCTGCTATCTGGTCAATTTCGTACCTTCGCAAAGTTCATCGAGTGGCTCAGGTCTTTTTTCACTGGGCTGCGCAGAGAGAACTGATAGCCAGCAATCCCATGGTTGGGTTGGCGCGAGCGATTGACTTCGTTCCTCATAGGGCGGAAACCGTCACTTCGCCCTTGCTTCTTAACTACGCGTTGCACTTGCGCTCGATAAACCGGGCCGAGGAGACGGTTACTCAACGGCTGGGTGACATCCGGCGTTTTGCTGGAACGAAGGATCCGCTTTTGGCAACGCCTCAGATGCTTGGTGAGTACTTGCGTGAAAACAAATACCGGTGGAGTCAGGAGTACAGAAGGAAGATCCGAGCCTCTTTCGTTTCCTTCTATGGTTGGGCGCTCAAAGCTGGATACATCTCCACTGATCCAACTATCGACCTACAGAGCATTCGACCGGGTAAGCCTCCACGCGCCCCAATCCTAGAAGACGACATGTTTGACGCTTTTTACTCAGCGGGGTTAGAAGTTCAAACCACTATCGCGCTTGCAGGATCTCTGGGAATGCGAAGAAACGAAATTACAGTTCTTCATACCCGTGATCGAGTCGGCAGGACTCTTACGGTTCATGGGAAAGGCGACAGAGTCCGGTTCGTGCCGCTGAACGATCTAGCTTTAGAGCTCTTGGTAGAGCTGGAGCGACGACAAGGAAGTGGGTACTACTTCCGAAACCAGAAAACGGGGAAGCACCTGCATCCCTCGACCGTATACAAACGAACGAAGGCGTATATTGGGAATTGGTGCCTGCACTCGCTACGGCACAGAGCTGCAACGGTGGGGTTGCGCAAAGGTGGAAACATTCGGGAGATTCAAGAGCTCCTTGGGCATTTAAGCTTGAGCACTACGCAGATCTATGCCGCTGTCACGTTTGACGAGCTTGCGAATGTGACAACGTCTACGTCCTGGCCTAGAGCAAAAGGGCAAGACGGTCCGCCAAGCAACCGAGTAACCGTGGACCTCGACAATCTAAGTGAATTCGAGTTGGCACTTATAGCCGATGCAATCAGCAGACACCTGCGAAATGGACAAGCTGCGGCATAATGAAAGAACCCCTGGTAAGACCAGGGGTTCTTTTGGTAGCTGAGGCGGGGCTCGATCCCGCGACCTCGCGATTATGAGTCGCGCGCTCTAACCAGCTGAGCTACTCAGCCACATCTCTGTGCGTTGCTTTAGGCAACCGTAGAAGACTATCACCTGGTGTGCGTTTCACGCCAATTCTTGAAGCTATTCCGCCACCGAGGTGTGTCGGAAAGCCTAGTCGTGGAACAACTTTTATGCACCGCAAGTGCATTCTTTCGGACACGCTTCGCGTGCTGTTCATATTTCTTTTTCCTTTTGCGCAAGCGCATTTTACGTTCCATCGCTCCGCAATCAACCGGCTTACTGCCTCGCCCGTCACTGCGTGCCGCGCGTTGCCAGCTTGACGCCGGTGGACAGCTCCGTGCTGTCTCTAAGGGTGATGAATCACCCAAAAGGGAAAAGAAATTTGATGTGGAGGATGCGCGAGAGAGTGCGTCTTACATTCAGGAGGACATCATGGCAATCACCGTCTACAGCAAGCCAAGCTGCGTGCAGTGCAAATCAACGTATCGGGCTTTGGATAGCAAGGGCCTCGATTATGAGATTGTCGACCTCACCGAAGACGCTGAAGCTCTTGAACTGGTGAAATCACTCGGATACCTCAGCGCACCAGTCGTGATAACTGACACCGATCACTGGACAGGTTTCCGTCCCGATAAGATCGCGACCGAAGCAGCAAAATGAGCCGCAAAGTAGTGCTCCCCGCACCAGTCATGGAGCAGCTTGAAATTCTCGCTGAGCAACTGCAGCTCGGGGAGATTGGGTTGCAAGATCTCCCTTCCCCTGTTGCCGCTTTTTTCTATCTCGGTGAGACCTCAGCCAAGGTCACCGCGAGTGAGACAATCGAATCTCTCGAACAAGAATGCGACCGCTACTATCTGGCCGCGTTCACCCCGGCGCAGCGTGATGCAGAGTACCGCCGCCGCTTCATTGCAGCGAACGAAGCTGAAGCTCTCGACTGGGAAGCTTGACCCGCTTCCCAGCCGAGCTGCCGCTTATGGCTTCGCTCCGTATGACTGGTGAGGCGTTTCGCTCCCCAGCTCCACGTTTGAAACGCTACGCACATATGCAGCGTCAGTGTATTCAGAACGGGTTTTCATTGCTGGTTCCGAACGCGGCTTCACCCGGGTCTTTCAGCATTTCCAGCAGCTCGTGGTTATCGGCCTCGCGATTATCAATCCACCACTTTGCCCGATCAATCTTCCGCACAAGATCGAGCACCTCACCATCAAACTCCGCCTCTGACATGCTCCCGCCTTCTACGAAGTCGGCATACAAACCCCGCAACATGTTGAAACGGGTCTGCAACGCCCAAGACGCCTGTTTCGGACTGCCCTGCAGTATCGGCAGATTGCTCTGTTCCTGATCCTCTTCGGCGGCCGCCATCTCCGCTTCACGCTCTGCTTTGATTTCAGCTGACACTTCCCTCTTCGACGTCCGCTTCCAACATTCGGTGCATTTCTGTTTTGCAAGCCAGCTCGCGTAACTTCTGCGGTCGCCAGCAGGTTTCGCTGACAAGTCACGATCTTCTTGGTGTCCGCAAGCGAAAGTGATTTCAGTGATGGCGTTGGACATTTTGGAACTTCCTTACTTTTGTTTTTTAGTTGGCACTTGTCGTGTCGTGTCGTGATCTGTCGCAATGTCGCTGCGCTGCGACAGACCGTTTTATGGGCGAGACGGGACTTGCATCCGTGTGATGCGACAAGCCATGTCACCGAGCTTGAAATACTGCGGCACCCACTCGGCAGTGTTCGCCGCGACATCAACCTCTTGTCCATTCACGAGAACGACAGTGCCGTTGGATGAGGCGAGGTCTGCGACATGCCACTGCGCCTGTGTCGCGTCATAGGTGAGTCGCGCGTGCGACTTTGAGACTGTGCGTGTCTTGTCGTGGATCTTTACTGCGGCTTCACCCAATGTCGCTTCTGGGTCGCGCCCGATGACGCAAGAGACATGTGGGAGGGGGATGATGTCGCCCTGTCCTGTCTCAACAACCCACGCCCACCGCGTCGACGCTTTCCGAAGTCGTGTCGCATCGTTTTCGGCGTGCGTGAAAATGTCCTCAGCATCATTCGCGACATTGGGCGAGTGAGCGACTTCAACATTTGTCGCCGCAGCGGCACCTGGTGCCGCGCTCGCGACATTGGTCGCCACCCAGGGTGCGGACGAACTTGCTTGCTGTTGCACGAGCGTCTGATCGAGTGCCGGTTGTACCTCGACATTCGACTCTGCCTCTGTGGTGGTGATTGCGGCACCAGCGATCATCGTGTCCGCTCTCGGTGAGGTGTCCGGTCGGTGTTCCTTCGGGAGCACCTTGCAAACCGGACAAGGTTCGGTCACGGTGTCGTCCACCAAGATCAGTGAATAGCAGAACCAGCAGTTAGTGAGACTCTTCATGCTTCACGAAGCCTGCCGCCGCGCACTTCTTTATTGCCACAAGCCGAGTGCAGATGGTCGAGAGTGGCGAGGGCCGAAGCACAGGCAGAGCAGCCGGGAAACAGGAGCTAGAGAGCCAGGAGAGAGGAAGCAGGGGAAACCTCGGCGGAGCCGGAGGTTTGGGGTACACGACTGGCATTTGAGGATGCACCCGTTTCACGTTCCGTGACACGCCACTGCGCGAGCTACCCCTTCGAGTAGCAGTCCAAGTGACGAGCACTTGGGCTTAAGCGAAAGAAAACAAGATGAAAAACACAGGTCGAATCAAGCTGCTCTTCATGGACTCGTCCCAACGAAAGAGCAGAGAAAACGAACACCTCATCCGAGACGTGGAGACTTACGAAAAGGCTCCTACGCATGTTGAGCATGAACGTCTTCTCGTGAGGATCCAGCACTTCTACCGGGAGCCGAACGTTGCTGATTTCTTTGACCAAGAGGGGTGCCTACCGCTGGTCAACGCCGCACCGTATCCGATGAAGCAGCATGAAGCCTTCAGGTTTCAACTCTGGCTGACCGGTACATGGATACTCGTGAGCTTCGGACTCTGTGCCGCTTCGAAGTTCTGGTTCAGCGACAACACCTGGCTGATCGCAGCAGCAGTCATCTCTGCAGCACTGGTCTTTATTTTTCCGATAGTGGCGGATGCAATTTGGTCGCGGAGGCTCCCAGACGACATTCAAGAACGCCTTCGCTTGGTCAATGTCTTTGAGGAGCTCCGCAGGACGGAGGTGTGGCGAAGCGAAAGACGAGCCAAAGAAGAGGCAGCAAACCGTCGAGTCTCCCGCGCTGCACAAGCGCGACGGAAGTTCAAGCGGACTCATGAACGAGTGACCCCAGCGTCGATTCTCCTGCGTCGTCGCGACACGACAAAGTAAGCCGACACTTGTGGCGAAGACCAGGGAACAGCGGGCTTGGGAAGCTAGGCAGTGGGATGCTGCCCGGAGACATATGCCGCGCGGGATCGCGCACCCAGCAGAACCAGTAGACGATCTTGGACTCTGGCAGATCCCGTGCGAGCGCCCAGGATGCGACACGACATTTGTCACGAAGACAAAACAGCGCCGCTACTGCAGCGACACATGTCGCCGCGAAGTCGAAGCGACACGCAAACGACGAATGGGCACCATCTCCAAACTTGTCGCCGCGACATGCGCCAGAGAATCATGCGACATCGTGTTCGTGCCCAGACAGTCGAGACATCGGTTCTGTTCCACAGAATGTCGTGTCGCATCGTGGCGACATTCAGGGCAAATCACGTTGTCGGTGTGCCTGGAATGCGGCACCCCTCTCGTGTCGCCCACGACACGGACACGTTACTGCGGTGCGACATGTCGCAAACGAAGCTCGCGCCGCCGAGCACAACTAGGAGACACGAAATGCTAACTGTCGCACTCATCGGAGCCAACCGTGAGGCATGGAAGTACCTGTACGACACCGTGCAGGAAGAACAACCACGGTTCATGACAGGCGACAAAGCCGCCTACTATTTCGCGGACGGCACCCCACCCGGGGTGTGGCGCGGCCGCGGGCTTGCCGCACTCGGAATCAAAGACGGTCGTGTCGCCAAAGAGGGACAGCTCGCGCTCCTGTTTGGTGAGGGGAAAGATCCACTGTCCGAAGTGCAGCTCGGCAAAAAGTTTGCGACCCCAGTGCCGGTTGAAGAACGCATCGCAGCTCGCGTTGAACAAGAACTCGACGCGACAATGACGACAGAGGAACAGACCGCGAAGCTGGAGTCGATCGAGCGTGAAGAACTCGGCCGGAAAGAAACCCAATCCGTTGCCGGGTTCGAGTTTGTATTCTCCCCGCCCAAGAGCGTGAGTAGCTGGTGGGCGCTGGCCGATCCAGAAATGAAGGGGCAGATTCAAGCTGCACACCAGGCCGCGATGGACGCGACATTGGAGAAGCTGGAAACCGACATCATCCGCACGCGCACCGGCACGGACGGAATCGCGCAAGCACACGTCCAGGGCGTACTTGCTGCCACGTTCAACCACTGGGACTCCCGCGAGGGAGATCCGCAGCTTCACACCCACATGCTGATTTCTAACCGTGTCCAAGGCGTCGACGGAAGGTGGCGAACGATCGACTCACGCTGGTCATTGATGCCTGCTGTCTCCACAGCCGGCGCATATTACGACACCGTACTGATGGACGAGATCTCAAACCGGTTCGGTGTCGAATGGACGACGCAGAAAGCGCTTGAACACCCGAAGGAATATCGACAGTACCTGGTCGATGGGCAGCGCGCGGACACTCCTGCAGCCAGGCACCAATTCGCGCTCGATATGGGAGAAAAGAACGGGGCAGTGAAGTGGCAGATCGACGCAATCCCGCAGGAGCTGAACGACGAATACTCGACCCGTGCGAAACAAGTGGCCCGTGAGAAAGACCGCATGATTGCCGAGTACGTGGGGAAATACGGCAGGGCGCCCGGTGCAAGCGAGGTGATCAGAATCAGGCAACGTGCGACGCTGCGCACGAGGAACGTGAAGAAAGCACAATCTCTCAAAGGCCTCACCAGTTCATGGCGTGAACGTGCAAGAAAGCATGTGGGCGACAGTTTCTCATTCGCTGATCGAGTACGCGATACGCACCGTGCCCGGTTGAACGACCTGCCGTTGTGGTCATTCCGGCAGGACGACGTGGACGACCAGGCCGTGCTCGATGCAGCAGAACTGGTGCTGCACGAGCTGGCAGGAACACGATCAACCTGGAAGACGCGAAACGCTGAAACAGGTGCCCTGCGCGCCATCGCTGGGTGGCGATTTCGCAGTCCCGAAGATCGTGAGCTCGCGGCACGGCGCATCACCGAAGTCGTGCTCTCGCAAGCGATTCGTCTCACTCCAAAGAATATGCTCCGCACCCCGAATGCGTTCCGCACCGCAAACGGCGAAGACATGTTCCACCCCGAAGCGAGAGATCTCTACACCACGCGCGAAGTGTGGGATGCAGAAGAACGCCTCCTCGCAGCAGGAAACACCCTCACCGGCCCAAGAGTTACTGAAGCAGACATCAGCGAACGGCTCTTCACTCCAACCGGGGAAAAACAGCGGGTGCTCTCTCCCGACCAAGCAGCAGCCGTCGCGAATATCGCAGCGAGCGGCCGAGTCGTCGACGTGCTCGTGGGGCCTGCCGGTGCAGGGAAAACAACGAGCCTTGAAAAGCTCCTAGAACTTTGGCAGCACACACACGGCGAAGGCAGCGTTCGCGGGCTTGCCCCAACCGCACGAGCTGCGGAAGTGCTCGCCGAATCCCTCAAGATCGAGACGGAAAACACGGCGAAATGGTTGCACGAACACCGTGCAGCGGAAACACGAAACGAGGAGGTGCAAGACGAATTCTCGATGCGAGAAGGCACGCTGGTGATCGTTGACGAAGCCTCGCTCGCTGGAACGATCGCACTTGATACGCTCCGCGAACAAGCAGCACAGGCAGGCGCGAAACTCCTTCTCGTGGGCGACTGGGCGCAGCTCGCAGCGGTCGACTCCGGTGGCGCATTCGGACTACTCGCCCAGAGCCGTGACGACGTGGCGGAACTCGTGAACCTGCACCGATTCAAAACCGAATGGGAAGGCGACGCCTCAAAGCTCCTGCGACTCGGCAAGACCAGTGGGCTTGACCCGTACATCAAGCATGATCGAGTGAAATCAGGGTTCGAAGAAACAATCATTAGCCAAGCCGTCGACGCATGGAAGAACGACGAAGCCGCGGGCGACAAGGACTCGGTGTCGCTCTTGATCGCACCTCAAAACGACATGGTGGAGCGGCTGAACACTCTGGCCCGGGACTGGCGGATCGAGATAGGCGAAGTCGACGCGACACGAGAAGCGACAATCATGTCCGGTGTCGCCTCACCCGGCGACAGGATCGTCACCAGACAAAATAAGCGGACACTGCGCACCGACCACGACCGTTGGGTGAAGAACAACGACGAATGGATCGTCTCGGACATTCTCAAAAGTGGCGATATTGTCGCTGTCGCAGGCGAAGAAACTGTCGTGCTCCCCGCAGACTATTGTGCCGATCATGTGCAACTCGGATATGCGACAACCGCACACCGGTCGCAAGGCCGCACTGTCACCACGGCCCACTTCATTGTCGATTCATCAACGACACGAGAAACGTTCTATGTCGGAATGACTCGCGGGAAGCAAGCAAATCATGCCTATGTCGTAGTCGATTCCGACACCAGTATCGGCGACAAGTCGGCGACACCAATGTGGACAAGCTGGCGCGACATTCTCGAACGTGCCGTCCTCACAAAAAGCGGTGACCTGTCCGCCCACGACACCGGACAGGAAGAAACCGAACGCGTCACCTCAATCAGACAGCTCGTGGCCGAGCACCAATCACTCATCGTGCACGAGCTTGAAAAAGAGCACCTCCCAAAACTCGAAGCGCTGGATCTTGTCGACGACACCCATGAATCGCCCTACCTAGGCTCAGTCCTCGCCAACATTCGCAGGCTCGAAACCCTCGGCCAAGACCCACAAGAAGTGATCCCCGTATTGTTGGCAAAACGCGAACTGGAAACAGCGGTAGATAAGCTCGCGGTGCTGCACTACCGATTGGCGAAGCATCTTGAACGCTCGGAACTGACGATGCCGAAGATAGCCGGCATCATCGAGCAAGCACCACGAGTCGGCGACGCAGAGATTCGCGCCGCGATTGAAGACCGGGAATACGCAATCCAGCTCCGCGCTGAACAGCTCGTGGATCAAGCCATCGCAGAAAATGCGCCCTGGCTTGAAGAAATCGGGCAACCCGATTTTGTGAACACTGAAGAATGGCGCCGTAAAGCTACAGCCGTAGCTTGCTTTCGCGACCTTTACGGAGTCAAGGGGGACAGCGCGCTTGGACAGGAAAAAGGCGTTGCAAAGAACCGCGATCGTGATTACCAACTGCTGCTGGGATTACTGGAAGCGAGCGCGTTTCATCAGTCCAGAGCAAACTCATCTCATCATGATTCACCTGAGATGAGACCGAAGCCGACACTCAACTACTAGTCGAATCTTTGGAAGAAGTTTAGCCTGATCTAGAGGACCACTGCTTCTCGCGCAAACGGCACCATACCGAAGCCGCGGTAAATGCGCTCGGGGCTGATCACGCGCCCCTCGGCGACCGTGAGTGCGACCTGTCGGATGTTTCGAATCGACTGCGTTGGGTCGCCGTCCACAAGAATGAAGTCGGCAACTCGACCCACCTCAATGAGGCCACGATCCTTTCCCTGATGCAGGTGTTCAGCGCACGAAATCGTCGCGAGCCGAAGCGTATCGGTCGCCGAGATACCCGAGTCAACGAACAGCTCAAGCTCGCGGTGCACGGTAAGACCGCTGCCGTCGTCGGTGCCCGGCCAGAGCTTCACCCCAGCTTCGTTCAGCATCACGACGATGTCTTGCAACCGCCGGAACGCGAGCGCGTACCGCTCGAGCTCTGCCTCGTCGCGGTACGGCACATAAGTGCGTTTGCGATATCGGCGCAGCCCGGCCGGCAGGTGATCGATGATCGGCTCATGCGCCGGGATCACGGTGCGTGCGCGGCTCAGCATGAGCTGCTCAAGAATCACGAGTGTCACGTCAAGCGAGATGTCACGCTCGACCATGGTGCGAACCGTCGCTTGCACCACCTCAGAATCGAGGTCAAGATCTGCGACCCGGGTGAGCCCCGTCAGTCGAAGCGTCGTGCGCGTATCTTCGAGGGGATCAAGCACCCACCCAAGCACCAGCTGGTTCAGGTGGGTGATCTCGTCGTAGCCGTCGGCGATCGCCCGATCCGCGTTCATAAACGCGGGCACGTGGCCCTGTACCCGCATACCGTGCGCATGGGCACGCGCGGCGGTTTCACGCACCCACTCGGGGTTGAACGAGTTGTAAATCTTGATCGCGTGAAAGTTACGCTCGGCGTACCACTCGACCGCCTCAAGCGCCTCTTCGAGACTGTCGACGACCTTGCCAAAACGCGCGGAATACGGGCTGCGGCCCTCGATGAAACCTGCAGGCACGCTCGCCGGCCCGAGCAGTTCACCGTCAATGATCGCCTCGCGCAGGGTTTCAAGCTGGCGGTTGTCGTTGCCCATGTCACGCACCTCGGTCACGCCCGCGGCAACATACATCAGCGCTGACGAGGGCTCAAGGTGAGCGTGCATATCGTGCAGGCCGGGGGCAGCGATGCGACCTGCCGCATCGATCACCGCGGCCCCCTCAGGTACGGTGAGTAAAGGATCGATCGCCTCGATTCTGCGGCCTCGCACCAGCACTCGCGTCGGTTCGCCGACCGTGCCGCTTCTGGTGTCGAGCACTCGCACGTTCTCGACCACGAAGTCGCGATCGCCGAGCAGCGTGGCCTCGCTCGAGATCTCGATGTAGCGGCGCTGGGTCTCTTGCTGTAGCACCACAGCGACCTCGGTCACCTGCGGCACCCACTCGAGCGAAACCAACAGCGTGCCACCGTCAGAGATCGCCACGAGGTCGCCGAGACCAGAACTATCTGCTGGCACTTCACCCGCATAGACGACATATTGCGGGCTCAGCTGCACCCCGCTCAGAGCATAGACCCGCACCGCGCGACCCGCGATCTCGCTCACCGGTGTCTGCACAAGACGCGCCTCGCCCTCGGGTAAAAGCGGCACGGTGCCACCCGCGCGACCAGAGGCGCAGGCAGCGAGTAGCGCCAGCGTGAAAGGGCTCGAGTCGGCCGGCAGGTAGAACCCGAGCTCGAGGCTCGACCCGGTGTCTGCCTGACTGCTCCAGTGCTGCTCGCCGCTCGCCTGCTTGGTGAACGTCTCGTCGACTGCCCCACCCATGAGTGAAGTGCCGCGAATCTGCCACTCCACCGGCAAGTCGCCGAGCAGGGCGATGGTTTCAGCGAGCTTCGCTCCGCGCCCGTTGTCATCTACTTCGTAGCTCAGCTCGATGGTCTCGGTGCCGGCGGCACCCTTGCGCTCGACCGCGAGGGTGCCGACCCGCTCACCGTTTGCGATGAGTGCCAGTTCAAGAGTTGTCATGAGTTCGAGCCCTTCTGTGAGTGTCACAAGATTAAAGAAGTACGGTTCTGCTTTGGGGTGGAGGCATGACCTGCACCGTGATGTGCGAAGGCTTGCTAGCCTCCAGCTAGCTGCTCAGCGATCGCCTGACGCACTTGCGCGCGCACCTCTCCGTCGATCGAGTGCCCCGCGACAAGCGGCAGCACCCGCAGGCACTCGTCGGCGAGTCCCGCGTGAGCAAATGCATGCACGGTGCTCGCAAGGGTGGTCGCGAGATCGAAGTACCCACCGGTCAGCAGCATGCCCAGATTCGGGTGCGCTTTCGCGGCCTCGGCGATCTGCCGGGTCACCGAGGTTGAAAACTGCGGCGGGTAGGGGGTCTCTGGTCGCCAATCCCACGCAAAATTGAGATCGAGTGAGAGCGAGACGTAGCGTTCGTCTGCCTGGGCGCCGGCACCGACGATGTCGCGCAGATACGCCTCGATTGGGGCCGAGAGGATCACGTTGCTGCGGCCAATACCGAGCGCGGGGTCGTCTGCCGCGGGCGGGCGACCCTCGGGGTGCGGCTCGGGCAGGGGGCCGGTGATCCTCGTATCGAGTCTGCCAACCAGCTGGCCCTCGTCGGCAAGCAGTCGACGCAAGAACCACTCGCTATCGACGCGCAGCCTTTGATCGCGCACCTCGTTCGAAGTGACCCCGAGGTACTCAGCCAGACGGTCGGCGACCCGAGCCGCCTCTGCCTCACCGATGCCATCGCCCCGGTACAGCGCTGGCAAATACTCGCGCTGCGCGAACTCTTGCGTCTCGCCCCACACCTCGGCCGCGGTGGTCTCGCGTCCGACGAACACGCCCGCGCCGTGGTGCCAGGCAGCGACGGCCATGGTCGGCAGCTGAAAGACATACGGCAGATCGTTACCCGGCGCATCGATGTTCGCGGTGGCATCGATGAGCGGCGAAATGAATGTGAGGCTTGAAATACTGAGGTCGGCAAGCAGTGGCAGCACATTGCCGAGTCTGAACCCGCCATAGCTCTCACCAGCAAGATGCACCGTCGCGTCGTCGCGGTCGTGCAATGCCAGCCAGGCGTGCACGAATGCAGAGACTGCCTCTGCGTCGCCTCGACTACTCAGCCAGCGCGCCGTGCTCGATCCATCGAGCAGGCGGCTGAAGCCCGTGCCAATCGGGTCGATGAACACGAGATCTGCCTCACGCAGCAGAGTGTCAGGGTTCGGCACCGGAGTGCCGTCTTTCAGCAGCATCGGTCCGAAGGCGTTCATGTGCAACGGCGATGACGATGCGCCGGGCCCACCGTTCCAAAGGAACAGCACGGGTCGCCCCTCGCCCGGCAGCGTGTATGAGGTCCCACTGATGGTTGCCTCGGTGGCCCCAGTTGCACCCAGCAGTTCGAGCCTCTGCCACCTGGCTTCGCACGACTGCCCGGCGGCTATGGCAAGCGGACGAGCGGCAGGGGTCAGGCCCCACCGGCTCGCGACCTGACCACTCACGAGCCCACCACCCACTTGGTCGTCGGCACCTCTGGCCCGCGTGGCTGGTAGCGAATGGTCTCTTCGACACCGTCACGCATCACCGCGACGTCAAACGGGGTCGTGCCGTCGCGCGTAGCGCCATTCGAGAAGCGCCTGGTCACGAGCTCATCACCCTCGCGAAGGCCGGCCCCTTCGGCCGCCGACCCCGGAACAAGGCCAGTGATGAGCCTCGGCGTCGTGTTGAACGAGTCGATGTCGAATCCGAGGTTGTGTTCGGGTGCCGTGATGGCCACTGGCTCAAAGACTCCCTGAAACGCGCGTTCGGGTGCAGGGATCGGCTCGCCGTCAAACATCGCGCGATACTCATCGCGAACGCTCTCACCGATCACTGCCTCGATGCGCTCAAGCCACCCCTCGGTCAGTACCTTCTCGCCGCGACGCTGAGCACGCAGAATGTCGAGCACGATGTCGTCGAGCGAAGTCGCCTCGTTCGACGCCTCGCGTAACTGCGAATCGACCCGCACAAGGTACTGAATGCCCCGCCCGTATGGCACGGTCTGCGCCCGGAGGTCTGCCCAGAACAGCTCTGCCGCTTCGGGGTACGAGAGCGTGCGTCGAATGTTCGTGTCGTAGCGACTGTACATCGTGCTCAACTGTTCAGCGAGCGACTCGGCACTTAAGAGGCCCGCGCGCCAGGGCAGCACGAGTGAGTAGAACTCGGCCGTTCCCTCGCTGTACCACGAGGCCACCTCCCACTCCTCGTCAAGCGTGGGCCAGTTGTGCACCATCTCATGTGCGAGCAGGCTGCGAAGATCCTCCTCGTCAACCTCTGTAGTCGGCGAATAGCCGAACGCAAACGATGACGGAAACGAGGTGCCGCCAGAACCCTTGTCGGGGTTGCGGCGCACGAGCACGTGATAGCTCGCCTCGTCTTCTTCAAAGAAGTCGGTCATGTAGGCATGAATGTCGCCCAGGTATCCGCTCAGCGCGTCGAGATCAAACGGCACATCGCTATAGGCGTGAATGCCGAAGTTCTTCGAACCCTCTGGCGAAATTCGCGGAGTGCCTGCGCCGAAGAGGCACCGTTCGATCGTGTCAGAGGATCCCCTCCAGCGCCGAACCTCGTCGCCTGAACCGCGACTCGAGACCGCGGTTACCCCCGCCTCCAGTTGCCAGGTCAGCGAAAAGTCGTACTCGCGCTCGTCGCTCGGGGGAATCGGCACGAAGCTAATGCCCGCACCAAAGAGACCCAGCGGTTCACGGCGTAGGTCGAAGAGCGGCCCGACCGGGGTGCGCAGATCGATCTCGCGAACGGGAGCGCGCACTTCAAGGCGAACCTCGCCGTCGACGGTGCGATCGGCGTAGAAGTGGCGGTAGGCGCCCATTGGCCCCGACTCACCCTCACCTTCGGTCAGCTCGAGCGCTCCGGCCGCATCTGAGACGCGAATGTCACTCGCCTCGTAGGGTGCGCCCGGCACCGAAGCCACGATCTTTGGAAGCTTCAGCAGCACCTGATCGGTCGTGACCGGCCCAAAATTCGCTGTATAGGCAACATCGATGCCCGCCCAGCCTGCATCGTTCGCAAACGGCGTCATCTCAATGTCGAAGCGTCGATCGCTCATGACTGCACCTCCCAGCGCACACTCTGCACAGATTCGCCTGCGGGCAGATAGGTGAAACTGAGTGGTTCGCCATCGCGGATCACGGCAATGGCGATCTCGCGGTCGCTGCGACGCACCGCGTGGTAGGGCAAGGCATGATCGACAAGTTCGTCGCCCTCGCGCAACCCCGCAAGCGCCGCGCGCGATCCATCTCGAAGCCCCGCGATACGCCTGCCCTCGCTTCGATACGAAGCGGGATCGAAGCCGAGCTCATACTCATCGATGATCACAGGCACAGGTCGAACGATGCCCTCGAATGCGGTATCAGAAAGTTCGATCAGATCACCCGCGTGCATCGATCGGAAGTGTTCTTCTGCCGCCGAACCGAGCACCGCCGTGACCCGAGAGAGCCAACCGTCGACGCCCACGAGCTCGCCGGTTCGCTGGGTGCGAAGAATGTCGAGCACGATGTCGTCGAGACTCGTCACGCCATCAGTTGCGGCCCGCAGCTGCAGATCAGTCGCGATCAGGTAGCGCAAACCTCGGCCATACGGAATACGTTGCGCGCGCGGATCAGACCAGTACGACGCCGACGCCGCGTTACTGTCGAGCGTGCGCAACGCGTTGCTGTCATAGCCCTGAAAGCGATCAGTGAGCTGAGCCGCGAAGTCTTGTGCCGAGAGAAACCCGGCTCTCAGCGGCAACACGTGCGAGTAGTACTCAGCGGTGCCCTCGGTATACCACGAGATCTTCTGGTGATCGTCGTGCAGCGTCGGCCAGTTGTGCGCGGTCTCGTGCGCGAGCAGGCTACGAAGTTCTGCGGCCGAGGTTTCATCAACCGCCGAGAAACCGAAGGCAAACGAATCAGGAAACGCGGTGCCCCCGGTACCCTTGCCGAGGTTCTTGCGCACGAGCACGGCGTACCTCGCGGCCTCGTCTTCGAAGAACTCGGCGAAGGCCGCGTGCGCCTTGGCGGCATACTCGGCTACCTCTTCGAGCTCGAACGGGGTCTCGGCGAAGGCCTGCAACGAGAACCCGCCAGAGGTGATCGTCTGCGGCTCACCCGCACCATAAAGCGCGAACGAAACCGACGACAGCGGGCCCTGCCATTCGGCATCTCCGGCACCGTGGCTCGAAATGGCCCGCACCCCGTTTTCGAGCCGCCACGTCAACGAGATGTCGAACTCGGGACCGCCAGGCCCATAGACCACCTCGCCTGGAAGCGGCAAGAACGTGATGCCGGCACCGAACAGCCCAAGGTCTTCAGCGCGAAGATCAAAGAGCGGGCCGACAGGCGTCAGCTTGTCGTGGGGCCGCACAGGCGCGAAGAATCTCAGCTGTAGTGCGCCCTGCAGGTCTCGGTCTGCGGCCCAGCGGCGGTAGCGACCAGAGGAGTCTTCGCTCGCCTCTAGTTCAACCAGCGGCAGCGTGCCGTGCTCATCGGCTGCGTGCAGATCCTCTGTGACGTAAGGAGTGCCCGGAATCGACACGATGCGCTCAGGCACGCTGAACAGCAGTTCTCCCGCGGCCACCGACTCGAGCTCGGCCCGGTAACTCACCTCGAAGCCTGCCCACTTGCGTCCCTCACGCACTGGCGCGAGCTCAAGCTCAAAGCGACTCATGCGCACACCTCAGCGTCAGCGGATCGATGCGCGGTGCAAGCCATCTCGACACTGATGCCGAACGGCAGCGCCGCCACCTGCACGGCGGTGCGCACCGGGTGCGCGCGGTCGCCGAGATACTCGGCATATGCCTCGTTCATCGCGGGCCAATCGGCGATGTCGGTCAGGTAGCAGGTGATCTGCGCGAGCTCAGAAATATCGAAGCCCTCGGCGGTCAGCAACGCCTCGATGTTCTCCAGCGTGCGACGGGTCTGCGAGCGAATATCGTCGAGCACCGCATCCCCCGTCGCGACATCGATCGAGCCCTGGCCCGATAGATAGAGCACATTGTCGACCTTGCGGGTGGTCGAGTACGGGCCCTTCGGCTGCGGAACGAGAACGGTATTAGACATCTAAAATCTCCTAGTTGTTGTGCTGTGCGCTGATAGCGCGGTGCACCGATGCGAGGTCAGCGAGCGCAGTGAGCAGCCCGTCTGCATCTGAACGTGTGGTGGTGACCGAGGGTGAAATGCGAAGCCGCCCCTCTCGGTGTGTTGTGGTGAAGCCTCGCTCCGCAAGCGCTTCAGTGAGGGCTGCGGCGTCTGCAACATGTAGCGAGAGGATCCCCGCTTCGCGGGCCGGCGACCAGGTGTCGTAGCCAAGCTCGGCCGTGCCGTGCGCAATGTGTTCGACCAACCCTCGCGTGTGCCGATAAACGACATCGAAACCGAGCTGCTGTCGCACGCTAGCTGCCGCCGCAAGCGCTGCCAAGCCAAACAGGTTGCTGTGCCCGACGGCAAGACGCGGCGAGGGTGCTGCATTCATGTACCCGAGCAGCCCCGGAACCGCCTGCGCATCGAAACGTTCATTGGTCGACACGACGGCGGCACCGAACCCTGCGAGCATCCACTTGTACGAAGCGCTGACGTAGGCGTCGCTGTGCACTGCGACCTCGGGCAAGAGACCGGCGGCCTGGGCACCATCCACGAGCAGCAGCGCGTCGGCCGCAATGCACGCCGCGTGCAGACGCTCAAGATCGAGCGTCGCACCGGTGGTCGCGTGTACGTGCGTGACCGAGACCACGCGGGTCGACTGCGTGATCGCGGCGATGAGCGTATCGGTGCGATCAGCACCGGCAGCCAAGAAGACCTCGACCGTCGATGCCTCTGAGATCGCTCGCCAGGGCAACCTTGGCGACGGAAAGTCATCGGCGAAGACCAACACCTCATCGCCCTGACGAAACGGAATCGCTCTCGCCAACGAGTTGAACGCGGTGCCGGTGTTCGCCAGCACCGTGATCGCCTCGGTGGCCACTCCGAAGTCGGCCGCAAGCAGGGCCTCAGCGGGGTCGGTGAGTTCGTGCCAGCCCATTGATCCTCTCGTGCCGCGTGAAAGCGCCCTCGCGACGCCCAAAATCGCTTCTTCGACCGCGCGCGGCACGGTAGCGACCGCGGCATGATCGAAGTAGCCACGAGGGGCGTATGGAAAGAGCTCATTGACCGTGCGCTCATCGAGCAGATCGCTCACAGCGCTGACCTCCGGTCGATGCCGGGGGGCACCGCAAAGCGAGGAACCGCGCCGAGCAGCATCTTCGTGTAGGGGTCGTGCGGATCCTCGAAGAGAGCTTTGGTCGGCCGCGTCTCGACAGCGACACCCCGACGCATGACCATGATGTCGTCGCAGAGGTAACGCAGCACGTCAAGGTTGTGTGAGACGACTGCGAGTGCCAGCCCCGACTCTTTTCGAATGTCGCGCAAGAGGTTGAGCACGGCTGCCTGCACGCTGACGTCGAGCGCGCTCGTTGCCTCGTCGGCCACCAGCACCTCGGGCCGAACCGCGAGCGCCCGCGCGATGGCAATGCGCTGACGCTGCCCGCCCGAGAACTGAAACGGGTACTTGCTGGCATCTGCTACTTCAAGACCAACAATGCCGAGCAGACGACGCGCCTCGGCGCGATGATCACCCGGAATGTCGTTGACCTGCAGTGCTTCTCGTATCGCATCGCCCACGGTCATGCGCGGGTTGAGCGACGACATCGGGTCTTGAAACACCATCTGCACGACCCGCGGCCGCGACCCTTCACCGCGCTTTGGCAGCTCTGCGAGTGGCGCACCGTTGAAGGTGACCGAACCCGATGCCGGTTCGAGCAGGCCGATGATCGCCCTCGCGAGGGTCGATTTACCGGAGCCCGATTCGCCGGCGATGCCAAGTGCTCGATCGCTCGAGATCGTCGCGCTTACGCCCCGCACCGCGTGTACCCGGTTTGCGCCGTGCCCGTAGACGACATGAACGTCGTCTGCCCTGAGTTCGCTGCTCATCGCTCGCCTCCCGTGGTTGCCATTGGTGCGGTCGCTGCCTCTTCGTGCCTCGGCACCGGGTGTTGCTCGCGATACTCATCGGTGTTCCACGAGTAGTCATCAATCGTGGTGAGTCGGTGCGAAGTGCCGGCCGAAAGATCTGGGACAGCCCCGAGCAGCGACCTCGTGTAGGGGTGCTGCGGGTTGCCGATCACGGCCGCCATCGGCCCCTCTTCTACGATTCGCCCGTCGTACATCACGATGATGCGCTCGCACACCTGGCTGATGAGAGCAAGGTCGTGCGACACCATGACGATTGCGGTGCCGTCTCGATCATTCACCTCGCGCAGCAGATCAATCACCTGCGCCTGCACGGAGACGTCGAGCGCTGTCGTCGGCTCGTCGGCAAGAATTACCTGCGGGTCGCCGAGCGTCGCCATCGCGATCATCACGCGCTGGCGCTGACCGCCCGAGAGCTCGTGCGGGTGCTGGCGCAGGCGCCGTTCAGGCTCAGGAATGCCCACGCTTTCAAGCGCCTCGATCATGTGCTGCTTCGCAGCAGCCCCACGCAGCGCGGTGTGCGCGGCGAGCTTGTCACCCATCTGCCGACCGATGGTCAGCGCCGGGTTCAGTGACGACATCGGGTCTTGAAAGATCATCGGCATCTTTGCGCCGATGACGCCTCGAAGCTCTGCCGCCCGTACGCCGCGCAAATCCTTCCCAAGAAAGACGTGCGAATCCATCTCGGCCGACAGCACGCCCGGCAACATGTGCGCGAGCGCCGAGATCGTGAGGCTCTTACCCGAACCAGACTCTCCGACAATGCCGATACGCTCACCGCGTCGCACGATGACGTCAACACCGTGCACCAGCTCTTTGCCGCCTGCCGTGACGACAAGACCCTGAATACCGAGCACGGTGTCTTCGGGCATCGCTTCGACGACGTCTACCGTGGTGACCGCCGTCGTGTGCTGCGAAGCGCCCCGGCCGCGGCCCTTCACGCTGCGCGTAGCCTTGCGCAGTAGACGCGACATTGTCATTACGTTTCCGCGAGGATCGAGCTGTTCTGCGAGCTTTTCACCGAAGAGGCTGAAGCCAATGCCGGCACTCACGATTGCGGCTGCTGGGCCGATCGTGGTCCACGGTGTGCGGTAGATATCTTTCATCGCCTCAGCAACCATTCCGCCCCAGTCGTACTGGGGCAGCTGCACGCCAATGCCAAGAAATGAGAGCGCAGCCATCATCATCAGGCAGCTGCCGAGGGTCACGATCATGAGGGTGACGATGGGCTCTGCGACGTTCGGCACGATGTACCTCGCCATGAGGCGGCCCTTTGGCACGCCGAGCAGGCGCGCGCCTGCGACGTAGTCAGAGGCCGCCACGGTCGAGGTCAGGTTTACAACGAGTCTCGCAGTCGAGGGCACGCTCGCGAGGGCTAGGCCGATCATTGCGGCGACGCCTGATCTTCCCATCATGGTTGCCAGCAGCAGCGCGAGAATGATTGAGGGAAAGGCGGTGGCAGCGGCAATGAGCTGGTAGAGCACCTGGCGAGCCGCGTTGCCGAGCACGGCTGCGAGCGCGCCGACGAAGACGCCAAGCACGAGGCCGATCGCCACTGCCCCGAAGGTAAGGGCAAAGGTCAATCGGGTAGCGACGAGCACGCGGGCGAGGACGTCACGCCCGAGAGCGTCGGTGCCGAGCCAGTGCTCAGCCGACGGGCCGGCCAGGCGGGCCGACGAGTCGAACTCATCGGCTCTGTGGCCGAGCAACATCGGCGCAAAGATCGCGGCCAGCACCCAGAACAGCACAATCAAGAAGCCGATCAGGCCCGACGGGCTCTTCAGGGTGCGCAGCCAGGCTCGGGCCCGCGAAGTCGGGGCGAGGCCCGTTTCTGTCGCGGCGCTCTGCTGAGCCGCAACACCCGCGGCGTCGGTCGCCGCATCGCGTGTAGCCGGGTCGCTTGTTGTCGTGGCGCTCATCAGCTACTCCTGATCAGAGACTTGGGGTCGACCTTGGCAAGAATCAGGTCGACGATGAAGGTGGTCACCAGCGAGAAGGTCGCGATCAGAATCACGAGGCCCTCAAGCAGGGTGTAGTCGTAGACGGCGATCGACTTCACCAGTAGGTTGCCGATACCCGGCCAACCAAACACGGTCTCGGTGATAATCGCGCCGCCCAGAAGCGATGCCAGGGTCATGCCCGAATATGTGAGAGTCGCCGTCAATACGTTGGGAAGCACGTGCCGAAAGAGCACAACGCGCTGCGGTAGGTTGTTCGCCCTGGCCGTGCGAATGTAGTCCTCGCGAAGCACTCGCGTCGTCTCGGCCTTCATCAGCCTGCTGAGCACTGCGATCAGCCCGAGCGACATGGTGATCACGGGCAAGATGAACGCGGTGAACCCGCTACCACCCGCGGCAGGCAGCCAGCGAAGGCCCACGGCGAAGATCATGACCAGCGCGATCGCGATCAGAAAGTCGGGCACCGAGGCGAAGAAACCGGTAAGCGCGTTGAACGATATGTTGGTCTTCGCGCCCCTCCCGTTCTCTGTGCGAACAGCCATCCAGATACCGAGGGGAATCGAAATCAGCATCGCGAGCACAAACGAGTAGAGGCCGAGCTGCACGGTGTACGGCAGGCGAGAGCCAATTTCAACGATGACGGGGTTGCCGGTCGAGATCGAGGTGCCGAAGTCAAAGGTGAACAGGCGCCCGATGAAGCGCAGATACTGTTCGAGAAGCGGGTCATCGAGGCCAAGGGCAGCGCGTTCGGCGGCGATGTACTCAGGTGTGGCAGTGAGACCCGCAGCTGCGCGCACGGCGTCGCCACCGATTGCGCGGGCGAGGAAGAACACGAGCGTGGCGATCAGCCAGAGGCTCAGGATCAGCGACCCGATGCGGCGCAGCAGAAAGCCGGTCCAGGGGGATCGCGCCCCGGTACGGGCCGGCTCGTTCGAGTCGACCCGTACCGGGGCTTGAGTGGTTTCAGCGGTCATGATGGTGTGTGTTAGTTTCGCTTACTTCTTACGCAGGTTGAGCGGGTCGATCTGCGCCGAATCGTTGAAGAAGCTCACGCCATCGCGCAATACCCACTGGGTATCAGAGGCGATGGTCGGCACCCAGTCCGCGTTCGACACGATCGCTGACTCAGCCTCGATCCAAGCACCGCACGACTCGAGACCGGTCAGTTGCGATGCCTCGCCCTGCTTCTGGGCATACACCGGGTTGCTCACTGCTCCGAAGTTGGGGCCTTCTGGAGCAGCTGGGCCTACGAAGAACGGGCGAATACCGGTCGGCTGCGAAGAACCGATGCCCACGATGCTCGAGCCCCAACCTGTGCCAGAGGTCAGCACGTCAACTGCTTGACCCGGCGCGCGCCCGTCAACCTCGACCTGTACCCCAAGCTTTGTCCATGCGTCGGTGATGAACTCTACCGAGGGGCTAGTAAGCTCCATCTGCAAGAACTGCACCGAGATCGGAGTGCCGTTCTTTTCGTAGATGCCGTCGGCGTTCTTGGTGTAACCAGCTGCTTCGAGGGTCTTCTGACCGGCCTCGACTCCGCCGGTCGGGCGAGCATCTGCGATCGCGTCTTCATCGACACACACGTTTACTGGCGGGCGCAAGAAGTTCGGCACGTAACCGAGCCCCTGCGTCTCGATATCAGTCAGTTCTGCCGGGTCAATAGCCTGCGTGAGTGCCTGGCGTACAGCAACATCTGCGGTTGAGAAGCCCTCGCGCTCGTTGAACATGAGCATCGAAATCTCCGTGTCAGCAAGTTGCTGAGTGAAGCCGGTCTCCTGTTCAAACCGCGCGAGCTGGGCAACGCGAAGTGACGCTGCGTCTGCCTCGCCGCCGAGCAGCAGGTTCACCTGGGTGTCAGGATCGGCCACGATCTGCAGCTTTACCGTCTCGGGCAGCTCTTCGATCTTGAAGCCCTCGGGGCCCCAGTTGTAGTCATCGTTGCGAGTGAGCGTGATGTGCGAGCCGGTCACGAAGTCGGCGACCACGTAGGGAGCAGTGCCGTCAGAGCCGTTCTTCATCACTTCGGGGTTCTCGAGCGCCGAGTCGCAGGCGATACCGAGCTGAGTAAACGAAGGCACGGTGCCGAGGAATGGCATCGACTGGGTCAGGGCCACATCGACCGTGCGTGCGGCATCGTCGAATTCAACGGTGAAGTCGGCAGAACCAAAGAAGTTATTGACAAGCGGGGCATTCGTCTCGGGATCTTTCATGCGCTCGAAGTTGCGGGCGACAGTGCCTGCGGTAATCTCGCCGCCATCTGCGCAGAAAGCGCCCTCTTTTATTACGAACGAGGCCGATGTAGGGGTGAAGTCAAACTCTTCAGCAAGACCTGGAATCGCCTTACCCGTCTGAGGGTCGACACGCACGAGCGATTCATAGACCATCCATGTGGCCTGACGGCCACCCGTGCTGAACGCGAGCGCCGGATCGATGTTGTCAACGCTGTCGCTGAGCAAGATCGTCATCGTTGACGAGTCACCGCCACCCGAGCCGCCTGGAACGCTCGGTGTGCAGGCAACTAGTGAGAGCATCATGGTAATGCCTGCTCCCACCGCGATGGGCGTAGCGCCCTTGGACTTTGACAGGGTTCTCAAGGGTCCTCCATAAGATTGGGGCGACCGGATGTCGCCTTCGACAGTTTGTTGGATCTTATTCAACACGATGGCGAAAGAATTATTGGTAACAAAATGGTCACGTTTGGCTGACTCTCGGCACAATTCGCATTATTTCAACAAAAAACTGAGACCAAACGCTTCGGCGTTCACGGAACGAGCATTGCGATCTTCAACACTTTGTGACAGATTTTCTACATACAGGAGATCCCGTCACTGATTCAAGGGGGAACACATGACAGGCAATTGGTCTGCATTGACGCCGGTAAAAGACCCGGATTTCACGGAGGCTGAACGCGCGCACGCCGAACAGATCGTGACGCTGGTCGGTCCCATTATTGAGCCGCTTGCCTTAGCGCTCGCACCGAAAACCGAGGTGCTGCTGCATAATCTCACGCAGATGCCTAATACGATTGCGGTCATCGCTGGCGGCATTACTGGGCGCGGCATCGGCGGGCCGGCGACCGACCTCGGCCTTCGCACGTTCTCATCGGGCTGGAGCGAACCGCTTATCGGCTATCGCACCGAGACCGACGATGGGCATCCGATGCGCTCCTCGAGTATTTTCTTCAAGGCTGAATCGGGGCGACCCGTGGCCTGCCTCTGCATTAATACAGACATCAGTGAGGTACTGCGCGCACAAGAGATGCTGAAGGCGCTCAGCGCGATCACCACGATTGACCCCTCACTTCGCGGCGCCGAGACCGTCACCGAAAAGTTTCCCGCCTCAGTTGACGATTTGGCTCAGGGAATTCTGGCCCAGGCCGTCGCCGAGAGCGGCCTGCCCGTCACCTCGATGAAGAAGACTCACAAGGTCGAGATCGTACGGCAATTGCGCGACCGCGGGTTCTTCACCATGCGCGAAGCGGTGCCCATCGCAGCGCAGCACCTCGGCGTTGGTCGGCACACAATTTACAACTATCTCAACGAAATCGAGCAAGAACTCGACCAGGCCGACGCCTGAGCCGAGCAAACGGAGTACACACATGGACGAGCGCAGCGCCAGGCTTTCCGCCACACTCGGCGACCAGACCATCGACTACACCATTCGGTTTGAGCAGCTGCCCCTTCGGGACGTCAGCGGGGCCGCCGTTGGCACCCTCTCGGCTTTCAGCTATATCGTTGAAGCGTCACCGATCGAGCGAGCAAGCAGGCCGGTGCTCTTTCTCACGAACGGCGGGCCGGGCGCAGCGACAAGCTATCTGCACCTCAGCGGTATCGCCCCGTTTCGCGCAGATGTTCCGACCGATGTCGAGGCTGCGCCCGCTCCTCCCTATGGCATCACCACAAGCGAGAGCTCGATCCTCGACATCGCCGATCTTGTCTTCCTCGACGCACCAGGAACCGGCTTCGGTTCGGTAGACGAGGGCGTTGAACTCACGGACTTCCACTCGGTCGAGGCCGACGCCGCGGCCGTCGCGGCGGCAATCACCGATTGGGTCATCACGCACGAGCGCTGGAACAGCCCCAAGTACTTTCTCGGTGAAAGCTACGGCACGCACCGCGCCGCCTTTCTCGCCACCGCATCGCACGGCTTCGACACCGCCCCGCTCGACGGCATTCTGCTGCTCGGGCAGGCGGTCAACATTCAAGAGATCTCTGAACGCCCCGGCAACGTCGTCGGCGCCCTCGCCAATCTTCCCTATAAAGCGGCCGTCGCACGGTTTCACGGCCTTGGCTCCACCGAGCACTCGACGACCGAAGAAGCTATTCGGGCGGCTCTCGACTACGCCTGGGGCGATCTCGCTCGGGTCATGCTGCAGGGCACGAAGGCAAGCGAAGAGGATCTTCGCGCGATGGCAGACAAAATGTCTACCATGATCGGGATTCCCGCAGACGAACTCGTGCGATCGCGACTCTGGATCAACAAGTCAGATTTTCGCGCGCGACTGCTTCGAGATCGCGGACTCGCAATCGGATCAAACGACGGCCGGTATACGGTGGCGGCCCCCGATGCGTCATTCGGTGAGCTGCCGATCGACGCGACGAACACACAGCTCACCCCACGCTACACCGCAGCATTTCACCAACTTTTCGCAGAGGTATTTGGCGGTGCGGCAGATCAGCCGTACCGCGTGCTCGATGCGACCGCCGGGCGCGATTGGGAGTGGGGCGATAGTGCGGGCGCCAGGTTCATGCTGATGGGTAAGCCATCGCCGTTCCAGACCTATCCATACCCCGCCCACCTTTCGCGCTGGATGAAGCAGTCACCCAAGGTGCGCCTCTTTGTTGGCACCGGCATGTACGACTCGCTCACCACCATCGGTGCCGCCGATCACCTGCTGCGCCAGTGGGAGCTGCCGAGCGACCGCGTCACCGTGCGCTGGTACGAGGGCGGTCACATGATGTACAGCAGCCCAGACACCGCCACGAGCCTCAACGAAGACTTGCGCGCGTTTCTCACGAAGAAGGATTCCCAATGACCCTCACCCGCACCGCGCATATCGGTGGCGCCGAGATCAGCTACGAGGGCTCGGTCGTCGAGTTCGACGTAAGTGACGGCGAGGATGGGCCCGGGGCCCGCTACGTTTGCATCCAATACCTGCGCACCGATCTGCCTGCGCCAGAGAAGCAAGCACGCCCCGTGCTCTTCGTATTCAACGGCGGCCCCGGATCTTCTTCGGTGTGGATGCACCTTGGAATCGGCCCTCGCCGGGTCGCAGCGGCAGACTCGCTCGAACCGCCCATGACCCCACCCTTCGAGCTGGCAGATAACGAGCACTCCCCGCTCGATACCGTCGACCTCGTGTTCATCGACCCGCCCGGCACCGGCTACAGCCGACTGCACGATGCGGTCGACACCACGAAGTTCTACAGCGTCGAGCAAGATGCCCGCGCAACGCTCGAGGTTATTGGCCAGTGGGTGCGCCGGAACAGGCGCGAGAGTTCGCCCCGATTCGTCGCGGGCGAAAGCTACGGCACGCTTCGTGCCGCCCGCATCGCAAAAATGGCAAACGGTGGGCCCTTTCACGGCGGCACCACCCGTTCGACCTCCCTGAGCGGCGCGATTGTGCTCGGCCCGGCGTTCGGTCTCGGGGAGAGCGGCTGGACGGGCGACGTGCAGACCGCCCTCGAGGTGCCGACTCTCGCGCGCTCTGCCCAGTTTCACGATGTCGCCCCCGCAGCGTCAGATGATGAGGTCGAACGTTTCGCTGTTGAAACGCTGCTGCCCGCACTCGTGAGCGGGTCGCGCCTCGCGCCGACGCAGCGGCAAGAGGTCGCACAGCGCCTCGCGAAGTACACCGGCATCGACCCGTCGATCCTCTTCGCAAACAACTTGCGAATCTCGCTGCCAGAGTTCGCTCGCACCCTGTGCGCCGGCGAGAACCAGCACATCGGTATGTATGACAGCCGCTACACGCTTCCCGCGCAAAACGCAGGCGTCGACCCGGTCGCCGACGACCCCGGCATGGGCCGCTACGCCCCACAGTTTACTGGGACGATCGAGCAATACCTGCGCGAAGAGCTTGGCTACGCCAGCGATCTTGAGTACCGCTCAATCGACTTTCGTATCACGCTCTCGCACTGGGACTACGACGGAGAAAGGGTGCCTGCTAAGAACTCCTTTGGCGACTTTGCAGAGGCTCTGCGGCGCAACCCGGGTTTTGAACTGCTCATTGCGGCAGGCGATTACGACCTCGTCACGACGCTCGAGGCGACGAAGTATGCTCTAAGCCGTTTCCAATACGAGGAGGGTCGCGTGCACCTGAACCGCTACGAGTCTGGCCACATGCCCTACCTCGGTGCATCTCCCGCATCTCAGTTTTCGAGCGACGTACGCGAATTCATAGACCGTCTCAGCAGGTAAACCATGGAAGTGATGCCGTGGAAGGGATTGAACCTCTAAACCGCCTTTGAGCTTCGTACGATGTGAAACGATGCGCAATTACCAGGCTGCTGCCGAGGATCAGCAGGACGCCCATTCCCCACCAGACAAGATTCGAGTTCCCCCCAGTGAGGGCAAGGTTTGAATTAGCGGAAACCTTGCCCGGGCTTACGGGGACATCGTTCACAGTGACGGTGAGCTTTGCAGGAAGGCTTGTCATGCTTCCGCTTGCTGAAGATGCGATCGCGCGGAATAGGTATCCGCTAATAGTTCCTGCGTCACCGCTAACAAGGAGTGACAGGCCGTTGGCAGAAGGAGTTGCGAGCTCTGGCGGATCCTTACTCTATATAGGGCAAGGGTCGACCGAGGCTTAGGGCAACGAACGCGAACGCATGCCCTACATTCAGGTCGACTCCGACCTGTGAGCTGCCATGCGCGAAGACCCCCGCGCTCGCGCCGTAAATTGTCGCGTTGTCCGGCGACCCGTAGGCGGCCAGCGAAGTTTCTGACTCTCACACGACGCGGCACGGAAGGTTCAACTAAATTAACAGCCTTGGCGCATTGAAGTCACATAAAGAGTGCCCCTGAAAGTTGATCAAGCTCTCAGGGGCACATGGGATACCGGAAACGTTGACTTTGCAGTCAAACGACTCGGAGGCCCCTCTAAATCTAAGCCATCACATCAGTGCCGCAAAGCTTTCGTAGGATGAGACAAAGGATCCGCGGCAGAAGGTCACCCTGCATCGTTCATGATGAGCGCCAGGTCTACCATTCGGTAGAATAAGCCTTCTAAATGCTGAAACCAAACATCACAGCAACTAGCCCCAAACTAGGCTTTAACGTGAAGTCAAATTCATAGTCGCTTCAAACGGGGAATCATTTTGTTGCTAGAAACGCTTGTGTCAGCGATCGTGCTTGTTGCCGCACTCTTGCTCGTAATGAGCTCGATCAAGCAATGGCTGAAAGACCGCAACACCAATGCGCTCACGAACCCCGAAGCACCAGACCCCTGTTCGCGCAGAGGATGCTGCCGATTGGATAATTCGCAGGGCCCTTCCCAGCTTCCTAGGCCTGGTCACCTTGGCAGACGAAGGCACCTACTTCTCCGAGCTTCCGCCGTTTAACGGCTTCACTCCCAAAGGTCGTCTCTGAGGGTGGCAAGGCGCAGGGGTGCGGCACGCAACTGCCGAAATCTCTTTAAACACTGCGCTCTCAAATGTGCTGAAAATCTGAAATGAATTCCCGCGAACTGACACGACGGACGCAGAACCGGAGGCGCGGCATGTATGCGTGTTTGCTCTTTCCGCAATGCTCCCCTCGCGCCTCGATGGGGACGCATGCCGTGTGTTATCACGCGCAAGTCGACTAGCGACCTATGCAGCGATGTAATCAGTAGGTAACAACTCATCCCCAGGAGCCTGAGATCCAGACACGTAGTTATCGGAGGGAACGATCTATCATCTACCCAGCAGGGGTCGTTCACGTTCGTATTTCGAAATACTGCCTGGTATCTCTTGCGGATTGATCTGCTATGATGCCTTCTCTCCACTCCTCCAGAGCCCGGTTTCGGAGGTTTGTCGTGTTCGGTGCATGAGAATCTTTGGGGTTGTGGGAGGGCATCGCGAGATGCCCATGACAGTGAAGAAGCATCCTGGTTTCAATCCTTCTAGGGACAGAAAACGCCAAGGGACTGAAGTTAGCTGCGTCGTTTCGAGGTAACCAACGCTGCGGTGCCGCCGAGCATGAGCGCGAGTGAAATGGCTGCCCAAACCCAAAACAAGGCCGCTTCAGCACCCGTGTTAGTTAGACCCTGCTTGTTCGGGATTGGTGGCGTGGGGCCTGGATCATCAGGCTCAATAGTGGTGTTGATGAGGTTGACCCGCACATCGGTGCCATCTCCGATCGTTATCAGCACTGGCGCCTCAAGAGCATTGCCGTCAAAATCGACGAACTGTGGCGTCTGCCAGCCTTCAGTTCCGGGCAACGGCGCAGGGACAATCTCCTCCAACACGAGTTCGGTGCCTGTCGGGAACGCTTCTGAGAATGCTTCACCGTCATTCAAAACGGTGAGTGTCCCCTCGTGGGCAGGATTATCTCCGGGTGAACGATAACTCACCTCGAAACGTGCTTCACTCGTATCTGCTGGGGCATTACTGTGAACGAACTTTGCGACCGAAAAGCTGCCCTCGTGTAGTTCGGCAAAGTTCGTAAGGGAGACGGCCGCTGATGGTGCCGATCCTTCTTGAATGATGGTGAATGAGGCGTCAAGTCCTTCGTCGCCAATGCTCCACTTCACATCGTCACCCCACACAACTCCGGGAATGACTGGCAGATCGACTTCGCTCAGTGTGATCTCGGTTCCGAGTGGGAATGAGGCTTGATCGCCAGCTTCGTTTACCGGAACCGCGACCCAATCAGGGGCACTCAGGACGAATTCTCCGCCAGGCTGTGACGGATCAGTCGAGGTCCATTGCGCGGTGAAATCGATCCCGTGGAGTCGCTCATCGTTGCGATCGATCTCACCTGCAACGATTTTCTCAACAGAGAAAGATCCAGTAATTACGCGATACTTGTTCGTCATAGTGACAGCGAGATCTGGGATAGCTCCGCCATTAGATGCATCTGGGATAGTGACGCTCTGTGTCGGCGTATCACCTGACACGTTCTCGAAGGGTGGTGTGCAATTTGCACAAGACCATAAAGGGGTTCCCAACCACTCGATGCTGGGATCTGAGCTCCTGATTTCAGTCTCTTCCACTGTCACAACCGTACCTACTGGCAAGTCAGTGCCAAGTCCCACGGTCCAGTTGTTTCCGGAGTTCAGTAGCAGCACATTACTACCATGCACGTTCAGTGGGTCGTTCACCCAGGTTACCGTGATCAGGATTTCAACGTCATCGAAGTGCCCATCGCCGACACCCGGCTGCGTGTCACCGTTTTCATCTTCGACAAGCTTGCGAACCGTAAGCGAACCGTTGGAGATATCTATTCCGTTCGTGAGTTGCACTTCAGCAGCCGATGTATCTCCGCCCGGCGTGTGCGACGTCGGGTCCCATTCCTCAGCGATCGTTACCATGCCACGATTACCTTCAAAACCCGGAACCGTGTTGCTACCCCAATCGACAACGTTTGAGATTCCGGGAGGAAGCCCCGGTCGCACTGCTATCTCTTCGAGCAAGATTGTCGTGCCTAGAGGAAACAGTGTCGGATTTGTCTCGTCTGCGCCAGGCAGAGACATAAAACCGTTTGAGACATTTAGGGTAATAGTTTCTGCGGTACTCTCATCGGATCCTTGTACCCACCAGCGCACCTCCACTTCGGTGTCTGCGGGTGGAGATAAGGGGCCGTTCTCAGTTGCAAAGCTCTTGCGCACTTCGAACGTGCCCAGGACCTCAGTAAGGGTATCGGTCAACGTGACGGCCACTGTGCTGCCGTCGCCAACCATGATCTCCACAGTATCTCCGGTCGTAACCTGACCGTTGACCGTCCAGCTAGCGCTCTGCTGTTCCAACGCTGCTGGGAGTCCTGTGACCCCAGTTTCCGTGATCGACACGGTGGTGCCGTCAGGGTAAGTCGGGCCCGTTGCGGTGAAACCATTTGCTTGGTTCAGCACGAGACGACCATTGTCTGGGGTTCCTGAGGGAAGAGAAGGGCCACCGGTAACCACATACGATAATCCGATGGTGAGATCGTCTAGGTCGCCTGTTGTAGGGGTGATGCCATCAAACGTTTTGGTGACCGTGAAGGTACCTGAACCGAGGAAGTTGGCGTTCGCGGTTTGGGTCAGACGTACCTTTGCGCCTTCCACATAATCTGCAAAGACTTGGCAGCCGCGGTTTCCGTTCCAGAGGAGATTCAGTTCCGCAGCCTGAGGCAGGTCTCCCGTGTCTGCCGTCACAGAAACCTCTGCTGTCGCCGTTGAACTAGCACACAGCGTTACAGTGCCAGGCTCGTTGAGCTGTAACGTCTTTCCGTCGAAGGTGGCGCCGTCCTGATCGACAGGGCACAGCTGCAGCGACGAGGCACCAGTGCTGGTGAGAGTGACAGGCGTTGTCACATTTGTCGCGAGGACGAACTGCGCCGGAGTGTTCGCCTCGATCGCGCTGCTGGGGCCGGTCAGGGTCAGCTCTGGCGATTGCGTGAGAACGGGCAGATAGTTGCAGCGTGCCTCAGCGTCTGAGAGTTTGCGCGTTTCTAGATCATTTCCGGTCTCAGAGCCCTGAAAATTGTTGTAATTGAAGTATGTTTTCGCATCGGTGTTTACTGATCCCTCTGCCCAATTATCAGAGATGCACCAGACCTGAAGCTGGGTTATTGCCCGATCCCGTTTGGTTGAGAGTGGGGCGCCGACCAGCACATTTGCGATCTGAAGCTTCTGATCATAGGTGAGGAGATTTTCTGGCGTGCCAGTCCATTCAGAGCCGGGCGATTCATTAGCGCAACCTCGTTTTCCTTGGTCAGTGCAGAAACGCCAGTCAACTTCGAGTTCTCCGCTGTCGAGAACACGGGCTCCGCAATAAGGCAGCCCTCCCGAGCCGTTACTAATGTTATTGCCGTTGCCATCAACGTATACGGATCCTTGATTTCCGTAGAGCATAACTGTCTTTCCGCTACGCAAATCTTGAGCGCCTGTGCTCGACTCCGCGAAGGTAAAACCTGTGGGCGTGTTCGAGGTGCCATACGACGACGAAGTCGTGCCGGTACACGCGGGCACTGTGATCGGTCCAGTGGGTCCCACCACAGCCGCGACAGCGATCGGTGCGGCCGACGCTGGGGTGGCGACGGTCGGTGTCGCTATTGAGAAACTGATGATGGCGAGTGCCGCGACGAACCCGGCAATGAGCTGTGAGAATCGGTGTCGATGTCTTGCCAGTTCGTGCTTCATTGCGCCCCCGGGTCCATATGATCGTTCCTACCTGATTTTTACTCGTAGTCCGTGAACTGTCAATGTTTATTCATCCGCTTACGCTTAACTACCGGGGAAAGTCTGCTAAGAGAAGCGGTCACCACAAACTGAACTGATGCGCGCATAGATGACTTCCTCGACATGGGCTTTTCCGGCATGGTTGATAGGACGGTAACCATGTCTGCCAATTGCGCCGCAATGACAGTGGGTGAGGGCGCACAATGCGTCCATGCCGCATGGAGTGACGCATTCAAATCGATTGCAGCCACATACATTTGCTTCCACATTTATGTGGGACGCGGCTTGTGGATGACAACCAGATACAACAGCAAATCCCACATGAAAGTACAAGCAATCCCTCGTCCAGCCCATTGCTCCTTGCGTGCACCCGACCTGCGGGCATCACCGAGCAAGCCCACCTCATTGCTGACTCCCGACCAGTCATTTCATTACATCGTGATGCACTGGTCACTGCTGTTCTGAGCACTTTGTCCGGGAGTGGGCAAGTGCAGGGGGGAGGCCGTTGAAGATAAGAAAGACCGCATTTAGTGATGGGAGACAAGTTCAAATGCGATGATACTTAGCCCGGAAAGTGTGCACACGGCAGACAGGATCCAACGCCAATCTGCATGAGAGAGTCTGATGTAGCCGCTGTGCGCCCATTGTGCGAAAGCTGGAAACCGCGGCCAAGCCCACGCCAGCAACATATACGGGGTGATCAAGAGCAGCAGAAAGAGTGCAAACACGAGTATTCGAACGAACAGTCTCTCGTCGCTTGCTGAGATAGTTCGAACGACAAGATACATCACCGGCCAAGATGTGAAGGCAAAAATTGGGCTGGCGAGACCGATGCTAAAGTGCATGATCGCAGATGCTTTAGTGGCCTGCTTTGCCTGGGTTCGAGTGCCTTTGCTGCGCGGATGCGGTCGCACGATACGCCACACCGCAATGCCCATGCCAATTCCCACGAAGGCGGCGCCTGTGATGAGTTCGATTCGTGAGTTGATGATGGTTTTGTCGATTTCGGTATGCAAAAACTTGAGAAAGTTCGTTGGGTTTACAAATTGGAGCACCACAAACATGAGGGTCGCGCCGAATGCTAGGCCGGCCATCATCCAAGTCAATTTCTGCAAGACAGACTCACCGCGGGCCAAGAGCTCTGCGGTCGCTGCATGGATCTCGGGCCGCAACCCCATGACGAGCGCATACACGACGATTGAGAGCACAACCGCAAATATGCCGCTGTGACTAGCCAACGTTGAGCTCGCTCGTAGCGACAGTCAACTTTGCCCGTCGACGATTGTTAGAGGCCAAGGCGCCCACCCAGTTTCAGGAGCTGCGGTAACCGCGCAGCAAGCCCCTTTTTTGGCAGCTGGTCGAGCCACGCTGCGACTGCTGGCAAGCGATGCTGGTTTCCAGCGAGGAGCCAGCGAATGGAATTCAGCAGCGCCAGTGGATGCGTGTCTAACGCGCTGTGTCCATTATTGATTGAGACCAGGGTCGCATCGGGGGTGGCGCTCAAGAGTGATTGTGCGATCTGTGGCGGCGTGCGCAGATCTCGGGTTCCAGACAGCGCGACAATTGGCCAATGAAACTCTGCGAAATGCTGCGATAGCTTGTATGGCTCGTTGGTGAACGCGGGAAACCGATTGATCAGAGGGGAATAGGTGAGGGCCGGATCCAGCGGGAGGCCGTCGGGTTCCACTCCATAGTGAAGCTCTCTGAACCCGATCACTCCTGCAAGGTCGAACTCGTAGATTCCCGGAATTCTCGCGATTGAAGCGTCTCGTGTGGCGTAGCTCTGCATCGCATTCCAGCTTGGTGAACGCTCGGAACGGAGCCGACTGCGCAGCAGCGCGGTTACTAATTCGTAACCGCCGAGTTCATAGCCGGCTCTGGCGATATCTAGCAGGATTCGCGGCGGTACACCGGACGTGGAGAGTTCGGAAATGAGCTCCGAGAGTGGCAGATCAGGATTGAGAAGCGTGGCTCTCACTGTCTCGCGTTCTAGCTCAATATGGCTTGACGAGAGTAACGCAGAATCCAGAATCATGCCAGAAACACGTTCTGGGTAGGCGGCACCAAAAGACGCAGCAAGATAGGAACCATACGACGATCCGACGATGATGGTCTCGTGAATGCCCTCTTGGTCGAGCACGGCGACAAGATCTTTGAGCACCTCGGAGATGCGCATGGCCGAGAATGGCAGATCTGCGCCCGCACGGTCTTTTCTTGAAAAGCCAATACCGCGATGCTCAACCATAATCAGATTGATGCCGCCACGTGTTGCGAGAGATCGGAACGTTCGGTAGGGAAGCACCGATGCGAGTCCTGGGCCGCCGGGGATCACCAGCACCGGCGGGTGGGCTGACCGGTGTTTTGTGCGGACATAACGCAGGGCGAATTCGGGTGAATAGTTGGTTTCATCTCGCGTGATGGAGCTCACGGCAAGACTGCGACGGACGAGCGAAGCAACGCGGCTCTCTTGCGAATCGTGCCTCATAGCGACTCATCTTCCGGCGTTGCGGTCACGCCGAATCGATGATGAAAGACGAGATTCATGAGTAATGCCGCAGCGAGGGAAAGTGCTGTGCCCAATAATGTGAAGCCGAGCCGCTCAGCATCGAGTAACAATGTGTCGAGGCCCGCCGAATTCATGAGTACGACGGCGACGGTCAGCAGCATTGCGTAGATCCAGTACGGTGACTTTACAGCCATCGAGTAGATACATAGCCAGATGGCTGGCAGCGCGCAGGCTGCGAGTAGCTGATCTGAAGCCCCGAGCAATGCGAGCAGGGAGACGATTCCGAATCCTGCCGCGGTGCCGAGCGCTCTGCCAATGAGTTTTTTGGGCTGCACCAGCTTCACCGGATCAGCAAGCAAGTAAAGCGTGAGGGTGATCCAGACCCAGTGTGACTTCAGCCCGGTTGCGGTGCCGGCGAGCAACACTGCAGCCGAAATCAGTCCAAGCACAGTGCCATAGGCGATTGGCACCCTGCGATTTGCCACGCGTTCGCGGCGCAAGCCTCGTGTTCCGAGCACCAATCGAAGAACCAGCATGGTCCAGAGTCCGGAACCAAGCATCACCACAACAATGCCGAACGCATACTGTGCATTCACCACGGGAGGATCATGGAAGAGGGGTGGCGGCCTCATCATGAAGTAGGGCGTCAATATCGGAAGCTGCAGCACCGCAGCTCCGAGACCTTTGCTCGAGAAGTATCCGTAGAGCACTCCGAGGGCAAGCAGCATGAGCGCGAGAATCAGGGTGTGTGATTGAAGTGCAACCGAGGCAAGACCGAGCGCGGATAGCGCTGTCACAATCAGAAAACCGCCCTTTGTGCCGCCCTCCATCCAGCCAAATGCGGCGGCAAGTACGCCAAAAAATGCAACGCTCATCACGCCATCAATGAATTGGTTTGCAATAAATGCCGGGGCGGCGATGATCAATAGACCCGCGAGGATCTGCAGTCCGAGGACTAGCTTCTGGTGAGCTGTTGAAGGTACTGAACGCTCTGTGCTGACTGCGGCAGGCGGCGGCGATTCGAACGTCAATCTGTTCCTCTCGCGTGCGCATCATCGTTGGATGCAATGTTGCCATGATCAAAAGCCCAGATCAATAGCTCTTTAATTTCAGTGCAACTATTCTGCATCACTGACTGATTATTTGAAAAGGGGTCGCTATTTGACCTTCACCGGTGCTAGCCTTCTTGGCAAGAAACCGGTTCACAGCTGTGCAAAACATATGAAACAGCGGGTATTTGGGGGGAAACCGGGATCCACTGGGTGTTGACGACGTCGTTGCAGCCGACTGTGGGTGCGAGACCGTGAACGACGAGCGTCAATCGTCTGGGAAGTAAGGCCAGAGCAGAGTTCTATCGAGCTTTGCGCTTTCATCTAAGTCTGAGAGGTTCTGAATATGTCCGAGCGATTCCGTACTGCTGCACAGCAAGACGCTGAGGCAGTGTTGGCGATTCAGCCAGTGTTCACACGCCCTGGCGAGAGCACTGTGCTTGAGAAGTTCAAGATCCCTGAGAGCATGATGGATCCGGACACGGCCTACCAAATCGTTCACGACTCCGCCATGCTCGATGGCAATTCCCGACTAAATCTCGCCACGTTTGTCTCAACATGGATGGACGAGAACGCTCAGAAGCTTCACCTCGAAGCAGCTGACAAAAACATGATCGACAAAGACGAATATCCGGCAACAGCAGAGATTGAGGATCGTTGCTGGCGAATGATTGCTGATCTTTGGAATGTGCCTGATGCGAACGACACAATCGGAACATCGACTATTGGTTCTTCGGAAGCCTGTATGCTCGGTGGACTCGCGCTCAAGCGTTTGTGGCAAGAACGCCGAAAGGCCGAGGGGAAATCGACGGAGAAACCAAACCTCGTACTTTCGTCGGGTGTGCAGGTCGTCTGGGAAAAATTCTGCAACTATTGGGACGTTGAGGCCCGCTACGTGCCAGTGACCGAGGACCATCTTGTACTTGATGGTTTCGAACTCGAAAAGTATGTCGATGAGAATACGATCGGTGTAGTCGCAATTCTAGGACAGACCTACACCGGATTGTATGAGCCAGTGGCCCAAATCGCTGCGAAACTCGACGAGATTCAAGCATCCACCGGCATCGACGTAAAGATTCACGTTGATGGTGCATCGGGCGGGATGGTTGCTCCATTCTGTCAGCCGGAGCTCGAATGGGATTTCCGGGTAGACCGGGTGAATTCGATTAGCACCTCGGGTCACAAGTACGGTCTGGTGTACCCGGGCGTCGGCTGGGTTGTGTGGCGGAATAAGGCGGTCTGCCCGGAGAGTCTGATTTTCCACGTGAGTTATCTCGGTGGCGACATGCCCACGCTCGCGCTCAACTTCTCTCGCCCTGGGTCCCAAGTTCTTTTGCAGTACTACCAGTTCCTGCGGCTCGGCCGGGATGGCTACCGTGCAATCCAGCAGGGATCGATTGACGTCGCCACCTATCTCTCATCAGAAATCGCAAAGATGGAAGACTTCGAACTGATTAGCGCAGGCGACACTATTCCAGTGTTCGCGTGGAAGCTGAAGAAGAAGCCACGCAACTGGGATCTCTATGATCTGGCTGATCGGCTGCGAATGCGCGGGTGGCTGGTGCCTGCGTATCCAATGCCTGACAGCATTGCCGACATGATTGTCCAGCGCATCGTAGTTCGAGCTGACCTCAGCAAAGATCTTGCAACCCACCTTCTAGTAGCGCTGAACGAAGAAGTGACTTTCCTTGACAGTCTTGAATCGCCGTTGCCGCGCGAAGCAAAGAACCATCAATTCGCTCACTAGGTGATCGGCTGGCGAGCGCGGTGCGCTGAGTACCGCGCTCGCTGGCGAACCACAAACAGGAGAACGAAGATGAGCGGATCGAAGAAGATCGTCGCAGTTGTACCGGCGTTGATGCCAACTCTGACCAAACAGAGCTGGTATTTCATCATTGGCGGCTCCCTGTTCGCGATCGGATCAGCAGCAGCCATTTGGGGTTTTGCCGGAACGGCATTCACCAACTGGGTCTGTTTCACAGGGGCCTGGTTTTTTACTACTGCTGGTCTTTTCCAAGTTGTACTTAGCGGTGACGCCACTGTTGCAGTGAGCTACGGGAACGGAAAAGCTTTTCGCGCAGAATGGCTTGCTGCAGCTACTCAGAGTTTTGGCACGTTGCTGTTCAATGTGAGTACCACTGCGGCGCTCACCGCTTCTTCGGTGAACGCAGAGAAACATTACATGTGGAACCCGGATGCCGGCGGATCCATCGCCTTTCTGATTAGTGCGTGTTTTGTGTACGTGGCGTTCTACCGTGATTCGCACACACTCTGGAGCCCCAGAAATCCGAGCTGGTGGTCGGCCCACATCAACATGATCGGGTGTATCGCTTTTGCTTTTTCTGCCGTTGGATCGTTTGTGCAGAACGACGGAAGCAGCAAGGACGCTCCACTCGCAAATTGGGGCACCTTTGTGGGCGCGATCTGTTTTGTTCTGGCATCAGCAATTGTGCTGCCAGCGCTGCCTTGGAACCGCAGCGCAAACAATGACTTCTCGTCAGCACAAGACCTCGCGACAGCGAACTAGGTTGCTCCAAAAAACTATCGAATACTGCCCGAACCGATTGGCCGAGGGCAACAACTCACCCTGTGAGTACAAGTAGTAAGGAAACAAGTCAGATGTGTACACGTGTACTTTGGCCCGATGCAAATGGGGCAGTGATTGTAGGACGCAACATGGATTTCCACATGGATCTCTTGAGCAACCTTTGGAAAATGCCGCGCGGTATTTCTCGCACGGATGGTGTGAATGGGAAACTCGCGTGGAAATCAAAGTACGGCAGCGTCGTTGCTACCGCATTTGATCTCATCGCAACCGACGGCATGAACGAAGAAGGCTTCGCCGGCCACATTCTGTGGCTCGCCGAATCTGATTATGGCAAGCCTGCCGAGGGTGACCTGCAGCTCAGCCAAGCTATTTGGCTGCAGTATTATCTGGACAATTTCGCCACCGTCGCCGAGGCAGTCGCGTGGACCGAGGAAACCGGAGTGCAGGTTTCGCAGCTTTTTGATCCGACCGGTCATCTGGTGCCGACCCTGCATCTTGCGTTGAACGACGCAAGCGGCGATTCGGCAATTATCGAGTACACCGATGGCAAACCGAAGGTGTACCACAGCGCTGAGTACACGGTGATGACCAACTCTCCGACCTACGACAAACAACTCGAACTCGTGAAAGAGATTGATGGGCTCGGCGGGGACAAGCCGCTTCCCGGATCGACCTTGGCAAGCGATCGATTTGCGCGGGCTTCTTACTATGTCAAGCACCAGGTGCAGCCCAAGACTCAATTGCAGGCGATGGCGGCGATGTTCAGCATTATTCGAAATGCCGCACAGCCGTTCCGCACACCAGAGCCTGGCAAGCCAGATGCCTCGCAAACCATTTGGCAGGTCGTCGCGGACATGACAAATAAACGATACGCATTCGAATCAACTACTCGGCCAAATGTGGTGTGGATTGACTTCGAAAAACTGAGCTTCGCCGAGGGGTCAAAAATCTTGAAGCTTGACCTGGTGGGCAAGCTTGCGCTGGAAGGTGGCCTTGCCGGTGAGGTGAGCCATAACTTCCACGATCCAGGCGAAGACGCGCTCGGCCTAATCGACACTGGCATGGGAGCGCTCGAATTCATCGCAAAGAAACAGGATGAGTTCGCGGAGCTGAGCAAGATGCTGAAGAAGCTCGGAATCGGCAAGTCCGCGAAATAGGCGCAAGCCGGCTGTGCTGGTGGCGATGAACACGCTCATGCCACCGGCACAGTGCTCGCTCTCTCAGGAGAGCGAGCCAAATCGCCGTTGCGACGCAGCGTGCGACACGAGCACGCTTTTGGCCAATGACAGAAAAATGGGTGGGTGATTCTGTGAAGAACGCAGTGAAGGTGCTGGTGCGGGACCTGCGAAGATTCGCCCGAGTGCCGCAAGCAATACTCATTCTGATCGGAATCATTATTATTCCGTCGCTCTACGCTTGGCTGAATATTGTGGCCTTTTGGGACCCATATTCGAATACAAAAGATGTCAATGTCGCCATTGTCAATCTTGACAGGGGCGCAAGCTCATCGTTCACAGGCAAGCTGAACGTTGGCGATCAGGTGGTAGCCCAGCTCAAACAGAATGACCAGCTTGGCTGGCAGTTTATGGGAGAGAAAGAGGGCCTAGCTGCCGTGAAATCGGGTGAGGTGTTCGCCACCATCGTGCTGCAGCCTGATTTTAGTAAAGACGTGCTGAGCCTCACCACCGGGTCATTTGTGAAGCCAGAGATTCAGTATTACGTGAATGAGAAGGCGAACGCCATCACGCCAAAAATTACTGATACCGGGGCTTCCACATTAGAGACTCAGATCAATTCGACATTCGTTTCTACTGTGTCTCAAAGCATTGCCGAATCTATCGAGCAGGCAGGTGGAAACCTCGGCGACAAACTCGAAACCGCGCAAAGCAGCTCGGCGAAAGAACTGAGTGCGGCAGTGAACCAACTTGGCGGTGCGCGCAAGGGTATCGGCGAGATTCAGGAAGCATTGGGCGACGGCAGTACAGCGGTAGCCGACGCGCGAGGCGCACTCCTGAGTGTCAACACAACCATCGATGAGCTGCAAAGCTCATTGATCCAAACCGAGCAATTGGTCGCCGACGTGCAAGCCGGGCTGATGCAGTTCTCAAATTCGATCACTTCAGCGGTTCTGAACGGTTCTTCGCAACTCACCTCTATTTCGGCCAAGATAAACCAGAAAATGGCGGCCCTCTCAGGCGACGTAAGCGCTGCAAGCGGCGCGGTTTCCACCGCGCTCGATCAAGCCACGGTTGCACTTGATCGCACGGACGTATTGTTGCAGGATTTGCGGGCGTATACCAATTCTTTGCCGCCCGGTGATCCAGAACGCACACAACTGGAATCGTTTATTGACGAACTGCAAACTCAATACGATGCTGATGCGCAGCTGCTCACACAACTGACCCAGTTAAATGGCGAGGTATCCCAGGTATCCGCCGAACTCGAAGCGGCGGCGGCGCAAATGAACGCCGCTGTGCAAGACGCGGCGGATGCAGCTGGTTCTGTCCACGGGATACTTTCGGAAACACTTCCAAAAGTGAATCAGGCGATGCACGCGCTCTCTGCCTCGGCTGGGGGATTCAGCGCGGCCCTGAACGCCCAAAAAGTGTTGAACGATCAGGCGATTGCGCTGCTTGGAGAATTCGAGAATCAGCTCGCTACAGCCCGCAACGCAACCTCTTCGCTTGATGGAAATCTCGCAACCACCCAGAAAAACCTTCAATACTTGCGAGCCGATGTCACAGCGCTTGGCGCTGCTGGCGTCTGGCAGCAACTCGCAGATATCTCGAGTCTGAATCCCACTCAGATCGCTGACTTCATGGCATCGCCAGTCAAGGTGAAAGAGCACATTCTGTTCCCCGTGGCTACCTATGGTTCTGCTATGGCGCCCCTCTTCACCAATCTCTCACTCTGGATCGCGGCGTTTGTGCTGGTCGTGCTGCTGAAACAGGAGGTTGACGCCGAGGGAATTGAGGGCCTCACGGTGCGGGAAGCCTACCTCGGAAGATGGATGCTTTTTGCGGTGATTAACTTTTTCCAAGCGCTGTTGGTCAGTGTCGGCAATGTGGTGATCGGTGTCCAGATGGCGAGCGCCATTGCGTACGTCCTCACGAGCCTCTTCGTGGGTTTTGTCTATATGGCATTGATTTATGCTCTCGCAGTATCGTTCGGCTACGTCGGCAAAGGCATGGTCATACTTTTGGTCATTATGCAGATCCCCGGTGCGTCCGGAATCTATCCGATCCAGATGATGCCCGAATTCTTCAGGGCTCTCTTCCCGTTCTTCCCGTTCACCTACGGAATTGATGCCATGCGCGAAACGATCGGCGGCTTCTACGACGGCAACTATTGGCGGTCAATTGCAGTGCTCGCGGTGTTTGCTGTGCTTGCGTGTCTGCTTGGCTTGTTCTTCCGGCAGCGGCTCGGAAACTTTGCAAGGCTATTTAACAGGAAGCTGAGCGATACCGGGCTGTTCGTCAGTGAAAATGTACAGATTCTTGGCTCGAAGCGGCGTGTGACGCAGCTGGTTGAAGCCATCACTAACCACGCGAAGTTTAATGCGAAGACACTGCATCAGGCGAAATGGTTTGCAGAACACCACGTCACAATGATCAGAATTACGGTGATCAGTGGTCTCTTTCTCACGGCGCTATTGCTGATCGTTTCTTGGCTCATACCCGACGCGAAAGCGACCGTGTTGGGCTTGTGGGGTCTGCTCTGCTTCATCACCATTGCGTTGTTGGTCACGCTTGAATACCTGAAGCAGAACATTGCTTTTGCCTCCAAACTCAGGGAGCTAGGAACGCAGGAACTGAAACAACGGCTGGAGCACGAAGAAAGTGCGACCCATTCAAACACCGAACTGGCTTCGTTGAAGAGCGGGGGATCAGCACATGAATAACATCATCCAGCTCTATCGAAATGACCTGCACCAGCTCACAAGAAACACCATTGCGATGGTGGTGCTCTTCGGCGTTGTTGTCATTCCCTCATTTTTTGGTTGGTTCAATGTTCTCTCCAGCTGGGATCCGTTCGGCAATGTAAAAAACCTTAAGGTTGCGGTTGCGAGCGCCGACGAGGGGTATAAGAGCGAGTTTTTTCCAATGCCGGTGAAGCTCGGCGAACAGGTGATTTCGAACCTTCGCGCGAATAGTGATCTGAACTGGGTATTTACCAGTGAGGCTGAAGCCATTGAGGGCACAAAATCAGGCGAATACTACGCGGCATTGGTGCTGCCAAAAACATTCAGCCAAGACATGATGACGTTCCTTTCGCCGGATGCTATGGCTGGAGAGATCGAGTACTACTCCAATGAGAAAGAGAACGCACTCTCTCCGAAAATCACTGATGAAGCTGCCACTGAAGTTTCGAACACCATCAATTCTTCGTTCACCAAAACTCTTGACGAAGTCGCGTTGAGCTTGATTTCGGCCCTCGCTGATAAAGCCGGTAGCCCCGAATCTTTGAGCGCGGTGGCGAGACTGAGTTCCAGTGCAGAGCGAGCCTCAGACAGCCTCGGTTCCAGCGCGGTCACACTTGATCTTTTCGCGTCTCTGCTGAGCTCCAGCAGAGCCATCTTGCAGAGTGCATCATCGCTGGCCGACTCCTCAAGCGCCGCGGCGAACGACACAGCCGGTGTGCTCGCAAAAGGTGCCGCAAATGCTCGATCACTACAAGAGGCGCTCCGGAAAGCCGCCGCGGCGATCCCAGCAGCACTGACACAAACCGAGAACGGGTACCAGGCGCTCATCAATCAGGTCAATGCTCTTGACGCCTCCATCGCGCAGCAATCACAAGATGCAGTTGGCGCGTTGAACAGCATCTCAAGCGATTTGGGCGCGCAGATTGGCGACTATCAAACTCTTCGCGCGACGTTGGCCGCACAAGCGGCCCAAACAAGCGATCCACTTGTGCGGGCTGCCCTCGAATCGTTTGTCGGTGACCTCGACCTTGCGATCCAGCGCCAAATCGCCCTGCAACAACGAGTTGACCAAGCCTCACAAAAGCTGCTCGAATCCAGCAATGGGCTTGGCGCAGATCGCGACGAAATTATTGCTCTCGCGCAACAAGCGAAGGCAGCATTTGCACAGCTTCGTGATTCTTACACTTCAAGTCTTCGCCCCAAGCTTGATTCGCTCGCGAACACCCTGGATGCTGTGCAGGCAAACTTTAGGCAGATCCGCTCAGAACTCGGTGGAGCAGCGAGTGCGCTGGCAAGCGGGGAAGGCTCTCTCGAAGCGGTACTCACACAATCTGAAACCACGACCAAACAGCTTGCGGCAGATCTTCGAGAGGCCAGTGGAAATCTCGCGAAGCTTTCACACGCACTCGCGAAAGCTTCAAACAGCGGGGATTTCAGTGAGGTTCAGCAACTGATCGGTGACAATCCTGCGATTCTCGCGGGTGAACTGACCAGTCCGGTTGGCTTGAAGCGTATTCCTGTGTTCCCGGTGGCAACCTTTGGTGCACAAATGGCACCGTTTTATACCGTGCTTGGCCTCTGGGTGGGGGCACTGCTGCTTTCTGTACTGATTCGTACAGACGTCGCTCCCGGAACCTTTGTGGCGTCAGGCCTGGTAACAAAAACCCAGGAGTACTTTGGTCGATACGGTGTGTTCGCATTGCTCGGATTCTTCCAAAGCTCGTTGCTCTATCTCGGACTGATCGGTTTTGTCGGGGTGAAACCAGTGCATCCCTTCCTGCTGCTTTTGGCAGGTTGGGTGATGTCCACGGTCTTCACACTGATCACCTACACACTTGTGCTTTCATTCGGCGAGGCGGGGAAAGCGCTCGCAGTCTTCCTGCTTGTTGTACAGATTTCTGCGGGCGGCGGAGCCTATCCGCTTTCTGTGCTTCCGCAGTGGTTCCAGAGTATTAGCCCGTGGCTCCCGGTCTCACACGCCACCTCTGCGGTGAGATCGGCGATTGCTGGAATCTATCAGGGTGACTATTGGATCTACCTTGGCCAATTGGCGCTCTTCCTTCTCCCGGCGCTGCTGATCGGACTGGTGCTGCGACTGCCAGCTCTTAAGCTCAACGCGAATCTTACTCACGCCCTCGAATCCACCAAACTGATGTGAAAGGCCACCACAATATGCGTGCACTCATTACCAGCTCACGGAACACTTTTGCCCTCGACATTATTCGAAAATTGGGGAGTAGAGGGCACTATGTAGTTGCCACCGATACCTATCACGGGGCGATCGGTAGCCACTCAAGATATATCGCGGCGCACAGCCTGGTAGCCTCGCCTCGTTTCGAGACCGACAAATTCATCGAGGATATTTCTAAGTTGGTGCGAACACACCAGATCGACGTGATTATTCCAACATTCGAGGAAGTCTTTTATCTCGCGGCGAGAAAAAACGATCTGCCAGCCGGGGTGAAACTTTTTGCCGGTGACTTTGACAAGCTGGCCCAGCTGCACGATAAGGGGAGTTTTCAGCGACTTGTGGAACGTTCCGGGGTGCCAATTCCGGAGTCGGTTGTGGTCGCCAGCGAAGATGAATTGCACGATGCCATCGCGCGCTTTCCAAGTTTTTTCGCGCGTGCGGTGTTCTCTCGCGGCGGGGTGGGCCTGCTCACCAACACCGGCCCGCTTGCCGGGAAAATGGAAATCTCAGACTGCCATCCGACCGAGGATCAGCCTTGGCTGGTGCAACCCTTTGTTGACGGCCCGATGGTGTGCACCTACAGCATCGTGGTGAACGGCAAAGTGACGGCGCAATGTACCTATACAGCGCCAGAGCAGTGGGCGCACAGCACAGGTATCGCGTTTCTTGCAGAGGACAGTACAGTCACTCTCGATTACACCCAGCGACTTATCGATGAACTTGATCCAGGCTTCAACGGTCAGATCTCGCTCGATTTTGTGAATCATCAGGGAGAGCTCTACGCAATCGAGTGCAACCCTCGGCCGACCAACGGTGTGATCCTCCTGGAAACTGATGAGTTTATTCGGGCGCTCACCGGTGAAGTAAGTGACCCGGTGATGGTCGAGCCCGGTGTGGAACGTCAAATTCGACTGGCGGTATTTGCTGACTCGTTTGCAGAACCCGCTTCCCATTTTCAAAAGTCGCTGCACGACCTCCTTGAGGTACACGATGTCGGCCATGGCTGGCACGATGCATTCGCAATGATGTGGGGGCCTGCTGCTCTCATTCACGGAGCAAAACTCGCTCATGGGGAACGTCAGGAATTGCTGAAAGCGATGGCTGAGGACATTGTCTGGAATGGCGAAGCGATCGAGGGAATGAGCATGGCTGACGCGGAATCACTCGAACGAGTGCACGCTCAGCGAATCTAACCAAGGAAAGGGAGCTTGACGTAGTGACCTCTACTCTAATTGGGATATCACTTGCCGTCTTTTCGGCCGCCTTTTTGTCGCTCGGAAACATCTGGCAGAGCCGTGGCGTGCAAATCGCCACGGCTCACCGTCAAGGCCGTTCGCAGTTCGGCGCATTGTTGCGCACCAAAATTTGGTTGTTCGGCACGGTCATGTTTGGCGTCGCCATCGTGTTGCAAATGAGTAGTCTGGCATTCGCGCCGATTACCCTGGTGCAACCAATCGGTATTCTTGCGCTCGTGTTCTCTGTGCTCATCAACGCGAAACACAGTGGTGTACGACCCAGCCAAGGGGTCGTGAAATCGGTCACGGTCACGCTGTTGGGGGTTACCGCCTACGTGATTATTGCTTCGGTGGTGACCACACAGGGCAAGATTAGCGACCAACAGCTGATCAACATTCTCTGTGCTCTCGCCGCGGCGCTGCTCATTGCCGGTGTCATCCGTCTGCTCAACCAGGGGAAATCCTTAGGTATCCCGGTGCTGTATGTGGTGCTCGCCGGCATGTTTTCTGCGTTCGTTGCGACACTCGGCAAAACCGTTATTTCGAGAGTGAAGACGCTCGTTGAGTCGGGACTTTTTTCCTTCGACAGCGGCACCGTGCTCACCATCATCTGCGTGCTCGGCATGGGGATAGCCTCGGCGCTGACGATTTACTTCACGCAAACCGCGTACACCTGCAATCCCTCGGATGTGGTGGTCGCCGGGCTTACCGTTATTGACCCCGGAATTGCCGTGTTCCTTGGCATTCTTATTTTGAACGAGGCCGCCGGGGCCTCATGGTGGTCGCTTTTGGCGATCTTGTTGGCCGGTGTAGTTGCAATGTTCGGAGTGGTGCGGCTCGTTTTTGCCGAGCAGAATAGCCTTGGTGCAGACAAGTCAGGAAACGATCAGGGTTCGGCCGCCACCCCAGCTGACGCACATACGCCCAAAAGCTAGTGAGCGGGCTGCTGGCGTCATCGGTGACCGGAGAGAACGAGGTGGTGTGTCGGCTCACTTTAATCTTTTTCAGACTCGCCGAACAGATCAAGTGCCAGCTGCGCGTCTGGTACCCGAATTCTTTTGCGACCCATTCTGCAAGCCCCCTCTGACATTTACCGATACGACATATCGACGAAAGAGGGTGCGCAGTAAAGAAAAGTGGTGACGAGCGAGAGTCGCCCGTCACCACTTCAAAAGAGACACCATGAATGTCACATCTGCGGTGCCGCCGTGTGCGCTTGGCCGGTGGCCGGGTGGTTCGACACCGAAGGCGTATAGCTCGCTGCGTGCTCCACCCAACGATCCACTCGTGCGTCAAGATCGTGAGACGCATGAGTCTCTGGGACTGCTACCTGCTTGCGACCGGCTTGTGGGCTATCTACGTGATTCATTTGAGGCGCAGCCGTTGGGGTGCTTACGGCTTGCTGTGTCTGCTCACGCTGTAGAACGTAGTTGCTGTGCGCCGCATCGTTCCCGAACGCATTGACAAAAAACCTGCGGACTGGGCGTTCTTGTCCATCCGTGCCAGTTTTCATCTGTTCTGTCGCGTTCCCAAGTAGCACGAGTGCATCGCCTTTCTGATGCTGTGCATAGAGAACTTCAGCCTGTTTCCCGCTCCATTTTGCGTCGTACCAGGTCGGTTCAAGCCTGGAAATTTCCCCGTCAGCGTTGCGCTCCCAGTTGTCCTTCGCCACTGACGCATACGCAGCTGCAGGCTGCTCTGCTGTCTCTGGAAGAAAGCGAATATCGCTCCCGATTCGTACCCTGATTCCTTCTGACATGATCCACTCCTTTGCACCGCTGACACTTCGTTGGCCAGGTACAGGAGCGACAACACACCCCGCGCAGTCGTGCTACAGAAACTCTTTCAAGCCGGTCACGGTGAGCGTTTGAATCTCATCGGCAGGAAGGCCGGCTATCTCCCTACGAAGCACCGGCAATGCTTGAACGTTGGCGAACCGGCGGGACATTCTGCGCCACGACTTTGACGATTCGATGAGCTGGTGCATTTTCGTGTGACAGGGGCGGTGCATCGGCCACAGATCGTCATGGGCTTCATCGCCCAACCGGTCATAGTCGATATGGTGCAGATCATCGCGCAACGTCCATTTCATGTTGCACGCCACGCAGAGCACCGCAGGGAGGCCCGTACTCGCGAGTTCGGTGCGCTCCCACTCACGGCGACGCTCCCACCAGGCCGCAGATGCCATGTACTCGGCATACAGCGCTCGGTGGGCATCTCTACCCACCGAGCGCTGCTGGTTCGGCCGAAGCTTACGCATACTCGGCTTCTGCCTCAGATACTTGCTCAGTAAATGCTGCGCTCGCGCGTTGCACGTCGACGGCAAATGGGGAGTTTGCTGCCATCAGTGTTGCAAGCTCAGCTCCATCCTCTTTGAACTGCGAATAGTTCTCGTGGCTACTGAAAGGGTTGAGCTTCGGGATCACGGGCTTCATGTTTCGGTAGAACAGCAAGCCGTAGCCTCCCGCCATTTCACGGATCTCAGATGCGGTCAGGATCTCCCGTTTTTCTTCCCCCACGGAGACACTGCCGTCACCGTGGCCAAAGGAGTGCTGTTCGCGTTTCACCCAGCGTTCACCGACGAGAGAAGACATTGCACGCAGGTCATCGTTGTCAGCGCCGCCGGGGAGGATGATCTTTGCGACTGCCGCATCCCAGAGTGCTTTCATATTGTCGCGCCCATATTGGCCAAGTTGGTCTTTCGCCTGGAACACTGCAACACCGATACGGCCGCGGCCGCCACCAGCGGTGATGAGTTCGTAGAGTCCTTGGTACTCAAAGTTTCCTGCCTCATCAAGCAAATAGGTCACTGGCGGGTCGAGCCTGCCACCCATCGCATCAGCGAGACCTTTAGACACATAATCGACTTCGGCAAGGAGACCGTCGATGATCCGCACATACCCGTTCGTGGTCTGCTTATCGCCCACCAGGTACAGAGTGCCTTTATTCAGCAGGAACTGCACCAGGTCGATTTCTGATCCTGGGGCTGGTGTCATCCACTTGCGTGCAGAGCGTGATGCAAGGAACGCGAGCACTGTGGTGAGTACACCCCAAGAGTTTGACCGCTGCTCGTCAGGCTGCTGCAGTACCGCTTCAATGTAGCGCGCATACTCGGGCATCCCTTCCGGGTGACGGCGGATCGCATCGACTGCTTCAAACGCACGGTTCGGTGCAGTCACCCATTCCCAGATCTTGTCGACATCAGCATCCGCACAAGCCGCGGCGTGGAACAGTGATGCAGAAAGCTGCTGGCCGAGGGAATCCCAGTGGCCTGCATTTGTCGTTGTTCCAGAGAATGCGCCTGAAGGTACGAGGGCATGGATTCTGCGAATCAACGCCTCTTCATCGAGACATCCAGCAATTGGGTCCCAGTTGAGGACGTGGCCGAGAGATTCGCCGCCAGCTATGCCAGGCGCAAAGACCCGCACATAGTCAGGCGAGACACGTTTGCGGTGCTGCATTGTCATGATTGCGTTGTCCATCTTTGACGACGTGGTGATGACTGCACCTGGTGCGTCAACGAGCCAATTCAGGATCAGGTACCAGCCTTTGCCGCTGCGGGATGGGCCGATCACAATGGTTGGATCTTCAACCCGCAAGTAGCAGGGCAGTTTCCAAAACGCGCCCACACGGTAGCCGTAATCGGTCGGCCGCGCCTCATCCTGAGCTACTGCAGGGCGCAGCTGCGGCCCGTACTGCTGCATGAGCGCGCGTTCTCCGAGCTGCTTCACCACGTCTGAAAGTGGTGCGAGGCCCTTTTTCCGCTGCGGGTCTTTTCCCTGCACATAGATGATCCGCGCGATGAGCGCTGACACTGCAACGATCAGTGTCAGCATCATGCTAACGGTCACCCAATGCAACCATCCGGGGATACTTGCCCCGGTCACCACTGTGGGGTCTTTCTGCCCCCACAACCCCAGAAGTTCAAAGAGCGACAGACGGTTGTCTCCACGCAAACGATCTGACGCGGTGATCCCGACAGTAATCAGTTGCAACATGATTGCGGCAAGCACGGGCACACCGATGAGTACCGCGAACACTGCACTCACGGGGAGAGTGCTCCACCTGGTCGACGGCCTCATGCGATGACCTCCCGTTCGTTGAGTGCAGGAACGACCCGGAATAGGCAATGATTCATGAGCGTGCCCTGCCGTGCGAGCACGGTCAGCCACTCCACGACGGGAAGGGAGGAACGGCCAAGGTGCTTTTGCGCGTAGCAAGACAGATCATCCGCGAGCGGGGCAGCGAGCTGGAAGAAATCAGCAACATCATCAGTCGTCGGCGTATCAGAGAGATACTTTCCAAGCGCGGTGATCGCACGGAAGGCCGGTGCCGGCACCCTCAGGGGCATTCCGTCTGACACCTGGGAGACGCTTGCGAACCTGGCGAGGTACAGTTCGATTTCATCAGCCCCCGCAATGCTTTCGCCAAACTCGGGAGTAAGAAGCAGGTTCCCAGCGATCCGGTTCACCTCGGTGTACCTGTCCCACCATTCAGTGAATGATGGACTTGCCGATCCAGTGGTAACTTCAAGTCCAGTTTTGATGTCTTCGTAAAAGGTCTGTACGCCGTTCATGCTGCGCTCTCTAGCTCTCGGTTTCGCATCTGCTTGTCGGTATCGAAAAGGGATCGTTCCCAATCCGTGGTGGTCGGTGTGCCGTCAACCACATAGGAGCCGCTGCGGAGCTTCACAAGGAACTGCCCACGGTTGAGCCGTGCGATCGCGTCGGCTTCCGCCCCGGTGAAGGTTCCCGTTGCCACTGCGTTCAGGAGGGTTTGCGCGGGCTGGAAGAAACAGATCCGGTTCGCATATCCGCGCAGCAAACTCTTCGCCAGCTCGCGTTCTTTCGACCCTTCCGGCCCGACAGAATCAAAGTCGCCGTCCTCATGCACGATCAGCACCATTGCGATGCCGTACTCGCCGGAAAGCTTGAGCTGTTCCTGGTGCGCTTCAAGGGACTGCACGGTTTTCATGTCGCGCCACCCTTCCTCGCGAATAAGGAAGTATTGTCTGCCAGAGGCCTTGTTCGCGATGGTGTTCTGCACCCAAGCGTTTGTCACGGCCTGGGTGACCGCAAGTGCGCCCTGCCCGCGTTGGCTGATCGCGAAGGTATCAATCACGGTGTATGGAGAGGTCGCTCGAAGTCTGACTGATGATTCTTGATCGAACATGCCGCCGAGATCCCCATGCACGAGACGGCGCAGACCGTCCGCCAAGTCGGCCGCGTCCTCACGCTTGAAATAGCCATCACGAGCTGACTCGATTTCGCGCGAGCTCAACTTCTCCCACACCGCCCGAACCGTCGGATTGTTGCCACTTTCGGTGACCACTTCTTCAAGCGCCCACTCCAAAATGGACGCCTCGCGTGAAGTGACAGAACGTTCACCAGGGTTCAACAACCCGGCCATCTGCGCGAGCACCGACACCCTGGCTGCTCGCACTCGCAACGCATGGGCAGCATCGGTTTCATCCGCCCACTGTTCTCCGGCTTCGAGTGGGTTCATACGGACGAGGTTGCCGAATACCCCCATCTTGAAGACGTCTCCGCCAAGGGCTTCTGCGACGGGGGCGTGTTCACCTTTCGAGTCAGACACATTGATCGCAAAGCGGCCAAGCATTGCAAGCAACGTAATCAAGCGCTTAATGATGAAACTCTTCCCCTGACGAAGTGAGCCTTGCACCAACAGGTTCGGAGAGGTCACAAGCCCTCGCCGGTACAGCTCCCACAGGTCAAACGTGAACGCGCCACCGCCAGAAAGCATCTCTAACCCCACTATGGGGCCAGCCGCCTCATGCACCCAGGCAGCCGAGAACGGGTTCGCTGCAGCGAGCTTGTATCCGGTCGCACGATGCGGCGGCCGCCGAAGCGGGAACGTCCAAAAGTCAGACGGTAGCCCAGGGGCAAGCATCGGCAACGGATCACTTTCGACTTCTTCGCTCTCCGTCTGCTGAGAGTCGAGAAGATCCCGGTAAGCGCTCTGGAGTTGCTTGCGTTCCTTCCTGGTGAGGTTTGCTTGTTCCAGCGTGATGAGTTGCTTTGACATCTTCGATCTCTCACTTCATTCCGGCGCCGCACGGGTATGCGACATTCAGGAGCGCTTCGGTCTGCTGCCACACGACCGGGCGGGGTTCCAGCCCCGCAGCGGTGCAGGCGTTCAACATCGACGCGGCTTCCGCTTCAAGTGCGTCTTCGCTGGTCGCGGTGACGGTGAGGTAGGCGGTGAACTGCAGCTCACCCTGCCCACCCACCAAGTCTGTCTCGTGCTGCAACAGGTTCTCCCAGTCGGCCTCATCCGCTGCAGAGTCAGGCTTGCCCGATTTCGCGCGGAGCTTCTGGTTCGTGATCCAGGTACGTTTTTGTTCCTCGATCTTTTTCATCGCCTTAGACACTTGTGTCGGGGTGCCGATCAACGCGAACGTGTGCCGGACAGGTTCACCGGTCTGCTTTCGTGCGAACACCATACGAGACAGAAAGCCCGGATGGGTTTCGTAGCGGGGCCACTCATTGATCCAGAAGGTGCGATGCCAAGCCGAGTCAGTTTCCACGCTGGTGCGTTTTTCCTCAATCAGCATCGGTGTTGCCGCCTGCGGATCGACGCCTTGCCATTCGGTGAGAATTCGCCGATCCACTGATGACTGTCCTGCCGGGTCGATCAACGATTTCGCCCACGCACCCCACTCGCGCGGGGTCACCCACACGAGGCGCGTAAACCCAGCAAGAATGAGCGCTTCTTCTGCGGTCTGCATCTCCAACTCAGCAAGCCCCAAGAGTCCGCGAATACCGCCGCCAGCACCCTTCACAAGGGTGCGCGCGTTTCCAGACACAGTAAACGAGATGGTGAGCTGCGTGAGGTGTGCGACCACGGCCTGATCTGCCAGTTCCAACGCCTCACGGTAGGACTCCTGCACGCCGGTCACTTCAGACAACAGCTGATCTTCAAAATAGCGGCGCTCGGCCGCGACAGTGCCAGGCCGGGTCTGCTCGATCACCGTCACGCGAGTAATGTGCTGCTTTTGCGTGAACGAGCCAAGCACTTTCGCCCACTCAAAAATCAGTGCGTCTCGCTGTTCTGGGGTGAGCGTTGGCGCGCTATCAGCTTGCGGCTGGCCCAGCCCGGGCGTGGCCACCATGCAAGAGATCGTTGCCACGCCATGCTTCGCATCCCACACCACAACAGCACCGTTCTCGGCTTCATACAGATGGATACGCCCGTCACGACCAGGGAGGTCGAGTGCGCCGGTTGGGGATGGTTTTTTCAGTTCTGGGCGCTTCTTGTAGCTGGTCGCCCCTGTTGCTTTTCTCATGTGTCCACCGATTTCACGAAGAGTATGAATCAGGAGTGTTTCGCCCTGAATTTTTACGAGCGCAAGCGTCGCAAGCGGTGCTGTCACCGGGAGAGAAGTGACAATGCCCATAAAGCCTTGGCTGATCACAGAAATTCCCATTGTGAGCACCGCAACTAGCAGCGCAATAACGCTGAGCAAGCTGATGCCGTACACCACTCCTTGCGACGGGAGCCGATCAAATGCGACTGTTTGTGGCTGATACTCGCTCATGAGCTCTTCCCTGCCTTTGGTGCAGCTGGGGGCGGTTTGGGAGTGAACGTGTCACGGCTACCCGCACCTGCACCCGGCCTTGGCGCGCCACTTGATCCGCCACCCTCAGCGCCTTTTCCGGGAGGGTTCGGTGCTGCTGTACCACCTGACTTTGAAGCACCGCCTGAAGGCTGCGGTGCTGCCTGTCGGCCTGGACTGGTGCCGCCTCTGCCGCCGCTGAATACTCCTCGCCCCACGGATTGGAAGTTGCGTGTGACTGTTTGCCCGGTCATTTTCATTTTCATTGCAGCCTCCTTGCCCGCACCATCCGCAGTCGCGCCGCCAATGAAGCTGAAGAAGCTGTAGGCCATCATCGGCATGAACGCCGAGATAACCAGGCCAATGAGTCCGACCAGCCCGGTGAAAGAAAACACGGACACGTCTGCCGGTTTGAAAATCGCAAGAACCATCACCAGCACTCCATAGGTGAGGGGCTTGGCGAGCACGAGAGCAAGCGTTGTAGTGATCCAACGCTGAACCCACACCTCGCCACCCTTTGAAGGAAGGAGCACAAATGCCAGTGGTGCGAACGCGATCAGGATCAGGAGCACAAAGTTTCGGAATGCCATTGTGCATCCGATCAGCACTACACCAATCGTGAGAAGGAACACTGCGAACGTCACAGGACCGGTAACATTCCCGCCGGTAGCGAAGTTTCCACCAGCCCACAGGTTTCCTGCAAGCGTGCCGTCAGCCCCCGCCTGGAACTGCTTGGCTATCGACTTGATGAATGCAGGGAACCCACCCCCTTCGGACGTCAGGCTTGAGAGCATCCCATCACTCACCTCATCGACCAGTTTGAGCCCTTCACCTACAGCAAAGAACGCGAAGAACGTTGCCGGTACTGACAAGAATGTGCCGATGAGTGTGCGTTTAATCAGGTCAGGTCGGCCAAGGATCATACCGACCCCCATAGCGACAATCGCGGTGATGATCATCACCATGATCGAGAGCCCAAGCCACACGTTTGCTTGTTCGATTGCGGTATTCCACAAACTCGTACCGGGCTGAAACTCCTGTCCGCCGAGCACGTTCTCGGTAAGCCACGTCACCGTACTTAAGCCTGAATTAGCTGCCCCTTCTGCAGTGAGGCAGAAGTAATCCCCGAAGGAACACCCCAGCTCGATTTTCGCGGGATCTTCTACAAGAAACATGCGCGGACTCGTTTATAGGCCGAGGTCGAGGCCGACAGTAAACGCGAAAATCGAGAATACTGACCCGAGGAAGATCACGCCAATAAACGCCCAAATAATGTTCTTTGCGCCCCACTGCTGTACCGCCTGATTTCCAAAGCCCCTGAACACGATAAACGCGCCACAGACAATCAACGCGAGCACTGCAAGGCTTAGCACCAACCCCAGTGCCCAAGACGTGAACTGGCGTGCAATGCCAGATCCCGGGCCGTTAAAATCTGGCTGCACTTCTGGGGGAACGTTGGCCTGCAACGAAATCAGCCCGTCGACAAGACCCGGGGTCTGTAGTGCTTCAATAATGGCCTGCATGAGATTGCCTTCCGTAAGGAGTGATTGACACTCCCCGAAGGCGGTCTGCGCGCACTACCAAGGGCAAGAAAAAGGTGGGTGGGTATCTGATGTTGATACCCACCCACCTGGTGGAGAAATCTCATTAAAGATCGTTCGCTGAACTCCTTCTACCATTTTCTTCAGTGCTCAAGAAGCAACTATCGGGAAACCTTTCGAAGGCACCTCTGTGCGAAGATGCTTGCCAGCCAGGACATGAGGAACACGCAGGCAGCCAGAGAAGGCACCCCGACCACGAGCATCGCGACAAAAATCACCCCGCCATAGAGAGTTGAATACGCGGCGATGATGCCAGCGACGGCCACGCACGCAGCAAACACTCCAATGAACACGAAAGCACGGCCCAGAACACTCGAGTAACTAGGAACAGGCCCTTGATACTTTTTTGCCTGTGAACGCACTCGCGCGAGCATCCAGGCCACAAACACGCCAAAAGGCAATGCAACAAGGAGCGCCAAGAAGAAGTCTCGTGGACTGTACCAGCCGTCAGTCGCGAGATAGCCGTAGACAAACACGACCACCAAAAGTGTCCCCGCCAAAGCAAGTAACGCTATCGATAGACGGAAACTATTAAAAGTCACATCATTCATACCCGTTACTCCTCACAAACCCCGGCAACCCGCAGCATAGCGAAAGAGATGCCTGCAAAGAAAAGGTCTGTTGACCGTCACCCACCAGCAAGATAGGCATATTGGCAATCCGAATAGCAGTACCCGAGGTTGATTCCTCTTGCTTTCATGAACGACACGGCTTTCAGCATGTGACTCCTTGAGTTACCGCCTTGCCGAACTTCGAAATGCAGATGCGCTCCCCAATCACCACCAGTGGCTCCCACTGTCCCGATAAGTTGCCCAGCCTTCACCTTTTGCCCTTGTGAGACTGCAACAGACGAGAGGTGGGCGTAGTAGGTGCGAACGTCTCCGGAATGGGTGAGATTTACGGCGATACCGTAGGACGTTCCTGACCAGCCAGCCTCGCTGACGGTACCGCTCGATGCGGCATAGACCGGATCGCCAGCTGGTGCCGGCATATCGATCGCACCGTAAGCGTGGGAGCCAGTCGGGTAGGTATCCCATTTGAACTCATACCCGAGCGGGTGCGCCCAATCTCCCGAGATAAGGCCACCGCCAGGGGTGTCAGCTCCAGCTTGTGTCGCAGCACCAATCGCGCCGACGAACATAGCGCAGAAGCCGACAAAAATGAGCAACGCGACCCCAGCAAAGCCCGACACAATCTTCCAGATTGTGCGGGCTTTCAGCAGTGTGGCTACTGCGACCGGTGCGGCCATGAGTCCGGCAACTTCACGAATACAGTGTTTGCAGCAACACCACACAGGCCGCCAGCTGCAGGAGGATCACACCAGATTCCGAACACTGAGGCAATCTCTTGTGACGCTTCTTCATCCACAAGCCGATCTTTCACATCGCTCACAACCACCCACCAGGTGAGTGTTGCTCCCTCAGTGTTTGGTACCGAGCCGCCTGCCGCATTAATGTCCTCTGCAGCGAATGGTCCTCGTGGATACCAGTCCCGCATTTCAGCCTCAGTCAGCACCAGAGTCGGCGTGCCGCTCATCGTGATTCCCTCAGCCCGGTAAGTGTCATAGTTCCCATTGCTGAGCGCAGGCCACAGCGTGCACACCCCTGACGTTGCTTGCAAGCAACTCTTAGCTCCCGCGATCACCTGTTCCCTCGAAGTGTCGACGTCGAATGGCTGCCGCATTCCCGTCTCGACGGACAGATCCGGGCCAACATATTTATCGGATGGGTGAGTCATACGCTGCGCGGCTTCTTCCACGAACTCAACCGCTGTGTACTTCGTGGTATCGACGTTGAACTTCACTGCCGCCGCGCCCGCCGCAGCTTCGGCCGGGTCTGTGGTGACCGGCATCACTGCCATGCCGGTACCGTCCATTTCGAAGGTGTACTTTCCGCTCTGCACGGCTTCTTCAGGGGCTGGCTCTTTTTCGGTAGCTTCTTTGGACTGTTCTGATTTGATCTGTGGTCGGGTTTCCCCGGTACTAATCTTTGACCCGTTCATCGCGAGCACGAAGCTCACGACAGTCGCCACGATTAGCAGAAAAAACACGCTCGCACCAATGATGATGAGGGTCTTCATCCGTTTGGTTTGTGGACTCCACCATGAGCTAGACATTCGTTGTCCTTTCGTTTCGCGCAGTCGCGGTATCCCACGGTGCGCCGCCAAAGTTGATCGCTTCGATGGCCACTAACACTTCCTGTTGCCAGCTCGACGCCTTTTCTCCATCTACCAATGTCCAGGGCTGTGGCCTGTCCGGAGTGTGTTCGCTTTCGTTGCACTGATGCCAGCTGGTGAGGCGATGTATCGCGAGCTGGAATTCGTAATGGAATTCCTTCGCAGCCACTGCCGGGGCAGTGGGGAGGAATTGGTTTTGATTCCGGTACTGGAACAACGCCAGCAACTCCTGAATAAGCGACTCATGCCGGTACCAGCACGGTGGGACAGTTTTCGCGGGAAGTGAATACCTGCGTGCAAGTTCGGGAACCCATGCTCGCAGAAGTTCCATCACTTCGGTGCGTTCTTGAGCGTCGAGCCGCCACCAGTTGATCGGTGCGAGCGGGGCAGGTTCTGCCGTTGCGGGGATAACCGGAGCTGCGGGTGCGGCGGTGCGGGTTCGATCCATCATTGCGTCCGAGCTACTCGATTGCGCGCAGGTCCTACTCGGGGCCGATGGTGCTCGTGCATGTGAAACTCGCTCTCTAAAATGCCAACGTTTGTACTTCATGAAGCGTCCGTTCGCGCAGCATCGAGCGAACTGAACATTCCGAGGCAGGAGACGCGATTGGTGCCGGCCGGAATATCGAGGTGGGTACCTAGCCACGACGCCAGGGGGCAAGGCCGCTTTTTCAGCTAGGCAGCGAAAGACCCGCAGCCAGTTTGGTTGCGGGTCTAAACTTGGAAAGCGCTGGGCGCGAAACCAGTTCTCGATTAGCTGTTCAGCCTCGGTTGCTGGTGTACGCCAGTGAAGAGCTCAGCTATGCGCGGCGATACTCCGCACGCACTGGACAGTCGAAAGGGTCTCGTGCCGCTAGACCTACACGGTTTAAGTATTCAATTACGATCGCATACGAGCGAATCAACGAGGTCTCCGTATACGGAACTTCCAGAGTCTCACAGTATTCCTTAACAATGGTTCGCGCTTTCGACAAGTGCGGGCGGGCCATGTTGGGGAAAAGATGATGCTCTACCTGGTAGTTCAGGCCACCCATCAGAATTGTTGCCCACCATCCGCCACGAATATTTCGTGAAGTGCGAACTTGCTTACTGAAGAAATCGAGCTTGGCATCATGAGCGATCACGGGCATGCCCTTATGGTTAGGAGCAAATGACGCACCCATGTATACGCCGAAGACAGCGAACTGCACGCCGAGGAAAGCGAACGCCATTCCAAGAGGCAGGAACATGAATACTGGCACAAGAAGAAGCACGAACCTGGCCATGATGATAGCCAATTCGGTCCAGCGGCCTTTGACCTGCTGTTTGTTGAAAAGATGCTTGAAACTGTGCAGATGCAAGTTGAGGCCTTCCAGTGTCAACAAAGGAAAGAACAACCATCCCTGACGCATCGTGATGAAACGACGCAATCCCCGCGCTCCAACGGCATCTTCTTCAATGAACGAGATCGTGTCGACCTCGATATCCGGATCTTTACCAACTCGGTTGGGGTTGGCATGGTGCCGCGAATGCTTTGAGTCCCACCAGGAATAACTCATACCAATTGAGCCAGCCAAGACTCTCGCCAATCGATCGTTCGAAGGACCGGTTGCAAGGATTTGACGGTGTGCCGCTTCGTGAGCTAGAAACGCGACTTGGGTAAAAATGAGACCGAGCGCCCCAGCAATCAGAAGCTGAAACCAGCTCTGGCCGAGCAACACGAAACCCGTGATTGCCCCACCCAATGCCACGGCAATAACGCATGCAGTCATCACATAAAACCATGTTGCACGACGCAACAAACCTGACTCACGCACCACTTCAGAAATCTTGGAATAAGAGCGAGCCACCGGCGGGAAATCTGCAGCCCTGGCGCGAGTTGGCATGATTGGCCCGAGCCCATTCAAAGTACGAGAAAAAGACACGATCAGCACCTGCTTCTTTAACGGTGACTCACATCACCTCGAACGCCATTGGCAGTTGCCGACCGCTGTCCTCACCGTACCCGAGAAGGCATACCGTTCCCTGAACGCCACAGAAGCAGTGGCCCGGGCATCACGGACAGACCTCCTTCTGAGCGAAAACAGATATTCACAGGCCCTACAGATTCGTCTCTTGTACTCTCGAGTCGAGCGAAGTCCAGGAAGTTGCGTTTCTGCCGGTAAGTATCCGGACCGACTTGAAGCTGCAGGCACTGCCGCACATGCATTAGATCACTACTTCGCCGCGCCATCCTAGATTGTCTATGCCAATCTCGTACCTGAACGGTTCTCATTAGTATTTCCACGACCTCACAGGTCCAACTCTTCTGGCAAGCCGCATCAACCGAAGTTGAAGTTGCTACAAACCATGGAGAGTACGCCGGTTTCATCATGTTCGAAAACGGCTATTACACCGTCCACGACTCGCACTCTCGACTTATTGGAATACACAAGTCCCGGCACTCCGCGAAGCATACGTTGCGGACACTGCACAGCAGCAGCCTTTAAAGTCGCCGAAAGTCCGCAACACAAAGACCACCGTTTCGAAGATCGATGCGGGTAAACAAGATCACCATGTGATCCAAGACACACGAAGGAATGACGTCATGGCCACAGGCACCGTCAAATGGTTCAACACGGAAAAAGGGTTCGGCTTCATCGGGCCCGACGATGGTTCAGCTGACCTGTTCGCTCACCACAGCGAAATTCAAACTGATGGTTACCGCATCCTCGAAGAAAATCAGCGAGTCGAATTCGATGCGGAACGCGGCCCAAAAGGAATGCAAGCTGTAAACATCAGCTCACTCTAAAGCCTCACTCAGGCGACAAGGGTATCCGGTTCAACTCGGGCGGCCTTTTTAATTAGACTCTCGCGCGAGTACGGTAGGGTCTGGCTTGGGTGTCTATACCCGGAAATGAGGGCATCAATATGTCCAAAGATCGAGGCCAGAAAACTGAGAAGAAACCTGCAGCGATGACAGCCAAAGAGAAAAAGGCTGCTAAGCGAGACAAGAACCAAGCAGCAGCTTCCGTGCTCAACAACCGGAAGTAAACGTTACCGAGCTGCACCTCAGCTCAAAGAAAAGTGCCCCGCCCGATCAAAACGGGCGGGGCACTTTGCTATCAGAACTCAGGATCATCGTCGCAAGCGGCTGGCTGAGCCCCTGAATCAGAGACATTCGGAGTCTTTTCCGGTTTTTTCCAACCGACGTTCCGAATCGTGGGCATTGCTCTCCTCGCATCACCGAGATTCAGGTGAATCTGAACCTCAAAAAAAAGAATACCCAAACAGTAGTTTGCATTTGCTGATGCGATCAGTGCCAAGCTTGTATGTCGCAGATGAAGCGGTTACTACCGCTCGAAATGCACGTTGAAACTGACGGTTCGGGCCGAAGCAGTCAGTATGCCAACGGTATGAGTCTGCAGATCAAACCATGGCAAGTAGGCTCATTTGTGCGCTTTCACAGAGCAAGCAGACGCTCTCATTGATCCAGTTCGCGCACTGCATCAACAATCCGCGCAGCCGGGTGCTCTGACTGCCCAAACATCAATACATTTGGGCCTATGCGTCTATCGTTAAAAAGTGCACTCACCGTTGTAGCACTCTCCACGGCAACCCTTTTCATTGCCACCCCAGCCCACGCCGACACGATATCTATCGAATACGAGGTCACTTCCCAAGACCTATCGGTCAACACCTGGCCAGGCGGCACCGGCACTTGTGATACCGATCGACAGTGGTGGGCACTAGCGTCTAAGTTCTACATTGAAAAAGAGTTGCGCGTAAGCGAAACGGGCCTATATACGTTCACTGATGAACGTGGCGGTGGCTTCACCGAGGACGCAGCGATGGTAATCCTCACCAGCAGCCTCAATCCGGACGATGTCAGCAATTGTGTCTACTCCATCGACGATTACGCACAAGTACGCCTTGAAACGGGTATCACCTATACGGTCGCCCTATCCAGTTTCCATCGAGATGGAATGGGACTCTTCTCTTATCAGGCACAGGGACCGGGCCTCATCATGCTCGGTAACCTTGCTGAATCTGAACTGATCATTGGGCCATCCTCAACAGATACTGACACCCAAGTCGTACTCACTGCTGCGCCAGTTAGCAATTTGCTCGGCGCTGATCTTTCAGGAACAGTCACTTTCAAAGTCAACGGCGGGCTCGTTGGCGAAGCTCCAGTGGACAGCGCAACAGGCGAAGCGTCGCTCCGCATCGGAAACGCCTTCCCCGTTGGCACCTACACCATCACGGCCGACTACAGCGGCGTAGCTGGAAAGACGCTCCCCTCTTCAAACACAATCACAATGACAACGACTGCCACGCAAACCGCAACCACACTCGACATCTCGCTAATGGAAATCATCGAGGGCGCACAAGCCACTTACACTGCAACCGTCAGCGGCATCAACCCGACTGGAAACGTGGAGTTCTACAGCGGCACCGTCCTCGTCGGCATCGGTCAAGTCACCGATGGAACGGCAAGCATCACCGTGTCTCCATCGGCAGGGACTTACAACCTCACCGCCCACTATGTGGGTGACGCGAAATACACTGCATCGAGCTCAACGGAGAAGTCTCTCCTAGTGAAACCTGCAGTCAAACCTGACCAAAAGCCGAAAACCCCGACTACTACACCACTCGCCAACACAGGCGACGAAACACCATACGTTGGAGCTGCCTTCGCTGCAACTATTGCGCTCACTTCCGGCCTCGCGCTCCACATTGCTCGCCGCAAGACGGTGAAGTAACACAAACACGAAAGCATTGCCCCTTTGCGCTCTTCCATCACGGAGAGCGCAAAGGGGCATTGCTACATGCAATTGGACTGGATCCCAATTGAAGCACTTAGCGTTTACAGCCGGGACCGACATTGCCTGTCCCGGCTGAGCGAACTGATTTAACGCTCGAGCGGTGAGTGGAACGAGCCAGTGCCTCTGCAACACGGGAATTGCAGAGGCGCTGACCAAGCTGAGCGGTTCTCAGGCCTTATTTGCCTGAGGGCTCTGTCTGATTGGGAGCTTTCGGTTCGCCGGGCACTTCTTCCCCGACTGAAATTCGAGCCGTTTCCTCAGCGGCATTCGCTGGTTTTGATGCTGCGTTCTGCTTGTTGGACATGATGTCCCTGCTTTCTTTGAGAGACTCAAGAAGTTCTTGAACCTCTAAACCCGACCATACCCCGGGACCAACCGCCAGAACCGGGACTGTGAGTATTGCCAGGAAACAGCTCATGGCCGGGGCAACATCACCCACCAAAGACCGACTACAGCGACAGCAACGATCAGCACCACCAGCCCGAACAGCACCCGCCGATCCCGGGATTTGCGTTGCTCATCCAACTGGCACATAGCACCATGAGGATGTACTGCCACAGGGCATTTCGATACATATTGACACATGAGGCACCTCGGCCCAGAGCAACAAGCGCTCTAATCGGAATGTATACCAAAGCGTTCGTAAATGCGACCCGTTGACAGGTCGCAGACAAATAGCTCGACGGAGGCTCTGCTCAGAGTAGCTGACACGTGACCTGCATCAGCTGTTACCACGAAACGCGCACGCTCGAACTGAGGGAGCTTAGAGCGGTCCGGACCAGCGTCCACGGGGAAACAAGCTTTTTGCAACAACGACCGTGCCGGACAACAAGCTTTCACGAAGCTGTGAAGCGCACATGTAGAGGGCGTATCGTCGGATCATGAATACACAGACACGAACGAGCGGTACAGATACCGCTACGCTGGGCCTCGGAATGGTGCTGGTGGGTTCGTTGCCTGCCTCGCTGATGACTGATGAAGCCCCAGATCGATACACGGTTGAGGCCGTGTTCACGCGTCGCCCTTTGCGTGACGAAGCGGTCGAAATCCTGGGACGCGAGACCCGTGACTTTCTCTCGAAAACCGGATACCCCAATACAGAGCTGACGATCTCTGATCGCCGCCTTGAGATTGCAAACACGAACCTCGAAGAATTACGTGACGGACTCGCGAGCATCCTCGCGGATCGCCTGGCAGAGATTAGCAATGGAGTCCAAGCGCAAAAGGAGGCGGCAGCTATCGCCTTTCGAAACGCTGCCGAAATTGAGAACACGCGTACCGCAGCGGTCACCACACTCGCGGAATCCATTATTTTCACCCCGTCCAAAGAAAAGCAAGATGCGGCGGCGGATGAGCTCAGGACACTATCAGATCGCGCCCAGATTAATGACTGGACCGATGAAGGCGGACACGGACGTTCCTGACGCCCAAGCCCGCAGGATCTCAGGTGCATCATGAACGATTATCGTTCGACCCGGACTCCACGAACGAGTCGGCGAGTCAGTGGCAAGGGCGGGAGCGAGTTCACGACATTGGCGAAAACGATCCGAGAACAGGGGCTGCTGCGTCGCCGGTACGGGTACTACTGGACGAAGCTGGTCGGGCTGCCCCTGGTCCTCGCGGGCAGCTTATTCGCGTTCGTTTGGATCGGTGATACCTGGTGGCAACTGTTCACTGCGGCGTTCCTCGCGATCCTCTTCACCCAGATCGCGTTCCTTGGACACGATTCCGCGCATCGCCAGATCTTCGTGTCGGGGAAATGGAACGACTGGGTGAGCATCGTCCTCGGCGACCTCCTGGTCGGTATGAGCTACGGGTGGTGGCAGCATAAGCACACGCGCCATCATGCAAACCCGAACAAGTTGGGTGCCGATCCTGACATCGACCTTCCGGTGATTGTCGTCACTCCGGGTCGAACACCTCCGAAGAGCCGGACGCTGAGATGGCTTCGGGCGCATCAGGGAGTGTTCTTCTTTCCGATTCTGCTTCTGGAAGGGGTGTCGTTGCACGCGTCCGGGGTGCGCCGAGTGCTCGCAAGGGGCGAGCTGAAGCGGCGCTGGGTGGAGATCCTCTTTCTGCTGATCCGGCTGACCGGGTTCCCGGTGCTGGTGTTCTTCGTGCTCTCGCCGGGAATCGCCTTCGTGTTCCTCGCCGTGCAGCTCGGCGTGTTCGGGTTCTATATGGGAGCCTCGTTCGCGCCGAACCATAAGGGGATGCCGGTCGTGCCGAGAGACGTGAGCCTCGATTTCCTGCGACGCCAGGTGATGATGAGCCGGAACATCCGCGGTACCCGTGTTCTCGATACTGCTATGGGTGGCCTGAACTATCAGATCGAACACCACCTGTTTCCTTCAATGCCTCGCCCGCATCTGCGCAAGGCAGCACCGATTATCGCCGAATACTGCCGAACCCACGATGTCCCGTATTTGCAGACGGGATTGTTCGCTTCGTACGCCATCGTCGTGCGCTACATCAACCGTGTCGGGCTCGGGGAACGCGATGTGTTCACCTGCCCGCTCATCGAACAGCGCAATCACCTCACGATGCCAGCAGCATCGTGAGGTTTCCTCGCAGAGATGGGACGCCGAGGCGGTCACATGCCGCCGTGGTCTATCACCCGGCGAAGATCCCTCTGGAGCGCGTCCGTGCTGCTGTAGAGATGCATGAGCGAGCGCTGGGCTGGGCAGCTTCACGCTGGTACGAGACCAACGCACAGGATTCCGGACGCGCTGCGGCAGAGCAAGCCCTGGCGGGTGACCCGGCAGTCATCATCGTGGCCGGTGGCGACGGCACCGTCCGAGCCGTCGCAGACGTCGTCCACAGCTCCGGGATTCCCATCGCACCGATCCCCACCGGTACCGGGAACCTCCTAGCCCGCGACCTCGGTATCTCGCTCGGCGATGTCGAGGGCAACATCGAGGCGGCATTCACCGGCGCGACGCGGGCCGTGGACGTCGGGATCGCCGAGTTCGACGATGCCACCAGCACCTCACAACGACATGCCTTCGTCGTCATGGCAGGTATCGGTCTAGACGCTGAAATGGCCGAGTATACGAGCGCAATCGCGAAGAAGCACCTCGGCTGGTTCGCGTACGTCACCCCTATCGCCAAATCGATCATCATCAACCGGCTTTTCCATCTCGACTACCGAGTCGATCAGAGCAGGGTCAGGTCCACGCGGGCGCACACGGTGATCGTGGGCAACTGCGGGACACTCACCGGAAACATGCTCCTGATCCCCAGCGCGGTCATCGATGACGGGCTTCTCGACGTGGTCATGATGCGACCGAAAGGACGATTCGGGTGGGCTCGGATCGGCACGCGCCTCACGCTGCAGGGCATCGCACGCCGCTCCCGCCTCAGCCGGCGCGTGCTCGAGCGCGCACCGGATATCCACGCTCTCGCGTACGTTCAAGGCAGACAGTACGAAGCGCGCTTCGACATCCCGCACTTGATCGAACTCGACGGAGACAGCTTCGGTCAGACTTCCTACGTAGAAATCGATATCAAGCCCGGAGCATTGCAAGTCAGGGTTGCTCGGGAAACTAATTGAACACAAGCCATCAACATAGAGCGCGCACTAAACATCCATAACCTACCGCAATGGAATAACGCTCGCGTCTATACAACAGCGGAGGAAACCTATGAATCCGACCGCTTCGCTCTTTGCCGGAGCAGCCCGAACAAGAGAGTGCTGACGAAAAGCACGATTCCGATGATTGCCAACCAGAGGAGACCTTCAAACGCAAACCCTACGATCGACAGCACTACCCATGCCGCGAGCAAGAATAGAAGTACTGTCCACATGTTCTTCACCATACGCTCTTTCTCTCCCGCACACAGAGAACTGGCAACACTCACAGCAAGCCGCCCGACTTGACTCCTAGCCGAAAAATCGAGAGGGTGTTCCGCGAGACTTTCGTTCTCGGAACACCCTCTGACTTACTATTTGGAACTAGTCAGCTCGCCGGCAAATTAGCCTTCGCAGTCGCGTGAATTACTGGCCGCAAATGCTGCTGCGTGACGCTTCCGAGCAATCACGAAAGCTGACGTGCCCGCTGCGGCAAGTAGGCCGGTGATACCGAGTCCGTAGGCCAGGCCGGTTGGATGACCCATCGCGCCGGTGAGCGCGAGCACAGGGCGCTCCTTCACCTTCGTAGTCTCGTCAGGAAGGCCACAGATACCACGCTTGATTACCTTTTCAGTCTCGTCAGGGTAGACGTACTTGAGGGTTTCGACCCAGTGCTTGTCGCCCACAGTAGTGAACTGCACCTTTTCAGAGGGGTACTCGCCCGGCTTCGTTACCTCGACTGGAGTATCGAGGTTAAACAGACGGTTTTCGTCGGTGCAGACCGGGGTGCCCTTGGCTGCCTCGTACACCTCGAAAGTGACCTCGGTCTTCACACCTGACTCGGCGCTCGGCACATGACCGGTCACGATAGCGGTGTCATGTGCGTCCTCACCCGTCCACACTGCTTCAACAGCCTTGGTGGTGACGTCTGGATGCACGATCTTTGCTGACTCTGCAGGGATACCGAAGTCATCACACTTCTCTTCCCAGATGCCCTGTGACTGAGGCTCCTGGTCGGCATCCACCACACACCAGACCATCGTCAGGTGCTTCGCTTCAAGTGGCGTGTAAATGTCGAGCATCAGATCTTCAGAAACGAGGACCTGCCCGTTTTCCTCGGGATCGGTAACAACCTTGGTGGTGCCCACGGCTACCGCGTCCGCTGGAATCTCAGCCGACTGCACCAGCTCCGGAGTGTTCACGAGATATGCAGTGCCGGTCAGGGTTTGCGTGTGGCGTTTGCCCTGATCGTCACGGAGCCAGTTCTGTCGCTCAGGCACGGTGATTGCATCCGTGTAGGTGTCGCCCAGGGTCAGTTCGTGGGTCGAGAGTTCAGTGTTGAACTCGGGCTTCATTTTCACTGCTTGAGTCTCGCCCTTGGTGCCGAAACCATCAGAGAAGTAATAGTTCGTTGGGAACACTCGGCAGCCAGCCTCACGGTCTGGAGTGACGCAATCATCAACACCAGTCACAGCTTCGTGCTGATCGTCACCGATGATTTCCCACACGAACGTGTAGTAGCCCTGTTCCTTGGACTTGATGCCGGTATCAATGGGAATCTGCTTCCCAGTCGGGTCCTCAGTGACGAACGAACCATCTTCGTTCAGTACCGAATACTCAAAGGTTGCGGCAACCGGTGCACCAACTGGAATAGTTGGCTGCGGGTTCAACGCCGGGTCAGAGATGTATGGGCCGTAGACGGTGCCCTTTGCCTTGATCGGCATCCACTCCTTCGTTACACCGTCCTCAGCTAGACGCCACCGCCACTGGTCGCTACGCCCGATGTCTGCAGGTAGCGAGCCGAACGTAATCGTGTCCGAGAAGGTTTCGCCCTTCTTGATGAACTCTGAAGTCACGAGCGACGAAACACTCGGTGCCCAGGTCGTATCAGGATCGAGATAAATGCGGGTCAGCTCGCGCTCACGCGGCGGGCCGCTGGTGATTGAGGACTGCCAGCCGCCACCATCACCGAAAGCAACGTCCAACCCTGGAACCACCTGCTTTCCGGTGAAAGACACACGGTAATACTTGTCCCACTTCTCGTTCGACGGCGGGATGCCAACCCAAGAAAGCTGCGTACCGGCAGGCGCGCCACCGTTCCACGTCTTCGTCGTGGAGCCGTCGGCCCATGAACCATTCTCAATAGTCATCTGGGTAGATCCAGCAGGAACTTTAATCGTGCCCTCGTACGGCTTTTCGGGAGAAGCATTGATGTAATTGCTATCCCACATTCCTCCGTAGTCGCCGTTTGATCCACCCGCTGAGACCCATGCTGCAGCTTCGTTCATGTAGGAGTTCGCAAGATTAACTACACCGGCACCAATAGAGTTCGCCACGATAGCGAGCTGAGCGTTGTAGCCGGCATTGCCAGAGCGCATCGCCCAGACCGCATAGGCGGTAGCTGCAGCTTGCGCCGAATCGTTAGTTTGACCGTACTTCGAAATCACGAAGCCAATCATCTTCAACGCATCGCCACTGGTCGCGTACACCTCGATGCCACCGTCGGACTTACCTGGAATGGTGTCTGCGGTGACATAGTTCGGGATACCTGATCCGGGATCGGTGAAGATGAACATCTCCGCGCAGTACACGAATCGTCCATCAGGAAGGATGAAGTTTCCTGCACCATTTGCGTGGACACCAACCCCCCAGTTGATGCCAGCGCCATGATATGCGTCGATCGCTTGCGCCGGCGCGGCAGCAAGCGTGTTCATCCCACCCACGGCAGTTCCGCCGAGCACCAGTGCACCGAGGATCAGGGCTCCAGCACGGAATCGTTTGGTACGCGCTGGGGGCCGCGTAATTTGAATACTCACTAGAAAGGCCTTTCTGGTTTGTGCAGCAAAGAATGCTTTGCCACAGGTACGAACAGAAAGGCTGCGCAGTAAAACAAATGCGGCCTGGGAGAGTGTCATTTCCAGACCGCATTTACTAAAAACTATTCATTTCCACCGTGCCAGGTTGGATCATCTTCTCCCCAACCATCGTCACTACCCCAGCCGCTACCAGAGTTACCGCCACCTGAGTTACCGCCACCTGAGTTGCCGCCACCGCCAGAGTTGCCGCCACCTCCGCGGCCAGAGCCACCACCTGAGTATCCGCCTCCGCCGCCTGAGTAACCGTAATCGCCGTCTGAGTACCAACCATCGTCACTACCCCCACCGCTCCAGTTCCCCGCGGCTGCAGCGGCTGCAGCTGCTTCTGCCTCGGCTACCGCTGTCGCGTGGCCTGCACGCACCTGGTCAGTGCTTTTCACATATCCGTCGACCAGCTTCGCAAGCTCCGCAACGGTGGAGTCCTTCTTTAACGCTGCGGCAGTATCCGCCGCAGCGACCGCTGCCTCGTTCAGGGAAGCCGGTGAGCTTGGCGCTGCGGCAACCACCGCCAGAACCTGTGTTGGCGCTTCTTTCGCTGCCGCCTGCAGCGGCTCTGAAAGTGTGAGCTCGAGTTCAGCAAGTTGAGCGATGAGCGTCTTTGGCTCCTTGTTCGCAGCTTGCACCTCTTTGAGCTCTTCAGTTTTCTCAGCAAGGTCCAGCTTCGCCTGAGCGAGCATTTCCCGAGTCAGCTTGGACTCATCAACGTCTGCTTGTTTCTCTGGCTCAACGCTCAGCTCAAGGTAGTCAGCGACAAGCTCCACGGTCAGATCGGCTTCGGGTACCAGCTGGGCGGCGAGGTCGTCGCGTTGCAGCTCAAGCTCTTTGACCTTCGAGGAAGGCTTCTGCTGCTTTTCGCTCTCCGCAGTCTCCTTACCGATTTGTGCGTTCACCTCTACAAGCTTTGTAGCGAGATTGGTTCGTACTTCTCGCACCTTTGCAACCTGCGCGGCAACAGCGTCATTCGCCGATACGGGCGAGTCTCCAACCAGATCAGCAACTGCAGTGGTGTACTCGGTTCCAGCTTCCTTCAGCGCAGCGGCTGTGTCCGCATTCAAGGTTGGTGCTGGAGCTGTAGCGATACCAAGGCTTTGCTTCCCCAAGGTTTCTGCCGCGCTCAAGCGGATACTCGTCAACGCCGGGTATACCGCTTGCGCGGTTTTTTCATTGGCGAGTTCGCTCTGAACCGCCACCAACTTGGGTGCTACCTGGTTGTATTCAGAAACAAGAATTGAGTGATTGATCTTGGGAGAGAGCACCAACAGTGTGATGGCAACGACGAATGCGGCCGCACCGATTACGATGCCGATGATGCTTTTCTTGCGCTTCTTTGCGCGCTCCACGTCCAGCTCAGTAGCTGGCGAAGTTTCGGGGATGGTGTTCATAATTACCTGTTTTCACTAACGTTTTTCTCTGCTTTGGATGCCCGTGATCTGTGGAACGAGTGGGGCATCCTTCCCCTGGTTCCAACTTATAGTCAGCCGCCGACATTCACCGCCGAAGCTCCCTATCGATGTAGTTCTGTAACCCTTCCCGCACCACCTGCATCTTTGGCGCGGGATCAAACACGCCCTCTTCTTCAAGACGTTTCATGAAACGCTGTCCACTCTTCGGGGTCTGACCCAGCCACACCCCGACAGTTGCACCCGTTGGACGTTTGCCAGTCTCCTGAATGTGGGCAAGCACACGAGCCTGTACCTCTTGATCGCTTGACTTGGATTGTGTTGGCTTTTCAACTTTGGTAGTCGATGTAGAGGGTGCAGGTTCGTAGCGTTCATTGTTTGGAGTAGCGAGAGCTGGCACTGCTCGCACCGCATTTGGCTGCGGAGTTGGTGCAGCTCGGCGTTCGACTTGTGGCTCCTGTTGAGCGCGTTCGCGCGCTGCTTGAAGCTTCGCCCGTTCCTTCTCGTCCGGTACAAGCAGCATCACCAGGTGCGTGATCGCAAGGAGCGCGGCTGGTGGGGTCGCAGCAAGAAGCGCTGCCGCCCACGGCGTAGTCACCGTCATGTCGGCCGCGCGCCACGCATGGGTACTGTTGGCCACAATCGACACCGCTGAGAGTGCAATAAACGTCGCGTAGGCAAGCCAGCGACCGTTCACACCACGAAGCCGAAACTGAGCTGCAGCGATCATCGTTGCGACCGTTCCCACATCGACGAGAACAGGGAATAGTTCTGGCAGGGGCAGACCGTTTACTCGCGCAACATCAATGAGCGTCGCATATGAGATAGCCATTGCTGATACCCCGACGATAGCCAAAGGGATGCCGAGAGAAAGTACCAGCGACCATGTTCTTGAAGGGTGCTTCTTTGCAGACATGGCTTCACCCTCTAAGCATTACGAAAAGAAACAATACGAATATCAGAAACATGATGAAACCACCGGAGATGAACAAGCTAGTCAACACTCCCTCTGCGGGCTTCCCTCTCCAGAGCGCAGAGAAGTAAGCAATCATGTGAACAACGGCAATCAGCAGTAGTGCAGCTCCGAGAAAAATAAAAATACTGAAGAGAGATAGTTCTAGATCAAGAAACACGAGTTCACCCCAAAACCATTCGGGTAACTACAACACCGAGCGAGACGAGGACGATCACAAGGCAAATCAAAGCAACTTGCATCAAAGCCTTCCCATCCCATTCGCCTCGGCGGGCGGACGCTCTGCTCAGTGCATAGAACACAATGGCGAGAATGAGCACAGCTCCAATAAGAATCAATACAAGGGTGGAAGGGGCTAGGTCTAAACCAAAAAACATGAGTTATCTCCAATCAGATAGGAGCCGAGAACCGTTACGCGCGGCAACCATTCGGCGGCGATACGTTTCACGAGCAAGAGCGTGAGTAGAGCTTTCAGAAATCTGAAAATTGGAATCGAGTAAGAACGCACCCATGAGCGATGTTTCTGCTTTACGCGGCCGACCACCCCAAGCAATGTTCATGACAGCAATCACTTGATCGATGGTGAACGACGGGCAAGCACGATGAGCCGCCACACATTCATCACGCTCATACGAGAGACGCTGCTGCGGGTTATAGGCAAGCCAGCTCAACAGCTTTGCAAGTTCGGGATGAAGATCCTCGTCCGTGACAGGCGCGAGCGTTTGGAATGTGAGCTCAATCACTTCTGCAAGGTCCGTCGAGGTGGTGTCTGGCTCCCAAGCGTATGACTGGGGTATCCATTCCAGAATCTCAGCGGGGACACCGCGAGTACCCCACAACGCCCGTATCCACTTACGTGCAGACACCGCAATGTACGCCCAAGGGTCTGACTGGCTTGCCGTGATTGCGAGTTTTGCAACACGGCCTTCGTTCTCCATGAGTCCTACGAGGATTGTGTTTTCAATCTCCGCTGGCTCAATTGGGAACGAGAGTTCGCGGGCCATTTTCATCATCGACGCGACAAAGTGTTCGTGGATCTGTTCACGAAACGCAACGCCCTCAGCAGTTGAAAGAAACCGGGGATCGTTCACAAGTGAAGTCAGAGCTTCACGTTGCCGCCATGCCGTGAACCGTTCGACGTTACTCATGGTCGATCACCTGTCCGACCTTGTCCGCTGACTTATCAGCGAGTGCCTGGGTAACCTCGCGGACAACCATCGGCAGGATTTCAGTGGGAGTTGGGGCGTTCAGGCACTCAACGGCAATGATGATTGCGAGACTCTTTGCGAGTGACATTCTTATAGTTCGCAAGTTTTCAGCCCCAAGGGGGAGACTACGTGCAGCGTCACGGAGTCGCTTGTCAAGCCCACGCTCATCGAGTCGTTGCTCAAGGAGCGCAACATTTGTGAGGGTGCCACCCAGTTCATTTTCAAGGTATGCGAGATGAGCCGCGCCCGGATCGATTTCCCGACGTACAACGCTTGCGATCTTCAGCAGGTTTTTATGGAGCGCATCTACGCGAGCTTCAGGAGCTTCGAGTTTCTTGATTGCCGTGAGTGCTGCGGTGCGGAGCGGTTCAGGTGCGCTGCTGCTTTCCGCGATCTGGTGAATGTCCTCGATCTTGTTCAGGCTGTCGAGCGACATGCCCGTGAGTTGCTTTGCTGCAGCAGCTACCGAGGCTGAAGAGGTATCGCCGGAGTTACTGGAATTTACGGTAACCCCGTGTCCCTCATTGCTCCTACCGAATCCGCTGATTTCACTTGCTCGAATACCGCCCTCGATTTGCCGGCTCTTCGCCCGTACCTGGGCAACAGGTAGACCATAAGTTTTCCAGGCTTTGTAGACCTCGGCGGGACTCATCTGTTTGCGAAGGCGGTTGGCTTCCAGCTCGATCAGTGGCCGGTCTTCATCGGTCGCGCCGTGCACGACCATTGCGCCGATGGTTTCCCAGCCGGCGTTCTTGGCCGCTTGCAATCGGTGTGCGCCGTCAACAAGCACGTAGTCTTCGTCGACGACAATCGGCTGGATCTGGAAGTTCATCTCCCGGAACGACTGAGCAACGACAGCAACATGTGCTTGATCTACGGCGCGCTGTCGTTCTTTAACGATCACTTCGTTAACACGTACTTGTGCCCATTCCTGGCTGATCTGTGGTGTGCTGGTCATGCGTTCGCCCTTTCCGTCAGCGCTTGGAAGCTTTCAACTTCGTTGGGGATGATCAGGGAGTCCCACACCATGGCCGCAGCGTCACGGCTATGCGCGGTGCAGAGGTGGGCGCGTTCCGGATGGGTTCTGCACGAGCAGTCCCACGCTCGTTCGGGGTGTGCAGGGCAATAGGCTCTCAGTCGGGCCAGCAGGATGAGCGACCAACCTTGGCCGACGAGGGTCTTTAGCTGGGGGAGCTCGTCATGCCAGGTTGATGGTGCGGGAACCGGATTTAGAGCGACATGTGCGTTGCAGCTACGGAGGTCGCATGAGATAGCGATGACTTGTTTTTCAAGTACTCTGCCCATTGCGGTCACCTCCGATTGTGAATTGATCGTGTTCGTCTTGGAGTTCACGAAACACTGGGTCAAGGTTTCTTCGAGCAGTGCCGCAGTCGATACAGTAGGCGCGATCAATTTCCGCCCAGGTGTCCGGCCCCCATTGATGTTCGTTCCGGTTGCACGCGTCACGATTCGCGCGCTGTACCTCGCGTAGGCTTGGTTTGCCAGACACATCCTGCCCCGGCTCAAATCCAGGGAGAGTGACGCCCCATGCGTCTGGAGTCGCGTCAATCGCTTTTGCGACAAATGCGAGCGGGTTGTGTACGGTTCGGGAAGCTCGGGCGAGGATTGTTTGTACAGCCCGAAGTACGTCGATGTCTTCGACTCGCGCTACCTTCAACCGGGTGCTCAATGCGTTGACACTAAGTGTTGGGTGGATGTTCCAGAGCCGTGTATCGAGCAAAGAATTGTTCATGTCCGGCCGTGGCGCGGCCTCTGCCGGAGGCTCTTCCTCGATGAAGATAGATTTATCTATCTTCTCTGGGGTATCTATGTGTATGTCACAGTTGACATCTAATGAGGTCACCCTTTCGCCATTAGAAGTCAGATTGACATTTAATGATTTGACCTGGTCTTTTGCCTCTTCTGGATCATTAGATGTCAATTTGACGTCTAATGATGAGAAGGAAGTCTCCATGAGCTGCCCGACGGGCAGGACGAACCGATCATTGCTGCGCTTTCCGAATGCAATGTAACGTCGTTCGCGACTTAGGTAGCCTGACTCTTCGAGCTGCTTCAGATACCGCTGTACGGTGCTAAGGCTTACTTCGGCACGGTCCGCAATCCACTCTGTCGATGGAAAGCAGGAGTGCGTTTCGTCGGCAAGATCTGCAAGTGCTGCGAGGATCGCTTTCGCGGTAGGCGACCCCGTTCTTTGCTCCCAGGCCCAGTTCAGGGCCCGGATGCTCATGATGTCGCCCCAGGTTCAGTCTGAAGTGAGACAATTGTGGTCTCGCGTGAAAACTTTTTCGAGGATGCGCGCGAGGCCGTGTCATTAATGTGAGGCACGTTTGATATTCCTTTCCGAATATCTATGAGCCCCTGGAGTTGCACCTCCGGGGGCTCTTCCATTTATTTCGTCCGGCCTGACTCACTAGGCATTGGAACACCACCAATTACGTCTCTTAGAAACGTGTACTCGTCGATTTTCATAAAGACCTCACCGTTGAGTTTTCTACGAACCCACATTTCGTTCCTGCCGATTCGGCGGGCAATCCACGCGTACGTAAGATCTCGGGACTTCCGCATGTCATCAAGCTCGCGTGCGGCTTCTTCGTTTGTAGAGGGCATATTCAGACATTATCATGAAATCCACATTTCCTGAACTAATCTCAGACTCTGAATGTTTCTTTAAATAAGAATGGATTTGTTCAGGGTGTCGGGATAATCTTCATAGCATGGGAGAACCACAGTTTGAAGCCACTGCATACGATCTTGTTTCGCAGCGTGTCAATCATCTTCGCTTCTTGAAAAAGTGGTCGCAGAAGTTCGTTGCTGCGCACATTGGTCTTACGCCGTCAGCGTTCAGCAACAAGATGGGTGGCGCAACTCGGTGGACGCTTGAGGAAGTTATTGGGTTGGCCGACCTTTTCGATGTCGATCTTGACGCTCTTGTCGGTCGTTCGCGCCCGAGCGAAAGTGCCTCAGGTGACAAAAAAGCCCCTGGCGACGATGCGCAAGGGGCGAGTGGTGAGCAAAGTGTTGGGGTCAAGGAACGCGACCTCACGATTATGAGTCGTGCGCTCTAACCAGCTGAGCTACTCAGCCACATCACTGTGTGTTGCTTTAGGCAACCGTAGAAGACTATCACCTGGTGTGCGTTTCACGCCAATTCTTGAAGCTATTCCGCGACTGAGGTGTGTCGGAAAACCTAGTCGTGGAACAACTTTCATGACAGCAAGTGCATGCTTTCGGACACGTTTCGCGTGCTGTTCATATTTCTTTTTCCTTTTGCGCAAGCGCATTTTACGTTCCATCGCTCCGCAATCAACCGGCTTACTGCCTCGCCCGTCACTGCGTGCCGCGCGTTGCCAGCTTGACGCCGGTGGACAGCTCCGTGCTGTCTCTAAGGGTGATGAATCACCCAAAAGGGAAAAGAAATTTGATGTGGAGGATGCGCGAGAGAGTGCGTCTTACATTCAGGAGGACATCATGGCAATCACCGTCTACAGCAAGCCAAGCTGCGTGCAGTGCAAATCAACGTATCGGGCTTTGGATAGCAAGGGCCTCGACTACGAGATTGTCGACCTCACCGAAAACGCTGAAGCTCTTGAACTGGTGAAATCACTCGGATACATGAGCGCACCCGTCGTGGTGACTGATACCGATCACTGGACAGGTTTCCGTCCCGACATGATCGCGACCGAAGCAGCAAAATGAGCCGCAAAGTAGTGCTCCCCGCACCAGTCGTAATTGCCGACAACGGTCATTGGATGGGTTTCCTTCCAGACAAGACCGCAGCCGAGGGAGATTAGGCGGCGTAGCGATGAGCAGCAAAGTGCCGTTCTCTGCCCTGGTTATGGAACAGCGCGAATGTTTCGCAGATCATTCCCGATTCGTACCCTGATTCCTTCTGTCATGATTCACTCCTTCGAACCGCGGGCACTTTGTCGGACAGGTACACGATCGATACCAAGGAGCGCGTGGTGAGGCTGCAAAGATGCGTCGGGAAGTTTTGCTACTGGATCCCAGTAATTGTCCAAATGCGGGTGCTCGGACCGTAACGCTCACGTTCGCAGTAGGAAACATTGACGTACTGGTCGCTCCAGCCGGTCATTGTCGCGGTACGTGCATGGCCTTGAGCATCAAGAGTTAGCCTGTTCAAGCTTCCCGTGGGGGTGTTCCAACAGATGTCAGCGCCAGGCTGGCCAGTTACTCTGATGTGAAAAGCATCAGGTTGTTTGGCAGATGCTTCGTTTATCCGCGCCACCTCAGGGACTTCAACTGTGAAGCTCAGCTGCCGCGATACTGTAGACGCTCCAGTGCCAGAACGAACCGTTACTGAATGAACGCCAGAGCTGAATGGGAACGCTGCGAGATCAAATGCCCACTCACCGCCGTCGCCGACTTGCACGGAATGCGCGTCGCTATTTGCAATGATTTTCACAAGCGTTCCTGGCTGCGCAGTTCCAGTAAGGTGGGGCGGGAGAGTGTCAACATTGGTTGCCTCTGAGCGAACGGATAGCGCTAAGGGCTGGCCGTGCGGAGTTCTGGATGGATGCTCACCAGGTTTCTTCTCACCCTCATCCGAGTTAGTGGCATCGCCGCCTCGATTAATGTGTGATTGACCATCGTCGTCTGAGCCATGTCCAGCTGAGTCGTCTGTTGCTCTGCCCTCTTTTTGAGCTCCACTTCCCTCGTGGTCTGTCTTCACTTCTACTTGTGTTTCGGGGATGGTTCCATCATTTGTTCCAAGCGAGAGCCACCCATACGCGAAGGGACTAGAAGCAAGTATTCCGAGCGCCAGAACTGCTGCCGCACCTGCGAGAACACGACGGCGCGGGTTAGCTGCCAGCGGGCCCTCGCTCTTTGGCGCTAGGGCTGCGCGCGCTTCCTCGGTGGCATCACCGTCATCGGACGCGCGAAGAATGCCGCCGGCGCTGGCAAGAGCGAGAACTGCTGCGGCGGTTCCGCGGAGGCGGGTGCTGATCGTGCGGGACTCCAGCTTTTGGTTTTCGATCTTCAACACATCGCATGTTTGCGCGCACGAGCTGCAGGTGGCAAGATGCGCTCGGACCGCATCAATCCGCGAGGCTGGAGTGCTCTCACGAACATATTCAGGCAACAAAGACGGGAACTCAGTGCCGCAACCCAATCCTGCCGCTGGAATATGAGTACGCAGCCAGGCAAGACGAAGACCTTCTTTTGCTCGGCGCACAGTCACTGAAACAGTGTTTGGGGTGAGCCCTAGTGCCTCAGAAACCTCTGCCCTTGGCAGGCCTTCGACCGTGGAGAGCCACAGTATTCGCTGCCACTGTTCAGGGAGGCGTTGGAATGCCTCGATGATGGACTCGTTCTCAAAGCGCGAGTCAACACTCGCCGCTGCGCTAGGAAGCCCCTCTTCTGGGAACTCAAAATTGGTGAATACTCTCTGGCGGTGCCGATGGTTTGAAGCCGCGATGTTCTTGGCCACGGTGACCAGATATGGGCGAAACTGCGAGTCCGGACCCACGCCTCGCTGTAGTTGCTCCCATATCGCAGTGAAAGCTTCAGCAACTACATCGTCCACGTCTCCGCGGGCGAGCGCGCGAACAGACGATGTTGCTGCGCCGCTATGTCTGTGCCACAACCTCGAAAAAGCGGTTGCATCTCCTGCCTTAGCGTCTCGCAGGAGCGAAGCATCCGATGGCTCTGTTCCTTCGTCTCTTTCGCTCTCGCTCATTTTCTCCCCTGTTCACCAACTTGAGGATATCGATCCGACCGAGCAGAGGCGCGCACGTTCATCAATTCTTGGGTTATCGCGAAGAAATTCGCAACAGCTTGTCACTTTCGCGAACCTGGTCACACCTAATGAGAGAAGAGGCCCGTTGGACTCCCCCTCCGAAGTGTCCTCTTCCTGGATGGCCCGCCCGCAACGGTCGGTCTCCCTCCCCAGGGATTCCCCCAAATATCGACCGTTTCAAATGAACAGAGTGGCGGGCCATCTCACCGATTGTCACAGAATGGTAACATCGTGTCACCTCCACGGCCCAGGTCGCACCTATCTATTAGAGGCCTGCCGAGGTCGCGCCAGCCAAGAGAATGGCGGGCGTTTCTTGGCTTGAGTTTGCCTCGGGAAAACCAACTCACCTGCTTTCTGAAGCGAGCAGGTAATAGCCATTTAGGAGCATTTTGTGAGTCGTCCACATAGGAATTTTCTGTCAGTTGGGGCTGTCGCCGCCCTACTGGCGGTGGGACTGGTGGCCCCCGCCGCCGCAGCAGCATCTGCAGCCCCACAGATTACGCCTCAAGTTGGCCCCGAAACTGGCGGAACTAGCGTGTCGCTTGAAGCCTTGCCAATCGCCCAGCAGTTCACCATGATCGGTGGATCGCGAGACGCCTTTACCGGGTTAGGCATCGATGGTCGACTCTACAGCTGGGGCATGAACGACGGTGGCCAGCTCGGAGTCGGGAACGCGGCGTTTCAGGTGAACCCTATCCCCGTAAACATGAATGGCGTTCTTTCCGGGCAAGAGATTTCTTCAATCAGCGCAAGTCACGCGGGTGCGACATTTGTCACGACGAAGACAGGTGAGGTGTTTCTCTGGGGTGAGAACTACATGGGTTCATTGGGAACCGGGTCAACTTCGACTACTCGCACGCCACTCGCGCTTGACATGACCGGAGTTCTTGCCGGCGAACACGTTACGCAGGTCGCTGTAAGCCAACTCAACGGATATGCACTCACGGAATCAGGCAAGGTGGCTGCGTGGGGTGACAACCGCTACAGCGCACTTGGCGCGCCTGAGATTCTCCCCACCGCAGAGACTTTGAGAATGGATTCTCCGGTACTTGTTGATCTGAGTCCGCTCAATGGAGAGCGACCAATACAGGTCGCTGCGAACAACACCGGCGCATATCTGCTCACAGAAAGTGGGCAAGTCTTCGGCTGGGGCAATCTCTCTCACTACAACAATCCCGGCGGTTCGCTCCAGACGACGCCTGTACTCACCCGAATCGGTGATCCCGGAGCACTTGCGGGGCAGCGTGTGGTCGAGATTGGCGGCAACGCTCAATTCATGTTTGCATTACTCGAAACCGGCCAGCTTGTGAGTTGGGGAGAAACCAATACCGGTGCTACCGGACTTGGCAGCGTTGACGGCTCGACCATTCCAACACCAGTTGTGCAATCCGGGGCATTGGTTGGAGAGACAGTAGTGCGATTCGCTGCAACCGGATACACCGGCTATGCATTAACTGCTTCCGGCAAGATCGTGGCTTGGGGAAGAAACTCGTCAGGTGAAATTGGCGACGGAACTACCGAGCAGCGCCTCGAACCAACGTTGACAGATATGAACGGCGAACTGGCAGGAAAGACAGTCGTTGACCTCGTTGCTACTCGTGAGGGTGTCTATGTTCTTACGTCTGAAGGTTATGTCTACAGTTGGGGTCGAAATCCTCGCGGCCAACTTGGCAATAGTACCCAGACAGATTCATTGACTCCCAAGCTCGCTGCGAGACTCACTCCGGTCGCTGTGACGTTTGATGCTCTGCAAGCGAGCGATGTGACTCCGGGTGTCGAAGGGGCAGCCACTGCTGTCACCCCGCCACACGCAGCGGGAGTTGTGGATGTGGCCCTTGACTATGCATTTTCAAACGGCGCGACTGCACCTGAATCCACGCGAACAGTCATCTCGAATGGATTCCGTTACGCCGCAGCTCCGACGATTGAGGTCGGGCAAACACCAGATGGCTGGGTTGATGAGCGGTACGAATGGCCAGTGCCAGTGCAGCCTGGAAATGGTCCTTACACTTGCGAGGTCACTGCCGGCAAGCTCCCCGCTGGCCTCATGCTGAACGAAAACACTTGTACGCTCGAAGGCACACCGACCGAGTCAGGCACCTCGGATTTCACTCTGACGGTGACCGGGCCCGGCGGAACTACAGACATCGAGTACCAAATCAATATCGCTAAGCGGCCTGCCGTCCCAGCGGTGCCGGATACCAATGCAAGCTCGGATGGCGTCGCGGGTCTTCCCGTTACAGGATCTGAAACGCTACTACCGGCCCTTTTGTCCGGTGCGGTGCTCCTGGCACTTGCTGTCGGGGCCTGGAGTTTCAATGCAGGTCGCAAGCGTCGAAAGAGTAACCCTGCGCAGACCGTGAACCTGTAGTTTCATTGATCTTCGTGATTGACCTCCCAGCCAGGAAGCGTGTGCTTCTCTGGATGGGGGGTCAATCTTTTTGCTGAACAGCCGCCTGGTGCCCGCTGCACGTCGACGACAAAAGGAGAGATCTCGGCCGTTGAGGCTGCAAGTCCTTGCCGCTAGTTCGTGTCCGAGTGAGCGTGCCTCAGACGGCAAAAGTCCCCTGGCGATGATACGCAGGGAGTGAATGTGTTGGATGAGCGGAGCGCGGCCTCGTGATTATGGTTCGTACGCTCTAAGCTGCTGAGCTACTCAGCAAAATGGCCCGCACAAGTGCGAGCCAGAAATTCAGAGCCCCGAGCCAGGATTGAACTGGCGACCCCTTCCTTACCATGGAAGTGCTCTACCACTGAGCTATCGGGGCGCGCTGCCGCTACTCAGTCAAACTGTGCCGCGGCAACCTCACAAGACTAACATCATCTATGTGACTATGCGAAATCGAGTGCTTGGTGTCGTCGGAATTTTTTTGGCCGTTTGGATGGGGGCTGGTCGTTGGGCCTTCGGGATCGGGGGAGAACTCACTATTTGGTTTGTTCCACTGATCACAGTTCCATTTATTGTGTTGCAAATCTGGTCGCTACGCCGTGCGCGTGTCGCGGCTGATCGAGGCCGCCCTGTCGGTCGTCAGTTTTATGTCGCTACGGTTGTCGCTTGGCTTTGCGCCATCGGCTTTGGCTTCACGGTGCCCGATAGCGTGCATGGCGAGCTCGTTTCGGTGATGAGCTTGCTGGCTGGCGAAGATTCGCTCGGAATGTCGATCGCCCTGTGTAATCCGTTCGGAATCATCGCTTTCTCGGGCATTATCGCCGCACTGATTTTCGCGATTATGGCTGGTCGCGATCCTCGCCCCAGTGAAGACGATCTGCTTGGCGACGCCGAGGTGATCATGGTGAATCACCCGCTGAAGTAGACGCGCTGCGAAATTTGCGCAAAAAAAGAACCCGCTGCCGGGCCAGACGGCCAAAGCAGCGGGTTCTTTTTGTATTTGCTAGTACGAATTTAGCGGGTGAATACCGCAAGCGCCTCTAGGTGGTGCGTGTGCGGGAACAGGTCGAATGCGCGCAATGAACTGATCTTGTAGCCAAGTTCGCCGAGGGTTTTGGTATCCCGCGCAAGGGCAACCGGGTCGCACGCCACGTAGACGAGGTTCGCCGGGCGCAATTCGCCGAGCTGAGCACAAACTTCGCCACCAGCACCCGAACGCGGTGGATCGAGCACCACCGTTGCGCGACGCAAACGCTCGCGCACGGGGGCCGGCGCCTTCAACAGATCGGCCAGGTAGCGGTCGACCCGTGAGGTGAGAGCGAGCGCTCCGACCAGCTCGGAGAGGTTCTCGGCGGCGTCGTCGGTTGCGCCCGCATCGGCCTCAACCGTGGTGACCTTGAGCGTCGGGCCGGCAGCTTCTGCCATCGCTGCGGCGAGAAGTCCGGCACCGCCGTAGAGGTCAAGGTTCGTTGCGCCAGCGTCGAAGCGGCCGGCATCAATCAGTTCGAGGATCGCATCGCGCACGGCTTCGAACAGCGTGTTTGGCGCTTCGCGATGAACCTGCCAGAACCCTCCGGCGCGCACCAAAAACTCGCGTCCGCCGACCGACTCCTGAATGGTGTCCTTTTCGCCGGCGCGAGTGCGCTCACCGGGGTACGAGACAAGCATGCGTGGGTCATCGGCACTTGGCGCGATGAGGTCTACTGCTTCGAGGTCTGGCATTAGGTCATCAAGTGGCGCAATAAAGCCAATACCCTCGCTTGCCAGCGGCAGCGATTCGACAGGGATCACCGTGCGGCTGCGTGCGGCATATGGGCCGACGACACCTGATTCTGGGTCGATGTGCAGGCGAACACGGGTGCGCCAGCCGAGACCGTTTTCCTCGTCGTCGCCGGGTGCGGCCTCAACTTCGAGCGAGCCGCCCGAGATGCTGGCGATGGTGTCTGCTTCGAGGCCGCCGAAACGGCTGAGCGCATCAACCAGTACCTCTGCTTTGAGTGCACGCTGGCGTTCTAGAGTGATGTGGCCGAATTCTGCGCCGCCTGCGCGCTCGTCTGGATCGCGGTCAAGCGCGGCCTCTGGCCACACGTGCGGGCGTCGATCCGCTGATGCTTCGAGAACTTCAAGGGTCGCGGCGCGAGCGAACGACTTCTTGCGGGCTTCGGTGACGCGGGCGCGCACGCGCTCGCCTGGAATGGTGTCAGACACAAAGACCACGCGGCCTTCGTGACGTGCGACGCAGACGCCGCCGTGGGCGATTCCGGTCACATCGAGTTCAACTATGTCGCCAACTTGCAGCGCAGGAGTGTTAGTCATGTGACCTATTCTCGCACCGTCTGCTGTGCGCTTGACACGTGCGAATGGCCCGCGAATGGGCGAGCCACTGAAGAGATTACGTGGCTGTGAGCTTGACGAGTTCTTGGAACCGCTCCGCGAGCTGTGCGCGTCTGCCTGCGCCGAGCTTGGCGCGAGCAGAGGCGAGGTGCGATTCAACCGTGCGGATGCTCACTTCAAGCCGTTCGGCGATCTGCCTATTGCTGAGGCCTTCGGCGCACAACTGGGTGACTGATGTTTCACGTCTGGTGAGTCGAACTGTTCGCGGCGGTTCGAGCGCTTCTGCAGTGAACCATGGCGCGTAGCGTCGAGCCTGTTCGTTGAGCGACTCGATGAGCCCATTGCAGTAGGTCACGCTGCCGGTCGCCCGGCGTCGCAGAAAAATGGCGCGTGCATTGAGCAGTGCGTAGGCGGCTGGTGCCCACAAGTGTTGCGCTTGGAGCACCTGGGCGATGCGTTGCAGCGCTACTGGGTTCTGCGCTTCTCGCGCGCTGAGATGTGCAGAGATGAGGCGGTAGATCGGTAGCGGACTGGAGGGGGGTGCCCCTTTTGCCCGGGCGAGATTTGAGTGCTTGGGCAGCCTGATGGCGTCGAAGTCTCCAAGTACGTAGTCGAGCATGAAGTGGCGACTCTCGGAGTGTCCGCCATTGCCTTTCTCGCTGAGTTCTTCGCCGATTTCTGAAACGAGGGTGCGCACGCGCTGCGGCAAAAAGTAGGGCAGCGCTTTGCTGAGCAATTGCCACTCAAGTACGGCTCGCGGGGTATCGCCGGCGGCAATAGCGGTGACTGCCGCCGTGAAGTGCCGTGCCCAGATCGAATGCAGCAGAGCCCCGGGGAGTCGAGCGACCGTGTGCTGCAACTCTTCAACAGCCGAAGTGTGTTCTGCGGTGAGCAGGGAAATAATGGCCTCGGTCACTGCTGCAGTCGCCAATAGGTCATGCAACTCGTCGGTGCCAGACACCGCGAGACCTGAGATGCGATGGAACCGTGAGGTGGTGTGTTTGGCTCCAGCAATACGTCCAGCTGAGCCCGCTTGTGTGAAGTGGGGTGAGGGTTGCACGCCGAGTCGCAATTGGTCGAGTGCGAAGAGCTGTTCGGCAAGCAGCGCCACTTCAAATACGGGGTGCGAGCAGGCTGCCTCAAATATCGCGGGCGCGTCTTCGCCGAGTGGCAGCGCATCGTTGAGCCGAGCGAACACTCGCTTCGCATTGATCGTATTGTTGTCGCCCGGTTGCTGGTGTTTTTGGGTTGATTGCATCGAACCCAGGTTGAGCGGCCCGGTTTGTGTGGTGGTGCCGTCATGCGCCGCAATGAGTTGCTGATGTAAAAAGTCGAGCGATAGTTGCGCCTCTGGTGTGCGCGCTGCGCCGAGTGCTTCGGAGTTTTGCTCTGCTGCCGTCTCTTCGAGTACTGAGCGGAAGGTCCGTAGGCCTTCGATTGGCCCACGGAAAATTGTTGCGGCACGAACTCTATTGATGTCGGAGAAGCTGGTTGCGGCGCTTGCCCGCAACATGAGGTCGCGAGATTCTGTGCGACCGAATAGCAGGAGCACTGAAGCTGTTTGGGTGGCGATTCTTGAGTGAACCTGATTCGTGCGTTGGTGAGAATGATCGATTGTCTCAGTGGCAATCGTTTGCGGCTCGTAGGCCCAAGCGCAAAATACGGACTCGCGCATGGAGATCGCGATTCCAATTGACTCTTGCATCAGGAGCACGCTCGCTGATGCAGAGGCGGTGCGACCGAGCAGGGCTAGGTCGACATGCGGCTCAAGCGCAGCCGCGTAGATTTCCGGGACCCCGTACAGCCCAGAGTTGGCTGAGTTGGTGACTAGAATCCCGGCATTGCGCAGGGCAAGTACGTGTTCATTTCCGACAAGATGGGTGGCCCCGTCTAGGGTTCTCGCATCGAGTTTCGAAAGCACAATGGCTGCTGCAATGCTCTCTTGTTCAAGATGGGTTTTGGCGGCCCGCGAGGCGAAGCTCAGCGCAGGCAGGTGCATGTCGCTTGAATTGACGCCCTTGATTTGGGGTAGCGGATCGGCCAGCACCTTTCCGGAGGCGGCCAATTTGAGCAGATCGATGAGCCAACCCGGTCTGCCCCATGACAGTTGCGCGATTGCTCCGATGGTGACCGAATCGAGTGGCACCAGCTGTTTGCTGTGGGCGAGCCGTTCGGCCTGTTCTTGAGAGAGCGGACTGAGGCGGAGGTTTTGAGTTTGCGCGAGGGCGCTCGCGGCCGGATGCGCTGAGGTGCTTAGGTCGCGAATCACTTCATCGTAGGTGCGGGTGTCTTCGTCGGTGCCGAGGGTACCAACAACTTTTACTCCGGCCGCTACTTGGTCTGCGAGAGCTCGCAACATTTCTGCATCGGCGAGTTCGAGATTGTTGAAGAGCAAAATTTGACCTGGCCGCGCGGCGCGTACCAGGTCGAGAGCTTTTGGGTCGTTGTGTGCGATAACGCAGTGTTGAGACTGGCTTTCGTCCAGTCGTGCTGCGAAGGCGTCGAGGGCGTGTTTTTTGCCGCTCTGTCGTGGACCAATCACGAGGACGGCGTCGGTTTGAGCTAACTCGAGCGTCAGCTGATCAAGCAGTTCATCACGTGGCACGCCAAACTCCCTCCCCCCATGTTTGCCTGGCGTTCCGAACCGAACAGAGACCCTGTTCAGCGCGGTAGCTATTGACTTGAGGATGATTTTAGCCTCATGTCAATGATCGCCAAGGGGCTTGCCAAATACCTATACCTATGAAATGGCATCTTTTCGGGGCTAAACGAATAAAACTCAGTATTTTGCAATTTTGTCTCAGGCCCATGTTGCGCGTTGCTCGGTGATACCTACGCGCATCGTCAGATCGGGCCTTGCTGTCTTACGCTCACTGCAAACCGCTATGTGTCTTCGGCGGTTTACTGACCCTTTTTGATCAGACAAGACACACCAACTTTTGGGGGAACGCCTTGAAACGCAAAGACCTACAGCAGAGATGGAGGCGGGCCTCTCGGCCCATAGCCTTCACAACTGCGTTGGCGCTCACGATGGCAGGAGTCGCCACCGGCGTCGCGGCCTCGAACGCCGATGAGCAGACGCTCGACCCGAACGAGGTTTCGGCAGCGCACTCACATTTCCTCTACGTGCCAGGCCTCGGCCTCGACGTTGCAGGCGCAGGACTCGCGCAGACCGAGTTCTCAAATGGCACAAGCCCCGAAAGCGAGATGCTCAATGCGGCGCTTCTGAACGGACTCGTCGACCTGAACCTCGGCAACCTCACCCTGCCGCTGCTCACCGACGGCACAGCCCCCGGACTACTCGACCTCGGTAGCAACATCGGCCTAGTGCAAAGTTACGCAATCTCGCCATCTGAGACCTCGTCGATTAGCGCCTCGGGTGCAGTAAACGATCAGGGCGCAATTAACCTTGACCTCGTTCGTAACAGTCCCGGATACGAGCCAGCGTCGCTCGATCTCACCCACCTTTTCAGCCAGCTCAACATCACTGGCCTGACAGATCAGCTGTTGGATGGCGCAAAGATTGAGCTCGGCGTGCTCAGCTCACGTGCCGAAAAAACCGATGGCGTGGTTGATCGTTCCTACGCGATCGCCGACCTCAATGCTGAATTGAGCGCGCCGATCCTCGGTACCGTCACCGGAGCTGTAGACGACATCGTCGGCACCGCTGGTACCTCAATCGACGCACTCGTCGGGCCAAGTGGTGCGCTGACACAAACCGTGAGCGGTCTTGTCAATGCGGTGAATCTCAACCTGCCATTGGTCGGTGGACTGACCTCGCAGATGGATCGTTTTGAGATCAACACCACCGGACTCGTCGGCTCGGTACGAAGCGAACTGCTCTCGACAACCATCAATAACGCAACTGCAACGACACCGGCCTCGATCGAGGTTGACCTTGAGAACGGCGTTGTTCGAGCAAACCTTGAGCAGCTGCTGATCGGCCCAGGCGGCAAGTACGAAGGCCTCACCCTCAACAGCCTGCCAGCGAATACTGATCTGCTTGAAGCGGAAACCGTTGAAGCAATCGCGAGTGGTTTGCTGAACGCACTTACCGGTTCACCTGCCACCTACCCAAACTCGCTGACCGCGAATGCGACTCGAATCGTGCAGGAAGGCCTGTACAGTCTCGAGATCGGTCTCGACCTCGCAATTGACGCAAACCTGCTTACTATTCCACTCGCTGGTGTAAGCGCGTCACTCCTCGACACCAACCTGCAGCCAGCCACACTCGGTGGTTTGCTCGGGCAGAGCGGCTACACCCCGGTGAAGTTCGAACTGACCGGCAGCGGAGTGCTCGGTGGATTGCTCAACCCTCTGCTCGGCCTGCTGAGCACCCTGGTGACCGACCTCACCAGTGCTGTTGGTCAGGTAATCAGCCCGATCATCAACACCGCGGTCAGCAATGTCACACCAACCCTGCTGAGCGTATTGAACCCGCTGCTGGATGGACTGCTTGGCAACAACGGTTCGCTGCTCAAGCAGGTACTGAACGCGCTTGCGACTGTCACGATCAACGAGCAGACAACGGGTGATCTTGGCCCGGACAGCTACACCGTGCGTGCGCTCGCCGTTCGCGTGTTGCCTGGCGTGCTTGGTAGCGCTGCGGTTGGCGTTGAAGTTGCTTCGTCAACGGTAATGGCCGAGGATCCTGCGGCCTCGCTCACCGCCACCCCCGCACAGGTAGTGCGCGGAGACGTGGTGACCCTGACCGGCGCGACCTTCACCGCGGATTCACCAATCACGATTGCAGTGAACGGTACTGATGATCCAGCGCTCGCAACCACTGCCGACACCAACGGGGCCTTCGCTCAAACGTGGACCGTACCTGCCTCTCAGGCGTTCGGTACTGTCACCTTCACTGCAACCGACGGTGAAGGTCGAAGCGATACCGCAACCACCGAAGTCATTGAGCCAACACTGGCTGCGAGTGACGCAGTACAGGGCGGTACCAGCACGATCACCGGCACCGGCTTTGTACCTGGCGAAAACGTGACCATCACACTGCCAGACGGCACCACAGCAACTGTGAACGCTGATACCAGCGGCAACATTAGCTACACCTGGACAGTGCCAGCGACAATGGCCCCGGGCACAGCGACCTTTGTTGCCACCGGTGATAGCGGTCGCACTGCGACCACCACCGCAGCAATTTCGCGAGCGGTTGCAACGCTAACCGCATCACCGAATCCGGTCGAACCGGGAGGCACTGTCACCATCACCGGCGGCAACTTTGCGCCAGGTGAAGCAGCAACCCTGACCCTGCCGGCAAGCTGCGCGGTAGCCTCCGGCACACCGGTAGTTGCTGATGGTTCAGGTGCCTTCACCGTGACCTGTGTTGCTTCGGCTGCCCTCGCAGACGGCACGACGCTGAACTTCTCGGCAACCGGTAACGACAGCGGTCGCACAGCGACAGGTTCAACCGTTGTTGACAGTCAGCCAGACCCAGCGGCAAACTCCAATGCTTCGGCATCGGCGGCCGCATCGGCTCAGGCCAACGGCAATAACGAAGTTGCGGCACAGGCCGCAGCTGAGGCTGCAGCAATGGCCGACAACTCAACCGCAGCAGACGCAGCGGCAGATCCCAATGCAGAAGCCGCGGCTCGTGCGGCGGCAAGGGCGAGCGTAGAAGCTAACGCTTCGACGAACGCATCTGCAACTGCGACCACGGCCACAAACGCTTCGGCTCAGGCCTCAGCTCAGGCAAGCGCAGACAGCACCTCAGGTGCAGACGCGAATGCCTCGGCTGCGGGTTCGGTTGCTGGCACGGTCGATGCTCGTGCGGCATCGCAGGCCTCAGCAAACTCGGCAGCAAGTAGTGAGGCGAATGCCTCGTCCGATGCTTCGCAGGATGCCACTGCCGATGTGCGCGCAAATGCAAATGCTTCGGCTTCGGCTTCGGCTTCAGCGAACGCAAATGGCGACCAGCAGGCAGCAGCTCAGGCTGCGGCGCGAGCTGCTGCTTACGCGGCGGCAGATAGCGACGCTTCGGCTGCTGCGAACAGCGATGCAAGCGCGGCAGCGGACGCTGCGGCTTACACCGCTGTCGATGCAGATGCATCGGCTGCGGCTTCCGCTGACGTGACCACGAGTGCAAACTCGGCAGCCCAGGCTTCGGCGGCATCGACTTCGCAAGCAGCAGCGACCGCTTCGGCGGCAGCGACTGCTTCTGCTGATCAGAATGCAGACTCCGATGCCAGTGGCGACAATTCGGCTGATTTCGATTCGGCGTCAGCTGCTCGCGCGGCGGCAATGAACTCGGCGACAGCCGATTCGAGTGGCTCCACCGGTGCATCAGCTGATGCTTCGCAGGACGCAGCAGCGAATGTTCGTGCAAATGCCAACGCTTCGGCTTCGGCATCTGCCTCGGCAGACGCTGATAGTCACAGCAACCCAGCAGCTCAGGCTGCGGCTCAGGCCGCTGCCTACTCGCTCACCGATAGTGACGCGAGTGCCGCAGCTACCGCTAACTCCGAAGCTGCGGCTCAGGCTGCTGCTCGTGCCAACGTGCAGGCAGATGCTTCGGCAAATGCTTCGCAGAACGCCGGCTCGCAAGCTCTTGCAGCGGCAACTTCGACGGCAGATGCTAACGCCGTGCAGGACGCATCAAGCACTGCGGCCGCGAACGTTGATGCTGACGCGTCTTCGGCGGCGGCAGCGCAGACCAATGCGTCTACAACGGCTTCGGCTCAGGCCGCCGCTGATGTGAACGCGTCGGCTTCGGCGTCTGCTTCGGCTCAGGCCGACAGCAATGCGAATGCGGCAGCTCAGGCTGCGGCCGAGACCTCGGCTCTGGCGAACGCTTCGACGACCGCAACCGCAAGCGCTTCGGCGCAGGCGACGGCGAACGCCGAAGCGGCAGCTCAGGCAGCTGCCGAAACCGCGGCTCGTGCGAACGTTGCGGTGACCGCCTCGGCGACTGCTTCTGCTGACACCTCGGCGCAGGCGAACGCTTCGGCAACAACTGCAGCTCAGGCGAGTGCCGATCACTCGGCAAGCGCCAACGCCAGTGCCGATGCTCGAGCAGAGGCTGAGGCTAACGCGAATGCTGCTTCGGCGGCTGAGGCTTCGGCCCGTCAGGCGGCAAACGCCGACTCGACGGCTGACGCAGCAGCAAGTGCGTCGGCGACTGCTTCGGCAACCGCCCGCGCGGGTGCCGATGTGACGGCGAACGCTGATGCAACAACGCAGGCATCTGCGAATGCAACGGTGAAGGCAAGCGCTGCCTCGCAGGCGGCTTCGCAGGGCGCGGCAAACGCTAGCGGCGGGCAGAAGCTGGTGAACACTGGCGCTGCTCAGGCAACTGGTATCGCGGTGGCGGCACTTGTGCTACTGCTGATCGGTGGCCTCGCTGTTGTTGCTAGTCAGCGTCGCAAGGCGGCTCAGCAGTAAGGCTGTAGCTAGCTAGATCGTGAGATGCGGCCGGGAGTGAAAAAACTCCCGGCCGCATCCCGCTTTTCGGTTAGATTTACAGCAGATGATCAACAAAGGCGGGTCACATGCACGGATGTCATGGATGTGTGCACGCCCATCGCGCCCGGAGGCTAGCGTGAAACCAACAGCATCAACCACGGAGCGCGAAAGCACCAGCGCTTCGGAGCACGATTCGGAGCAGTCGGTGACTGAGCAACCGACAAGCCAGAGCTCAAAACCTAAGATCTGGGTACGCATCATCGCGGTACTCGCGGTGATCTTCACAGCCTGGCACATCTTCGCATCATTTCTATGGATCGCTCCCTACTCCGAGAACGCCAGGGAAGTGGTGCCGAGCAATATGCTTTCGGGCTACATGATCCCGCTCTTCGGGCAATCATGGAGTGTGTTTGCGCCAGAACCAATCAACGGTGACTACCACTTCAACGTGCGAGCCGTGGTCACCAATAGCGACGGCACTGAAGAAACCACCGGCTGGGTAAGCGCGACAGACGTCGAGCTATCAATGCTGAAATACAATCTTTTTCCACCACGAGGTGGCATCCAGTCGAGTGAGCTGGCTTCAAGCTACAAGGGTGCATTCGACGCTATGAATGACGTGGATCGCGCGGTCATCGGCGGGGACTTCACCGTGCCTGATTGGGAGATCGGGTTGCAGGCTGCACTCGAACAGCGGGAAGACACGAGCGGTGGCAGCGCCGAAGCCCGCGAAAAGAAAATCGCCGAGCTGCTGAAGGAAGAACATCGCAGCACGGCCTATGCCACACAGGTTGCCCGTGCGATCTGGGGTGACGGCGTCACTCAGGTGCAATATCGAGTGAGCAGGCAGAACATCATTCCTTTCAAGGATCGACACAACCCTGACGCAGTGCGACCAGAGCCGACCATCGTTTTGCCGGGCTGGCGTGACCTGGTTGTCAACGAGGGCCAGAACGACGGCAATTTTGGCGACGTGTTTCGCGGTCAGTTCGAGAGGATCACAAAATGAGCGAGCAAGGCACCACACCGGTAGCGCGCTTTGGCGCTTTTGTTGGCAGCCTGATTTCCGGCGCCTGGATGGCGGCGATGAACGGCATTGGCTCGGCCATCGCCTGGTTCGAAGCTTGGCTTTTCAACGGTAAAAAGGCGTTGTACGGCCTTGCCGTGACCAGGATGATCTTCGGCGTCACAGCACTGGGCTTGTTGCTCGCCAACTTCAGCACCCGCCTGTACACCTTTGGGTCGGGGTCTGCTTGGAACGGTGAAATCGCAGAACCGGTGAGTGATTTTCCTAGAATCTGGCTGTTCAGCGCGTTCCACGCAGTAGCGGCCAACGACGTTGGATTCACGCTGCTTTACCTGCTGCTCATGGTGTTGGCCGTGCTGTTTATGATTGGCTGGCGCTTTCGTATCGTGCTTCCGGTCTTTTTTGTGCTCTGGGTGAGCTTCATCGAGATGAACGACATGGTCGGCGATCAGGGCGACAATATGTTCCGCATCGCCATGATTCTGTTGTTCTTCGCGGATCCGGCAGCACGCTGGTCGATTGACGCTCGCCGGCGGGCGAAACATGAGTGGTTCGCCGAGGGCAGCTCGCCAAGACAGATTGGCACGGTGCTGCACAATCTGGCGCTGGTTGCACTGACCGCGCAGGTCGCATTTGTGTACGGTTCTGGCGCGCTTTACAAGGCGCAGGGCACACCTTGGGCGCAGGGTTGGGCCGTCTACGATCCGCTGCAAACCGCACGATTTGGCACTTGGCCGGTGCTGAGTGATCTGATCACTGCGTGGGGACCAATGGTAGCGATCGGTACTTGGGGCTCAATTATCTTGCAGTCGATCTTCTTGCTCGCCCTGCTCTCGCGACCGACGCGCCTGATTGCGCTGTTTGGGATCCTCGGTTTCCACATCATGATTGGCGTGCTGATGGGCCTGCCTTGGTTCTCGCTCACCATGATTGCGATTGATTCGATCTTCATTCGGGACCGAAGTTGGAAACGACTCACCAGCGGTTTTAGCCGGCGCTGGAACGACGCCATGCGGGCGCCTGAGCCCGCGTAGCGATCTTGTCGCGCAGGAATGCTGGTGCAGCGTTATCGTCGAGGTTCGATTTCTTCGGAGAGGGAGCTTTGCAGCAACAAGATGAAGGCGTCAACCCGTTTTGCTAGGTATCCGATGTGAAAGCTTGCGGTCCGAAACTTTGCTGTTTTGAGGAGTTCTAGGAGTTCAGCCTTTGGCGCGTCGTGTTGTAGTTTCTGCACGATGAGGTCGAGAAAATCATCGACATCGTCAACGTTGTATCTCTCTCGGAACTTCGTGATAGAGAATTTTGACTGCTGAATCTGCGCGATGAGATCATCACGAGATGGAACCACATTTGACATAGGAGAGCCTTTCGCTGCTGGGCACTCATCGTAAGTCATCTAGCGGCCGATCCTGACAACCAGCAACGGGTTGCCGCGGATCGAAACACACTGTTTCTATCGAGATCGTCTCTTTCAGCACCGAAAAACCAGTGTGTTTCGCGAGAAGCAGTGTGTCTCGCCAAAGCGTGCCCGCCTCACGCTGGGGCACCCACCACCGCCCAATGTGCCGATCCCGCCGAAAACAAGCGATATTTGCGGCAAGTATCTGTTGTTTTCGACGGGATCGGTACTTCTCGACGATTGCGGGGTCGCGGGCTTATGCTGATGCCGTGAACGCTAATGAGGCCGTTATCTCGGCCAAGGCTCTTACGGTGCGGCGCGGTCGCCACACCGTGTTTGACGGTGTCGACCTTGAGATTCCGCGTGGCCAGGTGACCGGCTTGCTCGGTCCCTCCGGCTGCGGCAAAACCACCCTGATGCGCAGCATCGTCGGAGTGCAAGCCGGAGTCGATGGCGAGGTGCTGGTGCTTGGCGAATCGGCGGGTTCGCCCAAACTGCGAAAACGCGTCGCCTACGCCACCCAGGCAGCTTCGGTCTATGACGATCTCACTGTCGCACAGAATCTGCGCTATTTTGCGCGGGTGCTCGGTGCCTCCAAACAGGACGCCGCGCGGGCGATGAGTCTGGTCGGCCTTGAAGCTCAGGCGAAGCAGCGGGTCGAAGCCCTCTCGGGCGGTCAACGTGGCAGGGTTTCGCTTGCCGTTGCGCTGCTGGGCAATCCGGAACTCATCGTGCTCGATGAGCCAACGGTGGGTCTTGACCCAGTGTTGCGGGCCGAGCTCTGGCAGCTCTTTCGAGAGCTCGCCGATAATGGAGCGTCACTCCTGGTGAGCAGCCATGTGATGGACGAGGCGCTACGCTGCGACCGCCTATTGCTGATGCGTGCCGGTCAGATCGTGGCAGACACCACGCCGCAAGAACTTCTGCAAAGCACCGCTACGAACGACCCAGAGCAAGCGTTCCTTGCGCTTATTGCCGCGCACGAGCGCTCAGGCGGTGACTCGCGATGAATATCAACCGAAGTTTCGCAACCGCCGGTCGTGTACTGCGACAGCTCAGCCATGATCCGCGCTCCATTGCACTCATGCTGCTCATGCCGAGCCTGCTCGTGGGGCTCTTCGCCTGGTTATTCAGTGACCAAGAGGGTGCCTTTGACCAATTCGGCGGCCCGATCCTCGCGCTCTTCCCCTTCATTTTGATGTTCGTGGTGACCTCGGTAACCACTCTGCGCGAACGTCGATCGGGCACACTCGAACGACTCATGACGACGCCGCTTGCAAAGTCAGATTTTATTGTGGGCTATGCGATTGCTTTCGGACTGATGGCGATTTTGCAGGCACTCATCACCGTAGGGTTTGCGGTATGGGTGTGTGGGCTGCAAATTGATGGGCCGAGTTGGCAATTGGGCGCGGTAGCGGTGCTTGATGCCTTGCTTGGCACGGGGCTTGGACTATTTGCGAGCGCTTTTGCGCGCACAGAATTTCAAGCGGTGCAGTTTATGCCGGTGTTCGTGTTTCCGCAGATTCTGCTCGGTGGCCTGCTGATGCCGCGCGATCAGATGCCAGATATTTTGCAGCGTATTTCAGACTGGTTGCCACTGAGCTATGCCATCGATGCGGTAAACGCGGTTTCGGCCGGCGACGAGGGCTGGGATCTTGGCAAACCACTCGTTGTTATTGCCGCGGTCACCCTGGTCGCGTTGATTCTTGCTTCGCTTACGCTGCGTAGACGCACGCCGTAGCCCTCCTTTTTTTCATCGTTGGATCGCTTCGTCAAAGCGGGGTGAATATGCTGGGGGCATGCGCCTCTATCTCGCCTCGACCTCGCCCGCTCGACTCGCAGTGCTGCGCGCTGCAGGGATCGAACCAGTGTGCTTCTCGCCTGAAGTTGATGAAGAAGCTGAAGTTGCTGCTCGTGAGGCGCAGATCGGTCGCGCGCTTACCGCGCCAGAGCTCACTGAGTACCTTGGCAGGTTGAAAGCGGAAGATGTGGTGCGCCGCCACGGCCATGAAATCGACGGCTTGGTGCTCGGTGGCGACTCCGCTTTTTTGCTTGACGGTGAAATTCTGGGCAAACCGCACGAGCCAGAAATCGCGTTGGCCCGGGCAAAACAACATCGCGGGCAGACCGGTGTGCTGCACTCAGGTCACTGGGTGATCGACCACAGCGGGGGATCGGTGCGGGGTGCGCAGGGTGCAGTGGATACTGCAACCGTTTCACTCGCCGCAGATGTGAGCGACGCCGAACTCGAAGCTTATGTTGCTACGGGAGAACCGCTCGAGCTCGCGGGCGGGTTTGCGATTGACGGTCTCGCCGGTGCGTTCATCGAACACATCGAGGGCGCGCCAAGCTGCGTGATCGGGCTTTCGTTGCCAGCTCTTCGCCGGCTGGTGGTAGCGCTGGGTCACGACTATTCGAAGCTCTGGAACCTCAGCGCCTAGCCGGGTGACAGCACCCGGGGCGCCCTGCGATCCAACGTAAAACGTGAGCGCAGGACACCCCAAGGTGAGAGGCACTTATCCCATCGCTACCGCGAGCTCATTTGGCGTGAAGTCGAACTCAGAACTCGCAAGGATTTTGCCGCTCTTGAGGTCAACCGCATGCACTGAGTTCGTGGCCGGTTCGGTGATGTAAGCGATGTCGCCGTTTACCTTAATCGCGGGGTGAGCGTCTTGCCACTCGGCTGGGCCCTGCCAAGGATCGACCACAGGGTACGAATCGGTCAGCTTGCCGCTTGCCGGATCGAGCACATGGATTTGGCCGTCGTTTGACAAAATGTAGGCCAGATCGCCGGGCCCGCGCGCGATATCGCGGAAGGTGTAGCGCACCTCGGCAGGAAGATTCACGACCTCGTAGCTCTGCTTCTCGGTGTCGATCAGGGTGACCGCGCTCAGCAAGTAACCTTCAGCGTCTGGATCATTCTTGTAGTCACCAACCACGAGCGGGCTAGTTTCTGAAACAAAGGCGTTGCCCATGCGGCCGTAGCTATCCGGTGCGGTGAGCTTCGTGAACTCGCCGTTGGCGTAGAGCAGTGCGCCGTTTTCGCAGCCGAACACCACTACCTCGTTGGCGGCGGTACCCTCGCCGTGGATTCCGGGGCACTCATTGCTGACGGCCTCTTCGTGCCAGTGGTCATCATGCGGGTGCAGGGCGGCGGCACCACTTCGACCATTTGAGTCGCCAACGGTGGTGAGCAGGGTGCCATCGCGAAGCACAATTGATACGCCGTGGTGCGGTGCCGCAGCGGTGTACGTCGAAGTTTCAGCTGGCGCCTGGTATCCACCCGCGAAAGCAGCGGTATCGAGCACGGTCGTGGTGCCGGTGCCATCGTCGTAGAGTACGGTCTTGCCCTCGTGGGCGACTACGTGGCCAGCGGTTTTGGCATCAAAAACCAGATCGGTGAGTTTCAGGTCGGCGGTATCAAGCATCTGGAACCCGGCTGAGGTGGTGACCGCAACCGTGCGCTTATCGCCGAAGGTGTTCAGGCGAGTGAATTCTTCGGTCGAGAATTCTTGGAGCACCTCTAGGGTTTCGGGATCGAGCACGGCGATACCGCCCTCGTACGAAACTGCGACGCGGCCCTCGGCAGCTCCCTGGCTGCTGCTCGGGTCGTCCGCGGTAGTGCTTGCGGCGGTGCCACTAGCGCACGCGGTCGCGAGCAGCGTGATTCCTGCGAACGCCGCGGTGGTGGCGATCACTCGGAAGTGTGATTTCATTGTGTTCCTTTCGGGTGGTGCTCAGCTGTTGAGCCCGTTGGTAATGCGCTCCGTATTGGCTCGCATCATGGTCAGATAGCTGTCGGCGCCCTCTCCGGGCTCTGTCAGCGATTCGGTAAAGAGTTCTACGACACTCACGTGCACTCCGGCCTCGCTTGCGAGCACCTGCACCAAGCGATCGGACTGTGAAGCTTCAGCAAAAATTGTTGGCACTCCGGCTTGCTCAATCGCGATACTCAGTTCGCGCAAGTCCGCGGCGCTCGGCGATGCGAGCGTGGTGCCGCCTGGAATCACCGCGCCGACTATCGTGAAGCCGAAACGCTCGGCGAGATAACCAAAGACGTGGTGGTTTGTGACGAGGGACCGGCGCTCGCGCGGTATCGAATCAAATGATTGCTGCATCTGCGTGTCAAGCTGCTGCACTTCGTTTCGATAGCGCTCAGCGTTGGATCGTATGGCTGCGGCGTCAACGCCAACAATTTCAGAAAGAGCAGCCTCAAGGCCGTTGACCACGTCGAGCATGCGTGCTGGGTCAGTCCAAAAATGGGGGTCGGGTGTGCCTGCGGCGTCCGCGCTGCGGTAATTCAGCACTGAGATGTGTTCACCAGCCACAAATTGCTTCACATCTTGAGCGGCGGCCCGGTCGAGGTGCTGTTGTAAACCTTCTTCGAGACCGAGGCCGTTTGACACAATCAGATCGGCCGAGCTGAGAAGGGCAGCCTCCTGCGCCGAAATCTCGAAGGAGTGCGGGTCGGCATTCGGCTTCATCAGTGTGGTGACGTGAGCCTCATCACCGGCGATCTCCTCAACCACATCGCCGAGGATGTTGGTAGTCACTACGATCTGGGGAACATCGTTTGTGCTGACCGTCGCGCAAGCGGTGAGACTTACGCTCAGCAAGAGCGCGGCGAGTGCGCTGAAAGAAGTCATGGCTGCGACGGCGCCGCTTCTTTGACGGAGAGATCCTTGGTTCACCGGCCAACCTCCATCAGCCAAAATGGTGTGGTCGGAGTCTCGAGCGTTCGGGCAACCCGGACCTCACCCGAATAGGCAATCTCGTGTACCAGGCCTGCGTTCGGGTCATTGACGTAGGCCCGCTGATCGTCGACCAGGAGTGAGGTGCTCTCGGTTACCTCAGTTAGGAGTGCGTCAGTTGAGCCAACGAGTTCTCCGGTGCTCGCAAGATAGACCTGTACACGCCCGTCGGCACTGAGCGCGAGCACGTGACCTTCGGCATCATCAACAGCGGTGACTCGCGTTAGTGCGGTGTCGCTGGCCACAAATTGCCAGCTTTGCTCGCGAGTGTTCAGCAGCCAGAAACCATCGTCTCCGGCAAGAGCAGCAACGCTGGGCCGGCCTTTTCTCGCTTGAAACTCACCTGCTCTTGGTGCGGCGATATCGGCAGGATAGGGCAACATTTCGATCGAGGGATCGGTGTTCTGTCCGGTCCCGAGGTTTGCCAATACGGCTCCCTCGGCGCAGCCAATGATGAGGGCCGCTCGGGTCGTGATTGATCCTTTCGGCTCAGTGCAAGCAATGGCGTGATCGCTTTCGCTACCGTCTGCTGAGTGCCAGATCAGTTGGTTGCCGTGGCTTACGAGGGCGCCGTCGCCAAGTGGGGCGGTGACGCCGATGCCTGATCCCACGTGTACTCGAAATTTCTCGTCGAGGCGTCCTTCGGCAAGCGCTGAGTTGTCGAGCAACACCGCATCGCCCGAACCGGCGAAGTAGATTCCGGTGCCGCCAGCTGTAGAAAGCATGCTGGTTGTGACGGTGGCGGGGCCTTCGCCCGCCAGGTTGCCGAGTGGTTGAAAGTCGGCGCGGTAGTAGTGAAAATGGTCCACGTGATCCCAGGTCCACCGGCCGGAGTCGATTACTGCAATCCCGTTGGCGGTGGTGATAAATCCGTAGCGTCCATCACTCGCGAGGGCGAGGGGCTGCTGCTGCTCGCCAACTTGTTCGGCTTCATCGTTGAGTAGGTCGAGTAAGCCGATCTTTCCGGTGGAATCTATCGAGACAAGGGCGAGGGGCGGCTCGGCAACTTCTTCGGCACCACTGATCTTGCCGTGACCACTGCCGACAGAGTCGGAAGCGGGGTCGGTGGTGTGGGCGTGGGGCTGTGAGGTGCAGCCAGCTAGCGCAACGATCACTAGCGGTAGTGCAATGAGCGAGTGTCGCAAGTTCATTGTGATGCCCTTTCTGGGGTTGGAGTGGGTGAGCCGATGTTTGCGAAGCGCACGGTCAGGTGCCGGGCAAACGAGGAGGCTGCGGCAATAAGGATCGCCGCGCCTGCGATAGACGCCCCAGCTGCGGTGCTGAAGTGCCACGAAACAAGCAGTCCGATCGTCACCGCGACAGTGCCTGCGACCGCGGCAAGCAGCATGATTGCCGGGATTCGCTTGGTCCATGGCCTTGCGGCGACTGCTGGTGCGAGCAGTAGGCCGACCACGAGCAGCGTGCCGACCGCTTGGAATGAAGCGACCACGGCAAGGGTGACGAGTCCGACGAGCACTGTTTGTGCCAGACGGGGTGTGAGGCCGAGAGTGCTGGCGATCCGCGTATCGAATGCTGCGGCGACAAATGCGCGATGAAACATTGTGGCCACAACGATGGTCACGGCAAGCGCGATTGTCAGCATGATCACTTCGCTGTCTCGGATGGCCAGGATGTCACCAAATAGCAGGGCGGTGGCATCGGTCGCAAAACTGCGTGAGTGCGAGACGATGATCACGCCGAGCGAGAGCATGGCGACAAACAGTAGGCCGATGCTGGTGTCGTAGGAGAGTTTGCCTCGTCGCTGTAGCAGGCCAATGGCCGCGCTCATCACGATGGCGCTTGCTGCGGCTCCAAGAATTAGTGGAGCGCCGGTGACTGTGGCAATGGCGACTCCGGGGAGCATGCCGTGACCGATTGCTTCGCCGAGAAATGCCATTCCGCGAATGACGACCCAGGTGCCAACGATGCTGCAGATGGCAGCGACGAGTATGCCGCCAGTTAGGGCACGCGCAAAAAAGTCGGCTTCGAATGGCGCGAACCAGGCGTCGAATATCGGGGTCATGAGAAATCACTATAGAGTAAAAATGAGAATCATTATCAATTAAGGAGCGAAAGAAAACTATGCCAGAGGTGCTTTTCCTAAACGGAGTGAGCTTTGCCTACGCCGAAACTGACGTGCTGCACGAAGTATCGCTCGCCGTGCGCGGCGGAGAAATAACCGCGTTGACCGGGCATAACGGATCAGGCAAGTCGACGCTGCTCGAGATTATTGCTGGCGTACTCAAGCCGAAATGCGGCACGGTCTCACAACACGAAGATCTTGCCCTGGTGCTGCAACGACCGAGTGCGCCAGAAAGTCTGCCGCTCACCGCGCGCGAAGTCGTAGCCATGGGCACCTGGAAGCGTGGCGCACGACTGAGTCGCGCCGCCGCGCGGACCGCCGTTGACCGTGCGCTTGAGCGCGTCGACATGTCACAGTACGCAAACCGGCCGCTGGCAGACCTCTCTGGCGGTCAACGCCAACGAATTTTCCTGGCGCAAGGAATAGTGCGACAACCTGGCGCTCTGCTACTTGACGAACCAGCCACCGGTCTTGACCGAATGAGCTCTGCTCGCACACAGAAGATTCTGCGCGAAGAAGCTCATCGCGGCGCGATAGTGCTGTGCGCCACGCACCACGATGAAGCCATCGAGCAGGCTGACCGAACGATCAGGCTTGAGGAGGGTCGCGTAGTGGGTTAATTGAGCATTCCGAGAAAAGCCACGTCGTCGATGAAAGCTCCGCGCTGAGCCTTGAAAGAGTCATCGTCCTCGGTAGATTTGCTCACGAACTCAAGAAATCTTGAGGAGCCTAGTAGCTCGCCCGAGCTGCCACGGAGGTATCGCCTGGGGATCCAGCGCTCTGTTTCACAAAACGTTCTGCGAGAGCCTCCGTGCCACGCGCCAGCAAGGCAACATCGGCACCGACGAGAATGAAATCGACACCTGCCTCAATGTAGTTGTCGGCCCGTGCCGGGTTGAACGCATTCACGCCCACCGGCTTGCCCTCTGCGTGCACAAGCTCAATCGTTCGCTCAACAGCCGCAACAACTTCTGGGTGTTCCTGGTGACCGAGCAACCCCATCGAAGCGGCCAAATCACTGGGGCCAATGAACACGCCGTCAACGCCCTCAACTGCGGCGATTTCGGCGGCATTGGCCACGCCCTCAGCAGTTTCAATCTGCACAAGCACGGTCAGGCCCGCTCTCGCCTCGGCAAGATAATTGTCGATTCTGTTCCAGCGGGCCGCGCGAGCTAACGCGCTACCAACGCCGCGGATTCCGTCAGGAGGGTACGCAGCAGAAGCGGCAACCGCCTTTGCCTCGGCAGCCGTATTCACCATAGGCACCAACACAGATTCAGCGCCGAGATCGAGCACCTGTTTCATGATCACCGGATCTTTACCCGGCAGCCGAACCACCGAGTGCACGGGGTACGCGGCGCTCGCCTGCAATTGTGCGAGCACCGATTCGAGGCCGTTCGGAGCGTGCTCGGTATCAATCAACACCCAGTCAAGACCCGCACCCGCGCAGATCTCGGCGGCGATGGGGCTACCGGAGCACACCCAAACGCCGACTTTCGCTGCACCGTCTTCGTTGAGTTCGGCCCGAAAAGAGGCAGCAGGGGCTATACGAAGCGACACGTGACAGCACCCATTCCGTGAAACTCTGCATGCATCACATCGCCAACTTCGGCCCACACCGGCCTGGTGAACGAACCACTGAGAATGACCTGACCGGCCTCAAGGCGCTCACCATGCGGGGCGAGGCGGTTCGCAAGCCATGCGACGCCGGCGGCGGGGTGACCGAGCACCCCACCAGAGAGTCCAGTTTCTTCGATCACTTCATTGCGGTACAACATGGCGCCCTGCCAGCGCAGATCGATTGACTCAGGAGCAACCGGGGTTCCGCCGAGAATCATCGAGCCAAGAGCCGCGTTGTCGCAAATTGTGTCGACAATGGTGCGCCCCTCCATCTCGATGCGAGAATCAAGAATCTCGAGAGCTGGCACCACGAACTCCGTTGCGCGAAGCACATCGTGTGTGGTCACCCCCGGGCCGGAAAGATCTTCCCTCAGCACAAAAGCCAGCTCGACCTCGACTCGGGCTCCCGTATACTCCTCATGCTTGAGCACCACGCCTGACTCGTACGCTTGATCAGCGAAAATAACACCGTAGTCGGGCTCGGTGATTCCGGTCGCCACCTGCATAGCGCGCGACGTCAAACCGATCTTGTGCCCGATGACCCGGCCACCAGCAGCAACCCGAGCGTCGCGCCAAGCGCGCTGTACCGCGTAGGAATCTTCGACGGTCATTCCCTCGAAACGGGGCACGAAGCGCGCTGCCGGCACGCGGGTACGGGCGGCCTCTGCGAGTTCTTGGGCGATTTGCTGGTGCACGGCGGCGTCAAGCATGGGGTGTTCCTCTCAGGCTGCTGGGGTGGTGAGCAAGTGCGCGGCTGTTGAACGAGCCGATGAAGGGTGCGCGTCGATGGTGTCCCAGAACACGCCAAGTGCGTCGCTCGGGTGCTCCACGCCGTGCCGACGAAGCGCGTCAACGAGCGCAGAAAGTGCGGTCTCGGCAACTCGTTCGCGAGCGGTTTCGGCCATGTGGCCAAAGCGAATGACCTTCCCAGCCCAGGCTGCGCCGAGCCCGCCAGCAGCCGCAATACCGTGGTCATTGCTGAGCACGGCGAGCACCTCTGCTGCCGAGATACCCTCTGGCGGAGTGAGCACCGTCACCGTTTCTGAGCGGCGATCTTCGGCATCGAGAAAACCAAACCCTAGCCGTGCTGCGGCGGCCTGAAACGCGCGGGCAACCCGCTCGTGACGTGCCTGACGTTCGGTGAGCCCTTCTTCGAGCGCCAGTTCGCATGCTCGTTGCAGCGCAAATACGCCGTGAGTGTTCATCGACCAGTTCATTCGGCGTGCGCCGAGTGCCTGTGCGCCGCCGCGTTCGCGCGGAAGCCAGGTGTTCCACCAGCGAGCGAGGTCAAGGAAGTATGAGCGAGCAATGCCGGTCGGGCGAGCGTGCAGTGCCTCAATCGCCCTGTGCCCGAGACCAATAATTGCGAGACCGGTCATCCCGCCAAGGGCCTTTTGCGAACCCGAGACCACGACATCGATATCTTGTGTGGCCATATCGAGTGGTGCGGCACCGAGCGAGGCAACAGCATCGACCATCAGGAGTGCACCGTGCGCGTGACAGCGTGCTGCCAGTTCGGTGAGATCTTCTGGGGCAAAGCGCAACCCTGTGCTGGTCTCGGTTTGTGCCACCGAAACCATAAATGGCTGGTGCTGCACGATTGCCGCCTCGATCGTGTCGAGGCTTGATCGATCACCGGGCAGCGCGCAAACGGTAGCCGTGGGGATCGCTTGCGACGCCATAACGTCAAGAAACATGCCACTGAATACGCCGGTGTCAACAACCAAGACAGGCCGTTCGCCATCGGTGAGGCTCGTTGCAACAGACTCGAGCCCGCCACGCCCGCTTACCGGCAGCACGACAACCTCGCCATCGGCTGGCACCCCGAGAATGGTGCGCAGCATGTCGCAGGTGCGATCAAACTCAACCGTGAATTCTGGGTCGGAGTGGTGGATCACTGGCCGCATGGTGGCCTGCAACACCCGAGGGTCAATCTGTGTTGGGCCTGGCTGCAGCATGAAGCGGGACATCGGACTTCTTTCGTAGCAGAGTAAAAGGGGCGGTGGATCAGCGGCGGCCGCGTGCGAGCCGGCGTTCGAGCCAGACCGCAAACGCGTTGACCGCGAGGTTGATCACGATAAAGATGGCGGCACCAACGATGAAGGTCGGCAACAGGTTGTGGTAGGCGCGGCCCACCTGGTTGATGGCGTACACCAGCTCGTGGAACGACACGATGTAGCCGAGGGCAGAATCCTTCAGCAGCACAATCACCTGGGACACGATCGTGGGCAGCATGGTGCGGAACGCTTGCGGCAACAGGATGAACCACATGGTGCGGAATGAGCTGAGCCCGATGGAGAGGCCGGCTTCGCGTTGACCGCGAGGTACTGCGTTAATGCCGGCACGAATAACTTCGGCGAGCACCATGCCGTTGAAGAGTGCGAGTCCGCCAGCCACCGCAACAAACGCCGAGACGTCGAAGATCATGAAAATGGCAAACATGATCAGCAGCACGGGGAGGCCACGGAAGAACTCAATGCACACGACGGCGATGGTCCTGATCCAGCGTTTATGCGAGAGCCGCATGAGCGCGAACACGACACCAATCACCAGTGCAAAGAAAGCGCCAACGAGTGCTGACTTCAGCGTGTTCAGGAGGCCTTCGAGAAGCACTCGCTGAATGTCGCCGTAGAGAAAGGGTGTCCATTTTTCGGGAGCGAGTTGCCCGGTTACCTGGAAGCGATACACCACATAGGCGATTACCGCGGCCAGGCCAACCCAGACAACTGCTGAAACGATGCGGTTGCGCCGACGACCGAGTGGGCCAGGCGTCTCGTAGAGTGCGCTGAGGTCGCTCATCGCTGCACCGCCATTCTGCGTTCGAGTACGGAGGAGAGCCAGCCGAGGCTCAGGGTAAGAATCAGGTAGGCGGCCGCAGTTGCCACCAAGAGGGTGAGCACGAGGTCACCTCTGATCTCGACGGCATTGCGCATAGCCGAGATGAGTTCTTTGTTGTTGAATGCCGACGCGATCGACGTGTTTTTCACCATCGCGATCACATGGTTTGCAATTGGGGGCACGACCGCACGGATCGCCTGGGGCAGAATCACGAGGGTAACGCTTTGCGAAAAGGTAAGCCCGATGGATCGCGCAGCCTCAGCCTGGCCTACCGGAATGGTGGCAAAGCCAGAGCGGATCGCTTCGCTAATAAAGGCTGCGGTGTAGCAGGAGAGGCCGATCACCGCGTAGATGAATGAGCGAGTCGCGGTGTCGTCACCGAACTTTACGTCAAGGTAGGGCAGGCCGAACGCGCAAAAGAAGAGTACGAGTGTCGACGGAGTGTTTCGCATGACAGTGACGTATGCGCCAGCTGCTCCACGCAGAACGGGAATCGGCGAAATACGCATGATCCCAAGTAGGGTGCCAAGCAGCATCGAGAAGACGAAGGTCCATGACGCGAGTTTGACTGTCCCCCAGAATCCGGAGACGAATAGCTGCACGATAGTTGCGGTATCCATGGGGTTCACTTCCTCTCACCGGTGGTGGTGGCCGGGGCCCGAAGGCCGGGTTGTTTCCGTGGGCGGGCACTGCCCGCCCACGGTCCGGTCGCTAGTAGCGATCGATTTCTGGGATGTTTACGATCGTGGTGTCGCCGAGGGTCGCCTCGAACATCTTCTTCCAGGTGCCGTCTTCGGTGGCTGCCTGGATGGCATCGTTTACCGCATTGCGGAACGCGTCGTCACCCTTTGGTACGCCGAGGCCCAGCAGTTCGGTGCTGAAGCGCTCACCCACTACGCGGAACTGGTCGCCGTACTCTGCAGCGAAGCCGCGCAGCATAACGTCGTCGTGGGTAACCGCGTCAACGTTGCCCGACTCGAGGTCGATCATGCACTTCGAGAGTGCGTCGTAGGTGACCAGCTCGATCTCTGGGTGGTCTGCCTGCATTCGCTGAGCTGGGGTTGCGCCGTCGACTGAGCAGACCTTTTTGTCTTTGAGGTCTGCAACGCCGGTGATGTCGCTGTCGTTGGCTACGAGCAGATCCTGGCCTGCTTCGAGGTATGGCCCAGCGAAGTCAACAACCTTCTTGCGCTCGTCGTTGATGGTGTAGATCGCGGCGACCATGTCGACCTTGCCCTGCTGCAGGAAGAGCTCGCGGTTCGGTGCGGTGATCTCCATAAAGGTGATCTCTTCAGGTGCGAAGCCAAGGTGAGCCGCGATCATGCGGGTCATCTCGATATCGAATCCTTCAGGGGTTTGCTGGCCTGGCTTCTTGTTGCCAACGCCTGGGTAGTCGAACTTCACGCCAACGGTCAGCTGACCCTTTTCTTTCGCGCGGGTCCACGTTGGTGAGTCGGCAAGATCGAAGTCGGTGTTGACGTCGTAGCTCAGTGCTGCGGTCTCTCCAGTGGCTGGCTTGCTTGGGTCGTTCGGTGAGCCTGCTGCGCAGCCGCTGAGCGCCAGCGCGCCAGCTGCAACAATTGCGGCCAGCGAAATGAGCTTCTTCATAGGGGGTTTCCTTTGTTCGGTTGGCGCCCGTCGGTGGACAGCCAAATGAGTGCGCCAGGGCGCAGGTCCAGTCCGGTGTGTGCCGGTGGGTCTTGGTGCTCTCGCCTATGCGAGGGGCCGCTTTGTTGCGGTTAGTGGGTCAGGATCTTCGAGAGGAAGTCGCGTGCGCGCTCGGTCTTTGGTGCGGTGAAGAACGGCTCTGGCTCTTGAATCTCGTGGATCACGCCGTCTGCCATGAAGACAACGCGGTTCGCCGCCTTACGAGCAAAGCCCATTTCGTGGGTGACCGCGATCATGGTCATGCCGTCTCGTGCGAGACCTTCCATGACGTCGAGCACCTCATTGATCATTTCTGGGTCGAGCGCGCTGGTTGGCTCGTCGAAAAGCATGATCTTCGGGCGCATTGCGAGCGAGCGGGCGATAGCTACTCGCTGCTGTTGCCCGCCTGAAAGCTGTGCGGGGTATTTGTCGGCTTGCGCTGCAATACCTACTCGTTCGAGCAGGGTCAAAGCTTCTGTCTTGGCGTCTGCGGCTTTGGCGCCGCGCACCTTGATCGGGCCGAGCATGACGTTTTCAAGAATCGTCTTGTGCGCAAAGAGGTTGAACGATTGGAAGACCATGCCGACGTCTGCCCGAAGCTTGGCGAGTGCGCGGCCCTCTTCGGGGAGTTCCTGACCGTCAATGGTGATCGAACCTGAATCGATGGTTTCGAGCCGGTTGATTGTGCGGCAGAGGGTTGATTTGCCCGATCCTGAAGGCCCAACGACCACAACGACCTCGCCCTTAGCGACCTCGAGGTTGATGTCTTGCAATACGTGCAGCGAACCAAAGTGCTTGTTCACATCGGTGAGCTTCACCAGCGGTTGTTGGCTGTTCGTAGCGTTCGTCATTGAAAGATCCAGTCGTTGAGAAAGCAGTGGAGTGGCACCGCGAGTGGCTGCGGTGCCCTGTGTCGTTCGGCGGGGTATTGCCGCGAACGGTACTGAGCCAAACTAAATGACTAATTGTTGATCTTGCAAGTTTTGAACGCTTTAAATGATGCCTAAAAGGTATCAATCTTCGTCGAGAGAGGGCAGCTCAGGTGCCTGATAGCTGCTCAGAATGTCTACAACGTGCTCAAGCGCGGGGTTTCGATTGTCGCGATGCCAGAGCGCGTGCAGTTCAAGAGGCTCACCGCGATACGCGGGATCGAGTGGCAGGTAAGTTACGCCGTCCACCTGAATTCGACGGGTTGATCCAGTGACCAGCGCCACTCCTCTCGCCGCTCCGACAAGCGATACGACAGTGACGTTCTGGGTGACCTGCTGCGTTGATCTCGTCGCGGTTTGACCGAGAAACTGGCGCACGTGATCGGTGAAATAGCGAGCGCCCGCAGGGTCGTAATTGATGAGGTCTTCGCCCTCGAAATCTTGGGGAACGAGCGGGCGGCCAAGGCTCGCCAGTGGGTGATGCTTAGGCACCGCGGCCACCATGACATCGCGCTGCACAATGATCGATTCGTGATCAAAGCGGTTCGGTGTGGGCCTTGCTAGGCCAAGATCAAGCTCTACCTGCAGGCGCTCTTGGATACCTTCTGACGAGTCCTGCTCTTTCAGGATCACCTCAACATTTGGCAGAACGGTGTTTATTCGGGCGAGCAGGTCGCCCAGAATGCTGACACCCGTTACTGGCGTGAAACCGAGTTGCACAATGCCGTAGGAGCCGCTTCCGGCCCGCCTGGTGAGTGTCGAAGCGTCTTCGGCGTACGCGATCAGTCGCCGGGCTTCAGTGAGAAACACCTTGCCCGAATACGAAAGCTGGACATTGCGGTTGTCTCGATCGAAGAGCCTTGCGCCGACATCGCCTTCGAGTCGCTGAATGAGACGGGTGAGCGGTGGCTGCGACATGTGTAAGCGCTCTGCTGCACGGCCAAAGTGCAGCTCCTCAGCAACAGCAATAAACGCTTTGAGCTGATCGAACGTGAACATGGTTCCCCTTGCCGCGCCCCTGGCGCACGTTGGCTTCTTTGCGACGCGGCTAGCGCGAACCTCCTCAGCGTAGGGGAGGGGCGCACTGCCCGGGGCTCACACCCGGCATGCTTTTACTCATTGTTACCTAAATTGGCATCAATCACCACGATCAACACCCCGGATAGGCGCTCGAATGCTGCCGGTCTCGTTGAAATCGTTCTCCGGCGAGTGAACGGTGCGCACTAATTGCTGCGGCGAGGTTTTGGCAGGTGCCAACCTCGCGCGTAAGAGGTGAGCCTGAGCGCAATGGCCAGCACTCCGCCGACTGTCGCGGCGATGAGGAGATGACCGGTGAATTGAGTAATCACTGTCGCAACCGTCGCGCCCAGTATTGCCGAGACGGCATAGAGCTCACGAGTGAGGACACCCGGCACGTCATTTACTAATACGTCCCGAATCAGACCTCCGCCGATCGAGACGACGGTGCCGACAAACACTGCGGTAATAAAGCCGACCCCACTCTGTGAAGCGATCGCGGCACCATAGGCAGAGAAAATTCCGAGCCCCAGCGCATCAAACACAATTTCGAAAGTGCGAATCTTCGAGAGTCTGGGGTGAAAGAAGAACACTGCGAGAGAGCCGACGAGTGCTGTTGTCCAGTACGGCCAGTGAGTGAATGACACCGGTGGGTGAACCCCAAGGATCATGTCACGAATAACGCCGCCGCCGATTCCCGTGGCGAGTCCGACTACGAGCACTCCCAAAAGGTCGAGATTGTGGCGAACGCCGACGAGTGCTCCTGAGATGGCAAACGCAAGAATTCCAGCGATCCATAGACCTTCAAAGACCCATGTTCCAATTTCAACCATGTGAAAATTTTATCTCCAGCAAGAAAACAAAAAGACCCTCACCGCGAACGGTGAGGGTCTAGCTGTGCGCCCCAAGGGATTCGAACCCCTGACCTTCTGATCCGTAGTCAGATGCTCTATCCAGCTGAGCTAGGGGCGCTCTGTTGATCTCTCAACTCGTAAAACATTACCCGATGAATTTGTGAATGTGAAATCGAGGTAACTCCGCGTGTCGCCAAAGTCTGCGCCGCGCCAAAACTGGTCAGTAATGCCACAGTGCAACGACAGTCCGGCCGAAGAGGTACCCTTGCAAGGTGCCAAGCAATGCATTGACCCCTGCCCTTGCCCGCGCTGAGAAGTTGATCCGCGAGATCCCTGACTACCCGAGCCCGGGAATTCTCTTTCGCGACATCACTCCACTGCTCGCAGACGGCGAAGCGTACAAAGCGACGATCGAAGAATTGATCGCACCCTTTGAAGGACAGTACGACGTTATTGCCGGCCTCGAAGCACGCGGTTTCCTGCTCGCGAGCGCGGCGGCCTACGCCTCGGGCAAGGGTCTCGTGCCGGTGCGTAAAGCGGGCAAGCTGCCACAGCCTGCGATGAGCATCGACTATTCGCTCGAATACGGCACCGCAACCATCGAAATGCACGCCGACCTCGAGCCTGGCGCACGTGTATTGGTGATCGACGATGTGCTCGCCACCGGCGGCACCGTCGCTGCAACACTCGAAATGCTGGAGCACCTCGGCTACCCAGTCTGTGGCACCGCAGTGCTCTTTGAAATCGCCGGTCTCGGCGGCCGCGAACGGGTCAGCGACCACAAGCTACACACCGTTTTTAGTTCTTAAGCCACCCGGTTTTCGTGAAGGCTCGCTGCAAATAGCGAAGCGGATCACCGGGCGGTATACCCCGCGGTGCGAGAATGGTCAGCATGACGTTTTCGCAAAACGACCACCAAAGTGCCGCAAGCCAGGCGTTTTTTGACGCCCGCGATCAGTTGCTCGAACTCGCGAGTGATCCGGTTGCGGCGAGGCGCGACTTCATCTGGCCAGACGTCGGCGCGCACTTCAACTGGGCGCACGATGTATTTGACGTGATCGCCGAAGGCAACGATACGACGGCTCTCTGGATCGCAGAGGCTGGTCGCGAAGAAGTGAAGCGTAGTTTTGCCGAGCTGAAGCGTCGCAGCGACCAGCTTGCGCACTGGCTGCTTGCGCAGGGCGCACGCAAGGGTGATGTTGCGATGCTGATGCTCAGCAACCGCCTGGAGCTATGGGAAATCATGCTTGCCTCGCTCAAGATCGGCGTCGTGATCCTGCCCACATCGGTGGTGCTTGGCCCGCACGAACTCGTTGACCGCGTTGAGCGCGGCAAAGTGAAGTGGGTATTTGCGGCACCAGACGACGCTGTGAAGTTCACGCAGGTGCCAGGCAGCTACCGTGGTATTGCGGTCGGCTTTGACGAGGCGAGCCAAGATCAGCGGGCTGCGCTCTATGATTGGGCGAACTTCGAGGAATCGCGATCCGCTTCGCTCGCACCTGTGCCAAAACTCACCAAGAGCAGCGACCCATCACTGATCTACTTCACCTCTGGCACTACGAGCTTGCCGAAAATTGTTGAGCACTCGCATACGAGTTACCCACTCGGGCATCTCAGCACCACCGCGTGGATTGGGGTGCGGCCTGGCGATGTGCACTCAGTGGTGAGCGCACCAGGCTGGGGCAAGCACGCTTGGTCAAGTTTCTTCTCGCCGTGGAATGTGGGCGCGACGATCTTTGTGCTGAACTACACCCGCTTCGACGCCGACGAATTCGTCGCCGAGCTTGACCGTGCTGGCGTGAACACGTTCTGTGCCCCACCTACAGTCTGGCGCATGCTGATTCAGCATCAATTGCAGCAAAAGCCGCACGGCCTTCGTGAGTTGCTCTCGGCGGGCGAACCGCTAAACCCCGAGGTGATTGCCCGCATTCGCGAGTGGTGGGGCCTTGAAATTCGCGATGGGTACGGGCAAACCGAGACCACCGCACTGATCGGTACTTTGCCCGGTGAAGCCGTGGTGCCTGGTGCAATGGGCCGCCCGCTGCCTGGAGTGCAGGTGCGGTTGCTCGACCCGCTCACCGGTGCCGAAACCGAAGAGGGCGAAATTTGTTTGCCGCTCGATCCAGCGCCCCCAACAAACCTGATGCCGGGCTATTTCGGCAATGCAGAGGCGACCGAAAAAGCAATGCGCGGGGGAGTGTTCCACACCGGAGATGTTGCGCAGCGCGATGAGTCGGGCGTGCTCACTTTTGTTGGGCGCACCGACGACATTTTTAAATCAAGCGATTTCAAGGTGTCACCATTTGAGGTCGAAAGCGCATTGCTTGAACACCCGCTGGTAGCCGAAGCTGCGGTCGTGGGCGCACCAGATGACACTCGTTTGAATGTGACGAAGGCATATGTGGCTCTCTCGTCTGGGGCTGTCGCCGATGGCGAAACTGCCCGCGAGATTCTGGCGCACGCACGTGTGGCTATGCCCGCCTATATGCGTGTGCGCCGTGTCGAATTCTATGAGCTGCCCAAAACCGCTTCGGGCAAGATTCGCCGTGTTGAACTGCGTCAGCGCGAGGTGGCTGCGTTCAACGAGGGCACTCGAATCGATACCGAGTGGCGCGAAGAGGATTTTCCGAATCTAAAAAAGTAGTCGGAGCGCGTGGTGGGTGTTATCCCGGGCACTCTTCGGCGAGCACCCGGTGGCACGCAGAGATTCTCTCGTGCCACCACTTTGTGCGCCCGGGGGCGGCTTCGTAGTGCTCGAGTTTTTTAGGGTCGAGGATCGCTCGGCGTGCGTCGATTGAGCCGTGCCTGGCAAGCAGCGGCTCGGCAGCGACATCGCCCTCAAGCAGTGCAACAGTGCCGAGGCCGCAGGCGCCCGCAAGCACGCCTTCCGGTAGCGCAGCAGCAAGATGCAGGCCCATGCCGATGCCAACTGAGGTGTCGAGCGCACTCGAAACCACGACGGGTAGTCCCGCTGCATCAATAATGTTGAGAGCGCGGTGAAGGCCACCGAGTGGTTGAGCTTTCACGATGAGCAGGTCTGCCGCGCCCGATCGCGCAACAGCGAGCGGATCATCGGCTTTGCGCACGCTCTCGTCAGCGGCGATCCGTACGAGACCGCTCAAGCGTTCGCGTACAACGATGAGATCCTCGACGCTCATGCACGGCTGTTCGGCGTAATCAAGCTCGAAGGGAGCGAGCGCTTGCAGCCCCGAAATTGCTTGCTCGGTGTTCCAGCCGCCATTGGCGTCGATGCGAATGAGGGCGCCATCTCCCATTGCTTCGCGTACGGCGCGCACTCGGGCAATATCGTCGGCGAGGCTTTGGCCACGTTCGGCCACTTTCACCTTTGCTGTGGTGCAGCCCTCGAAACGCGTGAGGATCGCAGGCACCTGTTCAGCCGAAATGGCAGGCACTGTCGCATTGATCTGAATTCGCTCGCGGCGCATGGCAGGGAGCGTGCCCCAGCCATACTCAATAGCTGCCGCGAGCCAAGAACTTGCCTCTGCCGTTTCGTACTCAAGAAAGGGCGAAAATTCGCTGGCACCATTCGGGGCGTCAAAGATCGCAGCCTCACGAACGCTTACGCCGCGAAATCTTGTTCGGGTTGGAATCGAAACGACCCGCACGCTATCGAGCAGTTCATGCAGCGGCGGCAGATTGATCGTGCTCTCCATGTTTCGATGATGCCATGAGCAATAGGCTGGGGTCATGAGCGACAACGGCACAGTGCAGGTTTCAGACCTCTTTGACCCCACCGAATGGCAAACCGCGCCCGGTGCGGAACAGTACACAGACATTACTGCGCACCTGAGCCGTGACGGGCGAATTGCGCGTATCGCTTTTGATCGACCAGAGGTGCGCAATGCTTTTCGGCCGCACACTGTCGACGAGCTTTATGATGCGCTTGAGCGGGCGCGAGTCAACCCTCGTGTCGGTGTCGTGCTGCTCACCGGTAACGGACCGTCGCCGAAAGATGGCGGCTGGGCCTTCTGCTCTGGTGGGGACCAGCGTATTCGCGGGCGCGATGGATACAAATACAGTGATGATGAGACGAGTGTCGGGCCAGAGGGTCTGGCTCGGGCCGGTCGCCTGCACATCCTTGAGGTGCAGCGCCTGATCCGCTTTATGCCAAAGGTCGTCATTGCTCTCGTGCCTGGTTGGGCGGCCGGCGGTGGGCACTCGCTCAACGTGGTCTGTGACCTGACGATCGCCAGCCGTGAGCATGCCATGTTCAAGCAAACCGATGCCGACGTCGGCTCATTTGACGCTGGTTATGGCAGTGCTTATTTTGCGCGCCAGGTTGGCCAAAAGAATGCGCGTGAGATTTTTTTCCTTGCGAACGAATACGACGCTGAACGAGCTCGCGAGATGGGCGCCGTAAACGCTGTGGTTCCTCACGACGAGCTTGAGCGCACGGGTATTGAGTGGGCGCGCACGATTCTCGGCAAGTCGCCAACTGCCATCCGAATGCTGAAGTTTGCAATGAATGCTGTCGACGACGGCATTGTTGGCCAGCAGATTTTTGCTGGTGAAACGACTCGTCTGGCCTATGGCACCGATGAAGCAGTTGAGGGGCGTGACTCTTTCTTGGAGAAGCGTGATCCCGACTGGAGCCCGTTCCCCTACCACTATTGAGCGCGACGCGCGCGGGTGCATCGCAAATCTCTCCTCAGTTTTACAAGCATCACTCGATCGCGTACACTCATTCAAGGTAGTTGACTTCTGCCATACTTTTTTATGCCTGAACACTCCGGTGAGAGGGTGAAAAAGTAAGCACGGCAGAGCTGCTCCATAGGGCGGTGGCGCAATTGGTAGCGCAACGGTCTCCAAAACCGTCGGTTGCAGGTTCGAGTCCTGTCCGCCCTGCCAGGCCTGGTTCCCCCGCGAGGGGGCGCCAGGGCAGATGAAAGGAACGCCAATGAGTAGCAACGAAATCGACGGAAACGTCGGCGGCGACCTCGTTGAGCGCGCTAAGGCTGATCGCGCCGCGAAAAAGTCGTGGATTGGCCGCGTTGTGCTGTTCATTCAGCAGGTGATTTCCGAGCTGAAGAAGGTTGTGACTCCAACCCGCAAGGAGCTCATCAACTACACCCTCGTGGTACTTGGCTTCGTTGTTGTGATGATGGCACTGGTTTGGGCTCTCGACCAGCTCTTTGGTTGGGCCACACTCTTTACTTTCGGCACTCCGCTTTAAGCCTTAGGTAGTGTCGACGCGCTCGGCGCGTGAATCATAATCGACCTCAATCGAAAGAAAGTCAGATGACGAGCGAACAGAGCAACACTCCAGAAGCCGAGCTCGACGCTGCCCTCGACGCGCTGATTGCGCCTGCCGAAGGCGAAGAGAGCGTTGCAGACGAGCAGGCTCCCGCTGTTGAAGGTGAGCAGGCCGAGGCCGGCGAAGACGAGCAGGCAGCGAGCGACCCGTACGCTGAGTTCAAGCGTGAGCTTCGCACCAAGCCTGGCAAGTGGTACGTCGTGCACAGCTACGCCGGCTACGAGCGCAAGGTGAAGTCAAACCTGTGGAACCGTCGCGAGACGATGGGCGCGGTTGACGACATCTACGAGATTCAGGTCCCCATGGAAGAAGTCATGGAGGTCAAGAACGGCCAGCGCAAGATGGTGACTCGCGTGCGTATCCCGGGTTACGTTCTCGTGCGTATGCACCTCAATGAGAACACCTGGTCGGTTGTTCGTCACACTCCTGGTGTGACCGGCTTCGTTGGTAACGCGCACAATCCTGTGCCACTGCGCTTCAACGAGGCGTTTGAGATGCTGAAGAGCACCGTTGAGCTTGAGCCAGTTCTGGCAAAGTCGAAGGCTGCGGTTACCGCAACCGAGGCTGGCAACATCGAGATCGACTTCGAAATCGGCGAGACTATTACGATCAAGTCGGGTTCGTTCGAGGGTCTGCCAGGCACGATCAGCGAGATCAACCCTGCGGCTGGCAAGCTCACCGTGCTGGTGTCGCTCTTCGAGCGCGAGACTCCAGTGGAGCTCAGCTTCGACCAGGTCACCAAGATGATCTAGTTCTGCTTTCTAAAAAGCCCCGGTTCTTCCGAGAGTCGGGGCTTTTTTGTGTTTGGATGTCGCGACTACGACTACGACTACGACTGCGATCGCTGCTGCGCAGCAGGCCGGGGCGCTAGTGAGAAACCCGGTGCGACTTCACCGCATCGTAGCTGGCTCGCAGCAGAGACTCGGTCGCTGCCATATCCCGCTGCACAAGCCGCACCAGCAGGAAGTCGATCACGGCCATTTGCGCGATACGGCTTGGCATGGCGCCAACGCGCATGCCGTCATCGTGCGCCCAAGTGGTAAGCACATGGTCTGCGCGCTCAGCCAGCGGCGACTCGGGAAAGTTGGTGATTGCGGCTGTTTGGGCGCCTCTTGACTTTGCAATCTCAAGAAACTGCACCGCCTCAAGGGTGGTACCGGTGTGCGAGATTGCGAGCGCAAAACCGCCGGGCTCTGTAATGCCGATCGAGGTGAGAGCCAAGTGGGTGTCGGCCCACCAGAAACTCGGCACACCAATACGGTGCAATTTAAGCTGCAAGTCTTGGGCCGCAATGCCACTTGATCCAGCGCCAAAAAGGTCAACACGTTTTGCGTTCTTCAGCGAATCGGCAACAGCGTCGAGCTCAGTCGGGTCGATCAAGCGCGCGGTCTCTTCGATTGTGCGTGACTCTTGGTAGGCAATCTTGGCGATGACCTCGGCTGCTGAATCTGAGGGGTCAATCTGTGCCTCAGATACTTGAAAAAACTCGCGTGAAGTTTGTTCGCGGGCAATGGTTGACGCAATGGCAAGCCGAAAATCTTTGTAGCCGCTAAATCCGAGCGCGTGGCACAGGCGGGTAACCGTGCCGGGAGAGGCGTCGCAGTGCTCGGCCAGCTGCGAGATGGTTGATTCGACTACGAGGGTGGGGGTTGTAATGACCGCCTCGGCCACACGTCGCTCAGAGGGTCGCAATTGCGGCGCTTTTTGCTGAAGTGCAATTAGAGCGTTATTCATGGCGGCTCACTTTCTTCGGAGTCTGCTCACTATTCTCTCGGAATCAGGCGAAAGCGGCAGCGACCAATTCTGGGCGAAGGTTGGGCATCGCCATCTGCTCGCGGGTTGGGTGCACACGGTTGCTCAACAACGCGAGGGATCGCTCGCCGCCAGGCTCTGCCAAGAAGATGGTGCCAGTGAACCCTGCGTGGCTCACCGTGCGGCCCGTCACTGCCGCAGTCCATGTCTCGTTGCTGCGCAGGCCGAGGGTCGGGGTGTAGCCGTCTGGGGTCGCGCCGCCAGCGATGGGTTCGGTGAGCCAGTGGTGTACCTCGGGGGCGATGCCTGTCCCGGTACGCAGTGCCTCGGCGAAGCGGATGAGGTCTGGTGCGGTGCTGAATAGGCCGGCGTTGCCGCTCACGCCGCCGAGGGCGTGTGCGGTTTCATCGTGCACTTCGCCGTGCACCATGCCTCGGTGTTCTTGGTACTCGGTCGCGACAATCTGGCTGAGCGCGCGCGGCTCTGCTGAAGCGGTGAGCGGGCGGTAGCCGGTCGAGTGCATTCCGAGCGGGTCGAGCACGTGCGTTGAGACAAGCTGGTCGAGCGAGGCGTTGCCGAGAGTCTCGGCCAGAATTCCTGCCCAGATAAACCCGAGGCAGGAGTATTGGTGAATTGGGTTTAGCAGCTCAATTGGCCGCGCGGTGGCCCGAAAGCGTTCAGCTCCGGGGTCGGCGCTGTGATCGTGCCACGAGGGGGCGAAGCCTGCCGTGTGTGAGAGCAATTGCGCCGCGGTGATGCCGCGTAATCCCTCGGCGCGAAATTCTGGCAGCAATTCGGCAAGTGGTAGTTCAGGCGTGAGCGAGTGGTTGTTGAGCTCGGTGAGCAGTGTTGTTGCCACGATCGGTTTGGTGATTGAAGCCAGGTCAAAAAGTGTGTCGATCTGCACGGGCGATCCTGCGACGGTGCTTGGCGTGCCTTCTTGATCCCACGCGCGGGTAATGCCGCGAGCTGCACGGGCAACCTCTTCGCCATTGCGCATGGCGATCACCGTGACGGCAGAAGCACTTCCGGGTGAAACCACCAGATCGAGGAGTTCGTCGAGGTTACGATTTTGCATCACTGCTTCCATACTTGGATACTTTATTCCAAGAATTCAAAATTTGTGATACTTTTTCACAAACACGTCGGGGTGAACGAGGGGACACGGAGGCAGCATGTCCGAGGAAGACAAGCGAGCAGCTGCGGTGGCGGTGCTCCCGCCGACCGAACATCGGCTTGCTGCCTCAGCAAACTTGGATCTCATGCCAAGCCTCGAGGTGCTGCAGCTACTCAACAGCCAGGACCGAATCGCAGTTGAAGCAGTCCAAGCCGTGCTGCCAGAGCTTGCCGAACTAGTCGACATCGCAGCCGAACGTTTTCGGAGCGGTGGAAACATCCACTACTTCGGTGCCGGCACCTCAGGCAGGCTCGCGGTGCTCGACGCCGCAGAACTGCTACCGACATTTAATCTGCCGAACGGCCGCGTGGTCGCGCATATCGCTGGCGGCGAGCGTGCTTTCGTGCAGGCAGTCGAAAACGCAGAAGACTCAATCCAAGAGGGCTCGCTCGCGGCAGACACGCTCGGCGAGCACGACGTTGCAATCGGTTTTGCGGCAAGCGGAAACACCCCATACGTCGGCGGTGCCCTCACCAGGGCGCGCGAGCTCGGTGCAGTGACGGCGCTCGTATCGAGCAACCCGGGTGCCCGGCTTGAGCCATTGGCCGACATTCACATCTGCGTTGATACTGGCGCAGAGGTGCTCACAGGATCAACCAGACTCAAAGCAGCCACGGCCGAAAAACTCGTGCTCAACGGTTTCTCGACCGCACTCATGGTCGCAGTCGGACGAACCTGGTCAAACCTGATGGTGTCGCTTGTGGCGACAAACGACAAATTGCGTTTGCGTACACTTCGCATTCTGAGCGAGGCCACCGGGCTCGACCAAGAAGCGGCCGAGGTTCTGCTGTCAGAGGCAAACGGTGACCTGAAAACCGCGATTGTGATGTCACTGGCCTCAGTCGAGTGTGACGAAGCAGGCGCGGCACTCCAGCAAGGTAAGTCTTCAGTGCGTGCAGCACTCGAAGTGTTGCAAAGCCCAGCAACAAACTGAGAAGAATCCCCAAAACATACGTAGATAAATCTGAAATCAAAGGAGATGACATGAAACACGCACGGAAGATGATGGCTGGCGGCTTGATTCTGGGTGCTGCACTGGCACTCAGTGCTTGCGCGCCAAGCGCCGGGTCAAATAGTTCAGGCTCGGGTGAAGACGTGACCCTGAAGGTCTGGTCATGGCGTACCGAAGACGTTGAAGCATACAACCGTATCTTCGACGTGTTCGAAAAGGAGAACCCGGGCATCACTGTCCAGTTCGAAGCCTTCCAGAACACTGAGTACAACCAGATTCTGACCACCGGTCTTGCTGGTTCTGACGGGCCAGACGTGCCAATGGTGCGTGCCTACGGTCAGTTGCAGCCAAACATCGAGGCCGGCCAGCTTGTCGCGATCGACGACAAAGTCGAGGGGCTTGACGCGATTCCAGAGAGCCTGATTGCTGGCGCAAAGGGTCGCGAAGACGGCAAGACCTACGCCGTGCCGCTGGCAACTCAGACTCTGCAGATGTTCTACAACAAGCAGATCTTCAATGAGCAGGGCCTCAAAGTTCCAACCACTTGGGATGAATTCATCGAGGTCAATGACAAGCTGCTCGCGGCTGACGTCACCCCGATCGCGCTCGGCGCAAAGGACGACTGGATTCTGCCGATCTACGCTGACATCGTAGGCAGTGCACGCTACGGCGGCTCGGACTTTGAAGCAAAAGTACTCTCGGGTGAAACTGACTTCAACGATCCAGACTACGTTGCCTCGCTGCAGCTGATCACCGATCTTGAGAAGTACCTCACCCCAGATGTGATCGGCGTGAGCTATACCGATAGCCAGATCCAGTTCACCTCGGGTCAGGCGGCACAGTTCCCAGGCGGCTCCTTCGAGATTGGTACTTTCCAGTCGCAGGCACCAGACATGGAGTTTGGTTCGTACCAGGTACCGACGCCGCCAAACTCGGTGCTTGACGCGCCAGTTACGCCGGGCTACGCAGACGGCAACTTCGCGGTGAACGCGCAGTCGAAACATCAGGAAGAATCGATCAAGCTGATGAACTGGCTGGCGACTCCTGAGTTCGGTCAGCTGGTTGCAGACGAGCTGAACCAGTTCTCTGCGATTCCGGGTGTGAAGTACAGCGATCCTGTGATGAAGGAAGCCTGGGCGAACTACGAGAAGAACAGCTCACCATACCTGCTGCTCGTGGACTTCCGATACGGCGAGCCTCTTGGCACCGCAGTTCTCGGCAAGGAAATCCAGAAGATGTTCCTGAAAGAGACCGATGCTGCCGGCGCCGCGAGCGCACTGCAGACCGGTGTCTCGCAGTGGTTCACTCCCGGCGAGTAACCACACACTTCTTACCTAAACACAACACAACTACACGCTAGGAGGACGAAGACATGTCCGTGACCGCGAGCTCATCAACAGCACGCCGAGGTCGGGCTGGGGTCACCCTGCCGCGTCGAGTCGGACTGCTCTTCGTCCTCCCCGCGTCTATTCTTTTTGCGGTGTTCCTGGCCTACCCACTGCTGACCGCGCTCAGCTACTCCTTCTTTGGGTGGACCGGGATTAACCGCGAAGGATTTGTCGGACTCGACAACTACACAACTCTCTTCACGAAGGCACCGTACGCGGAAGACATTCCGAACGCCTTCGTGCACAACATTCTGCTTTTTGTGGGAGCGATGGTGTTCCAGAACACCATCGGCCTTGGTCTCGCCACGCTCCTGCATCGCCTGCCGCGATTTAAGCGCTTCTTTCAGACCGTCTACACACTGCCCTACCTGGTGTCTCCGCTCGTGATCGGTTACCTCTGGTCGCTCATGCTTTCGCCGCTCTTTGGGCCGGTGAACGCAGGCCTCAAGGCAGTTGGCCTTGGCAATCTTGCCCAGCCGTGGCTCGGCAACCCAAGCACCGCTATCTGGGTGATCGTTTTGGTCACTGCCTGGCAGTGGATCGGTTTTCCGGTGTTGCTCTATGGTGCGGCCCTCGGCGGTATCCCGGCCGAACTCGACGAAGCGGCAAAGATCGACGGCGCAAATAATTGGCAGCGGTTCCGCTCCATCACTCTGCCTCTGATGATTCCGGCAATCGGCACGGTCAGCGTGCTCACCTTCATTGGCGCGATGGAATCGTTCCCGATTCCGTATGCTCTTGGTGGATCACAGGGCAACCCCGCACGCGCTACAGACGTATTGAGTCTGCTCTTCTATCGCACCGCGTTTGAGTCTGGTTCGTCGAACGCGATTGGCACCAGCTCCGCGATCGCAACGCTGCTCTTCCTCTTTATCTTCGGAGTTTCAATACTCATCACCGTGCTCATGCGTCGCGCCGAGCGGAGGCTGTTCTAATGACAATCACTGAAACTCAAGCGCTGCACACCAGCGAGGCCAACCGCAATCGCCGCCGCGCAAAACGACCCAAGCCAAGCAACAAGCGCCCCGGAGAGCGGGTAACGTTTGGTTCGGTTTCGGCAAATGTCTTTCTCTGGGTGTACGCGGCCATCTCAATTGCACCACTGCTGTTGATGCTTTCGAACTCATTGCGCACCACCCAAGATATGGCCCGTGACCCGCTTGGGCTACCGCTGAGCCCAACCTTCGCAAGCTATCAAAAAGCGTGGATCACTGCGTCCTTCGACACCTATTTTGTGAACTCGATTTTTGTGACGGTCACCTCGGTGCTGCTCTCAACGGTCGTTTCTTTGCTCGCGGCCTATGCCTTTGCCCGCACGAAATCTCGCATGTTCACCCTCATCGAGTCGACCTTCCTGTCTGGCCTCATGCTGCCGGTGTACCTTGCGATTTTGCCGCTGTTCTTCTTGCTCGATTCGCTCGGCATGATTTCGAACCTATGGAGCCTGATCCTGGTCTATGCTGCACTCGGCATTCCATTCTCAACCTTTGTGCTCTCCAGCTTCTTCAGGCAACTGCCGATTGAGCTCGACGAAGCTGCACGACTTGACGGGGCCGGATCATTCCGCACCTTCTGGTCCTTGCACCTGCCACTAGTGAAGCCAGCGATTGCGACAGTGATTGTGTTTCGTTTTGTGCCGGTCTGGAACGACTTCTTCTACCCGCTCATCCTGATTCGCGACCAGTCTGCCTACACAATTCCGGTGGGCGTTACCCGCTTCTTCGGCGAGTACCAGACCGACTGGGCCACTCTTTTCGCCGGACTCACAATTGCTACGATTCCACTTGTGGTGCTGTTCCTGATCGCGACGAAACAGATTGTTTCTGGTCTTACTGCCGGTATGAGCAAGTGAGCCAGCCGACGCTGCTTGCCATTGATATCGGCGGCTCCGGCAGCCGGCTGGCGCTGCTGCATGCCGGAAAACGTCGGGAGCTCACCGGCTCACGAGTTTCGGTACGAGGATCAGGCGACGGTGTTGCCCGTCTCACCAGAGAGCTGTGCCAGAGCGCGCGCGATGCCTGGCCAGAGGAGTTCGCTGCGGTGCGCGCACTCGGGCTTGGCTCAACCGGACTCGCCACTCTCGTTGCAGACCCTGGAGCGCTGGCGAGGGAGCTCTCGGACACCCTCGCAGGGGCCACACGTGCGGTTCAGCCACCAGCGGTGGCTGTGGCGATCGACGGGGTGACCGCACACCTTGGCGCTCTAGGCGGAGCAGATGGCGCGGTTATTGCTCTCGGCACCGGGTCGGTGGCAATCGGTCTGTGCGAGCAAAGCTGGCGTCGTGTTGACGGTTGGGGCCATCTGCTGGGTGACCGGGGTAGCGGTTCCTGGATCGGCGCGCAGGCGTTGCAGTCCGCGATGCGCTGCTACGACGGCGTTTCTGACGCGGGTCGCGCTCTGCTTGAGGCGGCTCGTGCGCGGTTTGGTGACCCATATTCGTGGCCGGCGCAGCTCTACACCCGCGACGACAGGGCCGGTGTGATGGCCGCCTTTGCGGCAGAGGTTATCCAACTCGCAGGTGAAGATTCCGAGGCTGCGAGGATCATTGCCGAAGCCGCGCGGAGTGCAGCAGAAAGCGCGCTTGCCGCGCTCACGCCCACCCAGCCACCAGTGGTCGCGCTTGTTGGTGGTCTCACCGGGAGTGACAGCTATGTCTCGAAAATCTCGCGCGAACTCGCCGCAGCGCGCGCAGATGTACAGCTTGTTGTAGCGCACGGCGATCCGCTTAATGGTGCGGTGCGTTTGGCGGAGCTCGCCGCGGCGGGCGCCGTGAGTCAGGAAGCTCCATTCGTTTGGACTTCGTGGGATCGCCACAGTTCAGACTGTTGAAGTCACCTGTTCGACACATAGACTTCGAGCATGGCAATGACGCATCCAACAACCCGCATCAGCACAGGTGAACTGATTGGCCGAAGCGAAGACGGCATTGAACGTTTTCTCGGTGTGCCCTACGCGGCAGCACCGTTTGGTGAGCGACGCTTTCGCCTACCAGAACCGGCGGTGGCATGGTCAGAACCTCGCGACGCAGCAGAATTTGGCCCAGCGGCTCCGCAGTCTGCCTATCCAGGACGCCTCGGCACGATCTTGCCGAGTATTCACCGACCTGGCGATGACATTCTGACAGCAAACATTTGGGCTCCTGAAGGCGCCGAATCTTTGCCAGTGGTGATGTGGATTCACGGTGGTGCATTCGAGCGTGGCGGCGCTGCGATTGAAATTTACGACGGGACCTCGTTCGCGAAGTCTGGCGTGGTGTTCGTCTCAATCAACTATCGCCTCGGTGCCGAAGGATTCTCGGTGCTTGAAGACGTGCCGCGAAATCTTGGCCTAGAAGATGCTGCAGCGGCGCTGCGTTGGGTGCACCAAGAAATCGCTGCCTTTGGCGGCGACCCCGCACGTATCACCGTGATGGGTGAATCTGCCGGTGGTTCTCTCACCGCAGCTCTCACCGCGCGAGCGGACACTCGGCCGCTGATGGCCGGAGCTATCGTGCAGAGCGGCCCAACAAGCGCCGAACCCGAAGCCAAGGGTGCGAAACTGAGCAACGATCTTGCGAAGCGCCTCGGCGTTCCTGCGACAAGAGCAGGGTTCGCATCAGTCACACCAGAAGCGATTCTGATGGCCAGAGTGCAACAGGCGGCGGGCAAGTCAGTGCTCTCAGGCGCGCCATCGTACGTGCTCACTCTTGACCAGCAATCTCTGCCGATCACACCGGCGCAGGGGTTGATCGAGAGCGAGATGCCGCTGGTGATCGGTGCGAATACGCAGGAATACCGCCTCTGGTTTGCGCCAGAGGCGCTCGCCGCAATCAGCGGGTTCAAGTTTTTCCTCGCGACAAAAGCGATGAAGATCAGTAAGGCAGCCGTGACGGCCGCAAAACAGGATTGGCCTGCAGAAAACCACGGTGAACTGCTCGGTCAGCTGATCACCGATCGTTTGCTTCGAGGCCCGGCGATCCTTGCCGCGCGAAATCGTCAGGCGCCAAGCTATGTTTATGAGTTTGCTTGGCGGACGCCGAAGCACAAACTTGGTGCGGCTCACGCGCTCGAACTTGGTTTCACTTTCGATGCTCTGCAAAGCGATGACGCGAAAATGATGGCCGACAGTGCGCCCCAGCAACTCGCTGATCTGATGCACGCAGATTGGGTGTCGTTTATTAAGACAGGTGCGGCCTCTTGGACCCGGTTCGCGGCTGACGAGCAGGTGCGAATCTATGACGAACAGTCTCAGGTGGTAGGGCTGCCCCGCAAGCAGGCGCTCGACGCGTTGCTCTGAGGCTTGGCTTGACGCGTTGCTCTGAGGCTTGGCTTGCCGCGCTGAGGCCCCATCAAGCTGCTGCAGGCGTCTCAGCTGGCGAGAAACGCCGAGATGACGTAAACTTGAGTGGTTTGTGGGTGTAAGCATTTTGCTGCGCGTACAACACACCGCGATCGGGAACGGCTCGATCTGCGGGAGAGGCCGGTGAGAACCCGGTTTCGACGAAAGGAAACAATCATGGCAAAGGCCAAGAAGGTTACCGGTCTGATCAAGCTTCAGATCGCTGCCGGCGCTGCCAACCCAGCACCCCCCGTGGGTCCTGCGCTGGGTCAGCACGGCGTCAACATCATGGAGTTCTGCAAGGCCTACAACGCGGCCACGGAGAGCCAGCGTGGAAACATCGTTCCCGTTGAGATCACCGTTTACGAAGATCGTTCGTTCGACTTCGTACTGAAGACCCCACCTGCTGCTGAGCTCCTCAAGAAGGCTGCTGGCGTGCAGAAGGGTTCGGGAACTCCTCACACCGTCAAGGTTGCTAAGGTGACCGCTGATCAGGTCCGCGCGATCGCCGAGCAGAAGCAGGCTGATCTGAACGCAAACGACCTCGACGCAGCTTCGAAGATTATCGCTGGCACCGCCCGCTCAATGGGCATCACGGTCGAGTAAGGGGCACGGATCATGGCACAGAAGTCAAAGGCATACCGCGCCGCCGTCGAGAAGATCGAGGCTGGCAAGTTCTACACTCCTACCGAGGCAGTTGCTCTCGCCAAGGAGACCGGTTCGGCAAAGACCGACTCAACCGTTGAGGTTGCAGTTAAGCTCGGCGTCGACCCACGCAAGGCAGACCAGATGGTGCGTGGCACCGTCAGCCTGCCACACGGCACCGGTAAGACCGCTCGCGTTATCGTTTTCGCAACCGGCGCAGCCGCTGAGGCAGCTATTGCTGCTGGCGCTGACGAGGTTGGCGGCGACGAGCTGATCGAGAAGGTCGCTGGCGGCTGGACCGCATTCGACTCGGCAGTTTCGACCCCAGAGCTCATGGGCAAGGTTGGTCGTCTTGGTAAGGTTCTGGGCCCACGTGGTCTCATGCCAAACCCTAAGACCGGCACCGTTACCCCTGATCCAGCTAAGGCTGTTGCTGACATCAAGGGCGGCAAGATCGAGTTCCGCGTCGACAAGCACTCGAACGTGCACTTCATCGTTGGCAAGGCTTCGTTCTCGCCAGATCAGCTTGGTGACAACATCAACGCTGTGCTCGACGAAATTGTTCGTTTGAAGCCATCGTCGTCGAAGGGCAAGTACGTTCTGAAGGGTGCAGTTTCGACCACCTTCGGTCCTGGTATCCCACTCGACGTCAACGCTCTCTAAGCGTTACGCACGAAAACATCCCCTCGACTTCGGTCGGGGGGATGTTTTATTTTAGGCATTTGTGTAGCGCCGCAGCTTTGCTTGAGAGCGCGCCGGTGATTTGCCTGTCAGTCTTCGTTCCGCACTCGAATAGAATTGTCAGCGTGTCTGCTCAATCTCAGCCCCTGCCTCCGCGCATTACTGGGCTGGGGTATGTCCGGCCGCTAGGTAGCGGCGGTTTTGCAGACGTATTTCAGTATGAACAAGACATGCCGCGGCGTATTGTCGCCGTGAAAGTTTTGAAAACGGCGGTTCGAGAAGCGCGAGATCGCTCTGACTTCGAATCAGAAGCCGACGCAATGGCGCGGCTTTCAAGCCATCCGTCGATTGTCTCGATCTATTCGGCCGGTGTCTCTTCAGACGGCCGCCCGTACTTGACGATGGAATTTTGCCCCGAATCCATGCGGGTGCTGACAATTGGCAAGCCGGCACCACTTGCCGTGGTGCTCGACGCTGGCGTTCGGTTGGCCGGTGCGCTTGAGACGGCCCATCAGGCGGGCATCATGCACCGCGATATCAAGCCGTCGAATGTGCTGCTCACCACAACAGGCAGGCCGGTGCTTACCGACTTTGGTATCTCCATGCTGCAAAACCAATTCGCTTCAGACGACAAACGCCACGCGCTTTCAATTCCGTGGGCAGCTCCAGAAGTAAACAATGGCGCAAGCACAGGCACGGTCGCCAGTGAAGTGTGGGCACTCGGAGCCACGCTGTACACCTTCGCGGCGGGCTTCTCGCCGTTTGAGCATGCCGAACGGGCACAAAACACCGAGTCGAAGATGAAGGCTCGAATCTACCAGGCCAAGTACCAGCCCATTCCTGGGGCACAGGGTTATCAGCCCTTCGACGAGGTGCTGCGAACCTCAATGTCAGCAATGCCAGAGCGGCGTTTCTCGAGCATGCAAGAGTTCGCCGAAGCACTGCGTACCCTGCAACGCAGCTACGGTTTTGATGTCACACCGCTGGATCTGGTGCGACCCGACTGGGTCGCCCCGGCAGCAGACTTCAGTGCGCCACGCGGACCGGTCGTCACCACGGTGCGAACGGCCACGCGAGCCCAACAGCGGGCCGAACTCAGAGCGCAGCAACTGAGTGAAAATAGCGATGGCGTGCTCATCGATCGCCCGAGGTCGCCGCTCAAAGCTGGCCTAATTGGTGCTGGCATTGGTGTTGTCGTAGCGGGGCTCGCGGTCACGTTTGCTGGGCTCGCATTTGGGTGGTTTGGATGAGCAAGTCACGCCCTCCACGCGGGAACCCTACGAAACGCAGGCTTGCCGGCTGGATCGCAGGCACCCTCTCACTCGCCCTCGTGGTTACCTTTGCGGTCATTTCTGATGGTTTTGATTCACGTGAAACGCCCCGTGAAGACCCATCGGTATGGGTTGAGCGGGCTGCCGGACAATACGCCAGAGTGAACACCGAAACGGCAGAAATCGATACTGTGCGGTTGGCCGAGAGCCCAAGCAGCGTGGTGCAAACTGCTGACCTCGGTGTTCTCTTGACGCAGGGCTATGCGCGCGCCAACATGATTAGCGCTGCCGCGCCCAAAGACATTCAAGATGATGGTGCAGCGAAGAACGCTGCAGAAATCGGCGCGCCTGAGCAGCGCGAAGACACCGCGGCGCTGAACGAAAGTGCTGCAGCCAACACCCCTGATACCGAGTCCAATACCAACCGCGACAGCTCAAGTATTCGCACTCCTGACGGCACACAGCAGGTGATTGCTGCGGGTAATCGGATGCTCTTTTTCACGCAGAGCGGCGCGAGTTATCTCGCTAAGGTGAAGCCTGCAAGCGGCGGTAGCCCAGCAAAACTTGAACAACCTCAGCTGCTTGATCCGCTGACTGAGCAAAGTCAGAGCGGCGGCGAAAGCGCAAAACCAGAACAGTACGCGGCCAACGCGGTGGCCCTCGATGCTGAAGGTAATATCGCGCTCTTCTCAAAAAACGAGCAGAGTATTCGCCGCTACGACGCTGTAAGCGGGCAGTGGCAGAGTTCTGAAATGAATGTTGGAGCCGAGGTTCCAGCCGACGACGTTCAATTGGCGCTAATTGGCGGCAAATGGGTGCTTTTTGACTCGGCGAAAGGCCACCTCTGGCGCGAGGGCGAAAAACAGCAGATCACTCTCACAATCACCGGTGGCGCCAAGCTGCAATCTTCAAGCAGCAAAGCCGGCAGAACCCTGATCTCTGACGATAACGGACTCTGGGCGGTCAGTGCGGCCGGAAAACCCGAACGCATCGTCGTAGCTTCCGGTATCGCTGCGCAGCCAAAGCAGGTAGGCGAGCAGATGGTTGCCTCTTGGGTGGGGCAAAACGAAGCGAGAATGTGGAGCAGCGAACAGGGCGAAACTGAGCTTGCCCTTGACCCCAACGTCGAAGACCTCAGCAACGCTGAACCAGAGATTCGCACCAACGGTAGTCGAGCAGTAGTCGCCGAGTTGCGCAGCGGCATGATGTGGACAGTGCCAGAAGGAAAGCTGATCCCGGTCGAACAGTGGGCCCTGGTAGACCCACCAAAGCAAGAAACCGGCACCATCGTAAAACAAGACGTGACCGAGCAAGAACCACCGGTTGCTGTCGACGTTGCATTTGGTGTTCGCGCGGGCGAACCGGCGCTCCTACCAGTGCTGCTCAACGATTACAGCGCAAACCGCAAAGATGTGCTCACTGTCATTCCAGACGGACTCGGAAATGACCTCGATCCAGCGTTCGGAACAATCTCAATGCTGAGCGACGGTCAGGGCATTGTGCTGCAGCCTTCAGCAGGAGCAAGCGGAAGCGCAAACTTTCAGTACCGCATCACCAACGGCGTGACCGAATCTGAGTTCGCGACAGTGACACTAACCGTCGCCGAAGAATCGGCGAACTCTGCCCCTGAATGGTGCCCGGTCGAAGGGTGCCAGCGAGCCTGGCCAAGCCCAGAAATCGCTCCCGGCGGCACTCTCGTGCTGCCCGTGCTTGAGGGTTGGGTTGACCCAGAGGGCGACCCCATGATGCTCGCCGGTGCTGAAGTCAGCAATCCAGAAGACCCGATTCGAGCACTCGTCACAGCGGATGGCAAACTGGCGATTCGGCACAATGACCCCAACGCGGCCGCAGGCGACTCGATCGTGCGAGTACGGGTGATGGATTCAAGAGGCGCAGAAGCCGAACGTGATCTGCGCGTACGGGTTCGCACCGGTGCAGCCATCGAATTCACACCAGCCGCCTCGACCGTGAAGATCGGCGAAGCGACCTCGCTTCGACCGCTTGAACGGGTAAGCGGTGGTTCTGGCGCCTTCCAACTGGTGAGCTCAACCGTGCAGCAGGGATCCACTACAGCCACCGCGAACTCAGGCACCGGCGTCATTGAAGCCGTCGCGAGCGAACGCGGTAGCTCAACCATCGCGGTCACCGTGCGCGACACCATTACCGAGCAAGAAACCACCGGCATTATTCGAGTTACCGCGGTGGATCGCCGAGACGCTTTCGCTGTGCCGCCGCTGCGCGCATTTGTTCGCCCGCTGGCCGACAGCACGGTAGACGTGCTCGCCGCGCTGCCGAGTTCAAACTCGCGTGCCCTCACAGTGCGCTCGGCGACGGTGCGCGATGGGCAATTGCGCGCCGATGTGATCGAGCACTCGAGCGTGCGCGTTTCAGGATCAACCGCGAGTGGTATGGCCGGGCGTATCGGTTCGGTTGATGTGGTGATTGCTGAGGGCGAGCAGACCGCCCAGGGCAGGCTCACCGTGTTTCAGGTCGATGATGCCAGCGCTGGCGTGATTGCAGTGAGCGATACGGCGACGGTGCGAGCCGGCTCGGTGGTTGATATCCCTGTACTCGACAACGACGTTGCGCCACCAGGCGAACGGCTTGTGCTGCATCCAGAAATTGGTGGCTCTGGCGCTGAAGGAGAACTTGCGTTCGCCTCTGGCAGCCGCATTCGTTACCTCGCACCTAACGCCCCCGGCGTCTACACCTTGAGCTACACAACCTATGGCGCTTCGAGCCCCGAACAGCTTGATGTTGGTCAGGTTCGAGTCACTGTGCTCGCCGAGGGCTCAAACCGTGACCCCCAACCGGCAACAGTGACTGTTCGTCTGGCTCCGGGTGAGCGGGTGAAAGCAACGATTCCGCTTTCGGGTGTCGATGCAGATGGTGACCGTCTACGGCTGGTGGCCGTTTCTGCGCCCGAAGACCCGCAGATTTCGGCGAGTATTGTGCCGCGCAGCAGTGCGGTGCAGGTTGAAGCCTCTTCGAGTGCGCAACGCGGTACTCAAATTGTGAGCTACACGGTTCGTGATTCTTTCGGTGGTGAAGCCGCCGGCAAGCTGCGCATCATTGTGACGGAGCCTGATCCGGGTGGTGGTGCTCCCGTTGTCTATAGCGATTACGTCAGAATTGCTCGCGGTACGACAAATCCCGCTACCGTTCGCCCGCTCGATAATGATCTAGACCCGTCAGGCGGCGCGCTACAGCTTGTTTCAGTTGAACCGAATGTGCCCGGCGGTGAGGGATCACCTGCCTATCGCGAACTGGCTGCTCGCTTAGATCTTTCTGATCTGAAGCATGGTGTGGTTCGAGTGACCGGAGGCGAAGAACTGGGCACGGTTTCATACCGTTACACGGTTCGCTCTTCGAAATCGAAGAGCACCGCCGACGGCCTGATTGTTGTGCAGGTTTCTGAGCGAATCGGCCAGCAGGCTCCCGCGGTTACCGACACTGTGCTGGCGGTGCGTGACCGAGCGGATTTTGAACGAAGCGGCATCGACGTGGTAACTGATCGGGTGCGCTGGGCCAGCGGCGACGTGTCGACGCTGAAACTCTCGCTTTGGGGTGCTGCCGAGTCAAAATATTCGGTACGAGGATCATCTATCGTCGGGGCGTATCGGGCTGAGGGCGATCTGGTGCCCTTTAGACTCTCCGGCACTGATTTCACCGGTCATGAGGTTGAGACTTTCGGCTTCCTGATTGTTCCGCCACTTGATGAGTTGCGTTTGTCACTGAAGCCTGGGGCGGGCACCATTTCGGTTGCCGAGAACAAGAGTGTTGATGTGAACTTGAACACTCTGATTGATCTTGGGCCGCGTGACAAGATCGAGCTAGACCAGACGAGTTTCAGTACGCAGCGGCAGCAGGCGAGTTGCACGGCCATTGGTACGACCACGATTCGATACCAGGCAGGCCGCGAAGCTCCGTGGAGTGATAGCTGCGTGGTGCGGGTGAAACTTGAAGAGCAGCGCAGTTTTACGCTGTTGCCTATTCCGGTCACGATCATCCCTGACGACCCTGCGGTGCAACTGAACCCACTCACCCGAACGATTGCTCCGGGCAGCACCGAGACGATCAACCTTGAAGACATGGTTCAGTGGCAGGGTGGCCGTGAGGGATCACTCGCAAAGTTGCGCTGGCAACTCAGCGGTGGTAGCTCAGCCTTTGAGATAAGCAATTCAGGCTCAAAAGTGCAGGTTGTCGCCAGAGCAGATGCGACCCCCGGCTCACAGGCAGTGCTTTCGGTGAGCGCGAGCGGTGCGGGAGACAGCCAATCACTACTCACCCTCCGAGTAGGCGAAGCGGCTGTTGACGCACCAAAGGGCGGCACAGTTGCGCTGCGCTGCACCGTCGGATCGGACTGTAGCACTCCGCTAGTCGGGGTTTCTGGTGAGTACGATCCTTTCGCTGGCAAGAGCGGTGGCGGTTTGACCTTGGTCTCAGTGAATGACGGCGGATGCCAGTTCGGGACTATGCAGGCCTCTGGAAACTCAGTCAATGTTCGCTGGGCCGATCCGCGGGGCCCTGGCGGTCGCTGCACTGCGAGCTATGTGGTTCGTGACGCGCAAAATCGTGTTGGCAACGGCACAATCGAGTTTGACGCGCAGGGTGTTCCTCGCGCGCCAGTGGGTGTTACGGCTACCGGTGCTAGCGGTGACAGCGTCACACTCTCGGTTGCGCTTAGCGGCGAAACCTCACACCCTGAAGTTACCGGCGTGAAGCTGATGGCCGGTGGCTCTTCAGTTGGCCAGTGCACACTCGGTGGCGGCCAGGCGACGTGCACCGTGACGGGGCTTACACCAGGCGTGCGGCAGACCTACCATGCTGTTGCGACGAACTCGGTTGGCGATTCAGCTCAGAGTAGCAATGGGGTGGAAACCTGGGCATACCGGCCACCAGCACCGCCAAAGATTTCTGGCGGCGAAGCTGTGCGCTGGCTCGACAACACCGACCCTTCGGTGGGACGGGTGCGAATTCAGGTTGGCCCAAGTAGCGCCGAACGGCGAGTGCTCGTTGTTGATGGCAACGAAATTGCGATTTCGAGTGACCAGATTTATACGCTGCCCGCTACCGGAACACCTCGTGAGGTGCGGGTGTACTCCCTTGATGCGCCAAACATGATTCCGCCGGCGTACACCGGTGGCGACGGAGGCAAGGGCGATTCGGCTCTCTTGCCGGGTGGCGCCACCCCGATCGGCGCGCCGATTGCCGGTGAGGTCACACTCACGCTCTCTGGTTCGAACCGCACAGAGTGGTTGATTGAACACACTGGTTTCGGTAGGAACGGTGGTGACGAGCTGAGCTTTGCGTACCGTATCGAAAGCGGCAGCTTCGCGCGGGATCGTCAGAGTGGTGCGAATCTGCCCGAGCACCGGACTTTCATCGGCACAGTGAAAGCGTCGAACTCGTATGGAACAGCCGGGCCAATCTCTTCCGAACCGCAAACCAGCGGCGTGAAACTGCCAACTCTGCAGGGCAGCTACACAACGAACCCGGCCCCCACTCGCCTTGGCGATTGGTCATTTGAGTATGCGGCTGGAACAGTGAGTTATAGCCCATCGCCAAGCGGCGAAGTCACGGCGAGCACAATTGTGCCCGGAACGCCTAACGGCACCGTGACACAGTGTGCGCCGGGCGGCTTGAACTGTTCGGACCAGGGCAGCATTAGCGCAAGCGGCCCCGAACCCGTCAGCGTCACGCTGCAGACGTGTGTGCCCTGGAATGGCACTGATTTGCCAGATCACGCCACAATGCTGCAGCACATCACAAGTGCTGGTTCGCTGCAGGGCCTGACACTCGTTGCCTCGCCAGACCGCAAGATCACCCTTGATTGGGCCGGAACCCGAGACCAAGCCGTCTTTACCGACGGCCTGTGCACACCGACCCCATAACGAACACCCCGACTTTATTAGCCGCAAGACAGTACAAAGGAACCGCATGAGCATTCAGCAGAACGGCACAGCTCCGCTCAGTGACGAGCGTGCAACATGGGCAGGGGAGACGCTGCGAACAACCGCAGACGGCATGGAACAGGCCATTCACGGCAAACGTCGTGTGATCGAGCTTGTGCTGGCCGCTCAGGTTGCCGGTGGGCATGTGCTGCTCGAAGACGTGCCAGGTACCGGAAAGACGGCGCTCGCCCGCACGCTTGCGCAGGTTATCCAGGGTAGTTCTTCTCGTGTGCAGTTCACGCCAGACCTATTGCCGGGTGACGTTACGGGCATTACGGTGTTTGACCAACGCCAGGGTATTTTTGAGTTTCATGCTGGTCCCATCTTTGCGAATGTTGTGCTCGCCGATGAGATCAACCGTGCCAGCCCCAAAACTCAATCGGCGCTGCTTGAGGTGATGGAAGAACGCCAGGTAACCGTTGACGGCAAAACTCATCCGGTCGGCACCCCGTTTATGGTGATTGCCACGCAGAACCCTGTCGAACAGGCGGGCACCTACCGCCTGCCAGAGGCTCAGCTTGATCGATTTATGATCAAGACCAGCATTGGGTACCCAGATGAAATGGCAATGCGTCGAATTCTGCAGCAATCAGCTGCACCCGTCGCTGTGCAGCCGGTCATGAACACCGGCAGCCTCGTGCAGCTGCAAGATTTCGCGCGTCAGGTGTATGTGAGTCCGCTGATTGCCGACTACATCACCCGCCTCGTCGAGGCCAGCCGCAATGCGAGCGAGGTGCGACTTGGCGCGAGTGTTCGTGGCGCGCTCGCGCTTCTGCGCATGGCGACTGCGTGGGCACTCGTTCAGGGTCGAGCGTTCGTGGTGCCAGATGATATTCGCGGGCTTGCGACTTCGGTGCTCGCGCACCGTCTCGTGCTCGAACCCGAAGCAGAATTTGACGGTGTCACTGCCGAACAGATTATCGGCCAGTTGTTGCTCGATGTGCCAGAACCGCAGGAGAACGGCAGCGAGTGAAATCAGAAGGCACCCGTAGCCGGCGCCTGATGCACACCGGCACGAACACTCGAACTCACACGCGCCTAGGGCAAACTGGCCCTGGCGCCGGTGGGGAGTTTTCGCGACGCCGTGTGCAGTTCAAACGCTGGTGGCGGCGCACCCAGCGCAGGCTCAACCGGCGAATGGGAGCAATCACGAGGGCGGTAACGCCGCTTGGCTGGTTCGTGATCGCTCTTGCCGTGGTTGGGGTTGTGCTTGGAGCCACCCTGGTCTGGGTGGAAGCTTGGTTCGTCGCGATTGTTTCAGCAGCGCTCCTACTGATTGCCGTCCCATTCTTGGCAGGGTCGAGGGCTTATCGAACCGTGCTTGAGGTGAGTCGCAACAGTGTGGTTGCCGGCGGCGAGGTGCAGCTCAGCGTTGAGGTTGAAAACACCGTTGCCCGGCCGCAGCTTCCCGCGGTGATCGAGCTGCCTGTGGGCAACGCTTTGCGTGAACTTACGGTTCCGCTGCTTGGCCCTCACCAGCTAACGACTCTTCCGGTCACTGTGCCAACTGAACAGCGAGGGGTCATCGTCGTTGGCCCGCTCACTGTCGCCAGACAAGATCCACTTGGTCTTTTGCGACGCGAAATGACCTGGCGTGATCTGCATAGAGTGCACGTGCACCCGCACACAGTCGCGTTGCCACCGAACTCGGCGGGTCTTGTGCGTGATCTTGAGGGTCAAGCGTCGAAACGATTGACCGACAGTGATCTCTCGTTCCACGCAGTGCGAGAGTATGTGCCGGGTGACGCTATGCGTCACATCCACTGGAAGAGCACCGCCAAGACGGGCCAGCTCATGGTGCGCCAATACGAAGAATCACAAACTGCAAGACTTGCCGTGCTGTTTGACGCCCGCCGAGACGAATACGCGAGCGACGAAGAGTTTGAACTGGGTGTGAGCCTCGCTGCTTCGGTTTCGCTGCACGCGGTGAAGGAGGGACGCGAACGGTTTGTGGCCTCCGGCTGGGTTCCTGGCAAACTGAGGCCAAGTATCGACGGTCTCGAAGAGCTTCCCTCAGGTGACCAGAGGCAATTGCTTGATTCTTGGTCTGAGCTTCGTCAGGCCCCTGACGCGCCCGCGATTGAACATCTTGCGCGTGGCCTTGCACACTCAACTCGAGATCTTTCGATTGTTGTGCTGGTGACGGGTTCGAACCCTGAGCTTGCTCGACTGCGCCGCGCAGCCATGCCGTTTGCAGCCGATGTGCGTGTGCTGATCCTGCGCGCAGAATTGCTGGCCGAACCGGCTGCTCAGCGGATCGACTCGCTCACTGTTGGCACCCTCGGTGCTGTTGGTGACTTGCCTCAATTGATGCTGCGAGGTGCTTTGTGACCGCGCTGTCTAGGCGAATTGGCGCCGTACTGGCGGCGTTGCTTGCCACGGTACTCGGTGTGCTTGCGGCTTGGCCGATCTATCAGAGCGTGGCGCTTATCATCGCCGGTGCCACTGGTCTTGTGATCGGTCTTGCTATTGCGATGTTCAGCGCAAAACGAATGGGCATGTTTTCTGCCGCCGGTCTGCTGTTTGCTGCCTTTGTATTGACGGTGGTGCCGGTTGCGGTGCCACAAGCGTTAGATCGAATGCCAGAGGGGTTGCTGCGCGGGCTCATCGACGGCGTCGCCGGAATTGTGCTCGGCTGGAAGCAGCTCTTGACCCTTACGCTGCCGGTCGGCAGCTATCAGGCGGTGCTCGTGCCCGCCTACCTGGTGTTTTTGCTCAGCACCTTTCTAGCGGCCTCGATTGCACTGCGCAGCGAGAAGCGGGCCGCGCTAGCGGCTATTCCACTTCTCGCCCCAGTAGCTTTTGGCACAGTGTTTGGGTCGTCTGTGCTCAGCCAGAGCGTGGCGATTGGTCCAATAAACATCGTTGCTCCGCGCGAATTGGCGCTGTGGTGCGTGGCGGCCGCGCTCGGGGCCGCCTGGGTTTGGTTTGCAGCTGGCGCCGAACGTCGCGCCGCACTGCGCAGGGGGCGTGACGTTAGCGAACGCCGCAGCGGGGGCAAAACCTTGCGTGCCGTGTTTGCCTCGGGCACGGTTCTCGTTGCCATTGCGCTTGGTCTTGCGATCGCTCCAGGTCTCGGAGATGCCGGAAGGCAGGTGCCGCGAGACAGCATTGACCCTGAGATTCTTTTGCGCGAGCGGACCAGCCCGCTGGCCGGTTATCGCGGCTGGAAGAGCGACGAGAAGATTGACGCATCGCTCTTTTCGGTGGCGCTTGGGGCGAACTCTGCGCCGGAGGCGAAGCTGCCACCGCGACTTCGAATCGCGGTACTGGACGCATATGACGGTGTTGATTTTCACATCAGCCCGAATCAGGCGGGGCGATTCACACGCTTCCCAAGCGGTGACCGGCTGAGCGATCCGGTTCAGGTGGATGTGCAATTTGGTGAGGGCTACGGTGATATTTGGGTGCCGGTTGCTGGGCTTGGCTCGGTACCCGCTTTTCACGGTCCGCGGGCTTCAGATCTCGCCGACGCGTTTTTTGTGAATCGAGAAACTGCGGCGGCCATTGCTGTGCCCGGAGGGGCAAAGACCCTGGGGCTCCAGCCCGGAGACAGCTTCACAATGACGATGCAGGGCAGCGAAGACGGCAACCTCAGCGGTGGATCGCCCGCAGCACTCTCGTCGATTAACTTTGAGGCGATGCCTGAGCTGGTTTCTTGGGTGAACACGCAGGATCAACCGGCCAACGCGACTGGCTTGCTCGAATTGATCGAGCGCTTGCGCAGCCGGGGCTACCTGAGCCACTCGATCAGTGAAAGCGACCGCAATTGGCTGAGTCGTCTTGAACGGGAGTATGGCACTCGCTTCGAATCAAGCACTGGAGGGCACTCCACAGCTCGGCTTGAGCAGCTTTTTAGCCAGCTGAATAATCAGGAACGAATTGCCGGCGAGGGGGCACCAGCTGAGATGTTGGTTGCCGCGGTCGGCGACGACGAACAGTTTGCTGCTGCTGCCGCACTTATTGCGCAGATGCTGGGTTTTGAGTCTCGTGTGGTCCTTGGGGTTCGGCTTGCTGACACGCCAGAAGTGCAGGGTGTGCCGAATTGTGTGGAAGAGTGCACAGGAGACAATCTCGCCGCATGGATTGAAGTGCGAGATACCTCGGGGCAGTGGCAACCAATCGATGTCACCCCGCAACTCACTATGCGCCCCTCTACCTTGGAAGAGGGCGAGCAGCTTCCGGAGTATCCGACCACGCCTGAAGAGCGGGACGTGAAAGAAGTCGACCCGCCGCTTGGCATGGGTGAGCAAAACGATGACTCTGAAAATGAGAGCGAAGAAAAGACCCAAGCCTGGATCTTGCCGGTGCTACGCGCGACTGGTTTGAGCCTCGCGGCGCTTGCTTTGCTCGCTCTCCCGCTGCTGTTTTTGCCTTTTGTAAAGAAGCGGCGAGCCCGAGGTAGACGTGCCGAACCGCACACTGAATTGCGAGTGCTTGGCGCTTGGCAGGAGCTCGTTGACGGCGCTGTTGATGCTGGACTGAAGATTCCGCCAGGCGCAACCAGAGCTGAGATTGCCGAACTCATCGACAGTGATGCTGCGCGTTGGGCCGCCGAGACTGCTACGCGAGCGGTATTCTCAGCGCAGGGTGTGAGCGAGCAAGAGGCCGAATGGATGTGGGCGGCAGTTGCTACCGAAAACAAAACTCGGGCCGCAAAGATGACCCGCGTGCAGCGAATTCGTGCAAAATATGCGCTGAATTCATACCGCTTCAGCATTGTGAAGTGGCGCACCAGTGCGGCAGAATCAGCAACAGCGTCTCACGATTTGAAACAGACACACAAGGAGTCCCTCAATGGATAACTACTCGACTGGCACAGGAGTCGCCGTGGTTATTGCCGCGGTCTGGTCATTGCTCGCGGTCGGTGTGCTTGTTTGGTATTTGTGGGCAATGGCGAGGCTGTTCCCGCGTATTGGCCTGCAGAGTCGCGACGGCTGGATCCCGTTCTGGAACCAGTGGAAGTTGCTTGAGCGTGTTGGTCTGCCCGGCTGGGTCGTTCTGCTCACCTTTGTCGGGCTCGGCATCGTGCCTGGCATCATGCTGATTATTGCGATGTACCGTCTCGGCAATGAGTACCGCGCGGGGGTTGGCTACACGGTTCTCGGTGTATTTATTGCACCACTCTGGGCGACACTTTTTGCCAATCATGTCGGCGAGAACACTGCGCCTGTTGGCGCAACTCGGCAGCCAGCGAACTCGCAGTATGCTGCTCAGCCGCAGGCAGGTTTTGTGCCGCCGCAGGCGCCAGCTGCGCCAAGCGCATTCGCTGCTGCGGTGGCGCCCAGCCCATCTGCTCCGGGTGTGCAGGCCCCTGTTGCCCCAACAGCTTCACCGGCACAGTCTTGGCCGGTAGGACTGCAGCCAGCTGTAGTACCGCAGGGCCAACAGGCACCTGTCGCCCCGCAGCATGCATCGCCGCTCGGCGGTGAGACCGAGGCTGACTACGCCCGTCTGGCGGCGGAGAGCTTCCGGAGTGCGCCGGCAGCACCGCTTGGTTTGCACGAGACACCAACTCCGTTTTCGTGGACAGCCGCTCGTGCGGCTCAGGAACAGGCCGCTCCGATTGTGTTGCCGGAGCCAGTGGTGCCACCAGTGCATCCCCTCGCTCCTGCTGCTCCTGCGGCACCTGCACCAGTTGCATCGGCTGCCGCTCCTGCGACACCTGCTGCTCCGCCCGCTGCTCCTGCTGCCACCTCAGCGCCCCAGGCCGCTCCTGCTGCTCCTGCTGTTCCCGCAGCCGCACCGACGTTTGCGCCACCCGCCGAAGCTTCGGCGGTTATCGCCGAGCCTCCCGCTGCACAGGCGCCGGTTGATCCAGCGGTGACTCCCGAGCCGGCTACGGTAAGTCCTGTTGCCGTGGCCCCTGCCCAGCCAGAACCCTCGGCGCCCGCCGTTGCGCCAATGATTGTGCCACCCGCGCCGACTCCAGCCGCATACAAGGCAACCGGCATCACCGGCAAGGTTGAGCCGCTGCCCGATTCGATGCTGCCTGGAGCTGCTCACGCGGCCCCAGAAAATTCGGCGACTTCAGACGACGATCAATTCGATCTTGATCACACAATTGTTGCGCCGCGACGTTTGCAGCAGCAGTGGGTGCTTGAACTGCCAGACGGCACTGAGCTTCAGCTATCGCCAGATACCGTGGTGGGGCGCAGGCCAGAAGCTATCGACGGATCAGCGGTACTCGCAATTGCTGATCGCACTCGTACGCTCTCGAAGTCGCACGTGCGCTTGACCCGCGATGGCGAACGTTGGATCGTAGAAGACTTGAACTCGACCAACGGTTTGGTATTGCTCAACGAAGACGGCAGTGAAAGCGAACTCATGCCCGGTGTGCGGGCTGAGGCAACCGAGCGCATGCTTTTTGGCACGCTCGAAGTCAAGCTGCGGCTCATCGGTGAATCTGCGTGATTCTGCCCGGCACTGAGCCACGGGTGAAACTCGAGGTGGCGGCACTGACCGATCGCGGCTTGCGGCGAGCGGTCAATGAGGATGCCCTTTTCGCTGCCGATCCGTGTTTTATCGTCGCTGACGGTATGGGTGGTCACGATCAAGGAGCTGCTGCAAGCAGAGCTGCAATTTCGGCGTTTAGCGAGGCCTTCACCGCCCCTCGCGAAGCCACCATGCAGCAGATCGAGGCTGCCCTTGACGAGGCGAAACGTCGCGTGCAAGCAATCTCAGAGCGAAGCGAACGCGGGGCCGGGTGCACACTCACCGGCGCGATTCGTATCGAGCACCAGGGGCAACCGCACTGGTATGTGCTGAATGTTGGCGACTCCAGAGTGTACTTGCAGCGTGGCGGGCGATTGCAGCAGCTCACCACTGACCACTCGCTGCAATCGGAGCTGTTTGCAGAGGGCGATAGTCAGGCTGCGTCGACGCCGCGCAACATCATTACTCGGGCGCTTGGGAGCACTGATGATGAGCATGATGCGTGGTTGTTGCCGGTTGAGGCCGGTTCACGGCTGTTGGTGTGCTCGGATGGTTTGAGCTCAGAAATCAGTGATGTCGAAATTGAGACGGTACTGGCTGAGGGTGGCGAACCGGCAATGCTCACGGCTGAACTTGTGCGCCGCACACTTGCGGCCGGTGGTCGGGACAACATTTCAGTGATTGTGCTTGAGGTTGTGTCTGGCGGTGTCGCGGCACAAGCGTCCGAATCGGCCGGTGAAGATGCGGAGTGGGCGACGCTTGAAATTACTCGGCCGGGTTCACGATGACCCGCGAGTTCGAACCGGAGGGTGAGATTCCCGAAGTTGCTGAAGACCGCACAGTTGTGGTCTCGGGCGACGACACCGTGGCGATTTCAAACGATCGCACTCGGGTCGCGGCGAAGAATGGGCGTCGCGAGCGTCGGATCGCCGAGCGTGCAGAGCAAGAAGATGCGGCGCGCCAGCAGTCGTTGAGCCGGTCTGATCCTGCGCCGCCGGTTAAGCAGCCCCTGGCCGAGCGTGAGCTTCTCCAGATCGTTGATTCTGGTCTTGACCCGCATCGCCCAATTGCACTGGCACCGGGTGTCGCTCCGTGGGAGGTTGCTGCGGAACGCGGTGTCTCTCGGGGGCTGCCGGTGAGCTATGGCGCAAGGCCGAGCAGTGAGATGCCACTGCAAACGGGGCGAGATGAGATTTTTCGCCGTGTGGGGCTACCGCCAGCGCAGACCGAAACAACTGTGGTGCAGGGGCGCGATCAGCTGCCATCATTGAAAGAGCGTGATCGTCGTCGCAAGGTGACAACCCTCGCTGTGTATTTTGGTGTGATCGTGATATCTGTCGTTGGGCTTTATGCTGTAGCGGCTATTGCTTTTGAATGGTAGATTCGCAACACGGTTACGGTGCAGTAACTGAAATTGCATCGCGCTTTGCGCGGTCGAACTTGAAGGGGGAGACTATGTCACTCGCTGGTAAGACAATGCTTATGAGCGGTGGAAGCCGCGGAATCGGTCTCGCGATCGCGCTGCGGGCTGCCGCCGACGGCGCGAACGTCGCCATCATCGCTAAAACGGACACCCCACACCCAAAACTTGAGGGCACGATTCACACCGCGGCCGAGGCTATTCGCCAAGCGGGCGGTCAAGCATTGCCGATTCACGGTGACGTACGCAACGATGAAGATATCGCGCGAGCTGTTGAACTTACCCTTGCCGAGTTTGGTGGCATTGACATCGTGGTGAACAACGCGAGTGTGATCGATCTTTCTGGATCACTTGATCTTGCCGAAAAGAAATACGACCTGATGCAAGACGTGAATGTGCGCGGCACCTTCATGCTCTCTCGAGCCGCTATTCCGGCACTGAAAAAATCCGAGAACCCGCACATTCTTTCGCTTTCGCCGCCACTGAATATTTCACCAAAGTGGCTCGGTGCGCACACTGGCTACACCATGGCGAAGTACGGCATGACAATGGCAACTATGGGTATTGCAGCTGAATTCGCTGAGTCGGGGATCGCGGCGAACTCGCTCTGGCCGCTCACTACCGTTGCAACCGCAGCAGTGCAGTTCTCTCTCGGTGGCGACCAAATGATGCGGGTTTCGCGCACGCCAGAAATCTGCGCAGACGCCGCCTACGCCATGCTTACCAAGGACTCTCGCAGCTACAGCGGTCAAACCTTGGTAGCAGAAGACGTTCTGCGCGCCGAGGGTGTAACGGACTTCTCAGGGTATGCAGCCGTACCAGGTACCCCAGACGATCAGTTGTTCCTCGATATCTTCCTCGACTAATCGACACAACTAGAAAGAAACACTCGACTCCGTGACAGCAACATGGCGTGCAACGCAGAAAGCCAATAGGCGTGCTGCGCTCATGCGCGCATCAGCAAAGATGTTCGCAGAGCGCGGCTACAACGCCGTCTCGACTGTAGAGCTTGGCGAAGCCGTCGGCATGAGCGGCCCGGCACTGTACAACTACTTTCCAAGCAAAGAGGCGCTGCTCTGCGAACTTCTCGTAGACGTAAGCACCAGACTGCTTGCGGGCTGCCTCGAGATTGTCGGTGACGAGTGCTCGCCGCAAGAGACTCTCGACGAGCTGATTGCGTTCCATGTCGAGTTTGCAACCTCAGAGCCAGACATTATTGTGCTGCAGGATCGTGAGCTTTCTAGCCTGCCAAGTGACGCAAACCGAAAGGTGCGTCGATTGCAGCGCGAGTACTTGCGCGAGTGGCAACAAGTGCTGTGCGCGATTCACCCTGAAATTGATGAGAACGAAGCGCAGACGCGGTTGCTCGCAACGGTCGGATTGTTGAACTCAACTCCACACAGCGCCGCTGCCAGCGGTAAGCGTGCCGGCGCGATTCTCAGTGCGATGGCGAGCGCCGCCCTAGCGGCACCCGCTGCCGACCGTTAGCGGCCTGAATAGACATATGTCTCGGCCGCTCGTCGTGAAGGCAGCGAGTAGCCGAGACATATGAGTATGTGCGCCTAGCGGCTGAGCATCGCTCGTGCCTGGCGAAGAACCGGTTCGTCGACCATCTTGCCTTCAAAGCGAAAAACGCCGGGCTGTCTTGTCGCTTCGTCGAGTACCCGTTCTGCCCAGGCCATCTCTTCTGGCGAAGCTGCGTAGGCCGAACGCAGAATAGCGGCCTGCGACGGGTGAATGCACGCGGTTGCATCGAAGCCGCTCGCGCTCGCATCAGTGGCTTCGGCGCGCAGCCCGTCAGCGTCGGGAATGTTTACGAAAACCGAGTCGACGGCTAGCTTGCCAGCGGCCTTGGCTTCGATCAGCATTCGTGTGCGAGCAAAGCGGGCGAAATCTCGATAAATGCCGGTTTGCGCGCCGTCTGCGGGATCGAGCCGGGAACTCTTGCCACCCATACTCGCCGCGAGGTCTTCGGCGCCCCACATTAGGGCAAAGACGGCCGGGTGCGCGGCAATCTCAGCGACACGGGCGATACCCGCAGCAGTCTCGCAAAGAGCGAGTACACGATACCCGGCCTTCTGCAGCGCATCGAGTTGGGTGGCGCTCTCTGCTTTTGCGAGCATAAGCGTGCGATACGGAGTTTCGGCAACGGCGGCAAGATCGAGCGGGTGGTCGATAGTGTCTGCCGGGTTCACCCGCACAATCACGCGCGCTGGATCAAGCGCACCTTCGTCACCGCGAGCGCTTGCTGCCCCCGCCGCCACGAGTTGCTCGCGCGCACTTGCCTTGTCAGCAGGCGCAACCGCATCTTCAAGATCAAGAATCACACTGTCTGCTGCTGAAAGCGCTTTCGCGTATCGATCGCCACGATCAGCCGGGCAAAAAAGCAGAGCCGGGCCCTGCAAGCTGAGGTCAACTGCCATGACTAAGCCGCACCGCCTCGAACTTGGTCCTTTGGCTGGCACTGCATCAGTGTTGAGCGGGTAGCGATCGCCACCACCTTGCCAGTCTGGTTGCGCATTGTGTGCCGGAACTCCACGATGCCTTGGCCGGGGCGTGAACTTGACAGTCGCTTGCCTTCGATTCGGGTTTCGGCGTAGAGGGTGTCGCCCACTCGCACTGGCGCTGGGAAGGAGACCTCGCCAAAACCAAGGTTTGCGACAATGGTTCCGAGTGTGAGCTGCGAAACCGAAAGGCCAACCAAGGTTGAGAGCGTGAACATGCTGTTTACGAGAGGCTCACCAAATTCAGTGTGTGAACTCCATGCGGCATCTAGGTGCAGCGACTGGGTGTTCATGGTGAGCGTTGTGAAGAGCACATTGTCAGCCTCGGTCACTGTGCGACCTGGTCGATGCAGGTACACCGTTCCCTCTTCGAACTCCTCAAAGTAGAGCCCGCGCTGTTCAATTCGTTTGTCAGTCATGATGCCTCCTCGGTGGTTGCATCTTCAGTATGCACCTGGATCACTGCGAGTGTCTGCCCCCGCGAGACCTGATCGCCGACTCCGGCGCGCAGCGCGACGGTGCCAGCCACGGTAGCTCGAAGTACGTGCTCCATCTTCATTGCTTCAACCACGATTACTGGATCACCCACCTCAACCTGTGTGCCGTCGCTTGCGTGCACCAGCACTACGGTTCCGGGCATTGGTGATTCAAGCTGTGGGCCACCGGCCGCGGCGTCATCACCGCTGTGGCTTACTCGATACTCGCTGATTTCAAACACAGCGCCATCATGGGCAAGTAGCACGGTGGCTGTTCCTGAACTGCGTTGCACCATCGCGGTAATCGTGCGCGTAGTTCCATCGATGGTTGTGCTGTACTGGTGTGCGCCCAGTTCTTCAAGCTTTGCACCTGTGCTGAACGCGTCGACCGTTACGGTGTCTGCCTCTGCGTCAGAGAGCGAGCGTGTCAGTGAGACGGTGTGCTGTTCGCCTGCGCTGACTAGTGCGTGGGTGCGCGGCGCAGCCGAGCCGAGGCGCCAGCCGCTGACGCTTGCCCACGGGCCGGTCGCGGTGCTCGCTGCTGTTTCACGTGAAGCGCTGGCGTTCTGTGCGTCGGCGCGAGTGTGCTCGATCAGCAGCGCAGCTTCTGCGAATTCGCGCTCGCTCGCTGCAGCGTATTCGAAGCTGTCTTGAACCCGTGCGATCAAGCCGGTGTCGAGATCTCCAGCGACAACTTCTGGTAGTTCGAGCAGCAGTCGCATGAACTCAATATTCGTTGGAAAACCAAGCACTGCGGTCTCGTCGAGCGCGTGAACGAGGCGGCGCCGGGCGGCTTCGCGATCTTCACCCCAGGTGATGATCTTTGCGAGCATTGGGTCGTAATCAATCGAGACATTGAGCCCAGACTCGATTGCGGTATCAACACGTACGCCTTCGCCGCTTGGATGGGCCACGTGACTCACGTGGCCGCCGGTTGGCAGGAAGCCAGCGGCGGGGTCTTCGGCGTAGAGACGAGCCTCAAAGCTGTGGCCGCGCAAGACGATGTCTTGTTGTATGAGCGAGAGTGCTTGACCTGCGGCAATACGCAATTGCTGTTCGACTAGATCGACGCCAGTGATCTCCTCGGTCACCGGGTGCTCAACCTGCAGGCGAGTATTCATCTCCATGAAGAAGAACTCGTCTGGTTGAGAAGCCTCAACGATGAACTCAACAGTGCCTGCGCCCTGGTAGCCGACACTGCGCGCGGTCTCGCAGGCAGCCTCACCGATTGCCGCCCGAGTGCGTTCGTCAAGTAGTGGAGAGGGAGCCTCTTCGATGACCTTCTGATGGCGACGCTGCAGCGAGCATTCTCGTTCGCCGAGGTGGACTACATTGCCGTGAGCGTCGGCAAGTACCTGCACTTCAATGTGGCGAGGGGTGCTCAGGTAACGCTCAATAAAGAGCGCATCATCGCCAAAACTTGCCGCTGCCTCGCGTCGGGCGGCGGCGATTGAATCAGCGAGCTCTTCTGTTTTGGTGACAACGTGCATGCCCTTGCCGCCGCCGCCAGCACTTGGCTTGATCAGCATGGGGTAGCCAATTGCTGGAGCCTCTGCGAGTAGTTCGGCATCGCTAAGTCCCGGACGCGCGATGCCGGGCACCGTTGGGACACCACGCTCCGAGACGGCAGTCTTGGCCGAGATCTTGTCGCCCATGGTTTCAATCGCATAGGCAGAAGGGCCGATGAAGACTAGGCCGGCTGCCTCGCAAGCACGAGCAAATTCGGCGTTTTCGGCAAGGAACCCGTAGCCGGGGTGAATGGCTTGAGCGCCGACTTCGAGTGCCGCATCAATAACTGCTGGAATGTTCAGATAGCTCTGCGCGGCTGGCGCTGGGCCGATCCGCTTTGAAATGTCGGCAAGCTTGACGTGTCTTGCCTCAGCGTCTGCGTCACTGTAGACGGCCGCTGAACGAATGCCCATGCCGCGCAGGGTTTTCATAATGCGGCAGGCAATTTCGCCACGATTGGCAATGAGAACGGTATTAAACATTTGCATCACATCCTGAATACGCCGTAGCCGGGTGCGTCAAACGGTGCGCGCATCACGACGTCGAGCGCGAGTCCGAGCACATCGCGGGTCTGGTCTGGTTCGATGATTCCGTCGTCCCAAAGGCGAGCGGTTGAATAGTAGGGGCTGCCCTGTGACTCGTATTGTTCGCGAATTGGTGCTTCGAACTCGGTCTGTTCGTCGCTGCTCCACTCGCCGCCAGCAGCTTCGATCTGATCGCGACGAACCGTTGAAAGTACCGATGCGGCCTGTGGGCCGCCCATGACCGACACGCGGGCGCCTGGCCACAGCCACAGGAAGCGTGGCGAGTATGCTCGACCGCACATTGAGTACGTGCCTGCGCCGAATGAACCGCCAACAACTACGGTGAGCTTTGGCACTGATGCGGTCGCAACGGCATTCACCATCTTCGCGCCGTGTTTTGCAATGCCGCCAGATTCGTACTCGCGACCGACCATAAATCCGGTGATGTTCTGTAGGAAGACGAGCGGAATCTCGCGCTGGTCGCAGAGCTCAATGAAGTGCGCGCCCTTCATGGCGCTCTCGCCAAAGAGCACGCCGTTGTTCGCAATGATGCCGACGCGGTGGCCGTGGATCTTTGCAAACGCGGTGATGAGGGTGGTGCCGTATTCGCGCTTGAACTCGGTGAACTCACCGCCGTCAACCACGCGGGTGATGATTTCGCGCGCGTCATACGGCTCGGTGAGAGCTACTGGAACAACATCGAGAAGCGAACCGGGGTGCGGTGCTTGCACGTCTTGGCTTGGAAGCTCTTTGAGTGGCGCGTTTGCTGGCAGGGTTGCCACGATGTCGCGCACAATCTGTAGCGCGTGCTCATCGTTTTCGGCGAGGTGGTCTGCGACGCCTGACACGCGAGTGTGTACTTCGCCGCCACCGAGGTCTTCCGCGGTGACGATTTCGCCGGTCGCGGCCTTTACGAGTGGAGGACCGCCGAGGAAGATCGTGCCCTGGTTTCGCACGATAACGGTTTCATCGCTCATTGCGGGCACGTAGGCACCACCTGCGGTGCTTGAACCCATTACGGCAGCGATCTGCGCGATGCCGTCGCGAGACATTCGAGCTTGGTTGTAAAAGATGCGGCCAAAGTGTTCGCGATCTGGGAAGACTTCGTCTTGCATTGGCAGGAAGGCGCCGCCTGAATCGACGAGGTAGACGCAGGGCAGGCGATTTTCTGCTGCGATCTCTTGTGCGCGCAGGTGCTTCTTGACTGTGATGGGGTAGTAGGTGCCGCCCTTCACGGTGGCATCGTTTGCCACGATCATTACCTGACGGCCATGGATGAGGCCTATGCCCGCGATCACGCCACCGCTTGGTGCGTCGCCGCCATACATCTCGTAACCGGCCAGTGGTGCGACCTCAAGAAACGGGCTGCCCGAATCAACCAGGTGTGAGATACGGTCGCGTGCCAGCAATTTGCCGCGGGCGACGTGGCGCTCGCGTGATTTCTCTGGACCGCCGAGCGCAATGGTTGCGCGCCGCTCGCGCAATTGCGCGACGAGGTCTGAATAGCTCGTTGTCACAGTTGCCTCCTCATTGAATCTGTGCACATCAGGATGTGTCATGCCACCGACATTCTCGAGGGTGGTGTCTCGCTGTGAAATCTAGGTTACTGAGCAATAAGCGAAAAGTCACGGGAAATTATTGGTTGATATGCACTTCCATGTGAGATAACGTCTATTTCAATTACTCACTAATAATCGGGAGTCGCAGTGGAGCACTTCAATCTGAGCGAAGAAGAGTCGGCGCTTGCCGGCATGGTGCGGGAGTTCGCCGAGGGCGTCGTCGCACCACAGGCGTATGAGGCTGACCGCACTCACACCCTGAACATGGACGTGGTCGCCGGCATGGGCGAGCTTGGCCTTTTTGGCTTGCCGTTCAGCGAGGAATACGGCGGGCAGGGAGGCGACTACTTCGCGCTTTGCATCGCGCTTGAAGCGCTCGGCCGAGTCGATCAATCAATGGCGATCACCCTCGAAGCCGGTGTAAGCCTCGGCGCAATGCCGATCTACCGTTTCGGCACCGAGGAGCAGAAAGCAAAGTATCTGCCAGACCTGCTTGCAGGCAAGGCGCTCGCAGGCTTCGGCCTCACCGAACCAGAAGCCGGTAGCGACGCGGGTGCAACCCGCACCACGGCTCGCCTCGGAGGCGACGAATGGGTAATCAACGGCTCAAAGCAGTTCATTACGAACTCGGGCACATCGATCACCCGATTCGTGACAGCAACTGCCGTCACCGGTGAATCAAACGGTCGCAAAGAGATTTCTGCGATCCTGGTGCCAAACGGCACCGAAGGGTTCACCGTCGAGCCTGCCTACGACAAGGTCGGTTGGCATGCCTCAGACACCCACCCACTCACCTTCAACAATGTGCGGGTACCAGCCGAGAACCTGGTCGGCGAGCGGGGCCGCGGCTTCGCAAACTTCCTGCACATCCTTGATGAGGGCCGCATCGCGATTGCGGCGCTTTCGACCGGTGCGGCTGAGGGTTGCCTTGAAGCTGCAGTCGAATACGCCAAGTCACGCACCGTCTTCGGGAGCTCGCTGGCTACCCGACAGGGGATTCAGTTCATGCTGGCCCGGATGCAGCAGCGTGTGCACGGCGCGCGTCTTGCATGGCACCATGCCGCGCGTCTTCGCGACGCAGGCAAGCCTTTCAAGACCGAAGCTGCCCTTGCCAAGCTCACTGCTAGCGACGCTGCAATGGACAACGCGCGCGACGCGACCCAGGTGTTCGGTGGCAACGGGTTTATGAACGAGTACCCAGTTGCTCGCCACTATCGCGACTCGAAGATTCTTGAGATCGGTGAGGGCACCAGCGAGGTGCAGCTGCTGCTGATCGCTCGTGCACTCGGAGTTGCGTAAACTTCACCCCACAAAGCCCCAATAGAAAGCGCTCTCTCGCCATCGGCGAGGGGGCGCTTTTGGTTTTTTGTGAAGCGCGGTGGCAAAACAGTGCAGACTGCACAAGTCGGGTGCGCAAGATGTACAGGGCCGTACATCGGGGCAGGGTGATCCTCGCCGATGCTTGTCAGCACGCGGTCAGATTCGCGGTCACGTGGCGTCAACGACGATGAGGCACCTGGCGGGGGATCGGTCGCTCGAATACGACGCTGAGCGTATTCGCCAATCGAAACCCTGCACCAAAGGAGATGACATGGGCTTCAAAGAAGGACACTTCCCGCCGGTCGACCCGGCGACATTTCTTAATTCACCACTGCAAACTCGCGTTCGCGCGCTTGCCCAACACTGGGGTGAATACGGATTCGGCACGGCCCGAAACATCAATGTGATCTACATTTTCAAGATTGTTGTGCTTTATGCGCTCGCCGGAGTTGCCGTCGCAACAATCGGCGTCAGCGCGTTTTGGGAAGTGAACATCTGGTGGAACGACCCCATCGTGTACCAGCGTCTTGTGGTCTGGACCGTGCTGCTCGAAGCCCTCAACCTCGCTGGATCTTGGGGGCCTCTCGCAGGCAAATTCAAGCCAATGATGGGTGGTTTCCTGTTCTACTCAAAACTCGGCACGATTAGGGTTCGCCCGTTCTCCTGGGTGCCAGGCACTGCTGGCCACACTCGTACCGGACTTGATGTCACGCTCTACTATGCGTTTCTCATCTCGCTAGTCGCCGCTCTTGTGCTGCCAGGCGTGCCAAACGCTGAAGTGACTGCCTGGATGAGTGACACCTGGGGCAAAGCGGGTCACGGGCTGATCAACACCGTGCCGCTGTTCGCAGCGATGGCGTTCTGGCTGTTGCTTGGCCTACGCGACAAGATTTTCTTCTTGGCAGCTCGCGCCGAACAATACCTGCCGCTCTTCCTGTTCTTTGCAGTGCTGCCTACGCTCGGCACGTTTGCCGACATGATCATTGCAGGCAAGCTGGCCATCGTCACCTCGTGGGTGGGGGCCGCGGTTGGCAAGTTCGGCCGTCACTTCACTCTTGTGATTCCGCCGATGCTCAGCAACACCCCGTTCTGGGCTCCAAAGTGGTTGAAGCGTTCGATGTATCGCAATTTTCCAGACGACATGCGCCCGTCAAAGGTGGCAAGTCTTACCGCTCACGTGCTCGGCACGATTGTAGAAATCGCGGCACCGCTAGCGCTGCTTTTCTCGACCAACAGCACCGTGACCTGGGCCGCTGCGATTTTGATGGCGTGCTTCTGCCTGTTCATCATTTCGACTTTCCCACTGGCTGTGCCGCTTGAATGGAATGTGCTCTTTGGCTATCTCGGCTTCGCGCTGTTCTTGGGATTCCCTGCACAGGCAGGTTTCTCAGTTGGTGATTTCTCAAGCCCGGTATTGCTGATCGGGGTGCTCGTGATCCTGCTGTTCTTCCCGATTCTCGGCAATGTGCGCCCGGACAAGGTTTCCTTCCTTCCTTCACTTCGGCAGTACTCCGGCAACTGGGCCACTGCGCTCTACACGTTCACGCCCGGTGCCGAAGCCAAATTGAACGCGGTCACTCGGCCCTCAAGTAATCAGATCGATCAGTTGCAGGCCATGGGATACCCCTATGTTGCAGCCGAGATCACGCTGCAACAGACCATCGCATGGCGGGCAACTCAGAGCCAGGGTAAGGGCTTGTTCTCGATGCTGTACACCTATCTGCCAGATGTTGAATCGCGCACGATTCGCGAAGGCGAGTTCTTGTGCAACTCAGTAACCGGCTTTAACTTTGGCGATGGTCACATGCACGGCTACCAGCTGCTGCCAGCGTTGCAGGAGATTTGCAACTTCGAACCGGGTGAGCTGATTGTCGCGTACGCTGAGTCACAACCGATCCATAAGGGCACTCAGGAGTGGAAGCTGATCGACGCGGCAACCGGCGTACTCGCCGAAGGTACCTGGAATGTCGCAGAGATGGTGGATCAGCAACCGTGGCTAGAGCGCGGCCCGATTGCGCTACCCGAAAGCTACTTGCGTCCTGACTCAGAGTGGCCAAGTTTTGTGATCGACCGCAGGCCAGAGTTCTGGCAGGCAACTGACACGGCGGTCGCGCGCGTAGTGGGTCAAGCCGAAGAAGCTGTGGCCGATGCCGCATCGATTCCGGCTGCTGCTGCGCCGACAGACCCGACGGCACCTGGCGAACGCTAGCGGCAACGAGTATGACAACAGCGATAGTGGTTGGCAGCGGGCCTAACGGGCTCGCTGCCGCCACCGTGCTTGCTCGGTCCGGCGTTGAGGTGACGGTGCTCGAAGCATCTGAACACCTTGGCGGTGGTGCGCGCAGCGTTGAGACGCCCATCGAAGGTTTGCTGCAAGACCACTGCGCAGCCGTGCACCCGATGGCGCCGGGTTCGGCGTATCTGCAGAGTCTTGACCTTGGGGCGATGGGTATCGAGTGGGGGTATGCGCCCTACGATGCGGCGCACCCGCTTGATGACGGTGACGTAGCCTTGCTCTCAACTTCGGTAACTGAAACTGCAGAGAGTCTCGGGCCTGACGGACGGCGCTGGGCAGCTATGTTTGGCTCGCCCTCGAAGAACTTCGACAAGCTCGCGCCGGGCATTATGGCGCCGATGCTCAGAGTCCCGAAGCATCCGTTGCTGCTCGCGCGATTTGGCATGGTGGCAGGCCCACCACCCGCCCTGGTCGCAAAGATGTTTCGAGATGAGCGTGCGCGTGCGCTCTTTATGGGCGTTGCGGCTCACGCGATGCAGCCGCTCACCCTGCCTCTGGTGACCGGTATTGGCGCAGGTATTATCGCGGCCGGTCACTCGGTTGGCTGGCCGGTGGTGAAAGGCGGCACCGGAAAATTCACTGAGGCGGTGATTGCTCTGCTGCGCGATCTGGGGGTGCGATTTGAGACGGGTCACCGGGTGAGCCGGCTACATGAGCTGCCTCGGCACGACCTGTTGATCCTCGACGTGCACCCACATGCTGCCGCGAGCATTCTTGCAGGGCACCAGCCGAGTAGAGCGCGCAGGGCCTATCAAAAGTTCAAGCCGGGGCCAGCAGCCTTCAAGGTTGATCTTGCGATTGAGGGCGGTATTCCGTGGCGCAACCCTGAAACTGCGCTGGCAGGCACCGTGCATCTTGGTGGCAGCGCCGCCGAGATCATCGCCGCAGAGCGTGAGGTTTCTGCGGGTCGTATGCCGCAGCGCCCCTTTGTGTTGGTTGGGCAGCAGTATGTTGCTGATCCAGCGCGCGCACTCGGAAGTATTGTGCCGGTGTACGCCTATGCGCATGTGCCGAACGGTTTTGCCGGTGACGCGAGCGAGCAGGTTATCGCGCAGATAGAGCGTTTTGCGCCGGGGGTGCGAGAACGCATTGTTGCTACGAGTTCTCGCAGCGTCGCGCAGGCAGAGGCCGAGAATGCCAACTTTGTGGGCGGCGATATTTTGACCGGCGCGAAATCTCCGCTGCAATTTTTATTGGGGCCGAGGATCACGGCGCAGCCGTACGATACCGGCGTGCCAGGGGTGTACCTCTGTTCGGCCGCTACGCCACCGGGCCCGGGGATTCACGGTATGGGTGGCTACAACGCGGCGCACCGGGCGCTGCGTTTGGTATAGAACTCACAAACCTTGTGCAGTATGCACAAGATGGCTCCGCAAATCTGACAGTCTGCACGAAGTTTCTGTTCACAGAACCGCGGTACGCTGGCGAAACTCACGTGTCAAAGAAGACAACGCGAAAGGTACAAACATGCTGCTCAGCTATCTCCCCTGGGAATCTCCCGCCGCCGGAAGCGAGCGCCCGTGCATGGGCGACACAAATCGAACCTTCACTTATCGCGAGGTAGAAGAGCGGGCTGCGGCGTTTGCCGAGCAACTCACCGAACGCGGCATCGGTGCAAACGATGTGCTCGCGGTAATGCTGCCGAACAGCCTTGAACTGTTGATCGCGCTTCTGGGCGCGTGGCGAATTGGGGCGGCAGCCACACCAATCAATCCAACCTTTACCGCGCGAGAGCTCGACTACCAGCTCTCTGACTCGGGCGCGAAGCTCTTGCTCGCATCGCCGGGCACAGTGTCAGGAATCGACTTGATCACTCCCGAGCAGATGCGCGAACGACCGCTCGGTGAAATCGTGAACCCCGTGATCGCCCCGGATCAGCTGGCACTACTGGTGTACACAAGCGGTTCAACCGGGCAGCCGAAGGGTGTCATGCTCGACCACGCTAACGCTCAGGCGATGACCAGCCAGATGGCCGCGGTGTGCTCTTTCACCGACCAGGATCACGCGCTCCTCGTACTGCCGCTGTTCCACGTGAACTCGATCATGGTGAGCTTTCTGACGCCCATGTCGGTTGGCGGGCAGATCACGGTCTTGGACCGATTTGCGCCAGATACCTTCTTTGCCGCGATTGAGCGTTTTCAGCCCAGTTACTTCTCCGCGGTTCCCGCGATCTATGCGCGTCTGGCCGAACTGCCAGACAGTGCGACGGTGAACACCAGCTCGCTGCGTTTCGCAATTTGTGGCGCCGCACCTGTTTCGAAAGAGCTGCTTGACCGGGTTGAGCAGCGCTTCGGAATTTCACTCGCAGAGGGGTATGGTCTCACTGAGACCACTTGTGCGAGCGCCTGCAATCCCATCAACGGTGTGCGTAAAGCGGGCACGGTCGGGCCCGCTCTCGACGGGCAGCAGATTGCGATTGTTGACCCCGAGGGTAACCGGGTAGCACCTGGCGAGCGAGGTGAGGTCATTGTTTCGGGACCAACTGTGATGCGTGGTTACCTCGGCAGACCAGAGGCCACCGCTGAGACGATTCGTGATGGTTGGCTGCATACTGGCGACGTTGGTGTGCTTGATGAAGACGGGTACCTTTCGATCGTTGACCGTATCAAAGACATGATTATTCGGGGCGGTGAGAACATTTACCCGAAGGAAATCGAAGAGGTGCTGGGCACGCACCCGGACGTACTTGAGGCCGCCGTGATTGGGGCGCCCCACGCTCGACTCGGTGAGGTGCCCGTGGCCGACGTGGTGCTGATGCCGAATGCCGTCGCGAGCGCTGAAGAACTCGTTGAACACTGCCGGGGTCTGCTCACAAAAATCAAGGTGCCGGTACGCATGAATATCGTGACCGAACTGCCGCGCAACCCGGTTGGCAAAGTCGACAAACCGAAGATGCGGCGCGAGGTGCTGCCAGTGCCAGAGCACGAAACCAGCGGTGTGCGCGGAGCATAATGTTGGCCACCATCGAAGAACACGAGGCGCTTCGGCAGGTTGTGATCCAGGTTGAACGTGATCACCCTGACATTGCGCTGCAGATGCGAGACCTTCTCGCGAACAATATCGACACTCTGCATGGCGATCAGCAATTGCTTGAGCTTTTGCATGCGAGTATCGAAAGTAACCTTTCGACCATCTTTCACATGCTGGTGAACAACATCGACTTGCAATCGTTGAAACCGCCAACGGCCGCAGTTGAATATGCGATTCGGCTTGCCCAGCGAGACATTCCGCTTTCTTCACTGACCCGTGCCTATTACCTCGCGCAAAGCATGTTTTTGCGAATTGTGCTCGAAGAGGTCGAGAGTCTTGAACTGCCAGATGGCAAACGAATTGAGCTAGTACGGGGACTAGCAAACACGGTGCACAGTTACATCGACTGGATGCTGCAGCGGATCACCGAAGAGTACGGCACCGAACATCGTCGATGGTGGTCTGCTCGGGCAACAACGAATACGGCGGTTATTCTGAAGGTTTTGCGCGGCGAGACTGTTTCGCCGCAGAGCTTCACTGCAGAAACCCACTACGACCTTGATCAGCGCCACCTCGCAATGGTCGCTTGGTTTGAGGATCCATCGGGTGGTGTGGAGGCGCAGCAGCGACTTGATCGATTGGTGCGCCAAGTTGCTGCCTTACTCGGCTCGCCACGGGCACCACTGATTAGTGCGGTGGATCGGACAACTGCGTGGTCGTGGGCGTCGATGCCCGTAACCTCCGTGTCGGCGAAAACCCGCGCCAGCCTTGACCAGATCATTGCGAGAGCGCCGGGGGTGCGTCTGTCGCTCGGGGGTATCGAAGCGGGTATCGAGGGCTTCCGATATTCGCATCAGCAGGCCGTTGGCGCCTGGCATGTTGCCCAGTCTTCGAACCGGTATCGGCGCTCGCCTGTGGTGGCCGACTCCGACCCGAATGTTGCGCTCACCTCCATCTTGCTGAAAGACAAAGCAGAGTCAGTGCGCTGGATGCATCGGGTGCTCGGCAAGTATGCGGGTGCCGGCGATACCAACAGTGCGGTGCGTGAGACTTTGCGTGTGTTTTTCGCGTCAGGTCAGAACTATTCGCGAACTGCGGAGCTCACCGGTGTGCACCGTAATACTGTGCGGCACCGGGTTGCTCGCTTCGAAGAGGCACAGCGCGACGCGCAACACTTTGACCCGCTTGAGGTGGCGCTGGCACTTCGCATTCACGACGTATTCGGAGCTTAGTCGCCCAGACCTGCACCTGGCGTACAGTTTTCGCGCTTAGAGTGAGAGTGAGGCGTGAAAACTGCCTGGGAAGGGATGGCGAGTGAAGACCATCAGCTACAACCTCCGCAAGAATCGTGCGCTCGGGGAACTCGGCGGGCTTGCCGAACGGCACGAAATTGACATTCTTTGTTTGCAGGAGGCGGACTCGGTCGCGCTGCCCGCAGAACTTGGGCACATGCGTCTTGTGCATGCAACCGAAAAGAACCGACTCGGTCTCGCCATGTACGTGCGCGAGGATCGGTTTCACGTTCGTTCGACGCGAACCTTCCAACTGAAAAAGTCACTGCATGATCGGGTGTTGCAGCCCGCGCACGAGCGGCTGCTTGGCGCCCGCTTGCACGACCGCGAAACCGGGCGCGATCTGGTGGCTGCCTCTTTTCACGCTGCGCCACTGACGGCGTTGAATTCTTTGCGCCGACACCAGATCAGCGCCGCGCTTTCGGAGCTGCGCGCGCTTGGGCCGGGTCTTCCTGCACTGATGGTTGGCGACTTCAACTATCCAGTTTTTCAGTCACGTCTCGATCGTCATGTGAGCGGTGAGGGTTACGAGCTTTCGCTCAGCGACAAGCGCACCTACACCCGCTACAAAATGTTCCGGGGACACTACGATTTCGCGACTTCGTCTGGGTTTCAGATCGATTCGGTTCGCACGCTGGATCGCGGTACGAGCGACCACTTGCCGATTTTGGTGCAGGCAGCCTTTGAGGAGCACGCCGCGCTTTCGCGCTAGCGCTGCTCTTGCGTCAACGTGCGCTCGCCCTTCCTGATTCTCGTCGTTATGCACGGACGCAGGGCGACGGTAGTGTGCACAATCACAGGGTGATGGACGGAGGGGCATGTGCAGGCTGACATGGATTGCTCCGCGAAAGCTACGTCTCTGGTGGTGGATCTGCGAGGCAGAATCCGTTTACGCCGAGGTACCAGGTACTAGTTTTGGTGACGGTCGTGTATTTGCCGGTTTGGTCCAGGTAGGTCGCTTCGACTGCTTGTGACAGGGTGCCTGCGATTGGGATCCCGGTGAGGGAGACACTCGCGGTGCCGTCGCCGTTGTCAACGAGTGGGAGCGGGTCGCCCAGCTTTTGGTTGTTCAGACTGAACTGCACGAGTCCTTGTGGGGTGGCGCCGGTGCCGCGTGCATTCACGGTCATCGTGGCATCAACTGGGGTGGTGACGGTGTCGCCTCCGGTGCGGGTGAGGGTCGCTGCCGGGGTGGCTGCTAGCACGGTGATGGTCGGGGTGGTTACTGTTGCTTCGGCATAGGTGGCGTCTCCTGCTCTGGTGCCGGTGAGAGTGAAGGTGCCTGCCTGGTTAATCGTGAGGGTGCTGGCCCCGTTAGTGATCGTGCCCAACGATGCGAGGGTCGGGTTTGACGAGGTCAGTTCGTACGCGCCGGTGCCTGAACCGCCGGTCACGGTGACGGGTATGGGGGCATCGCCGTAGGTGTAGCCGGTGGTGTTGATCCCGTTTATCGCGAGCGGGTTTTGTGGGGCACCCAACACTTCGAACCCGGTGAGTGGCGCCGATTCGGATGTTGCGAGGAACGGGGAATCGGTCACTCCTAAGTATTTGATCTGGTAGCTGTAGGTGCCGGGGAGCGGGGAGGTGTGGGTGAAGGTCACTTCGCCTGAGGTGACGTTCTGGGTCTGCGCGAGCACGCCGTTGATCCAGAGTTGTGCTTGCCCGTTGCTGCCGATGAGAGCGTCGGTGAGGTCGTGCGTGATGGAGCCGTTGATGGTGACGTTGCCAGGGTGGGTTTGTGTGTTTGTCGGCGTGGTCGTGACTGTTGAAGTGGTGGGGTACCAGAAATATGCGGTCTTCGGGGTAGCTGTATTAATCGAGTTGACAAGTAGGCGGTAGGTTGATGAGAGGCCATCGGTTGAGACAAAGTTGAGCCCGGCATCTACGGTGCGGAGTTTCGCGTCGGTAGTCGGGGTTGCAACGAATGTCACATTGCTGCCAGCCGCGACGTTCAGGAACGGCGTGCTCGTAGTGAGCAAATCAGTCCATGTTCGCATGTTCATGGTGCCGGGCCCGGAAGCATTTTTGGCGACGGTATATGTGGGGATTGTTGTGCTGCCGGTGCCGCCAGCCCAGGGGCCCTTACCGATACCGGGAGGTTGGCTGAAATAGCCGAGTGCGCCTGGAACTGCTTGTACTATTCCTGTGGTGTCGATCGCAATTGAGCCAGCAAGTACGGTGGACTGGTTGTTATCGCTGGTGCCTGTGCCGATGCCAGGGGCACCAGCGATGTTGGCGTTGCCGTCTGAGCCCTGCGCATACACGCTCGCGTTCCATAAGATGGCGATTGGGTTCGGAGCGCCTATCCCGGTCATACTGCTGGTGCCGATGCCGGGGTATGCGTGGCTTCCTTCGGACGCGAACGAGACAACTGTCGAGCTACCACCATTAAAAATAATCACGCCGTTTAGGGCGTTAACGTTTCCGATGCCGACACCCATATAGCCAAAGGCGTTTAACCTACCGGTGTTGTTTACCTGCCCGTAAAACCTGAGCACGCTGTTCGCCGGTACTAAGATTCCAGTGCCACCGCTTGCGGCTACTCCGTTGATTGTGAGGTTGCAGCTATCGCCCAAGATGATTTGGACGGCGGAAGCGCCGTTTATCGTGACTTGAGAACTGATCGTCATTGTTGAATTACAGACATACCAGTCAGCAGAAAGAAACGTGGAACTCGGGGTGAGCACTGTCGCATTCACTTGCGAGGTGCCCCCGTTCGCGTCTGACACGTAGGTGGTGAGTTCGGTTGCGGCGTGTGCTGCGGCGGTTTGGGCAACGACACCCGCGATGGTGAGGCCGAGGGCAACAAGGGCTGCGATCCAGCGTTGCTGTCGTTTTTGTGAAGCGGTCGTTTGAGTTGATGAGTGAGACACGGTTCCTCCAATGAAACAGTTCAAACTCGCCGGTGCTTTGATCACAGTCGCCGGTGCTGTGATCACAGCATGTTTCGTGGTCCCCCTAAATCCGGGTGCGGGGAGGATTTAGATGGTTGCAATGTGAGAAACAGGTACGCCTGGTTAGGTGCTCAGACGGGCTCTGCGTTATTCTGAGCGAACGAATTGAGTGGCAGGAACTCGTTCGCACCTACCCGCCGGTGAGATCCTGCGATCCGCTGCGCGAACGCAGGATAATGGGGCGTCTAAAGCGGGAAGGACGTTAGCGCACCAGTCGAGCGATCGCAGCGGAGGCTTCTTGCAGCTTCTCAACCGACACTTTGCCGCCCTCTGACGCTGCCTCGGCAACACAGTGGCTGAGGTGATCATCGAGCAGTGCGAGCGCTACTCGCTCAAGTGCTTTGGTCGCTGCCGAAACCTGAGTAATGACGTCGATGCAGTATTGGTCTTCTTCGATCATTCGGTGAATACCGCGCACCTGGCCCTCAGCGCGGCGAAGGCGCTTGAGAAGGTCGTCCTTGTGCTCGCTGTAACCGTGTCCGTGTGCTTCTTCCTGCATGGCGACACTCTACCCGCTACCGCTGACTTCTGATATTCCGACAGTGCAGAGTTCGCTATCGGCGGCGAGACTGCACTATTTCGGTGATGCCACCCACGGTCAAAATCAGGACCGCGCCCCAGATCGCGCCGTATGAGAACCACTCGCCGCTCGCGATCCGCTCGCCGATGAGCAATGAGGCGACCACCAGTAGCGCCGGTTCTGCGTAACTGAGCAAGCCAAAGAGGCTCATCGACAACAATCGTGACGCGGCAAGATAGAACGAAAGTGCTGCCGCTGCGATCAGGCTGACACCGGGGGCAGACCACCAGAGCGAGGGATTCGCTTCGATCATTGACCCATCCCAGAAGGTCAGCACTGTAACGATGCCGGCGAAGACTGTGACGAGCGCAAGGTCCCACCACATGCCACCAAGGTGACCGGTTCCCATTGCGCGACGAAGCACAAAGTAGACGGGGTAGCCGAGGGCCACGAGCAGGGTCTCCCAGCCAATACCGCCCACCCGAATGACCTCGTAGATCACGCCGATCAGAGCCGTGCCCGCGGCGGCCCACTGCCACCAGGTCATGCGATCCTTGTAGAGAAATCTGCCGATGACCACGAGTACAAGGGGGAGCAGGAAATAGCCGAGAGCTACTTGCATGCCGCGCCCGTTTAGCGGTGCCCACGCAAACAGCCACAGCTGAGCGCTCAAGATTGCTGCCGTGACCAGCAACCCGAGCACTATTACTGGCTTACGGCGAATCTTGCGCGCGATATCGGTGACCAGCTGCCAATCGCGTGATGCGAGCAAGATCACTGTCACAAAGGGCAGCGAGATGAGAACTCTCACCGCCCACACGCCGAGCCCCGGTAGCGGGTGCAGCATCGGGGTTAGGAAATAGATCACCCCAAATGAGATCGACGAAGCGAGCGAGACCGCAACGCCTCGCGAAGTAGTCGAAGAGCCGGGACCCTTCGGCCCCAACTCTGCCAAGACTTAGAGGTCGATCGCGCCGATAACTTCACCGTACGGCGTCTCGCCGATCGGGGTGAAGCCAACGTGCAAGAAGAACTCTTCGGGGCCCTCTTCGCCGCGCTCCCAGAGCACCGTAAGGCGGTTGACTCCGCGACGGCGGGCTTCTTCGATCAGCGCTTGCACCGCGATGGTGCCGACACCCTTGCCCTGAGCCTCAGCATCAACGTTGATACGCCAGAGTGCGGCCCGGAACTCCTCCTGCTGCGCCTCGGGATCAAAGTTGCCGTGAATGAACCCGACCACACGATCTTCATCGAGTACAACTCGCTGCCAAGCCGAGTGCGCTGGGGTAACTGCAGCAGCTGCAGCGTACGAAACCGGGCTGACGAACTGCTCCTGTCCCGGCTTCAAGCCAAGCTTGTTCACCGCGACAATAGTTGTTGCCGAAAGTTCTTCGAGTCGGATGCCGTTCATAGCTTAAGGCTAGCGGCTCGCCCCAAGATCGCAAGTGTTGTGGTGCTCTCCGACAAATACTTTGGTACCGAGTTGAGGGTGTTGCGGTTTAAAACAACGCTGGATCCACAGTGCTCAAAACAGCTTCTCCTGCTACTCAAATCTTCACGGTTATCTTTCTGTCGCCTTGAATTTGCGTCAGGCTTGCGAGAAATGCGTGTGGCCGCGTGTGCGATCGGCTCAGGCGCCACGAACCTCCAATGGCTTGGCCAGTGCGGCGGAAAATTCACTTCCCGTTTATCTGCTTGAGAGCTTTGGGTCGCACTTAAATGCTGCATGAACCACGAAGAATGTTTGAAAAGGAACCGCTCAAGATGAAGTTGTCTTCGCGAAAGAAATTGACGGTACTTTCCGTGGTCGGTCTGGCCGCTCTGCTCGGGATCGCCCCGGCGACCGCCCAGGCCTCTCCAATCACCGGGGCAAACACGGGGAGCGTGATCGGTGGCACCACAGTGACGCTGTCGCCGCCACGACTGGAGTTCACCGACATTGCTCCTGGCTGGTTGCACGTGCTTGCAAAAGACAGTGAAGGCGACATTTGGTCGTGGGGTGCGAACTGGACTGGTCAATTGGGCAACATCGGCACTTCGGCAACGGTGCAATCTAGCCCAGCGCCGGTCGATCTTTCGGACCTGCCCACAAGCGCACTGCCAATCGGCGATATGGCAGCGAGCGCAGGCAACTCATACGTGGTTGGCGCGAACGGCCGGGTCTACGCCTGGGGCGACAACTTCTTTGGCAGTATTGGTGACGGCACCACGGGCACCCCAGTGGTGATACCCACCCAGGTTGATCTTCCCAACAGCGCTATCCCAGTCATGCAGATTGCCGCGAACCAGAGCAGTGCGTTTGCCGTTGGAGCAGACGGTGAACTGTATGGCTGGGGAAGTAACCAAGGCGGGTTCTTGGGGGACAACTCCACTACGGATAGTCCAACTCCGGTGCGGGTAGATCTCCCACTGGCCGCGATACCAGTTGAATTTGTTCACGCGGGGGCTAAAAACAGTGGCTATGCGATCGGTGCCGATGGAGTGCTCTACAGCTGGGGCACGAACTTTCAATGGCAACTGGGCGACGGCACAAACGTCAGCCGTTCCTACCCGGCGCCGGTAGACGTCTCAGGGCTACCGCCGACAGCCCTACCCTTCACTCGGGTCGGTACTGCAGTTGCGCTCACTGTTGCGCAGGGCAGTGACGGTCAGCTCTACAGCTGGGGCACCGGGTATCTCGGCGACGGTACGCCCTACGACAACCGCGGCGTTCCTGGGCTTGTCCCCTTGCCTGGCGCGGCGATACCGGCGACATTGATGCCCGTCTTGGGTGGAACAGCGTTTGTGCTCGGTGCGGATCAAGAGATTTACACCTGGGGACTGAACGAAGCTGGTGAGGTCGGCGATGGCACAAGAAACCCACAACCAAGCCCAACTCAGTTCAACTCCGCCTCCTTCAGCGCAGAAGCGCTGCCGATCAGACAGATTATTGCCGGTGTACAGAACAGCTATTTCCTCGGCCGCGATGGCACCGTTCAATCAATCGGCGGAAACGCCAACGGCACCATCGGTAACGGCACCACCGCAGAAAGCTTGGTGCCGACAGCCGCTATTCAGAATGGCGTAGTGTCTGGAGTAACTTTCGGCGGCGTTGCTGGCACAAACATCTTGGCGAAGCCGGACGGCACATTTACGGCGGTGAGCCCCGCGTTTGCAACGGCTGGCCCGGTCGATGTGGTCATTCAGTGGACCTTGGGCGGCGTCGCGCAGACCCCAATCACCGTGGCGAACGGATTTACCTATCTAGCTCAACAGGGACCGAGCCTTACCGGCGCTACCACAGCGGTGATCACCGTCGGCCAGCAGACCCACGTATTCAACACGGTACTCTCACCTGGCGATGCGCCGGTCGAAGCTGCGCCCATTGTGACGACTACCGATGGGATCGAAGCTCGGGTGACGGCCGAGGCGAACGGCCGTGTGACATTCGCTGCAGCCGGTCTTGCCGTGGGGAGCTACACCTTCACCGTGACCTGGACTGATGAAGCAGCGAAAAGTATCTCAGCCAACTACTCCGTGACCGTGCAGGAAAACAGCGGTCAGGACTCAAACAACACAACTGAAGCGAACCGCAACGACGCGCTCGTGAGTACCGGCGGGGTCGAGCCCTATCTGGCCGCAGCGCTTGCGGCAGTCGCGCTCGCCGCAGGAGCTCTCGCCTTGCTCGCTTCACAAACCCGTCGCCGCAACGATCGCTAGCGAGTGGGTGTCACCGTTAGGTGCGGGGCGAAAGCGCCGCACCTACGGTGGCGACCGGCATGCCCTCCGGCACCACTCGGATGCGCTGCGAGAGCATGAAGCTTTGCAAGAACGGTGACTTGCGCTCGCCTGCCTCAAGGTTGGCGCGAATGCCATCGATCAACGGTGCACCAATCTTGCGTAAGCCACCGCCTATCACGATGGTGTCTGGCGAGACGGTTACGCCGATTGTGCGCACCGTTGCGGCCGCCCCCTCAACCAATAGTTCAAAGGCTAACTTCGCTTCGGTATCACCAGCTGCGATCGCATCGGCCAATACCCAGCCGGGATGCTCGCCTCCCGCCGGCCAATATGTTTTCAAAGCCGAGCCGCTCGCTACAGTTTCTAGGCACCCGCGTTGCCCGCAAGGGCACTGCCTGCCACGCGGATCGACAGCGAGGTGGCCAACCTCGCCAGCGAGCCCATTTGCGCCGCGCACAGGGTGGCCATCAAGCACAATGCCGGCAGACAGGCCGGTGCCGAGGTTAATGTAGGCAACTGAACCGTGGCCGAGTTGCATCAGGTGTGCTGCGCCAACGGCAGCAGCGGTGACGTCGTTTTCGACCGCGACATCAAGCCCTGTTCTCGCGTGCAACTCGTTCGCAAGTGAGAGCGATTCCACCCGCAGATTATAGGCGTAGCGCACCTCGCCGAGTTCTGAGTTCACTTGGCCAGGCACGCCAATACCTACTGAGGTGAAATCATTACGCGAGCAGCCAGTTTGCTCGGCGAGGGCAGCGATTGCGGCTTCTGCGCTCTGCAGCACCCCTTCGTTGCCGAGCGCGGTGGGCAGGAGCGTTGACGCGCCAAGATTACCGTCGGCATCAATTACGACGGCAGCGGTTTTCGTGCCGCCAATATCCATGCCGACGTAGAGCTCGGTCATTCAGACTCTCCTTCAATGAGTCGCAAGAGCGCGGCGCCAACAAGACGTGACGAACCGTAGCAGCTGAGATCTGCATAACCATTGTGTTCGGTTACGTCCGGCCAACCCATTTCGATACTTAGCGTTGGCACGCCCGCTGAGCGCAGCGATTCAATAGCCGCGCGACCGTGAGGCAAACGATGCAGGTCGCGGCCGATCACAATCACACCGTCGCTGCGACGTGCCTCATGGGGTAGCCCGCCGACGTCTAGCCGCTCACGTTTCGCGAAGGCGCTGGCCTGCCAGCGGGTGCCTGTGATCGGCGTTGCCTCAGCGGCGAATGGCCCCCACGGGGCTTCGCCCACCGCCATATTGGCCTCGGAATCAACCCGCAGCACAAGCGCCGCCGGATGCTCCCGCAGCCATGCAGTACTTTGTTCCACACCGGCAAAGCTCTTGCTGATGCGATCGAGCTCACTTAGCGTTGGATCGCCCGCAGCGTTCGCAGCGCTCTCGCGGGAGGGCAACGGCTGCGCTGTCACCGCCCGCACTCGTTCGGCCGCCTCGCTGAGGCGATCCAGCGTTAAACGGCCATGCTCAACAGCAGCAACGACGGCCTCTTCGATGGCTCGCAGTTGTGCCGGGTCTGAGCCGGTGCCCAGGCAAAGCAGATCGCAGCCTGCGATCAGTGCGCGCACTGCAGCTTCTGGAATTCCAGTCTCGCCACTTGCGCCAGCCATATCGAGGGCATCGGAAATGATGATGCCCTCGAATTCGAGCTCGTCGCGCAGCAGGCCCTGCAACACTTTGCGACTGAACGTGGCAGGCACCGAGTCGATCTGCGGCAGCAGAATGTGTGAGGTCATGACAGCGCTCACCTCGGCGAGCACTGCGCTTCGGAAAGGCGGCAGTTCACGCTGTTCAAGCACCTCGATTGGTGCGTCAACACTGGGTAGTGCGAGATGTGAATCCTGCGCGGTATCGCCGTGGCCGGGAAAGTGTTTTGCGCAGGCGATAGCGCCCGTGCGTTGCAGACCGCGCACCCAAGCCGCGACATGGCGGCCAGCAAGCTCAGGTTCGGCAGCAAAACTGCGCGTTCCGATCACCGGGTTCTTCGGATTGCTGTTGACATCGGCGATGGGGCCGAGCGCCAGATTAAATCCAGCGCCAAGAATGTCATGGCCAACCCGCTCACCGATGAGTTCGGTGTAGTCGGTGTCGTCGATTCGGCCGAGCACGGCTGCGCCCGGGTAGGGCGAACCCTCTAAGTAGTGCAGACGAGTGACCTCGCCGCCCTCTTCGTCGATGGCAATAAGGGCCTGCGGGTAGACGGCTCGCAATTGTGCACCGAGAGCATGCAGTTGCTCGGCGTCGCGCACATTTTCGCCATAGATGCAGACCGACCGCATGCCGTTTGTGAAAGCTTCGGGCACCCAATCCGGCATGCCGTAGCCCGCAAAGCCTGGCATGAGCGTCGCGAGAAGATCGCGCCGAAGCGCTATGCGATCCAGCGTCATTAGCCCTTCACCGCCCCGCTCACCATGCCACTGGTCATGCGGCCCTGCACAAACATAAAGAAGATGATCACCGGAATCGCAACGAGTGTCGAGGCGGCCATAACTTCGCCCCAGTTAATTGCGCGGTTTGCTGACTCCTGAATGAAGCCACGCAACCACAGCGGTAGCGTGCGGTGGCTGGTGTCGAGCAGCACAAGTGCGACGGTGAACTCGTTCCAGGCTTGCAAGAATGCGTAGACTCCGCTGGCCACAAGACCGGGCGCGAGCAGGGGGAATGTGATTCGCAAAAACGCTTGAGTGCGGCTGAGGCCATCCACCATCGCGGCCTCTTCGAGGTCTGCGGGGATACCAGCGACAAAACCGCGCAGCATCCAAATAGTGAAGGGCACGACGGCAGCGATGTAGACGATACTGACGCCGATAACCGAATTGAGTAGGCCGATCGACCCCATTAGCTTGTACTGCGCGATGAACATTCCCTCGGCGGGCAGCATTTGAATGAAGAGCACCGCGAGCACAAAGCTCTTGCGGCCCTTGAATCGAAAACGGCTGATGGCCAGTGCAGCGAGGAAAGCGAAGATGAGGCAGCAAGTGACCGTAATCAAGGCGATCGCAAGGCTGAGGCCAAGCGAATTCAGAAAGGTTCCGCTTGAGAGAACTGAGGTGAAGTTCTTAAAAGAACCCCCAAAGGGCAACAGCGTTGGGGTTTTGCGCTCGAGTACCGTGCTTGGCAAGAGCGATGAGTTCACCATCCAATAGACAGGGAAAGCCCAAAGCATTGCGAGCAGCACACCGAGCAGATTCAGCAGAATCTTGGTGAAGCGGCGCGGGGTTGCCTTACCTCGCTCGGCAATGACAGACAGAGGTGCGGTCATCATGCTGCCTCATCCTCCTTCAGCAGATTTCTGACGTACGGCCAGCTCAGCAGCACGGTAAGAATAAGGACAAAGATCGACATTGCGCTCGCCATTGCGAAATCGCTTGAGCCGATCCCTAGCTGGTAAATATAGGTGCCAAGCACATCGGTTTGACTGGCAACGGAGCCGCGATCCTGAAGCAACTTGATCTGGGTGAATACTCGCAGATCCCAGATGATCTGCAGCAGCATCACAATGCCAAGAATTGGCTTGATGATGGGAAGAATGATCAGGCGCAGCCGCTCGCTCGATGACGCACCATCCATTTGTGCAGCCTCAAGCACTTCGCTTGAGACTTGGGTGAGCCCGGCGTAGATCGAGAAGGCCACGAACGGCACGCTCATCCAGACAACGATGATGAGTGCGACAAAAAAGAATGAGAGCGGGTTCTGCAGCCAGTTGTGGCCGCTGAAGGGCAATCCGAATGCGCTGAGCAGCCAGTTCACGAGACCGCGGTTCCAGTCGAACATCCAGTTCCAGATTGTCATTGCGGCAACAACCGGGGTGGCCCAAGCGAGAAGCAGCGCGATCTGCAGGGTGATTCGAACTGCCTTGCTTGTGCTGCGCATCAACAGTGCAAGACCGACACCAACTGCCATGGTGACGCTCGCGGTGACCAGGCAGAACAGGATGGAGCGGCCAACTACAACCCAGGTGGTTGGGTTGGTGAAAAGCGCGATGTAGTTGTCGAACCACACCCATTCGGGTGGTTGACCGAATTGTTGGGCGAGTCCGAACTGCTGCATCGAGGTGACGAACTGCCAAATGATTGGGTAACCGAGGGCCAGCAGCACAATCGCGATTGCGGGAAGCAAAAGCAGATAGGGCGCGAGTGCCCGACGGCCGCGTATCCGTGCTGCTCGTGCCATGTGTTTGCCTCTCGGTTTGTTGGGTGTGGGTGAAGTGCGCTCGGCCCCGGTCTCGACAGCGTCGAGTGGGGCCGAGCGGCTGGTGTTACTTCTGGTTGAGCAGAGCGTCGAGCTTGGCGTTGGTGTCCTTCGCCAGGGCGCTCAGGTCCTTCGAGTCGCGAATCTGCGAGAAGAACTCTTCCATGATGTTCTTCGCCTCGATTGCTGCCCAGCCTGGAGCGGCAGGGGTGAGCTTCGAGTTTGAAGCGGACTCGATCAGCGCGGTAGCGAACTGGTCGTCACCAAGCGAAGAAACGTACTTCTGGTTGCCTGGGCCAAGACCGTTCTCGCCGAGCATGGTCTGGTACTCCTCAGAGAAGATGATCCGCATGAGCTCTTTGGCGAGCTCTGGGTTCTGCGACTTTGCTGAGATGCCGATGTTCGATCCGCCAGCGAAGACAGGCGCTGGCTTGCCGTCGTTGCCTGGCAGTGGGTAGGCGGCGAACTTGTCGTCGTTCCAGACACGGGTTTCGCCGTCGAGGTCGCCGATCGACCAGTGCGCCCAGCCCGGTGCGAGAATGCTTGCAGCTTCAATGCTGGTTGCTTCTTCTGCGCCCTCTTCGCCACGCTTATCGGCGTCATTGATGTAGGTCCAGATCGACTCATCCTTGGCATCGCTCGGTGCCTTCGAAGCTACCTGGTAGATCTTCTGCAGCTGCTCTAGACCCTTGAGCGATTCTGGTGAGTCGAGTGTTGCCACCCATTTGCCGTCTTTGAACTCGGCGATGTTGCCGCCGTTTGCAAAGATCCAAGAGATGCCGTTGCGCCAGTCCTGGCCGCCGAGCCAGAAGCCCGAGAAGTTCTCGACACCGAGTGGGTTCACCTCGGCGATCTTTTCAACCGACGAGTTGAATTCGTCGAGAGTTTTTGGCTGCTCAAGGCCGGCTGCTGCGAACACGTCTTTACGAGCGAACACGTAGCGTGAACCGAAGTAGTACGGCACTGTGTAGTTCGCACCGTCAACTTCGCCGACCTCTACGAACGACTGCAGCAGGTCATCGCCACCGAGTTCGTCGTACAGATCGCTGATGTCGAGGAACGCGCCGGCGTTGGTGAAGGTTGGTGACTGAGTGTTACCAATCTCGGTGACGTCGGGGGTGTTCTTCGCGTCGGGGAGCTTGGTGGTGAGGTTCGTGATGATGTCACCCCAGGTTTGCTCTTCGATCTTGAGAGTGGCGCCAGTCTTCTCGTTGAAGGTGGTCTTGAGATAGTCGCGCAGGGTGTCGGGGGTGTCGCCGCCGATAACCCACATGGTGATCTCGTCGCCCTTGCCGCCGGCATCGGTGCCGCCAGCGCTGCAACCTGCGAGCAGCAGAGCTGAGGTTACAGCCGCTGCGGTGAGGCCTGCAAACTTTCTCTTCATTGTGTTTCCTTTCGGTGTGCAGACGGGTGGTGCGCCCGTTTGCGGTGGAGGTCTAGTCAATGCCTGGCTGGCATCGGCCGGGTGATGCTAGTGGTTCATGAGATGCCGAGCCTTTGCTTCAGCACCGTGGCAAGCGCGCCGCGGAGCACCAGTTGATCGCCCTGTGCGCTCGTGTGCAGGGCAAGTTCTGTGTGTGAGTCGGGCATGGTGCGTCGGCTCAGCATGTCGAGAGTTGCGTCGGCGAGTGTGCCTTCGACCAGTTCGGCCGGGCCTGCGAGCACCACATCGGCGAGGTTCAACACGCCAACTACGGGCGCGAGTGCGATGCCGAGGCGTCGGCCGGCTTCGCGCAGCGCTGTTTCGCGGGCCTCGGTGCTTTCGCCGGCCGCTTCAAGCGCGAGTTGCAGGGCTGGCACTGAGAGCCAGTGCTCAAGTACCTGTTCGCGGGCGTAGGGGGTGTCGAGGCCGAGGTCTGTGCCGACCATGACCTGGCCAATCTCGCCAGAGGCGAAGTTGCTGCCGGTGACGGTTTGGCCACCGAGGATAAGGCCCGATCCAACGCCCTGTCCAATGGTGATCAGAATGAAGTCTTCGCTTGTCTCGCCGAAGCTGTATTCGGCGAGAGCGGCAACGTTGGCATCGTTTTCGACGATGGTTGGCACACCGGTTCGGTCTTGCAGGAGCTGTTGCAGGGGCACTGAGCTCCATTCGAGGTTTGGAGCTGTTCGTACAACGCCCTGGTCGTCGACGACGCCGGGGGTGCCCACGCCGATGCCGAGTAGGGGCACGGTGGCCATTGGTTGCAGATCGAGGGCGAGCTCGATGGCTAGGGCGACAGCTGCGTCACCGGTTGCTCCGGCACGTTTGGCATCTTTTCGGGCGAGTACATTGCCGTCGAGGTCGAGCAGTGCGCCGCGAAAACGCTGATGGTCACTGAGGTCGAGGCAGAGCACTGCGTGTGCGTCGCGTGCGAGGTCAACCAGAATCGCTGGTTTGCCTGGGCGCTGTAGTTCTTGTTGGCCCAGCTCATGCAGCAGATTCTGGCCGATCAGTTCGGCGACTAGCCCCGAGACGGTGACCTTGGTCAGCCCGGTGGCGCGTGCCAGGTCTGCGCGGCTGGCCGGTCCGATTGCGTAGAGCGTTCGCATAATCAGGGCACGGTTGTGCTGTTTGGCGTCACCGGGAGTGGCACCCAGGTTGCTGCGCTTCATTGCGACGTTCATGCGAGTTAGTAAAGCTTACGAACTAACTATTTGCAAGTCCGATTGTGCGACCCACACAATCTCGTAATCAAACTGTGACGCGCACAGTTGGGTCGCCATCTGGGTATTAGGCTGAACGTTATGCGTGTCATCATCGTCGAAAACGCGGCCCAGGTCGCCAACGCCGCAGCCGAACACATCGCCCAAGTAGTGCGAAGTTGTGCGGCTGCAGATCGTGCTGCCGTGCTCGGAGTTGCCACCGGATCCTCGCCCATCGGAACCTACAACGCACTCGCAGAAATCGCCCGAGCAGAGCAGCTAGACCTGAGCGAAGTGCGCGCCTTCGCACTCGACGAATATGTGGGACTCGACCGCGAACACCCCGAAAGCTACCACGCAGTCATTCACCGCACGGTCACCGAACCACTCGGCCTGAACCCGGCCCACGTGCACGTGCCCGACGGCCTAGCCGCAGACCTATACGAAGCCTGCCAGTCATACGAAACCGCAATCACCAACGCCGGAGGCGTCGATCTGCAGTTGCTCGGTATCGGCGCAAACGGACACATCGGCTTCAACGAGCCCACCTCGTCGCTCGCTTCACGCACTCGGCCAAAAACCCTGGCTCCGCAGACCCGCGTCGACAATGCGCGCTTTTTTGATTCACTCGATCAAGTACCAGTGCACTGTGTCACCCAGGGGATCGGCACGATCCTCGACGCGCGAAAGGCACTCCTGGTTGCTCAGGGCGAATCAAAAGCCGAAGCCGTCGCTGCCATGATCGAGGGCCCGCTTTCGAGCATGTGCCCAGCAAGCGCACTGCAACTACACCCCGACGCGACCGTCATTATCGATCGCGAAGCTGCTGCCATGCTCACCCTCCGCGACTATTACGAACACATCGAACTTCACCAGCCACACGGATCGAAGTAAACATGTCTGAAGTGCTCGTCGCGTCGAAGGTGGTCACCTCTAGCGGCGTGCACGCGCCCGGATGGTTGCGGATCGAAGACGGTCACATCGTAGAAGTCGGCGCAGGCGCCTTCGCAGGTGAACACGAAAACACTCGCGACCTCGGTGACGTCACCATTGTTCCCGGCTTCGTCGACGCACACGTGCACGGAGGCGGTGGATCGGCATACCCTGAGGTCGGCCCAACCGAACTGGCTGCCGCCATCGTGGCGCGCGACGCACACCTGGCGCGCGGCACCACAGCCACCATCGCAAGTCTTGTGACTGCGCAGCCAGAAGAGCTGCTCGCGCAGGTGACAGCGTTAGCTCCCCTCGTCGCCGGTGGCGCACTGCGCGGAATACACCTCGAAGGGCCGTGGCTCAACCCAGCGAAAAAGGGTGCACACGATGAGCGGGCGTTGCGCACCCCCGACCTCGCTGAGATCGATGCGTTGCTTGCGGCCGGAGGCGGCGCGATCCGCATGGTCACGATCGCCCCAGAGCTGCCGGGCGCGCTCGACGCAATCGAGCGTCTTGTCGAAGCGGGAGTCGTGGTGGCAATTGGTCACACAGACGCAGATTTTGACCAGACCAAGCGTGCGATTGAAGCGGGCGCGACGGTAGCAACCCACCTTTTTAATGCGATGCCACCGCTTTTACACCGTGAACCCGGGCCAGTGTTGGCGCTGCTGGAAGACGAGAGAGTCATGCTTGAGCTCGTCGCCGACGGCGTACACCTGCACCCAGAACTGGTTGCCTGGGTGGAGCACTCGGCCGGTGCTAAGCGTGTCATGCTCGTCACCGATGCAATGGGTGCAGCTGCCTGCGGCGATGGCGCTTATCGGCTCGGGGCGCTTGAGGTCACCGTCGCAGATGGGGTCGCAAAAATTGCGGGCACAGAAACCATTGCGGGCAGCACCGCCACTATGGATGCGCTTTTTCGGCAGCGGGCGATCCAACGCACCCTCGAAAACGTGACAGACGAAGCGCTTGTTGCCGCGGTAATGCTGACGGCAACAAACCCGGCCCGAGCGATGGGGTGGGCCGACATCGGCGACATTTCGCCGGGAAAACGTGCAGACCTTGTCGTATTGGACAAAAATCTGCAGACAGAAGCCGTGTTTTTGGCGGGGAAACAGCTCAAAGTATCTTGACGTCGAACTAACTCGGAATACTCGGGTAAGATGTTCGGTGGCTCCATCAGAGCTATCTGGTAGCAACCCAATCGGTTGCGCACAGGGAGATATCGCAGCGTGCGCCTAGACCTGGCCGCACGCGAGAAAATACGGGAGTAGCGTTGGCGAAGATCAAGGTAGAAGGCACAGTTGTCGAACTCGACGGCGACGAGATGACACGAATCATCTGGCAGTTCATCAAGGATCGCCTGATTCACCCCTACATCGACGTCACACTTGAGTACTACGACCTGGGCATCCAGCACCGCGACGAGACCGATGATCAGGTCACAATCGACGCGGCACACGCAATTCAGAAGCACGGTGTTGGCGTCAAGTGCGCGACCATCACCCCTGATGAGGCACGTGTTGAAGAATTCGGCCTGAAGAAGATGTGGAAGAGCCCGAACGGCACCATCCGTAACATCCTCGGTGGCGTGATCTTCCGTGAGCCGATCATCATCTCGAACATCCCACGCCTGGTTCCAGGCTGGAACAAGCCAATCATTATTGGCCGTCACGCATTCGGTGACCAGTACCGCGCAACCGACTTCCGTTTCGAAGGCGAAGGCACCCTCACCGTCGAGTTCACCCCGAAAGATGGCGGTGAGCCACAGAAGTTTGAGGTTTACCAGGCACCAAGCGACGGCATCGCGCAGGTGCAGTACAACCTTGACGCATCGATCCGCGACTTCGCCCGCGCATCGCTGAACTACGGTCTGTCGCGCAACTACCCGGTCTACCTCTCGACCAAGAACACGATCCTGAAGGCATACGACGGCCGCTTCAAAGACATCTTCCAGGAGATCTTTGACACCGAGTTCAAGGATGCGTTCGAAGCTGCAGGTCTCACCTACGAGCACCGCCTGATCGACGACATGGTCGCATCGGCGATGAAGTGGGAGGGCGGCTACGTCTGGGCTTGCAAGAACTACGACGGCGACGTGCAGAGCGATACCGTCGCTCAGGGCTTCGGCTCGCTTGGCCTGATGACCTCGGTACTGGCAACGCCAGACGGAAAGGTTGTTGAGGCAGAGGCTGCGCACGGCACCGTGACGCGTCACTACCGCCAGCACCAGCAGGGCAAGCCAACCTCGACCAACCCAATTGCGTCGATTTTCGCTTGGACCCGCGGTCTGCAGCACCGTGGCAAGCTTGACGGTAACCAGGCTCTGATCGAGTTCGCGACCACGCTTGAAGACGTTGTCATCAAGACTGTTGAGTCGGGCAAGATGACCAAGGACCTCGCGCTGCTGGTTGGCCCAGAACAGGGCTTCCTCACCACCGAAGAGTTCCTGGCCGCGATCGACGAGAACCTGTCTTCACGTCTCGCTTAGTCTCTAGCTTTTACGCTGGATCAAGGGGGTTCCGGGCTTTGCCCGGAACCCCCTTTTTCTTTGCGTGCGCGCGGAAAAACTGTGCCGCCCGGAGGAATGGTCGGGTGTGCTGGCGGCTTGGTCGGGCGGGCGGCGGCGCGATACTGAAAAGTGGAAGTATGACCCACACCGCTTCTATTCCGACCGTGACCGAGACTGCGCCAGCTGATCCGGTGAAGGTTTCGCGCCCTGGCAAGACGCCAATGAACTACCCGGCACTCATCAGCATGATGCTGATGAGTTTTCTGCTGGTCACGGCGGAATTTTTGCCCGGCGGCATGCTCACCCGAATCGCAGACGGCCTCAGCGTAACCTCGGGCCAGGCCGGGCAGATGGTGACGGTAACAGCCCTCGCCGGGTTGCTCGCAGCGCCAACGGTAGGTCTGCTTTTTCCAAAGCTTGATCGCCGGTCTCTGCTCACCTGGCTCGCCGTCACCGCTGCCATCTCGAATCTGCTGGTCGCAGTGCTGCCAAATCTGATCCTCGTGATTTTGGCTCGCTTTTTGCTCGGGGCGGCCCTCTCCGCGTTCTGGGCGATGTCAATCTCGGTAGCTGCCAAAATCGCTGGCCCTGAGCGCCTCGGTAAAGCAGTCATGTTCAACTCGGCTGGTGTCTCGCTCGCAACGGTGGCCGGTGTGCCACTCGGCGTCACCCTCGCCGAATACATTGATTGGCGCGGCGTGTTCTTGGTTGCGGCCGCAGCGAGCGCCTTGCTTGCAATAGCGTTGCGCTGGTTGCTGCCGAGCGTACCGGCCGAGCACGGCGCAAAACTCTCGGCACTCTGGGTAGCGCTTCGTAGACCAGGGATCGCTTTTGGCGTGATTGCGAACATGCTCGTGGTGACCGGTCACTTCCTCGCATACACCTATGTGCGAATCGCGCTTGAACAACTCCGCGACGGAGGTGAGGCGATCGGCGCCGATACCATCGTGCTCTTGCTTGCCCTCTTTGGCGTTGGCGGGCTCGTCGGTAACTTTGTGTTTGGTGCAGTCGCCGATCGCCTCTATCGAGTGCTCGCGGTGCTCACCCCAGTAGTTCTTGCGGGCTTGCTGCTGCTCGTGCAGGGAGCATCGGCTTCGCTGCTACTCACCTCGATCGCGGTAGTGTTCTGGGGCTTCTTCTTCGCCTCGTGGCTGCTCGTGGTGAACACCTGGGCAGGCAAACGAATGCCAGACATGCTCGAACCCGGCGGCACTCTGGTTGTGGTTGGCTTTCAGAGCGGCATCATGATTGCGGCGGGGGTCGGCGGCGCTATCGTCGATGCACTCGGCGTAGGCCCAGTCTTCTTGGCAGGTACTGCCCTGCTTCTGCTGGGAGCAGTGTTCTTCGCCACCTCGGATCGAATTACGCAACGACACGTCACCCGGTAGGGATCCAGCGCAGTATTCAAAGCACTGCAGGGCGCAAACGTTAGTTCGTAGCGCCCTGCAGTGCTTCGCTGCGCCAGACCGACGGAGGCATACCTACTGATCGCTGAAAAGCGCGGCTGAAGCCCTCGTCAGAGCCGTAACCGGTCGCGCGCGACACCTCAGAAACCGCCATGCCCTGAGCGAGCATCGCCTGTGCAGATCGGATACGCGCCTCACCAACGTATTTGCCTGGTGAGGTGCCAAGGGCCGAGCGAAAACGCTCGGCGAATGCTGAACGCGACATTGCGCCGGCCCGTGCAAGGTCTTCGACCTTCCAATCGCTGCCGGGGCTGGCATCAATCTCAGCGAGCACTCGATCGAGAAACGGATCATTTGTGCGCGACGGCCAACCAGCAGGTGCGCACCCGCGCACCGCCCAGGTGTGAATCACCGAGAGCAGCACAGTATTGGCCATCATCTGGCAGTGCACCGAATGCGCGGCGGTGTTCACATCGCCTCGCGCGCTTGAAATCTCTGGACCGAGCTGCGCAGCAAGCGCGGCAACTGCCGGTTCGTTGCCAGGCAAATCGCGTACCAGCAACACTTCAGGTAGGCGGTCGCGCGCACCGGCGCTCAGCGTCGAGAAGTCGAGCGAGGTGACCAGCACAAACGATTCCTGCTGCGCAATAAACGTGCCAGAGACGCCGCCGCGAAAGAGCGCCGCATCACCCTGCAGAAGCTCTGCCGGGAAACGCCCGAATGAGGCACTTCGAGCGTGAGCGCTCGCACGCAGCTCACCCTCAATGACGTACAGTAACGTCGCCGAGTCGCTCGGCACAGCGATTGTCTCGCCGGCACCAAGCAGCGCCCGATGTTGCGTGCGCAGGGTCGGGTTTATTTCGGCAAGCACACGATTAATGTCGTCGTTGCTCGGACGCTCTGGAAGGTCCATCGTTACTCGGCGAGAAGCTCACGCACGCGCGGGATCACAGTGCTGCCATACAGTTCAATGCTCGACATCAACTGCTCGTGCGGCATCGTGCCGTTCGAGTACTTCAGATCGAAACGGTCTGCGCCGAGGGTTCGCACGGTCGAGGCGATCTTCTGCGCCACCGTTTCAGGCGAACCGACGTACAGCGATCCAGCGTCGGCTTCGTTCTCGAACTCGGCACGTGTGGTTTCTGGCCAGCCGCGTTCGCGACCGATGCGATTGCGGTTCGCGGCGAAGTGCTGCCACAGTTGTTCGCGGGCGAGCTCGTCAGTTTCGGCGACGTGACCTGGTGAATGCACGCCGAGCGGCATCGCTTCAGCGCCAAGTTCGTCTTGCACCTGACGGTAAAGATTTGCGAACGGTAGAAAGCGCGCTGGATCGCCACCGATGATCGCGAGCATCATGGGAATGCCAACCTGCACCGAGCGCACAACTGATTGCGGGCTACCGCCGACACCGATCCAAGCGGGCAAACCAGTCGGGTGTTCGGTCTTCGGGTAGACCTCCTGGTTCACAAGTGTGCTGCGGTGTTTGCCAGACCAGGTCACCTCACCTTCGCTTCGCAGCTTGGCGAAAAGATCCAACTTCTCGCTGAACAAAGTGTCGTAGTCGGCGAGATTGTAGCCAAAAAGCGGAAAGGACTCGGTGAACGATCCACGACCAAGAATGACTTCGGCGCGACCATTGCTCACCCCATCGAGCGTCGCGAAACGCTCGTACACCCGCACCGGATCATCGCTCGAAAGCACAGTTACCCCGGTGCCAAGCAAAATACGTTCGGTTCGACCGGCGATAGCAGCCAACACAATCTCGGGGCTCGAGATCGCGAAATCATCACGGTGATGCTCGCCGAGGGTGATCGCGTCAACGCCGAGCTGATCGGCGCGTACCGCCTGCTCGACCGTGTTGCGCAGCACCTGCGCGGCATGCAGGGGTGTGCCCTGAGCGTCGACGGTAATGTCGCCGAATGAATCGAGACCAAGTTGCACGTGTGTCATGCAAGTGTCAACGACGAGGAAGGGCCCTGTATTCCAGGAAGGGTCGCCGCAAGAGGTGCTGTCGTAAGGGCCTAGCTGTTTTTAGGTGAACTTGCGATGAAACCAACAACGGCAGCAGCTACACCGAGCACGGTCGCGATGATCCAGTTGGTGCCAAGCGAAAGCAACGCACCTACTGCGCCAGCAATGAAGAGCAGCTCGATGAGGGCCTGGCCAAATCGGTCGGTGCGAAGCACCGGGCGAGGCGAAAGAAACAGTGCCCAAATAAGCACTGTGAGCACCAGTGCGCCGATGCCGGTGAAGATACCCGGGAACGGCAGCGGCCAGGAGTTCAGCGCCCAGAACGTGATGGTGAGTACGGCACCGAGATGGAAAAGCGCACGCAGCAACTGCGTGACGATTGCTGACCGTGAGGGCGATGCAGAAAGGGTCTCATTCACGCCGAACAGTCTACCGGGCTTCAGTGGAAGCCCAATTCGCGGGCTGACGCAAAGGGGTGCCTCTGTCACTGGTCCTCGTTAGACTGGGAGAACGCCCAACGAGAAGGAGGCAAGCAATGTCGATTGCGGAGTGGTTTGAACGCCTGCTCGATGGTTCCCTCGTCACGGGCGGCGTCTTTTTGATTATCGGCATCATCGGCGCAATTCTGCTTGTGCTTTCAGTGATCCTCGATGGCCTATTTGATGCGTTTGATTTCGGTGATGGCCCGCTGAGTCTCACCACCATTGCTGCGTTTACGGCCATTTTTGGTTTCTCGTCATTCGCCATGGTTGGGGCCGGTGCGAGCCCCACAGTTGCAGGCATAGTTGGCGCGGTTGCTGGTGTTATCGGCGGTGCTGTTGCTTGGTGGCTGAGTCGACTCATTCGAAGTGCTGAATCAAACACCTCAGTGAGCTCGGCAGATCTGATTGGCAGCGAAGCGAGCGTGGTGCTCGCGATACCCGCCGGTGGCCTTGGCGAAGTGGCTCTGGTGCGCAACGGTGAGCGAGTCTCGCTCTCAGCTACCGCTACAAACGCGATTGCTCGTGGTGCGCGGGTGCGGGTTGTGCAGACTCTCTCGGCAACGTCGGTTTCTGTCGAAGAAATCGAAGCCACTCAGCCAGCAGCGCCACCCGCATAGTTCATTTTTGTACGACCGATCCTCCGGAAAGGGGAACAATGTTTCTGTTCACATCCGCGACCGTCGGCATTTTTGGCGCAATTATTGCGCTGGTGCTTGTCGCTCTCATCATTATCAAGCGCTATCGCATTGCTAAACCAGATGAGGCAATCATCGTCACCGGCGGCAAAGGCAAAGAAGTTATTGACGCGGCGGGCAACCGAACCCGCGATCTCTCCGGCCAGAAGGTAGTCACCGGTGGTGGCGTCTTCGTGCTGCCCTTCGTGCAGAAGTCGTTCTCGATTTCGCTGCGCTCGCGTCGCCTTTCAATCACCACCGAAGCGCAAACCACTGACGGCATCACAATGCAGGCGCAGGCCGTTGCCGTGGTCAAAGTTGGCGGCACCCAAGAGATGATCCGCGCAGCTGCCCAGCGATTCCTCTCAAACTCTGACGAAATCGATGAATCGACCCAAGAAGTGCTCTCGGGCTCACTGCGTTCGATTATCGGTGGCCTGACCGTGCTGCAGATCATTCGTGACCGCGCAGTCGTGGCACAGAGTGTGCTTGAGGCGGCTGAAGAAGCGCTCACAAAGCAGGGCCTCGTCGTTGATACTCTGCAGATTCAAGAGATTCGTGATGCTGCCGACTACATTACGAACATTGGTCGCCCAGAGGCAGCTAAGGTTCGACAGACCGCTGAAGTTGCCGAAACGAACGCCTACCAGGCCTCACAAGAAGCGAAGATTGCGGCCGAGAAGGTACTGCTCGACCGCAACCGCGAGCTGAAGCTGCGTCAAGCCGAGATTCAGGCAGAAACTGACAAGGCAAGTGCGCAGGCAGCAGCAGCAGATCCGCTGGAGCAAGCGATTCAGCAGCAGTCGATCGTCGCGCAGCAAGAGATCACCGCTCAGCGCCAAGTTGCGCTGAAGAAGGAGCAACTGAACGCTGAGGTTCGCGCGGTCGCCGAGGCTGAGGCCTACCGGGTCGAGGCGCTCGCAAAGGCGAACGCTGCCGCTTCGATCGCCGCAGCAGAGGCTGAGGCCCGCGCGGTCGAAACCAAGGGTCTCGCGGAGGCACGCGCGCTCGAAGCCAAGGGTCTGGCTGAGGCGCAGGCAATCGACGCTCGCGCCCGTGCGCTTGAAGCCCAGGCAGAGTCGGTGCTCGCGCAAGAGCTGATCCACCTGCTGCCAGAGATTGCGCACGAGTACGCGCAGGCGATCGGTTCGATCGACAATATGACCGTAGTCTCGACAGACGGCACCTCGAAGGTAGCTGGCGAAGCCATGGGCAACCTCAAGGGGCTGCTCGATATGGCGCGCGACACTGTCGGAATCGACCTTGCAGGCATGCTTAACGGTGCGGTTGCCGGGGGAGCAGCTGGTGCCGCCGCCGGTCGCGCGTCAACCAAGGTGAGCGCTGACGCGCGCGCCACCTCGGATCGCGCACGCGAAACCGCAGCGCACGCCCTCGACCGCGCCGACGCCGCGATCGAGCAGGCTGCTGATCGCGTGCAGAGTGCTGAAGCAGAGCTGGCTCCCAAGGCTGACGAGGCACAATAGAACTTGTGAATAGGCACCCCGAAACCTCACTTGAGGTCGAGCGACCAATCTTAAGCATGCGCCGGCAGGGCAGAATCTTGACCCTGCCGGTGATCGTGCTGATTGCACTTGCCGCCGCAAGCGGGTATTTCGTGGGTGCCTTGCCCGAGCCTTGGATGAACTGGGCGGCCGGCCTCGGCGCAATCGCCCTCGCGTTGATTCTCGGCTTCGGTCCACTGCTTGGCTGGCTGACGGGCCGCACCAGCCTGACGAGCCGCCGAGTCATCGTGCGCAGGGGTTTCTTTGTGCACCGCCGCAGCGAAGTGCCACTCAGCCGGGTGCGCGAAGTGCGATCAAAACGCGGCCCGATCCAGCGAATGTTCGGCTCAGGCGACATCGAACTACTGGTTGGCACCGATGCGCCAATCGTGCTCCGCGACTTGCCAGAGCCCGGCCTAGTCGTTGACGCCCTGCAAGAACTGATCGAAGAAAACTACCTGACCGACCGGCGCACCGAAGAGCAAGCCTGGGCCGCCCAGGGGATCGCGCAAGGGTTCACGATGCCGGGTGATCCGGGCGCCTATGGAGACACCACAGTCCTGCCACGCTAAGCGATCCAGCGTTATTTCGTACGGGCGTAGAGGGTGTCGATGAGTTGACCCGCCAGGCCAACCAACTTCGCAATCTCATTCTCGTCACGATCAACCCAGCGACACTCGGGGTCGCCCACCGGCACAAAGTTCTCGTGCCGCTCCCACACCATCAGCGTCCGTTCGGCGCCAAGCACATACTGCTGCCACCAGATCTGTCGCATGTAATTACGCGGGATCGTGCGCCAAGCCTTATTCGTAGTCTTGATTTCGGCAAGCTCAAGATTGCCGGTCTCACGCAGCACGAGACCATCAGGTGTGGCGAGGTGCCGCATGTCGTGCTCGGCGTGAAACAGCGCCATGCTCGGGGCGATGCCGTGCTCGGCGAGCACCCAAGCCGCAATCTCAGGTTCGCGTTCGTTGCCGTGACGAGTGAACGCATTGCCGGTGAAGCTTGAGCCGTGCAGCTTCTCCCAAGCAGCCGAGTCGATTGAACGCGGTGTCGAAAGTTTGGCGACATCGGTAGCGGTGATACCGCGGGAGCGGGCGCGCATCCACTCACCCCGATCCGTGCCATCGGTGACGATTCGGCTCAGGTGGTGTGGGATAGCGGCATTCATGACGCTTCATTCTCCCACCGTTCGTGAGTAGGGCGCGCCCGGCGCGGGCGAGTTGGCCTGTTTTGAGTGGATTCCCACTTGCGGCTCCCCACCTGCAGGGCCGCTCGCCGTCATAATGGAGGCATGGTGAGCACAGAGCCCGTGACACAGCAGCAGGAAACCCCGCTCAAAGTGCTCGTTGTCGACGATGAGCCCTCGATCGCGCAGCTGCTGCAAATGGCACTTCGTTATGACGGCTGGGATGTGCGCGTCGCATCGAACGGCGCCGAGGCAGTGCAGCTGGCAGAAGAGTTCGCGCCAGATGTAATGGTGCTCGACATTATGCTTCCCGATTTTGATGGCATGCAGGTACTTTCCCGACTGCGCTCTGCTGGCGACCCTGTGCCCGTCTTGTTTTTGACGGCACTCGGCTCGGTCGACGATCGAGTGAAGGGGCTCACCGCTGGCGGTGACGACTACATGGTGAAGCCCTTCAGCATTGAGGAGCTGATTGCGCGCCTGCGTGCACTCGTTCGACGCTCGCACTACTTCAGCGACGCTGGCCCGAACCCAATTCTTCGGGTTGGCGATCTGGTGCTGAATGAAGACAGCTATGAGGTTTCGCGTGGTGGGGAGCCGATTGAACTCACCTCAACCGAGTTCGAACTGCTTCGCTTTTTTATGCGAAACCCCAATCGAGTGCTCTCGAAGATGCAAATTCTTGACCGGGTCTGGAGCTACGACTACCAGGGCAAGCTCACAGTGGTCGAGCTGTATGTCTCATACCTGCGTAAAAAGATCGACACCGGACGCGAGCCGATGATCCGCACCGTGCGTGGTGCCGGGTACGTTCTCAAAGAACCGAGCTAGCGCCTGCGCCTGCTCACGCCTGACCGGACTTGCCGCCACCTGCCCGCACCTGCTCACGCCTGCCGGCGTCTGCCGGCGTCTGCTCACACTTGTTGCCGGCGTTTGCTGTGCCCGCACCTGCCGGCGCCTGCTCACACTTGTTGCCGACGTTTGCCGTGCCCGCACCTGCCGGCGTCTGCCCACGCCGTCAACTTCGCCGAGTGAATACGTTGTTGCCGAGTGGATACGCGGGACAGCGATATAACGTATCCGCTCGGTGACAACGTATCCGCTCGGTGGCAGCGTATCCACTCGCCAACAACGTATCCTCTGGCCAACAACGTGCCCTCTGGCCAGCAACGTATCCACTGGGGGACAAGGTATCCACTCGGCGAGAACGTATCCACTCGCCAACAACGTATCCACTCGGCAGAGATACGGCCTGTTCGCGAAAACGACGGCGACTGTGTTAAGCTTTCCTCTGGCCCAAGACCGCCGGTAGAGTTCGCAAGAACTCCGGAACGTTTGTTAGGCAGTGAGATTCGAGCGAAAGCCCGAGTCGCACCAAATAGCAAAGACCAGCGCAGGTACGATTTTCCTTGAAGGCGAAGAGCGATCCTCGTCAAAATGAAGCTCCGTGCGTGCGCGCCGGAGCTTTTTCGTTTCTCCAGGCGTTTGGGTTCCCGAGCGGCAACCGCCGCAAGGGCAAGACAAGCTAGAGGAGCGCCATGGCTACGAAGGATGCTACGGTTGCCGACCTTCAGAAGAATTTCGAAGCGTCGACTGCCGTTCTGCTGACCGAGTACCGCGGTCTCACCGTTGCTGAACTGCGCGAGCTGCGCAACAGCATTCGTGAGCACGCGACATACGCCGTGGCGAAGAACACGCTGACCAAGATTGCTGCGAACAACGCTGGCATCACTGCATTCGATGACGAGCTGGCCGGTCCTTCGGCTCTCGCTTTCGTGCACGGTGACACCGTTGCTGTGGCAAAGGGTCTGCGCGACTTCGCCAAGGCACATCCTCTGTTGGTGGTAAAGGCTGGCTACTTCGATGGCAAGCCACTGACCGCCGCTGAGGTTGGCAAGCTCGCTGATCTTGAGAGCCGTGAGGTGCTGTTGGCTAAGGCCGCAGGCGCAATGCAGGCTTCTCTCGTCGGTGCCGCACGCCTGTTCAACGCACTGCCCGCAAGCGCTGCACGCGCATTCGGCCAGCTGCAGGAAAAGCAGGACGCGTAAAGAATTCCTGCGTAAGCAGGTTTCGCAACATAAGACCCGCTGCTCACGCGCTGCGTGAGGGCAAACATCAAGGAGAACATCATGGCTAAGCTTTCGACTGAAGAGCTGCTCGAGCAGTTCAAGGGCCTGACCCTCATCGAGCTCTCGGAGTTCGTCAAGGCATTCGAGGAGACCTTCGAGGTTTCGGCTGCTGCTCCAGTTGCAGTTGCTGCTGCACCAGCTGCTGCTGCTGCTGAGGTTGAAGAGAAGGACGAGTTCGACGTCATTCTCGAGTCGGCTGGCGACAAGAAGATCCAGGTCATCAAGGTTGTGCGCGAGCTCACCGGCCTGGGCCTCGGCGAAGCAAAGGCTCTCGTAGAAGAGGCTCCAAAGCCTGTTCTCGAGGCTGCAAAGAAGGACGTTGCTGAAGACGCAAAGGCTAAGCTCGAAGAGGCTGGCGCTGGCGTTAAGCTTGCGTAATTTCGCTTCGTTGCTCCCTGCGCACTAGTTGCGTCTAGGGGGTGATGGATCGGCGGGGTTGCACCTACGGGTGCAACCCCGCTTTTCTTTTGCTCGGTTGGCGGCGGAGCTTAGGGCTAGTTCAAGGCGTGACCGATGGCTGGGTGCACTGTTTTACGCACGACCGCCCGGGCGGTTCGGCCTGCGGCGAGTAGCTTCGGATCAAGACGCATTGGAGCGTCACAGCCTCGCGGAATAGGCTTAGTGTGTGACGGCTAGCATCTATCTCACATCGGCAGAAGGCAGAACCGGCAAGAGCGCGGTTGCCATTGGCGTGCTTGATTCACTTCGTGCGGGAGCGCCAAGAGTTGGCGTTTTCCGTCCGCTGATTCGGAGCAGAGCAACGCGGGACCGTGTGCTTGAATTGCTGCTGACTCGGGCGACCGCCGGGCACGAATACGACCAGTGTGTTGGCGTGACCTACGAAGAAGCGCACGAGAATCCCGATGCGGCGATCACCAAGATCGTTGCTGCATATCGTGCCATGCGTGACGAGTGCGATGCGGTGCTTGTTGTGGGTAGTGATTTCACCGATGTTGCCGTACCGACTGAGCTCACCTTTAACGCGCGAATCGCGGCAAACCTGGACAGCCCAGTGCTTCTGATCCTTGGTGGCAGACAGCATGATGGCATTGAAACTCTTGGTCAGTCGGCCGCGCGCGGCTCTGGCGATTTGGCGCAGCTCACTGAGTTGAGTGTGCATGAACTGCGGAATGCTCATGCGACACTGCTTGCGGCTGTTGTGAATCGTGCTGATCCCACGTCTCTCGATGAGATTCAAGCTGCAGTCGCAAAGGAGCTGCCAGAGGGGACCCCCGTCTGGACTGTGCCAGAGCAGCTCGCGCTTGTCTCACCAACGGTCAACGCGGTGCTTGAGGCTGTCGACGGTCAGATGCTTCGCGGCAGTGAAGACGCGCTCGCCCGTGATGTGCGTGACATTGTGATCGCCGGTATGGCGATGGAGCACGTGCTGCCGCGATTGATCGAGTCTTCGGTCGTTGTGGTGGCAGCGGATCGCGCAGAGACTTTGCTGGCGGTGACGATGGCGCACGAGGCGCCGACCTTCCCTGACCTTGCTGCGGTAGTGCTTAACGGTGATTTTGCGCTTGCACCAGATGTTGAACGTTTGCTTGACGGTATTGGTTCTTCGCTTCCGGTCATTCGCACTTCGCACGGAACTTTCGATACGGCTCAGCGCATTATGCACGCGCGCGGGCTGCTCACGGCTGAGGCAAGTGGGCGACTAGAAACTGCGATTGGGCTGTTCCGCGAGCATGTTGATGTTGAGGCGTTACATGAGCTGATGCGCGTGCACCAGGGGAGTGTGCGAACACCGACGATGTTTTCGTATGAGCTTTTCGAGCGGGCGGCGGCCGCGAATGCCCACATTGTGTTGCCTGAGGGTTCAGATGATCGGGTGCTTCGGGCAGCTCACACGCTCCTTGCCCGGGGCACTGCGCGCCTCACGATTCTTGGTGAGGAATCAAGCGTTCGTAGCCGCGCTGCTGATCTTGGGTTGGCGCTTGATGGGGCAGCGATTCTCGATCCGACCGTGCGTACCCCGATGCGCGATCAGTTCATTGCCGAGTATGTGCGTTTGCGCGGGCACAAGGGCGTTACCAGCGAAATTGCTGATGAGCGTATGAATGATGTGAGCTACTTCGGCACCATGATGGTGCACCTCGGTTTCGCTGACGGTATGGTTTCGGGTGCCGCGCACACCACGGCACACACGATTCGACCTAGCCTTGAAATCATCAAGACTGTGCCGGGTGTTTCTGTGGTGTCGAGTGTGTTCTTTATGGCGCTGGCGGACCGGGTGCTTGTTTATGGTGATTGTGCGGTGAATCCGGATCCCACCGCAGAGCAGTTGGCCGATATTGCGATTTCCTCGGCTGCAACTGCGGTGCAATTTGGTGTCGACGCTCGGATCGCGATGCTCTCGTACTCCACCGGTGATTCGGGCACTGGCGCTGAGGTGGATAAGGTGCGTCGGGCGACTGAGTTGGTGCGAGCGGCACGCCCGGCTCTTGAGGTTGAGGGGCCGATTCAGTATGACGCGGCGACTGATCCGGGTGTAGGGGCTTCTAAGCTCCCTGGATCAACTGTTGCCGGCCATGCGACGGTTTTCATTTTCCCTGACCTGAATACGGGCAACAACACCTACAAGGCGGTGCAACGCTCGGCTGGTGCCGTGGCGGTTGGTCCGGTGCTTCAGGGCTTGAACAAACCGGTGAATGACCTCTCTCGCGGCGCGACAGTTGAGGACATTTTGAACACGGTGGCGATTACCGCAGTGCAGTCTGCAGCGCCCGGCGCAGTGTAAACGTCGACAGAGCAACGCAGCTTCTTAGCTCACACCATAGTCAGGACAACACATGCACAACATCCTCGTCATCAACGCCGGGTCGTCATCGATCAAGTATCAACTGATTGATTGCGTGACAGGCCAGCGCCGCACAAGCGGATTGGTTGAGCGTATTGGCGAGGCAAACGGTCGCGTGCAACACGAGGTGCCTGGTGAGGCGTTCGTTTGGGAGACTCCAATTGCCGATCATTCGGCAGCTTTTCGGCAGATGGTGCACGGCTTCGCGAAGGCAGGCACGCCGCTTGCCGAGCTCGATGTAGCTGCCGTTGGGCACCGCGTAGTGCAGGGCGGTAGCGAGTTTCACGGGCCGACACTGATTACCGATGAGGTTGCCGAGCAGATTCTTGCGCTCGGTGAACTTGCCCCACTGCACAATCCTGCGAACTACAGCGCCATTGTTGCTGCGCGTGAAACTTTTCCAGACGTGCCGCATGTGGCTGTCTTTGACACCGCATTTCACCAAACTATGCCCGAAGCTGCATATAGCTACGCCATCGACAAGAACGCGGCTGAGAAGTATGGCGTGCGCCGCTACGGCTTTCACGGAATCTCGCATCAGGTGGTGTCGCAACGGGCAGCTGCCCTACTCGATCGACCAGTCTCTGAACTCAAGCAGATCATTCTGCACCTCGGAAACGGTGCTTCTGCCTGCGCCATTGACGGCGGTCGTTCGGTAGATACCTCAATGGGCATGACTCCACTCGCCGGGCTTGTGATGGGCACACGAAGCGGCGATATTGACCCGGGTGCACTTCTGCATCTCATGCGCGCCGGGCTTGATGTTGACGCGGTGGATCGCCTGCTCAATAAAGAATCTGGCCTTCTTGGGCTCGCCGGATCGAACGACATGCGAGACATTCGAGCCGGAGTTGCTGCGGGCGATGAGGCCGCGATGCTGGCTTTTGAGGTCACGATTCGACGGCTCAAGCATTACATTGGCGCATACCTTGCGCTGCTTGGCGGAGCCGACACGATTGTGTTTACTGCGGGGGTCGGCGAAAACCATGTTCCGCTTCGCGCGGCTGCATGTGCCGGGCTTGAGTGGTTCGGCATCGAGATTGATGCCGAGCGAAATGCTGCCCCAAGCTCGGCTGCCCGTGTGATCAGCAGCGACTCATCAAGAGTGACGGTGCTCGTGGTGCCCACCGACGAAGAAGCAGAGATCGCGAGGCAGACGCTTGAGGTTGTCGCCGGTTAGCTAGCCGAGCAGATCACCCATCTGTTTGGCAATGATTTCAGTTGCCTTTTTGGGGCTCAATCGCGAGAGCAGATCCATCGCTCTGGCATCTGAGCCAATCGTTGCACGGAACGTTCCGCGTTCAAGGGCTCGTACGATGATGCGCCCGGCTTCTGCCGGGGGAGTCGTCTTGTGGGCTGTGGCGGCTGCTTCTTCAGCGACGTCGCCGCCGAGAGTGACGCCTGAGTTCTTTGCAATGTCGGTGCCGATTGCGCCGGGAAAAATCACTGTGACAGCAACATTCGTGTCTTTGAGTTCAGCGTAGAGGGCTTCGGTCAGCAGCCGTACGGCGGCCTTTGATGCGCCGTAGACAGCTTGGCCAGGCACTGGCGCGTATGCGCCCATGCTTGACACATTTACCAGGGCAGCTTCAGGGCGAGCAATGAGTTCAGGCAGAAATGCTTTCACCATATTTATGACGCCCCAGAAGTTGACGTTCATGACCTTCTCGATTTCGTTGAAGGGGAGCTCGTTGATTTTCACGAATTGCTGGATCACTCCGGCGATGTTTAGGAGCCCGTCGATCTGGCCGTGTGCGGCTCGTACTTCATCTGGCAGGGCGGCGGTCGCCTCCCGATCTGAAATGTCGAGCACATGCTTGCTGAACCGCTTGCGTACGGAGGCGAGCGCTGCCGTCTCGTCGAGACCTTCGGCATTGAGGTCAACACCGGCGACGTGTGCCCCGTTTTGCAAAAGGAGCAGGGTGACTTCGCGAGCAATACCCGCGCCCGCTCCGGTGACGACAAAAACCTTGCCCGCTACATTCATGGAGTTTCCTGTTCTCACACAGCACTGGGTGACATTGTTTGCGCGGCTGTTTGCGGGGGCACGCTTGCCCGAAACTTTACCTGCGAGTGCCTGGCCGCACCAGAGCTGGCTGAGTAAACGGCAACGCGAATGTCGGACGGTACAAGTACCATGGAGAGCGTGGCTACCGCACTGTATCGCCGTTATCGGCCAGAGGCATTTTCCGAGATGATCGGGCAGGCTCATGTGACTGAGCCGCTCATGACTGCGCTTCGTTCGGGGCGCATCGGTCATGCCTATCTTTTCAGCGGCCCGCGCGGCTGCGGTAAGACCACTTCGGCGCGAATCCTTGCGCGTTGCCTGAACTGTGCAGAGGGTCCGACCGACACTCCCTGCGGTGTCTGCCCAAGCTGTGTTGAACTGAGTCGCGATGGTGGCGGCTCGCTCGACGTGGTTGAGATTGACGCCGCAAGCCACGGTGGTGTCGACGATGCGCGCGAGCTTCGCGAGCGTGCCGTGTTCGCACCGGCACGTGATCGCTACAAGATTTTTATTATTGACGAGGCTCACATGGTGACCTCGGGAGGCTTCAACGCTCTGCTGAAGATTGTTGAAGAGCCGCCACCGCACGTGAAGTTCATCTTCGCTACGACCGAGCCAGAAAAAGTCATTGGCACGATTCGTTCGCGTACCCACCACTACCCATTCCGTCTCATTGCGCCCGGCGCACTGATGGACTACGTGCAACAGCTCTGCGATACCGAGGGTGTGCAGGTTGAGCAGGGTGTGCTTGGCCTGGTGGTGCGTTCTGGCGGTGGGTCTGTGCGTGACACGCTTTCGATTCTTGACCAGCTCATCGCAGGCAGCGAAAGCGGAGCGGTTTCGCTTGAGCGTGCGACCGGGTTGCTTGGCTTTACCAGCGGTGAAGTGATCGATGACGTGGTGAATGCCCTCGGCGCTGGCGATGCTGCTGCGGCCTTCCGTGCGACCGACCGGGTGGTGCAGACGGGGCAAGATCCGCGCCGTTTTGTCGAAGACCTGCTTGAGCGTTTGCGCGATTTGATCGTTATTTCGGCGACGTCGATCCAGGGAGCGTCTGCGGTATTTCGAGGGGTCCCCGAGGATCAGCTTGACGCAATGTTCGCTCAGTCCCAGGCCTTCACCCCAGCGCAACTCTCGAAGATCGCTGACACCGTGAGCGGCACCCTCGACACTATGGTGGGTGCAACGGCGCCGCGATTGCACCTAGAACTGATGGTTGCACGTGCGCTGATCAGCGCGAACAACGCTTCGGCAGGTCAGGTAGCTGTCGCTGCCCCTGCTGCACCGCGACAGAGCACGCCTGCGGCGAACTCATTCGGCGGCACACCCGCTGCTGCTGCGCCTGCTGCCCCTACAGTCGAGCCTGCCGCAGCGCCAGTACCTGCTCAGAGTTTTGCTGCGCCAGCGCAAAGCAACCAGGCGGCAGCTCCCGCGACTCCACCGCAGGTGGCCCCTGCGGCACCAGCGCAGACCGCGCCGCCGGTACCCAACGACGTGATCGCAGCTATGCGTTCAGCCCGTGACTTCTTGAAGTCAGATGATTCGGGTGTGACTCGCCCTCCGATGGTTCCGCTTGGTGGGCATGCTCCTGCAGCACAGGCCTCAGCTTCTGCACCTGCAGTTGCCTCCGAGTCAGAGAGCCAAACGGCTGAGCCACAGGCCGCTGAGCCACAGGCAGCTGTAGAAAAGCCCGAACCGACTCAGGCAGCACCGACTCAGGCCGCACTAGCTCAGCCTGCTCCGGCTACATCGGAGCACTCTGCCGATGCTTCATCGCCAGAGACGGTGCCTTCAGCGACTGAAGCCGCACCTATTCCAGCTCAGGCAGTGTCAGAAGCTGGGGCGACAGACGAAGTCTTCGAACAAGCCCTTGAGAACGACGAGCCCGGCCTCGAAGACCTGCTCGAAGTCTGGCCAGATCTGCTCGACGAACTTCTTGAGAGCAATCGTGAGGCTTGGAACGCTGTGCGTCAGGTACAGCCGCTCGCATTTGAGGGTGAGATTTTGACGGTGGGTCTGGCATCTAAGGCCGATCTTGACGCTTTCAAGTCAAGTGGAGCAGGCCCGTTGCGTGAGGCCCTTTCGGCTTCACTTGGCATCAGCGTGAAGTACGTTCCGAAGCCATTGCCAGAGGGTGTGCGGCCAACCTTTGCCGGTCGTGAGAGCGACGAGCAAGCCGCAGAGGAGCCCTCTCCTTCGGCTGAATCGATCCCGGTAGCTGAACAAACTCAAGCCGTTACCGCCGAAGAAACACCGGCGCCACCGGCTCCCATCGAGAACTATCCCGAACCGGCATACGACATTCCACCAGAGCCTGACTACGAGCCAGAGCCCTACGGTGAAACAGGTGCCGTTTCGAGCGCTGCCTTCAAGGAAGAACCTGAAGCCGCGCAAGCCGTGCAGAGCGCTCAGGTCGCGCAGGCCGCGACTGCGGGCGCAGCAGATTTGAGCGCCGAATCTACAGCGACGCTCGCGGCAGATGCAGCCGCACGGATTGCCGCGGTGGCGCAATTGCCAACAGCTCCTGCGCCCGGTTTCGCATTGCCAACGGGCTTTGCGGCTCAGGCAGATCATGCGGCCCAGTCGAATCCTGCGGCAAGCTCTGGTCAAACGTCTTCACCTGAAACGTCGTCTGATCGACCAGTCACCTCAGCAACTGCCGCCGCAGGCGACGCCCCAGCGAAACGTGAATCTCCGGGGTTTACCCGATATGGCGAATCGGTGGTTCGGGAGGTCCTTGGCGCACGTTTTGTTGAGGAGCGACCATTGCCAGAGGGGCTTGAACGTTAATTCTTGCCCTCAGGCTGTTCCACTTTTTTCCTTTGACCAGGAAAACACGCTAGCGATAGTGCGCAGCGAGAGCAATGCCTGCAATTGTGAGAGATCGCTAAAAGATGATGGCAGATCCCAATCTTTTCGCAAAATGTAAGAAATATATTTGCATTTTGGGGAACGGGCGAGCATGTCAAAAAGGAACAAGAATTGGTTATTGGCTTTAAGTGTCGGCTTAATGCTGCCGCTCGGTGCAGCGCCAGCCCTCGCAGTTGGGCCAGAACCTTCAGCCACTCCGCCAACGGCCGAACTCGCTGAAGATCCAAGTGCCGCGGCCGTTGCGCCAGAGCTGCACTCTTACTCGCCAGAAATTGTCTACGATAGCTACTTCAATGAGCTGACCCTTCGTGGCAGCAACCTGTCGGGTGTCTACGAGATCAGAGCAAACGACTACACCCTGGGAAATTTTGAGGTCGTCTCGGACGGGGAAATTACGCTGCCTTTGTACCCTTACGACGCGACAACCGAACCGGTAATAACGATTTCTGTGGTGAGCGCGGCTGGGACGTCAAACGCTTTGACCATCCCGATCACCAAACGCATCCGAAGCACGCCGATCTTCAATCTGACGATTACCTATGGCCAGACTGCGGAGATTACCGGCGATACATCAGCGATGCTGGCTGAGTCCTGGTGGCCCCTGTTGGTCCTCGGCGAGGAAGTGTTTTCGGTTGACTCCCTCGAAGAGGGCATCGCAAGTGTCTCGTTGGCGGCGGCGAGCTTCGACGCCGGTGAGTATGAGGGTACCTTTCAGCAGCCGGTACCGGCTCGAGCCGCAACCGGTGACACCACCGCGGCCATTGCGGGTGGGCTATTCACTGTGCTGAAAGCGCCGACCGCAATAGTGCTAGACACCAAGAGCGCCGAGTTTTCAGGTAGTGTGACCGCTCAGTACGGCACCATTCCAAGCGGTCAGCTGGATCTGAAAAACGTGACCAGTGGAGCCGTGCAGTCCGTTGAGATTGGTACAGACGGATCGTTCTCGTTCCCCGGGGTCACCGCTGGAAACGATAGCTGGCAACTCAGCTACGCCGGTGACACCAACCACATCGCGACTTCGCTGGCGGTGAATCCAGTGGTTCCCCCGACAACGCCAGACACTAAGAAGCCGCTCCCCGCGACGGGTGCGACTGCGTTTGATCCAGCGTTGATTGCCGTGCCCCTTGGCGCGCTGCTGCTCGGTGGAACTCTCCTGCTGCGTTCAGCACTTCGCTCGACGCGTAGCTAACCTGAGCTTCAGTGTCGGTGCATCCCGTTAGAGTTGGGGATGCACTGACACGAAGTCGGTGCGCGTGAGAGGTGGCCGCAATGTACGACGGAATCGTTCAAGATCTGATCGATGAGTTCGGCAGGCTGCCCGGAATCGGGCCGAAGTCAGCCCAGCGCATCGCTTTTCATATTCTGCAAACACAGAGTTTTGACGTTTCGCATCTAGCGACACTGCTCACCGAGGTGCGCGAACGAGTGCACTTCTGCGATCAGTGCGGCAATATTACCGAACAAGAGCGCTGCTCGATTTGTCGTGACCCGCGACGTGACCAGGGCCTCATCTGCGTCGTTGAAGAACCCAAAGACGTTGTTGCGATTGAGCGAACACGCCAATTCCGTGGGCTCTACCACGTGCTGGGCGGCGCGATTAGCCCGATCGATGGCATTGGTCCAGACGATCTGAGCATCGCGCAGCTTATGCGCCGCTTGACCCCTGCTCCCGGTGAAGAGACCGTTCGCGAGGTGATCCTCGCCACTGACCCAAACCTTGAGGGTGAAGCAACCGCGGCGTATCTTTCGCGGCTACTCACCGCTATTGAAGTGCCTGTCTCGCGGCTCGCCTCCGGTCTACCGGTAGGCGGCGACCTCGAGTTTGCTGATGAAGTGACCCTTGGGCGCGCCTTCGAAGGCCGCACCAAGATGAGCTAACGCGCTAACGCGCTAACGCGCTCACCCGCAAGCGCCAAATGGCCGAGCCCGGAAAGGCGAATGCCTGAATGCGGCATCGCCGAAGTGCCTCTCAAATAGATCGCTCAAGCGCGGCGTAATATGCCTGCGAACAACCGAGGCATATGGTGTCGCGATAGACTGAGAGCTGGCATATATTCAGGGCTGATACCAGGAGGCACGCGTGGCATTAATCGTGCAGAAGTTCGGTGGTTCATCGGTCGCGGATGCCCAGAGCATCAAACGCGTCGCGAAACGAATCGTAGAGACTCGTCGCGCGGGCAATGACGTTGTAGTTGTTGTGAGCGCAATGGGTGATACCACCGATGAGTTGCTCGACCTCGCAGCAGGGGTGACACCGATTCCAGCGCCGCGTGAGCTTGACATGCTGCTCACCGCAGGCGAACGAATCTCGATGGCTTTGCTGGCAATGGCGATTAAAGGCATGGGCATGGACGCCCTTTCCTTTACCGGTAGCCAGGCCGGCATGATTACGACCGCTGAGCACGGCTCAGCGAAGATCGTTGACGTTACCCCGCGCCGTGTGCGTGAGGCACTCGATCAGGGCTCTGTCGCAATCGTCGCCGGGTTCCAGGGCTTCAACCGTGGCACCGGTGACATCACCACGCTTGGCCGCGGTGGATCAGACACCACGGCAGTCGCGCTCGCCGCAGCGCTCGATGCTGATGTTTGCGAAATCTACACCGATGTTGATGGTGTGTACACGACTGACCCGCGTGTGGTCTCATGCGCGCGAAAGATCCACTCGATCACCTCGGAAGAGATGCTTGAGCTAGCTGCCTCTGGCGCGAAGGTGCTGCACCTGCGCGCTGTGGAGTACGCGAGACGTCACGGCGTCGCACTGCACGTTCGCTCTTCGTTCTCAAACGAAGAGGGCACCATTGTTTACGACCCGAAGAAGGGCCACCCGAAGGGAGAAAAGGTGGAAGAGCCAATCATCACAGGTATCGCCTTTGAGAAGAGCGAAGCGAAGGTCACAGTTGGCGGCGTGCCAGATGTGCCGGGCAAGGCTGCGCAGATCTTCGAGATCGTGGCAAAGACCAATGCGAATATCGACATGATTGTGCAGAACGTTTCTGCAGATCATCGCACCGATATCTCGTTCACCGTGCCCTCGGGCGATGGCCGCAAGGTTGTTGAAGCACTCGAAAGCGCTCGCGAAGACATCGGCTACGACCGTCTGCAGTACGACGATCAGATCGCCAAGGTCGCCGTTGTCGGCGCTGGCATGCGTGATGCATCTGGTGTTTCGGCACAGCTGTTCCGCGCACTCTTTGACGCTGGAATCAACATTGAGATGATCTCGACCAGTGAGATTCGCATTTCTGTTGTCACCCGTGCTGATGTGATGGAGGATGCGGTTCGTGTGCTGCACACCGCCTTCGGTCTCGACACTGACGACGAAGCTGTTGTATACGCAGGAACCGGTCGCTAGGAGATATTCGATGACTACCAAGATCAACCTCGCAGTTGTTGGCGCCACCGGTCAGGTTGGCAAAGTTATGCGTCGTCTGCTCGACGAGCGCGATTTTCCAATCGCTTCACTGCGTTTGTTCTCAAGCGCGCGTTCGGCAGGCAGCAAGATTGAGTTTCGCGGCGAAGAAATTGTTGTAGAAGACGTCGATAGTGCCGATCCAAGCGGCATCGATATCGCTCTATTCTCAGCAGGCGGTGCTGCCTCGAAGCAGTACGCGCAGAAGTTTGCTGATGCTGGCGCAATCGTGATCGATAATTCAAGCGCATGGCGCATGGATCCCAACGTGCCGCTGATCGTGAGCGAGGTGAACCCTGACGCAATGAGCGGCGTTATCGCAGCGCGCAAGGGCATCATCGCTAACCCGAACTGCACCACGATGGCTGCTATGCCAATCATGAAGGCGCTCGACGCTGCAGCCGGTCTTGAGCGTATGATCGTGACCACTTTCCAGGCAGTGTCTGGTTCGGGTCTGGTTGGTGCGGCCGAGCTGGCTGGCCAGATTAACGCTGCGGTTGAGCAGGGTGGCATCGAGAACCTGGTGCACGATGGATCTGCAATCAACTTCCCGGCCCCGCAGGTTTACACCAAGACCATCGCCTTTGATGTGTTGCCACTGGCTGGTTCGATCGTCGAAGACGGTCAGGGTGAGACCGACGAAGAGAAGAAGCTGCGCAACGAGAGTCGTAAGATTCTCGAACTGCCAGAGCTGCTTGTCTCAGGAACTTGCGTTCGTGTACCCGTCTTCACCGGACACTCACTCTCGATCAATGCTGAGTTCTCGAACGAGATTAGCGCGGATCGCGCCCGTGAGGTGCTGGCGGCAGCTCCGGGCGTGCAGCTGAGCGATGTTCCGACTCCGCTTGAAGCTGCAGGCCAAGACCCTTCGTTTGTGGGGCGTATTCGTGAAGATCAGAGCGCGCCAGCAGGCCGTGGGCTGACCTTCTTCATTTCGAATGACAACCTGCGCAAGGGCGCTGCTTTGAATGCTGTTCAGATCGCTGAGGTGGTCGCCAGCCAGCTTTAAGCTGAGTGACAACGAGAGGGCCCGCGTTCATCGAACTGTTTAAAGATGAACGCGGGCCCTCTTCGTGTGTTTTGTGCCGGTTCGCAGGGGCTTGATACTGCTGCTTAGGGCGTTGGTGGTGTTTCTGCGAGGCAGAATCCGTCTGCGCCGAGATACCAGGTGCTCGTTTTTGTGACGGTCGCGTATTTCCCGGTCTGGCCAAGGTATTTGGCCTGGATCGATTGTGACTGGTTCTTCGTGAGTGGGATCCCGGTACGGCCACGGTTCCCCCAAGAAACAGTTCATAATGCTTGATTCGCCGGTGCGTTGATCGTGGACACAGAGCGGTTGTGTTAAGGAAACAGTATGCTTCGTGGTCCCCTTAAAACGGGGGGGGGGGGGGTAATTAGAGTGGTCGCGAGGTGAGAAACAGGTAGGTCTGGTTAGATACTCAGATGGGCCAGGGCGGGGGAGGATCGCAGTCAGCGGGCCGCTTCGAAGGTGAGCAGGCTCGCTTCTGGGCGGCAAGCAAAACGCACCGGCGCATAAATCGAGGCACCGAGCCCGGCGCTCACATTCAGGAACGCTGCACGATCTGCGTCATACCAAACACTCATACCACGTGCCTGAGTCGGGGGTAGATCACAATTCGAAGTGAGCGCGCCGACTCCGGGAACGCGCACCTGACCGCCGTGAGTGTGCCCAGCAAGAATCACATCAGCGCCACGGTCAAGCAGTTCGCCGAGTGGCTGCTGATAGGGCGCATGAATCACGCCAACGCGCAGCGGCACAGAATCGCCGAGCGACGGAAGATTCGCCAACGAAGCATCAAGCTCAGCTGCGTCATCGTAACGAATATGCGGATCATTCAAACCAAGAAACTCAACCTCGGTGCCGCGAATCGAGATGCGAGCTGCCCGATTATTCAGGTCAACAAAACCAAGATCAGTCATGCCGCGAGTAAGCGCCGCATTGTCGATATCAGGCACCCGAGTGCCAAGGCGGCTCGGAGCGCTCAAATAAATGAACGGGTTTTTTGCCCGAGGCGTGTAGTAATCATTTGACCCGTGCACAAACACACAGGGAATTCCGGCCTCAGCAAACGGTCGCAACGCATGCAACAGAGGCCCGCGCGAAAGCCGGTGCCCCATCAGATCACCCGTCAGCACGACCAGATCAGGGCGCAGCTCAACAAGTGAACGCACCCAATTGATTTTGCGGCGCTGCCAAGGGGCCAAATGAAGATCACTCAACTGCAGCACTCGCATAGGTGCTGCGCCATCAGGCAACACTGGCAGCGTGTGCCGACGCAGCGTGAAGAGCCGCGGCTCCACCAGCGTCGACCAGGCGGCAACGCCGAGGGCTGCAACACACAGCCCCCGGCCTAGCTTTGCTACGGGGTGCACTTGACCGCCAGGGTTACCTGGTTCGCAGGGTTCGCAGCCGAACCCTCACCCGGGGTCACCGACTCAACCGGCAAACTGGTCAAGTTAGGCGGCGTCGGATTCACAGCCGTCGAACACACTATGTCGACATTCGGGAAGCCCGCATTCACCAGTGCAGATCGGGCAGGGCCGCCCTGCGCACCAATGAGGCCACTCGGAATGGTCTTCATGTTGCCGTTACTGACGTAGACCGTGATGTCGGCGCCACGGCTAGCCTCACCACTCGGGTTGGTGCTTGCCACCAGACCAGCCGCGATGTGCGAGTCAACCTCGCCACCGTTGACCACACCGAAGCCCGCAGCGGTCAGCATCTGCTCCGCCTCAGCATAAGAACGGCCGGTTACGTCTGGCACGCCCACCATCACCCGGGTAGTGGCGGTGCTCGGTGGGTCTGGGAAGGCCTCGCCACCGTAACGGGCATCCGCAGCATTCATTGCTGCGTTAAAGATGGCACGCTCCGGTCGGCCGAGGTAGGTGCTGTTCAGCGAAACCTTGCCGTTGACATTGCCCGTCCACACAGCGGTAGCTGCGGCGGTGCTGCCGCCAACGTTCCAACGATCAACCGCACTGTCAGTAGTACCCGACTTACCGAAGTGAGGAACTCCGTAATTCGAAGAGGCGTGCGACATGGTTCCGTTTCGCACAACACCCTCAAGTGCGTACAACACACCGGCAGCAACATCAGGCGAAATAGCCTCGCCACACTTGCTCTTGGTGAACGCGACCTCATTGCCAGAAGCATCAGTGATCGAGTCGATCGGCACAGGGGTGCAGAAGACACCATTTGCTGCGAATGCCGCGTTAGCTGCTGCCATCGACAGCGGTGCGATTTCGTCAGTACCCGCGAATGCGAGCGAAGGCACAATAGTCAGGTCACGGGTGCCAGCATTCGAAGTGCCACTGTCTTCTGGCATCTCGAAAGCACGGTGCACGCCAAGCGACTCGGCAAGCTTCACAGTGTCGCAAAGATCAAGCTTTTGCTGCATCGACACGAACACGCCGTTGAGCGACTGCGCTGTGCCCTGCATCACCGTAGTGTTACCAGGAGCTTCGCCCGCGTCGTTCTTGAAGGTCCACGGACCGCCGCCATACACGCCGCCAAGGCAGCTGGCGTTGAACGAGCTGAGCTGCACGGTACGACCGTTGCCGTTCACGCTGTCAAAGAGCGAGTTACCAGCCCTCAACCATTCGGCGAGGGTGAACACCTTCATGGTCGAGCCCACCTGGAAGCCGCTCGATCCACCGTATTCGTAGTCGGTGTTGTAGTTAATACTTGTGAAACCGGGATTAGATTCGAGCACTTCAGGGTCGGCGCTAAACGGTCGGTTTTGCGCCATCATAAGCACTCGCCCAGTGCCGGGCTGAACAGTCGAAGCAGCAGCACCAATATCGATGCCGTCCATCAACTGCGGAATCTCGTCACGAAGCGTCGCAACAGTTGCCGCCTGCATCGAGAGATCGATCGTGGTCATGATCTGGTAGCCGCCACGCAAGAAGTTGAAGTGGCGCTCTTCAGGCGTATTGCCGAACGCTGGATCAAGCTCAATGTAGCGCTGCACGTAGTCGCAGAAGTGACCCAGACCATAATTGGTTTCGGCCACAGCACAACCCGACTGGCGAGAGCTAAGCTTCGGCGTCACATCGGTGGCCACAGCCTCGTCGTACTGTGCTTCAGTGATTCGATTGGCATCAAGCATGCGCTTAAGCACGTAATCACGACGAACCTGGTTCGCAGGAACATTGTCGGGATCGCTGAGGTTCAAGTTCGAAGGGAACTGCACGATAGCGATGAGGCTCGCGGCCTCAGCAAGAGTGAGGTCCTTCGCCGACTTCGAATAGTACGACTGCGCAGCCGACTCGATGCCGTAAATATTGCGCCCGAAAAGGGCAATGTTCAAGTAGCCGAGCAGAATCTCATCTTTCGAGAACTTCTTCTCGATACTGACGGCATAACGAATCTCCTGCAGCTTACGCGAGGTGGTCTGCTCCATTGCATCCTCGTAAGCTGCCTCGCGCTCTTCAGGATCAATGATCGCCTCAGCGCGCTGCACGAGCACGTTACGAACGTACTGCATGGTGATGGTCGAAGCACCGCCGGCATCGCCGCCCTTGAGCTGGCCAAGCACCGCACGGCCAAGACCCATCACGTCAACACCGTTGTGCGTGTAAAAACGGGGATCCTCAGTGGAGACCGCTGCATCTTTCACGTACTGAGAGATGCCATCCCAGCCGACCATCTCGCGGTTCTGCACGAAGAAGTCAGCGAGATTGACGGTATTGCCCTCGGCATCTTTCGCGAGGATCGACGAAGGCTCAGCGAGCTGGCCCGGGTCGAGGTGCCCCGGCAGATTCTCGAAAACACTGATCGCAGAACTCGCGGCGTAACCGCTGATTGCAACAACTGGGGTAACCGCGACCGTGACAAGCACACCCGCGATCACGCTCATAATGATTGCGCCAAAAAAGCCGCCAATTGCGCCACTTGGGGTGCGGGGTTTTGCGGTGCGAACGTTGCCGCCGCCGCTGCCCGGCGTAGAAGACGATGAAGCCATAAGATAAAGCGTATGCGACATGGCTGAGAATTTTGCACGCTGAGGTAGCGAATGAGATGTTCTCGTGACCAGACTTTGGCTTGTTTAAAGGGATCTGGCCGTTCGCTGTATGCCAGAAAAGAAGGAGCGCCTGATGAGTGAATCGGCTGAAAATGGCGGGAGTGCAGAGACAATGAAGTGGGAATACTTCGTAACTCCGTTGCTGCTGCACAATGAAGCGGCAATCTTGAATAACTGGGGAGCCCAAGGTTGGGAACTCGTACAGATCATCGAGGGCCCCGCTGGTGGCAATGTTGCATATCTGAAGAGGAAGGCCTAATACATGTCGATTATTGAGGATCGCCTGCGCGAACTCGGCTACGAGGTGCCCGAGGTTGCCGCACCAGTAGCCGCATACGTGCCCGCACTGCGTCGCGGAAACCTGGTCTACACCAGCGGCCAGCTGCCATTCGCAGACGGTGCACTGCCCGCAACCGGCAAGGTTGGTGCTGAGGTTAGCGCAGAGCAGGCTGAAGAGCTGGCACGTCAGTGCGCGCTAAACGGCTTGGCTGCAGCGCGCGGCGTGCTCGGATCGCTCGACAAGATCACTCAGGTGCTCAAGGTGACCGCGTTTGTTGCGTCGGATCCTTCGTTCACCGGCCAGCCAGCCGTTGCCAACGGCGCTTCAGTGTTCCTCGGTCGCGTATTTGGCGACATGGGAATTCACGTTCGCTCGGCCGTGGGTGTAGCGGTGCTGCCGCTTGATGCTCCCGTTGAGGTCGAGTTCGTGTTTGAGGTCTCTGACGACTAATCGGGCCGCTCCGCATAGCGGATCGGGACGAAGCCGTGCGAGAGCCAGAAATGGCTCTCGCTTTGAACGGCTTTGTCCCGTTGAGGTCGAGTTCGTGTTTGAAGTCTCAGACGACTAATCGGGCCGCTCCGCATAGCGGATCGGGACGAAGCCGTGCGAGAGCCAGAAATGGTTCTCGCTTTGAACGGCTTTGTCCCGTTGAGGTCGAGTTCGTGTTTGAAGTCTCAGACGACTAATCGGGCCGAATAGCTTCCGTTCATCGAGATCGTCGAGACGGGCGGGGCCTGCGACACCATATAAGAAGGGCGTGGGATCACCAATCGTGATCCCACGCCCTTCTGTATTGGTTAGCTTTCGAATCTGCCCAGCCATCTGATCAGAATGGCTTCGAGTTGCGCTCGATCGTCGGACGAAAGTTCGGCGACAATGCGATGCTCATTTTTCATATGGTCGGTGAAGGTTTCGTCGACCACACGAAGCCCCTTCGCGGTGAGCGCGATTATCCTGCGCCGTCCGTCGCCCTCGGCGGCGCGGCGTTCGATCAGGCCCGAATCAACCAGGCGGTCGATTCGTTTGGTGGTCGCGCCCGTCGTGACCATGGTGTGTTCGGCAAGTTCGCTTGGGGTGCGCTCGTAAGGTGCTCCGGCCCGGCGTAGCGAGGCGAGCACATCGAATTCGCCCTGGCTGATGCCGTGAGCTTCGAACACCGTGCCGAGTTCGGTGGCGATGAAATCGCTGAGGCGGTGCAGTCGCCCGATGACGCCCTGTGGTGCGACGTCGACGTCGGGGCGCTCGCGTCGCCAGGCAGCCTGAATTCTGCTCACAGCGTCAAGGTTTTCGCTCATGCATTCAACTATAGCTTCCATGGAAGATAAGGTAGTTTCCATGGAAGCTAAATTTCGCTGGTTGTTGATTGCCGCGATCGCGCCAATCGCGTGGGGGTCGACGTATTTTGTCACCAAACACTTTTTGCCAGTAGATGCGCCGCTCTGGGGCGCGTTCATCCGAGCGCTGCCAGCTGGCCTGGTGCTGCTGCTGATCGCTCGAAAGCTGCCCCACGGGTCTTGGTGGTGGAAGTCTCTCGTGCTCGGCACGCTCAACGTCGGTGCGTTTTTTGTGCTCGTATATGTCGCGTCAACACTGTTGCCATCGAGCGTAGCTGCGACCATCATGGCAGCGGCAGCCGGCGTGCTGATGCTGGTTGCGTGGCCCCTGCTCGGCGAACGACCGGCCGCGCGATCACTGCTCGGTGCCGCGCTCGGGCTGATCGGTGTCACCGTATTGGTATTCGACGGTGGGGGATCAGTCAACCCGCTAGGCGTAGTCGCCTCGCTCGCTGCGATGCTGATGTCTGCCTTCGGTTTCGCGCTCACCAAACGCTGGTCGAGTGAAGAGTCTGTGATCGCTGTCACCTCTTGGCAGTTGCTCGGAGGCGCGCTCATTATTGCTCCGTTTGCGATTGTTATTGAGGGGGCGCCGCCGGCTCTCGATGCCAGCGCATTCTTGGGATTCGCCTACGTGACACTGATCGCTACCGCGCTCGCGTACGTGGCCTGGTTCGCCGGGCTCAAACACTTGCCCGCAAGCAGTGTTGGGTTGGTGGGTTTGCTGAACCCGATATCTGGTGTGCTGCTTGGCACGTTGCTTGGCGGCGAGGACTTCGGGTTGCGACAGGCCGCGGGAACGGTGATTGTGCTCATTGGTGTGCTGGTGGGGCAAAAAAGAAAGTAGACCGCTGAGGTAGCCTCTTGTGTGAAATATATTCTTCGTGAGGCTTCTGAGAGGGCAGAATTGCGTTTGGCTTCAACCACTTCAACAACCAGGGCAGCTTCGCTGCTCAAAGCTGCACGCTGCGCTGCGCTGGTGGCGACCATCACCATCGGGGCCTCGACACTTTCAGCAGAACCCGCCGCCGCGCTGACCATCGTCGAAGACAACACGCAGATTTCAACGTCAAGTGGATTCGGCACGGCCTTTGAATCAAGCCCAGGTGCAGGCTTCAGCCAGTTCAACACCATCGATGGAAACCTGCTCAGCGCGCCAAACGAAACTGACACGCAGCTACAAGAGCTTTCGCTGCCGATCTACAACCTCTTCGAAGCAAATGCCGCAATCAGCTTGAGAGCAGTCGTATTCAACTGGGATGCCACCGGAAAACACCCGAGCGGAGAACCGCTGGCAGTTTCTGAGCCACAGCAAATTCCGCTGTCTTCGGCGGCAGATCCCCAACTGAAATGGGTGAGCTTTGATCTTGACGCGCAACTTGAGCCAGGCGTTGAATACTTCGTTGGCGTCACGACAGTTTTCGACAGTGACACCAACCCGCGCCAAAGCTCCGCCATGCCGATCGGCCTTGGCTACACGAAAGGCGACGAGCATTGGGTGAGCCAACTCGCGCTTGAGCCTGCCCACTTGAGCGACCCCTCAAAATGGAAAGGCATGTTCAGCGGCTCTCGTTCAGGGCAACTCGCGTTGCGCCTGGTGTTTGACGATCCAACGACCTCAATAGAACGCGAAGTGCGCGCTCTCGACGTTGAGATCGAATACGGCCTTCAAGCTGTGCTCGAAGCAAGCACCGACGATCTTGGGCCTGATGGTGGCGAGGTGGTATTCGCTGTCTCTGGCAAAGCTCTAGAAGCTGCAACGGTTTCGAACCGTCGCGCTTCGTACACTCTGGCGCCAGCATCTCACGTCGCAGGTAGCTACGTGGTTCAGGCGACCTACACAGACACCACGGGTGAACAGGCCGTCAGCGAAGCAACGCTGACGGTGCTGCCAGCGGCGGCGAGTATTGAAGTCTCAGCGGGCACAGGCGCCGCCAGCAATACGCTCACCGGCAGAGTCGTCGGGAAACACGGCACCGCGCCTACCGGAAGCGTGGCGCTCGTGAACCCTGACGGCAAAACCGTAGCCACGGCTGCACTGAACGATACAGGCGAGTTCAAGCTAGCAGGAGTGACTCCAGGCAACTACAGCCTCGACTACTCAGGCGACAACAATCACCTTGACGGTTCGGCACCCGTGCAAGTCACCGGAGGAATCATCGACCCGAAAGCTCCAGATGCAGAGCAGCCAAACCCTGACAAGTCGACACTCGCAAACACAGGAAGTGACGCGCCAACCGCGGGCGCTGCGCTCTCGGTCGGCCTGCTCGCAGCGGGCGCTGCATTGACGCTTAGGGCTCTCTGGCAGCGACGAACTCCGAAGCGCGGCTAGATCATTCGAGGCGCTCGCTGAGAATCTCGGCGAGCGCTGCGGGCCTGCTCCACATCGGCCAATGTCCGGTGGGCAGATCGACAAACTCGGCATCACTCAGTTTGGCGACCTCGCTGAACATTGGGTGATCCGCTTTTGCAAGAGCGCGAATCTGTTCGCCCGTGATGGAGCAGCAAATGAACGTGCTTGGCACGCTGCGACCGGCATCGCCCTGAACCTTCACCGCCTCACGCACCACCGGCCCGGGCTCTGGCACCGCGCGCTGACGAAACAGATCGAGGGCAGCGGTGCTGATACCGGCAAGACTTGCCTGGGCGCCCAACTCTTCAAACGAGGGCAGCGGTAGTTCGACCAGGTCAGCGGATGCGTTCGGCGCGAACACCGCGCCATCACCGAGCGGGCCGCTATCTACCCAAATGACTCGGTCGATGAGTTCAGGGTGACTGCTCAGCACTACGCTCACTGGAGCGTTCGCGCCACTGTGTGCGGCGACAACGCGTCGGCCAGCAGCAGCGTCGTGGCTTTGCAGCGCCCGCACAATGTGATTCGCCTGGTCTTCAATGGTGCGGCTCGCGCGATCGGGGTCTGCCGGGTCTAGCCCTGGCAAAGTGAGCGGTACCTTGCGCGCGTGAGCCAACGCGGGTTGTGCGATCACCTCATCCCAGGCCCAAGCACCGAGCCAATGGCCGGCGATGAGGAAGATAGTCGCATGTGGATTCTGCTGAACTTGTTGTGCTTGCGGAGCTTGTTCTGTTTGCAGACCTTGTTGTGCTTGCGTTGATTCTGGCTGAGTCATACTCGAAGTCTCCCATTGCGATGGGGCAACAGTATGTCACTATTTATGTCACAAATAGGGCTTTTGTTTAAGCTGAGAACATGAAACGAGCAGAACGACTGCATGCCCTCACCGAGTCGCTGCGGCGAAGCGGAATCAACGGCATCACCGCAGACCGACTGGCCCGTGAATTTGGCGTCTCAGTACGAACCATCAAACGCGACCTCGAAGCGCTCGAACGAAGCGGGGCACCGATCTGGTCACGTACCGGGCCAGGAGGTGGCTACGGCTTGGCCGCAAGCTCAAACTTGCCACCCATCACGCTGAGCCCAGAACAAGCAGTCGCGCTGCTCACCGCGGTTTCAGCCGCAGCAGATGCGCCATACGCAGACCTCGCAGCCTCAGGCGTGCGAAAGATACTTGATGTGCTCGATCCGCGCACTCGCACCAAAGCCGACCAACTCGCTGCGCGCATCTGGGTGAACTCGGAAGAAGCGCCCTCCCGCGCCACCAAATCGGCTCTCGAAACAGCCATGACCGAACAACACGTTGCGCGCATTCGCTACGTCGATGCTGCCGGAAACGAAACACAACGCGACATCGAACCCGTGATTTTTGCCTCAAACGAGGGCCGCTGGTACCTCATCGCCTGGTGCCGCCTACGCGACGAGATGCGTTGGTTCCTAATAAGCAGGATCGCCCTCGCAAATGTCACACGCCTGCCATGCAGCGGGCACAGCGTTGCTGAGATAGGCGAACCACCCGCGAGCGCGCGAACCGTGGGCAACTAGATCGATCTGCGCTACCAAATAAGAAGAGCGTTGGATCACAACCGGTGATCCAACGCCCCTCAAATTCGGGTAGTGAAATTCAAGCGTTACTTGCCCTGCTCAGACCTGACCCTCGCAGAGATGGTCTGCATCACAGCGGTATCGGCGAGCGTCGTGGTGTCGCCGATTTCCTTACCCTCGGCCGCCTGCTTCAGCAGACGGCGCATAATCTTGCCTGAACGAGTTTTCGGAAGCTCGTTCACAATGAAGACCTGCCGTGGACGAGCAATCGCACCAATCTGCGCTGAAACATGCTGACGCAACTCGGCCTCTGCCGCCTCAGGCGTAAGCAACTGCTGCTGCGACTTCAAAATCACAAACGCCACTACCGCCTGACCGGTAGTCTCATCGTCGGCACCAACCACGGCAGCCTCAGCTACAGCGTGATGCTCAACCAGCGAAGACTCGATCTCGGTCGTGGAAAGGCGGTGACCCGACACATTCATGACGTCGTCAACCCGGCCGAGCAGCCAAATATCGCCATCCTCATCAACACGCGCGCCGTCGCCAGCGAAGTACTGATCGCCGAACTTCTCCCAATAGGTGTCGATAAAGCGCTGGTCGTCACCCCAGATGGTGCGAACCATCGACGGCCAAGGTCGGCGAATCGTGAGCAGCCCACCGTGGCCCGGATCAACACGATTGCCGTTGTCGTCAACGACATTGACATCAATACCTGGCTGAGCTGCTTGAGCGCTACCCGGCTTGAGCGAGGTGAGACCCGGCAGCGGAGCGATCATCATCGCACCGGTTTCGGTCTGCCACCAGGTGTCAACGATCGGAGCCTTTCCGCCGCCAATAACCTCGTGATACCAACGCCATGCCTCGGGGTTGATCGGCTCGCCAACACTACCAAGCACACGAATGCTGGAGAGGTCATACTGCTCCGGAACCTGACGGCCCACCTTCATGCACGAACGAATGGCGGTCGGTGCGGTGTACAAAATCGATACTTTGTACTTCTCGACGATCTGCCACCAGCGACCCCAATCTGGCGAATCAGGGGTGCCCTCATAGATCACCTGGGTGGCGCCATTCGCAAGCGGGCCGTAAACCACGTAGCTGTGCCCCGTGATCCAGCCGACATCTGCTGTGCACCAGTACACATCGCTCTCTGGCTTCAAATCGAAGACATCGCTGTGGGTTGCCGCGGCCTGCGTGAGGTAGCCGCCACTCGTGTGCAGAATGCCCTTTGGCTTGCCAGTGGTGCCGCTCGTGTAAAGAATGAACAGTGGGTTTTCGGCGGGGAAGCCCTTTGCCGTGTGCTCGCCGTCAAACGATGAAATCTCGTCGTGCCACCACAGATCGCGACCCGCCTGCATCTCGACCTCGTTGCCGCCGCGCTTCACCACGAGCACCTTTTTTACGGTGCTTGCCTTGCCATCGCCATGATCGATACGCAGTGCGTCGTCAACGGTCGGCTTCAGCGCAGAGACTCGGCCCTTGCGGTGGCCCCCGTCCGCAGTGATCACAATTTCTGCCTCAGCGTCGTCAATACGTGAGCGCAAGCTCTCAGCACTGAAACCACCAAAGACGACCGAGTGCGCGGCTCCCAAGCGCGCGCAAGCGAGCATCGCGATGACTGTCTCGGGGATCATCGGCATGTAGATTGCGACCCGGTCGCCCTGGCTCACACCGAGAGCGGTCAACATGTTCGCAGCGCGCTTCACCTCGTGGGTGAGCTCACCGTAAGTGATGGTGCGGGTGTCACCCGGTTCGCCTTCAAAATGAATCGCAACACGATCGCTGAGGCCGTTGCTGACGTGACGATCGAGGCAGTTCGCTGCAACGTTCAATTCGCCGTCTTGGAACCACTTTGCGAAGGGAGGGTTGCTCCAGTCGAGGACTTCAGTGAATGGCTTCGTCCACTTGAGTTCGCGTGCGCGACCGGCCCAATAGGCTTCGGGATCTTGAGCTGCCTTCCAGTAGACGGAAGAATCGCTCAGATTCGCTTGAGCTTTAAACTCAGCGCTCGGCGGGTAGGTCTCTACCTCGAGCGAGTGACTTTCGATCTTGCCATTGCTTGTCGTGTCGGACATCTGCGCAATCACCCTCTTGTCTGTTCCCGCACTCCGGTGTGCGGGGATACGAGCAATCGTAAAATATATCCTTCGTGGCGGCAAGTCGGAAACGCTGTTTTTGGCAGGCCTGGTGTGCTGGTGCCTTGGTGCCTTGGTGCCTTGGTGCCTTGGTGCCTTGGTGCCTTGGTGCCTTGCTGCCTTGGTGGACTTGTGCCTTGGTTCTTAGCTCACAGGGTTTGCGTTCGTGCTGAGTTGTCGATTTCTCCACAGAATTCGCTGGACCGGCAACGCGCTGAAGCAATATCGACTTTGCTGGGCAGATGAACCTCAGATATGGCGTGCAGAACCCAGCCAACACGATCGCCCTCAGCGGGAGGGCCTCTGCTGCTGCTTCGGCTTCGGCTGCTGTATCGACTTCGATTTCGGCTTCGACTACGACTGCGGCTTCGACTGCGACTGCGACTCCGACGGAGCTTGATCCGGGGCCGCCCGATGCTGCGAAGCCGGTCGTCACCCGGTCGTCGGCGCTCAGCCTCGAAGCGAAGCACGCGCTCGGAGCACTGTTGCCACTGCTCGACGATCCTAGATTGCGTGACCTCACTATTCAGGTGGTTCGCGGCAGCGTGCGAATTTGGGTCGATCGAGGCAACCAAATGCAAGAACTGAATGGCTGGCGAGCGCCACCCTCGGCAGTGCGGGCGCTCGCCGTCGCGCTCATCTCTGCCGGCGGCAGACACATTGATGAACTCACTCCCTGCGCCGACGTGCGCCTCGGAAACGGCATCAGGGTCCATGCGATTCTGCCACCTGCGAGTGTAGGCGGCGCAGCAATCTCGATCCGAGTGCCAAGACAAGAAGCCATGAGTTTTGCCGCATTGGCTCACCCAGGTTTTTGTACCATGCGACAAAAGAACGTGCTTGAGCACGCCGTCGCGAGTAAACGGAACCTTCTGATCACCGGGAGCACCGGCAGCGGTAAAACCACGGTGTTAGCGTCGCTGATCGACCTAGTGCCCAGCGCAGAACGGGTGATCACCATTGAAGATGTTGCTGAACTGCGGTTAACGCACGATCACTGGGTAGCGCTTGAAGCGAGACAAGCAAATCTCGAAGGCGCCGGTGCGCTCTCGCTCGAACGACTACTGCGCGAAGCTCTGCGAATGCGGCCCGACCGCATCGTGCTCGGCGAATGCCGTGGTGCAGAACTTCTCATTCTGCTTTCGGCTCTAAACACAGGGCACGATGGCGGTGCAGGCACCCTGCACGCGAGCAGCCTGCACGATGTGCCCGCCCGACTCGAAGCGCTCGGTGCGCTCGGAGGTCTTGGCCCACAGGCGCTGGCAAGGCAAGTGAGCGCCGCGATCCACCTGGTCATTCATCTTGAGCGTGACCAAACCGGGCAGCACCGGCTTGCCGCGCTCGGCCGCTTCGCCATTCAAGATGACGTGCTCTGCATTGAGGAGGTTGTGTGAAACGAAGCCGAGACTCGTCGAAAAAAGATTTTGTTGAGCTGCCAGAAGCAGCGGTTGCTGCCATGCGCGCTTGCGCGTTGCTCGACGGAGGGATTCCTGCGACAAGGGTCTGGCTGGTGCTTGGCAAAGAAGCGGGCGCGCCGAAACGCCTCGCTTCCGTTTCGGCCCAGATAGAAGCGGGCATGAGCGAAGAATCTGCACTGGCCCTTGGCGGGGGATCGCAATGGCAGGTACTCGCAGCCGCCTGGGGGCTTGCGCAGCAAAGTGGTGCACCGGTATCGAATGCACTGCGCCGAATTGCAGACGGGCTGCGCGATCTGGAACGCCTGCGGCAGCGAAGGCAGGTATTGCTGGCGGGGCCGCGAGCGACAATTCGGCTCGTCGCGGTGTTACCGCTCGTGGCGCTGCTTTGCGGGGTCGTGCTCGGCTTTGACCCAATCGGGGTGCTACTTACCCCCATTGGGGCTGCGATTGCGCTCGCCGGAGGCGGTCTGCTGCTGATCGGTGTGCGGTGGGCAGCAAACCTCGCCAGCCAACTGACTGCTGCAGAGTGGGTGGCTGGCCTTGAATGTGAGCTTTGCTGGATCGCGCTTTCAGGTGGCGCCGCACCGCAGATCGCGATTCGAAGAGTTGCTGATCAGATTGACCAAACCGCAATTGCTGGGCCAGAAGTACCCTGGCTTACGCTGGCGGCGTTGTGTGAGGCAGGCCCCACCCAGCAGGCCGTGCGGCTCGCAGCCACACACGGCACACCGGCAGGGCCAATGCTGCTGGCCGCAGCAAGCGCAGAGCGGGCGGGGGTGCTCAACGAACTGGAACAAGCAGCGGAGCGATTGGCTGTGCGACTGCTGATACCCATTGCTCTTTGTGTGCTGCCGTCGTTTATCGCTTTGGGTGTGCTGCCAGTGCTACTCGCCGTGCTTGGTTCGTTGGGGCCACTCGAATTTCTTTGACTTTGCCTATCTCACTACCTCGATAAGTGTACGAAAGGCGGGGTGTTACGTGACCGAAACTCACGTAACACCCCGCCTCGAGTATTACCGCGTTAGCGGCGTCGTCGCGCGAGGGCGAGGCCCGATCCAGCGATAATCGCGAGGATGGCCGCGCCGAGTGCTCCGGCCCAGATCAGCGAACTCGAACCAGTGTTTGCGAGTTGCCCGCCGGTGTTGGTGCCGGGGCCGCTCGCAACCTCGTAGGTGAGCGTCGCGATAGCCTCAGCCCGTTCATCTACCGCAGCGTGCTTGCTCGGCTCAGAAAGCACCAACGTGAAGGTGCGCTCTTCGCTCTCTGAGGTGACCTTCTTGGTGACAACGTCGACAGTCTTGTCGCCCGTTTCTCCAGCGGCCCACACGAGCACCTCATCAATTGCGTTGTAATGCTTACCCGCAACCGCTGAACCATCGACGGTCGTAACACGCACACTCGCCTCGCCGGTCCACGGATCAACCGCAGCGTCGGCGCGAGAAACCGTGAAGGTCAGGGTATCTCCGGCATCGCCGCCCTGGTCATCGCCAACCGTAAACACGGTCGCCTCCGGGGTCGGGTAAGTAATTGCGAGAGCACTGAACGGCACTGAAGCCGGCTTCGCGTACGACTCAGGAGGGTCAGTGGAAGTTACCTGGAGACCAAGCACGCGCTTCGGATCGCCAGCATTGCCCGGCTTCACGGTGATCGTGAAATCCTTCGTCGCCGCATCATTCGGCTGCCAAACCAGAGAGACAACCTCGGCGTAGCTTTCGCCATCGCCCGCCATCGGATCGTAAATCTTTACGTCGACACTCGCCCCACCCCGCCAAGGATTCACAGCACTGTCGGTGCGAGTCACCGTGAACGTGACATCTTGCTCACCGTCGCCTGCCTGATGCCCCGGCTGCTTGGCAGCTGCCGAGACCAGTTGGGGCTTGCTGATAGAGAATACAGAAGGCTCGGGCTGAGGGTACGTGATGGTGAGGTCAGTGGTGAAACCGCCACCGAGTTCAGTGTGCTCAGGCGGGGTGGGCTCAGACAGCTCCACTGTAAGCGCGACTTCGTCGCCGCCTGCAGCACCACCGATCACCTTCACCTGTACAGGCTTCGCGGTGGCAGAATTGCCAGCTGCCCAAGTGATCGTTTCATCAAGCGGTTCATAGTGGACGCCAGCCAGCGCAGTGCCGTCAACGGTACGAACACGCACGCTTGCTTCGTTGGTGTAGGGGTTTTCAACGGCATCGGTGCGCGAAACATAGAAGGTGACCTCGTCACCGTTCTCATCGACCTCAATAGATTGGTCTTCGCTGATCTCAAAGTAGCTGTTGTTTGGCTTCGGCACTGTGAGATCAAAGCGCTGCGTCATTGTATTGCCGAGTGCATCCGAAACTTCAATAGTGAAGGTCCAATCGCCAGCTGAGGTTGGTGTGCCCTTCAGTGAACTCCCGTCGACACTCAGCCAAGCAGGAGCATCTCCAGTGAGCGTTACCTGAGCCATTGGGAAGCCAGCGGTGAAAGTCACCTCGTGGGCCCACGCCTCGTTCAGGGGGATCGTCGCGCTATCTTCGCTCGTAATCGTGCTCCACACGATCGGCATTGCCACGGTGCCAGTGAAACGGTCGTTCGATTTGCTGTCCTCGGCGAAGGTGTACTCGAGAGTCTCCCAGGCCTTAATGACCTCAATACTCATCAGCGGAAGCTCTGGGTCGGGGATCGGCTTCAAATTGCCACCCGGCGCTGGGAACGAGCCGTCACGATTCGCAAGCTGTCCCGTCGCATCGTGCCTAAATTGCTTTGCGCCCTTTGGTACGTACTGCTCTGGGCCGGCGATGCGCTGTGCAGTTACGGCGAACGTGCCCTTTGACGCAGTTTCGGGGGCGTCTTGGAGGCCCACGAGCGAAGAAATAGCGTTGCCCATCGCCTGCAGGCTGACAAGACCGGTTAGACCAAAGAGGGGTTCAAGCGAGGTCGCGCCGATGGCATCCATATGTAGTCGGGTGAGCTCGGTCTTGTTGCCGAGCGCTCCGAGATTGTCGCCGATGCCGGAGTTGTGATGAATCTCTAGCGTGCGAAGATCGCTCATGTTCTCGATGCCAGCGAGACTGTCGAGCTTCGCGTACTCGATGCTGAGGTTGCGCATCTTGGTGAGGTTCACGAGGGGAGCAAGCGTCGCCACATTCGTGTAGCCAGCACTGAGGTTTGTGATTTCCGTGAGCTCGGAGAGTGGCTCAAGTGACTCGACGGCGGTCTTGTAGACGCTTATCGAGGTGAGGGTCTTAAGCGTGCGAAGAGGAGAGAGGTCGACGAGCAGCGGGTTCTGCGAAGCGGTGAAATCGCGCAGCTTTGTCGATCCGCTGAGTGGCGACAGATCTGCGAGCTGGGCATTTTTCGACAGATCAAGCTTGCTGAGTTTTTCAAGCGAGCTCAAAGGTGTGATGTCGGTGAGATTTTGGTTGCCAGTCACGCTCAGTGTGGTGAGGCCCTCGATGGTGCCGATGTCGGCGAATGAGGCGTTGCTCACCTGCGCGTCGGTGAGAGTCAGGCTATTGAGCTTCGGCATTTTCGCGGCAGCGGCGAGCGAGCCGCTTTGCGAGAAATCGTGTTTGCCGCCCGCGAAGAACAGGTTGCTGATTTTCTGCGCGTGTTCGATGCCGTCAAGCGACGATACCGAGAACTGGCTACCGCAAGACAGCCCAAAGATTGTGTTGAGCGCATCGAAGGTGACTGGGTCACTCGGTCCGCGTCCGCCGCCGAGTTTTTCATTGACGCACGCCAATAGTTGATTGTCTGCGAACCGCACAGGATCGGAGCCGGCTGGCGGATCCGCTGCGAATGCCGGCGATGCACTAGCGATGCCTGCACCTCCAACCATCGCGAACGCGGCGAGACTCGCGAGCAGTCGTCTGCTCTTCGTCAACCGCTTCTTTGTCACCTGATCCCCACGCACACGCGACATTGCTCCCCTTTGCAGACTTGATAATGCGTCATCAATCGACCGCCCTGTTTCTGCTGAGCTGCATCTACGAGAGTGGATGCGCGTCGGCATACGGCGGTCGGGTATCGGCACTAGCTTATCCAGGAGAAATCGCCTGGTCCAGGACTTATTGGACAACAAGTTGAGAATTATTTACTACTCGCTCACAACTTTCTCGCTTTGCGGAGTTCTGCACATTGGCGTCTCTTTGGTGCGATGTGGACGGGGCCGGAGCGCAAACTGGATTTCTGCCCCGGCACTTCGCCGGAGAACGGAGAAGCAAATGCGAAAGCTGCGACTAATTGGCAACCGTGCCCGCCAATTATTGAGCGAGGATCAAGGGGCCGTAACTGCTGAATATGCCGTCGTGATTATGGGCGGAGTTGCCTTTGCGGGTGTGCTCGTAGCGATCATGAGGTCGGGGGAGGTGCGTGCATTTTTGCTGAATCTTGTCGAACAGGCGCTCGGCACTGCTGGGTAGCTGGCAAAACTGAAATCGCTTCAGAACAGGGATCAGCAACCGCAGAATTTGCGATCGTCTTGCCTGCCATTTTGATGGTGCTTGTGCTGGTAATTGGGTCGATCCAATTGGCCACGGAACGGTTGTTGCTCACTTCGGCAGCCGCTGAAATCTCAAGGCTTGAGGCTCGCGGCGATTCGGTGTCGGCTAGTGCAGTGATTGGGAGGCTCGGCGGAATCGCTGGCGTGCAAATGGAGAGCGGATCTGAGGGACCGCTCTGGTGTGTGACCCTGAGCGTGAATCCCATCAAGGGAATGCTCGGCGGGCTCAAAATCACGGGCAGTGCCTGCGCCGCGATGAGCGAAACCGGCCAAGAGCAGTGAGCGAGGAACGCCTGCCATAAAGAGCGAAGTTTGTGGCGGTGAGCGCGGAATGAACGGAAGTGTGAGATGAGTGCACCGGGCCTGCTGGCGGTCGCTGCTGTCTGCATCGCGCTTGGTGTGCCGGTGCTCACTGCTGGAGTCGCCGCTGATGCGAGCCTGCGGGCAGCAGGGGCCGCCGACGCTGCTGCGCTCGCCGCAGCTGACGCTGCATCTGGCTGGATCGACGCCGATTCGTGCGAGCTGGTTGCGCAGATAGCTGCTGCGGCTTCGGTCGAGGTGGTCAGCTGCGATGTTGAAGTGGCGAGTGGTGAAGCGCGAGTGGTCGTGCGTGCGCAGACGATATTTGGTCCGGTCACCGCCCGAGCGCACGCTGCACCGCAAACGGCCTGGGGCTAGAAGATGTTCCTTCTCGCCCCAGGCCGTTTGGGTGGTGAGCTTTGCGCCGCACGCCACTGCGGGAGTGCGGCGCAAAGCATCGGGACCGTGCGCCTAGCGGGTTTCCGCTCGGCGGCGCAGGCGGTTTGCCGTGAGCGCAGCGAGTCCGAGCAGCGTCGAAACGATTGCGCCGATGAGGATCGGCGCAGGCGAGCTTGAGCCAGTGTTCGCAATCTGCGTCGTAGGGGTCACTGGCTTCACTGGTGCTGGGTCTTCTGGGCCGTCAAAGTGGTTCGTCACGGTGATCGTTGAGGGATCCTCGCCAATCGCTACTTCGTCAGAGACCTCGACGAGCACTGCGCCGCCAGTTTCGGTCTCGGTTGCCGAGCACACTGCGCCGAGTGGCACTGCCTGTGTGAACGCACCTGCGCCAGTGAATGTGTACTGCTTCGGGAAGCCGGTCACGGTGACCGCGTTCACCGAACAAATGACCTCAACCGTGAATGGGCCAGTTTTGCCGGCGGCTCCCTCACCAGCGAGTGCCTTCACAATGCGTAGTTCGCCAAGACCATTGCCAGCCCCCGTGCCGCCTGCGCCGCCGGAGCGCTCGACTGTTGCGATTGCCTGGACGTGGGAGTTGCCATTGTCTACGGTTGCTGTGTTCGGGTACTCCGCGAAGGTCGCATCGGTCACTGTCGAGCGATACTGAATAACGACAACCTCGCCTGGCGCGCTGCCTGCCGGGAGGTCGACGACAAACTCCTGTGGATCGCAGGTGATCGAGTATCGAGAGGGGTCTACTGCAACGAGATTCTGCAGTTCACCGGTTGCTGGATCAACCTTGGTAGTTGATAGCACCTCGAGCGTGCCGCACTCCATGCGCTGGCCGTCGCGCATTGGATCGGTGAAGGTGAGTAGCGGGAATGGGCCACGGGCTGAAGCGATCATCCAGCTGATTGCGCCGTCTGGCGCGGTGACGCCTTGGTCGGAGATGTTTGTCCAGCCGCCAGACTTCGCTACAAAGTTTCGGTCAATGATTGTTTCGGTAACGAGAATGCCGTCTTCGAATTCGCCACTGTTCGTGACAAAAGTGATGGTTACGTTCTCGCCGGCGCCGGCGGTCGAGTTGAACATTGTCCAAATGAAGCCGCTACCCGAGACATTTTGGTGCGATGAGACGTAGTCGGTGAAAGTGAATGTGACAACCTTGCCGACAACTTCAGCGCGGGCGCTCACTGAACCGTCTGGTGCAGTGAGATCGAAACCAGTGACTGTTGACGAGAGTTCCGCAGGCAGTGTGAGCGAGAAGGTATCGCCGGGCAGTGTGCCAGCAGGCACGGTGAAGGTGAACTCGACTTCAACTTCTGACCAGTTAACTGCGGAGTCTTCTGCGACAGAGACGCCGGTGATTACGCCGGGGACAGGCGCGGCGAAAGCGGGTGCTGCTCGCGGCGCAAATACCAGGGACATGGCGAGTGCGAGCACAGCTATTGCGGCAACTCGCAGCAACTGTGTTATCTGACTTGGGGGTGTGCCTCTGCGTGCTGGGGAGCGCATGTATTCCTCCAGGAATAGCTATTCTCGTTTTGGCTATCTTCAACTAAATAACGCTTGGTTTTTTGTAAGAAAGCTCTTATTCCAGTATGGCTGAGTCTGAACGAGAGTTCAAGGTGATCCATTGGGAGATTGGCGCAAATTCAGTCGCCCATCACCCTGTCTAGCACAAAGGTGATGTGTTTTTCGACAAGTGTAGATTTAAAGTCAGGAATTGCGCTCTAATTGCGCAATCTGCTCTGTTGAGGCCCGACGAGGAGAGTGAGGTTGGGTCCGCCTGCTGTCATGAAGGCGCAGCTGCAGAACAATGCGGTGAGCCGCATCGTTTGTCGAGAGACCGCTAGTGGTCTTGGCTGGCGTGCGGATCGAGGCCGAAGAGAGTCTCGATGGCTTCGACCGCGTCGGGAACGCGGCCCTCACGGCCAAGGGTGCGAATGCGGGTCATTGGGGTGTGTAAGAGCTTGCCGGTGAAGCGTCTCAGTGCCGCCTCCACCTCGGCAGCGCGAATATCGCTTTCGCTGTCACCAGCTTGAGCGGCTTCACCGTCGGAACTGAGCGCCGGCGTCGAGCTCAAGTCGAAGTGGTCGGGCGATTTGGCTGAATCACTTTGCATTGGCGTGTTCAGCGTGGCGCCGGCAGCTTTTCGGGCTCGACAAAGCTCGTCCTCGAGAATGCCAAAGACGTGAGAGCGCAGGGCGAGGAGCACCGGGAGGGCGTCGCGTTCAGCCTGAGACGCCGAGAATTCCGCAGCGGCAGCGAGCACGATTTCTTGCGCCTCTGCTTCGGCGCTGAGCTCTTCAACGGGGGAGTGTTTTGCGATTGTTTCTAGGTCGAGCAGTTCGATGCCTGCCAATTCAGCGACAGCGGGATCGATGTTTCGGGGCATTCCAAGGTCGATCAGGAGCAGCGGCCGCGAGCGAGTTTCGCCTGTTTGGTGAGAAGTGTGCGCCTTGTCGTGCCATGCCCTAAATGATTCGGGAGTCAGGACCGGGTCATCGGCGCGGGTGCAGGCAACCACCAGATCTGCCTCGGTGAGGGCGTGAGCCAAGCCGCCAATTGGCACCGGAGTGAGTTCGTGCTGAGCTGCGTACTCTGCGGCCCGGCCCGATTGCGAGAAGACGTGTATCGTTTCGACGCCGCGTGCGCGAAGTGCCGAAACCGTCGCCCCAGAATATGCGCCAGTGCCGATGAGTAGCACTTTTGCTTGCTCCCAAGTGGGGATGCGGGCTTCGGAAATACGTAGCGCGAGCCGCACGAGTGACCGGCCCGACGAGCGAATGTCGGTGCGATGACCGACCTCTCGTGAGGTGCGGGTTGCGGTGCGAAAGAGGTGTTCAAGATTGTGGGTGAGTGTGCCAAGCTCGCGGGCGTCATCGTGTGCTCGACGAACTTGGCCGGCGATTTCGCTTTCGCCCACTACCGCCGATTTGAGGCCGGCTGCGACCGAAAAAAGATGCTCGACTGTCTCTCGGTCAGTGCCAAAGTGCAGGCTGTTACGCAATTGTTGCTCAGCGATTCCCGAAGCAGCCGCGATGCGGGCGAGTACCGCGTCGCTGCGAGAGGCGCCCGCTTCGGCGTACACCTCAAAACGGTTGCAGGTTGCTACCACGACAGAACCCGCGGTGAGAGTGGGGTCGTCGAGCGCCGCAGCGATGTCTTCGCTGCGTTTTGAAAGTTGCTCAAGCAGTTCGAACGGGGTGCGTTCGATGCTAAAAGAAAAAGAAAGGAGCATTCGAGTTTTCTTAAGTTTTTGGCGGTAATCTGCTGCCGAACCGGAGAGTTTCGTGTTCGGATAGTTAAGGAAATCACCCTAAGCTGAGCACATCTGATCTAACACATCAGATCTATGAGCTAACATCTCGTCCGATGAAACTTTCTGCTGACACCCACCCACTTGTTTCCGGTCAAACAAGTGATGCCCCGCTGATCCGCGCGCTTCGAGGCGACCGACCAGAGACCACGCCGGTGTGGTTTATGCGGCAAGCAGGCCGCTCGCTACCCGAGTACCGCGCGCTCCGCTCGGAGCATCGCATGCTCGACGCGTGTGTGAATCCCGAGCTTGCAGCCGAAATCACACTTCAGCCGGTGCGCAGACATGGAGTGGATGCCGCCGTCTTTTTCAGCGACATCGTTGTGCCGATGATGCTGGCCGGGGTCAACGTAGACCTCGTCGCGGGACGTGGTCCGGTGTTTGCTGAGCCGGTTCGCACGGCAGCAGATGTTGCGCGTTGCCGCGCTGAATTCACGCCCGAACGCCTCCGGGCTGCCCTCGGCCCGATCCGTGAGGCCGTCTCACTCACGGTCGCAGAGCTAGGCGCCACTCCGCTGATCGGATTCGCGGGGGCACCGTTTACCCTCGCCGCCTACCTCGTCGAGGGCGGGCCGTCACGTGAGCACCTTCGTGCACGCGCACTGATGCACTCTGACCCCGACACCTGGCGCGAACTACTCGAGTGGGCCGCCGATCTGAGCGCTGTCTTCCTCGAAGCGCAGGTTGAGGCGGGCGCTAGCGCAGTGCAACTCTTTGATTCGTGGGCCGGTTCGTTGAGTGTCAATGATTATCGAGCTCATGTCGCGCCAGCCTCTGAGCGTGCGCTCTCGCTCGTGCGCGGCATTGGCTACCGGCACCCCGAAATGCACGGCTACGCAGACGCGCCGCTATCGGTTCCGGTGATCCACTTTGCGGTCGGTTCGGGCCACCTGCTTGAAGAACTTGCAGCCATCGATCCGAACGCAATCGGCGTCGACTGGCGAACACCGCTCGACGAAGCAAGTGCTCGCCTAGGCCACAGATTCCCACTGCAGGGCAACCTCGATCCAGCGTTCCTGAGCGCTCCTGAACCGGTGCTTGCAGCGCACTTGAACGAGGTGCTGAGCCGGGGTGAAGCCGCGCCAGCGCACATCCTGAACCTCGGCCACGGCGTGCCCCCAGAAACCGATCCAACGGTACTCACCCGCATCGTTGAACTCGCACACGCGTACTAGCAACAAGATTTCTTATGCCAGCTTCAGAACTCCCCGTCGCGAGGTTCACCGACCCCGCAAACCGGCATATTGCCGTGGTCGGCGGCGGAATTTCTGGGCTGGTAGCTGCGCGCGAACTCGCTAAAACCGGGGTACGGGTGTCGATCTGGGAGCAAGAGCCGACGCTCGGAGGCCGAATACGCGCGACTGAGCTCGCGGGGGTGCCCGCCGACATGGGGGCCGAGGCATTTGCGAGCCGGGGCGGCACCGTCGCCTGCTATCTCGCAGAGCTCGGGCTGGCGAAAGACATTGTGTACCCGGCTCCACTCGGATCTTGGGTGCTCGCCGGCGACCAGGCACTCCCGCTGCCGCGCGGGGGAGCCATTGGCATTCCAGCTCAACCCCTGTCGAAAGAAGCCCGGCGGCACCTTGGGATTCGCGGCTCGCTGCGCGCCGCAATCGAACCGTGGCTGCCGCTGCGCTCAGCAAAACTTGGTGAAGATCCGACCATTGCCGACCTGGTTTCTACTCGGCTTGGCTCTCGTGTGCTCGAACGACTGGTGCGCCCGGTCACGCTCGGGGTCTACTCGAGCGACCCGGAGAAGCTTCGGCTCTCGGCGGTGCCGGGGCTTGACGCCGCGTATCAGCGTGAGCGATCGCTGATCAAAGCCGCTAAAAAACTGCGCCAGGCAAGTAGCGCTGCGGGCGGTGCGGTTGCGGCGCTTTCAGGTGGAATGACGCCGCTGATTCGTGCACTTGAAGCCGAAATCAGACGGCTCGGTTGTGAGGTTCACCCAGGCGTTGAAGTTGCTGAGCTGCGCAGCCGCGATCACGGCGCTTGGCAACTTTGCGATCGAAACGGTGCGGTTCTCACCCGGGCAGATGCGGTGTTGCTCGCGGTGCCTGAGGCAGCTGCGCACGGGCTTGTCACTCTGCCGGGGGAAGCTCCCGAACACGACGAGGTTGAGGTGATCGCTCTAGCGGTCGAGAACTCTCGCCTTGATACTGCTCCCCGCGGTACCGGTGTGCTGATTGCCGCTGGTTCAGTGGGCGCGCGTGGGCAGCGCGAAGATTCTGCTGCGCTGGATCAGCCAGCCGACCAGGCATCTGGCAATGTGGCAAAAGAGAATCTGATTCTCGCGAAAGCTCTCACCCATGTCACCGCGAAATGGCCTGATCGGGCTGCCGCACGCCCTTCCGGGCAGCACGTATTGCGACTCTCGTACGGTCGGGCGGGAATCCGGCCTGAAACGTTGGAACTCTCAGACGCTGCCGCGTTTGAGCGGGCCCGGGTTGACGCTGAGCAGATTCTTGGTATTGCAATTGCTGCAGAACAGGTCGTGGACCGGGCCAGGCAGCGTTGGCACATCGCCGCGCCTTCGCAGAACAGGCCGAACGTCGAGGCGCCACCCGGCATTGCCCTCAGCGGCGACTGGGTGCACGGCACAGGTCTTGCCTCTGTGATTCCAGGTGCGCTCAAAGCTGCACAAGAACTCTTCGCATGGCTCATTGCTGAGCCCGTGCATCCCTGCCACTCCGAACCCGAAAGTGAAGTTCGACCAGAATGACCATGAAGTCCGCCCATTCTGCGCCTATCGCGCATTCGTCGGCGACACCCGCACCGCTTCCCGAGGGCCATCCCGCCGCTGGCCGACCCAACGCTGGGAAAGTCACGAGGCCAAGCGGCGAGGTTTCGGCCGAACCGGGCCTGATCCGAATTGGCACGCGGGGGAGCGCGCTTGCGGTGTCGCAGACGACAACTGTCGCTGAACAAATCGCTCTCGCTACGGGATACGAAGTGGCGTTGGTGATCATCACCACACACGGTGATGTTTCGCGAGCTCCGCTAGCACAGCTCGGCGGCACCGGTGTGTTTGTCAGCGCGCTGCGTGATGCTCTGCTCGGTGGCGAGTGCGACCTGGCGGTGCACTCGCTCAAAGATCTGCCGACCGGTCCCTGCGAAGGGATTTCGCTCGGTGCCGTTCCGGTGCGAGCGGATCCACGGGACGCACTTTGCTCGCGCGATGGGTTCACACTCGAAACGTTGCCGGTCGCCGCGAAAGTTGGCACTGGATCGCCCCGCAGGGCAGCGCAGCTTCTTGCGCGCCGCCCCGATCTTCAAGTCTCTGATCTTCGAGGCAATGTTGATACCCGCCTCGGACGCGTCGGGAATGATCTCGACGCGGTCGTGCTTGCTGCGGCCGGGCTTGACCGAATCGGCAGAGCTGACGCGATTGCTGAACGCTTCGAACTGAGTGATGCTCCGCCTGCGCCCGGACAGGGTGCGCTCGCCATTGAAGTGCGCAGTGCCGATGTCGCCGCCGAACCTTTTCGCACCGCGCTCGCGGCGCTCGACGAGGCCAAGGCCCGGGCGGAAGCGCTCGCAGAACGATTTTTGCTCGGCACACTTGAAGCCGGTTGTGCAGCACCGATCGGCGCAACCGCATCACTCACTGATGGGGTGCTGACTCTGAGTGCTTCGGTGTATCGACTCGACGGTAGTGAACAGCTCACCGCAAGCGCTTCGCTGTCGTTTGATGCAGCTGCGCCAGATGCTGAGATTCCAGCTGAGCTTGGTCGTATAGTTGCCGCGGCGTTGCTTGAGCGTGGCGCTGAAGAACTTGCACCACTTCGAGGCACCCGATGAGCGCGGCGGTTCCGCTTGCCGGAATGCGCGTGTTGGTGCCGCGCGATGGATCCTCAGGCGAACAGATCGGTGATCTTGTGCGCGAGCGCGGCGGTGCGCCAGTGCTTGTGCGCCTGATCAAACACGCAGAACCGAGCGATGCTGCAGCGCTGCACGACGCCATCTCGCTCTGGAACAGTGGCTATTTTGATTGGCTGGTTGTGACCAGTGCCAGAACAGTCGAGGTGCTGCTTGAGACGGGTGCGAGGCGAGACATCGGTCGAATCGCTGCAGTTGGCCCGGCAACGGCGAAAGCGTTGAGCGAAGCGGGCTTCCGTGTAGCCCTCACCCCGGAGTGCGAGTTTACGGGAGAGGCGCTTGGCTTGGCGCTGACCGAAGAACTGCGGGCAAATGCTGTGCCCGGGGGCAGCGCTCGTGTGCTGTTGCCGCTCTCTGAAATTGCTGAGCCAACGGTTGAACGCGCACTGTTTGATGCGGGCCACCAGCCCACCAGGGTCACCGCGTACTGCACTGCTCCAGCTCCGGCAGAACCCCTGAACGATGCCGCGCTTGCGAGTGAGCTTGAGGCGGTTCTGGTGTTTAGCGCTTCTGGGGCACGGGCGCTTGCGACCCGGTTTGCGCCGCTCCCAGAACGCACGATTATCGCGGCGATCGGCCAGCCGACCGCGCGTATTTTGACCGGCCTCAAGATGCCGCCCAATGTGATCGCCACTGAACACACAGCCGAGGGCGTGGTCGAAGAACTCGCTGCCTATTGTGAGCGGCTCACCGGATCGCCCTGATCCGCTACAAATCTTGACGAAGCCAGCGGGGGTTGTCTGTCAGAAAACGCCTGGCGATCCTTCGTGATTTTCAAATCTTCTAATGCTTGAACCCAAGGAAACAATCATGATTCCAACCATCCGTCCACGCCGCTTGCGGGCGACTCCCGCGCTGCGCAATCTCGCAGCCGAAACTCGCTTGCATCCCGCCGAACTCGTATTGCCGCTGTTCGTGCGCGAGGGAATCACTGAGCCGCGCCCAATCACATCGATGCCTGGCGTGGTGCAGCACACAGTTGATTCGCTGCGTGGTGCCGTGGCTGAGGCAGCCGAGGCTGGCGTAGGCGGAGTGATGCTTTTCGGCATTCCTGAGGTGCGTGACGCAGTGGGCAGCGCGGCCGATGATCCGAACGGGATACTGAACGTGGCGACCAGGGCTGTTGTTGCCGAAGCTGGCGACGCGCTCGTGGTGCAGACCGACCTCTGCCTTGACGAATTTACCGACCACGGGCACTGTGGAGTGCTCGCTGATGCCCGCACCCCCGGTGCTGTAGCGGGCGTCGACAATGATGCGACGTTAGAGCGCTACCGGGCGATGGCACTCGCGCAAGCCGAGTCGGGCTCTGCGCTGCTGGGGCTTTCGGGCATGATGGACGGCCAGGTGGCGGCGGTTCGTGCGGCTCTCGACGAGCAAGGGTTTAGTCACACCGCGCTGCTGGCCTATTCAGCTAAGTATGCGTCGGCGTTTTATGGGCCGTTTCGTGAAGCAGTTGATTCTCAGCTCACAGGTGACCGCCGGGGTTACCAGATGGATCCAGCGAATCGACGCGAGGGACTACGCGAGGTGGAACTAGATATCGCCGAAGGCGCAGATGTCGTGATGGTGAAACCTGCAATGAGCTACCTAGACGTGCTCGCAGACGTTTCTGAGACAAGCTCTGTGCCAGTGTGGGCGTACCAGGTTTCTGGTGAAGCGGCCATGATCGAGGCAGCGGCAGCAAACGGGTGGATCGACCGGCAGCGAGCCATTGAAGAATCTGTGATCGGTATTAAGCGTGCAGGGGCAGATGCCATTCTGAGCTACTTCGCTACCGAACTTGCGGGGTGGATCCGATGAATTTTGATGAGATGAAGTTTCAAGCGCAACACACTCCGCGCTCTGCAGAGTATGCGGCTCGCGCCACCAGGGTGATTCCCGGCGGCGTAAACTCGCCCGTTCGTGCCTACGGCTCGGTCGGTGGCACGCCACGATTCTTTGTCAGCGGATCAGGGGCCACCGTTACCGACGCCGACGGCAATGACTATGTTGACCTTGTTGGACAGTGGGGGCCAGCGCTACTCGGTCACGCCGAGCCGACAGTAGTTGCCGCCGTACAAGAAGCAGCCGCGCACGGTCTCGGCTTCGGAGCTTCAGTGCCCGCCGAAGCTGAACTGGCCGAAGAGATTATTGCTCGAATGCCCGAAGTAGAGCGGGTGCGCATGGTATCAACCGGCACCGAAGCAACCATGACTGCCATTCGAATCGCGAGAGGCGCGACCGGGCGACCGCTCATCATTAAGTTTGCCGGTCACTATCACGGACACTCAGATGGCCTGCTTGCCGCTGCAGGCTCGGGGCTCGCCACATTTAGTCTGCCAGGATCGGCAGGCGTCACCGAAGCCACCGCAGGGCAGACGCTTGTGCTGCCCTACAACAACCTGGTCGCGATCGCCGACGCTTTCGCGCGGCACGAGGGCCAGATCGCTGCGGTGATCACCGAGTCGGCCGCAGCGAACATGGGCGTACTGCCGCCAGACCCAGGATTCACCGAGGGACTCATCACCCTCGCGCATCGCAATGGTGCGCTCGTGATTACCGATGAAGTTCTCACCGGATTCCGGGCGGGCCCCTCAGGGTATTGGGGAATCGAACGCGACACGATTCCCGCGAACGTTCGCCCAGATCTTTTTACGTTCGGCAAAGTAGTTGGCGGCGGCCTACCATTGGCCGCGATCGGTGGCCGCGCTGAACTGATGGATCTGCTCGCCCCGCTCGGTCCCGTCTATCAGGGCGGCACCCTCTCCGGTAACCCGATCGCCGTCGCCGCGGGCCTTGCCACCCTGCGCGGTGCAGATACAGCAGCCTACGAGAGACTTGCCGCGGCAGCCGATGCGCTAGAGATTGAAGTGACCCGCGCCCTTGGCGAAGCAGGGGTGGCCCACCGGGTGCAACGCGCCGGAACTCTGCTGAGCGTGCTCTTTGGTGACTTCCCGGTAGCACCGGCAAACTACGACCAAGTGCTCACACAAGACACCGCGAAGCACCGCGCTTTCTTCCACGCAATGCTGGCCGGTGGCGTGAACCTGCCGCCGAGTGCATTCGAAGCCTGGTTTGTGAGTGCGGCCCACAACGAAACAGCGATCGCCCGGATCGCCGAGGCGCTGCCAGCAGCGGCAAGAGCGGCGGCTGCGGCGTAGATCTGTTCGCTTTCGACACGTGCGGAGTGAAGCTGAGACGCGGCCAGGTTCGCATCAGCCTGACCGTGCAGACTATGTTTTAGAGAGAGGCCTAGCGTTCACACGCAGCGCCATCATTGACATAGAGTGGTGCCCCAGGACCGCATCACACTTAGATATACCTTGAGAAGGAGCGCTGTGGGCGCGAAGAAACTCGTTATTGTGGAGTCCCCGACGAAGGCGAAGACCATCGGCGGGTACCTCGGCGACGACTATGAAGTAATCGCTTCAGTCGGACACATTCGAGACCTCGCCGAACCCTCAGAACTCCCGGCGGAGCTGAAAAAGGGCCCGTTTGGCAAGTTCGCGGTAGACGTTGAGCAGGACTTCGCTCCGTACTACGTGGTCAACGCAAACAAGAAGAAAACTGTCACCGAGCTCAAGCGGGCGCTAAAAGATGCGGACGAGCTGTGGCTCGCAACCGATGAGGACCGCGAGGGTGAAGCCATCGCGTGGCATCTGCTTGAAGTGCTCAAGCCAAAGGTTCCGGTTCGCCGAATGGTGTTCCACGAGATCACCAAAGAAGCGATCGAGCAGGCGAAAGCAAACACGCGTGACATCGACTTTGCGTTGGTAGACGCTCAAGAAACCCGTCGTATCCTCGACCGGCTCTACGGGTACGACATCTCGCCAGTGCTCTGGCGCAAGGTCGCACCGAAGCTCTCGGCCGGCCGTGTGCAGTCGGCTGCAACCCGTATTGTTGTCGATCGTGAGCGTGAGCGCATGGCGTTCGTCGCTGCCGAGTACTGGGACCTCTCTGCACAGTTCAACCCCGGTGCCGACGCGAGCGATCCAACTCAATTTGAGGCGAAACTGGTTCGCCTCGATGGTGAGCGCTTGGCAACCGGTGCTGACTTCAACGACCTGGGTGAGCTGAAAGAAAAGTCACGCCAGGCAGGTGTCGTACTGCTGCCGCAGACCCGGGCCGAAGCGCTCGCCGCCGCGCTGACCGGCGCAAATGCCGAGGTGCTCTCGGTCGAGACGAAACCGCACACGAGGCGTCCGGCACCTCCGTTCACCACCTCGACCCTGCAGCAGGAAGCTTCGCGCAAACTTCGCTACAGTTCGCGTCAGACCATGTCGCACGCACAGTCGCTCTACGAGAACGGCTACATCACTTATATGCGTACCGACTCGCCAACGCTCTCGAAGCAGGCGATTGAGGCAGCGCGCAAGCAGGCTGCTGCCCTCTACGGCGCCGAAACTCTGCCAGACGCACCCCGCGTCTACACGGGTAAGGCAAAGGGCGCTCAGGAGGCGCACGAGGCAATTCGTCCGGCTGGCGACACCTTCGCCCGCCCGACCGAACTCAAGGGCAAGCTCACTCAGGGTGACTATGCGCTCTACGAGCTGATCTGGAAGCGCACCGTCGCAAGCCAGATGGCTGATGCAAAGGGCTCGACCGATACCGTCACCCTCGGCGTCTCAGTCGCCGACGCTGCCGCAAAAACCGGAACAGCTGCGGCTGAATTCACCGCTAGTGGCACCGTGATTACCTTCCCAGGCTTCTTGCTCGCCTACGAAGAGGGCAAAGACGAAAAGCGCGGCGCGAAAGACCAGAGCGTTGACCTGCCGCAGCTTGCAAAGGGACAGCGTCTCGCTGTCGTTGAGCCAGAGGCAAAGGGCCACGAAACGAGCCCACCACCACGCTTTACTGAGGCCAGCTTGACGAAGCGCCTCGAAGATCTCGGCATTGGCCGACCATCGACCTATGCGGCGATTATCGGCACGATTACTGATCGCGGCTACGTCACCAAGAAGGGCCAGGCGCTTGTTCCAAGCTGGATCGCGTTCTCGGTGGTGCGTCTACTTGAAGAGCACTTCTCAGAGCTCGTGAACTACGACTTCACCGCTGAAATGGAGGGCGACCTCGACCGCATCGCAGCGGGTGAGGCCGAGCGTGCAGCCTGGCTACGCGACTTCTACTTCGGAAGCGACAACCACCCCGGCCTGCGAGGAGTGGTTGATAACCTCGGTGAGATTGACGCTCGTGCGATTAATACGATTCGTATTGACGACGAGATTTCACTGCGCAATGGCAAGTACGGCCCCTACCTTGAAGTCTTTGACGACAAGTGCGAGGTCGGCGAAGACGGAGCGCTCAAGCCACGCAGCGTGAACATTCCTGACGGCCTCGCGCCCGATGAATTGACCGCCGCCCGTGCCCACGAACTTGCCGACGCCGAACCGCTCGAAGACCGCATTGTCGGTCTGCACCCGGTAACCGGTAAGCGGATCGCGGCCAAGAATGGCCGCTTCGGTCCATATGTCACCGAGCTGCCAGACGAAGACGAAGAACTGCCAAAGGGCCACAAAGCTCGCACCGCTTCGCTATTCAAGAGCATGGACCCGGCAACTGTTGAGCTTGACACGGCTGTTGCGCTGCTTGATTTGCCGCGCGTGGTTGGTGCCGACGCTGATGGCACCGAAATCACCGCGCAAAACGGCCGCTACGGTGCCTACCTGAAGAAGGGCACCGACACTCGTACGCTGCCGAGCGAAGACGCAATCTTCTCGATTGATCTTGCCGGTGCCGAAGAGCTGTTTGCGCAGCCAAAGTACGGTGCACGCAAGGCGTCGAGTGCGCTGAAAGAGTTTGACGCGGACCCAGTGAGCGGTAAGCCAGTGAAAGTGAAAGACGGGCGATTCGGCCCATACGTCACCGACGGCGAAACGAACGCGACGATCCCACGTGGCGATAGCGTTGAAGACATTACTTTCGAGCGTGCCACCGAATTGCTCGCGATTAAGCGCGCAAAGGGACCAGTCAAGCGCAAGACCGCCGCGAAAAAGCCAGCAGCGAAAAAGCCTGCCGCCAAGAAACCAGCCGCCAAGAAGACGGCGACCGGCGCGAAGAAGGCGGTTGACCCTAAGCGTTCAGAGGCCGCAAAGAAGGCAGCAGCTACCCGCGCTGCGAAGAAGGCGGCCGAGGCTGCCGCCGCGGCAGAGTAATCATGACTACTGGCCTCTTTATTACATTTGAGGGCGGCGACGGTGCGGGTAAAACCACCCAATCCGAACTGCTGGCCAAATGGCTGAGTAAGCGCGGCTACGAGGTCGTGCACACCCGTGAACCGGGTGGATCAAGCCTTGGCGATTCGGTGCGCAACGTGTTGCTGCACGGTGGCCACGTGATGCCTCGTGCTGAAGCGCTGCTTTATGCTGCGGATCGTGCGCAGAATATCGCCGAGGTGGTGCGCCCTGCGCTTGAACGCGGTGCTGCCGTGGTGCAAGACCGCTACATTGACTCTTCTCTTGCTTACCAGGGCGCCGGACGACCGCTGCCTCAAGACGAGATTCGCCACTTGAACGTTTGGGCCGCACAGGGCCTCTGGCCGGCCGTGACGGTACTGCTTGACGTTGACCCGAGCCTTGCGGTTGAGCGTCGCGCCAAAGACGGTCAGAAAGCGGATCGACTTGAACGTGAGGCGGCTGAGTTCCATAAACGAGTTCGATCCGAGTATCTCGAACTTGCCCGCGCCGAGCCAGAGCGTTTTCTGGTGCTCGACGCGGCGTTGCCGATCGAAGAGCTGCACGCCGCCATCGTAGAACGGGTTGCGCCGCTTGTCAGTAACTGAACCAGTCTGAGACATCGTTTACACGCAAGAAGCGCGTTTCTACGGAATCTATAAATTCTTCCGCAGAAACGCGCTTCTTGCGTAAACCTGGCGTCAAAGGCTAAATGATCGCCACCAACAATTAGCTCATCACTGCCTCGTGGTCGCTCACGATCTTGAGGCCGATCACACAGCCAACAATGCCGATCAGTAAGAGCACCTTAATCAGGCTCGCAGACTCGGCGCCGGTCACCATGCCGTAGATCACTGCGAGCGAGGCGCCAACGGCGACCCAGACCGCGTAGCCGGTGCCTGTCGGAATATCACGCAGGGCCCAGGCCAGGCCGCCCATGCTGATGATGAGTGCACCAAAGAAGGTGACGGTCGGCCAAAGCTTTGTGAAGCCCTCGGACTTACCGAGAGCGGTCGCCCAAACGGCCTCGAAGATGCCTGAAACGATCAGAATAATCCATGCCCACATGGCTTGCTCCTTTGGCAAGTCTTGTCGCACACGGGGTACTTGTCTATCGTCCCGGGGCTTGATTCACAGCCCGCCAAAAGCATGACACCCCCGCCTGGGCAATGCCTGTGCAAGGCCCAGCGGGGGTGTTGTAGCGGGCTGTTCAGCCCAGATGTTTACTCTGAGATGCCTGGGCCTGCCGGCTGCTGCATTGAGCGCTCAAAACGGGCAGCTGCTGCGTTTGGCAGTGCCGTGTTGAAGTCTGGCTCAATAACATCGCCAAAGCGAGCAGGGAGAGTTTCACGTGAAGCACCACGCAGCTCGGCAAGCGGCAGCGTGAAGCGGTCCTGAACCTCAAGGGCAGCGTCTGGGCCAGGCACGTCGGTGACACCGATTCGCAGCACTGGGAAGTCGCGACCCTCGCAAAGGCCACGGAACTTCACGTCCTCCTCGTGCGGCACAGCGACGAGCACGCGCCCCTGCGACTCCGAGAAGAGTGCAGCAACCGCGTCAACGCCGTCACGCGACATGATTTCATCGATCCAAACGCGAGCGCCAACACCGAAACGCAGCACACCATCGGTGAGCGCCTGAGCCAGGCCACCCTCGCCAAGGTCAACGGCAGCCGAAAGCAGACCGCTTTGCGATGCGCCGTGCAGCAGCTCAGCGAGCGCGCGTTCGTCGTCGAGCGAAACCTGAGGTGGCAGACCACCGAGGTGATCGTGCACTGCCTCAGCCCAGGCAGAGCCGTCGAGCTCGTCGCGGGTGGTGCCGAGTAGGTAAAGGTGCTCGCCCTGATCCTGCCAGCCCGATGGCACACGACGAGCTACGTCGTCAATAATGCCGAGCACACCAACAACTGGAGTTGGGTGAATCGGGGTATCACCGGTCTGATTGTAGAACGAGACGTTACCGCCGGTCACTGGCACCTCAAGTGATAGGCAAGCGTCTGACAGGCCCTCAACAGCCTTCGAGAACTGCCACATGACTTCTGGGTTCTCGGGGCTACCGAAGTTCAGGCAGTCGGTGACAGCGGTCGGCACGGCACCAGTGGTGGCGACGTTGCGGTATGCCTCAGCGAGTGCGAGCTGCGCGCCGGCATACGGATCGAGCTGGCAGTAGCGGCCATTTGCGTCGGTCGAGATCGCGACGCCGAGGCCGGTCTCTTCCGAAACACGAATCATGCCCGCTGCATCTGGGAACGACAGTGCGGTGTTACCCAGCACGTAGTAGTCGTACTGGTTGGTGATCCACTCTGCTGATGCCTGGTTTGGTGACGATGCGACGGCGAGCAACTGGGCGCGAAGATCCTCGCCGCTGTTGTTGCGCGCGAGACCCGCAGCGTTTACCGAGTCTGCTTGCAGCGAGTCGATCCAGCTTGGGTAAGCAACGGGGCGCTCGTAAACAGGGCCGTCAACAGCAACGGTCGATGGATCGACATTCACGATCTCTTCGCCGCGCCAGTTGATGATCAGGCGGTTTGTGTCGGTAACTTCGCCGAGCACGCTTGTCTCAACATCCCACTTCGCGGTGACCGCGAGGAACTCGTCAAGCTTCGATGGCTGCACGATAGCCATCATGCGCTCCTGGCTTTCGCTCATCAGAATCTCTTCTGCGGTGAGCGAAGGATCGCGAAGCAGCACGCTATCGAGCTCGATGAACATGCCACCGTCGCCGTTTGCAGCCAGCTCACTGGTTGCGCACGAGATACCGGCAGCGCCGAGATCCTGAATGCCCTCAACCAGCTCGCCCTGGAACAGTTCGAGGCAGCACTCGATGAGTACCTTTTCCGCGAAGGGGTCGCCGACCTGGACGGCTGGGCGCTTAGTTGGGCCACCCTCGTCGAAGCTGTCGGACGCGAGGATCGACGCGCCGCCGATGCCATCGCCACCGGTGCGGGCACCGAAGAGCACCACCTTGTTGCCAAGGCCAGAAGCGTTTGCGGTGTGCAGGTCTTCGTGGCGCAGCACGCCAACACCGAGTGCGTTCACGAGTGGGTTTGCCTGGTAGACCTTGTCGAAGACGGTCTCGCCGCCGATGTTTGGCAGGCCGAGGCAGTTCGCATATGACGAGATGCCGGCAACAACGCCGTGCACCACGCGTGCGGTGTCTGGGTCGTCAATTGCACCGAAGCGCAGCTGATCCATCACGGCAACTGGACGGGCACCCATTGAGATGATGTCGCGGATGATGCCGCCAACACCGGTTGCAGCACCCTGGAAAGGCTCGATGTATGAGGGGTGGTTGTGGCTCTCGACCTTAAAGGTCACCGCCCAGCCCTCGCCGACGTCGATGACGCCCGCGTTCTCGCCCATTCCAACGAGCAGGCGCTCTTTCATCTTGTCGTTTACCTTCTTGCCGAACTGGCGCAGGTAAATCTTTGAAGACTTGTAGGAGCAGTGTTCGCTCCACATCACGGAATACATAGCGAGCTCGCCCGAGGTTGGGCGGCGGCCAAGAATCTCACGAATCTTGGCATATTCGTCAGCCTTCAGACCAAGAGCAGCAAAGGGCTGCTCTCGTTCTGGCGTCGCGATTGCGTCGGCAACGGTATCGGGGCGGGGTTCGGTGGCAGCTGCATGCGTCTCGGTCACCCTCTAAGCCTACCTTTGCTTTTGGGTGCGTTGGATCGCCCGGCCTTGGCGCAATCTTGGTGAACGGTGGCGATTCTCAGCCAGGCGCGCCAAACTGTATCTATGAGCACTCAAAATGACTCGCAGCTTCCCGCTGGAAGCGCGCCTACCGCAGCGCCAAATCCCGTTGTCCCGGCAGCCAAGAAGGCGGCGCCTGAGACTCCGGGTAAAAAAGTGCCAACCTTTTTGAAGATCAGTATTGTGCTGCTCGCGGCACTCTCGATTGCAGCTATCTCGCTGCTGTTTATTGGTGATTTCGAGGGCAAATTTGAGCGGGTCTTCTCGACCTTTATCGCCTTCGCAGTGTTTGTTGCGTTGACCGCATTCGATACTCGTCGTGGCATGCGCAACGAGTGGTATCCACCGGTTGCCTTGCTCGCAAACTCGTACATTCTTGCTCTGCTGCTGATCGTGGTCTGGATGACCCCCTCAGGCTGGTCGCTCGTCTTCGACATTTTCTGGAAGAGCTTGATCGTGATCGTGGCAACGCGAGCAGTGGTCGGTTGCGCACAGCTGCTGCTCTTCTTGGCTGAAGGCAAGCCAAAGCCACTTGGCGTATTTGCCATGATCACGAGCCTTCTGGCTACCGTGACCGGCATTCTCTTCACCGCACCCATCGCAATCGATGTCTTCAACGTTGAGATTCCAGATATCTACTGGCGCTTCGCTGTTGCCGCGCTCTTGCTGACCGGCCTGAGCCTGTCGATTTCGCTGTTGCTGCGCTGGTCGTATGGCAGCGGGGAGCGTGAAGAAGCTCGACGCATGCGTGAGGCCGAGCGCCTTGCCGCAGTGCAGAACTACCCGAACCCGGCAGCACCGTACCGGGACACGCCAGCTCAGCTGCCTGCGATGCCAGTGGCTCCGCACGCAGAACCGGCAGCGTTTGTCGCGCCAGCCGCCCCAGCAGCGCCAGTGCTGCCAGAGGTGCCTGCTCCCGCAGCGACCCCAGAACAGCAGCTTCTGCCGTGGCCTACTTTCGCCGACGGCACGCCACTGCCAGTTGGCGCAGACGGCCAGCCCGATTTCTCGGCGTTGAACCGCTAAATCAGCATCTTGTAAGCGCGTCAACCGCACGAATGTGTTCGACGCGTTGGGCAGCGTGATCGCTCAGAGCCCCAAGCAGCCACCGTGCAGCTTGGGGCTCTTTCGCTGCCCTAGAATCGCTTGGTGAGTATTCCCGCTTCTCTAGTGATTCGTTTAATTCAAGACGACGAGATCGAGGCGGTGAGCACTCTGACTGTTGAGTCGTACACCTCTGCATATGAGATTAACGATCGATACCGCACTGAACTTGGGCAGGTGGCCGAGCGAGTTTCGAAGCAGCAGGTCTGGGTCGCGCGTGATGCTCAGACCGATGAACTGCTCGGCACTGTCTCGACGCCGCTACCCGGTGAGTTCTTGAACGATTACCCGCAGCCCGGCGACATGGATTTCCGGCTACTCGCAACAACTCCAGCAGCGCGCGGTAGGGGAGTGGGGAAGGCCCTCGTCAAGCACTGCGCGCAGCTTGCACGAGAACGGGGCGCGAGCCGCTTGGTGCTACACACGAACGCCGAAATGCACCTCGCTGTTGGCCTGTACACAAGCATGGGATTCGCGCGCCTCAGCGACATCGAAGACGATTTTCCCTACCCACCAAACATTTGGTACCCCGTGCACGTTTACGGAATGGTGCTCTAACCGCGCGCCCGTCTTCCTGCTGCGGCCTCGCAGTCATCCTGCGGACGTGTGGCAGGCCGCAGGATCTTCAAGTGCAAACAACTGAGCCGCAGGCTCTCAACCCGATTGGGCGAGAGCCTGCGGCTCAGTTGATCCAGCGTGATAGCCGAAAGCTCTGGCTGCGTTAGACGCGAGCGGTCAGTGACTCCAAAACGCTCGTGAAGAAACGTAGACCGTCGGTGCCCGAGCGCATTGCTTCTGGGCTGTTCGGGCCAAAGCCTGGCTCGACCGCGTGCTCAGGGTGCGGCATCAGGCCGACCACATTGCCGGCGGCGTTGGTGAGCCCAGCGATGTCGTCGAGCGAGCCATTTGGGTTCACGCCGCGGTAGCGGAACGCCACCTGGCCTTCGCCCTCAAGGCGCTTCAGTGTCTCTGCGTCAGCGATGAAGCCGCCGTCGGCGTTCTTCAGCGGAATGGTGATTTCTTCGCCGACCTCGAACTGGTTGGTCCAGGCGGTCGATGCGTTTTCAACGACGAGGCGCTGATCGCGGCGAATGAACTGCTGGTGTGCGTTGCGAATCAGGCCGCCTGGCAGCAGATGTGCCTCAACGAGTACCTGGAAGCCGTTGCAAATGCCGAGCACTGGCATGCCCTTGTTTGCTGCGTCAACAACCTCAGTCATGATTGGCGCGACAGCGGCAATCGCACCCGCGCGCAGGTAATCGCCGTAGCTGAACCCGCCGGGAAGCACGATCGCGTCGACGTCCTGCAGATCGTGGTCGCCGTGCCAGAGTGCTACTGGCTCTGCGCCGACGAGTCGAATTGCGCGCTGCGCATCGCGGTCGTCGAGTGAGCCGGGAAAAGTGACTACGCCAATGCGTGCCATTATTCGGCCGACCCGTCGCCGAAGTCGATGCCGACGACGTCTTCGATCACGCTGTTCGAGAGCACCTGCTCTGCGAGTTCACGTACTTCCTTTTTCACCTCGTCGGTGATTGGGCCGTCAACGGTCAGCTCAAAGCGCTTGCCGATCCGTACATTCTCAAACTTGCCATGCCCGAGGCGAGCAAGCGCCCCCGTGGTCGCTTTACCCTGTGGGTCAAGCAGCTCGGCCTTCGGCATCACATCAACAACAATCGTAGGCACGTGTTCTCCGTGTTCGCGTATTGGGGGTGGAACGTCGATTCAAGTCTACCCCGGTAAAAAGTATGAATTTTCCGTGACTGGATACGTTGTCATCGAGTGGATACGTGGGACGCCGCGCCCAAGGTATCCACTCGAACACAACGTATCCACTCGGCGCAGGTGCGGGCGATGGGCCCGGGACAGTCAGCCCGGGACGGTCAGCCCGCGATGCGGGTGAAGAGCTCGCGGTAACGGTCGAGCGTCTGCGCGACGATTTCATCTGGCAGCACGGGCGGCTCGCCTTGCTTGTCCCAGTTCGCAGAGAGCCAGTTGCGCACAATCTGCTTATCGAAGCTCGACAGGCGATCCGCGCCCCCCGCCGCGTAAAGCGTGGCATCCCAGTAGCGTGACGAATCACTCGTGAGTACTTCGTCGGCGAGCGTAAGTTCACCGCTCTGCGGATCCCGCCCAAACTCGAACTTGGTATCGGCCAAAAGCACACCGCGAGAAGCCGCAAGCTCGCGGGCCTTCGCAAAGATCGAAAGCGAGACGTCACGAAGTGCCGTTGCCGCTTCAAGTCCCACAATTTCAGCGCTCTGCTCGAACGTGATGTTCTCGTCGTGCTCGCCGAACGGAGCCTTATACGCCGGGGTGTAGATCGGCTGGTCGAGCAGATCGCCGTCGTTCATGCCAGCGGGCAGCGCAATGCCGCAAACCTCGCCAGTGCGAAGATATTCTGCGTATCCGCTACCGGTCAGCGCACCACGCACGACACACTCAATCGGGTACATATCGAGTCGTTTGGTCAGCATCGCGCGATCGGCAACGGCGGCAGGAACTTCAGGTGCGCCTGCCACTTCTGCACCAACGACTAGATGATTGGGCACCTCAAGCTGCTCAAACCACCAATTGGAAAGCGCCGTGAGTACCGCGCCCTTGCCGGTGATCGGCGGGTTCAGCACAAAATCGAACGCGCTGATCCGGTCGCTCGCAACCACCAGCAGGTAATCGCTCGACTCAATTCCTGCGGCGTCCGCAGGAATGTATAGATCGCGAACCTTGCCCGAGTAGACGTGCTGCCAACCAGGAAGTTCTAGGGTCTCGGTTTCCAACCCCTGGCTCACGCGACGCGCTCCGCAATATCGGTGCGATGCTGGCCGCCCTCAAGTGAAAGCTGCGAAACGCCCTGGTACGCGATTGCGCGGGCCGCGCCGAAGTCGGCACCACGAGCCACAACGCCGAGCACACGACCGCCGGTTGCGATCCAGCGTCCCTCTTCGTCAAGCTTGGTCGCCGCGTGCACCAAGTGCGCGTTCTCGATCGCATCGGCAAGCTCGCCGCTCGCGGCGATACCGGAAACCTCGCGCCCGGTCGTGACCTCTGCCGGGTAGCCCTCGCTCGCGACCACAACCACAACAGCGACATCATCACTAAACGTTGGATCGCCGAGCGTATCGAGGCGACCTTCGGCCGAGGCGAGCAGATACTCGCTGAGCGCCGAGGTCATACGAGGCAGTACCACCTGGGTCTCCGGATCGCCGAATCGGGCATTGAACTCGATAACCCTGGTGCCGGCTGCGGTCACAATCAAACCGCAGTAGAGCAGGCCGATAAACGGGGTGCCCTCAGCTTCAAGCTGTCGTACCGTTGGTAGTGCGACCTGATCGGTGATCTGCTGAACGAAGTCATCAGCAACCCAGGGCAGCGGCGAATACGCACCCATTCCGCCAGTGTTTGGCCCCTCGTCGCCGTCAAAAATGCGCTTGTAATCTTGCGCTGGGCTGAGCGGGCGAACGTTGTGGCCATCGGCGAAGAAGAAGAGCGACACCTCTTGGCCGTCAAGAAACTCTTCGATGAGCACCTCGCCGTGTGGCGCCCACGTGGCAACGTGCGCAATTGCTGCGTCGCGATCCTCGGTGACCAGCACACCCTTGCCTGCCGCGAGACCGTCGGCCTTCACCACGTATGGCGCGCCGAACTCGTCGAGCACACTGGCTGCCTCTGCCTCGTTCGATACCTTGCTTGCACGACCGGTCGGCACATTTGCTTCGGCCATGATGCGCTTTGCAAAAGCTTTTGACCCCTCGAGCTGTGCTGCTGCCTCGCCCGGACCGAAGACCGGAATGCCAGCTGCCCGAAGCGGATCGGCTACGCCGGCGACAAGCGGCGCCTCTGGGCCGATCACAACCAGATCGAAACCGCGCTCTGAGACAAACTCGAGCACTGCTGCTGGGTCGGTGTAATCGAGCGCTGGAGTTTCTACTCCGGCGGCTGCGATACCAGCGTTGCCTGGTGCACACACAACCTCATGTGCGGTGGCTTCACTGAGAAGAGCTTTGACAATGGCGTGTTCGCGGGCGCCCGGCCCCAGCACGAGAATTTTCACCTCTCAAGCCTAACTGTCTTCGGCGGGCGAGTCGCCGCTTGGGGTCGCTAAGGTGGTTTGTAGCGCGGCACACTGGGCCAGCACCCCGAATCGCCGCGCTTCCACTGGACGGAATGTAGCAAATTCTTTCAATCGCTTTACAGATTGTCAGATACCTCTCATTTTGTCGGACGTTCAAATTCACATCTCCTAAGCTTCTGTACATCTAGACACGATGCTGTGCAGATGCAGGTCAAGTAACGAATTCGAGGAAGAATGGTTAAGCAGCGCGAACGCGTTGAGCAATTGCCCACGTACATTCAAGGCAAGTCGATCCCCGGAGCGATCAAGCTCTCTTCGAACGAGAACCCGTATCCTCCGCTTGAGTCTGTAGCGCAGGTCGTTCGTGACCAGGCTGGCTCGATCCAGCTTTACCCAGACATGGGTGCCGTTGCCATCCGGGCCCGCATCGCTGAGCGTTTTGAAGTTCGCCCTGAAGAAGTTGCCGTTGGTGCAGGTTCGGTCGAGGTAGCAAACCAGCTGATTTCGGCTGCTGCCGGCGAAGGCGACGAGGTCGTATTTGCCTGGCGTTCGTTCGAGGCCTACCCGATTCTTGTTCAGATTGCTGGCGCAACTCCCGTAGCTGTGCCGCTTACCGCCGACGATCGCCATGACCTGCCAGCTATGGCTGCTGCGATCACGGAGCGCACCCGTCTCGTGCTGGTCTGCAACCCAAACAACCCAACCGGCGCGGGCGTCTCCACCGCCGAACTCGATGAGTTCATGAAAGCTGTGCCGAGCGACGTGCTTGTCGTCGTTGACGAGGCATACGTGCACTTCAACAACGATCCGGAATCAGCCGACGGTATCGACTTCTTCCGCCGCTACGAGAACGTTGCCGTGCTGCACACCTTCTCAAAGGCATACGGCCTTGCAGGTCTGCGCATTGGCTACGCGATCGCCCGCGAGCAGGTTGCCGACAACCTACGCAAGGTGGCAGTGCCGTTTGGTGTGAGCGCTCTCGCTCAACAGGCCGCGATTGCGTCGCTCGACGCCGAGGCAGAGCTTGACGAGCGAGTACAGGTGCTCGTTGCGGAACGTGCCCGGATGACCGAAGAGCTGCGCCGCCTTGGCTGGCCTGTGCTCGACTCGCTCGGAAACTTCGTCTGGATTCGCACCGGAGAGCGCACGTCTGAAATTGATGTCGCACTTCGTGAGAGCGCAGTAATTGCGCGTGCTTACGGCACTGATGGCATCCGAATCTCGGTTGGTTCGCCAGAAATGAATGACCGTTTCCTGGCGGCTATCGCGCCAGTGGCACCTATTTCGGCAGACTAGCTCTTAGTGCGTGCCCGCAGCGCGGGTGCGTGCAATACAAAACTTCTCGTGTTTTCGAGATTTACCCCCCACCTCACAATGAGTTAAGGATCATGAAAATGAAACGCAAAGTAATCGCGGGTATCGCACTCGCAGCTGCGAGCGCTCTGGCACTCGCAGGATGCAGCAACGGCTCAACCGATGGCAACGATGCATCGGCAGCTGACTACAACATCGGTATTTCGCAGCTCGTTCAGCACCCAGCGTTGGATGCGGCAACCGAGGGCTTCCAGAAGGCTTTCGAAGATGCAGGCATCAACGCGAAGTTCGACATCCAGAACGCAAACGGCGAGCAGGGCACCGCGGTCACCATCGCGCAGACCTTCGCTTCGCAGGATCTCGATCTGGTGCTCGCAGTTGCAACCCCAGCTGCGCAGGCAATGGCTCAGGCCATCACCGACAAGCCAGTGCTCTTCACCGCAGTGACCGACGCTGTTGCTGCTGAGCTCGTTGACTCGAACGAGAAGCCAGGCGCAAACGTCACCGGCACCAGCGACATGGCGCCAATTGACGAGCAGCTGAAGCTCCTCAAGCAGATCGTGCCAGATGCCAAGAAGGTCGGCATTGTGTACGCATCGGGCGAGGTTAACTCGCAGGTTCAGGTTGATGCAGCAACCGAGGCAGCACCAGCACTCGGCCTCGAAATCGTGTCAACGACCGTGACCACCGCAAACGACATCCAGCAGGCTGCTGAGGCTCTTGGCGATGTTGACGCGATCTACGTACCTACCGACAACATGGTTGTTTCGGGTATCTCGTCGCTCGTGCAGGTTGCGGAAGCAAAGAAGATCCCTGTGATCGGCGCTGAGTCGGGCACCGTTGAGGGTGGCGCTGTTGCAACTCTCGGTATCGACTACTTCCAGCTCGGTTACCAGACCGGTGAGATGGCAATCAAGATCCTCAAGGATGGTGGCGATCCAGCAACCATGGCCGTAGAGGTATCGAAGACCTTCTCGTACGTGGTGAACCCAGGTGCTGCAGAGCGCATGGGCGTAACTATCCCGGCTGACATCCTCGACCAGGCCGAGACCGTCGAGTAAATCTCCCTCGCACGTTTTTACGTTCGATTGAGTACTAGTTACTAAGGAATACACATGATTGGCGCACTCGAGCTTGGGCTCATTTACGGTGTGATGGCACTCGGGGTCTACCTGACCTTCCGCGTGCTCAACTTTCCAGATCTGACTGTTGACGGAAGCTTTACTACCGGAGCAGCCACAGCCGCGACGCTAATCGGTTCCGGTGTGAACCCCGTCCTCGCCACCCTCGCGGGTGGCGCGGCCGGGGTGATCGCCGGCATTATTACCGGTCTGCTCTACACCAAGGGGCGGATCGACGGCCTGCTCGCAGGCATCTTGACCATGATCGCGCTCTGGTCAATTAACTTGCGCATTATGGGTAAGGCAAACTTCCCACTATTGCGTTCTGAGACTGTGTTCACCCCACTCAAGGAATCGTCGATGCTCGGCACCTGGGTAGGCGTAGGCATTCTCTTTGTGGCCCTGCTTGTGCTGAAGTTCGTGGTCGACTGGTTCCTCTCAACGAACCTTGGCCTTTCGATTCAAGCAACCGGCGATAACGGTCCAATGATTCGTTCGTTCGGCGTTTCGACTGACTTCACCGCGATTCTGACCCTCGGCCTTTCGAACGGTCTTGTTGCACTCTGTGGTGCGCTTGTTGCTCAGTACCAGGGCTTCGCAGATATTTCGATGGGTGTTGGTCTGATTCTGGTTGGTCTCGCTTCGGTGATTCTCGGTCAGGCGGTCTTCGGTCAGCGTTACATCTGGGTGGCAACCTTGGCAGTAATCTTCGGTGCACTGCTTTACCGCCTCATTATTTTCGGTGCGCTGAAGGTGGGTCTGAACCCGAACGACATGAAGATGATCACTGCAGCCCTCGTGATTCTCGCGCTGCTGTTGCCGCGTTGGGGTTTCTTGAAGAAGCTGCCTTCGCTGCGCGGTCGCGGTGGTCGTGTGCAACCGCGTGAACCGAAATCAGCTGAACCAGCTGTTGCGCTCACTGCCGGAGTCGGGGTCATCGACGCTGAAGAAGCTGCCGGTGCCAAGGCGGGTAAGGAATAAATCATGCTGAAAATCGAAAAGATTTCAAAGACATTCTTCGCCGGAACCGTCAACGAGCGTAAGGCTCTTGTCGATCTTGACCTCGAGCTTGCCGAGGGTGACTTTGTTACCATCATTGGCTCAAACGGTGCGGGCAAGTCGACGCTGCTGAACGCGATCGCTGGTCGTTACTTTGTTGACTCTGGTCTCATCGAGATCGATGGTCGCCGCGTGAACAAACTGCAGGAATTTCAGCGGGCGAAGTATGTCGGTCGCGTGTTCCAGGATCCGATGGCAGGCACCGCGCCGAACCTGACGATTGAGCAGAACCTGGCGCTTGCGCTGCGTCGCGGCCAGCGTCGCGGGCTTGGCATGGCACTTGGGGCAAAGCAGCGGGAACGCTTCCGTGAAGAGTTGAAGTCACTTGAGCTTGGCCTCGAGGATCGCCTACCAGCAAAGGTTGGTCTGCTTTCGGGCGGTCAGCGTCAGGCGCTTTCGTTGCTGATGTCGGGCTTCACTCACCCAAGTATTCTGCTGCTCGATGAGCACACCGCGGCTCTTGACCCGCAGCGTGCTGCGCTGGTGACCGATCTCACCGAGCGTATTGTTCAGCAGGGTGGCCTCACCACGCTGATGGTGACGCACAACATGGAGCAGGCGCTGCGTCTTGGCAACCGCCTGATCATGATGCATGAGGGCCGTATCGTCTTCCAAGCTTCGGAAGAAGAAAAGAAGACCCTTACTGTGCCGCGTCTGCTTGAGGAGTTCTCGAAGATCAAGGGTGCGTCGTTCGACGACCGCGCACTGCTGGCGTAACTCAATCAGCTGAAGCAAAACACAAAGCCCCGTTCCTCGGCACTGTCGAGGAGCGGGGCTTTGTGTTTGGTAGAGCGGTTCAGCGCTGAGTAGTTCAGTGCTGGGCGCAGGCTGCTGGGCGCGGGCTGCTGAGCGCTATTGGGACGGGGGATTACTCTGAACGGGTCGGTGAACGGGCGAGGCTACTTTGCCTTGCTCAATGAGCGGCCACCCGTCGCGACCTGAGTGTCTTCGAAGATCAGCTGCGTGCGCGATCCGCGCACTGCTGGAATCGATTGAATCTCTTCAAGAACCACTCGACGCAGGTCTCGATTGTCTCGTGCACGCACCAGCACGATAACGTCAAACTCGCCACCGATGAGCGCAATGTGATGCACCTCGGGGATCGCGACAAGGCGGTTCTTCACTTCTTGCCACTGCGGCTGTTCCACGGCGAGCGTGACGTAGGCAGAGGCGTGCTGGCCCGCGCGAACGGGGTCGAGCTGCACGGTGAACCCGGTGATGACCTGATTGTCGATGAGACGTTTAAAGCGTGCGTGCGCGCTTGCTCGCGAAATATGCACTGCATCTGCGAGCTGCGTCATTGAGACTCTGGCGTCGGCCGAGAGCACGTTCAAAATTGCTAGATCGATGTCGTCGAGATCCATTGACTCTTTGTTATTCCCCATTGAAAAATGCGCGGAAAAATCCGCTTGTCTGGTGATTGTTGCAGGTTATCGAAGATTCGATCACCCTTCTGAGATACATTCCGACAGTTCGATCCCGATTTGCCATATACGGAAACAAACTGTCGCCTCAGGACAATTCGTCTCCAGTCTACGGCCTCCAGGCGTACGAAAAGCCCGATAATCTGGTCAGTCTGTCGGGCCTGGCCTGACAGACTGCTATATCGCGCAACATCCACTGGTGTGCGTCGGTACGGTTGAGCCGGAGATGCAGTACGCGTCTCGGCACGGGGAACACAGTCTTGGCCACGGTCAGGGTTGATCAGGCGTGCCGTTGTCAGAGAGGACACACATATTCATGCTTCCTAAGCACACCCGGTCGCGAGCCTCGTCTCGCGGGCGGAACACCCTATACGCGATGGGAGCAGCAGCACTTGCCGTGCCGTTGGCCTTCTCATCCTCGGTTACCGCGTTCGCGCAGACCGCTGCACCGGAGCCACTGCCGGCTCCGCCAGCTGAGGCGATCTCGGCAATCACGAGCGGCAACCTGCTGCCCGATTTCCAGAACGAATACCTCTCACAGGTAGTCAAGGAAAACATTTGGAACACCGACGTCAAGCTCTCGCACGAGATTGGTCCACGCGTTCGTGGTTCAGAAGCAGAGACCGAGGCTGTGAACTGGATCGCTGAACAGTTCCGCGGTTACGGACTTGAGACTGAGGTTGAAGCCTTCGAAGTGACTCAGGCACGCTTCGCGGACATCACCCCCAACCGCAAGACCGATGAATACGCGAGCTGGCAGTTCAGCCACTCTGCGAACGGCCCACTCACGACCGTTTCGGGCGATGTAGTTGATATCGCGAGCCAGACCACCGGCCTCGCAGAGCGCACCGACCTTGCTGGCAAGATGGTGCTCGCTGACTGGAACACCGTTGCCGGAACTCGCAACACTATGCTCAAGGATCTGCGCACCGCTGGCGTCGCAGGCGTGATCTTCGCCAAGGTCGCCGGTCAGTCGGCGCCGGAGTCACTGCCAAGCGTTGGCAACCTTGCCTCCGAAGAGGCTGGCATGGTCGTACTTGGCTCAGCAGTGAACCAGGGCAAGCGTATGCGTACCTTGCTCGCTGATGGTCCTCTTTCGATCGAGGCAACCACCAAGATCAGTAGCACAACCAGCCACAACGCAATCGGCGTGCTGCCAGCTGCTAGCGGCAACCCAGATGCGCCAATCATCTACCTTGGTGCTCACATTGACTCGGTGCCAGGTAGCCCAGGCGCTAGCGACAACGGTTCTGGCGTCAGTATCCTCGTTGAGATCGCACGCATCATGAGCCAGCACAAGTACGACGCTGAGATTCGTTTCGGTGTCTGGGGTGCTGAAGAAATCGGCTACAAGGGTTCGAACTACCACGTAAAGACCGTGATGACTGCAGCTGAGCAGGCACGCACGCTCGGCGCTTGGAACATGGACATGGCGGGCACTTCATACGAAGGTAACCCTGGCCAGCCATTCAGCTTCTGGGCGTTGACCGCAGACACCACTCGTCCGCCGCTCGAGCCTCACGAGAGCCCAGTGCTTGACTTCTCGAACCAGGTCTCACTGATTGCTGAGCAGGGCAACCTGCCGATTGGTACTGTGAGCCGAAGCGATCACCAGCCATTCCACGACGTGGGAATCAAGGCTGCGGTCTTCAGCTGGATGTTCTACGCAGGTGGGACCAACATTGTGCTTGAACCGGCATACCACCAGACCACAGACACGCTTGAGTTTGTTTCGGCAGAGCGGATGGCACACGCTGCTCGCATTCTCGGCGGTGGCGCATTCCGTGCGGCGATGAACCAGGCAAAGCTTGATGTCGTTGATGCTGATGAAGCAGTGGTTGCGAACGCTCGTGTTGCAATGAGCTGTGAGGGTGACGAAGGCTGGCGCGACGGTGGCAGTACCGACGCTGATGGCAAGCTCACCGTGTTCACGCCAAACACGAGCTGCGACTTCGTCGCACTTGCTGCTGACGGCTCACGTGCGTTCGTAGCCGACACCGCGCTCGCTGCTGGTGGCGCAGCTGTGCCAATGCAGATGCAGAAGGCTAGTGCACCTGTGTTCGCGCTTGAGGCTGGCCAGGCTCCTTCGGCTACCGGCTGGTACCTGAACGCTCCGGTAACCGTGGCAGCTGACGCATCGAACAACTTCGGTGATGAATTGACCGTTGAACAGTCGATCGATGGTCAGAACTGGGTTTCGGGCACCGACGGCACCACCTTCGAAGAAGATGGTCGCTACGAGCTATTCGTTCGCGCAACTGATGCCCAGGGCAACGTTGTTCCTTCGAGTGTGCCAGTGAACCTTGACTCGACTGCACCAAGCCTCGCCGTGGTCGCTGACGCGGCAAAGCGTGGCGCAGTGAGCGGTACCGCGCTTGACGCTACCTCGGGTGTTGCCTCAGTCCAGTATCATGTCGGTAACGGCGCATGGACTGACCTGAAGCTGGAACAGCCCGAGGCCGAAAACGCTCCACAGGCTCGTGCGATGGCGCCACAGGTGATTGAGGCAGCGAAGTTCGCTACTCAGCTCGACCTCGGCAAGGAAGCAACCACGGTTGAATTCCGCGCACTGGATACTGCTGGCAACACAAGCAAGGTTGGCTCAATCAAGATTGCTGCCGGCGCTCCAACCGGTTCGCTATCGAACACCGGTGCTGAGCCAGCGGCCATGTTTGCTATCGCGGCTGCAGCTCTCGTGCTGCTCGGTGGCGGAGCAATGCTCATGGTTCGCCGCAACCGTGCACAGCAGGTAAACGAAGACGCATAATTCGTTATGCGATGAGGGGTGACCGTGCGGCTTGTTCGTGCGGTCACCCGGCGGGGCAGGCACCTTCCGGGTGGCTGCCCCGCTTTAGTCGGTGCCGGCGGATAGGCTTGGTTCATGGCAAAACGGCGCATCTCCCAGGGCGATGGTATGGCTGCGCTACAGGCGGTCCTTGGCGGTAACTCGGAGCGTCTGCAGATCGCGACGGCTGTACGGTTTTTGCTTGAGGAACTGGCTGAACGGGCCCCAGGCAACTCGCTTGAGGTGCGCGTACCGCCATTTGGTGCGACCCAGTGCGTTGCTGGCCCGCGGCACACGCGAGGCACCCCACCGAATGTGGTGGAGTGCGATCCTGCTACCTGGATTGAACTGGCTACAGGGTCGCTTTCATGGGAAGAGGCTCTCGCTTCGGCGAGGATCAGCGCTTCGGGAACGCGTGCCAACCTTGAGGGGCTTGTGCCGCTCGTGCGGCCGTCCTGGGCGCGCTAGCCGGATCCCACGCGTGGCTCCTGGGTGTTCGCTGCACCCCGATGCTCGAACAGTCCGCGGAGCCTGAGAGAATAGAAGTATGTCCAACGAAGAAACCACGCCAGAAGAGGCAGTGGAGAACGCGCAAGAAGCTGCTGAGAACGCGCCCGAGGTCGTGGAGAACGCACACCAGCCTGTTGAGGTAGAGCTGCGACGCTCGGTACGCTACGGTCGCATCATCACGAGCACTATCGTGATTGGCATTGTTGTCGGCATCGTCGCGAGCCTGTTCTTTCCGGTGCTCGAGGGTGCAAACTACGAGCTCGGTCAGGTCGCTGGGCTGATGGCTGTGGTCGGTGGCGCGATTGGCCTCGTCGTTGGCGCGCTGCTGTCATTGCTGCTCGGTCTCATTGCAAACCGCAAACGCGGTTCAGCAATCGCGGTGCAGACTGACGTAAGATAAGGCCATATTCAACCGATCGGAGCTGTTTCAGTTATGGGAAACCTATTTCACGGGCCGACGCCGTTTATTCTGCTTTTCGTCGTGCTCCTCTTGTTTGGTGCACCTAAGCTGCCAGCCCTGGCGAAGAGCCTCGGTCAGTCGATGAAGATCCTGAAAAAGGAAGTCTCGACGCCAGAAGACGAGAAGAAAGCTGAAGCGGCGAACGCCGAGCCAGCAGCAACCGTCGCTGAGCCGACTGCACCAGCCGTCGAAGACGAGCTTGCAAAAGCTAAGGCAGAGGCCGCCGCAGCAAAGGCAGAAGCAGAGGCGCTTCGAGCCGCAGCACAGCAGCGCGCAGAGGGCAAGAGCGAAAACTAAGCCAAGATAGCAAAGGGTCCGGCACCACCAGATGGTGCCGGACCCTTTGCTATTCGGTCGCTGAGCGAGCGAAGTTAGCTGACCTGGGTTGCCTCAAGCCAAGCGAGGTATTCGTCTGTGACATTCCCGGCAAGATATTCGCCGGTGAAGCAGCTTTCTTCGAGCGCCGTAACTTTGTCTTGGCCAGCGAGAATCGCGCGGTTCATGCCCTCGACAGTCTGATAGACCAGATGGTCGGCGCCCATGGTTGCCGCAATCTCGTCGTTGCTGCGGCCGTGCGCGATCAATTCTTTACGGGTAGGCATGTTGATGCCGTAGACGTGTGGGAACAGTACTGGGGGAGCCGCCGAAGCAAATGTTACTGAAGCTGCGCCCGCGGCCCGCGCCATTTCGACGATCTGGCCAGAAGTGGTGCCACGCACAATCGAGTCGTCAACGAGGAGAACGTTCTTGCCCTTGAACTCCGTGCTCATAGCGTTCAGCTTCTGACGTACGCTCTTCTTGCGAACAGACTGGCCGGGCATGATGAAGGTGCGGCCGACGTAGCGGTTCTTGAAGAAGCCCTCGCGGTACTCAACACCAAGACGCTGCGCGAGCTGCATAGCGCTCGGGCGACCCGAATCAGGAATGGGCATCACTACATCAATGTCGCCAGAGGGCACCTCTGCGGTGACCTGCTCTGCGAGCACATCGCCGAGGCGGAGGCGTGCGTCGTACACCGAGATGCCGCTCAGTACCGAGTCGGGGCGAGCCAAGTAAATGTACTCAAACGAGCATGGCAGCAAACGAGGGTTTGCGGCGCACTGGCGTGAATGCATTTCTCCGTCGGGGGTGATCAGAATTGCTTCGCCCGGCTCGACATCGCGTACGATTTCGTAGCCGCCGGACTCAAGTACGAGAGACTCGCTCGCGACAACCCACTCTGAGCGGCCGCCAACAGCCTCTCGGCGACCGAGCACCAGTGGGCGAATGCCGAATGGATCGCGGAAAGCGAGCAGGCCCTGCCCGGCAATCAGCGCGATCGCTGCGTACGAACCCTCCACGCGCTGATGCACGCGGGTCACTGCCTGGAACACCTCATCAGCATCAAGCGATGAGTCGTCGGTCACATGCTGCAACTCATTGGCGAGCACGTTCAAAAGCAGTTCAGTGTCTGAGTGTGTGTTGAGGTGGCGGCGATCGATCGTGTGCAGCTCAGCATTGAGCTCACGCGTATTCGTCAGATTGCCGTTGTGTACAAGGATCAGACCGTACGGTGCGTTCACGTAGAAGGGTTGTGCCTCTTCTTCGCGGCCGGCTGATCCGCTTGTTGCATAGCGAACGTGGCCGAGACCAACGTTGCCAAGCAGTGAACGCATGTCGCGGGTGCGGTACGCCTCGCGCACTTGGCCGCGGGCCTTCACCATGTGCAGCTGGCTACCGTCTGCGGTAGCGATGCCGGTCGAGTCCTGACCGCGGTGCTGCAGTAGGAGCAGACTGTCATAGATCTGCTGGTTGACAGGTTCGTGAGAGACGATGCCTACGATGCCGCACATATGATTTCGCGATGCTCCTGCGATTGGCGAAGTGCCGCGTTCCGCGGCTCAAATAGTCTACCCGCCTCTCACCTATGCTTCGCGCATCTGTCTGCGGTCGTGCAGTTTCACTCGAATAGCCAGGTAGGCTAGATCAGGTGAGCGAACATCAGAGCAACGCATACGCGCAGGCCGGAGTTGATACCGCGGCGGGAGACCTCGCCGTCGAACTGATGAAGTCGGCGGTAGCCCGCACGCACGGACCAGAAGTGATTGGTGGGGTTGGCGGATTCGCCGGACTCTTCGACGCGAGTGCTCTGTTGAGCTACAAGCGCCCGCTGCTGGCCAGTTCGACCGACGGCGTCGGCACCAAGGTCGCTATTGCTCAGGCGATCGACAAACACGACACCATCGGTCAAGACCTCGTCGCGATGGTGGTCGACGACATTGTTGTGGTTGGCGCAAAGCCACTCGTAATGACCGACTACATTGCCTGCGGCAAGGTCGTGCCAGAACGCATCGCCTCGATTGTGCGCGGTATCGCCGAAGCTTGTGAAGCTACCGGCACCGCACTCGTCGGTGGTGAAACTGCCGAGCACCCTGGTCTGCTTGGCCCGGACGACTACGACGTCGCCGGTGCGGCTGTTGGTGTGGTCGAGGCTGACGATCTGCTCAGCCCAGACCGCGTGCGCGATGGTGACATTGTGATCGCTATGGGCGCTTCGGGCCTGCACTCAAACGGTTTCTCGCTCGTGCGTCACATTCTTGCTGGCCGCGACATTCTTTACACCGATCACAGCGCTGACCTTGGCGCGAGCTACGGTGAGGCTCTGCTTGAGCCGACAGCGCTTTACACCGGCCCACTGCTGCGGGTTCTCGAAAACCCAGAACTGGCTGGTGCGATTCATTCGCTCAGCCACGTCACCGGTGGCGGCATTGCGGCGAACCTGGCCCGCGTGCTGCCGGTCGGTTCATGGGTCGAGTTGGATCGCCAGACCTGGTCGCCACTGCCGGTGTTCCGCCACCTTGCCGATCTCGGTGGTCACACGCTTGAAAGCCTTGAGGGTGCCTGGAATCTTGGCGTCGGCATGTTTGCCGTTGTTGAGGCCGAGCGCGCTGCTTCAGTATCTGCAGCGCTTGCGGCTGAGGGCTTGAAGGTTTGGCAGGCTGGCGTGATCAGCACGAGCGCACGTGACTTCGCTGGTTTCGAGCAGGGCGCTAAGGGCGTGAACGGCGGCGCTGTGCGCCTCGTCGGCGACTACGCCAACTAAACACACGTTATGAGCGCAAACTGCGCTGAAACGGCTTTGCCCGTTATTTGGCTATTCTCGCGAGATGCTGCCAAATAACGGGCAAAGCCGTTTTTGGTGGGTGCATGGTGTGGGCGATCCAGCGCGAGTGCCAACGCGGTCGAAGAAGCCGCGCGCGGGTATGTCAAACCGAGCGTGCACCCGCAGGTACACACTCGGTAGGCACACGAAACGTATCACCGTGCGGTGTGCACGGCGCGACGAAGCTTACGAGTGACGAGGGCTACTCGTCGTCGTCGTAGTCATCCTCATCATCGTTGTACTTGTCGGCATATTCAGCCCACTGATCTTCGTTCGCGTTTGTAGACCCCAGCTCGCGCTGAAGTTGCGAAAGATCAGTGTTCGGGCTGAAGTACTTCAGCTCCCGAGCGACTTTGGTGTGCTTTGCTTTTTGACGGCCGCGCCCCACGCGTGACCCCCTTACACATTCGGGCCTCGTGAATGGGCTGTATCCACGTGGCGCTGCTCAAAATAACGAAAATAGACGTATAGATGCGATCTTAGCACTCTTCTGATGCTCAAAATGCTCTTGCAGCGAATGCACGGCCAAGACACATGCTTGCCAGGGCATGTGCAGCAGCAGCCCAGACAAAAGTGTGCCGCTCAACACGGGCACAGGGCTACGATGAGTGCATGAGCGCTCAAGCCCCTAAACGCAAGCCGTCACGGCGTCTGCTGTATGTTTTGCTCGGCAGCGCGGTGGTGCTCTTGCTTGCGATGGCAGCGGTAGTTCTCGTGCCAATTCTCACCCACCAGAGCGCTGGCGGGTCGGGGCAGCAGTTGCCGTCAGGTTTTGTTTCGCAGTCTGAAGCAAAGGGTGCTGACGGTCGCACCCGTACGCTGAGCGTCGAAACTCTCGACGGTGAAGATGTTGATATGCAGAAGCTTGAGCCTGGTCAGGTGATTGCTGTGCGTGGCACCGGTTACGACCCGAAGATCGGCATTTATGTTTCGATTTGTAAGGTGCCTGAAGCGGCGGGTGAGAAGCCTTCGCCGTGCCTCGGCGGTTTGCCTGAGGGTGCAATGGAGGGCGAAGCTGCTGGCTCTGAGAAGCCGATGTCGAGTTTCTGGATCACCGGGGATTGGGCTTGGAAGGCTTTCGCGAATAAGAACTATGACGACCCTGAAAAGGGCGAGTTTGTTGTGCACCTCATGGTTCCGCCTGCTTCGCAGGAGGGTCTTGACTGCACCGTGCAGCAGTGCGCTGTAACGACACGGGCGGACCACACGGCCGCAACTGATCGGGTGCAGGACATGATGTTGCCGGTGAAATTCGGCTAGACGCATCCTCGGGATGGCGGTCAGGGGCCGCAAGCTCGAAATGAACTTGCTGGACTTTATAGGCAGCAAGCGGGCCCTCGTTTACTGAACTGTTCGGGGTCAACGCGGGCCCTTTTCGTGTGTTCTGTGCTGGTTCGCAGCGGCTTGATATTGCTGCTTATGGTGTTGGTGGTGTTTCTACGATGCAGTACCCGTCTGCGCCGAGGTACCAGAGATCAGTTTTTGTGACGCTCGTGTATTTCCCTGTTTCGCCGAGGTAGACCGCTTCGACTGATTGTGACTGGGTGTTCGCGAGTGGGATCCCGGTGAGTGAGACGCTTGCGGTGCCGTCGCCGTTGTCTACGAGTGGGAGCGGGTCGCCCAGTTTCTTGTTTTTCAGGCTGAATTGCACGAGTCCTTGTGGGGTGGTGCCGGTGCCGCGTGCTTTCACGGTCATGGTGAGGTTGGCTGGCGTGTCGGCGGTGTCTCCTCCGGTGCGGGTGAGGGTCGCTGCCGGGGTGGCTGCTGACACGGTGATGAGCGGGGTAGAGATCGTTGTGCCGTCTGTCCCGGTGATGGTGATGATGATGGTGCCGGCCTGGTTGATTGTTAAGACACCTGTCTCGCTGGTGAAGGGGCCAATCGATGCAACAGCGGGGTCTGATGAGACGATGGCGTACGCGCCGTTGACCGAAAGAGACACCGGTGCGTCACCATAGGTGTAGCCGGTGGCGCTGATGTCGGCAATGGAGGGTGAGATTGGTTCAGCAGCTGACACTTCGAACCCGGTGAGTGGAGCCGATTCAGACGGCGCGAGGAATGGTGAAGCGGTCACGCCCATGTATTTGATTTGGTAGCTGTAGGTGCCGATGGGTGGCGCGGTGTGAGTGAAGGTCACTTTGCCTGAGGCGACGTTCTGGGTTTGCGCGAGGGCGCCGTTGATCCAGAGTTGTGCTTGCCCATTGCTGCCAATCAGCGAACTGGTGGAGTTTTGGGTGATGGATCCGTTGATGGTGACGTTGCCGGGGAACGTTTGCCTGCCCGCCGGGGTGGTGGCTACGGTCGGCGTGGTGGAGTACCAGAAGTATGCAGCCTTCGTAGCTGCCCCGGTGACAGGCAGGCGGTAGGTTGTCGAGACGCCATCGGTCGAAACGAACGGGAGCCCGGTGTCTACGGCTCGGAGCTTCGCGCCACTATTCGGAGTCGCAACGAACGTCACATTGCTCCCGGCCACGACGTTGGTTTGGCTTGTGGCGGATACAACGCTGCCGGCCCAATTAAGCATGCGCATCGTGCCCGGACCAGTTTGACTACTGCCAATTGCATAACTATTCACTGTCGCTGCATAGCTGTTGCTCGACTCCCAGCCTCCTCTGCCAACGCCAGGGGACGAGGCGAAAGTGCTGCCGGGTGTTCCTGGAATGGCAGTTACCAGCCCAGTGGTGTTCACGGTGATTTTGCCAACAGGCGGGCTTGCAAACAGCCTGGGGAAACTGATGCCTGTGCCGATACCTGGAGCCGCGGCTGAGCTGGTTGATCCGTCTGAGCCTTTTGCGTAAACGCTCGCATTCCATGAAATGCTGATTGGGCTTGAACTTCCCAGTGCATCTGTGCCGGAAGTGCCAATGCCGGGGAACGCTGGGGTTCCCGTCGAGACTGAGGTTGCCGCCACATGGCCACCCTGAAAATTAATTGCACCGTGCTGGAGGAAAGTATCTCCGATGGCGACACCATTAGAAGCTCTGATGACTGCCTGACCTGAGTTTTTTACCTGCCCGTAAAAGCTGAGTGTGGTGTTCGACGGTACACGGATCCCGTAGGCGCTTCCGTTGATAGTAAGGGTGCAATTATCAGCCAAAATGAGATTGGTTGCAGAGCTTATTGCGACCGATGAATTGATCGTCAGGGTCGAGTTGCAGACGTACCAACCGCCAGAAAGATTGGTTGAGCTTGAGGTGAGCACTGTCGCAGTCACATATGAGGTGCCACCGTTCGCGTCTGACACAAATGTGGCGAGTAGGGTTGCGGCGTTCGCCGCGACTGTAGATGCGACCACCCCGGTAGTAGTGAGACCGAGGGCGACAAGTGCGGCGATCCAGCGTGATCGCCGTTTCCGCGGCGCGATGGTTTCAGTTGACGCGTGGGACACAGTTCCCCTCCAAAATGAGACAAGAGATATTGGGGGGCGTGTGTGGGCGGTTATCCAAAGAAACCTTATGTTAGGCATCACCCCCTTGCCTCTTCGCTAAGGGGAGCGGGGAATATCGGAGTGGCCAGAGGATGAGAAATAGGTAGGTTTGGCTGGGTACTTAGACAGCTTCTGTGCTGTCTAACCCCGAACGGAGTGAGCCGCGGGACTCACCGAAGCTTCAAGGTGAGCGCGGTCCGTGATTCGCCACGCGAACGCAGGATGACGGGGAAGCTGCCTGCCCGAACGCAGCAACACGGAGAGCGAGCACAGGCAGCGGGCTGCGTCGTACCATACACTCATGCCACGTGCCTGATTCGCAGCGGCTTGATATTGCTGCTTATGGTGTTGGCGGTGTTTCTACAACGCAGAACCCGTCTGCGCCGAGATACCAGAAATCAGTTTTCGTGACGGTCGAGTATTTGCCTGTTTGGCCGAGATAGACCGCTTCGACTGATTGTGACTGGGTGTTCGCGAGTGGGATCCCGGTAAGGGAAACGCTCGCGGTGCCGTCGCCGTTGTCTACGAGTGGGAGCGGGTCGCCCAGTTTCTTGTTTTTCAGGCTGAACTGCACGAGTCCTTGTGGGGTGGTGCCGGTGCCACGTGAGTGAACGGTCATGGTGAGATCTACCGGTGTGAAAGCGGTATCACCCCCGGTGCGGGTGAGGGTCGCTGCCGGGGTAGCTGCTGACACTGTGATGGTGGGGGCGGTGAGTGTGGCTTCGCCATAGTTTGTGTCGCCCGCTCTTGTGCCGGTAACGGTGAAGGTGCCTGCCTGGTTGATGGTGAGGGAGCTAGTGCCAGCGGTGATTGTGCCAAACGATGCGACGGCAGGGTTTGAAGAGGTCAGATTAAACACGCCGGTGCCTGACCCGCCGGTTACGGTGACCGGTATGGGGGCGTCACCGTAGGTGTAGCTTGTGCTGTCGAGACCGGTGAGGGTGAGCGGGTTTTGCGGGTTCGCCAGCACTTCGAACCCGGTGAGTGGTGTCGATTCAGACGGTTCGAGGAACGGGGAAGTGGTCACGCCCAAGTATTTGATTTGGTAGCTGTAGGTGCCGATGGGTGGCGCGGTATGGGTGAAAGCAACTCTCCCTAGGGCGTTGACGTTCTGGGTCCCGGCGAGGGCGCCATTGATCCAGAGTTGCGCTTGCCCGGCAGCGCCGATCAGTGCGCCGGTGGAGTTTTGGGTGATGGATCCGTTGATCGTGACATTGCCAGGGAAGGTTTGACTGCCTGCCTGGGTGGTCGTAACCGTTGAGGTGGTGGGGTACCAGAAAGAGGCGGCCTTCGAGACACTCCCGGTGGCGGGTAAGCGGTAGGTTAGCGAGGAGCCTTCGGAGACAAGGGTGAGCCCGGTGTCTATGGTGCGGAGTTTTGCGCCACTGTTTGGGCTCGGAACGAAGGTCACATTGCTGCCAGTAGCGACATAATTGAGAATCGATTCACTTGTGATATCGCCTTGCCAGTCTTTGAGGTACAACTTGCCGGGCCCGGTAGCGGTAGTACTAATGCTGGAAGTGTAAACTGATTGGCCGCCACCGCCGACATTCCAGGGACCCTGGCCGATACCGACAGCATAGAAGAAACTGCCCTTGGTACCCGGAACCCCTTGTACTAGCCCCGTGGTGTTGATCGAGATCGAGCCAGGCGTAGGGGGTGATTGTTGGCTATTGCTGAAGCCTGTGCCGATGCCAGGGGCAGCAGCCTCAGAGGTGCTACCATTTGTGCCCATCGCATATACGCTCGCGTTCCAATAGACGCCGATTGGGTCCGGAATGCCTGATGCAGTCGTGCCGGTGGTGCCGATGCCGGGGAACGATCGTCCATTGCCCGGCCCGGGCTTTCTTGCGTATGCCCACACGTGGCCACCAAAAAAGAGAATCGTACCGTTTGCGCTGGTGAAGCCAGCGTTGCTGGTGCCCTCGCCGATACCGGGGCCATCGGCGCTCGCGATTTTTGCCGCACCAGTGTTGTTTGTCTGTCCGTAAAATTCGAGTCGGCTGCCCTTTGGTACTCGGATTCCTGCATAGGTTCCGTTGATTTGGAGGTAGCATTTATCACCCAAAATGATTCGGACGTTAGCACCGTTGCTCACCACAACTTGTGAAGTGATCGACAGGGTCGTGTTGCAGACGTAGAAGCCGGTCGTCAAAGTGGTGGTGCTTGAGGTGAGCACTGTCGCATTCACCTGCGAGGTGCCGCCGTTCGCGTCGGACACGTAGGTGGTGAGTTCGGTTGCGGCGTGAGCTGCGGCGGTATACACGAGCGCGCCGGTGGCGGTGAGACCGAGGGCAACGAGCGCCGCGATCCAGCGGTGTTGCCGCTTTCGCGGTGCGTTCGTTTGTATGGATGCGTCGGCCACGGTTCTCCCCAAGAGATAGTTCAATGCTTGATTCGTTCGGTGCGTTGAGCGTGAGTAATAGACCGAACTGAGTCGCTAAAGAAATCAGTATGCTTCGGGGTCCCCTCACGCTCAGAGGGAAGGGGAATATCGAAGTAGTCGGAAGAAGAGTAATAGGTAGGTTTGGCTGAGTACTTAGGCGATTTGCTTTGCCATCGAGTGTTCAATGCTTGCGTCGTACCAAACACTCATGCCGCGTGCCTGATTCGCAGGGGCTTAATCCTGCTACCTATGGTGTTGGTAGTGTTTCTGCGAGGCAGAATCCGTCTGCGCCGAGGTACCAGGTGCTCGTTTTTGTGACGGTCGCGTATTTCCCGGTCTGGCCAAGGTAGTTGGCCTGGATTGATTGTGACTGGTTTTTCGTGAGTGGGATCCCGGTGAGGGAGACACTTGCGGTGCCATCGCCGTTGTCTACGAGCGGGAGTGGGGCGCCAAGGGCTTGGTTGTTCAGGCTGAACTGTACGTACCCTTGCGGGGTGGTGCCGGTGCCGCGTGCGTTCACGGTCATCGTGACATCAACTGGCGTGGTTTGCGTGTCGCCGCCGGTGCGGGTGAGGGTCGCTACCGGGGTGGCTGCTGTGACGGTGATTGGCGGGCTGGTGAGGGTCGCTTCGGCATAGTTTGTGTCGCCCGCTCTTGTGCCGGTGACGGTGAAGGTGCCTGCCTGGTTGATCGTGAGGGGGCTAGTACCAGCGGTGATTGTGCCAAATGATGCGACGGCAGGGTTTGAAGAGGTGAGGTCGAATGCACCGGTTCCTGAACCGCCGGTCACGGTAATGGGTGCGGGGGCATCTCCATAGGTGTAGCCGCTGGGGCTGATCCCGTTTATGGCGAGGGGGTTCTGATCTGTGCTCAACACCTCGAACCCGGTGAGTGGCGCCGATTCAGACGTTGCGAGGAACGGGGAATCAGTCACGCCCAAGTATTTGATTTGGTAGCTGTAGGTGCCGATGGGTGGCGCGGTGTGGGTGAAAGCTACTCTGCCTGCGATAACATTCTGGGTCTGCGCGAGCACACCGTTGATCCAGAGTTGCGCTTGCCCGAAGGTACCAATCCGCGCGCTGGTGGAGTCTTGCGTGACGGTTCCGTTGATGGTGACGTTGCCGGGGAAGGTCTGACTGCCTGCTGGGGTGGTGGTCACGGTCGGGGTGGTGGGGTGCCAGAAGTGTGCGGCCTTCGAGACAGACCCGGTAACGGGAAGGCGGTAAGTTGATGAGACACCGTCGGTAGAGACGAAGTTGAGACCGGAATCTACGGTGCGGATCTTCGCGCCACTGTTCGGGGTTGCGACAAATGTCACACTGCTGCCGAACGCGACACTGCTTAGATCGGCTAAGTTCGTGATAACGCCGGCCCAATCTCGAATCTGCATCGTGCCGGGGCCACTCAGGTCTCGAGCGACACTATAAGTGTCAATGAGTGGGCTGTAACTGCCTGATGCCCAAGTGCCTCTACCAATGTTGGGAGACGCGGAGAAGTTCCCCGCTGTGCCGGAGAATGCCTGCACTACCCCACTGGTGCTGATCGCGACTATGCCCGGGTTGGGTGAACTTATTGTGGGAGTGTAAGCGGCTGAGCCGAGACCAGGCCCAGATGGAGTAGAGCTAGTTCCGCTTGATCCGATCGCGTATACGCTTGCGTTCCACCGGACGGAGATCGCATAGGGAGATAACAGCCCACTGCCGCCGGAAACACCGATCCCAGGGTAGGCGTGCCCCACGGCACTCATGCCCTGCGTAGCAATGTGGCCCCCATAGATACGAATCAAGCCGTGATCCTCATTGATCGTCCCGATGCCAGGTCCTTCTTGGGCGATGATCACGGCCCTGCCTGTGTTTTTCACCTGCGAGTACACGTCAAGGCTGCTGTTCACGGGCACCTTGATGCCGATGCTGGACGAATTGAGACTGAGACTGCAGCTATCGCCCAGAATGATGCCGACGCTGGCACCGTTGGCGACAGAGACTGGAGCATTGATTGCCGTGGTTGAGTCGCAGACGTACCAATCATCTGTGAGCGTGAGCGTACTCGAAGTGAGCACCGTGGCATCAACTTGGTCGGTTTCTCCGTCTTGGCTCGACACAAAGGTCGTAAGTTCTGTTGCAGCGTTTGCTGCGGCCGTGTACACCACGACACCTGCCGCGGTGAGGCAAAGGGCGACAAGTGCGGCGATCCAGCGTGATCGCCGTTTCCGTGGCGCGATGGTTTCAGTTGACGCGTGGGACACAGTTCCCCTCCAAAATGAGACAAGAGATATTGGGGGGCGTGTGTGGGCGGTTATCCGAAGAAACCTTATGTTAGGCATCACTCTCTTGCCTCTTCGCTAGGGGGAGTGGGGAATACCGGAGTGGCCAGAAGAAGAGAAATAGGTAGCTTTGGCTGGATACTTAGACAGCTTCTGTGCTGTTTGGCCCGAACGGAGATGAGTCGCAGGATCCACCGAAGCTTCAGGGTGAGTGCGGTCCGTGATTCGCTACGCGCACGCAGGTTCGCTGTGAAGTGGTCGCGCACCCCGGCTGTCGACGACGAGAGCTAGGAAACCAGTGGCGTAATCACCAGGGTCGCAAAAGCAAAAATGAGCAGCCCGGCAAGAGAACCAACGACCGTGCCGTTGATGCGAATGAACTGCAAGTCTTTACCAACCTGAAGCTCAATCTTTTCGGCTGCCTCGCGGGCGTCCCAGCGGCGCACGGTGTCTGACACGACGCGAGCCAGATCGTGCCGGTAATTGCGCACCAAATGCTCAACAACCTGCATAACCCAGACGTCGATCTTGTACTGCAGGGTGCTATCCCTACGTAGGCGCTGACCGAAGTCTTGCAGAGCGGCGCGCAATCTCGTGCGCAATTCACTCTGCGGTTCCTCAAGCATTGTGACAAGGGCGGCGCGCGCATTGGCCCAGGTGCTTTCGGCAACCGCGCGAATGCGGGGGCTGTCAAAGACCTCGTGCTTGAACGATTCAAGTTGTGCCTGCAACTCTGGCTTCTCGCCAAGGTCGCGGGCCAGATCGCACAGAAACTCACTCACCGCAATGCGGAACGGATGCGAGTGGTCATCGCGCACGGCCTGCACAAACTTCACGGCCTCAGCGTGCATGCGGTCGTCTACAAAACGTTGAGCGATGCTTGGCAACCAAGAGGGCAACCGTGAAGAAACCATGCGGTCAAAAGCTTCGGGGTGATTCACGAGCCACTCTTCGAGGCGGCTGGCAGCAATATCAAGCAGCGCCTCATGGTGTTCGCCCTGCACAAAAGACTCGAGTGCGCGCCCGGTAAGTGGGCCCCACGGTGGATCAACCACATGTTTGCGCACGAGGGCCTCAAAGAGGTCTTGCACGTCACTGTCATTGAGCACGGTGAGGGCGCCGAGCCCTGCGTTTGCCACCATGTCGGCGGCACGTTCGGCGTTGGCTGGCTGAGCGAGCCAATCGCCTGCCATGCGAGCGCCACTGATTTCGCTCAGCTTCTCGTGCACCACCTCGTCGGCGAGGAAGTTTTGCTCGATAAACGAGCCGAGCCCGTCACCAATCTCATCTTTCTTGTTTGAGATCAGATTGGTATGTGGAATCGGTAGTCCGAGCGGGTGCCTGAAGATCGCGGTCACCGCAAACCAATCGGCGAGCGCGCCAACCATGCCGCCTTCGGCGGCAGCGCGAACGTAGCCAAGCCAAGGGAAGTGCTGCTGGAGAGCAAAACTCACCACAAACACCACGGCCATAAACAGCAGCAAGCCGAGCGCGATGCCCTGCATTTTTCGCAACTGTGCGAGGCGCTCAAAATCGTCAGGAGTGACGGCACCGAGCGTGCGCTTTCTCGAAGTGATCACTCTAATGATTATGCCCCGTTCGGCTGATCCTCGGATCACCTGTCCAAGACACGCGAAAATTGTTTTGGTATACCATCATTGCTCGCTGTTCGTGACAGAATTCGCGTATGCACTTGCTTGCGAAGTTAAGTCTGAAAAACCGTGCGTTGATTGCACTGGTGACCATCGTTGCTTCGGTATTCGGTCTGATCGGTGTCAGCTCGCTGAAGCAGGAACTGATGCCCTCAGTGCAGTTTCCCGCCATTGTTGTGGTTTCCTCATACGCTGGCGCATCGCCAGAGGTTGTGAAAAACGATGTTTCTGGGCCAATCGAAACAGCCCTGCGCGGTGTGCCCGGGCTCGAACAAACCACAGCAACCTCAACCACTGGCGCATCAATGGTGCTCGCCCAGTTCACCTATGGGGTGGATCTTGCGGTAACTGAGCAAAAGGTCGAGCGCGCTGTCGCCCGCATCTCGAGCCTCTTGCCAGAGAGTGTTGACCCGCAGGTGATGTCCGGCTCGCTCGATGACATGCCAATTGTGCAGATATCGGTCACTCCGCCAAAGGGAGGCGACCCAGAAGAAACGGCCAGATTGGTTGAGCGGATCGCGATTCCTGAACTCAATGACCTGAGCGGGGTGCGTGAGGCCCAATTGCAGGGTGCCCGAGGCGATCGGGTAACGATCACACCAGACACGACAAGACTCAACGACGAGTACTTGACGAAACAATCCATCACCGATGCGCTTCAACAAAGCGGTGCACTGGTCGCTGCCGGCAGCATCACCGAAGAAGGTCGCACACTTGCCGTGCAGGCCGGTTCGAAACTCAGCTCGGTCGACGAGATTCGGGCGCTGCCGCTGGTACGCGACCCCGGCATGCTGCAGGCGAAGGCTGCCGCAGAACAGGCTGCCGCTCAAGCCGCAGCCGCAGGCGCTGGGCGATCCAGCGCAGTCAACGAGTCGCTCGAAACACAGGCGGCCCCCGAAACCGAAGCGATGCCGGTGATCACGCTCGGCGAAGTCGCCGAGGTGACCCTCGAAGCGAACCCACAGCGCAGCATCTCACGAGTGAACGGTGAGCCTGCACTCACGATCGCGGTAACGAAAGCTTCAGCGGCAAACACCGTTGACGTTTCGCACACAGTGCGTACGGCCCTCGCCGATATTGAGCCAGCCCTTGATGGCGCAAAATTGAGCGTCGTATTCGATCAGGCACCCTACGTTGAACGATCGATTGAAACACTCACCACCGAGGGGCTGCTTGGTCTGCTCTTCGCGGTGATTGTGATTTTGGTGTTCTTGATGTCGGTGCGCGCGACCATTGTGACGGCCATCTCGATCCCAGTATCAGTGTTGCTCACCTTCGTTGGCCTAAACTTCGCTGACTACACACTCAACATGCTCACGCTAGGTGCGCTCACAATCTCCATCGGTCGCGTCGTAGACGACTCGATCGTGGTAATCGAAAACATTAAGCGACACCTGAGCGACGCCGCGCCCGATGCAGACCGCGCAGCAACGATTGTCACAGCGGTGCGAGAGGTAGCAGGGGCGATTACCGCCTCAACCATCACGACCGTCGCGGTCTTCTTGCCAATGGCCTTTGTTTCGGGCATGGTGGGCGAACTGTTCAGACCCTTCGCGTTCACGGTGACCATTGCGCTCGCAGCATCGCTGCTTGTCGCGCTCACGATTGTGCCGGTTCTTGCCTACTGGTTCCTGCGCAACTCGACCAAAAAAGAGCACATTCACGAAGAAGAACACGCGACCGCGATGCAGCGAGGGTATTTGCCGATCGTCAAGTGGACACTGAAACACCCAGCAGTGACGCTGCTCGTCGCCGTAGTCGTATTCGGCGGCACCCTCGCGGCAACCCCGCTGATGAAAACCAACTTTATGGGCTCAGACGAACAGAACTCCGTCGGCCTCACCCAAACGCTCGCCCCGGGCACGAGTCTTGATGCACAACTTGAACAGGTTGAGCGAGTTGAAGCTGCCCTCGACAGCCTCAGTGCAGTACAGACAGTGCAGGTGACCATCGGCAGTTCAGGCAGCGGCATGGGCGCCATCTTCGGTGCCGGCGGAGATGGCGTGGTGAGCTACTCAATCACGACCGATCCAGATGCAGTGCAGAGCGAGGTGCAGGATCAGATCCGGACGACAGTAGCGAAGCTTGAGGACGCGGGGGAATTCTCCGTCGGATCATCAGGCGGTGGAGTCACCATGTCGAGTTCCATCGAGGTTGTCGTAACCGCGCCAGACCAAGAAACTCTTGCCGAAGCGAGCGACCAAGTGGTTGCCGCTCTCGACAAGCAAGAAGGCCTGAAGCAAGTCGAGAGTGACCTTGCTGCATCTCGGCCGTACCTCGCTATTGTGGTTGATCGAGCAAAAGCATCTGAAGTGGGCCTCAGCGAGGTCGCGGTAGCCAGTATGGTGTCGCAGCAGATGCAGCCGCGCCAGATCGGTCAGATCGTACTCGACAATACGAGCGTGAGTATTTATCTCTCGCAGGGCGTGGCACCCAATGATCAGGCCAGTGTCGCAGCTCTCACCATTCAAACGGCCGCCGGAGAAAGGCGCCTCGACGAACTGGCGACGGTTGAAGTCGCCGATGGCCCGGTGACGATCCGCACCCAAGACACCAATCGAACCGTCACAGTGACTGCACTGCCAGCAGGCAACGACCTGCGGGCCGCAAGCACCGAAGTGAATGCGGCCCTTGAAAGCACGAAGCTGCCCGCTGGGGCCAGCGCGAGCGTTGGCGGCGTCATGTCGCAGCAGAGTGAAGCTTTCGAACAGCTCGGACTGGCACTGCTTGCGGCAATCCTGATCGTTTACGTCGTGATGGTCGCCACCTTCAAGAGTCTGCTGCAACCGCTGCTCCTGCTGGTTTCGGTGCCATTCGCTGCCACCGGTGCGCTGATTCTTTTGATCGCTACCGGTATGCCGCTCGGTGTCGCCTCGTTGATCGGTGTGCTGATGCTTGTTGGCATTGTGGTGACGAACGCGATTGTGCTGATCGACCTCGTGAATCAACAGCGAGAACGTGGTAAAGCGCTGCTCGATGCAGTGATTAGCGGCTCGTCGCTCCGACTCCGACCAATCGTGATGACAGCGCTTGCGACGATCCTTGCCCTCACGCCGATGGGAATCGGGATCACCGGATCCGGCGGTTTTATTTCACAACCGCTCGCCGTTGTGGTGATCGGAGGTTTGCTCTCCTCGACGGTGCTGACCCTGATTGTGCTGCCGACCCTCTACTATGCAGTTGAGAGCCGTAGAGAACGTGCGCGCGAACATCGCGCTGCGAAACGGGCCCACAAGGCCGCGACTCACGCAGAAGGGGAACACACAGATGGCAGGCCGACGGGGCTTCAAAGCACCGAGCAATTACGACCCGCGCAGGGGCAAGAAGAACAAACCGGGCAACACCCGGCAGAGTGATTCACCGGCCACGCAGCGTGAAGGGCGGCAGCAAGCGCGCGAACCGCAACCGCAGCTACCTGCCCTAAACACCCTTCCCGCTTCGCTCAACGCGACTCGCACCCGACCCGAAGACGTCGCAAAGCTGAGTTTCGCCGATCTTGGTCTCGGCGGAAACATCGTGCGAGCCCTCGCTGAACTTGGCGCAGATCGTCCCTTCGCGATTCAAGCGGCAACGATTCCAGACGTGATTGCGGGCCACCACCTGCTCGGTCGCGCCCGCACAGGCTCTGGGAAAACCATCGCCTTCGGTGCAGCCCTTGTCGAGCGACTGATGCTGCTGAAAGCGGAGGGGGCGTTTCCGAACGAGAAGCCAAAAGAGAAGGCGAAGCGTGGTGAGCGCAGCGCCCGACCAGACAAGCACAGCGCTCGCGCACCAAAGGCACTGATTCTCGCGCCGACTCGCGAACTCGCGCTACAGATTGATCGCACAGTGCAGCCAATCGCGCGTTCGGTGGGGCTATTCACCGGCCAGTTCGTGGGTGGTCAGCCGTTTGAGCCGCAATTGCACGCGCTCAAACGCGGTGTCGATATCGCCATCGGCACCCCTGGCCGCATCGAAGATCTCGCAAAACGCGGGCATCTATCACTCGGGCAGATTGCGGTGACAGTTATCGATGAGGCCGACCACATGGCCGAACTCGGGTTCATCGAACCGGTGCAGCGAATTCTGCGGCAGACTCGAAAGGGCGGCCAGCGGCTGCTCTTCTCGGCAACGCTGGATCGCGGTGTTGACGGCTTGGTGCGTGAGTTCATGCCTCAGCCAGCCATCCACGAGATTTCAGACGGCAGCGAGTCGGGCAACTCAGACTTGCCCGGCGACTGGAAGCCGCAAACAAATGTCTCTCACCGGGTCTACATTGTGCTCAGAGAACACAAAGACGCCGCATTAGTCGAACTCGTTCGCAACGCTGGATCAGCCGCCGCAGGAGCGCCCGGCAGCGGTACTCGAGGCAAACGCCGTGGTCGCGCCGTGGTGTTTTGCCGCACGCGTGCCTACGCCGAGATGGTGACCGAGATGCTCGGCCAAGCCGGCCTAAACGCTATCGCCCTGCACGGCGACCTGAGCCAGGCCCGTCGTGAGCGTAACCTCGAGAAATTCACTCAGGGCAAGGCCGAAGTTCTCGTCGCAACCGATGTGGCAGCCCGCGGTATTCACGTTGACGATATTGATCTGGTGCTGCAAGCTGATCCACCAGACGACCCCAAGGCTTACGTGCACCGAGCTGGACGCACTGGCCGCGTGGGTCGAGCTGGCAGCGTGATTACCGTGATCCCGCGCACCCGACAAAAACGCACCCGAGAACTGTTCGAAGCGCTCGGGTTTGAACCCGAGGTGTTCGAGGACTATCTGCCAGAGATCACTAGCAAGCGCTAGACGCGGTCGAGAGCCGCGCGCAAATCACAGCTGAGGTCGGCGACGCTCTCAAGCCCGATCGAGAGGCGCAACAGGCCCGGAGTGATACCGAGCCGGTCGTTCAACTCGGCCGTAAAACTCGCGTGGGTTGAGGTGAGCGGGTGAATCACCATCGAGCGGGTATCGCCGATGCCGGTCATGCGAGAGAAAATGCGCAGGCCGTTCACAAACTCACGTGCGCCGTCGATCCCTCCGCGCACCCGAACTCCAAACACAGAACCGGTGCGAGCGTGCGTGCCCTGCGCATTCACGCCGTAATCGCGCGCGGCGAGTGCGAACAGCGGGTGTGAGGGCAAGCCCGCGTAATCAACCGCTTCGACCTCGGCCTGTTCTTCGAGCCAGCTCGCGAGTGCGATCGACGAGTCGACATGGCGATCCATCCGAAGCGAAAGTGTTTCCATGCCCTGATGCAGCAAGAATCCGTTGAACGGTGAGAGCGTCGGCCCAATATCGTTCACAACTGCTTCGCGCACCGCACGAGCGTAGGCCGCCGCGCCAAACCGGTCGAGCATCGAGGCAGCGCCGGGCCGAGGCGCTGCCGTAATCAGCGGATACGAACGCCCTGATAGCTCGGCCGCCTCCCAATCGAAATTGCCGCCGTCGACCACAGCGCCGCCGATGGCTGAGCCGTGTCCGGTCAAAAACTTGGTGGTTGAGTGCACCACAATGTTTGCGCCGTGTTCGAACGCTCGAATCAGCGCCGGAGTGCCGATCGTGTTATCGACTACGAGCGGCAGATTGTGGCGCCTCGCGACCGCAGCGACTCGGGCGAGATCAGTGACATCGTTACGGGGGTTTGGGATCGTCTCGGTGTAAATAGCCTTGGTCTGGGGTGTGATCGCACGATCCCACGCAGCGTCGTCTTCGGCGTCCCAAACATAGTCAACTTCGATGCCGAATCGTTTGAAACTGCGGCCGAACAAGATTCGAGTGCCGCCATAGATCGATGCCGTCGACACGATGTGATCGCCGTGCTGCGCAAGTGTGAACAGGGCTGCACTGATCGCCGCTTGCCCACTGGCAACAGCGACAGCATCTACGCCACCCTCCAGAGAGGTGAGGCGCTGCTCAGCGACCGCATTGGTGGGGTTTCCCTGGCGAGAGTAGATCGCCCCGGGCGACGCCTCTGCCGAGCCAACAAAACGCCCACTTGCACCGGCAGGAACACCGGCGAAACGATTCACTTGATCGTCGAAATCATCAAAAACATAGCCGGCTGAAAGTGCAATCGGTGGCACTCGAAGCCCGCTGTTCAAATCAGCAAATTCGCCAGCGTGCACCTGCCTGGTATCAAAGCCAAAGCTGTCCCAAGCGTCGACAGGTTTCGCCGCCGGTCGTGAGACAACGGGCGGCACGGTGTGCGGACTCATCGCCGCGCGCTCACTAGCTCGGCAATCCGATCGATCGCCTGCACAATCGTGTGCGGTGAAGCCGCCATATTCAATCTGGCGAAACCGGCACCGCCGAGGCCAAAATCGCTGCCATTGTTGAGCGCAACGCGGGCTTCTTGCAGCACCCGCTCAACCGGTTCATCGCCGAGGCCAAGCCCATTCAGGTCAATCCAAGCGAGATAGCCCGTGCTGCCGGGCACGTAGCGGACGGCAGGCAGACGATCGTTCAAAAGCGAAATGAGCAGGCGTTGATTTGCCTCGATCTGCGAAACTGTGCGGCCAAGCCACTCGCGAGCGTCATTGAACGCAGCCACATTCGCGTGAAGTCCGAGGATGCTCGTGCGGGTGGCAACCTCAGGCGGTAACGTCTGCAAGAGCTCGTTTGCGCGGTCATCAGCCGCGACAATGACCGAACACTTGGAGCCAGCGAGGTTCCAGCCTTTGCTTGCCGAAGTTGTGGTGACCGAGTGCGCGCCCGCCTTCGCGGCGATTGGCGCGAATGGAGTAAATGTGGCGTGCGAGTGAGTGAGCGGCGCGTGAATTTCATCGCTCGCCACGAACACGTCGTGTTTCGCTGCAAGTTCGGCAAGCTTGGAGAGCTCAACGCTGGTAAATGGGATGCCGTGCGGGTTATGCGGGTTGCACAGCAAGAACGCATCGATGCCATCTTCGCTCGCGAAGGCCTGCTCAATCGCCGCGAGGTCGAGCGATCCAGCGCTACCGAATTCGCTGCCATCGCTGCCAGCTGCAACTCCAGGCAGCAGCGGAATCTCAACAATCTCGAAATTCAGTTCAAGCAGAATCTCAAAAAATCCCGGGTAACAGGGTGTCGGCAGCGCGAGCCTGCCACCAGCTGGGCGGAACACACGAAACGCTTCAACCAGTCCGGTCGCGACATCGGTTGCGAGGTGCACGTGTTCATTGCGAATCTGCCAGCCCCAACTATCTTGAGCGAACGAGGCGATTGCATCGGCAAGCGGGCCCGGCTCAGCGAGGTATCCGGTGTCACTCGCTTCGACAGCGCGAATGATCGCGCGCTGAATTTCGGGGGCGACGGCAAAATCCATCTCGGCGACAAAGAGCGGCAGCACGTCGGCTGGGTAGCGGGTCCATTTAATGCTGTTGCGTTTCTCGCGCAGCAACGCTGGATCAAGTTCATGCCAGGGCAAACCCGATGGATCTACACCAGCTCCAATGGCCTGTGAAAAACAGTCAGCTCCGTCAGTCATGTATTTATTGTGCACTGGAAAAAGCTCGGGGCACAGGGCCGGGGTCACATCGCGTCACAGTGAAGGTTTGGTGCCGTCCAAGCAGGTACACAAAAGGCGTTGCGCGAAATGAAGCGCAACGCCTGAAGGGGGGGGAAGGATCGCAGCGCCGATGGGGCATCTGCCCGACACTGCGACCCTCGCTTGGCGCTTAGACGACCGGGAACGAACCCGACGGCTGTTCGCCCTCATCGTAGACATCAGCTGGCGAGCCAATGATGTTCGAATCAGGAGTGCCGACCAGTTTGTAATCCTTGCCGGGGTAGTCGAAACGTGAGAGCACCCAACGCATGGCTTCAAGCCGGGCACGCTTCTTGTCGTTCGACTTCACTACGGTCCAAGGAGCCTGTGGCGTGTCGGTGTAGAAGAACATCGCCTCTTTCGCCTTGGTGTAGTCATCCCACTTATCAAGCGAGGCGAGGTCGGTAGGTGAGAGCTTCCACTGCTTCACCTCGTCGTTGCTGCGCGCGGTAAAGCGTGCGTGCTGTTCAGCTTTGCCCACCGAGAACCAGAACTTGATCAGGTGGATGCCCGAGTTCACGAGCATGCCCTCAAAATCAGGGGTGGTGCGGGTGAACTCAAGGTACTGCTGCGGTGTGCAGTAACCCATCACACGCTCAACACCGGCACGGTTGTACCAAGAGCGATCGAAGAGCACGATCTCGCCGCCGGCGGGAAGATGCGCAACGTAACGCTGAAAGTACCACTGGCTGCTTTCGCGCGGAGTTGGGATTTCAAGCGCAACAATACGGGCACCACGAGGATTCATGTGCTCCATGAAGCGCTTGATCGCGCCGCCCTTACCGGCAGCATCGCGACCTTCAAAGATAATGACGATCCGCTCGCCCTGCTCTTTGGCCCAAGCTTGCAGCTTGATCAGCTCAATCTGCAGCTTGCGTTTTTGGCGCTCGTACTCGGCGGTGCCGATCTTCTTGTCGTAGGGATAACCCTGACGCCAAGGGGCATCTGGACCGTCGTTCTTCGCCTTCTTGCTCTTGCCTCGTGCAAGTTTGCGAGTGAGTTCGCCGATCTCGTCGATCTCAGGAGTGACATCGACTTGCCCAGGGGCGGCCGCGAGAAATTCCTCTCCCGCGGCCGTCACGACACTTTCTTCGCCGGTGCCGGCGCCCTCACCGTTGAGGTGATCGTGTTGCATAAGCAGTTTCTCCTAGTGTTCCTGTTCTGCGAGGCGCTGCTGCGCTTCAACAATGAGTTTCTCGGCATCTGCGGCTGAACCCCACGCGTCAACCTTGACCCACTTGCCTGGCTCAAGATCCTTGTAGCGTTCGAAGAAGTGCTCGATCTCTTTACGGGTGTACTCAGGAATGTCTGCGACGTCCTGGATGTGCGACCAACGTGGATCCTTGTGCTGCACAGCAATGACCTTGTCATCGCCACCAGCTTCGTCGCTCATCTTGAGCACACCGACGGGGCGCACTTTAATTCCCACGCCGGGGTAAACCGGGTAATCGAGCAGTACGAGCACATCGAGCGGATCGCCATCTTCACCGAGGGTTTCTTCGAAGAAACCGTAGTCGGTTGGGTAAACGAAACCGGTGTAGAGCACGCGGTCGAGGTAAACGCGACCGGTCTCGTGATCAATTTCGTACTTGTTGCGGCTGCCCTTGGGGATCTCGATGACGGCATCGAATGCGGCGGTCATTCGCGCTCCTTCTGCGTAGTAAATTCGCGATTTTTCGCGCGCGTATGCGCGAGGCACTTCCATTTTTAGAGGTGCAACTCTAAGATTACGCGAAATATTGTCCATCGCGGGCGGTAGCGTTGGTGAGTATGGCAAGCCATCCACACACCCCGGCCAGCATGCGAGTGCGCCTGGCCGTTCGTGACACACTGAGCCGGCACATTGCCGCGTCTTCTGCGTTGGATCGCCAGCCGCTCGTGCTCGTCGCGCTCTCTGGTGGCGCCGATTCGCTCGCGCTCGCCGCAGCTGTTGCAGCCGAGAGCTCGGGGCTCGGCTGCCGAGTCGGTGCCGTCATCATTGACCACGGTCTGCAGGAAGGCTCCACCGAAATTGCAGATCGTGCTGCTGACCAAGCCAGAGGGCTTGGTCTCTCGCCTGTAGTAGTGCGCCGAGTTCGGGTGGCCACAGGCCCAGCGGCCTCGACCGGGGGGCCGGAAGCGGCCGCGCGATCCGCTCGCTATCGGGTAATCGCTGAGGTCGCCAAAGAACTTGAATGCCACACTGTGCTGACCGCACACACTCGAGATGACCAAGCCGAACAAGTGCTACTTGCACTCGCTCGAGGGTCTGGCACGAGAAGCATCGCCGGTATTCCGCCGGAACGTGAGCTTGCCGAGGGAGTGAGTATCGTGCGCCCGCTACTCAATGAACGTGCCGGAGTTACCCGCGAAATTACGGAAACCTCGTGTGCTGAAGTCGGACTCGATCCCTGGCACGACCCGCACAACACAGACCCCTCGTATCTGCGAGTCAGGGTGCGTACCGAAGTACTGCCGGTGCTAGAAGACGCGCTAGGCCCGGGGTTCGCCGCAGCACTGGCGCGCAGCGCCGACCTTGCCCGTGAAGATGCCGATGCGCTTGACCTGATTGCGGATCAGAAACTCGCAGAACTCGTCAGAGTTGAATTCTCGGCGAATAACGCACAACTAGCGAGTCGAGTGTGCTGCCCCGTGAACGCGCTCAGCCAAATGAGTGCAGCGCTTCGAAACCGTGTAATCCGGCGGATCGCCGAACACTACTTTGCCACGCAGCTCACCCGGGAGCACACACTTGCCATTGCCTCATTAGTTACCGCATGGCGAGGGCAAGGGCCGATCCACGCGCCCGGAATTGTGGCCAAGCGCGAAGCTGGAGATTTGGTCATTTTCGCGCGCTAAAGTATTTGCATGGATGCAACCGAACTGGGTAACGAACTTACCAAGGTGCTGTACACCGAGGCCGAACTGCACGCACGTCTTGCCGAGATGGCTCGCGAGATTGAAGCCGACTACAGCGCGGAGAACCCGCCGCTGCTGGTTGGTGTGCTGAAGGGTGCTGTCATGGTTATGGCCGACCTTGCTCGCGAACTGCGTTTTCACGCACAGATGGACTGGATGGCTGTGTCGTCGTACGGCACCGGCACCAAGTCGAGTGGCGTAGTTCGTATTCTGAAGGACCTTGACGCAGACCTCACTGATCGTGATGTGCTGATCGTTGAAGACATCATTGACTCGGGACTGACCCTCTCATGGCTCAAGGAAAACCTGGAGAGCCGTGGCGCGCGCTCGGTGCGTATCTGCACCATGCTGCGCAAGCCAGAAGCACTCAAAGTCGAGGTCGACGTCGCCTATGTCGGCTTTGATATTCCGGTTGAGTTTGTTGTCGGCTACGGTCTCGACTACGCAGAGAACTACCGCAACCTGCGCGACGTGGCGGTGCTCGCGCCGCACGTTTACAGCGAATAAGGCAAACTCAACCGGTGCGAGGTGCCGCGGGCCGAGTCCCAGAGGGTCTCGGCGCTGGCGTCGCGGCGAAGCCCAGAAATGGCCTTCGCTTGTGGCTTCAGCGCGCACGTTTACAGCGAGTAATACGCTGTACTTTGACTAATTAGTTTGGGCTGGAGCCGAGCGCTCCGGCCCAAATTGTTTCCGCGCTGGGCGAATCCCCAGATGCAATGTCGCCGGTGGCGGCTACGCTTATGGCAGTTTGAATAGAAAGGCCGCGCTTTGGCTGAGACTGCACCCGGTGGTTCCCGGATGAAGAAGATCTTCAAGGGACCACTGGTTTACCTGATCCTGGCACCAATCATCGTGCTCCTTGGCTGGTCGCTGCTCTCTGGCGCTGGCGTGCGTGAGGTTACGACCGAGCGCGGTCTCGAGCTGCTCGATAAGGGACAGGTGACCAAAGCTGAAATCATCGATGGTGATCAGCGCGTAAACCTGACGCTCGAAAAGGCCGACAAGAAGACCGGCGCAACCGACGTCTACTTCTACTACGTCATGCAGCGCGGCAGCGATGTGGTCGCAGCCGTCAACGAGGCCTCGCCAAAGGACGGCTTCACAGACCAGGTACCAAAGCCGAGCGCATTCTGGTCACTGATGACCTTCATCTTGCCGCTCCTGCTGATCGGTCTGTTCTTCTGGTGGATCCTGTCTTCAATGCAGGGCGGTGGCAATAAGGTCATGCAGTTTGGCAAGTCAAAGGCCAAGCTGATTTCAAAGGACACCCCCCAGGTCACCTTCGCAGACGTCGCCGGTGCTGAAGAAGCCGTCGAAGAACTGCACGAGATCAAAGACTTCCTTACCGACGCAACCCGTTTCCAAGCTGTGGGCGCACGTATTCCTCGCGGCGTACTGCTCTACGGCCCTCCGGGTACCGGTAAGACCCTGCTCGCGCGCGCTGTCGCAGGCGAAGCTGGCGTACCGTTCTACTCAATCTCAGGCTCAGACTTTGTCGAGATGTTCGTCGGTGTCGGCGCAAGTCGCGTTCGCGATCTCTTTAAAGAAGCCAAGACAAACGCGCCAGCCATCATCTTTGTCGACGAGATTGACGCAGTAGGTCAGCGTCGCGGCCAGGGAATGGGCGGCGGCCATGACGAGCGCGAGCAGACCCTGAACCAGCTGCTGGTCGAGATGGACGGTTTCGACGAGCGCGCAAACGTGATCGTGATTGCAGCTACAAACCGCGCAGATATGCTCGACCCGGCGCTGCTTCGCCCAGGCCGATTCGACCGTCAGATCGGCGTTGACGCACCCGACATGAAGGGTCGCCGAGCGATCCTTGACGTGCATGCCAAGGGCAAGCCGCTCTCGAAGAATGTCGACCTCGACGTGGTTGCCCGTAAGACTCCGGGATTCTCTGGTGCCGACCTCGCGAACGTCTTGAACGAAGCAGCCCTGCTGACCGCTCGCTCGAACGCGCAGCTCATTGACGACCGTGCTCTCGATGAGGCCATCGACCGAGTGATTGCAGGCCCACAGCGCCGTACTCGCGTGATGAAAGACCAAGAGAAGTTGATGACCGCCTACCACGAGGGCGGCCATGCCCTGGTTGCTGCGGCAATGAACCACTCCGACCCGGTCACCAAGATTACGATTCTTCCCCGTGGGCGTGCGCTCGGGTACACCATGGTGATCCCACTTGAAGACAAATTCTCGGTTACCCGCAATGAGCTGCAGGACCAGATTGCCTACGCACTGGGTGGCCGCGTTGCTGAAGAACTTGTATTCCACGATCCGACCACCGGGGCCGGTAACGACATTGAGAAGGCAACCGCAACCGCTCGCCGCATGGTGACCGACTACGGCATGTCTGCCTCACTCGGCCCAGTCAAGCTCGGCCAGGCTCAGGCCTCGCCTTACCTTGGCGAATTCGGTTCTGCGCGTGACTACAGTGAAGGCGTTGCAGTCTCGGTTGACGCTGAGGTGCGCGCAATCATTGAGCAAGCACACAACGAGGCGTATGTCGCGCTGACCACAAACCGGGCTGTCCTTGACCGCCTCGCACGCGAACTGATGGAAAAGGAAACCCTTGACCACATTCAGATCGCAGAGATCTTTGAAGACGTCGTGAAGGTTCCGCAACGCGGCCTCTGGCTGTCAAGCAATGATCGTCCGGTGAGCGATCAGCCACCGATCGAAATTCCTGAGAGCGCCCGGGCAGACGAGCCAATCGCAGCAAACAACGCCAGCGAGCAGGCCACCGAAACACCGGCAGACGCAACAGATTCTTCGAACGAGCAAGGCGACCAAGCGAAGTGAGCGGAACCGTCGACCGCGACCGCGTCGCACAGGCCGTGCGGGAATTGCTGATCGCGATTGGCGAGAACCCCGACAGTGCGGAGCTTGCGAGCACACCAAATCGAGTGGCCGAGGCCTACACCGAGTTCTTTAGCGGAGTCGGTGTAGACCCGGTCGCGCTGCTCGCTGATGCGGTGCCGGTCGGCGAAGACACCGGTGAACTGGTGCTCGTACGCGACATTACGCTGCGTTCGATGTGCGAGCACCACCTGCTGCCATTTCGCGGGAGAGCGCACATCGCCTACCGGCCCGGCGAGAAAGTCGTTGGGCTCGGGGCGCTGCCACGGGTAGTCGAGACCCTTGCGGCTAGACCTCAAATGCAGGAGCGTCTCGGCGAGCAAATCGCAGACGCAATGGTCGAAGGGCTCGCTCCCGAAGGAGTCCTCGTCGTGCTCGAAGCATCACACGGCTGCGTTGCAGACCGAGGAGTGAAGCAAGTCGAGGCGACCGCTGTCACAATCGCTGCCCGCGGCACGCTCTCACAGCCGGGCATGCGCGCCGAAATACTCGCACTGATTGGCGCCTCATCGCGATGAGTTCCGATTCTCGCCCCACAACAATGAACACAAACATCATGGGTGTGCTGAACGTCACCCCAGACTCGTTTAGTGACGGCGGAAAATACTTCAATCCTGAGACAGCTCTCGCGCACGCCCGCGAACTGGTCTCGCAGGGCGCGACGATCATTGACGTTGGCGGAGAATCAACGCGGCCCGGCGCCGATCGGGTACACCCTGACGAAGAACAGAGCAGAGTGCTGCCGGTGATTGCTGCTCTCACTGCCGAGGGCATTGCAGTCTCGATCGACACCGTGAACGCGAGTACCGCAAAGCTCGCCGTGGCCGCCGGTGCAAGCGTCATCAACGATGTTTCTGGCGGAACAGCCGACCCAGAAATGCTTCGGGTAGCAGCAGAGACCGGGGCGACCCTGGTGCTGATGCACTGGCGCGGTATTCCCGACCCACAACACAATAAATCTGGGTACCACGATGTTGTCAGCGAGGTGCGGGCAGAGCTCGCTGCCCTCGCCGGCTCAGCCATTGCGGCAGGGGTGCAGCCCGACAAGATCATTCTCGACCCGGGCCTCGGCTTCGACAAGACCGCTGCACAGGGCTGGCAGCTGCTCGGTCAGATAGATCAGATTGCCTCGCTTGGTTACCCGCTGCTCATCGGGATTTCACGCAAACGTATGCTGCGAGAAACTCTGCCGGAGAGCGCAAGCGATCCACTCGATCTTGCGCGGCTCGACGGAGCCACAGCCACAGTGAGTGCGTTCATGGCAGGCGTCTGGGGGGTTCGGGTGCACGCCGTCCGCGCGAGCGCCGACGCGATCGCGATTGCGGCAGCGCTGCAAACTGGCGCAGCGAAAACTCCCGTGTCGAACTCGACAGAGGCCGTTGCGTCAGCAGCAACGCAAAGTGATGGTTTTACGCAGGATCGGATCACGCTCACCGGGCTCGAAGTATTCGCGCACCACGGCGTGTTCGACTTCGAGCGTGAACAAGGGCAGAGCTTCTTCATCGACGCCGACATCTCGGTAGACCTAAGAGCGGCGGCCGCAGGCGACGAACTCGCCGCGACCGTTCACTACGGTGAACTCGCGGATGCGATCCTCGCCGCCGTAAAACGAGACCCGGTCGACCTCATCGAAACTCTCGCCGAACGTGTCGCGCAAGTAGCTCTGAGCTATGCAGCTGTGCGCGAAGCGCGTATTACCGTGCACAAACCTGACGCCCCGATTGACGCGAAATTTGCAGATGTTTCTGTGACAATTGTGCGACGAAGGGGTGATGCTCGGTGATTACGCAGCTCGTGCCAGTGCTGTTAGCCTTTGGCGCCAACCTTGGCGACCGAGGCGAGACCATCGTCGCAGCGCAAGACGAGATTGCAACAGCTGCCGGGATCGAGGGCTTTCGGGCCTCGCCGTTGCGCGAAACGATCGCGCTTACGCCAACTGGGCCAGACCCGGATGCTCCACGCTATTTGAACGGTGTAGCCGCAGCGCAGACGACACTCTCGCCGCACGAACTGCTTGATCTGCTGCAGGCAGTAGAACACAAGTACGGGCGTGTTCGCGATAGGCGATGGGGCGATCGCACCCTCGATATCGACCTGATCCTGTATGGCGGCCGCGTCATCAAAGACGACCGGCTCACCGTGCCGCACCCAAGAGCGCACGAACGGGACTTTGTGCTCTCGCCGTGGCTTGCGCTCGATCCGAACGCGGTATTGCTTGGGCACGGCCGCGTCGAAGAGCTTTTGGCGAGGATCGGCGACACCACAAGTGCGCTCGACGAGACGCTGCCCGGCGAAACTTCACCGAGCGAAAATGCTGGGCATCTCGGAGAAAGGGCCTGAAATGCAGCGCACCTCTCCGCTCACGGTGGCCACCTTTGGGGTGGTCGGTATCGGCATCGGGCTTTTGCTTCAGCTTGTGCGGTCAAACGCAGGCATGGCGCCGCTCGTGCCGCCAATTTCGCTTGCGCTGACTGAATTGGTGCTTGGCGGAGTGCTGGTGACGCTCGGTATTTCCCTTCGACGAGCTGTGACGAACAAGTCGGGCAAAGCAGTGAACCCGTTTCACGCGGTGCGTTTACTTGCCGGCGCTCGGGCTGGTCAATTCGTTGGCGCATTGATTGGCGGATTCGGGGCCGGGCTTGCACTGCAATTGCTCTCGCGCAGCGTGATGCCGCCGGCGGCAAGCTGGGTGCCGATGCTGTGCGTCTTCGGCGGGGGAGTCGCCTTGGTGGTGTGCGGTGTTATCGCCGAATCGCTTTGCCGTGTGCCGCCTGGCGCAGACGATGCTGATGGGCCACGAACCGACGGCACAGAGGCAGAGCCAGGCGCAGCCTAGCCCGATCGCAGGAATTTTGGTGCACCGTGCAGAACAGTCGCCAGTAGGCTTGTCGTATGACCAATACCGAGGGGCCAACCCACAGCAACACCTGGCAGCGAGTCTCACCGAGATACGCCTGGGTAGATCTCATCTTTAATCTGATTTGGGTGTTCCTGATCGGAGTCGGCTACTTTTTTGTGGTTTCGGTCATCTCCGAAGAAAAACCACCGTTTATGGTGCACCTCATCGTGGTGATTCTTCTGATCGTGCTCTTCGTGAATTCGATCTTGGCGTTCCGTCGTGTGCGCGCGATCGGCTATCAATTGCGCGAAGACGACCTGCTGTTCCGTCGCGGAATCATGTTCGAGCGTGTCATCGCGGTACCTTACGGACGTCTGCAACTGGTCGACGTCACTCGCGGCCCACTGCTGCGAATGCTCGGCCTCGCGAACCTGAAGTTTGTTACCGCCAGTGCAGCAACCGGCGTCAACCTGCCAGGCCTGCCAATGGCCGAAGCAGAAGCGCTTCGTGACCGACTGGTTGAACTCGCTGAGACGAGGCGGTCGGGGCTGTGAGCGGCGAACCGACACCCCAGCCACCGGTGCTAGAAACCGAGTGGCGCAGACTGCACCCCCTCTCACCGCTTTTGCGCGGTGGACTGGTGCTTATCGTGGTGGCAGGTATTGTCATCGCGAACCTTCGAGACCGATTCATCGAGCTGTTTCTAGCTCGAGGCGTCGTTGACGCAATGGGTCCAAACGAGGGTGACATCATCGACTATCTCGCGGGCAGGAGCCTGCTCGTGTGGGCACTGCTCGGTGTTGCCGTTGTCGTGCTGCTCATCATTGGCATCGCGTGGTTCAGCTGGCGCTTCAGCACCTACCGTATTACCTCGGAAGCAGTGGAAGTAAAGCACGGTGTGCTGTTTCGACAGCACCGTCGTGCCCCGCTTGAGCGAATTCAGAGTGTGAACCTGCAGCGTTCGCTGCTCGCTCGCATTCTTGGACTGACTCAGGTTGACGTGCAAACTGCCGGGCAGGGTGGCAAGGTTGCTCTGCAGTTCCTCGGGCACAATGATGCGAAGATCGTGCGTGAGCAGATTCTGCTTGCAGCTCGCGTGAGCAAGGCTGGGGCAGCCGGGGTCGCTGTGGCACCCGATGCGGCTGCGTACGGTACGCCAACCGTGCCAGGCATGCCAGGAGCTCCTATCGCCGATGCGCCGGTAGCAATTGACCCGGCGACCGGTCTGCCCTACCCGGCGGCACCAGTTGCGCAGACACCGCAGGGCCCAATCGCTGTTGACTTCGCGGGCCAGCCGTACACGGTGGCCGCGGGAGCGATCGACAGCAGGCTCCGCGACATCGCAGATTTCGACATCGATCCGAGCGCACGCGCTTCGGGCATGATGATCAAGGTGCCGGTCGGTCGACTGATCGGCAGCATCTTGCTGAGCTCCGAAATGATCGTGATGCTCGGTGTAGTTGCCGCGATTATCATCGGCAGCATTTTTGCTTCACCATTCATGCTTGCCGCAATTTTCCCGTTTGGCATCGTCATGGTCGGTGTGCTGATTGCTCAGTTCAACAAGGGTTTCAACTTTGTGCTCTCGCGCGCAGAAGATGGCGTGCGAATTGGGGCTGGCCTTACTGCGACCTCTACAGAGACGATTCCATTTGGTCGAGTACACGCTGTCGAGGCGTTGCAGCCCTTGGGCTGGCGGCCATTCGGTTGGTGGAAGGTTCGCATCACGACAGCGGGGCACTCTGCCGCCGATGCGGGTCAAAACAAGATGCAGAACACCGTGTTGCCAGTCGGCCAGCTCGAAGATGTTGTGCGCGTATTCGAAACGCTGCTGCATGAGGGTGGTCCCGGGTACGAGGATCGCCACGCCACACTTCGTGATGCACTGGTTGGCGCTGGCGATGGCTATATCAAGGCTGGCCGCCGCGGCGCGTGGTTGCTTTGGTTTGGCGTACGCCGTGCGGGTGTGCAGATTGATCAGCCTTACGACCCAAGTGCAAGCTTGCGCGTTCGTCGTGGCTGGCTCACTCGCTCGCTCTCGGTGATGCCGATCGTTCGTGCCCAGTCGGTGCAGTTGACCCGCTCACTTGGGCACTATCTGTTGGGGCTCGCCTCAGTGAAGGCGCACACTGTGCTTGGACCGGTGCGCATGCAGATGCGCGGGCTTGAGCTAAACGAAGCACAGCGATTTTTTGATGCTCTCGCTGCAAACGTTGTCTACGTGCAGGGTCTTGATGCGACGAGTCGTGTTGCCGTGCAGAGCGCACCTGCTCATGCGGCGCCTGCCCACGCGGCACCTGTTTATGACGCTCCGAACGCGCCAGCGACACAGTACGCTCAGCAGCCAGTGCAGCCAGTGCAGCCGCAGCAGCCACCGGTGCAGTACCTGCCGCCGGTGCAACAACCGATTGATCCGCAAGCTCCAACGGCGCAGCCTGACCCACTGAACCCGGAGCAGTAGTGGCTACGCAGCAGCGTGAAGGCCGCCTCGGCATCGGCATTGTTGGCGCTGGAAATGTTGGTCCGGTGCTCGCCCTCGCCCTCGCCGGGGCGGGCCACGCGATCACCGGAATCAGTGCTATCAGTGAGGCAAGCCGAGAGCGTGCCGAAACGCTGTTGCCTGGTGTGCCCGTGCTCGACGTGCAAGAGGTGGTGCGCCGAAGCGAACTGGTGATTTTCGCGATTCCCGGTGCCGAACTGCCTCAGCTTGTACGCGGTCTCACCGAAACGGAGTCGTGGCAGCCAGGGCAGATTGCGTTGCACACCTCGCCAGAACACGGTTACGGAGTTTTTACCCCTGCGCTTGCTGCCGGGGTGATTCCGCTCGCGCTGCACCCAGCACTCATTTTCACTGGAACGAGTCTCGACCTTGGTCGACTCGTCGGTGCCAGTATCGCGGTCACAGCTCCCGCGCCCGTTCTGCCGATTGGGCAGGCGCTGGCAGTCGAGATGGGCGCCGAGCCTGTGGTTGTTGCAGAAGCAGACCGGCCGGCTTACGCCGAAGCCATCTCCGCGGCGACCGAGTTTTCTCGCGCTGTCGTCAAACAGGGTGTTGATTCACTGCGTGAGATTGGTGTCGACAGGCCGGATCGACTGCTCGGCGGCATTGTGCGCGCCGCACTCGAAGAAGAATTGAGAGCCGCAGCAGGCCAGGCCCCTGATCTCGACGTCTGATCCCACGCGCCGCCCGCAACCCCTTCATCGAAACACACTCTTTGTACCGAGATACACTCAAATTTCGCCGAAAAAAGAGTGTATCTCGGTGAAACCAGGCGAACTCGGTGGAGAAGAGCGTTGACAGCGCGGGTTATGCTCGGGCACGCGCAGCGAAGGCTGCAAAGCAGGCCGCGAGGATCGCGCAGCCGCTGATCAGCACGGCCATCGGAACGGCAGTGTCAGGCCCCCAGGCGCCGGCCAGCGGAGCGAGCAAACCGCCGAAGGTGAACTGCAGGCAGCCCATCAGCGCCGCACCAGCACCCCGTGCGTGAGACGCCTCGGCGAGGGCGAGCGCACTCGCATTCGACATGGTGAAACCAGCGCCCGCCGTGAGCACGAATGCGCTCGCGATGAAATTCCAGGGCGAAAGCGCGCCACTCAGACTGAGCGCAAGCATCGCCGCCCCGCCAAGACTGAGCACGGCGACGCCGTAGCCCAGCATGCGTACCGGGCCGACTCGCTCAGCGATCCTCGCGTTCACAATATTGCTCATCACAAGAGCTGCGCCGCCCGCTGAAAACCCAAAAGCGTAAAGCAGCGGAGGCATGCCGAGCACGTCCTGCCCGACAAACGGCGAGGCCGAAATATAGATGATCATGGCGCTGAAACCAAAGACAAACGCGAGCACAAAGCCGATGTATTTTGGCGCGCGCACCAGTGAAGCAAATGTTGCGATGGTCTGGCCGATACGTGCCGGGCGCCGGGACTCTGGCGGGAGCGACTCGGGAATGAAGATCCAAGCGAGCGCGAGCATCACAAGCGAAATCACCGCCAGTGTTGCGAGCGTTCCGCGCCACCCCCAAAGCTCGTGAGTGAGGCCACCGATAGGTGGTGCCAAGATCGGCCCGAGGCCACCCACCATCGCGATCACGCTGAGAGCCTTCACCGCGGTAGCCCCCTCGCTGAGGTCTGCCGCAATCGCGCGGGCCAGCACGATGCCTGCAGATCCGGTGAAACCGAGCAGCAAACGCAACCCAATAAACACCTCAATCGAAGGGGTGAATACCAGTGCGATACCAAGCGCTGAGTAAATGGTGAGGGCCGTGAGCAGCATCGGTCTGCGGCCAAGACTGTCAGAGAGCGGCCCGATTAACAGCTGCCCAACAGCGTTGCCGAGAAAAAACACCGACATCGTGAGCTGCACGAGCGAGGCCGTTGTGCCGAGGTCCGCTTGAATACTGCCGAAAGAGGCGAGATACATATCGGTCGCGAACGGGCTCACCGCGCCGGTAAAGCCAAGCACCCCGAGCAGCAGCGGGGTAAGGCGAGGAGAACGTGAGGTCACAATACCCGTCACAATACATGGCGCCTTTGCGATTGTTGGCCGACGGCTCGCAGCGCCTTGCACACTGGGTAGACTGGATCAGTACGTCAGACCGCAAAAAAGGATGCCGCAAGCATGAGTGACCAGCACGCCCCCGAGACGACCCCACTGAGCGACGAAGAAGTTTTCGAGCAGAAGCGGGTGCGCCTGGAGAAGCGCGACAAACTCAACGCGCTTGCCGGTGATGACCTGGGCGGTGGCGCTTACCCAGTGGCAGTTCCCGTGACCAGCACGATCCCAGAGGTGCGCGCTACCTGGGGCCACCTTGAGGCAGAACCTGATAGCCAGTCGGGCCAGACAGTCGGCATTGCCGGACGCGTTGTCTTCCAGCGCAATACCGGAAAGCTCTGCTTTGCGAGCCTGCAGGCCGGAGACGGCACCCGTATTCAGGCCATGATCAGCCTTGCAAGCGTGGGTGAAGAATCACTCGCGCTCTACAAGGAACTGGTCGACCTTGGCGATCACCTCTTCGTAAGCGGTGAGGTTATCTCGAGCCGTCGCGGTGAGCTTTCGGTGATGGTCAACGAGTGGAGCATCGCGGCAAAGGCGATTGCGCCGCTGCCAAACATGTACGCCGAACTGAACGAAGAATCACGAGTTCGCCAGCGTTACCTCGACCTCATTCAGCGTGAGCGCGCACGCACCAACGTGCTCACCCGCGCAAAAACTATGGCAAGCCTGCGACAGACCTTCGCTGAGCGCGGTTTCATCGAGGTTGAGACGCCGATGCTGCAGACGATGCACGGCGGCGCGAGCGCTCGCCCGTTTGTGACGCACTCGAACGCGTTCGACACGGAACTTTACCTTCGTATTGCGCCCGAGCTTTACCTCAAGCGCGCCGCTGTCGGCGGACTTGAGCGCGTTTTTGAAATCAACCGCAACTTCCGCAACGAGGGTGCAGACTCGACGCACAGCCCAGAGTTCGCGATGCTTGAGTCTTACCAGGCATACACCGACTACAACGGCATCGCCGACCTCACCCAGGCGCTCGTGCAGAACGCTGCACTCGCGACAAATATCGGCACCGAGCGCGAGGGATCGCACGTAGTCGAGTGGGCCGACGGCACACTCTTCGACCTCGGTGGCGAGTGGGATCGCATCTCGATGTACGGTTCGCTCAGCGAGGCAGCCGGACGCGAGATCACGCCAGAGACGAGTGTCGAAGAACTGCAGGCTATTGCCGACGCCGAGGGTGTCGAGGTGAAGCTGCCAAACCACGGCAAGCTGGTCGAAGAGCTCTGGGAGCACTTTGTGATCGACTCGCTCACCAAGCCAACCTTCGTAATGGACTTCCCGGTTGAGACGAGCCCGCTCACCCGCCACCACCGCAGTATCCCCGGTGTGGTTGAGAAGTGGGATCTCTACATTCGCGGCTTCGAACTAGCCACCGGCTACTCCGAGTTGATCGACCCAGTTGTGCAGCGTGAGCGTTTTGTGCAGCAAGCGGCAGAAGCAGCCCGCGGTGACGTTGAGGCGATGAACGTTGACGAAGAGTTCCTGCGCGCGCTTGAGCACGCGATGCCGCCGACCGGTGGCATGGGAATGGGCATGGATCGTCTGCTGATGGCCCTCACTGGCCTCGGCATTCGCGAGACCATTCTGTTCCCGCTCGTAAAGTAACCGCAACAGCCGCGTTAAACGCAGTATTCGCGTGTCCGAAGCAGTAGAGGATCCGCGAGCTCCCGCAGGAAGCCCGCGCTATCGGCGTGCGCTCATTGCACTATTTTGTGCGGGGCTTGCGACCTTTGCGCAGGTGTACTCCCCGCAAGCGGTCTTGCCCGAAATTGCGCGCGACTTTGGTATGAACGAGAGTTCATCGTCGCTCGCAATCGGTGCCACGACGATTGGGCTTGCTATCGGCATGCTGCCGTGGGGTCGATTGAGCGATCGAATCGGACGTGTGCGGGCGATGCGCTGGGCAATTTTGTTGGCAGTTTCGGTTGGTCTGATCACGCCGTTCATGCCGACGTTTGAGAGTCTTGTTGCGCTGCGTTTCGTCGAGGGTTTGTTTCTCGCTGGGTTGCCGGCGATCAGTGTGACGGCGCTCGCCGAGACGGTCACGCCGATGGCGCTCGGCGGCGCTGTCGGGGCGTTTATCGCTGGCAACACGATTGGCGGCTTGGCCGGTCGAATCATTGCCGCGGCCGCTGGTGAAGCGTTCGGGTGGCATTGGGGGTTGTTCGCGGTTGGTGCTGTAGCTGCGGTGGCGGCGGTCAGCTTTGCGCTTTTGATGCCGCCAACTGCGATTGCCCCGGCGAAGGGTTTACCGATTTGGCGGGCGACAATCGCGAACCTGCGAAATCCGGGTGTGATGGTGATGGTGCTGCAGGCGTTTTTGCTGATGGGTGGTTTTGTTTCGGCGTACAACTACCTTGGTTTTCGCTTGCAAGAGGCCCCGTTCGGCCTGAGTCTCACTGCCGTCTCGTGGCTGTTTTTGGCTTATCTTGCTGGCGCGTTTGCCTCGCGCCGCGCCTGGTCGTTGACCGCGCGAGTCTCGCCCATCACGGTGTTGCTGTTGAGTCTCGGTGTGATGTTGCTTGGTATCTTGCTCACCATGCTGCCGTGGCTGATCGCGATTATTGTCGGTCTGGTTTGTTTCACGGTCGGCTTCTTCGGGGCACACTCGATTGCCCTCACGCTTGTTAGTCAGCGTGCCGAGCCGGGCGCGAGAACTCTCGCGCCCTCGCTGTACAACCTGGGTTACTACGCTGGATCAACCCTCATCGGTTGGACCGGCGGTCTTGCTTTTGCCGCAGCAGGATGGAACGGCACCGTGGCGATGATTGTCGCGGTTGTGCTGTCTGCCGCTGCTGCAGCTTGGCTACAGTCACGCTCGCAGAAGCACGGTGTTTGACCTGACGCTTCGCGTTGTGTTGCGTTGATGAGCCTGAGCTAGAGCAGGTGTTTGCCGCCTCGGCCGCGCATCCGTTCGACCAAACTCTTCACATCTTGCGCGTGCTCTTTCGAGGTGACAAGCAACACGTCTGCGGTGTCAACCACAACAATGTCTTGCATGCCAACGAGCGCGACAAGACGATCGCTTTCGCTCACGACAATGCCGCTTGAGCGATCAGAGAGCACCTGTGCACCGTCGCCAAGCACCGCGAGGTCGCCCTTGCGCCCACGCGAGAGCAGATTCGCGACACTCGCAAAATCGCCCACATCGTCCCACTCGAAGTGTGCGGTGACGCAGACCATTCGCCCGGCCTCGGCTGCTGGTTCGGCAACGGTGTAGTCAATGGCAACCTTTGGCAGTGCTGGCCAGAGTCGCTCACGTACTTCGGCTGCGCGATCCGTGCCCCAGGCCGAAGCGATCTCGCGTAGCGACGCGACCATCTCTGGTTCGGACAGTGCCATTTGTTCGAGCAACACGCTGGCCTTAGCAATAAACATGCCGGCGTTCCAAAGGTAGCCGCCGCGCTTCAGATACTCGGTTGCGGTTGCCTCGTCTGGTTTCTCAACAAACTGGGTGACGTCGTAAACGTCGAACGGTGCCAGGTCGCCGCGCGCCTGACCGCATGCAATGTAGCCAAAGCCGGTTGCTGGGAAAGCAGGGTGGATGCCGATGGTTGCGATGTATCCCTGATCTGCGGCTTGCACAGCTGTGCGCACCGCGCGCTGGAACAGAACATTGCCGCGAATCACGTGGTCGGCTGCGAAGGAACCAAGGATCGCGTCTGGATCGCGCAGTTCGAGCAGTGCTGCTGCCAGGCCGATTGCTGCTGAAGAGTCTTTTGGTTCGGTCTCGATCACCAGATTTTCAGAGAGAATCTCGGGCAGTTGCAATTCGACTGAATCGCGGTGGGCCGAACCTGTAACCACCATCATTCGTTCGGCTGGAACGAGTGGCGATAGGCGATCCCACGTGGTGCGCAGGAGTGATGTGCCGCTGCCGGTCAGATCGAGCAAAAACTTTGGTGCATTCGCGCGAGAAAGTGGCCAGAGTCGAGATCCGGCTCCGCCTGCGGGGATGACGCAGGTAAAACGGTCCATCGCCGTGCTGTTGTTCATAGCTGCAAGCCTAGTCGCCTGTGGGTTTGCGCTGGCTCAGAATTGGGGAGTAGGGAACCCCGCGGCGAGCAATCATCTGATGAAGGTGAGTGTCGCAATGGCATCGGGACACGCAAGAACAGTGTCATAATGGAGGGCGCGGCAGGTTTTGCGGTTTGACATCACGACGATGTTGCTGCCTACCTTGCTCCTGATACCGATTTACTTCGGTGCAACCGATTCTAGGAGGATGCTCGTGTCAGCTAGGCCCGCTCAGGCGACGCCGGTAGTTGCGAAGAAGAGCCGCCCAGGCGGCACGCTCTATCGCGGCAATGAGGGAATGTGGTCATGGGTGCTTCATCGCATCACTGGCGTAGCAATCTTCTTCTTTTTGCTCGTGCACGTGCTCGACACGGCACTCATTCGCGTAAGCCCCGAGGCCTACAACGCGGTGATGGGAACGTACAAGAACCCGATTATGGGTCTTGGCGAAACCGGTCTCGTCGGTGCGATTGCTTTCCACGCGCTGAATGGTCTGCGCATCATTCTCGTTGACTACTGGAGCAAGGGCACCAAGTACCAGCGTGCAATGTTCTGGATTGTGATTGCGCTCTGGGTTGTCGTGATGCTCGGCTTTACGCCACGCCACCTCATGAACGTATTCGGACACTAAGGGCGAGAGGTAAATAGAGATGACTATGACTATCGAAAACCCCCGCTCCAAGACTCCTGCAAAGAAGCGCACCAACTGGGAGAAGTGGGGCTGGATCTACATGCGCGTATCGGGCGTTCTGCTCGTCGTGCTGATCTTTGGCCACCTTTTCTCGAACCTCATGGTTGGTGACGGAATCTCGGCGATTGACTTTGGCTTCGTTGGCGGCAAGCTGGCTAGCCCGTTCTGGCAGGTCTGGGATCTGCTGCTGCTTTGGCTCGCACTGATTCACGGTGCGAACGGCATGCGCACGATCGTGAACGACTACGTGAGCCGCCCAGGCCTTGCGAAGGGCCTCAAGGTCGCACTTTTCCTTTCGGCTGCGCTGCTGATCCTGCTCGGCACCCTCGTCGTGCTGACCTTCGATCCATGCCCAGCTGGAGCTCCAGCTGATCTGGTCGCATCGTTCTGCGCCAATCTCTAGATTTCATTCTTTCTAAAGGAGTAGCAAACTCGTGACTACCAACACCCATGAGGGCGAGGAAGTAACCGTCAAGGACGGCGTTACCTACCACCAGTTCGATGTTGTCATCGTTGGTGCTGGCGGCGCCGGCATGCGCGCAGCGATCGAGGCCGGCCCGAAGGCCAAGACTGCCGTGATCACCAAGCTCTACCCAACGCGTTCGCACACCGGTGCAGCGCAGGGTGGCATGGCTGCAGCGCTCGCAAACGTTGAGGAAGACAACTGGGAGTGGCACACCTTTGACACCGTCAAGGGCGGCGACTACCTGGTCGACCAGGACGCAGCTGAGATTCTCGCAAAAGAGGCAATCGATGCTGTGATCGACCTCGAGAACATGGGTCTGCCGTTCAACCGCACGCCTGAGGGCAAGATTGACCAGCGTCGTTTCGGTGGCCACACTCGCGACCACGGCAAGGCCCCAGTTCGCCGTGCGTGCTACGCAGCGGACCGTACCGGTCACATGATTCTGCAGACTCTGTTCCAGAACTGTGTGAAGCTCGGTGTGAACTTCTACAACGAGTACTACGTGCTCGACCTCGTGATGACCGGTGAGGGCAAGGACCGCAAGCCAGCTGGTGTTGTGGCCTACGAGCTCGCAACCGGCGCACTGCACGTCTTCCAGGCAAAGTCGATCGTCTTCGCTACCGGCGGTTTCGGCAAGGTCTTCAAGACCACCTCGAACGCGCACACCCTGACCGGTGACGGCGTTGGCATCGTTTGGCGCAAGGGTCTGCCTCTCGAAGACATCGAGTTCTACCAGTTCCACCCGACCGGCCTTGCTGGCCTCGGTATTCTGCTGACTGAGGGTGCACGTGGTGAGGGCGCGATCCTGCGTAACGCAAGTGGCGAGCGCTTTATGGAGCGTTATGCGCCAACCATTAAGGACCTCGCGCCTCGTGACATCGTTGCACGCTGCATGGTGCAAGAGGTGCTCGATGGTCGCGGTGCTGGCCCGCACAAGGATTACGTCTACCTCGACTGCACCCACCTCGGTGCTGAGGTTCTCGAAACCAAGCTGCCAGACATCACCGAGTTCGCACGTACCTATCTTGGTGTGGATCCAGTGACCGAGCCAGTGCCAGTGTTCCCAACGGCGCACTACGCAATGGGCGGTATTCCGACCAACAACGACGCTGAGGTCCTGATGGACAACGACACCGTCGTGCCAGGTCTCTACGCAGCGGGCGAGTGCGCTTGCGTGTCGGTGCACGGCTCGAACCGTCTCGGCACCAACTCGCTGCTCGACATCAACGTCTTCGGTAAGCGAAGCGGCAACAACGCTGCTGATTACGCGCAGACCGCGTCGTTTGTTGACCTGCCTGCCGATCCTGCGAAGGAAATCCGCGAGCTGGTTGAGCAGGTTCGTACCGCTGCCGGCACCGAGCGTGTTGCTGATATCCGCAAGGAACTTCAGGAAGCAATGGACCGCGGCGCACAGGTGTTCCGCACCGAAGAGTCGCTGACTGAGGTGCTTGGTGTGATTCACAACCTGCGCAACCGTTACAAGGACATCGGAATCCAGGATCGCGGCAAGCGTTACAACACCGATCTGCTTGAGGCAATCGAGCTTGGCTTCCTGCTCGACCTCGCTGAGGTGCTCGTATTCGCTGCTCGTAACCGTAAGGAAAGCCGTGGCGGCCACATGCGCGACGACTACCCGAACCGTGACGATGAGAACTACATGAAGCACACCATGGCGTATCTCACTGGCGACCCGCACTCGGCTGATCCTGAAGATCACATTCGCCTTGACTGGAAGCCTGTCGTCTTCACGAAGAACGAAAAGGGCGAGCTGAACTACCCACCGCTGGAGAGGAAGTACTAAGAATGAGCGCAACTGTGACCTCTACGGCTCCCGGCACTCCAGCTGAAGAAGCTGGCCTCAAGCCGTTTAACGTTACCCTGCTGGTTCGTCGTTACGATCCAGAATCGGGCCGCGAGGCGTACTGGGAGGACTTCGATGTTCCCATGTACCCAACCGACCGTATTCTTGACGCACTGCACCGCATCAAGTGGGATCAGGATGGCTCACTGAGCTTCCGTCGCTCCTGCGCGCACGGCATCTGCGGTAGCGATGCGATGCGAATCAACGGCCGAAACCGTCTTGCCTGCAAGACCCTGGTCAAGGATCTCGACATCAGCAAGCCAATCTACGTTGAGGCGATCAAGGGCCTGCCCCTTGAGAAGGATCTCATCGTCGATATGGAACCTTTCTTCGACGCGTTCCGCGCCGTGAATCCGTTCCTCGTAGCAAGCTCGAAGCCAGAAGCTGGCAAGGAGCGCATCCAGACGATCGAAGATCGCGAGCGCTTCGACGACACCACCAAGTGCATTCTCTGTGCCGCCTGCACCACCTCGTGCCCAGTGTTCTGGACCGATGGTCAGTACTTCGGCCCAGCTGCAATTGTGAACGCCCACCGCTTCATCTTCGACTCGCGCGATGATCAGGCTCAGGTGCGTCTCGATATTCTGAACGATACCGAGGGTGTGTGGCGCTGCCGCACGACCTTCAACTGCACCGATGCATGCCCTCGTGGCATTCAGGTCACCAAGGCAATTGCCGAGGTTAAGGCTGCAATCATCTCGGGCAAGACGAAGTAAGTTTCGTTTCGCTAAAAAGCGCGGTATCCCTTCGGGGGTGCCGCGCTTTTTTGTGCGTTGGATCGCATAGCGCCGGGAGTGTTGGCGTGTGCGGGCTGGGCGATCCCGCGCCGGGAACCGTGCCGATGAATGCGACAGCGTTAGACTCAGCTACATGACATCGACTCGCTCTGCCGAAACGCCAAGCGACCGTGTGCACGACGAACTATCGTCGATTCAGCAGGCGGTTGCCGTTGGCCGAAGCAGGTGGCAGTGGGTGCAGCAGACGCGGCCGTGGCGCGCGTTCTCGCATTTCACCGATGTCGGCGGCAGTGTGCTCACTGCTGGCATGAGCTACCAGGCCCTTTTTGCCGTGGTCGCAGCGCTCTGGGTCGGTTTTGGTGTGCTGGGAATTGCGCTCTCGAACAGACCTGAGTTGCTGAATGCTTTGATCGAACAGATCAATGTTTCGGTGCCGGGGCTGATCGGCCCCGATGGTCTCGTAAAACCTGATGAACTTTTGAAGTCACGAGCCCTCACCTGGACGCAAGTTATTGCATCTATTTCGCTGCTCTGGGTGATGCTGAACTGGTTTACGGGCACGAGGCGTTCGATTCGGATCATCTTTGGTCTTGACGTGCGTAAGTATCGCAATGCGGTGTTGCTGAAGCTTCGTGATTTTTTGCTTGCGTTGCTTTTTGGCATTGCGCTGTTAGTTTCCGCGAGCTTGACGGTGCTCAGTTCGAATATCACTGACGCGATTTTTGACTGGTTCGGGTGGAGCCGGGGTACCTGGCTATTTGGCACGATGGGCACCATTGCGCGTGATGCGGCGATGTATGTCTTTGACGTGCTCATGCTGATGGCTATGCACCGGTATCTTGCTGAGGTGCGAGTGCCACGAATGAAGCTGCTGATTGGGTGTGCGCTCGGTGGTGCTGGCCTGCTGGTGTTGAAGGTGTTGGGCGCTTCGTTGCTCGGTGGCGCTTCAAGTAATCAGCTTCTTGCGAGTTTCGCGGTGTTGATTGGTGTGCTGCTCTGGTTCAACCTGATTTGTCGGGTGTTGTTGCTTACGGCTGCGTGGATCGCAACTGGTGTAGACCGCACGGTTGGCCTGCCGCCTACTGATCTTGAGGATTGATTTTCTCGGTCAAAACTAGGTGATTCACGATTTTTTGGGACCTTCACCTAGTGCTTATGTAAGCGCGCACGATTTTGGCCAAATGTGCACCTAATCTATTGAATTTTATGCACATGAGTGTGAGACTGAGTGGCATATCTGCGTTCACTGCCGGCGAAAATGCCTGTGGAGTGTGACACACCTGTCTTTTGCGCAGGGTTGAAGTAGCGGATTTCCGGCATAGAAGCGAAGGTTCTCACCACAAGTGTGACTCATCTTCTGTCTCGTGAAATCTGGGGGGACAAGCGGGGAGAGTATGACAACCGACACGGCACAGGGCAGCACGAAGCCACGATTGATGAGATTGATTGGCGGGGTGCTCACCACCTTGCTCGTAGTCTCCGGCATTGTCGCAGGCGGCACGCTACAGCCTGCACAGGCAGCTGACGGCGCATCAGTCTCAATTGACAAGCAAGTCAATGACCAAAACTCGGTGAGCGACATTCGCCCGGGCGCCACCCTGAACTACAAGATCAACTTTCAGGCAAACGACGATGATGCTGACGGACCAGTGCTCATCACCGACAAACTGCCCGAGGAGTTTGCCGGATGGGAGATCCGTGGCCTCAGCGCGCGCGTAAACGGCGCGCAGACGGGCCTCACCCTCGAACTTCCTGGTGTCACCTCAGGCCCCGCACCAACGGCCCCGGTGAATGGTGTGCTCTCTGCTGACCCAGAAGAGTTGAAGCTCGCGCTCTCGGTCGCTCTGCCAGTATTTGGTGGCGTAGGCAACGACGACGGACTTGGCCTGCCAGTTGGTAGCGCCGGCGTCATCGAATACACCCTTGTTGTGCCAAGCGATATCGGCACCGACAGCCCAATTCTTAAAAAAGACCTCGTCAATACCGCGACGATCACCGCAAAGGCCGGAGTCACGCCACTTCGCCGCACCGACTCGGCAACCGTGCAGATCGACAACCCGGTCATGCCAAAGGTCGACGCGAAAAAGACCTGGTCACCTGCAGCGCAGCCATTCCAAGCTGGTCTTGAGTCAACGATCACCGTATCGGCAACTCAGGCTTCAAACATTGACGTAGACCAGATCGATCTGCGCGACCCAGCCGATCCAGCGCTTACGCCAAACGGCGCCACCACACTGCCCGCCAATAACCCATTCAACTTCGTTGACTTCGCCGGGTTCCTCGCTCCAAACGATCCGCTCACCACTATCCCCGCTGGTGTCGAAACCGTTCTCGTTGAGGTCTACTACTTCGACGGAGCAAGCTGGAACTGGGTGCCTTGGGATAGTGCAACCCAAGATCCCAAAAACATCGGTGGCGTGCACATCGAATACGATGCCTCCAACGCCGACATTGCTCCGGGCACCAAGGTCACTCAGGGCATGAAGGTCACTCAGCGTGACAAGAACCGTGCAACGAACCAGTCGCTTTCAGGTGGCTGGAGTGTCACCAACACGGCCGCCGCAACCGTAAACACCGGCGACAAAGAAGCAACCACCACGATGGAAGCAACCTTTGAAGCGATCGCTACACGCGTGGACGTGCAGGCGTCGAAGGGTTTCTACCGTCTGCCAGATGGCCAGCCAGAAAAGAATCTGCGTGATGTGCCAGCCGGTGAAGCTGTCGGTGTGGTCGTACAAGCGACCAACCGTGAAGAACCATTCAGTACCGAACTGAACTCGCTCAAGGTCACCGAACCGAGCACCGGCGCCGATGCCGAATACTTTGGTGAGAATCTCATTTTTGCCGGATTCGACAACGCCAAAACCGTGTGGCCAACCGGCAACAACGGTGCAAAGCTCACCTGGACCATGGCCGATGACACTCGCATCGAAGTGATCGTGCCAGCAAACGGACCGCTGCCCGCTGCCCCAAACAGTGGCGTGGTGAAGGGCTTTGAACTCGAGTTCCAGGGTGCGATTGCTCCGGGTGCGCAGGCACTCGTGCACTACAAGATGGCAACGAACGGCACACGCGACTTCGTTGCTGACGGTCAGACCACCAAGGTTAAAAACGTTGCGACCGTAACGGGTGGGGCGACAGGTCTCCCAGAAGACTCCGCGACGGTCGACGCGAGTATCACGCTCGTTGCTCCGAAGGTCACGGTCACCGTGAAGAAGAAGGCAGGCCCGAACACGGTACTGCCAGGACAAGACCTTTACGTGCAGCTTGACACCGTCGTAAAGACCGGCGGCGCTACCACCAAACCAACCGAGATCATTATTGAAGACTCGCTTGCAAGTTCGAGCGGATCGGCAAATAACTTCTGGGACGCATTTGATGCAAAGCAAGTGCTGCCACCAATCACGAGGCCGCTTGGCGGTGACGGTACCCCAACCGCTGCGACACTCACGATCAACGTGCAGAAGTCCGAGGGTGGCCCCTGGGAAATGGTTGCCGTAGATCCACCTTCGGATCAGGCGCTCGATCTGCCAGCCGACACAATTGGCGTGCAGTTTGTCTACACGCATCCCGAGGGTCTCTCGCAGACCGCTTTGCTGAAACCGAACATGAAGTTCACTGCCCGACAGACTCTGCGCAGCGATCCGACGAAGCCAACCGGTGGTCCGAAGGAGGAGCCTGAGGTCACGTACGAAAACACCGTAATCGCTAAGGCCAAGGCAAAGCTTGGACCTCGCGAGGTAACCTCACCGATTGTCAAAGACAAGATTTCGGTAGTGATTCGCGGTGGCGAGGGTGAAACCGGACCGGTCCCGGGTGGCGAGTATGACGTCTGGACCTCGAAGTCTTGGAGCGACAAGCTCCTGACCTCACAGTCGAACGCCAAAGTCTCAACCACACAGAAATGGGCCGTAACAAAAACGGGCATTCCTGAGGTGACTCTGCAAGACCCTGGCACCACGAGTGCCAGTGGCCAGGGCACCGTCTTCGAGGCGTTTAACCTGCTCGGTATTTCTGAGATCCGTACCTCGGGCGCGGCACCAGGCGCGAACGACAACTGGACACTCGATCCACGCCTCAAGTGGGACACGATCACAGATGTGCAGCTCTTCGACGGTACAACCTGGAACAGCGTGCCAGCGCCAGGTGGTAGCTGGATGACTGCAAACGGCAGCTTCAAGGGTTATGAGCTCAACCAACAAACCGGTGAGCACCTGACCGCGCTCGGAATGCGACTGATTGTTCAGGAGAACTCAGCAGCACGTCTCGCTGCAGGCGGCGATCCAAGTGATCCGGCGACATACGATCCGACTGTTCCTGAGGTTGGTAGCGGAGTCTCCTCATCAGCAGACGTGCGCAGCTACAAACTCAAATGGCAGCTGCGCAGCGCCGCCCGCACAGACGGTTACGTCGAAGGCACCCCACCAAAGTGGGTCATCGCAGGTGGCAGCGGCTTCAACTGTGGCCCAAGCAAGTTGGATTGCGTGAGCAACGACTTCAGCATCACCGGTGGCGCAGGCAAGGTTCGCGAGACCAGCACCGCCAAGGCTGAGGTGACCCTCATTGATGGCCGCGTGAACGTCGACCTCGACAAGACCGTGCGCCCTGTGAATCCGAATGGTCAGCCAAGCGGTTCGGCCGCAGCCTCAATCGACCTGGTTGTGCCAAACCAGGGTGAAGTCGCTGCCGCTGATTTCCCAAGAGCGCAGTACAGCCTCACTGCGATGAACACCTCAGAAACGCCAGAAAACGCTAATGGTGCGATGAGTCTCGCGATGCTCCGTATCGCAGACACCCGCAACCCATCTAGCGATCCAGTAATGATCGGTGACAGCCAGTTTGCTGGCCGTAACTTCCTCACCGAAGCAGCAGACGGCATGAACCCGTTTGCAAATGTCAACATTACGAAGGTGAGCTACGGCCCAATTCCCGACTACATCGACCGTGATGAGTCAGAGGTTGAGGTTTGGATCTACGACGGCAGCACCCCGCAAGGAACACGTCAAACGTTCAAGCTGCAGCAGGTGCTTGACAATGATCCAGCGTTCCAAGCGCTGCTGCCGAACCTTATCGGTGTATCGACCACCTTCACCGGCACCGAGCCGCAGGTAAACGGCAACCGCATTCCGGTTGGCGCGAAGCTGACCACGATCATGGATGTGCAGTTGCGCGAGTTTGATCGCGCGACAGGCGAGCGTATTGAGGGTAGCGGCCTTGTCACCATCGAGTCGGTGAAGAACAACGGCGTTGTTCGTGCATGGGACGCAGTCGTTGCGCCGCACGAACAGCCTCGTGACACCGACGAAGCAACGATCGTGCTGAAGAAGCCGACCGTGAACGTTGAGGCAAGCAAGACAATTGCCGTGCTGCACGGTTCGTCGCGTAACACCGAGATCTACGAGACTGAGCCAGAAGCACCAGTGCGTGTTTCGCTCGCGGCTGCGCCGAAGGGCTCGACAGCTCCGATTAGCTCACTGCGAATCGAAGACTCCACCCCAGAATTCTGGGAGAAGTTCGAGCTGAAGAGTGTTGATTCGATCAAGCTGCCAAAGGACGCCGACACGAGTGACGTGCAGGTGAAGGTTGGCAATGCGTGGGTCTCAATCGACACGATTGATCCGGCAGACTTCGCCCAGGTGCGCGGTCTCGCGGTTGACTTCAGCCGTTCGGGTAGCAACCCACTCTTCCCAGATGGGGCTGCTTCGTGGAGCACTTCCTGGGAGTCGGCAGCTCTGCCGTTCACTGTTCAGCTACGTGCCGACGCGGTAGTTGACTGGACTGGTGACAGTGTAGACAACACCGTGCAGGTTACAGCTGTGAACCCGAACTACGAGCCGGTGACTGACGAAATCACGCGTACCGTGACCTTCGGGCCAGGCACCCACGGCATCACCGTAGAGAAGCGTGCGCCGGAAGAGTCTGGTGCTCACCCGGTTGATCCGCTGGCAAGCCTGCCTTGGCAGCTGGTGTTCAAGAACACCGGAAACAGCTACCTGCCGATCGACAAGGTCGTAGATAGCCTGCCAAGCACGCTGAAGTGGGACTGGGAACTCCCGACCTACACGTCTACTCCTGGACCAAAGGGTCAAGGTCTGACTACCGATAAAGAGCAGATCTCGATCGATGTCGCAGACATTGGCAATACGATCACATTCCGCTGGCCAGAAGGACAGCGTATGTATCCGGGCGAGACTATGACGATCACGCTGAATCTCGCGCTTGATCCACTACCAACTGGTACCCACGCAGTGAACAAGTTCACTGTCACCACCGGTGTCGATCTTGCAAGTTGTGTGGCGCCAAAGCGTGGCCTCACCACTGAGCCGCGGCCGACCGCGCTCAACGAGTGTGCGAACAACAACTACGTAACACCTCGCCTCGGCACCTCAGCGGTTTCACTGAAGGGCGTCTCGGGTGAAATCGAAGACACTCTTGGTGAGAACCTGGTGAACGGTGCAATGAACACGCGTGGCGGTGAGTGCACGCTGCCAAACGTTCCGTTCCTGTCAGCTGATTACACTCGCAGCCCATGCGCGTCATACACAGCTCCCGGTGCGACCGATACTTGGTCGATCCAGAATGTGAACACCGGCAGCACGGCGCTGAGCCGTATGGTGGTCGTTGACATGCTGCCACGGGAAGGCGACCGCAGGCTTGACGGCGGTGCAAGCCGTGGTTCAAGCTACAAGCCAGTGCTCGCAAACTCGGTAGTGAAGGACAACTTCAGCAACATCTCCGGTCTGCCTGCAGGCGCTGTCGTTCGAATTGACGTCACTGACCAAGCAGCTGCCTGCATCGGTTCGGGGAGTGACTCGAAGTGGCCACAAGACCCAACGTGTGAGAACACGACGTTGGTGCCTGAAAACCAGTGGTACGACATTGATGCTGGGGCGCTGCCATTCGCTGTTGAAGACATCGCAGGTGTGCGTTTCGATATCGATATGAGTGCGACTCCGCTGCAGCCAACCGGCCGTATCGGTATCAACTTCCGCACCGTGAACCTGGCAAAGGCTGGCACTACTGGAGAGCTCGCACCATCGCTTGATAGCTTCGCAACCCAGCAGTTCGCTTGGAACCAGGCGGGTATGACGGCTTGGGATGAGAGCGGTGCGCAGCTGCGTCTGCCTAGCTCGCAGCACCGTGCAGGCGTCGTAGTGAAGACCATGGACCTTGAAATCTCGAAGAAGATTTCGGGCCAGGGCGCAAACTACGCTCCTGACGAGTTCGACGTGAATCTCAGCTGTACCGTACCTAGCGGTGACGCGAATGGTGACGACCGGGTTGCTCTCGACATGGGCGCAAACGGCACCGTGAAGCTGGTGAAGACTGAGCAGAACGACGGCACCTGGAAGTTCGGCGCAACTGTGCCAAACATTCCGATCGGTGCAGACTGCTCGGCGAGCGAGACTGGTGCAGTTGGCGAGTACGGTGAAACCGCTCGTTCGATTGCGACAACTCCTGGCGTAACGCCCGCTGACGACGGTCTCTCGGCAGAGGTCAAGATTCGCGAGGCTAATGGTTCGCAGACGGAGCTTGAGTTCACCAACTTCTACACTGTTGCCGGTGTTGCTGTGCAGAAGGTGACGACCAGCAACAACTCGCATCCTGTGCCAGACGCGAAGAAGAACGCCGAATACGGCTTCGAACTGAGCTGTGAGGTCAACGGTTACGATCAGCCGATCGTGCGTGATTTCACGGTCAAGGGTGGCGCCCTGCGCACGCAGAGTGACATTCCCGAGGGTGCACGATGCACCGCAGTCGAGACCAACGATGGCGGCGCTCTTGGTACCACGGTCACGATTAACGGCGAGAAGATTGATGGCACCGCCTCTGAGGAATTTGTAGTTCCGAAGGATGGCGTGGTCGTGCTCTTCTCGAACGAATTCGAGGGTGTTGCAAAGCCACTGCCAAATACTGGTTGGTCAGGCACCATGCCGCTTGCGGCAATGGCGGCCCTGCTCCTGATCGGTGGAGCGGCGATCGCGCTTGAGGTTCGAAACCGAAAGCGTAAGCAGGCCTAACTAGTGTGAAGCCCCTGTTCCGCAGCGAAAGTTGCGGGGCAGGGGCTTCTGCATCTCCTAGCGAGGTTTTTGGGTGCGCTGGATCACAAAGCCGCATCTGTGCTGAAACCTGCGTGGACGAGCCGCGTAATCGGAGTGACTGCGTCAGGGCGGCGAGTCCTCTGCCCGGATTGCCGCCCGAATTTCAGCCCGACTGGCTTGCTCAGCCTCGAATCTGTTCGAACGCCGTGCCGAGGGTGCGCGCAACGTCGAGAGCAGTAACCGGGTGACCCGCGCCGCTCGCCTCGGTATCGTGTGAGGCGATGCGGGCGGCGTGATCGTGCAGCACTGCAGCCGTCGCACCAAGTTTCGCGAGCATGTGAACGTCAGCACTTACTTCGGCGCCACGAGCCGCAACCAACGCGCCGAGGGCGCCAGCGAGTACGTCTCCGGTTCCCGCGGTTGCCAGCCACGGCGTGGCAGGTCCGCACACCAGCGCGAATCCATCCGGTGCTGCAACGATGGTGCGCGACCCCTTGAGTAGCACCGTGATTTGCAGGTGCCTTGCCAAAGTGACAGCCGCCTGGTGGCGCTCGTCTTCGGTTTTGTCATGCAGCTCACCGAGCTCGGCAGCCTGCCAGAGCTCTCGAAACTCGCCGAGGTGTGGTGTAGCAATGAGCGGCGCGTGCAGGGGAGTGCTCCCGAGCAGGTCGAGTGCTCCGGCGTCGGCCACAATGACCGCCCAGTCTGCGAGCAACTTGGTGAGAGCCGCCGTTTCAGCCTCATCGCGGGTCGAAGGGTCGGTGCCGCTGCCGAGCACCCAGGCGTCACAGCGTGCGCGATCCTCGTCGAAATCTCTTGAAAATACCGTCTCGGGACGAGTCGCAAGTACAGCCGCGGCGGCACTGGGCAGGCCGTGCAGGGGCGCTGCATCGCCAAACTGGGGTACGAAGCGCACCAGGCCTGCTCCGGTGCGCCAGGCTGCTTCTGCGCCCAGCACAGCGGCACCTGGAAACGCTGCCGAACCTGTTTTCAGGCCAAGCACTCCCCGAGAGTACTTGTGCGCCTGAACATCGGGCACGCCGAGCAGTTCGGCAGCCTCGGCTGCACCCCACTCGACGAGCCCCTCGATCATGCTGTTGCCTGGTCCAGATATGCGCGAAGCGCAGTTTCGATGGTGCCGAGAGCCGCGTCTGCGGCCGCACGCCGTTCCGTGATCGTGCCCTCACCCGAGAAAGTATCGATGTACACCTTCAATTTTGGCTCGGTGCCGCTTGGCCGGATCATCACGCGGGATCCGTCGGCCAACTGGTAGCTCAACACATTGGCCGGGACCGCAGCGGCTCCTGGCACGAGCAGGTCGTGCACTTCGGCCACAGCAACACCGCCAAACTCACTCGGCGGATTCTGGCGCACCCACTCGGCGAGCTGAGCTGACTCGTGCATGCCGCCGAGACGAACCACCACTTGCGAACTGCTGAAATGACCGAAACGTTCACCAGCGTCATCGAGTAGATCCCAGAGGGTCTTGCCCGCAAGTTTCGCTTCGCGAACCATTGCGATCGCGTCGGCGCTGGCCAGAATGCCGTCTTTGTCGCGCACCACTTCTGGGTGAGTGAGGTAGCCAATCGCCTCTTCGAAGCCGAAGATGAGCGCAGGCACACGCGAAACCCACTTAAACCCGGAGAGCGTCTCGGCATAGTCGAGACCGTATTCGCGTGCCACCGCGCCAAGAGCGGGCGACGAGACATTCGTGCAGGCGAGCGCGCCGCGCAGTGCGGTGCCCTCATTTTCGGCGCGCAAGCGTTCACGGGCGGCCGCGCGCCAGCCAAGCAGCAGACCGAGCTCGTTGCCGGTGAGCCGACGGTAACCTTCTGCCGAATTCGGGTCGGGCAATGCGATGGCCAGGCGATCCGCGTCGGGGTCATGGGCGACAATCAGCTCGGCATCAATTTCTCGCGCCGTGCGGAAAGCCAGGTCAAGTGCCCCAGGCTCTTCAGGGTTGGGGAACGAAACCGTGGGGAACGCGCCGTCTGGGCGATCTTGCTCTGGTACGGGCGTCACGGCAGGCAAGTTCAGAGAAGCGAAAACCTGGTGTGCGGTGTCGGATCCCACACCGTGCATGGCGGTGTAAACGATACGAAGCGGTACGTCTGCCGCGAGCGGCTGGTCTGGCTGCGCTGGATCACGCGGCAGTCCGGCCCGCACAGCTGCTGCGGTGTGGGCGACATAAGCCTGCTGAACTTCTGGGCCCGCAACCGTGTAGTCGTTCGATCGGGGCAGGCCGGCAAATGGGCGCGCAGCCACCAGATCGATCTGCGCGGCAATATCGCCGTCGGTGGGCGGAATGATCTGCGAGCCAGCGTCTGCGTCGCCCAGGTACACCTTGTAACCGTTATCGCGGGGCGGGTTATGGCTTGCGGTGACCATCACACCGGCAGAGACGCCCAGGTGGCGCACCGCAAACGCCGTGACTGGGGTGGGCATTGCCTGCGGCAAGAGGGTGACCGAGAGGCCGGCGCCGGCCATGATTTCTGCGGTGTCGCGAGCGAAAACGTCGGAGTTTACGCGGCCGTCGTAGCCGATCACGATGCTAGGTGGGTTGCTCGTCTCGCCATTTGCTGCGCGCTGCAGCAGGTATGCGGCGAAACCGGCACTGGTTTGTGAAACCACGACCCGGTTCATCCTGGCTGGGCCAGCACCGAGTTCTGCGCGGAGGCCAGCGGTGCCAAAGGCTAGACGGCCAGCGAACGCGCTGCGCAGTTGGGTTTCTGCCTCGGTGTCACCAGCGAGGGCTGAAGAAAGAAGAGTATCTGCTTCGGCAATGGTAACGGGGTCTGGATCTGCTGAGATCCATTCACGCACCTGCGCTTCAAGCTGGCTATCGATGGCCATGGCCCACCTCTCGTATAGCTGGGGGTTCAGATTGACTCAAACTACCATCTTGGGAATGGGATTTGCCGAGTCAAGAGTAAACAGTAAAAATCGTGCGGTTCGTAACGGTGCGATTGTCTAATTGCTCTCACCGGTACGCCCTGTGGCATAGCATCGAAGTATCAATCTTTAGGAGAAAACCATGTGCGTAAAAGTTACTTGCGACAACTGCAACAAGGCGACCTGGAGTGGTTGCGGCGAGCACATTGAGCAGGCGCTCGAGGGTGTAGCGACCGCAGACCGCTGCAGCTGCAATGGCTAAGTGCAGCGCCTAGACGCGGTGCATCACCGGGCAGGCGATTGTGCCCAATGAATATGATTGCGACTGAGCAGGGCCGCGATCCAACGTATAACAACGTGGATCGCGGCCCTGCTTTTGTCTAGGCTTCGAACGCGAGTTCTGACTTACTCGTCGATGTCGACATTTTTCGTCTCGCTGCCAAGAATCAGCGCGATCAGGGTGAGTACCGCAGCACCCGTCAAATAGAAGCCAACGTACATTGGGCTGCCCTCGCCGAGGCCCCAGAGCCAAACAGCGATGATCGGTGCGAGCGCTGCGCCGAGGATCGACGACACGTTGTACGCCACCGCCGAACCGGTGTAGCGAACGTTGGTCGGGAACATTTCGGGCAGGAACGCGCCCATTGGCCCAAAGGTGAGGCCCATCAGGGTGAAGCCAAGCGCCAGGAAGAACATGATCGATGCGGTACCGCCACCGAGCAGTGGCACGAAGGTGAAACCGAAGAGCGCGATTGCGATGGTCACCCAGATGAGTGTGCGGCGGCGGCCGAAGCGGTCTGCCAGCGGGCCGGAAACGAGGGTGAAGATGCCAAAGAACACCACACCAAATACGAGCATCAGGATGAAGTCGTTGTAGACGTAACCTGCACCGGCAACGAAGGTTGCTGGGTCGAATTCCTTACCTGCGGCCTCTGCAGCGGCTTGCGCACCCTCTACGGTTGGGCGGGTGCCGAAGCTCAGCGTGAACGAGGTCATCAGGTAGAAGAGCACGTAGGTTGCAAGCATTGCGAAGGTGCCGTAGAGCAGGCCCTTCCAGTGGTTCTTGAAGACCTCAGCGATTGGCAGCTTTTTCACTTGGCCGCTCTGCTTGGTGCGTTCGAAGGCGTTGGACTCAACGAGCTTGAGGCGAACCCATAGACCCACGATCACCATGACAGCCGAGAAGAGGAACGGGATTCGCCAGCCCCAGCTGAGGAATGCTTCGCTTGCTACGCCCGGTGCTGAATCGTCTGCGAGAGCCTTGTTGATGCCGAAGAAGAGCATGTTGGCGATGATGAAGCCGATGGGCGCGCCGAGCTGCGGGAAGGTACCAAACCAGGCACGCTTGCCCTTCGGTGCGTTTTCTGTTGCCACGAGAGCGGCACCCGACCATTCGCCACCGATGGCAAAGCCCTGGGCTAGGCGCAGAATGAGCAGGAGTACTGCCGCCCACGGTCCGATTGCTTCGTGTGTTGGCAGCAGGCCGATCAAGAAGGTGGCTACACCCATGGTGAGCAGTGATGCGACCAGGGTGGTCTTTCGGCCGAGTCGGTCACCGAGATGGCCAAAGAAGATTGCTCCGACTGGGCGTGCGAGCATGGCTGCGCCGAAGGTTGCGAAGCTTGCAAGCAGCGCTGTGGTCTCATTGCCCGTCGGGAAGAAGAGGATCGGGAAAACCAGAACAGCTGCTGTCGCGTAGACGTAGAAGTCGTAGAACTCGATCGTGGTGCCAACGAGGCTGGCCAGAATCACACGAGAGGTTGAGTTGCGCGGCGCCGTTGCGGTGCTCGGGGTTGTGGTGGGGGTGTCGGAAGACATGAATAACCTTTGAAAAGCGGGAGTTCACCCAGTAGATCGCGGGTTATGCGGTCGAGAAGGCTGAAAAGTGGGCGTTTGCTTGTGGCAAAACAGAAATATATTCTACGACGCTCAGCGGCACCGCGCATCTCCGTTCTGTAACGAAAGGGGATGCGCGGTGCTATCGTCCACTTTTTCGGCAGAGCCGACGCGTGTCCCTAAGGAAGCAGCGGGACGATCTGCGAGAGCAGCGAAGCAAGCTTTGGTTCAGCCTCACGACCGGCCTCAATCACCTCAGCATGGCTGAGCGGAGTCTCAGAAATACCAGCAGCCGCATTCGTGATCAGTGAGAAACCCAGCACCTGCATGCCAGCCTGGCGCGCAGCAATCGCCTCAAGCGCGGTAGACATACCCACAATGTCGCCACCGATGATCCCGGCATAACGCACCTCGGCGGGAGTCTCATAGTGAGGCCCCGTGAACTGCACGTAGACACCCTCGTCAAGCGTTGGATCAACCGTGCGTGCAAGGTCACGCAGCTTCGACGAATACAGATCGGTCAGATCAACAAAGTTCGCACCCTCAATTGGCGAAGAAGCGGTGAGATTAATGTGATCGCTGATCAGCACCGGCTGACCTGGAGAATAGTTCGGGTTCACGCCACCGGCACCATTGGTGAGCACCATAGTTGTTGCGCCCGCCGCAGCAGCGGTACGCACACCGTGTACCACCGCACGAACGCCGCGACCCTCATAGAAGTGGGTGCGAGCGCCAATCACAAGCGCGTGGCGACCATCGGGCATCCGAATCGAAGTGAGCTTGCCGCCGTGGCCGACAACTGCAGCCGCATGAAAACCAGGCACCTGCTCAGCAGGAATCTCAGAAACAATCTCACCGATCGCGGTGGCTGCCTTGCCCCAGCCGCTACCGAGAGTGAGGGCAATATCGTGCTTCTCGATACCGCTCAGCTCGGCGATAACGCGAGCTGCTTCTGCTGCCAGTTCTTGGGGAGTTTGTTCGTGCGATTCGCTCATGCCGATCAGTTTACCCAGTGAATCTGACGCGTCGAGTGCGGAACATTCTGGCGCGTAGCGCCCGGCGGATCTGCCTAGCCCCGCTTGATTTCAAAGGTGCGATCTACGTCCCACTCTTGAGTCCAGCCGACGGTATCGAAGATCCCGGCAAGCAGCATTGCTGTAAAGCCCCAAACAATGTGACCACCAAATTGCGAACCAAGCTGAAACGCCGGCCCGCGCATGGTCAGGCCACGATGATGTAGCACCGAGGTGCCGCGAGCCTTCGGGTCGAGAAGCTCAGCGACCGGAACCCGAAACACCTCAACCGACTCCTGCGCATCTGCAGCGATGTCGCTAGGCAAACGCCACCAACCGAGCACCGGTGTAACAAGATAATTGCTCACCGGAATGTGTGCGTCTGGCAGATAGCCGAGCACATCAACCCCGCTTGGATCGAGCCCGGTTTCTTCGTTCGCCTCGCGCAGAGCGGTGGCGGCACGATCGGTGTCATCGGGCTCAACACCGCCGCCGGGGAAAGCGATTTGGCCAGCATGATTTTTGAGCCCGCTGGATCGCATGGTCAGCAGCACGTCGAGGTCGGCGGCGACCGGCGCATCGGCGGGGTCGCCGAACTCACCGCCGGTGGCCCCAGCAGAGAGCACAGAGTCGAGCGTGCCAAAGAGCACAAGCACGGCAGAGTTGCGCACGCCAGATCCCGGCTCAGGCAGATTCTGGCCGATGAACGGAGATTGAAAACCGCGTTCCAGGCCCGCTAGAAGTTCCTGTTTCGCGCGACCCTTGTATTCCCCCATGCCCCCAGCCTATGCCTGATCTCTTCCTTGGAGTTAACCCTCGAGGAAGAGATCGCCAAAGGGCTGTGGCACGCGCTGCGAGCGAGCCCAGGGCTCGTGTTCTCGGCGCTCGACTCGACGCACCTGAGCGGTCTCCTCGGCGCGCACCTGCGTCAGCACCGCGATGACTGCTGCACGCTCTTCGTCGCTCACCCCGCGGGTGATGAAGTCGAAGCCGTCGCTCTTGATGGTGTCATCGTGCGGGCCGGCTTCTTCGCGCTTTGCGGCGTCGCGGGCGGCCGCATCTGGTGGCAGCACGGCGTCTGCCGACAGCAAGTTATCGCTGTCGGCGGCGCGGTGCCGGCCTGGCAAAGTTGAATCGTTCACTGAAATCCTGATGCGTAGCTAAAGCAGATAGGCGAGAGCGCTTAGAGCGGAATGTTTCCGTGCTTCTTCGCTGGCTGCTCGGTTCGCTTGCCGCGAAGCCCCCGCAGCGCTTTGATCACTGCGAGGCGGGTGCCGGCTGGCTCGAGTACGTTGTCGAGTTCACCGCGCTCTGCCGCAAGGAACGGCGAGGTGACATCGGCGTTGTACTTGGCGGTGAGTTCTGCGCGGAGTGCTTCGACATCGTCTCCGCGCTCTGCTGCGGCGGCGAGTTCCTTGCGGTACAGAATGTTCACGGCGCCTGCGCCACCCATGACGGCGATCTCTGCGGTCGGCCACGCGATGTTGAAGTCTGCGCCCATCTGCTTCGAACCCATCACGATGTACGCTCCGCCGTAGGCCTTGCGGGTGATGATGGTGACGAGCGGAACGGTTGCTTCTGCGTATGCGTAGAGAAGCTTGGCGCCGCGGCGGATCACGCCGTTGAATTCCTGCTCGGTGCCTGGCAGGTAGCCGGGCACGTCGACGAGGGTCAAGATCGGGATTGAGAATGCGTCGCAGAAGCGTACGAAGCGTGCGGCCTTCTCGCTTGCGTCGATGTTCAGTGTGCCGGCCATCTGCTTTGGCTGGTTTGCGATGATGCCGACGGTGCGGCCTTCAACGCGGCCAAAGCCGATCAGCATGTTTGGTGCGAATAGCGGCTGTACTTCAAGGAAGTCTCCGCCATCAAGAATCGCCTCAATGACCGTAACCATGTCGTATGGCTGGTTTGGGCTGTCTGGAATGAGCGTGTTCAGGCGGCGATCTGCGTCGGTAATCTCGAGCGCGGTGTCGCTGTCGTAGATTGGCGCTTCTGCGAGGTTGTTGTCTGGCAGGAAGCTAATCAGGGTGCGCGCGTAGTCGAGTGCGTCGTGCTCATCACTCGCCAGGTAGTGGGAGACGCCACTGGTCTGGTTGTGGGTGCGTGCGCCGCCGAGTTCTTCGAAACCGACCTCTTCACCGGTGACGGTCTTGATGACGTCTGGGCCGGTAACAAACATGTGGCTGGTCTTGTCGACCATGATCACAAAGTCGGTGAGCGCTGGTGAGTACACAGCACCACCGGCTGATGGGCCCATCACGATCGAAATCTGTGGGATCACACCCGAGCACATGGTGTTCAGGCGGAAAATTTTGGCGTAGTTCGAGAGTGCGACTACACCCTCTTGAATACGAGCACCACCCGAGTCAAGAATGCCGAGCAGGGGAGCGCCGGTCTTCAGGGCGAACTCCATTGCTTTCACGATCTTTTCGCCGGCGACCTCACCGAGCGATCCACCGAAGGTGGTGAAGTCTTGCGAGAAGACAACAACCTGTCGGCCGTGAATGGTGCCAGCGCCGGTCACTACTGCGTCGCCGAATGGCCGCGAGTTCTCCATGCCGAAGCCCTGCGTGCGGTGCTTCACGAACTTGTCGAACTCGACGAAGCTGCCGGGGTCGAGCAGGTTGGTGATGCGCTCACGCGCGGTCATCTTTCCGCGCGGATGCTGTTTCGCCGCGGCGGCAGCGTCGCGGTCGCCAACGGCCTCCTGGTACTTACGGCGGTGGTCGGCGATCTTCGCTGCGGTCGTGGCAGGGGTTGCCTGCGGGGCCTGTGCGTCGTGTGCTTCGGTGTTTGCGGTCACGCATGCCAGCCTAGCGCGGCAACGATGCCTCTCGTGGTAGGCATTCACCAAAGAAAACCGCGATTCACTCACGAAAGTCTCCAAGGGGCTTCTGAAAAGCGCGTCTTTATGCCCGAAAGTGCGTTCTACCTAGGCTTTTAAACGGTTTGCTTCTCGACAGATTTGTGGGTCGTCACACTAGGGTGAAAAGCGTGCAACTGCCTCTAACTCGTGAAGCGCTGCCTGAAGTGCAGTGGCTCGAATCTTCGCCGTCCACCAATGCTGCCATGCGTGAGCTTGTCGCCGAGCGTGCCTCGATGGGGGTTGCGGCTCCGCACGGGTTGTTGCTGTCGACGGCCGATCAGACGGCTGGCCGAGGCCGCCAAGGGCGAGGGTGGGACACTCCGCCGGGGACCGCGCTCGCTTCGACGCTGCTGATTCGCCCGAGTCAGATCGCTGCAGGGCTTGGGCTGAGCTGGCTGCCCCTTTTGGCCGGTTCTGCTGTTGTGCGCGCGCTACAGCCGCTTTTTATGAACGAGGATCGCGAAGCGCGTTTGCGGGTCGGCGTGAAATGGCCAAACGATGTGCACGCTCGCAACGAAGACGAAGCGATCGCTGGTAAGCCCGGCGCAAAGCTTTGCGGCATCCTCTGCGAGGTGCTGCCAACGGGCGAGGTGGCCGTGGGTTTTGGTATCAATATGCTGCTCGAGGATTGGCAACTGCCAACCGAGCGTGCCGGTTCTGTACTGGCCTGTGGCGGCAATGTTGGTGGCGCAATGTCGATCACCGACCCGCTGGGTGAGGTGCTTGCAGACCAGGTGTTGAGTGTCGCCTGCGCTGAGCTGCTCAGTCTCGTCGAGCTTGCTGCGACGCAGCCAGAGCGTGCCCGCACCAGAGTGCTTCGTGATTCGCTGACTCTCGGGGCAGAGGTGCGTGTGCACTTGCCGGGTGGTGAAATCGTTGATGGTCGCGCTGTCGGCCTGGGTGACGATGGTGCGCTGATTGTAGATCGGCCAACCACCGGGCAGCTTGTGGTGAGCGCTGCCGACGTTGAGCATCTGCGCTAGAGAAGACACTCGCCTATGCGGGCGAATTCGCTTGCTTGAAACTAGTTGAGGGGTGAGGCACCGAGTGCCCCACCCCTCAACTAGTTGTGGTTAGCGAGCTGCTGGGTGATCCTCGCCGACAACATCGATGAATTCGGTCGAAGGCTCATCTTCGCTGAAGTCCATCTTTGGTGCTGGGCGTCGGAACAGCTTGGTCGACCAAGCGAGTACCAGCACGCCGAAGAACAGCCAGATGCCGCCGTACATGAAGGTCTGGCCCGAAAGCGAGGTCCACAGCCACAGCGTCAGGGCGAAACCGATCAGCGGCAAGAGACCGTAGCGCAGCCAATCTCCGACGGTGGCTGGAGTCTTGCGGCCACCCTTCGGGAAGAGGTAGGTGCGGATCACCGAGAGGTTCACGAGTGAGAACGCTGCGAGTGCGCCGAAGCTGATCATTGTCGACACGGTGAGCAGTGGGATCACGAGGCCAAGCAGTGCGAATGCCGACACCACGCCAGCTGCCACAATTGGTGTGCCGTAGCGGGTCCAGATGCGTGCGAATGGCTTTGGCAGTGCTCCGTCTCGACCCATCGAGTAGAGAATGCGCGAGACGCTGGTTGATCCGGTGAGCCCCGAACCGAATGCGCCGGCAACATAAACTGCGACACCGAAGTTTGCGAAGGCTTCGCCGCCCACTGCGAGCATCGCACCGACGCCGGCAGAGTCGAGGTCTGCTTCGCTCATGCTGCCCCAGTCTGGCGAGTACGCCATTGCGCCAGCCCACGAAACCACGATGAAGATCAGGCCGCCGAAAACGGTTGCCAGCACGATCGCGCGTGGAATGTCGCGGCGCGCGTTCTTCGCTTCTTCTGAGAGGGTCGAGATTGCGTCGAAGCCGAGGAACGAAAGCGCCAGAATGCCTGCGCCGGCAAATACTGGTCCAAGCTCACCCATGAACGGTTCGATTGCGCTAGTTGCGCCCTCACCAGCAGTCATGCTGCGCAGTGACAGCACGACGAACATGACGACCATCACGATCGAAATCGCAATGATCACAAAGTTCACGCGGTTGATGAGTTTGATGCCGAGCGCGTTGAGGGCGAAGACGCCAACGAGAGCGATCAGCATGAAGACCTGCCACGGAATATCCGGGAAGCGGGTCTGCATGTAGGTGCCGATCACCATGAAGTTGATCATCGGAATGAAGAGGTAGTCGAGCAGCATTGCCCAACCGGTCAAGAACCCGACCGCGCCACCAAAGGACTGCTGGGTGTAGGTGTAGGCCGATCCAGCGACGGGATACTTTCGCACCATTGCGCCGTAGCTGAGTGCCGTGAAGATCATGGCAACCGCCGCAGCGATGTATGAGGCCGGCAGGTGGCCGTCAGAGGCCAGGTTTGCGAAGCCGTAAGTGGTGAAGACGGTGATGGCCGTCATGTAGGTGAGGCCGAACAGGGTGAGCCCTGCCAAGCCGAGTGTTCGTTTCAGATGTGGTTCTGTTTGCGTGCTCACGATTCTCCTTCGAATGTGTGGGGGATGCTGCAATTAGTAGCTACGTGCCCCGGCCAACCAGGTGCCGAGCACCGTGATTGTGGGGATGTCTGTTGGGGGGAGCTCGAGCGGGCTGGCGCTGAGCCAAACCGCATCGGCGGTCATGCCGATTTCTAGCGAGCCACGATCGCTCGCTAGAGCTTGAGCGGCGATACCTCGGGTGTAGGCGCCATAGGCCTGTGCCGCGCTGATTCGTTCCTCTGGCAACCAGGCTTCGGCTTCGGGTTCGAGATGGCTGTGGCGGGTGATCGCGGTTGAAAGCGCGGGTCGCCAATCTTTAGTGGTGACCGGCCAGTCGCTGCCGAAACTCACTGTTGCTCCGCTGCGCAGCACGCTGCCGATGAGGTACTGCCAGCCCTCGCGGTCGTGGCCGATGTGCGGAATTGTGAGGTCGCGCATTACGGCGTCGCACTGCGCCCAGTAGGGTTCGAAGTTTGCGATTACGCCGATCTTTGCGAAGCGTTCAGCCTCTCCGGGTGCGAGCATCGCGACGTGCGCGATGACGTGCTGGGTCTGGTTTTCTGGCTGTGCGGCTCGCATTGCCTCAAGTGCGTTGAGAGCGACCGTGTTCGCTGCATCGCCGATGGCGTGCAGGTGCAGCTGAAAACCGAGCTCTGCGAAGGCGGCAACTGCTGCATCGAGCTCTTCGTGTTGCCAGTTCGGCAGGCCTGCGTCGTCACTGCGGTCGGCGTATGGCGCGCCCAGTGCAGCTGTGTGGTTTTCAATCACGCCATCAACAAAAAACTTGATGGTGTTTGCGCTGAGGCGGCTGAATCCTGCAGAAACTGGGCCGTAGTGCTGCTCTGCGGTCTCGTGCACTTGCGCGCGCAGTGTGGCAAAGAGCTCAAGTTGTGTGCGCCAGATCGCTGGATCGGCGCGCAGCGCGAGGTTGACTCTGGTGTGGAGGCGATCCTGCGCTGCCGCAACGAGGTAGTGCTCGACGTCGTGTGGTTCTACCCAGGCGTCTTGTACCCAGGTCATGCCGAGTTCGGCGTATTCGCGGGTAGCCTGCTCGACTGCGGTGACCCGATGTTCGAGGCTGAACGGCGGAGCGACATCGGCGAGGAAGTTGTTGGCGGCAGACTCTTGCAGTGTGCCGAGTGGGGTGCCGTCTTCGCGGCGCACAATGCGGCCGAGTTCTGGGTCTGGCGTGTCTGCGTCGATGCCGCCTGCTTTGAGTGCTGCGGTGTTGACCCAGGCGGTGTGGTAATCCCATGCTCGAAGAATCGTGGGGGTATCGCCTGTGACCTCATCGAGCCAGCGAGCGTCGAATGAGCCACCGGGAGCGAAGGTGGCGTCGTAGCTGCCGCCCACGATCCATTCTGCTGCTGGGTTTGCTGCCTTCCACTCGGCTACGGCATCAAGAATGCCTTGCACGTCGTGCGCTGCCCGTACATTGGGGCCGGCCGATTCGAGCGCGCCGAGTACGGGGTGCGCGTGACCATCGCCTGGGGCTGGCGCGAGTGTGCCGCCGGCCAGGTCGATTACTTCCTCGGCTGTGGCAGCGAGTTGTTCGGCTGCTTCGCCGAGTGCCACTACTTTGCCCTGTGTAAACGCGATCGCGGTTGAGTAGTGTGGTGCGCCATTGGTGTCGGTTGACACCAATACCTTGCCGCCAGTGCAGACGGTGAGAGTCATTCTTGCTCCAGTTTCTTGGCAGCTTTGCCAATCTCGGATGTATCACCCATTTCCAAAATGAACACTGTTCGTTATTGTAAACACAAGAACCGAGATTGGGGAACCATTACTTTTCGATAGAGTCGGGTCGAGAAAGAGGAGACATGCCAGCGCAGGCAAGAAAATCCGGTAGACCGCGGGTAGCGGTGCTCAGTCGAGACCTGATCCTAGAAACCGCACTCAATTTGCTCGATAAAAACGGTGAACACGGTGCAGGGATCCGCGATATCGCACGAGCGCTCGACGTTCGCCCATCTGCCCTCTACAACCACGTCAGCGGCCAAGATGACATCATCGCGGGCATTCGAGAACTTGTCAGCGACCGCATCGATGTGAGCGGCTTTGACACCCTTGAGTGGGACGATGCAGTGCGGCAATGGGCACGCTCATACCGGCTCGCGTTCGCAGCACACCCACCAACAATTGGCATGCTCGCGGTTGCACAATTGAAGCCAAAATCACGCACCAGCAAAATGTACGACGCTGTATGCGCCGGGCTCGTCAAATCGGGCTGGCCGGAGGCTCAGGTGCTCAACGTGATTGTTGCACTCGAATGCTTCATTCTTGGTGCGGCCCTCGACCACGTGGCACCAGACGACATGCTGAACCCCGGCGACGACGAAGACTCGACCGCCTTTGTTGGCGCCTACCAAGCCAGAGCCGAGGCTCACACAGACGTTCGCCCAACCGACGCAGTATTCGAACTTGGCCTCGAAGCCATGCTCGCGGGCCTCACCACCACCTACCAGTCATTGAAAGGCGATTCATGACCCCCGAACACACCGGTTTTGCCTTCATTGGTGCGAAACTTCGCACCAATACCGAGCTCGACCAGCTGGCCGCAGAAGACCAGCCAACCGGCCTGCTCTACATTGACGGCCGTATTGTTGCGATCGGCAACGACGATGAGATTAACACCGCGGCAGACGAAGCAGGCGTTGAAGTACGCAACCTTGGCGGAGCAACCATCACGCCCGGGCTCTTCGACTCGCACACCCACCCGAATTGGGCAGCAGAAGTCACCGCGGGAGTCGACCTCGGCGGGCTCGACTCAATCGCGGCGATTCGTGCAGCGCTCGCAGCAGAACACGAAACCCTGCCAGAGGGCGCTTGGCTGCGTGGCTGGAACCTAGAGTACGAACCATTTGAAGAAAGCGGAATGCTCGGATCGCTGCTCGAAGACGCCGCCCCCGGCCGGCCCATCGCACTGATCTGCTACGACCTACACACCGCACTCGGCACCGCACCCGCGCTCGCCGCAGCCGGTATCGACGCTGCACGCGAATTCGATGACAGCAGTGAGATTGTGGTTGACGAAGCCGGCGTGCCAACCGGTGAACTGCGTGAACCAAGCGCCTACCAGCTGCTCTTCGCCGCTGCGCCAAAGGCGAGCGAGGCTGAGCAGCGCGACGCACTGCGCGATATGTTCCGCAAGCTCGCCGCAACCGGCCTCACCGGTGGCGCAATTATGGATGGCAACGAGCCAACAGTTGAACTGCTCGCGCAGCTTGATCAGCGAGGCGAGTTGGATCACCGGGTCACGGTGCACCACTGGCACGGCGTGGGTGACACCGACGAAGACATCGCCAGGGTAATTGCAGGCAAAGACCGTGCTGGCAAACTTTGGCAAACCGGCGCTATCAAGCTGTTCAGTGACGGTGTGATCGACACCGGAACCGCCTGGTTGCATGAGGTTGATGCGATGGGTGATGGTCGCGCCGCATTCTGGCCATCATGGGAACGATTCGAGCACGTAGTGCGTTCGTATCACGACGCCGGCATGTTGATTGCAACTCATGCCGTTGGCGACTACGCCGTGAGCCGGGTGCTTCAGGTGTATGCCGCGCTGCCGGAACGCGAGGGGTTGCCGTTCCATTCGATTGAGCACCTCGAAGTGCTCGCCGATGATGACGTTGAGGCGCTGCGCGGCAGCGGAGTCACCGCGTCGATGCAGCCGTTGCATATGCAGTGGCGTGAAGCAGAAGGCAGTGACAACTGGGCTATTCGTCTCGGCGAAGAACGAGCGGCGACCGGTTACCGAGTGCGTGATGCGTTGAATGCCGGTGCGCGCCTGGTGCTCGGCTCTGACTGGCCTGTGGCTCAGTACGACCCTCGCTTGGGGATGGCTTGGGCACGCGGACGGCACACGCCGGGCGATAGCTCTGCGCATGTGTTCGAGCCCGAACAGCAACTGACCGGCGAAGAAGCATTGCTGGCTTACACCCTCTGGCCGGCGCTTGCGCGCGGGCACGAAGAGCGTGGCAAGCTCGCCGTCGGTGCTGACGCTGATCTCACGATCTGGGCAAGTGATCCGGTTCTTGCGAGTGCAGATGAACTACCAACACTGCCGATCGTGATGACCGTGGTTGACGGTCGCATCGTGCATGAACTGGGCTAGGCCTCACTGAACGCCACTATTTTTTAGCTGGGCTCCCATTTACCGAGTTGTTGACGGTGTGCGGGAGCCCGGCAGATCCTTGTGCTGAGACAATGTGCTCGCTGGAGTTCCGCGGAGCAGGTTTCTGTCTCAGCTTTCAGGTGGTGTTTCTACGATGCAGTACCCGTCTGCGCCGAGGTACCAGAGCTCAGTTTTTGTGACGGTCGCGTATTTGCCTGTTTCGCCGAGGTAGACCGCTTCGACTGATTGTGACTGGGTGTTCGCGAGTGGGATCCCGGTGAGGGAGACACTTGCGGTGCCATCGCCGTTGTCTACGAGTGGGAGCGGGTCGCCCAGTTTCTTGTTTTTCAGACTGAATTGCACGAGTCCTTGTGGGGTGGTGCCGGTGCCGCGTGCTTTCACGGTCATGGTGAGGTTGGCTGGCGTGTCGGCGGTGTCTCCTCCGGTGCGGGTGAGGGTCGCTGCCGGGGTGGCTGCTGACACGGTGATGAGCGGGGTAGAGATCGTCGTGCCGTCTGTCCCGGTGATGGTAATGATGATGCTGCCTGCCTGGTTGATTGTTAAGACACCTGTCTCGCTGGTGAAGGGGCCAATCGATGCAACAGCGGGGTCTGATGAGACGATGGCGTACGCGCCGTTGACCGAAAGAGACACCGGTGCGTCACCGTAGGTGTAGCCGGTGGCGCTGATGTCGACAATGGAGGGTGCGACTGGTTCAGCAGCTGACACTTCGAACCCGGTGAGTGGAGCCGATTCAGAGGTCGCGAGAAACTGTGAAACTGTCGAGCCCATGTACTTGATCTGGTAGCTATAGGTGCCGACGGATGGCGAATAGTGGTTGAAGGACACTTTGCCGTTAATGACGGTCTGGGTTTGTGCGGGCGCACCGTTGATCCAGAGTTGCGCTTGCCCGTAATCTACAAGCAGCGCGATATTGGAGTCTTGGGTGATAGACCCGCTAATGGTGACGTTGCCTGGGTAGGTTTGTTTGCCTACCGGAGTCGTCGTGACTGTTGAGGTGGTGGGATACCAGAAATAAGAGGACTTTGTGGCGTTGCCAGTGACAGGTAGACGGTAGGTTGATGAGTCGCCATCGGTAGAGACAAGGTTGAGCCCGGAATCTACGGTGCGGAGCTTCGCGCCACTATTCGGAGTCGTAACATAGGTCATACTGCTGCCGGCAGCGGCGCTCCAAGAATTGTTATTCGTTAGAGTGCCGTTCCAGTCTTGCGTTTTCATGCTGCCGGGCCCGATAGCAGTGGTAGTGATGATGTACATATTGATTGTTTTGCTTCCGGCGCCGCCAATCCAGGAACCCGTGCCGATCTCGGGGGAGCTTGGGTATTTACCGGCTGCTCCCGCATACGCGAGTACTAGTCCTGTCGTATCTATGTTGATTGAACCAGCGCTTAGGGTGGGTACGGTGCTGCTGCCGGCACCTGTACCGATAGCTGGAGCACCTGGCCGAATGGTGTCGCCGCCTGAACCCATCGCAAAAACGCTCGCGTTCCAGCGAATGGTGATTGGGCCCGGAGTTCCCAACTCGTTGGTGCCGGAGGTGCCAATGCCCGGGTATGAGCGTCCCGTCAAGCCCGCATAGGTGTTTATCCACATGTGGCCACCATTTAAAGTGATCGCACCGTTTGGAGCATCAACGTTTCCGATTGCGACACTGTATACGCCCGTGACAGCTGCCCTACCCGAGTTGTTTTCCTGCCCGTAAATGGTGAGAGCGCTTGAAGATGGTACAAGGATTCCCGTGCCACCCGTTCCGGGGGAGCCGATGATTTCCAAGACACAGCTATCGCCCAAAATGATTTGGACGTTGCTGGAGCTGGCTATCGTCACTTGAGAATCGATCGTCAGGGCCGAGTCGCAGACATACCAACCGTCCATGAGCGTGGTGCTAGTCGAAGTGAGCACCGTGGCATCAACCTGGTCGGTTTCTCCGTCTTGGCTCGACACAAAGGTCGTAAGTTCTGTTGCAGCGTTTGCTGCGGCCGTATACACCACGACACCTGCCGCGGTGAGGCAAAGGGCGATAAGTGCGGCGGTCCAGCGTGATCGCCGTTTCCGTGGCGCGATGGTTTCAGTTGACGCGTGGGACACAGTTCCCCTCCAAAATGAGACAAGAGATATTGGGGGGCGCGTGTGTGGGCGGTTATCCGAAGAAACCTTATGTTAGGCATCACTCTCTTGCCCCTGCGCTATTCGGAGGGGGAGGTATGCGCGTGTTCTCTTGCTGAAGTTGAGCGTTGAATTCTCGCGTGTGGGTACTGAGCAGGCGTCGATTGAGTGAAGTCAAGGCACTCAAAGCGGCGCCACGATTCGCGCTCTCTTCCGGGACCCTTCCTCAGACCCGGAGAGCTCGCGAGCCACCGAAGCACGGTTGCTTCGAGCGCCAAAGCAAGGTCACCACGGCGTCCGAGGTGATCCAGCGCGGCGGAAACTACTTGAAAATAATCGTGCGGTCACCATCAAGCAGCACACGGTTCTCAGCGAACCAGCCCACTGCACGGCGCAGCACACGAGCTTCTTCGTCCTGACCCAACTGCATCAACTCGGTTGGCGAGTAAGAATGATCAACACGAACCACATCCTGCTCAATGATCGGACCCTCATCGAGATCAGTCGTCACAAAGTGCGACGTCGCACCAATCAGCTTCACACCGCGACCATGCGCCTGGCGGTAAGGGTTCGCACCCTTGAAGCCCGGCAAAAATGAGTGATGAATATTAATAGCCATGCCAGCGAGTGCCTCGCACAACTCAGGAGAAAGAATCTGCATGTAGCGGGCAAGCACCACGAGTTCGATTTCTTCCTGCTCAACAACCTCAAGCACACGGCGCTCAAACGCTGCCTTATCTTCGGGGCTCTTGATCGCAAGATGCTCAAACGGAACACTGTAGAAATCAGCGAGATCGCGCATCGTCTCGTGATTCGAGAGAATCAGCGGAACTTCAATAGGCAACTGGCCACCGCGCTGACGGTAAAGCAAATCGTTCACACAGTGCGTAGCAGTACTGCCGAGCAGCAGCGTGCGCACTGGGCGGCCAACCCAATCAAGACGCCAAGTCATGTGATAGCGCTCGGTAACCGGAGCAAGCGCCGATTCAAAACGCGCGTTAAACGTCTCAGGCTGCGACACTGCAGACACCTGAAGGCGCATAAAAAAGCGACCAGTGTCATGACTCGCGAACTGTTGGCTCTCTTCAATATTGCCGCCGGCAGCAACAACCGCGCCACTAATGGCGTGCACAATGCCAGGACCATCAATGCACGAGAGAGTAAGTACCCACTGAGTCTGCGTGTTTGCCTCTGTAATCACTATGCCAGGGTAGTAGATTCCGCGCGCGTGCGCGGAGTCACCCGCGCGAGAACGGGCGATCCAACGATTTACGAAGTGGCCACCCTGTGCGCAACCCATGCCCAGACAAGTACCAATCCCGCCGAAAGCGAGCGATAGTTACGCCATATTTCGCTCGTTTTCGACGGGAACGGGGCCTCTCGGCGGGAGCAAAGCAAACACTCGGCAGGCGAGGGCGCTTCGTTGGTAGAGTTGTACTCGGTCGTGACTGGCGAATAGGTGGAGTACCACCGGGGAGCGGCCAACGCAGAAAAGACCGCACGCCTGGGTCGCAGATCCTGGAAACATCACCCAAGGGAGACGCAACGTGTCGAACCAGTCCGAATTCTTTAACGAGCCGATCGAGGTCGTAGACCCCGAGATCGCTGCGGTGCTCGCAAACGAGCTGAACCGTCAGCGCACCACGCTTGAAATGATCGCGAGCGAAAACTTCGTGCCTCGCGCAGTACTCGAAGCCCAGGGCTCGGTACTCACCAACAAGTACGCCGAAGGCTACCCAGGTCGCCGCTACTACGGCGGTTGCGAATTTGTTGACGTTGCAGAAGACCTCGCACGCGACCGCGCAAAGTCACTCTTCGGAGCGGCATACGCAAACGTGCAGCCGCACTCGGGAGCATCAGCAAACGCTGCAGTGCTGAGCGCAATCGCCGAGCCAGGCGACACCATCCTTGGACTTGAGCTTTCACACGGCGGTCACCTGACCCACGGCATGAAGCTCAACTTCTCAGGCAAGCTCTACAACGTTGTCTCATACGGCGTAGACCCAGAGACCATGCTGCTTGACATGGATGTGGTTCGTGCAAAGGCACGCGAGCACAAGCCAAAGGTCATCATCGCCGGCTGGTCGGCCTACCCACGCACCCTCGACTTCGCCGCATTCCGCGAGATCGCTGACGAAGTAGGCGCAACACTCTGGGTCGACATGGCTCACTTCGCAGGTCTCGTAGCTGCAGGCCTCTACCCGAACCCAGTGCCACACGCGCACGTCGTATCGTCGACCGTGCACAAGACCATCGGCGGCCCACGCTCAGGCTTCATCCTGACCAACGACCTTGAGCTCTACAAGAAGCTCAACTCGAATGTGTTCCCCGGTCACCAGGGCGGCCCACTGATGCACGTAATCGCAGCAAAGGCAACCGCGTTCAAGCTCGCCGCAAGCGACGAGTTCAAGGACCGCCAGGTGCGTACCCTCTCGGGTGCAAAGCTGCTCGCATCGGCACTGACCAGCGAGTCGTCGAAGGCTGCTGGCGTTGACGTGCTCACCGGTGGCACCGATGTGCACCTCGTACTCGCAGACCTGCGCACGAGCGAGCTCGACGGACAGCAGGCTGAAGACGCGCTGCACGAAGTCGGCATCACCGTGAACCGCAACTCGGTTCCATTCGACCCACGCCCACCAATGGTGACCAGCGGCCTGCGCATCGGTACTCCTGCGCTGGCAACCCGTGGCTTTGGCGACGTTGAGTTCACCGAGGTGGCCGACATCATCGCTCAGGTGCTGCAGGGCAACGGCGACATCGAGGCACTTCGCGGTCGCGTCAGCAAGCTTGCTGAGGCGTTCCCGCTGTACCCCGGCCTCGAACAGTGGTAGCCCAAAAACTCGACGGCACCGCTGCGGCAGCTCAGATCAAGTCTGAGCTTGCCGAGCGGGTTGCCGCGCTCGCTGCTGCCGGAATCGTGCCGGGCCTAGCCACCGTGCTGGTCGGATCTGACCCTGGTTCGCAGTGGTACGTAGCTGGCAAGCATCGCGATTGCGCCGAGGTTGGAATCGCCTCGATCAAGCGCGAACTGCCAGAGACAGTCACTCAAGAAGAACTTGAGTCCGTGCTCGACGAGCTGAACGCTGATCCGGCATGCACCGGATACATCGTGCAGCTGCCATTGCCGAAGCACATTGACACCGATCGTATTCTCGAAAAGATCGACCCCGCAAAGGATGCTGACGGGCTGCACCCGACCAACCTCGGTCGCCTCGTGCTGAACGCCAACACCGAAATCACCTCGCCACTGCCGTGCACCCCGCGCGGCGTGATCGAGCTGGTTGAGCGCAACGGTCTTTCCTGGGCAGGCAAGCATGTGGTTGTGGTTGGCCGCGGTGTTACCGTTGGCCGCCCAATCGGACCACTGCTCACTCGCCGCGAGTACAACGCAACCGTGACGCTCACGCATACCGGCACCGCCGATCTTTCGGCTGAGCTGCGTCGTGCCGACGTTATTGTCGCTGCGGCCGGAGTTGAGGGCATTGTGCGTGCCGAAGACGTGAAGCCGGGCGCTATCGTGCTCGACGTTGGAGTGTCGCGCAAGGTTGACCCTGAGACTGGCAAGAGTCGCGTGGTCGGTGATGTTGATCCGGCGGTCGCCGAGGTCGCTGCTTGGATGTCACCGAACCCCGGTGGTGTTGGTCCGATGACTCGCGCGCTGCTGCTCAAGAACGTTGTTGAAATGGCGGAACGCCAGTAAACGCATCGCGTTTACGGCGTTCCGCTGTCGGCGGCACTGCGCCGACCTGAGCTTGCTCGGTGGGGGGTTGTAAACGCATCGCGTTTACGGCGTTCCGCTGTCGGCGGCACTGCGCCGACCCGAGCTTGCTCGGTGGGGGGTTGTAAACGCATCGCGTTGAGAAGCGCCGATCCCGTCGAAAACGATAGATAGTTGCAGTAGTTTCTATCGTTTCCGGCGAGATCGGTGTTTTTTGTTTTTGAGGTCTATTGTGAGCAGCGCGCATTTTTGGGTGCGCTGGATCGCCAAACGTCAGTCGAGCATTCCCATTCGGCTCGCCTGCAAGATAGCCTCGTCGCGCCCACTCACGCGAAGCTTGCGGTACACCGATGCGAGGTGTTTCTTCACTGTTCCGAGCGTGACAAAGAGCGCCGCCGCGGCATCTTTCGCGGTGCGATGCTCAGTGATCGCGCGCAGTGTGCGCAGTTCCATCTCGGTGAGCCTGTCGTAACGCTCCGAGCGGGCAAGCTCTGGCACTGCATCAAGGTACGGCAATAGATCCGCGAAACCGGCTGCCTGCGCTGCGGTCGCTACGTCGCGCAACAGATCGTATGGCACATTGCGAATGACTGAGGGAATGCCGTGGCGTTCCAACAGTTCTGCGGCTGTGCCGATCGCTTGGAAAGCTTCGGCTTCACGCCCGCAGATCCACGCAGTAATTGCAACGATAAGCGCGCGATCAAGACGCTGCCGAGCTGTCGTACCAGGGTCACCGATGCGCTGTGCGATGAGTAATGCCTCAACATCTTCTCCCGCAAAAAGAGCAAGGCGAGCCTGCTCGATCCGGTGCCTCGGCGACTCAGGATTCTTGTGTTCGGCAAGCGTCTGTTGCGCGCGCGCAAGATCACCAATTGTGGTGTTCAGCATGACGCGGAAGAACATCAGATACTCAGACCAATTATCTTTGGGCTGCAGATAGGAGAGCGTGCTCGTAAGACTCGTCTCAAGATGGGAGAGAGCCCAGACAGGGCCGTGGCTCTCACGCAACGATGCGGTCTCGGCGACCAGCAGCAACTGCCAGCCTTCGACGCGGTCGATGATCGGGGTGAGACGCTTCACCGCGGTGTGCAGCATTGATGGGTCGCCCACCTCGACCGAAATATTCGCGCGGGCGAGCTCGGAGCCCACCCAAGAAATACCCGGGAAGAAAGTGCCGGTGCTAGAAATACGCTCAGCGGTTTCAGCTAGCAGTGCGGCGCTTTCGTGAATATTGCCCTCGATCATCTCGGTGAATGCCAGTTCACCCAGTGCGGTGAGCAGCCAGCGCTGCCCAGACTCAACATCGCTCACACGCCTCGTCGAAGCGCGTGGCTGTTCACCGCGAGGTCTTGAAATCTGACGCTCTGCGAAATGGCGCAGCCGTTCTAGGTTGCGTCGCGCGTGCACCAGGTCGCCGACAACCAAACCGGTGACCGCTGTTTCGTGGAAGTAGCTTGGCAGTGAACCAATCAGGCTCAGGTTCGAGCGAGCTTCGCCGTGGTTCTCCGGTTCAACTGCCTGTGGTGTGAGGCGGCTCTCAAGGTAGCGCATGATGGTGCGCGACTTATCGAAGTGACCGCTCTGACGCGCGCCGACCATTGCCTGGCCGAGCAGCACCTTGTAGAGCGGATTCTGTTGTGCTCGCTCATCATTTGTGAGCTGCGCTTCAAGGCCAGCGCTCCACAGCGTGGAAAGATACTTCAGCGTTGAACTCGCAGTGTCTGAGCGTGGCAGTTCGAGCATGATCATGCCCGCAACCAGCGTCGGGTGGCGGCGCAACTCGGCTTCGGGCACGGCTCGCAGTGATTGCGCGCAAAGCTCGCCCTCATCTGTGATCGTCGTGAAGTTTCGTGCGAGCAAGCTTTCGGCCAGGGCATAGTCTTCGGCTGCACAGGCAAGCTGGAATGCCGTGAACGGAGCAGACGCCGAGAGCGCCTTCGCGCGGGTGCCATACACACAGCGCATCAGCTGAGGATCGGCGTTGCGAACGGCGAACGCGCGCAGTGGCGCTGAGATTGCTCGATGGCAACGATACTCAGTGGTGTCACCCTGGGTTTCTTCAACAAGCAGTCCAAGCTCGAGGAGTTGCTGGGCCGCTTGTTCTGCTGATCCATCGCCATCATCAAAGGCTGCGCTGAGCTGGTCGAAACCAATGCCGATCTGGTCAAGCAGCGCGGTAGCAAAGAGCAATTCGCGGCAATGCGCTGGCAAAAGCTCAACCGCGTCTACAGCGAAACTATCGAGGTTCGCAATCGGGTCGAAGTCTGCTGCAGAGGCGTTCTCGTTCCAGCGGCGCTCGTTTGGTGGGCCGTGGTAGAACTCGTCTGAGCCAAGGTTTAGGGCGGCGCGCACTGCGAGCGGCCAGCCATCTGCCTGTTCAAGCGCCGCAGCCAACGCATCACTCATTGGCACACCCAGCGACGAAGCGAGCTCGAACGACTCGGCCAGTGTGAGGGCCAACTCTTCTGGCCCCACCACGCGCACGATCGTGCCTGCGGTCACCACGGTTCGATCGAGCAGCGTCACACGCCGGGCGATAACCACGAGCGTGAGCATCGGTGATGCCGCTGCCAGGTGCGAAAGCGCGATATCGTTTTCGGCGCTTGTTGCGTGGTTGTAGTCGTCGATTACCAGTGTGATGGGTTTGGTGAGCTGGGCGACCAGACTTGACGTGTGTGACTGTACCTGGTCGCTGAGCGGCGCAGCGTTTGCCAGATCGTCTACGCCTGAATAGGTGAAGTCCAGGGTGCGCGCAACCGCTTCCCAGAAGAGATCTGGGTTGCCGGAATGCTCGGGTGTGCAGTGCAGCCAGCGCAGATCTTCGTTTTGCTTTTCGGCGTCGCCTAGCCAGCCGCGTATGGTGCGTGTCTTGCCGTAACCTGCTGGTGCGCGCATGACAGTGAGCCGGTGCACAGCTTCATTGCTGCCCGTCTCATCTAGCAACCGATCAACGATTTTTGCGCGGGCTGAGAGGCGAACACGACTGTCCTCAAGGTTGCGCGCCTGCGTACTTTGAGAAGCTTCAAACTCCTCGTGTAGCAGTGACATCGGGGGACCTTTCACAGATGCTTCTTCTCTCCCGCGCCAGGAGCGAAGAAAGTGGGGGGAGGCTCGGCGCTTTCGACTCAAACTCGTGAGGAAATTGCGAGCCGGTTTCATTATTACACTGCGTGTCTGATAAATGGATTTCTAGATCATCTCATTTCAAATAAATGTTCCCAGGCGGGGCAGTTTTGTGGAGGTTACAATTCATAGGTGCCAGAGATGTTTGAGACTTTGACCGCGTTCGTGCAACCTGCCTTGCTCGGCATCGATTGGCTCGACCCCGAAAAGTTGCTCGAAGTAGGCGGTTGGGTGGCGCTCGTGCTGGCCGTCGCCTTCGTCTTTCTCGAAACAGGCGTGCTCGTACTCGCGTTTTTGCCTGGTGATTCGTTACTCTTCACCGTTGGCCTCTTCAGTGCCACCGGAGTCATCAACATTCCGATCTGGATCACCTGCCTAGTGCTCTTTGTAGCCGCGGTCGCCGGTGACCAACTCGGCTTTACTATCGGCAGAAAAATCGGACCGAGCCTCTTCAACCGTGAAAAGAGCCGCTTCTTCAACCCGCAAAACGTGCAACGCACACACGAATTTTTTGAGAAGCACGGACCGAAGGCAATCATTATTGCCCGATTCTTGCCAGTGTTCCGTGCCTTCGTGCCGGCGGCTGCAGGCATCGGAAATATGACGCGACGTCACTTCCTTACATACAACGTCATTGGTGCACTGCTCTGGGCAGTCGGAGTTACGCTGCTCGGCTACTTCCTTGGCCAGATTCCATTTGTTCGCGAATACAGCGAAGTGTTCATCATTGTGCTCGTACTGATCCCAGGAATCCCAATCCTGATCGAACTCTTCCGAGCTTTCCGCAATTGGCGTGCGAAGCGTCGCTCAGCTGAATCAGCAGAATAATCAAAACTTCTCAAACCGCCCACATTTTCAGCCAACACTCTTCACATCCATAGGCTTCAATGCAACTGTGGTGTCATGAAGCAGACAGCATGGCTCGCACTGGGCACCGCAGCAATTCTCACAGTCACTCTCTCAGCATGCGGCAGCGCATCACCCGATAGCAGCAACTCAAGCAGCAGCGGCACCGAACAGCCAATCGGCGGCGACATCGTCGCACCCGTAACTATGGGCGTGAACGATCTGCAAGGTGCCAAGGTTGAGCTCGTAGTTGGCCAGGTGCTCAACATCGATACCGAGTCGCTCGCGACAGACAGCTACACCGCCGAACTCTCAGACCCGAAGGTTGCAGAGTTTCACCAGGGCGGCAAAAAAGACACCGCAGATTTTAACCCCGGAATCACCGCGCTATCAGCAGGCACCACAACAGTGACAATGGTGAACGCTCAAGGTGGCATACAGCCGCTCGAATTCACGGTGAAGGTCGTCGCAAAGTAGCCTCGCCTGCGGGCGAACGCGATCCAACGTAGAAGTCGAACGCCGAAGCCTTACAGGCTCGCCGCACTCACCGAGAACGTGTCGCACGCACCCGGGCCCGACTCGTAGCCACGCTGGAACCAGCGCTGACGCTGCTCAGAAGTGCCGTGCGTAAACCCATCAGGGTTCACCGACTGCCCGGCCTGCTGCTGAATGTGGTCATCGCCAACAGCGGCGGCGGCGTTCAACGCATCAGCGATCTCTTCGCGCGTGACCGGCTTCATGAAAGTATTGCCGTTTGCATCCTTCACCTGAGATGCGTCTTTCACCCAAGCACCGGCATAACAATCAGCCTGCAGCTCAAGCCGCACAGAACCCGAGCTTGCACCACTGTCATTGCCGACCTGGCCTAGGGTTCCGGTGAGATTTGAAATGTGGTGCCCCCACTCGTGCGCAAGCACATACATTTGAGCAAGAGGCCCAGCAGTCGCACCAAAATCACTTCGCAACGACTGGAAAAAGTCGGTATCAACATAGATTGACTCGTCACGAGGGCAATAAAACGGCCCAACCGCAGTAGACGCGGTGCCACACGCAGAACTTGTGCTGCCGGTGTACAAAATGACGCCCGGAATGCGATACCCGTCGCCGAGCGTGGCATTCCAGTAGACATCGAGCGAATCCGCAGCGCCGGCCATGCGGCAATTGTCATCTTCGTTCGCGGCGGCACCACTCGTGCAGTGCGAAAGATCAAGAGTCTGCTCACTCGAACTCGTCTGCGTCGATGGCATGTCAGCCAGCGGCATCAGATTTACGCCAAGCAACTGCGAGGCGATGAAAAGAATCAGCACGCCTACGAGGCTGCCACCACCAATCATCGCGGTGCGGCCACCCTTACGGCGCTGCACTTTGCTGGTGTCAATGCGCGCGTTGTCGTTGAACGTCATCGTCGCTCCCTGGACTCAGGCAATCACAAAATTGCGAATTAGCTATGTTCCAAGCATAAAGACGAAAAAACCGAACCGCAGAAACGCCTCTCGGCGGAAGGCCGCTCGAAGCGGCGAATATTGGAGCCCGGGGTTACTGCGGCCCGGCGGTTTAATTCTACCCGATGGCTTGCTATCGAGGTGACGGCAGCTCAGCCGAGCGTGCCGTCACGCCAGCGTCGCGCGCCAGCCTGCAGCTCATTCGCGAACGCTGAATAGCGCAGCGCCCGGGTAGTAAGTTCACTCGCGTGCTCGTCATCGAAATCGTCGCGCTCGTCGGCAATAGCTGCCGCACCGAGCGACATCACACGGCAATAGCTCGCGGCACGTTCGAGAGCGAGCGCCAGATTGCCGCTGAACACCCCTCGAAGAATGGTGTCGCAAAGCGCAGCAATAGTGTCGGGCGCAATCGGATCCTCGACCCCCGCAACAACAGGATCGATCGTAGAAGAAACCGCCTGCCCATATCTGAACAGCTCCGCAGTGCCCTCAGGATCGGCATGCACAATGCGGCGCAACAGGTAGATACGCCAGAGCTGGCCAGCGAGCGAGTGCGCGCTAGAGGTGGACCAGAGCTCAGCGATATCGTCGATACCCTCGCCCGACGCGAGAGTGACCACGCGCTCAACCACCTCAGGATCAGCCACACGGCGAACCCGATCAAGCAGCGCCCAAGACGTCTCTTGCGCGAGGTGTTGCGCCGCTCCGGCCTCATCACTGCCGACAATCCAGTCAAATGTGGCTGAAGGCTGCAGCAGTGGCCGGTGGTGCTCTGTCGTCACGCGATTCCTTTCGGGTGGTATGAGGATCTTGCGGTATCGCCGCCATGCGATTCTACGCAGCGCAAGGCAAACGCGTGTGCAGCCCTCGTTCAAGTTACTCGGGTACCATTATGGGTAACGGCAGACCCGGTTCAAACGCACAATTTTTGAGCGTTGGATCGCCTGCCGTTTCGACTTTTCTTCGTGACTTCGCCGTGCGGCCGCTACCGGGCCGCGCGAATCACCTTGCCCTCGACATCTCTCGGGCGCACCGGGTGTTCGCTCAGAATTGAGATTCGATTGAACATGTTGATCGAAGCAGCCACCCATTCGGCGGTCGCAAAAGTGTGGTCTCCGAGGAGCGCCCGCGAAGCCCCAAGATCAGCCCGAGACTCTTCAGAAAGCGGCAGCAGGGTTGCAGCCTCAGCGATAGCGAGCACTGCCTTTTCGCGCTCACTAAAGACGCTTGATTCGCGCCAAGCAGGCAAGATATCGAGTTTCTGCTGCTCGAGGCCAGCCTCACGAGCCTCGCGAGAATGCAGATCCAGACAGAACGCGCAGCCGTTCAACTGCGACGCACGAACCTTAATCAGCTCGGCTTCACGCTGATCAAGCTCGCTCGTAGCAACGGCCTGATCAATTGCCGAAGAGAACTGTTGCGCACTCTGCCACGCTTCGGGAACCGTCTTATCGATGTACAGCGGCATGACTCTCCTTGAAAAACGCGGGCTTGCTGGGCAGATAAAACCAATCTAACGTTCAAAAACTAAAACAAAACAAGGACTCAGGGCATTCCCAAGGCGCGCGACTTGCCGTTCGAGTTCTCGGAGCGGCCCAGAACCATGTACATTAGTCGAGGGGCCTGTAGCTCAGTTGGTAGAGCATCGGACTTTTAATCCGCGGGTCGCGGGTTCGAGCCCCGCCGGGCCCACATTTCATCCCTCGCTGCTTCGGCAGCGGGGGATGTTTCGTTCTCCGAGTTCTTTTCAGCATCGGGAACGACTCGTAGGCTGAGAAGCTTTTCGCTTTTCAGGCAGGTCAGAAGCCTGAATGCGGAACCCAACTTACACAGGCCACACCAGAATCAAGTGAGCTTCTCTGTTCTGCCGTTAAAGCGCCCAGTATTAATCTCTTCGAGCGTGGCGACTGGCAGCAACTCTTTGAGCTTCTGCTCGGTGGCTTCAACACCGCTTGCTGAGGCATGGTCCTCAAACTCCACCAAGATCCGGAATTTGTCTGGCCAAGATTGAATATGGAATCGGTAGATCTCTGGGTTTTCCGCGAGTATCTCAGTTGCTGCACCGTACATGGTGCGTAGGTCGCTGAGGCTTGATACTCCACCATCAAGTCGAATCTTGAAGTTCTTGTTTTCAGTGCTCGTGAGCAGCACTGAAACCTTGTCTGCCCCGTTCACGAACGAGTCATTGAGCGTCTGCACATGCTCGCCACCATTCTGTTCGAAATAGTCGAGAACCTCATCGATTCCGGCCACACTCGTCGTGGTCACCTCGATGGTCGAGTGTTGATCGAGCTGCGCCGACTCTACTGATGGCAGAACCGCGAGGTCGGCAAGAAATTGCTGCCGGACCGCTGAGACAGTTGAAGAACCGTAAGGGTTGTCACCGAAGACCAGATTGAACGGAACGCCAGCAGCATCGGCCAACTCACGAACCCGGTTGGTGTCTTCGCTCGCGAGATACTCAAGATCGTTCATGGCCACAACAATCCCGTCGTCCTCCCTGAACTTGATGCCCCGGTGATCGAGCAAATAGGCCTCAGCGAGTATCGGGAACACCTTGGAAAGGTCCAAACCGGCAGGAACATCAATGTCCAATTCCATGCCCGTATCTGAGAGTAGTGAGACCTTTTCATCGACTGCACCAGTAAATGAAAAGGGGTCGTTGACGCCTACTGCTGCGTGAGCTTGCTCAGCGAACGCGAATAAATCTTCGACCGTGGTTGTTTTGAACCGAATTGACGGCGGCTTTGTTTCTTCTTCGCCGGTGGCGTAGTCAGTTCTTGTTTCGTAACTCCAGACCAGCAGATCTGCCTCAAATGATGCGGGCTGACGGTTAAGCACTTCGAGTATGCGTGAGAAGTTTGCAAGCTCTTCTTCGTCGCTGCACTTGCCTTGAAGGCCCCGCTTTTCGGCAACAATTTTGAAACCTTGAGAGTCTGCCTCGTAGTGAATCTCGTCAAAGATCGCATCTTCGCGGCAACTCAGTTGAGCCATCTCGCGGGCTTGTTGCTCGGTCATTCCCATGTCGAGGATCACTCGGCCTGTATATACGGAGCCGCCTGTTGGCCAATTGTTGAGGTACTCCCAGTCGGCTGAAATTACAGCGTCAGATTGTGAGATGCGCCTTTCCCAATCGCTGTGAGAGATGCTAACGCCACAGCCACTCAGCGCGAGCGTCGCTGTGACCATGATTCCTGTCATTAGAGCAAGGGAAGCTTTTCTCTTCATGCTGGCAGCCTAGCTATAGGGGAGTAAAAAGCCCTTTTGGTTGGTGCAGGTGCTGGTGCTGGTGCTGGTGCTGGTGAGAGTGCCAGTTTTGGGAGGGTGATTATTTTGGGAGGGTGCTAGCAGGTACTTAAACTCGCCCGTTACGCACGCACCGGTCAGCGCTCACTGAACCTGATCCGGTTTTTTGTTCGCTATTCTGTCTGCTTTTCGTTCCGCTTTTCGCTCCGCTTCGCGCGCTGCTTTGCGCTCCGCCGGAGCTGTTCGTCGCAGCTCTCGCCAATCGCGCTCAACTTTCCGTCGAGCGGCACGACCTTCGCGGAACCACTCCGGAAGAAGAAAACCCGGCATAACAAAAACCCAACAATTGCGAGGCCCATAAGCATAAAGAACTAGGTGGGCGACATTGGGAAGCCGAGGCCGGTCAGGGGATCCCAATACGAAACCAGAATGAGGGCAACCTCGAATATGGCGCAGCAAAGCCACCATAGATCAGGTAGTTCGCTGACTCTGCCCATCCGGTCCATTTTCCGGTGGAGGCCAAGATGCCGGCGCACACGAGAACGACTCCTGGAAAGAGGATCAGTAGCGATATGGCGGTCATTTCACTTCCCAGCTTCGCTAGCACGCTCGGTGAGGCGCTTGAGATGGTAAACGCTTCAGAAACACCTAAGGTTGATCGAATGCTCCCTCAGAAACGACGTTAGGGGTACTCAGAGACGATTGTGCGAAATAGCCTTGGCTTGGTTGGTCAGAGCGGCCTAATCAATTACTGAGATTCATCTCACAGCATGAATCTCAAATATCCCCAACGCAGGTCATCCCCAAAATATCCCCTGCGAGGTGGTGGGGCGTCAACACCCCACCACCATTCCCTTGCTTCGAATAAAGATGCTCTGCTGGCGCTGGATCGATCCAGCGCATTAACAGCTCACACCCCTGCCGCGGTAGGGGTTTTGTTGTGTCATCCGGCAGACACTAAAACAGGCTCATGTTGATTGCTAGCCTGCTCGACACCCGCTCGTCGTGAGCGAGCGATCGCGCGGTAGACGCAAAAGACAACGCAAAGGAGTATCCATGGGCCGAGTGGTCAGGCATGAAGTGGTTGCGCTTCGTTGCGAACTGCGCAGCTGTGCGGCACGATACGAGCTTGAGCCGTTTTCAATTTTCGCCGAACCAGAGATGCAGCGTACCCAGATGGAACACGCAGTCTCTCGCGGATGGGTGCTGGTGCTGACTCCTCGATTGCGCAGCTACTGCACACTTCACGCGAGTAGTGCGTTGATGTGCAGCTGTCGCACGAACCCCGACCGGGTGCATCTTTGTGTGCGCCACGATAGTGATGCCGCGGCGCTGATCTGGAGTGACGGGCATGTTGGTGCCGGTGCCGGTGCCGGTGCCAGTGTCGGTGTCGGTGTCGGTGCTGGGCCTCGCCAGGACTGCGCGCCCGGTGACTCAAATGGCGCTTGTGATGCTGCATGAGTGAGACCCAGCGTGTGGTTCGCGTGATCCCTTTGGCGCGCAATTGGCGGGCGGTTGAGGTTGAGGCAATCAACACTGCTACCGTTCGCCGTCGCCTGAACCAAGAACACGTTGATGCGCTTTCTGCTTCATTTCAGTTGCTTGGTGGCGAACTGCTGATTCAGCCGATCGTGGTCGACGAAACACTCATGCTCATCGACGGCTTGCACCGCCTCGAAGCAGCCAAGCAACTCGGCTGGCGCTTTGTTTCGGCGGTCGTGTTTGAACGGGTAAACGATCAGGATCGTGCGCTCTTACTTGCCGAAGCGAATCGAGTGCGTAAACAGCTTTCGGTTGTTGACCTCGAATGGGAGTGGAGAACCCTGTACGCTCCCGAGCTGGAGTTTCAGGCCAAGCAGCGGCAATTGGCCGGACTTCGAAAACGGTTTCCGTTGCGGGCTCAACGCGTGAGCTCGCCTCTTCTCCCGGTTATTGGAAATTCCAATAACCAAGTAAAGCTTGGGGCTCAAGACAGTCAGCCTCGCTCCGAATCACTCGCAAGAGCGGCGAAACGAATAACTGGGTTTTCGATCGATACTCTCAACAAAGTGGCAACCATTCGGGGGATCGCCAACTCCACCACAGCGCCTACCGATTTACAAGCAGCAGCCAAACACGGGCTTCAGAAGATCGCATCGTCTCGTGCCAGTGTTGACGCGGTCTACCGTCAGTTGCTCTATGCGGCGCAGGCTTGCAAAGAAAACTCCGCTCGCGCTGGGCTGAATCCAGAGCGAGCGAGGCAGGACGAATCGCTACTAGAACGACTCCTAGTTGAAACCTCGTTGTTGGCTGAACGGATGGGGGGATCCGCGTTTGAGGCGTTGAGCAGAGTGGAACCCGACGACCTTGTCTCAGCGCAGCTCATCGAGGGGGTGCGATCTTCGCTTTCGATAGCGCTCGCCCACGTTTCGGCTGCAGAGAGTATGCGCCACCGCGAACCCGCAAGAGAGCTTCGCCGGATCATTACCGAAGCGGGGCAGCTGTGCACTTCGATCGCGCACGAGCGTATTTCAAACGCCGGGCAAAGCAGCCCGGTGCGCCCTATGAAAGCTGCTTAGAGCCGTGAGCGATTCACGAGCACTCCGAGAAACGGACCAGATATCGGGAGAAGACCTTGGCGCCTTGCTGCTGCGACTTGCAGGGTCAACCGATCTGCTTCTTGGCAAAGATGGTGCTGAGCTGATTGTTCAGCTCAGACAATTTTTGGTGCCGGGAATCATGCGAACTGCAATTCGAAGTGGCAGAGGCACGCAAACTTGGCTGCAGGAAGATGAGGTGCTGCATGCCGTGTTGCTCGAGCTCTTGGCCGATGGCTGCAGAGTCGCCCGCGTGATAGGTGAGCAAGCACGCGAACCTTGGGAATACCTAGCGGTGTGTGCAACTGAATGGGTGCACAAGATTTGCTTGAGCAGTTGCGATGAACTCACTGAGCACAGCCCGGTCCTGCCTCGACCTGAACCCCATGATCAGCTCACGGAGCTCGAAGAAGTGGTGGCCCGTTCAGCCCAAATGCTTCTTGCGTATGCTCCGGGTGTGCAGCAGGTAGCGCTTCGTTGTCTACTGTTCTGGCTTGCGAGAAATCCGCCGCAGCGGCTCTCCTATGAGACCGAAGACCGGTCCGCGATGCAGGCGCAGTTTCCAGAGTTCACGAGCGGGCAAATTTCAGCTATTGCGAATGTTACGTGGGGAGGGAGGCCGCGAAGAAAGGAAACCTCGCTCTTTGCTGCTCTTCTGCTAGACCCAGATTTTCGACCCGCGGGCTCCCCGACGCATATTCGTGCCCTGCTACATTTTCGCCAAGTGATGCGCAGGGAAGAAACGCAGTCTCTTGCTTTGGGTCGGCTTGCTGCCTAGATGCCGGCCCGTGCCCTCTTCACAGTCTGTGTGTTCTTGCTTCTTTGTGCTCGCTCGCGCCTCTTTTCGGGCATGCGTCATTCGGACAACGCCGCAGATAAGCAGACCACAAGCAACCATTCCCGTCGCCCAAAACGTTGACGGCAATGGGGCAGCTGAACCAGTTTTCGCGAGCGCCGGAGGCGGGCCGGGCACTTCGAACGCCACACTTGTGGTCTCGTTTGGTAGGCCGCACTCGCCAAGGTGCAGAATGGTCTCTTCGCCGGTGTCAGGGTCTCGGTGGATCAGCGACTCTACCCACCAGTAGGTCCCAGGGTCGCCGACGCTCACCTCTTCAGAGTGATAACTCGCATTTTGGGCGAGACCGGGTTGCACCGGAATAGTCGTTGATACGAATACCCGGTTTTCAAGAGTGCACACTGGTTGGCTCTGGGCAAGGGCGAATTCAGATCCGCTCAAAGAATCGGCTGCTCGTTCTGAAGCCAACAACGGTTGGAGACCAGCCAGCTCTGGTTTTTTGAAGAGTTCGAAGACGAGAGCAGCGTTTGCGGGCACTGATCCATTTACGATCGCCTTGTCAGCGATGGCAGTTCCGGGTGCTGCCTCATTTGAAGCCACACTGCGTACCTCTGGATGGATGATTCGAGCCGACTCGCTCGCCAGGCCGAAGTCATCGCAGACTTCTTCCCACAGTCCGCGGGCTTCAGGTAACTGGTCTTCATCGATCACACACCAGCGCAGGGAAACATACTCGAATTCTCGGGGAGTGCCGATGGGAATGCTGATCGCAGGTGAATAGAGGCTTTGCTCATTGAGTTCTGGGTTGGTGGTGACCTGAACCGTTGTGAGTGCAACAGCTGAGTCTGGCACGTCCACTGATTGAGCAAGTTCGGGTCCTGGTACTAGATACGCGGTTCCCGTAAGGGTGAGTGGAATTCGCGAGCCAGTGCTATCTCTGAGCCAGTTTTGCATTTTTGGGACATCGATACGATCCGTCAGCGTGCCGTTGAGTTCAGTAATAGTTGTCGAGATTTCGGTGCTGAATGCAGGCACAGATTTTCCAATTTGGGTTTCTCCGGCAGTGCCGAAGCCATCGCTGAAGAAGTAGTTTTTCGGGAGGGCGCTACACAGCGCGTTCTCGTTGGACTTTGAGCAGCCACTGAGCTCATTGGTTTTCAAAAGCTGCTCACTGCCGTCAATGTTCCATTTGTAGGTGTAGTAGCCCTGTTCCAAAATGGGCTGATCAAACTTGAAGCTGTATCGCTGCGGAACACTTTGATCACGAGTCGGTTCAGTCGTGAGTGAACCTCTTGCGGCAATAGGTGCGCCGACAGGAGCCTCGAAAGAGGGGTTGAGCGCCGGGTCGCTCAGGTATGGGCCGTATGCGGTAACGCTGGCTGTCACTGGCATCCACTCGCGCGTCCCCGTTTCTGAGATTCGCCAACGCCAATCCCCACTCAACCCGTTTGATGCTGATGCTGATGAAAACACCACGTCGTCGCTGTGTGGTGTACCGACGCTCACATATTTGCTGCCTACCAAGCTGGAGACTTCGGGATGCCAGGTGGTGTCGGCGTCTAGCGCGGTCTCCCGGAGGGGCTTGACCTTGGGCTCAGTGAGGGAAATTGACGACTGTGACCCCTGCCCATCAGCCCACAAGATAGACGTTGGCACCTCAAGGTAGTCGCCGGTAAAGCTCACTCGGTAAAACTTGCCCCAGCTGTCACTCGGCGGTACCCCCACCCAGCTGAGAGAAGTGCCTAGCGGCGCGCCGCTTGCGGGCCACTCGTGAGATGTTGATCCATCCAAGAACTTTCCGTTTTGTATTCGTAGGGATCTGGTACCCAGTGGTACTTTCACGGTTCCGCGGTACGGGGAGCTTGGGTCAAGCGTGATCCCAGGAGTGCTTTCGGAGCTCGGCGAGGCTTGAACTGAGGCGACCCAATTCGCAGCCTCTGCCCGAAACTGCTGTGTGAGGGCGACTACTTCTGAGCCAACGGACGCGCGCACGCGGACGAGTTCAGCTTCGTAGGCTGCATTGCCTCGCCCCTGTGCCCCGCGAATTTCCCACACCGCAAGCGCGACCGCAGCAGCCTGAATGTTGTTTGTGGTTTGCCCGTATCGGGCTAACACAAAGGATATTTCGCGCAGTGGCGCCCCAACAGTGGACGCTACTGAGACGCCGTCTGAACTTGCTGCTGGGATGGAGCTCGCCCCGACAAAGTCTGGAGTTGCTGTGCCCGATCTGACCCAAATCTCGGCGCAGTAGGCGTATGTGCCATCCACAATAAATGCGCCAGCGCCGTGGATGTGGATTCCGTTGCCCCAGTTAATTCCGGGGCCGTGCAAGTTCTCGAGTGCGTGCGCGGTTTTAGGTGGGGTAGAGAAAAGCGAAGTCGCGAACACGCCTAGTCCCATCAGAACGGCGCTGAGCGTCATCGCGACGACATAGCGCCACTTCTGCTGTCGTTCTTCGCCGCGGCGCTGCAACTTGTGTTGGGTCACCAATGAGTTCTCCTCAATCTAATAGAAGAGCTTCCGGAGCAAACGGAGGCTCACTTAATAGACAGAGGCGTGCGCGCAGTCGTGATTATGGAGTAAAACTTCTTTGCTTTGGGCGAGCACACTGAGAAGGTGAGGTTACTCGCTTCACAAGGAGTGAGGCCAGAAGGAAATGATCAGCGGCTGCTTCGTGAGGTTCGACCCCGAAGCACTCCCACGAGACGCTGCAGGTCGTTTCCGTCACGTTCAACGCGCCAGCTTGCCCAGATTTCGGTACCTGGCAGAAGGGAGGTATTGCCGCTGGCGACAGGGATAACCGCGTGCACTCGTTTGCTGGCTAAATGTCTGGCGAGTGGTTGCGACATCAATGCGCCACCAAGACCTGTGGCTACAAGCTCTAGTGTCGCTTTGGCGTTCTTTGGCATCCACGAGGGATCTTTCCACTCCTGGGCGTTGGGCCACTCTCTGAAATGGTCAGGGTGGTCAATCAACGTTACGAGTGCGACTTCATCAAGGGTGACGGATTCTTGCTTCGCGAGTTCATGGTCGGAAGGCACCACAAGCGCGACTTTTTCTTCGTAAAGATGCATCGCATGACGCGAGCGAATCAGGTCGTTGCTTCCTTCTGGCGTTGCACCGTGCTCTACTCGCTCGAGCAGAAGATCCAGGGACTCACGGGCATCGGCTACCTCGTGCAGATCTACTGGCACTAGTTCGAGCGCCTGCTCGGGAACCGCGCGTGCCCAACGCTCTGCCCACTTGCTTGGTGCAACCCCGCGCACGAAACCAAGGTGAATGGTGGGCAAAACTTCGGCGGCGGCGGCAGCAGCAGCTTCGGCTGCTGCTTGTTGTTTCTTCGCCGCTAGTTTTTTGGCGGCCTGCTTCTGCGCTTGGGCCTGTTTGGTTCCCGGCAGCATGGGACGCTTGCCAGATCGAGGGGCACCGCCGCGGGGGGCATGGCGTTTTGGGGCTCGACGGTTCACGGCGCTACTTCCGAGTAGATTTCATGGTCGTAGCCAAGCCGTGCTGACGAAAGTGCAATGCGGTAGTCGTCAGTTGCTTCGAGGTGACGCAACGGAGTGGCTTCATCAATGTAGTGGGGGAGTGCCTCGCGGGCGTGCCCCTGGGGAGGCAATCCGCTTGCTGGAACAACTCGCCACCAGCTGACAGCGTGCCCATACAAGGCGAGAACGCGCCCGACGGCGCGAGGCGCGTTCGACCCGAGAGCGTAGGCGATATCTCCGTAGGTCATTACACGACCAGCGGGAATGCGCCGCACGACGTCGAGTACTGCATCGACGAATTCTGGGCTTGGCATACCTCAAGCCTACGGCTAGTAGAACTAGCTGAAGCCAAGAACGCGGTTATCCGAGGGCTGAAACGCCAAGAAGTTTGCCGATGATGTAAGTGGCGGCGACGGCAATACCACCAAATAGGAGCTGCCTGCCAGCGCCTGCGAATGGGTTGCGGTCGGTGAACTTTGCGGCGACGAATCCAGCGATCAACAGACCAACGCCGCCGAAAACGAGTCCCCAGATCAGGTTGCCGAACGCGAAAAGGAAAGGAATCACCGGGATAATTGCGCCGATACTGAAGGCAATAAACGACGAAACGGCGGCCACCATTGGGGAGGGGCGCTCGTCAGGCCGAAGCCCAAGCTCATGGGCAAGATGCACCTTGAGTGCCTGCTCCGAGTTCGCATGCACCTGCGAGGCTGCATCGCGGGCGGTATCTTCGTGCATGCCCAGTGATTGGAACATGACTGACAGTTCCGCTTCTTCACCGACGGGGTTTCGCGAGAGCGCATCGCGCTCGGTCTGTACCTCGACCTCAAGCTGCTCATTCTGAGTTCTGACCGAAGTGTACTCGCCGAGTGCCATCGAAATTGCTCCGGCGATGAGACCAGAAATACCGGTGATCGCGACGATACCCGGTGCAGCACCCGCAGCGGCGATACCTGCGATCAGACCCACGTTTGAGACAAGTCCGTCCATTGCGCCGAAGACCGATGCCCGCAGCCAACCCGAACCGGCTGACGAAGAATGGGTGTGGTCGTACTCGTGCGGGTTCGCAATGTTTATTTCACTCACGAGGGGCAACGTTAGCAAGCAAACTCAGTGCGTGAGAACCCGCTTGTGATGCTTGGAATGGCGCGAAACTTGACTACGTCATGCCGAACATATTTAAGAGTGTTGACCGGCAAAAGGCCACGGGGAGACGTTCCAATGGGCGTGGGGCCCGGGGCCCTGAAATCACTTCTTGAGTTGCAAATGCAAGATCGGATACGGCTTGCCGTCTCCATCAACTTCGCTTCGCCCAATCTCTGTGAATCCCTTGCTGAGGTAAAAACCATGCGCGCCCGGATTCTGCTCATTCACGTCAACCCGCTGCACATCAAATCTCTCTATCGCCGCACGCAAGAGAGCCGATCCAACGCCACCACCGCGTTCCGCATCGTCGACAAACAGCATTTCGAGGTTGTGATCTGCCACGCCCGCGAAACCGACCACGACACCATCCCGTTCCGCAAGCAGCAAACTCACTGCGGGGAAGTACGCGGGGACCAGGTGGCTCTCAATCTCAAGAAAATCTGATTCCGAAAGAAAGTTGTGGGTAGCGCGAACTGCACTGCGCCAAATCTCTACGAGTCGCGGATACTCCTCGACGCCGTGAGGCTCGCGAATTGAAAGTGGGGTGTTCATCTTGTGATCTTTCGTGCGAAGTGAATTTGCATACTCTGCAACAGCCCTCGAATAGAGAGGCAGCGTTGGAGCGAGCGCAAGCAGTGCCGTGCGCAGGGCGGCCGTTGAATCGCCCGCATCATGCAAAGCAAGGGCGAGAAATGCCTGCGCCGCATCGCCCGTGATTTCGTCGGCGCTCTGACCGCTGAGCAGATCCACCGCGGCCCCTGCGTTGCCCACGTTTCGAAGCGAACTTGCCAACTGGATGATGGCCTGCGGACGTCGAGGCCCGCTGAGCCCGTGATCGAGGGCGGCCCGATACAGGGGGATCGCTTCGGCCTCTCGGCCAAGAAAATCATGTACGGAAGCCCACTCATAGAGGGCTGCTGGGTCGTCAGCGTCACGTTCGGCAACGAGCGCGCGCATTGTCTCTAGCGCGAGCTCTGGCTGCTCGCTGCTGGCGGTCTGCCAGAAACGATCAACGCGTTCATCCCAATTCGCGGCCATACAGTTCAGACTACATCCTGAAGTGAAGCAACTTTCAGACGACAGAAGTTGGCGCTATCAGCTCAGCAAACGCAATTGCCTGTGCCCGCTGTGTACGCGATGCTTGCGGATTTAGGGCCTCGCACCAAGATGGATAGACACGAAAACCGCGTTTGCCGGGTATGCCAGGAGCGCTGACTACACGAAGCGATAAAAGGTGCTCGCGAGTAAAACTAAAGACACCGAAACGGTCACCCTCTGAGACGAACACCTTGAGCCCAACACACTCGTCATCGCCCGAAAACGGTTCAGTAGTGCCGTCGAGCGCTCGCCGCCAGAATGCTAAAAATGCACCGGGCTTGTTTGGTGTGATTCGTGCGGTGCGAATGTGCCAAAGCTGTGAATTGATTTCGAGCTGTGCTGACTCGTAATCACTATTCTGCGTCTCAGGGGCAAGCGATCCGAGATTAACGCGGTCTACACTCAATGCTCGATACCGCTCAATCGCAGTGAATGCGGTAGTTGCCATGAGATCAGGCGCCTGTCTCGGTGAAAGCAATTGGCGTGCCCTGGTGAAAAAAGCACTGCACAGTCTCACCCACACGACGCCAAAGAGCTGAACGCAGACTCTGCTTCCCAGCAAAGCTCAGTCGATAACTCACCAGCACTACATCGGGTGCAATCTCGCGAGCAGCACGTTCCCTCATGATCATCGAAGGAGGTGCTGGAGGTTCCGCGACAAGAGCCTCAACCACTGAGCGACGGGACCAATGCACACCAGACTGCCCGATTTCGGTGAAGTCAGGAGCAAGCAAAGCTTCAACACGGGCCGCATCTCCACGAACCTGCGGTGAGAGCAATGCTTCTTCGCCTCGCCAAGCAAGCTGAATCAAGGCTTCATTTTCGGGGTATTCAGTGGGGGAATTTCTTTCGGTTTCATCGAGTCGACTGACCGAATCATTCTGGGTCATGGTTTGGCCTCCTGAACACAATTCTGCCCTGTTACAGGCGAGGGGGCAGAGAGAAAACCTCTCTGCCCCCTCAGCTGTGGCCGATCACCGAGCTATTTGATCAGTGGCGTCGTGCCCTGGCCGCAAGCATTGACGCTACACCGGCGACGGCGGCGAGCACCGCTCCGGCAATGACGAGCCACGGTGTATCCGAGCCGGTATTTGCGATTGGGTCAAGACCGTTCGATCCACCGGTTGAACCGGTGCCACCGTCTGCTGCACCGTTTGCTCCACCGTTTGAGCTCCCGTTAGAGCCCCCGTTAGAGCCCCCGTTAGAGCCACCGTTAGAGCCTCCGTCGCTCCCGTCGCCACCCTCTGATCCGCCATTGTCGGTGACCGTGAAGGTGCGAACCTCGGAATACTCGACGCCCCCGTAGGGTCCGGTAGTGCGCGCATACCAGCTGTGCTCGCCGGGCTTCACCTTGTTCCAGGTCACACTCGCGGTCTCGCCGCTGCGTACGTCTTCGGCGCACGCAATGGTCTTGCCAGTGAGAATGTCTGCCTTGAAAGCGTCAGTTGAGAGAGTTTTTGCTGCAGAAACGAGGTTTCCAGCCGCATAGGGAATCTCGAACTCCTGCATTCCGGGAGGGCTGTTCAACGATGGCTCTTCAGAGTTGAAAAGATCGCGAGACGGTGAGTACGTGCGAACGATAATCTTGCCATTTTCATTGTCGAAGTGCAGCAGGCGCAAGAAGCCCTGGCCGCCCTCGGCAAGTCCCTGGTAGTCAAAGAGCATTGAATACACGGTGCGATCGGCCAAGCCATCACCATCGTCATCAAACTCGTCTTGGCGGGTATACGCGTCGTGGTAATGGCCAGATGCGACCGAAACAACGTTCGCGTTTGGCGCTACGACCTCGTCATAGATTCGCTGCGGAATCGGGCCGAGGCCACCGGTAGTGAGCATGAACTCGTGCAGGTTAATCATGACCTTGCGCTCGGGGTACTGCTGAATAACCGAGTTCATCCAGGCAATATCTTCCGAGTTGGAGGCGTCATTGTTTGGATCTGGCCAGCCCATGTAGAGCATCAGCAGGTCAATGCCACCTGCGCTCACCAGATCGTAATGACCACGATTGTCCTTGTACGAGCCGCCGTACCAGGGGTTCCCAGAAAAGCGCTCTTCGCCGAAGTAATTCCCGTAATTGGTGTAGTCACCGTCAAAATGCCCGACATCATGGTTGCCTGCAAGCACGCCGTATGGCAGACCAGCATCATCGAGCTTCTGGTATGCCGCATCAGCGTTGTCCCACTGGAAAGATTGATCGAAATTGTCGACGATGTCGCCAGTGTGCGTCATGTACTGAATGTTCAGATTCTCACGCTCTTTGAGCACAAAATCGTGAATGTTCACTTGGTGCTGGTACCACGTATCTGAGCCACCAGTGCCGGCCGGCTTGCCCTCGTTCTTGTTGTAGTACTGCGTGTCCGACTCCCAAGCGAGCGTGAAGTCGTAAGAATCACGAGGAGTCGCATCTGCGTTGAACGGGGTCACCGCAGAATCGCGATTGCTGAGGTCTGCGCCTGCCCAGCCCTCAGAATGCTGCACCAGGAAGGTCAACTTGCCATCGCTGACGTGCCCAGCAACCGGAACTTGCGCTTCGAGAGTGAACTCGGTTGGTGCGCCGCCGGTGGTCACATAGCGGTCAACTTCCTGCCAGGCGCCCTTGTCGGTTTGCACATAGAGCAGCACCTTCGCGTTAGAATTCGCCGATCCGCTCCACTGTACCCGAGCATCTGCACCCTTTTGCGAACCCTCGGGTGCCTCCACGGTGAAGAGCTGGTACGGCAACGCGGAGTCTGACGTTTCTGACACGCTCAGGCCGTCAACGCTGGTGAGCCTCGCCAGTTGCTCTGCGCTCAGCGCGGTAGCGTCGCTGCGATTGGTCGATCCAGCGTGCGCGATTGCACCGGTTGCCGAAGTGACCTGGCTGCTCTGCGGGTCGTAGCTGTACCCCTCTACGAAACATACGTCGAGGAGGTCATCAACGTTTGAAACGGGTACGCCCTCGAGCTTCACTGAACTGCCAGAAATCTTCGCGCCGTGCTCTGGGCTGGTCAGTGTGGTCGTCGGTTTCTCGTTAGGCGTGGTGAACTCAATCGTTTTGGTTGCGACGTTGCCGGCAACGTCAGTTGCCGTAATCGCGAGCGAATGGGTGTCTGGCGAGAGCGTGAGCGACGAGGTATCAAAAGGAATCGAAATGGGGTCACCGTCGAGCGTTGCCTTGACTGTGTCGAGACCGGATCCCGAGTCAGTGGCCGACGCATCGATCGTAAAGTCACCTCGGTACTGCGTGTTGTCTTCGATCGGGCTCGAAATCACAGGCGCGGTGTTGTCGACGAGTACGGTGCGGGTGACACTCTCGCTGCCAACGCTTGCGGTTACTTGGTGTGGGCCATCTGCGACTGCCATCGAGTCCCAGACCTTTGCGGTCGAGTTGAACGCGTCTTCCGGAATCGTGAACGTCGCAAGGTAGTACACCAGATCGTTGTCGGTGAGGTTGATGCGTTCAGCCGAATCGCTTGGGCAGTCAATAGCGCGAAGCGGTTTCACTTCTCCGGCACCCTCGCATGAGCTTGGCAGTAGCACACGGCCATCGGGCAGCGCGAGCCTCGGATTCATGAACGAGAAATCATCATTATTTTCGTTCACATCTGGTTGCGGCCAAGCTTTGGTGCCTGAGTACACGCCAATGGTCAGCGCTTCGCCGGGGATCACCTCGCTCATCGGCACCTCGGCGTCGACCGTGACGATTTTGTCGTAGTAGCCCTCGTCAAAGATTCGAAGCACATTGTCACCGTGCTTAATGCCGTTGCGGAAGAACGCATCAGTGGCGGTCGCCTCAATCGCGAACTTTGGTGCGCGCTCAAGCGAGCGAACTCCATCGCTCACCGCAGTGCCATCGACGCTGAGAGAGAGGCCAGCCACATTGTCTGCAGAGGTTGCGACGAGTGGCGTCTGGCCGCTCACATACTGTCCATCGTTAACATTCAGACGCACCGGATCGAGCTCGCCGTCGGTCAACGCAACCCGCACTGGGCCAAGCGTGCTGCTCTGGTGACCGTCACTGGCAGTAACTGTGTATTCAATCCACTGCTTGCCAAAGAGGTCGACCTGGGGAATCGTGTGACGGTATTCATCGGCCGCGCCAAAGGCAAGGTTCCGAGTTTCTGAGTGACCGAGGTTGTCGGTCACTTCAAGAGTGACCCGGCGCACCAGAGAGTCATCGCTGATCAAAAAATCTAGCGCAAGATCCTGCGCTACTGGAACGCCAGGGGTTACCGTGCGGTCCGTGATTTCAGGTGCTGCGCCTGCCTCTGGAAATTGCACAAATGCGTCTGGGATCTGACCGGTGCTGACAGCGCCAGGGCTGGGGGTTTCAAGCCCGAGCATGGTCTGGGTGCTGCCCGCCGGATCTGCTGGGCTCCACATCGGAGTGCTTGTTGCCGGATTCCAGGCGTACTGAATCGCGGTAGTCGGTGTGGTTTGCGCATCGTTGAAATAGTATGCGCGACTCACGTCGTGCCCCGACTTTGTCATGAGCTGGAGGCCGCGCGATCCACCGTTAGACATACCTGCTGACTTGATCACGAGCAAATTTTCGCCCAACACAAGCTCGCTGCCGAACTCTGAGTTGAAGCGATCTGTGTCATATCCGGCCGCAAGCACAGCCGGGTTTTGTACCCAGAGCACCAGGGTGTTGCCCGGTTGAATGACCGGTTCGCCGGGACCGGCTGGCCAGAGCGTCGACGAGTTTGTGGTTGGGTTTGTTAGGTCGTTGTCGGTCGTGAGGTAATTCAGTACGTAGTCTCCGAAATTCACCGGTGCGTTCGAAGCATTGTAGATCTCGATGAATTCGAAGGCATCTGAGCCCGAAACGTTCGCCGTGTCGGGGGCCACCTCGGTGATCTGGAGCACGGGAGCTCCAAGTGACGGATTTGTTGGTTTGGTGAGCAGACTGGTCACCTGTTCGATGGTGATGCTGCCGGGAGTGGGGCTCGCGGTCGCACCGGTGATGTCGTATTCGGTGAGGCGTGAGTCAACACTGTCGAGTTCGTTTGGCACCGCAAATTGCGCGTTCCAATGGGTTTTGGAGTTTCCATCATCTGCGGGAACCCAGGCTCGGGTGAGCGTCTTTCCGGAAGCATCAGTGACGCTAAAACCGCGGTCTCCGCCGTTTGCGAAACCTGCTTGCGGCCCAAAACGGAACACTTGCACGTCTTCGGAAACGCCATAGAAGGCACGGAATTCGTCTTTCGTGAGTGATTGTCGGCTATCGCCTGGCGCGTAGTTCATCCAGAACACGGCAATCCCGCCCGCCGGGATAACTGTCGGAGCATCGTTCTCTCCGTCAAGGTGAATCAGAGGCTGTACGGTGCCTGTGTTCCACTGGCTCGTGTGGTAGCGAAGTTGAATTCCTGCTGCATCAAGGTCGATCGGCTGATCGGTCGTGTTGGTGACCTCAAGATACTCGTAATTATCGGCGCCAACATTGTCGCCGTTGATCTCGGTAATGACTAGCGGCCAGTGCGCGCCAGCGTTTCCTGAGGTGCCAGTGGTCGGTGCTTCCTCTGGTGGGGCGATAGGGGGCGTTGGATCATCAGGAACCGGTTCTTCGCCGGTCTCGGCGGGTGATTCTTCGCCAGTGCCCGGCTCGGTTGTGCCCGGCTCTGTTGTGCCTGGGTCGGTTGTGCCTGGGAGCTCAGTTTCTGGCGTGCTTGGTTCTACTTCGCTGTTGGGCGGTGCGGTGGAGTTGCTGTTCGCGGTGTCTTCGGCGAATGCTGAGGATGGCATTGTGAATGTGACACCGGAGCAAATTGCGGCGCTGACAAATGCGACTGCAACCGCGCCGGCTCCAAGGCGGGAAAGGGGGAGAGGGCTCATTGAAAGAGAAAACCTGTTCGTCTGCGGAAGGATGGCCGCAGACAATTGTGGGAGTCTCAGTTAGCCCAGAGGTTGCCCCAAATGAATCCTTGTTGACTTTGCAGCTGCGGCTCAGTGAACAGCTGCTTGAAAAACCGTATCTTGGGCGAGTGCTCGGTGCCGTTCCCAGGAAAACATGGCATTTCACGTCGTTGCTCTCGCGAGCGTCACCACGCTCAGCCCATCATTAGTTGCCGTTGCCGTTGCCGTTGCCGTTGCCGTTGCCGTTGCTGGGTGCGTGGTCTGCCGTGACCCGTGCACCGATCGCCGCAGCAAGAATGATGGCCGGGTGTGCGACAGCGAGGTAGAGCCCAGGCGTGCCTGCCGCCGGGCCAACGATCGGCTCACCGTTTCGAGGCATCGGGCGATCCACAACGGTCGCGCGTTCAAGGCGTACGCTTTTTGTGTCGACAAAAGTCTCGTGAATGGCGTCGAGCACATCAGGTACCAGCAGCGTTGGATCGCCGGAAAACCCTGCCGGCACATCTTCGGCGGCCAACAACGTGGTGTCGTTGAGCTGCCGCACCTCAACTGCTGGTGTCGAGAGAATGCCGTTCAACAGCGGAGCCTCCGTGCTGAAACGAATCAGACAGCACGGTGCCGGCACCAGATCCACCGCTGCCCCAACCGAAGCGGCGAGGTCGGCCGAAGCAGTTCCCGCAGCAAGAATGACACTTTCGGCGTGAATATCGCCAGCAGAGGTTTGCGCCCCGCTCACCCGGCCTTCTACGCACAGTAGCTCGGTGACTTTTGTATGCATCAGCAAGGTTGCGCCATTGCCTTTGGCGCTATCAAGTAGTGCGCGGGTGAGTGCAACGGGATCGACGCCAGCATCGTTTGTAGCGCGGGCCACGGCTGCGGGAGCGGCCTTGAGATTCGGTTCAAGCGCGAGAGTTTCGACTGAATTCAGCAACTGCATACTGTGACCAGCGGCCAAGTGATCAGCAACAAATTCTCGGGTCTCATCCTCAGATTCTTCCCACGAGATCGCACCAAATTGCCGATATTCAAAGCACTCGGGGGCGTCTGAGTGCTCCGAAAGTTCAGCGCGTAGGCGGTCCCATTCTTTCAGTGCGCTGCCGCGAAGGTCGCCCTGCTGAGCGCTGGCCGAGCTTTTTGCGAGGCCAAGCCAAGCGAACGACGAAGCGGTTACCTGCGAACCGGCTTCGCCCTGCTCAATCACCGTGACTGTGTGCCCGGCGCGAGAGAGGTGATGCGCGATGCTAGCGCCAACAATGCCTGCGCCGATAACAATGATGGTTTTCAATAGCTCGGATACACCACTTCAAGTTCAGGGAAAGAATCCGGCACAAAGCGTTCCAGCTTCTTGCCAACTTCTACATCGAGCACCAGGATCTGGGGGCTGAAAGGGTACAGCACTCGAGTGAAAAGACCCAGCTCATAGTCAAAAACCATGGTCCCTCGCATCGCGGGATCGCTGCCGTGCTCAAAGGTGAGCAGTAGTGAGTGCGATCCAACGCGCTCCGCAAGCATGGGGCGCAGGCCGTGATCGTGTGTTCCCTACCAAAGCAATCCTTCAGGGAAGAACGGGTCGAGCGATGAGGGTCGCTCGCTGAACATCGTCGTCTCGTGTTCGACAGGCTCGCCGCCGTGAAAGGCTGTCGCGTCTCGAAACTCATCGACGTAGCCCGACTCGTCTATCGCGAACCACTCACCGTTCGCCCGATCTACCTCGACATGCGACTGTTCGATACCCGAGGTCGACTGAACAATCACGCGAGCATGAAAGGGCGAAGTGCGTTGCAAGGCCTGTAGCTCGGGCAGCACCAGTACGCTTTCCTCAGGGGAGAGCACCCGGTCAAAGATCATGCTTCTGAGCGTAGCGGGAGAGCCTGGCGCGGTCGAACGGTGCAGTGGACCCTACGCGCTCGCCAGCTCGAGGATCTTCTTTGCGTGGGTCCACAGCAGAGCTCCGCCAGCATCGGAGAACACGGTTCTTGAAGCGCCCGGGATTCGTGAGGTGAGGGTCTCGCCGTGATCCGGTGAGTGACTGAGGTCACCAGCGCCGAAGAGCACCTGCGCCGGGCAGGAGATTGCATCAAAATCTAGCTGCCATGAGCGCATCGCGATCAGGGTGTCTGTCACGTAACCCGATCCATCGTTCATGAAACCCTCGGCCAGGCCGCGACGATAGAGCGAAAGAAATGGTTCGGCCTGGTAGAAACTCGCGTCATCAGCATTTGAGCCTGAGATGACCATTTCTTCCATTGCCTGCGCCGAAAATCCCCCGAGAATCGCGGCCGCTTCTTCGGGAGCTGATTGCGCGAGGTCCGCGAGCATCGTAGCTTCTGGGGGCAGCATGGCGTGGATTGCCGGATGCGCGAGCTCGTCGGCCGGAGAAACCAGAGTGAGGCTCGCCGTGCCGCCCATGCTCGCAAGCTTGAGCGCGAACACAGCGCCCTGCGAATTTGCGACTACCGGGATCGGTGCAGCTTTCTCGCCGAGAGCTGCCGCGACAAACGATCGGTAGTCGGCAGCGGTTGATTCAAGGGTTCGCGCGGGATCAGGCGTTGAATCGCCAAGGCCTGGCCGATCCATCGTGATGATGCGCAGCTTCATTGCTTCGAGCAGGTCGTCACCGAAAAGCATCGATTTGCCGGTGGCTGCGCCCGCGACAAAGAGGATCGGCTGGCCGTCGGCTGGGCCGAAGCTTCGGCCAGCGAGTACTCGCCCGTCAGTCGTAACCGTTTGGAGTTCTCGTTGGCACAGCATAGAAAAATCGTACAAGAGTGTGAGTGAGATCAGCTGAGTGAGGCTTGCTTCTGTTAGCGGTGGGCAGCGCCTAGCGCAGCCCACCGCCAGTTTTGGTCAGCGATCTAGATCGCGTCGCCCTGCACCGGCCCCTCGGTGTTTGGCTTCCAGCCGAGCGCGGGCGCGACATGCTTCGCGAACGATTCCATCACGTGGGCGTTGTACGAAACGCCCTGTCGGTTGGGGATCGCATGAATTAGATTTGAACGTGCCGATCGATAGTGACCCAGAAGAGACCCCATCGTTTGACTCTCCAGGAGGGGCTTGACTAACGGGACGCGAGAAGCGAGCCCATGTTTGGTTGGGGACGGTGTCCTCGACTGTGGCTCTAAGGACAGCAGTTGCCTGTGATCGTGCGCCCCAATTCGCGTTGATACAATTGCCTGCTGCATGTCCGTGCGGGTGCTGCAGGCGAAACGGCGTTGAATGTCGTACCTCGAATTTAGAATGAGGCAATGATCAAACCAAAAATTGTAAGCCTGTTTAGCGGCGTCGGCGGACTGGACTTGGGATTTGTTGACAGCGGGTTTGATGTCTCACTTGCCATAGACTCTGACCCTGCCGCCGTACTCGCTTACAACTTGAATTTTGGCCATAGGGCTAAGACGGTCGATGTAACCTCGGAAGACTATTACCAGAGTCTGAACGAGGTCGGGCATTGTGATGTACTACTTGGGGGATTTCCTTGCCAGGGGTTCTCGAAAGCCGGTCCGAAGCGAATCGATGACGTGCGAAACACGCTGTACCTCGCAATGATTCAGGCCTTGGAGAAGCTAAGACCCCCAATTTTCATCGCTGAAAATGTTGATGGCTTGTCACAAAACTTCAACGGCGAAATGTTGAGCCAGATTGTTCAGGACTGCGAGCAATCGGGTTATAAAGTTGAGTGGAAGATCCTCGACGCATCTTGGTTTGGGGTGCCACAGCACCGCAGGCGAATAATTATCGTCGGAATCCGTGAAGACCTTGCGAACGATTCACGCTTCATTTGGCCGGTGGCCGAGTATAGGCCGGTGCTCAGAAATGGCGAAAGGAATCTTGTAGAAGAATACCCTTCGTGGGCTAGTCAAGAAGACCTAAAGCCACCTCAGACCTTGAGAGATGCCCTTGTTGGGGCGCAGGACAAACCAGACCATGTTCTTGATGGAGTCGTATCCCCTAAAGTCAAGGCAATTCTGTCCAGGATCGGGCCTGAGCAGAAGCTATGCAACGTAAGGCACGACAAAGCTAGCGTCCGTACATGGGATATCCCAGATGTGTTTGGAGTGACTTCGGCCAAAGAGCGGCTCATTTTGGAGACGATTGCCCGAAATCGCCGCCATCGTAAATTCGGTGATATACCAAACGGAAACCCATTGGCTCGAGAAGTGATCGAAACGTTGGCTGGCGTTTGCATTTCAGATGCAGAGCTGCGGTCGCTTTCTGACAGGCGATATCTCAAGTGCATTGATGAAAAGTGGGATATCTCGGGTGCAAAGTTTGCATCAGGAATTTTTAGGCGACCAGCTCTCGATAGCCCGTCCCCGACTGTTCTTACTAGTTTTCACAATGCGAGATTTATGGCCCATCCGGTGGAGCCTCGACCGTTTTCGATCCGTGAAGTAGCTAGGCTCCAGTCATTTCCGGATTCCTTCCAGTTTCTTTCAGCCGGTGTCGAGGCCCTTGACGCATATCGGTTGATCGGGAACGCAGTCCCGCCACGGCTGGCCAAAAAAGTCGCGGAATCAGCGCGAACGCTACTACAAGGCCTAGAAGCGAGCGACCGGTATAATTCGCAAAGTGTGGCTAAATGAGGTTGATCTAACTAACGATGAAGTCGTAGCTGAATTTGACCAGTGGGTGACACCTGCTCTTGAAAGAATCAGAGACACTGAGAAGTTTGTTTCGCAGCTGGTTGGCTTAGATCGGGTTGTTGACGCTCTGAGTACTTCCCTCGAAACAGGTGAAGATATCGAGGACGTGATCGCTTCAGCGATAGAACGATTTTTGCGGGCGGGCACGACTTCCTCGGTTGAAGAAGTCGAAGCGGTGTTCGCTACACTTTCCTTGGTGACCGCTCAGTCAGATAACGCTGCGAAGTGTCAGTATCCTATTTGGCGACGGCGAAATGAAGGCGAATCATACCCCTTAGTCAAGCGCCGGGCTGTGCAGTGGGGCCCTGTGCCCCATGAGCTGAAGCAAGCAAAAGTTGCGTCGAATATTGTGGCGCTTTGGTCATGCGATAAGAGCGAGGCGTTAACGCTCGCAAAGTCCTACGCGAGCTTCTTGCTATCTGACCCGACAGATCAACGTCAATTGGAAGTTTTGCTGAGGTCATATCGGAGCGCCAAATCGGTTGACTCAAATGACGCCACGCTATTGTTGGCTCCGCTGGTGGCGTTCCAGGTTCGAGGGTCAGTTGCAGCGTCCGGAGGACATGGTCCGGAAGCGATTATGCGCGACTACTTGGTCGAATGGGGGCTTAGTTTTCCTGAGTGGTTCAACAACTCAGACGTGGTTGCGGCGCAACTTGCTGATTGGCTTCAGGAAAACGGGGACTCGACTGTTCGCCCGCACCAGCCGGAACGAGCGCTTGTCGATAGCCAAGGGGAAAAAGCAAAGACTCGAGGGTTTGATTTCGTAATTCCCTATCAGCTCCCAGATGTCTCAACTCGGGTTTTTGTCCAGTCCCAGTTTTATGCGGGTGATTCTGGCTCTGTGTCGCACAAGAACGTGGACCAAGCCGGGACTGCTAGGCGGGGAGCCGTTGCCCTGTTCCCTAACGCCCTCTTCGTTGAATTGGTTGACGGGGCCGGCTATTGTTCTTCGCTCCGCAAGGATCTAAGACACCTATTGTTTGCTGAAGATACAGCTGGATTTGTGCAGTTGCGCTCAATACCCATCCGCCTCCGTAGGCTGCTGCAACAAGCTGGGGTTATATCCCCGCTTGAAATTGCGGTGCTTATCAAAGAGGGAGCTGATACTAACGCGGCGCTGATGGAAATACTCTCCGGAAAAATGGATTCAGGCCAGGCTGACGACGCGGTCGCTCGGGCTCAAATTGCTGGATGGATCGAATCTGCGCCAAACGCTAGATGGGGCGTTGCGCCTGGAAAACATGATGTGGTCACTCAATATTTCATGCTGGATTCAGCAATATCTGTATCTAGGAGATTCACAGACCCTGCTCCGCAGGGGTCAATCTTTCTTCCAGGGTTTGGCCCAAGCTTTGGGGCGCCACCTGGAGAATTTGACCCCGCAGTGCTGGAATCTCGTTGGGTTGAGCTTGGCGTAATTGAGGTGGCTCCATGACTGCGTTGAATGCACTGCAGCAGATTATTAACCAGTTCTGTGAAGACGGGACTTTCAAGCCTGTGGAGCTTGAAATGCAGTCTTCCGAGACCGTGGCTCTAGTAAAAATACGATCGAATCCGCAAAGATTCCTCGCAAACATTTTTGACGGAGACTGGGCTGAGCTGGCCAGCCATCCGGACCCGGGTCCCATCCGGGTATTGCGTGTGATTCAAGGTAACGACGAAGTCGTTCGAGCGATTCTGCGACAAGGCCGCGCACTCTACGCATACCCGTTTCTATAGGACTAGTAATTCAATACCTCTGTGTATCTGAGGAATCTTGTGAGGGGTTTTTACTCCTCCCTAGATCACGTCGCCCTGCACCGGTCCCTCGGTGTTTGGCTTCCAGCCGAGCGCGGGCGCGACATGCTTCGCGAACGATTCCATCACGTGGGCGTTGTATTCAACACCCAGCTGGTTCGGCTGTGGATGACATTGCAAAGACTTCCCGAACTCTGCAACGATGAGTTCAGCCTGGCCTGTTTCCCACGAAGGTGTATTGATGTATTCCCTTGATATTTCAGATGCTCCACAGCGTGCAACGCGTTTCAGGGAATACCTCAGCCTGGTGCTCATGCTCTTGCCGCTTGTGGCTGTTGCGACCTTTCTCTCAGCCAACCCACGTGCATGGTCGACTGACTTCGACGTGTTCTTTTCGCAGGATAGAGAAATGCTTCGAAGCGATCCAGGTTGGATCCTTTCAGCGCTAGCGCTCGTTGCGGCGATCCTTTGCGCAGGTATAGGCGTGCTAGGAACGCGGGACAGCTGGAAGTACAACAGACGCTGGCAGAGAGGAGCGCTTGGCTCAGTCGCGGCCACCCTCACAGCTGTCCTGTTCAGTTCCTGGGGAATGACCCAGGCGATTGAGAGCGGCGCGAACGCAAACGTGAGCCTGGCAATGTTTGCCACAATGTGCGCAATGCTTTATGGCGTGCTGTGCGCAGCTATCTCGCCTCGTGACATCGTTGACGTGTGGTATTCGGAGGATGGTGAGTGCGGCGAAGTGTCGTCGTCACACTCACCGTAGCGCTTAGATCGCGTCTCCTTGCACTGGGCCTTCCCAGTTAGGCTTCCATCCCAGAGCCGGAGCTACGTGCTTAGCGAACGATTCCATCACGTGGGCGTTGTATTCAACACCCAGCTGGTTCGGAATGGTGAGCATGAGTGTGTCTGCGGCCATTACGGCTTCGTCGGCGAGGAGTTGCTCGACGAGGCGATCTGGGGTGTCGGCGTAGGTTTTGCCGAAGGTGCTGCGCATGCCGTCGATCACGCCGACCTGGTCGTTATTCTCACGCGAGCGCATGCCGAAGTACATTTCGTCTTCTTCGCTCACAATCGGGAACACGCTGCGACTCACACTTACGCGGGGTGTGCCAGTGTGCCCGGCTGCCTTGTAAGCTGCGCGGAAGCGCTCGATCTGCTCGCGCTGCAACTCGTGGAATGGCTGACCGGTTGCTTCGGTGAGTAGCGTGGAACTCATGAGGTTGAGCCCCTGGCGGCCGACCTGCTCGGCGCTTTCGCGCGATCCAGCGCCCCACCAAATTCGGTCGCGTAGGCCGGGCGCAATTGGCTCGATTGCGAGACGCTGCCCGGGGCCGACCATCTGGGGGTCGCCCTCGACGACCTTTTCGCCGTCGATGGCCTGCAAGAAAAGTTCGAACTTGTCGCGCGCGATATCGGCGCCACGGGGATCTTCTGATCCGGTGTAGCCAAATGCTTCGTAGCCACGAAGTGCAGTTTCGGGTGAACCGCGGCTAATGCCGAGCGCGATGCGCCTGCTTGAAATCAGGTCGAGGGTTGCTGCTTCTTCGGCAAGGTATAGCGGGTTTTCGTAGCGCATGTCGATGACGCCGGTGCCGACCTCGATGCGCTGGGTCTTTGCCGCCATCGCCGTAAGCAGCGGAATTGGTGCGGCTGCCTGCTTCGCGAAGTGGTGCACGCGAACGTAGGCGCCGTTCACGCCAATTTCATCTGCTGCCTGTGCCAGGTCGATGGTCTGGTGCAGCATGTCTGCTGCAGTGCGCGTTCTGCTGCCGCGCACGTTTGCGTAGTGTCCGAAGGAAAGGAACCCGAATGCTCTCATGTCGGGTACAACATGTATGCGTTTGCAAGTATTCCCGGAATTATTTGCGCTGGATCGCTGGGTCTCTTTGCACGCCAACCGCAGCGCGCAAAGAGACCCTGATCCCTGTCTCTCGGTACCGAAGGATGATGTCCTCGGTACCAACGGGCGATTCGCCAGCCACCCGTCAAAATCTAGTTTTGAAACATGGATGAGCATTCACAACTGCCCAAAACCGTTGCCCGCGTTGAAAACCTGAGCCGCTACTACGGCAATGGAGCGCACCGAGTCACCGCGCTCGACGACATCTCACTCAGCCTGAAACAGGGCGAGTTCACCGCAATCATGGGCCCATCAGGTTCAGGAAAATCGACACTGATGCACGTGCTCGCTGGTCTCGATAGCCCGAGCGAAGGCCGCGTTTGGCTCGGCCAAGACGAAATCACAAGACTTGGTGACGCCGAACTGACCAGACTGCGCAGACGCCGGATCGGCTTTGTCTTTCAAGCCTTCAACCTCGTGCCAACACTTGACGTAATGGGCAACCTTCGACTGCCCTTCGAACTCGGCGGCAACGGTCCTACCGTCGCTGATCAAGCGCGTATCGACTCATTGATCGCGAGACTCGGCCTAGACGGGCGTCAAAAACATCGACCGCACGAGCTCTCGGGCGGTCAACAGCAGCGAGTCGCAATTGCCCGGGCACTTGCCACCAGCCCAGACATCATCTTTGCCGACGAACCCACCGGCGCGCTCGATTCACGCACCGGTCGTGAAGTTCTTGGCCTTCTGCGCGACGCTGTCGACAACGCAGGCCAGAGCATCGCAATGGTCACCCACGACCCAATCGCTGCGAGCCATGCCGACAGGATCGTGTTCATCGGTGACGGGAAAATTGTCGCCGACCGCTCCGCAATGAGCGCATCCGCCATCTCAGAAACCATGCTGAACCTGGAGAGTGTGCAGGCATGAAACGCGAACAACTACGCGAACACGCAGCCACGATTGTCGTAGCCGCACTGAGCTCACTTTTTGCGGTCGCGCTGATCCTCGGGGTCGACATTATGGTGACCGCGATGGATCCAGCTCTCGTCGAAGAAAAAGGCACCTTTTGGATGGTGCTGATGCTAGTCGCCCTCATCTTTATTCTGATCGCGCTCTACGTTGGCTCGATTGTGACAGCGAATACCTTCTCGACGATTATCGCCGGACGCACCAGAACCATCGCGCTCTACAGATTGATCGGCGCAACCTCAGCGAAGGTGCGCTCCCGTGTCGCCGCTGAAGGTCTTGTGACGGGGCTCATCGGCGCACTCATCGGCTTCGCGCTCGCCGAAGCGCTGATTGTATTTATGGCAACACTCGGGCCGACGCTCGGCTGGTTGCCACCGCGCGACAGCTACCCAGTTTTTAGCCCGCTGGCCATCGTCGCGGTCGTGATCGTGGCATTGACCACCTGGATCGCAGCGTGGTCCGGCTCTCGCCGAGTCGCCAAAGTCTCGCCGATCGAAGCAACCGGGGCCGCCGTTGAAATGACAGCAGAACAGGCAAGCCAGCGTGGCGGCCGCACTGTGTGGGCGATCCTGCTGATGCTGATCGGTATTGCGCTGATGGCACTCGGAATCGTGCTTGGCCTGATGACCCCACTCGCGCTCCTTATCTCGTTCTTTGGCGGACTGTTCTCATTCACCGGCCTCGCCCTCGGCGCGCACCTGGTGATGCCACCGCTCTTGCGGCTCGCGGGCCGCGCGCTCGGCAACGGTCCGACCGGCAGGCTTGCTGCCGCGAACGCTGTGCGCTTCCCCGAACGCAGCGCAAGAGCGACCATCGGTCTCGTGATCGGTGTCACCCTCGTCACAATGTTTGCTGTCGCGCTCGCGACCTACGAACGAATGGCTCTCGTAGCTTTTGCGCACGACGCCGAAATGGCAGCCGAGCTCTCGGGCACACTCGCAATCACAACAGCGATCTTCTCTGGGCTGGTTGGTTTCTCCGCAGTGATCGCTGCGGTCGGCATGGTGAACACGCTCTCGCTGGGAGTGCTGCAGCGTACCCGCGAACTTGGCCTGCTGCGCGCGCTCGGCTTCACCGGTAGCCAGGTGCGAGCGATGGTCATGGCTGAAAGCGTGCAGATGACCTTTGCAGCGCTTGGGTTCGGGCTGCTCCTTGGCACCTTCTACGGCTGGCTGGCCGCGCAATCACTCGTCGGCTCACAGGTGGGCCTGATGGCTCCGGTCGTGCCGTGGCCCGTGCTCGCATCGGTCGCCGTGCTGGGCGTGCTGCTCGCGCTCGGCGCGGCCGTCGCGCCCGCACGCAGGGCGATCCGCGTATCGCCTGTTGCCGCTCTCGCCGTCGACTAACTGAATCCCTGGAAGCTGTGTTCGCGCAGCTTCCAGGGCTAGGGTTAATGGCATGACCGTTGTGATTAACCCTGACTTTAACCCAGTGCCGTCACTCGACCGACAGGTCTCGGTGTCAGTAAATGCTGACGTCGAGAACGCCGGCGCAGTAGCGCTTTTTGTATCTGCAGAGGGCGAACTGCCAGCAGAACTTGCAGCATCGTTTGACCGCGATTCGCTCGCAGCTGCGGGCTTCCTCGGCAAAGCTGGCCAGACGCTTGTGCTTCCAGGATCGCCCCTCCGCGTGCTCGTTGGCAGCGGCAAGGGCATCGGCACCGAAGCTCAGCTTCGTGACGCTGTTGCCGCGTTCACCCGTGCCGCCCGCGAAATCTCGACTCTCGCGGTTGACCTCAGCGCGCTCGTCGTCGGCGACGACGCTATCTCGGTGGAAGCAGCCGCGCAGGCCGCTACCGAGGGCGCACTGCTCGCCCGCTATCGTTTTGACGCGCTTAAGAGCGACCCAAAGACCGTGCAGCTTGAGCGCCTCACCCTGGTGCTTACTGATGAGGCAGCAGACCTCGCTGAAGCCGCTGAGGTCGGTGTTGAGCGTGGCCTGATTCTTGCCCGCACCGCTAGCCTCTCGCGTGACCTCGGCAACACTCCGCCACGCCACCTGAGCGCAGTGAAGTTCGCTGAGATCGCGCAGAAGTTTGGCCCACAGTTTGGCCTTGAGGTTGAGGTCTTCGACCGTCAGCAGCTGATCGCACTCGGTTGCGGTGGTCTGCTCGGCGTCAACGCTGGCAGCACCGAAGAGCCACGCATGATCAAGCTTCGCTACACCCCTGAGGGTGCAAGCGATGAGACCGCGCACCTCGCGCTCGTCGGCAAGGGCATCATGTACGACTCGGGCGGCATCAGCCTGAAGCCTTCGAACGCGATGCACGCCGCAATGAAGCTCGACATGATGGGCGCTGGCGCAGTGTTCTCGGCGATGACCTCGCTGCGCGAACTCGGCGCAACCAGCATCGTCACCGGCTGGCTCATGTGCACAGACAACATGCCGTCGGGTAGCGCGACGAAGCTCGGCGACGTGCTCACCATTCGCGGAGGCACCACCGTCGAGGTGAAGAACACCGACGCTGAAGGTCGCCTCGTGCTCGCCGACGGCCTCGTGCTCGCCACCGAAGAAGCACACCGCCCAGACGCAATCGTCGACATCGCCACCCTGACCGGCGCGGCAATGATGGCCCTCGGCACCCGCACCGCGGCGATGCTCGCAAATAACGACTCGATCGCTGAGCAGCTGCAGGCAGCCGCAGATAGCACCGACGAGAACACCTGGCGGATGCCGCTCGATCACCGCTACCGTGAGCAGCTGAAGAGCGACGTCGCAGACCTCTCAAACATTGGCGGCCAGTACGGCGGAGTGATCCTCGCTGCCCTCTTCTTGAACGAGTTCGTCGACGGTACCCCTTGGGGCCACCTGGACATCGCAGGCACCATGCAGGCAGAGGGTGACGACCTGTGGCGCTCAACCGGTTCAACCGGTTTTGGCGCCCGTCTGCTCGCAGAGTTCGCAACCGCGTTCGAAGCTCCCGAAAAGAACTAGTTCTCGGTAACTCAGAAAACGCGCATCCTTCGCCCAGATCGGGCAGGGGTGCGCGTTTTTTGGTTGCCACACCGTGTCCATTTTGCGAAGAGATGGCTGGTGGCGACGAGCCTGGGTGCCGATCCAGCGAGCCCATGATTTGATGGATGCATGTCTGCTTCGCATGATTCCCTGCTCACCGACCGCGACGAATACATCGAACGATTTACCGAGTTCGTTGCGGCATCGCCAACTTCGTATCACGCGGCCGCTGCCGTCGCTTCGGCGCTAGAAACAGCAGGATTCACTGAGGTCAGCGAGAGCGACGCCTGGCAACCACTCAGCTCGGGGGAGGGCGCTTTCACTCGTCGAGACGGCGCAATTATTGCTTGGCGCGCTGGATCGGACCTCACCGCGAGCAGCCCAGTGCGTGTGCTCGGGAGCCACACCGATTCGCCCGGGCTCATGCTCAAACCACACCCGGACTTCTCGGCGCGCGGGTGGGCGCAGCTCGGCGTTGAGGTGTACGGTGGACCGCTGCTGTCGACCTGGTTTGATCGCGACCTCGCCGTAGCTGGCCGCGTTGTGACCGCGGACGGTGCCGAGCACCTCGTGCAGACCGAGGCAATCGCTCGCGTTCCAATGCTCGCGATTCACCTTGATCGTGACTCTGGTGGTGCTCTTACGGTGGATCGCCAGCGCCACATGCAACCGGTAATCGGTATGGGCAGTGCGTCGATCGGCGAACTGCTCGCGGCCTCTGCGGGAATTCGCGTCGAAGACATTGTCGGCGCTGACGTGCGCCTCGCAGATACCCAACGCCCCGCGCGCATCGGCGTCTCACGTGAACTCTTCGCGTCGCCACGGCTCGACAACCTGAGCTCGGTGTTTGCCAGCCTCGTTGCCCTGACCGAAGGAAGTGTCGCAGACGGAGAAATCGCAATGCTTGCGGCATTCGATCACGAAGAACTCGGTTCAGAAACCCGTTCTGGTGCATCGGGCCCGCTGCTAGAAGACGTGATTGTGCGGTTGCGGGCAGGTCTTGGCGCAAATGCAGAGGAATCAGCTCGGGCAATGTCTGCCTCGTGGTGCCTCTCGGTTGATGCGGGGCACTCTGTGCACCCGAACTACGCAGAAAAGCACGACCCAAATGTGCAACCGCTCGCTGGCCACGGAGCCATGCTGAAAGTGAATGCGAACCAGCGCTACGCGACCGACGCGCACGGTGCGGCCATGTGGCAGCGAGCCTGCGATCAGGCCGGCGTGCAGACGCAGGTGTTCGTCTCGAATAACGGTGTGCCGTGCGGCTCGACCATCGGCCCGCTCACCGCGACCCGCCTAGGCATGCGCACGGTTGACGCCGGTGTGCCGCTGTTGTCGATGCACTCAGCGCGAGAACTTGCCCACGTCGACGACCTGCACGGTCTCGCCCGGATCACTGCGAGCTTCTTTGCTGGGGCATAAATCGCCGAAGAAACGCATTCGTTACGGTTTCCGATGCGATTCCCTGGTCGATTGGCTAGGATCGATGCATGAGTGAGGTGCAGCAGTCGGAAAACGTGACTCTATCGACGCGCGCAATGGTGCCCTCCATGCAGCGCGTTGGCGACCGCGAGATTGAGATTACGTTTCTAGGAAACAACTCAAAGGGCCAGCCAACCTGGGTGCTTTGGAACCCACGTGAGCCATATTTGATTGGCATGCTGATTCAGGGCAAGCTCGGCTTTCATTTCGAGCAGCGCACCGATCAGGGCATCATGCTGCACGAAAACATCTCGTTGCAGCGGGTGCAGCGCGCACTTGGCGGTTACTGAACAACCTCTTTGCAAAACCCCCGGCTCCGCTATTGCGAGCCGGGGGTTTTCGCGTTCATTGAGTTGCTTGTTGGGCTTGGCGAAACAAGTGAAACTCCTCTTTCGGTGCTTCACTAACATCGCGACACGCGGACTCGCGCTCGGCCCGCAAATTTTTTGACGCAATTTTTGCCCGAAAATGATGCCCGAGCAGGGCCGCATCGGCCCGCGACACGCTGAAAACAAGCGCGCGACGCGCCGATAGTGAAAGGAAATATTTGGCGGAATTATGCGGATCTTTCACGAAAAACGAACAACTGGTGTCTGCCGATTTGCGAAGCCCCCGTCTTTCCACGTAAGCTTAACTCTCGGTAGCCCAGTAGCGCGAAAGTGCTTCGGCCCCATCGTTTAGCGGCCTAGGACACCGCCCTTTCACGGCGGCAGCACGGGTTCGAATCCCGTTGGGGTCACTACGACAATTGAATAGAACATGGCCCTGTGGCGCAGTTGGTTAGCGCGCCGCCCTGTCACGGCGGAGGTCGCGGGTTCAAGTCCCGTCAGGGTCGCCAAGATGAAGATGCCCTTCCTAGGAAGGGTTTCTTCGTCTCAGGTGGCAAATACATGTTATTAGGCACCTGGCTCTGTAGCTCAGTTGGTAGAGCGTTCGACTGAAAATCGAAAGGTCACCGGATCGATGCCGGTCGGAGCCACGTAGCGGAGATTACACCGCTGCTGAACCCCCAAGAGGCTTCTACTCTTGGGGGTTCCTTTATTTGCGGATTGGTTGTTCCCAATTACTCGATAGTTCCGCATCAGATTTGCACTTTCTCGTGCACTGCAGCGCCAGCCATTTGCCTTGTCTCACAGGTACCCTTTAGAGATGCACCCGCAAACATATAACGATGCGCTCAAAGTGATTCTCGACGCACATTCGAGTGAAGTTGCGGCTCGGCTCGTGCGTTTCCGCGCTGCGGCAGAAGACGCCGGAACTGCGATCGACGGGATTATTCTTGACGTCTTCGTGGATCAGGATGGGGAGGGCCCGTTCGATGTCTGGGCGCGATTTAGTGGCCCGAGTGCCTTCAAACTTGACCGCCAATTCGATGATGATCGAAACCTTTTTGGCGTCGAATGGACTGAAGACGGCTGGGAGCCAAACGTGCCAGCGCGCCCACGTGGCTGGACGCGCGATGACCTTGAGAGTGCTTTGTTTGAGGCCGTCAGTGAGTGGCTTTCGCCGCTCATTCCGCTGGGGGATCCCGAAGATTTTTGGCGTATCGGAACGCCGTGGTCTGAATAGCAAGGCCGACTGTGTAGGCGAAGTGTCGCCGATACGAGTTCGCTCGTAGTCTTTACTCTTTCAAGCTAGCTTCAGGAACGAAAAGGGCTTCACTCGATGGGCGCAATGGACGAACTAATTAACCCGTCGGTTGTTGCGCAGCTACGGCGATCGCTCACGCTGGCTGATCCAAGCGTTGATCTTTCTTCGCTGCAAAGCGTGCAAGACGCGCTCGTAGGTGAACTCTCGCAGGCGCGCCTACGTGACCGCGTTGATACGGTCCGTGAGGCGCTTCTGAACGACTTGCCGAGCGACTTTGATGCCGCCAACGGGCTGGTGCGTGATGCGTGGGGCGATCCAGCGTTCACCGGGTGGATGCTTTGGCCGGTGACCGAATTTGTGACCGCCAGCGCCCTCGCTTCGGGGCTTGAAGAAGATTTTGATGCAGCGATGGAATCTCTCGCATTGCTTACGCAGAGGCACACGGGAGAGTTTGCGATCAGGGACATGATTCAGGCTCGCCCGGAACGCGCGCTTGAGCACGCCAACTCGTGGATGCGGCACGAAAATGAACACGTTCGCCGGCTGGCGAGTGAGGGCACACGAGCCTACTTGCCTTGGGCGAAACGAGTGCCCTGGCTACTGGAACAGCCGCGAGCTACCGTTGACATCTTGCTCGCCGGCCATCAGGACCAATCAGAGTATGTGCGGCGTTCGGTCGCAAATCACCTCAACGATCTGAGTCGTCTTTCACCAAGTGTCACGATCGAAGTTGCTGAGCATTGGGCGCAGCACCCCGGTGAACACACCGCATGGGTGCTCCGGCACGGGCTGCGTACGCTGAACAAACAGGGTGATCAGGCGGCGCTGAAACTGCTCGGCTTTTCAGGGGACGAGCTTGTGATCGAGGCCCCGCAGCTTTCGAGTCACATGATTCCGTGGCAGGGTGAGATTCTCTTTCAAGCGAGTGTGACGAACACTGGTGCTGAATCAGCGAATGTGGCGATCGATTACAACATCGGTTTTCAGCGGGCCAATGGCAGTATTAGTCAGAAAACGTTCAAACTCACAACGAAAACGTTGGCGCCGGGTGAGGCTGCTCACGTTGAAAAGAAGCACTCTTTTCGCCCCATCACCACCCGCCGCTATTATCCGGGTAAACACACCATCGCGATCCAGGCTAATGGGCGGGTATCTGACACGGTCAGCTTTGAAATGACAGCTGCGAACTGAGATGTGAGAGTTGGATGCTAGACGCTGGCACCGACTTTTTGTGTAGTGGTCTTGTCTACTGCAACCGTCTCAACCAGTGCCCGCGCGAGGGGGTGCCAGGGTCGTGAGCTCGGGCCGCTCAGCACGAGGCGTCGAGGCTGGCTCGGCGAGAGCGGCTTCATGGTGAGGGTGTCGGGCAGCATCGCGCGCCCGAGTGAGGGCACAATTGCTACGCCGAGTCCCTGCCCGACCATGTGAAAGAGTGTGCTGATTTCGCGTACTCGGTGCGAGTAGCGAAAGCTCAGTTGCTCTTCGGCGTACATGCGATTTACTTCTCCTTCGCAGCCGCCGGTTGAGACGATCAGGCCGTCTTCGAGCATTTCGGCGAGGGGGATCGCCTCGAGTTCTGCCAGTGGGTGGTCTTTGCGCAGCACCGCACAGAATTCGTCTGTTGCGATGAGTTTTCCGTCGGGTGAGGCGTTGCGGGGTTCGGTCAAGATGGCAGCGTCGACCACTCCCGCTTCGACCCATTCGAGCATTTCATCGTCGTCGCCTTCGTAGATCTGCACGGCAACGCCGGGCAGTCGTGCGGCCCAGTTTGCGAGCAGTTCGGGCACGAGACCTTGGTACACGGTTGGTACGGCCCCCAGGCGCACAACTCCGGTGAGCGCATCGTCTGGTCGTAGGGCGCTCTCCATTGCTTCGATTGACGCGAGGGCGGCTCTTGCGTGGGGCAGAATTTGCGACCCCACGTTGGTGAGAGATACCCCGCTACCTCGGCGTATTACTGGCCCGCCGACGACTCGTTCGAGGCCTGCGATTGCGTGCGAGATTGCTGATTGGCTCATCTGTAGCTGAGCTGCGGCTTCTGTGAATGAGCCGCGGTCGAGTACGGCGACGAATGCCCGCAATTGTGAGAGCGAAACGTCCATGAACAAACCTCATATCTACATGAGTGAATTTGATTATGCTCATGTCGTCGGTGTGTGTCACATTAGTGCCCATGAAGACAGCACACAAGCCATCAATCACCCTTTGGGCCTACATCGCGTTGTCCCTGGCGTGGGGCTCAAGCTTTCTCTTCATCAAGGTTGGTCTCGACGGATTATCACCAAACCAAGTGGTGCTGGGCCGTATCGTTCTTGGCGGCCTCACCCTTGCGGCAATTATGGTCGTGACCAAACGGCGTTGGCCTCGTGACCTGCGACTCTGGGGCCACCTCACCGTGGTTGGCCTGCTGTACTGCGTCATTCCGTTCACACTCTATGCCTGGGCAGAACAGTTCATTTCGAGCGGGCTCGCCAGCATCTACAACGCCACAACCCCAATCATGACTCTGCTGCTCACCCCGCTCGTGCTGAGTTCGCAGCGCCTTGGTCGTTTTCAGGTGGTGGGCCTCCTGATCGGAATTGTCGGGGTCACCGTGCTCGTAGCGCCGTGGCAATTCATCGGCAACCCGCAAGGCGGGCTCGCTGCGAACCTCGCTTGCCTTGCCGCACCGATTTGTTACGGTTTCGCTGGTCTCTACATGCGTCGTTTTGTGACGGGACTACCGTATGACACGGTGACGATCGCCGCCGTGCAACTGGCTACCGCCTCCGCGGTTGTGCTGCTGCTTTCACCGTTCACCGCCATGACTCCGGTGACACTCAGCCCGGTAATTGTGCTCTGCATGGTTGCACTCGGCGCCATCGGCACCGGCCTCGCCTACACCTGGAACACCCGAATTATTCGTGAGTGGGGGCCAGCCCGCGCCTCGACCGTGACCTACCTCACCCCGGTTATTGGCGTATTTCTCGGAGTACTGCTGCTCGGCGAAACTCTGCACTGGTACGAGCCGCTCGGCGGCGTCATCATTGTGCTCGGTATTCTCGCGAGTCAGCGAACACCAAAGGTCAGCTAGCGACCGTGTTGGGGCGTTGGATCAACCACCCGCCAACACCGTCGCAGTCAAAGTATTCACTAACCGAGTGGCAGTACTGCGCGAAGTACAAAACCGCCAGCGTGACTTGGGGCAGCCTCGACTGATCCGCCGAGTGCAGCAACTCGCTCGCGCACCCCAGCAAGGCCGAGGCCTGCGCCGGGTGCTGCGGGCTGTGTGCTTTGTGCATCGGCCGGGCCATTTTGTACTTCGACGGTCACCTCGGTGTCGGTTTCGTCAACTCGCACATTGATGTCGGCGCCGGGGGAGTGCCGCATGGCATTGCTCAGTGCCTCTTGCACGATGCGGTACACCGTAAGCCCGGTAGCAGCAGGCAGCGAGCTTGCATTAGCTGCGGCATCAGAAGCAGCGGTATCAGAATCAGAAGCGGTATCGCCGCCGACTGCGGGCAGATTCGCTACGCCGTTTTTGGTTACCGAAAGTGAAATGCTCGCTCCCGACTGGCGAGTCGCTGCAATCAAAGCAGGAATGTCTTGCGCTCCAGGCTGCGGGGCGAGCTGCAACTGGCGATCCTCGTCACTCGTTCGAAGCAGCGTGAGCAGGCTGCGCATCTCGGTGAGCGCTTGGCGCGATGAAGCGGCAATGGACTCAAACTCTTGCTCAGCATCTTCACCGACTTCTGGCAGCCGATATTTCGCTGTCGTGGCTTGAACGCTGATGACAGACATGCTGTGTGCAACGACGTCATGGAGCTCTTGGGCAATACGATTTCGCTCCGCCAGTTCACGGCTTTGCTCGCTCAACTCGGCGCTCGCTTGGCGCTCTGCCTGTAGCGCTCCGCGGCTTGACATAAGCTGCCGCACGATCGCGCTCAAGATGAGCACGCCAAGCGAGACCGAGCCCGAGACCGTGATGGTCACTTGATTCGTTGTGGTGATTCCAAAAGGAAGCGAAGCGAGTGACACAGCCGCCTGCGGTACCGCCCACGCCGCGATCGCCCAGGGCAAGCGGCAACGCAACGCCACCAGCATTGTGAATAGCGTCTGCGCAATGATCGTTGTCACCGGCCACGGCCAAGGCAACTCAGCAGCGCTGCCCGACGTCGCCAGCATCGTCGCCAAAGCCGAACCCGACTGCAACACGATCGCCACAATCGGCAGTCGCCCTGACAGCACGAGTGCTGCGCCGCTTGCCAACACAATCAGCATGGCCACCACGACTGGCACACCGTAGAGCGTTGCAAGGATCGGCCAGCCAACGGCGATCGAGACTATTGCGATCACCCAGGCCGTGATTCTGCCCCAGCCCTGACGTTGCTCGGCTTCGCCGAGCCCCGCTTTCGTCAGCGTGATTTCGAGCACCGCGAGTCCACGAAGCACCAGCGGCAGAGTGAGGATCAGCACACATCCAGCCGCGAGGTTTAGTACGGCTTCTACCCAGAATGGCTCGTGGTTCGTCGCCGAAAAAGACCCACCACTCAGCCACTGCGCGGTGAGGGCGCCAAGTGACAAATTATCTTTTGGTAAAAACCCGCCCCAGAGTGGGAATGTGATTTCGCCGACCGCGGCAAGGCCCCAACACAGGGCCACCGTGAAGTTAAAGGTGCGCAGCGGGAATGCTATCAACGTCTCAAAAGCAAGATCAAGCCATCGGCGACTCTCTTTAATGCGACTGAGAAATCCAGAAAGCCCAGGGTTGCGAACGGGATATAGTGCCGGTGCCAGATCGGCCCCCCATGCGCGAGCGCGTGAGCGCGATCGCTCAGCAAAATAGCTCGCGAGTTGAAGCGTGACCGGTAGGAGTGGCGCGCCAACCCAAATAACAATGGTGCCGATTGAAAGCGAAAACATCGGCACGAGTACCGCGAATGCCGCGAGCGAGAACGGAAACCCGACGAGTAGCAGCCGGTAGTCGCGGCCAATCGCGCGAAGGTCAAAAAGCTTCGAGCGCTGCGATCCTCGGGATATTTCATTCACCATTTCAGCTTCTCCTATTCTGTGGTGCTGCGCTACTTCGCACGCCGATGTTTACCGGTGCATCTCGCTGTGCGAGCCCCGGATGATGCTGTGCAATCAGGCCAATACCGAAGCAGGCGGTACTGCCGCAGACAAACAATCCAAATGCCGCGAGAGGCGTGAGCGCGCCGTATTCGCCCAGCAGCACCGCGCCGATAAGCACGGCAACCATCGGATCGAGCACAGTGAGGCTCGCCAGTACGGTCTCTGGCGGACCGCTTGCATACGCGGTCTGCACCAGCCACATACCCACAACTGCGGCCACAACCAGTACCGCTCCCAACTGCCAGAGCTGCGTGTCACTCGGTGAAGTCACCCCACCAAGTTCGCGCTGTGCCACCTCGCCGATGCGTTCGACGTGAAACGATCCAGCGCGAAAACCCTGCAGCCTCGCAAGCAACTCAACCGAAACGAGATGCGCTGCCGCAGCCACCGCGCCGAAAATCACCCCGGCAGCCGTGACCCTCGCGAGGTGCCCGCGGCAGCGATGCGCCACCAAAAGGCCGAGCAACACCAAACACAGCAGCAACCACGCAAGCATTGAGGCCGCCGCTGCATCGGGCCGCACACTTTGCACGTATCCTGCCGAAATCGCGACGAACCCGGCGATCGAGAACACTGAAAGCGCGATTCCGACAAGAAGACCGCGCCGAATCGGCACCCCGAGCGCGAACGCGCTGATCACCACCGCACTCACCAACGCGAGCGCGCCGACCGGCTGCACCACAGCAACCGGGGCAAGCCCAAGCGCGACAAGATTCAGTAGCGTTTGCAAGGCGAGGATCGCGAGACCAACGATCCACAGCGGCCTGGTGAAGGCACGGCTCACGCCCGACTTGCGAAGGCCGACATCAAGCTGCACGGCACGGTGCTGCAGATGCGTGCCGACCGAAAGGCCGACCGCGCCGATCGCGGCGAGAAGAATGGCAATAAGCAACATGTGCTTCACCGTACGGGCGAGGTCTTGCGGGCAACATCACCCCAGCGAGTGAAGTCGCGTGCTACTTCGGAGTGACCCCGCAAGATTGTGTGCTCGCTAGGATCAATGAGTATGGGGCAGAGCGACATACAAGCAGAGGCCATCCGAGTCGCGATCGTAGACGACCAGGCAATGGTGCGCCAAGGATTTGGTGCACTGCTTGATGCGCAAGAAGACATTGCCGTTGTTGGCAGTGCAGCTGACGGTAGCGAAGCGGTGCAACTGGTGCGCCGGACACAGCCAGACGTGGTGCTGATGGACATTCGTATGCCCCAAATGAATGGTTTGGACGCGACCAGAGCGATCCTCGACATGCCAGGGCTCTCACACCCCAGAATCATTATGCTGACCACTTTCGACGCCGACGAATACGTTTTTTCGGCGCTGCAAGCGGGAGCCAGCGGGTTCTTACTGAAAGACGCGACCGCCGAAGACCTGATTGCTGCCGTGCGAATTGTCGCTGACGGCGAAGCGCTTTTAGCGCCCTCGATCACCAGCAAGTTGATCGCCGATTACGCTGCAAGACCAGCCCCGCGAGATAACTCTGCGCTGCTTTCTCCGCTCACCGAACGCGAACTTGAAGTGATGAAGCTGATCGCTTCAGGCCAGTCGAACGCTGAAATTGCAGAGACCCTGTTTCTTTCGGAACAGACCGTCAAAACTCATGTCTCGCGAGTGCTCGGCAAACTCGCGCTGCGCGACCGCACTCAAATTGTGATTGCTGCCTATGAGTCTGGTCTTGTCAGCCCTGGGCGCTAGATCCCGGAGCTAGCCACCTCACTCGGGCTCTCGGGTCACTCGCGAGTATCGCCTAGATTCACTCGGTAGGGCGACGCGGCGACGGCAGCGGTATTCGTACGTTCTTCTTGTAGCCAATACAAGGAGAAGCGATGCCTGCAGTACTCACCCGCCCCGCGCCGGGCCGTGCCAGCGATCATACGTTGCGAAGTGAACATGCGACGCCCAAACGCGACGCCACCATTGATGCGGTGCGGGCCGCCTGCTTGCTCGCAGTCGTGTTGTTGCACTCGCTCATGGTTGGGGTGCAAGTTGGCCCCGGCGGCTCGCTGCACACAAGCGTCGCGCTTTCTGGTGAGTCGTGGTTTGCGCCAATCACTTGGATCTTGCAGATCATGCCTCTCTTTTTTATCGCCGGCGGTTTTGCCTCGCTCACGCAATGGCGCAGTATGCGCGCGAAGCACGCCAGCGCGGCTGACTATGTGCTGAGCCGAGTGCGCAGGCTCGCGGTGCCAGCAGCGATCATGATCTTTGCGGTGGGCGCGGTGCTGCTCGGAGCGGTAGCGCTCGGTGCTGATACCGCTTTGATCGCCGAAGCGAGCCTGCGAATCGGCCAGCCGCTCTGGTTTCTCGCCGTCTACCTCGGCGTAACCGCGCTCGTGCCAGCGATGGTGTGGCTGCATGAGCGGGTGCCAATGCTCACCATTGGTGCGCTCGGCGCTGGCGTGATCACGATGGATCTGCTGCACTCGCAGGCAGGTATTCCGGTTGGCTACCTGAATCTCATGCTCGTCTGGCCGCTCATGCAGCAGCTGGGTTTTGCGCTCGCAGACGGGGCCTGTGCGAACTGGTCGAAGCGTGCCCTCGTGTTTGGGGCGATGCTGCCGATCGCGGGGCTGCTCGGGCTGCTTGGTCTCGGCTGGTCGCCAGACATGATCGCCAATCTCAACCCGCCAACCATCGCGATTGCGTTGCTCGGCACCGCACAGTTCTTCTTGCTGCAATTGTTTCGGGGCGCGTTGGATCGCCTGACCGCTCAGCCACGAATTGCGCACGCGGCGCAGCGCGCCGGCTCGATCGCGATGACCGTCTACCTCTGGCATATGCCGCTGATCTTGGCGCTTGTTGCGGTGATGTGGTGGGCAGGTCTGCCCCTGCCCGAACCGCACTCACTGAGTTGGTGGGCAACTCGGTTGCCCTGGATCATTGTGATCGCGGAGTTGGTGTTCCCGTTTGCGAGCTGGTTTGTGAAGATCGAGCAGGTGGCCGTGCGAACCGTGGGCACGGGCCGAACGGTGTCGCGCGGATCACAGCGGCTTCGTGCCCTCGCTTCGGTGCCGTTTGCGGCGCTCGGGGTTGCCATTGCGCTGCTCGGAGGCATCGCGACCTCGGGGATGTGGCTTGCATCGCTTGCCTCACTCGGAATCGGTATCGCGTTCGCCGTGCCCGGTACGTTTGCAGCGCTCTGGGCTCGCGCTGCCGAGTTGCCCGCCCTCGACATTGGCGCGCTGCGCGATCTGCGCTTTATGCGGGGGATCGACCTCACGGTGCCACGGTGGGCTTTGAGCTCATAGCGACGTAGGGTCGAGGTAAGAAAGCGCACTGCGAAGCTGGGAGGAACAAATGGGGCATAGCAGCATGTTGAGTACTCGCGTATTCGATAGACAGGTATTCCAGCCGCGCTATCGGGTGTACATCTTTTCGGGCCCCGCGAGTGACACGGCCGCCTGGGAGCTCAAAGAAACCTCGGTTCAGGATGCAATCAAAACCGCCGAGAATCTCGCCGAGTGGAACGATGCTCTCTGGTCGCTCGCACTGATAGTGGAGGGAGCCGAACCTTCGCAGGAATGGTTGCACGGAATGGACTATTGCCAGCAGCCTGAAACAGCGGCGCAATGGAGCTGCCGCTACGAAATGCAATCGAAGTACCTGCGTGCGCGCACGGCGAAGGGGCTGCCGGGAGTGCTGCCAAACGGAAAACGTTCAATACGCATGTTTCCTGAGTGGTGCGTCGATTTCCCGCTCTGGGATACAACTGGAGAACACTATCCTTACCAGGCTGGGGAGCTGCAGCTGAGCGCTGCGCTCGAATCTGAACTCTCAGCCTGGGGGAGGGAGTGGGGCAGCTACCCGATAGAACAAGAATCTCGACCTGATGCTTGGTATGTGCAGGGGAATGTGTTGTACGAGCGGCTGAGTGAAGAACTGCGTGATGTCGCCGAAATCATTCCCCAATATGACTGGCGTCAATGAAACTCGTAGGTGATCCAGCGCGAAAGACTCTCTGGCCAGGCAGCAGCCTGGGGTTGCCGCTGCGTCACGCGCTTGCACCATAGCGGAAAACGCGAGAAAGTTGCGAGAGCAATTGTGCGATCAAAGGATGTGACATGGGTGAGCCGACCAAGGCCTGGCGAGTTGTCGTAGACCGCTTGCAACATGACTTGGTTACGGGAAAACTCGGCCCGGGAGACCACATTCTGCCGGAGCGAGCGCTCGCCGCAGAACTCGGGGTCAGCCGCTCGGCGATCAGAGAGGGTCTTCGGGTGCTCGAATTTCTTGGGCTGCTACGCACTGGAACCGGGTCCGGCCCAAATGCTGGCGCAATTATTACCTCCCGGCCCTCGGTCGCTATGGCGGCCATGATGCGTTTGCAGGTTGCGGCTCAGGGGTTTCGCGCATCAGAAACCGTTTCGGTTCGAGTCATGCTTGAGCAGGCGGTTGTGACCCAGCTTGCGGCAGACCCGAGCCCAGATCTCAGCAGGCCAGTCGAGCTGCTTGAAGCGATGGAGTTTGCCGGGCTTAGCCCGCAAGAGTTTTTGGTGCTGGACGCACAGTTCCACCTTGCGCTTGCCCAGGCTTCGGGAAACGAGGTGTTGCTTGCGATCATGACTGGGCTGCGCGAGTCGATCGAGTGGTACTTCCTTGAGGCCGCGCGCACTTTCCCGAAATGGGATGAGATGGTGGTGCGAGTGCGCGCTGAGCATCGCGAAATCATCAATGCGATTGTCGACGGAGACGCCGAGCGCGCCAAGCTGGCTGTGGCTCAGAACATTGAGCAGTTGTTGCCGTTTCTCGCAGACTAACGAGTTCGGCAGCACTGTTGGTTCGTGCGGCGAGAGCTTGGTTTGCTGGTTGAGCTTGCTACTTCGCTCGCCTATTCACTTGCCGGTTTTGTGGCGCGCAGCGTGTACGTGAGTGGTACCGAGTTCGGTGAATCAATGCGCACCCACTCGCCGTCTTCGCGCAGACGCATCTGATTAGGCAGTGCCTCCCACGGCACGCTTGGGTGCTCGACGAGAAAATCGATACGCAAGCCAGCCTCAATGAGTGCGGTGACGATCTCACCGAGCGATCTGTTCCACTCGTAGGTTCGTGTTGACCGGATGGCCTCAGCGGTTGGCACGTAGCTCTGATCGTCGTCCCATTCAGTTGGTGCTTCATGTTCAAAGTACGGAAAACGTGGTTGTAGGCGGTCTTCGACGCTTTCGTCGAGAGCCCAAAGGATCGGGTGGCCCTCGCGGATGAACAAAAAGCCTCCGGGCGCGAGCAGTGTTGCTACGGTTGTTGCCCAGTCGAGAATGTTTGGCAGCCAGCAGAGTGCGCCGATGCCGGTGTACACCAGGTCGAAACCGCCAGCAGGTAGCTTTTCTGTCGCTGACTGCACGTCTGACTGCACAAAGTCGACGTCGTCACCGGTGTCTTTGACAAGTTGACGTGCTTCTTCGATTGCTGTTTCTGAGAAATCGAGTCCGGTGACACGAGCGCCAAGTCGCGCGAGTGAGAGGGTGTCGGTGCCGATGTGGCACTGCAGGTGTATTGCGCGCAGGCCTTGGATTTCGCCAAGCAGTGGGCGGTCGAACTTCACCACATCAGAGAGTGCTTCGGGGTCGCGAATAAACTCTGCGACGCCGTAGCCGCTGCCGTCTCGTGCGGCGTGCAGCGATGCTCGCTCGTTCCAATTTGCTCGGTTTGCTTCGAAGTATTCAGTGCTGGTCATGATGAATCTTTGTGTCAGTGTTCGCGTCAATTTTGCGAAGTCTGCACCTACGGTATCGCAGCTGCTATCAGGGCAAAGCTGAAATTGCTTGCCTGATATGCGTGAGGGTTCACATCTGATCTGCGAGGCTGATTGGGAAGTAGCGGCACATCTCAGGCGAAATTCAGGTGAATTTAGGTTAACCTAATAAACATCTCATCAACTCAATTGTGTATCCGAGGTTTGTAATGCTTCTCCTGGCGCCACCGCTCCAGTCGCCTTCGCTGCCAAACCTCGACACCGATAACTCGCGTACGGTGCCCTCGTCGTTCCTCCTCACGACCCGCAAACACGAATCAACACGCGGCCAAACATGGGCACCGCACGCGCACCCAGAGCACGAACTACTGTGGTCTGAACGCGGCATCATCACCATGCGAGTGAACGGCAGGCGCTGGACGATCGCGCCCGGCACCGGACTGTGGCTCCCCGCAGGCACCGAACACTCCGGCTCAGCCCCAGACGGCGCAATCATTCGAACCACCTACTTCGCGCCCGAATCACTCACCAAGGCCTGGCACCAGCCAACCGGTCTCAGCCTGCATCCCGCAGTACGAGAACTTCTGGTGCACGTTGGCAAAGCCCCGATGACGGTGGATCAACGTCTCCGTGCCCAACAGGTGTGCATCGATATGCTCCTCTTGACCAGTCCAGTGCAGCTCGACGTTCCCGTGCCGGGAGACCCTCGCCTCGCCGAACTCGTTGAAGCAGTGCTTGACGACCCCGCCGATGATCGCTCACTCGAACAATGGGCCGCGAAACTTAATGTTTCTTCGCGAACTCTGACCCGTGCCTTCGACTCTGAAATTGCTATGAGCTTCGCACGCTGGCGCAGAATGGTGCGAATGCGAGCGGCGATCGCACAGCTCGCAGACGGCAACAGCGTGAAAGTAGTGGCAAGACGCGTCGGGTATAGCTCGACCAGCGCATTTGTTGCCGCTTTTCACAAGACAGCGGGATGCACACCCGGCGACCTTGCCGAACAACTGTGATGGTGTTTGGAGGCGAGCGATCCAGCGAATGCCGATCTGTCTGGAACGAGATACAGGGTGTCCGCCGATCTGCATTCGACGCTCATAACCTCGGTACAGGCTCCCCGCGTTCGAGGGCAGCCAACGCCAGAGAACGAGTCGGAGCATGATCCCCACTACCTCAACCGAGGCCGAGACGCACTCGTCTCGAAGCCCCGGGAAACCCCCGAAAAGTACTACCGGGCTCGCTGCAAACAACGCGAGCAAAACGGTGGTGCTTCTTGTATGCGTGGTGGCACTTGTCGTCACGATGCTGCTCAGCATCGCGATCGGCTCGCGCAATATCGATCTCGCCGTCGTGTGGCAAGCCGTGATTTCGCCGCAAGACCTCGACGAACACTTCGTCATTTGGGATCTGCGAATTCCACGAACCGTGGTCGCCGTCACCGTTGGTGCAGCGCTCGGTATCGCAGGCGCACTGATTCAGGCCCTGACCCGAAACCCGCTCGCAGACCCCGGCATCCTCGGGGTGAGCTCAGGAGCCTCATTCGCTGTCGCCATCGGAGTCGGCGTGTTCGGTGTGCAATCAATGACCGGTGAAGTCTGGTTCGCCTTTGCTGGCGCACTACTCGCCACGCTCGCCGTTTATGCGATCGGTTCGGTTGGCCGTGGCGGGGGAGACCCACTTCGTATGGTGCTCGCCGGCGTCGCCCTCGGTGCGGTACTCAGCGGGCTTACCGGCGCGATGACTCTGCTGAACCCTCAAGCCTTCGACAAGATGCGTGGTTGGGGAGCGGGTTCGGTCGTCGGTCGAAGCCTTGACGTGGTGCTGCCTGTGTTGCCATTCTTTGTGATCGGATTTGTGATTGCGATGCTGGTGGCGAGGCCTCTGAACGCTGTTGCCCTTGGTGAAGACCTCGCTCGGGCGCTTGGCGCACAGGTCATGCGGACCCGAGTGCTCACCATTATCGCGGTCACCCTTTTGGCCGGCGGGGCGACCGCAATCGCCGGGCCAATCGGTTTTGTTGGCCTCATGGTGCCGCACGTCGCGCGCTGGATCGTCGGCCCAGATCAGCGCTGGATCTTCGCCTATACGATCGTGCTTGCGCCAATCCTGCTGCTCACTGCCGACATCTTCGGTCGAGTGCTAATGCGGCCAGCCGAGATCCCGGTCGGCATCGTCACCGCCTTTGTGGGAGCTCCGGTACTGATCGCGCTGATCCGCCGCAAGAAAGCGAGCGGACTGTGAGCGATTACTCTTCTTCTCTTCGAAACGTTGCTCAGCGCGACAGTATGGATGTCGGCCGAAGCGTGCGTCGTGTTCGCATTTTCGGGGCCTGGTTCAGACTCGATCTTCGCGAGTGCATTGTCGCATTAGTGCTGCTAGTTCTCTGCCTCGTAGTTGGTATTGCGGGCCTGGTGAACGGCGAATACCCACTCACTTTGACTCAGGTCTGGAACGCCATCACGAGCGGAACCGAAGATTTCACGCACACCGTGGTTGTTGAGTGGCGTGCACCTCGCGTGCTTGCCTCGATCGTGTTTGGCGCGGCCCTCGGTGTGAGCGGTGCGATTTTCCAATCGCTCACCAGAAACCCGCTGGCAAGTCCAGACATTGTAGGTTTCTCGGCTGGCGCCTATACCGGTGCATTGATCGTGATTATCGTGCTGAACGGTGTGTACCTTCAGGTCGCAGCGGGCGCACTGATCGGTGGGGTGGTCACCGCGGGCCTGGTCTATCTGCTCGCCTTCAAACGCGGGGTGCAGGGCTTCCGACTGATCATTGTCGGAATCGCGGTTTCAGCGATGCTGAGTTCGGTGAACACCTATCTGATGCTTACGGCAAATCTTGATACCGCGCTCATTGCAGCGGTTTGGGGCGCTGGATCACTCAACGGCATTACTTGGCAGCAGGCAGGCATGGGTGCGCTGCTTGTGATCGTGCTGCTCCTGGCCAGCACGCTACTTTCTGGCCCGTTGAAGCAACTCGAACTCGGCGATGATGCGGCTAAGGCCCTCGGTGTGCGGGTGGAGAGTTCAAGGCTTGTGCTTATTCTGCTCTCGGTCGCGCTGATTGCAGTGGTGACCGCTGCCGCCGGACCAATCTCGTTTGTCGCACTCGCCGCCCCGCAACTGGCTAGGCGTCTCACTAGAAGCGCTGGTGTTACTTTGCCGGCCTCAGCTCTGATGGGGGCTGCAGTGCTTGCTGCCTCAGACTTTGTGGCGCTGCACGCGCTGCCTGCAATGCTTCCGGTCGGCACGGTGACTGTGGTCATTGGTGGCGGATATCTTGTTTGGCTGCTCATTCATGAAGCAAGGAGAACTCAATGAATTCATCACCCCTGGTGGCCGAGAAATCTCGGCTCAGCGTTCAAGACGCAACCATCGGTTACGACAAACGAATCATCTCGGAAGATCTTTCCGTATCGATTCCGGACCGTTCGTTCACCGTAATCGTGGGCCCGAATGCCTGCGGTAAGTCGACGCTTTTGCGCACGCTCTCACGGTTGTTGCGGCCGCACGAGGGCGCTGTTTTGCTTGATGGCAAGAGCATCATGAGCTACCGTGCCAAAGATGTTGCGCGAAAGCTCGGTCTGCTGCCGCAGACTTCAATTGCGCCCGACGGTATCACCGTTGCCGATCTGGTTGCCAGGGGTCGCTACCCGCACCAGGGTTTTGTGCGGCAGTGGACCGACGCCGATGAGGCGGCCGTGGTCAGCGCGATGGATGCGACCGGGGTTACCGAGCTTTCGGCGCGGCTGGTCGATGAACTCTCTGGTGGTCAGCGCCAGCGAGTCTGGGTAGCGATGGTGCTTGCCCAGGAGACGCCGTTGCTGCTGCTCGATGAGCCGACCACCTTCCTTGATATTGCGCACCAGATCGAGTTGCTTGAGCTCTTCACCGATTTGCATCTGGCAGGGAACACCATGGTCGCTGTGTTGCATGATCTGAACCAGGCCGCACGCTACGGAACTCACCTGATTGCCATGCGTGACGGGGCTATTGTTGCCGAGGGTCCACCTGCCGAGGTGGTGACTGAGAAGCTGGTCGAAGAGGTGTTCGGTCTGCCTTGTCGAGTGGTCGAAGATCCTGTTAGTGGTACTCCGATGGTCGTGCCGATTGGGCGCGACCGGGGCAGTCGTGCGGGGGATCCGCTCGTAAGCGATTCGGTCCTGTCTTAATCGCGACGCGCCTCGTCTGCCACGCGTCGAGTGCCGCGAATAGCTTGAAATGTGGGGCCGAAATGCCCGCTTATTCACGCACATCTGTGCGTACTCGCACACAAGGAAACCATGTCTCTCACTCATGCTCACACCGGCACCTTCTGGCGCCGTTCAATGCTCACTGTCACTGCCGGCGTCGCCGCACTCGCGCTGCTTACGGGTTGCGCTGCGGGCGGCTCAGCCGATGAATCTACCGCAACCGGCGGAGAAACGATTGATTTCTCGTACGAAGGTTATGAAGCAACGTTGCCGGCTGAGCCCGAGCGCGTGGTTGTGCTTGACAGCCGAGCTGGCCTTGAAATGGCGCTGCTTGCCGACTACCCGATTGTCGCAACTGCTTACGGCGTCGATAGCCCGCTCTCGCCCCTCGTTTCTGCTGATTCAGCGCACCTGAAGAACACTGCGTTTGATCTGAACCGCGAAGAAATCGCTTCGTACAATCCGGACCTGATTGTGGTCGGTATCGGTTGGTACAACTACTACAAGGATGAGGGCTTTGGCCTCGATGAAATCGCGCCAGTGCTCGCGGTGAATGACGGTATTGATGTTGAGGGCGCGTCGGCTGATGATCCTTTCGTCTCGATGACCGATCAGCTCACCCTGCTTGACCGTGCAGACAAGGCTGAGGACGCTATTGCCGGGTACGAGAAGGCCGTTGAAGATGCCAAGAAGAAAATCGGTGCCTACACCGATGGCAAGACTGCGTCAGTGATCCATGCTCCTGTCGATAACTTCACCGTGATCACCGAAGATTCGATCTACCGTGTGGTGCTGCCAGCGCTGGGTTTCACAATTCTTGAGAACGAAGAAATCAGTTCTGCTCCGCGTAACCAGCAGAACCACGGCCACATGCTTAGCTACGAGAGCGCGGTGAGTGCTCTTGGCGACGCTGATGTGTTGTTTGTGTACAAGGCTGAGCGTGATGCCGATCTTGATCCGCTGCTTGCCCGAGTGCCTGCGGTTGCTGCTGGTCACTGGATCGACGGCAATCTTGCCGAGCGTTTCGGCTTCGCCCTGACGTACACGAGCTTCGTGAATGGCATTGTCGATTCGGTTTCGAGCTTCGACAACTTCTAATCTCCGCGCTCTCTGAGCGTTCATCTGCCGCGAAACCGCGTTGCCCAGTTGCCGGGTGGCGCGGTTTTGTGTTTCACCGTTCAGGGCTATGGGGCTTAGAGGGATTCTGCGCGGAATGTGATATTTCACGCAATTGATCGCAAACTATTGACCCGCGTTGATCCCGCTGCATAGTCTGAGCTTGAATGCCCACGGTGATGAGGAGATCTCTTGCGCGCTCGAATGACGAAACTGGCCGGTACTTCTGTCGCGGTCGGTGCCCTGGTACTTGGTGTAGCTGTGGCGCCAGCCTCGGCGGTAGTGAGCGATGGCAACGTGCCACTCGTAGAAACCGTAGAAGGGCTTCAGTACCCATCAGCGATCGTTATCTCCGCCGACGCGACGACGATGTTCGTGCTCGGCACCTCAGGTGGTTCGAGCGCGACGATCGACCTTGCCACTCGCGAAATTACAGCTCAGAGTGCCCCCGTAGCAGACCATATTCCATACAATGTGTTGCGACCCACAGTTGCGGTAGGCAAGATGTTCGCCGTTGCTGGCAGCGGCGGATACTCGCTATTCGAGCTCGGCACCGACCAGGTAGCGACTTTTGAAGATGATTCAAGTAGTTGGCCATACCTCGGACACCTGGTTGCCGACAGCAACGGCGAGGTCAAAGCGATCTCTGAAGACGGCGAATTCTGGACCTTTGACGGGGCTACCCCAACAAAACAGTCTGAAATCCGCCCCGAGGAAAGCTCAAGCTGGGGTGCACGCGGAGTCACCGCAGACGGAATGCTTTACTTTGAAAGCTACGTAGTGCCGAGCGATCCATACAATCCGACCACCGTCATCGTGAACATGCAAGACGGCCAACCACTTGGCACGATCCAGGGCAGCGAAGATAACTCCTTCGAGCCCGTAGCTTTCGATTCTTCTGGAACGTCACTGTGGGGACGCTATTCTGACGACTATGAAACGCTTGTAAACGTGAACTGGGCTTCCGGAGCAAGCGATTTCCCTGCGGCACTCGGCGTAGAAGCCTATTCAGAGGACACCTATATCAACGGTGACAAGAATTGGTATGTTTCGGGCAGTAGCCCGATGGTTGGCGGAACCCTCTCAGACGCATCGCTCCGTGGAGCGAGAGCGGGCGGATTCAAAGTAGTGACACCGTACCTCTTGCCGAGCGACGGTGGTCTTGTGTTCTTCGACGCGGAAATTCAGCGAGTCAGTTTCGTCAACACTCCAAAGATCGACGCACCGGAATCGGTTAGCCGAGTCAAAGTCGGCGATAGCGTGAGTTTCACCGCTGCTGCCGAAGGGCTTGCGATGGCTGACCCGACAGACTTCGATCCCTTCGGCCGATCGTTCAATCCTGATCGACTCTTCGGCTCAATCTGGCAGTCGTCGGCTGACGGTACCAACTGGACCGACATTGCAGGCGCAGACGGTCCGACCCTGACGCTCACCGCGAGTGAAGAGAATGCTCAGCTTGAATATCGTCGCCACTTCCTTGATGCGTTTTGGGGCGAGCAGAACTCGTCAAGTGCACGGATGAGCCTTCTGCAGGGGCCGAAGATTACCCGTGCCGATGACCTGCCAAACGGAATCGCGGGGCAAAATTATGAGCCAGAACTTATTACCGCGACCGGGCAATCTGAATTGTCCTGGGAGAGCGCAGATATCCCTGCAGGCCTTCAGATCAACGCAAGCAGCGGTTGGATCACTGGCACTGTGTCAAAAGCAGGTGACTACGAGTTCACGGTGACTGTGACCGACGAAGAGGGCCTAAGCGATTCGAAGCTTTTCCATTTGAAGGTTACTGACTCCTCGGTTGTGCCTCCGGTCACACCGCCAACCACGACTCCGCTGCCGAACACCGGTGGGAATGAGTGGGGTCCGGCAGCGGGTATCGCAGCAGCTCTGCTCGCGCTAGGTGCAGCTGGCCTGCTGGTCAGCAGGCGGCGACAGCTGACTCGCTAGTTATCTCCTTCGCCGCTGGATCACTCGTACACCGATGAGTGATCCAGCGGCGAGAAGCACAGCCGCAGTGCACATTGCGGCTCCGTATACCGGTGCGTTGCTGCCGGTCATCAGCGCAGTCACCATTCCCGTGGCACCCATCGCGGCCACACCAATGGCGCCGCCTATCTCGGAGGCCGCATTGAGCAGCGCTCCCGCGATGCCGGTGTGTTCGTCAGCAAGATGAGCCATCGCCAACTGGGTGCCGGCAACAAACGCTGGAGCGATGGCGAAGCTGAGCAGCACGAGCGCGGGAAGCGTCACAGCGGTGTAGGGAGCGATCCCCGAGAAGGCGAGCGGTAGCACGCCGATCGCTGAGAGGCCGAGGCCCGTAACCGCTACTTTCTGCGCGGTAAATCTTGCGATGAGTCGGGGCGCGAATTGTGCGCCAAGTACCATTCCCAGCGGGTAAGGCAAGGTGGCGAGCCCGGCTTCGAGGGGTGTCATGCCGTACTGCTGCATCTGCTGACTCAGCACCACAAACACTCCGGTAAGTCCGAGTGCGCCACTGCCGACGGTAATCAAGCCGAGGCAGCGCAGCGGCGAGTCAAATATGCCCTGAGGAACGAGGGGCTCGTGAGCGCGTCGTTCAAGCGCATACAGTGCAAGGCAGCTGAGTAGGCCCACGGAAAGCGCGAGTGTTATTTCGGACACGCCTGAAACCCCGACCCTGGTGATCGCGAACAGCAATGCGCCAAGCGCAACAATCACCAACAATACGCTGAACGGTCGTATGCTCTGATGCTGCCGTTTTTTCGATTGCGGCAACGCGAGAGCAGCACCGATTACGGCGACAAGCGCGATTGGGGCAGAGACGAACATCACCCAGCGCCACGAGAGCGCGTTGGTCAGGGCTCCGCCAACAATCAGTCCGACGCCCCCACCGGCCCCGGTCACCGCGCCGTACACGCCAAAAGCCTTTGCGCGCTGCATCGGCTCCGCAAACACCGTTGAGATGAGGGCTACAGCGGCGGGCGACACAAAGGCCGCGGCAGCTCCCTGCAGGCCTCGCCAAAAGAGAAAGAACCCTGAACTGTCTGCAAAGCCTGCGCCAATGGCAGCTACTGCAGTAATGATGAGACCGGTGATGAGTACCCGTCTATGCCCGAGCGCATCTGCCACTTTGCCGCCGAGGAGCAGCAGAGATCCGAAGGCTAGGAGGTAAATCGTGACGATCCAGGATTCGTTTTGGGGTGCGAAGGCAAGCTCGGTGGCAAGGCTTGGCAGTGCGATGTTGATCATCGCGTTGTTCATGATCACAAGAAATTGAGCAAGACCGATTGCAGCTATCGGTGCCCAGAAACGACGAATGGGCAGGCTTGCGCCTGCGTCCGAGTATGCGGACATAAAAAGAGACCTCAAATGCTGAGCGGGCAACGCCCAGCTGATTTCACAGCGGGCGGCCAGCAAGAACTAGAAAAGCATGCTCGCAGTGATGCGAGCCCAACTAGGCTCTTGAGATCCAGACGAGGCCGTGCGGTCTGCGGTCGCGGCAACGCGCGCCCAGTCCCATGCCTCTGCTCATGCTGGGATCGTATCAGGCGAGTCTGGGCTGATCCAGCGCGCCAGCTTGCTTGCCGCCACGCGCGCCAACGAAGCACACAGCTATGCCAGCGCACACCGCGATAGCAGCGCAGCTCAGAAGCGCGCTGCCGAGAGCGCCGCTACTGCCATCGCGCGCGAGCACTCCGCATACTGCCACGCCGAGCGCGAGTCCAAGCTGCCGAGCCGCGTTTGGCGCGCTCGAAGCCGCGGCCGCATAGCCGCTCGGTGCAGAGTCGAGCGCGAGCTGCGGCAGCGCTGGTGAGATGAGCCCGGCACCAACGCCGCTGAGCAATAAGAACGGAAGCAGTGCCCACCAGTCGTTCCAGCCATTCGCAGCAAACCCGCTCGCAGCGCCTAGCCCGATCAGTAGTAGGGGAGCGCCAAGTCGCCACGCGATAGATCGCTGGGTGAAACGGTGGCTGAGCAGAGCAGAAGCGACAATAAAGACCAGCAATTGACTGACCAGGATCAACGAGACAGTCATCGCATCAACTCCGAGCTGATGGTGCAACCAAAGCGCGAGTGCCGGAAGCGCACCAAATGCTGCGAAATAGTAGGCGAAAGCTGTCAGCAAAACCATCAGGAATGACGCGGATCGCAAAAGTGTGCCGGGCAAAATCGGTGAGCGCGCACCCCGCTCGACAAACGCGAACCCGCACCAGGCCACAGCGCTCATTGCAAATGCGGCCAGTGTGCGAGGTGATCCCCAGCCAACTTCGCTCGCAGATATCACCGCGTACACGCAACTCGCCATCGCAATTGAGACCGTGGCCATGCCTGGCCAATCGAGCGATTTGGCGGTAGCGGTAGAGCGTGTTTCGGGGCCCTCGCTCGGTAGTGTCTTTGCGATGAGCAGCAGTGAAAAGAGACACAGTGGAACTGCGCCAAGAAACAACCACTGCCAGCCCATAAATTGGGTGAGCACTCCGCCAGCAACAGTGCCAACGGCCGAAGCTGCTCCGGCAACTGCGCCCCACACGGCAAAGGCGATGGCTCGGCGTGCGGGTTCGGGGTAGGCCCGCGCAATGAGCGCTGGAATGGTGGCGAACATTGCGGCACCGGCCACTCCCTGCGCGCCACGCGCCGCGATCAGCCACTCGGGGGTCTGGGCGAGGCCGGCGGCAAGAGTTGCGGCGGTGAACACCGCAATGCCTATCAGGTACACCAGGCGTGCACCGAAGGCGTCACCGATCGATCCTGCACCGAGTAACAAACCGGCAAGCGCGAGTGTGTAGATGTCGACGACCCATTGCAACTGTGTGTAGCTGGCAGCGAGTCCGGTACCAATATCGGGCAGGGCTACCGTCGCGATCGAGGTGTACAGCAAGAGCAAAAAGGTGCCGAGCGAGCACGCGATCAGTGGCCACCAGGAATCGCTGGCGGTGTGCGGTGCGTTTGTCCGGCGTGTTTGCTCGTGGCTGGTCATAAGACCTACTGTGCTGTAATGGTCTTGTGCGAGTAAACCCTTACAGTCAAATTCTGCTCGATCTGACCATTGGGCTATTGCGCAACCCGCCAGGGGCAAACGGCGATCTTGAGGCGCGTTGGATCGCCGCTGGTATGCCCATTGAAGACCCTCCGGGGCAAAACGACGGTGAATTGATCGATCGCTATCTCGCGGACTGGCGAAAACTCATAGGTGTGAGTGAAGAGTCTGACCGAGCTCGCCTGATCAACGCGATGCTGTTGCGTTACGCGAGCGTGCCATCGATGACCAACCACGACGGAAGCGGCTGGCACCTGCATTACCGCCCAGAACGGGCAAGCCTGGCCGAAGCACTTGCCGCAGCCACCACCGTTGCCCTCGCAGAACATCTTGCTGCGCACGGCATTCACCGTTTGGGGCGCTGTGCCCTGAGCGAATGCGGGGAGCCATATATCGATCACAGCCGGCCGGGGAAACAGCGCTATTGCACGCAGCTGTGCGCCAACCGAGATGCGGTGCGACGGCACCGAAATCGGCAGCGGGGTGTGGCTGGGTGATCCAGCGCGCTAGAAGGCGCAACTTGCTAGGCAGTCGATGCTAAACGAACCCCCTACTGCGCATGCAGCCGGGAAGGAGCCACATTGAAGGCGCGCGAGAAGGCATACGAGAACGCCGCGGGAGTGGCGTAACCAAGCCGTGCGGCAACCTCGGAAACGTTTTGATGGCGCAAAAGTGGGATCGCGGCGAGTAGTCTCGCTCGGGCCCGCCACGCGGCCGGGCTCATGCCTGTGGAGAGTTTGAACTGGCGGTTCAGGGTGCGCTCACTCATGCCGCAAGTTGCCGCCCAGTCACTATTGCTGATACTCAGATCGGGATCTGCCAGGTAGCTGCGGCACAGCTGCGCAAACGGAGCCGCGGCGGGAATCGGAACGTGCAAGGGCACCTCGGCGAGCGTTGCGATCTCGTGCATGATGAGATCGAGCACGCCGGCTTCCCTTGCGGTCACGCCGTCCCGAGGATCGATGTGTGAGGCGGCGAGAAGTAGCTCCCGAAGCAGGCTCCCAACCTCAACGACACGGCAGGCGTCAAGCGGCCAGTCGATAGCACTCGGCTCGATGTAGAGGCTTGACGTTTCGACATCGAGCATTCGAACCTGGTGACGCGTGTGAGGCGGAATGATGACGGCGCGTTCGCCGGGAACAGTCCACGCACCATCGTCGGTTTCAACCAGCATGGTGCCCGTTGCCGCGTACAGAAACTGGGCGCGACGGTGCTCATGCCAGCGCAGCAAGAAGCCTGCCGGGTACACCGTGGCGAGCGGGATCACCGGAATCGGAAGGTGATCAATGTCATCGAGCTTGGCGTGCCTCACGCCACACATTGTAGGCCCAAGTGGCTGAAATTCGATAAAGAATAGCCCACATTCGAATGCTCGCTTTACGAAGATCGACTTGCATGGATTCAGTGACGATTATTGTGCTGTTATTGATTGGAATACTGACGGGCATCACCACGGTGATGTTTGGGTTTGGTGGGGGATTTGTAACTGTTCCCGTGATTCTTTGGGCAGATGCAGCTGTGGGCAGTGCGGCTGGAACCGTCGCCGTAGCAACCTCGGCTGTGGTCATGGTGGTGAACGCGATTACCGCAACCGCTGCAACACCTCGGAGCATTCTTACGGGATTGAAGCAGCGGGTGCCACTGCTCTTACTGCTTGCCCTAGGCGGTCTGCTCGGCGCACTCCTTGCGATCGGTGTGCCCGCCGAAGTCGCCTCCTGGGGATTCGTCTGCTACGTTGCCATCACCATCGTTGACGGTTGTGTGCGCCCCGGTTTCATTCGGCCGGCGAATGGGTCGCCTACAACCTCGACAAGGGTGGCGATTCCGACCGTGCTCGGGGCACCAATTGGGGCCATCGCCTCGTTTCTCGGAGTCGGCGGCAGCGTCATGACCGTACCAATGCTGCGCCGTTCCGGCCTGCCAATGGCGCATGCCGCGGCGCTGGCGAACCCGCTCACGCTTGCGATCAGCGTGCCGGCAAGCGCGGTATTTTTGCTCAGCAGTCAGGCCCAGGTCTCGGGCGCAATTTTTGCGGTGGGCATCGTTGATCTTGGTGCCGCCGCACTACTGCTCTGTGGCGCGATTCCGGTGATCATCGTGCTGCGCCGACGGCCACCGAGACTGAATGACAGAGCGCATGCGTGGATTTACCTTGCGCTGCTTGCGCTCGTGCTGATTGCCATGGTGGTGCCGCTGCTGCAATAGCCCGCGAAAAAGTCGGCAAGCTAGGCTTGATCCATGCGTTTCTACACCTCAATCGCCCTTGTTGCCGCGCTGAGCTTGACGCTTGCCGGTTGTTCCGCAGCTGCACCCGAGGCGCCCGCAGCTGTTGAACCTGAGGTGTCTGAAGGGCCGAGCGCTGAGGAGTTTCAGGCCGCAGCGTGCACGCAGGCAGAATTGTTGCTTGAAGAGATGCTCGCTGAACCGGCGCTCTCCGAAGCGGCCGGAAACGAAATTAGGCCCGAGGCAGTAAGCGACGCATTCGAAAGCCAATCGCAAAAGTTTGCTGAGGGCGAGGTCGCTGAAGTGTTCCCGGACGCTGCGGTATCGCTGCATGACATCTCGGTTGGCATGCTTGACGGTGCCGGCGCGCTCAACGCGGACGGTACAGGAACACTGCAGGTGGCACTCACGGAGTGGGCGGAGGCACGTCAGCACATTGTGGAGACCTGCGGGATCGCCGAAAACTAGGCGCAACTAGTGTGTGGTCGCGGCTAGTTCGATTTCTCAAGATCCGCGAGGCGTCGATCCGGTTAGCGTGCGGCGCAAGTCGTGGTCTGCACCGAGCGATCTGTGCCAGCTGTCGCCAACTGCGCGGCTCGATATTCTCGTTCATGCGGATGCGAAGGATACCCGTCAAATGAGTCGTATCTTGCGACCGCATTGCCCGCCTGTAACTGCAGCAAGCTGAGGTCTGTGCCGTCGGCGGTGATCACAAATCGAATGAGGCGATCATATTTATCGGCCTTGTTTTGGCCGTCGGGCAAGAGCAATGTGATTTTCTCGCCGGGAGCAACGTGTTCAAGAATGAGTTCGGCTGCATCGTTGTAGCCGCACTCACCTCGCTCTGGGGTGTCAATGCCAATGAGTCGAACTTTGCCGGCTTCGGTGCGAATAGTGTCGCCGTCAACCACCGAATCAAACACCGTCGTGATTGCGCTCATGCCAGGATCATCGACGCTCGCGCCTGTGTAGCTGCCGTCTGAGCTGCTGATGCTTGTTTCGGGAGAGTCGGGCTGCCGGTCGTTGCCCTGCTGTTGTGATGAGTAGATCGTGCCAATAACAACGACTGCAAGCACTGCCAGGATCCCGATCAGCTCTCGCTGAGTGAGCTTCCGACGGCGATTTTTAGACCTACTGTGCACCGATTTAGCTTATCGAGATTGTTTCACCTGGCGGTGAAGCCCTTTTGCTAGCCCGCCAGGTGAAACATGTTATGCCCGAGGGGTTGGCGCTGCCTCGTAGGTAAACCAGGTGGTTTTGGTGGCCAGCGTGTTGTAGAGGGCCTGCGCGGTGTGGTTGTCCTCAGCGGTCATCCACTGTACGCACGCGCGACCCTCTGCTGCCGCCATATCGGTCAAGCGAGCAATGAGAGCTCTGCCGATGCCCTGGCCGCGAGATGCTGGCAGGGTGAAGAGATCGTCGAGGAAGATGCTGCTGGTGCCCGTGTATGGTGATGAGAAGCGGCGGTGATGCGCAAAGCCGAGCACCTTGCCGTCGACCTCGGCGACAAGAGCCTTGCACTCATGGGTCGGGTCCATAAACCAACCCCAAGCGCGCGAAACCACTTCTTCTGAGGGTTCAAGCTTGTAGAACTCGCGGTAGGCGCGGAAAAGCTCGCGCCATTGCTGCTCGTCTGCGGGGGTAATGAATCGAACGGTGGTTGTGGTGGCCATAAGTAACTCCAAAGTGTGTTGGTTTTCGTGACTGCTTTTGTGTGTCTTGCCCTTGGCGATTGGTCGCGGCGGGCCACGCACGGGCGCGAGGGCACAAGTGGCCTGCGCTTGCGGGGGACGGGCACTTTGGGATGGTCGAGAGAACGCGAAAAGCCAGCGTAACGGACTTGCAAAAAGATGCGTAACGTTATCTACTGGCTTCATGTTCAACGATAACAGAGCTGCGCTAATTGCAGAAACTCTGCAGCGGCGGATCGCCAAGCTGCCTGCCGGTGAAAAGCTGCCGGGCGTGCGCGAACTCTCGCGAGAATTTCAGGCGAGTGCGGCCACCGTCTCTGCCGCGCTTTCTGAGCTGAGCGCGCTGGGGTTAGTTCGAGCTGAGCCGGGGAGAGGCACATTTGTTGCCGAGCGAGCTCAGCAAACCGAACCAGATTTCACCTGGCAGTCACAGGCGCTTGGCCCGGCTCGGGTTGATGCAGACAGAGCTTCACGGCTTGGCGGATATGGCACTCCCGATCATCTGCCGCTGTCTTGGGGGTATCTGGCACCGGAGCTCCTGCCGAATGAAGACCTGCATCGGATTGCCTCAAGAGCGGCCAAACACGCTCGTTCCTGGGCTATGACGCCGGCCGTCGGTTCAGCCGAATTGCGACGAGTGTTCGCTGCCGAGTATCGGGTCGATCCAAGTGACGTCATGATTGTTTCCGGCGGTCAGCAGGCGCTCGTGTTTGCGCTGCGAACGCTCGCAGAACCCGGCGACACCGTGATTACCGAAAGCCCGAGCTACCCGGGCGCCATTCTGGCAGCGCAGAGCGCGGGATTGACCATCGCATCGGTGCCGGCTGACCAAGATGGCATTTTGGTTGAACGTCTTGCCGATGAGCTGGAACGCACGAGGGCCCGAGTCATTTATTTGCAGCCCAGCTACGCAAACCCGACAGGCGCAGTACTGAGCCCGGAGCGACGAGTAAAAGTTCTTGAACTCGCCGAAAGGCACGGTGCATTTGTGCTCGAAGACGACTGGGCTAGATACCTGAACATCGATGGCAAGGCGCCCGGTTCATTAATCTCAGCAGATCAACACGGCCACGTAGTAACGGTGTTGACACTCTCAAAATCCGCGTCTCCTGGGCTGCGGCTTGGAGCAATAGTTGCGCGCGGACCCGCTGGTGAACGAATGCGTGCGTCTCGCACAGCCGATGAACTCTGCGTCGCTCCAATGATGCAGGAGATTGCGCACGATCTGCTCACTTCTTCGGTGTGGCCGAAACATCAGAAACGGCTTCGTCTAGAGCTGGCCGAGCGACGCGATGCGCTGGTTTCTGCACTGCGCAGCTTCGCGCCGAGTTTGCGTATTCAGTCGGTGCCGAAGGGCGGCATTCACCTTTGGGTCAGGATGCCTCAGGGGTCGAGTACTTCGGCAACTGTCGCGGCGGCGTATGCCGAGGGCATACTGGTCGGTGATGGCCGCCACTTTTTTGTTGACGAGCCGCCAGCACCGTTTCTGCGCTTTTCGTTCGGTGCGGCCACCCCGGCGCAAATTTCTCGTGGGGTGAGTCAGCTTGCCCGAATTATTGAGGGGCAGGCAGGCAGGCTAGCGCGCGACAGTAGTGAAGACCGCGTCGATTTCCACGGCAACACCGCGAGGCAGTGAGGCCATGCCGAGTGCCTTGCGGGTTGGCAGGTCTTGCTCGCCGAATACCTCACGTAGCAGGCTGCTTGCGCCTTCGGCGACCTCGCCGTGCTGCGTGAAATCTGCGGTGCTATTCACGCAAACGTTGAGTTGCACGCTGCTCAGATCCTCAAGGGTGCCAACGCTTTCTCGCACTGAGTGCAAGAGCCGCAGCATAGCTTCGCGAGCCGCGGTTTTGCCCTGCTCGATCGTGAGGTTGTCGCCGACCTTGCCGAGGGTGAGGCTGGTGTGTCCCGAGGTGAACACCAGGCCCTGAGCCTCGACTACCTGCTGCATTACCGGCGACTGCGGCCCTGCAGTAGCTCCGAGTGCGATTGAGCGGGCATCGCGCGATTCGGTCATGAGTGTGGTCCCTCGTTGCTTCCTACGGTGTTTGGTACGGTCACTGGACTCACGATCCAGTGCACCTCGGCTACCTCGTCGCCGACATTTACGGTGCGGTGCATTTGTGAGCTGCGGTACTCGATGGTGTCACCCGCTTCAAGGATGTGTGAGCGGCCGTCGATCTGCTGATCGACAGAGCCCCGAATCACGATCAAGAACTCCTGGGAGTCGCCGTGGTTGTAGGGCTCTTCGCCGGTTGACTCACCCGGATCGAACTCGCCAGCAAAAATCTCAATGTGTGAGAGCGGGCGTGGGCTCAGCATGTATTTGCGAGCGCCGCCGTCGAGGAGCTGCGGTCGTTCGGCGTGGCGCACGATGCGTGGGCCGGGGGCTTGGTCGGTGTTGAAGAGCTCGGCAAGTGTGGTGCCGAGTGCTTCGGTGACGTCGCGGAGGGTGCCGAAGCTTGCGCTGCAGGCGCCGCGCTCGAGTTGGCTCAGAAAGCTTGCGCTCACTCCCGAGATCTCGCCGAGCTGGGTGAGTGAGAGCCTTCTTAGTTTTCTTATCTCGCGGATTCGTGCGCCGAGCTGGGCGTCATCGAGTCCGGACTTGCGCTTGTTAGTACTCATTAACTCCGAATAGTACATGTAAAGCGACGGCTTGTCTTCAGTTCAGATCCAGTTCCACTGAAAAGTTTTTGAAGTAAGTCGGTTGCAATTTGTTTCATGGTGTTTGTTGAGATTCTGCGGAAGATCCAGCGCCTCTTGCGCGTTTTGAAACAAAATTTTGATTTGAATTAAATCAAGTTGTAGAAATACTGAATTTCATTTACAGTGAATCTCATCGACTTTGCGTCGCCCCGTTTGAGGTCAGCGCAATGTGCGTCAACGTAGACGAAGCCCACTCGGGCTCGACCGAAAGGTGGCCGATTGAAAACCACATCTCCTCCGCAAGGCAAAGACACCTCACAGTCTGAAGCCGCGATCGCCCCGCTCGAATTTGTGCCGCTCAAGCACTACGGCCGCATGGTCATCGCAGGCGTTGCCGTGCTGCTCGTGGGTGGCCTCGTCGTAGCCCTTGTCACCAGCGAAAACCTACAGTGGTCGGTAGTAGGGCAGTACCTCTTCGCGCCGCAGATTCTGCAGGGTGTGCTGCTCACCGTTCAGCTCACCGTGCTCGCGGTAGCAATCGGAATTGTGCTCGGCATTATCTTGGCGCTCATGAAGCTCTCCGAAAACCGAGTGCTCACCGTTCTCGCCGACCTCTATCTTTGGTTCTTCCGCGGCACGCCTCAGCTGATCCAGCTAATTTTCTGGTTCAACCTTGCCTTCCTCTTCCCGACGATCAACCTAGGATTCGTGAGCTGGGACACAAACGCCCTAATTACCCCCTTTATCGCAGCGCTGATCGGCCTCAGCCTGAACGAGGGCGCGTACATGGCCGAGATTATTCGCGGTGGCATCCTCGGTGTACCAAAGGGTCAGCGCGAAGCCGCGGTAGCTCTCGGATTCACCCCACTTGAAATGATGCGCAAAATCATCTTGCCGCAGACGATGCGAATGGTGATTCCGCCAACCGGCAACCAGGCAATTGCGATGCTCAAGGTCACCTCGCTTGTTTCGGTCATTTCTGCGCGGGATCTGCTCACCAATGCGCAGACAATCTACTCACGTAATTACCACATCATTGAGCTACTCATCGTGGCATCCGCCTGGTACCTATTGCTCACCTCGATCGCGACGCTGCTGCAGAACCAGCTTGAAAAGAAGTACGCCAGCCGTAGCGGAAACACCATGACTCGCAGCTCAAACCGAGGGCTCTTCAAGCGCCTCACCCAGACGGGAGCACAACGATGACTTTGGCAAATCAAAACAGTGCCGCAGCCGCGACCGAGCGCCCCATGGTGCAGGCCGTTGAGGTTCGCAAAGCCTTTGGTGGCAACCAGGTGCTTCGCGGCATCACCATGAATGTGCAACCGGGAACGGTCACCGCCCTGATCGGGCCCTCCGGGTCAGGCAAAAGCACCTTCTTGCGCTGCATCAACGACCTAGAGACCTTCGACTCCGGCGACATCCTGGTCAACGGTGAGCGGGTTGCCTACCGCAGAGAAGGCACCAAAGCTTACGAGCTGAAACCGCGCATCGTCGCAAAACGTCGCGCAAAGATCGGCATGGTGTTTCAAGGATTCAACCTCTTCGGCCACCTGACGGTCCTCGAGAACATTGTGATTGCCCCGGTGCAGGTGCTGAAGCAAGACAAAAAGATTGTTGAAGCTCGTGCCATGGAGTTGCTGCGCAAAGTCGGCCTCGCCGACAAGAGCGGTGCCTACCCTGATTCGCTTTCTGGCGGGCAGCAGCAGCGAGTCGCAATCGCTCGTGCGCTCGCAATGGAACCAGATCTGATTCTGTTTGATGAGCCGACCTCTGCCCTCGACCCAGAAACGGTCGGCGAGGTGCTCGAAGTAATGCGCACCCTCGCCCGTGAAGGCATGACGATGATCGTGGTTACCCATGAGATTGGGTTCGCTCGTGAGGTTTGCGACCAGGTGGCCTTCCTCGAAGACGGTGTGATTCAAGAGATGGGTCCGCCAGAGCAAGTACTTGATAACCCCACCCATGAGCGCACCCAGCGCTTCCTGAGCCGAGTCATCTAACTCGTCATCACTTTTTTGTTCATCAATGCGCTCCAAAGGCGGAGCGTCCCCCAACTGAGAAAAGAGAACATCATGGCCCGTAAATCTGCACAGTTCAAAATTGCTTTACCCGCCGCCCTCGCCGCAAGCCTGCTGCTTTCAGCCTGCGCTGCTGGCACCGCTCCGGCAGAGAACGATACGGCTGTAGACGAAGCTGCCATTGTCGAAGAAATTCGCCAGATGCTGCCCGAATCGATTCTTGAAAAGAACACAATTTCGGTCGTCACCGATCCTTCGCAGGCACCATATGAGTTTGTTGATGACGACGACAACATCGTCGGAATCAACCCAGACCTGGCCGCCGAGGTGGCAGCTGTGCTCGGTGTAAAACTCGAGTGGGCTCGAGCTGACTTCGGCGGTCTGATCACCGGCGTCACCACAAAACGCTACGACATGATGAGCGAAGCAATGTGGGACACCGAACAGCGTCAAGAGCAGATCGACTTCGTCGACAACCTCGTTTCGGCAAACAACATTGTGGTAGCCGAAGGCAACCCTGAGGGCATCAAAGATCTGCCTGACCTCTGCGGCAAAGATGTGTCAACGCTTGAGGGCAGCATGATGGTTGAACTCTTCGAGGAGTACCAGCCAAAATGCGGCGGCAACCCAATCAACGTGTTGATCGCGCCGACCACGGCCGACCAGTTGCTCTGGCTTTCGACAGGCCGTGCAGTGGCAACCATCGCAAACCCAATCGTGACCGAGTTTGGTCTTGAGCAGGGTTCAGCTCGCGGCATCGAGGTTGTGCCGGGCGAAGGCTACCTGCGCAACAACTACGGCTGGGGCTTCCACAAAGACAACACCGAACTGCGTGATGCAGTTGCGGCTGCGATCCAGCACCTCATCGAGACCGGTGTCTACGACGAAGTAATGGATAAGTGGAAGGTGTCAGACAACAGCCGTCTTGACCAGGTAGAAATCAACAGCGAGCCAGTGAAGTGACTTTGGAGCAAACACACTTGAATACCTTCGGACATTTTTACGAATTGACGCCAGATGCAGAGATGACTGCTTCGGTTGAGCCGGGAGGGGAGTTTACCGTTCGAACTCTTGACTCCTCGGGTGGTCAAATTCGCACCGATGTTGATTATGCAGACCTCGATTCCAGCAAGTTTTTCCCGGTGGTTGGTCCCATCAATATTGCCGGAGTGAAACGAGGTGACACCGTTGGGATTGAGATTCTCGAAATGAAACTTGACCCGCTGGCGCACACCTGGACGCGGCCCGGTCTTGGGCTTCTTGGACAGGATCGCTTCGCAGTGATGGCCGTTGATACTGAGACGCTTGAGATTCGGCCCGGTGGCCCGGCTTCACCGGTGCTGGCGTCAGCTGAGGCCAAAGCGCATGTTGGTGCGCTTGGTCTGCTTACCGACACGGTAGAACCTGCGCGCACACTCGGTCACTACGGCGGCAACATCGACTTCAGTGCGGTTGGCGTTGGTTCTACGGTGTGGCTCACCGCCTCGGTAGATGGTGGCGGCTTTTTTATCGGTGACATTCACGCGACTATCGGTGATGGCGAAGTGTGTGGCACCGGTGCAGAGACGGGTGCCGAGGTTCGCTTGCGGATCCACCGCCACGAAGCAGTCGAGCCGATCTTGCCAACCGTTCGCGATATTGATGGGCGCCTCTGGGTGATCGGCATCGGTTCGTCGGTCGAAGAAGCTCTCAAAGAAGCGACCGCATATTGCGTGGCGAGGGTTGCCGAGTACGAGGGTATCGACAAAGATGCTGCCTACCTCTCGGTAGGAATGCTGCTCACCGTGAAGGTCTGCCAGGTGGTGAACCCGCGAACGAGTGTTGCGGTGTCGCTTGACGGCGGGCTTGACCGAGTGCTTCGCGCCGTCGAAGCGACCGCCGCAAACAGCTAACGAAACACAGAGAATGGAGTGGTGATGAGTCTCAGAACAGTGCTCGGCGACGTGAACGCCGATCTGATTGACCGGATTTTGCCGCACGAGCACCTGCTCTGCGACTTCAGCTCGGTGACCGCCGATCGAAACCACATCTTTAACAATCCCGATTTCGCAATTCGTGAGCTCGGTTATTTGAACGAAGATATTGCTCCGGCAGCGGGCACTCAGCATGCCCTGGTCGAGGTTACGTTGCGTGACCTCGGCCGGGACCCTGAGGCTATGCGTAGGATCGCGCAGGCCTCAGGCGTGCACGTAGTAATGGGCACCGGCTGGTATCTGGAGCCGTATTACCCGAAGCGGGTGTACAACGATTCCGCTGCGGTGCTCGCCGAGGAGATGATCGAAGAGATTCAGCTCGGTGTGCTCGCCTCGGATGGCAGCCGTATTCGTGCTGGGGTGATCGGGGAGATAGGTACTCACGGTGGCACGCTTTCGCCGGCAGAGGAACGAGTGCTGAGGGCAGCGGCTCGTACCTCAAACGCCACCGGTGCCGCCGTGACTACCCACGCGTTTTTGTACCCGACCGGAGTGGATCAACTCGACATTCTTGAAGAAGAAGGCATCGACCCGAACCGGGTTGCAATCGGCCATGTTGATACCTTCATGGATCACGCTTACCTCACGTCGCTGTTGAGGCGAGGCGTGTATCTGCAATTTGATACTTGTGGTCGCGAGCACCTTTTTCCAGATTCGCTGCGGGTTGAAATGCTGGCGCGACTGATCGATGAGGGCTGGTTGGAACGGTTGCTGCTCTCGAGTGACCGCTGCCATATGAGCGATCTGAAGATGCGGGGTGGTTTGGGTTACTCGTGGGCCATCGCGGGGTTCTGTGATCTTTTGAGAGCGGCTGGCATTGACGAAGCTGGCATCGACATGATGACCAGGGAAAACCCGCTGCGGCTGTTCTCGGGGATTCACGACGCCTAGGGAACGACCTCTTGCGAGCGCCGGTTGCTGCCGAGGTCTGAGGTGAGAGTTGGGCCCGGCAGGGTCAATCGTGCTGGGCCCAACTCGAAGCGAAATTAGTTCCAGGCGACGTTTGAGCCGTCGGCCTGGGTGGCCTGGTACACGTCTCCGCACTTCTGAATGTCTTCGAGTCCGACGTCTTGAAGCAGCAGAATTGAAGTTGTCGAGTTCGGGGTTGCGTCGCTCGCCTTGCAATCGCCCGAGATGCGATCGCCCTTCCACGAAATGCCGAATTCTTTTCCATCGACTTCGACGCGAAGATCTTTCGTTTCCTTCGGGAACGTTGCGGGTAGTTTGCCGCTGTCACGCAACTCTTGGAGCTGGCTTGAGGCGTCAGGCACGGGCTTTTGGGGGTCGGTGGTTTCACCGGAGGCGCAGCCGGAGAGAATGAGCGGGAGTGCGATAACACCGGTGAGGATTGCGGAGGTTCGTGCGAACATGTTGTTCCTTTCGGAGGGGGTATCTCCGAAACTAGGTGATTTTCCTGGTCATGTGCCTGATTTTGGCTGAGGGCGGACCGTATGCCGATCGTGTTCTCGGGGCGTTCCGAGAGCATTTAGAGGTAAAACATAGCGAGTCGTTTCAAAAAATTCCGACAGCTATTGCCCGTTGGCGCGCAGCGACACTACATTTACAACAAGCTGCCACACACCGATTCCTGCGCGGAAGGAACCCCCATGGCTGAGCATATGCAACGAACGCAATGGCAACAATTCTGGGATCGCGGTGGATGGTGGCGCTCGCTGCTCCTGGTTGCGGCGTACTACGGTCTGTACCAACTGGGCTCGTTCGCGTTCTTGCCTCTGCTGCAGGCGACGAGTGATCCAGCGTTACAAATCGTGGTGGGCACAGCGCTGCCGATAGTCCTAGGCGCTCTGTTGCTGATCGCCTTTGCCGCTTCACTGCGATGGCTGCCAGACGTCTTCGGCAGGCAGCCCGTCACTGGTGCTGGCTGGATGTGGATCGCTGTCGCTATCGTGCTGGTCACCAATGTGTTGCGTTTTGCCACTATCGACTACGGCAAAGCCGGTGCGAGCATCGTTGCCGCGTGGCTATTTGCTGGCCTCGCGATTGGCCTCGCTGAGGAACTTCTCACTCGCGGATTCGTAGTCAGGTTTATGCGCAATGCCGGATATCGTGAAGTGAGCGTGGCGCTGGTTTCGGCACTGCTTTTTGCCGCGATGCACGTGGGCAACATGCTCAGCGGTCAGTCGCTATTCGCGACTCTCTTGCAGTTGGCGTACACCTTTGCCTTTGGCCTGTGCATGTATCTTGCGCTTCGAGTCACCGGCAGTTTGATCTGGCCAGTCTTGCTGCACGCGAGCACTGACCCCTCGGTCTATTTGCTCACGCAGTATCCGGGAGATAGTTCGCTGGCCAAGATTGCTGAGCTCGGCAATGTTCCGGTGATCTTGGTCGGTATCGTCTTGATCTTTTTTGTGCGCGGATCGCAGGGCGATGGGCGTCGCCTGAACAACGGAGCGACGCCCGCCGCGTAGCTGGGCAAACCGGGCGAGCCGGGCAAATTATGCCTGCTAGTTGGTAGTGCTTAGAAACGATCTGGTCTCTGCGGCGATCTGCGCCGACTGCGTGTGGTGCAGATAGTGCTCGCCCGGAAGTTCGATGAGCTCACCGTGGTCGAGCCCACTGATTTGTTCAGCGTGCAGATCCTTCCAAATGGGGGTGGTTGGATCTGGTGCGACAAAAAGCAGCACGGGGAACTCAGCTGGAAAACGCTGATCTTTCACTGTCGCGAAACTTTCTGGCAAGAGTGCAGCTTCACTCACGACGGCCTGGCTCATCGAGTTGCGATTTGTGAGCAACCGGATCTGCTCCTTTTCGCTCTCAGTGTATGGGCCGGTGGCGTAAAGCGGATCCTCGCCGCCGTTGAGCAATCGAAGCAAACCAAGCGACTTCAGCGTGCTTGCAGAACTGAGATCCATTGCCTCGTCTGAACCGGGCTGGCCGGGCACGCTATTGTCAATGCCCACAAAAGCGGCGACTTCGCCGGGATAGGTATTGACGTAATTCAGTGCGTAAATGCCGGCAATGGAGTGGCCCATGAGTACGGGATCGGTGATGTCAAGCTCCTCAAGAGTCTCGTGCAACTCTGAGGCGTAGTTCTCGATTGTGCGCGGCGCGGAGGTGTCATCGCTCAGCCCCGATCCGAGTGGTTCGTATGCGATGACGCGATAGGTTGCAGAGAGCTCGTCGATGAGTGGAATGAAGTCGAGCGCTGGTGAAGCGGTGCCGAACCCTGGCAGTAGCACAATGGTTTGACTGCCCGCACCCTGCTGATACACATTCACCTCGCCGGCGCTCGTGCTGATGCGTGTGCCGTAATCGGTAATCTGCGTGGCCTCTTGCTTGCTCGCGTTTGCTTCGATGATGGTGGTCGTAACAAGCCCGAGTGCGACCACTCCAGCTAGCGAGCCGATTGTGATGAGTGTTGCCTTGATGCCTTTTCGCATGTTCTCTGGCCTCTCTGTTGGTCCGCGGGGTATTGCGGCTTCGTGTTCTCATCGTATTTTTCGCAGCCGCCCGGGTCTTCGGTCTCGAGAATGAACCGCTCCGCCGCTGAGTGGAAATCTCAGATTTGGGAAGCGGCACTCAGGTATGACCCGGAATGATTCGGGATGAGACGGTCAAATAAGCTACGCAGAACTTGCAACTACGTCATACCGAACATTAGAGTTGGCGTTGCCATCGTTTGCTTCATTGCATTCGAATTCCTCGTTTTCAGCAAAGGAACCCTCGCCATGTCAAGAACCCCCAGATTTTTTAGCCGACCAGCGCTGGCCCTGGCGGCCATTTTGAGTCTGGCCATCACCCTTGCCTCCTGTGCTGCCACGCCATCGCACGACGATGACGATGATCGGCCCGTTGTACTCACGACATTTACCGTGCTTTCCGACATTGCAGAGAACGTGGCCGGCGAGCACCTACGCGTCGAATCAATAACCAAGGTTGGCGCTGAAATCCACGGATACGAACCAACACCCGGAGACATTCGCCGCGCGGCAGAGGCCGAACTGATCCTCGATAACGGTATGAATCTTGAAGCGTGGTTTGAGAAGTTTGTTGACGGGCTTGACGTACCCCATGTCGTGGTGAGTGAGGGAGTCGAAGCCATCGACATTTCTGAAGATGCCTACGCAGGCACCCCGAACCCACACGCCTGGATGAGCCCGCTCAATGTGCAGATTTATGTCGACAACATGGCTGATGCGTTCATCGAACTCGATCCAACTCACGAAGTCGAGTACCGGGAAAATGCCGAAGCTTACAAAGCACAATTGCAGGAGGTGCAAGACGAACTTGATGCCGCACTTGCCACGCTTCCAGACAATCAGCGCGCGCTCGTGACCTGTGAGGGTGCTTTCTCTTACCTCGCCCGCGATGCCGGACTCACCGAGAAATACATCTGGGCAGTAAACGCCGAGCAGCAGGCGAGGCCACAGCAGATTGCTTCGGCGATTGAATTCGTGCGTGACAACCAGGTGCCTGCGGTCTTCTGCGAATCAACGGTCTCAGCAGCACCAATGAAGCAGGTGGTCGAAGCCACCGATGCGGTGTACGGAGGCACACTCTATGTCGATTCGCTCTCCGAAGCCGACGGCCCAGTGCCGAGTTACCTCGACTTGATTCGACACGATACCGCTGTGATTATCGAAGCGCTCACCGGCAAGGCCGCGCGATGAACCCGGCGATCCAGGTCGAAAATGTCACCGTGCACTACGGCGAAGTGCTCGCACTAGACGGGGCGACACTGGCAATCGAAGCGGGGCGAGTGTGCGGGCTTGTCGGCATGAACGGTTCCGGCAAATCAACACTGTTCAAAACCATCATGGGTATCGTACGACCTGATAGCGGCACGGTTGCGATTCACGGTGAGACCCCGACAAAAGCCAGAAAAACAGGCACCGTTGGGTACGTGCCGCAGAGCGAAGACGTCGATTGGGCATTTCCGCTTTCGGTACGCGACGTTGTGATGACCGGTCGCTACGGCAAGATGGGGTTCACCCGACGACCAAGCGCTGCCGACCACGAAGCTGTCGAGCAGGCGCTTGATCGAGTGGAGCTCACTGATTACGCAAACCGTCAGATTGGGCAGCTCTCTGGTGGGCAGAAGAAGCGTGCTTTTGTGGCGCGCGGGATCGCCCAGGGCGCGACCGTGTTGCTCCTTGATGAGCCATTCGCAGGCGTTGACAAACGATCCGAAGCGACCATCACCCGACTGCTTCGCGAGCTTGCCGGTGGTGGCGCCACCATTTTGGTCTCCACCCACGACCTGCACGCTCTTCCTGAGCTTGCCGACGAGGCGTTACTGCTGATGCGAAAAGTGCTGATGCACGGTGACCCAAACGAAGTACTCAAACCAGAACACCTCGCCTTAGCTTTTGGTCTCGACGTCATGAACCGCGGAGAAACAGCATGAACTTGATCGACTTCTTTCTTGATCCGCTCAGTTACGATTTCATGGTGCGCGCACTGCTCACCACAATCGTGGCGTCGGTCGTGTGTGCGGTGCTTTCGTGCTGGTTGGTGTTGATCGGTTGGTCGCTTATGGGTGACGCCGTTTCGCACGCTGTGCTGCCAGGGGTTGTGATCGCCTACATTGCGGGTATTCCCTTTGCTATCGGCGCGGTAATTTTTGGGTTCTTGGCCGTCGCTCTGATCGGTGCTGTGAGAAACACGAGCCGAGTCAAAGAGGATGCCGCCATCGGTATTGTCTTTACCACGCTATTCGCACTCGGCCTTGTGCTGATCTCGGTGACGCCCTCACAAACCGACCTGAATCACATCATCTTTGGCAATCTGCTCGGTGTTTCGCAGGCGGACCTCGTGCAGATTGTGGTGCTTGGTGCGCTCACCTTCGTAGTACTTGTTGCGAAGCGTCGTGATTTCACTCTCTTCGCTTTCGATCCGACTCACGCGCACGCAATCGGACTGAACCCGCGCATGCTTGGCGCGGTGCTGCTTGCCCTGCTTGCGCTCACCTCGGTGGTTGCGTTGCAGGCGGTTGGCGTCGTGCTGGTTGTTGCAATGCTGATTATTCCTGGCGCTACCGCCTATCTGCTTACGGATCGATTTGGGCGCATGCTTGTAATCGCTCCACTTCTTTCGGCCGCCTGCGCGGTGGTCGGACTGTATCTGAGTTACTACCTCGATACCGCTTCGGGCGGCATGGTGGTACTCACCCAAGGAACCGTTTTCGCGCTGGTGTATTTGGGAAGCCCCCGTCACGGCTTGATTGGCAAGCGTCTTGCTGCCAGAAAGCGGCGGGGGATCGCGGTGGCGGCTTAGCCGCCACCGCAGCACGGCACCGCGCAGACGTGTTTTGGCTGCGTGGTGCCGTGGTTTCTTCGGGGGCAGCCGAAGAAACCACGATTACAGGGTGTGACACAAGATCCAGCAGCGTTGCCGTTTTTGCTTTACTTTTTGCAATAGCTCTGTTTTGTTTCTTTGTAAGAAGGTAGGCGATATGGCAAATGGTCGGGCAAAGGCGCTCTATATCTATGTGCACCCAGAGGCTGAATCATTTAATCGACAGCTTTTGAGGCCGGGCTTGCGGCGCTTGAACGGAACTACGAGGTTGAAGTAAGTGACCTCTACGGTATGGGGTTCCAGCCGGTGCTTGCCGAGCCAGACCTTGGCCAGCACGTAACTGAGGACGGCACATTTCTGCAGCGATGGTCACAGGCGACCGCCTCACACTCACTGCCGGCAGACGTGCGCGATGAGCAGCGTAAATTGCGCGAGGCCGAGTTGATCGTGTTTCAGTTTCCCCTCTGGTGGTATTCAGTCCCGGCCATGCTGAAAGGCTGGATCGACCGGGTGTTTAGTGCCGGCTTTGGATTTGATGTCATTGATCCAGCGACCGGCTACACCCGAAAATATGGTGACGGACTTTTGCTTGGCAAACGCGCACTTATTGTTGTCTCGTTTGGTGAGACAGAAGCGGGTGTCGGCCCGCGTGGACGATCCGGTGATCTGGATTCGCTGCTGTTCAGCTTTACGCACGGCACACTCTTTTACACCGGCATGGAGGTGTACCCGCTGCACGCGATCGGTCGGGCCGACGACCTCGATGAAGACCGGGTCGCCGAGGAGCTTTCGCGGTTCAGTGATCGGCTGCTGAGCCTCGGCGACGAAACGCCCGACTACTATTGCCCGGCTAGAGGCGGTGACTATATCGCTCAGGTATTGCGCGCGGAGATTGCGCAAGGTCGAAACGACCTTGCGATCCACCGTCAAGAAAGCTGAGGAGCTAGTGAAGTAGCAACAGCTTGCGGTTAAGACTCGGGTGGCAGGGAAATTCCTAGGCGCATTTGGCGGTGCCGTGTAGGGTAGTAGGTACGCACCTGAAAATATGTGCTGTTTGTAATACGTTTCACCCTCGCGCTTTTTGAGGATATGCGCGACACCCAAGCCGATAACGGCTCCGCTTCTGGATCAGCGCCTCAGCGCTCTCCGCTTAGACCACCCACCGGCGTCGTCGATGGGTACATATGGGATTGTTCGTACGATCCTCGACACTATTAAGGAAGACAATATGGCCACCGGCACTGTCAAATGGTTCGATTCTGGCAAGGGCTTTGGCTTCATTGCTCCCGATGACGGTTCGCGTGACGTTTTCGCTCACTACAGCGCCATCGTGGGCTTTGGCCACCGCAACCTCGAAGAGAACCAGAAGGTCGAGTTCGAGATCGAAGAGGGTCCAAAGGGTCCTCAGGCGGCAACCATTCGCGCGCTCTAAAGACAAAGACTAAGAAAGACCGGTCGGGCTTTAGCCCGGCCGGTCTTTCTTGCTTTTATGCGAGCCAAAACTGGCTCTGACCAGATAATCTAAACATGTGTCATCGCCTCCCGCGTGGCATTTGAGTCGCATAACACTGGGGGAGTTCGATGGCTGAGACCCGCGAGATTGAAGCGCTACGCGCCAAGGTCGCAGAGCTTGAGGCAGAAAATCTTGAATTGCAGCAGGGCGGGGATGCTGCTGCGGCAAAGAAACCAGCAAAACATCGGGGCCGCGCGATTACGGCTTTCATCCTGATCTTCGTGAGCGCTCTGATCGCCCCGATTGCAGTGATCAGCAGCTGGGCACGCGCCGAATTGGTTGACACCACCCGTTTTGTTGAAACCTTCGCGCCACTCGCGCAAGACCCCAATGTGCAGACCTTCATTGCCGGTGAAGTTTCAACCGGCATCAAGGACAACGTAGATATCGACGGCATTGTTGGTGACCTATTCACGGGCATCTCTTCGCTCGATCTGCCACCGCAAACCCAAACCGTTTTGCCACTCGTCGAGGGCGCTGCTGCAAACGGTGTGCGATCCCTGATCGATACGGGAGTGCAGAAACTCGTTGAGTCACCACAGTTCGCGAGCATCTGGGAGATGACGCTGCGTGAAACTCACAGCCGAGCAATCGCAGTAATTCAGGGGGATCCGAACTCAGAAATCAAGCTGCAAGACGGCACGCTCTCGATTGACCTCAAAGTTGTCACCGCAGAGGTGAAAGCGGCGCTGATTGAGCAGGGCTTTAGCTTCGCCGAGGTGATTCCGGTGATCGATGAGAGCGTGCCGCTGCTCGAATCGGACTCGTTGACGCTGATGCGTACGATTTATCAACTGGCCGTAGGCGTCGGCTATTGGCTGCCTTGGGTCGTGCTCGGGATGCTCGTTGCCGGCGTGATCGTTGCCCGCAACCGGCTTCGCGCGCTCGCGTGGGGCGCCCTCGGTATCGCAGCATCGCTGCTGCTGCTCTCGGGCGGTATGGGCGTCGGCAAGCTGTTCTTCATGAGTGCGGTGAGCCCGTCGATTATGCCCGAGGCTACGGCTGAGGTGATCTTCGCCCAGCTCACCGGTCTGATCGCGGCTTCTCTGCTTGCTCTGGTAACGCTCACTCTCATGATCGCATTCGGTGCCTGGTTCGCTGGATCATCAAAGTTTGCGCGGGCCACCCGATCGGCATTCGATACTGCGTTCCGTGCGATCCGTAAGGCTGCCGACTCTCACGGTCTGAACCCGGGCGCATTCGGTCGCTTTATTGAGCGCTGGCACTCAGCCATTGTGCTGCTCACCGTTGTGATCGGGGTGCTGGTGCTCTTCACCAACCGGCCGATCAGGCTCGGCGGAATTATCGGCACCTTCGTCTGCGTGCTGATTGTGCTGATGCTTACCGAGCTGCTGCGTCGCCCGCTGCTGTCAAGTGGCGAGCGCGCGAGCGAAGTCGCTGTTGAGGTTGGCGCAACGAACGAGGCCGAAAACGCCGAGGTAGCGGGGGCGGCTGTGGTCGTTGAAGCTGCCGAGGAGACAGCGGAAACTCAGAGCTAGTCGCGCGAGACGTAGAGCGCCTCAGCGGCGATCTTGCCGAGGGCGATGGGCTGATCCTCGCCCTCAAGCAAGACATCGATGGCTTCTGAGAACGGTGCGCCCTCGCGAACCAGCAGGCGCGCGCCAAGCACGATGCCACGGTCTTCGAAAAACTGCAGCAGTGCAGGCTCGTCGTCGCTGATTCGCTCAACCGTTACTCGGGTTCCAGGAATTACCTGGGTGAGTTGAACGGCGTCTGGCGACACAATGGTTCCGTCTGCGAGAGGGATCGGATCGCCGTGCGGGTCTCGCGTTGGATGGCCCAGGAGGTCATCAATACGCGCGATCATAAAATCGCTCACCGCATGCTCAAGGTGCTCAGCTTCGTCGTGCACTTGATCCCAGCCGTAGCCGAGCATCCGCACCAGAAAGGTTTCAATCAGTCGGTGCCGGCGAACCATATCCACGGCGTATGCGCGGCCGGTGTCTGTGAGTTCAACCGCGCCGTACGGGGAGTGGTTGAGTAGGCCCTGCGCGGTCAGTTTTCGCACGGCGTCAGAAACCGAAGAAAGCTTCAGCTCGGTGCGCTCAGCGATAAGTGAGGGGGTCACGGGAACATCTGACCACTCACCGAGGGTCCATACGGCCTTGAGATAGTTCTGGGTGCTTGCGGAAAGATCAGAAACCGACATGCATTCAGCGTACCTTTTTGCTGCCACTTCTGCCCGGTTTCGGGCTAGCGGTCCATTGCGGCGAGTTGCCGAGCGTGCCTGCTTAGATTCGGCCTCGGTTGCGCTTGCGCACGGCGCTGCCGGGCTTTCCGCCCAGATATGAGGCTGCTGAATCGACAACGTACCCTTGCCGCAGTGCTTGGCGGCCGATCAGCATGCGAAAGACCATTTCGTCTCGGCTGGTCAGTGTCACCTCAGCGGGAATGACTCGCCCACACAGACCGATATTCATAATGACGACCAGGCGATCCTGCGAGTGCCCAGAAGAGCTTCGGATCGTGCGTCGGTCGTGCACCGGTCGCTCGACAATAACCTCGTCAAGTTCGCTGTCCTGCCAGGGATGCACGGTGAACCTGACCCAGTCTTCGCCGTCGCGAGAGAACTCTTCGAGCTTCGTGGTGTGGAGTGCTGAGGTCTGCGCACCGGTGTCAATTTTGGCTTTTAGCCACGACACGCCGATTTCGGGTAGGCTGACCCATTCACGCCAGCCCGTGAAGGTGCTTGAATGGTGTGGTTCGGTCACGCTTCTATCTTGGCAGGTATCCTCGTGAAATTGGCGATTCTTTCACGCGCCCCTCAGGCGTATTCGACGCAGCGACTCAAAGCTGCGGCAGAGCAGCGCGGTCATAAGGCGCTTGTTTTGAATACCTTGCGCTTCGCAATTGACCTTGCTGGCGACGAGCCTGACCTGCGTTTCCGTGGCAAACAGCTGAGCGATTACGATGCGATTCTGCCGCGTATCGGTAATTCGATCACCTATTTTGGTACCGCTGTGGTGCGTCAGTTTGAGCAGATGGATGTGTACACGCCGAATACGGCAAATGGCATTTCAAATGCTCGCGACAAGCTGCGTGCGATTCAGATTTTGTCGCGTCACAACATTGATATGCCGGCAACCGCATTCGTGCGAAACCGTGCCGATGTTCGGCCAGCTATTGAAAGCGTTGGCGGGGCGCCCGTGGTTATCAAGTTGCTTGAGGGCACTCAGGGTATCGGCGTGATCCTGGCACCAGAGGTGAAGGTCGCCGAGGCCATTATTGAGACGCTGCACTCAACGAGACAGAACGTGCTGATCCAGCGTTTTGTGTCTGAGAGCCGGGGCAAAGATATTCGTGCGCTTGTGGTGGGGGATCGTGTGGTTGCTGCTATGCGCCGCCAAGCAAGCGGCGACGAGTTCCGTTCAAACGTTCATCGCGGCGGCAGCGTCGAAGCGGTCCAACTTGATGCGGCATACGAGCAGACCGCGGTGCGCGCGGCGCAGATCATGGGTCTTCGCGTTGCCGGTGTTGACATGCTTGAGGGTGACGAAGGTCCGCTGGTGATGGAGGTTAATTCTTCGCCAGGGTTGCAGGGCATTGAGCAGGCGACGGGCCTTGACGTTGCCGGTGCGATCATCGACTATATCGCGAACCAGGTGGCGTTCCCCGAGATTGATGTGCGGCAGCGTTTGAGTGTTTCCACCGGTTACGGTGTCGCCGAGCTATTCATGCACGCGGGAGCCGAGCATGTTGGCAAAAAGCTTGGTGACTTGGGTCTCTGGGATCGCGACATTACCGTGCTCACTCTGCACCGTGGCGTGCAGGTGATTCCTAACCCGAGAAAGCACGTGGTGCTTGAACCTGAGGATCGTCTGCTCTGCTTTGGCAAGCTTGAAGAGATGCGCTCCATGATTCCTGATCGGCCGAGACGTCGTGCTCGGGTGCGCAAGCTGCCGCAGGAAGCTCGAGATCTCGCTTCGGAGAGCTAAGCCGTTTCTGAGTTTCGAGACGCTTTTGGGTGTGGAGTCGTGTTTAGGTCTTACTGGCTCGGCTGTGCGCTCAAGCTGAATTCGATGATTCCTGTCTGTTCGACCGATACGAAGCCGAGCTCGGGAGCGGTCATGCCAAAATCTGAAAACACGATTGGTATCTGACCTGAGACTTCGGCGCTTGCTGGCTGGTCGGCGTAGGGCGCGTTGGCTCGAAGTTGTGCACTAAATTTCACCTCTTTGGTGACCCCGTTAATCGTGAGATTGCCGGTGAATTCTTGGTTGATGACTTCGCCTGAGAGGGGCATCGCTGGCACTGTTACGGGTGAGCTGAGCACGAATGTCGCGCTCGGGTGGGCATCTGTGTGCGCAACCTGGGTTCTGAAGTAGTTGTCTCGTTGCGAGTTGTCGGTTTCGATTGAGGAGACATCGACTGAAAAGTTTGCCTCGTGGAGGCTGAGTGCGTCGATAGCAAGTGTGCCGGTGATGGCTTCGGTGCGGCCGGTCACGGTGACGGCTGTGCCATTGAGCACTTCGTCGACTCGGTATCCTGCGAAGGATCCTGCGCCAATCGTCCACTCGCCTGTGAAATCTGCAGGATCTAGCGGTTCGCCGGCTGCCGGCTGCAGTGCGGAGTCATCGGCGCTGAGTCGTGGCGCATCGGCTGCCGGTGCAGCGATGAAGTCGCGGTAGATAACCGGGGCTGCAATAGCAGCCAACGCGCCGACCGCGGTGACGCAGACCGCGGTGATGATGAGCGTCTTTGCGCTCTTTCGCATGTGAGCTCCCAGAAAAATTTGTTGACGTTTTAAGCATGGGCAACGAGACCATGAACTCGCTGGGAGCGGGCAGTGCGCTAGCTGAGCGCGGTGGTCGTGTGCAGTAAACAGTGGGTAGCCGTGGCCAGGATGGCTGTCGCGTTGACAATCCGGTTGGCTGAGCTTAGGCTAAAAACAGAAAGACTGTACGATCGTACAGCTTTCACGAACAGAGTCGTTAGTGAAAGAAGGAACTATGAGTGTCGTCGTGACGGTTGCCCCCACGGGGCCTGTGGCTACCAAAGCAGACAACCCAAACCTGCCAACCACTCCCGCCGAAATCGCCGCAGCGGTGAAGAGCGCGTATGATCTTGGCGCGAGCGTCGCGCACATTCATCTGCGCGACGAACAGCAGCGCCCCACCGCAGACCTGAACATTGCGCGCGATGTCGTTGCGCGCATCGAAGATCAATGCCCGATCCTGATTCAGCTTTCGACCGGTGTTGGAATCGGGGTGAGTTTCGAGGATCGCGCGGCCCTTGTGGAGCTGAAGCCGGCAATGGCGACCCTCAACCCCTGCTCGATGACATTCGGACCCGGTGAGTTCCTCAACCCACCAAACAAGGTGCGAGAGCTTGCTCGCCGAATGGTCGAGCTCGGTGTAAAGCCAGAGCTTGAGATTTACGACACCGGGCACCTCGAAGAGTGCCTGCGCATGCGTGATGAGGGAATTCTGCCTGAGCCGCTGCAGTTCAGCATTGTGATGGGTGTGCAGGGCGGCATGGCGGCAACCCCAGAAAACTTGATCACCATGGTCAACCGTTTGCCAGAGGGCTGCGTGTGGCAGGTGATTGCGATTGGCCGGCCAAATCTTGAGCTGACTGCTATTGGTCTTGCGCTCGGCGGAAACGCTCGCGCGGGCATGGAAGATGCGCTCTACCTCGGACGAGGGCGCCCAGCGCCGGGCAACGATCCGCTGGTTGCACGCGCTGTAAACCTAGTTCGCGACCTGGATCGCGAACTCGCTACGGTCGATCAGACCCGACAGCTCCTTCAGCTTTCGCGATAGTTGGATTGTGTGGTGCGCTTCTCGAGTCGGCAGCGCACCACACATCAGTTCGACGGATCCTTGCGAAAGGCGGCAAGCAAGAAGCTCTTCAAGATTGCCGACTTTTCTGCGACCGGAATGTCGGGGTCGCCGCCAAGTCGCGAAACTCGCTTGTCGAGAGCGCTCATGCTGATCGCGCCAACCGCGAAAAGGTAGTGCCAGGGGATCACTTCGGGGTCAAGGTCGGGCCGTTCTTTGCTGAGCTCGGCGATGAATTCTCGTGCGAACGGGTCGTATTGGCCGCTCAGAATGGTTCTGGTCTCGGCCGATAGATCTGTTGCTTCGCGCGCTAGCAGTCGGGCAAAAGCGAGCCCGTCGGGTGTGGCGCGAATGCGCATCTGCTCGTCTACGAACGCATCAATGATGAGTTCGAGTCGATTTGGTGCGTGTTCTGGGATCGCCCGAAGCTGTTCGATTCGAGCCTCAAGAACCGATTGTCGCTCAGCGAAGATCGACTGGTACAGGTTCTCTTTTGTCTCAAAGTGATAGGTGAGTAGTGCAACCGAGACCTCGGCTGCCGAGGCAATTTCTCGCATGCCCACCGCTTCAAAGCCATGATCCGCGAACATCTTTTCGGCGGTCCGCAAGATGCGTTCCCTGCGAGAAATTGTGGTGCTGGTCATGTGTTCTCCGAATTCTTGACACGGAATTGTGACCATCGTAGTATCTAGTCCAAAGCCTGTACAAGCGTACAGTCTGACCAAAGGAGTTCAGTTCATGCGCCGTATTGTGGACCTCTCTGTTCCGCTGAAGAACGGAATCAAGTCCGATCCTCCGGGGCACACCCCAGCGATCGAGTACTTCGATCACACCCAAACTCGCGACGACATGCTGCAGTTTTTCCCGGGTGCCACCAAGGAAGATTTGCCCGACCAAGAGGGCTGGGCAATTGAGCGAGTAAACCTCACTACCCACGCAGGCACACACCTCGATGCGCCTTACCACTTCGCCTCAACGATGGACGGTGGAGAACGCGCGCTCACCATCGACGAGGTCCCCCTCGAATGGTGCTACCAGCGCGGAGTGAAGCTTGACTTTCGCAACCTGCCAGACGGATACGTGATCACACCGGAAGACGTAGACCGCGAGCTTGAGCGAATCGGTCACAAGCTGGAACCACTAGACATCGTCGTGGTAAATACCGCAGCCGGAGTGCGCTACGGCGAAGACGACTACCTGGCACGCGGTGTCGGGATGGGTCGCGAAGCCACACTGCACTTGCTTCGACAAGGAGTGCGAGTCACTGGTACCGACGCGTGGAGCTGGGACGCCCCCTTCACCTACACCGCGGAGCGATACGAGCGCGATCACGACGCCTCAATCATCTGGGAAGGGCACCGCGCTGGCCGCGAGATCGGCTACTGCCACATCGAAAAGCTGCACAATCTTGAAAGCCTGCCCGCGAGTGGATTCGACATTGTGTGTTTCCCAGTGAAGATCGAGGCGGCCTCGGCCGGCTGGACTCGGGTCGTCGCGATTCTGCACGACTAAGACCGCGCTCGGCAGAGCGCTCTGCATCAACCGTTTCAAGGACGAAGCGGCTGGCAACAGCTGATTCCTGAACCTTGAGGCACTGCTCTTTTTGTTCATTTCAGTCAGGAGAAAATTCAATGAAGAATTCCACTTTTAAGGCATCAGGGATCGTCGCCCTCGCCGCTGTCACGGCACTCACGCTGAGTGCGTGCGGCGGAGTTTCAGATCCAAACGCGGGCGCAAACGAAGAGACAAGCGCCGAAAATGCGAAGCTGGTTGCGCCGGTTTCCAACATGGAGTGCAACGAGGGCGGCGAACTGAGCGGTGACCCCATCGTTGTTGGTGGCTCAATGTCGCTCACCGGGCCGCTCGGCGGCACCGGTGTCGTCCACGAAGCGGTTGGCGAGATTGTTGTCGATTGGGTGAACGCGTGCGGCGGTATCGACGGCCGCCCGATCGAATACAAGGTGCTTGATGACCAGTCGACACCGGCGCAGGTAACCAGCAACTACGAACGTCTGCTCTCAGAGGGTGTCGACCTGGTCGTCGGCCCTTACGCAGGCGCAAACGTGCTCGCCGGTGCCGGTCCGGTAAGCGCAGCTGGATACGCGTACCCAACCGCAACCAACGGTGCACCAGAATCGCTCATCGGTGACAACCACTTCCCGTCATGGCAGATTGGTGGTGGCGCCTCAACCGATATGTGGCTGCCAACTTCAGAGCTGCTCATTGAAGCTCTAGAGTCTTCGGGCAATGCACCTAAGACCGTCTTCATGGCGACCCAGAAGTTCCCAACGGCACTGAGCTTCGCTTCAGCGCAGAAGAAGGCGTTTGCGGCAGCCGGTATTGAAGTTGTTGACGACATCGAATACGAGATGGGCACGACAGATTTCAGCTCGATTGCTACCCGCATGGTGGCTGCCGATGCCGACCTCGTCTGGCTCGGCGCAATCGGTCTTGACGTTTCTAACTTCCAGCTTGCTTTCGACTCGCTCGGGTACGAACCGAAGAACCTGTTCGCTTCGCTCTCAGGACCAGCTGCCGTGGCCTCGCTCGGTGCATCAAGTGAGGGCATCTTAGTGTCGTCAGTGTACGAAGATAATGCTCCGTTGAATGAGACCGATATCGCAAAGTACTTCACTGCGAGCTACCAGAAGCTGGCGAAGGAACGCGATCTTCTACCAGTCATTGAAACGCAGGCAGCAGCGGGCTTCGGCATGTGGCAGATTCTGCTCACCGCTGTGAACGAGGTTGGCCCCGACAACGCCAAGATCATTGAGTGGCTCAACGCGAATAGCGTTGACACCCTCGGTGGCACCATCAACTTTGATGGCTTCAACGGATACGGTTCTGACGTGAACCGCGTTGCTCAGATTCAAGACGGCAAGCGCACGCTGGTTTGGCCAGCTGATGTCGCAGGTGCCGAAATCCGCGTGAACTAGTCGCGAACGTGTGAGGGTGGCGGCGGGCATCGCGCACCGCCACCCTCGCCTCCCGCTTGGAATTGGAGAATTAATGTCTGGTGCGTCTCTTGCCCTGGTGCAGACGCTCTTGAACGGAGCGCTGCTCGGCAGCCTATTTGGCCTTGTCGCTCTGGGTCTCACCATGAAATGGGGGCACCTCGGAGTGCCCGACTTTTTTCATCTCTCACTCACCCTGTTGAGTGGCTACCTCACCTATTCGCTCGTCACTGGGCTGCTTATGAACCCGTTTTTGACGTTGCTCATTACTGTGCCTGCGATGTTCGTTATCGGCGTGCTCACACAGTGGCTGTTCTATGTGATTAAGGCCTCACCCTTTACCTCGCTGCTGTTAACGTTCGCACTTTTCTTGGTTGCAGAGAGCGCAATCTCGGTAATCTGGACTCCCGATCTACTCAGCATGCGCAAGTGGCTGACAGATGATTTCACAAAGCCCATCCGCATTCCTGTTGGTGGCGAAAGCTCCCTTGCTGTGTCGCCGGTCGACTTGATCGCGCTTCTGCTTTCGCTCACTCTCGTGTTGGCTGCATGGTGGATGCTGAAGTACACCCGCTGGGGCCGCGCACTTCAGGCGATGCGTCAAGACGCCCAGGTTGCTCAGGTCTTTGGTGTGAAGATCTTGCCGGTGACCCTGGTTGTCTCGGGGCTTGCCGCAGCAACGGCGGCGGTGGCCGGTATGGCTATGGCAATGCGAACTCCGCTCTCGCCGCATCTTGCAATGAGTTGGATCGGCATTGTTGTCGTGGCAGCCCTGCTTGGCGGGCTTGGCCGACCTGTTGGTGCACTGATCGCTGCGGTCGTGTTGATGATGGCGCAAAACGCGTGGTCGCTCTGGTTCCCGCCGAAGTGGGCGCCGGCAGTGTCGTTTGGCTTGTTGTTTATTTTCCTCGCGTTGCAGCCACTTGTGCGCGTGATCCGCGAGCGTCTCAAGAAGGGGGATCGCAATGCGAAAACTGCTTGATCGTTCGACCAAACGCCAATTGATCGGCACAGGTGTTGCCACAGTTGTGTTGCTGTTGCTTGCTCTTGTTTTCCCAAATAGTTACGTTGCTGCGTTCGCTTTCCAGCTGATGACCTGGATCGTGCTTGCCATGAGCTGGTCGCTGTTCTCTGGGAACTCGGGCTACGCAAGTTTTGGCCACGGCGTCTTTTTTGGCATTGGTACCTATATCGCCGCGGCAGTGTTGAAGATCAACGGAATGCCGTTTGGTGTGGCGCTGCTCGCAGCTGGTCTGGCGGCTGGGGCGCTTGCTCTTGTGGTTGGCTTGGCGGTGTTCTCATCGCCAAGGTTTGCCGGAGACCTTTTCGGGCTCATCACCCTTGCGCTCGCGTTTATTACAATGACCGTCGTTTCGAATACTGAGTGGCTCGATGGCGGCACGGGTGTCTTCGTGCGTGAATTGGTTGCGGGCAGTTGGATCGGTGCGAGCACCGTGAACCTGTATCTCGTTGCCACATTGATCGCCGGGTTCACTGCGATTGTGGCGATCCTCGCCTGGAAAACTCGCTGGGGTGCCGCGCTTCAGGCGATCCGCGACGATGAGCATGTTGCCGAATCTCTTGGTGTCGCAACTTACCGGCAAAAAGTCCTCGCCTTTGCCGCGAGCGGCGCGCTCGCTGGACTCATCGGCGCTCCGCAGGCGGTGTTCCTTGGGTACATCGAGGTTGGTTCTGTGTTCGCGCTCAACATTCCGCTTTTTGTGCTGATGATGGTGATTCTCGGCGGTATCGGTCGCTGGTGGGGCGCGGTTATTGGCGCGGTCGTCGTCGTAGTGCTGCGTGAGACGCTGCTTGGCCTCGGATCAGCAGATATGGCGCAGATTGTGGTTGGTCTTGCGCTGATCATCGTGATCATCGTGATGCCGCACGGTATTTCGGGGTTCTTTGTGCGGTTACGAGAACGAACCCGTCGCAAGGAAGGAGTCGCAGCGTGAGTACGATTCTTGAGTGTCGCGGAATCACGAAGCGTTTTGGCGGCATTGTGGCGCTGCAGAACGTTGACTTTGAGGTTCGTTCTGGTCAGATCGTTGGGCTTGTCGGGCCGAATGGCTCTGGCAAGACAACTCTGTTGAGCTGTATCGCCGGATCATTGCAGCTTACGGCTGGTGAAATTCACTTCGCAGGCAACAACATTACGAAGCAGAAGCCGCATCGCAGAGCTCACGCGGGTATTGCCCGTACTTTTCAGGTGCCGAGGCCGTTGCCCTCGTTTAACGTGGTCGAAAATGTGGCTGTTTCGGCGATGTTTGGTCGTGACGCAATGCCAAAGGCTTCGGCTGTGCTTCGAGCGCGTGAGGTGCTTGACCAGGTTGGTCTCGGTTCGCACGCCGATTCGAGTGTGGCTTCGCTCACGCTGCACGAGCGAAAGTTTCTTGAAATTGCGCGAGCTTTGGCGCTGGATCCGAAGCTCATTTTGCTTGACGAGGTGCTTGGCGGGTTGAATCCCTCCGAGGCTGCCGAGGGCATGGCGCTGATCGCTTCACTTCGTGAGGCCGGTGTTTCGGTTGTTTATATTGAGCACAATGTGAAGGCCGTTTCTTCGCTTGCTGACTACATGTATGTGCTGAATCAGGGCGGGAATCTGGCGCAGGGTGCACCCGCCGAGGTGCTGAGTGATCAGCGTGTGATTGACGCATATCTGGGAGGGGCTGCTCATGCTTAAGGTGCAAGATTTGGTGGTGCATTACGGTGAGGCTTCTGCGCTTCGCGGTGTGTCTCTGCACGTTGAACGAGGCCAGACTGTGTCGCTGATTGGTTCAAACGGTGCAGGGAAGTCAACGCTTGTGAAGGCGTTGCTTGGCATGCAGCCGGTTACCAGCGGATCGATTTCGTTTCTGGGTGATGACATCACTGCGGCGAGCGCTACTGAGCGGCCGCGCCTGGGCATTGCACTCGTGCCAGAGGGACGCCGTCTGTTTAAAGAGATGACGGTGCTCGACAATCTGAAATTGGGTTTGCACGATAAGGCTGCCAAGGCTCGTTCTGGCGGAGACATCGATTTCGTGTTTGATATGTTCCCGGTGTTGGGAAAGCGGCGTAAGCAGATTGCTGGAACCATGTCTGGTGGGGAGCAGCAGATGGTGGCGCTGGGTCGTGCGTTGGTGTCTAAGCCTGAGCTGCTGATCCTTGACGAGCCTTCGCTGGGCCTTGCGCCGATTGTTGTCGAGGAGGTGTTTGCGACCATTCGCCGTGTGACTGCTGAGGGGATGACGGTGCTGCTCGCCGAGCAGAACATGCAGCAGGCTCTTTCGCTTTCGGCCTACGGCTACGTTATTGCTGATGGTGCAGTGGTGCTCTCTGGAACCGGTGATGAGTTGCTGGCTTCTGAGAGTGTGCGCGAGGCGTATCTCGGCGGGGCTTAGCTGTTTGAGTGGGAGGATCGTTGCGCTGCGGCGACCTCCCGCTCGATGCGCAGCCAATAGCTGTGCATAATGCTGCTGCCGCGGGCCCCCATCCACATTGTGAAGTGGCGGGTGAGGCAGGAGTCGACTCGAAACCACTCGTCAAGCCAGGCGTCAACTGCGGTGGCGAGTGCTTCGCAACGAGGTATGCCGATGCCGGGCCTGGTGCTTTCGCGCAAGCGTTCGCGGCAGATCCAGGTGACGTTCACTCCAGGGGGTGTGTGAATTGGTTCAATTTGGATTGGTGAGAACACCTCGATGAATACTTGACCGTAGCTGTCGATCGGCAGGTTTTCGCACCAGGCTCGCAGTCCTGGCAGATCGCCAATGTCGCCTGCGGCGAGGATGCAGTCGAGCTGGCCGTGGTCGTGCATGAGTTCGTCGCCTGTTGCGGGGGCGGTAAAGCCGTGCGCCTCGAAGCCGGTGTCGTCAGAGTGCGAGGAGTTTTCGTTCACGTCTCTAGCTTAGGCTTACCTAACTAACATCTGGTGAAACTCGCAGCGAATCATCAGCGGAGCGATTCTGGCCCGGCCTTGCCCGCATGGGCGTATCGGCCGGACGCGGAGTCTTGCGCCCGGTAAAACGACAGTAGGCGTTCAAATGTTGCCATTCGAACGCCTACTGATCTGTACAAGCTCTAGAGCAATACGCGGTATCCACGCTCCGCATCAAAGCCGTGAATCTCGCGAGTGTCGAGTACCGACATAAAATCGACAACTTCTTTTGTGATGACCTGACCTGGCACAAGCACAGGGAACCCCGGTGGGTAAGGTGTCACAAATCCCGCGCTCACAAGAGTCTCACCATTGGCAATACGCTCGCGCATCTGAGCGGGCAAGACGTACTCAACCGCAGTGCGGCGCTGGCCGTTAAAGAAAGCTGTTCGCATGTCTCCGTCGGGCAGCGAAGCATCGGTCGCAAAATCCTCAGAGAACGAACTGAAATCTGGCAGCGGCGGCATCGGAACCTCACCCGGCAGAGTGATTGGCTGCGTCATATCCCGCTGCTCCTGACGCTCCTCGAAGCGCTCAGCAAGCTTCACAAGCACCTCGATCAGGTAGGCAACGCCGCTTCGCGAGGTGCCGATATTGGTCATAAAGAGCACCGTGTTGCGGCTTGTCTTATTGACCTGAATACCAAAGCGATCCATCAGGTAATCGTGCTTAAAGGTATCCCCGTCGACGCCGGTACGAGTGATTTCAACGGTGATTCTGCTTGGGTCGACAACAAACTCGTCATGTTCCCACGCACGCCACATATCGGCAAGCCCGCGGCGCAACGGCATCGCCGAACCCTCGCCGCGCAACTCCTCTGGAATCAGATCGTGTGCGGTGAGAACCCGGAAGAACTTACGCAGCAGAGAGTGCCTTGCGATCGCCTGAGAAAGGCTCGTTGCCAGGTCAAGCTGACGCTGCACCAAGTCGTAACCCTCAAGCTCAACCTGTCGACGGCCAAGATCAAGCGAAGTCAGAATCTGGTAGTTCGGCGAAGTCGAGGTATGCGTCATGTACGCCTCGGCGAAGGACTCGCGGGCATCACGCACCCACTCCTGATCCCAAACGTGAATCATCGAACCCTGGCGCAGCGAAGTGAGTGTCTTGTGGGTCGATTGCGAGGCGTACACACGAAGCTTCGCCTCTGGTGATGGGATCAAACGTTCGCTCAACCAGACCTCATCAGGGGCGGGCGTGCCATCTTCGTTGAAGAGTCGCTTCTGCTGCTCGGCGTAGGCCGCTGCGTGAGCTGAAGTCTTCAACCTTTCAGAGAGATGCTTCGCCGAGGCCATCGCGGTGCGGCGACGGGTAACCGGGTGGAAAGCGGCAAAAGCGAACCACGCCTCGTCCCACAGGAACACGAGGTCAGGCTTGATCGCGAGGCACTCCGCCATCACTCGCTCAGTGTCATACACAATGCCGTCGAAGGTGCAGTTGGTGAGAGTCACCATGCGCACCTCATCAAGGCGGCCAGCAGCGCGGTAATCGAGCAGCATTTGTTTGATGCTCGACAGCGGCACCGCGCCATAGAAAGCGTAGTCGTTGAGCGGGTATGCCTCGAGGTACGCGGGCCGTGCACCGGTGAGCATGATGGCGTGGTGGTGCGACTTGTGGCAGTTGCGATCCACCAGCACAACCTCGCCCGGCTGCACCATCGCCTGGTGCACAACCTTGTTCGCGGTTGAGGTGCCGTTGGTCACAAAGAAGGTCTGCTTCGCGCCGAAAGCACGAGCCGCGAGCTCTTGCGCTTTCTTCAACGTGTGCACCGGTGCGAGCAGTGAATCCAGTCCGCCAGAAGTTGCGCTGGTTTCAGCCAGCAGCAGATTGAGGCCGTAGAAATCGGCAAGATCGTTGATCCACTTCGAGTTCACAACCGATCCGCCACGGGCAACCGGCAACGCGTGGAACACTCCGACGGGGCGGCGAGCGTGATCCTGGATCGCCGCGAAGAACGGAGTGTCATACAGGTGTGAAACGCGTCGCAGCAGCGAAAGGTGCAGTTCAAGCTGATCCTCGCGGCGGAACACACGGCGGAACCGACGAGAGAGTGCGCCAGCAAGATCCTCGATATTTGCGCCAGCCATCAAATACAGGTCGATTTCGGGGCGAATGCTGTGCAAAACATCAGCAAGTCGCACTACCCGCTGTACCGAAGAAAGCGAACTCGAAGCCGGCGCGGTCGGCACATTCGCCGACTCCCAAGCGAGCGCGATCGTGTCGCGCAGATCACGGCTGAGAGCCTGAGTGCTACGACCGCTGAACCCCGGGCGAATGATGCAGGCGAGAATGTTCGGGTTCGTGAGCAACGCAGCGATGGCGTCATCGGCAGATGGCACCACAACAAAGTCGTAGATGAACTGGTCTGCCGCGGAGCGCAAGCGCAGGTTTTCGCTGCGCATCGAGTCGCGATCGTTGACCGTGGTTTCGTCGATTACGAGCACCTCAAAGCGAGGCCGCGGATCGGCATCATCGTAGAACTCGGCGCTTTCGCCCTCTTCGAGCAACTCATCGCGTGGGTCCTCAGGAACAGTGGATCCGCGCAGCCGCTGCACCACCCGGCCGATTCGCTCGAGCGCGATCTGGTACTCGCCAGCGCTCAACAGCTCGGCAATACCGCGAACGTAGCGCTGGCCAAATCCGGCCCAGTACATCTCAATGGTTTCAAGGGCACGAAGATTGCGGGCAATCTCGCCGTCGCGGGTAAGCGCGGTCTCATCGTCGTTGCCAAGCGCGATGCGCTTCACACCAAAACGCAGGTACTCCCAAGCATCGCTGCGCAAACGCCAAGTGCTTGACGGCATGCCGAGGTCGCGTTCAAGCTCACCCGTGCTGCCCTGCGTCTGCAGAATTGGCTGAATCGTGGTTTCTACGTCGGTGCGCGCCTCAATAGCGGCAGTGTTGCTTACGAACTCCGGGGAAGCATTGCCGAGAAGCGTCATTGCACGATCCTTTCGTGGACTGCATCCGTTGCAGTCCGCCGAGTTAGCGAAATTTAGTAACGATCTTAGGCCGTGCTAGATGCCCCTAGCGGTAGACGCTTCGCCTGGGCGCCGCAAAAAGCGGTCCTTTTCGCACTTATGGGGTTGAAAGTGGTGGCTCGGGCGCTGATCCGCTGCCCTACGCCGTAGACTGATCACATGGCTAAAACGCAAGATCGCAAGCATCGAATTGTGGTACTCGGCGGGGGTCCCGGCGGGTACGAAGCAGCACTCGCAGGAGCGCAGCTTGGTGCCGATGTCACCCTGATCGAACGTGCCGGTGTAGGTGGCGCAACCGTGCTCACCGATGTGGTGCCATCGAAGAGTCTGATCGCAACCGCTGGCGGTGTGCAGGCGGTTCGCGACGCAGGCCGTCTGGGTGTGCAGACATTTGTTCCGGGCGGCGACGGCAAGCCGGTGCGTCCAGAGACAACTGTGAACCTTGCCGCCGTCAATAAACGACTGCTCGCGATGGCTGGCGCACAGTCCATCGACATGCTGCACAGTCTCGAAGAAGCTGGCGTGCGCGTGGTGCAGGGCCAGGGGCGACTCGATGGCGTCAACGCTGTAGTGGTCTCTACCGGCCATGAGGGTGGCGGTACTGATTTTGATCGTGTCGAGGCAGACACCATCGTGGTAGCCGTCGGCGCTAGCCCACGTGAGCTTGAGAGTGCCATGCCTGACGGCGAACGCATTCTGAACTGGAAGCAGCTCTACGATCTGCAAGCGATCCCAGAACACCTGATCGTGGTTGGCTCCGGGGTGACAGGTGCTGAGTTCGCAAACGCTTACCGAACCCTCGGGTCAGAGGTCACCCTGGTTTCGAGCCGCGAACAGGTTCTGCCTGGCGAAGATCCAGACGCGGCAGCCGTGATCGAGCGCGAGTTCACGAAGCTCGGCATGAACGTGATGTCGAAATCACGCGCCACCTCGGTGACTCGCACCGACGAGGGTGTGCTTGTAGAACTCGAAGACGGCAGGACTGTCGAAGGATCACACTGCCTGATGGCGGTAGGTTCGGTGCCGAACACCGCAGGTCTCGGCCTCCGCGCAGCCGGGGTTGAACTCACTGACAGCGGACACATTCGGGTGAACAAAGTGGCCCGAACCCGGGTTCCATCAATCTACGCGGCCGGTGACTGCACCGATTTCTTCCCGCTCGCATCGGTAGCCTCAATGCAGGGCCGCACCGCGATCATGCACGCGCTCGGCGATTTTGTTCGCCCGATCGATCTGCGAAACGTCGCCGCGAACGTTTTCACCTACCCAGAGATTGCGACCGTCGGTTGGAACGAGCGTTCCCTCGCCGACAATAGCGACCTGGCAAAAGCTGTTTCGCACACCATTCCGCTGAACACGAACCCGCGAGCCAAGATGATCGGCCTTGCTGACGGCTTCGTGAAGCTATTTGCTTGGCAGGCCTCTGGCACTGTGATCGGCGGAGTGATTGTTGGCCACCGCGCCAGCGAACTCATCTTCCCGCTCGCGCTCGCCGTCGAGCATCGTCTCACCGTAGACCAGGTTGCCTCGGCCTTCGCGGTCTACCCATCGATGACCGGTGCCATCACCGATGCGGCTCGCGCGATGCACCGGAGCGCCCAGTGAGCGCCGCGATTGGCCGCCGCGCATTCGGTGGAGTGGTCGCTGCAGCGCTTGTAACTGTGCTTGCCGCCTGCGGCAAGAAGAAGCCAGAGGTAGTGCCGTCTGCAAGCGGAGTTGATCCAGTGGTCACCGTTGCAGCGATTGACAACCGTTTCGAACCGGCCTCAATTGAGGTGAAAGAGGGCGACGCAGTTCGCTGGGTGTTCAAGGGCGTCATGGAGCACGACGTTGTTGCCGAGGACGGCAGCTTCGTGAGTGAACTGCAGAAAACCGGCGAATACGTGCATGTTTTCACCAAGGCAGGGGAGTACCCCTACGACTGCTCAGTGCATCCTGAGATGACCGGGGTCGTCACCGTCAAATAGCGGCGCGCTAGCGCTTCGGTGCGGCGAGTCGCACCGAAGCCAGACGCTCCTCTGGGGTCGGTGCCGGGTGCACCGTAATCAGTTCGTCGGCGTCGGCATGCTTCGCAAACGCTGCAAGCTCGGTCTGCACCCGCTCGGGGCCACCGATCGCAGTGAAGCGTAGCATTTCACGAATCTGCTGCCCACCGGGGCTATCGAAGAGTGCGCCTGCCTCGTCGGCGGTGAGTTCTTGTTCGCGGCCACGTGAGAGGAATCGGCGCACTCGGTCGAGTTCGGCACGAGTAAAGAGCGCTTCGGCTGCCTCGTCGGTCTCGGCAGCGACCACGTTCACTGCGGCGATGACGTACGGTTCGGGGTGAGCCGCACTCGGTTGGTAGTTCGCGCGGTAATGCGCGACGGCTTGCGTGAGCAGTTGCGGAGCGAAATGCGAAGCGAACGAGTAGGGTAGGCCAAATTGTGCGGCCAGGCTTGCGCCAAACATGCTCGAACCGAGCACATACAGCGGAACCTGTGTGCCACGGCCCGGATAGGCGTTTACTGCTGCGCGAGGCAAGTCGTTGCCAAGTAGCTGCTGCAATTCGCGAATGTCGCTCGGGAATGCCTCGCTCGCAGCGAGCTCACGGCGCAGCGCCCGGAAAGTGGCCATGTCGCTGCCTGGCGCACGGCCAAGACCAAGATCAATGCGACCGGGGTGCAGCTCTGCGAGCGTGCCGAACTGCTCGGCGATCACGAGGGGCGAATGGTTTGGCAGCATAATGCCGCCTGCGCCGAGCCTGATGGTTTTGGTGTGTGCTGCAATGTGCGCAATCAAAACAGCGGTCGCGCTTGAGGCGATCGATGCCATGTTGTGGTGTTCGGCGTACCAGACGCGGGTGTAGCCGCCTGCTTCTGCCGTCTGCGCTAGGTCGACCGAATGCTGAAGCGCTTCGCCGATTCTCCCGTCTGATTCGACAGTTGCAAGGTCGAGCAGGGAGAGCGGCACTGTGGTCATACCGAGTGCAACGCTTCCAGGGGGTGTTTCATTCCCGCTGGATTGCCCGACCCGGAGTTTCCCGGGTCGGGATCCTACGACTCGATCTATTCGGCGTCTGGCTCGACGGTCATGAGTACGTGGCCTGATGGCACGGTCTTGCCAAGCGGTGCGTCAACACCGCTCACGACACCGCTGTGTGGTGCGTGGATCGGCTGTTCCATCTTCATCGCTTCAAGCACGACCAGCTGCTCACCGGCTTCGACACGCTGGCCTTCTTCAACGGTGAGCTTCACGACAGTGGCCTGCATTGGTGCGGCTACGGCGTTGCCGCCCGCGCCAGCGACCGATCCGCTGTGTGAACGACGAGGGGCTGGGCCGCGCGTAACGTCTTGATCGCCGAGGGGCATCAGGTTCGCTGGCATGGTGACCTCAACGCGACGGCCATCAACCTCTACGGCGACGGTTTGACGTTTGGCCTCAACGGCGAGCGGGCCAACTTCGCCCTCCCACGGCTCGATGTCGTTCACAAATTCGCTCTCGATCCAGAGCGTGTAGACACCAAACTTGCCGTTCTCAGCGGTGAACGCTGGATCGCGCACAATCTTGCGGTGGAACGGAAGCACTGTTGGCAGGCCCTGCACTTCGAATTCATCGAGTGCGCGGCGGGCTCGTTGCAGTGCTTCTTCGCGGGTGGCGCCGGTCACAATGACCTTGCCGAGCATTGAGTCGAATGAGCCAGAGACTTCGTCGCCTGAACCAACACCGGTGTCTACGCGAACGCCTGGGCCGGTGGCTGCTTTGAACAGTGTGACTGGGCCTGGTGCTGGCAGGAATCCGTTGCCGGGGTCTTCGCCGTTGATGCGGAACTCGAATGAGTGACCGTGCGCTACTGGGTCGGCGTAGTCGATCACGCCACCCTCTGCGATGCGGAACTGTTCGCGAACGAGGTCGAGGCCGGTGACCTCTTCGCTGACGGGGTGTTCTACCTGCAGGCGAGTGTTCACTTCAAGGAACGAAACGGTGCCGTCGAGTGCAACCAGGAACTCGCAGGTGCCGGCGCCGACGTAGCCGACCTCTTTGAGGATCGCCTTCGATGCGCTGTACAGTGCTTCGTTCTGGGTGTCGGTCAAGAACGGTGCTGGTGCTTCTTCGACGAGTTTCTGGTGGCGACGCTGCAGTGAGCAGTCGCGAGTTGAGACCACAACAACGTTGCCGTGCTGATCGGCGAGGCATTGGGTTTCGACGTGGCGGGGCTTTTCGAGGTATTTTTCAACGAAGCATTCGCCGCGACCGAAGGCAGCGACTGCCTCACGGGTCGCTGATTCGAAGAGTTCGGCGACTTCGTCACGCTCGTAGGCGACTTTGAGGCCGCGACCGCCGCCGCCAAAGGCTGCCTTAATGGCGATTGGTAGTCCAACTTCGTCGGCAAAAGCGAGTACTTCGTCGGCGTTTGCGACTGGGTCGCTGGTGCCGGCGGCGAGCGGTGCGCCAACCTTTTCGGCGACGTGACGAGCACTGACTTTGTCGCCAAGGCGCTCGATCGCTTCTGGGCTTGGCCCGATCCAGATCAGGCCAGCGTCGATGACGGCGCGAGCGAACTCGGCGTTCTCGGCGAGAAAGCCGTATCCGGGGTGCACGGCGTCTGCGCCTGAGCGGCGTGCGACTGCGAGCAACTTGTCAATGACGAGGTACGTTTCGGCACTTGTGGTGCCACCGAGGGCGTACGCTTCGTCGGCGAGACGCGAGTGCATGGCATCGCGGTCTTGGTCGGCGTAGACGGCGACCGAGGCGATGCCGCTATCAGCGGCGGCTCGAATAATACGGACGGCAATCTCACCACGGTTGGCGATGAGCACTTTACGGATGCGCGACATGAGTTCCAGCATATTCCAGTAGCCCCCCATCTCGTTGGATATGTTCCACAAGGCTTGTTCGTGTTTGTTGCCGAAGGGCACAGCTTCGGCGGCTCTGTAGACTGGTCGTGTGGTGAATGTAGAGATTCAGGGCAAGGTGTATCCGCCAACTGCCCCATACCTGGTTGGTCGCGAGAAGGTGCGCGAGTTCGCTCGTGCGGTGTTGAGCGAGGCTCCGCTGCATCATGATCCAGAGGCCGCGCGTGCGGCCGGATACGCAGATGTGGTTGCTCCGCCGACTTTTGCGATTGTGGTGCAGGACGCCACGCTGCAGCAGTTGCTGAGCGACGACGAGGCTGCGGTCGATTTTTCGATGGTGGTGCACGGCGATCAGCGTTTTAGCTACACGCGGCCAATTGTTGCTGGCGATGAGCTCACCGGCGTAATGACGGTGACGAGTGTGAAGCAGCTCGGCGGAAACAGCATGGTGACCTCGGCAACCGAGATTAGTGACGCGACGGGCGCCCACGTGGTGACCGCTATTTCGACACTTGTAGTGAGGGCATCATGAGTACCCCAGTTTTTGAAAACCTTGCCGTTGGCGACGTTGTCGTCGATCGTGCTATGAACTTCTCGCGCGATACTCTCGTGCGCTACGCGGGCGCTTCTGGCGATTTCAACCCGATTCATTACCGTGACGACGTTGCGACTTCGGTTGGTCTGCCAGGTGTGATTGCGCACGGCATGCTGACGATGGGGGCTGCTTCGTCGCCGGTTGCCGAGTGGCTCGGTGGTGCGGGTACCGTCGCCGATTACCAGGTACGTTTCACCCGGCCAATTCCGGTTGATGGAACGAACGGTGCAGATGTTTCCGTGGTTGCGACGGTTGGTGCGGTAGATGTTGAATCGCGCACCGCTCGAATCGACCTCAAGGTGGTCTTTGAAGAAAAGACCGTGCTCGGCAAAAGTCAGTTGCTGGTGTCGTTCGCGTGAGTGCATTGCTGTCCGAACTGACGACAATGCGCGTCGGCGGTCCGGCCGAGCGTACCCTGATTGCCCACAATAAAGACGAGCTGGTGCAGTACGCACTTGAGCTCTGGGGTTCTGGCGAGCCTTGGTTGTTGCTTGGCGGGGGATCAAACACCATCGTCTGCGATGAGGGTTTCCCCGGCGCGGTGTTGCTCGTGCGTAGTCAGGGTGTTGACCGGGTGGTCGACGATTCGCTTGCTGAGAGTGACCGGGTGCGTCTTCGGGTGCAGGCTGGCCAGGACTGGGACGCGTTGGTTTCGTTCTGCGTTGAGCAGGGTTGGTCCGGTATTGAGGCACTCTCTGGCATTCCTGGTCTTGCGGGTGCTGCGCCTGTGCAGAACATTGGCGCCTACGGTGCTGAGCTCAGTGACGTGTTGCATTCAATTGAGTTTCTCGATGAGCAAAGCGGGGAGGTGCAGCGGCTGAGTGCCGCTGAGCTTGGTCTTGGCTACCGCGATTCCGCGATGAAGCGCGGTCTCGGAGGTGTGGTGCTCTCGATCGATTTGGTGCTCCAGGTAGCTCAGCTTGGGCTATCTGCCCCGATTCGCTATGGTCAGCTTGCCGGTGCGCTCGGTGTTGAGATCGGTGATCGAGTGACCTTGCGTGAATTGCGTGACGCCGTGCTGGGGCTTCGTTCTTCGAAGGGCATGGTGCTCAACAGCAAAGATCACGACAGCTGGAGCGCTGGTTCGTTCTTTACGAACCCGATCGTTTCTGAGGCATTTGCTCGTGCGATGCCGGGAGAGGCGCCACGTTTTGAAATTGTGACAGAGTCGCCGGCACCGGTTGCGATTTCGCTTGAAGATTTGCAGCGCGGCGCAGAGATTCCTTTGCCATCGCCTCAGCCGGAGCGGCAGTTCAAGCTTTCTGCTGCATGGCTCATCGAGCACGCAGGCATCACTAAGGGGTACCGTTTGCCGGGATCTGGCGCGGCGATCTCTTCGAAACACACTCTCGCGATTACCAATCGGGGTGCAGCTTCTGCTGATGAGGTGGCGCAATTGGCTCGCCTCGTGGTGCAGCGTGTGCAGCAGGAATTTGGCGTGCTGCTGGTGCCAGAGCCCAATATCTACGGTCTCGAAATCTAGGCGCGATCCAGCGTCGTGAAGTGTGGGGTGCGTTGAAGATGGCGCGCACCTCACCTGGCGAACCTCTCCATGAACCAGTGTCTGTTTTTGGAGAGACCTTACAAGAATCCCGCGCCCCGCTCCGCGTGTTGATTGTGGGAACACCGAGCATGCCTTGGCACCGCGTACGAACGGTTCTAGCGTTGAAGCACTAGATGTATTCGCTCGCAGACCGCATGGAGGCATCGCGATGAGCAGCACCCCAAAAATTGACCAAAGAGTCGTAGCTGACGCGCTCTACGGTAAATGGAAGAAGGAGCGCCTTGAGGGGCGCGCGGTCGCATCCGATCCGCGCTTCCAGACGATCCCGGGTCAGTCGATGGACGCGCATCGTGAGCGTGTGCTCGAACAACTTGGTTTGCTGGTTGAGGCAGGTGCGATCCAGCGTGCCTTCCCGAAGTCACTTGGCGGTGGCGATAACCACGGCGGCAACATCGCTGCGTTCCAAGAGCTTGTTTATGCAGACCCATCTATGCAGATCAAGAGCGGTGTGCAGTGGGGCCTCTTCGGTGCAGCGATTTTGCATCTCGGTACGGCAGAACACCATAAGAAGTGGCTGCCGGACGTGATGACTTTGAAGTTGCCCGGCGCTTTCGCAATGACTGAAATCGGCCACGGCAGTGACGTAGCTTCGGTAGGCACAACAGCAACCTACGACGAGGCGACCGAAGAATTTGTGATTCACACCCCGTTCAAGGGTGCGTGGAAAGAGTTCCTCGGCAACGCGGCTCTGCACGGTCAAGCTGCTGTGGTGTTTGCCCAGCTGATCACCAAAAATGTAAACCACGGAGTGCACGCATTCTTTGTTCCAATTCGCACGCCGAAGGGCGAAATGCTGCCCGGTGTTGGCAGCGAAGACGACGGCGTAAAAGGCGGACTGAACGGCATCGACAATGGTCGACTGCACTTCACGAACGTGCGTATCCCGCGGGAAAACCTGCTGAACCGCTACGGCAATGTCGCGCCAGATGGCAGCTACACCTCAGACATTGAAAGCCCAGGCCGCCGCTTCTTCACCATGATCGGTACCCTGGTGCAGGGGCGTGTGTCGCTCGACGGTGCTGCCGTGAACGCGATGAAGGGTGCGCTCGCTATTGCTGTGCGTTACAGCACCGAGCGCCGCCAGTTCCCAGGTCCAGACGGGCGCGACACCGTGCTGCTTGATTACGGCCACTACCAGCGACGCATCATTCCGTTGATTGCCGAGACCTACGCGATGCAGTTCGCGAGCCACCGCCTGCTCGAAACCTTCGACGAAGTGTTCTCTGGGACGAACGACACCGACGAGAATCGCGAAGATCTTGAGACTCTGGCGGCAGCGTTGAAGCCGCTGTCGACCTGGGCCGCGCTCGATACCCTGCAAGAAGTACGCGAGGCGACCGGTGGTGCTGGCTTCATGGCAAAAAACCGAGTTACCGGTTGGCGGGCAGACCTCGACATTTACGTCACATTCGAGGGTGACAACAATATTCTGTTGCAGCTCGTAGGTAAGCGTCTGCTCACCGAGTACGCCGCGAAGTTTAAGGACGTTGACGCGGCCGCAATGGCCAAGGTTGTCGCCGGGCAGATCGGCGAGGGTGCGGTGCGATTCGGCCTGCGCCAGATGGGGCAGAGCATTGCCGACTTCGGTCAGCGTGCCCGCTCGGTAGAGGGTATTCGCGATCCAGAATCGCAGCGCGCGCTGCTCACCGATCGCGTCGAAACCATGGTTGCTCAGGTAGCGATGGCAATGCGTGACGCGACGAAGGGTGTGGCACGCGAGGATCGCGCTGTCGCCGGCGCCGCCGCATTTAACTCGCAGCAGGCAAAGTTGATCGAGGCCGCCCGTGCTCACGCAGAACTGCTGCAGTGGGAAGCCTTCACCGAGGCGCTCGAAGGCTTCAGTGGCGACACCCTGAAAGTGATGACCTGGTTGCGTGATCTCTTTGGCTTCCGCCTGATTGAGAAGCATCTTGATTGGTACCTGATCAACGGGCGACTCTCGGGGGCTCGTGCTGAAGCTGTTACTGCCTACATCGATCGCCTGATTGGTCGTATCCGTGAGCAGGCCATCGACCTGGTTGATGCCTTCGAACTTACGCCAGAACTCTTGCGCGCTGAGATTGCTACTGGAATCGAGGCTGAACACCAGCAGGAGGCCCGCGACTACGTTGATGCTCAGGTGGCGGCTGGTACCTGGCCAATTCATGAAAAAGAATTGCGTAAGCGCGCTCGCAAAGCTTAAACACTAGCTCGCGAAAACAATGCGGGGTCACCTCTCTGGTGGCCCCGCATTGCTGCTTATAGGGTGGAGGAATGACCAACCAGCTGCGCGAAATGTACCCACCGATCGAGCCCTACGAACACGGCTTGCTGCCGGTAGGTGACGGGCACGAAATCTACTGGGAGGTTTGCGGCAATCCAGCTGGTAAACCGGTCGTGTTTTTGCACGGTGGACCAGGGGGCGGTTGCAATCCAGACCAGCGGCGGTATTTTGATCCCGCGAAATATCGAATCGTGCTTTTCGACCAGCGCGGATGTGGGCGTAGCCTGCCACATGCAAGCGCACCCGATGCCGATCTGGCAACGAACACTACCTGGCATCTCGTTGCCGACATTGAGCTGCTGCGCGAGCACCTCAGCATTGATACCTGGCAGGTATTTGGCGGCTCGTGGGGGTCGACTCTTGCGCTCTCGTACGCGCAGACACACGCAGATCGTGTGACAGAACTGGTGCTTCGCGGCATTTTCACCCTGCGCGAAACCGAGATTCACTGGTTCTACCAGGAGGGCGCCTCGCAGTTGTACCCGGACGCTTGGGAGAAGTATCTCTCCGTAATTCCAGAGGCCGAACGCGGCGAACTGGTCGCGGCCTACAACCGGCGGCTGTTTCACCCAGACCCAGCGGTGCACGTACCGGCAGGCATCGAATGGACAGTCTGGGAGAACTCGACGGTGCGTCTGATTCCAGACGAGGCAGCAATCGCAGCAGCACGGGCAGACGAAGCGGCTGCTGTGGCCTTCGCTCGGATCGAGAACCACTATTTCTCGAACGCCGGGTTTATGGAAGACGGACAGTTGATTCGAGATGCAGCAGAAAAGCTGAAGGGTATCCCCGGCGTTATCGTGCAGGGGCGCTACGACGTGTGTACCCCCGCGCAGACCGCGTGGGATCTGCACCGCGCATGGCCGGCTGCCGAATTCCATATGATTCCCGATGCCGGTCACTCTGCGACCGAGCCAGGAATCGTTGACGCCTTGATCCGGGCGACAGACGACTTCGCGAGCTAAGGTACACGCATGACCAAGATTCTTCGTGCCGATGTGTTGCTGACCCCGACCGGCGAAATCTCAAACGCCGAGCTTGAGATTGATGACAATGGGCGTATCGCTTATGTCGGTGTCGCCCGGCCAGAGAGTGCGGTTACGCACGATCTTTCGGGTCACGCGCTGCTTCCCGGCCTCGTCAACGGGCACACCCACAGCGCAATGACCGTGCAGCGCGGAGTCAGCGATGATGAGGGTTTTATGCCGTGGCTTGCCGCGGTGCAGCAATTTGAGCAGGGTCTCACCCGTGACGATATCGTCGCCGGGCTCGAGCTTGCAATGCTTGAAATGATTGCAAACGGTACTACCGCTTTTGCTGACATGTATCACTGGGACGAGGGGCTGCTTGAACTCGTGAAAGAGGCGGGCATGCGGGTGCTCGCGGCTCCCGCGATGTTCACAAATGAGGCCGTGGGTTTTCCAGGGGTGAGCCCACTCAACGGTGCTGAGACGCTCGATCTCACCGAGAGCTTGGCAGAGCGTTTCAAGGGTGATGAGCAGATCAAGCTGGCATACGGTCCGCACGCTCCATACACTTGTTCACCCGAACTGTTGCGCGAGATTTCCGAGCGCTCACAGCGCACAGGTATTCCGATTCACATTCACGTTTCTGAGTCGCGTGCCGAGGTTGAACAGATCACCGAACAATACGGCCGCACACCAGCGGCTCACCTCGACTCTTTCGATTTTTTCGACGCCAATGTGCTCGCAGCTCACTGCGTGCATCTCACCCCGGAAGAAATCTCGATCTTCGCGCACACTGGCACCGCAGCAAGCCACAACCCGGTTTCAAACTTGAAACTTGGCTGCGGAGTCGCCTCACTACCTGAGATGCTTGAGGCCGGAATCCGACTCACCCTTGGCACTGACTCGGTGGCGAGCAACAACTCACTCGACCTCTTTGAAGAAATCAAACTTGCCACGATCCTGCACCGAGGCGTGCGCCACGATGCAGCCGCGGTAAAAGCGAGCGACGTCATCGACATTGCGACCCGGAGTGGCGCCGAAGCAATCGGTTTCGCAGAGGCAGGTGCCCTTGAAGTCGGACGTCTAGCCGATGTGATTGCGCTTGACCTCAGCACCTCGCGGGCCACTCCGCTCAGTTCGCTCAGCTCGTTTGTGGCTTTCTCTGCGAGCGGCGAAGACGTGCGCGAAGTGTTTATTGGCGGGCGTCATATTTACTCAAAGGGTGAACATCTGACGCTCGACGCCGACAGAATTCAGGCCCGAGCAGCAGCGGTTCGCGAGCGCCTCGGAAGCTAGCAAGAGGCCGGTGCGCGCGATCCCGTGCCCGATACACCCCGATCAGTTACGCAACGTTCATGTATTCGGGGTGTGTCGGCGTGCCTGAAAAAGCAAAAGCAGGCGTAGCGTGTGCGGTATCAGACATCGCGTTTGATGGGCGGGAGACCCGCTCGAGACAGGGTCTCTTGCCGTAGCCGCCTCGGCTCAAATTGGGGTCGGGGCACCGGTAAAAGGAGTCACCGTGTCAGACACCAAGCACTCATCGGTCGGGATGAGTTCCGATCGCGGCGAGGATCGCGAAACCGCCAATCTCGGCGGCACACACGAGGCGCTACCTCAGCAGGAGCGTACCTATGTGCTCGACACTTCGGTGCTATTGAGCGACCCGGGGGCACTGTTCCGGTTCGCTGAGCACTCGGTGGTATTGCCCGTGGTGGTCATCACTGAGCTCGAGAAGAAACGGCACGACCCCGAGATCGGTTATTTCGCTCGGCGAGCGCTGCGGCTACTCGATGAGTTGCGCGAGCGACACCTACGCCTCGATTTTCCGGTGCCCGTTGGTGAGCAGGGCGGCACCCTTCGGGTCGAGCTGAACCACTCAAACCCTGAACTTTTGCCAAGTGGCATGCGGCTCGGAGATAACGACACCCGCATTCTGGCAGTCGCCCAGAACCTTGCTGCTGAGGGGCTTTCGGTCACGGTCGTCTCTAAAGACCTGCCGATGCGAGTGAAAGCCGCAGCCCTTGGCCTTGGCGCAGAGGAATATCGGGCAGAACTTGCCGGCGATGGCAGCTACACCGGCGTAGAAGAGATCGAGATCAGCGAAGAGCAGATGGCTGCGCTTTGGGATGACGATCGAATCGAATCTGTTTCGGCAGTTGCTGAAGTTCCTCTTGGTACCGGGCTGATTTTGAATTCGCCACGAGGATCGGCGCTTGGCCGAGTTGATGGTGAGCGCTCGTTGCGGCTGGTGCGAGGCGACCGCGAAGTGTTTGGGGTGCATGGGCGCAGCGCTGAACAGCGCCTGGCAATTGACCTGCTGCTCGACCCGCATATCGGTATTGTTTCGCTCGGTGGCAGAGCAGGCACCGGCAAATCGGCGCTCGCGCTCGCGGCGGGGCTTGAAGCTGTGCTTGAACGCCAGCAGCATCGCAAGGTAATGGTGTTTCGTCCGCTCTACGCGGTAGGCGGGCAGGAGCTTGGCTACTTGCCGGGAGACCAGCAAGAGAAAATGAACCCTTGGGGGCAGGCAGTCTTTGACACTCTTGGTTCGATTGTTTCGCCGAATGTGCTTGAAGAAGTAGAAGCGCGGGGACTGGTTGAAGTATTGCCTCTGACGCATATTCGTGGCCGTTCGCTGCACGACGCGTATGTGATTGTCGACGAGGCACAGTCACTTGAGCGCAATGTGCTGCTCACGATGCTCAGCCGAATCGGGCAGAACTCGAAGGTAGTGCTTACGCACGATGTGGCGCAGCGCGACAACCTGCGGGTCGGTCGGCATGACGGGGTTGCCGCGGTGATCGAAAAGCTGAAGGGTCACCCGCTCTTTGGCCACGTCACCCTCATGCGAAGTGAGCGCAGTGAGATTGCCGATCTGGTGACGAGCCTCTTAGAGGGCTAGGGTCCGCCTGCAAGTGAGCGATCTGCCTTCGGTGAGGGAAATTCTGAAGAATTGTCTCACCGAAGGCAGATCGCTCACCCCGGTCGGCTTCCTCAGAGTCCAGAGTCGTATGCTGGTGGCATGGCTGATGCAAAGATCGATGCCCTGCTCCCGGTTGACCTGCTTGAGCGATTTCGTGAGCGAGCGGGGGCTTACGACGCCGCCAACTCATTCTTCGCCGAAGACCTCAATGAGTTGAAGGAGGTCGGCTATCTGGCAGGCCCCGTTCCTGTCGAGTTGGGCGGTGCCGGCCTGAAACTTGAGCAACTTGTCGCGGCCCAGCGACGCCTCGCCGCGCACGCGCCCGCTACCGCGCTGGGTGTGAACATGCACTTGGTTTGGGTTCAGGTTGCTGCGTTTTTGAGAGCGCGCGGCGTCGGGACGCTTGACTGGGTGTTACGTGATGCCGTGGCTGGTGAGGTGTTTGCGTTCGGAATTAGTGAGGCCGGTAACGAGGCCGTGCTGATGGATGCTTTCAGTAGGGCGGAGCCGCAGCCTGGCGGAGCTTTCTCTATCACTGGCACGAAGATCTTTACCACTCTCTCGCCAGTCTGGACGAGGCTTGGGGTACATGCCAAAACTACCGACGATGGCACTTTGGTGTTTGGGTTTGTGCGACGCGAGGGCGCCAACAATACCAATCTTGCCGCTGGCACAATTAGTCATCCGGGTGTCTGGAACCCGCTCGGAATGCGTGCAACGCAGAGTTACACGACAAAGCTTGACGGCGTGCGAATCGAAGCGGATGATGTGGCCGCTCGGATCGCTCCCTTTGATGGCAGTGATCCGCTGGTGCTTGGTATTTTCTCTTCGTTCTCGATCTTGACAGCTGCCGTCTATGCCGGGATCGCGGATCGCGCGCTTGAATTGGCGACGAAGGCGGCGACCGCCGAGGTAGAGCTTGCCGACGGCAGCGTTACGAGCAAACTTGATGACCCGGATGTTGCCGCGAAGCTTACTGCCGCCGTGTTGGCACACCGACAGAGCATTGACGCCTTAACGATCCTCGCCCGAGATATTGATGATCAGCGCGCGCGTGAAGACTGGTTCTTGGCTCTTGCTGCGGCGCGCAATCAGATTACCGATGAAGCGCGGCAGGCCGTTGATGTGGCCATGCGTTTGCTTGGTGCGCGCGGTTTTCAGGCTGATAGCGAGTTGGCGCGGATGTACCGCGACGTACTTGCCGGAATGTTCCACCCCTCGTCGTCGCGGGCGCTTGCGCGAACCGTACGTGGGGCACTTGCGGGGTAGCGGGCCTGCGAGAGGGCCCGCGTTCATCGAACTGTTTAAAGATGAACGCGGGCCCTTTTCGTGTGTTCTGTGCCGGTTCGCAGGGACTTGATACTGCTGCCTATGGTGTTGGTGGTGTTTCTGCGAGGCAGAATCCGTCTGCGCCGAGGTACCAGGAACTAGTTTTTGTGACGGTCGTGTATTTGCCTGTCTGGCCGAGATAGACCGCTTCGACTGATTGTGACTGGGCGCTCGCGAGTGGGATCCCGGTGAGGGAGACACTTGCGGTGCCGTCGCCGTTGTCTACGAGTGGGAGCGGGTCGCCCAGTTTTTTGTTGTTCAAACTGAACTGCACGTACCCTTGCGGGGTGCTGCCGGTGCCGCGTGCGTTCACGGTCATCGTGGCATCAATTGGCGTGGTGACGGTATCACCACCGGTGCGGGTGAGGGTCGCTACCGGGGTGGCTGCTGTGACGGTGATTGGCGGGCTGGTGAGGGTCGCTTCGGCATAGTTTGTGTCGCCCGCTCTTGTGCCGGTGACGGTGAAGGTGCCTGCCTGGTTGATGGTGAGGGTGCCTGCCCCAGCGGTGATCGGGCCAAACGATGCGACGGCAGGGTCTGACGAGATCAGATCAAACACGCCGGTGCCTGACCCGCCGGTCACGGTGACCGGTGCGGGGGCGTCACCGTAGGTGTAGTTTGTGCTGTCGAGACCGGTGAAGCTGAGCGAGTTTTGTGGGGTACCTAGCACTTCGAACCCGGTGAGTGGCACCGATTCAGAAGACGCGAGGTAGGGGGAGGAGGTGGTGCCTAGGTATTTGATTTGGTAGCTGTAGTTGCCGACGGGTGGCGACGCGTGGGTGAAAGCAACTTTCCCTGCAGTGACGTTCTGGGTTTGCGCGAGGGCGCCGTTGATCCAGAGTTGTGCTTGCCCGTTGCTCGCAATCAGGGCGCTGGTGGAGTCTTGGGTGATGGACCCGTTGATGGTCACGTTGCCTGGGTAGGTTTGACTGCCTGCCGGGGTGGTCGTGACGGTCGGGGTAGTGGAGTACCAGAAGTATGCGCCCTTCGTGGCTGCTCCGGTGACGGGTAGCCGGTAGGTCGAGGAGACGCCATCGGTCGAAACGAACGTGAGTCCGGTGTCTACTGCACGGAGTTTCGCTCCGCTGTCTGGGATCGCAACGAAAGTCACATTGCTGCCAGCAGCGACATAAGGGAACGATGAGTTGAGAGGGGATTGATTACCATCCCAGTACCTCATGTTCAACCTGCCAGGTCCGGTATAGGCGCGATTGATGGTGTACGTGTTGATCGTTGGATTGTAGCTGCCCCCGTTCCAAGAGCCTCTGCCGATGTTGGGAGAAGCAGCAAAGCTGCCAGCTGCACCCGCTACTGCCATCACTGCGCCTGTGGTGCCCACAGAGATTGTGCCAAGAGCCGTGCTATTTTGCGCAATGTTGGCGGCGGCTGTGCCTATGCCCGGCCCCGCGGCGGAACCGGCAGTCCCATCTGAGCCTTTTGCATAGACGCTCGCATTCCATCGAATGAGGATCGTGCCTGGGACTGGCAGTGCGCTTGTGCCACTAGTACCGATACCTGGATAAGCAATAGACGCTATGGTTGAGCTTGCGAATGCTCCCACATGGCCGCCATTAAAAGTGATCGGGCCATTGGGCTGATTGGCACTTCCGATGGCAGGCCCCTGAGCACTAGTGACTGTTGCTTTCCCGGTGTTGTTCATCTGCGAATAAAAAACGAGAGAGCTACTCGAGGGCACCTTGATGCCAGTACCGCCCACATTTACAGCGGAGTTGATGGTGAGGCTGCAGCTATCGCCGAGAATGATCGAGACAGGAGCGCCGTCTGCAATTGTCACTTGTGAATTGATCGTCAGGGTTGAGTTGCAGACATAGTAGCCCGCCGCCAAAGTGGTTGAGCTTGAGGTGAGTACGGTGGCGTTGACCTGCGATGTTGCGCCTGCTGCGCTTGAAACGTAGGTGGTGAGCTCGGTTGCGGCGTTCGCAGCGGCGGTGTACGCGACCACGCCGGTAGCGGTGAGGCCGAGGGCAACGAGTGCCGCGATCCAGCGGTGTTGCCGTTTTCGCGGTGCGGAGGGTTGAGTTGATGAGACGGCCACGGTTCCCCCAAGAAACAGTTCACATAATGCTTGATTCGCCGGTGCGTTGATCGTGGACACGGACCGGTTGTGTAAGGGATCAGTATGGTTCGTGGTCTCCTCAAAACATGGGGGAGGGTGGTAATTGGAGTGGTCGAGAGGTGAGAAATAGGTAGGTCTGGCTAGATACTCAGATGGGCCACGGCAGGGAAATATTGGTTGACGTAGTGTGCCGAGTAGACGCAGAAAGGGGCCCGTTCACTACGCCTAGCGCAGTGAACGGGCCCCTTTGTCTGAAATAACCTACTTGGCGACGCCTGGGTGGGTCATCGACAGCAGATCGAGTGCCTTGTCGAGGTCAGCTTCGGTAACCTCGCCACGCTCGACATAGCCGAGATCGACAACTGCCTCGCGCACGGTAATGCCCTTGGCAACCGAGTGCTTTGCGATCTTCGCTGCAGCTTCGTAGCCGATCAGACGGTTCAGCGGGGTGACCGTTGATGGGCTCATACCTGCGAGAGCCGCTGCACGCTCAAGGTTTGCCTCAAGGCCTGCGATGGTCTTGTCTGCGAGCACGATCGAAGCGTTCGAGAGCAGGCGGATCGACTCGAGCAGGGCGGTGCCCATAACTGGGATCTGCACGTTGAGCTCGAACGAACCCGAAGCGCCAGCCCATGCAATGGTTGCGTCGTTTCCGATGACACGTGCGCAAACCATCAGCACAGCCTCGGGAACCACAGGGTTCACCTTGCCTGGCATGATCGACGAGCCTGGCTGCAGATCAGGAATGTGCAGCTCGGCAAGACCGGTGTTTGGACCCGAGCCCATCCAGCGGATGTCGTTGTTGATCTTCGTCAGCGAGACAGCAATGGTGCGCAGTGCGCCCGATGCCTCAACCAGGCCGTCGCGGTTTGCCTGAGCCTCGAAGTGATTGCGTGCCTCGGTGATGGGCAGGCCACTCGAAGCAGCGATCTCAGCAATGACCTTCTCGGGGAAACCGAGTGGAGTGTTGATGCCGGTGCCGACAGCGGTGCCGCCCTGTGGCACCTCTGCAACGCGGGGGAGTGCCGCGTCAATACGCTCGATGCCGTAGCGGATCTGTGCAGCGAATCCGCCGAACTCCTGGCCGAGGGTGACCGGGGTGGCATCCATGAGGTGGGTGCGGCCCGACTTTACTGCGGTCTTCCACAGTTCAGCCTTCTCTTCGAGCGCGGTCGCGAGGTGTGCAAGCGCTGGCTTCAGCTGCTCGATGAGCGCGCCGGTAACAGCGATGTGAACCGAGGTTGGGAACACGTCGTTCGAAGACTGTGAAGCGTTCACGTGATCGTTCGGGTGCACTGGTGCACCGAGGTGCTTGGTCGCGAGAGTTGCGAGCACTTCGTTGGTGTTCATGTTCGAGGAGGTGCCCGAACCGGTCTGGTAGGTGTCTACCGGGAACTGGTCGTGGTGTGCACCGGCGATAACCTCATCAGCTGCAGCAACGATTGCGTCTGCAATCGCGCCGTCAAGGATGCCGAGCTCCTTGTTCGCGATTGCCGCGGCGCGCTTGATGCGAGCAAGTGCCACGATCTGAGCGGGCTCAAGACCCGAGCCCGAGATCGGGAAGTTCTCTACCGCACGCTGCGTCTGAGCTGCGTAGAGAGCATTCTTTGGCACGCGCACTTCACCCATGGTGTCATGCTCAATGCGGTACTCGATTTCAGTCACTGTCATCCTTTGTTTGTAGATTTCTGAGACGTATGTGGAAGGAACTGGTTAGGCGGCTGCACTGTCTGATTCAGCCAAGTTGATTTCGAGCTTGCCCACTGAGATGTAGGGCACTGCTCGACCTTCAACCAAGCTGTACTGGCAACCGACAACTGCAACATCACCCCGGTCGACAGCGTCGCGCAGCGTCTGCGATGAGCGCAGCAGCTGGTCAACGGTGGCGCGCAGGTGAATTCGGCCAATGGCATCGGCATCAACCGAAGACGCATCAACGTAAGGTGTTTCGCGGCGCTCACGCAGCCAGTATTGCTGCACCGAAGGCAGCACTGGCGCGAGCGTGTTCGCTACCGAGTCAGTGACCGACGACGGGGTGCGGTTTGACTGCTCAATCGCGGCAGCGACTGCGCCGCAGGAGTCGTGCGCGAGTACCACAATCAGGGCTGAACCGAGATAGTGCACGGCGTATTCCATTGAGGCGGTGATCGACTCGGCAACTACATGCCCCATGTTGCGGGCAATGAACAGATCGCCAAGACCACAGTCAAAGATAATCTCTGCCGCGAGGCGTGAGTCGGAACAGCCGAAAAGTGCAACATCTGGAGACTGCGAATTTACGAGTTCAGATCGTCGCTCAACGTTCTGATTCGGGTGCTCTGAAATGCCCGTGATGAATCGCTCGTTTCCGGCGATAAAGGTTTCCCAGGCTTCTTGAGGGCTTACTCGTTGCGCAGTGCTCATGCGGCTTCCTTACTGGTTGTCAGATTCGATGCCAGCATCGAGCCCGAGCGTCTTCGCTTGGGTGGCGATATCGGCTGCGAGGGTGCGCAGCACTTCTGGCCGGTCGGTGCCATACACCAGCAGGGTGTTGTTGCCGACCTGGGTCTGTAGGCCGAAAATCATATTGCTCTCATCGGCGCTACGTTTCGGATGGTCGTAGACGGTCCACTCAAGCCCGCCAATGTTCTCGGTGCCGGTGGGCTGCTGCGCCTCGAGCTGCTGGCCGATCCACGTGTCGTTCACGTTGTCGCCACCCTTGGTGAAGGCCTGGGTGACTGCAGCGAACGCGTTGTTTTCGGTGGTGTAGCTGATGTACCAGTAAAGAATGTCGGTACCTTTTTCGGTACGAATCATTGCTTGCTTGGCTTTCCAAGACTCTGGCACATTCGGCGTCACGAGTGGCCGAGCGGCGTTCGCTTCGTTCTGCTGGGCTGCCTCGGCAACGTTCACTTGGTGATCGCTCCACTGATCGGTGCCGCGCGGCACGATCAGCACGATAACCACCATCAGCGCGACGCTGACAAGCAGTGAGAAGACGAGGTTGTTCACGGTTTTGCGCTGCTTGTACAGGCGGCTCTGTTCAGCCTTACGTGATGCAGTCTCCGAGGCGGTTTCTGGCCGACCAAGTTCTGCGACGATTACTGGTCGCTTTTGCTTCTCCGCCATGTCTAGCGGTCGCCTCCGATCGGGCCATTTGTTTCGCTACCGGCGTCGGCAGTATCGTTTTCGCTCGCTGGATCGCCAGCACGGGCGGCTTCGAGTCGCTTTCGGGCGCCAAGCAGCCATTCTTCGCAGCGAGCTGCAAGTGCTTCGCCGCGTTCCCAAAGTTGTAGCGACTCTTCTAGAGTGGCGCCACCCTGTTCGAGTCGGTTCACTACCTGAACGAGTTCGTCGCGAGCCTGCTCATAACTGAGCGCGCTCGTATCGCTCGTCGACTGCGAGCCGTTGTCTGACATGGAACCAAGCTTACCTTGCGCGGCTGTCAGCACGCTTATGTGCTTGCGCTACGCGTTGTGTGCGGTAACATCGCATATGCGGGAACGTTCCCGCGTCGATCAAAATATGGGCAATTCTTCGCTCCTGATTGGCGCGGCCACGCCCCTGATTTGAGCAAAGGAGCTGCAGATTATGAAGCAACGACGTACCGGATACGTGTGGGATGAGCGTTATGCCTGGCATGACACCGGCACCCACGCAGGGCTATTTCCCTCGGGTGGATACGTGCAACCATTTAAAAACTTCGAGAGCCCAGAATCAAAAGCGCGAATGGCCGCTCTTGTCGAGGTCTCGGGAATGATTGGCAACCTGACTCGCGTACCTGCGCGTCAGGTGTCTGAAGAAGACCTGTTGCGGGTGCACACCGCAGGGCATGTGGATCGCATTCGAACCCAATCCGATGATGCCGGAGGGGATGCCGGCGATGGCTTTTCGCCATTCGGGCGGGGCTCGTTTGAGATCGCAAAGTTGGCTGCTGGCGGCACGCTCGCCGCGGCCGAGGCTGTGATGGACGGTCTCGTAGACAACGCCTACGCGCTTGTGCGCCCGCCAGGGCACCATGCTGAACCAGACCAGGGCCGCGGCTACTGCCTGTTCGCAAATGTGCCGGTTGCGATTGAGGCACTGCGTGCGGCTGGAAAGGTGCAGCGAGTCGCGATCTTTGACTATGACGTACATCACGGCAATGGTGCGCAAAAGATTTACTGGAACGATCCGAATGTGTTGGCCATCTCGGTGCACCAAGATCGACTCTTTCCCACCGATAGTGGTCTTGTCACTGAGCGTGGTGAAGAAGCAGGAGCCGGTCGAAACATCAATGTGCCATTGCCCGCCGGGTGCGGAAACGGCGCATATCTTGAGGTGGTCGATGAGGTTGCGCTGCCGGCGATACGAGCGTTCAAGCCAGATCTGATTATGGTTTCGAGCGGTTTCGACCCATCTGCGTTTGACCCGCTCGGCAGAATGACCGTAACCGCCGCCGGCTTCAAGCAAATGGCTGAAAAACTGATTGCGGTAGCCGACGAGGTGTGCGGTGGCAAAATTGTGTTCTCCCACGAGGGTGGATATTCACCTGTGCATGTGCCGTTTTGTGGCCTGGCCGTACTCGAAGCATTGACCGGAATTGAAACGGGCGTTGAAGACCCCGTGGACATTTCGGTCGGGGAATCGCCAGCGCACGAGCTTACTGCTGCGCAGAAAGACACGATCGAACAGTCGGCTTTGCTCGCCAGGGCGCTCGGCATGATCGTCGACTAATTCGCGCATCACTTCTGCCAGTGGTCTTTTACTGCTGGCAGAAGTGGTCCTGCGTGAATCGTTTGCACGTCACTATGCTGGAGGCGTGATAGGCAGGCCGGTAACAATTGTTGATATCGCGCGTGAGCTTGGCATCTCGAAAACGACGGTGTCCTCCGCGCTACACGGCAATGGGCGTGTCTCCGAAGCAACTCGCGAGCAAGTTTCCGAAGCGGCAGAACGGCTCGGCTACGTTTCAAACCAGGCCGCTCAGCGACTTCGTGGCAGCAAATCCCAGAGCATTGGTCTGCATCTTTTTCCGAACAGTCATGCTCGAAACTTCTACATGCAGTTTGTGTTCGGTGTGATGGAGCACGCTGCTGATTTAAGTCTTGACCTCACGGTGCTCACCGAGAACCGGTGGCATCCGCGCAGACGCAGTCTCTGGGCTGACGGAATTTTGGTGCTCGACCCGGCACCAAACGATCCGTTTATCGCCGAGAGCGCGAAGGCGGGTGTGCCGCTTGTTGCCGTTGGTGCGCTCTCGCCAGAGCAACGCGGGCTCGTGCGGGGTCAGTATTCCGGCGGTCAAGATCTGTTCACGGGGCCCGTGCTTGACCAATTGCGGGCAGAAGGCGTGCGGCGTCCCGCAATTGTCACGCTCAGTAAAGAGTTTGCTCCGCTCTGGGCAAAAGAAGTGCTCGACATCTACCTTGCCAAAATGCAGTCGCTCGGAGTGCACCCGCTCGTGTTGCAAACAAGCTTCTGGCCAAGCGCAGATGAGCTTGATCAGATGGTCGAGCAATTGGGAGTTCATGCCGATGTCGATGGCCTGCTGGTGGTTCAGCAGGGTGTAGCTGGCCCGCTCGCGCGGCGGTACCAACAGCGCTACGGCCACTCGCTCTGGGTCGCCGCCCTTGCGGCCGATCCGGTGACGGAGCAGGGTGTCGATCGGCTCATGTCGGTCGAATTGAACGCACAGTCGTTCGGCCGAAAAGCGGCAAAGATGCTGACTGATTTTATTGACAGCGAAGAGGTTGCGCACGGGGGATCGGACGGCGCTACCGCCACCGGCTTTGAAGCCCGGGTGAACCACGAGATCTCACTGCTGGTGCCGGGGCGTGCGCCTCAGCTCTTGTTGCCAGAAGTTTAGCCTGGCTTCGGCAAGGAACTGGGGTCAGTAGCTTCGTCTTTCGGGCGATGTGCTGCGTGACGAGGCCTGCTCGATTCGTGCCAGCAAGGTCTGGTTTTTGATGGGTTCGCGGGTGCAAGTTTTTCTCGTGACTTGGCTTTTTGTCTCACCTCACAAAAAGTTCTTGCAACACAATCCATTTGCCGTGCTAACATCACATTTGCAGGAACGTTCCCGCTAATGCAGCCCGGGGCCGCTCAATCAACGATCAATGGCTGATCTGATTGAAAACGAAGTGACGTTTTCTGCTCGAGCAAAGGAGCCGAAACATGAAACATCTACGTCGTGCGCTCAGCGCAGTATCTCTCGCAGCAGTCGCAGCACTCGCTCTTTCCGGATGCGCCACTGGCGCCGGTGGCAGCGGTTCTGAAGACTCAAAGGGTGCCGTCGCCATGAGCTTCGCTGGGCTGGACATTCAAATCTGGAACGACATGCTGCCGTTCATGGAGGACGTGGTGAACGAAGCCGGATACGACTTCGTTACCGACGATCCAAAGTGGGATGTCAACACCCAAGTTGCCGACTGGGAATCATGGATCGTGCGCGGAGACATTAAAGCGATCATGGGCTACCCCGCACAATCGGACGCCATGGTTGCGGTAACACAACAGGCTCAAGACGCCGGTATTCCAGTGCTTGGCTACGGCAGCACCTGGGACGGGGTTACTGCTGCAGTCGTACTTGACCACAAAGCAGACGGTTACAAAGCAGGCGAGCGCGCCGCCGAATGGATCAAAAAGACCTACGGCAACACAAAAGTAGACGTTGGGTTCCTCGGCTACCCCGACACCGATCTTGGCCGACTACGTGGCGAAGGCATGATGGAAGCCCTGAACAAAGCTGGGCTAAACCTCAACATCAACGAGCACAAGGTACTCAACCTAGATGACGGCTATGCCGCTGCACAGAACCAGCTGAACGCCTTCCCAGAGACGAAGGTCTGGCTGGCGATTGCGAACGATCCAGCGCTCGGCGCATACCAGGCGCTCGTCGACTCGGGTGTCTCGCCAACTGACGAAAGCGTGATGCTGCTGAACCTCGACGCGACCGATGCCGAACTGAAGATCATCGCAGAACCCGGCTCATTCTGGCGCTACGCGTTCATTCCAGTGACCCGCCAAATCGCAGAAGCAAATGCCAAAATGCTCGTCGCTGCAGCCAACGGAGAAAAGGTGGAAGACACCGTGATCCCGACCACCGAGGTCACCAGCGAAAACGCAGAACAGTATCTGATCGCAAACCAGTAACTGCGGCTCGCGCCGCGGGTGCGCCAGCATTGCACGCGCACCCGCGGCCATTCGCGTACCGCAAAACCACACACGAGAAGAAAGGGAGCAACATGGCACACGCAGAAACCAGGCTTGCTTTCGACGGAGTCACCGTTGACTTCGGTGCGACTCGGGCCCTCGAAGACATCAGCTTCGAGGTGCAACCCGGCGAAATCGTCGGTCTGCTTGGTCACAACGGCGCAGGCAAGAGCACCCTCTTCAACGTCACCACAGGCGTGATCGGGGCAAGCGCAGGCAGCTTCACCGTTGACGGCACCCACATCGCCGGAAAACTGACACCAGGCCAAGCTGCCGACCTCGGCATCACCGTGATTCACCAAGAGCCGGCACTCGCACCCAACATGACAGTGCTCGACAACCTATTTCTCGCACGACGAGCTCCCAGCCGAGCCGAACGTGCAGAAAAGGCGCGAGAGGCGCTCAGCATGGTTGGCGCAAACCTGCCACTCGACATGCCAGTTGAAGCGCTTGGCCTCGGTGAGCGTCAGCTCGTTGACCTCGCGCGTGGCCTGCTCTCCGGCGAGATGAAAGTACTGATGCTCGACGAGCCAACCGCGGCACTCGGCAAAGCAGAGACCGAGTCGCTACACCGACTCATCCAAGACTTTGCAGCCCGCGGAGTGTCTGTACTGTACGTCTCACACCGTCTACCCGACATTCTTGAGGTCTGCACGCGAATTGTGGTGCTGCGCGGTGGCAAGCTCGTCGTCGACGGAGCTGCCACGGAATTTACCCCGGCGAAACTCGCCGAAGCCCTTGTGCCAGATCTTCGTTCGCTCGATTTCACCCACGTCGAAGCCGGCGCAGAAATCTTGCGCACAGAAATCGCCGATCAGCCAGTACGAGCGCGTGCTGGTGAAGTGGTCGGACTCTTCGGCATGGCCGGCGGTGAACAATTCGAACTCGCCGCAAAACTTGCCGGCGCATCAGCACACGCTCACGAGTACACCCTCTCTGGCACAGCAGCCCGGTTTAAGACACCGTCACAGGCGATTCGGCGGGGCGTCTTTTTTGTGCCACCGGATCGCGATACCGAGGGGCTGGTCGCAGGCGAGACCGGCATCGACAACGTGATGCTGCCCTGGTACGGAAAGGGAAGCTCTCGCGGGTGGTGGGTCTCTGCCAACTCAGGCGCAGAGATTTACGAGCGGGCCAGGCAATCGCTTGACATACGCGGTCCAGGGGGAGACGCAGCCGTATCGCAATTCTCGGGCGGGAATCGTCAGAAACACCTGCTCGCTCGCTGGCTATACCCGGCCACTCCGACACTCTTGATTCTTGCGCAACCGACTCAAGGAGTCGACGTAGGCGCAAAACTCGACATTGTCGAAGCCGCCCGCGAAGCCGCTCACGCAGGTGCGGCTGTGATCGTCGCGTCGAGCGAATCCGATGAAATTGCGAGCATGTGCGACCGCGCATACACCCTGCTTGGCGACCAAATGCTTGAGGTGCCGCGCTCAAGCTCATTCAACGAAGACCTGCTCGCGTCGTTGCTCACACTCGCTGAGCACGCACACGCATAAGCACCAACAACTCAACTGAGGACAACCACTCATGAACGCTGAACGCCTCAAGATTTTTGCTGCGAAGAACGGAATTTTTCTCGCGCTAATCGTGCTGATCGCAGTCTTCTCGATTCTGCGACCAAACTTCTTCTCATTCGCAAACGGTCAGAGCATTTTGATGCAAGCAACGGAGCTCGGCATTATTGCGATCCCGGCAGCCTTTCTCATCATGTCCGGCACCATCGATCTCTCCGTCGGCGCAGTGGCCTCAGCCGCAGCGATCACCGGTGGTCTCGCAATGGCGGGCACAGGATCAACACTGCTCGGTTTTGTGATCGCGATCGGTACGGGAATGGCCGCCGGTGCGCTGAACGGATTCCTGGTTTCGTACCTCCGCTTGAACTCATTTGTGGTCACCCTCGGTGCGCTCAGCGTATGGGGTGGATTTGCGCTGCTGCTTTCTGGCGGTAAAACCATTCCGCGTTCAGACCTGCCAGATGCATTCCGCGCGATCGGCACGCTCAAAGTCGGGCCGGTCCCGATTCAAATTATTGCCCTCGCAGCCGTGATTGCTCTCGGCTGGTACGTGCTGAATCACACCAAATTTGGTAAGGAGATTCGGGCGATTGGCGGCAACGAACGTGCCGCACGTCTGATGGGAATCAACGTGAAGCGCTCTCGCTTCCTGCTCTTTGTCGCCTCAGGCGCATTCGCTGCATTCGCTGGCATGCTGCTCTCGGCAAAAGTGCAATCAGCCAACCCAACAATTGGTTCTGGCCTCGAACTTGAGGTGCTCACCGTTGTGCTGCTCGGCGGTGTCGCCTTTGAAGGTGGCGTCGGTCGAATCAGCGGCGTTGTAGCGGGTTTGCTGTTCTTCCGAGTGTTGCGTGCCGGCCTCGTCTTTTTGCAGGCTTCGCCGTTCCTGCAAACCATTCTGGTTGGCGCAACCCTGATCATCGCCGTTGCGCTCGACAGCTCGATTCAGAAAATGATTCGCGGGTCGTGGGCAAAACTCGGCAAAAAAGCCGCCGATGAAGAACCACCGCCCGTGCCCGCAAACTCCAAGCCATAAAGGCTTGCGCACCTAAAACGGTGCAACGTGCCCGTACTAGGAAAGCTCGCTGCCTCGCGACACGGCAGCGAGCTTTCCAGCCGCCAACGAGATACGCAGCAACGCGCCGTCCGGCGCATCAGCAGGATCAAGCAAAACTGTGCCCGGGATGCCGTCTGCCGATACCAGCTGCGCGATGGCATAACCCCGCTCAAGGGTGGCTTTTGGCGAAAGTGCGGTAAGTCTTGCTCGCGTGTGCGAAAGCGCACTTGCGCGGTCTTCGATCGAACGATCGGCGAGCTCCGCGCCGCGCGCGATCCAGCGCACAAGCTCTTCGGCGCGCTCGTCAACAAGCCGCTCAGGCCGCGCAAGCACCGGCCGGGCACGCAACTGGGAGACACGGTCGGTTTCGTGCGAAAGCAGCTGGCCGAGGCGGGCGCTCATGCGGCTGCGTGCCTGATCGATGCCAGCAAGCTGCTCGCCAACATCGGGTACAACCCGTTTCGCGGCATCAGTGGGAGTACTCGCGCGCAGATCTGCCACCTCGTCAAGCAGCGGGCGATCCGCCTCGTGGCCAATAGCGCTCACCAAAGGAGTGCTCGCCGAAGCTGCCGCGCGCAGTACCCGCTCGTCACTGAACGGCAGTAGATGCTGAAAATCACCGCCACCGCGGGCGACAATAATGACGTCGACTTCAGGGTCTTGATCAAGCGCAATGATGCCAGCAGTGACCTCAGCAGCTGCGCGTTCACCCTGCACCGCTGCGTAGTGCACAGTAAATTGCACGCCGGGCCAGCGCAGGGTGGCGTTACGAATGACGTCTTTCTCAGCGTCGCTATCTCGACCGGTAACCAGGCCAATGCGCTGAGGCAAAAACGGTAGTGCCTGTTTGCGTGAGGCATCAAAAAGGCCCTCGGCGCTTAACTGCTGTCGCAGTTGTTCCAGGCGCTGCAACAACTCGCCGAGTCCGACATGTGAAATGTCGAACACTTGAACCGAAAGCGAGCCGCCCTTCACCCAAAAATCTGGCTTCACAAGAGCAATCACACGATCACCCTGCGCAAAATCACCACTGAGCTTCTGCGCTACCGAACGCCAAACAGTGAAACTCACGGTGGCATCCTGCTGCAGATCTTTCAGTTTGCCGTAAACGTGACCACCGCGAACTTGCCACTGCGTGATTTCGCCCTCTACCCAAATCTGGCCAAGACGATCAATCCACTCCTTGATCTTTTGGCTCATCAAGCCAACCGGCCACGGAGTTTCCCTGGTTGCTGGCGAAGCTGCTGCTGCGGGAGGAGTCATGATGCGATTCTACGAGGCAGCACTGACTTGCTGTGCAGGCGCTCCCAGTTCGCCGATCGCGTAAGAAAGAGATATTCTCACACGACTCCCACTCGAATCGGGTAGCGTCAGACTCGTGACCGAATATGAGATCAACGGTGACCGTTCGGAGCCTTCCCCCGCTGTCACTACCCCTGGCGCAGTGGCCATCAGGCCGCTGACTGGACCCATCGATCTTTCGAGCATTGACCTGGCATTGATTGAGGGCCGCCGCGAAGTGCGCGAAAACCTCACTCGGTTCTTGATGCCCTACAAGTTCGCCATTGACGAGGTCATGACGAAACTGAAGATCCTTCAGGAAGAGTTCACCCAGACAGGTGAGTACAACCCGATCGAGCATGTCTCCTCACGCCTAAAAGATCCCGACAGCATTATTGAAAAGATGCAGCGGCGAGGCGTCCCACTAGAGACCGAGCAAGTGCGCAGCACCATCACCGACATCGCAGGCGTGCGAGTCGTCTGCTCGTTCATCGCAGACGTGTATCGAGTATTCGAACTGCTCACCGCGCACAGCGATATCACCGTGTACCAGGTAAAGGATTACATCAAGAATCCAAAACCCAATGGGTATCGCAGTCTGCACCTGCTGCTAGAGGTGCCAGTATTCCTATCAAGCGGACCGGTACCCACGATTGTCGAAGTACAAATTCGCACAATCGCGATGGATTTCTGGGCCAGCCTCGAACACAAGATCTACTACAAATACGACACCGAAGTGCCCGAGCATCTACTCAAAGGGCTCAGCGACGCCGCCGAACAAGCCGGACAACTCGACGCCACAATGGAAAGTCTGCACACCGCGATTCGCCGCACAAACTAACCCCGCGCCTAGCTGGGAGCCAGCGGCGAAAGCCAACGGTTCTGCCCGACAGACACCTATTCAAAGCCCAAGCGCAGACGTAGACTGCGAGACATGACTGGTTACATTGATGTCAAGTCATTCGTGGTTACGCTCGATTGCCCGGATGCGCTGGCGCTTGCGAAATTTTATGCCGAATTGCTCGGATGGCAGATTGACTACGACGAACAAGAACCCGAGTGGGTCGACGTGCTGCCTCCAGACGATGCACCGCAGATCTTCTCAATTTCGTGCCAGCAGATTGATCACTATCGCGCACCCGAGTGGCCAAACGGTGACGTACCGCAGCAAATGCACTTCGACCTCTACGTAGATTCAGTTGAGGCAGCCTCGGCCACCGCGCTCGCACGCGGCGCAAGAAAACACGAGGTGCAACCTAGCGAAGAAGGCACCTTTGTCGTGTTCGCCGACCCAGTAGGTCACCTTTTCTGCCTCTGCCAAGGCTAGTTTCGGCAACGCTGGATCACCCAGCCAGAAACCAGCCCGAGCATCGAAGCAGCACCCTACTCTTCCGCTACGCGCGCCAACAGCTCCGTCAAGAGCGCTTCACCGACCGAAGCGGGCAACGCCTCAACAAGAGCCATGAGAGGCGCCATCCGGGTGGGTAAGGGCGCGCCAGCGCCCGATCCAGCGCGCTTCGGCGCTGCCCCAGCGAGCCGCAGAATGTTCCACGCCGCCGACGGGCTGGGCACCCGATCCTCGTGATAACCGAGCATACGCATCGCCGCAAGCGCGACACCAACCGAAGGCCGCGGCCTGCCACGCACCGCGTCTGCCGCGGCCCGCATAGTGGTGGCTAGCTCAGGCAGAAGTTTCTCGGTGACCGGAGTGATCGTGAGGTGCGCGCTGTGCGGCAGCCGAGTACCGTCAGACTGCGCAACACCCGGCTGATGCTGAATGCGAATACCGCGCTTGGCCATTTCATCAACCAAGAGATGCGGATCAACCTGCTGCGTCTCAGGCAAACGGTCATCGGCAATGATCGCAATAGAGGGGCCGATGGGGTTGCCCCACACCCGAAGCCCAGGAACACTCTGCACCGTCTTAGAGATTGACGCTGCCGAGCGAGCACATGAAGCTGTGAGCGATTGAAACCCCGCAGCCCCGAGACGGTTCACAATCGCCCAAGCCGCGGCGAGTGGCGAAGCCGAGCGAGAACCGAGCAGAGTCGGGTTCACCACCGGGTAACCCGGCCACTGCGTGAGCGCAAAAAACTGCTTACGATGACGCACCCGGCCGCGGTGCAGCAACACCGAGACGCCCTTAGGGGCATAGCCAAACTTGTGCAGATCAGCCGAAATGCTGGTGACCCCAGGATTGCGGAAATCCCATACCGGGGTACCCGGCCACCACGGCAGAGCGAGACCGCCAAAGCAAGAATCAACGTGGCAAGAGACGCCGAGGGTCAGCGCCGCCTGAGCGACAGCAGCCACCGGATCGATCGATCCACTCGGGTACGCCGGGGCAGAGACCACCACGAGAGCAACATCTTCATCAAGGCGCTTGATGATAGATCTTGCACGCACCGAGCCATCTGGATCGCACGGCACAACCACCAGCTCAAGATCAAAAAGTCTCGCCGCCTTATGGAAAGCCGCGTGCACCGTGGCAGGCACCACAAGTTTTGGATACCTACCGGCGCTAGCGAGTTCGCTCGCGCGCGCCGGGTGATCCTCACGCCAAAGATCTCGAGCAGTTTTCACCGCGAGCAGGCAACTCTCGGTACCACCACTCGTGACGCTGCCAACAATTTTGCCGCCGAAGCGTTGCGTATCGCCGTTCAGCGCTCGCCGCATAAACGCCACCAGATCGCGTTCCATTGCAGCAATCGAAGGAAAAGTCGTTGGGTCGAGACCGTTCAGCGGGCGGCACAGTTCAGCAGCTTCGCTCGCGAGCCGGTCGAGCTCCTGAATGCCCGAATCGTAGACGTACGACAGCACACGCCCGCCGTGAGTTGGCGCGTCGCCCGCGCGAAGCTGCTGCAAACGGCTGAGCACCGTTGCCGAGTCGGAGCCGTGGGTCAGAGCCTGGTTCATCATGCTGCCTCTGTGCTTGGAGTATTTGGATTGGTGGGAGCGACTGGCGCACTCGGTGGAGTGTCAGTGATGTCGTGCTCGCGAAGACGGTATTTGCCGAGCGTGAACAGACTCAACAGCATCAGAATCGCGGGCAGCAAACTGAATGAGAGCGCGATTGCGGTGACCGCCGCTGCCGGCTGGGTGGTCGTGACACCGGCGACGGACTCAACATAGCCGGTGAGCGAAAGGCCAATCGTGAGAACAGTTGATCCGAGCGCCATACCTGCGGTTTCACCGGCAGTCCAGACACCGCCGAACACACCAGCTCTCGAACCATCGTTGCCCTCCTGCTTCGCGCGGGCCCTGGTGTCGTTCGCGATAACGTCTGGCAGCATGGCCATCGGCAACGTTTGCATGCCTGCGTAGGCAGCTCCCGCCACACCGACCGGAACCACAATCCACCAACCAGGTAGCCACACTGAGGCGGTAAGTACCAGAGCGGCCGCAAGAAAGATCATGCTGGCGATCCGGAACGAACGTTCCTTGCCAAGACTGTCGGCTACCTTTTGCCAAAGTGGGGCCACGAGCAGCGCCGGTGCGATCAGCGAAGCAAAAAGGATGGTGACCGCGCCCTCATCGTGCAGCACCCAGGTCGCAACAAACTGTGCACCCGCAAGCATCAGACCTGTCGCGAGCGCCTGCAACATAAAGGTTGCGAGCAAGGCGCGAAATGGCTGACTCTCGCGGAGCACCGCAAGGCCGTCTCGATAGTGTTTGGCCGAGAATAGTGGAGCGGTAACCCGAGGGTGATCAGCCGGTAGCGGAGCGTGTTTTGGTGCGACAGAAGACGCGATCCAGAGGCCAAGTCCGAGCAGCAGTGCCGCAACGATCGCCATAACGAGATACCCAAGCGGCGCATTCTCGGGAAACAGGCCACGAATTTCAGGGCCGCCAGCACCAAAGAGCAAAATCGCGACGGTGAGCATCACCACGCGCCAAGTGAGCAGGCGAGTGCGCTCGCGGTAGCCGTCAGTGAGCTCGGCAGGGAGCGCTACATAGGGCACCTGGAACAGGCTGAAGAAAGTTGCGGCGGCAACAAAGGCGATCAGTACCCATATGGCGCTTGCCGATGGCGCCAATCCGCTCGGCACCGCGAAGGTAAGAATGAACGCGAAGGGCAGCCCAATAGCGCCGAGCAGCATCGGCCCCTTCCGCGATCCTCGTTTTGCCAAGGCGCGATCGCTCAGTCCACCGATGATCGGGTCGATGAGCACATCCCAGATTTTTGCGCCGGTGACGATAAGTCCGGCAATGATTGCTGCAACGCCGAGTGTGTCGGTTAAGTAGTACACCAGTACAAGACCGGGAAGGGTGGCAAAACCGCCGGTGCCGAGTGACCCGATGGCGTAGCGGGTCACGGTGCCGCGAGAAAGGCGATTCTCTGCGGCTGGATACGTCGCTGTACTCATTCCCTCAGCGTACTGTGCTTCAGCATCGTCTCGTTGCGTCTTGTATCAACTGGCCAATTGCTGCCAGCTCAGATACGTCTGGAAAACGGCGATAGCCCGGGCCGAAAATCGGGCCCGGGCTATCTTGAGTTCTGCTTCAGTGCGCGGCTAGTTGCTGCTTGGTGTGCTCAGCGTGTCGAGCAGTTCCTGCGTAGCCTTCGGATCAGAAGCGATCCGAATGAGCTCTTGCCAGAGTTCTGGCGACTGGTTCAGGCCAACTGTGAACAGCACAAAGAAGATGATCCAAGCAAGCACTCCAGCAGCGAGTGGTGCCCAGAAAGTGAGCTTTCCGCTGCGCATGCGCCGAATCGAGAAGATCAGCACGAGTGCATAAATTGCGAGCACAAGGATCGCACCAACCGTGCCGGTTGTTTTGAGCGCAGGCGATGGGCTGTAGCTTTCGAGCCCGAGCCCGTCGGCAATCTTGCTGAATTCGAGACCAAGTTGCGAAAGCGAGAGCGCCATGCTGAGCGCAAAATAGCCACCAACCACGAGCAGGAGCACCGTGATGATGCGGTCTGCCAGGCGAGGCTTTTTTGCGCCGTAGGGCGAGCCTGGCTGCGGCTGGAACATCGCTGGCTGCTGGCCCGGCTGAACGGCCTGACCTGGCTGTTGCTCGGGTGCTGGCTGCACGACGTGGCCGGCCGGGGCTTGGCCACGGTAGGGGTCGCTAGGCTGAGCTGGTGCTGCCGGTGCAGTTGGGGTTGTCGGTGGATTCGGTGCTGCCGGTACTCCGGGGATCGCAGCTGGCGCAGCGCCGGTATTGCCTCGAACACCAAGGTTGTGTGGCACTCCGGGAATTGGCCCCGCCGCTGGAACACCAGGAACGACATCGGCTGCGGGAGCTGAGGCAGTCGGAGGAACTACTGGCTGCTGCGCAGTAGGTACTACTGGAGCGTCAACTGCCGCGTCAGCGGGCTCGCCCGAAGCGTTCGCATTCGTAGAATCGTTTGCAGCCGGCGTGACCGCTGCATCATCGGAATACTCGCCATACTGGGGGCGAGGGCGTGGATCCTGCTCTGCGGTCACGCGCTCACTGACTTTCCAGCGCTGCCGAGCTGCTGCGCGGCCTCAACAATGCGTGCGGCCATTGCGGTCTCAGCAACCTTGCCATAGGCGCGTGGGTCATACTGCTTCTTGTTGCCCACTTCGCCGTCGATCTTGAGCACGCCGTCGTAGTTCTTGAACATGTAGTCGGCGACCGGGCGAGTAAACGCGTACTGGGTATCGGTGTCGATGTTCATCTTGATGACGCCGTGCGAAACAGCCTCAGCGATTTCTTGCGCAGTCGATCCTGATCCACCGTGGAATACAAGATCAAGCGGCTTCGAACCGGTGCCGTATTTCGCGGCAAGACCCTGCTGAATTTCATTCAGCAGTTCTGGGCGAAGCTTCACGCCACCTGGCTTGTACACACCGTGCACGTTGCCGAAGGTGAGCGCGGTCAGGTAGCGTCCCTGTTCGCCGAGGCCGAGCGCCTCAACGGTCGAGACCGCGTCTTCGAGGGTGGTGTAAAGCTGGTCGTTGATCTCGTGGGTGATGCCGTCTTCTTCGCCACCGACAACACCAATCTCGACCTCAAGAATGATGCCGGCCGCAGCCATACGAGGCAGCAGGGACTTGGCGATCTCAAGGTTCTCGGTCAACGGCACAGCCGAACCGTCCCACATGTGCGACTGGAAGTACGGCAGGCCGCCCTCTGCGACGCGCGCCTCGCTTGCCTCAAGAAGTGGCAGCACGAACGAATCCAGGTGATCCTTTGGGCAGTGATCGGTGTGCAACGCAACCGTGACGTCGTAGGCCTTCGCGACCTCTTCGGCGTACTTTGCGAAGGCGATAGCGCCGCCCGCGCGGTTCTTCACGGTGTGGCCCGCGAAGTAGTCGGCACCGCCAAAGCTCACCTGCAGAATGCCATCACTACCTGCCTCGGCAAAGCCCTGCAGCGCTGCATTGAGCGTCTGCGAGCTAGAGACGTTGATCGCTGGGAAGGCGAACCCGCCGTTCTTCGCGGCGTCGAGCATTGCGGCGTACTGTTGCGGAGTTGCGACGGGCATAGGGGTGCCTTTCTCGGTTGGCGGGCAAGCTGACTTGCTGATCCTTCGCTCAAGTCTAGGCCGTTCGCCCCTGCCTGGCCTGAAACTGCGCGTAGCTACGGGCGGTTTCTGCCGGATCTGTCAGTTCTCATTCGATTTCTGGCACGAATAGCTCTTCGATGCTTGCTTCAAAGACCGCTGCCAGCTTGAACGCGAGGGGCAACGATGGATCGTATTTTCCGTTTTCGATTGCGATCACGGTTTGACGGGAGACCCCGAGGCGGTCGCCAAGCTCGGCCTGCGACCACTGTTTTGCGGTGCGGCGGGCGCGAATGCTGTTTTGCATGTCTGCACCCTAGCGGTAGCGGATGCCCGCGACGATTGATCCGATCAGCCAGCCCGTCATGAGCACGCCAAATGACACCATTCCATTGATGTGCGGGCCACCAAACGTTTCGAGCAAACCGAGCACGAGTACTACCGGCACGCCAATGGCGAATCCAACAATGAATGATTCACCGAGTTTGCGCTGCACGAACTCGTCTGATTCTCGGTAGTACGCAATGACTGCCCAAGCGATGATTGCCACGCTCGGCAGCGTCAGTAGCCCCGGTTGCCAGGTGCCAATACCTTCGTTGCGTATTGCGATCGCGATAAAAAGCGTGACGATATAGAGCACCATGCCAATGCTGAATCTCGTGAGGTAACGAAAGTGCGGGGTTCGGGTAGTTTTTGGGCTTTGCTCGGTGCTCATGGTGGTTCCTAGCTGGCAGTTGGTTCGTGAGGGGCGTTGGCGTTCGAAGTGCTGGCGTCTTAGGCGATGGCCAGGTAAAAGGTCGGCAGGCCGAGGAAGAGTATGTCGAGACCCCAGTGTGCGAGCGCCAACGGCATAATACGTTTCATCCAGAGCATCAGTGCGCCAAGAATTAGACCCGCGAAGAAGGTTGTCAGAACTTTCGCCAGCACATCTTCGAATGTTCCGAGGGCGAAACCTATGTGCTGCACACCAAAGATCACGGCAACAATGATGAGCGAGAGGGCAGTGCCGATGCGCCCAGCCAGTCTCGGTTGTGCGTATCCGCGATAGAGCGCTTCTTCTGCGAAAGCGATTGTTGCCGGTGCGATGATCAGGGCGACAAGACCCAGCCAGAGCGGTACCACTGGCACGTCTGTTGAGAACGGGGGAGCGCCGCCGTACACAATTAGGTTCGCTGCGTAGTTTGACATGAAGAACCCGACGGTCACGATCACGAGCATGAGTGCGCCCCACGCGAGGTCGATCCACCGCCACCGCCCGAAAAGCGCGCCGAGTGAACTGCCTTCTGCTTTCATAGCGGCTGCGAGCGTGAAGAGGGTGATCACGTCGATGACCACGATGAGAGCGTTGGTGTACATCAGCGAGAAGTTCGCGGCGAGTAGGCCGAGGCCCATCGCGAGAATCAGCACGGGGCGAAGTGAAAGCACGCCTGCGATGCGCAGGAGTGGTGTTTTGGCTGTGGATGCAGGTGAAGTGGCGGGAGATGTTGCGGTCATGTTTGAAATGTACAGTTTCCTTTACATTGATGTCAAGCTTGCTTTACATCTCTCGTGAAGGCTCAATGAGCGCCAAATGCCTGACATCGGGCTGAGATTTTTGGTATTTCGCGCGGATCGGCACTGCCGCAGCAAACAGGCGCCCGTCGGCCACGGTACGCTTAAGGCATGACTGAACACGACTCGCTCGGCACCTGGCAACCCGACCGCAACCTGGCCATGGAGCTGGTGCGCGCAACCGAGGCTGCCGCAATCCGGGCAACCCCCTGGATCGGACGTGGCGACAAAAACGCCGCAGACGGTGCCGCCGTCGACGCAATGCGCCGATTCCTTTCGACCGTGAACATGAACGGCACAGTCGTCATCGGCGAGGGCGAAAAAGACGATGCACCCTGGCTCTACAACGGGGAACAGGTTGGCAACGGCGAAGGCGCAGAGTGCGATGTCGCGGTGGATCCCATCGACGGCACCCGGCTTACCGCCGAGGGGCGCCCCGGTGCACTCTCAGTGATCGCGGTCGCGGACCGCGGCAGCATGTACGACCCATCGGCAGTGTTCTACATGGACAAGCTCGTCTGCGGCCCAGAAGGTGTTGGCATCGTCGACATCGAGCGCCCAATCGGCGAAAACATCCGTGCCCTGGCACGCGCAAAAAACGTGGACGTCAGCGACATTCGAGTTGCTGTGCTCGATCGCCCACGCCACGAGCAGCTGATTGCCGACATTCGTGCAGCGGGCGCTGGCACCCGCCTCATCATGGACGGTGACGTTGCTGCAGGCGTGAACGCTGCACAGTGGAACTCGCGTGTTGACCTTGCCGTAGGCATCGGTGGCACCCCAGAGGGCATCATCACCGCGTGCGCAGTGAAAGCTCTCGGCGGTGTGATCCAGGGCAAGCTCTGGCCAAAAGACGACGCCGAGCGTGAGCAGGCGCTCGCCGCGGGTCACGACCTAGAGCGTGTGCTGCACGCAAACGATCTGGTCGCCAGCGACAACTGCTACTTCGTGGCAACCGGCATCACCTCAGCAGACTTCCTCGACGGTGTTCAGCGTCGTGGGCCGTTCTTGCGTTCAGAGAGCGTCGTAATGCGTTCGTTCTCCGGCACAATTCGTCGTGTGATCACCGATCAGCGCCCCGATCGCTGGAGCTAACTTTTCGCAAAAAGCCCCGTGCCGTCCTTTCGGCACGGGGCTTTTTTGTATTACCGAACCGATACCAGGGAGCACGATGGCGCATTATGCTGGGCAAATGACGGAGAAATTCGCACCTACTCAAGCAACGGCTGCCGACCTTGACGCGGTCTGTGAAACCTTCGCCGATGGATTCCACGATGACCCGCTTTGGGGCTGGGCCTTCGGCGGCGATGCCGTGCAGCGCCGCGAGCGGCAGTTGCAATGGTTCCGAATTGTGGTGTCACAGGGCATCGAATACGGCTCCGTGTGGATGACACCAAACGCAGAAGCGGCAACCCTCTGGATTCCAGCTGGCATGGACGAACTGAGTGCCGAACGTGAAGCTGAGCTTCTAGCCTTTGTCGAACGTGATTGTGCCGATCGCGCAAACGTACTCTTTGAAACATTCGAACAGTTCGAAAAGAACCACCCGCGCGATCGCGAGTCGCACTATCTCAGCCTCTTGGCGACCGCGAACAAGCATCGGGGGCGCGGGATCGGCATGGCGCTATTACGTGAAAATCTTGCAGCGCTCGATCAGGTAGGCGAAGCCGCATATCTTGAATCGACAAACCCGGCAAACCTAGCGCGTTACGAGTCCGTTGGATTTGCGCGGCACGGAGAGTTTGTCTCGGCAGCCGGTGCGCCACTCGTGACCACAATGTGGCGGGAGCCCGCTACGAAAGTTTGAGCGGGATCGCCTTCAGCTGCGCAATACGCAACCCGGTGGCCTTCGCGAGCGCTGGCACATCGTCAACGTTGTGACGTCGAGCCGCATCAACCACGATCGCCGCACACGCCTCAGCATCTGCGAGCGCCTCGTGGTGCGAAAACTCTCCGAAACCAGCTGCCGCCGCAGCAAGAGGCAAACGGTGCGAAGGAATGTCGTAGGTTTTGCGCGAAAGCTGAACCGTGCATAGATAGCGCAGCTTCGGGGTTGGCATCACGGTTTCGGCGCAAGCGGTGCGAATAACACCCATATCGAACCCCGCGTTGTGTGCCACGGCGATGTCGTCGCCAATAAACTCACGCAGTTCCGTGAGCTGCTCCGCCCACCCGGCAGCATCCTCAACCATCGCAGGGGTGATCCCGTGAATCTTAATGTTGAAAGGCAAAAACTCATCGTGGCCCGCAGGCGGCTTAATTAACCAGCGCGCGCGATCCGCTACCTTGCCGTCGCGAATGCGAACCAGCCCGACCGAACACGCAGAAGATGCGTGACTGTTCGCGGTCTCAAAATCGATAGCGGTGAAATCAATTGGCACAGTAACTACCTTTCCACACACCCCTGACAAGCGCGCATGTGGGGCCCGATATGGCGCGCCGAAATCGCTGCTACTGCAATGTCGGTAGCTGGGTGTAAGAATGTACGCAGATCTACCAATTGGCCACCGGCGATGCAAGACACCGCCCTTACACACAGGAGTGAACGTGGTCCCCGAAATTAATTATCTCGCCGTCATCGCCGCAACCCTTTCAACAATGGTTGTCGGGTTTATTTGGTACTCGCCAAAGGTGATGGGCAACACCTGGATGCGCTTGACCGGGGTCAAACCCGGCGAAGGCAAAAGCCCACTCGGGCCGATTCTTGCCACCCTAGTTGTGAGCTTCGTCACCTCTTGGGTACTCGCGGGTGCCGCTTACATCGCATGGCAGTTCTACGGCGGCCTATTCGTATACTCGGCACTGATCACCGGTTTGCTGATGTGGGCGGGATTCACCGCTGCGCGCTTTGTCACCCACGATGCGTTCGAGGGTCGGCCAGCGCGGCTCACCGTGCTGAACTGCGCCCACGAACTCGTCACCATTATCGTGCTGTCGCTCGTGATCGGTGTCTGGCCGCCAGCGCTCGCCTAGTTTGCTGGGTGCGGCGCATCGGAGCTGACCGCACCCAATGTTCAATTTGGCGACTGATCAGACGCGCCTGCCCCGTGCCAGGTAGACTTAACCCCCGTGGCTCTTACTATCGGAATCGTGGGACTGCCGAATGTCGGCAAGTCGACCCTCTTCAACGCGCTTACCCATAACGACGCACTCGCGGCAAACTACCCCTTCGCGACAATCGAACCGAACGTCGGCGTAGTCAACCTGCCCGATGCTCGTCTCGACAAGCTTGCTGAAATCTTTGGTAGCGAGCGCATTCTGCCGGCTCCCGTCAGCTTCGTAGATATCGCAGGCATCGTTCGCGGTGCGAGCGAGGGCGAAGGCCTTGGCAACCAGTTCCTCGCGAACATTCGCGAGGCAGACGCCATCGCCCAGGTGGTTCGCGGCTTTGACGACCCAGACGTGATTCACGTTGATGGCTCGGTCAACCCCGCTAGCGACATGGAGACCATCAACACCGAGCTGATCCTTGCCGATCTGCAGACTCTCGATAAGGCGCTGGTGCGTTACGAGAAGGAACTCAAAGGCAAAAAGATTGACGCTTCCGTAGTCGCCGTTGCCAAAGAAGCGCTCGCTGCGTTGAACGACGGCAAGCTGCTTTCGCAGACTTCGCTGGATCTTGAGCCAATCCGTGAACTCGGACTGCTCACCGCAAAGCCATTCCTTTACGTCTTCAACGTCGACGAGGGTGTGCTCGGTGACAAGGACCGACTGGCGGCACTCGCCGAGCTGGTGGCCCCAGCCAAGGCGATCTTCCTCGACGCAAAGCTTGAGAGCGAATTGATCGCTCTCGACGCCGAAGAAGCCGCGGAGCTTCTGTCCTCAATCGGCCAAGAAGAGAGCGGCCTTGACCAGCTTGCACGAGTTGGCTTCGACACTCTCGGCCTGCAGACCTACCTCACGGCAGGACCGAAGGAAGCTCGCGCCTGGACCATTCCAAAGGGTGCCACCGCGCCTCAGGCCGCCGGCGTGATTCACACCGACTTTGAAAAGGGCTTCATCAAGGGCGAGATCATCTCGTTCGAAGACCTCGTCGAGACCGGTTCTGTTGCCGAAGCTCGCTCCAAGGGTAAAGCCCGCATGGAGGGCAAGGAATACATCATGCAGGACGGCGACGTGTGCGAGTGGCGCTTTAATGTCTGACACTCTGCCTCCGTGTCCTGAGTGCGCGGAGCAATACGCGTACGAACAGGGCGCGTTGCTGGTATGCCCCATGTGCGGTCACGAATGGTCTGCGGAAGCTGCTGAATCAGCTGCGGGCAACGAGGCAGCTGACAGTGAAGTCATTCGTGACGACGTGGGCAATGTGCTTTCAGACGGCGACACCGTCACCCTGGTGAAAACTGTGAAGGTATCTGGCGGTGGAGGCGGCACCATCAAAGTTGGAACGAAGGTCACCGGCATTCGGCTGAACGCCGGTGGAGCAGGCGGTCACGACATTGATGCGCGTGTGCCAGGCTTTGGCAATATGCAACTGAAATCAAGCGTTGTGAAGCGCGCTAACTAAGCTGCCGTGATTCGGCGTTTGTAAAAAAGAGCTGCTTACCGCAGCTCAGCAAACGTTGGGCTCTCCACTAGCTGACGACTACCAGTGGGCTCTCTTCAATAGCCGGTGGTTCGAAGCATTCGAAGTACGAGACCGCCATTTGCTCGGTGAGCGGCCAGTCGTCGGCTTCTGTGCCGTGCCGGTTCCCGATCCGGCTACGCGGGCACATCATGCGTGGCGCAATGGATGCCACCACCACCTGAAGCGATTTCATCGATTCGAATCGGGATGATGTCGCGGTCTGGGTAATGTTCGGTGAGGATATCGCGGGCGCGACGGTCTGCTTTGCGATCGCCAAACTCCGGCATGAGCACAACCTTATTGCCCACGAAATAGTTGACGTACGACGCCAAGAAATCTTCGCCAGTACCGCGGATTCGCGCAACATCGGGTTGTGGAAGTTCAATAATCTCAAAACTGCGGCCGCGGGCATCGACCTCATTTGTGAGTGTTTGCCGCACCTGGGCTGAAGCGCGAGACCAGATATCTTCGGGACTACCAGGCCCCGGAACATCTAGCAGGATGACTCCGGGCGCTGCGAAGCGCGCGAGTGAATCTATAGGTGCATCGGTAATGTCCTCCCCGACTACACCGTCAAACCAAATCACCCGATCCAGCCCGAGTAACCGGATAAGTTCTGCCTCAATTTTTGACTCGCTAAGACCTGGGTTTCGATTGGTATTCACGATTGAGCTGCGTGTGAGCAGCAGCGTACCTTCGCCGTCGGTCTCAAACGAACCGCCCTCTGCGACTAGCGAGGTGTTCACCCTTGGAATGCCAAGCTCGCGAAGAATCTGGGAAGCCACGGCACCGTCGTTCGTGTGTTGTTGCTTGTTGCCCCATCCGTTGAAATTCATATCGATGCCGGCGACCCCTCCGGCATCCTCGATAAACACTGGGACGGTGTCTCTCGCCCAGAGATCGTCAACCGGGATCTCCGCAACGTTTACCAATTTGCCGCAGCTCCGGGCGGCATCCTCGGCATGCTGCGGAGCAGCCATGAGCATTACGGTTTCTGACTCCGCGAGTGTCCGAGCGATCCGCGCAATATCTTTGCGCACATAGCGAGTGTCCTCTGCCCAAATGTGCTCACTCGGCCAAGACATCACCGTGTGAGAGTGCAGTTCCCACTCGGCAGGGAAACGTGGAACAGTGGCGGCTGGCATGTTGGCTTTCTGAAGAGGGGGTACAGCTTCTCAGACCCACAACTTATCCGCTCCTACTGGCTGTGCCCTGAGACTTCGTGCGAGCTCTCGGCCCGTACCTTGCATGAACGTAGTGCGCAGAACCTCAACTGAGCTTTTCACGCCCAGAAACTCTACTGAGCAGGCGCTGGCTTGGCTGGCCACTGATCGCGAGGGAGAAGAACCCGGAGAAAGCTCAAGATTTCTCGGTTGGCTGTGGTTGATGTTGCTAGCATTGGCTGCTGTGCTGAGCTATGGAGAGATCGAAACCTCGGGGGAGATCTCCGACGGTGTGCTCTGCAACGCCATTCGGGAAGGCGAAGCCTGGCCGCTTGCGACCCTCTGGGAACGGCACTATGGAATTGCTCTCGCCTGGGCGCGATCAAAAGACCCGGTCAACGCAGAAGACGCAGTCTCAGAAGCTTTCGACTCGGTGTTTCGCGCCTTGCTGGGCGGAGGCGGCCCGACCGATTCTTTTCGCAGCTACCTTTTCCGCGCCATCAACACCGAACTCTCACGCACCTGGAAAGCCGAGCAGCGCAGCTCGAGCATCGAGGGAGTTGATCTTGCCGATCCAACGTTGCCAGCAGCTGGCGACCTCGCTTCAGAACGCGAAGAGCAACTGGCGATAGCGGCAGCACTCGATGATCTGCCGCTTCGATGGAAGCGCGTGATTCTTGAGGTTGATGTCGGCGGTCGCTCCGTGCAAGAGGTCGCGAAAGAGCTCGACCTCACACCAAATTCAACCTCTGTGCTGTTGAAGCGCGCTCGTGAGGGGCTCAAGAAATCTTGGCTCAAGCGAATGCACCCGCCAACAGGGCTCAACCCCGAGTGCGCGGCCTGTGTCGCCGACTTCAGTGAGGTTCGCTGGGGCAAAAAGAATGGCCGCCGCCGCGCCCGGGCAGAGGAACACCTCTCAGGGTGCGCAGGATGTCAATCGCGCTGGCGTCGATTCGTTGAACAAGCCGCCGTGATCGGAATGGTGAGCTCGGGAGTGCTCGCGCTCGGTGACGGCTGGCGGCGCAAGGCAGCCATTGCGAGCGCTGCCGCGGCTGCAGCTGTACTTGTTGTGGGTGCGAGCGTTGCCGCTCCGGCTCTGCTCGCGGGCCCCAAGAGTGAAGTTTCTGATTTGCCGGTGGTCGGCCCGCAAGTCACGCAGCAGCCGAACGACGGCTTGGCTGAAAATAACTCTGGCACTGAGAGTCCGGAATCAGAAGGCGGCGAAAGCGGCGAGGGCACAACCGGGCAACCCGGAAGGCCCGACACAAATGGTTCAAACTCTGGCGGCAACGCTGGATCAACCGGTCAGGCACCGGGAGGTCCACTTTCGCTGGGCGCACCAATCGGCGCAGAGATTCCCAATAGCGCTCACGTGAATATCAACGATCTTGATGCCGATGGCGACGGAGTGCCCGGAACTCCGACCAATGAGGTGTGGACTCGTTGGGGCAGCCTTGAAGCTGGCAAGGTCAACGCGAATGATCACGCCAGCGGTCTTGCCGGGGCGCGCTTCAAATTGTGGATGAGTCAGAAGCCTTCGGATTGTCTACTCGATACTGATCTCACGGCGGTCACTGCGCAAGACGGTAGCGAGTTTGTTGTCGTCTCGGGCAAGGGCGGGCGAATCAGCGTTGCTGGGCTATGGATCGGTGATGATGAGTCGCAGGGCGGCCAGATGACGAACGGTCTTACGCAGCGTTGCTATGTGCTTGAAGAAGTTGCGGCACCAAAGGGTTACCTCTTGCCGAGCGGTGATCAGGCAAAAACTGAGGTCATCGTTCGCTCAGTGGTTGACGAGAATGCTGCAGTTCCGTTGATCCCAAACCAGCCGGAACCGAGCTCGTGGCTATCGAACACCGGTCAAGCTGCGCCGATGTTCATTCTTGCCGGAATCGCACTTGCGGCCATTGCGATCGGTGCTGCCCTGTTTGGTCGCAAAAAACGACGGAATTAGTCTTTTTTTAGTCACCTAACGGTGATATTTTTTGAACTGTGAGACCTCAGGGGATGGGTCTTGCAGCTGCGATGCGCAAAACAGTGCGTGAGCACGCGAAGAAGAGCGAATCAAAAACACTGACGGCTCAGATCCGTGCTCTTCGGCATGCCCAGGCATCAAAGCAAAAAATCTTTTTCTGAACCGCGTCACATTCTTCCAGCTGCGCCCTCTGTATCTGTGAGCCATCTGATGCGCTTAAGAAAGTCGCGTAAGTGGCCAGGAATACACGGGGGAAGTGTGACTGTAAGAAAAGATCGTTCGCGGTCAAAAACATGGCGAGGAATTCTCGCGGCGATGCTGGGAATCATCGTCGTGTTCGGTGGCCTCGCAGCACCTGCGCAAGCAGCGAACGGCAATGTGGGCGTGACCATCGCGCCGGCCGAATCTTCGGTGCCTTCGGGAATGAACATTCCGTTCGAGGTTTCTTGGCAGTGTGGCGATGTTGCCGCAGTGACCTGTGATGGTGCCTCGCTCATCGTGGAGATTCCGCTCAGCCAGCCCGACGGTCTTGCATTGGCTGTTGAAAGCTACCTGCCAGTTGAGATGGATGGCGTGCAATACCCCGCAACGATCCAAGACGTTGGCGGCAACCGCAAGATTATCTGGACCTTCCCTGCCACCATGGCGCCAGGCAGTGCCGGCACCATCGGATTTGTACTGCGAAGCCAGAACTGGGTGACGCCAAACAATACGACGATTGCGCCAGTGGCGACCTTCAGCACGAGCCTTGGCACAGACACGCGAGTATCTGATCCAGCGACAATCACCTCGGACGCCACCGTCAAAGTGGTGAAGACCAAATCTAGCCCGGCGCTTGAACGGCCGTACCTCGACTCAGAAGTGACCTACAAGATCGAAGCCGGTTTCGCACAGCAATGGGGTACGAGCGGCGGACGCACCGCCTTCATCAACCTCTGCAACGCGGAATCAACTACAGGAATCTGGGCGCTGCAAAACCTGAAACTGATTGACGATCTACCCGCCGGTGCGACCTTTGTGCGCGCCAGCGGTGGCGGCGTGTACAACGCTGCCGCGCACACGGTCACCTGGGACCTCGGTGCTGCGATCACCGCAGCACCTGGAACCGAAAAGGGATACACCTGCAACCGAAACTTTGACGACCCTGTGTTTGTGACCGTGATTTACCCCAAGAGCGTTTTCGAGGGTGACGTCGCAACAGGAAAACTGCAGCGCAACGACGTGCACACCGATGCGCGGGCTTGGCTGCGCCCGAACACTCCGCTGCCAGTGGCGACCTCGTACGCACAGCACCCGCTGCAAGACGGTGGCGATGGCGAATTCACCATGCAAAAGGGCTACGCCTACTCAGAGTCGAATCAACGCAATAGCGAATTTTCCCGCGGCGCGCAGAGCGCCTGGGGCGACTGGGGCAAAGGTTTCCTGTATCGCTTCGACGTAGAAGACAAGAGCCAATTGGTACCGGGCAAGTGGTCACTCACCGACACTCTTCCCTGCGGATTCACTTCGCCCGCAGACAACCGCACCGACTGTGCAACACCCGCGTTTACCGGAATCGCTTTTGGCGCAAACCGTTCAATGTCAGAACTGAATGTGACCTGGAAGACCAACCTCGGTCGCAGCGGTAGCTGCGTGATTCCAGAGGGCTCAGACGTGGGCGATCCGACCATGCGCTTCTGTGAAGGCCTTGGCGAGATGCAAGAAATACCTATGGGAGCAGGGGAGTGGATCACCCAGTTCTCGCTCGACAACAATGACATGAAAGTTGGCACCGACGGTAGCCTCTTTGTGTTCGGCACTGTTTCACGCGATCTGCCAATCGACAACTCGCAAGCAGTTGCGAATGGCGAATATCAGGACCATTTCTATACCCAATCTGGCCTGCGTGCTCCAGGTGTGACCCCTGCTTCAGAGCACCCGCTGTGGCTCACGGTAGAAAACTGCACGGCAGACAACACGATTACCTGGGCTGGCGGCAGTGCTACACAAAATGGTTCGCTCGTAGACCCAGACCACCGCGGTCGCTGCGGCTACTTGCGGATCATTCGCACCCCGCTAGAGATTGAAGCGGAAAAGCGGATCTACAACCCAACTGTCGCGAAAACCATCGTTGATCAGCAGAAGCAGGGCACCTCGCTGCCTGGCAGCATGATGCGAGTTGACATGCTCGCAAAACGAACCGTTTGGGACGGCGCAACGCAACAGCAAATCGACGACGCTCGCTTCACGCCAGTGTTCACCGAAATTCTGCCCGAAAACATGGAATACGCGCCGCTTGACCCGGCGAAGCCGCTGTACCTCAGTCTTGAATCACCGTGGGGAGATGACTACCCAGAATACGGTCGGCCAGAAAGCGCCGTGATCGCGAAGCTCGGTGAACCTCGGGTTACCGTGACACAGCTCACTATCGACGGAAAACAGCGCACACAGATTGTGGTTGATTTTCCGAATGCCCCAGCCGGTGGCGGCCTGCTGATTGCTGACCCTGAATTCGGTGGAATCGGTGACACCCTCAAAGTCGGCTTTGACGTGCGTGTGAAAGCCGGCACCGCAACAGGCAACTATCGCAACTACACGCTGACCCAGGCGAAAGAAGCGAGCAACGAGTACCTGCGCTGTGCGACGCCAAGTGTGCTCGCTGATCCAAAGATTGTGGATCCGGCCACCAACTGGGGAAACCTCGATTTTGATAGCAGCGACGTGCAAGGCCCAAGCGCCGATAGCGGATGCCGTGCCACGAAGCCGTACACAGTGCTTGAAGCCGCAGGTGTAAGCACAGCCAAGCTGGTCAAGGGTACACACGATGCGGAGTACATCCCCTCACCGGGCATTGGCAGCACCGACAAAAATGGTGCGGCCAGCTACCAGGTGCCAGTGCGCAACTCAGGCAACGTGAACATTCGCGACGTAGTTCTGTACGACATCCTGCCACGGGTTGGCGACACAGGAGTGCGTCCGGGCGCAGGTGCGCGCGGATCTGCCTTCAACGTCTTCCTGACCGGCCCTGTTACCGGTGCGCCAAGCGGTGCGGTGGTGCAATACTCCAAGAGTGCAAATCCTTGCCGCGGCGATCTCGCCGGTGACGGCGGTGGCGCGCGCAACTCGGCGCCAGCGGGCTGCACCGATGACTGGTCGAGCGCGACACCAAGCAATTGGGCAGACGTAACTGGATTCCGAGTTGACTTCGGCACGCGAGTTTGGGTTCCGCTTGAGAACTACACTTTGAGCTTCCCAGCCAAAGCTGGCGGCAACGGAGATTTCACCAAGGTTGCTTGGAACAACGTCGCTGTCGCGGGTAATCGTGCTTCTGACGGCAGACCGATGCTGCCAACAGAAGCTCCAAAGGTGGGCCTGCAGCTTTCACCAGATCTATCGTGGCGAAAGGTAGACGGCGCAGACAACAGCACTCTGCTCGCCGGTTCGAAGTGGCGGATCACTCCGGTTGTCGCCGAGGGTGCACAGATGCCAGCGGGTGACTGGCCGCGAGAGATCAGCGACTGTCAAGGCGGCAGTTGCAGCGGCGAAGACCGTGATCCAGCGATTGGAAAGTTCTTGCTCACCGGCATTCCGTGGGGCAGCTATCTGATCGAGGAAATTGAGGCGCCGGCTGGCTACGAAAAGCTCGCTCAGCCGAGAACCATCACGGTTGGCCCTGGTGGACTCAACACCACTGACTGGACCTACGAACTCGGCTCCATTGCGAACTACAAGGCTGGCGTCGACGTGAGCTGGGAGAAGGTCGATCCAAGTCTTGCAAGGCTCTCCGGTTCGGCCTGGGAGCTGGTGCAGGTAGATGCTGCTGGGGTGCCGGTTGCTGGGGGCACGAGGATCGCAATCGCCGATTGTGTTGCCGCCTCTGCCGCTGAGTGCAGCGGAGCCGACACCGATCCAGTAGCCGGCAAGTTCCATCTACGAAACGTGCCGCCGGGCAGCTATCACCTGATTGAAACCCAAGCTCCGGCCGGATTCAAGAAGCTTGACGAGCCAAAACTTGTCACCGTGAACGCTGACACTGCCTTGGTAATTGGCCAGATCAAAAATGAACAGATAGCGGTGCCGCCACTGCCATTCACCGGTGGCATCGGCTCCTACCTGTTCACGATTGGCGGCGGACTCTTCCTCGCGCTCACCCTGGTGTTCGCGATCCGCTCAGGGCGCGCACGCAAAAACATTTAATTCACTTCACACACCTCTGACCATCACGCCGTGATGTGTCAGAACTCATCTGCCGATTGTCGGTAGCTCAGAAAGGAAATCCCTATGTCTCAGAACACTGCAACGCGTCACACGCGTCGCGGTCTCACAGCAGTCGCGGCTCTCGCGATTGGTGCTGCGGGACTGTTTACCGGTGGTTCGGCAGCATTCGCGCAGAACATTGACACCGCAGCAGACGGCTCGTTCACGATTCACAAGTTTGAGAATCCGGGTGGTGGCGCACAGAACCCAGGTGGCACCGGAACGAACCCAACCTCGAAGCCCATCGACGACGTGGTCTTTGAATACTGCTCGATCAACGGTGTAGACCTGCTGAACGGCACAAACACGGGCTGGAACCGTCTTCGTGCGATCACCGCCGACGAACTCGTAGGCGCTCGCACCGGGACCTCGCTGTCAGACCTTACTCTGAGTAACTGCACTGAGCTACCAGCAACTGTTGGCGGTATCGCAAAGAGTGGCCGTCTGCCTCTCGGCGCTTACCTGATCCGTGAAAAGTCGGCTCCGGCACACGTCACCAAGCTCTCTGAGCCATTCGTGGTCACCCTGCCAACCCCTGGTATCAACGGTGCTGCTGGCGATGGCAGCTGGGTGTACGACGTAAACCTGTACCCAAAGAATGACGTCGGTGACACCCCAGTCAAGACCATTCAGAACCAGCCAGGAAACGGCTACCTTGTCGGCTCGGACGTCAGCTACTCGATCTCGCAGCGAGTGCCCGCGGTTGCCAACGATACTTACACCAAGTTCATCGTGAGCGATACCCTTGATCCCCGCCTGAAGGGCAGCAAGGATCCGGTTGTGAGCCTGAACGGTACGCCACTTGCGGCCGGCACCGATTACACCGCAGCCTGGACGACCGGCGACACCCCTGAGCGTTCGACGCTGACCGTCACCCTCACCGGAGCCCTCGCAACCCTGCAGGTTGGTCAGACCGTCAAGGTAGATTTCAGTGCAACCGTAGAGTCACTGGGAAACGGTGAAATCGTCAACCAGGCATTCACGAACGTGAATGACCTCGACCTGGATGGCGATAACGAACCAGGCACGCCGACCAACGAGGTATGGACCCGATGGGGCCAGGTCATGCTGAAGAAGACCAACTCGGCAAACGCTGCTGACGGTCTGCAGGGCGCTGAGTTCCGCGTCTGGATGAGCGAAAAGGAAGCTGATTGCCGTCTCGACAGCGATCTGGCGCCAGTCAACAACGCTGATGGCACTCCATACATCGCAACCTCGGGTGCAAACGGCATCATCAGCATTCCAGGTCTCTGGATTGGTGACGACGAGCTCAACGGCGGCACGAAGGTCAACGGCCTCGGCGTGCGCTGCTACGTGCTCGAAGAAGTCAAGGCACCAAACGGCTTTGTACTGCCAAGCGGCAATGACGCTAAGACCGAGGTCATTGTTCGCCCAGGCGAGGTCACCGCTGTGCCAGTGGGTGGCGAGATTCCTAACAAGCAGCAGGAAGTACCAGGCCTGCCACTGACCGGTGCTGCCGGACAGGTGATCATGGTTGTTGGCGGACTCGCCCTAGTATCGATCGCCGTTGGCTCGGTACTGCTTACTCGCCGTCGTCAGCGCGCCGAGGTATAAGCACAGCACAACTTGTGAGTGCACCGCACTCACACCACAACCCGTCGGCTCGATGAATGATTTTTCGACTCCCCCAACTTCTTGAAATCTTCATTCGTCGGGCCGGCGCTCCCCCAAATAGGAGTGCATCAATATGATCCGCCATGCAGCAGCGCCGGTTTCATCCCCCCGGCGCAAACCAACATTCGCAACCTGGATGGTTGTTGTGTGCTGGATGCTTGGTGTCTCAGTCATGATGTACCCCACAGTGGCTGCTTGGTTCGCGCAAGTGAACCAAGCAGCACTGGTAGGTGTGTACGATCGCGAATTGGCTGACGCAGATCCAGACGTCGCCACCCAGATCAAAGACGCGAATCAGTACAACGAAGCGCTCTCTTCTGGCGCTCTTCTCGAAGCCGGTGCCAATGTGGCCGTTGGCGCGGGCGAATCACAAAATGCTGATCTTGAGTATCGCAAACAGCTTGTAACGCCGAGCGGCGTGATGTCACGCTTGCGTATTCCTTCCATTGGTGTGGACCTCGCGATCGCTCACGGAACCGACGAAGCCACTCTGCTGAAGGGTCTCGGCCATCTCGAAGGCACCTCTTTGCCGGTGGGTGGCACCAGCACTCGATCAGTGATCACCGGGCACCGCGGCCTCGCGAGTGCTCGAATGTTCACAGATCTTGACCGGGTGAAGGTGGGGGACACCTTTACCCTTGAAACCTTCGGAGAGGTGCTGAGCTACCGGGTGCGAGATATCACGGTGGTTGAGCCGGACCAAACCGAAACTCTGCATCAAGAAGCAGGCGAAGACCTGGTAACGCTGATCACCTGCACCCCGCTCGGCGTCAACTCGCACCGGATTTTGGTAACGGGTGAGCGGGTCGATCCAACGCCGGAAACCGATCTGCAAGCCGCTGGAGAAGCGTCAGGCGAACCCGGTTTTCCGTGGTGGACGCTGGCTCTGGGCGGTGCCGCAGTGGTTGCGTTCGGTTATGTTCGATGGTCCACTCGGCCTAGCTCGAACTCGTCATTACCAGGTCGCCGCCGTGACCGTCCATAGTGAACCAGTAGTTTTGGTAGGGCGTGTTGATCGCGAGCTGGACCTTCACCGGCCCCACATTCTTTAGGTAGTTATCGCTCGCTGGATCCTCTACGTGGGTGCGGTCGAGGCTGATATGAGTGTCTGAAAGGTCGTTGACCTGAGCCAGCTTTGCTGCACTTTCTAAACCGGGCCAGATTGCGCGCCAGTCGACTTCTGTAACCGGGAATTGCTGATCAGCGCTCTCGGGTTGAATACTTGCGGGTCCGTTGTGCTGCACCGTACCGCCGCGGTAGATCCAAACGTCGCTCTCGCGTGCGCCATCGCTGACAGGTGCCGTGTAATACACGTATTCGGGTGTGACCAGCACACTGATCGCGTTCGGATGGCCCACCTCGCGAACCAGTGCATCGATTGCGTCGGGAAGGTAGTCTGCTTGCCTAAGGTCAGCTTTGAGCTGGCCATTCGAAAGCGCGTGCACTGTCTGTGTGAGCCCGGCACGGTAGGGCAATACGACAAGAGCCGCAGCAGCGATCGCTACCGCGACATACAACAGCACCCGCAGTGGACGCGTGGCGCGCTTCGTGCTGAGCAGGGGTGTTCTGCGACTGCCGTCATCGCGAAGCCCGCCGGATTCGGGGCTGCGCAGCGGGCCAGCTTGATCTGCGGGCGGCACCTGGATTCCAGCAAACGGGCCGGTAAACGGGTCGTCTGGCAGCAGTGCGATGTCAGGTTTGTCGTCTGCGAGGATCGCAACGGCTTTGTGGGTTCCGGCCTGAATGCTCGGGATCTGAATCAGACCAACGACGAGGCGTAACTGTGTGCGGTAGGCCGCGCCGTTCGCGGGCTGTACCGTGAGCTGCAAATCACACACCGGTTGATCGTTGATCTGGGTGCCGGTCTGCGTGAGCGTGTCGATGCGGGCGACTCCGATGCGGCCGGCCACTCTGGCGGATTCGACCAGTACAGGTGCCGGCAGCGAAATTTTGCCTGTAGTTCGCGCTATGAGCACAAACGTGATGCCAACGATCGTGCAGAAGAGGCCTACCGGAATCGCCCAGCTTGCCGCACCGGGCGGGCCCACTATTGCGGCAACAACTCCGCCGAGTCCGATTCCGATTCCGATGGCAGTCAGTATTCGAAGCACGTGATTTATTTTAACCAGCACTCGGCAAAGTGATTGTTGGGAGCCCCTGTCGTGGGCGCGATTGGCTGCGATCAGGTGCGGGGCGCGATAGCGTTGAACCGTGACTGAGATGCCTGAATTCGAATTGCACACGACGCTCGTGCGCTCAACGTCAAACGAAGTCGAAGGGCAGAACGGCTCGGCGAAAGCCGTCTTTCTGCACGGACTTTTCGGGCGTGGCAAGAACTTCACCCGAATTGCATCGGGGCTGCTGCCGGAAACGCAGAGCCTGCTTGTTGATCTGCCAAATCACGGGCGTTCCGGCTGGACCGAAACGTTCGATTATGCCCAGATGGCCGACATCGTTGCAGATGAGCTGCGGAAAGGCTTCGCTGCTGGCGGTCCGGTCGATGTGATTGGGCACTCGATGGGCGGCAAAGTCGCAATGGTGCTCGCGCTGCGCCACCCCGAGTTGGTGCGAAAGCTTGTGGTGATCGATATTTCGCCGGTTGCTGCGGTTTCTGCTCGCGGTGAGTTCCAGCATTTGCTGGGTTCGCTTTCCGCGCTGGATCTACCGTCGTTTGCGCACCGACCAGAGGTTGACGCTGCCCTCAAAGCGAACATTCCGAACAATGTTGTGCGTGGTTTCTTGCTGCAGAATTTGAAGCACCGAGACGGGAACTATGTGTGGGAACCGAATCTGGCTCTGCTCTATGGCGAGCTTGAAACGGTGATGAGTTTTCCTGAATACACGAGTAGTTTCACAGGGCCAGTGCTGTGGATTCGCGGCGACCGGTCGAACTATGTGACCGAGGCTGATGTGCCTGCCATGCGGGCGCTGTTCCCGAAAACTCGTCGGATGACAGTCCACGGGGCGGGACACTGGGTGCACTCAGAAAAGCCAGAAGAGGTTATTGACGCGCTGCGCAGTTTCTTGCTTGGGGGCTAGCGAGCCAAGACGAGTGCTGTCATTCTCTAGTGAAATTACCGTGCCCGAGCGTAGGGTGAATTCACAAGAGTGTTTAGGAGCCGAAGATGTCCGAGCCAGTCAAGGGCCCAAAATCATATTTTCCTTCAATTGAGGCGAAATATGGCAAATCAATTGACGAGTGGGTTGCCGAATTGCGCGAGGTCGCAGGCAAAAAGCACATGGAGCAGGTGCAGTTTTTGAAAGACCGCGGCATGGGCCACGGTCACGCCAATGCGCTCGTCCATGTGTTCCGGGCAGAGCACGACGGCGCGTAGTCTTTTGGGTGCAAAAGCGGTAGTTCGTTTGCGCTGGATCGTTTCTGCGCTGTGCGGACTCGCTGTGGGTGTAGCCGTCGCACCATTTTTGGGTCTCGCTGCGGCACTCCTTGCTGCTTGGGCAAGCCTTGCACTGATCACCAGTGTGTGGGTACTCATCGAAGTTTGGCCGATGAATGCTCAAGCCACCCAAGCGCACGCAATGGTGGAGGACCCCGGGCGGAAGTTTGCCCGCCTGGTCGCGATTGCTGGCAGCGTAGCGAGCCTTGCCGCGGTGCTGGTGGTGGCGGTTCAGGCGCAGCGTGCTCATGGTGCTGAGTCGTATGTCTTGGCTGGTATCGCGGTGCTCAGCGTGGTGTTTTCTTGGTTGTTGATTCAAACGAATTACATGCTGCACTACGCGAGACTGTATTACCAGGCGGGTGGATTTGGAATTGATTTCAACCAGCAAGAAGCACCGGAATACACCGACTTTGCGTACTTCTCGGTTGGCCTTGGTATGACCTACCAGGTTGCTGATACAAGTGTCACCGCGAACTCAATTCGGCGTGTGGTGATTGCGCAAACCATGCTTGGCTACCTCTTTGGCGCGGGCATTATTGCCACCGCTATCAATCTGATTACGAATCTCGGTTGACCGTGCCGATCATCATTATTGAGACCGAAATTCGAGCAAGCGCAGAGGCCGCATTCGATTTGAGTTTGTCGGTTGACGCGCACTCGGACTCGATGGCGAAATCGAAGGAACGCGCTGTTGCTGGCGTTACGACCGGCGTCATGGGGGCCGGCGATGAGGTCACTTGGCAAGCCACCCACTTTGCTGTGCCGATTCGAATGACAAGTGCAATTACGGAGTACGAGAGACCTCATCGATTTGTCGATGAGCAAACAAAAGGTCCCTTCGCCTACTGGCGTCATGAGCACCGATTTGAGCAAAGCGACGGTAACGTACGAATGACTGACCGCATTGAGTTTGCAGCGCCGTTTGGGGTGCTTGGTCGGTTAGTTGAATCGGTGATTCTCAATCGTTATATGAGCCAATTGATCCGGCAGCGCAATCAGTGGTTGAAATCAGAGCTAGAAGACGGCGCAGAATTGGCTGCTTAGGGTATACAAAGCGGTGACTCTCGGCCTGATTATGTAGTCTGTCAGGGTGAATGACGAAGAACTGCGGGCATTTCTCGACTCGGCAACCGTTGGTGATACCGATGAGAAGCCAGAACCTGAGGTCGAAGCTCCACGCCCAGCTCCTGCTGAGCCAACTGCATCCGAAGCACAGTCAGCCCCTCGCCGAGGTGTGCCAAGCTTCGAGGAACTTATGAAGATGCCTGCGGCCCCTGCAGCTGCCCCGGTCGCTCAGCAGCCGGTCGCTCAGCCAGCTCAGCCACCAGTGCAAGCGCCGCCGGTAGCGCAGCAGCCTGTAGCGCAGCAGCCGGCAGCAACACCGCAGCCGGCAGCCGCCCAGTCACAGGCACCGCAAGTAGCCGCAGATCAAGAGGAACTTGTGCCGCTGATCCTTCCTGGCTTCTCGCCGGAACCGCGTCAGCGCCAAGACCTGCCACCGGTGTTCCGCACCGAGCCTGCCGCTGCACAACCGCAGGCCGCACCCGCGCAGGCGCACGATGATCCCGCGCCAACACAGCCTTTTGACGTGCTTTCAGACCAAGCAGCAGCTGCAGCAGCTCCCGCAGCCGTGACGCCAGCAGCAGCGCCCACCGCACCGACCTTCCCAGTAGCGGCTGCGCCGCGCCAAGCAGCCACCAAGCCAACTGAAACTGCGGCACCAGCCACCGACAACCCATTCGCTCTGCTCTCGGAAGACCTCGTGTCTGCCGAGCCAGAAATTGAATACGGTGATGAATACGAACCGATTGCCGTCACCGGCGGCGAATCACGCAGCCGTAAGGCTCTCCCGTGGATCATTGTTGGTGGGGGCGCGATTATCGCCCTCGTTGCCTCAATCTTTGTGATCAACGGCGTTCGCGCAAACGACAGCACCGAACCGGTCGCTCCGCCGACGACAACGACCGAGCCAGCGCCCACCCCAGAGCCCTCGACAAAGCCCGAGCAACCAGAAGAAACAAAGCCGGTTGATCCAACGACCGCCCCTGTTGTTGACCCGGGCAGCACTTGGACCCTGCGAATCGATCAGTGGGATATGACCGTTGAAGTCTCAGAGAAACTTGGCGGCAGCACCCCTTACACGTTGATTGACGGCAACACGCAAGCCATGTTTGATTCGTTGCCCGTGACCTCTGGCATCTCTGACGCGTGTGCGGTTGCCAAGGCCGAGGGAGCTTGGGGCCTCAAGAAGAACGACGACGGCAAGCTCGAAGTTGTTCGCCCTGAGCCGCGATGCTCGAACCCAGCAGATGCTGCCGTCTACGACACCATTTGGGGTGTGCTCGACTACATGGCAAAGAGCGCAAAGGCCGCCTAAGCCATTGCAGCTGTGGCTGATCCTCGCCAGAAGATAGCGAGGATCAGCCCATGCCGAAGAACTGCGGCCACAGAGCAACCGCCAGCGGGTAGCCCACAAAACTGACGATGTCGAGCAGCAGATGGGCAATGACGAGGGGGAGTGCGCGCCCCCACTTTTGGTATGCCCAGCCAAAAACAAGGCCCATCACCACATTGCCGATAAAGCCACCAAAGCCCTGGTAGAGGTGGTAACTGCCGCGTAGCAGCGCGCTCGCGATGATGGTCGCAACCGGGCCGACACCGAGCCGTTTCATCCGGTCGAAGAAGTACGCCACGACAATCAGTTCTTCGCCGAGCGCAGCTTTGAGCGCCATCAAGATAAGCACCGGAACTGTCCACCAATAGGTGTTCAGCGCAGCAGGCACCACGTTCGCGTTGATTCCGATTTCGCGCGCGAAGATGTAGAACACCAACCCGGGCACACCAATCGCCGCCGCAAGCACAAAACCGAAGGCGCTCTCGCGCGCCCACCAGCCACCGCTCATGCCGGGCAATCTGCCAAGCCCCAGGTTTGCGAGGTGCGGTGGTCGCTGCTGCCACAACAAGTAGGCGACGAGGGCGACGGGTGCGAGACCGAACACAAAGCTGAGCAGCTGGTAGATGAGGTCAAAGACCTCCTGATTGGCCATCGGGCGATTGATGGTCGCCGTCTGAGAGGCGAGGGCGACCTCGCGATTCATCGCCTCAATGATGCTCACGATTGCGCGAACTCCGGCCGCGCCGAAGCTGAGCGCGAGCACGATGCCAAGCTCCCAGCGCAACTGAGCCTTTGACTGAGCACCAAAAGGTGGCAGCGATGCCTTGCGCTCGGTTGCTGTGCCTTGTTCTGGTTCTGCCGGTGATGCGTTCACGCGCCAAGCGTAGCGTCTTCGCCAGAGACAAAGGCTCCTATCGTCCAGCACTGCTCAACGAAATTTGTGCAAATGTCTCGATCCGCTCACGATCCGTCACACCCCTGTCCGACGAGTGCGCAAATGGATAGGCTGTGGGCGTTCCAACAAAGCATCGGCGCTTTCGAACGTCGCTGCTTGTTACTCCAAAGGAGACCAAGAGTGAAAATCTCACGTACTGGCTACGGCGTTCTGGCCTTGGCAACTACAAGTGCTCTGCTGCTCGCAGGCTGCTCATCAAATGGCGATGGTGCATCTTCAGGCGGAGCGATCACCGTTGGCACCACCGATGTGGTGACCGCGCTTGATCCAGCAGGCTCATACGACAACGGTTCGTTTGCCGTGATGACAAATGTGTATCCATTCCTGATGAATCACGTGATCGGCTCGAGCGATGTCGCTCCAGATATCGCCGAATCTGCTGATTTCACCAGCCCTACCGAGTACACGGTGAAGCTCAAGCCAGGCCTCAAGTTCGCAAACGGTAACGACCTCACCAGCTCAGACGTGAAGTTCTCGTTTGACCGTCAGGTTGCGATTGCCGATCCAAGCGGCCCATCGAGCCTGCTTGAGAACCTTGAGAGCGTTGATGCTGTCGACGATGTGACCGTCGTGTTCAACCTGAAGGCTGGCAACGACCAGACCTTCCCGCAGGTGCTCTCGACCCCAGTGGCCCCAATCGTTGACGAAGACGTGTTCCCAGCAGACAAGCTGGCAACCGATGCAGAGATCGTCTCGGGCAAGGCGTTCGCTGGCCAGTACACCCTCGAAGCGTTCGACAAGGGCAACCTTGCTTCGTACAAGGCAAACCCTGACTACCAGGGACTCTGGGGTGCTGCAAAGACCGAGCAAGTGAATGTGAAGTACTTCGCAACCGAGTCGAACCTGAGCCAGGGCATTGAGACGAAGGCAGTCGACGTTGCTTTCCGTTCAATCTCGGCAACTGACACCGAGAAGTTCCGTTCGACTGACGGGCTGAAGGTAGTCGATGGCCCAGGCGGCGCAATTCGCTACATCGTATTCAACTTCGATACGCAGCCATTTGGTGCTCGTACTGCTGAAGCCGATCCGGCAAAGGCACTCGCTGTTCGCCAGGCTGCTGCAGACATGATCGACCGCTCGAAGATCGCTTCGCAGGTGTACAAGGACAGCTTCACCCCGCTGTTCAGCCAGGTTGCGCAGGGCTTCACCGGTGCTACCGAGTCGTTCAAGGAGCTCTACGGTAACGGTGAGGGTGGCCCAGACAGCGCTGCTGCGAAGGCTCGTCTTGAGGCTGCTGGTGTAGCAATGCCAGTGCAGCTGCAGCTGCAGTACAACCCGGATCACTACGGTGACTCGTCTTCTGAAGAATACGCACAGATCAAGGCCCAACTTGAGGCCGATGGTGTGTTCGCTGTTGATCTGCAGTCGACTGAGTGGGGCCAGTACAGTGCTGACTTCCCGAAGGACGCCTACCCTGCCTACCAGCTCGGTTGGTTCCCTGACTTCTCAGATGCAGATAACTTCCTCACCCCGTTCTTCATCGACGGCGGCTTCTTCAACAACCACTACAACAACCCTGAGGTAACCGAGCTGATCAACCAGCAGCGCGTCACCCTTGATCCTGCTGAGCGCACCGCGCTGATCGAGCAGGTGCAGGGCCTCATTGCAAACGACGTACCAACTCTGCCGCTGCTTCAGGGCACGCAGGTAGCGGTCACGACCGATGCAATCGACGGCGTTGTGCTTGACGGATCGTTCAAGTTCCGTCTCGGTACGATCACCAAGAAGTAATTCAATTGCGCGCAGGGAGAAGGCCGGCTGGTCTTCTCCCTGTTCGTCTTTGTGCTTATGACTACTGATACCCCGACGCTCACGCCGGCTCCTGGCGCCAAAAAACGTCGCACTAGCGGCAGTTTTGGCCGCTACGTGCTGTGGCGTGCACTGCTCGTGATCCCCACGGTGTTCATCCTTGTCACCATGGTATTCATCTTGATGCGTACCATTGGTGACCCGATCACCGCATCCATCGGCGGAAAACTCCCGCCAGACGAAATCGCAAAACGTATTCACGAAGCTGGTTATGACCGGCCAGTGATCGTGCAGTATTTCGAATACCTTGGTCAGATTTTCACTGGCAACTTCGGCACCACAATCAGCGACCACCGCCCGGTGACAGAGGTGCTGCTCACCTTTGGTTCGGCGACGCTAGAGCTCGCCTTCTTCACGCTGATTGTTGCGTTTATCGTTGGCATTCCGCTTGGAATGTTGGCTGCGTACTACCGTGATCGTGGACCAGACGCAGCGCTGCGTATCTTCGCAATTTTCACCTATGCCACTCCCGTGTTTTTCTCGGGCTTGCTGATGAAGCTGATTTTCGGTGTGTGGCTTGGCTGGTTGCCAACCAGCGGTCGCGCCTCAATCGGTACCGAACTGCAAATACAGATGTTGCCAAACCCGTCAGGCTTCTACCTGATTGATGCGTTCCGCCTCGGTAGTGCCGAAGCTGTTGGCGACGTGCTGATGCACGCAATTTTGCCGGCTCTCACGCTGGGACTTATGACTGCCGGAGTCTTCTTGCGCTTGGTCCGCACCAATATGATCGGCACGCTCGGCCAAGAGTACGTCGATTCGGGTCGCTCGCGCGGAGTGAGCGAGTATCGACTGGTCACCAAGCACGCATACCGGCCGGCCCTTATTCCGATCGTCACTGTGATTGGAATGCAGATTGCGCTGCTACTTGCCGGTGCCGTGCTCACCGAGACAACCTTCGAATGGAAGGGGCTCGGTTTCCAACTTGCTCATTATCTAAGCGCGCGCGATTTTATTGCGGTGCAGGGCATTGTGGCACTGCTCGCGGTGATTGTTGCCATTAGCAACTTCATCGTCGACATGCTTGCCGCTGTGATTGATCCGCGAGTGAGGTACTAACGTGTCAAAACCTAATACTTCGACAGTAGCTATCGCGCTTCGCGGCGGCTTCAACGCTGGATCACCCGACGCCGAACCGCGCGGCTGGCGGGCGTGGCCACTGATTAGTCAATTGCGCCAATCTGTTGGCCTGCAGCGAGGCATGCTGATCGCCGGTCTCAGTCTGATTGTGCTCTTTGTGCTGATGGCAATTTTTGCTCCGCTGATTGCCCCGTACGAGTTCAACCAGTTGTCGGGCCCCGACGGTGATTTCGGTTCACGTTCGGCTCCGTCCGCCGCGCATCCATTTGGCACGACGGTCGCAGGCTACGACGTGCTTTCGCGTGTTATCTGGGGCTCTCGTACCGCGCTCTTGGTGATCGTGATTGCTGTGGTGAGTTCGATCTTCCTCGGCTCGCTGCTTGGCCTGATCTCTGGTTATCTCGGCGGCTGGGTTGATCGGGTGTTCGTGATGATTGCTGATGCAATTTATGCCTTCCCATCTCTGTTGCTCGCCATTGTGATGTCAATCATGATTTCTGGCGGCCAATCTAGCCTTTGGGGTGGTATCTGGTCGGCAGCGCTCTCGATTACCGTGGTGTTCATTCCGCAGTATTTGCGTGTTGTGCGCAGCGAAGTGATCCGTGTGAAATCGGAGGCATTCGTTGAGTCGGCCCGTGTCATTGGAGCGTCGCACTGGCGCATCATGTTCCAGCACGTGTTCCGCAACTCAACCAGGTCACTACCGTTGGTATTCACGCTGAACGCTTCCGAAGCAATTCTGACCCTGGCAGGGCTTGGCTTTTTGGGATTCGGTATTGAGCCGAACTCGGCTGCTGAGTGGGGGTACGACCTCAACAAGGCTGTTGCCGATGTCACCAGCGGAATCTGGTGGACTGCGCTCTGGCCGGGTCTTGCGATTGTGCTGATCGTGACCGGTCTGACTCTGACCGGTGAGAGTCTGAACGATCTTTCCGATCCTCGTCTTCGGCTGCGCAAACGGGCAAAAGTGGGGAGCGGTCGAGTCAGCTCCACCTCTGTGCCCAGCGCTCCCGATACTCCCGAACAGGAGGGCACACGATGAATCACGTGCTCGATATTCGTGACCTTGAAGTCACCTTTTCCACTGACCGCGGACCGGTCAAAGCCGTTGACCAGGTTTCGCTTGAGGTCGCCCCAAAGAGTGTGCTTGCCGTGGTCGGCGAGTCCGGCTCAGGCAAAACGGTGACCGCAAAAACAGTGCTCGGTCTCTTACCTGAGACGGCAGTAACGCGGGGCGTTGTGCTGCTCTCCAACCGCGCAAACGGTGAGGCGCACGATATTCTCAGTCTCAGCCCTGCGCAGCTTCGTGCCGTACGCGGACGCGACGTTGCAATGGTGTTTCAAGAGGCATCAACAGCGTTGAACCCGGTGTACCCGGTTGGGTGGCAGATCGCTGAGGGGCTGCGAGCGCACCAGAAGATCAGCAAGAAAGAGGCGCGAGTTCAAGCAATTGACATGCTGCGCAAGGTCGGAATCCCCGAACCTGAGGCGCGGGTAGATTCCTATCCGCACCAACTCTCTGGCGGCCAGAAGCAACGCGTAGTCATCGCGATGGCGCTATCGCTGAATCCCGGACTCATCGTGGCCGACGAGCCGACGACTGCGCTTGACGTCACCGTGCAAGCAGAGATCCTTGATCTGCTGCGGCAGTGCCGCGACGAGTTTGGTGCGTCGATCATGCTGATCACCCACAACATGGGTGTGGTGGCAGACCTCGCCGATGAGGTTGCGGTGATGTATCAGGGCAAAGTCGTTGAGCGATCCTCTGCCACCGAACTCTTCTCTTCGCCGCGCGAGGCTTACACCCGAGACCTGCTCGCTGCGGTGCCGAAGCTGGGCGGGGAGGGGCGTGCCCGAGCCAAAACGCGTGCTGAAGAGCGAGCTGCACGGCCGGCGACCCCGCCTCTTGTGCAGGCTAGAGGCCTCGAGATTGAGTACCCCGGCAGGCTCGGCAAGCCTGGCTTCAAAGCGATTCAGGGCATCGATTTCGAAATCGGCGCTGGCGAGGTGCTTGGGCTTGTTGGTGAATCTGGTTCGGGTAAATCGACGATCGGGCGGGCAATCGCGGGTCTTACCCCGGTGAGTGCCGGTTCGCTGAGTGTGCTCGGTGTCGAGATGCTTGGTTTCAAAGAACGAAAGTTCCGTTCGGTGCGGCGCGATATCGGCTTTGTGTTCCAGGATCCAGCGACAAGCTTTAATCCGCGCTTCACTATTGCCGAGTGTGTCGCTGAGCCACTGATTGTGCACGGTGTTGTCAGAAGCGTTGACGAGGCAAAAACTCGAGTAGACGAATTGCTTGAAGCGGTGCAATTGCCGGCTAGCTATGGCAACCGTTACCCGCATGAGCTTTCCGGTGGTCAACGTCAGCGTGCTTCGTTGGCGCGTGGGCTCGCACTTGACCCGAAATTGCTCATTGCAGACGAGCCAACCAGTGCGCTCGATGTGTCGGTGCAAGCAAGGGTGCTCGAACTTTTCGCCGAGTTGCAGCGAGAGCTCGGCTTCGCTTCGCTCTTTATTACTCACGACCTCGCCGTTGTTGATGCGCTGGCCGATCGGGTCGGCGTGTTGCTGCGGGGAGAGCTCGTTGAAGTGGGCACAAGTGAGCAGGTGCTTGGCTCACCTGAGCACCCGTACACTCAGCGATTGTTGGCCTCGTTGCCGGTTCCAGACCCGGCTGAACAGGCTATTCGTAGAGAGCTCTGGCGAAACGCGGTTTCAGGGTAGTTGATACTCGACTATCTGCCCGCGCGCGTATTGTCACGATTCTGTTGCGTCTGCACAATTGGCGCGAGACAGATGTACCGGAAAAGCTAGGCTAAGTGTGTTTGATTCCATCTCCACGACACCAAGAATTCAGTTTTCTTGGGGCAAGTGGAAAAACAAGGAGGAAGATCAGTGAAGCGATCACGGGTCGGTCTGGGCTTTATCGCCCTCGCCGCTGCGGGTTCCCTGGCTCTCGCCGGTTGCGCATCGGGCAACAATGGCGACAGCGGCGGAGCTGGCAATGGCATTATCACCGTTAATGCAACCGAGCCCCAGAAGGGCCTCATTCCTGCCGATACCACCGAGGTTGGTGGCGGCAAGGTTGTTGACGCTATGTGGGAAGGTCTCGTCTACTACGCTGCAGACGGATCATCGCAGATGGGTGTTGCAGAGTCGATCGAATCTGAAGACGGCACTACTTGGACTGTGAAGCTGCGCGACGACGCTGTGTTCAGCGACGGTACCAAGGTTCTGGCTCACAACTTCGTTGACGCGTGGAACTACGCGGCAAACGTTGAGAACGCACTGGGCAACCAGGCATTCTTCGCAGACATTGAGGGCTTCAACGAGACCGATCCAAACCCGGCAATGTCGGGTCTGGTCGTTGTTGATGACCTTACCTTCACCATCAAGGCAACCCCGGACTTCCCGGACCGCCTTGGCTACTCGGCGTACTACCCGCTGCCAGATGTTGCTTTCGAGGACATGAAGGCATTCGGCCAGAACCCAGTTGGCAACGGTCTCTACAAGTTTGCAAGCGACAACGCTTGGAAGCACGATGAGTCGATCAGCCTGGTGAAGAACGACACTTACGTCGGTCCTCGCGAGGTCAAGAACGAGGGCATCGAGTTCAAGGTATACGCAACGCTTGACGCTGCTTACACCGACCTGCTCGCAAACAACCTCGACGTGCTCGACCAGATTCCAGACACTTCATTCGGTGTCTTCCAGAAGGAACTGGGCGATCGTGCGATCAACCAGGCTGGCGCGCTCATCACCACGCTGACCATCTCGGAGAACCTCGAGCACTTCACCGGTGAAGAGGGCAAGCTCCGTCGTGCAGCTCTGTCGATGGCAACTGACCGCGACGAGATCATCGACGTGATCTTCGAGGGCACCAACGTTGCTGCGAAGGACTTCACTTCGCCAGTTGTTGATGGCTACAAGGAAGACCTGAAGGGTGTCGAGAAGCTCTCGTTCAACCCTGAAGAGGCAAAGAAGCTGTGGGCTGAGGCCGACGCTATCAGCCCATTCGAGGGCACCCTTGAGGTTGCAACCAACTCGGACGGCCCACACCAGGTCTGGATCGAAGCTGTTGCAAACCAGTGGTCGAACAACCTCGGTATCACCGCAGCTCCAAAGCTGTACCCAACCTTTGCTGCATTCCTCGACGATCGTGAGAATGACGTAGTTGGCGGGCCATTCCGTTCGGGCTGGCAGGCTGACTACCCAGGTGCGTACAACTTCCTGCAGCCTCTGTACTCGACCGGCGCAAGCTCGAACCACGGTTTCTACGCAAACCCAGCATTCGACACGCTGCTCACCGAAGCTGTACAGACCAGCGATCACGATGAGTCGATCGCGAAGCTCCAGGCAGCTCAGGAGATCCTCCTCGAGGACATGCCATCGATCCCACTCTGGTACCAGGGTGCGACCGGCGGCCACAGCGAGGGCGTTTCGAACGTCGCCTTTGGCTGGAACTCAGTGCCGATCTTCAACGAGATCGTCAAGAAGTAATTTACTTCTTCAAGGCCCCGGGTGTCACCGCTCGGGGCCTTGCCCCGTTTGCTGACGTGATCCGTCACAACGCGGGGTTCCAACCCCCGCACCGCACCTGACACAGCGGTCAAGGTGCGTGCGCTCCAAAAGTGCGAGAGAATACGCAACATGTTTACTCATTCAGTGCAGGGGAGGAGTAGCTCTTGTTGAGATACATCCTTTTCCGGGTACTTCAAGTGGTTCCAGTCCTGCTGGGCACCACCTTCCTTATTTACTTCATGGTGTTTGCCATGCCAGGCGACCCTATCGCCGCGATGTTCGGCGATAAGCAGCCGAGCGCAGCAGTGCTTGAGCGGGTTCGCGAGCAGTATCACCTTGATCAGCCGTTCATCATTCAGTACCTGCTGTACTTGAAGGGCATTTTCGTCGGCGACTTTGGCATCAGCTTCTCTGGTGAACCGGTTTCGCAGATCCTTTCTCGAACCTTCCCTGTCACGATCAAGCTCGCTGCGATGGCGATTGCCATTGAGCTCGTGCTTGCTATCGTGATCGGCCTCTTCTCGGGCCTGCGCAAGGGCAAGTTGTTCGACAACATCAACCTGATCATCGGTCTGCTCTTCATGAGTATCCCAATCTTCGTGATCGCGTTCATCGCTCAGTTCGGTCTCGGCCTCAAACTTGGCTGGTTTAAGCCGACAGTGGGTGCCGGAGCTCCCGTGCAAGACCTGCTGTTGCCGGCGATCGTGCTGGGTATCAGTCTGTACGCCACGAGTATGCGACTCACTCGTGCGTCTGTGATCGACACGTTGAACCAGGACTTTGTTCGTACTGCCTATGCAAAGGGCCTCAGCCGCAGCCGCGTTGTTCCCGTACACGTGCTGCGTAACTCGCTGATCCCGACGATCACTAACACCGCCACCGATTTCGGCATCCTGATGGTTGGCGCAACGGTGACCGAGGGTATCTTCAACGTTCCTGGCGTCGGTAACGTGCTCTTTAACGCCATCCTGAAGGGTGAGAACGCGACTGTTGTTTCGTTCGTGACCATCATGGTGCTTATTTACCTCGGCGTGAACCTGGTCGTTGACCTGCTCTATGCCGTACTCGATCCGAGGATTCGTTATGCCTGAGTCGACTGAACCAAAGAACGTGAGCGAGAACCTCGGTTCCGCTCGGATCCCGCACTTCGTCGCCTCATTTGAGGAGACCCCTGTCGCCGCTGTTGATGCGGTGCAGGTCAAGGAGAAGAAGTCCAACCTCTGGCTTGATGCTTGGCGCGATATGCGCAGCCGGCCAATGTTCTGGATCTCTGCCGCAATTATTCTCGTGGTGGCTCTTGTCGCGTTGTTCCCAGGCTGGTTTACCCAGGTGGATCCCCGTGCCTGCTCGCTTACGAACTCGAATGGGGCGCCAGGCGTTGGCCACCCACTCGGGTACAACAAGCAGGGCTGTGATGTTTACTCACGCATTCTGTACGGTACCTCTACCTCGGTCTCGGTTGGCCTGATTGTTGTCTTCATCACCTTTGTTGTGGGCACGATTATGGGTGCCCTCGCAGGCTTCTTCGGTGGCGTTGTTGACACCGTGCTTTCGCGCGCTGGTGACATCTTCTTCTCGATTCCTTACATCCTCGCGGCTGTTGTCGTGATGAGCGTGATGTCGGAGCACCGTAATCCGCTGGTGATTGCATTCGCGATTGGTGGCTTCTCTTGGCCGATCACTGCGAGAATCGTGCGAAGTGAAATTCTTCGAGTGAAGAACGCCGACTTCGTTATGGCGGCTGAGTCGCTTGGGCTTTCACGATTCTCAACACTGGTGCGTCACGTGTTGCCAAACGCGATGGCGCCTGCGATCGTTGTGACCACGCTGTCGCTGTCTTCGGCGATTGTGGCTGAGGCTACTCTTTCGTTCCTCGGCGTCGGTTTGCCTCCGGGAGAATTCATCAGTTGGGGTAACGACATTAGCTCGGCGCAGCTTTCACTGCGTACGGATCCAATGCCGCTGATTTACCCATCGCTCGCGCTGACTGTTACCGTGCTTGGTTTTATCTTGCTTGGTGAAGTTGTTCGCGATGCACTCGATCCGAAAGCGAGGGCACGTCGATGAGCGAACGTAAGCCACTGCTCAGTGTTCGTGACCTGAAGGTTGCGTTCAAGACTGACAAGAATTACAAGCAGGTGCTGCACGGAGTTGACCTTGAGGTTTTCCCGGGCGAAACCGTAGCAATTGTGGGCGAGTCAGGTTCTGGCAAGTCCACGATGATGCATGCCGTGATTAACCTGCTGCCAGGCACCGGAAAGATCACCGATGGATCGGTGAACTGGAACGGTACGGAGCTGGTGGGCATCGGCCGTCGTGCAATGGAGACGATCCGTGGTCGCGAGATTGGTCTTGTTCCGCAAGATCCAATGTCGAACCTGAACCCTGTGTGGTCGGTCGGATTCCAGGTCGAAGAAGCTATCAAAGCGAATGGTGTCGCGAAGTCTCGTGCCGAGGTGAAGAAGCGCGCCGTTGAGGTGCTGGAGCAGGCTGGTCTGCAAGACGCCGAAAAGCGTATGCGTCAGTATCCGCACCAGTTCTCTGGTGGTATGAAGCAGCGTGCTCTGATCGGTATCGGTCTTTCGGCGAACCCGCAGCTGCTGATTGCTGACGAGCCAACTTCGGCTCTTGATGTGACGGTGCAGCGGGTGGTGCTTGATCATCTCGCAAAGCTGACCGGCGAAATGGGTACGGCGGTAGTCTTCATCACCCACGACCTTGGCCTTGCTGCCGAGCGTGCTGAGAAGCTCGTTGTGATGTACCGAGGCAACATTGTTGAATCGGGCCCAAGTCGCGAGATTCTGCAGAACCCACAGCACCCGTACACCAAGCGATTGGTTTCGGCTGCGCCAAGCCTCGCGTCTCGTCGCATTGGCAGCACTGCTGATTTGCCTGCTGCACCAACCTCGTCATTTGACGTTTCTGATTTGGTGCGTGCAGACGAAAACGCCAAGGGCGCGCCGGTGATCGAGGTCGAGGGGCTCCGCAAGGTCTATAAGCTGCGCAAGGGCAACTTTGGTAGCGAAGATTTTGTCGCGGTCAACGACGCGACTTTCTCGATTCGTCGCGGTGAAACCATGGCGCTTGTTGGTGAGTCAGGTTCTGGCAAGTCAACAATTGCCAAGATGGTGCTGCAGCTTGAGAAGCCGACCGCGGGTACGATCCGTATCGACGGTAAAGACACCTCAAAGCTCAGTGGTAGCGAACTCTTTAAGTTGCGTAGCAAGCTGCAGCCGGTCTTCCAAGACCCCTACGGTTCGCTTGATCCGCTCGTGAACATTGGCAATACCATCATGGAGCCGCTGAACATTCACAACATTGGGGATCGGGCCAGCCGACGTGAGCGCGTGCTTGAGCTGCTTGATCAGGTGGCGCTGCCGCGTGAGCTTGCGACTCGCTACCCGAATGAGCTTTCGGGTGGTCAACGTCAGCGTGTGGCGGTAGCTCGTGGTCTCGCACTGAAGCCAGAGATTCTGGTGCTTGACGAGGCTGTTTCGGCGCTTGACGTGCTGGTGCAGGCACAGATCCTTGATCTGCTTGCCGAGCTGCAGCGCGATCTTGGCCTGACCTACCTCTTCATTACGCACGATCTCGCTGTGGTGCGTTTGATCGCTGACCGTGTCTGTGTGATGCAACAGGGCAAGATCGTCGAGCAGGCGACGACTGATGAGGTGTTTGAGAACCCTCAGCAGCAGTACACCCGCAATCTGCTTGACGCTATCCCCGGTCGAAGCATCGAACTCGCGAAGTAATCGCTGGATCAAGATGTGGGGGTGCAGTTCAAATGAACTGCAGCCCCACTTCTTATTTCTTGACGGGTAGCTTGCTAGAGCTCTTCAAGCCCGTCATGGCGCTGTGCGTGGCGCACTCGGTGGATCGTCCAGGCGGCAAGGCCGATCAGACCGATGAGGCCGATACCGAAGACCCAGGGCAGCGTCATCGGAGTTATGCCTGCGCTTGCTGCCGCAAGGGTGCCAGCTCCGTTGTTCACTTCTTCGCTGCCCGAGGCGAGCTTGTCTGCGCCCTCAGCAAGGTCTGAAGCACCGGACGAGAGTTTGCCGGCGCCAGAGTTCAGCTCGCTTGCTCCACCCTTCAGCGTTGAAATGCCGCTTGAGAGTGAGGTGACTCCAATATTGAGGGTGCTAGCCCCCTCAGCGAGACTCTGTGCGCCGGTGTTGAGGTCGGTAGCTCCCGAGCTGAGCTTTTGCACACCAGCGTTGAGGGATCCAGCGCCCGCTGCGAGTTCGCCATTGCCCGTAGCGAGCTTTGACGCACCGTTTACGAGGTCTTGAGTGCCGTTTTTCAGGGTGCCTGTTCCGCCTGAGAGTTTTGCTGCGCCGGCTTCAAGTTTTGCGGCTCCGAGCAGGGGCAAGCTCTTGTCGGTTGCTGCGTTCCCGGTCGAGTTGCTGATCGTGAGGGTTGCGGTGCCTGGCCAAGCGACATCTTTGTCGTTGGCATCTTTAAAAATGCCGCCATGCAGGTACTTCGCCATGTTAGCGTCGAGATCCGTGGCGCCTGCTGCGAGATTCACAGCACCTTCGCCAAGTGGGCCCTCGCTTGAGAGCTTAAAGGAAATGGTTTGGGCCGCGCCCTTGGCTCCTGGATTGTCTGCGGTGCCGTCGCCGTTTAACCCCGCACTCAGCTCTCCGCTGCCTGCGAGCAGGTTGTCAGCACCGGCACGCAGGCCGCCCGCGAGGGCCTGAATCTGCGCCACCTGTGTTGCGTCGGGTGCCGCTGGGTCGAGCTGGTTGATCAACGCAACGAGGGTGTCGAGGTCTTGGCCCGTACCGTTGCTCACGAAGCCGTTGAGACCGGCATCAAGGTTCGCTGCGCCATCGGCCAGCTGCGAGATGCCACCGTCGAGCTGAGCCGCCCCGGCTGCTATTTGCTGTATGCCGCCGTTGAAACTAGCTGCTGAGGCACTCAACATTGCTGTGCCCTCTGTGCGCAGGCCGGTGGCGATTTGGTTTCCGCCAACGAAAGCTGAGGTGAGACCGTTCTTCAGATCACTTGCGCCGGCGCTCAGTTCAGCGGCGCCTGCTTTCAAGTCTTGTGCGCCACCATTGAGCTTGTTCGCGCCTGCGTGGAGATCACCTGCGCCTGAGGCTGCCGATCCAGCGCCCTGTGAAAGCTTTGCTGCTCCTTCGGCGAGTTCGTAGCTGCCCGAGGCGAGTGAGCCGGTGCCTTCGGCGAGCGTTGCGGCACCGGTGCTGAGCGAGTCGGACCCGCTTGAGAGTCGCGCTGCGCCGGCGTCTGCCGTTACCGCGCCGCTGTTGAGCTTTTGTGTGCCCACGGCCAGGTCGCTTGCACCAGAATCAAGCTTTTGTGCGCCAGCTGCAAGGTCGGTCGCGCCGACGCTTGCTTGGCCAGTGCCGCTGGCAAGTTTGCCTGCGCCCGAGGCGACTCCCGAGTGCGTGATGTAGAACAGTGCGAGGATCGAGGCGAGCAAGAGAGCGAGCACGCCGATTGCGATTTTCACTCCTAAGCCGTGTTCGTGGGTGTGTGTACTCGACATTGAGAACTCCGTGTGATCGTGCCCGCGTTTCTGGCTCCATTGCCGGGAACGCTCGGTGGACAAAGGTCGTAGCTGCGATTTTCAGCTAAATGTCAGCAAAGCTAAAACGATTCTCACGGTTGTCCAATTTCAACATCACTTCGGGGGTGTCTCTTGTTTATCTTCAACAATTCAAAATGTTGTCGACTGTGGATAGTGGCGCTACGGGATGAAATCGCCTGGGTGCGCAAGAATAGAGGGGTGAAGCAGCAGCAAACTCCCGCCTACCTGCGGCCGAGTCTGATTGCTCTCGTGTTCGTTGGCGGAGCAGCAGGCGTGTTCACGCGAGAAATGTTAATGCCGGTGGTTCCAGTGGTGGCAGGTGTGCCGCTTGCGGTTTTTCTCGCAAACATTGTTGGCGCATTTTTACTCGGTTGCTTGCTTGAGCGGCTCGCCGTGAGTGGCGACGAGCCTCGTCGAAATCAAAACATGAGGCTGTTGCTGGGCACGGGTTTTCTGGGTGGTTTCACTACCTATAGCGCGATCGCTCAGGGTGTTGTGCTGATGCTGAGTGACGAAGCAGTTTGGCTTGCCGTGACGTATCCGCTCGTCACAATCGTCTTAGGTGCGCTTGCGAGCTGGGGCGGTATCTTGTGTGGCGTGAGAACTCGGGGTCGAGGTGGGTCGCAACCGAGCGGCGGGGGAGACGATGTTTGATCCAGTGCTCATAATGCTGTTTGCTGCCGTAGCAGGTGGGATCGGCGCTGCGCTGCGTTTTGTGGTCGATGGTGCCGTCATGGCACGCGTTGCGCGCAAGGTCGCTGGATCGCCCTTCCCGCTGGGGATCTTGCTCGTGAACCTGAGCGGGTCGCTCATGATTGGTCTGCTCACTGGTCTGGCTTCGAATAGTGGGCAGATTGTTACGGTGTTTGGCATCGGTCTGCTTGGTGGGTACACCACATTCAGTACCGCGAGCGTGGATACGGTGCGGCTGCTGCGGAGGGGCCGCCCGATTGCGGCGCTTGCAAACGGGCCGGGCCAGATGTTGTTCGCGATTGTGTTGGCGGGACTTGGCTTCTGGCTTGGGAAAATCCTCGTAAATTAGTCAGTCAGCTGTTCGGGTGTAAACTGGTGTTTGTGTACTTAGAGTCACAGTGACTTTAACTCTTAAAAAAGGGACCACCTGATGAGCTATCGCAGCATGAGTGTGAGCGAGCGTCGGCTGCTGCCGCCCGCCGTTGCAGTCTCAACGGTCGCTTTCGCCTTGCGCCCGCCAGAAGGCGCGAGACTTGGCCCCGCCACCGCAGTGGCAGCCGGTGCTGAAGCCACACTCTGGCTCCCGCTCGTGCGGCGAATCAGGCCGCCGTTCGCAGAACAGTGGGCGCTCCCCGGAGGGCCAATTCCTTGGAACGAGACACTCGTTGACACGGCGCTACGCACACTGCGGGCGGCAACACAAAGCGATCCCGGCTATCTAGAACAGCTCTATAGCTTCGGCGCGATTGAGCGCTCAGCCGAAGCGCAACGCCTGGTCACCATCGCCTACTGGGCGCTCTATGGCGAAAATGAACTGAGCGCACCGGCAGGCGAAACACCCGATCAGCTTGAAGAAGACCTCAACGTGGCCTGGTTCTCAGCCGATGAGCTGCCAGAGTTGGCCTTCGATCACGCAGACATCGTTGCCTACGCGCTCGACAGGCTACGAAGCAAAACTGCCTACTCGACAGTCGCGTTTCACTTTCTTGGCAATCAGTTCACCCTCGCGCAACTGCGCGAGGTACGCGAAGCGATCCTTGGCGAGACGGTTGATCCCGCGAACTTCCGAAGACAGGCCCTCTCACGCGGCTACCTCATCAGTACCGGAGAACGAACGAGTGGCGACAGACACCGACCAGCAGCTCTCTACCGTTTCGCCGGTAGCCCAGACCAAAACCCAGACTCGCAAACGAGTGCATACAGGAGCAACAAATGACTAGCGTCGCAGAACTCATCCGCCGTACCGCTGCGGCCGAAGCAGCGACTGACGAGCAGGCACCAGCAGAGCACACACCCGCACACCGAAAGCCGATTGTGTTGCGTGCGACCGGGCTCTCAAGCTGCGACTCGGGTCTGGTAAAAGATCCGTGGGCGATTGACCGAGACCCCGGGTACGGCCCCGGAGCCTCAGTTGAAGACGCAGTGCCAAGCGCAGCCCCCCGCCAAGGCGCGTTGCCGGAGCGATACACCAAAGCGAGTGACGAGCAACTGGATCAGTGGATCCTCGCCGCCAAAAAAGAACTCGGCAGCCGTGTGCAGATTCTTGGTCACTTCTACCAGCGCGACGAAATCGTGAAGTATGCCGACTTCGTAGGCGACTCGTTTATGCTCGCGCAAGCAGCGAAACAGCACCCAGAGGCAGAATCATTTGTCTTTTGCGGGGTGCACTTCATGGCCGAAACAGCGGACATACTCTCTGCGCCGAACCAGGCTGTGATACTGCCAAACCTTGCCGCTGGCTGTTCAATGGCAGACATGGCAACGATTGACCAGGTCGAGCAATGCTGGACAGAGCTCACCGCATCACTCGTTGCCTCCGGCGAAAGCGACGCAGAGGGGCGCACCGCTGACGGCCTGCAAGCCGTGATTCCGGTCACCTATATGAACTCTTCGGCCGCAATCAAGGCATTCTGTGGCCGCAACGGCGGAATCGTCTGCACCTCATCAAACGCCCACACCGTGCTCGAGTGGGCATTCGAACGTGGACAGCGCGTAGTGTTCTTCCCGGACCAGCATCTAGGTCGAAACACCGCAAAGGCGATGGGGATAACCGAAGCCGAAATGCCGCTTTGGCGTCCGCACCTGCCCCTTGGCGGAAACACCGCAGAAGAAATTCAAGACGCAAAGGTAATTCTTTGGAACGGTTTCTGCTCGGTACACAAACGATTCACCGTAGAACAGATTGAGCGCGCTCGGGCAGAGCACCCAGGCGTTCGAGTGATTGTGCACCCGGAATGCCCAGCCGCTGTCGTCGACGCAGCAGATGGTGCGGGCTCAACCGAGTACATTCGCAAAGAAGTTGAAGCGGCGCTGCCCGGGGACGTGCTTGCGATCGGCACCGAAATCAACTTGGTGAACCGGCTGCAACAGCAGCGCCCAGACCTCACCATCTTCTGTCTCGACCCAGTGGTCTGCCCGTGCAGCACGATGTACCGCATTCACCCCGCCTACCTGGCCTGGACCCTGGAATCGCTGGTGCGGGGCGAGACACCAAACCGAATCGTGGTTGACGGTTCAGTTGCCGAAGAATCGCGAGTCGCACTAGAACGAATGCTCGCTGCAAAACCATGATGCTCGTGATCGGCGCGGGAGTTGCTGGACTCTCTACCGCACTCGAAGCTGCGGCACTTGGTGCTGAAGTGATGCTGGTGACCCCGGGCGTGCTGCGCGTCGATGCTGCTGCGCCCAGTGGCGCAGGCCTGGCCGAGGCAGTCGCGCTCGGTGGCGGCAATACCGCACTCGCACAGGGAGGCATCGCTGCCGCCCTCGGCGACACCGATAGTGCCCAACTGCACGCGACAGATACCGTTGCAGCGGGAGTGGGCCTGGTAGACCCGCGCGCTGCAAGGGTGCTGGCGGCTGAGGGCGCAGCGATTGTGCGGGCGCACATTACTTCTGGTTTCGCGGTGGATCGAACAGCCTCGGGCGAAGTTGCCCTGGGGCTCGAAGCGGCACACAGCAGGCCACGCATTGTGCATGCGGGTGAGGACCAAAGCGGCGCAGCACTGCACCGATATCTGTGTGAGGCTGTGCTGGCCCTCGTCGCCGCTGGCCGGGTGCAACTCACTGAGCGCGCTCAAGTTGTCTCGCTACTTGGTGACGCCGGAGTGGTTTCGGGCGCAGTCCTGCGCAGTTTCGATGGGCAGCTGAGCGCGGTGCGGGCCGACAACGTGGTGCTCGCGAGCGGCGGCTACGCTTCGCTCTACAGCGAGTCTTCAAATCACGCCGGTGCGCGAGGAGAGGGCATTGTGCTCGCAGCACGCCTCGGCGCGGTGGTCGCCGACCTCGAATATGTGCAGTTTCACCCGACCGTGCTGGCCGGAACAGGTTTTCTGATTTCAGAAGCCGTGCGCGGAGCTGGCGCGGTGCTGCGCGACGAAACGGGGGAGCGCTTTATGACAGCTGCCCACGAAGCCGCAGAGCTTGCGCCTCGCGATGTTGTTTCACGCACGGTCTACCGCAACATGCGCGGCAGCGGAGCCAAGCAGGTGTGGCTTGATGCCACCGAAATCGAGCGGCTGAGCGGTGGCGGCACGCTCGCGCGCCGTTTTCCGCTGATTACCCGCCAGCTGCAAGAACGTGGGATCGACTGGGCCCGTGAGGCTGTACCGGTTGCTCCTGCTGCCCACTACACGATGGGTGGAGTCGCCACGGACCTTCACGGTCGCACAAGCGTGCCGGGGCTTTTTGCTGCCGGTGAGGTTGCCTGCACTGGTGTGCACGGGGCAAATCGATTGGCCTCAAATTCGCTGCTCGAGGGTTTAGTGTTTGGTACGCGTGCCGCGCGCGCGGCCCTCAAATGGTCAAACAGCTCTGCTCGGCAAACACGGCCTTTAGGCCAGCACGAGTGGAGCTTCGACGGCGAGGGCATGACCAACCTCGTCTCGCACGCAGCGCAATTGCCCATGCGGCCAGATTTTGCAGAGAGCGACCTTCAGAACGATGAGGGTGCTGAACTCGCGACAGCCATGAGCGCCGGCCTCGGCATCGAACGAGAAGCGACCGGTATTTCCGCAGTCGCGAAACTCGCAGAGCTGCACGATGGCATGGCAGCAGAACTCGTGAGCATGATGGCCGCTGCCGCGCTCGCGCGCACCGAGTCTCGTGGCGCGCACCAGAGGGCTGACTTCCCTGAGACTGACCCTGCCCAGGCCACTCGTCAGGGATGGGCACGGCGATCCACCGCAGTGAACTACGCACCGAATACCACGTCAAGGAGCGCAAGCGTATGCTGACCACCCACATTGTTGCTGAGGCTGTACGTGCCGCGCTGCAAGAAGATTCACCGTGGGGTGACCTCACGGCTGAGCTAACGATCGCCGCCGAGAGCGAATTTACTGCTCTCTTCAACGCTCGCGAGCCGGGCGTGTTCGCCGGTGGCCCACTCGTTGTTGAGGCCTTCCGGCAGGTGGATCCACGAATCACGGTAAACGATCTGGTGCCAGAGGGTCATACATTTTCTGCGGGTGAAACCTTGGCTGTAATTTCTGGCCCCGCTCGCGGGATTCTTACGGCTGAGCGAATCGCTCTGAACTTTGCGCAGCGAATGAGCGGTATCGCAACGCTTACCGCACAGTATGTGGCAGCTGTGCACGGCACAACAGCTGCAATTGCTGATACCCGAAAGACCACGCCCGGTCTGCGTGCACTCGAAAAGCATGCGGTGCGTGCGGGCGGTGGCAGCAATCATCGTTTTGGCTTGAGCGACGCGATCATGGTGAAAGACAATCACCTGGTTGCGCTTGGGGCGACCGACGGGCCCGAACTCACTGAGGCACTACGTAACTTGCGTGCACGGGCTGGTCATACCACGTCAATTATTGTCGAGGTGGATCGCCTCACACAGCTCGAAGCGGTGCTGTCGGCGAATGTCACAGGAGTGCTGCTCGACAATTTTACGCTTGACGAACTTGCTCAGGGTGTCGCCCTGGTTGGGGGTCGTGCTGTCTGCGAAGCCAGTGGGGGAGTGAATCTTGACACTGTTGCCGCGATTGCTGCGACGGGCGTTGATGTCATCTCGGTGGGCCGGATCACGCACGGAGTGACCGCCCTTGATCTGGGCCTCGATGCGGTTGATGCGACGGGGCGATCGAATGCTGCAGCCATCGCCTCGGCTGGCGCCTAAATAGTTGGGATGTCATGTCGCAATTTGAAGGCTACCTTGACGCTGCGGCAACTGCGCCGCTGCGGCCGGAGGCTCGTGCAGCAATGCTTGAGGTGCTCGACGAGGGCCCGGGCAATCCGTCGAGCGTGCACGCTTTTGGGCACCGCGCCGAAGCGCACCTGACGGCTGCACGCCGAACGATCTCCAAGTTTTTTGGCGCGCGCGAAAGTGAGGTCATTTTCACTTCGGGAGGAACCGAAGCGAACAATCTTGCTGTCATTGGTCTTGCGCTTGCACACCCCAGGGGCAGGCACATTCTCACTTCTGCGCTTGAACACCCGTCGGTGTTAGAGGCTTGCGCGATGCTTGAGCGAGTATTCGGTTTTGAAGTGCAGCAGGTGCCGGTTGGTGCCGCGGGGCTGATGCGCCCCGAGGCAGTTCAGGCGCTGCTGCGTGAAAACACCACGCTCGTCACTCTCGGCCTCGCAAACGCTGAGATCGGCACCGTGCAACCGGTACCGGAGGTGATTGCTCTGGCTCATCACGTTGGCGCATTGGTGCACACCGATGCCGTGCAGGCTGCGGCTTCACTGCCTGTTTCGTTTGCGGTTGACGCTTGGCCCGGTGCCGTCGACGCAATGACGATTGCGAGCCACAAATTTGGTGGACCTCAGGGGGTTGGTGCTTTGCTGCTTCGGGCAGGGACTCCGATCGAGCCCTTACTGTACGGCGGGGGGCAAGAGTTCGGCCATCGCTCGGGCACACAGAACGTAGCAGGTATTGCAGGTTTTGCTGCGGCAGTGACCGCAACAAGTGTTCGCCTTGGATCGCGTGCGCTTGCGCTTGCGCAGTCTCGTGACGCGTTGATTGCGCGCGTGCTCGCCGAAGTGCCCGGCGCGGAACTCACCGGCGATGCTGCTGAGCGGCTACCCGGGCATGCGTCGTTTGTAGTGGCGGGTGTGAGCGGTGAATCGCTGCTGGTCGCACTTGATGCGGCCGGTGTTGCCGCGTCTTCTGGTTCGGCCTGTGCCGCCGGCAAAGATGAGCCGTCGCCTGCGCTCTTGGCGATGGGGCTCAGTGCAGAGCTTGCGCAGACTGCGCTACGCTTCACACTGTTTCAACCGCTCAGCGATGAGCTGGTTGAGCGAATCGTGTCGGTGCTCGTCTCTGAAGTGCGGGGCAGATAGCGCCCCGCCGGGGCTGCGCTCGCTCACTGTGTGTGCGGTCCGATCGAGAGTTCAACGGGCTCACCGGTTTCACCGCTTGGCTTATGCGGCCTCTCGTTTTGCACCTGAGAATTGTTGTTTGAGCTGATTCAAATGTGCCTGCGGTGGCGAAACAATGAGACGTTGCACCAGCAGCACCAGCTCAGCTGCATGGTCTGCGCATTCTGCAGTTTCTAAAGGTTTTGCGGGTTCTGCGCTGGTTTCTAGAGATTTTGCGGGTTCTGCGCTGTCGTTGAGGGTGTTTTTGACTGGCTCAAGGATCTGCGCGGCTACCGACTGTAGACCAAGTAACCACCAGGCCCACGCTAGAAGAGCAAGTACGGCTCTGCGGTAGTGCTCAGGCGAGTGTGCGGCTGCGTCACGAAACACTTCGATCACCGAGAGCAGGCGATTGCGCTCGGGCAGTTCATAGGCAAGCGAACGCAGCAGCGACTCTGCGCTCCAATCTGCGGGTGTGCCTGGTTCAACGTTCTGATTATCAAGCAGCGCCAAGGCAGAGAGCCTAGATGAACCGAGTTCCGCTGTCACACTTGCCACAAACTCCGCTCTCGTCAGGGCGGTAAGCGCGACCACCAGCCAGGAGGCACCGTGTTGTGCAGCGTGAATGAGGCGTGCAAGCTCAGCCGTTCCAGAAGGCCAATGTGTGGGCGATCCAGCGGGAGTGCCTTCTCGAATCGAGGGGCTCGTGGCGAGCCCGCTCCCCGAACCGTCGACAGCGCGGAAGCATGAATCTGAGGCCCGCGCGACTCGCCGAATTTGCTGCAGTGCGGTCGACTCGTCTGAGGGCAAATGAGGCTGGCCCGCGCGAAGAGTGTGCAGGTGCTTTGCAATAGTGGCAGCGCGTTCGGACGATGCCGGGGGCAGCGAAGCAAGACTCTCAAGTGTGAGCGGTGCAGAAGTCGTCGTATGAGAAACCGATGTGGGCGACAACGCACTCTTGTCGTCTGGGCTCTGCGAGAATTTGCTTTCATCGAGTTCGCTGAGTTGCCGCCGAAGGCCCGCTGACTTGCCGAGCAGTTCGCACCAACCATCGGCAGCAACAAGCGCAAACTCGCGAAGTCGCAGGCCTTCCCGACGCAATCTCAGCTGCAATTGTTTGGTGAGATGTTGCCATGGGTGTGCGTCACCCGAAGTGAAACTTCGCTCCGTGCGAATCACTATGGCAGGAGTGGCTGCCCCTGCACCGCTATCGACCAGCAGCGAGACCAAGCCCTCGGCAAGGGCTTCGCTGGCGGCCGCACTGTCTTCTTCGGGGAGGGAGAACCGGAGCACGCGATTGCCACGTTTCCCTTGAAAGAGCATCAAGAAGACGCTGTTGTGATCGGTGAAACCGGTAAGCCGCGGAATCACAGCAATCAAATCTGCCGCGCTATCGCAGCGTAAAACGGTGTGTGTCATGCACCTATGTTCTGCTTCTGCCGAGGTGAGCACCCGGTTATGCACAGTTCCTCGGGCAAAAGATTGAAAACTCTTGCTTGTGAGCGAGGAGTTGCTGGCTTGTAGCGACACCAAATAGTGGGCGCACGCTACCCTCGACCTCACCCAGGCCGCACAAAAAAGTGGTCGAGCGAATACACGCTCGACCACCCAAAAACTCAGCCGTTACGCGGCAGCTAGATCCGCTTCAATCTGCTTGAAATCAGCCTCGAGCGCAACCCAAGCGAGCATCGCGCACTTCACACGCATCACAAACTTTGAGACACCCTGCAGCGCGACTGCATCGCCAAGCAGCTCTTCGTCGGGCTCGACCGCACCGCGAGACTGGATCATCTCGCGAAACGCGTCGATTCGTTCTTTGGCCTGCTCAAGGGTGAGCGAATCATCGCGAACAAGCTGTGAGAGCACTGACGCCGAAGCCATCGAAATCGAGCAGCCCTGGCCCTCCCACGAGAGCACCTCAATCTTTCCAGTCTCGGGTGAAACCGCAACGCTCAAGGTGATCTCATCGCCGCAGCTGGGATTGAACTCGTGATGCGAAGCCGAAAAAGTGCCGTCCGGAGCAGAGAACTCACCCTTGCCCACCGGGCGCTTCGAGTGGTCAAGAATGACCTCTTGGTACAGGGAATCAAGCCCGCTCATGAGGCAACCTCCGTCTTAAAGTAGCGCTGTGCGCCGCGCAGCGCGTCGAGAAAACGATCAATCTCTTCTTCGGTCGTAGTCACATGCACACTCGCGCGAGTGCTCGAAGCCATGCCGAGTGCGCGATGAAGTGGCTGCGCGCAGTGGTGACCAACCCGCACAAGAACGCCCTGCTCATCAAGATACTGACCAACGTCGTGTGCGTGCAGCCCGTCAACCGACACAGCTGCAAGAGCAACGCGACCCTCGGTGCCCTGCGGCCCGAGCAAGCGAAGCCCAGGTGTGTCAAGCACACCCTCAACGAGACGCGTCACCAGTTCGTGCTCGCGAGCAGCTGAACGATCCATACCGATATCGCTCAAAAAGCCGACAGCCTCGCCAAGACCAACCACCTGCGAAACTGGCTGAGTGCCAGCCTCGAAACGCAGCGGCGGCGGCATAAACTGTGCCGACTCCATCGTGACCTTCGTGATGGCGCTACCGCCAGTTCGGGCCGGTGGCAGCGCATCAAGCATTTCTGAACGCCCATACAGCACACCGATACCGTTGGGGCCGAGCGCCTTATGACCCGAGAACGCGGCAAAATCGACGCCGAGTGCTTCAAAGTTCACGGCAATGTGCGGCACCGACTGGCACGCATCAAGCACGGTAACTGCGCCAACTGCTCGCGCCAATTCGACAAGCTCGGCTACTGGCGCCTCAAAGCCAGTGACATTTGAGACGTGAGTAAAGGCAAAAATCTTGGTGCGTGAATTGAGTGCCTCGCGCGCAGCGTCGAGCGACCAAAGGCCGTGCTGATCCACCGGAATGTACTTAAAGGTCGCCCCGGTTTTCGCGGCTAGTCGCTGCCATGGAATGAGGTTCGCGTGATGCTCGGCTTCGGTGACCAGAATTTCATCTCCGGTACCGAGTGCGAAACGATCCGATCCGGCTACGCCGAGACCCGAGTTCGCCTCGCCAATACCGAGTGCCACAATGTTGAGCGCATCGGTTGCGCCCTCAGCCCACACAATTTGCTCAGCTGTCGCCGCACCCACAAAGTCTGCAACAGCAGCCCGCGCCGATTCGAATCGCTCGGTCGCCGTGCCAACAGCTTGGCTCGTTCCGCGATGCACAGCGGCATTATCACGTTCGAGAAATGAGCGCTCCGTATCAAGCACGCGCAGCGGGCGCTGCGACGTAGCTGCCGAGTCTAGGTAGGCAACGGGCACTCCGCCGTTCAGCGGAGGATTCGCGAAATACGGAAACTCCGCGCGCAACGAGAATGCATCGGCTGTGGTCAGAGGTGCAAGCGACATTGTTCCATTCTCCCACTTCGTGCTCGGCAGTGCCTGGCGAAGGTTGCGCCCTCAGCGAAGCACCCCTGTTTTCGTACGCTGGATCACCAGGCTCGAACCGTTCTCACGAATCCGATGGCGAAACACTAGGGGAGCTGCACACTACCTGTCGCCGAGGGGTGCTGCCCGGAGGGGGTGAGCTTCCAGTTCACCAAACCGCCAAGCAGACCGAGCACCACCGACACCAAAGGAATCAAGAATGAAGCCTGGGTACCAAACGATTCGGCGACGATCCCCGTGATAGCAGCCGCGAGAGACTGGCCAACGATCACGCCGGACCCCAGCATTGTCATGACGGTCGCTGAACGGCCGGCAGGGGTGCGGGCCGCGCCAAACCCATAGAGAGTCACAAGCAGTGGCCCGATACCAATACCCAGCACCGAGAGTGAAAGCACCATGCTCGGTACGTCTCGCACCGTTTGCAAGAGCAAGGCTCCCGCGACGAGCAACGTCGAGAAAGCCAGCCAGCGGTAGCGCAGGGTGAATCGCGGCGAGAACCAGGCAACTCCGATTGCGAGAACCGCTGATCCAACGCCCATGACTCCGTACAGTAGCCCGGCCTGTTCAGGGGCGCCGCGATCCTGCATGAATGCGGTCAGCGACGTGAGCATCGAACCAAAAAACAGCCCAACGGTGAAGATACCGAAGACGGTTACGAGAAGTGGCGCGCGCCGCAATTCGGCGACCGGAGCCAACTCGGTTGCGGCGGCCTCAGCCGAGCGTGCAGGTGGGCTGGTGCGGTGGATCGCAAACAGTGTCACAAACACCAGCGTGAGTACTGCTGCGCCGGCGATTGGCGCCCAAGCGCCGAGCGAGGTCGCCAGCAAGCCAACGATCACAGGGCCGAAAACAAACACGACCTCGTCGGCGGCCGACTCGTAAGCGAGCGTTGAGTTAATGGTGCGAGGGCGTTGTTCGCGTGGCAGTTTCGTCTGCGCGATCATCACCAGCCGCGAACGAGACATTGGTGAAATCTGCGGTGCGGTTGCGCCGACTACAAACGAACCGATGAGCATCGCCCAGCTCGGCAGCGGACTGAATGCAACCCAGGCGAGCACGCCAAGTGCGACACTGTTGAGTGCGCCGCTAATGAGCAGAGTTGGGCGCTGGCCGAAGCGGTCGGCAGCCGCGCCGATCAGCGGACCAAAGCAGGCAACACCCAGGCCGACCGTTGCCGAGGTGATACCGCCGAGTTCGACTGAGCCGCGGGCAGCCACGGCGAGCGTAAGCACGCCGACGACCATCATCGCGTAGGGCGCTCGCGCTAGTAGCGCGAGCGGAAAGTAGCCGAAGCCCGTGTGTTGAAGGAGCGGTTTCAGTTCGCCTGCTCCTTGAAGAATGCCTGGAATGCGGCCGAGTCTGCAGCGTCACCCTCGAAAACAACGCCGTTCACCAGAACGGTAGGGGTGCCCTGGATCCGCAAATTTGTATCGAGCGCATTGGGCACCGGGTTCTGGAATACCCACTCGGTCAATGCCTGTGCGAAAGGCACGTAGCTCTCATCTGTGATGCAGGCTGCTGCAGCACTATTGAGCTCACCAGCGGCCAGGCCGAGTGAAGCGATCAGATCGTCATTGTTTGGACCGGCTCCAGCGGCAGGCTGCAGCTTCGGGCTGAGCAGGGCGTTGTGGACTGCCCAGGTAGCGTCGGGCTGGTTTTCAGCGACGCAAGCGAGTGCGCCAGATGCGCGAGAAGAGTAGTACGTGCCCTCGCTGTAGCGATCCATGAAGCTCAGCGGAACGACCTCAACACTCGTATTTCCGTCGTTCATCACCTGGCTCAAAAACTCGGAGTTGGCCTTCTCGAATTCGAGGCAGTGCGGGCAGCGGTAGTCAACGTAAACCAGAATGTCGTTGCTCGCTGCGCGGTCGACCTGGTTTGCCTGCGGTGCAGTGCCAGCTGCCAGCGGTGCGGACTCGCGCGGCATTGGAGCGCCAGGGCCTTCGAAGATCACGCCGCCGCTACCCATATTCTCGGGCCAATCGATGAGCGACTTCGGGGCGGTCTCTGGGGTCCACTCTTCGCCGCTTCCCTCGACTGGATCAATGACCGGCTTGGCGATAGCCCCGACGCCAAAAAGTACGGTGACACCGATAACGGCGACTGCGGCGGAAACCACACCCGCAATGCTTGCACCGGTTGGGCCGCTCTTTTTCACGAGCGCGGTCACACCGAGCACCACGGCGAGCAAGCCGAGGACGCCGCCCGCAATCGCGACGGGACCGTTGAAGTAGGCCACCGAGACCACTACGGTCAAGAGCGCGACGAGACCGACTGCCATCGCGGCAATCGCGAGTGCTTTGCTGCGCTTCGCCTGCTGCTCAGCGGCATAGGGGTTTGGTGGGGCCACCGGTGTCCACTGCGGTTCGGGTTGCTGCTGCTCGTCGCTCATGGCTCCTATTCTGTCAGGCCATCACCTGAGCCCAGCTGGGCAATACCCGTGTTCGTGCGAGCGCCATGACAAAAAGGTGGACTGTTAAGAGCAGACACCGCAGAGAGCAACGGCGGCTTGGTGATGTTTTTGTCACTCTCACTGATGTGTGTGGCCTCGGGCAGGGCTTCGCGGCGCGAAGGCATAGCATTGAGTCATGCTTTGGCTTGCCGCGACTCCCATCGGAAACCTCGGCGACGCATCGCCTCGATTGCGCGAGGCCCTCGCGAGCGCAGATGCTATTGCCGCAGAAGACACCAGGCACACCGCACAATTGTTGCGTCTGCTTGATATCGAAGCTCGCCCCGAGCTGATTGCGCTGCACGATCACAATGAGCGTGACCGGGCCGACATGATTGTGCAGCGAGCCGAAACTGAAGAAATTCTACTGGTGAGCGACGCCGGAATGCCGACTGTTTCTGACCCTGGCTTTCGGGTCGTGCAGCTCGCAGCAGAGCGCGGCGTCACAGTGAGCGCGATCCCCGGCCCGAGCGCCGTGATCACCGCCCTCGCGGTCGCGGGGCTCCCCACAGATCGTTTTACGTTCGAGGGTTTTTTGCCGCGCAAGGCGGGGGATCGGGCCCGCACTCTCCGAGATCTTGCCACCGAGCGCCGTACCCTCGTGTTTTTTGAAGCGCCGTCGCGCATCGCAGATTCTCTCGCCTCGTTGGCTGAGGCCTTTGGTCCAGACCGCGCAGCGGCAGTGTGCCGCGAACTCACCAAATTGCACGAAGAAGTGAAACGCGGCCCTCTTGCGGAGCTTGCAACTTGGGCAGCCGAAGGTGTGCGGGGTGAAATTGTGCTCGTTGTCGCAGGCGCTCCAGAGAGCGTTGTCTCACCAGAGTCAGCACTTGCCGAGGTACTCGAACGTGTTGCCGGTGGCGAACGGATGAAAGATGCTACCCGGGCCGTTTCAGAAGCAACAGGGCTTTCTGCGAAAGATCTATATTCTGCGGCACTTGCCGCAAAAGACCGTAGGTAGACGTAGCGAGACAGCTACAGATCGGAGCGAACCGTGCAGCGCAGTTTGCAGCAGGCAGCCGTGAAACACGAATTGTGGCGCTTGGTGATTCCAGTTCTCTGGTTTGGAATGGTCGCCGCGATCAGCTTCATCGAGGCGCCGCTGAAATTTCAGGCACCGGGGATCACCATTCCACTCGGGCTTGGTATTGGCCGATTGGTGTTCTTCGCGCTCAACGTTGCGGAAGGCATCTTGCTAGTCGCAACACTCCTCTTGGCATTCTTGCCAGGAGTGCGGCGTCTGGCCGCTGCGCGTCTGAGCTGGGTGCTTGCGCTCGCCGCAGTGTTTATCGTGAAAATCACCGTGATTCGTCCGCCGCTGAACGCGCGCACCGATCAGGTGCTGGCCGGAGCCGATCCAGGGCAATCACCGTGGCACTACATCTATATTGCTGCTGATGTGATCACCATGGTGTTGCTCATTGTGATCGCTGTGCAGGCTGCGCGAGCGATCCTCGCACGATTTGTAGTTGTAGAACAAGGCGAAAAGCGCAACTAATTGTCGCGGCTCCCTGCCGCGTATTCTTCCGTGCGAACCTGCCCGGTGAGCGCTTGAATTGCAGACATGATTCGCTCTGTCGCGATCGTACGCGCTTTGCCGCCGGGAAGCCCCTGTAAGCCGCTGAAATCAAGCGGTGCACCGAACTTGATTTCAGCGGCATTCGCTTTGTTGATCAGGCCAACCGGTATGACTGTCGCCCCGGTTTTGAGGGCCATGTACGCGGCTCCACTGTGGCCCCGATACAGGCGCCCGTCGAGAGACCTGCTGCCCTCCGGAAAAACCGCGAAGACTTGCCCGGCCTCAAGAACGGCTACGCCGGCCTGCAGCGCCGTTTGCGCAGCTGAACCGATGTCGCGGTGTACTGGCACAGCCCCAATGTGCCGAAAGAACCATCCGCCAATTGGTGTCTCAAAGAGGGCAGCCTTTGCCAAGAACTGTACTTTTCGTGGTGAGAAGGACGGAATCAGAATTGTGTCAGCTTTCGCCAGGTGATTGCTCGCCAAGAGCACGGCGCCGGTACGGGGCACATGCTCAACACCGCTTACCTTTGGCCGATATCGAAGCCAAAGCAGAGGGCGCAGCACCGCTCGACCAATCGTGAACACGATCCCCGGCTTCGCTGCCCGAGTCTGAATCGCCATGGAAAGACTCTACTCGGCAGGGTGTCCCGACTATTTATACACACAGGGATCGCTCGGAATAATACGAAAGACTAGGCCGTTGTGCGAGATTTCTCGCAGTCAAACTTTGATTCTCTAATGAGGTACCAGTGAAACGCTCTCGCGCACTTCTTGCTCTGATGCCAGCCGCCCTAATTGCGGGCCTGCTCACGAGCTGCTCTCCAGGCAACACCAGCGCTGTTGAGGGCGTTGAGTGCGCGCCAGCTGGTTCTACCAGCAAGTCGCTTGACTTTGAAGGTGAACTTGGTGCTGCCGATCTGAAGCTCACCACCAAGACTCCAGTGCAGAAGGCTGCCAAGCTTGAGGTTTCTCGCCTGATCCAGGGCGACGGAGCACAGCTGAAGCAAGACGACAAGGTCAACGCGCAGCTCTCGCTTTTCAACGGCACAAGCGGTGAACTTCTCTCTTCCGACCAAGCCGTTCTCGAACTGAGCGATACGAAGATGCTGCCCTGGGCGCTAGAAGCCGTTGCCTGCTCTTCAGTTGGTGACCGTGTAGCTGCTGCAGCCCCGGTCGCAGACGTGCTCGGCGACAACGCCGATCAGTACAAGCTCAAGCCAGAAGAAACGCTGGTTATCGTGTTCGACCTGATCTCGGTTGAGCCTGGCATGCCAGAAAACATGCTCAAGAAGGCCGAGGGTGAGGCACAAAAACCAGTCGCTGGTCTCCCGACTGTTGAGCTCGCAGCAAATGGTGAGCCAACCATCACGATTCCCGAGGGTGTTGCGGCTCCAGACAAGCTCACCGTCGAAACCCTGATCAAGGGCGAGGGCGAGAAAGTTCAAGAGGGCGATCGGGTCTACGTGAACTACCGTGGTGTCATCTGGCGCACCGGTCAAGATTTCGATTCGAGCTGGTCACGCGGAACCCCGATTGATTTCACGACTGACGGTGTGATCGGTGGATTCTCGAAGGCCCTCGTTGGTCAGACGGTCGGCTCGCAGGTGATTTCGATAGTTCCTGCTGAAGACGGTGGCTACGGCGCGAGCCAGCTGCAGGCAATGGGTCACGAACCTGACGACGTCATGGTCTTTGTGCTCGACATTCTTGCGACAACGCGCGCGAAGTAGTTTAAATACGCAAAGGGCCGGTCACGAGTGTTCGCGACCGGCCCTTTGCGTTCCCCCGGTGTGGCTGGCATTCTCAGGGCTGCCGGGCTGCCGGGCTGCCGAAAGAAGTGAACCATCGAACGGCGGAGAAGCCTGCTAGGCTGAGCGAACAGTCAAATATCGGCCGCTTTACCCACTGCGGGAGAGTCCGGGTCACACCCGGCGCCGTAGGAGCAATCCCTCCCCGGGAATCTCTCAGGCCCCCGTACCGCAGTGGCGAGGCAACTCTGGAAAGCAGCACGTTCACCCGTGCTCACCGACGGTGCAAAGACGCTCCACGCGTCTGAATCTCTCAGGTCACGGTACAGAGCGGGGAGGATCCCAGTTCCTGTCGCGCATGCGACACCAATACGGAGATCCTCGTGAACCACAGCGGCAGCTATTCATCATTCGAAGACCGTCACATCGGTATCGCCTCAGCGGCAGACCGCGAGCACATGCTCAAAGAGCTCGGTTATGCGAGCCTGAGTGCGCTCGTAGACACGGCAGTACCTGCAGACATTCGTAGCAAGAGCGAGCTTCAGTTGCCTGCGGCCCGAAGCGAAGAACAGATCCTTGCCGATCTGCGCGCGCTCGCCGCCAAAAACACAGTGCGTACCCAGATGATCGGTCAGGGGTTTTACGGCACGCATACTCCGCCGGTAATTCGTCGCAATGTGCTCGAAAGCCCCGCTTGGTACACCGCGTACACGCCGTACCAACCAGAGATTTCGCAGGGGCGGCTTGAAGCACTTCTGAACTTCCAAACAATGGTCTCTGACCTGACCGGGCTTCCCGTCGCGAACGCTTCGATGCTCGATGAGAGTTCGGCGGCGGCCGAAGCGGTGCTGCTGATGCGCCGCGCAAATCGCGCCAACGCTGACGGACGCACGGTGCTCGACGCGAACATCTTCCCGCAAACCGTCGCAGTGATTCGTGGGCGTGCCGAAGCACTCGGTTTCGAGGTTGAAGTCGTCGACCTCACGAACGGCTTGCCCGAGGGCGACATTAACGGCATCGTGTTGCAGCAGCCGGGGAACAACGGCGCAGTCACCGACCACAGTGCTGTGATTAGTGAAGCGAAAGATCGCGGAGCGATGGTTGCCGTTATCGCCGACCTCCTCTCGCTCACCCTGATCACTCCTCCCGGTGAACAGGGCGCAGATGTTGCAATTGGCAACACGCAGCGATTTGGCGTGCCACTGTTCTTCGGCGGGCCACACGCGGCCTATCTCGCCGTGCGTGCTGGGCTTGAGCGATCAATGCCGGGTCGTTTGGTGGGTGTCTCGAAAGATCAGCAGGGTCAGCCGGCCTACCGACTCGCTTTACAGACCCGCGAGCAGCACATTCGCCGTGAGAAGGCCACAAGCAATATCTGCACTGCGCAGGCGCTGCTCGCGATCACTGCTTCGATGTACGCGGTCTACCACGGCCCTGAGGGGCTGCGGGCAATTGCCGAGCGTACACACGCCAAGGCGAGCACTCTTGCGGCTGCACTCAAGAATGCTGACATCGCGCTCGCGAGTGAGTCATTCTTCGACACAATTTGGGCGGATGTTCCGGCTCGCGCAGCCGAGGTCGTCGCGGCGGCTGAGGCAGCAGGCGTGAACCTGCGTCTCGTTGACGCCGACACTGTGGGCGTCTCATGCGACGAGACCACGACCGACGCTGATGTTGCAGCGGTCGCAAGCGCGTTTGGTGTGCCGTCAACTGAGGTCGCCGCCGCGGCAAACGCGATCCAGCGCCTCAACTTTAATGCGGCACTCGTGCGCGAAAGTGACTACCTGACGCACCCGATTTTCCATACGGTACGCAGCGAAACCCAGATGCTGCGCTACCTTCGCCGCCTCGCTGACCGCGATCTCGCGCTCGATCGCACCATGATTCCACTTGGCTCATGCACCATGAAGCTCAACTCGACCGCAGAAATGGAATCGATTTCGTGGCCAGAGTTCGCGGGGATTCACCCTTATGTGCCAGCCGAGCAGAGCATTGGTTGGCGAGAGCTGATTGCATCGCTCGAGTCATGGCTCGTTGAGATCACCGGGTATTCAGCGATTTCACTGCAACCAAACGCTGGATCGCAGGGCGAATATGCTGGCCTGCTCGCAATTCGCAAATATCACCTTGCGCGGGGCGAAGCGCAGCGAGACATCTGCCTGATTCCAGCTTCGGCGCATGGCACGAACGCCGCTTCCGCCGTGCTCGCCGGTATGCGAGTCGTTGTGGTCGCGAACACCGAAACCGGTCACATCGATATGAGCGATCTGCGCGCAAAGGTCGAATCGCATCGCGATGCGCTTTCGGCGATCATGATCACCTACCCATCAACCTATGGTGTTTACGATGCAGACGTGCGCGAAGTCTGTGATCTGGTGCACGAGGCTGGCGGCCAGGTGTACATCGACGGAGCGAACATGAACGCGCTCGTCGGCGTTGCGAAGCCTGGTGAGTTTGGCGGCGATGTTTCGCACCTGAACCTGCACAAAACCTTCGCCATTCCGCACGGCGGCGGTGGCCCCGGCGTCGGCCCGGTCGCCGTGGCCGCGCACCTTGAACCATACCTGCCGGGTAACCCCCTGCAGAACTCGGGCGAAATTACCATTGCCGACGGAGTACCGGTTGTAGCCACCCTCTTCGGCTCTGCGGGTGTCTTGCCGATTTCATATGCCTATGTTGCGATGATGGGTGGGGCGGGTCTCACCCGTGCTACCGAAACTGCACTGCTCAGCGCGAACTACATTGCTTCGCGACTTGGCGAGCACTTCCCAGTGCTCTTCACCGGCAACGAGGGCCTCGTTGCGCACGAGTGCATTCTTGATCTGCGCGAACTGACCGCTGCCTCGGGTGTGACGGCAGAAGACGTGGCAAAGCGTCTCATTGATTTTGGTTTCCACGCGCCAACACTGGCATTCCCGGTTGCCGGCACACTCATGGTTGAGCCAACCGAGAGCGAAGACCTCAGTGAAATTGAGCGATTCATTGAAGCTATGATCACGATTCGCGGCGAGATTGATGCCGTGGTCGATGGAGATTTTTCGATCGAAGACTCTCCGCTGCGAAACGCACCGCACCCGGCCGCTGTGCTGGTTTCAGATAGCTGGGAGCGCGCGTACTCGCGAGAGCGCGGAGCTTTCCCCGTTGACCGCCTGCGCGTTGACAAGTATTTTCCACCCGTATCTCGCATCGACGGAGCCTTCGGCGACCGCAACCTGGTCTGCGCCTGCCCGCCGATCGAAGCATTTGACACCGCAGCTAGCGAAGGAGCAGCACTGTGACCACGCCAAAACACACCGCACTGCACGAAGCCCACGCGGCGCTCGGCGCCTCGTTTACCGATTTCGGTGGCTGGGATATGCCCCTGCGCTATGGCAGCGAACTCGCCGAACATCGGGCAGTTCGCGAAGCAGCAGGTCTCTTTGACCTCTCACACATGGGTGAAATCTGGGTTTCGGGTCCAGAAGCAGCGAGCTTTTTGAACACAGCGCTCGTGGGCAATCTTGCCATCGTCGCGGTCGGCAAGGCAAAGTACTCTCTGCTTTGCAATACCGACGGTGGCATCATCGACGACCTGATCGTGTACCGCATTGCCGAGAGCAGGTATCTGGTCGTGCCAAACGCTGGCAATGTATCGGCTGTTGCTACCGCACTCGCCGAACGTTCGACGGCTTTTGCCGTCGAGGTGATCGATGCCTCAGCCGAAACCTCGCTGATCGCCGTTCAGGGACCAGCCTCAGCCGAGATTGTGGCCAAGCTGGTCGCGCCGGGGGAGCGCGAGGCGGTAAACGATCTGGCCTACTACGCCTGGACAGCAGTGACCGTGAACGGTGTTGACGTGCTCCTTGCTCGCACCGGTTACACCGGCGAAGACGGGTTCGAACTCTATCTGCCAAATGAGAACGCTGAGAACATCTGGCAGCACACCCTGAATCTTGGCGCAGAGCACGGATTGATTCCCGCGGGGCTCGCCGCACGCGACTCACTGCGGCTTGAAGCAGGAATGCCGCTCTACGGCAATGAACTCGGGCTAGAGACCAACCCCTTTGAAGCGGGCCTTGGCCCAGTTGTCTCGTTCAAAAAGACTGAGAACTTTGTGGGCCGCGAAGCACTTGAAGCCGCGAAAACGAATGGCAATAAACGAGTGCTTGTCGGGCTCACCTCGACAGGCCGACGGGCAGGCCGTGCGGGCTACACCGTACAGGCTGGCAATGCGAAGATCGGCGAAATCACGAGCGGCCAGCCAAGCCCAACGCTTGGGCACCCCATCGCACTGGCGTATGTCGAGCCGGCCTTTGCCGAACCGGGAACTGCCGTCGAAGTAGATCTTCGTGGCAAGCCCGAAGCGTTCACAGTGGTTGCACTGCCGTTTTACCGCCGCGAAAAGTAACGCCACGTGGTGTCGCCCAGTGCTGGATGACCGCGATCCAACGAAAAAAGTAATTACCAAACGTAAGAGCAGAAAGAAGCACAAAATGAGCAATGTACAGCAAGGCCTGCGTTATTCGGCAGAGCACGAGTGGGTGCGTGAAGGCAACCCAGTGACCGTTGGTGTCAGCGAAGTTGCCGCGGACGCGCTCGGCGAAGTCGTCTACGTTGACCTGCCACAGGTGGGCGCAACCCTGACAGCTGGAGAGGTATGCGGCGAGATCGAATCGACCAAATCGGTCAGCGACCTTTACGCGCCCGTGAGCGGTGAAGTGGTTGAGGTGAACGAAGCAGTGGTCGCAGAGCCAGGCCTCGTGAACGCAGAGCCCTACGCCGCTGGCTGGCTGTTCAAGGTAGCTGTGAGCGAAGAAGGCCCCCTGCTCAGCGCCGAAGAATACGCAACCGCAAACGACGCTACTGTCGCCTAGGTTGTTGCGGGCTGGAGTTCGTGCGTAGCTACAAACTCCAGCCTGAGAAGACAGTCGGGCGAACAGGCACGAGCAATCCGTTGGGCCCTAGCCTCAACGAAGAGACACGCAAGAAAGGGTGAGCTGCCATGGCGATCAGTGTGTTTGACCTTTTCACCGTGGGCATCGGGCCCTCAAGCTCGCACACGGTAGGCCCCATGCGTGCGGCGCACTCCTTTGTTGCCGCGCTCGAACACCGGGGAGAACTCGCCAAAGTAGCTGGCCTTCGGGTTGACCTCTACGGCTCGCTGGCGGCAACCGGGCGCGGGCACGGAACCTTCACTGCGGTGTTGCTCGGGCTTGAGGGGTATGAACCGCACACAGTGCTACCGAGCGAAGTTGATTCGGCGCTGGATCGCATCACCTCGACCGGGGTGCTTCAGCTCGGCGCAAAGCTGCCCGCTGCGCTTTCGTCCACGTTGCCGTCGGTGCCCACCGTGTCAGCACTGCCACCGCGACCGAGCATTCACTACAGCGTTGAGCAAATGATTCTGCATCCGCTCACTGTGCTACCGCGGCACACGAACGGAATGCGTTTTGCTGCGCTCGCCGCAGACGGCAGCACCATCGACGAGGAACTGTACTTCTCGGTTGGTGGAGGCTTCATTATCCGCGAGGGTGCTGAAGAAGCTGTGCTCGACCGCCTTGAGAGCAGCATCGCTGAAAAGCCCTACCCATTTCGAACTGGCGCCGAACTTCTCGCGCACAGCACAAACACCGGCAAGAGCATTGCCGACATCATGCTCGCAAACGAGCTTGTCACTCGCAGCGAAGACGAGGTGCGTGCCGGCCTTGGCCATATCTGGTCGGTAATGGAAAGCTGCAAAAATGCGGCACTCGAACGCACCGGTGTATTGCCGGGCGGTCTGAATGTGCGCAGGCGCGCCCCCGAATGGCATCGGCGGTTGAGCGAACGCGATCCGGCGCGAGATCCCGTGTACTGGCAAGAGTGGGTCAACCTTGTTGCTCTCGCGGTGAACGAAGAAAATGCTTCCGGTGGTCGTGTCGTCACCGCGCCAACAAACGGTGCGGCAGGCGTTATCCCCGCTGTGCTGTTTTATGCACTGCACTATCTGCCGGGTGCCGGGGACTGGAACGAGAACGAGAAGCAGCGAGTTATCGCCGACTTTCTGCTCGCGGCCGCGGCAATTGGTGTGCTCTATAAAGAGCAAGCTTCCATTTCTGGCGCCGAGGTCGGCTGTCAGGGCGAGGTCGGGTCGGCGTCTTCAATGGCAGCGGCGGGGCTCGCGCAGGTGCTCGGTGGCACTCCCGAGCAGGTCGAGAATGCCGCAGAAATCGCGATGGAGCACAACCTCGGTCTCACCTGCGATCCAATCGGCGGGCTCGTACAGATCCCGTGCATTGAGCGCAACGCAATCGCCTCTTCGAAAGCGATTAACGCTGCCAAAATGGCTTTGATGGGCGATGGATCACATCATGTCAGCCTCGATGAAGTCATTATTACGATGCGCGAAACCGGGCGCGATATGAACGAAAAGTACAAGGAGACCGCTCTTGGCGGTCTCGCCGTCAACGTGATCGAGTGCTGAGCGTTTTGCTCATTCAGCACTTCGGCAGTCTTCATTCAGCGTGCCTTGCAGCGAATCAAAGTAGCCTGTCCTGGTGACTGAAGTATTGCTGTACGCACTGGGCATCCTGATTGTGTTGATCGGGCTTGCCGTGTCCATTGGCCTGCACGAAGTTGGCCATCTTGTGCCAGCAAAGCTGTTTGGTGTGAAGGTCACGCAATACATGATCGGCTTCGGTAAGACGATTTGGTCAAGACGCAAGGGCGAGACCGAGTACGGCGTGAAGATGATTCCGCTCGGTGGCTACATCGCTATGACGGGCATGTTCCCTCCTGCCCACCCGGGCGAAAAGGCTCGAGATGCAAGCACTGGTTTTTTCGACAGCATGGTGCAAGACGCGCGCGAGGCTTCGGCTGAAACTATCGATGATGATGAGGATCACCGAACCTTCTACCGCTTGCCGGTCTGGAAAAAGATCATCATCATGATCGGTGGCCCGTTCATGAACTTGGTGCTCGCTTTCGTCTTTTTTGGCATTGTGCTCACCGGAATCGGCTTGCCTCAGTACAGCACAACTCTCGGCTACGTCAGCCAGTGTGTGAAAACGGCTTCCAGCACCACGCAAGAGTGCACCACCGAAGATCAGGCTGCGCCTGCCGCGGCAGCTGGACTGCAGCCTGGTGACCGGATTCTCACTGTGAATAACACCGAAATCACCTCGTGGGAGCAGATTCGCGATTTGGTGAGTGCCTCGCCTGACAAGGCCCTCACTGTGAGTTATGAGCGCGACGGCAGCACTGATCGCACCACTGTTACTCCGGTAGCTACTGAACGCTGGGTTGTCGATGAAAAGGGCGAGCAGGTGCTCGACGACAATGGTGAGCCAACAACGGTGACAGTTGGCATGATCGGAGTGAACCCGACTTCTGAGATCGTGCAGCAGCCAATCAGTGAGGTTCCGGCGTTTGTCGGCAACAACATTGCGCAGGTGGCCCAGGTAATTATCGGATTGCCCCAGCGAATGGTCGACATTTGGCAAGCCGCATTCGGCACCGAAGAACGTGACCCGAACGGGCCTATCGGTGTCGTCGGGGTGGGCCGCCTCGCTGGTGAGATTGTCAGTATGGATGAGGCGCCCATCACTGCTCGGGCGCAGATGATCTTGTCGCTTCTTGGCTCTTTGAATGTTGCGCTTTTTGTCTTCAACCTCGTGCCACTGATGCCACTTGATGGCGGGCACGTTGCGGGCGCGATTTATGAGGGTATTAAGCGTCGCCTGTTCAAGCTCTTTGGTAAGAAGGATCCGGGCCCGGTAGACACAGCCAAAATGGTACCGATCACCTTTGCCGTGGTTATCATCTTGGGCTCGATGAGTCTGCTGCTGGTGTACGCAGACATTGTGAAGCCAGTCTCGCTCTTTGGTTAGCTAGTCGGCCGCCCTGCGGTTAAGTCGGCCGCCGAATGGCCAACTAGGTGGCCGCCGAGTGCCGTGGTGCTGATCTGAGCGAAGCGAACCCGCCTAGTTCGTTGGCGCAGGAGGCAACCCCAGGAACGTCTCAAGATTCAATTCGTCTTGGTCGTGCATGGCGGTTGCAATCTCAACACCAACGTATCGAAAATGCCAAGGCTCGTACGTGTAGCCCACAATTGCCTGCTCGCCATCGTGGTATCGCAGAATGTAGCCAAACTGGTAGGCGTTGTCGCGCAACCAGATGCCTGTCGCGGTCTCGCCGAAGCAGGCCGATAGTTGGCAGCCTTCGGCTCCAAAAAGATCAACCGCGAGCCCAGTTTGATGCTCAGAATGACTTGGCCGAGCAGTATCTTGGTCGGCGAATTCGACGCCACCTTGCGCTACGAGACCATCGTAAATGTCTTTCTGCAGCCAGTAGTCACGGTATCCGCTTGTGATGGTGAACGGCACTCCAGCATCGCTTGCCGCTTGATACATCTGCTGCAGCGCAGCCGATGCCTCAGCCCGCAGCGGGTGGCCCCACACATTAGGGATGCCCTCGGGGGTCACCAAATCATCGGGTGCCCAGTCGATGGGATTGAGTGAGCGCTGCTTGTTCACTACCACCGAGATCGAAGAAGGAGTATCGACGTCGTACACCGGGGGAGCCGGCTCAATCACCGGTTCGGGTGTTGGGGTCGGTTCTGGGGTCGGTGTTGGTTTGGGTTTGGGTTTCGCGGGAGCGATTTCTGGGGCAGGTTGATTCGAAACTGCCCATACTGTCGCTCCACCGCCGAGCAATGCCACAATCACTCCCGCAGCCACCCCGATGGTGATCTTGCGTTTGCGTTTGCGATCACGGATTGCGCGGTTCTCGCGTCTTCCCGGAAATACTTCTTGCTCGCTCATTGACACCATTTTGCCACGTCAGTATGTGTGCCGTTCGAAGTGAATCAACACACTCGGCAGAGCTTGAGCCTCGCGGTCTAGTCTTGAAGTGTGCATGATCCAAAAGACACCGCCGCTCACCGAGAAGCCGTTGCCGCCCTGTTGAGCGAAACGGGTGTTACCAAACAACGAAATCTTGTTTCACGCATTGTCGATTCGGGTCTTGGCCTTGGACTTGATGAAACGAGTCGACTGAATCTGAAGATTTCAGCGGCAGCTCTCGAAGAGATGCGTGCTGCATTTCGGTTGTTTGCCCCGTTCGCTCATGTGCCGAAGGTCACCATTTTCGGTTCTGCCCGCACAAAAATCGAGGATCCGCTGTACTCGCAAGCGCATGACGTTTCTCGCGATCTTGCCGAGCAGGGCTGGATCGTGGTCACGGGAGCGGGCCCCGGCATTATGGATGCCGCAACTCAGGGCGCAGGTGCAGAACGTTCTCTTGGCGTCTCGATTGTGTTGCCGTTCGAAGAGCAACCGAATCATGAGATCGCGGGCAACGACCGTCTCGTTTCGATGAAGTACTTCTTCACTCGAAAGTTGATGCTTGTCAAAGAGTCTCAGGGATTCATCTGTCTGCCTGGTGGTTACGGCACGATGGATGAGGTCTTTGAACTGCTCACGCTGCAGCAGACCGGCAAGATGGTGCCGGTGCCGATTGTGCTGCTTGACCGACCAGACGGCACCTTCTGGCGCGGCTTTGAGCGTTTTGTGAGTGAACACCTAGAATTTGGCGGCATGATCAGCAAGGGTGACCTTGATCGTGTGCTGATTACCGAGTCCGTGACCGAAGCTGCGGCCGAGATTACTGGTTTTTGGCGCAACTACGATTCGCTACGTTGGATCGGCGACGAAGTCGTGCTGCGCCTCACCGCGGAGCCGAGTGACGGCGAAATAGCGCAGTTGAACGAGCAATTTGCTCATCTGCTTGAAAGCGGAAGTATTTCGCGCTGCGAGCCTTACCGTGAGGAAATTGCTGATCAGGATCGCCTGGAACTACCGCGCATTGTGTTCACCCCGAAGCGGCGTGCAACTGGCGAACTTTTCCGCGTGATTCGTGCTCTGAACGAATTGCCTTCAGCTCCAGCAGAAAAAAGCCCACCGATCGCCGACTGATCCCGGCTATTTGCCCTCACCCACATAGTCTGCGAGGTGCTGCCCGGTGAGTGTGCTGCCATCTGCGATCAGTGCGCTCGGTGTTCCTTCAAAGACCACCTTTCCGCCTTGCTGGCCAGCGCCGGGGCCAATGTCTACGATCCAGTCGGCATGCGCCATGACCGCCTGATGATGCTCGATCACAAGCACGCTCTTGCCAGCGTCAACCAGTCGATCGAGCAGCGCCAGTAGATTCTCGACGTCAGCAAGATGCAGGCCGGTGGTTGGCTCGTCGAGCACGTATACTTCAGCGTCTTCAATCATGTGAATCGCAAGCTTGAGTCTTTGTCGTTCGCCACCAGAAAGGGTTGAGAGCGGCTGGCCCAGCGTCAGGTAGCCAAGGCCAACATCTACGAGACGCTCAAGAATTTTGGCGGCCTTGGGCACCTTGGTTGCCACATCGTTGGCGCCGGAGAAGAACTCTTTCGCTTCAGCCATAGAGAGGTCGAGCACCTCGGCAATGTTTTTGTCGCCCAGTTTGTACTCAAGCACAGCCGCGTCGAAGCGCTTTCCCTCGCAGACCTCGCAGATGCTCTCCATTGTTGCCATCATGCCGAGGTCGGTGTAGATCACGCCAGCGCCCTTGCACTCAGGGCAAGCTCCCTCTGAGTTTGCGCTAAATAGCGCAGGTTTCACCCCATTCGCTTTCGCGAACGCGGTGCGCACGGGATCGAGCAGACCAGTGTAGGTGGCCGGGTTTGAACGACGCGAACCCTTGATCGCACCCTGGTCCACTGCAACGACGCCGTCGCGCTTGGCAACGTAGCCGTGAATCAGTGAACTCTTGCCTGAGCCCGCGACGCCGGTGATGACGCAGAGCACGCCGAGTGGAAGGTCAACATCAACGCTGTCGAGGTTGTGCAGTGTTGCCCCGCGCACTTCGATCGCACCGGTGGATTCGCGCACCTCGGTTTTGAGCTGTGCCCGATCGTCGAGATGGCGCCCAGTGAGGGTATCGGCAGCACGCAACTCTTCGACTGTGCCTTCAAAGCAGATTTCGCCACCCTTTGTGCCGGCAGCGGGGCCGAGGTCAATAACGTGATCTGCAATTGCGATCATCTCTGGTTTGTGTTCGACAACAAGCACCGTGTTGCCCTTGTCGCGCAGCTTGAGCAATAGTTGATTCATGCGCTGAATATCGTGCGGGTGCAACCCAATTGACGGTTCATCAAACACATAGGTCGCGTCGGTAATAGGTGAACCCAGGTGACGAATCATCTTGGTGCGCTGTGACTCACCTCCCGAAAGCGTGCCGGTTGGACGATCGAGCGAGAGATAACCGAGCCCGATCTGTACAAAGGATTCGAGGGTGTCGGAGAGCTTTGTGATCAGTGGTGCCATTCCGGAATCACTGATTGTGTTCACCCACTCGGCCACATCGGAAATCTGCATGGCGCACACATCGGCGATCGAAAGCTCGCCGATCTTTGATGAGCGTGCTGTTTCATTGAGTCGGGTGCCCGCACAGTCGGGGCAGGTGTGAAACACGATCGCGCGATCAACAAACGCGCGAATGTGCGATTGCATTGCTTCCCGATCTTTCGAGAGCATCGATTTTTGAATTCGCGGGATCAAACCCTCATAGGTGAGATTGACACCCTCTACTTTGACTTTTGTTGGCTCTTTGTAAAGCAGGTTGTCGAGCTCGCGTTTGCTGTAGTCGCGGATCTTTTTGTCCATGTCAAAAAGATCATCGAAGATGCGGCCCCACCAACCCTCCATGCTGTAACCGGGAACCTTAAGCGCGCCCTCGCGCAGTGACTTGTCTGCATCATAAAGTTCGTCGAAGTCAAAGTCGCTGACCGATCCGCGCCCCTCGCAACGTGCGCACATGCCGCCAAGAATCTCGAAGCTTCGCCGTTCTTTTACTTGCCTGCCGCCTTTTTCGATGGTGACAGCGCCGGCCCCGCTCACCGAGGCGACATTAAATGAGAACGCATTTGGCGAGCCAATCTGCGGCGAGCCAAGGCGCGAATAAAGAATGCGCAGCATGGCGTTTACGTCGGTTGCGGTGCCAACAGTTGAGCGGGGGTTGGCGCCCATGCGCTCCTGGTCAACTGTGATGGCGGTAGTGAGGCCCTCAAGCACGTCGACATCCGGTCGTGATTGCGAGGGCATGAAACCCTGCACAAATGCGCTGTAGGTCTCGTTGATGAGTCGCTGCGATTCGGCAGCGATGGTGCCGAACACAAGCGAGCTCTTTCCGGAGCCAGACACACCCGTAAACGCGGTAAGCCTTCGCTTTGGGATCTCGACACTGACGTTCTTGAGGTTGTTCTCGCGAGCGCCAGAGACGCGAATGCGATCGTGCGAGTCTGCTGGGTGAGTGTGTGCTGGCATGCAAAAAGAGTACTGCGAGCCACCGACATTTGGATACGTCCAAATCTGGCCGGCACCAAGCCTGCGCCGATAGCCTTAACTCATGGGCACGACCGCACTTCGCCTCAGCGTCAAGCCGTGGCACACCATCGCCGCAAGCCTCACCGTGCTCGCTGCTCCCGCGTTTTTTGTGTTCGAAGACCTGGTCTCTGGTTTTGTCTTGCTGACCCTCGGAATGGCCGCAGCCTACAAAGCAGACCGCGGTGGTTGCGACCCCAACCGGCGCTTTCTCGGCAGGGGAGCGCCATCGCTGCTGCGCGACCTTTCGCTGATCGCGATTGGCTTGCTGATAGTGCGCACCATCTCGCTTGCAGCCGAACTCGGCAATATTGCCATGCTGAAGTTCACCCTGGCGCTTGGCGGGGCGGTCCTCGTGCCCTATCTGGTGTCTAGATTTATCTACCAGGATCGCGCAACCGGTTTTCCGTGGCGCGCCGGGCAGCGCTGGGGCAAACTCCATTGGGGGTGGCTCGCGGCCGTGCTCGTGCTTGGCTGGCTGATCTTGCCGTTCTATTTCATCGGCTCAGGGGTGTACCAAAACTGGCCCGTGGTAGACAGCCCAGAACTGATCGTCAGGTTGTTTGTCGGTGTTGGCGCGGTGGGCATTTGGGACGAGCTCTTCTTCATCTGCACCGTTTTCGCTGTGCTGCTGCGGCATTTTCCGGCCTGGCTGGCGAATGTTCTGCAGGCGGTAGTGTTCGTCTCGTTCCTGTGGGAGCTTGGCTATCGCGCTTGGGGGCCGTTGCTGACGATTCCTTTTGCGCTCGTACAGGGTGTGATCTTTTTGCGCACCAAGTCACTCGGATACGTGGTGACAGTGCACCTGCTCTTTGACGCGGTGGTCTTCGCGGTGCTTGTGCACGCGCATAATCCGACCCTGTTTCAGATCTTCCCAACTGCGCCATGAACTCTGCGCCAATGCGCGGGGGCGATGAACTATTTGGACGCTGGGCGATCCACCGCGTGAGCTGAAAACCCGTGGTCCGAGCAGCTAGTTTTTCGGCAGCAATCTTGCGAGGCGGCGCACAGCGAATTCATACCCTTGAATCCCAGCCCCAACAATGACGCACTCGGCAACCGCAGAAATGTAGCTGTGGTGGCGGAACTCTTCGCGGGCATGCACATTTGACAGGTGCACCTCTGCGACCGGCAGATCGACCCCGGTGAGCGCATCGCGCAACGCGATCGAAGTGTGTGTGAAGGCGCCGGGATTGATGATGATTGCAGCGCAGTCTTCGCGAGCGGCGTGGATCGCGTCGATCAGCACTCCCTCGTGGTTGGACTGTACCGCTCGCACCTCGAAGCCGAAGTCAGCGGCGGTGCTCTGCACCAGATCGATGACGTCTTCGAGGGTGTCGGTGCCGTAGGTGGCAGGCTCGCGCGTGCCGAGAAGGTTGAGGTTCGGCCCGTTCACCAGCAGCATGCGTTGCGTCATGAGGCAATCGTACCTGCCAACAGCTCTTTCTTGAGTGGATACCTTGTTCGTAAATAGATAGTTGGAAACACGGAACGACGTATCCACTCGGCGACAAGGTATCCACTCGCGCCCGCGGGGCACGCAGGCGGCTCGCACAAATGGAGCACGTAGGCGGCACACACAGACGGAGCACCTAGCGGAACCCGAGGGCTCGCAGATCGCTTAGGCTTAGTAGATGCCTGAAATGCCCGCCCAGCCGCTCCCAGACAAGAGTTCAGACCCCCGCACCTTCCGCGACCACCCGGTTTCATTCGTACGCCGAAGCGGACGCATGACACCTTCACAAGATCGTGCCTGGGAAGACCTTGGCCCACGCTTTTTGCTTGAGCTGCCGCGCGGACATGCCGCGACGAGTGTCGCCGATGAGGTGCGAGTCGACCCGGCAGAGGTGTTTGGCCGCGTCGCGCCACTCACCGTTGAGGTCGGTTCGGGCCAGGGACACGCGATTGTGCACGCTGCCGAGGCTCACCCTGAACGCAACTTTCTCGCGATCGAAGTGTTCCGGGCGGGGCTTGCGCGCACCATGATTCGTGCCGAGTGGGCCGCGGCCGACAACCTCAAAATGGTTGAGGCGAACGCCCCGGAGGTGCTCGAGCAGGCATTGCCAGAGGGTTCGGTTGACGAACTTTGGGTGTTTTTCCCAGACCCCTGGGCGAAAGAGCGTCACAAGAAGCGCCGCCTTGTTGCACCGAAGTTTTTGAAGATCGCGGCACGTGCATTACGTCCTGGCGGCGTGCTGCGCCTCGCGACCGACTGGGAAGACTATGCCGAGCAAATGCGCGAGGTCTGCGATTCGGCGCCTGATTTCAGCCGCGATTTCGAGGGTGACTGGGCGCCGCGTTTCGAGGGCCGGGTGCTGACGGCGTTTGAACAAAAGGGCATCAATAAGGGTCGCGATATTCGCGATTTGAGCTACCGCCGCGCGTAACTGCTGCGTGTACCGTCGCGCGTAACTGCTGCGTGTACCGTCGCGCGTAGACACCGCTCTGAACCGCTGGCTCGTGACCGAGCAGCACAGCCGCTATTCCCGAGCGTCAGTGAAACGATGCTCGTGGGCGAGCAGCCTCTCCTTGATGTCGGTGCCGAATAGGTAACCGCCAAAACCACCGTCGCTTCGCACGATGCGGTGGCACGGCACTACCAACGCGACCAGGTTGGTGGCGCAGCCCGACGCGGCGGCGCGAATAGCTCGTGGACGCCCAGCCATTTCGGCGAGCACCGAATAGGTGACTGCTTTGCCCGGCTCGACGAGGCGCAACGTCTGCCACACTTCGTTGCGAAACGGTGGGCCTGGCTGTCGCACGGGCAGATGATCGATTGCGGCTGTGTCACCAGCAGCGTAGGCGCGTAGCGCTTCAGCAGTCGCACCGCTTTCTAGCGGCTGATCATTTACCCCGCGGGCTGCCGTCACTGGGTCGAGTTTCGCGAGTCTGGTTAGGAGCGAGGCTGCTTCGGGGTCGCCCGGGGTTTCGAAGCCGGCAGCGAGGATCGCCCCGTCTGTGGGATCTACTAGCGCGTGGAAGGGCGATCCAACGATTTCTACGATGACTCGGCTGAGCGGTGCTGGTGAGCTGTGAGTGGTCATGAGTGTGACTGCTTTCTGAGATGTGAGCTATTTAGCGAGCTTGCCGCTCTGCTTGAGCCGCGAGAAAATCTGCCCAAAGATGCTGGGTCGCGTAGCCGCGATAGGGTCGCCAGCCTTCTGCCGCGAGAGTGGTCTCGCGTTCGGTTTTCGTACCGAGTGCCTTTTTTAGGATCAGGTCTCCTGCTGGGTAAGCGTCTGGATCGCCGAGCGCGCGCATCGCGATGAGTTCGACACTCCACGGTCCAATGCCGCGTATTGCGAGCAGTTCGCGGCGAGCCAGTTCGCGGTCGCCGCCGTGCCCGAGATTGAGGCCCTCGCTAAGTGCCGCTGCTACCGCGCGCAGAGTGTTGGCCCGAGCCTCAGTCAACCCGATCTTTTCGCGTAATTGGACGATTGGGGTCTTTGCGACAGCGAGCACATCGGGTGCGGCGACAAAACCCTCTGCGGCAACCGGGTTTTCCGAGGCAAATAGCGATGCAAGCCGGCCCTGCAGGGTGCGTGCCGCGGCGAGCGATACCTGCTGTCCAAGTACGGTGCCGAGCGCAAATTCTTGCGGGTTTCTGGTGCCGGGCAGGCGCAGCCCCGGTCTGGCTGCGATCATCTGTGCGAGCAGCGGGTCGTTTCCCAGGGTTTCTGAGATTTGCGTTGGATCGGCATCTAGGTCGAGCATGCGTCTGATCGAGGCGATCGCAGGCATGGTGTCGCTCAATCCTGGTAGGGCCAGTTGCAGCGGAATCAGCACGTGGCCTCGGTGTTCGTGGGTGGCCGACCAGTCGATGCGCGCTACGGCGGTGCCGCCTGGCACATCGACGGCGTGAGCGCTGTGCGTGCCGCTGATCTGGTCGCGACCCGGGATCGCGTGTGCGCTTAAGAATGCGCGAATACCGGCCACATCAAATGGTGCACGGGTGCGTAATTGCAGGGTGAGCGATGGGCGTTCGTCTGAGCTCGGTCCGCCGGTGGGGGAGAGTGATCCGCCTTGGGTGCTTTCCTTAGCCGTCTTGTCAGCGTGTCTTGGTAGGGCTGAGGGGGTTACTCCGAATTCTTCGCGCATGGTGTCGCCAAACTGACGTAGGCTGCCAAAACCTGCGGCAAAGGCGATGTCTGAAAGTGGCAGGGTTGTCTGCTCGATGAGCGTGCGGGCTGCGTGTGCGCGTCTTGATCTTGCCAATTGCAGCGGGCTCGCCCCAACTTCGTCGACGAGCACACGGTGTAGGTGGCGCTCGCTCACGGCGAGTTCGTGGGCGAGGCCGCCGACCCCGGCCGAGTCGATCGCACCGTCTCGAATTCGGCGTACTGCTCTGGCGGCTAGGTCTTCTCGTATGTCCCAGTCTCGGGTGCCTGGCATGGCTTCGGGGCGGCAGCGTTTGCATGCTCGGAATCCGGCGGCAACGCAGGCAGCGGCGCTTGCGAAGAATCGGCAGTTCGCAGCTGCGGGTTTGCGTGCTGGGCAGGAGGGGCGGCAGTAGATTCCGGTGCTGGTGACGCCCAGGTAGACGCGGCCATCCCAGCGGGTGTCTCTGCCAGAGATCGCGCGATAGCAGGCGTCGAAGTCGAGCGGCAGTTGTGCCGGGTGTGGGATCTGGCTGGTCATGCCTTAATTTTGACGCAGCCGAGCCGCACGCGCACGCGGTTTTCGGACATTGCGGTGGCTAGGCCAGTATCCCGGAAGAGCCCAATTAGGCGAGGTGGATCGCTTTGCGCAAGTCAGTTGCCAGAGTGCGTGGGCCAGCGATCAGCAGGGCTTCGCCGGGCAGCGTGTTTTCGTCACGGCCGAGAATTGTTGCGCCTGACTCGCGGGCAATGAGTACTCCGGCGGCATAGTCCCAAGGCTGTAGGCCGCGTTCGTAATACGCATCGATTCGACCGGCTGCGAGATTGCAGAGGTCTGCTGCTGCCGCTCCGAGCCGGCGAATATCTCGCACTTGCGGCAGCACATGGCGCAAGATCTCTGCTTGTTCTGCGCGGCGCTCTGCAGTGTAGCCAAAGCCTGTGGCGATGAGTGACAGCGCAAGTTCGGGGGACTCTTGCAAGCGCAGGGTGCGCCCGTTTAGCCGAGCGCCACCACCTTCTGAGGCTTCAAACAGTTCGTCGAGGGTCGGCACGTACACTGCGCCGGCGACGGCGCGACGACCGTCGGACATGGTGCCGGCTGCACCGTCTTCGACGGTCGCTGCGATACTCACCGCGTAACCGGGCAGATCGTAAAGGTAGTTCACTGTGCCATCGATCGGGTCGACCACCCAGGTGATACCTGTGCTGCCTTCGACGCTGGCGCCTTCTTCGCCCAAAATGCCATCGTTTGGCCGGGCTTTTCGCAGTGCGGCGGTGATCAATCTTTCGGCCTCGCCGTCGGCGGCGGTCACTACATCGGCCAGGCTCGACTTGGTGTTCGCGATTTCGACGCCTTGCGCGCGCATTTCGCGAATCGTATGCCCTACTCTGCTTGCGATACTCGCTGCGATTTCGGCGAGTGCTGGGAATTCGGCTGAATCGATCTGCGTCATAGCTCCGAGCCTACGTGCTTCGCGTGCGCAATAAAGATCGTCTACCCTCAAACTTATGGAGGTTAACAAAGCGCGTGCATTTCTTGCTGTCGCGGAAGAACTGCACTTTGGCAGGGCTGCTGCTCGTTTGCATATCGCGCAGCCTCCACTGAGTCGCATGATCCGAGGCATTGAAGAAGAACTCGATGCCGAGCTTTTTGTGCGGACGCCGCGCAAGGTTTCGCTTACCCCGGTGGGTGAGGCGCTGGTTGAACCGGCACGTGAGCTCGTGATGCAGTCCGAGCGTATGGTGCAGCTCGTGCGCCGCGTGCAGCGTGGTGAGACAGGTCAGATTCGCCTAGGTTTTTCTGGTGCTTCGGTCAATTCGGTGGTTGGCGAATTGGCTCGGCGGGTGCGTGAGGAGCGGCCAGATCTTGCGATTGCGCTGCAGGGTTCCTTGCTTTCGCACCCGGGCTTGGAGCGCATGCTTTCGGGTTCGCTCGATGCGGTTGTTGGCCGGTGGGATGTGCTGCCGCCAGAGGTTGATTCGCGAGTGATTGCTCGTGAAGAACTTGTTGTTGCCCTTCCGGTGAATCATCGCCTTACCGAAAAGACGGCGCTCTCGGCAGAGGATCTTGCGGGGGAGCCGTGGATCACATTGCCGGGTGGCGGCGGAGCAACTCTTTCGCGTCGTCTGCAGGAGCTTGCGGGTCGCGGCAGGTTTTATCCTCGTGTGGTGGAGACCGCGGCAGATTCGGCTACTCAGCTGTTGATGGTTGATGCGGGTATCGGTGTGGCTCTCACTTTTTCTGGGGTGCGCGAGAATGTGCCGGTGCACTCGGTGGCATTTCGGCCAATTGAGCCAACGCTTGGCGAGGTGGAGGTGCGTCTTGCCTGGCGTCGCAATGATGTCTCGCCCGCGCTTGCTGCACTGATTTCAATTGCCGAGGGTTATGTCTCTCAGTCGGCTGGCTAGCTGTAGCACAGCGGCGCCGTGCTTGCGTGCCTGTTGATCCAGCGTCAAAAACACGCAATACCCAAAAGGTATTGCTGAGGATCATGTTTGGTACTTCCAATCATGATTGAAACCCGCAAGACTTATGCACATGGTTCTTCCACTTGACGGCATTCTCGTAGCGGATTTCAGCCGCGTGCTCGCGGGGCCCTACGCCACCACGATGCTCGCCGATCTCGGCGCGCGAGTGGTGAAAGTGGAACGTACCGGGCCTGGCGATGACACCCGCTCGTGGGGTCCGCCATGGACCAGCAATAGTGCCGCCTACTTTGAAAGCGCAAACCGCAACAAAGAGTCCGTCACGCTGGATCTGAGCAATCCTGACGACCAGGTGCTCGCTCGCGAGCTTGCTGCCCGTGCCGATGTGTTTGTGGAGAATTTCCGGCCGGGCGCACTCGCGAAGTTTGGACTTGACTTTGAGAGTGTGCACGCGGCAAATCCGCGCGCGGTGTACTGCTCCATTAGCGGCTTTGGCAGTGGCGGCGGCGCGCACCTGCCAGGCTACGACTTTTTGGTGCAAGCCGTCGGTGGGCTGATGTCAATTACCGGCGACTCGGACTCCGACGGCGGCACCCCGATGAAATCGGGTGTTGCGCTCGTTGATGTGCTCACCGGCAAAGACGCAACAGTCGGTATTCTTGCGGCGCTGCACGCCCGCAACAGCACCGGCAAAGGTCAGCACGTTGAAGTCAACCTGCTCTCAAGCCTGCTCGCCTCGCTCGTGAACCAGGCCTCAAGCTACCTCTCAACGGGCAATGCGCCGGGACGACTCGGCAACGCGCACCCCTCCATTGCGCCTTACGAACTGCTGCCAGCGGCAGACGAGCCGTTCGCGATCGCCTGCGGCAATGACGGTCAGTTTAGAAAACTTGCGATTGTGCTCGGCAACGAGAGCCTCGCCGACGATGAACGATTCGCGACCAACTCTGCCCGCGTACAGCACCGCCCAGCCCTCGTTTCGGCGCTCGGTGAATTGCTAGCAAAAGACACCGCCACCTCTTGGGTGAAACAACTGCTTGCGGTTGGCGTACCCGCGGGTAACGTTGGCAGCATCGCAGACGGATTTGCCCTCGCAACTGAACTGGGCCTTGAGCCACTCGTTGAAGTGGGCGAAGGGCGACCGGCGCAGGTGCGCAACCCAATTACTTACTCAGACACACCAATCACTCGATATCAGGCACCACCAAGCCTTGGCGAACACAGCCAGGGTGTGCGTGAATGGCTTCAACAGGAGGAACAATGAGCCACTTCGATCCGACCAAGCTGCCGGCCCTCGACCCCACCGATCCGGCTGGTCTCGACGATCTGCTCACCGAAGACGAAAAGGCCATTCGTGGCGCTGTTCGTCAGACCCTCGACAGCATTGCTGAGCCATACATTGCTGAGTGGTTCGAGAATGGTGAGATTCCAAACATTCGCGAACTGACCAAGGAACTCGGCTCGCTCGGAGTGCTCGGTATGCACCTCGAAGGCTACGGTTGCGCGGGCATGAGCGCCACCGAATACGGCATCGCTTGCCTCGAAATCGAAGCGACCGACTCCGGTCTGCGCTCGCTCGTTTCGGTGCAGGGCTCGCTCGCAATGTTCGCGATCTGGCGCTGGGGTTCGGAAGACCAGAAGAACGAATGGCTGCCTCGCATGGCCGCGGGCGAAGCTATCGGCTGCTTCGGTCTGACTGAGCCTGACGTTGGATCGGATCCAGGCAGCATGCAGACCCGCGCTCGTCGCGACGGATCTGACTGGATTCTGGACGGCCGCAAGATGTGGATCTCGAACGCGCCATACGCAGACGTTGCAGTTGTTTGGGCACAGACCGACGAGGGCATTCGCGGCTTCGTAGTGCCAACCAACACGCCAGGCTTCTCAGCACCAGAGATCAAGCACAAACTGTCACTGCGCGCATCAGCGACCGGTGAGCTCGTGCTCGACGGTGTTCGCCTGCCAGAATCGGCAATGCTGCCAGAAGCTCGCGGACTCAAAGGCCCACTCTCATGCCTGAACGAAGCACGCTTCGGCATCGTCTGGGGTGCGCTCGGTGCGGCTCGTTCAAGCCTCGAAGCCGCGCGTCGCTACTCGATGGACCGCGTGCAGTTCGGCAAGCCAATCGGTGGCTTCCAGCTCACCCAGCAGAAGCTCGCTGACATGTCACTCGAGTACACCAAGGGTTACCTGCTCGCGATGCACCTCGGACGTCGCAAGGACGCCAACACTCTGCGCCCAGAACAGGTCAGCATCGGCAAGCTGAACAACGTGCGCGAAGCTATTGAGATCTGCCGCACTGCGCGCACGATCCTCGGCGCCAACGGTATCTCGCTTGAGTACCCAGTGATTCGCCACCAGAACAACCTGGAATCGGTACTGACCTACGAGGGCACCGTCGAAATGCACACCCTCGTGCTCGGCCAGGTCCTCACCGGCGAATCGGCATTCCGCTAAACCGGCGATAGAAGTTGCAACCCCGCTCATATCGACAAGTTCGATGAGCGGGGTTGCTTCGTTCACCGAGTCCGGTTTCGTTCATCGCAGCAGTCGCGATGAGCGATCGGGCTGTGTTCACTGCGCTTGTCGAAATGAACACAATCCAGCGAAGCATACGAGCTGGAGAAATCCGCAGACGAAGAGACAAAGATATTTTCGAGGCAAGTGAATTGCACTTGAAAATGTACAACTCTCGCGTATAGTATTGGTCTTTGGTGCTTTGCGCCTGTTTTCGTGATCCCACGAAAGCCTGCAAAGCACTCGCATGATCAACAGATTTATTTAAGCGATACAGGGGATATGGCCAAAAAAGACGGCGTCATCGAGATCGAGGGCCAGGTTGTCGAGGCTCTGCCCAACGCGATGTTCCGCGTTGAGCTGACCAACGGACACAAGGTTCTCGCCCACATCTCGGGCAAGATGCGTCAGCACTACATTCGCATCCTTCCTGAGGACCGCGTCATCGTAGAGCTGACCCCATACGATCTGACCCGTGGCCGGATCGTCTACCGCTACAAGTAAAGCCTGCTGAAAAGTAACGGCTCACGGCATCCCGTGGGTACGAGGACAGCGAGTTAGGAACCGCAATGAAGGTCAACCCCAGCGTTAAGCCAATCTGCGATCACTGCAAGGTGATCCGCCGTCACGGCCGAGTAATGGTGATCTGCAAGAGCAACCCACGTCACAAGCAGCGCCAGGGCTAACACCCGGCGCCACGCCCAGTGGCACGTCACTTCAACGGAGTGACGGGAAGTGCTCAGCACACAACTGAATCAATCAAGCGCATCGAAGAACCCGCTTCCTTGGAAGTGGGGGACACCTCGGGGTGGAGGCCCGAACCCCCGATCCGCTCCACACCTCCACAACACCAAGGAGAGCCAAGATGGCACGTCTCGCCGGAGTTGACATCCCACGCGATAAGCGCGTGGTGATTGCACTCACATACATCTACGGAGTTGGCCGCACCAGCGCCGTAAAGACCCTCGCCGATACCGGCATCGACGGCAGCATCCGCGTGAAGGATCTGACCGACGACCAGCTCGTTCTGCTGCGCGATTACATCGACGCAAACTTCAAGGTTGAGGGTGACCTTCGCCGTGAGGTTGCAGCCGACATTCGCCGCAAGGTTGAGATCGGAAGCTACCAGGGTCTGCGCCACCGCAAGGGTCTTCCCGTGCACGGTCAGCGCACCAAGACGAACGCTCGTACCCGTAAGGGACCGAAGCGTACCGTCGCCGGTAAGAAGAAGTAACCCGGTCAGCGCGACCAAGATAGCTTTCAGGAGAATACTCAATGGCTGCATCAAAGGCCGCGGCGCGCAAGCCGCGTCGCAAGGATAAGAAGAACGTCGTCGTGGGCCAGGCTCACATCAAGTCGACCTTCAACAACACAATCGTTTCGATCACTGACACCACCGGTGCTGTGATCAGCTGGGCTTCTTCGGGTGGAGTTGGCTTCAAGGGTTCACGTAAGTCGACCCCGTTCGCCGCTCAGCTCGCTGCCGAGAGTGCTGCCCGCAAGGCGCAGGACCACGGCATGAAGAAGGTAGACATCTTCGTGAAGGGCCCCGGCTCGGGACGCGAAACCGCGATCCGTTCGCTGCAGGCTGCTGGCCTCGAGGTTGGCTCGATCACCGACGTCACCCCACAGACTCACAACGGCTGCCGCCCACCAAAGCGCCGCCGCGTCTGAGCTTATTGTCGCGAAGGCCGAGGCCTTCGGCGACTGGTGACCTTGGTCGCCGGAGCCGGCAAGGGGCCTTGGCCCTTCGCGACACTCAGTTCGTTTTCGTTCGTTACCTTCCAACAAACCGCATGAGTCATATAGCGGACTCCAGCGAAAGGAACCACCACAGTGCTCATTGCACAGCGCCCCACTCTGACTGAAGAATCAATCTCTGAGTACCGTTCGCGTTTCGTTATCGAGCCGCTGGAGCCTGGCTTCGGCTACACGCTTGGTAACTCGCTGCGCCGTACCCTGCTCTCGTCGATCCCCGGAGCAGCTGTCACCAGCGTTCGCTTCGAGGGTGTCGCTCACGAGTTCACCACGATCGCAGGTGTGTCGGAAGACGTCACCGAGATCATCCTGAACATCAAGGATCTGGTTGTCTCCAGCGAGCACGACGAGCCAATTACGGCTTACCTGCGCAAGACTGGCGCTGGCGAGGTCACCGCTGCTGACATCTCAGCACCGGCTGGCGTCGAGGTGCACAACCCCGAACTCGTTATCGCAACGCTCGGCGACTCGGCTCAGTTTGAGCTCGAGCTCACCATCGAGCGTGGCCGTGGCTACGTTTCGGCAGCTCAGAACCGCAATGAAGATGCAGAGGTCGGCCGTATTCCGGTTGACTCGATCTACTCGCCAGTGCTCAAGGTGACCTACCGCGTCGAGGCAACTCGTGCCGGTGAGCGCACCGACTTCGACCGCCTTGTGGTCGATGTTGAGACCAAGCCTGCGATCAGCCCACGCGACGCAATCGCTTCGGCTGGTTCAACTCTGGTTGAGCTGTTCGGTCTCGCTCGCGAGCTGAACACCGCTGCTGAGGGTGTCGAGATTGGCCCGGCTCCGGTCGAGGTTGTTGTCGACGGCGAGCTTTCGATTCCTATCGAGGATCTCGACCTTTCGGTTCGCAGCTACAACTGCCTGAAGCGCGAGGGCATCAACACGGTCAGCGAGCTCGTTGCGCTCAGCGAGGCCCAGCTGATGAACATCCGTAACTTCGGCCAGAAGTCGGTGTTCGAGGTGCGCGACAAGCTCACCGAGATGGGTCTTTCGCTGAAGGATGCTGTGCCCGGTTTTGACGGTGCGCAGTTCTACAGCTACGAAGACGACGCTAACTAATTTCTTTCGGCCTTCGCGGCCAGCTTTTATTCAACGGAGTACACAATGCCCAAGCCCAACAAGGGCCCCCGCCTCGGAGGCGGCCCCGCACACGAGCGCCTGCTGCTGAACCAGATGGCTTCGCAGCTCTTCGAGCACAAGCGCATCCAGACCACCGAAACTAAGGCGAAGCGCCTGCAGCCAGTGGCTGAGCGCCTCATCACCTTCGCAAAGCGCGGTGACCTGCACGCTCGTCGTCGCGTTATGCGTCAGATCCTGGACAAGTCGGTTGTGCACGAGCTCTTCACCGAGATCGCGCCACTGATGGAGAACCGTGAGGGTGGCTACACCCGCATCATCAAGACCGGTTACCGCAAGGGCGACAACGCTCCACTCGCAGTGATCGAGCTCGTTCTCGAGCCTGTGAACCCAAAGCCAAAGCGTGCGAAGAAGAGCGAAGCTCCAGCAGCAGCCAAGGTTGAGGAAGAGGTCGTAGAGGCTCCAGAGGCTGCTGTAGAAGCAGCTGAGGAAGCTCCAGCGGCTGAGGTTGCAGAAGAGAAGTAATTCCCTTCAGTCACAGTCCTTCTTCAAACACCCCGTCTCGAAAGAGGCGGGGTGTTTGCGTTTGTGCGGCGGGGAAATACTGGTACGGGAGAACTATTTTGGGGTAGAGCGCCGATGTGCCATCACCCTGGCAGTCCTGAACGCTGTGCCGGGCGCTGGAGCCGGCAGGCTATACAGCCGTCAGACTCCCGGGGGCGTTGGATCGCCCTTGCCCGCTAGCTGTTCGACTTCGAGGGCTTTGCGGGCTTGGCTGGGCTTGCCTGCTTCGGCTGCTCTTTGCGGCTCTGCAACTCGGTAAGCGCTGTCTGCACAGCTTCGGCGTAGGCAATGCCGCCAATTGGGTTCGGGTGAATGTCGTCACCGGCGAGGCCGTCGGGTACCTGTGGAATCGCGGTCGCCCAATCTGCGAGCACAACGCCACGATGAGCTGCGGCAAAGTCAGCAAGCTGTTGATTGACCTCTGGCACCCACCAGCGATCTGCGTATGCGTTCACGAGTACTATGCGGCGACCGTCTGCAATACGAAGCAGCTCATTGAGGTCTGTGTCGTCGACGGGGCCGTTGGTACCGAGGCCGACAACAAGCACCTGGCGAAGCTCGCCGCGAGCCGAGAGCTCACTTGTGATTTCGACACCGGCGCTCATGCCGCGTGAAACAGCAGCATCGATCCAGATCTCTGGGAAAGCTTCAGCCAATTCAGGCGCACTGGCAAGCATGACTGAATCACCGACCGCAAATATCTCCCAGCCCTCGATTGGGGCAAGGTTCGGGTTGAATAGTGGCTTGTTCGCCCAGTCCTGACCGAGGCCTTTTGGCATAAGAGAGTCAGTTTCACCCGTGGCTGCTGTCTCGTCGTCTTTCGGTTTGGTGATGATGCCGGTGTTTTGTGATTCAAGGGTGGCTTCACCTCGCGAGACAACCTCTGCAGCTCCCTCTTGGCTTGGCGCTATGGTGATCGCGTAACCGGTAGTCGGCACAGTGAGAATGATCACCAGGATTGTCGCCCAGCCAACTGCAAGCTCGCGACCGCGCATCTGAATCGGCTTCAATAGGCGCTTGATCGACCGGCCAAGGCCGATACGTCGAACTGGCTGTTCAATGAAGCGGAACGAGAGAGCGGCAAAGGCCAGCGTGAGTGCCAGGGTCACGCTCGGGACGAGCCACCAGGTGTCTGCGCCGCTTTGCTCTGCGAACGCTGCGACGATCAATAGCAGCGGCCAGTGCCAGAGGTAGATACCGTATGATCGCTCGCCGATCCAGCGCAGCGGAGCAATATCGAGTACACGGCCCAACCACGCCCCGGGTCGTGTCGCTGCCCATACCAGCACGAGTGCCGCAGCGGTTGCCATTTGAAAGCCGCCTAAGAAGCTTTCCTGGCTGCCCTCGCGAAGCGTGAATGCCAGCCAGCCGACGAGTCCGAACGAGAGTGCGCCAGCGAGGAGCAATCCGATCTGCTGCGGTGTGGTGAGCTGGTGTCGTGACGGCAGCACATTTGAAACTGAGCCGAACTCAGTGGCCGGTGCGCTAAAGGACGGCGTTTTGATTGCACAGGCGAGCGCAACGCCAAGCAGTAGGCCAAAGATGTGAGTGTCGGTGCCGAAATACACCCGGGTTGCTGGAATGCCCTGCAGGGCGAGAGTGCCCATGAGCAGTGCAGAGGCGAGTCCGAGCAGCGTGAAGAACATGACTCTGGTGGCGCGTGAGCGCATCCGCATCGCAAAAATCAGTACCAGTGGTAGCACCACATAAAACTGTTCTTCGATGGCGAGCGACCAGGTGTTTCTGAAGAGCTCTGCGTTGTCTTGCGCGAAGTAGTCGGTGCCGAGCGCAATGTAGACCCAGTTTGCGACGAACAGTGACGCACCGGCCAATTGGGCCATGATATTCACGAGCAGTTCTTTGCCCGCGAAGACTGCGGCGCTTGTGCATACCAGCAGGACCAATGCGAGCGCGGGCAGTAGGCGGCGGGCTCGTCTGCGCCAGAAGCTTGCCAGTGCGAGTTTGCCGGTTGACTCGTGTTCAGAGATCAGCAGTGTGGTGATCAAAAACCCGCTGATCACAAAAAAGATATCGACCCCCAAGAACCCGCCTGGCAGCACCTCTGGAAAGAGATGATAGACAAGCACCAGGCCAACTGCGATTGCTCGGAGCCCATCAAGTCCGCCAAGGCGGTTACGCGAGGCGGGAAGTGCGGAGGTAAGGGCTGCTGAAGTCATATCTATAAGTGCGCGTGGTTAGGCCGCTGTTGCGGGGCGCCAAGCGGCGGCGTTCACGTGCCGAAAAGATACAGCCTAACCTGTATAGTCTAAGCCCATGCGATTGCGCCTCGATATTGGGTATGACGGGACCGGCTTTCACGGCTGGGCGACCCAGCCCGGTCTGCGCACCGTGCAGCAGGAGCTCGAGTCCGCGCTGCACGTGCTCCTGCGCGATGAAGCGGCACCGCGGCTTACCGTTGGTGGGCGCACCGATGCTGGAGTGCATGCCAGGGGGCAGGTCGCGCACCTCGATATTGCGCCTGAGCAATTTGAAAAGGTCACTCCTCGCCGAGTGAACGGTGTGCTGGCCCGACAGGACGCCACTGACGCTGTGGTGCACGCGATTCGAGAGGTGCCTGACGCCTTTGATGCACGCTTTGGTGCGCTGCGTAGGCGGTACGAGTACCGTCTCCGGGATCTCGCTTCGCGTCGGGATCCGCTGAGCGCACGTTTCACCGCTGAGCTTCCGGTCGAGTTGAATCTTGACGCGATGCAGCAGGCAAGTGATGAACTGCTCGGACTGCAAGACTTCACGACTTTCTGCAAAGCGCGCGAGGGCGCGACTGCGGTTCGTGAGCTTTTATGTTTTGACTGGCGACGGTCCGAAGACGGCGCATTGGTCGCTCGTATCGAGGCCGATGCGTTTTGTCACTCTATGGTGCGTGCACTTGTTGGGTCGGTGGTAGCGGTCGGTTCGAAGCGGATCGAACACGCAGAGTTGCTGCGCCTGCGCGATCGGCGCGAACGCAGCAGCAGGTTCACGGTGATGCCCGCTCACGGACTATCGCTTGAGGAAATTGCTTACCCGCCAGATCACGAGCTTGAGGAGCGGGCTGAGCAAACGAGAGCTCGGCGAACTGAACTTCCCAGCGAAATCAACGCGGGGGAATGAGTGCAGTCGCGTGATTTGGGCGCGATTCCTGTGCTAGAGTTGACCCTTGGTGCGTAAGCATCCGAATGTGAGCCCCCCAGGGCCGATGAACTTGTGTTGAGAATTCAGGGCAAGACGCGGCAGGGGAGGGATCCACGAACCACTCCATTTCGAACGAAAGCAGCACACTGTGACTCGCACATATTCGCCGAAGGCCGCCGAGCAGAAGCACGACTGGCTCGTCATCGACGCCACCGACGTGGTACTCGGCCGTCTGGCAACCCACGCTGCCGCACTCCTGCGCGGCAAGCACAAGACCACCTTCGCTCCACACATGGACATGGGTGATCACGTGATCATCATCAACGCTGAGAAGGTTGTTCTGACCGCCAACAAGGCGCAGCAGAAGAAGTACTACGACCACTCGGGTTACCCAGGTGGCCTCCGTACCACCAGCTACACCGAGATGATCGGCAGCAAGCCAGAGCGCGTTGTTGAGCGTGCTATCCGCGGCATGCTTCCAAAGAACTCGCTTGGCCGTGACCAGTTCCGCAAGTTGAAGGTTTACGCAGGCGCAGAGCACCCACACGCTGCTCAGCAGCCAACCGCGTACACCATCGGCCAGGTCGCCCAGTAAGCGCGCTACGGTAGAAAAGGACTTTCAAAGTGACTGAACAGAACGTGGCCGTCGAGAGCTACACCACCGAGACCCCGGCGTCGCAGGCGCCAGCGTCGACTCCTCGCCCAGCACTCACCGTTCCAGGTGCAGCTGTTGGCCGTCGCAAGCAGGCTATTGCCCGCGTGCGCCTCGTACCAGGCACCGGCGCGATGACCGTTAACGGTCGTGAGCTCGCTGAGTACTTCCCAAACAAGCTGCACCAGCAGCTGATCACCGATCCATTCACCGTTCTTGAGCTGACCGGTGCATACGACATCACCGCTCGTATCAAGGGTGGTGGCCCTTCGGGTCAGGCCGGTGCGCTTCGCCTCGCGATCGCTCGTGCACTCAACGAGATCGACGCTGAGCACAACCGTCCAACTCTGAAGAAGGCTGGCTTCCTGAGCCGCGACGCTCGTGTTATCGAGCGTAAGAAGGCCGGTCTGAAGAAGGCCCGCAAGGCGCCTCAGTACTCGAAGCGTTAAGCAGCGCGGGTACTCGCATGGGTCGCCTATTTGGCACCGACGGGGTCCGGGGTCTGGCTGGGGTGGATGTCACCGCCGAGCTGGCCCTGGGCCTCGCTCAGTCTGCAGCCTTTGTTTTGGGGCGGGAGGCTCGCTCAGAGAGCCGCCGCGCTACCGCTGTTGTGGCACGAGATCCTCGTGTCTCGGGTGAGTTTATTGCGGCCGCAGTAGCCGCAGGTCTTGCTTCTGCTGGTGTAGACGTGCTCGAAGCAGGGGTTATTCCGACCCCCGCTGCGGCATATCTGGTCGCAGATACCGGCGCCGACTTTGGCGTAATGGTGTCAGCATCGCACAATCCAGCAGCCGACAACGGTATTAAGTTCTTCGCAAAGGGCGGCCTCAAGCTGCCTGACGACACCGAAGACCAGATCGAAGCTGCAATGGCCAAGCCACTCGCCGGTAATACCGGGCGAGAGGTTGGCCGTATTCGGCGTTTTGCTGACGCTGAAGACCGCTATCTTGTGCACCTGCTTGGCACGCTTGAGGGCGTTCGCCTCGACGGGCTGCATGTCGTGCTCGACTGCGCTCACGGCGCTGCGGCCGGTATCTCGCCAGATGTTTTCCGAGACGCTGGTGCGAAACTGACCGTGATCGGTAACGATCCCGATGGCTTCAACATTAACGATGGCGTCGGATCAACCTATCTGGATCCGCTTCGAGCTGCAGTGCTTGAAAACGGCGCCGACCTTGGTATTGCTCATGACGGTGATGCTGATCGTTGTCTCGCGGTAGACGCTGCCGGCAATGTGGTCGACGGTGACATGATTATGGCGATCCTCGCCCTATCTATGTCAGCGCGGGGCAAGCTTGCTGAAAACACTCTTGTTGCAACTGTAATGAGCAACCTTGGTTTGAAGCTTGCGATGGCGAACAACGGTATCGACGTGGTCGAGACAGGCGTTGGCGATCGTTACGTGCTTGAGCGACTGAACGCCGACGGCTTCTCGCTCGGTGGCGAGCAGTCGGGTCACGTCATTATGAGTGAGTATGCGACCACTGGTGATGGTATTTTGACCGGACTGCATATTGCGGCTGAGATGAAGCGCACCGGTAAGACACTTGCCGAGCTCGCTTCGTGCATGACTGTGTACCCGCAGGTGCTCGTCAATGTGCGCGGTGTAGATCGCACGAAGGTTGCCGGTGACGAGGTGCTGCAGCAGGCAGTTGTGCAGGCTGAGCTTGCGCTTGCCGGTAACGGTCGCGTGCTTTTGCGGCCTTCCGGTACAGAGCCTGTTGTGCGTGTCATGGTTGAGGCTGCCGGTGTTGAGCAAGCTCAGCAGCTCGCTGACGATCTGGCGGCTGTAGTGAAAGAGCGCCTCGCGATTTAGCGATCCACTTACTGACGTGTCTTCGCAACGCTTCAGAGTAGTGCCCTCGGGCAATGCTTCAGATTGTGTTGCGAAGGCACGTTTTGTGCACAATCTCCGTGTAATTGTGACAATTTCGGTCATCTTTGCGTAATCTTGGTAGCTGAACATTCCATAGGAATGCAACTCATCGAGAGGAACCTCTAATGACCACCCCTGAAACCCCGCAGAACCCAGCTCCGCAGGAAACCCCGGCGGCACCGGCGGCACCGGCGTATCAGGCTGCGCCAGCTTACCCGGCAACTCCGGGTGTGCCGGCTCCTGCTGAGCCAGGCAAGGGCCTGAGCATCGCAGCCCTTATTCTTGCAATCTTCTTGCCGCTGGTCGGTCTGATTCTTGGCATCGTTGCTATGGTGCAGTCGAAGAAGGCTGGCCGTAAAAACGGCCTGGCCCTTGCGGCCATCATTATCGGTGCGGTACTTACCGTGTTCTGGATTGTCTTCTTCGTGCTCTTCATGATCGGCCTTGCAGCTGTCGGTGGCGACGTTGTGACCGACCTGAACCAGATGGCCGAGGCTTGCCTGGCCGGCGCTGAAAGCGTCGAGTACATGGGCCAGACCTTCCTCTGCGAAGACCTGCTCGCAAACTAGTACTAGTTTTCGGCCTCAAGCGGCCAGTGACCTCTACCTAGAGTGTCGCTGGCCGCTTTTTGCTTGCTGCAATGATTGGCGACGCCCTCGGCTAAACAGTTGGTGGAGCCGCGTTGGTGACACGCGCAGGGTGACCGGGTAGCTATGCCTTCGAATTTTACGATTGTCTTGTCAAAGCGCCCAAAATGCACAATATGTCTAGATCAAGCTATCTGAGTGTGAACAAACGGTTTGATAACGCCATGATTGGAAGATACTAAGGCATTTCATTCAAGGAGGAACGATGCGCGACGCTGACGCCGCCCAGCTGCCAGATGAGCACCCAGTTCAACTCATCGACGAGCACGGCTCAGGGAAAACCCACGAACGCTACCAGGCGCCAAGCAACGAGTCATTGCTCGCCAGCTATGCAGCGCTGGTAAACGGTCGTCGCATCAACGAGCAGTGCAACGCGCTCGTTCGTCAGGGCCGCCTTGCGGTATACCCCTCCTCTCACGGCCAAGAGGCATGTCAGGTTGCGGTAGCTCAGGTACTCGGTGAAAACGACTGGCTGTTCCCGACCTATCGAGATTCGGTCGCAGTAATGTCTCGCGGAGTCTCGCCAGAAGACACCATGGTGCTGCTTCGTGGCGACTGGCACTCGGGTTACGACTCGCGTGCACACCGGGTAGCCCCGCAAGCAACTCCGCTTGCCACTCAGATGCTGCACGCGGTTGGCTTCGCACACGCCGCGAAACTGCGCGGTGAAGACACTGTAGTGATCGCAATGTGCGGTGATGGTGCCACAAGCGAGGGTGATTTTCATGAGGCGATGAACTTCGCCGCAGTATTTGGCCTCGCCGTGGTCTTCTTCGTTCAGAACAACGAATTCGCGATCTCGGTGCCACTCTCGCGTCAGACAGCCGCGACCTCGCTCGCGCACAAGGCTATTGGGTATGGCATGAGCGGCCAGCGCGTAGACGGCAATGACACCGCTGCTGTGCTGGCAGTGCTGAACGATGCAGTTGATCGTGCCCGCGAGGGTGGCGGACCAACGCTGATCGAAGCGCATACCTACCGTATGCAGGCGCACACCAACGCCGATGATGACACCCGCTACCGCGAGCGCGAAGAGGTGCAGCGCTGGGTTGAACGTGATCCGTTGACCCGCCTTGGCAGTTACCTACGCGAGGCCGGTGTGCTCACGAGTGAGCATGAAGAGAAGTTTGCTGCTGAGGCAGAGAGCATCGCTGCCGAACTGCGCGAGGCGATGAACCGAGATGTCGTTGTCGAACCAGAAGAGCTTTTTGCCCACGTCTACGCAACCCGCCCAGCGACACTGAGCGCTCAGTGGGACCTGCTGCAAGACGAAATCGCACGTACGGAGGCAAGCGCATGAGCGTCAACGCAACTGAAGTTCAGACCATGACCATGGCGGCGGCGCTCAACCGTGCGCTTGCCGATGCAATCGAAGCCGACCCTGCGGTGTTGATTTTTGGTGAAGACGTTGGCGCCCTTGGCGGTGTCTTCCGAGTCACCGATGGGCTCACTGAAAAGTACGGTGAGGAACGCTGCTTTGACACGCCTCTGGCCGAGTCAGGCATTATCGGTAGCGCAGTCGGCATGGCGATGAACGGGATGCGCCCAGTTGCAGAGATGCAGTTCGACGCGTTCGCCTACCCAGCTTTCGAGCAAATCGTGAGCCACGTCGCAAAGATGGGCAATCGCACGAAGGGTGTGTTGCGACTGCCTATGGTGATCCGCATTCCTTTCGGAGGTGGTATCGGCGGCGTTGAGCACCACTGCGATTCTTCAGAGGCCTACTACGCGCACACCCCTGGTCTCACAGTGGTCTCGCCAGCTACGCCGCAGGAGGCGTACTCGTTGCTGCGCGCGGCGATTGCTTCGCCAGATCCCGTTGTCTTTATGGAGCCCAAGAAGCTCTACTGGATGAAGGGCCCGGTCGACACCAGCATCACCGCAGACCTCGGCAAAGCAGCAATTGCCCGTCAGGGTACTGACCTCACCTTGATCGCATACGGCCCTTCGGTGCAGGTCGCACTCGAGGCAGCAGCGGTTGCCGCTGAAGACGGACGCAGTGTGCAGGTCGTTGATGTTCGCACCATCACCCCGTTCGACGACGAGACCGTGATGAATGCTGTGCGTTCGACCGGTCGCGCAATTGTGATTTCAGAAGCACCTGGCTTCGTAAGCGTGGCCTCAGAAATTCAGGCGCGAGTTGCCGAGCAATGCTTCGAATACCTCGAAGCTCCGGTTCGTAAGGTCACCGGTTTTGATGTGCCGTTTGCGCCACCAAAGCTTGAGCACTGGTATCTGCCAGACGTCGACCGCGTGATCGACACGATCGACACCCTGCACTGGGAGGACTAACACATGGCTGCACAGACATTTCTACTGCCAGACCTCGGCGAGGGGTTGACCGAGGCTGTCATTGTTCGCTGGCTGGTTTCCGTTGGCGATACTGTTGCAATTGACCAGGCAATCGCCGAGGTTGAAACTGCAAAGAGTATTGTCGAGCTGCCCTCCCCGTTTGGCGGAACCGTACTGGCGCTGCACGGTGCAGAGGGCGAAGCGGTATTAACCGGGTCTCCAGTGCTTGAAGTCGGCGAGGCCGGCGATCAACCTGCTGCAAACGCTGGATCTGCCGCACCCGCTACCGATACGGCAGACGACCACGAAAACACCGAGCTTGACGCTTACCGTGCTGAAGAGCGCGCAGGATCCGGCTCGGGCAATGTGCTGATCGGTTACGGCACCGGCAGTGTTGCTGCGAAGGGGCGTCGCCGTCGAAAGACAGTCACTGCTCAGACGGCAAACGCCGCAGAAAAGGCTGCGGCAGTTCCGGCGGCTCAGCCGGCATCGGCGCCCAGCGCGGCAGTGGCTGTGGCAGCCGAGGCTGCCGTTCCGGGAGCAGCGTTCGGTCCCGTCGCAGTGCGATCGCCTATTGTGCGTCGCCTTGCCCGCGAGCTCGGGGTTGATCCTCGGAGCATTGCCGCAACCGGCAGTGATGGTGCAGTGACCCGCGCCGATGTGCTGCGTGCCGCCGAAGCTCTCGGGGCATCTGTGGCAACTACGCAGGCAGGCTCCACTCAGCCAGCGGGCGATGAAGTTGCAGGTCTGCACGGACTTCGCCTCGCCTCGGCAGAAAAGCTTTCACCGCTGCGCAAGGTGGTCTCAGCGAAGCTCAGCCGCAGCCGATCGGAAATTCCAGAGGCAACAGTTTGGGTTGATGTCGATTTCACCGAGCTCTGGCAGTTGCGTCCGCAGATGGCTGCAGCAGGGGAGCGCCCACCATCGGTAACGACGCTGATCGCGCGCTTCGTGTTGATGGCACTCGAGGAGTACCCGCTGCTTGCATCGCGCCTGAGCGAAGACGGCACCGAGTTGATGACCTTTGACGGCGTCAACCTTGGTATCGCTGTTGATTCCGAGCGCGGACTCTCCGTGCCTGTGCTGCCACGAGCCACCGATCTGTCGATCATTGAGCTAGATAGCGCGCTGAAGGAACTGAGTGCGGAAGCCCGCACCGGTCGTCTCGCGCCGGCAAAGCTCAGCGGATCAACCTTCACCTTTAACAACTACGGTGGATTCGGTGTGGACGGCTCCGCCGCCATCATCAATCATCCAGAGGTCGCAATTCTTGGTATGGGCCGAGTGATTGAGCGACCTTGGGTAGTGAACGGTGAAATTGTAGTTCGTCGTATTGCGCAGCTTTCGCTTGCTTTTGATCATCGTGTTTGCGATGGCGGGTATGCGGCAGGCTTTATCGGAAGCTTGGTTGAGAAGATCGAGCACCCGCTGCGTTCCTTCCCGAGGCTCTAAGCTTTGTCGGCGGGCTGTTCGCCCGCCGACATTGCCGGCAAGACAACAAAGAGGCGCTGCCCGCGATTTCGCGAGCAGCGCCTCTTTGTGTGTTGAAATTAACCGTGCAGGTCAATCGTGGTGGTGTTGAGAGGAGTGTTGTCCTTGCTCTTCACCAGTGAGACGGCGATGAACGAGATAATCGTGACCGCAACAATGTAGACACCAATCGACCAAGATACGCCGGTCTTGTCGAAGACAAGCTGAGCGATCATAGGTGCGAATGCGCCGCCGAGAATCGCGCCGATGGCGTAACCGATAGAGACACCCGAGTAGCGAATGTCAGCTGGGAACATTTCGGCGTAGAGCGCTGCCTGCGGGCCATAGGAGAGGCCGAGACCAACGGTGAGCAGGAACAGAGCGAGGAAGTACATCACAATGTCGCCGGTGTCGATCAGGAACCACATTGGGATGGCCCAGATAGCGATCAGCGCGTAACCGATCTGGAAGGTACGCACGCGGCCGATCCGGTCGGAAAGAATTCCGCCGTAGAGGGTGAAGCCAAGCCAGCCGAATGAGGCGAGTGTGGTCGCCAGCAGCACTGGCGGGCGCTCAAGACCGAGGCCGCCGGTTTCGACCGGACGGGTCGCGTATGCCGAGAAGAACGCGATCAGCAGGTAGCCAGCTGCGTTGTTCGCAATGAAGATGAGCGCTGCGAGAATGACTTCCTTCGCGTTGCGCTTGAAGAGCGTTTTCAGTGGTGCCGAAGACTCGCCCTTGCGCTCCTGGAGCTCCTTGAAGATTGGTGACTCTTCAACTGCCTTGCGAATGAAGTAGCCAACCAGAATCAGCACGATTGAGAAGATGAACGGCACGCGCCATCCCCAGGTGAGGAACTGTTCTTCAGTAAGCGAAGAGGTGATGACCCACATCGTCGCGGTGGCGAGGATCATGCCTACCGGAACGCCAATCTGCGGGTAGGCGCCGAAGAAGCCGCGCTTTCCAGGGGGTGCGTGCTCGACCGACATGAGGGCGGCTCCGCCCCATTCGCCGCCTGCTGAGAAGCCCTGCAGGATACGAAGTAGCACCAGCAGAATCGGTGCGAGCATTCCGACTTGAGCGTAGGTTGGCAGGACGCCGATCAGGGCAGTGGCTGCGCCCATCAGAATCAGAGTCAGCACCAGCATTTGCTTGCGGCCGAGTTTGTCACCGAGGTGACCGGCAACGATCGCGCCGAGTGGGCGGAAGAGGAATGAGATTCCAAGCGATGCCCAAGCAACAATCTGTCCGATTGTCTCGCCAGCTGGGGCAAAGAAGAGTGGTCCGAGAACCACTCCGGCTGCCTGGGCGTAGATGAAGAAGTCGTACCATTCGATTGAGGTACCGACCACTGTTCCTGCGAGTACCCGGCGCTGTTCGCGCTTGGCATCCATAGTTTGTGTCATTTGAACTCCGTCGTTCCTTTGGGGGGAATAAATAATGCGCCGTGACAGGACGCATTAAGTACCGACAATTACTTGCCGACAGGTCAGTAAGTATAGGCATACGGAGTTATAGTCATGCGAATCGAATGGCCGTAAAAACCCAAATCGTTACCGATAATTTCTGGGAGTTACAAGAAAACACCCGTTTAAGGGGAGTTTTATTCGCATGGATCGAGGGCCGACTGAACGTTTGATCAGCGGCCCCCGAAACGGGGGGATTTAGATGTGCGAATCTGCGGTTGTCTTGTTCAACGGTGCGTTGTCTTTGCTCTTCACGAGTGAGACTGCGACAAGCGAGACGATGGTGACTACGAGGATGTAGACACCGATCGACCACGATGCTCCGGTTTTCCCAAAGACAAGCTCGGCGATCATCGGCGCGAATGCGCCGCCAAGAATCGCACCGATGGCATAGCCAATCGAGACACCCGAGTATCGGATGTCTGCCGGGAACATCTCGGCATACAGTGCTGCCTGCGGTCCATAGGAAAGGCCAAGGCCGACCGTGAGCAAGAACAGTGCAAGGAAGTACATCACGATATTGCCGGTGTCGATCAAAAACCACATCGGAATAGCCCAGATGGCGATAAGGCCGTAACCGATCTGGAAGGTGCGCACGCGGCCGATCCGGTCAGAAATGATTCCGCCAAAGAGAGTAAAGCCGAGCCATCCGAACGAGGCGAGCGTGGTTGCGAGCAGAACCGGCGGGCGTTCAAGCCCAAGGCCTCCCGCCTCGACTGGGCGGGTTGCATAGGCCGAGAAGAACGCGATCAAGAGATAGCCGGCGGCGTTGTTCGCAATGAAGATCAGGGCCGCCAGAAGGACCTCTTTGGCATTGCGTTTGAAGAGAGTCTTCAGCGGTGCCGAGGATTCACCCTTTCGTTCCTGGAGTTCTTTGAACACCGGAGACTCCTCAACGGCCCGCCGAATAGCGTAGCCAATTGCGATGAGCGCGATTGAGAAAATGAAGGGAATCCGCCAGCCCCAGCTAAGAAACTGCTCTTCGGTGAGCGTGGTCGTGATTGCCCACATCGTTGCGGTGGCGAGGATCATGCCAACGGGAACACCAATTTGCGGGTAGGCGCCGAAAAAGCCTCGCTTGCCCTCTGGGGCGTGCTCGACCGACATGAGGGCAGCTCCGCCCCACTCGCCACCGGCCGAGAAGCCCTGCGACACCCGAAGTAGTACCAGTAGCGCTGGTGCGGCCATGCCAATTTGCGCGTAGGTCGGCAATGCCCCGATCAGAGCGGTGGCGATGCCCATGAGAAGAAGAGTCATCACAAGCATTCGCTTGCGACCGAGGCGATCTCCGAGGTGACCTGCGACGATGGCTCCGAGCGGGCGGAAAAGGAACGAAATGCCAAGTGATGCCCAAGCGACAATTTGTGCCACTGTCTCGCCTGCCGGGGCGAAAAAGAGTGGGCCGAGAACCACTCCGGCTGCCTGAGCGTAGATGAAGAAGTCGTACCACTCGATGGAGGTGCCGACGACTGTGCCGGCGAGCACGCGGCGTTGCTCTCGGGTGTGACTGATTGACTGTGTCATGAATGAACTCCATTGTTCAGAGCTCGGCCCGCAACTCAGATGAATGAGTCGCGGGCCGGGCGTGAATTACTTACCAAAAGGACGGCAAGTAGCAGCATCATAAGGTTGGTATACCATTTCTGTCGAGCGTTCAAGCTTGATTGTTGTGTGCGTTGCGAGATTTATCCGGATGCGGCTAGGCTAGGGATCTATTAACTGACCGTTCATTCACTTAATGGGTGTCTGATCGACAAGGAGGTCGGCAAACATGCCAGAGGCATATCTCGTAGACGGTGTACGCACCGCTGTTGGGCGTTACGGTGGAGCCCTCGCGGGTGCACGCCCCGACGACCTTGCAGCGCACGTACTGAAGAGCCTCGTAGAACGCACTGGAGTGCCAGCAGAGGCCATCGACGAGGTCATTTTTGGTGCCGCAAACCAGGCCGGCGAAGACAATCGCAACGTCGCTCGAATGGCAGTACTGCTAGCGGGCCTCCCAGACACACTTCCCGGCTACACCGTGAACCGACTTTGCGCCTCAGGCATGACCGCCGTATCGAATGCTTCCCAAGCGATTCGCGCAGGCGACGCCGATCTGATTCTTGCCGGCGGCGTTGAATCAATGACCCGCGCACCATGGGTGCAAGAGAAGCCAGCGAAGCCATGGGCAAAGCCTGGTGACCAATACGACACTTCGATCGGTTGGCGCTTCACCAACTCGCGCCTCGCAGCTCGCGACAAAGCAACCTTCACCATGCCTGAAACGGCCGAAGAGGTCGCACGCGTGTACGGCATCAGTCGTGAAGACGCTGACGCGTTCTCGGTTGAAAGCCATCGCCGAGCGCTCGCCGCAATTGAGGCGGGCCATTTTGAGCGTGAAATTGCGCCCTACACGGTAGAGCTTGGCCGAGGCAAGCAGTCTGTGGTCTCGGTTGACGAGGGCCCACGCCCCGGCACCACCCTTGAGGTGCTCTCGGGCCTGCGCCCAGTAGTCGCCGGCGGCGAAGTTGTTACCGCAGGCAACGCATCCTCGCTCAACGATGGATCGAGTGCTCTCTTGGTAGCGAGCGAAGCCGCCATTGAGCGCTACGGCCTCACTCCACGCGCACGAATTGTGACGAGCGTCTCGGCGGCGCTCGCGCCAGAGATTATGGGTGTCGGCCCGGTGCCAGCAACTCAGAAAGCGTTGCAGCGAGCAGGCCTGAGCATCGACGAAATTGGTTCGGTCGAGCTGAACGAGGCCTTCGCCTCGCAGTCGCTGGCCTGCATGCGCGAATTGGGTCTCGATCCAGCGCGCGTAAACGTCGACGGCGGCGCAATCGCACTCGGTCACCCACTCGGCTCCTCAGGCTCGCGTCTGCTGGTCACTCTGCTTGGCCGCATGGAGCGCGAAAACTCGCGCTACGGCCTAGCCACCATGTGCGTGGGCGTAGGTCAGGGCACCGCGACCATTATCGAGCGAGTCTAAGCATGACTGAGAACTCACCGCTTCTGGTTGAGCAGCGCGAAGGCTACGTGCTCGCGACACTCAACCGCCCAGAGAAACGCAACGCGATCGATCAAGATCTGATTGATGCACTGCACGAGTTGTGCGAGGGCCTTGAAGCCACGCCTCAGACACTGATTCTGCGCGGCGCAGAGGGCACTTTCGCTGGCGGCGCAGACATTGCGCAACTGCGTGAGCGTCGAGCCGCAGACGCGCTCAAAGGCATCAACACCAAAGCGTTTCAGCGGATCAATGCGCTGCCAATGCCGGTAATTGCTGTGCTCGAGGGTTTTGCTCTCGGCGGCGGAGCCGAACTTGCCTATGCGGCAGACATTCGAGTGGGCACCCCGACGCTGAAAATCGGCAATCCAGAAACTGGTCTTGGCATTATCGCGGCTGCTGGCGCAAGCTGGCGTCTGCGTGAACTCGTAGGGGAGCCACTCGCGGCCGAGATCATGTTGGCCGGGCGGGTGCTGAACGCAGAAGAGTCCCTGCGGGCTGGCCTGATTACCCACCTCGAAGAGACCTCCGAAGCGGCGCTTGAGCGAGCGCAAAAGATAGCCTCACGAATTGGTGCGCTCGATCCAGCGGCAACCATGGCGTCAAAGCGTGTGCTGCAGGCACCGCGCGCAGCGCACCCGCAGATTGATCTTGAAGAACAATCGGTGCTCTTTGAGAGCCCCGAGAAGATGCGTCGAATGACCGAGTTTCTTGAGCGAAAGAAGACGAAGTGAGCGAGCACCACGAACACCCTGAAATTGGCGTACCCTCACGGGTGGGCGTGCTTGGCGGCGGCCGAATGGGTGGCGGAATCGCCCACTCGTTCCTGCTCGCTGGTGCCGACGTTGTCGTCGTTGAGCGCGACGTCGCTTCAGCTGACGCCGCACGTGAGCGGATCGAAGCGAGCATTGATGCCTCGATCGCTCGCGGATTCGACGCTGACGCAGCACAGCTGAAGAACTCGCTTACCGTGGCGACCGAGATGGGCTCGTTTGGCGCTTCTCGTCTTGTTGTAGAAGCAGTGCCAGAGATTCTTGATCTCAAAATTGAGGCGCTGCGCGAGATTGAGCGCCAGCTTCCGGCCGACGCGATTCTTGCTTCAAACACTTCGTCGATTCCGCTCGCTCAGCTTGCCGATTCGCTTGAACGACCAGCGCAGTTCATCGGGCTGCACTTTTTTAACCCAGTACCGGCTTCGACACTGATCGAAATCGTGGTGCACGAGGGCACGGCTGAGGCGCTCCCCGAGCAGGCTCGCGCGTGGGTGCGCGCACTCGGCAAGACGCCAATCACCGTTGCAGACTCACCAGGCTTCGCTTCAAGCCGCCTCGGCGTTGCCATTGCGCTTGAAGCCATGCGTATGGTCGAAGAGGGTGTGGCAAGTGCCGCAGACATCGACCTCGCAATGGAGCTCGGTTACAAGCACCCGAGCGGCCCGCTGAAGACCACCGACATTGTTGGTCTCGACGTGCGCCTCGGCATTGCTGAACAGCTCGAACGCGACCTCGGTCCACGATTCGCGCCGCCACAGATCTTGCGCGACATGGTTGCAGAGGGCAAGCTCGGTCGCAAGAGCGGGCAGGGATTTTACGACTGGAACAACGGCAACTAACGCCGTTCACGGATACCAAGACATAAGGAGTTCACGCGATGACGCGAATGCTACAGAGCTATGTGCAGGACGCATGGTGGTCACCAGCCGAGAGCGTTGCTGGGGTTGAGGTTGTTGATGCTTCTACGGGTGAGGCAATCGCTCGAGTGTCAAGCGAGGGGCTTGACCTTGGTGCAGCGTTGGATCACGCCCGCACCGTCGGTCAGAAGAACTTGAGTGAACTGACTTTTCATCAGCGAGCAGTGCTGCTGAAGCAGCTCGCTCTGGTGCTCACTGAGCGCAAGAACGAACTGTACGAACTGTCGTACCAGACCGGTGCCACCAAGATCGACTCGTGGGTTGATATTGACGGTGGTATCGGTGTGCTCTTCACCTATTCGGGCAAGGGTCGCCGTGAGCTGCCGAACGCCAAGGTGCAGCTCGACGGTCCCGTTGAGGTGCTCGCGAAAGACGGCAGCTTCCTCGGTCGCCACATTCGCACCACGCTGCCGGGTGTTGCCGTGCAGATCAACGCGTTCAACTTCCCAGTCTGGGGCTCGCTAGAAAAGTTTGCACCAGCATTTCTTGCCGGCATGCCAACCGTAATCAAACCAGCAACTCCAGGCGCGTACCTGGCGGAGCACATGGTGCGAATTATGGTTGAATCCGGTCTGCTCCCAGCAGGTTCGGTGCAATTGGTCACCGGATCGATTCGTGAAGTTTTCGATCACGCGAAGCTTGGCGATGTTGTGTCGTTTACCGGATCGGCCTCAACTGCTGAGTCACTGCGTCGTCACGACGCGGTGCAAACCGGGGGCGTGATCTTCGGCGCTGAAACTGACTCAATCAACGCTTCGGTGCTCGGTCCAGACGCTGTAGCTGGCACACCAGAGTTCGACGGATACGTGCGCCAGCTGGTGAATGAAATGACCACCAAGGCAGGCCAGAAGTGCACCGCGATTCGCCGTGCGATTGTGCCAAACGCTGTGGTGAACGACGTGATTGAAGCCGTGCGCGCCCGTATCGCTGAGAAGGTCGTTGTTGGCGATCCTCGCACGGAGGGTGTCACCATGGGTGCGCTCGCTTCTGCTGAGCAGCGCGAAGAGGTATTGCGTCAGGTCGACAAACTGGTAGCTGACGGCGGCAAGATCGTGGTTGGCGAAGGCCAGAGCGCGGCGGACGGCGGTGCCTTCTTGCAGCCGATTCTGCTGCACTTCGCAGACGCCAACGCTGCCCGCGTGCACGACACTGAGGCGTTCGGCCCGGTCAGCTCAGTGATCGGCTACGACAGTGCCGATGAGGCTGCTGAGCTCGTGATTCGCGGCGGCGGTTCGCTCGTCACGAGTGTCGCTTCGCACGACCCAGAGTTTGTTGCCACGCTCACCAAGCGTGCTGCTTCGGCCAATGGTCGTATGCTGGTGCTCGATCGCGATGATGCCCGCTCGTCTACCGGTCACGGCTCACCACTGCCGATGCTGGTACACGGTGGACCGGGTCGCGCTGGTGGCGGAGAAGAGCTCGGCGGTGTGCGCAGCGTGTTCCACTACATGCAGCGCACGGCGATCCAGGGTAGCCCAGCGATGCTGACTGCAATTACCGGTGTTTGGCATGCTGGCGCGACCACGCAAAACGATGTGCACCCGTTCCAGAAGTCGCTGCAGGATCTGCGTATTGGTGACCAGGTTGTGTCTGAGGCTCGCGAGGTCACCCTCGACGACATCAGCCACTTTGCTGACTTCACCGGCGATACTTTCTACGCACACGTCAACGAAGAAGCCGCGGCGGCGAACCCGTTCTTCCCCGGTCGTGTGGCGCACGGATACCTGCTGCTCTCGTTCGCGGCTGGTCTTTTTGTCTGGCCAGACGTTGGCCCGGTCCTCGCAAACTACGGTCTTGAGAACCTGCGGTTTATCACGCCGGTCTCGCCTGGCGATCAGGTGCGAGTGGCGCTAACTGCGAAGCAGATCATTCCGCGTGAAACCGATGAGTACGGTGAGGTGCACTGGGACGCCGTTCTGACAAACCAGAACGATGAGACCGTCGCCACTTATGATGTGCTGACTTTGGTTTCAAAGACACCAAACGCTTAGTCGATAGCAGAAAACCCCGCGCATCTAGCTTGTCTAGATGCGCGGGGTTTTCGCTTTCTCAAAGTTCTGGCCCGCCCACCCCAAATCCGTCGTCATACGCTCGGCAGGGAGACTAGCGCTATCCCTTTTGGTCGCGCCGCACGGTGGGGTGGCGCAGCTTTCAAACTTTGCTAAGCCTTTGGCCGAAGCCCGTCGTTCAAGAATCGCAGCACGGAGTCGGCGATTTCTTCTGCGCTGAATCGTCCGCCTGGGCGGTACCACTCAACGAGCGAGTTGATGAGGCCGAAGGTGAAACGCTCGGCCAGCCCAGGATCAAGGTCTTCTCGTAGGGTCTGTTCTTCGAGCGATTGGTCAAAGAGATGGCGAAGCTTCTGGTCGAATGCGCGGCGTCGCTCCATAGCTTGCAACTCCACCTCAGAGTTGCCGTGTAGACGCAGCAAAAGCAGGAGATAGGGCCGTTCTTCGCAGGCCACGCGCACTGCACCGGTCACAACAAAACGAATGCGGTCTGCAGCGGCGCCCTCGGTTGCCGCACGCGCAGAAAACACGCTCTCGAGTGCGCCTAGCACGCGTTCAAGCGCCATCTCGAGCATTGCCTGTTTCGAATCGAAGTGGTGGTACACCGCTGACTTGGAGAGGCCCAGACGCTTAGCGATGAGTTCAAGGGTTGCTGCGTCGTACCCGTGGTCAGTGAAGACCTTGACGATCACTTCGAGCATTTGCTCTTGGTCGTAGCCTGGGCGTCCGCGACGAGGCGCAACGGCGCCGTTTGTTCGTGACTCCATAGTCGACTCCTTGGCAATATGAGAAGCGGCGGCAAGCGCCCATGGGTACTTGCCGCCGCTTACTGTATCAGTTGACCGGCTTAAATCTGCTCACGCAGGTCATAAACTCGCTTGAGTTTGCCCTGCGAACGCTCGAGCGATCCACACGGTACCAATTCGACACCTACCGAGGTGCCGATGCGGCTCTTGATGTGGTGCTGGAGCACCTTTGCAGCTTCGATGCACTGCGCATCGCTGACGCCCTCGCGAGGCTCAATCTTCACGCAAAGCGCGTCCATCTTGCCCTTGCGGGTGAGCTCAAGCACGAAGTGGGTGCTCAGGTCCGGGCTTTCCAGAGCGATTTCTTCGATCTGAGTGGGGAAGAGGTTCACGCCACGCAGAATGATCATGTCGTCATTGCGGCCGGTGATCTTCGCGATGCGGCGCATGCCGGGGCGAGCGGTGCCTGGGCGAAGCTCGGTGAGGTCACGGGTGCGGTAGCGGATCACGGGGAACGCTTCTTTGGTGAGCGTCGTGAAGACAAGTTCGCCCTGCACGCCGTCTGGGACCTGCTGCAGGTTTTCGTCGATGATTTCTGGCAGGAAGTGGTCTTCCCAAATGTGGGGGCCGTCTTGGGTTTCGACGCACTCGTTGCCAACACCCGGTCCCATAACCTCAGAAAGGCCGTAGATATCTACTGCCTTGATGTCGAGGCGTTCTTCTAGTTCTTTGCGCATAGCGTCGGTCCACGGCTCGGCACCGCACACTGCGACCTTGAGGCTGGTTGAACGGGGGTCAATTCCGGCGGCTTCAAATGCGTCGGCAATGGTGAGCAGGTAGCTCGGGGTGCACATGATTGCATCTGGCTCGAAGTCCATGATCAGCTGAACCTGCTTTTCGGTCTGACCGCCAGACATTGGAATGACGGCGCAGCCTAGGCGTTCGATGCCGGCATGCGCGCCGAGACCGCCAGTGAATAGACCGTATCCGTAGGCGTTGTGTACACGCCATCCCGGGCGAACGCCCGCCGCGTAGAGCGAGCGAGCAATGAGATCAGCCCAGTTGTCGAGGTCGCTCTGGGTGTAGCCGACGACTGTTGGTCGGCCCGTGGTGCCCGAAGAAGCGTGAATCCGGCGAATGTCTTCCTTCGGCACTGCAAACATGCCGAATGGGTAGTTCAGGCGAAGGTCTTCCTTCGTCGTGAAGGGGAGGCGCTGCACATCTGCGAGCGTCTTAATGTCGTCTGGATGTACGCCGGCTTCGTCAAACTTGGTGCGGTACAACGGAACGTTTTCGTACGCGTGGCGTACTGTCCACTGCAGGCGTTCTAGCTGGAGGGCTTCGAGAGAAGCGCGATCGAGCCGTTCTGCGTCGTGCAAGCCGAGCTCTTCCATAGTGATCTGTGACATGTGTCGACTCCTTGGCTCTACTTCGAGGTGGTGGGCAGGGTGCGATTAGTGGTGAACGAGCGACCGCGGAATTCCGCGATGAGTTCACCGTGCTGATCGGTAATAGTGATGTCGTATAGTCCGTTGCGGCCAGAGAGCCAGCGACGAACTGCGGTTGCGGTGAGGGTGTCTCCGGCGTGACTTGCCTTGGTGAAGGTGATGTCTGCGCCTGATGCAACGGTGGGCTGATTGCTTTCGTTGCATGCGTAAGCAAAGGCGGTGTCGGCCAGGGTGAAGACCATGCCGCCGTGAGTGATGCCAAATCCATTGGCCATTTCTGGGCGAACCACCATTGAGAGTACGGCGCGGCCGCGCTCAAGTTCGTGGATCGTCATGCCGAGAAAGCGTTTGGTGTTGTCGGTCGGCGCCATGTGTGTCGCTGCCCATTCGGGATCTGCCGCATATGCGAGCTGGTGATCCTCGGCCTGAATAGTTGATGGGGTGCTGTTCATTGTGACGCTCCGTTGCGTAGTAGGGGTGCTGACCACGGTGTGAGTTTCAAGGTTCTTGCGAACCCGGATGGAATGAGTATACTAACTGAATGGTCGGTCAGTAATTCGAATCGGGCCAGTATTCCCTGTTATCCGGCATTTTCTGCACCTAGAGTCAAGGAGGCCTCAGATGTCAACTCCGGTTACCGCTGTAGAGACCAGCGAAGAGCAGGCTCACTTCGATGCGCTTATCGAGGCTGATCTGCGAATTGAACCACGCGATTGGATGCCAGAGGCATATCGCAAAACTCTGATCCGTCAGATCTCTCAGCACGCGCACTCCGAGATCATCGGTATGCAGCCAGAGGCAAACTGGATCACCCGCGCCCCGAGCCTGAAGCGTAAGGCGATTCTGATTGCCAAGGTGCAGGACGAAGCGGGTCACGGCCTCTACCTTTACTCAGCAGCACAGACACTCGGCATCTCACGCGAAGAGATGACTGATCAGCTGATCGAAGGCCGCGCGCGCTACTCATCAATCTTCAACTACCACACGCCAACCTGGGCCGATATGGGTGCAATTGGCTGGCTCGTTGACGGTGCAGCGATCTGCAACCAGGTGCCACTCTGCCGCGCCTCATACGGCCCCTACGGTCGCGCCATGGTGCGTATCTGCAAGGAAGAGTCGTTCCACCAGCGCCAGGGCTTCGAGATTCTGCTAGAACTCTCGCAGGGCACCCCTGAACAGAAGCAGATGGCGCAGGACGCGGTAAACCGCTGGTACTGGCCATCGCTAATGATGTTCGGCCCAACCGACGACGAATCACCGAACTCGGCGCGCTCGATGGCTTGGAAGATCAAGCGTTTCTCGAACGACGAACTTCGCCAGCGATTTGTTGGCATGTGCGTGCCGCAGTTTGAAGCACTCGGCCTCGAATGCCCTGACAAGGATCTGCGTTTTGACGAAGAAACCGGTCAGTGGATCATGGGCGAAATCGACTGGGACGAATTCTACGCAGTGCTCGACGGCCGTGGCCCAGCAAACACTGAGCGTATTAAGCGTCGCCGCGAGGCACACGACACCGGTGCTTGGGTGCGCGAAGCAGCAGCCGAGTACGCACGCAAGCAGAGCGAGCAGGCCCGCGTAGCGGCCTAACTCGAACGACGATCGAATACGAATAAGGAGACGAAGATGTCAACACCCGGAGAGATGGGTACCGAGGCTTGGCCGCTTTGGGAGGTCTTCATTCGCGCGAATCGCGGTCTGAGCCACGTACACGTTGGATCGCTGCACGCGCCCGACTCTGAAATGGCAGTGCGCAACGCTCGCGATCTGTACACGCGCCGCAACGAGGGCGTGTCGATTTGGGTTGCACCAGCAACCGCTTTCACCACGAGCGATCCCGATAGAAAGGGTGAGTTCTTTGAATCGCCAGCCGGTAAGAACTACCGTCACGCGATCTACTACACCCGCGCTGAAGGGGTGAAGCACCTGTGAGTCACGATCACGACGTTATCGACCACCACGGCGACGTATCACTCGACGAGACCATTCTCGACGAAGAGCTGCCGGGCTCGGGTCGCATCGCGAGCGAAAAGGTAGCCGAGTATGCGTTGCGTCTTGGCGACGATTCGCTGATTCTTTCGCAGCAGCTCGGCTGGTGGGTCTCGCGCGCACCAGAACTCGAAGAAGATCTTGCTCTCGGCAATATCGCACTCGACCTGCTCGGTCACGCCCGCGCCCTGCTCAACTTCGCAGGCTCTGCGAGTGGCAAATCAGAAGATGACCTTGCGTTTTGGCGCGACGAGCCAGAGTTCCGCAATTGCTGGCTCGTAGAGCAGACGGGCACCGATTTCGGTGACATGCTCGCGCGTCAGCTCTACTTCTCGATCTACCAGGTGCAGCTATACACCGCGCTGCTTACGAGCAGTGACGAGTCGATCGCGGCAATCGCTGCGAAGGCAGAGCGTGAGGTTCGCTACCACCAGGATCACGCGGTGCAGTGGACGCTACGCCTCGCCGGTGGCACCGAAGAATCACGGAAGCGGATCATTGTCGCTCTCGAAGATATGTGGCCATACGTTGAAGAGCTCTTTACCGATGACGCGCTTATCGATCAGCTTGAGGGTATCGCGGCTCGTCCGTCTTCGCTTCGCGCTGGTTTCGACGAAACACTCAACACCGTATTTGCTGAGGCTGGCCTAGAACTGCCAACCGCAAAACCAGCAATGACCGGTGGCCGAGAGGGACGTCACTCGACACTGCTCGGGTACATTCTCGCTGAGCTGCAGTGGCTACCACGCCGCCATCCAGGCGCGAAGTGGTGAGTGCCGTGTCTACATCGACCGGTATTCGGCCCACTGATGAGGCATCGGCAAAAGTCTGGGACCTAGCAGCAACGATCCTTGACCCTGAGGTGCCGGCGCTGACCATCGAAGACCTCGGTGTGCTGCGTGAAGCACACGCAGACGGCAAGGTTGCGCACGTAGTGCTCACACCAACGTATTCAGGCTGCCCCGCGATCGACCAGATGCGCGATGACGTCGCTTCTGCCCTTCGCGATGCGGGCTATGAAGACGTGCAGGTGAGCTACACGCTGGCACCAGCCTGGACTACCGACTGGATGACCGAAGCAGGCAAACGCAAGCTCGAAGACTACGGAATCGCCCCGCCAATGGCGCGCTCCGATGAGATGCGCGGGCCGATCCCCGTGAATCTCGGCGTGAAATGCCCGCGCTGCCACTCGCTGCATACCCGTGAGATTTCTCGATTCGGTTCGACTTCATGCAAGGCGCTCTACCAGTGCCAGCGCTGTCAAGAACCTTTCGACTACTTCAAGGTGCACTAGGCGGGCGCTTACCTGAATACTTCGGGTGCCACCAAACCAACCAAATAAATGTACGAGCCGGCTGAAAGGCAAGAACATGGCTGCCATCAATCTCGGCGCAAAGAAGCGCGCGACGTTTAACGAACTGCGTGTTGCCGATGTGCGCCCACTGACTGACACCAGTGTTGAGGTCACCTTTGAGGTGCCCGCAGAACTCGCTGACAACTATGACTACGCTGCGGGCCAATACCTCGCGCTGCGGGCAACGATCGACGGCGAAGAAGTTCGCCGCTCGTACTCGATTTGCCGCCCACCTCGCGACGGCCGCATCTCGGTTGCGATCAAGCGTGACCTTGGCGGTCTGTTCTCGAACTGGGCGAACGATACGCTGCAGCCGGGTCAGACCATCGACGTAATGACACCGCAAGGCACCTTCACTTCAAACCTCGAGGACCTCGACGGCAAGCAGGTAGTAGGCATTGCCGCTGGTTCGGGCATTACCCCCGTGATCACCATGGCGCACCGCGTGCTGGAGCAGAGTGAAACCGCACGTTTTGATCTGCTCTACACAAATAAGTCGTCTCTCGACGTGATGTTTGTTGAAGAGCTCGCAGAGCTGAAAGACCGCTACCCGGATCGCCTCGCCCTGCACCACGTGCTCTCTCGCGAGCAGCGCTCGGCACCGATCATGTCTGGCCGTCTTGACGAAGAAAAATTGCGCACGATCCTGCAGTCGATTATTCCGACCGCTCGCGTGAACGAGTGGGTGCTTTGCGGCCCATTCGAACTTGTGCAGCTCACCCGCGACCTGCTCGCTGAGAACGGTGTAGACGAGAAGCATATTCGTTTTGAGCTATTCAGCACCGGCGAGCCTGGCGCGCAGGCTCCGCGTGCTCGCGACGTTGTGATTCAGTCGGGAGAAAAAACCTTCGAGATCGACTTCACGCTCGACGGCACCTCAGCTACGGTTGAGAGCCCGATTAGCGCAAACGAGACCGTGCTGAATGCGGCACTGCGTGTGCGCCCAGACGTGCCATTTGCGTGCGCCGGTGGTGTCTGTGGCACCTGCCGAGCCCGCGTCGTCGAGGGCAGCGTTAACATGCATGAAAACTACGCGCTGGAAAGCGACGAGATTGAGCGCGGGTACGTGCTTACCTGCCAGTCGCGACCGACTTCCGACCGCATTGTGGTCGACTTCGACGCATAAGCAGCGATATTGCGAGGGCACATCTCTTCCGAGGTGTGCCCTCCTTTGTCATTACCAGCCTGGGCGATGCTGCCCAGCACAACCACGATGGAGAACCTGAGATGATTCGACTGACAATTACCGACGGCGTGGCAGAAATTGTGCTTGACGCGCCAGAGAAGCTGAACTCGCTCGACCCGACTGCGGTTGCTGAGCTCTCAGCTGCCTACGATGAGGCAGCTGCAGCGGGCGTGCGCGCGCTCTTGCTGCGCGGTGAAGGCCGCGCATTCTGTGCGGGCCGAGACATCTCTGGGGTTGATCCTCGTGAGGACGATGTGATCGGCTATCTTGAAGGTCTGATCGAGCCGCTGATGAAAAAGATGAGCGAGTTCCCCGCCCCCACCTTCGCGGTGGCAACGGGTGCGTGCCTAGGAGTCGGACTCGGCCTCTTGATCGCAACCGACGTCGTGTACGTGGCCGAGTCAGCAAAGATTGGCAGCCCATTTGCCAACCTGGGCGCGACGCTCGACTCGGGTGGTCACGCGCTGTTCTTCGAGCGCCTCGGCGCCCATCGCACGCTGGATCTGATCTACACGGGCCGTCTGATGTCGGGCACAGAGGCCGTCACCGCAGGGTTGTTCTCTCAAGTGCTGCCCGATGATGAGGTGCTCGCTGCCGCACAGCAAGCCGCTTCGAAGGCAGCAATCGGCGCGACTCAGGCGTTTCTGGCATCGAAGCGACTCGTCGCAGACCTGCGCGATCAGCGAATTGGGCTGTGGGCCTCAATGAGCGATGAGAACCGTGCTCAGGCGGCGCTGTGCGACACGTCGGACTACCGCGAGGGGTTTGCTTCTTTCCAGGAAAAGCGTCGCCCGAATTTCACGGGCAAGGCTTAACTCGTTGACGGATACTGCGATTCGCTGCGCAAACAGACCAACGCGCTAGGCGCGACGTATCGTGTCGCGCGGCGGATGTCCCGAGCTCATCCTCGGATCCGATGAGAGCGAGAGTCAGAGATGACCCTCGCTCTCAACCGGGCTGTTCGAACGCAGGCTGAAGGTTAGATCTTTCGCAGCAGAACCTTCTGCACGGTGTGGTCGGCGTCTTTGCGTAGCACCAGCGAAGCGCGGGCACGAGTTGGCCGAATGTTTTCGATCAGGTTCGGTTCGTTAATACCTGCCCAGAACTCGTGCGCCAGATCGCGCGCCGCCTGCTCATCAAGGCCAGCAAAGCGCTTAAAGAATGAGTCTGGGTTACTGAACGCCTGATCCTTCAACCGCAAGAAACGATTGATGAACCACTGCTCGATGTCTGCGGTGCGGGCATCGACATAGATCGAGAAATCAAAGAGGTCGCTCACCGCGAGCGGGTGGTCCATTGAGGCAGGCTGCAACACGTTAAGCCCCTCAACGATCAGGATGTCGGGTCGTTTCACCTTGGTGAATTCTCCCGGCACAATGTCGTAAATCAGGTGGTCATAGTGCGGCACATTCGCTTCCGCGGCCCCTGATTTCACCTGGGTCACAAAACGAAGCAGTGCCCGCCTGTCGTACGACTCTGGGAAGCCTTTGCGGTGGGCGATCCCACGCTCATTCAGAACCTCATTCGGGTACAAAAACCCATCGGTCGTAATCAACTGAACATGCGGGGTTTCAGGCCAGCGAGCGAGCATATCGCGCAAAATTCGGGCAACGGTCGACTTGCCGACCGCAACCGAACCCGCAATTCCAATGACAAAAGGTGAGGGCCTGTCATTTGGTCTGCGCAAAAAACTGCGAGTGCGGCGGTGCACCTCTCGCTCTGCAATTGCGTATTGATTGATAAGTCGACTCAGTGGCCGGTAAACATCGCCAACTTCGGCGAGATCTAGCGGTTCTCCGAGCCCACGATAGGCCTCAATCTCGGCCTCTTTGAGGGGCATAGGGGTCTCTCCAGCGAGCCTTGCCCACTCATCACGAGCGATTTCAATGAATGGAGAAGTCAGGTCTGGGCGTACCAGAGCCTGTGTCTCAGTGCTGTACTCAGTCATCACACTTCATCGTGCCACTAAAATAACGTCTATGTGTGGAATCGTCGGATATGTCGGCCCCGGAGACACCGTTGAGGTGCTCACGAGCGGTCTCAAGCGCCTCGAGTACCGAGGCTACGACTCAGCGGGTGTCGCTGTGCTCGATACCAACGGTGAAGTTGCAGTTCGGAAACGATCGGGCAAGCTCGCTCGTCTGGTAGAACTTCTTGAAGCGAGCCCGGTACCAGCCACGGGCACCGGTATCGGTCACACTCGCTGGGCAACACACGGTGGACCAACCGATGTGAATGCACACCCGCATCTCGGTGATGCAGGCAAGCTTGCGCTGATTCACAACGGTATCGTCGAGAATTTTGCTGAACTTCGTGCCGAACTTGATGCCGCTGGTGTTGAACTGCAGAGCGAAACCGATACCGAGGTTGTGGCCGCTCTGCTCGGGCTTGAGGTGGCGAAGGCAGGTGACCTTGAGGTTGCGTTCCGAAGTGTGGTGAAGCGACTGCACGGCACCTTCACCCTGCTCGCAATGCACCGCGACAACTCAAACAAGGTTGTCGCTGCGCGCCACAGCTCACCACTCGTGGTTGGCCTTGGCGAGGGCGAGAACTTCCTTGGTAGCGATGTGGCGGCCTTTGTCGGGTACACCCGACGCGCAGTGGCGGTCGAAGAAGACAACATCGCGATCATCACCCCAGAACTCGTGACCATCACCGACTTCGACGGCAACCCCGTTGAATTCGAGGAGTACGAGGTGGCGTGGGACACTGAAGCTGCCGACAAGGGTGGCTGGTCTTCGTTTATGGCGAAGGAAATCAATGAGCAGCCTGAGGCTGTTGCGAACACCGTTCGCGGACGCATCACCGATGGGCACGTGGTGATCCCTGAGCTGAGCGCGCTCGGTGATGAGACCATCAAGAACGTCGACCGTATTGTGATCATTGCCTGCGGTACCGCCTCCTACGCTGGTCAGATTGGTGCCTATGCGATTGAGCAGTGGGCCCGCATCCCGGTCGAGGTGCAGCTGAGCCACGAGTTCCGCTACCGCGACCCAGTGCTCAGCGAGCGAACTATGGTGATTTCGGTTAGCCAGTCGGGCGAAACCATGGACACCATGATGGCTGTGAAGTATGCAAATGAGCGCGGTGTCACTACCGTTTCAGTCTGCAACACGCAGAGTGCAACGATCCCGCGCGAAAGCGATGCTGCTGTTTACACCCACGCTGGGCCCGAGGTTGCTGTTGCGTCGACAAAGGCTTTCACCGCACAGATCACCGCGCTGTACCTGATCGGTTTGCACTTTGGTCACGTACGCGGCACCCTCTCGGCAGAAGCTGAAGCCGCCGCAATCACCGGCCTCGAAGAGCTGCCGGCAGCCGTAGCCGAGGCAGTTGCGACGCACGACGAAATCGCGCAGCTCGCACACTGGATGGCAGACACCCGTTCGGTGCTGTTCCTCGGTCGTCACGTAGGTTTCCCAACTGCTCTTGAGGGCGCACTGAAGCTCAAAGAGATTGCTTACATTCACGCTGAAGGCTTTGCTGCAGGTGAGCTGAAGCACGGCCCAATTGCGCTGATTGATCACGGCCAGCCAGTGTTCGTGCTGGTGCCAAGCCCGCGTCAGTCGCCAGTGATGCACTCAAAGGTTGTCTCGAACATTCAGGAGATTCGCGCCCGCGGTGCCCGCGTGATCGCACTCGTGGAGAAGGGCGATACCTCGGTGCTGCCTTACGCAGATGATGTGATTCGCCTGCCACTGGTTGACTCGATCTTTGAGCCACTCGTGCAGGTTGTGCCGCTGCAATGGTTCGCGCTTGAACTCTCAACCGCGAAGGGGCTCGATGTTGATCAGCCTCGCAACCTCGCGAAGTCGGTAACCGTCGAGTAACCATGATTCTCGGTATCGGTGTGGATACGGTCGATATTGCGCGATTTGAGCGCTCTATCGACCGCACACCGAGCCTGCGTACAAGGCTCTTCACCGAGGCGGAACGCACGCTCCCGATGGCCTCGCTCGCAGCACGTTTTGCGGCAAAGGAAGCACTGATCAAAGCCATTGGTGACTCCTACGGCCTCGGCTGGCATGACATGGAGGTGCTTCGCGGTCAAGGTCGCAAACCCTCCTTCGCCAGAACTGAGGCACTGGTGCAGCAACTTGTTGCCCTGGGCGGCGACCAAATACACCTTTCAATGACGCACGACGGCGGAATGGCTACGGCTTTCGTTATCGTGGAAGCAGCAACGGAGGCGTGAAATGAGAACTGGATCAATGCGAGTCGCTGAGATCTCTCTGCCAGCGATTCGGCACAATGTGCGGCACCTGCGCGAAATGACCGGCGGCAACGTCATCGCTGTATTGAAGGCAAACGGCTACGGGCACGGTGCAGCAATCGTCGGCAAAGCTGCGATCGAGGGAGGTGCGACGCTGCTTGGTGTGGCCGATCTTGAAGAGGCGATTGCTCTGCGCGATGCCGGTATCGACGCCCCTGTGATCTGCTGGTTGCACGGAGTCCGTGTCGACTTTGTTGCCGCTGTTGAGCGTGACATTGAGATTGCGGTGAGTAATCTTGCCCAGCTCGAAGCGCTCGCCGCAGCCGCCTCACATCTTGGCAAGACTGCGACAATGCAGTTCAAAATCGATACGGGGCTCAGCCGAAACGGCGCATCTCCGGGAGAGTGGTCGGCACTATTTGCGCGCGGTGCCGAGCTGGAACGCGCGGGTGCTGTGCGTGTGCGCGGCCTGTTTAGTCACCTCTCAAACACCAATGACACCGAAGATCGCGCTCAGGCTGCACGTTTTGAGAGTGCACTTGCCATTTTGCGCGCGGCCGGTTGTGATCCAGAGATGATTCACTTGGCTTCATCTGCTGCAACGATGACCTCACCTCACCTGTACTACAACACGGTGCGAGTCGGCATGGCTATTTATGGCCTGAGCCCGTTGGCAGGCAAGACTTCTGCGGATCTCGGCCTTGTGCCAGCGATGACGCTTCGGAGCGAGATTGTTGCTCTGCGCGATGTGCCAGCTGGGGCTGGCGTCTCGTACGGTTTCAACCATGTGACTCAAAGCGACACGACTCTCGCGCTTGTGCCAATTGGCTACGCCGATGGCATGCCGCGTGCGCTCAATGGAGCCGGAGCCACGGTTGCTATCGCTGGCCAGCATTGCCCAATCGTCGGTCGTATAGGCATGGATCAGTGCATCGTCGACATCGGCAAGCTCGGCAAAAAGGTGAGTCTTGGCGATCCGGTGATTCTTTTTGGCGATCCGTGCACTGGCGTGCCGCCGGTTGAGGTTTGGGCTGAGCTCATGCGCACAATCAACTACGAGATTGTTGCGAGTATTGGCACTCGTGTTGTGCGGGTGGCCGTTGACGGTGACGACAGCACACTCAGCGAGCCGGATAACACCGACACGAGCTCGTCATTTTCTTTGCAAATAGCGGATCCCGAAGCCATGCATGCGCTCGGCGTTCGCCTGGGGCGGAGCTTCGCTGCCGGTGATCTTGTGATTCTCACCGGACCGCTTGGTGCCGGTAAGACCACGCTCAGCCGCGGTATTGGTGAGGGCTTGAACGTTCGAGGCCCGGTTACCAGCCCAACGTTCGTGCTGGCCCGCACCCATCCGTCTCTTGGCGGCGGTGCTCCACTGATCCACGTAGATGCGTATCGACTCGCTGATGCCGCTGAACTTGACGATCTCGACCTCGATTTCGAGGGCTCGGTGGTTGTCACGGAGTGGGGCGCTGGTCTTATCGAAGAACGCGGCAGTTGGATCGAAATCGTAATCGAACGGCCAATTGGCGGGGCAGGGAACCCCTCGGACGCTGATGGCTCTGAAGATCTAGATGAGCCTGTTGAACCGCGAACCGTCACGGTTACCGGCTACGGCCCACGTTATAACAATGGAGTGCTCTAGTGACGACCCCCGCTGCTGAACTGTTTGCTGCGGCACCGAGCGAGCGTGAACTTCTCGCAGCAGAACTTGGTGAACACGTGCTGCTCGCCATCGATACCTCGCTTGGCACGAGCGTCGCACTCGGTTACGCCGGGCGAATCTTTGAGGTGTCAAGCGATGACGCTCGCGGCCATGCCGAAGCAATCGGTAGTGTGATCGCTCGTGCATTCGAGCTCGCCGGCGCGCCAAGCGCGGCAGTCACCGGGGTGGTTGCTGGCATCGGCCCCGGCCCATTCACTGGGCTGAGGGTCGGTATCGCCGCAGCACACGCATTCGCTGTTGGCCGCGGTGTGCCGCTCTTGCCCGTGCAAGGGCACGAGGCTGTCGCGCTTGCGATCCTTGAATCGGGTGCCGCAGCGCCCGAGGTTCGAGTGGTACAAGATGCGAAGCGCCGAGAGCTCTTTGTGACTGACTATGCGGGCCTCAACTGGGCTGGGGTGCCGCAGCGGCTCAGCGATCCTCGTTTGGAGACGAGAGCCGACTATCTTGAGAGCCCCGCTGATGTCTGGCCCGAGCGAATTCCGGCCGCTCGTTTGGTGCAGCTTGCGGCAAGAAAACTTGTTGCGGGTGCGGCCTTTGAACCCGATCGTGCGCTCTACTTGCGGGCGCCTGATGTGAAACCGGCAGCCGCAGTGAAGCGAGTTTCGGCGTGAGTGCAGCCGAGGCAGAATTTGAGCTGAGGGCCGCCACTCTGGCAGATCTTGACGCTATCTGGGCGATCGAGCACGCTGTGTTCGATCGCGAGGCCTGGAGCATCGAGATGATGCGCGACGAACTCACGGCTGATCATCGGCAGTATGTGGTGCTGTTGAATGGTCAGGGGGAGATAAAGGGGTATGGTGGGCTCCTCGCGGTGGGTGAAGACGGCGATATTCAGACGATCGCGCTTGCCCCTGAGGTTCGCGGCGCCGGCCACGGGAGGGTGTTGATGGATGCCCTTCTCGACGAGGCCGATTCGCGAGGTGTGCGCAAGGTATTCCTTGAGGTGCGCGCTGATAACCCGATCGCGCGTTCACTTTACGCCTCACTTGGATTTACTGAGATTGCTGTGCGGCCTCGGTATTACCAGCCAGATGACGTAGACGCCGTGGTGATGCAATTGGAAATGGAGAATCGTCGATGAGCGTCGCTGAACCTCTCGTGCTCGGTATTGAAACCAGCTGCGATGAAACAGGTGTCGGAATTGTGCGTGGGCGTACGCTGCTCGCAAACACCATCGCTTCGTCGATGGACGAACACGCTCGCTACGGCGGGGTAGTGCCGGAGGTGGCGGCGCGAGCGCACCTTGAAGCGATGCAGCCAACCCTTGAGAAAGCTATCGCCGAAGCAGGTGTGACTTTTGATGAACTTGATGCCATAGCGGTCACCTGCGGCCCCGGGCTCGCAGGTGCGCTTATGGTTGGTGTCTCGGCTGCGAAGTCGCTTGCTATCGCACTCGATAAACCCCTTTACGCGGTGAACCACCTGGTCGGCCATGTCGGCGCAGATTTGCTGCAGGGGGAGGGGCTGCGCGGTGTCGCGGGCATTGAGGGCGCGATCGGTGAGCTCGAGTTACCGACGGTTGCGCTGCTGGTTTCAGGCGGCCACACTTCACTGCTATTGGTGCGCGACCTGGTGAGTGATGTTGAGCTACTGGGCGAAACTATCGACGATGCTGCAGGCGAAGCCTTCGACAAGGTTGCTCGATTGCTTGGTCTGCCCTATCCCGGTGGTCCACACATCGACCGTTTGGCGGCAGAAGGTGACCGCAACGCAATTCGTTTTCCACGGGGCCTCTCAAAGGCGAAAGACCTTGAGCGTCATCGCTACGACTTCTCGTTCTCAGGGCTCAAAACTTCGGTTGCTCGGTGGGTTGAGCAACAGCAGGACTCGGGCGCAGAGATTCCCGTCGCAGACGTCGCCGCCAGCTTCCGAGAGGCAGTCGCCGATGTGCTGACCGCTAAAGCGCTCGCCGCCTGCGCAGACCTCGGCGTGCCGCGTCTACTGCTCGGCGGTGGTGTCGCGGCGAACGCCAGAGTCCGTGAGCTCGCTGCCGAACGCTGCGCTGCGCAGGGTGTTGAACTCCGGGTGCCGCCACTCTCGCTCTGCACCGACAACGGCGCCATGATTGCCTCTCTCGGTGCGCAATTGTTTGCGGCTGGGCACGATCCATCGTCGCTGAACTTTGGGGCTGACTCGACCCTGCCCGTTACCGACGTTCAGGCGTACTAGGCGTTCTCGCGTATCAGCGTGAGCCAAAAACGCGGCAGAATAGTAGTGTGACCGCAGAGACTTTTCACACACCAATTGCCTTCGACTTGGTCGCTGTTGGCGTCGGCAGTTTGCAGGGCGCCATGTACGCGGCGGGGTTCAAACGGATCGACCTGCTCGGGGTGGCAATTATCGGTATCGCAACCGGTATCGGTGGCGGTTTTTTGCGCGACATTTTGCTCAACGTATCGCCAGCGGCTTTTGCAAACAACTGGTATTTGGTGACGGCGGTCGGCGCAGCCTTTGTCGGCATGCTTCTGCCCCGGCTATTGCGCCGGGTCGATCCGGTGATCACGCTTTTTGACGCGCTCAGCCTCGGCATGTTTGCCGCGATTGGTGCCACCAAGGCTCTCGCGCTAGGGCTGCCGGTGGTTCCAGCACTGTTTATCGGCGTCATCTCGGGTGTCGGTGGCGGCGTGGTGCGCGATGTAATCTTGAACATTCCGATCGCTCTCATGCACGTTGGATCGCTCTACGCCTTCGCGGCACTCGCCGGTGTGGGCGTGCTCGCCACGCTGATCCTCGTTTTTAACGTGCCGGTGTTTATCGCTGGTATCGCCTGCGTTGTCGTGACGACTCTGCTGCGTTTGCTCGCCGTTCGTTTTGGTTGGAGTTTGCCAGAGCAACGGGCCTTGAGTCGCCTCCAGTTGCGCAAGCAGAAGCAGGTTGAAGCGGTGATCGAAGAGGCGCTTCACACGGGTGTGCTCACCGTGCCGATCACTCTGCCCGACCTTGACTCGTTTGCCAAAGAAAATCAAGCCGGCGACGAGTCCTCGCCAAAACACGGGCGACATGGCGAGAGCAGAGACGACCCTAAAACAGTGTAGGTGGGCTCGGAACCCCAGGAAGCTGGGTGGCACTCGTTCGCAGGGCCACTGACGCGGCAGGTCTATTTGCGGGTCGAGCATCTAGGCCGTATCGGCGCATGAGCGGCCGAATTCTGCCTGCCAGCTCAAGTCGATAACGCTGCGGCGCCTTGCTTGAGGCGCCCGGGTAAAGCGAACGATAGGGCTGTACTAAATCAGGGTGTTCGCGTTCAAGCCACTCAAAAAACCACGGTTTGACGTGACTGCGCAGATGCAGCGGGCCATACATAACCGATTCGGCACCTGCAGCGCTAATGTCGCGCAGCAGTGTATTGAGCTGCTCCGTTGAATCGGTGAGATATGGAAGCACCGGCATGATGAACACCATCGGCGCAAAACCCGCAGCCCGCGCAGCGGCAATGGTTTCGAGTCTCGCTCTGGTCGTAGGTGTGCCGGGTTCGATGGACTGTTGAAGTTCGTGCTCACCGATCGCAATCGACATCGCGATCGTGACAGAAGCGCGCGAATTTGCGTCCGCGAGTTGGGCAAGATCGCGACGCAGCAGTGTGCCCTTGGTGAGAATCGAGACTGGGGTTTGCCGTCGTGCGAGAGCCTCGATGATTCCGGGCATGAGGCGGTAGCGGCCCTCGGCGCGCTGATAGGGGTCAGTGTTTGTGCCGAGCGCGACGTACTCGCCCTGCCAGCTTGGCTTAGCTAGCTCGCGGTCGAGCAGCTCAGCCACATTTACCTTGACCACAATCTGGGAGTCAAAATCGCGACCAGTATCAAGATCGAGGTAGCGGTGACTTCCTCGTGCGAAGCAGTACACGCAGGCGTGCGAGCAGCCGCGATAGGGGTTCACCGTCCAGGAGAATGGCATTGACGATTGACCTGGAACTCGATTGAGTGCGCTTTTGGCGAGTACCTCGTGAAACACCATTCCCGCAAACTCTGGCGAGCGAACCGTGCGCAGATGGCCCGGCATGGCAGCCATTTCAGACAGCTCAAGGCCAGGCAGTGCACTCTGCGTATCGCGGGCTGAGCCGACAGCCTGGCTACTCCATCTCACGCATTCATTCGAACATATCTTCGAATGAATGGCAAGTGGGTGAGTTGCGACTCACCGATGCTTCTAGAGCAGGTCGGCGCGTAACTCTGCCGCCGAGCGAGGTGACAGCAGGCCTGGGGCAACGTCGTACACGGTTTTCGCGCCGTGGTCACCAGCGCGGCTCATGCGCGCAGCCGCCCGCGCATAGGCGACGAGCACGGCGGCCGTAAACTCTGGGTTCGAGTCGAGCGCCAGACGGTACTCAATGACCTGCGTGGTGTCTGCTGAGGTCGAGCCGCTGCGAATCACAAAACCGCCGTGCGGCATGCCCTGGTGGTCGCGGGCGAGCTCTTCTGCTGAAATGAAGTGAACCGTGGTGTCATAGGGCTCAAAGTAATCGGGCATCGTGACAATTTCTTCGCGAACTGTGTCAGCATCGGAGCCCTCGGCGAGCACCACAAAACACTCACGAGTGTGCTTGTCACGGGTGGAAAGTTCTGGGTTCTCGCCCGACCGAACCCGTGCAATAGCGTCTTCGGCAGGAAGTGTGTACTGCACACCGTCAGCCACACCTGGCACACGGCGCAATGCCTCTGAGTGGCCCTGGCTCAGTCCACGCCCCCAGAAAGTGTAGCTCTCGCCCTTGGGCAGAATCGCCTCACCGAACACCCGGTTGAGCGAGAACATTCCTGGGTCCCAACCGGTCGAAATGATGGCGGTAGTGCCGGCGCCGGCAGCTACAGCGTCGACAGCGGCGAAATGCTCAGGAATGTGAGCATGGTTGTCATAGCTATCAACCACAGAGTAGCGGGCTGCGAGCTCAGGGGTCTGCACGGGCAAGTCTGAGCGCGAGCCGCCGCAAAGCACAAGCACGTCGATGTCGTCGCGATCCATCGCAAGATCTGAATACGGATATACCCGAGTTGCTTCGTTCAGCGTGATGACGCTTCCCGGATCACGGCGTGAGAATACGCCAACAAGCTCGAGGTCGTTATTCAGTCCAATCGCGGTCTCAACGCCGCGTCCGAGATTGCCGTAGCCAACGATGCCGATACGAATCGGAGTATTCACAAGTGTTCCTTTTCGGAGCTGAAGAGATTGAAGATTACTTGCCCTGCGCCGCGAAAATTGGTGCGGCGCACGACCAAAATTACTGGGTGCAGAGCTTGGCTGAAGACGCAGCGAGGGCATCAACGTAAGCCGCGGTGAGGTTGTAGTCGAAAGACTCGTTGGTGACTAGATAGTCGACGTACTCGCGAATGGCGTCGGCCTCGGGGCTTGGATCCATCAGTCGAGCGAGCGCTTCCTGGGCTGCTAGCCACTCGATATCGTCGTAGAACGCGTCTCCGTCGTTGGTGTCGATCTCCAGCGCAAGCGCGCATGGCTGCCAGGCTTCGAGCACCTTTTCTGGGGTGTCGAGGAGATCTCCGCTGGATCGGTCCGTGCCGTAGTCGTTCGAATCGAAGTCGCCATACTCGCCATACTCTTCGAGCTGCTGTATACCGCTGCCAGCCGCGGTATAGGCGATACCACCCAGGAGCACGGTGAACATGATCGCAATAACCGTGCCGATTACAGCGAGACCGGTAAATACGTACCCGACGATGGTGCCGGCGAGGGCAATGCCTCGACCCGGTTCGCCCGTGCGCTTGATTTTCCCGAGCGCGATATGACCGGTAATAATGCCCGCTGGCGCGACAATAAATGCGAGGATCAACGAGAGTATCGCCAGGGTGTTGGTTGGCTCTTGCGCGGGCGGCATAGGAGCGCCGGGCATTGCAGATACAGCTGGTGCACCCGGTGCGGCTGGAGCCGGCTGTTCAGCGTAGCTGTAGTACCCGCTTCCGGGCTGCTGTGGCGTGGGGTACTGCTGGGGCTGTTGCGGTGCTGGGTATTGCTGTGGCTGCTGTGGAGCTGGGTATTGCTGGGGTTGCTGTGGAGCTGGGTACTGCTGTGGTGCCGAATATTGCGGTGCCGGTGGCTGCGGTGCAGGCTGCTCCGGTGTTGTTGGTGTCGAGTTGTCACCAGTTGCCGGATCTTGTGGAGTCTGCTCTGTCATCGCACTTCTCGTTTCGTCACTTCGTTGCATCGCTTTGTTTTAAGCGTAGCAAGTTGTAAGACGAGGCTCTCACTCCATCTGGAGTCCAGGCGATCCCGAAACGACTTTAGGTGTATTTCGCGGCACTATTGACCTCTGTATTCATCGGGCTGAGACCAGACGCAGGATTGAAATACTCAAGTACAGTGCATCACCACTCTATTTGTGTGAAATCAGCAGGTCGGTGCTACGGAGCAGGGCAAAGTGGTGAGTGCCGGTTCGCTCTGTGAGCCTGCTGGCGATGTCCGCTCCCGCACCCACTTCACATTGCGCGTCCGATGGTGCGGGAGCGTTGACGTCCCACACCATCCGCGCGGCTAGCGCTCGATCAGCGCGCCAACCTGGTGCCGAGACCGTACACCCAGCTTGCGAATAATGCGATGCACGTGGTTCTCAACTGTACGCACACTCAATACCAGGCTTTCTGCGATCTGATGATTCGTGAGACCCTCCGCGACCAGGTGTGCGATTTCTTTTTCGCGCGCGGTGAGCACCGATTGATCTAGACCCAGTTGCACGAGGTCAAAAGCATTGGCGTCAAATTTCTCAATGAAGGCCCGTGCCATGCCGTCAATCTGCTCAGCCACTGAGAAATCACCGCTGTCGCGTTTGATCCTCGCCGCGATCCTATGCGCCCGAACCGCCTGGAGTACACAACCGCAGGCGCGGAGCCGCTCAATAACTGCGAGCAGAGCACCGGTATCTTCATTGATGACCGCTCGCAAATAGTCGAGGAATGCATCAATCAGCTCGCCTCGCACATTCTCAAGCTGCAGAATCAGAGTTTCGAGACGGTCGGATTCGGGCCTGAGCTCAACGGCGACCAGGCAGGACATTGCGCCAGAGAAGAGTAGTTCTCGTTTGATAAGACCTTGACCGCTTTCCCAGAGCAGGTCTGCGGTTGAATCGGTACCACCCAGAATGGCTATTTGCTTTAGTGGCTCCCAGATACCTCCGGCGTTGGCACCTTTTCCCTCCGGATAAATGGTGAGATCCAGTTCTTCTCCGATTGCACGAATCTCGTCTTTTCGACGGAGCCTACCTGCACCAATTGTTGCCGTGAACAGGATGCCGAGGTAGGCAATTTTCGGAAAATGAGGTGCGCCACCAAGAGCTGTCGCGGTTGAACGCAGTACTTGTAGCTGCTGGTCTTGGCCAGACACGGCGAGCACTACTGAAAGGAGGTAACCGTAGGCCGCCATGCTCGCTGCATCAAAGCGCTCGCGAGCCTCAAAATATCCTTCAATCGCAATTGAGACTGACTGTGAAAACTCGCCGAGACCGAGCAGCGCGAAACCGAGTACCACGTTGTGCAAGATTCCGATGTTGCTTTGAGCGCTTGGCACGGAGAGGTGCAACAGATCCTTCGCTTCGCTAAATCTGCCTTGGTTTAGGTAGAGCAGTGCCCGAGTGGTATCTAACTCAAGTTGTACCTCAATGGGCAGGCCATCAACATCAGAGAGCAGCTCTTCCGCTCTGCCCGGCGGGTGACCAAGTTCAAGCTGCACTCGAACCCGAGACGCATCGAGTAGCCGACCATAAGAACCGTGCTCAACCTTGGGCACAGCCGAAGCCAGCGCTGCTTCGAAATCTTCTTCTCCGTAGGCGAGCCACCAGACACTCCAGACATCGACACGGGCGATCTCTTCTGGAGTGGCGGCCAGCTCTCTGGTCGCTGCCAACACCTCGCGCACCTTCCACTGTGTGGCGCGCGACTCATTCAGTAGTTCGAGATATCTCAGACCAGATTCAACACTGGGCGTCGTCGCCCACTCATCAGCGGCAAGGGTGGTGCGCTGCTCCATATGGTCAAACACGAGACGCACGTAGAGCGGGTCTGTGTCGGGAATCTTGATCGCCGTATTCGCCGCTGGAGCACCGTCTGTGTGGCCCCGAGCTATTTCTCCCTGCGATTTCAGTGACTTTGCAACCCGAATGTTTTGCTGGAAATATTCGGCGAGCAACGGGGGAGCGATCGTTAGCCACTTTCGGTCTCCCGAAGGGTAAAAATGCACGATATCTCGTGCTTCTAATCGTTCGATCGTGTCTGCCGAAACGAGCCGCAGAGAGTCATCGAAATCAATGAGCCCGGCTAGCGAGAGCCGTTTGAGCGCCAATTGTTCATTCGGGGTGAGGGAGGAGAGATGCTGTGAGACAACGCCGTCTATCACCTCACTCCAGGAATCACGAACCAGGTGCCAGGTGTCTTCCAACTGCACAAAGCTTCCGAGCGCAAGGCCCGCCTCAACTACGGCTAGGGCGAGTTCGGGGATACCACCCGATTTGGCATAGAGCTTGCTCAGCGAAGAGTGTGCGAGTGGAGCGCCGAGCCTGCGCTGCAGCAGCACGTGCATTTCTTCAACAGTGAGTGGGCCAAGTCTCACCAGCAGCGCAGGGCGGATCCCGCCACTCGGTAAGAGCTGTTTTCCTTCAAGATTGCCGCCTACGAGCCCGGTCGAGACAATGGTGAGTGAGGTGACAGCGCGAACGTGGCGGATGACGCCCCAGCTCAGTTCATCGAGTTCGCTGAGATCATCAACCAGCAGCACAGAGTTTTGTTCTTTCGCTAGCTTGAGTAATAGTGCTGCGGCACTCACAATGGTGGCCGGAGCGGGGCCGCCTTCTTGGACGAGGCCCGCGAGATGGAGCGCACTCAACGGAGTATTGCTCAGCGAAGCGTTTGCGTAGACCCGAAGCACGCGCCAGCCCCGTTCAGAGAGCTTTTCAGAAAGTGCGTTCAGAAATATTGAGCGGCCATCGCCGCGTCTGCCTACGATTTCAATATCCCAACCGGATTGAACGAACTGCAGTGTTTGGCGCAGTTCTTGCTGGCGCCCAATCATCGAATAGCCCTCAACGTTCGCCATGAACGTACCCCCATTGGTTCGTGCTGAAAGCTGAACTCGCTCTCGCAGTAAATAGCTGCACACAAATGTAGAACTTGAGTGAAGTGAGTGGAGGCCTATTGCTAATTGAGGAGTAAGTATGTATAACCGAGTGAGTATTTACGGCTCTGAGTTAGGGGGTCGAGCGTGCGCAAGCACGCGTCTGACACCCCTGTGAGAGTGGTGAATGCCCCACCGTCTGTGAAATAACCCCACGTCAGTGACCGATTTACGAGAAAGCTGACGCGTCGAGCTGAATGCAACGTTGCAATGCTCGGAATGTCGAAACACAAGGCTGAGAGAAAGGGTCCCTGGAACCCCCCAGCACCAGGGACCCTCGCGCATCTGAGAGTGATGCCTCCCGTGGTGCTCAGTGCACGCGCCACGGACTCACGAAAACTAATTGTTGTTACACAGTCACGCGAGATCTTTATCCTGACATCCGAGAGAGGCATTGACTCATCTTTTCAACAGGAGTAAGTAGACCTTTGGAACATAAGGAGTAGCCACGACGAGCGTCGGAGTAGAGCCGTACAAGGTCTCGTGAGTTGATGCCCCGAAAGTTGGATTTGTGGCACCACGCAACTGGCGGCCGCAGCTCTTTCGTATATCGAAGGCGAGTGCCTGGAGCTTCGAGAAGTGCGTGGTGGTTTGGGTCTGAACATAAGGGGAACAAGGATGCCAAACCACCACGCGGGTGACTGGGATGTGAGTCACCGGGGTGTTGAATGGCCGCTTCACTCATTGAACCGGGGAGAGTCCACAAAAGTGAAAATTCAAGGCGACCACTCACGACAGTACGGGGCAGATGGCATGTGAGTCTAGTGTTTTGCGTCGAATGAGTGAGAAATGCGTAAATGTGGAGGGTGAACATTGCCCCGCTAAGTAGTGAACGCAGATGGTTGGGAGCTAGGAATCTCCCGAAAGCACTGAATTTGTCGGCGCGGCAATGAACTAGGACTTCGCGTCTCAGAAGAATACTCAGAAGCCAGAGACATCTTGTGAGCAAATAAAATGGGGGCCTCCGATATCTGACCTACGGAGACCCCCACGCATCTACACGGATGATGCACACCGCAAAACTAGGGTGTAAGTTCTGCGGCCTCGCGATGAGAAGATCCCTGACAAGACCTCGCGAGGAATTCAGTTTCGCATCGAATCACATCCTTGCCTGCCGGGCGCAACGCAAATAGGTAGCGCACGCGGTGGCTTCGAGTAGTGGCATTGCTTAACAGAGTGGTGAAAAAAGCCCCAGGCAATTGCACTATGCAATTGCCTGGGGCTTTAGCCACGATCCCAGTCGCGTTTACTCTGGCTCAGACGCAGTGAAATTCAGCGAGAGCGAGTTCATGCAGTAGCGATCGCCGGTAGGAGTGCCGAAACCATCGGGAAAGACGTGACCGAGGTGACCACCACATTTTGCGCAGCGAACCTCCGTGCGGGTCATCCCGAGCGAGTGATCCTCAAGCAGTTCAACGGCGTCTTCTCGGATCGACTCATAAAACGACGGCCAGCCGCAATTTGAATCAAATTTTGTTCCGCTCACGAAGAGCTCATTTCCGCAGGCCGCGCAGGTGTAGAGACCAGCGCGATCTTCGTCGAGCAACTCACCGGTCCAAGCTCGTTCGGTCGCAGCTTCACGCAAGATCGCGTATTGCTCTTCGCCGAGCTGTTCGCGCCATTCATCTTCAGACTTTTCGACCTCATATCCCATGCTCGTAACTTTACGCCCTCAACTTCTGCGAGAGCACATCGAGAATCTGGGCGTGTACAAATGATGACGGAGTGTGACGTTGGCAAAAACTGGGTGACGAAACTCGCCTATTCTGGCTCCATGAGTGAGACCTCTTCGCAACAGATGTATCAGCTCAGGCTCGGTTGGGGCGAGCACGCGTTGGCCACTCTTGCGAAGTCTGAAATTGTGGTCATCGTTGACGCGATTGAGAGTGACAGCACAGCCTCTGCGCTCGCCGCCGAGGCGGTGTTACAGGCGCAACACCCAACGGTGTTTTTGGCCTCGCTGAGGAACGCCCGTGCGACTGCTGAAGCCGTAGTGGCTGAGCAACTTGAACGCGGAGCTCGCACCTCGATCAACCTGGTGCTGTGCGGCGACAGCGGTCGCTTCGCGGTAGAAGACTATCTCGCTGCTGGCGCAGTCGCGGATAGTCTTTCTGCTCTCGGTATTGACCACTCGTCACCGGAAGTTGCTGTGGCAATTGAGGGTTTCCGGCCGCTCACGCGCGCGCTCAAGCACCTGTTCTCGGCATGCGATGCCGGCGCGAAGTTTTCGGCTCTCGGCAGGGCAGGCGAGGTGAGAGCCGCTGCTCAATTGAACTCGCTGAGCGAGGCAGAGAGATATCCCGCCTAGCTCTGCGTGAAGTTTGCGCCCGGTGAATTACTCGCCGTAGAAGCGGGTGTGTTCAATCTTGATGCAGCGATCCATCACCACATTGAGGCCAGCCGATTCGGCAATCGCTGCTGCTTCCTCGTTCCATGAACCAAGCTGTAGCCATAGAGTTTTCGCGCCGATTGCCACGGCCTCTCGCGCAACCTCTGGCAGATCTTCGTGCTTGCGAAAGACATCAACGATGTCTGGAACCACGGGCAGATCGGACAGTGAAGCGTAGGCTTTCTGGCCGAGGATTTCGTCGGCCATTGGGTTCACAAAGTACAGATCAAATGCAGAGTTTTCTTTGAGATAGTTCGCTACCGCGTAACTTGCGCGTTCGGGATTGGCTGAGGCACCGACAATCGCAACCGACTTTGAACTTCGCAGGATGTCAAATCGCGCCTCTGCGGTGGGAGCTTGCCAAGTACGTGCTTCAGACATTTCACCTCTCCTATCGCCAGGCTGGGGCAACATCCTGCATGAACATGCGGTTTGGCCTGGCACTGCCAATGCTAGCTTGCGTTACCCAGTTCGCCGCTGAGACGACCGTGGACGTTCGCTGAACGCTCAGACATGCCAACGTAGGTGACGGACTTTCCGAGGCGACGATACTTGGTTTCAATGGCATCGAGCACAGCGACACTTGATGCATCCCAAATCTGTGCCTTGCTGAAATCAACAACTACCTGATCTGGATCTTCAGAGTATGAGAACTGCATGGTGAGGTCGTTGCTAGACGCAAACAACAGCTGGCCGTTCACGCTGTAGCGGGCCACCGCGCCTTCAGCGGTATCGAGTACTTCGCGATCCAGCGTTACAAAATGAGCCACTCGGCGCACAAACATGATTGCCGCGGTGCATACCCCGGCGATCACTCCAATTGCCAGGTTGTGGGTAGCAATCACCGCTGCGACCGTGATGAGCATGACCGCCGTTTCGCTCTTTGGCATACGTCGCAGGGTGTTTGGCGAGACCGAGTGCCAGTCGAAAGTGGTGATCGTGACCATAATCATTACGGCGACGAGCGCCGCCATTGGGATAAGCGCAACGACATCGCCGAGCAATACGATGAGCGCCAGCAAAAAGACTCCGGCAAGAAATGTGGAGATTCGGGTGCGGGCACCCGAGGTCTTGACGTTGATCATTGTCTGCCCGATCACTGCGCAGCCGCCCATGCCGCCCAAAAAGCCAGAGAAAATATTGGCGACGCCTTGCGCCCAGGACTCTCGGGTTTTGTTTGACGGGGTGTCGGTGATCTCGTCGACCAGCTTCGCTGTCATGAGTGACTCCATGAGGCCAACGAGTGCCATGGCCAGTGCATAGGGGGCAATGACCGCAAGCGTCTCAAAATTGAGTGGAACATTCGGAATGAACAGCTCGGGCAGGCTGCGTGGCAATTCACCCTGATCGCCAACGGTTGGCACCTGAATAGCGAATGCGACAGTGATCGAAGTCACAAGCGCGATTGAGACCAGTGGTGCTGGCACAACGCTGGTAAGTTTTGGCAGTGCGACCAGCACGATTAGACCCAGCGCTACGAGCGGATATACCTGCCAGGGCACGTCGATGAGCTGCGGCAATTGTGCGAGAAAGATCAGGATTGCGAGGGCATTCACGAAGCCAACCATGACGCTTCTGGGAATAAAGCGCATGAGTTTTGCCACGCCACACAGGCTTAACACGATCTGTAGTGCACCGGCCAGTAGCACCGTCGCGATGAAATAGTCCATGCCGTACTCGCGGGCGACTGGTGCGATGACGAGCGCGACGGCACCGGTGGCGGCGGTAATCATGGCCGGTCGTCCGCCTACAAAGGCAATAGTGATGGCCATGACGAACGACGAAAACAGACCGACCTTTGGATCCACCCCGGCGATAATTGAAAACGCAATGGCTTCTGGAATCAACGCGATTGCCACCACGAGGCCAGCCAACGCCTCCCTGGTAAGTATCCGGGGTGATCTGAGCGCACCGCGCACCGTGTGCGTGGCCGGGCTGGGAGTTGATGCTGAGGAGTTCGTACGTTGAATCTGGCGGGGGGCTGACTTCGACACTGTCGGCTTTCTGCGAGAGTGGGGTCAATGTTTTCGATATGAAAGCATTGAGAGGCACTAAGTGCTGAGTTTGAGGGATGGCGCGTCACGGCGCGCACAACAGAACTCTAACGTAACGTGAGTGTTAGTTTGATGGGAGAGCACGATGCCGGCTGCCGGAATGATGCACATCGGTGAATTGGCAGAGCGAACCGAGCTCTCTTTGCGCACAATTCGTCACTACGACGAGATCGCGCTGCTTACGCCTTCTGGTCGCTCAGACGGCGGATTTCGCTTGTACACCGAGGGCGACTACGACCGGTTGATGCTGATCAGGCGTATGAAGCCACTCGGCTACTCACTTGAGCAGATGCGTGATCTGCTGAGCGCCATCGACTCACTAAATTCGGGCACCGCCAACGCTGCGGTTGCCGCGCAAGCGCTCGCCGACTTTCAACGAGACGCGGTTGAGCGGCGCGAAAAGCTCGCGAAGCAGCTCGCTATGGCCGATGAGTTTTTAGGCCTCTTGGGTGCATCTACTCCGCAGGAATCTCTTCTGGGCGATACTTCGGCAAACGGGACGCAGGAATAGCCGCAATCGCGCTGACCCCAGCGAGAATCAAAAAGCCAAGCTTGAGTGTGCGAAGACGTTCTGACTCATTGAGGGTGACTGCGACCTCAACCTGTTCTGGAGTTGCGGTGGTCTGGGCGAGGATGCCACGCAGAGCCTCGTTGCTCACAAAATTGCTCTGATCAAGATCGACCTGGGCGACGAGCTCCGGCGGGAGCTCAGGGTGCTGCTGCACGGCAGTTGCTATACCGGAACTCAGGATTGTCACCAGCACCGCACCCATGACCGCAGTGCCTACAGCCGAGGCGAGATTCTGGGTGGTGCCGCGAAGCGATCCCACGTCGCCCGCGAGCTCTTTGGGAGCTGCCGTAACCAAGACGTTGAAGACGAGCGTCACAAGCGCGCCCTGACCGATACCAAAAGCGACCAGTCCGACGATGGTCGGGAAGGTTTCCCAGTTATTCGTGACGACGAGCGCCAGCCAAAGCAGTGCGATAGTCGTGAGCGCAAATGAGAACCGCGCGATGTTACGTGGGCTGAACCTCTCGTAGAAACGCACAATGAGGGTTGCCGTGATAAACACCGTAAGGTTGAACGGCATCATTGCAAGCGATGTATCAAACGGTGTGCGGCCCTGCACCACCTGAATATAGGTTGGCACCGTGAAATTCACGGCGGCCTCCATGGAGACAATGATGAACATGGCGTAAATCGCTGCTCGCTCGCTGGGTTTGCGCAGCACACTCAGATCAACGAGCGGCACCCGGCCCTGTTTCATACGGTTCTGTGTGCGCAAAAAGAATAGCTGGCCGAAAATCACACCAAGCACAACGAGTACAGGCGCGGGGGAGAGTCCAAACAGCGAAACCGGTGCGGTGTCGCGGGCGAGCAGAACTCCCCAACCGTTGAGATTGTTGAACCCAAGTGTGAGCATCACAATGGCGAGACCGATCAGCGCAGAAGCCAGCAAGTCGATTCGCACGCTGCGATCCCCACGATCCCGCCGCAGCGAGAAACTGAGCAAAAACACTGCGAGTGCGAGGGCGAGCGTCACAAAAAACACCGGACGCCAGCCGACAAAGGTGCCGAGCGTGCCACCGACCAGAAAGGCACTCACTCCTGAAAACGCCCGGGCTGAGCCGAGCGATCCGATCGCGGTGGCCTGTTGTCTACCCGCATAGTTTTCGGCGATGAGCGCGACGAGCGCAGGCACGATAATCGCGGCACATGCCCCGGCCAGGGTTTGCCCCGCAATCGCCCAGCCCACTGATGGCGACAAGATCATTAGCAACGAGGATCCCGCGAAGGCAGCCACCACCACTCGAAATATGAGAAGCCAGCCAACTCGCTGGCCGAGCTTGGCGCCGGTCATTACGAGAGCGGCGACCGCGAGGCCGTAGACAACTATCGTGGTGCTCGCAGTGGTCGGCGGGACGCCGAAGTCTTGCACCATGCCACCGAGCGAAATCGGCAGGGCTGCGACGTTAAACGACATCAACACTTGCGCGAGGAAGAGCGCGACCATTGGGAGCCAGGAACGGCGCTCCTGCGGAGCTTGCTGCTGCGTTTCGATGAGAGCCATGATTGTGGTCCTTTCAGCGGGCCTGTTGCTGCGCGTTTGAAGCAAAAAGGTTGAGGCCGAGCGCTCGCGAGAGATACGCGCACGCGCGTTGCCCCCGAACGCTGTTGCCGGCAGGGTCGAGGGGTGGGGAATAGGCGCCAATTGCTCCCTTGCCCGGTGCGATTGCGACAATGCCGCCCGAAACACCAGATTTCGCGGGCAGGCCGATTTCGAAAAGCCATTCGCCAGAGCGTTCATAGAGCCCGCAAGATGCCAGCACCGTAAGCGTGTCGCGGGCGACTTCAGCCGACACAATGCGTTCGCCGCTGATTGGATGCACACCCCCGTCGGCAAGGGTGGCGCCCATCATTGCAAGATCCTGCGAGGTGACCGCCAGCGCGCATTGCCGGGTGTACACATCAACTGCGTCAAGCGGATCAACGGGCAGACGCTCATAGCTATCGAGTAGTTCGGCGATTGACCTATTGCGCTGGTTGGTCGAGATTTCAGACTCGTAGACAAGCTCATCGACACGGAGTTCTCTGCCGGCAAATCGAGAGAGGCCGTTGTGAATGTAGTCCCATTGAGCGCTCGGGCTGTCACCAGGAATAAGCGCTGTCGTTGCGATAGCGCCGGCATTCACCATGGGGTTCATGGGGCTGCCGCGATTGAGTTCGACCGCGATCACTGAGTTAAACGGCAGGCCGGTGTTGTTGACCCCGATCCGTCGGTGAACCGCTTCGTGACCGATCGCATCGCACACGAGAGCGAACACGAATGCTTTTGAAATGGACTGGATGGAAAAGGACTGCTGCCAATCTCCGACCGAGTAGGTCGCGCCGGTGGCCTCAATTAGCGAAATGCCAAAGTGCTCTGCCTGTGCACGAGCAAGAATCGGAATGTAGTCGGCTACTTTTCCTTCGGAGTGGGAGGCGTATCTGCTGTGCGCTTCTCGAACTAGCGCGCTGACTTCTGAAGCAGGGGGAAGAGCTCCGGTATTGGCCTGCTGGGCGACCGTGCTGGCATCTGATTCAAACATCGTCGACAACCTTTCGCGCCTGACGCGGTGGCTCTGCAGAACTGAAACGTGCGTGGCAGGTATTGAGCATTTTGCGAGTCTGCCTGTTGGCAGCGCAACGAGGAGCCGCGAAGTTGCGCGAGCGAGTGCGCGGCCGTGAGTAGTTGACGTGGCCCAGTGAGTATCTGTCTCATCTCATTAAGTGTTTGCTACAGCTGCCCAAAGTATTTGCTGATGAGTGAAGTTTCTCTGCCGACTTTGGCGCATACTGGGTTACTCTCAGGAAGAACCCTGTTGAAATTCACTCACTCAGGAGCGAAGGAGCTTCGATGGATATCGCACTCTTCATCACGCAACTATTGGTGGTGCTCGGCTGCATCGTCATGGGCACGCGCTCCAGCGGTGTCGGCCTCGGGCTCTGGGGCGGCACAGGCGTTGCGATCCTCGTCTTCGTATTTCAACTTGCCCCCGGATCACCCCCAGTAGATGCGCTACTTATTGTGCTCGCGGTCGTGCTCGCCTCATCGATGATGCAATCAGCAGGCGGCATCGACTGGATGGTCTCGGTCGCAGCGAAACTAATCGCCCGCAACCCAAAACAGATCACGCTGGTCGCACCACTCGTTGCCTTCTTGTTCTCGGTGGGAGCCGGCACCTCAAACATCCTCTACCCGCTACTCCCAGTGATCCAGGACCTGTCATACCGAAACGGTATTCGCCCATCACGACCACTCTCACTCTCGGTCGTAGCAACCGGTGTCGCCCTCGCGTGCAGCCCTGTCTCAGCCGCTATGGCGGCAATGGTGACACTCACCGACACCGCACCCTGGAACTTCGAACTCATCGACATCTTGAAGGTGACCATTCCCGCGGCAATCGTTGGCATCGTGCTCTCAAGCATCGTGGTGAACAAGCTCGGCAAAGACATCGCGGACGATCCAGAGATTCAAGCCAAAATTGCTTCGGGGGAAATTGCTGCGCCAAGCGGTGACGCAGAAGAAATCCGCGCCCAGGTCACAGTTACCAAGGCAGGCAGAAACGCAGCAGCCATCTTCCTACTGGGTGTTGCCGCAATCGTGGTGTTTGGCCTCTTCAAGCAATTGCGCCCGCTCGATGCCGCCGGCGACCCGGTATCAATGACACCGATCATCGAGATCGTCATGTTTGTGACCGGTACCGTGATCCTGATCGTGTCGAGGCCAAAAGTCGCAGAGATCCCAACGATGACGGTATTCAGGGCCGGTATGGTTTCGGCAATCGCACTCTTTGGTCTTGCTTGGCTCACCGACACCTTCCTTGGGGCTCACTCCGAGATGATCTCCTCGGGTGTCGGCGGTCTGGTCACTGCAGCCCCCTGGATCTTCGCACTCGGTGTGTTCCTGGTTTGTGTGCTCACCACAAGTCAGTCGACTGCAACCAGAACAATTGTGCCGATTGGCCTCGCAGCGGGCATTCCACTCGGCCTGCTCTCCGGCATGTGGGCCGGTGCGTTTGCAGGCATCTATCTGCTGCCAACCAACGGGTCACAGATTGCCGCCGCGAACTTTGACCACACTGGCAGCACAAAACTCGGCACCAAACTTGTTGACCACTCGTTCTTCTGGCCGTCAGTTGTACTCGCAGTAACCACGATCGCGGCCGGTGCGCTTTTTGGCGTGCTGTGGGGTTAAACGCAAGAAGCAGTGAAAACAGTCGCGTTTAGCGCAGGGAACGGTATTCATCCCAGGCGCGCTTACAAGCGTGCGCGAGCATATCAACCCGTGCAAAATCTTCGCTGACCCACTCAGTACCGGGCAGTTGCAGTTCAGCGCTCGCCGCTGGGCCAAGCAAAAACTCGCGCAAAAATTCTGCCTGCACCGCTTCTGCCACAAAACCCGCGGCATCTGCTTCATCACTGATCTGAAGGAACCGATCACGAGCGGCAATGATTTCTTGACTGCCAAGGTAAGGCTGGTTGAGCTGTACAGCGTTGTCGTTCTGCACGTCAAAACCATCGCGGTGCGCCTCAGCCAAAAGTCGCAAGCGCACCGGGTTCATCGTTGGGCTATCGCCTGGCTCAGCAGTGCTGCGCTTTTCCCCGTTGGCATCACCGCGGTTTGAAAGGGCAACCACCTCAGGCAGCCGATCCTTCTCAGCACGCGCCACACTGACGGCCCCTTCACGTGTGGTGGTTGTATTCATAGTGTCGTGGAATGACAAGCGCGTAAACCAGCCGCCATGTTCCAGGCCCTTTGCGAGAAAGCGCTCGGTCAGTTCATCCCGGGTGCGCTCGTAGACGCCCAGCCCCTGCTCGGCGGTCTCAACGAAGGTCTGCACCAGATGATCAACAGCCGCGTCACCCTCGGGAATCTCAAGAATTGGGAAAAAGGAAAAGGTCACCGGGCGAATCGCATCAACACCGCTGAGGTCGACGGACTGCCATGGGCCAGCCTCGCGCACGCGTGCAATAGCTGCGCGCAGGTCACCGCTGACATCGGCTGGTTTCGCGCGGTTCGGATCACGAATCAGGCGCGGGTGCGGGTTGATCACGGCAACAATACGAGGATCAATTTCTGCCCAGCGGCGCACAACTGAAGCCGTGGCGACATCGCTGTAGTCATACTGCAGGCGTTTGGTGAGCGTGGGGGAGAGAAATTCTGCGATTTCAGCGGGGATGGCTGCACCAGAATGCGGAGTGCTGACGAGCAGGTCTGCCTCGGCGATCGCCTGCTCAAGCGTGCGCTCACTTGGCAAGGCATAGTGAGTGATCTGTGTAGCGGTGAAGACCGTGCCGGCCGGGATCAAATCAAGATCGCGCATTCTCATGTACGTAGCGTAGCTTTTTGCGACCAAAGTGTGAATGGCTGGTGTCGATAGAGCTGTGCTGGTAGTGCAAGGCTGAAACATCGTGAAACCGGGCAAATATCTAGCACTTTCGAGGTTTGCCACGGTAGCGTTGGGATCGTGAGCCAGCCCAATTTCGTTGCAGCCCAGTCGCGCGCTGACGCTGTTGAAGAGGTGCCGCTCGACGGGATCGCGCAGCGTATCTCTACCGCGATTTCAATGGGCATGCTGAGCGTCGGCGAACGACTGCCACCAGAGCTTGAACTTGCCAATCAATTTGGCGTCGCGGTTGCAACGCTACGCAAGGCACTGGCTCGGTTGCGAGCTCAAGGAATTGTTGAGACTCGACGCGGCCGCAACGGCGGTACCTTCATCGTGCAGACCCCGTTTCCGTCTGACCAAACTCTGCAACAAGAGCTGCGGCACTCGAGCATCGTCGCGCTGCGTGATTTCTTTGACGAGCACGCCGCAGTGTCAGGTATGGCCGCAACGCTCGCTGCAGAAAGGCTCGAACCCGGCTCCCACACGCGACTGGCAGAATTCGCGTTTGCCACGCGAGAGGCCCGTACCTCACGAGAAAAATCCATGGCAGACAGCCGTTTTCACTTCGAAATTGCGGTGCTGAGCCAATCGCCTCGTCTGTTGGCAGCGGAGCAGCGGTTGCACTCGGAGCTTTCGCCGTTTTTGTGGAGCGAGGGTATCTGCCGAGTGCCAGCACAGCAGGCGTTCTCGGAGCACGTCGCGATCAGCATGGCGATAGAACAGCGTCAGCCTGATGAGAGCTACCGTTTAGCGGTCGCGCATGTCGCGCGCAATCGAGAGTTCATCATGGAGGCGAAGTTTCGTTTGGAGCGTTTGGGTGAGGCGGCTGAAGCATGAGCGCACAAGACAGCCACCCAGTCACCGAAGTCGTCAGCAAGCTCAACGATTGGCTGAACGCACAGTTTTCTCAGCTAGAGCAGCTGGCTCAAACACTGCTTGAGGTTGTACAGCTTGAGGGTTCTGAGCGAGTGAGCATCTCAGGGACTGCACGCAAACACCTTCGTGACGCAACAGCTGCTTTTCTCTCCGAGAATACGGTTGCCGACGGTTGCGGCCTGATCTTCGCTTCGATGGTGACTGAAAATAAACAAAGTGGTCACCTTGAATGGTGGGTGCGCGAAGACGAGCAGCGCTTTTCACGCTATTCATTTGGCCTGATTCCGGGTGCTGATCGCTTCTACGACTATGAACATCACGAATGGTTCACTCGGGCCTACCACGATGGAGCAGTGTCGTTAGTTGGACCCTACATTGACTACCTCGGTATCGAAGCGTACGTGGTGACGCTCACCGTTCCAGCCGAGATTCAGGGCACTCGCGTTGGCGCGATCGGCTGCGATATTCAAGTTCCCGACCTTGAACGCGAACTGTTGCCGATCCTTCTCAAAAATGAGACTGCGCTGGCCGTTGTCGGCGCGCACGGTCACGTGCTTTGCAGCAACTCACCAAAATATTTGCCGGGAGAATACGTTGCCGGTGACGAAGGATCGGTGCGCTGGATCCCACTCGAGCCAGCGGCCACCTCACTCAGACTGCTCGTTGGCCAATAGCGAGAGCTTTCTGCCCGGCCTAGCCATGCGAGACTAGAGCGCGGCGAAACGATCGGCCAGCTGCTGCCAAATAAACCGTAGCCGAGGGGTCTCAGCCGATACCTCAGCAATAATGTCTGCCTCATTGAGGCCGAGCTCTGAAACATCATCAATCTTGGTCCAGGCCCGCACCGCAGAGACAAGTGCCTCCGGATGAAACTGCAGACCCCAGGCTCGGTCTCCAATGCGGAAGGCCTGATTTGTGCAGTGTTCATTGCTGGCGAGCAACACAGACCCCGGTGCCAGCTCAGAACTCTCAAGCCAGTGCCACTGCACCACCGGCAGTGAACGGAGAGTATCGTCGCCATCGCTCAACCCGCCCAGAAGCGGATCGGACTCGCCAGCGTCACTGAGCGTGACCTGTTGCAGGCCAATCTCTGGGCCGTTCGGCATAGTGGTCACCTGGCCGCCAAGCGCCACTGTGAGCAGTTGTGCGCCAAGGCAAATGCCGAGAGTTGGCAGCCCTTGCTCGACAGCCTGCGCGAGCAGTTCGCGAGTCGCAGGCAGCCAGGGAGCCGCAAGATCGTCGAGCGGTCCCACCGATCCGCCGAGCACAATCAGGCCGTCAAATTCACGCAGGGTTTCGCTATTGAGCGACAGTTCACTTGCAGCCGGTCCTTGCACCGTGGTCACCTGGATACCGAGCTCTGCAAAGCGCTCGCCGAGGTGGGCAAGCCCGGCATCGGGTTGATGCTCAATAACAAGAATCTTCTGCAAGTGTGTTGCCTTTCTCTGGTAGCGGGGGATCGCCGGGCCTTCTGGCGCTAAGCCACATGCTCAAGAGCCGCAGTAATTAGCCATCGAAAGATTGCTAGCTGCTGCGGGTTCTCTGCGGCGGAGTCTTCTGGGTGCCACTGCACAGCGAGCAGCGGGATACCTGAATCACTCGGTTCGAGCGCCTCGATGATGCCGTCGGGTGCGCGTGCGACAACGCGCAAGCCAACACCCACCCTGGCGATCGCCTGATGGTGATACGAAGACACCGGCAGCTCAGTGTAACCGATTGCCTGCGCAAGACGTGATTCGGCATCGATCTGCACCGGATGGATGCCCGATCGATGCAGACTGTCGGCGGGAAGATCTTGTAAAAGTGTGCCGCCGTGCTCAACATTCACGAGTTGAAAACCCCGGCAGATTGCGAGCACCGGTAAGCCCATCGCGACAGCGGCATTGAGTAGTTCGGCCTCGAACTGGTCTTGTGCCGCCATATCTGCAGTTTTAGTGGTGGCTAGCGGATCCTCGCCATATCTTTTCGGGTCAATATCGAAGCCACCTGGAAGCAGCAACGCATCAAAGCCCCGAAGCCGCTCGGCCGCGGGTAGCGAGCTTTCGGCAAACAGTGTGAACGGTTCTCCGCCGGCCCGAATTACCGATTGCAGCACCGCGGCAGAAACCGCACTGCCATCAAAACGTAAACCGTGGATCAGCCGCGACCACATGCCCGCAACGGCTATCCGGGGCACACGCGTTTTAGTCGCGTGTGCCCCGCCCGTCTCTGCTCTAGTCATTGCCGAATGGGAAGGCCAAGAGCGGCATCCACTCGCGCCAGACTCGCTCGAGTGAACCATCGGTGATCACCGCGTCAATCGCCGCACTGATCTCGTCTCGCAGGGCGACGTTGTCCGGTGCGACGCCGACTCCCCACTGATTCGCGGTTTGTATCGTGAACGCCTCAGCGAAGTCAGGGTCTTCCCGGCATAGCGGCACCGTGACAACATCGTCGTCAACAAAACCATCGATGGCACCCGAACGTGTCGCCTCGATCATTTCGCCGTAAACGTCGTCACTGGCGCCAAAATTCACCAGTTCAGCACCGGGGAAGGTTTTTGCGAGCGCCATATTGGTCGAGCCAGTGATCGCACCAATTCGGTACCCGGCAAGATCGTTAGGCGATCGCGCTGGATCATCGGCGCGAACTGCGAGCGTCTCATGAAACACGGCGTAGGGCCTGGTGAAAGACACCAGGGCCGAGCGCTCAGCAGTGATGCCTTGGCCGCACCAAACCGCATCAGCATCGCCACGACGCACCGCGGGGATCATGTCGTCCCAAGGCAGCATTACCCACCGTACTTCGGCGCCTAACCTGCTCAACACCAGTTCCGCTGCGGCAGGCTCGTAACCTTCGCGGCGCACACCGTCTGGGCTTTTGTCGAAGAGTGGTAGGGCTGCAGAGTCGATGCAGGCCAGTCGAATGATTCGGGTCACGGAATTGCCTCCCAGTATTGACGGAACTCCCACTCGGTGATCTGACCGCAATAGCGCGCCCATTCGTCACGCTTGAGCTTGAGATACACCTCGGTGAGCTCGCTTGGCATTGTGTTCATGAGGTAACTGTCTGCTTCGAACGCCTCAATAGCGCTGCCGAGAGTGTTCGGCACAGAGATCTCGCCAACTTCTGCGCTCACCTGGCCAGGTTCGCCTGGATCAAGTTGAGTTTCAAGGCCATGCTCAATAGCTGCGAGAAGGTAGAGGTGCGAAAGGTACGGGTTGACGCTGGCATCTGGCAAACGGTACTCCATGCGGCCATTTGCGGAAATGCGGATCGCGACACCGCGAGTGTCGAGGCCCCAATCGGCACCGGATGGTGCGAACTGGCCGGCGTCCCAGAAACGTTTGTAGGAGTTTACGGTGCTCGCCATAACCAGCATCGAGCCGGGGGTGTGCTTCAACATGCCGCCAATGGCATGTTTTGCGGCCTCCGTCACATGCAACTCAACGCGACCATCTTCAATGATGTTGTCTTCGCCGCGCCAGAGACTCATATTGTGGTGGCAACCATTGCCCATTTTTCCGTTGTACGGCTTTGGCATGAAGCTGGCCTGGAATCCGGTTTCGCGCGCAACCTGCTTGCAGATCTGACGGTAAGTCGTCATTCGTTCGGCCGAGAGTTCAGCGCGATCGTACTCCCAGTTGAGCTCAACCTGGCCGTCGTCTTCGTAGTCACCCTGGATCATGTTGAGGCCCATAGCTTGGGCATAGCTGATCACCTTCTTGTAGACGGGGCGCATCTTCTCAAGGTTTTCGACCTGATAGGCCGGGCTTTGATCCTCTTTCGAGATAATCTGCACGTCTGGGCTTACCCAGGTCATCTCTGGTTCGAGGCCGCTGCGCAATTCAAGCCCAGTGCGCTCGGTAAAGGAACGGTGCGCGGCGATGAACAGTGCTCGTGTGTCGAGGGGGATGAGACGGCCGCCATCTTTGAGTTGGGGTGGGTCGTAGGCGATGCAGAACATTCGGCCTACCTCCGGATCCCACGGTAATTGGGTGAAGGTTTCTGGGTTGGGTAGCGCCCAGAACTCGTGCGCAGCTACGCCGCCACCGATGAGTTCGCCCTCGCGACTGGTCTGTAGGTCAGTGAGCGCGGTGCGGTGAAAAGCGATTCCCTTTTTGAGTATTCGTTCGTAGTGCTCGGCAGGCACCACTTTCGCTACTGTGCGACCACCAAGAGTCGGCAGCATGTAGTAGATGTATTTCACCCCGCTCGTGCGAATCTTCTCGCCGAGTGCGCTGACCACTTCGGGGCGTAGATTTGCCTGCTGGTGTCGTGCGAATGCCTGATCGTCGTCAAGAATCTCACGAAGGGCTGTGGCGAAAGCGCCACCTGAATTTGAGTGCGACATATTGGTTCCTTTCGTCATTGGAAGGAGAGTGAGTACACGGGTTCTGCACTGAACCTGTGGCTTGGGTGAAGCTGTGCAAATTGCAGTGCACAGCACGAGGGGTGTTAGCGCAGCTCGAAATTAATCGGGTAGGTGATCGGACCGTGGTTGCCAGAGTCTGGCAGCCACTCGTCACCGCCGGGGCAGCTGAGCTTGGTGAACGCCTTCGCGAGCATAGGCAAGGCCACGCTCATATCTGCTCGGGCGATGTAGTGACCAAGGCAGTGATGCACGCCGCCGCCAAAGGTATGGTGCGCAGGCCGATCGGTCGCGAGAATATCGATTTCGGGGTCAGGGTAGGCAACTGGGTCGGTACCGCTCGTCATGGTGAAGAGATGCACCGTGGTGCCCTTGGCGATTTCGAGGCCGTTGAATTCGAAGTCTTCGTTGGCTTCACGGGTAACCCAGCGGGTGGTCGGATTAACCCGAAGAGCTTCTTCAAGGGCCGGTTTGGTGAGAGCTTCAGGGTCGCCTGCGAGTAGTTCCCACTGTTGAGGCGAGCGAATGTAAGTCTGGATCAGGAGTCCGAGCTGATTGCGAGTGGTATCCATTCCGCCAAAAAGCATCAGCACGAGGGCATTTCGCAGTTCTTCTTCGCTGAGTTTGTCACCGTGGGCGGTGAACGCAATCAGGTGCGAAACAACGTCGTCGCCCGGTTGCGCGGTGCGCTCTTGAATCAGTTCTTCGACGAAGGTGTATAGCTCGGTGACCGCATGATCAATGTTCTCGATATCTTCTTTGATGCTAATGCTGAGGGCATATCCGATGGTGTTTGCGCGATCTGCGATAAACGGCCAGTGCTCGTGTGAAATCCCCATCATGGCGCAGAGTGCGCGGGTTGCGAAGGGCTCAGAGAAGTCATGTACAAACTCCACTTGAGCGCCCTTGGCTTGCTTCTGCTTCATGTTCTCGATGAGTTCGGCGGCGATCGCAGCGAACTCTGGCTTCAGCGATTCGGCCACGCGGGGTGAAAATGCTGGATTCAAGAGGCGGCGAATGCGGTGGTGTTCTTCGCCTTCGAGCACGAGCAGGTTCTTCGACCACCATTCGTAGAAGATGCCTGAGTGCACGCCATTGTGTTCTGGCCACTGAGCACTACCCTGATTGAGGCTTGGATGCTTCAGCAGTTCGGTGACCTCTCGGTAGCGCAGTACCGCGACACCGTAGTTTGTGCGGGCATACCAGTGCTTAGCTCTGGCATCACGCACCGCTTCTGAACTCATTGAGAATCCTGGGGATGCAATATCGAGGTACGCGACCTCGTCGATTGCAGTGCTCATATATCTACTCCTTTGTCGATACTTCGCATACTTTCGGCTCATTGCTCGCGCACCGAGAGGAAAGCTCATCTGCTTGCAAATAAGCTATAACTGAATCTTTTAAGAAGCAAGTGATTCAAGTGAAATTGTTTATCTACCGGCTAAACGTAGGGAAATTAGCGATTAAAACATTCGTTAAATGAATGTTTTGCATCTACACTGACTTCAAGCCACATATTTTGGCATCACCCGGGCGCCCTCAACGTTGAAGTGCAAACCCCTGGACGATGCCAATGATCTGCAAAGGAGCGGTCTTGTCTTCGACACTGGAAATGGCAATAATCGGCAGCGGGCCTGCGGGTTGCTACCTAGCGCAGTCGATCCAGCGCATGCTGCCAGAAGCAAATCTGACCATCATCGATCGGTTACCAGTGCCCTTCGGCCTGATCCGCTACGGAGTTGCCGCGGACCACCAGCACACCAAAGCGATCACGAGGCAATTCGACCGGCTTTTTGTGGCGCCAAACGTGCGCTTCGCGGGCAACATCGAAGTCGGTACAGACGTCAGTGTCGCCGAACTGCGTGCTGCATTTGACACGGTGGTGTTCGCGACCGGACTCTACGCCGACAATAGTATCCATTTGCCGGGTGAGGAGCTGGCGGGTGTCTATGGCTCGGGCACGATTACCCGACTACTGAACTCGCACCCAGCAGAGCGCTCCGAGCTACCAACGCTCGGTGAAGATGTGGTCATTGTTGGTGGCGGAAACGTCGCAATCGACCTATTACGTTTTCTGGTAAAAACCGGGGCCGACTATCAAGGCAGCGACATTGCCGAACACGCGCTTGCAAGCTACCTCGAATCGCCTGCCGCGCGGGTGACCCTGCTGAACCGCTCACAGATCACGAACGCAAAGAGCGACCCGCAAATGCTCGCAGAACTCGCGAAGCTTGAAGCCGGCAACTACCAAATTTTTGGGCTATCCGAGACCATCGCGCTCGAAGAACAGGCAGGGACGCTTGACCGCCAGGCCACCGCGCGGCTCGCGGCATTGCGCGCACTACAATCCCGCGAAGCTGCCCCAGGCGCAAGTGTGCGTCTGCGATTTGGTGCAACGCCTGTGCGACTTGTCGGCGATCAACGAGTCAGCGCCATCGAGTTCGAACAAGACGGCAAACTCGAACAAATTGAGGCGAGCTCGGTCTTGATCGCCACCGGGTTTTCTGCTGGAAACGATCCGCTCGCCACATACGTTGCCACGCCAAGCCAGACAGGTCGGATCGAAATGGGTCTGTACCGAACAGGTTGGGCCAAACGTGGCCCGCGAGGAGCGATCCCAGAAAACCGAGCCTGTGCCAAAGCTGTAGCTGAAGAGATCGTTGCTGATCTCGCTGAATCTACTGGCCCGATTGGCCGAGGCGGTTTCGAGTCGCTGCCCGAAGATGTGCGCACAAACTCGATTTCGTATGAGCAGTGGCACCTGCTCGATGCGCACGAGCGTGCGCAGGCAGGCCCTGACCGAGTGCGCCGCAAAATTCTTGACACCGCGGAAATGCTTCGAATTGCACGACGCGAAACCCAATAACGACCCACACAAACTGGAGAACAGCAATGAACATCACCGTCTTGTACGGCACCGAATCGGGCAATAGCGAACTGATCGCCGAAGACCTTGGCGCAAAACTGCGTGAGACCCACGAAAATGTCGACGTTTTTGACCTGCGTGACTTTGAGCCAGCTGAGCTGAGCGCTGAGAAGTTCTATATCGTGGTTTGTTCGACGCACGGAGAGGGTGATCTGCCCAACACGGCATTGCCGTTCGCGGAGCGATTTGACGAGAACCCGCCAGCGCTTGAGGGGCTGCGGTACGCCATGTTCGGGCTCGGCGACAGTTTCTACGACACCTATAGCCAAGGTAGTGAACAGCTCGACCGCCGTTTTGCCGAGCGCGGCGCGACTCGGGTGGGCGAGTATGGCAGACACGATGCATCATCGTGGGATCTGCCCAGCGATATTGCGCTTGAATGGTTGCCCGGCGTGATTGTGGCCGCCGGGCTGTAAACATTGGCGAAGCGCTCACTGAGACACACTCAGTGAGCGCTTCGTTTATGCCTTTGCCCGAGAGATCAGAGCGTCAAAGATCCGGGCCCGGTCAGTGAGGTCTGCCCCTGCATCGTCGGGATGCCACTGTACGCCGACCATAAAGCTCGCAGTACGGTGCTCCACCCCCTCAACAATGCCATCATCGGCGTTGGCGACGGCGCGCAGCGCGTCGCCAACGCGATCCACCGCTTGATGATGACCATTGCGCACGGTGACCTCAGTGCGACCCAGTATCGCTGCGATGAGGGAGTCTTCATCGAGAGTGAGCCGTTCGTCGATCATGAGCTCTGGCAGGTGGGCGCCACGGTGCATCTGCCACTCGCCGATATCGCCGATCAGTGTGCCACCAAAAGCAACATTCATGAGCTGAGAACCCTTGCAAAACGCAAGTGTAGGTATGTTCTGCGCGGCCGCCTGCTGCAGAAGTTCGATGCAGTATTCATCAGCACGCTTGTCCGCACCGCCATAGTGATTTGGCTCGACTCCACTTTGGTCGTAGAGCGTAACATCGACATCACTGCCGCCGAGAAAGACCAGGCCATCTGCCTCGCTGAGAATCGTGCCGGGTGCCGGGCGATCCAGCGCAGAAGAAGCAACTAAGCGTGGCCGCCCACCGGCTTGCCGAATGCCATCGAATGAGCCGCGAGCTTGAGCGGTGCCAAGCTCGCGGGCAAGCTCGCTCATGCCGGGAAAGTCAAGCTGGCCAATGACATAAATGAGGGGCCCGTTCGGGTCTTCGTTGCCAATGGTGAGTTCGTTTGGGTCGATGGGGGAGGTCAATGGGGGTTCCTTTCGGGCGGGGTAACACGACAGTGGGCGCCCATCGCTGGACGCCCACTGCTGGAAGGGTTATCGAGTGATGGTTTTGATTGGTCCGCTCGCATCGCCAGCTGGTGCGTCGCCGCGCAGGTGCGCTTTTGTGATGAGCATGTAGCCAAAGCCAACAGCCAGCACGATGCCGAGCACGATAAGTACCGCCCAATCGAGGAAGGTGTTGTCATTTACGGGCCAAGGGAACGAGATGTTCACGATGGCAACCACACCCCAAGCGAGCGCGATGATGTTCACGAGGTAAGCCCAAGGACCGAGCTTGAACTTGCCTGCAGGCTTCCAGCCAAGGAATCTTGCCCGGAGTGCCGCCAACACCACCATCTGGAATCCAATGTAGATACCGACCGTGCCGAAGGAGATAAGCGCGGTGAGCGCATTCTCAGCGAAGAGTGACAGCAGAATAAACAGTGCGGGGAACACTGCTGCCGTGAGTACCGCATTGCTTGGTACGCCGCGTGCCGGGGTGTGGTGTGCGAGCCACTTTGACGCAGGCAAGAAGCCATCGCGACCCATTGAGAACAGAAGCCGGCTGGCCGCTGCCTGCAGGCTCGTGACGCACGAGATGAACGCGATCGAGACGACGATCATCACTACAGGGAAGAGTGGACCGAAGGCATCGCTAATTGCGGCACTAATCGGGTTTGCGACGGTGCCGTCTGCGACTGCCGAGTAGTCGGGCACAGCCAAAACGAGTGAGAAGACCAGGAGGTTCGCGGTGATGCCGCCGACGTAAAGTGTCATTCGCATCGACTTCGGCACCCGACGGCTTGGATCTTTCACCTCTTCGGCGACATCGCCATTCGCCTCAAAGCCGTAGTAGGCGTACATGCCGATCAGTGCCGCCCAAGCGAAGGCGCCGAAGTAGCCGCCAACGCCGCTGCCGAATGGGCCATTCTCGCCAATTGCAATCACATTGCCCTGCAGATCGGTGATTTTGTTGGTGAAGAACACGGCAAAGGAGTGACCGGTCGTTGGATCGCCGTCGCCGAGGAACACGAAGTTGCGAATGATGAGGTACACACCAATTGCGACCGAGCCGATCATTTCAGCGATCAGACCGATCATTGCCGCTGCGCTGAGCGCTTTGGTGCCCATGTAATTCAGCACCGAGGCAATCGCAAGGGCGATCAGCGCGATCACCACTGTGAGGCCCGCAGTCGGAGCTGGTCGGCCCTCGTCATAACCGAGAAATGCATCGAGCAGAAACGGCGCGACGCTATAGGCGACCGCGGCAATTGTGCCGACAAGCGCGACGACGTAGATCCAGCCGTTCATCCAGGCCCACTTGCGGCCCCAGAGCCTTCGTGACCAGGGGTAGACGCCACCTGCTACCGGGTAGTTTGACACCACTTCGCCAAACACGAGTGCCACAAAAAACTGGCCGACGAGGGCAATCACGAGCGCCCATGCCATTGGCGGGCCCGCGCTCATAAACGAGAACGCGAACATTGCGTAGACGCCCGCGATGGGCGAGAGATAGGTAAAACCTAGAGACACATTGCCCCAGAAGCCCATCTCTCGTTTGAAGGTTGTGTCGTATTTGTAGCCGAGCGACGCGAGATGCGCTGCATCTTCGTCGTGAATCTCAACTTGATTCTGTTCTGTCATGGCTGCTCGTACTCCCTTGTACATATATGCAGAAACACATCAGCACCGATTCAAGAAAGTGGTGCTTTGAATAAACTACATTTAGATCTTTTGTTTGGCAATGAAATAAATGGAAGGACTTGTGTTTCTTTGATTTTGGTGCAGATGTTCAGAGATTAAAATTTAAAAATGAATGAATTAACAAGAAAGTGGGGCCGCAGTGCGAACACTGCGGCCCCACTGGGCGACAAATCGGTGTGCGGGGGATCCAGCGCACCAAAGGCTGCGAGACTAAGCCACGCTCTCGCCCGGAACGTTCTTTACGCCGAGGAGACGCTCGCGGCTGGCGAGCAAGCCCGCGCCAAGCTGCAGCGCCTGCAAAACGAGCAAGAACAGCAGCACAGGCTGCCAACTACCTGTCGAGTCATGCAGTACGCCAACAAAGACCGGACCGGCCGCCGCGAGAATGTACCCAACCGATTGAGCCATGCCAGAGATTGACGCGGCCTGGCGGTGGTGTGATGCGCGCAAGCTGAACAGTGAGAGCGCGAGCACGATGGTGCCACCGGCCGAGAAACCAACCAGCAAATTCCAGACGAGCGAGAGCTGCGGGAAGAAAAGCTGCCCGGTAAGCCCAAGAATACTGAAAGGCAAAAGCAAGAACAGAATGGGCCGCTGATCGCGTGACCAGCGTACGATCCACGCTCCAACAACAAGGTTGCCCGCGATGCCAACAATCTGGAACAAGCTTTGGTGCAGACCCGCCTCAGCAGAGGTGAAACCATTCGATTCGTCCATCATTGGCCACCAGGTGAGCAGCGTGTAAAACAGTGTCGACTGAAGGCCCATAAACATGGTGATCTGCCAGCCGAGCGCGCTGCCCCAGGGAGAACGGTGCACGACACGCGAGCCACCCTCGCCAATCGAAATGGGGCCGGTCGGTTCCGGGCGCTTGGCATTTGCGACCTGTGGCCAGAAGACCGCGAGCGCAATGAGGGCAAGGCCCGCCCACATCGCAAACGATACGCGCCACCCGGCGTCAGTGAGCCCGGCAACTGGCACTGCGAGGCCCGAAGCTGCTGCTGCGCAACCTGATTGCAGTGCGGAGTAGATGCCGGTGAGTTTGCTGGCCTCAGATGCGAAATCGCGCTTCAGCAGGGCGGGCAGAATCACATTCAGTACGGCGATCGAGAAGCCGATGCCGAGCGTGCCGGCCCAGAGTAGGCCAGCTATTGGCAGCGAGCGGGCCACGAGCGCGAGTGCGAGCAGTACAAGCGCGGCTGCGAGCGTGCGCTCGATGCCGAAGCGGCGTGCAATTAGCGGCGCCACGGGTGAGAAAACTGCGAAGCAGATTACCGGAATGGTGATCAAAAGAGACGCAGTCATGCTGGTGAGGTGCAGCTCATCGCGTACGTCGCCCATGAGGGGGCCAACCACGGTGATGCCCGTGCGGAGGTTCGCTGCAATCAGCAGAATTCCGGCGATGGCAAGCCCGCGTCTGCCGAGACGTTGTCTGCGCTGGGGTGTCAGATCGTCGTCATTGTGTGCCTTAGGCATTTCAGGGCTTTCTAGTTTGGGGGAGAGTTTCTTCGAGTGATTCGCCGCAGAGCGTATTGGCCTGCTCCATGAGCAGAGTGACCGCGGCTACTGCGGCATCGGGGTCACGTTTTTTGATGGCTTCGAGGATCGCCCGATGCGGATCTTCGTCATGCCAGCGGGCGCGCAACGCTGTATTGCGCTGTTGCGCGTCGCCCTCGCCGGGCAGGCCGGTGCTTTGCTGGTGCAGATCTTGGTAGAGATCACCCAGCAGCCGGTTGCCGGAGGCTCGAACGAGTTCGAGGTGAAAGGCGAGGTCGGTTGCGAGATATTCTTCGATGTCGGTGTGCGCGTCGCGCTCGTCGAGCAACTGGGTGAGTGTTTCGATTTGCGCGGCATTGGCCTGTTCGGCTGCGCGTCTTGCGCCGTATTGTTCGAGCGCCGCGCGCACCTCGAAGACATTGTTGATTTCTTCGCGGGAAGCGCGACGTTTGAGTGCGACCTCAAGTTCGGTGCTGGCTAAGACGTAGGTGCCATCGCCGGGGCGAGCCTCGAGGAGGCCCGCGTGTACGAGGCCGCGCAAGGCTTCGCGCACCGTATTGCGGCTGGTGCCCATCGCCTCGGCGAGTTCGTGCTCACCTGGTACTCGGTGGCCGACTGGCCATTCGCCGGATTCGATGCGCTCGCGAACTCGCTCTGCGATCTGGGCAGAGAGGGGTTGGTGGCGCTGAATGGGGCGAGTTGAATCGGTCACCTGTCAAATGTAGGACATTTGACAGCATTCGTCAAAATTGGCGTGTTTCTGCCGTTGTTGCGCGCTGAGTTTGGTGCGCTTTCGGCTTGTTGGCTTGAGCCGTGAATGAAACGCTAGTTTTGGCGGTTGGCGATTCTGGTGAAGCTCTGGGCGAGATCTGCCGGGTAATTCTCTGGATCGAGGCGCTGCATGCTGGCGAGGGAAAGGGCGAGGAGCACGTCGTGTTTCGCTTCAATTTCACTGATGTGCTCATCGTGTTCTGTGAGTGCCCGGGTGAGCTGGTTGAGGCTGTGCGTGAAAGTTGCTGCAAAAGCTGGGCGACGCAGTGCTTCGGTCCAGGCGTCGACCCAGAGTGAGAGTTCTTCGCGACGATCGGGGTCGGAGTGGTTCGCGAAAAACTCTGCGGTGGTGTCGGCGCCTGCCGCGAGGTTTTCGGAGAACTCGGCAATATTCGTATCGATGTACTGCTGCCAGGCGGTTGCGATGAGTTCGTCCATGCTCGGAAAGTGCTGGTGGATGAGGCCGGGTGATCCAGCGACTTCTTGAGCAACGGACCGTGCTGTGACTGCAGCGAAGCCATCGCGCCGAATGATCTTGAGTGCAGCGTCAATAATGGCGGCCCGACGCTGTTCGCGGGGTAGGTACGCCATGTTTGCTCCGTTCTTCACCCTGGTTTGTTCGTGCAATTCAGGATTCCTCGCTATGATTCTATCAATCTGGACATGCGTACAGATTGGAAATGAGAGGAATTATGAAGAAGCGAAGTCTGCGCGAATTTAAGCTCGCGCTCGGCAACGTTGACGAAGCGACACGCAAAGCCGTGCACGCACCCAAAGCGCTCACAAGGCTCGCCTGGGAAGATCTGGATTATCTCGGTTGGCGCGATCCCGGCGCACAGCAGCGGGGATATCTCTTTATCGAACGCAACGAGAGGCTGCACGGAGTGATGGTGCTCAACACCAAAACACAGACCTCGGCCGGGCGCGCAGTGATGTGCGCCTTCTGCCGCATGCCACGAAGGTTCGGACAAGTGGTGCTGTTCTCAAGCCCAACGCTCACAAACCCCAAAGGCACCTCGACCCAGGGCACGTACATTTGCGCCGACCTCGACTGCAACGTTCGAGTAAACGGGCTGCGCCCAATGTCGCCACTCGACCCGCCCGCCGACGAACTGGTCGGTAAGCATCGCGAACAGCTCGCAGATTCAGCGCAACGCTTCATCGCATCGGTGCTCGAATTGCCAGCTGCCAGCTAGTCGGGTGGGCGGCTTGCCTGGTTGATGCTTCGTGTTCGGTCGCGCTAGCGCCGGGCGTCGGGAAGGTACCCGTTGTCGAGCCCGGCACGCAACTCGGCACGGTACGCGCCCGGCGTCTGATCGAAAGCGCGACGGAACGCGCGGATGAAGGTATTTGCCTCAAGCCCGCACATCGCGGCAATATCAGAGATGTTGAGTGCTTGAGCCGCCGGGGCACCAAGGAGCCTGCGAGCCTGTTCGAGGCGAATTTCGGTGAGCTGCGCAGCGCAACTCAGACCCTCCGCCGCAAATGCGAGCTGCAAATAGCGAAGCGAGACATGCAAATTGGCGGCGATAGCCGCTGGATGCAAACCAGGGTCAGCAAAGTGGGCGCGCATAAAAGCCATTGCGCGCAACACAGTTGCGCGAGCATCGCTAGCAGCGCCAGGCTCTGCATGCTGCACGAGCAAGCTTTTAGCCAGGTGTAGCGCAGTATCACCGAGCAAATCGGCGTCGCTCTGGTTATCGAGCAACTCCAGCATGAGTGAGCGCAACACGGCTCCGATAGACCCAGAAACCGGCAACCGCGGAGGAACAACGCTCAGCGTTGGTGCCGGGATCTGCGCAACCAACACATCGCCCCCGCTCGGAAATTCAAGCGAATACGGTTCGTTCGCCGAGTGCAGCGAATACTGCCCAGGTCGTAGGGTGAGGCACGAGTGAGCCCTACGCACAGTTACCTGGCCCGTGCGCGGGGTGAGCAGCAACACATCATCACGCAAGTCGCGAGCCGCGCCCTTCTCGGTTCGCACAATGGTTGAGGCAGTGTGCTGCACGTGGTTCAACTGCAACTGGTCAGAAAAACGGAGCGAACGAATCGAGGCATCAAAGCGCTCGCCCGTCTCACGAACCTCAAGATCGATGAAGGAGTCTGACGCGATGGCGGCCCACTCTGATGCACTGTCGGTGTGCAGTGTGGTCACCATTTTCGCCGCCTTGCGTGAATTGTCGATCATCTGTGCGCTGTGCGTCGATCATAGGCCGAAACTCTGAAATAGCGTCAGAACTGCAACTACATCGCACCCAAAGGAGGGTCATTATGCCTACAGTTTCGAAGCCTTCATACGTAATCGGCGCAAGCGCTGATCAAGAGTTCGTGCCATTTGAGCACCCAAAACCGCACGGAGAGCCGGGCATGGCAGGCTTTGGTGAAATCGCTGTATTGCGTGACAAAGCAAGCAACGGAAATGTGCTCGTTGCTGCGTTTTGGCGCTCACAGCCCGCAGTGTCACCTCTCTATGACGCACCGCTCGGCGACGAAGCCGGCTACGTGACCAAAGGATCAGCGACAGTGGAGCTTCTCGACCTCGGTGAGACACAACATCTAGCCGCAGGCGATCTGTACTTTTTCGAGAAAGGCACGCTGATGCGCTGGACGATCCACGAGCCATTCGAAAAATTCGTTGTGGTCGCTGACTCTTAAACCCTGCGCTGGATCAGAAGATCTTGAGCCGGTGGTTCGCCAAGAACTGGTGTGCTCCGTGCAGGAGTTCACGCCGGCGGCAAACCACCGGCCCGGGGCGGAGGCGGTGCGGCAGACATCTGAGGGGTGAGGTTCTGGGGTGAGAACACTCGCGAGTTGTGGTGGTTGAGCAGTTGTTTCGGGATAGTCGTCTTGCGGGCCACGGCTCGCACAACATCGTCGTGCACTGAAGCCGCAGCCGAGAACTTTCCCCCAAGAAGCTGCAAGCTGTGCTTCAAGAACATTCTCCCGATCTGTTCGCACGATACGGGCGCCTCGGTACAGACAGTCTCGGGGCGCCTGGCACACATGCCTACTGAGGCGTAGAGCCGACCATTTGAAATATTGCTTTGACTGTGAAAAAAGTTGCGATAGCTTTCACAGTAGGGGTTGGGCTTGGCCGTTCTTTCCTGGTATGAGGCGAAACTTCGGCAGCCCTGGGGGAGCACACGGGGGCATAGTTGCGCGAGAATACTTCACATTGGATTAACCGATCTGCACTTCTTGAGCGAATTAACCAGGCCTCTGGAGTGTGCGTTCTGAAAGCCGAAGGCGGCGCGGGGAAAACCTCGCTGGTCAGCCACTGGCTTTCACAGCGACACTCGGATTCGGAAATCTCATGGATATCGTTTTCTGAATCGGACTATGAAATTGCTCTCGCTTGGCGAAAAGTACTCAGGGTGCTGGTTGCGAGCCTTTCTGAAACGATTGCTCCCGTAGTAGCAGGCTACGAAGCTAAATTGATTGACCCAACTGAGGTGCCGAGCTTGCTCATCACTCGACTGCTTTTCCAGTCGACACCGATGATCTGGGTGCTCGACGATTTGCACCTCACCTCGCAGGAGTTTCAGACTCAGTTGCTCTCGGTGTTTCAAGGATGTCCCTCGCTACAACTGATTGTTACCACCAGAAACTCAACCGTGTTCGAGCAAGCCTTGCCCGTTGGCGGGATCGGTATGACACTGATCGGCTCTGACGAGCTAGCCTTCACCATGGATGAGATGCTCACGCTTCTGGGCTACGGGAGAAACGCAGAGTCGATTGAACTTGCAGACAGGCTCCATCGCGCCACAAACGGTCATGTCTTGGCCTCACGTCTTGCCGTTGCAAAATTCCGAGACGCAGGACCCGCAGCAGCCTATCGGATGCTAGACGGCAGAGTTCAAGAGCATACCCGAGCACTCGCTACTCAATATCTGCCCGAGTTTGTCACTGAACAAGAGCGGCAGTTTGCCTGCGCAGTTGCACTATGCCCGGAACTCTCAATTGAACTTGCGGAAGCGCTGCTTCCCAAAAAATTTGATTCTTGGGCTTTAGTTCGAGACTTCGAGTCCAGGGGATTCGGGCGGATCACGGTCAGAGGTTCAGTTGAACTTTTTCAGTTGCATGCATTGATTCGCGCGGCGCTTGTGAGCGAAGCGCCGAAGGTGCTTGGCTCGAGAGATATGCAATATGTCCGTGCGAAAGCTTTTGAGCTTTTGGAAGGGACTGCGGACCCGGTTGCTCTTTTCAGAGTCGCCCTCGACGGCGACCTTGACGACAAAGTGTTTGCGTTTTTTGCTCGGAATTTCTCCGAACTCAGTCTTGTGCGAACGCGGGAGTGTCTCACCGCGGTGGAGCAGATTTCAAATGAGCGGCTGTATCGAGGTTGGCAATTAGCACTTGTCTATGCAGTGTTACTTGTTGAAGACATCGCCAAGCCGTCGGCGCGTAGCAGGAGTCTTGCGAGGCATGCGATGAAAAACCTTGATCGGGCAGCTCAGCCCCCTCAAGGCGCTGAGAGCTTGATGCTCTCACTCGCCAGATTTACGGTGAGCCGAGTAGTACGCGATTGGGAACAAGCTGGGCCAAATGTGGACCAGTTTCTCGAAGACTTGCGCGCGTTTCAGGCGACACAGCAGGAGGGCGACCCGACGCTTTGGTTTGCGGTGCTGCTACAAACGATGCTGACCAAATTGCTCTGCGGTGATCTGCCAGGGGTACTTGCTATCGCGCCGCAACTTGCCACAGATTCGCACCCAGCAAGACGTTTGCATACGCACGGACAATTGAGTTTTGTGCACGCGTACCGGGGAGACATCCTGATCGCTAGCAGGCATCTCAGGGAAATCTCGAGCTCTTTCACTCCAGCGGGGTGGGAAAGCTCGATCCGTTCTGTTGGCTGGCAACTGGGCGGCGCACTTGTGCTTGCCAACGCAGGACAGCCCGGTGAAGCACACCGCCAGCTCGAAATGAATTTGCCAGAACTTGCAAGAGTTGAATACTGGCCTGCGGTGCTCTGGACCAAAGCTCGGTTGAGGTTCCTGGCGGGTGATGCTGCTGCAGGTTTGGCGGAACTCACAGCAGAGAGTCGAAGTCTCGTTGACTATCCGATAAGCCCTTGGTGGCGAGAAAGACTTCGCGTCGTTCGTGCAGAACTATTCCTCGCGGTGGGCGATCTCGCTTCGGCTAGATTTGAGACTCAGCAACTTAGCAAATCTGCTGATGTGCAATTAATTGACGCGAGTGTGTCCCTGGCTTCGGGAGACCTGGAACACGCGTTTCAACTAGTGACATCGGTGCGAACGAATCGAGATGCAACGACTGCCGAGGCAGTCCAGGCTTTGTTGCTGCGTAGTGTCATCAAGGCACACCTCGGGCATGAGAACACTGCGAGGCAGCGGGCCAACGAGGCGATGCACGCAATAGGCAGATCTGGTAATCGAATGCCGCTCTCAATGTTGCCATTTTCAGAGTTGCAACGACTGCGAGCGATGCTGCCGGCGACTGCTTGGATCGAACCCGTCTCAAGTCCACTCAAATTCGATGTTTCTCCGGTGAGCCTTACCGTGCGAGAGCGAGATGTGTTGAAGCAACTCGCTTCTCCCCGGGGTCTCGACGCTATTGCCGCTGAACTTTATGTGTCATCGAACACTCTGAAGACACATTTGAGAAGTATTTATCGAAAGCTTGGCGCTGCGGATCGGCACGAGGCAGTTCGACTTGCGACTGAGCGCGGGGTGTACTGAAGTAGCGCACTCGAGGCAGCTCTCAGCGGAAGCCTCGGGTGATGTTCCAGGGTGAGATCTGAAATTTGGAGTGAGCTCAAAAGTGTTCTGCCAGTTAGCTGAACCTCGGATTGTTTGCCTTCGTGAAATCAGAAGTGCAAGCTCCGCACAACAACTGATGAAACACCAGATTGGGGTCACCTCATGTTTAGGCGATTCAGCGCGGGAAAGCTACTTGGCTCAGCGCGACAACGGACGGACCATGAACCTTCGAATCGATGGCGACAGCGCGGATCAATGCAGGCTGGCGCTATGCTGCTTGCCACTGCTCTGTTTGCTGGAATGCTTGGTTTGCTTTCTACCGTCTCGACGGCACCAGCTGAAGCGGTTCAGGTTGATCCAACTGGTTGTAGCTATGCGCCAGGGAGCAAAGGAAAATTCGCAGACACCATTTGCTGGATCGATTTTTCTGGATATGACCCGGTAAAGGCTAAGTCTGAAGCAGGCCAACCCTACCGCTTGGAAATCGGTGGTGGATACGTAGCTACGTTTGACCTGAAAATGCGTGCAGTCCCTGGCAGCAATTACTACGAGATTGTTCCCCGAGAAACTTCCCAAATGGTATCGGGATCCACCCTGCAGGGTGCGTTCAGCAATAACTATTACGCAAGCGCGCAGGGAAAACCGGTGCTTTGGAATAATGGTCCCGGATCAGGCAGCGGCTCTGGCTTTACGGCTCGTCTCGACAACATCATTGTGTCGGGTCCAGATGGCTCAAAAATTGACGACTTTAGATTTGTTTCAGGTGACGCCGAATCAACAGGTGCCGGCGAATTCGTTACATTTACCTCCGACAAACCGCTGAACTTTCTTGAGGCGCTGCGCCCGCCACAATCAACTATGGGCTGCTTCCGGGAAATCAATATCGTAGGCGAAGGTACCACTTCGGTCACCTGCAACGGTCGCACCGGAGCTGGATCGCACGGCACAAATTTGAACAATGTGGCCGCGAATGTGCTCTACTATTCGCAAACGCCTAGCTTCATCGAGCAGACAGTTCGTTCGGGTTCTCTAAATGCCGGTGTTTTCGGATTCATGATGTCAAAAGTGAAGCTCAATAAGGTTGTTGACTCGCGTGCGTTTGCCTCGGACACTTTCGACCTCAATGTGCGCAGCGGTGATTCGCTGATCGAATCTGCGAACACAGGCTCAGAAACCGCGATTTCGACTGGTGAAGTGACAGTGCTGGCAAATAGCTCGGTAACTCTCGAGGAGGTAGCCGGTGAGGGTACTGATCTTTCAAACTACCGGACTAACTGGTCATGCACCAACAATGGTGATCCAGCGGGAATTATCGTGCCTGAGGACGGAGATACAAGACTTCAGTTGAGTTCTGGCGAAACTAATGTCGGTGATTTTGTTGAGTGCACAATTACCAACACCGCAAAACCTGCTTCGATCAAAATTGAAAAAACTTCGGATGCCACAGTAGATGTTCGACCTGGTGACACCGTCTCATACACAGTAAAGGCCACAAATACGGGCCAAGTGAGCTATTCGGCGGAGAACCCAGCAGTGATTTGGGACGACTTGAGCGGAGTGCTCGACGACGCTGATTACCAAAATGATGCCAGCGCATCGCTACCCGGTGAGCTGTCTTACAGCGAGCCCCGACTTAACTGGTCAGGCGCACTTGCTGTGGGCAAGAGTGTTGAACTGAAGTACACAGTAAAGATCAAGGCTGGCGGCGATCGAGCGGTAAAGAATGTCTCGTTCGTGGGTACTCCGACTGAACCAGAACCTCCAACTCCCGAGTGTGAGCCGGCTTCTGATCAAGTTTCGTGTACCTTGATTGAACTTCCTGCGTTGAAGATCACGAAGGTGGCTGATCAAACTGAGTTGCCAAAAACGGGCGCACCCGTGACTTATACGGTCACGGTGACGAATGTTGGCCCTGGTGCCTACACGGCGGAAAACCCTGCCAAGTTCACCGACGACATGACGGAAGTGCTTGACGATGCTGAATACGCAAACGACGCCGTGGCATCGACAGGAACGGTCACTTTTGACGATCCTAAGCTGAAATGGGAGGGTGCGCTTGATGCGAATGAGAGCGCAACAATTACCTACTCAGTCGTTTACAACGCAAAGGGCGACCAGAAGCTTCGTAATGTCGCCTGTGTGCCCGAGCTTGACGTTGCAACGGGTGAACTTCGGTGTGACACGACAACGATTCCTGGACCACTGCTCAGCAAGTGGAAGACAGTGTCTTCCTCAGCCACACCTACAGTTGCTGGCTCGGTATTGACCTACAGTCTCTTCTTCAAGAACAACGGGCAAGCAAATGCTGTCGTTGACGCAGAGGACATCATGACCGGCGTGCTCGATGACGCCGAAGTGACTTCAGAACCTACGGCGACTGGTGGACTGATCGCTGTGCGCAACGGCGAAGTGATTTCGGTTACTGGTTCTGTCGCGCCGGGAGAAACTGCCTGGGTGACTTATCAGGTAACTGTGAAGCCCGACGGTGATCGGGGTGACGACGAAGCAGCAAACTTCGTGGTTGAATCTGGCGAACTACCTCCCGAAGATTGCAAACCAAAGCAAAACGAAGCAGCGAACTGCACTGTTACACCGATTGCCGCAATCGAATATAAAAAGACCGTTGAAGCAACTACAGACCCAGTGGCCGCGGGCACAGTGCTGCGGTACACAATTACGGCGACAAGCACGGGCAAAGCCGAAGCAAAGGTGTCGAAAGAGGACATCCTGACAGATGTGCTTGATGATGCTGACCTGACAAAAGACCCGTACTCTGACACAGCTTCGGTTACAGCTTCAGCTGTACAGAACAACCGCTTTGAAATTGGTGGAACGTTGGCCGCCGGTGCTTCAGCGCAGATTCGATACGAGGTAACGGTAAAACCAGACAGCGAGCGTGGAAACAATAGTGCCGCAAACTTTGTCGTGGATCCAGGGAAGACGCCTCCGATCGAGTGTATAGAGGCAGACCCAATGTGCACGGTCACTGATTTGCCAAACATCACCGTGACAAAGAGTTCAAACCCTGAAAGCGGATCTGACGTTATGGCGGGCCAGGAGATTACCTACACGCTCACTTACACAAACACCGGAAAGGCGCGCGGTGAGATCCTCGTTGATGGGAAGCCGTCGATCGATAATTTGAGCAGTGTGCTTGATGACGCCGAACTTATCGTGACAGCTGTTTCAAGTTCACCCGACGTGCGAGCCAGCTCTGGTACAAGCGGTGAAATTCTCGTGACTGGTCTGCTCGAAGCGGGCGAAACCGCCACCGTGACCTATACGGTGAAAGTGAAACCCGACGGTGAGCGCGGCGATAACGTGTTGCGCAATGTTGTGCTCTGTAATACTCCAGCAGGGTGCGAAACGGTGCACAACGTTGGTGAGCTGGAGTACGGTAAGTCAGTCGATCCGGCGCACGGATCAACCCTTCGCGCAGGCGAAACTGCCACCTACACCCTAAGATTCGCAAACGTTGGAGAGGCGGCTCTGGAATTTCTGAAAGACGATGTGCTGAGTGATGTACTCGACGATGCTGACCTTGTGGCTGCACCGGTTGCATCGAGCGCAGACATATCGGTTACTGACGTTGTCGACAGCCGTTTTACCATCAGCGGGGTCCTCCAGCCGGGCCAGATCGAAACCGTCACTTACCAGGTGAAAGTCAAGGCCGACGGTGAGCGCGGTGACGACAGAATTGCCAACTTTGTGGTTGATCACGGAACAGAACCGCCTCAAGAATGCGAGATCACTCCGGAAGAAGATCCGAAGTGCACCGTCAATCACGTCTCAGACGTGAAGGTCGAAAAAACAAGCAATCCTGCCAGCGGTTCAGAAGTGAAGCCAGGGCAGAAGGTGAGTTATAGCTTGACCTTTGTAAACCGATCAAAAAACCCTGACGCGGCACCAGTAGGCATCGACTACACCGACGATATGTCGGATGTGCTCGATGATGCTGACCTCATTGGAACCGCGGTTTCCTCTGACCCGGACGTTACCGTGACCACTTCGAACACGAAAATTCGTGTCGTTGGTGCCGTCGCGTCAGGCAAGACCGTTACCGTGACCTATACGGTGCAGGTCAAGGACTACGCGAAACAAGGAAATCATGACCTTGGCAACGTGGTCACCGTCACTGGCGAACCGCCAGTGTGCGTTCCAGACAGCAAGCTATGCACCGAACATCCCGTACCTAAACCTCCGACACTCGCCCTAACGGGTGGAACGGCGATGACCGGAGCTGCAATTACCGCTCTGCTCCTGCTCGGCCTTGGTGCGGGCTTGATTGTGCGCAAACGCAAGCGGGCGAGCTCGCTCAAGTAAGTGAATAGGCGGGTGTTGGCGAGGGGGCTCTTCGTCAACACCCGCATTTCTACCGATCAACTGAACCGTGTCTTCAACAGACTTCCCGCTAGGTGACTGACTTGGGTTTTCACTATCAGATCGACCTCAGCAGCGAGCAAGACTACGTAGTGATGTGCTTAGCTCTCGAACACTTTTCAAACGACATGAGGCAGCATGCAACCGAACTTGATCGAGAGAGCTCGGGGAACGGTGAACCAACGCCCTCGAGATTGTCTGCTGATTGTAGCGAGATGGCAGAACAAGCGATCTTGCTTGCCGAGCGAATCACACGTCACCGCTGAACGTGCAGCACTTGCAGTCTCCATGCGTTTTTAGGCAAGTGTTCTGCACCCGGATCAATGCGCCACCCGAGCTCTCTCGAAATACTCAGAGTGTGCCAAGAACAGAGCTGGTTCTTGGTGTCATTAGGTTCAGGGAGGAACTGCTGTGGCTAAAGAATCGAACGATTTTGTAATTGTTGGAGCCGGATCGGGCGGAAGCGCACTCGCACGCCGACTGGTTGACGCCGGACACACCGTGCACGTCATCGAGGGCGGCAGCGTCGACACAAACCCCAACGTTCACTCACCACAGGGCTGGCCCGCACTGCTGATGTCCGAAAACGACTGGGCGGTAATGACCGTGCCACAGAAGCACCTTGGCGATCGCGTGATCTACTGGCCACGAGGAAAAGTTCTCGGTGGATCAAGCTCAACCAACGGCATGATCTACATGCGTGGCGACAAGAGCGACTACAACGATTGGGCTGCATCCGGCGCGACCGGCTGGGGCTGGGACGAAGTGTTTCCCATCTTTCAGCGGGCCGAGGATCACGAAGACGGTGCCGACGATTTCCACGGTGCGGGCGGGCCACTGCACGTTGAACGAATTCCAAAGGAATCACGCAACCCCCTCGCGCAAGCCTTCGTTGATGCGGCAGTGCAGGCAGGTATCCCAGAGACGGGAGACTTTAACCGAGAACGGCTCGACGGCGTTGGCTTCAACCACACGACCACCAAAAACGGCAAGCGAGCGAGCGCCTGGCAAAGTTTTGTAGCGCCCATCATCGACAATCCGTTGCTCACCGTGACAACCAATGCTGTGGTCAACAAAGTGGTGATTGAAAACGGTCGCGCTATTGGAGTCGAATACTCCGTCAACGGTGAGACTCGAACCGCTTCGGCAGAACGCGAAGTTATCGTGTGCGCCGGTGCAATCGGCAGCCCAGCGATTCTGCTGCGCTCGGGGATCGGCCCGAGGGAGCACTTGCAGGAGCTTGGAATCGAAACCATCGCAGACCTGCCAGGCGTTGGCGAAAATCTACACGATCACTTGCTCGTGAGCGTGCTGTATGAAACTGAAGACGCAGTTCCAGCAGGTCGCTGGAACCTGCTTGAAGCACAGCTCTACGCGCGCTCGTCTGCGTGGGAGGGGCCAGCACCCGATTTGCAGCCGCTATTTGTGCACATGCCATACCCAACTGATGGTGGCGCAGTGCCAGAAAACGGCTACACCATTCTGGCTGGCACGGTTCGACCATATTCACGCGGCACCATTCGCCTCGCCTCGGCAGACCCCGCCGTGGCTCCACTCGTCGACCCGAATATCTTCGCCGATGAGCGAGACCTTGAGGCCATGGTCGATGCCATTGAACTCGTGCGGAACGTCGGTGCACAAGATGCCTTCGCGTCGTTTGCTCCAAACGAGTTTGCGCCGGGTGCGGCTGCACAGAGCCGCGATGATCTGCGTGAATTCGCCCGCAATACCGTCGGCACCTACCACCATCAGGTAGGAACTTGCCGGATGGGTGAGGACGAAATGGCAGTCGTCGATCCACAGTTGCGGGTGCGCGGTGTCGCCGGTCTTCGGGTGGCAGACGCTTCGGTCATGCCGTCTGTTCCGAGTGCAAACACCAATGCGCCGTCGATTATGGTTGGCGATCGCGCATCTGATTTCATCCTGGCTGAACAGCAGTAGTCACTGGTCAACAACCGAGAGTGCTGCCTTCGGCAAGAACCCACTGCGGGTGTCTTCCGTCGGGCAGCACTCTCGCTGGGTTTCAAGACTGGCGGCCCGCCAGCGACAGCGCGCAAACTCCAACGCGAGGCTATCTTTTGCGCAACAGGATGGTGAGGGTGAGATAGGCGCCGCCGAGGCTCACAGTGACCGCGCCGACAGGAATCTGCACGGGAGCGAAGGCGTGCGCCGCCACCCAATCAGCAACACCAAGAAGCAGCGCACCGCTTGCGGCCGCCGCGAGCGTGGGCTGAGCACGGGGAAGCGTGACCCGTGCGAGATGCGGGGCCGCAAGTGCGACAAAAAGGATCGGCCCGGCCGCTGCCGTGGTCACCGCCGTGAGCGTAACAGCGCACGCGATCAGGGCGAGGCGCGTGAGGCCAACTCGCACTCCGAGCGCTTTCGCCATATCGTCGCCAAGCGCCAACAACTGCAGTTTCGGTGCGACGAGTGCGGTGAGAACCGCTGCGAACAAGAGCGCGATCAGTGCCGGAGCAAGGTGCGGCCAGCGGGTGTTGTCGAGTGAACCCGCTGCCCAAACAGAAGCGGTCGTTGCGGTGCCAAGATCTGTCTTATACATCAGCCAGGTGTTCAACGAGCCAAGCAAAGCACTCACCGCAATACCGGTGAGCACAAAGGTACCGCCGCCAAGGCCATGTCGGGCGCTGCCAAGCATCACCACGGCTGCCGCGCCAAGCCCGCCAAGGAGCGCAGCGAATGCGGTGCCTGCAAAGCTGAGACTTGGCACCACCAACATCGCAATAAGCACACCGGTGTAGGCGCCGGTGTTAAAACCAATAATGTCGGGACTGCCGAGCGGATTACGAGTGAGCGATTGGAAAATCGCTCCGGCCGCGCCGAGTGCTGCGCCGAAAACTAGAGCGGCAATAGCGCGAGGAAGACGCCAAGACAGCACAACGGTTTCGGTGAATGTTGCTGCTTGCCCGGTCAACGCCTGCCAGACTTCAAATGGACTGAGCAAAAGATCGCCAGAGACGAGCGCCGCCAGCAGCACTGCGATGAGCAGCGCGGAGGCTGCGATCCAACGCGAAGAAAAACGTGGTTTCCTGGTCAGCGTGAGAGTCATCTTTTCCTTCTGATCGCGAGAAAAATCACCGGCGCACCGATGGCCGCGCAGACCACGCCAACCGGCAACTCGCCGGGCCAGATTACGATACGCGCGAGGATGTCGGCGATCAGTACCAGCGCCGCACCCGCCAGTGTCGATGCCGCAAGCACGCGGCCGATCGCGGGCCCGGTGAACGGTCGCACAATATGCGGCACCATCAAGCCGACAAAGCCGATTGGCCCAGCAATCGCGGTGGCTGCGCCAACCAAACAGGCCGCAGCGACGCTCGTGAGCACCCGGGTGCGCAGCGGGTTCGAACCCAGCGACCGAGCTAGCTCGTCGCCAAGCGAGAGCGTATTGAGCGGGCGGATCAGAGCGAGGGTGCACACTGCACCGACGAGCAGAACCGGGATGCTTTGCTGCAGCACAGCAGAATTGGGGCTGGCAAGCGAACCCGCAGACCAGGAACGCATCGCATCGAGGGCTCGAGGATTGAGCAGAATAATCGCTGATTGCACCCCCGAAACCGTCATGCTGAACGCGACACCAGCGAGAATCAGCTTGGTGCCATCGCCGGTCGAGCCACGTAGCCCGATTACCAGCACGAGCGCGGTCACGATGGCTGCGCCAAAAACCGCGGCCCACGCAATACTTGTGGCCGAGTGCAAACCGAGCCAGCTCATGCCGATAACCACGGCGAAGGCGGCGCCTGAGCTCACTCCCAAAAGCCCCGGATCGGCGAGCGGATTGCGGGTCATTGACTGCATAAGCGTGCCAGCCCAAGCGAGCGCTACGCCCACAAGAGTGGCGGCTACGGTCCGGGGGAGTCGCACCTCCCAAAGCAGCGTGTGAACCTCGCCGCTACCGGCACCGCCGAACAGATCTTTGAGCTCGCTCAGAGTGATCGGCCTCGAACCCACCAAAAGGCTCATGCCGAAGAGAATGGCGACGAGGATCGCGCCAGCGAGTAGCGCTCCGAGCAGGCGGGCAGCGCGTGGTTGCTGCGCGGTGATCTGCCGCGCCGCTCGGAGCGTGTCGGTCACTTCGCTGGAATGAGTTCGAGGCCCGGACGCAACTGCTCAAGCAGCCAAGGCACCGAAGCGACGTTTGGATCCTGCAGGGCGGTAGCGGCTTCGAGGCCGACTGGAACGTAGCGTTCCGACATGATGGGCTGCTTTGAGACGATCGGGTCGTTCTCAAATTTGTCCTTGAGCGCATCTGACTGGAATGTCATAAACAGCACACCAGCTTCGTTGAAGAGCGGGGCTTGTTCGACGCTCACGTCGATTGATCCGGGAACCGAACCCTGCCCACCAAGATTGCTCACCGCTGGCAACGCAACGAGACCAAGCTTTTGCATGAACTGGGCAGTGACGTTGGCCTCATCAACGAGCATCACAACTACGCCATCGCGTGCCTGCCCGTAGAGGAAGGTGCCGCCGTCAAGATTTGGCAACTCTGTTTTCAGGTCGCCAATTGCTTGCTCAGCCTCATCGATCAGGCGCTCGGCGGCTTCGGTCTCACCGAGCGCTTCGCCGATACGCAATGCTGACTCTTCGCTGGTCGCACTGTACAAAGCTTCTTCGTAGCTCACTACCGGTGCGATATCGCTGAGCTGGGCATAGAGCGCTTCATCAAGGGTGAACGCTGCAGTGGCAAGAATCAGGTCGGGTTTTGAAGCCGCAAGCTGCTCAACGTTTACTGCCATTGGGTTTACCCAGGTGGTGTCTGCGGGCAGTTGGTCGATATAGGGAAGATTCTTTTCATCGCCAGCGCCAGCAATGCTCGTGAAAGATTCCGGTGCCGCGACGATGGTGGCACCCATCGCCGAAGCGAGGGCCACATCTGCGTATCCGAGCGCCGCGACTCGCTCGGGTTTTGCTTCGATGGTGGCGTCACCGTATGCGTTGTGCATGGTCACGGGGAAGCCAGCCTCTTGCTTCGCTGTCGCGGAGGTGCTGTCAGATTGCGTCGAACTGCAGCCGGTCAGCAGGAGCGCTGCTGAGACGAGAGTTGCCGTTGCGGCGCGGGAGAAAATACGGGACATAACTGTGCTTTCGAATTGGATTTGTGGGGAAAAGGCATGGCTGCGCCTAGGCTGTGGCTCTTTGATCGCTTCGCTTTGATCGCTTCGCGTTGGTTGCGGCGCGTTGGCCGCGGCTTCTTTGGTGCGGCACCGTCACTGCGGCACCGTCGCTGCGGCGGGTAACGAGGGCTTAAGTGACGAGGGTTAGCGCGATTGCACGGAAGATTTGCTCGGGTCCGGCTGCGTGGTCGAGGGCTTGCCACCGAGGAGCGAGAGCTGCCACTTTTGTCGGTGCGTGGGCGACCGCATGCGCTGGAATCGATCCAGCGCCGCGTAGTGCCTTTGCCTGACTGATTGTTGCCTGGCCAAGAATCGCGGCGAATATGGTGCGGTAAAAAACGAAGGCTGCTTCGTCATCGAGACCGGCTTCGCTGGCGCAGTTTAAAAACCCCTCGGGAAACTGCAAACCGGCGGGACTCGCGAGGCGACCGTTTGCGATCAGCCTGATCATCCACGGGTGTTGCAGCAGGAAATCGTGCAGGCAGAGCGCGAGCTTTACTGAGCGGTCGACCAGCCCGCCGACTGGTTCTGGAAACTCAATCTGTTCGCTCACTTTGGCGACGATTGCAACCAGCAGCGCGTCTCGATCGGCGTAGTAGCGGTAGAGCGCCATCGGCGTGACATCGAGCCGGTTTGCGAGGCCGCGCATAGCTAGGCCTTGCTCGCCCTGTAGCTCAATGATCGACATTGCCTCGTTGAGGATTCGATCGGCATCTATTTTTGTCATGACATCCTATGAAGGTTAGGTTCGCCTAACTATATGCGTATACTTCTGGATGTGGCAAGTTCGAAATATTTTCTTCACCCTGGTGTTCGCCCGTCACTGAAACCCTCAGTGCTCGCGCTGAGCGCTGCCGTGCTGGCAGCAATACTCGCCGGAATAGCCGGGCTCGCCGCGACCATCGGCACAATACGGCTGATCGCCGGGGGCGAATCGCGGCTGGTCACGGCAGTACTCGCGACTTGGCTCGTGGCAGCCATCGCGTCGGCATTCTCGTCATGGCTCGCCCATGCTGCCGAAGGACGATTCGAAGCGCGACTGAGACGCGAAGTAGCAAAACACCTACTTCGCCTACCAGCGGATCGCCTCAGCAACTACTCGGCCGACCGCTTGCGGCGACTCGTGTCAGACGACATTGCCGCCCTGCACCATATGATTGCGCACCTGCCGGCAGAAATTGCAACCATGATCGTGCTGCCACTGTGCGCCACAATCGCGCTGCTCACCATGGCAGGGCCAATGGCATTGCTGGCCCTCATCCCAGGAACGCTCGCCGCAATCGCGTATTTGATTGTGCTGCCAAAACTCTCCGCGGCACACGGCGCAGAACGCGCGCGAGTGATGACCGAAATCACCACCGCTGTTGACGACTACGCCCGAGGAATTCACGTGTTCCGCAGTTTTGGTGCCGAACGCGGAGCCCTTGAAAAATACCAACGCGCGAGTACAGACTTCACCACCGACATGGTGGCCTGGGTGAAACGAGTGGCAACCCCAGCCGCAATTGCCGTCGCCCTGCTGCAAGCCGTGGCAAGCTATGCCATTGCTTACACCGTCGGAGTGCAGCAAGACACCGCAACACTCGCGGCAATGCTGCTCCTGAGCCTCGCGCTCGTGACACCTGCGCTGCGCCTAGGCCATGGCCTCGACTTCGTCGCGGCCGGACGAGGAGCAGCGGCTCGAATTGGTGAGCTGCTGGCCGAACCCCAACTGGCCATCGGCAGTGCTGAGCTGCAGGCAGGACCGCTGGGACTCAGCGTGCAGGGGCTTACCGTGCGGGCAAACACAGCGGAACCGTCTGCCGAGCAGCATCGTATCGAGAACACCGAGACCCGCGAGATTTTTGAGCCCTTTGACCTGGTGGCCAAGCCTGGCACACTCACCGCGATCACCGGTCCCAGTGGAGCCGGAAAAAGCACCGTGTTGCGAGTGCTCGCGGGATACCAAGGCGCAACACGAGGGAGCGTCCGTCTGGCCAGCCCCAACGGGCAAACGCAAGAACTCTCTGACCTGAGTGAATCTGCCCGTGAACGCGCCATCTTGTATGTGCCGCAAGGGCTTGCCGTTCTGAGTGCCACCGTGCGCGAAAACCTTTTGCTCATCGACCCGGAAGCCGATGACGAAGCTTGCGCGGAGGCGCTGCGGCGAGCGCGACTCAACGTGCAGCTTGATGATGATGCGAGCGTCTTTTCGGGAGGCGAGCGGCAGCGCCTATCGCTCGCCCGAGCGTTTCTTTCTTCGGCGAGGGTGCTGTTGCTTGATGAACCAAGCAGCGCGCTCAACTCCGAACTTTCGGCGCAAATTTGGGCAGAGTTTCGGATGCTGGCGCGTGACAAGAGCTGCACGGTTGTTGTGGTTACTCATGATTCTGAACTCGCGCAGCAAGCTGATCAACTGCTCTCGGTAGAGCCAGCGCAGGAAGGGAGCTTGCGGTGAACAAGCTTGACGTAAAAAAGCCCTCAGGATCGAATCACTCAAGTTCGAACCATTCGGACTTGAATAGCTCAGACTCGACCTCTTCAGGGACAAAGCCCGGAAGCGGGCCGAGTCTTACGAAGCTGTTTCCGGGAAGCGCTCGCGCGAGATTGCGAGGTATCGCCCTCGGTTGGGTCGTTGTTGCAGTGCTTGAAGTCGCCGCCTACACATCGCTCGCACTTGCCATTCGAGACGGAGCAGGAGTTATCTCGGTGCTGCTTTCGGCCTCGATTGCTGTGGTCGCAACCATTGCTGTCTCGAGAGCGGGGTACCTTGCTGGCGCCCGGCTTGCTGGTGACCTGTATCAATCGATGGGAGCATCGCTTTCGCGAGCGAAACTCGCCTGGTTTACGGAGGATCACCGGTCGCTCGTGAGTACGGCTGCCGGCAGGTCGGTGCCGGTCCTGATGGGGGTGCCTGCACACCAATTGCAAACTCTGATCCTTGCCCCGTTAGTGCCTCTGCTTCTGGTGCTGAGCATCGCGATAGTGAGCGGGGTGGCGGCTGCACTACTCACCCTTGTGCTGCTCATTGTCGCGCTTGGCATGCAGGTGATCGCGCAACGCAGTCTGGCGCGCGCCGATCAGGTGAGGCATGAGCTCGAACAGGGCGCCGACGCGGCGACACTTGAGTTGGTTGACCAGCTTGAACTACTGCGCACCGCTGCGGGTTCGGAACGAGCACTTGACCGTGCCTCCGAAGCCTGGCAGAAGCAAGAGTCTGCAATGAAACGAAGCAACTACGCTGCTGCACCCGCTACGGCAGTTTCGGCGCTCGCGAGTGTGTTGCCGCTTGCTGGGGTGCTCTGCATGCTCGTTTGGGGCGATGGCTTTTCGCAGCCCGCTGCGGCTCTGGCGTTGATTGTGCTCGCCGCGCGGGCGAGCGCGCCGCTTGATGAGTTGGCTCTGATCGGCATTTCGCTCAACACCTTGCGGGCTCACACACTTGCCTATCGAGAAGTGGTTGGTGCGCCCGCGCTTGTGCAGCCTGTGGCCGACCGGGCACGCACACCGGATGGACTTGAGCTGAGCTTGCAATCAGTGACTCACGGTCCAGTGATTCGCGGCCTTGATGCCACCGTGCCGGCCGGGTCAACCGTGCACATTGCGGGCCCGAGTGGGTCGGGCAAAAGTACGCTTTGCGGCTTGTTTATGAGGTTTGATGACCCAGACGCTGGGCGGGTGTTGCTTGGCGGAGTTGAGCTCAGCGAAATCACTGAGTCCGAGCTTTGCTCTCGCGTTGCCTACGTGTCACAGCACCCAGTGGTGTTTAGTGGCACGCTCGCTGAAAACGTGCGAATTGGCAAACCAGAGGCGAGTGATGCTGAGGTGATTGGTGCGCTGACGAGTGCACAATTGGGCGGGCTGCTCTCTAGAGATGGCAAAGGCATTCACCAGGATGTCGGCACGCACGGCCAGGCGCTATCGGGTGGTGAGCGGCAGCGTGTGGCCATTGCTCGAGCGTTGCTGAAGAATGCACCCGTGTTGTTGCTGGATGAGGCGACTGCGGCTCTCGACGAAGCGACAGAAAAGCGCATCGCAGAGACCGTCGGGCAGCTAGACGCCACGGTGATCGTCGTGACTCATCGTGATCCATCTGTGTGGCAGCCAGAGCGCACAATTCAACTGGTGGGGGCCGAGAAGTGAATACGATTCGCTCGCTAATTCGTGAGTTAAGCGCTGCCGCACCCATTTCGTGTGTTTCGGTGGTGACGGGCATTGAGCGGATCGCGCCAAACTACACGAGAGTGACGGTTTCGGCGCAGGAGCTTCTTGGCTATTCGCCCACCTTGCCTGCCGACGGCATCAAGATCTGTCTCGCCGGGCGGGACGGTGCCCTTGAACGCCGCGCAATGAGCGTCACTGGCCGGCCAACTCCGGCCTCGCTTTCCTTCGATGTCTTGCGGCACGAGGGCGGAATCGTTGCTCCCTGGTTAACCTCATTGTCTCTTGGTGATGAGCTTCAACTGCATGCTGTGCGCCGTGATTTTTCGATTGGCGAGCGGATCGACTCGCACCTGATCGTGGCTGATGCCAGTGCCTTGCCAGCGGCCGCAAGCTTGCTGCGTGAGATTCCTCAGCAGCACAGGATTCGCGCGTTTCTGCACGCGCCGAGCGAGGAGGACGCCGCCGCGCTCCTCATTGAACACCCGGGCTTAGAGCTTTCGCTGTTTACCGGGGAAGAAGCGTGGACGCCGGAACGGATCACTCGTGAGGTTGCTTCGCTGTCTGGCGGAGAGGGCCCCCAAGCTTGGGCCGGGACGCAGGCGTGGTTCGCTGCCGAAGCGGCGACCGTTGCGATGCTGCGTCGGCAGTGGGTAGCTGCTGGGTGCAGCCGGGATCATCTATTCGCTGCCGCCTACTGGAAAAGGGGCAAAGATAGCACCGCGCGCGACGCTGGATTGATGCGAGCGTTTGAAGACGCAATGGCGCGCGAGGTTGATCTGAGCGATCCGGATGTTCGTAGCGAGTTGGAACTCTCGGTCGAGTAGCGCCGGGCGATCCAACGCGCTCTGTTGTGTGAGGCGGTAGTTGTATTGAGCTGCCGCCTCTTGTCGTTTTGGATAAACATCGAAATGTAGTGCTTGTGCGACAAATGTTGATTATGTAGTATCAACTACAACCGTACACGTGTACGGCCAAGCTTTGAAGCAAGGATTCAACGATGAACTCCAGACGCAATTCACTGACCCCACGACGTAGCCGCGGCCTACGCGCCGCAGCAGCCATCGCAGCTGCAACACTCGGAATCGGCCTCGTCGCATGCTCGCCAGGCAACTCAAACGGCGACTCAACCGCAGGCGGCGACCGCGCCCTGATCGCTTTGGTACAGGAACCGGGCGTGCTGAACCACCTCTTCTCCGCGCAAAGCGGATCAGAGCTGATTCGTGCATTCGTGCAAGAACCGATGTTTCTCATTTCCGATGCCGGTGAGTACACCCCGTGGCTCGCCGACAGCATCCCCACCCTTGAAAACGGACAGATCACCGAAGGCGGTACAGTCGTCACCTTCACCATCAAAGAAAACGCGGCCTGGTCTGACGGCGAACCATTCACCGCTGAAGACCTCGCCTTCACCGTTGAAGCCATTCAAGACCCAACTTCGGTGATTATTGCCGACCCCGAATACGCTGCAATTTCCTCGACCAAGGTGATTGACTCCAAAACACTTGAGGTGACGTTCAGCCAACCGGTTCCCTCATTCTTGAACCTGTTCCAAGTAGTGCTTCCCAAGCACAAATTTGATTCAGCGCAGATTGAACAGAGCAACCCTCAGGTGCGCCTGCCGCTTGGCACCGGACCATTCGTGCTCGAAGACTGGAAAGCCGGCGACGCCATAACGCTCAGCCGAAACGACAACTACTGGGTCGATCCAGAACTCCCAAAACTCGACGGCGTAACGATCAAAATCACACCCGATCGTGAATCCACGATGACAGCATTCGCCGGTGGAGAATACGATTCTGTGTTCTTTTTCACCGGAGCAGACTTTGAAAATCTGACAAAACAAGAAGCTGACGGTGCTCCCATCGTGACAAGTATCAGTGACAAGCCCTGGTACGTCGAATGGCTCTGGCTCAATCACAGCGACAACGGAGATCTTTCGAAACCACACCCAGTGCTCGGCGACCCCGCAATTCGTGAGGCCATCGACCGCGGTATTGATCGGCAAGCAATCATCGACGATGTGCTCGGTGGCTTCGGTTCGCTCACCGGCAGTTTCCTCTACGCAGGCGTTGGCTCGGTAGAGTCACAACCCGCAGCCTACGATCCAAAAGCCGCCGAAAAAGCCCTCGATGCAGCAGGTTGGACACCGGGTGCAGACGGTATTCGCGAAAAGGATGGCGTCCGCGCAAGCCTGAAGTTCCAGACAATCGCGGGGGATCAGGTACGTGAGCTTTACCAGCAGCTCATTCAGCAAAACATGGCCGACATCGGTATTGAAATCAAGATCGAAAACGTGCCATCAAACCGACTCTTCGATTCACGCGAGCAGGGTGGTCTGCTGGCGAGCGGAAACTTCGACATGTCGATGACTCGCGACGGCTACCTGCCCGATCCCGCGACCTGGATTTCACAATTCACCACTGCCTCAATTCCAAGCGAGAGTAACCCAGCAGGCATTTCAGCATCGTGGTGGAGCAACCCAGAATACGATGCGCTCGCACAAGCAGCCGCGCAAGAAATGGACCCGGCAGCCCGCAACGAACTGCTCGGCCAGATCAATACCGTCTTTACCGAAGACAGGGTGGCGCTTCCGCTGTACGCGGGGATCAACGGTATGGCCTGGAACTCGCGAATTACCGGTGTTTCAACCGACTCTTGGTACAGCGCTTGGACTCCCGAGAGCGTTGCACACTGGGAGGTCGCGGGAGCCAATAATGGCTAGTTATCTCGCTCGCAGACTTCTGCAAGCGTTGCCGCTGCTACTCGCGATCAGCATTATTGTGTTCGCGCTGTTGCAGATGACACCGGGTGGACCACTCTCGCTTGGCGAGGGTGGTTCCAACCCGGCGGCCGCTGCGCAAATGGAAAAGATACGTGAACAATACGGTCTCAACGACCCAATGCCTGTGCAGTACCTGCGATGGGCTGGGGGAGTTCTGACGGGAGACTGGGGCACTTCGTTCAAGACTGGTCAACCCGTGCTCGACGTCATCGGTCAGCGGGTCAGCGTGACGCTCACGGTATCTGGCCTCGCGTTTCTGTTCTCGACAGTGCTCTCACTTGTCATAGGTGCGGTTGCAGCGGTACACCGGCAATCAGTGTTCGACTACACCACCACAGGTTTCTCGTTTATCGGCCTAGCCACCCCGAGCTTCTGGTTTGCGCTGATGCTGGTCTACGTTTTCTCGTTTCAGCTCGGCTGGTTGCCCGCTTCCGGCCTTCAAGATCTTCGGGCGAACCCGACCGGGTTCGCAGGGTTCATTGATCGCCTAGAACACCTGATCTTGCCGGTGATGGTGCTCAGCCTCGTTTCTGTTGCCACCCTCACCCGCTATGTGCGCTCGGCGATGCTTGACGTGCTCGCGCAAGACTACATCCGCACTGCTCGCGGTTCTGGCCTGGGAGAGCGCACGGTGATCATTGGACACGCGATGAAAAACGCGGCGATTCCGGTGACCACAGTGGTGCTGCTGAGCATTCCAGAAATCTTCCTCGGCGCGGTAATCACCGAAACCATTTTTGGCCTCCCAGGGATGGGGCGCTTGTTCATCGAATCGGCCAATGAGCGGGACTACCCGGTGCTACTCGGCCTCCTCATGATCGCCGCCCTGCTTGTCGTGATTGCCAACATCGTCGCCGATCTTGTGTATGCGCGACTTGACCCGAGGATCAGCTATGCCTAGCCCGACAACAGGCGCCGTCGGCGCAGCCGTTGCGCGTATCCGGCCGCGCACTTCTCGACCCGCAGGATTCCTGCGGCGCTTCATGCGGCACCGGCTCGCAGTCGCCGGAGCAATCACGCTGCTAGTGATTGTGGCTGCGGTTGTGATCGGTCCGCTACTCACCCCGTTCCCGCCAGAAACGGTGGATCTTACGGCGAAAAACCAGGCCCCGTCACTGCTGCACTGGATGGGCACGGACGAGCTCGGCCGTGATCAGCTTTCACGGATTCTGACAGGCGGACGCCTCACCCTTTCGGTGGCCGTCGCAGCAGTACTTTCCTCGTTGCTGCTCGGAGTCACCGTCGGCGCCATCGCCGGATACTGCGGTGGAGTCGTAGACAACATTCTGATGAGAATCGTGGACGTGTTCTATTCGCTTCCCGCCCTCTTCGTGGTGATCTTGCTGGTCACCCTGGTAGGGCCGCATTTCTGGCCGATTGTGATTTCGATCGCTTTGTTTAGCTGGATGAACACCGCCCGCTTGGTCAGAGCAGCATGCCTGGCTGAAAAACAGCAAGAGTTTGTTACGGCAGCACGCGGCCTTGGCGCACGCGATTTGAGACTCGCGACGGTGCACGTGCTGCCCGGTGCGATCACCCCCATTGTGGTCACCGCAACTCTCGGTATTGCAGCGGCGATTCTGGCGGAATCGGCGCTCTCGTTTCTGGGCATGGGGTTCCAGCCGCCCGAATCAACCTGGGGTGCACTGCTCCACCAATCAGTGAAATCGGTGCTCACACAGGGCCACTGGTGGCGTGGGTTCTTCCCTGGACTCATGATCTTTTTGGTCGCTCTCGCAGTGAACTACGTCGGTGACGGCCTCTCAGATGCCCTCGACCCTCGAAGGAGGAGAAGCTAATGGCAACTCCCTTGCTGAACGTGCGCGAACTCGGCGTCGAGTTTCACGCAGAAGACCGACCGCTCATCGCTGTCGACAGCGTTTCATTCAGCCTCGCTCGTGGAGAGGCACTCGCAATTGTTGGCGAGAGCGGATCGGGGAAATCAGTTTCGTCGCTCGCTTTGATGGGCCTGCTCCCCAAAAACGGGGTGCAGCTCGGCGGATCAGCTACTTTCGACGGCATCGAATTGCTTGGAAATGACGCGGGCAGTCAACGCATCCGGGGCGACCGAATCGCGATGATCTATCAAGATGCAATGACAGCGTTGAATCCAACGCTCACCATCGGCCGCCAGTTTCGATTGGTATTGCGCGCGCATGGTGAGCGCAATCGACAAACCATCGAGGCCCGCACGGTACACATGCTCGAACGGGTAGGAATCTCCAATCCGAGTGAGCGGCTGAGTTCGTACCCGCACCAGTTCTCGGGTGGTCAATTGCAGCGAATCATGATTGCGCTTGCCTTGGTTGGTGACCCAGAGTTGCTGATCGCCGACGAGCCGACAACGGCGCTCGACGTGACGGTACAGGCGCAGATTGTTGACCTCGTGATGGGGCTCCGCAAAGAACTCAACATGGCCGTGATCTGGATTACACACGACCTGAGCGTGATCGCCCGGCTCGTTGACCGGATCGCCGTGATGTATGCGGGACGTCTGGTGGAAGAAGGCCCGGTTCGCGAGGTCTTACTGCGCCCGGCTCACCACTATACCGCGGGCCTGATCGCGTCGCTCCCCAGAATTGATCGACCAAGCATGCGACTCGAACCGATTCCCGGCGGTTTGCCGACCGTGACCGTGTCAGAGCCGCTCTGCCAGTTTGCAGACCGCTGCCCAATGGCATCGCGACGGTGCAGAGAAGCCCTGCCACCAATCGTGAGCATAGGCCCCGCCCATCAGACAGCCTGCGTGCATCCGCTTCGCGGGTTGGTTTCCTCCGAGTCAGTAGCACAGGAGCCGTCATGAGTATTCAACACAACGAGGTACTTGTGCGCGTCAGCAATGCCGCAAAAGAGTACCCGATCAAGGGCGGGCTGCTGAGGCGAACCGTGGCGAAAGTGCATGCGGTTTCCGACGTCAGCCTAGAGGTGCATCGTGGAGAAACACTTGGTCTAGTTGGTGAGAGCGGATCAGGAAAATCAACACTTGGCCGCATGCTCGTGAGGCTCGAGGAGCCGAGCAGCGGTGTCGTGCAAATCGGCGATGCCGATCCAATGCGCCAACCGAGCCCAGCGGAGCGCAGACGAGCCCAGTTGGTGTTTCAAAACCCGCAAACCTCGCTCAACCCCAGAGTAAGCATTGGTGCCTCCATTGCCGAGCCGCTGAAAGTACACCGGAGCCTGCCACATCGTGAGATTGCCGGGCGGGTAGCTGAACTGCTGAAACTGGTGCGTTTACAACCAGCGCTCGCTGATCGGCTCCCGTTCGAACTCTCTGGCGGTCAACGGCAGCGAGTGGGAATCGCCCGTGCCCTGGCCTGTGACCCAGAGTTTTTGGTGCTTGACGAGTCGATTGCCTCGCTTGACGTCTCTGTACAGGCGCAGATTATTAATTTGCTCACAGATCTGCAGCGTGAACTCGGCCTGAGCTACGTCTTCATTACACACGATCTTTCGGTTGCGAGACACGTCAGCGATCGAATTGCCGTGATGTATCTCGGTCAGATCGTTGAGATTGGTCCTGCCGAAGAAGTCATTCAGCGCCCACAACACCCCTATACCAGGGCGCTTCGCTCTGCGATACCGGTGCCGGACCCGGATATTGATTCCGTGCACGACCGAATCATGCTTGCTGGCGAAATCCCAAGTCCAGTGACACCGCCGAGTGGCTGTCGTTTTCGCACGCGGTGCGCCTTCGCGACCGAGCGCTGCAGTAGCGAACAACCGGAGCTGATGCCAAGCAGCACAGGCACTGCGACCGTCTCAGTAGCTTGTCACAACCTTTTAACCGTTCAGGAGAACTCATGACCGACCAACTTCCGCGCCACACTTTTGCCGGCTCGCCAAGAGAAATTGGTGAGCAGTACGGCACCGCGTGCCGTGAACTGATTCATGAGCACATCGGCCGATTGCGGGAACGATTTGAAGCTGCCGGTATTTCACCTGCGCTCGCAGCAGAACGCTCGCTTGAATATCGCGAAGCCGTTCGAGCGGTCTCGCCAGACTTCGATGAGGAACTCATCGGGCTTGCCGGAGGGGCGGGACTGAGTCTCGGCGAAGCCTATCTATTGCAATTGCGGGCCGAGATTTATGCCGACCTCATCGGCGATCTTGAGGCTTCGAATGAGTGCACCACCTTTGCATTCGAGGCATCGGCCACCACCGATGGCGGCACCCTCACCGGACAGAATGCTGATCTGCCAGCAATGTATGGCGATTTGTTGATCGTTGCAGAGTTCCGACAGATTGGGGTGCCTGCCATCTTGATGGTGGTGCCTGCCGGGCAGATCTCGTACATAGGTATCAATGAACTTGGGTTGTCTGCCTTTGCCAACTTCCTCACCTGCGACGGTTGGCGCACCGGCTATCCTCGCTACCTTTTTACGAGGCTCGCGTTGCAGCAAACGAATCTCGCTGCGGCAATCGATGTCGTCGAGCATCTAGAGCGGGCATCATCGCGGAATTTGTTGCTACAGGGCGGCGGCAGGGCCATCGACCTTGAAAACACTCCCGACCGGATGACGAGGCTTGAGCCTATTGAAGGGCGTTTGTTCCATTCGAATCACTATCTTGCGAGCGAATTGCAAGACGCTGAAAAATCTGACGGTGATCGCCTGATGAACTCAGAGATTCGGTATCAGCGAATGACCGAACTCGCTGGCCCTGGCACCGCACCGGTGTCACTTGAACGACTCGTGGAAGTCATGCGCGATCGACACGACCCGCTCAATGCAATCTCGGTGGAAGCCGGCGACAGCCATGAATTTGGCGAGTACATGACCGTGTGCGGGGTGATCGCGCAGCCAGAAGCAGCACTGCTCTGGGTGAGTGCTGGTCCACCATCTTCGAACCCGTATCGCCCCGTTGGATTCGAGGGCGCCGAATTGCCGATGCGAATGCTCTAGTCGCACCTTTGCGCGGACACCCGCCAAAAACTGCTCCATTTCTCTCTCTTCCCTTAGCGCCAGCACAGACCCAGGAGTCAACACATGCGTACCACCCCCGGCCACGGCCACACCCTCAGCTACTACCACTTCGGGCAGACCCCGTTTTTCGCGAGCCAATTTGACCAACGTTTTTCCTACTGCCTCGCAGTGCCTGAAGGCTACGAGGAAGACGGCACCGAAGTGCTCGATCTGCTTGTGCTCGTGCACGGCACAGAACGCAACCCAGTCGCGTATCGCGACCTATTCACCGCGTTTGCAAATGAGCACCGCTGCATGGTGCTTGCGCCACTGTTTCCGGTAGGGATTGGTGAACGGGGCGAACTCGACGGGTACAAATACATTGACTTTCACGGAGTGCGCTACGACGAGGTGCTGCTTAGCATGATCGAAGAAGTGAACGAACTGTATCGAATCAACACTGATCGCTTCATGCTCGGAGGTTTTTCTGGTGGCGGTCACTTCACCCACCGCTTCTACTACCTTCACCCCGAACGGCTTCACGCCATCTCGATTGGTGCACCGGGTGTTGTCACCCTTGTCGATCAGCAGAGGGAGTGGCCGACAGGCACCAGCAACCTTGAAGAGGTGTTTGGCCGGGCGATCCAACTCGACGCCATGCGTGAGGTAGCAGTGCAAATGCTGATCGGTGGCCTTGATACCGAGACCTGGGAAATTTCGGTACCTCAGGGTTCGCCGTTTTACCTGCCCGGTGTAAACGATGAGAGCAGCAATCGGCAACAAAAGATGCGTGCGCTCATGGCTGACTTTGCCGAGCATGGCATCGCGAGTGAACAGGCGATTGTGCCAGGCGTCGGTCATAATGCTTATGAGATGGTCCCGGCGGTCACTGATTTCTTCGGCCGCGCACTTGCGCGTTACCGGGGCACGGAAGGAACTCATGACTGATGCACAGGCAGGCTTTGATGCCACAGATGATGTGAGTTTGACTGAGCGGATCGCCGCGCGCGAGGCAGAATTGAGTCCGGCAGAGGCCAGAGTCGCTCGATATATTGCGGACAACCCCGAGCATGTGCTGTACCAAAGCGCCCAGAGAATTGCGAAGCAGGCTCGCACCAGTGATGCAACGGTTGTGCGCACTGCGAGGTCGCTGGGTTACTCAGGTCTTGGTGATTTGAAGCAGAGTATTGGTCGCACCGTCACCACCAAGACGCACCCTGCTGCGCGCCTTGAGTGGCGCTTGCAGGCAGCCCAGCAAGAAGCTGAACGTGACCTGCTGGCTCAGGTGAGCATGGACGCGATTGAGCGGATTGAATCGACGCTGACTTCTGTGCCGGCCGAAACGCTTGATCATTTTGTGAACTATCTTGAGCAGGCCAATTGTGTGTTTACTTTTGGCACCGGTGTATCAAGCACGGTTGCAGAGTATGCCGCTAAAAAGCTTTCGAGGCTGGGCCTCGTGACGAGGCAGATTGGCGGCATGGGATTTGATATTGCCGACGATCTGATGCAATTGCGCAAAGGCGATTGCGTCGTAATTTTTTGCCCAGGGCGATTGTTTCGTGAGATCGAAGTCATTCTTGATTGCGCCGAGCGGCTGAGCGTGCCCGTGTTGTTGGTGACTTCAGGCTTGCCTCCCGAGGTGCGCAATCGTATGGCGGTGATACTTGATCTTGCGGCTTCACCGAGCGGGCTGACCGGGGAGGTGCTGGTGCCGCTTTTGGTCATGGACGCGGTGTTGCTTGGTGTTGGGGCGCAGGACCGTACTCGTGCAACTGCTTCCTCGCGTCAACTAAATGAGACACGACGGCTCATTGACAGCAGGGTTGGCGGTTTGCTGAGGTACCGCTAGCGCTGTTTGTTTGTGAGTCGCTTTGGGCTTTTTGTGGGTCTTTGGTGTTAGATCACCCGGCCCATCGTGAGTGATCTGCCCTCGGTGGGATATTCCTGGTGAGAATTTCTTGCCGAAGGTAGAACTCCCTCTCGGGGCCGAGACAGTGCACGATAATCATTGCCGTACACTGTACGTGTGCCTTCCGATGGTGAAAGGGGAAAATATGTATCAGCCGGTGGAATTTCAAGAACACGACGACAAGTTCGTGAGTGGCCTAGTGGCGGCGCACCCGTTCGGAGTGATCGTTGGCGCGGGCCATACCGGTCTAGGGGCTGCGCACCTGCCGTTTCAATTTGTTCAGGAAAATGGCGTGCGGGTTCTTGAAGGGCACGGCGCGATTCGAAACGAGTGGCTCGCGAGCTTGCAGGACGGCGCGGAAGTTATTGTGATTTTCTCCGGAGCGCACTCGTACATCACGCCCGGCGTGTATCAGGCAGAGCCAGACGTGCCCACCTGGAACTACACGGCTGTGCATGTGAGGGGTCGCTATCGTCGTTTGCCGGAGAGCGATATTGCTGGGGTGCTTGAACGCACCGTGCAGCACAACGAAGCGGGAGTCATGGGATCCGGGTGGTCGACGTCGAGCATGAGCGTTGCCGATCTGCGTTCGCTCGCGCGTGGAGTGATTGCGTTTCGGATAGACACAATCGATGTTTCGGCTGGCCGCAAGCTGAGCCAGGACAAGCTACAGGCCGATGTTGACGCTGTCGAGGCTCACCTTAGCGCTTGCCCGCACTCCGGTGCGCGCGAAGTGGCGGAAGATATGCGGACGGCCGAAGTGGTAGGTCGAAGCGGTGCGCCAAGCACCGATCCGGGGGAATGGTTGGGGCCGCTCACGGAGGAGTAAATGCAGCAGCCTAGGCTGGCCGAATCTCACCGAGTTCGAATTCGAAACCGCGAATAAACACCTCTAGGCCGCGCTCGAAGTTCTCGGGAGCTCGCAGCCGCTGCAGTGCGCGCTCGAATTCGGTCGCCGGCTGGCTGTTCCCAATGGCCGAGCGCACGCTCACTGCGAAATAGCCGGTGAGGTAAGCGTCGAGAGCCGCAAAAACCTCTGTGGCTTGGTCGGGGGTGAGGCCGGTGCGCTCAAGTGCACCAAGCAGGCTCTTGATGTGAGTAACCACGGGCTCCTCCTCGTAGGGAGCCAGGCCGAGGAGTTCGTGTGAGCGCGGGTAGCTGAACGCGAGGTCGCGGTAGGCGTCACAAAGTTCGCGTGCAAGATTCTGCCAGGAATCAAAGCTCTTTCTTGTCACCTCGGGCAGTCTGCTGCGTGCGATCAATTCGGACACGATGGAGTTGCTGAGGTCTTCTCGATTTTTCACGTGCGAATAGAGGCTCATCGTGCCACAGCCGATGCTCGTCGCAAGGTTTCGCATGGAGAGTTTCTCGAGGCTGTGCTCTTCGATGTACCGAATTGCGGCATCGGTGATGATTGCTCGCGACAGGGCAACGCTCTGTCGCGAGGTCTGCAAATTCGGGTCTTGACGTGGAGTCATTCTTGCAGTGTACTTGCTCGTACAGTGTACGGAAAGGCAATGGTGCCTTCCAGAAGGGATGCACATGACCAGCCCATTCATCAGCGCCACCGAAGCGACAACACGCTTCAAGAGTGGCGAACTCTCACCTGTCGAACTGCTCGACGCAGTCATTGCGCGCGCAGATGAAGCCGAGTCACAGATCAACGCCTTCACGGAAGAACATCGAGAAGACGCCTACCGTGCAGCCCGCGAATCAGAGCGACGATTTCGCGAAGGAACCCAACGCCCACTCGAAGGAATTCCGCTCGCACTCAAAGACGAACAGCCAGTGCGCGGACTGTTGCAACAAGACGGCTCCCTGCTGTGCAAAGGCGAGGTTGCCGAATTTGATCACCCAGTAGTCGAACGGGTGCGCGCCGCAGGCGCGGTGATCCACGCGAGAACCACAACACCAGAATTCTGCGCAGCGGCAGTGACCCACAGCAAGATCTGGGGAGTCACCAGAAACCCGCACAACCTTGAGATTTCTCCCGGTGGATCCTCCGGCGGCTCCGGAGCAGCACTCGCGGCAGGAACCACAGTGCTGGCAACCGGATCAGATATCGCCGGTTCAATTCGAATGCCCTCGGCTTTTTGCGGAACAGTCGGTTACAAGCCGCCCTATGCACGAGTACCCGGCATCGCGCCGTTCAACTCGGATAGCTACTGCGCAGACGGCCCAATGGGGCGAACAGTCGCCGATGTCGCTGCGCTGCAAAACGTATTAGTGGGGCAGTGGCCGGGCGATCCAGCGTCGCTACGCGAAAACCCGGTGCTTGCGCCGGTAGCCGAAAACCTCGCAGGCACACGAATCGCACTCAGCCTCAACCTGGGCGCATTCAATCCTGATCCAGCCATCGTGGCGAACACTCTCGCCTTTGCCGATGCGCTGCGCGCGGCAGGCGCGATCGTCGACGAAGTGCTCTTGCCGTGGACACCCGAGCAAATCACAAACATTCTGATGGCCCACTTCAACGCAATCATGGGCGCTTCGGTCGATCTACTGGTTGATGGTGATCCTGATCGGCTCTCGCAGCTGATGCCGTACACGCGAGCTTTTGCAGAGCGCACCGCGAGCGCAAAACTTAGCTACCTCGAAGGCCTCATCGCCGAGCACGAGTTTTACTTGCCACTCGGTCAAATCTTTGAGCAATATGACGCACTCGTTTGCCCAACACTTGCCAACACCGGTTTTGCGGCAGACGACCCCTGCACCGACACCGAGCACATGCTCGATGCGATGATGACGACCCCGTTCAACATTGCCGGCCGAGTTCCCGTGCTCTCAGTGCCTTCGGGTCGCGCCCCCAACGGGGTGCCAACGGGCGTGCAAATCGTTGCGCGCCCGTACGATGACGAAACAGTTTTCCGCATTGGCGCGGCAGTGGAAGCCGAACTGTCGCTGTGGACCTCACAAGATTGGTGGCCAGCACGATGAATGCACAAGCCACGGCCGAGCAACGCTCAGTCGCACCGGGCACAGCCCGACTAGTTCCACAGCTTTCGCTTTCGGGGCTCATCATTTTCGGTGTCTCATATATGGCGCCAGCAATTGTTATTGCCACCTTCGGAGTCATCGCTACCCTCGCGAACGGGGCGACCGTGCTGGCCTACCTCGTCGCAACCCTTGCGATGCTCCTCAGCGCCATGAGCTACGGAAAACTTGCCAAAGCATACCCAAGCTCAGGTTCGATCTACACCTATGCTCGCGGCACACTCGGCTCACACACCGGCTTTCTTGCTGGGTGGGTGATTCTGCTCGACTACCTGTTCCTGCCAATGGTGGCCTGGCTCATCATGGGGTTGTACGTATCAGCACAATTCCCGTTCTTGCCCTCCTGGGCCTGGGGAATCGGCTTCATCGTAATCACCACTGCGGTAAACATTGTGGGCGTAAAGTTTGCCGATCGCCTGAACAGAGTGCTCCTAGTGATTGTGGGCGCGGCAGTAGTCGCAGTGGTGATCTTTGGCACCGTGTTCGCTGCAAAACAGGGGCACCCCGTTGGCCCCGCAGTGTTCCCAGCGGAACTCGCACTGCCCGCCGTCGTAGCCGGTGCTGCGGTTGCCGCCTATTCGTTCCTCGGATTCGACGCGGTAACGACCCTCACCGAAGAAGTGAAAGACGCCAAACGAAACGTTCCCCGGGCGATTGTCTCGGTCGTGTTGATCGGTGGCGGAATATTCGTCTTGGTCGCATTTGTGATGCAGTGGGCACACCCGGGATTGGACTTCGAATCAGCCGACACTGCTGGATTTGAAGTGCTTGGAGCAATTGGCGGCCCAGTGTTTGCTGGCATCGTGAACGCAGCCATATTGATCGGTACTCTGGCGTCCTGCTTCGCGGTTCAGGCCAGCGGTAGCCGCCTGCTTTTCGTGATGGGTCGAGACGGAGTGCTGCCAAAGCGCATATTTGGTCGCCTCTCTCAAAAGTTCCGCACCCCGGTAGTGAGTCTGCTGATCATCGCCGCTATTGGCGTGGCCGGACAGCTGCTCACCATGGGAGACGCCACTTCACTCATCAACTTTGGCGCGTTCCTTGCCTTCGCAACGGCGAACGTCTGCGTGATTGTGCTGTGGCGGAAAAACCCGAATCGGCAGCGCACACCCGGCGCGATTATCGGTTGGATCGTGCTGCCAGTTCTCGCCTGCGCGGTAGATATTTTTCTCCTCATAAGTCTGAGCCCGCTCGCCATCGGCATCGGCACTGCGTGGATCGCCCTCGGCGTACTCATGCTGGCCATACTGACGCGAGGATTTAGACGACCGGTGCCACGCCTGGACATCGGTGCGGCCGAAGCCGCGAGTGCCGCAGTATCTGAAAATACTGAATTGAATCGAGTGCCGGGCTCCCACTAGCCGGACGCTCTCACATAGTCTGTTAACTCAGGCGGTCGACGAAGACCGTCTTGCCGAAGGAGGTAGTTGTATGTACCGAAGCCCCTATCCAGACGTAGACATTCCAAATGTTTCTGTCACCGAATTCCTGTTCTCCTCGATTGCGCCGGAAGACATGGACCGCCCTGCGCTGATCGACTCCGTCAGCGGGGCTGCCACCAGTTATGGGCAACTTGCCGGTCAAATTGAGGCATTCGCTGGCGCCCTTGCCGCACGCGGAGCCGGAGTCGGCACCGTCATCGGATTGCTTTGCCCGAATGTGCCAGCGTTTGCGACGGTGTTTCACGGAGTGCTGAGGATTGGCGCCGTCGTGACTACCCTGAATTCGCTCTACACGCCAGGCGAAATTGAGAAACAACTGAGCGATGCCGGGGCCGAGTGGCTCATCACCGTGTCGCCACTGTTGCCGCAGGCGAAGGCGGCGGCTGCCGCGGTCGGCATTCCTGATGAGCGACTGATCGTGCTCGACGGGGCCGACGGGCATCCGTCACTGCGTGACTTCTTGACCGCAGGGGAGACAGCGCCAGAAGTATCCTTCGATCCAGCGACCCATCTCGCTGTGCTGCCATACTCGTCAGGCACCACAGGGGTACCAAAAGGCGTGATGCTGACCCACCGAAATCTGGTGGCGAATGTGCTGCAGAGTGTTCCCGTCGTGAAAGTGCAGCCTGAAGACCGGGTGCTCGCGGTATTGCCGTTTTTCCACATCTACGGGATGACGGTGCTGCTGAACCTCGCCCTGCGCAACCGGGCGACACTCGTCACCATGCCAAAGTTCGACCTGGTGGCCTTCCTGACCGCGGTACAGGACCACCGATGCACCTTCCTCTTTGTGGCACCACCGATTGCGGTTGCTCTTGCAAAGCACCCAGTCGTTGATGACTTTGATATTTCGAGTGTGCACACTCTCTTCTCTGGCGCCGCTCCGCTCGATGGCGAAACAGGTGAGGCCGCATCACGCAGAATTCACGCACGAATGCTGCAGGGCTACGGTATGACCGAGCTGAGCCCGGTCGCCCACGCGATTCCCGATGATCGCAGCGATATCTCGGTGAGTTCGATCGGTGTGCTCGTGCCGAATCAAGACGCCAAGCTGGTTGACGTTGAAACCGGTGAGGAATTCATGGAAGACGAGCGACCAGGCGAGCTCTGGGTGCGCGGTCCGAACGTTATGACCGGGTATCTCGGCAGGCCGGATGCAACAGCTGAGACACTCGATGCCGACGGCTTTTTGCACACCGGCGATGTGGCAGTGCATCACGCCAACGGCTCGTTCTCAATCGTTGACCGTGTGAAAGAACTCATCAAGTACAAGGGCTACCAGATCGCCCCGGCAGAGCTCGAAGCACTTTTGCTTTCGCACCCAAAGGTGATGGATGTTGCCTGCATCGGCGTGCAAGACAAAGAATCTGGCGAAGAAGTGCCGAAGGCATTCGTGGTCGCCGCACCCGATAGCGGCCTCGACGCCGAATCTGTGATGACATTTGTTGCCGAAAACGTTGCACCCTATAAAAAGGTGCGCAGAGTCGAATTCGTTGACGCCATCCCCAAATCAAGCTCAGGCAAGATCATGCGACGTGATCTGCGAGCGCGCGAGGCAGCGGCGGCTGCCTTGTAACAAAGCGGGTCGCATCGCGTAAAGGTGTGACCTGCGTGAGCCCCGTTGCCACTACCGACCAGGTAGGGCAACGGGGCTCTTTTGTTTTCGACGCAGGATCAGCGGCGAAGCCGGCGCAGGCAAGACCCGAAGCGGCCACGCGATCCCTCGTCGGAACTATCTAAAAAAGCGAGCCTGATACGGTAGGAAGGTTACTCACGCCTCTGGTTTGGAGCGCTGCTCCCTCACGGCGACCTCGTAGACGAGCGAGTCTCATCACACCGTTCGTCTTGTGCTCGCGCAGTCGAGGAGCAGTCAAACCTGCCCAAGTGAGTGACTTGCGAAGAGATGTCTAGAGTGAAGGATGATACGTGAACAGTCAAAAGAGAGTAGCAATCATCGGTGCCGGCCCAAGCGGTATGGCCCAGCTTCGTGCCTTCGAAGCAGCAGAGCAAAATGGTGCCGATGTTCCTGAAATCGTCTGCTTTGAAAAGCAGTCCGATTGGGGAGGCCAGTGGAACTACACCTGGCGCACTGGCCTTGATGAATATGGTGAACCGGTGCACTCGAGCATGTACCGAAACCTCTGGTCAAACGGCCCAAAGGAAGGCCTCGAATTCGCCGATTACTCATTCGATGAGCACTTCGGAAGGCCAATCTCGTCATACCCACCACGTTCCGTGCTGTGGGATTACATTGCCGGTCGGCTCGAGCGCAGCGACGTACGCAAGTACGTGCGATTTGAAACAGTAGTTCGAATGGTGACCTTCGACGAAAAAACGTCACTGTTCACAGTGATGAGCGAACACCTGCCGTCAGCGCAGACGCGCAGTGAAACATTTGATCACGTCGTGATCGCTAGCGGGCACTTCTCATACCCGAACACCCCAGAAATTTCGGGAATCGAAACCTTCCCAGGCAGCGTACGGCACGCGCACGACTTTAGGGGTGCCGAAGCACTCGACGGTCGTCACTTGCTCGTGATCGGCTCAAGCTATTCAGCCGAAGACATCGGCAGCCAGGCATTTAAGATGGGCGCTGCTTCCGTCACGGCAAGCTACCGAACATCGCCAATGGGGTACGAGTGGCCAGAAGGCTTTGAAGAGCGACCGCTCGTTGATCACTTCTCAGGCAACACAGCAGTATTCGCCGACGGCACTTCAAAAGAGTTTGATGCCGTGATCCTGTGCACGGGATATCAGCACAAGTACCCCTTCTTGCCAGACGAGCTCGCACTCGACGGTCCAAACAACGTCTACCCGGAGGGCCTCTACCGCGGTGTCGTCTGGGAGCGGAACCCGGCACTCTTCTATGTTGGCGCGCAGGATCAGTGGTTCACGTTCAACATGTTCGACGTGCAAGCTTGGTACGTACGCGACATGATTCTCGGACAGATCGCGCTGCCCAACGCTGATGCACGTGCGGCATCGATGCAGCAGTGGCGTGAGCGTTTTCTGGCGCTCGAAACCGCTGAAGCAGAGATTCGCTTCCAGGGCGACTACGTGCTTGATCTGCTACAACAGACCGACTATCCAGAATTCGATGTCGACCGCGTTGTGCAGACCTTTGTGCAGTGGAAAAACGACAAGAAAAAAGACATCATGGGTTACCGCGATCGCTGCTACGAGTCGGTAATGACCGGCACTATGGCTGTACAGCACCACACCTCATGGATGCAGGAGCTTGACGACAGCCTTGAGCGATACCTCGATGAAGACATCGAAGACTCACGCTCGGTTGCTTCGCGCTAACTCTGAATAAGACGCGGAAGATTTCTGCGTCACCTTTCGCTCAAGCTGCACTCTCATCTAGATGAGGGAGCAGTGGGCGGCTTGAGTCGCTGTGGGTACGCGTCGCTTTGGCGCGGCCCACAGCCTCAAACAGTCACTACTTCCTTAGATATCGACAACTGTCTTGCCTCGCATTGGGGTCGGGCGCGATGGAAGGAAAACAGAGTGACTACACCAGCTCTCAAAGCGGCGAGGCGGCCGCTCATCGTTGGAGGTGCTGCGCTCGCCCTGCTCCTGCCAATTGCACTGCCGGGGATTGCGCAGGCAGCACCAGCTCAAGACGCAGACACCACCCTGATCACCAGCGGCGGTTCATTTACCCAAGTGGTTCCGGACGGTGTCTGTGCAGTCAACGTCTGGGTTGCTGGCGCCCCCGGAGGCCTCGCAATTTCAGACGGTGATGCTGAACCAGACCCGGAAGATCCGGGTGAGCTTCGCGGTGCAAACGGCGCCGGTGGCACACTCAGCGCCAAACTGCAGCTCGGCGCTGGCAGTCTGATTCACGGAACCGTTGGATTCGCAGGCACCAATAGCGGCGTTGGTGGACACCCAGGACCAGGCGGCAACGGTGGCACCGGCGGACACAACGGTGGCGGCGGTGGCGGCTACTCGTCAATCAGCGTCAACGGCGAACGCCTACTGCTCGCTGCTGGCGGAGGTGGCACCGGTGGTGGACACACTTCTGACGGCGGAGCCGGCGGTGACGGCGGAGCGGGCGTTTACCCAGCGATCAGCGTGGCCGACGGCCTCGTATTCCCCGGTGGCGATGGCGCCACCGGTTTTGACACGGGCTGGAACACTGATCCGGCGACCTTCCCAGGTGGCGGCATCGGCGGCAGCGACGAAGGCGGCGCTGGCGGCACAAACCCTCGCAGCAACACCGACCCAGATGTTGCGCTATGGAACTGGAACGGTTTCAAGGGAACTGACTTTGCCGGTGGCAACGGCGGCAACGACAACAGCCCAGACACCGGTGGCGGTGGCGGCGCAGGCTACTTCGGTGGCGGCGGCGGTGCTTCGACCGATGGTGCCGTTGGTGGTGCTGCGCAATACTTCGTTGGTGGCGGCGGCGGTGGCGGATCCAGCTTCGTTTCAAGCTCGATCGACCAGGACACCTTCTCAATCGCGAAGAACCGTGACGAAGACGGCAAAGCCCACGCCGCGTACATTTCGTTTGAGTGGGTCATGTGCGATTACAACCTCGAAATCACCAAGAGCGTGGTCGGTGCAGTCGATGAAGACGGCGAACTTGTGCGCAGCACACCTGTCTTCGAAGACGGCGACACCGTGCGTTACGCAGTAACCGTCACCAATAGCGGAGCCGACGCAATGGCAATTGGCGATACCGTAACTCTCGTTGACGACCTCGCCGTTGGCGGCAAGGTGGTCTCAGTAGATGGCCTGGACACCACGGTCCCTGCAATCGGTGGAACCATCGCGGCAGCAGGCATCGAAGTGTTCGACACGGTCGAGATCTCAGATGCGAATGACAACCCAATCGAACGACCTCGCGGTCTCGCGGTTGGCCAGAGCGTCACTGTTGTGTACGACACCGTTGTTCGAGGCACCGACCCAGTCACGAACACCGTAAGCACTGCAGACCGCAACGGCTCACACGAGGCAGACGCGATTGTGGCACCAGCGGCTCCGTCGCTCGGCCTGCTGAAGACCGCAGACACCAAGACTGTCACGCATGTTGGTCAGGTCGTGAAGTACTCGTTCCTGGTGACAAACACAGGCAACATCGAGTTGCGAGACATTTCGATTGCTGAGCAGAGCTTCAGCGGCAAGGGCAAGCTCTCTGCTGCCGTCTGCCCGGATGAGATTGTGCAGCCGGGTGACTCGGTGACCTGCACTGCTGAGTACACGGCAGTTGCTGGAGACCTCACCGGAACACCACTCACCAACACCGCAACCGCATCTGCGGCGACCCGCGGCGGTATGGACGTGGACAGCGAAAAGTCAGCGGTTGAGATCACCACAGTGAAGCCTGCCGTGCTCTCAAACACCGGCTCGGCAACCCCGATGGGACTGGCCGCAGCGGCTGCGCTGCTCGTCGCGATCGGTGCACCGCTCGCAGCGGCAACGATTCGCCGAAATCGAGCTCGCGCGTAGTCTGAGCCAAGCAAGATAGCTGCTCGCAGTTGTGGCCCCGGAACTTGTTTCGGGGCCACAACTGTTTCGGCATCACTTCACAAGCGCGCCGACCCGCTCAACAGATGAAACGGCGAACGCCGCGGCACTAAAGCGGCTTAGGCGTTGGAAACCTCAAGCAGTGCCGAGCCCGGGCCATAGTTCCCAAAGATTGGGCCGTTGGGGTCTTCTACATCAACAAACACTTCAAAACCGGGGCTTCGATAGTCGCCCTCGCAGACCCGGAAAACGAGAAAATAGCTGCCAGCTCCGGGTATGCGAAGACGCTGGATCGCCTGGCCGTTTTGATCGAGACCAATGTGCGCAACCTGCCCGGTGTATGCAGAGTCGAGGCATACGGTGCCGAAAGCTGGCCCCTTCACCTGAAACACCACGCCACTCGAGCTGGCCTCATCAATTGGAATTGGATCGTAGGGCGCCGAAAACTCAAGGCCGCTCACTTCAGGAGATGCGAGCGTGAACGTCGAAAGTTGCGGGGCCGAATCGCCCTGCTCAGTATGGGCCCACACTCGATAGTTGTAGACACCGGGGGTCTCAAAGAGAAGATCTTGAAAACGGAACTGCCACGCGCCACTCGCTTGTGTGGTCGCTGCAAAAACCTCTGGGGCGTTTGTTTGACCCTCGTAGAGAGAAGGCCTGGTCACTTCGACAAGAACTTCGGCCCCTGGGCTGCTCGTGCCAGAAATGGTCGGTGCGACATAGTTTCGGGCAATAGGCTGTGACGTGAGTTGAATCTTCGGCGCTACCTCGCTGCCGCTGGGCATTGGCGAGCCACCCCCAGGGAGGTGCCTCGGGGTGCGCGGGGGCGGTACATAGTTGTTCTCAAGAAAGGCAACCGAGGTGATTGACTGATCACCGTTCTTGCGACCCAAAGCGGTTGCGGGGTCGGTAGGTTTTTGAGAAGTAGATTCCGAGTTCTTCTCGCCTGAGCCGTTTGAAGTGGCACCGTTTTCGCGATCCGCCGTGCCATGTTGACCGGAAGACGTGTCAGACGGTGTTGCTCCATTGCCGGGGGAGTTCGGGCCCAGATCGAGCGGCACCGCACCACTGGCAAAGACCAGGCCGACACTCGCAACGATTGCTGCGCCGATCACACTCACCGAAGCGATACCGGCCGCGGTCCCCACCGTAGCAAGGGGTGCCATCGCTGGGACTGTGCCCGCGAGTGCGGCGAAACCAGCCAACGAAAGGGTGACTTTTCGCAGGTGTGCGTAGGAGTTGCGGAGCTCGAAGTTGACGTCTGCACACTGTTTACACGCACGCAAATGTGCGTTGACCTTTTTGCTGATTCCGTTTGCTCTGCCATCAACGATCAACCTGGGCAAGAGGCTTGCGACGTGCACATTATCGTCACGGAGGGAAGCCGGAATTTGTTGATCAAGCCAGTTCATTCGCAGCCCGCTGCGAGCGCGCCTGTGCAATTGAGAAACCGCGTTGGTGCCGATGCCGAGTTCTTGAGCAATCTGGCCGCGGCTGGCTTCTTCTACCTCGGTCAGCCACAGCACCCGCTGCCAGCGCTCGGGCAGTGAGTTCATCGCTGCAAGCAACTCTGCTGAGGTGGTCTCACGGGTGAGGAGGTCGAGTGCGTCTTCATCGTTTTGTGAGGAGAACTCATCAATATTGTCGACTTCGACGGGGAGCAGCCGTTCGGATTCGCGCTGCCACCGCATTGCAGTGTTGCGCATCACGGTAAAAAGATACGCGCGGAACGAGGCGTCTGGCCCTCCGCCAGCAACAGTTACCTGGTGATAGACAGCAAGAAAAGAGTCAGAGACTAAGTCTTCGGCGTGAGTCGGCGCGATCCGACGTGCAAGCGTCAGCGCTGCCGCCACATGCCTTCTCCAAAGTTCGGTGTAGGCGGTTGAGTCGCCCTCGCGAAGTTGTCCGAGAAGTGTGCGATCGCTTGTGTCTTGTGCTCGGTTGATCGAAGAATCATCCAAAGCAGGTCCCCTTTGAGCTCTGAATTTCTCCCGTGGCGTGTTTTCCCCAAAACACTGGGATCTAGAGGGAGCATACACCCGTTTTCGCGACAAAAGGTTTTAAAAAAGTTTTCAAAAAAGTTTTCAAAAGCTGCGTCACTTTTGAAGCAATCTTGACTCAATAGCACAGCGTTCTTTGCTCAGAAAAAAATGCCTCAGTCGAGACTTCTTGCGTCACTTCTCGGAGTTCCGCACTCTCTTCTAGTGAGGAAAGCGTTCGCTGTAGTGCGGGTTTTTCTCAGTGACGATTCCCCAGCAGCTCATGTACCCCAAATGCCCAGCCTGCTGGGGAAGCGTCACCTAGGTGTGCGATCGCTCTGCACAACCCGAATGCTTCAGTGCCCACCGCCCTGGTAGGGGCCGAGCGTGTTGAGCGCCTGCAGACGTGAGGCCAGTGAGAATCGCTCGTCGATGTCAGGGGTGAGGCCGGCGGCAAGCTGCGCAGCGTACTCGCCCAGTGCGGGCGCGAACTTGAAGCCGTGCCCGGATAGTCCGGTGACGGTGATGATACGCTCGTCGGCGCTCCGGTCGACTACGGGTAGCCGGTCAGGGGTGTACGCACAGTGGTGCACACTCTCGCGAACAGGCTCGGGACTGACCCCGTCAAAAAGTTCTACCGCACGCTGCCCAATGCGAATCAGTTCTTCTCTGGAGTGCGAAGTGGGAACTCCCTCGACATCGCGGTACACAGGCCATTTGGGGTTCGTACAAGCTTTAAAGGCGTAGCCATCAAAACTTGGTGCGCCAAAAAAGTGCACGTCGCCCACATCGCGCAAAAACGCCGGGAATCGCTCTGGTGCGTAGAGGGCTGGGTTTCGTGGCAGCAACCAGGTGAGCCCGATGACTTGAATTCTGAGCAGATCCTGCAACTCGGGCATCAGTCTGGTCGACCACGACCCCGAGGCGATGACCACTCGGTCGGCGTGCACCGTGCCCTGCGTGGTTCGCACGATGACGCCACTGCTGCGGCTCTCGATTTCTAGAACGGTGGTGTTGAAATGCAGCTTGGCGCCGTTTGCCTCGGCCAGTTCGAGAGCGCTCATGATCGCAACCTCGGGTCGAAGGCCACCGCCTTGCTCGTCAAACACCGCGATATCTTCATCGCTGACCAGGTGCTGCGGGTACTCCTTTCGCAGCTCTTCATTGGAGAGCATGCGGTGGGGCAGCTCGAAATCTTCAATCGTGCGCATTGCCACGAGCAGATCCGGGAAGCCCTCAGGAGCGATGCTCAGACAACCAACTTCTCGGTAAATCTCGCGACCTGATTCTTTTTCAAGCGTGCGCCATAACTCTCGTGAGCGTTGGATCATCGGCACGTATGAGCCGCCTTCGTGCACGGCAGTTCGAAAGACTCGTGACTCACCGGCGTAAGACCCGTGCGAATGCACTCGTCCGTACTGCTCGATGCCAACTACCTCAAGGTCGGGCTGCTTTGAGAGCTGCCAAAGTGCCATTGCGCCAACCGCGCCAGCACCGACAACTACAACGTTGGTTTTCTTGGTATCCGTCATTGCCTACATCTCGTTTTGTCTAGTGAAAACCGTTGCTGATTCAAGTTATCCGAGGGCGGGAGTGTCCCAGAGCGTGAGCTGTGTGCCGATCCCACGTTCCAGAGCATTGCGGTACACCTTGGTTGCCCACGCGACATCTTCAACAGGCATTCCGCCAGTGCCGTAGATGAATATCTCGTCTGCGTGGCTTCGGCCAGCGGCCCGACCATCAATGATTTCGCCGATGTCTTCGAATCTCTCGCGGGCAAATTCACCGTTGCGCACCCGATCAACAAGAGACATTCCCCACAGGCCGATTGATTCGTAGGCAGGTGCCGGAATCTCATCTGCCCAAGACTCGTAGATTGGGCGTGCGTCAACCACATGCCGGGCGCGTGCGGTCAGCCTCGCATCAAGCGCAAGGTGCGAGGGAGAGCAGATAAAGGCGCCCGGTTTTACCCACTCATTCTTGACGGTGGGGTAGTGCTCTGAGCCAGAGGGCGTTGGCACAGCGATGCTGACGATATCTGAATCACGAACGGCTGCTTCGATGCCTTCGACCTGAGTGATCGAGGTGAGCTGCGGGTAGGTCGACTCTGCCCAGTGCATAAAACCATCAATGTCTTGCTGCAGGAGACCGGCAATTTTGAGTGTGGTGATGCCGGGACGAACCGCCATGTACGCCTCAAAAGATGCTTTATTGATTGGCCCCGGGCCCACGATGCCCACCACACGCGAATCCTCACGGGCGAGCAGTCGTGCGCCCACTCCCGGCACGGCACCGGTGCGATAGGCACTCAGCAAGTTGGCCGACATATACGCGAGAGGTGCGCCGGTGTCTTTATCGTTCAGAGTGAACATCAGAATTGACCGGGGTAAGCCGAGCGCCTTGTTGCTGGTGTTCGAGCCGTACCATTTGCAGCCAGCGACCTGGAAATCACCGCCGAGGTAGGCGGGCATTGCCATGAACCTGCGATCGGGGCCATCGACGGGCATACCAGGGAAGGTTTCTTCTTTCGGAAAAAACAACTGCGCACCGTGCGAGACATTGTCGGGTCCAGCCATCCGATAGTCACCGCGAGCAAAAAGACCGAGAACTTCGGCCATCGTGTCGACACAGGCAGCCATGTCTGTAACGCCCGCTTCAATCATGTCCGGTTCTGAAAGGTACAAAAATTCGATTCGTGTGTTTGTCATTAGCTGAGCTCCAACTGCGAGAAGAACGCTTTTGCCCGTTCATGGCTTGGCCGATGCACAACCTGCTCGGCGGGGCCATCTTCGATGATCACGCCACCATCCATGAACAGCACCCGGTCTGCCACATCGACCGCAAAGCCCATCTGGTGGGTAACCACGATCATGGTCATGCCCTCTTTTGCCAACTGCTGCATTACCTGAAGCACCTCACCAACCAGCTCCGGATCGAGCGCCGAAGTGGGCTCATCGAACAGCATGATTTTTGGACTCATCGCGAGAGCCCTGGCAATGGCGACGCGCTGCTGCTGCCCGCCCGAGAGCTGCGAAGGGTAGAAGTCTGCGCGATCCAGCATGCCCACTCGTTCAAGTTGGCGAAGAGCTTCACGCTTTGCCTCGGCATTGCCTCGCCGCAGTACCTGGCGCTGCGCCTCCATCACATTTTCGACAGCCGTCATGTGCGGGAAGAGATTAAAACGCTGAAACACCATTCCGATACCGCGACGCGACTCGGCCAACTGCTTGGCATTCGCCAGACGCACCACGCCGGGTGCCTCGTCAACGTAACCAACCCGCTCGCCGAAGACATGAATATCACCGGTGGTTACGACCTCGAGACGATTGATGCAGCGCAGAATGGTTGATTTTCCGGAGCCACTCGGCCCCACAAGACACACCACTTCGCCCTCGTTCACATTGAACGAGATATCGCTGAGCACCTCATTGTCGCCGAAACGTTTTGAGACGTGTGAGACCTGTACCGCAGGGGTGGCCACTGCAGCTTGTTCGTTTGTATCGCTCACAATGCTCACTGTGCTTCTCCTACCTGATTGGTCGCGGTCGCCCGACTTGCTGCCGCGGATTTATTCGGCAGTTTGGGATTCTTTTTGCCGGCACGGGCAAGTTCACTGCGACCGAAGTGACGCTCAATACGCGACTGCACAAGCGTGAGCGCGGTGACAATCACGAGATACCAGAAACTCGCGACCAGAAGCAGTGGGATCACCTTGTAGTTCGCGGAGTAAATGATTTGAGCCGAGTACAGCAGGTCGTTCAGCGCAATCACACTCACGAGCGAGGTGGTCTTGAGCATCGAGATAACTTGGTTGCCCGTCGGCGGAATGATGACCCGCATAGCCTGAGGCAAGATGACACGGCGCATGATTTGTCCCGGGCGCATACCGAGCACGGCGGCAGCCTCAGTCTGGCCGCTATCGATCGAGAGAATCCCTGAGCGAATAATCTCAGCCATATATGCCGCTTCGTGCAAAGTCAGTGCGAGAAGCGCGGCCGTAAACGGGCTAATGAGCTGGTTAGCGTTGAATCCGATGAACCAATCGGTGCCGGGAATGCCGATCCCGATGCTTGGAAAGAGAGCGGCAAGGTTGAACCAAATCAGCAGCTGCACTAGCAGTGGTACGCCTCGGAACAACCAAATGTAGCCATCAGCGATCAGCGAAAACTGCTTGGCGCTTGAGAGCTTCATGAGCGCAAGCAACACTCCAAGTAGGGTGCCAGCGACCATCGAGCAGAGTGTCAAGAGCAGTGTGTTTGAGATGCCAATCAGAATGTTTGGATCAAAAAGAAACTCGCCAACGATAGGCCACTTGAAATTCTCGTTGAAAGCGAGCGCAATAATCGCCGCGATGAGTGCGACGAGTGTTGCAATGCCGAAGGCACGCAACCCGCCCTGACGTGCCGGAAGTACACGTTTGGTTGTCGTCTGCCCACGCTCAATCGTGGCGGGCTGCGTGCCGGCGATCAACGGAGAACCTTCGCCTCTTCGACGCCGAGATCCTGGATGCCCCACTTAGCGAGCAACTCGTCGTAGACACCGGTATCCATCAGATGCTGCAGCGCGGCGGTGATAGCAGGAGACATGCCTGATTCCTTGCCCGTGCCGATAGCGCTTGGGCCGCTTGGGCCAACCTTGCCAATTGCCTCGATCTCAGGCTCCTTGGTCATCAGGTACTGCAGAATTGGGCCGTCCATCGTGGCTGCCGAGATGCGGCCACTGAGCACTGCGAGCAGCGCCTTCTGCTGATCCGGGTAAGCCTGAATATCAATTGCCTGCTTGCCGTCAGCGACGCAAGCATCAGAGATTTCTGGCAGCACGACATTCAGTTGGAACGAACCGTTCGAGACCCCAACCGCGTGGCCGCAGAGATCGTCGATCGAAACATTTTCAGGGTTTCCCTGCTTCACGCCCACCTGCGAAGAAGAGAGATAGTACTCGACCAGATCAAGGACTTCGAGACGCTCTGGGGTGATCGCCATATTGGCGAAAGCCACATCGTACTTTTTCGCGTCAATACCTGGAATGATCTGATCGATTGTGGCGGTATCAAGCTTGCGTTCGATACCGAGCACGTCAGCGACTGCCTGTGAAAGGTCAGGGTTAAACCCCTCGACTTCATTCGTCTTCGTGTTGGGGAAGTTCATGGGTGCCATGCCGAGGGTCGTTACCACCTGCATGTAACCCTTGTCAGCGATATCGGCTGGAAGCAGCGCTGCGATCTCATCGACCTTTTCTACCGTGATTGCTTCGGCAGCGGTATCGCTCTCACTCGACGCTGAGGTGTCGACGGCTGCTGGCGCGCAAGCTGCCAGGCCGAGACCGAGACCGACGGTGGTCAAAAGACCAATGAACTTTATGCTGTTGCGCATATTTTGCACTCCTTTGGGACTGGGGGTTCACCTCGTTGGGAAGCCCGCAATGGTCAGCATCCTCAAAATCTAGGTTGCAGGAACAGGGTCAAACCCAATGCCTGAAGTCATGCTAAATCGAGATTTGTCGGCGCTTGGACCTTGCGAGTGCACCATGCCATTGGGGGCATGGCTGCTGCCGCGAGAGGCAAGTTTGGTAACGGTTTGGTCTCAGCCGGTGGCCGTGAGTATTCGCAGCTGTTCTGCCTTAAACTCGCTCGGAGACTGGCCAAAACGCTCTTTAAAAGACCTGCTGAAATGGCTCTGATTGACAAAACCCCAGCGTGCAGCGATCGCGGCGCAACTGTGGGCCGCAAGCCTCGGGCTTGCCAGATCGGCACGGCATCGCTGCAGCCGCCGTTCGCGGATCGTTCCGCTCACTGTGTTGCCCGTGCTTTGAAACAGATCACGAAGCGAACGGCTCGAAATGTAGTGGGCTTTCGCGATTGTTTCGGGGGAGAGCTCTGCATCGGCCAGATGATCCTCGATAAACACCTCAACGCGCTGCAAAAGCTGTGCTCGTGGATCATACGATTCAGCAGTTACCCCTAGAATCTGACCGAACATGGTGCCGAGCAGATCAAGCCCGGTACGGGTGAGTCTGCTCTGCACGCTAGGAGACTGTGTTGCCAATTGCTCTGGCAGATGCAATAGGTAGCTTTGTACCACCGCGCCAAGCGAATGCGCGCGATCAATTGCGGTGGCTGTGAGCTGATCGGTGTACGCCGTCGGCAAGTGCAATCGGTCTTTTGGAAAGCGCATAACAAATTCACGATGTCCGTCACCCAAAAACAGCGCGAGCGGTTGTGAAGTTTCGTAGAACGCGAGATGCCCGGGCTGAATTTGCAGCGAACGCCCGTCTTGATAGAGCACGCCTGAGCCTGAGAGCAGCAGACTGAGCATGTAAAACCCGCTGCCACCCTGCTGCACGGTGCTGCTCGTTCGGCCCAACGCGAGAGACGCCGAAGCGCTGTTGTCAGAGAAATAGGTGTCTTCGACCGCAGTTGAGCGAATGCTCGCGCTGAAAAAGCTTGACTGTGTTGCTCCCGAATCCGAGAGCAGCATAGGCACAAACGATCGTGAGACGGCCTTCCCGAGACTGTCAAACGTTGAGAATCTGCGAATTGTGTGCGGGGGCGCAGACGGTGCGTGCATCACAATTTGATGTTATATCTTTCGAGCGCGCTGGATCGCATGCCTGTGTGCGGTTGCCGCCGCCTCGCTGGCAAACAAGGCACTGGCTAAAATTTTGGGGTCGAAGAACATCCCAACGCATCGAGTCTGTCGAGTTCGACAATCAACAGTCCAGGATTGGTTGAGCCGTCCAAATCGCTTCGGCGCCGAAGCTGAAAGGATGTTCGAAACCGAGAATATCCGGAGGAAACATTTTGACAGCGCAGTCCGTTTCATTGCCCAAAGATCTCCTTGCTACAGCCGAATGGCAAAAGCGAATTGATGATCTCGCAGTCTCGCTTGATATCCCTGGTGCCCAGGTCGGGGTGCTCATGCTGCACTCAGACAATGCTGAAGACGCTGAAATTCGTGTGGTCAACACTGGCGTTGCCAGCCGCGACCACGGCGCACCGGTAAATGACCGCACTCATTTTCACTACGGCTCAATTTCGAAGGTGTGGACCACGACGCTGCTGATGCAGCTAATTGACGAGGGTAAAATTACCCTCGACACCACCGTCGCCGAAGTGCTACCAAAGCTACGAACTGACGTCGACGGAGCCACCGAGCAGATCACGGTTCGCCATCTGTTGACCCACACCTCGGGTATCGAGGGTGACTTCTTCCGATTCACCGGTGAAGATGAGGGCGCGCTGAACGCCTACCTTGACACCATTCCAGAAGCGCAAAGTATCACCGAAGCTGGTGGCCCGCACAGTTACTGCAACTCAGGCTTTTCGATTGCGGGAGCAATTGCTGTTGAGCTTCGGGGCGAGCTTTGGGATGACCTGATTATTTCTCAGATTGCAGCTCCTCTTGGCGTCACCGATCTCTTCTCGAAGACGGCAGACGCAGGTCTCTATCAAACGGCCGCCGGGCACAACCCGCAACCAGATGGTTCACCGGCCGTGGCAACCAAAACTTGGCAGCTCCCTCGCGCGCTCGGTCCGGCCGGTCTGCTCGCCGGCACCGCTGACACTATGCTGCGCTTCGCAGCGAGCCATCTGCGCGACGGTGTTGCCCTCACCGGGGAGCACGTGCTTTCTCCCGAATCGGCCCTCGCGATGCGCTCTGAACAACACAGCTTCGACCAGGTATCGACCACGATGACCGGTTGGGGCTTGGGTTGGGCGCTTGCTGACTGGGGCACCCCGGTGCTCACCCACTCGGGCGGCACTATCGGGCAGAACGCAAACCTCACGGTGTTCCCCGAGCTCGGTTTTGCGATTTGTATTCTGACGAACTCGGCGGTGGGCAGCACTTTTGTTGCACAGCTTGAAGAGATCATTGCGAAAGAGATCGGCCTTACCCGGCCAGTACCGCGCGACGAGGAACTCGCAGATCAGGGTGCGCTGCGCGATCTGATCGGCAATTGGAGTTCGCCGTGGATGTGCCTCGAAATCACCGAAGACGAATCGGGTGTGGTGCGGGCCGCCATGAGTGATGCCTGGTCAGCGAAGCCGGGAGTGACCGCGCCTTCGTTCCCGCTTCGTGCCGCGGGCCAAAACCGTTTTGTGTACGAGCGTTCCGGGCGCACCGCTGAGATTTCAAGGGTCAACCACCAGGGCCGCGAATTCATTTGGACCGGGCGTTTGCTTGAGCGCAGCCCAGAACCCTTCAAACCCGCCGGTGTCGTCGGGTCGGCCGCAAACGCTTCAAATTAAGGATCATTGATGACCTCCGTTCCTCTGCTCGAGACCAAAGACACACTGGTAGTTAGTACCCCTGCTGCTGCGGCAATTTCACCAGACGCAAGCGAAGTGGCGTTCGTGGTGAGTGTCGACAACCACAAAGATGACAGTTTTGATTCGGCGCTTTGGCGCTTGCGTGATGGCGTAGCCGCCCCAATCGCCGAGGTAGCGAAGGGTCGGGCGCCGCAATACCTATCAGACGGCACACTTTCGTTCATCGACGCCGAGAGTGGTATCGGGCAGCTCGCACTGCTCGAGTCAGGAAAGACCGTCGCCGTCACCACCGCCGATACCGCTCCCTTTGGTGTGAGCGGGGTTGCTTGGGCTCCCGACGCCAGCAAAGTTGCTGTGGTTGTGATTGAATCAACCACCCTGCCGGGTGAGCCGCTTGTTGCCAGCACCACATTTCACAAGATGGATGGCATGGGGCGTTTTGGCGACACACTCTTTTCGATTCTGCTGATTGATCGCGCGAGCGGCGAAGTTACCGTGCTGCGCTCTGGGATGCACTCGGCATCTTCGCTTTCATGGTCACCTGATGGGCGCCTTCTCGCGTTCTCGACCTGGCGAGACGATGCGTGGGATCAACACCACGTGAGCGTGTTCGAGGTGCTTGAAGTGGCCAGCAAAGACGGCAAACAGGTCTTCGAGGGATTTCTTGGACTCGGTGCTGCCTCGGCGTTCACGCCAGATGGCTCGGCACTGATTATCACCGGCCTGCAAGAACCGGTTGCCGGAAATACCCAGTTGTTGCTGATCGATCTGGCCAGTGGCGAACTGCGCAGACTTGCGCCAGAGCTCGATCGAAATGTGCTTGTTGGTGGCAACGGTGGTTACCCAGGCTCGGCGCTTCGATTCAGCGCCGACGGTCGAGCCGTGATGTTTACGATTCGTGAGGGCGGCGTCGCACAGGTGTATTCGGTTGACTACACCGATCCCGCTGCACCGGCCGAGTTGCTCTTTGGAGATGACCGCTCGTGCATTTTTGGCCTTGACGTGGCACACGACGGAACAACGACCTTTGTGCGTGCGACCGATACTGAGTTCGCAGAGGTCGAAATTCACGCTCCCGATGGCTCGCTGATCCACCGCACCTCACTCGCGATTGACGTACCTGTTGAGACGCTGCTGCGCGCAAACTGGCAGGAACGCTGGTTTGAAACAGCCGATGGTACTCGGGTCCAGGGCTGGTTGCTGCGACCAGCAGATGCCGTTGGTGCTACGCCGGTGCTGCTTGACGTGCACGGTGGACCACACAACGCGTGGATGCCTATCGCGAACCCCGGCTTTTTGCACCACCATCAGCTGGTTGCGCGGGGCTGGAGCGTGTTGATCGTGAATCCGCGCGGCTCTGACGGCTATGGCGACGAGTTTTTTGGTGGCACCACCGGTAAATGGGGCTACATTGACGCGGACGACCTCACCGTTGGGCTGCACACGCTTGTTGCCGAGGGGTTGGCTGACAAGGATCGCCTCGCGGTGACTGGCTATAGCTATGGCGGGTTCTCGGTCTGCTCGCTCACCAGCAAGTTCCCGCAACTTTTTGCTGCCGGTATTGCTGGCGGTCTGGTCTCGGACCTTGCCTCGATTGCGCACACCGCCGACCTCGCTGGGTATTTCTCGCGCATCGAAATGGGGCAGGGTGACAACCTTGACTACGCGAAGCTGCGTGCGGTGTCGCCGATTGCCGATGTGCACGAGGTACGCACACCAACGCTGATCCTGCACGGTCTCGAAGACCAGCGTTGCCCGGTGCAGCAGGCTGAAGCCTGGTTTGCAGGTCTGCGTGAAGCCGGTGTGCCAAGTCAGATGGTGATTTACCCCGGTGGCTCACACCTGTTCTTTGTGCAGGGTAAGCCGAGCCAAAAGATCGACTACCGCGATCGAGTTCTCGCCTGGCTTGATACTTACGTGCCAGCTGCGTAATCACTCGAAATGGGGTCAGCTGCGGTGCCACGACCCCGGCTGACCCCATTGCGTTAGCACTTGTAGTATGCCGCGATCTTTCCGTGCGGGCCATCTACCACGGTGACCGGAGTGCGGAACACCTGGGTGAGTACCTCATCGCGAATAATCTCGTCGGGGCTGCCATGCATAATGACCGAGCCCTGATCCATCGCTACGATGTAGTCGCTGTAGGCGGCAGCGAAGTTGATGTCGTGCAACACGATCACGATGGTTCGGCCGAGTTCGTCTGCCGCGCGACGCAATTGCTGCATCATCTGCACTGAGTGCTGTGCGTCGAGATTGTTCAGTGGCTCATCAAGCAGCAGATATTCAGTGTCTTGCGCGAGCACCATCGCGACATAGGCGCGCTGACGCTGACCACCCGAGAGCTGATCGAGAAAGCGTTGCTCAAGATCGGTGAGGTTCAAAAAGTCGACTGCCTCAGAGATTTTGTCTTCGTCTTCTTGAGTGAGCCTGCCGCCGCTATAGGGGTAACGGCCAAATCCCACGAGCTGACGAACCGTGAGTCTGGTCACAAAGTGATTTTCTTGACGCAGGATCGACACCCGTGTCGACACCTCTTTCGAGGGCGATTCGTGCACGTCGAGGCCGCCAACCTCGATCGTGCCGTCGTCTGGGCTAAGCAGCCGACCCATCATTGTGAGCAGAGTCGACTTGCCGGCGCCATTTGGGCCCACCAGGGCGATGATGCCGCCCGATGGCAGATCCAGCGAAATCGGTCCAATCGCAACTTCGTTGCTGTAGCGCTTTGTGACGTTGTGAATGTGAATCACAGTCGGCCTCTTTTCAAAATAACGATGAGGAATGCGAGCCCGCCGATTAGTTCGACGATGATGGTGACAGCATCAACCATCGGGAGAACGTGGCGGAGCAAGAAGTAGGCGCCACCCAAAATGACGTAGCCGAGCAGCCAGGCGATCGGGAAGATGAGCCGGTGGTCGTAAGTGTCGGTCAGTGAATAGGCGAGAGTCGCTACCAAAAACCCGAGGAAGGTCATGGGGCCCACAAGCGATGTACTCATTGCCATCAGAATCGTGACCAGGGTCAGCATCAGCATCACCTGGCGACGGTGGTTCATGCCGAGATTTGTGCTGATTTCTGCGCCAAGAGAAAGCACGTTGAGTCGTCTGGCGAGCAGCCAGATTGCAATGCCGGTGGCGGCGCAGATCGGAATCACGATCGGCAAATAACTGGTGTTGGCATTGCCGATGTTGCCGAAGAGCCGTGCCAGCAGCACATCAAATTCATTTGGGTTCAGCATGCGCTGCATGAATGCGCTGAGCGCGCCGAGCCCGGTGCCGAGAATAATGCCGACCAGAAGCATGATGTGCAGGTTGCCCAGTTTGCCTGAGAACAGCCACGAATACAGCAGCACCGCGAATAGCACCATCATCGAGGTTTGCATGAGGAACTGCGTGAGTCCGCTCAGTTCTACCAGTCCGGTCGTGCCAAAGAAGTACACAATCGAGGTCTGAATCAACACATAGAGCGACTCGAAGCCCATGATCGAGGGCGTAATGATGCGGTTGTTGGTGACGGTTTGAAAGGCAACGGTGCCAAAAGAGTGGCAGAAGGTGACGAGCGCGATCACCACGAGCGAGTCAACTCGCATTCCCGAAATGCGCCACCACTTTTCAGAGAGTAGAGGGTAAGAGTTGCCCCAGGTGAGCAGCAGCACGGTGAGGGCAAGAGCTGCAACAATCAGGCCGCCAAGAATCACGTAGTAGCGGCGATGGTGGGTGCGGCTGGCATATGGGCCGACGTGACGAGAGACGTCACCGGGCCTGCCCTCACTGGTGCTCGCGGCTGCAATTGGCGTGTTTGCCCTCGCTGAGTTCGGTGTGGTGAGGGGCGTTGGATCAGCGGACAAGGTTCCTCCTGGTACGCAGCAGCAAGAAGATAAACGTGATGGAGCCGACTACGCCGAGCACAATTGACACTGGAATCTCGAACGGCATGATGATCACTCGGCCGAGAATGTCGCAGATGGTGACGATCCAGATGCCCGTGATGAAGACCCAGGGAATATTTGTGCGAAGATTATCGCCGCGCACCATCGAAACAAGGTTCGGCACGATCAGGCCCAAGAAGGGGAGGGCGCCGATTACCACGGTGACCACGCCGGTCACAATTGAGACAAGGCCAACGCCGAGCAGCACCACACGCTCATAGTTCAAGCCGACGTTTGTGGCAACGTCTTTTCCGAGTCCTGCCACGGTGAAGCGGTTAGCGATGAGCACCACCACAACGGCCACTATGGCGACGACCCAGAGCGGTTCGTAGCGGCCGCTTTCAACTCCGGTGAAACGACCGGCGAGCCAACTGCCGAGGGTCTGCATCAGGTTGAACTTCAGCGCAAGAAATGTGGTGACGGCACTAATGACCGAGCCGAACATGATGCCAACGATGGGCACAATGAGTGAAGACTTGAGTGTGACTTTTCGCAAGAACGCAAAGAAGATCATTGTTCCGGTGAAAGCAAACAGGATCGCAATAATCATTTTTGCGAAGACCCCAGAGCTTGGCAGCAATATGTAGCTGAGCAGGAGGCCGAGCCCTGCCCACTCTGTTGTGCCAACCGTTGTCGGTTCGACGAAACGGTTTTGAGTCATCAACTGCATGATCAGCCCGGCCATTGCCATACTCGCGCCGGCCAAAACAAGGGCAACGGTGCGCGGAATTCGGGTGATCCAGGTGAACTCATGGCCTCGACCGACGGTGTCGGTGATATCGGCGACACCGATGCATACCGATGCGGTCAGCAGGCCGAGCGTGAGAAGAATGGCAATGCCGAGTGACGCATACTTGCGCAATCGGCTTTGCGGCGCGTAGGAACGCGAAGATGCAAGCGCGTCTACATTTGTGACTCGCTTGGCCGGTAGGGGAGCCTGGGTGCTCATGGAAGCCTTCGTTCTTGCGTGGCTTTGCCCCGGCTCGGTGAGTAGCCGGGGCAAAGCGGTTTCGCGTTCGTGCCCGTTACTTGAGCGACTTGAACGAAGCGGTCAGCTCATTCAGCACGGTGGTGTAGGTGACGATGTCTTCGGTCAGGTAGAAGTCACCTGGCATGACATAGATGGCGTCATTTACAACCGCAGGAACGGTGGCTAGTGATGCTGAGCCCTTGATGAGCTCGAGCGCTGGGGTGACCTCTTGCGTGTCTGCGAAGGCTGCGTCACGATCCAATACCAGGAAGAAGTCGGCGTTCGCCTCTGCGATTGCTTCGATCGAGATGTCGTCGCCCTGGTGGTTTGCCGATCCCTCTGCATCGAGTGCGGGGGTGAGTTCAAGCAGGCTGAAGAACACGCTCGCGCCGCGACCGTCGACTGGTGACGAGTAACGAATCTCGTTGCCGCTGGTGACGAGGCCCATAACGCTGACCTTTGGATCGTAAGCGTCCTTGGCTTCCTTGACTGCCTTGTGCAGGTTGTCTACGACGGCCTTTGCCTCGTCCTGCTTGCCAAAGATTTCTCCGAGCAGTTCGGTGCTCTGCACGAGGTACTCATCGGTGCTGAGCTCTTCGTTGTCCATGACAACGATGGCTGCCTCGGGGGCTGCCTTCTGCAGGTCCTCTTCGTACCCGCCGTAGCGGTAGCCGTTGATGATGAGGTCGGGGTCTGCTGCGACAACCTTCTCGAAGTCTGGCTCGCGGTGGGTGCCGAGGTCGAGGATTGCTTCGTCCTTAACCATTGGGTTGTTTGGGCTCATCAGTGCACGAGGTGCTGCCGAAAGCTCAATGCCCCAGTCTGAGACGAGCTGGAACAGGCGGTTGTCGGTGACGATTACGCTGTCTGCGCTCTCGATGGTCACTTCGTTGCCTGCCATGTCGGTCACGGTGACCGGGAATTCTGCGGTGCTGCCCTTTTCTGGCGCCTCTTCGGTTGCCGAGTTGCCGTTTGAGCAACCGGTGAGGGCGAGTGCTGCGACTGCGATGCCTGCGAGCGTGACGAGTCCGCGACGCTTCATTGATGCCATTGTGACGTGTTCTCCTAGCAAGGGTGTGAGTTCATCTGCACTTAGTTAGGTAAACCTAAGCAACATCACACTAACGCTTTTCTGAGTGAAGTGTCGAATTCCGCTGAGGGTCGCCTGAGCGCAGCCAAAACGTTGCCCAAAAGCGATCTTTTGTGGCTACAATCGCGCGAGCGCGTTATTGCGATTGCCAGTTGAGGGCGGCTCTTGCCACGATCAACTGCAAACAATTGCTGTCTTCGTCGACCGGGGCATCGCTAAGGTAAAGCACTACCTCTTGCACCGTCTCGCCCTGCACCATAATTGGCATGAGCGCTTCTGCGAAACCCAGAGAATTGGGCGAAATCTCCCCGCCGCCCGCGCGACTCCCGGTATCGAAACAAGGGTCTATCGCCTTGCCAGAGAGTGTTCCGCCGACTTGGACATTCTCGTAGGGAATGCTGAGGTCGGAGAACGTAATGGTGGCATTCAGGGTGGTTGGAGGTGGCCCTTTTGCTGGCTCATTAACGGTGACCAGCACGGTGCCTGAAATCTTCTCGCCGCTAGTAGAGACAAGCTCGCCAGTAGCGGCCATGCCTCCTGGGGTGGCCTCCCGTTGCTCTGGCGCGGCCTCCGTATCTTGTTTGGAGGCGGTTGCTTGTGGGGGTGGAGCGCTGCAACTAGAGAGTGCGGTGACAAGTAGCGCGTAGACGGCGAGAATGCCTCGAATCTTGTGCAATGCTGCCTGCCTCTCGGCTCACCTCAACGTGCGCTTAAAAGCGTCGAATTGGATTCAACTCTCGCCTTATTTCCTCGAACGATAGCAAGCTTGCTCGGTAGCTTCAATGGTTCGGTAAGGAGAGGTCCTGCGTGAATCTCTGAACTCTGAATTCTCGCGGTTTGCGCGGCTTGTCAACTGTTCCTAGCTGCGCGGGGGAGCTGTTAGCCCAGGCCGTTTGCCCAGGGCTCGTTTGATACGTCGAGTTCGCTGGCCATATCGCGCAAAAAGCGGGTCACGACTTCGCGCTCTTCGCTCGTGAGGCGTGCCGCAGCATGGAAGCGTTTCGCCTGTTGTCTGCCCACGGTCTGCATTGCAGCTTCGCGGGTGTCCGCGGTGATCTGAATCGCGAAGGTGCGTCGATCTTGCGGGTGAATCTCGCGGGTGATGTGGCCGCCGCGTTCCAAGCGATCGAGCATTTTGGTGATCGAGGCGGTCGAGATCCGAAGATGTGTGGCGAGTGCGCCAGGGGTGATGATTTCGCCTCGGTTTGACATCACAATGAGGTAGTGGAGTGCTCGCATGTCGGTCACGCCAAGCTTCATGTACTTCAGTGAGGCCTCGGAGAGGCGATCCTCCGCTTCGCGAAGCGCGCCGAGTGCTGCCATAAGTTTTCCGATGTCTGCGACGGATTCGGCGTCGTGGCTGGAGCGATCAATGAGACGACCGGTTGGGTCGTTGTGCTCGACTTGATACAGGCCTGAATGGTCTGCGAGAGGCCCATTCTTCTCAGACATGGTGCTATGTTAGCCTAAATAAATATTTTAACTTGGTTAGATAACGCAACTTGGCTAGCAAAATGGGGAATGTGATGAACAAGCGCGTCGAAGAAGATCTTGCACCCGGTGAAGCCCGTGCGAGCGGGTGGCGCCGTGCCTTGAGGGTGTTTGTCCCGGCACTGCTGATCCTGGTGTGGGTTGCTGCCGGTGGAATTGGAGGCCCGTACTTCGGGAAGATCTCCGAGGTATCTTCCAACGATCAGACCGCCTACCTGCCTAGCTCTGCCGAAGCAACCAAGGTGCAAGAACGGCTCGGCGAATTCCGTGATTCAAAAGAGATTCCGGCCGTAGTGGTACTGGTTTCCGAAAGCGCCATCGACGAGACCGACTTGACGCAGCTCTCTGAGGCGGTAGCAGATCTCCCCGCTCAGGTCCCCGGTCTTGGCACCGACCTCTCACCGCTCATTCCATCTGCCGACGGCAAAGCCGCCCAGGTGTTTGTGCCAATCGAGAGCAAAGAGAACATTCGAGACGTCACCGATGCGATCAGCAGCTATCTGAACGAACAAGCTCCAGCCGGGGTTCAGGTCTACGTCACCGGTCCAGCCGGGTTCACTGCTGACCTGGTCAAGGGGTTTTCGGGGATCGACGGGCTGCTGCTCGGGGTCGCGCTACTCGCGGTGTTCATCATTCTGATCATCGTGTACCGCTCATTGCTGTTGCCTGTTGCGGTACTCACGACCAGCTTGATGGCGCTCACAGTTGCCCTGCTTGCAAACTGGTGGCTGGCAAAATGGGGGCTATTTATGCTCTCCGGTCAGACCCAGGGCATCTTGTTCATTCTGGTGATCGGTGCCGCTACCGACTATTCGCTGCTTTACGTATCTCGATATCGCGAAGAATTACGTAGCACGCGGGATCGCGGCGCCGCCACGATGCAGGCAATTCGGGGGTCAATCGAACCGATTTTGGCCTCGGGCGGCACCGTGATTGCTGGACTGCTTTGCCTGTTGCTTTCAGACCTGAAATCCAATAGTTCGCTTGGTCCGGTCGCCGCAGTTGGCATCCTGTTTGCGATGCTCGCCGCCTTGACGCTGCTCCCGGCACTGCTCTTTGCCTTTGGTCGCGCCTCGTTCTGGCCGAAAACGCCAACTTATGCCCCAGCAGAGGTGGCAGCTGAGCACGGAATGCACGGCGGAATCTGGGCGAAGCTTGCCCGTGCAGTTCGTGCCCGCCCACGCCCAATCTGGATCATCACGACGCTTGCCCTGCTGCTCGGAGTTTTCGGGGCAACCCAACTCGACGCTTCTGGGGTGCCCCAGTCTGACCTCGTGCTCGGCACGAGCGAGGCCCGCGACGGACAGCGGGCGCTCGGCGAACACTTCCCGGGTGGCTCGGGTAGTCCGGTTTACGTGATCACAGATGCCGCATCTATGCAGCAGACAGCTTCGATGCTGCTTGAGAACGACGGAATCGATAGCGTCTCGGTGGTTTCGGCAGATGCGCCAAGCGGATCAGCGCAGATCACCGCCGACGGCATTCAGGGCTTTGGCGGCCCAAATGCTCCGACACCCACCGCATTGGTCGCCAACGGTGATGTGCTGCTTCAGGCGACACTTGGTGACGCGGCTGATTCCGAAGCTGCCGCGCAGACTGTGCGTGATTTGCGGCAACAACTTGATGGCACCGGTGTGCTTGTTGGCGGTGTCACGGCCACTGCGATTGATACAAATGATGCGTCGATACACGATCGCACGTTGATCATTCCTGTCGTGCTGTTCGTCATTCTGATTATCTTGATGCTGCTGCTGCGATCCATCGTGGCGCCCCTCATCTTGATCGCCACCACGGTGCTGTCCTTCGGCACAGCGCTCGGGGTCGCCGCACTGATGTTTAATCATGTCTTTCAGTTCCCGGGAGTTGACCCGGCAGTGCCACTCTATGGATTTGTCTTCCTGGTCGCACTTGGCATCGACTACAACATTTTCTTGATGACCAGAGTGCGAGAGGAATCACTCGCGCACGGTACCCGTGAGGGAATTTCGAGAGGCCTTGCTATCACCGGCGGGGTGATTACCTCAGCTGGCCTGGTGCTTGCCGCGACCTTCGCGGCGCTCGCGGTGATCCCGATTCTGTTCCTCGTGCAGATCGCCTTCATCGTTGCCTTCGGTGTGCTGCTTGACACCTTTATCGTTCGCTCGCTCCTCGTGCCGGCCATAGCGAGCGATATCGGACGCAAGATTTGGTGGCCGTCAAAACTCTCTTCAGGAGGCAAATAGCCGCGAACTTGCGGCAAGTTCAGCCTGCTCGACACTCCAAGGAAGGTACCCCTCATGCAAACACTTCCAATCGACGACTCGGCTCCCGAGACTATTGTTCAAGTTTCCAGTGCGCCCACGCTGGTTGATACTTCATGGGTCCGAAACGTCACCGACCTGGTAGCCGAGCGAAGTCGTACCTCACCATCGCACATTGCGTTTGAACGACCGCCATCCGATCAATCAGCGAGCGGAGCATGGAGGCAAGTGACGACCATCGACTTTGTTGACCAGGTTTCAAAGATCGCGAAGGGTCTCATCGCCAGCGGAGTTCAGCCTGGTGACGCCGTAATGATTGTTGCGTCTACGCAGTACCTCTGGGCCGTGGTTGATTTTGCCGCACTCTTTGCCGGTGCAATTGTGGTGCCAATGTATGAGACTGCTACGGCAGCTCAAATGCGTGTGATTCTTTCAGATATGCAGCCGAAGGTGGCATTTGTGGGCGATATCGAAACCGCTGAACGACTGGAAACCGTCTGCGTGAGTGTGCGGCAGCAGCCGCAGTTTTTTGTGCTTGATGAGTGTGCTCGCGAAACGGCACACCCAAGTGTGCGAGGGCTGCTTGAGTTAGCGGACCGCGGTAGGGCAGTCGAAGAGCAAGAGTTGCAGACACGGCGAATGAGAGCGGGTCTTGAGGACGTGGCAACTGTGGTGTACACCTCAGGCACCACAGGCGATCCAAAAGGAGCGCTCATCACTCACGGCAATCTTGTTGGTCAAGTGCTCAACACTGCAGCTGCCTATCAAGAAGTGGTGAAAGAAGATGGCAATACGATTCTGTTCTTGCCACTCACTCACGTGCTTGGTCGTGCACTGCAACTGATTTGCGTGGCAAAAGGAATGAGAGTTGCACACCTGGCAAACCCGAAAGAGGTCGTCCCAGCCCTCTCGCAGCTCAGGCCCACCTTCCTGGTAGTGGTGCCAAGGGTACTTGAGAAAATTCGAGGCGCAGCGGCGGCAGCTGCTCGGGAGAAGCGCATTGAAATGGTGTGGCAAGCCGCGCAGCACACCGCGGTCGAGTGGGGCCGCCACTTGGAAGATCACGATCAGGGTCACAAAAGCTCTGCAAATCTGAATCTGCGACTACGTCGTTGGGTGTTCGACAAGGTGTTCTATCGCAGACTGCGTCGGGTAATGGGCGACCAGATTGAATACCTGCTTTCGGGTGCGGCCACGCTTGACCCCGAACTGTCACTGTTCTTCCGTGGCATTGGTGTACCGGTGATCGAAGGATACGGACTCACCGAGACTACGGCGCCACTTGTGGGCGGCAGACCAGGTAATCTCCGCGCCGGAACCGTGGGAACTCCGTTGCCGGGGAACACCGTCGCAATAAGTTCAACCGGAGAGGTGCTTGCAAAAGGAGTTGGTGTATTTGCCGGGTACTACCGGTCCGAACAAGACGCTGATGCCTTTTTCGAGGGTTACTTTCGCACAGGTGACCTTGGGTCGATTGATGAAACGGGATCACTGACGCTGCGTGGGCGAGCGAAAAACGTGATTGTCACCTCAACCGGGCGCACGATTTCTTCGGAACCATGGGAACTGGCTGTCGAAGCCGAAGAGTGCGTTGCCCATGCCGTGCTCATCGGAACGGATCGTCCCTATCTTGTTGGCATCGCAATCATAGAAAACGAACTGGCTACACACATCGATCGCGATACCGAGCGCAGTGCCAAACCACAGACCAATACTTCAACAGACAGTATTCAACTGTGCCACGATCAAATGTTGCTTCGCAGGGTAGACGCAGCCATCGAACGAGCGAACGAATTGCTGGTGCCAGCTGATCGGGCCAAACGCTGGCAAACAATCATGCTCTCGCCTGACCAGCTTGAGAAGTGGGTTACACCAACCATGAAGCTCAAACGCGGCGCGCTGATCACCGCTCTTGAGCCGATGCTTGACGAGCTGTACCGCTGAGCGGACTCACCACCGAACCGAAAGAACGTACCATGAAACAAAACTCTGCTCGTTCATTGATTCTCGTCGTTGTGCCGATTGTGCTCGGAGCCTTGCTTGCGCTTGCCGGGAGCCAGACCAACTGGCTTCTCGGCCAATGGCCGGCATTCGCGGTAGCCGTCACTATTGCTTTCGTGGTGCAATGGGTTGCCTATATCCCTGCGGTCCTCTATCGAACGGACCGATATTTTGATGCAACCGGCAGTGCAACATATTTCACGGTGACCCTGGTGTTGCTCTTGCTGGCGCCAAGCCTTGAGCTACGTCAAGTTGTGTTGGGCGTTATGGTCCTCCTTTGGGCGTTGCGCCTGGGGTCGTTCTTGTTCGTTCGCAATCTCCGCTCTGGCGGTGACGATCGTTTTGATGAGATCAAAAACAATCCGCTTCGGTTTTTATCTGTATGGACAATTCAGGGACTGTGGGTCAGTCTGACGGCATCTGCTGCCTGGATCGCTATTTCCTCGTCGAACGCGAGCTCGTCAGAGTGGACGATCTGGGTTGGCGGCGGGATCTGGTTGATCGGCTTCACGATTGAGATCGTGGCAGACTGGCAAAAGTCTCACTTCAAAAGGCAGCCGGAAAATACTGGAACATTCATTCAGAGCGGTCTCTGGTCGGTAGTGCGTCACCCCAACTACCTCGGCGAGATCACGCTTTGGATTGGAGTGTTTGTGGTGGCAATACCGGCGCTGCACGGTTGGCAGTGGGTCGCAGTGCTCTCGCCACTGTTCGTGATCTTTCTTCTCACCAAAGTGAGCGGCATTCCACTGCTCGAGACAAAAGCAGCACGTAAATGGGGCGACGAGCCGGACTATCAGCGCTATGTCGCTCGCACACCTCGGCTGATTCCGTTTACGGGAAAGCGTTGAAGCTTGCTCAGCTCACGCGGCCAGCCCTCGTCGTGCTGATTGCGTTCAGGAGCGCGTGCGCGGTCTGAGTCTTGCTGCCGCGAGCTGCCTGAAGCACTGCGCCGTCGCTGCCAAGAATCAGTAGTTCGTTGTGGTCCGATTCGAAGCCTTCACCCCATCCAACGGCATTCAAGGCAAGCAGATCGCAGCCTTTTCGCGCGAGTTTTCGGCGGCCGCGTTCGAGCAACTCATCATCGTTCTGCACCGTCTCAGCGGCGAATCCAACGATCAGCTGCCCTGGTTTTCGTGCAGAGACGAGGCCGCGCAACACATCAGGGTTCTCGACGAGGGTCAGCGTGAGCGTGCTGTCGTTTGTCTCTTCTTTGCGTATCTTGCCATCAGCGATTTCGGCGGCACGATAGTCGGCTACTGCCGCAGCCATGATCACCACATCTGCTTGGGCCGACTCGGCACGCATTGCCTTGTCGAGGTCTGCTGTCGTGCCAACTGGTAGCACTCGAATAGTTCCTGCCGTCGCGAGTATCGAATCGTCAATATTGGCAGCAACCAGGGTTACTTCAGCGCCCCTGGCCGCTGCCGCCGCTGCAATCGCCACACCTTGTTTTCCGCTGGATCGATTGCCCAAAAAACGTACCGGGTCAAGCGGCTCTCTGGTACCGCCAGCGCTCACCAGCACACGAAGACCGGCAAGATCTGCGGTCGGGTGATCCAGCGTCTCCTGCTGACTCGGAAGCGAATCAAGTAGCGAATTCGCCGCCGCAAAGATTGTCTCGGGCTCGCTCATGCGGCCGGGGCCGCTGTCATTGCCGGTGAGCCTGCCAATATCTGGGCCCACGAAGTGTACTCCGCGATTGCGAAGTGTTTGCACATTGTGTTGCGTTGCCGCGTGCTGCCACATCTCAGTGTGCATAGCCGGAGCCACGAGCACGGGAGCGGTGCTTGCCAGCAGTGTGGTGCCAAGTAAATCGTCGGCAAGGCCGGCCGTCATTTTTGCGAGCGTGTTGGCTGTTGCCGGGGCTATGACGATCAAGTCTGCGCGCTGGCCGAGACCGACATGCCGCACCTCTGGCACATTGTCGTGCACTGAGGTTGTGACCGGATTTCGGCTAATCGCCTCCCATGTTGGCAGGCCAACAAAACGTAGCGCATCGGCGGTGGGTACCACGTGGAGTTCGTGCCCGCTCTCAACAAAAAGCCGCGCAAGTGAGACTGCTTTATAAGCCGCGATACCGCCAGATACGCCGAGCACGATGTTCATTTCTCCATCCTCGCACGCGAAGCTTGGGCCCTCGTGATACTCCCTCGCTATACTCGCTGCGAGACGAGGGGATGCCAATGTGCACTGTGCTGGTGGAAGTACCGATTTCGAAGACTGAAGCCGTGCGGGTATTGGCCGTGCGTGACGAAGATCCAGCCCGCGCCTGGGACCCGCCCGGAGAGTGGTGGGCAGATCGGCCGGGAGTGCTCGGCGTGCGAGATCGGCGGGCTGGCGGTGCATGGCTTGCGGCAGCTCCTCAGCAGGGGCGGCTTTCTGTGATTCTGAACCGCGCCGATGTCTACTCGGCGGGGCTGCCCGCTGGCGCCAATGGACTCGCCTCGCGGGGAGCGCTGGTACTTGACGCGGTCGCTGGCGATCAGCTCCCAGAGCCGCCAAAAACCGCCGGGTTCAACCTCGTGACGATTTCCGGTGGCTCGGTAACAGTGTCGAGCTGGGATGGTGAGGTACTTGCCCGTTCCGAACTTGCGCCGGGCGTGCATATGATCGCCCACCACGACGTTGACGATCCTCGCTCCGCTCGAATTGCAAAGTGGCTGCCCGAGTTCAGAAAGCTGGCCGGGCTCGGGCAGACTTGGCGTGAGCGTTGGATCGACCTGCTCGCTCAGACTGCGCAATTGTCAGCGGGTGACGATCGCGCAATCATTCGGGACAACCGTGGCCACGGCTATGAAACCCTGTCGCTGCTTGTCTGCACCGCAGAGATACGCAGTGCAGACGCAGCAGATGGCTCGGGCGCTTCGGTTGAGCTTGATAGTGCCACTCTTGAAGAGCCCGCAGTGTGGGGCAGCCCAGAGTTTCGACAGGCTTGATGGGGCGTTGCGCAGCGGTGTTGGTTCGCAGCGGTGTTCGTTAGCTTCGACGAGCGTACTGAGCGGCCAGCAACCAGGCAAGGTAGATGCCACCTACCGATACGGTGACAACGCCAACCGGCACGGCAGCCATTTGCGCAACCGTGTCTGACACGACAACAAGGGCCGCGCCTGTCAGCATTAACGGCACCGTGCCCATGGGGGTGTTTGACCTCGTGAGTCGCTGCGATATTTGCGGAGCAGCGAGTGCAATGAACGAAATCGGGCCAGCAGCAGCCGTCACTAGGGCGACCAGTGAGACTCCAATGACCATCGCCCAGAGTCTCGTGCGTCCAGGCTGAATGCCGAGCGCGGTAGCCGCGTCGTCGCCCATCTCAAGGACCGGCAGTGTGCGAGCGAGCGGAAAGGTGAGCAGGGTCACTACAACAAACACCGCCGCTGCGGGAACGAGCTGATCAAAGCCGAGCGAAGCGAGGGATCCAGCGCCCCATGTTGCCGCCATCATCGCTTTCTCAACGCTGACCGAGATGAGGATCCACGAGGTCAAAGAGCCAAGACCTGCAGAGACGCCAATGCCAACAATGATCAGTCGAAATGACGACACCGAGGTGTGTTTGTTTGCGAGGAGATACACCAGCAGCGCCGTGAGCAGACCGCCGATGAGTGCGCCGGCCGCTTTGAAAAGGTAGGTGTTCAAATCGAGTACGACCATGACAAGGGTGACCCCAAATTGGGCCCCGACACCGAAACCAATAATGTCGGGTGAGCCAAGCGGATTGCGTGTGAGGGACTGAAAGACACCGCCCGCAAGGGCAAGCGCTGCACCGCAAAGCACGGCAAAAAGCACCCGGGGGAGACGCCACTCGACCACAACCTGTCGAACATCGGCATTGTAGCCCGGGTCGAAAAGTGAGCGCACGACAGCGCTGAGGCTGACCTCGTAGGCCCCGATGGTCATAGATGCGAAAGCGGCAGCAAAAATGATGCAAAGCAGCGCAACACTCACGAGGATCGCGCGTACCGGAACGAGTGCTCCAAGATATGGGCGATCGATTCGGATCAGACGACGGCCACGGTCAATGAGAGGAATCTGGGTCGCGTTCACAGTCCGCTTACTCGCTTTCGACGCACCAGCATGATCAGAATGGGGGAGCCGAGCAGCGCCGTCACAATGCCTACCCGCATTTCACTATTTGGCAGCACGACGCGACCGAGAATATCTGCGATCAGCAAAAATGCCGGGCCGATAATGGCCGAATAGCTGAGCACCCATCGCTGATCTGGGCCGGTAAACCAGCGCACTACGTGCGGAATCATGAGCCCGACAAATGCGATGGGTCCGGCTGCCGCCACAGCAGTACCGGCGAGCAAGGTGACCGAGATGATGACAAACAAACGGGTCACTCGCACCCTCGCACCGAGTGCGTGCGCCAAGTCGTCACCGAGTGCCAGCGCATTCAGTGAACGGGCACAAAAGAGTCCAATGATCAGGCCGAGTGCGATCAGTGGAATGGCCCAAGCCAGTTGGTCGGTGGTTCGTCCGCCGATTGATCCAACGCCCCAGAATCGCATGACCTGCAGCGTGCTGTGATCGCGGAGCACGATTGCTGTGGTGAAGCCGGTGAACGTCGCGCCGAGGGCTACGCCTGCGAGCGTGAGTTTCACGGGTGTTGCGCCTGACGCGCCAAATGAGCCGAGCACATACACCAGCACGGTAAGTACGAAGGCGCCCCCGAGTGCGAAGGGAACGTAGCTGCCAGGGGCGGTGAGACCGAGCACGCCTACGGCGAAGGTGACTGCGAATGAGGCACCCGCGTTTACGCCGAGAATGCCAGGATCGGCCAAGGGATTGCGGGTGAAAGCCTGAATGAGACCGCCGCACACGGCAAGGGCAGCGCCCACGACAATGCCGAGAACTGTTCGTGGTACGCGCAGTTCCATCACCATGAGGTGCAGTGGGTTCTCGTCGTCGTAATCGAAAATCGCTTGCAATACGGTGTCGGGCGCTATGCCCCGATTGCCGATTGCGAGTGAGGCGAGTGCCGCGAGAAGCAACACCGCAGCAGAGACGATTAGGCCGAGCGCGAGCGCCCCAGCGCGGCGTGGCGAGTCTGTTTTGGGACTCTCCACGCCGCGAGCTGAGGTGTTCGAGCCGTCGTCAGTTTCTCTCAAATCTGAGGGAGTGGACGGCTGGGACATCTAATGATTTACCTTTACGAGATGGTTGGATCGCCCTGCAGCGCCGCTGCGAGATTGTCGACGTACGTGGGCAGAATGTACTTGAGTGAGAGCACTGTCGGGGCGCTGATCGCTGAAGCCTCGGCGGTATCGGTGTAGATCACGTAGGCGCCATTTGCGATCGGATTCCAGCGCGAGACAACCTTGTTCTCGACGGTGTATTTGCCCTCCTCTACGCTGCCACCCCAGGCTGCAAAGAGATCGGCTTCGACGTCGTAGAGCTTTTCAAGGCTCACGCCGGTGTACCAGTTGTCGCCCTCAGCGCTTGCGAGGAAGCTGTCCATTGCTGAGGTTGAGTTGAATCCGAGTGCCTCGGTAATACGCACGCGCGGGTCGTATTCGAGGTATACACCGAGGTCGGTGCCACCCTCATTGAGAGTGAGACCCCAGACGAAGCTTTTGTCTTCGAACTCTGGGTGGGCTGCTGCGAGTGAGGTGATCTGCGCTTCGGTCTCGGCGATGAGCTCTTCTGCTTTGGCATCGGCCGAGAGTGCTTTGCCGACGGTGCGGGTCATGCCTTCCCAGGTGCCTGGGTTCCAAGGGCCCTCAATGAAGGGTACGGTGGGGGCGATTTCGCTGAGTCGGTTGTATTCGATGTCGCTGAGGCCGGAGTACAGGCTCAGGATCAGGTCGGGGTTGAGGGCCTTTATCGCTTCGTAGTTGGGGCCATTCTCGGCGAAGGGAATGAGCTCGGGGGTTTCACCGTATTCTTCGGTTACGAAGTCTTCGAACCAGGGCTGGTAGCCGCTTTCGCCCGCGCCCCACACCTCTTCAATGCCGATTGGATTTGTGCCGAGCGCTGCGACGATGTCTGGTGTCATCCAGCCAAGCGCCACTACCCGGGTCGGCTTTTCGGGGATGACTGTTTCGCCCAGGCCGTGCTCAATGACTACGCCATCGCCAGACGCAGTCGGTGGCGCCTCGGAACCGTCGGCTGAGCAGCCAGCAAGGGTGAGGGCTACGGCTGCTGCGACGAGAGCGAGGCCTCGGCGAAGTTTCCGGCGGGCGGGGGCAGAAGACATGATTCTCCTTCAAGAACAGGGGTGGCGCGAAGGTGCTCCACAGATGAAGGTTAGGTAAGCCTTTCCTAACAGTCCGATGTTAGGGTTTTGTGGGCTCCCAAAGTGTTGAGAACCAGACTTCTTGTATCGCCTAGACGCCTCGATGGAGCTTTGACGCAGAATTATCGCCAATAGAGATGCTGCGCAGTATCGGCCTGTGTGCGAAGCAGGTACTCCCGTGGGGTTAGGCCGAATCGTTCTTTAAAGCTCGCCGAAAACGCACTGGCTGTTGCATAGCCGCAGCGTGCAGCAGCCGAACCAATCGGCAAACCGTCGACGATCAATCGTGCGGCGAGTGTCATGCGTACTCCGGTGCGCCAGCGAGAAAAACTCATGCCGGTGTCATGCTGGAAAATTCGGAGCACGGTTCGCTCGTGCAATCCGTGGGCGGCGAGGAGTTCACGAACCGTGCGCGGGTCACCCGGGTCGGCCAGCACCGCTTGCATAAGCGGTCGCACCCGTTCGTCGGTGGGCATCGGCACCTCGGTCCACTCATCATTGAGCGCGGGGGCTGGCAGCTGCAACATCTCGATAAGCACCGATTGAATGCGTACCCGTAAATCGGTTGGCATGTCGTTGATGCCAAGATGCAACAGCATCTCTTGCACGGCTCTGGGTAAATAGGCCTGGCTGACCGCAGCTGGCGGAGTCGCAAAATGCGAATCTGGAATGTAGGTGTAGCAGCCGGTTGAGCCTGGTTCATGATGCGCGGTGTGTGGGGTGAACGGGGGGATCCACACGCCCTGACCCGGCGCGAGTCGCCACCGCGCGTCTTGGAGATGCACCCACACGGTGCCGCGGTAACACCAGGCAAGCATGGCGTCTGGGTGGCTGTGCGGTGGCGAAATCGGCCTGCCGGAGGTGTCTTCTGCCGTCACGACGCCCGTGCCCATGAGGTAGGGATCGGCTATTGAGCTCGTGCGTAATGCGCTTCGCTCCCAGTCATCTTTACTGAAAGAGTTCAACTTGATTTCCGTGGACTAAATGGCGGCTGTCGGGTCTTTGCTCATTACCCTAACCCGAGTTCATCAGATCTATATGTGCGAACAGATGTCTAAATAAGGCAGGATGGAACCATGCACCCTCCAGCGCAGCCCCCGAGTGTTTCCCAAGATGCAGCCCCAAGCGGAGGCGTGAAGCGACCCTGGTTGCCAATGAAACAGGTGATCGGCCTCGCCGCGGTCGCCCTCTTTCTCCTCGGCGGTATCACTGGCAGCGGTCTGCTGATCCAGGCTCGATTCGGCGAGATGGACGCATCCCTGCAAGCCCTCGTCGATGGCGATAAGGAAGACATCTATTCAGCGATGTCACTTGCGATGCTTGAAGACGACCGCGAAGGGTTTTTGCGGTGGGCTGAAGGCCCTGCACGGGATCAGCTCGCCCAGATCTGGGATGGGAGCAAAGAGGTCGGTTGGACAGTGGGCCTGATCGACGCCGTGTATGAAGACGACTACAGTTACGACGCCGAAAGCTACGACCCAAGTCGGCCAATGGCAAACGGATTGCGAATCGCATTTGATCTCGGCTTCACGCACACGCGCGCCGCTGTTGGCGAGAACGGCCCAGAGCCTGATTGTGTTGTAGGAGTGCAAAACTGTGGCATTCTCACACAAAGCTTCGACTACGACGTGACAGTTGACGGGGGCGACGGCTCTCACAGCTCGTATCGAATCATTGAAATAGCTCCTCGCACGCCCATGCCATGGGACGACAAAGGTGGGGTCTACGCCGTTCATAGTGAGAACTCCGTGCTTTTTGGCTACGCCGACGAAGCTGCCGCTATCGACGCCATCGCGGGTGACGTGCAGACCGCCGCTGCCGGAGTGCTGCAAACCGAGGTAGCAACTTCGGGGTACTCAACGATTCCCGGGTTTCCTGCGTTCTACTCTGGCAATAGTGAGCGGTACCAGGACGCAGTCTACGGTGTCGGTGAATATCGAAAAGACATCAAGCGCGACTGGGAAGAAGCGGGAGTCACACTTGTTTCGGTCCCGCTTGACGTGACGAACGGTGCCACTGAGCTTGCCGAAAAACGTGGCATGCTGCTTGAACTTGGAATGTTCGGCGGGCAAAGCGGATCGTTGGCAGCATTTAACGGTGAAAAGATTGCTACAAGTGAGCAGACGCCCCTGCGAGTTGCGGCGCATGAATTTGCGCACGCGCTAGAAATGACCACGTTCTCGCACATGATTTTTGATGAGAGCAGCAGCGAGAACCTGGCATTTAGTTTTGGCTCTGAGGGGTATGCGCGATACATCGAAGACCTAGTTGCTTCGCCGCACGATGGAGTACAACTCACTCTGAATCCCAATGTTCAGGCAGCCATAGTTGCGACTCCAGACGAGGGGTTGCAAGGTCTCGTAGGTGCCCATGCGTTTAGCGAGAGCACCACAAGCCCACTAGCCTATGACGCTGCAGGTAACTACTTTGCTTTCATGGCTGCAAGTGGGGTCGATATTTCCCAGGTGATGTATCGAGCTGAGTACATGATGTTTGACCCATATACCTGGATCGGTCTGCACTATCCAACCACCGCCTCGGGCGAAACGATTGACGCGACGCCCACTGCTTGGCGCTCATGGAACGCGAGGTAACAATGAGCTTCCCAAACTCAAATGAAAGTGCGCAGCCGGCTGTGCCTGCGGCTCCTGCTGCCCAGACGCCAGCACAGCCGGTGCCGTCACAATACGTACAGCCGCATGCACAGCCTCAGTACACTCAGCCTCAGTATGCGCCGCCGCAGTACGCACCCCAGCCTCCGACGTATCAGGCCCCCGTTCGCGCGCCGATGAGCGGCCTTGCGATTGCGACGCTGATTGTCTCGTTTTTTGCGGGCCTGCCAGCGGTGGTGATGGGGGTGTTCGCGCTCCGTCAGATTTGGGTGCGTGGCATGCGCGGCACTGGAATCGCCTGGGCCGGCATTATTATCGGCGCCATCGTCTGTGTCGCACAGGTGAGCTTTTTTATTCTGATGGGTTTTGTCGCTGCCAGCAGTGCCGTGAGTTAGCTGCGGTTCTTTCTACGCTGAGAGATAACCACCACTGCTCCAAGCAGCGCGAGCGTACTTGCAACCGCAATGGCTGGCGCTGGATCAAAGCTGCCCGTGCGTGCCAGATCGCTTGGCTTTGTCTGCGGTGTGCCGGGAGATCCACCCGCTGGAGCAGCATTGACACTCACGGTCTGGGTCGCGTCGTTCAAGTCTTCATGCGTGGCAACGGGTGTGCCCAGCGGCTCAGTGCCTTCGAATAGTCGCTCAAAGGCAACCAGTTTTTTACCTGCGTAGCCTTCTGGAATCACGAAGCTCACCTCAGCTGAACCCTCTGATGCGCTCGGTGTGAAAGTCACCGTGCCGGTAATACCGGTACCGGTGCCGTCAGCCTGGTGCATCAGTTCACCGACAAGTGTGTACTCTACGCCGGGTGTGAGGTTCCGGTACTGCACGGTGTCGACAACAGTGCCACCTCGCCAATCAATCAGACGATCCCCGTCTGCAGCATCTACGAGGGAGGTACCGATACTCGGGCTCACCCGAAAATCGAGCGTGGCCCGCGCAGTGATAACCTGCTGCTGCTCATCAGCAACGGTGGAGAAAATCTGGCACAGCGTGTCACCGACATAGCGCGCACTCTGCATAAAACCAATATTTTCAAGCACCGGTGGGGTGGCAGTAACCTCCACCGAGAATGTGCCGCTGTCTGGCCGGGTAACGCAGAAGGTAAGTTCAGCAGGCAGCGCTGCATCGGCGTTGAGACGCAGGGTCGATCCGCTGAGCGTTGCGGGACCGTCGCAGAGCGTGAGCGAGCCGCCGCTGCTCGCCACCTGAAGTGGGATTCCAGCGAGAGTGGTGGTGAGCACAACTCTGCCCTCGGCGCCGGGATCTACGCGCGGCGCAACGGCAAGCGCAGCGAGCATAGTGGCGCGATCTGCGCCAATGACTTGCAGGATTCTGCTTTGGATGCTCGCGCTCATGTTGTTCTCGCAGAACACGATCGCGGAGTCGCGCTCTGGATTATCGATGCAGTGCACCAGGTTTTGGCGCAGCGCGCGAGATTGTGAAGTGGAGTTGTTTGCAACGGTGTCGGCTCCGAGCGTCCCGCCCGAACCGTCGGGCCCGGCGATGACTGGAAGATCATTCTGAATGATGTATGACTGCAATTTTTGTTGATCCGCGGTAAGCCGCAGGTCGGGATCCGTGTGCTCAAGACCCGGCAGCACGGATCCATTGCGCTCGAGCTCACCGTTGAGATTTGTCCAGCCGCAGGTGGATGCACGGTCATAGGTGCAGTAGATCCATGACGATACGGGGCCACCCGCTTCGGCCACGTATCTTGTGGCGCAGAGGGGGTTCGATGAGTACTGTGACCCACCAGCGGTCCAGCCGCTTCTGCCGATGTTGTTGTAAAGAATCACTGGTTTGCCGGCGTTATAGTCGGTCAAACGCTGCCCGAACACGCTGAGCAGATTGCTGACCGGTCCACCATCGGCATCGGACGATGGGTTGCCGATGGTGTTTTCGCATGGCGGAGCGTCAAAAGGCGCCGCGACCGGTGCTTGCGGTGTATCAGCTTGAGCTGCGGTGGCAAGAGTGGCCGGCGCGACGAGAGCCGCTGTCGCAAGGATCGCGGCAGCGATTCGCCGGCCATTGCGAAGAAGGGGGGAGCTGGTGAGGGACTTCATTGTGCGGGACTCTTTCTCGAACGCTCGACAGCAATTACTGTATTCGCGTTTGTTTTCTTCTAAAACAGAGAGAGTCAAACTGTGTGGAAAAGTGATGCAAATGGGAATATTTTTTTGTATCAATGCGCGTACTCTGCCTTGGGGAGCATCCAGCTCATGACTGTCGCTGCGCTGTCCTGAGGCCGTCGCGGTGCTGTTTGAGCTTCGTCGCTGCTAGCATGGTGAGCGATAGCGCCTAGGGTTCCGAGTTGCGGCAGACCGTAACTGACTGGTCCGAGCGGCGCCACGGCAGATTCCGCAATCTGCCGTCATCTGACAGGACAAAAGCCCGGAGGAACCGCGCTTGCCTGCCAGAAAACAGGCAGCAGAAGGTTCCCATGTCTACTGACGCACTCATTCTTGTATTGATCGCGGCCTGCGCCCACGCTGCCTGGAACATCATCGCGCACGGTTCGAGTCGCAGCGGTGTTCCGTTCCTGTTCTGGGGCGCAATAGTCAGCACCCTGCTGTGGCTGCCCGTCGTACCTTTCACCGGCGGCCTCGGTGACGGTGGCTGGCGAGGCCTGCTGCTGGGCGCGAGCGTTTCAGCCCTTCTGCACGTTGGATACATGGTGCTCTTGCAACGCGGGTATGCGGCGGGAGAACTCTCGACCGTTTACGCGACCGCTCGCGGCACCGGGCCAACCCTCACCGTGCTCGTTGCCGTGCTGTTTCTGGGGGAGCAGCCAACACCCCTCGCGTTACTCGGGGTCGGCGTCGTGATTGTCGGGGTGATTGCGATGGGAGTGATCGGGCGCCCTCCTCGCCCGATCACTCTGCCGCACTCGCAGCCAGCCTCGATCGGTGTGCCAGGGTCTGCGCCAGGGCGCAACAATAGCCTCTGGCGCCTACTGTCGCTGGGGCGGGTTGATCCAGCGCTGCTTTTTGGATTGGCAACCGGGGTTGCGATTGCTGCCTATACCGTTTGGGACACCTACGCGTTGCGCGAGTGGCAGGTTTCACCCGTTGCGCTCATGGTTGGCTGCACCGCCTTTGAAGTGCCGTTGCTTGCAGCTCTTGCCTGGCGAAGACGTTCAGAGCTCTTGCCAACGATTCGTGAGCAGTGGCGTCGCCTCCTGGCTTTTGGCGCGCTATCGCCGCTTTCGTACATCCTGGTGCTTGTCGCCGTGACCATTGCGCCGGTTTCGCTTGTCGCGCCAATGCGAGAGGTGAGCGTGGTGCTGGTGAGTCTATTCGGCGCTTTTGTCGGTCGAGAACACCGCCCGGTTCAGCGGGTGATCGCCTCGGCTGCCGTGGTCGGCGGCGCATTCTTGCTGAGCATGTGAGCGGCTAACTGCCTAGCCCGCGAAGGTAGTGCTCGCCGTTTGAAGAACGGCCCGACGATGCAACCGAGAACCGCACAATATCGCTGCGATAGTGGTCATCAGACACTTCGTACACACGGTGATCAGTGTCGTAAGAGATGCGGTGCAGGCGCAGCACGGGTGCTCCTGGCGCGGTTTCGAGTAACTCGCTGTCGAGCGTGTCTGCTGAAACCGCGTCTATCTCGTGGTACACCTCGTTTGAGGGAAAGCCGTGTTCGGCGAGCAACTCGGTAATGGAGACGGCATCAAGGTCGTGCTCGAAAAGCACCTGGCCAACATCTGCGAGGTACCTCAAACGTTCCAGCATGGTTGGTCTGCCATCGAGTAGCCGCAACCGCAGCACCTCAACGACCTGTTCGCTCTCTTCGACGCCAAACGCTGCAGCGAGTTCTGCACCGGCTCGTCGCCTCGAAATCTGCTGGGTAATTGCTCCGGGGCGAGCCCCGATCGACTCGGCCCAACGCGTGAAGGGAATAGACGCGTCGACGGCTTGGGTTGATTTCCGACCGGCGACGCGAGCTGGTCGGCCACGACCTGTTTCGATCAGTCCCTCGCTGCGCAGCAGGGCAAGTGCGTTGCGTACTGGGCCGCGCGAGGTCTGCCAAGTGTCTGCAAGCTCGGCTTCGGTTGGCACGTCGGCCCCGGCGACGAGCTCGCCACTATTGATTTGCTCGCGCAACTCATCGGCGATCCGCTGATATACAACTTTGCTCACATAGGCATACTACATGTGCAATTTGGGTGAAGTTGTATGGTTGCGAACTCGCCATCTACCGTGCATTTGGGCAAATGGTAGGTGAACGGCAGGGGAATAGTCGCTAGTTAGGTACATATCTTGCTCGTTCGGGTGCGACAGTAGATGCGGTTCGTTTCCACACACCTCGAAAGGTCTCCCATGAACCTCCGTAAGTTCGTCACCGCCGGCGCCATCGCGAGCGCCGCACTGCTCGGCCTCGCCGCCTGCTCAAGCACCACCGGTGCTGCCCCAGAATCCGGAGCCGCAGACGCTACTGGCTTCGCCGTGAATTCAGACACTCTCGTGTTCGGCGTGGTGCCAGATTCGGTTGATACCGAGACCAACTACCAGCCGCTGATGGACTACATCGCACAGGAGACCGGAAAGACCGTGGAGTACCACGAGTCAACCGATTACGCGGCACTCATCGAAGCATCGATCGCGGGCAAGGTCGATATCGCCTCCTTCTCAGGCTTCACCTACATCACCGCGACCAACAACGGCGCAAACCTGATTCCAATCTCGTCGATCGTCACAGAAGAAGGCCAGGAGCCCGGTTACTACTCGCAGGCCATCGTGCCAAAGTCGAGCTCGATCACCTCGCTCGATCAGTTCAAAGGCCTCAAAGTCTGCTTCGTTGATCCATCGTCAACCTCGGGCTACCTCTTCCCAAGCTACAACCTGCTCGAACTCGGCATTAACCCCGAAACCGATGTGACCCCGGTCTTCGCAGGCAAGCACGATGTGAGCGTGCAGAAGGTCGGCGAGGGCGTCGAGTGCGAGGCCGGATTCGCCGAGGACAGCGAGGTCGAGAAGTCAGACAAGGTCAAGGTGATCGACCAGGTGATGGTGCCGGGCGCCCCAATTGTGATGTCGGGCACACTGCCAGCAGATCTGCAGAAGCAGCTCGAAGAGATGCTCAGCGAGGTCAGCATTGACCAGATCGTCGAGAGCGGCGTGAAGAGCGCCGACAGCGAAGCTTTCCGCTCAGTGTTCTTCTCAACAGAGCCAGTAGACGATGCCTACTACGACCTGATCCGCGACATCTGCAAGAAGACCAACGCGAAGCAGTGCCAGGCCTAAGCGCCAAGCCACTAGCTCATTCGCACTAAGTCACGATCTGAGAGGCCGAACATCATGCCGCACGAACAGCAGTCCAACACCGCACCCGTCATTCGAGTCGAAACGCTCAGCAAGCGCTTCGACGAGACGGTGGCGCTCGACAATGTCTCGCTTGAAATCAACCGAGGCGAAGTGCTTGTGCTGCTCGGCCTCTCCGGATCGGGCAAATCGACTCTGCTGCGCCACTTCAACGGCCTAGAGACACCAAGCTCAGGCGAGGTGAGCGTGCTCGGTGAGACCGTCAGCTCACTCTCCGGGCGAAAACTGCGCAGCTTGCGCAGCAGAGTCGGTTTTATCTTTCAACAATTCGAGCTAGTCGGCGCGCTAACCGTGCTCGAAAACGTGTTGAGCGGTGCCCTCGGCTCATTGCGCGGGCCAAGGCTCGGGCTCTTCACCTACCCACGTGAGCTGAAACTACGCGCTCTCGGCCATCTCGACCGAGTTGGTCTGCTCGATCGTGCATATCAGCGGGCCGATACCCTCTCAGGTGGTCAGCAGCAACGCGTCGCTATTGCGCGAGCGCTCATGCAAAACCCAGAGGTACTGCTTGCAGACGAGCCTGTTGCTTCGCTCGACCCAGAATCGAGCATGCAAGTGATGGCGCTGATTCGTGAGATTGCGGCCGCCGATGGTCTGACTGTGGTGTGCAGCTTGCACCAGGTTGACCTCGCGATTTCGTGGGCCGACCGCATCGTTGGGCTTCGTCACGGTGCGCTTGTGCTCGATACCCCGGCAGAGGGGCTCAGCAAGGCCGAGGTCATGGAGATCTATGGGCGAGTTGCGACGCCTACCAGCGAACTTGAGGCTGTGAGCCGTGAGCTGGTCGACGCATGAGTGCGACCGCCCTCGCTGCAGACAGCGCCCGATCGCTCGGCGCCCGCATCGCTCCACTGTCAGAGCGCGCTCCAAAGCGGAAGCTTGATCCGCAACGTATTGCCGCCGCAATCGCGCTACTGATTCTTGTTGCGTTCGCCGTTGTGTCGCTCGTTCGTATCGACATTTCTGTGCCGAGCATGCTTGAGAGCGTAGGTAACGCGCAGCGCTTTTTTGAACGAGTGGGCGGGCTTTCCTTCCCGGAACCCGCAAAACTCTTGCAACTCACCGTTCTGACGGTGGGCCTCGTGCTCACCGGCACACTCTTCGCCGCGGTACTTTCGGTGCCGATCGCATATCTTGCGGCCGAAAATACCAGCCCGAATCACACCCTCCGGGCGATCGCTCGTTTTATCGGTGTATTCACTCGAGCGCTGCCAGACGTTGTGCTCGCCATGATGTTTGTGCTGCTGTTCTCCCTTGGCGCCCTGCCGGGTATTCTCGCGATCGGGATTCACTCGATCGGCATGATTTCTAAAATGTTTGCCGACGCGATCGAGCAGATTGACGAGGGCCCACGACTCGCGATTCGGGCCACCGGCGGCAGCAAGATGCAAGAGTTTACGGTGGGTATCTTGCCGCAGGTGCTGCCCTCGTGGGTGGCGACGGTACTGCATCGCAACGACATTAATCTGCGCGGCTCAGTGATTCTGGGTTATGTCGGCGTGGCCGGTCTCGGCCTAGAAATGTCGTACGCGTTTAAGTCACTCGACTACGGCCTCGGCCTCGGCATCGCCCTCGTCATCTTTGTGCTCTGCGTGGTGATGGAAATGATCTCAGGCGGTGTGCGGGTGGCCATGCTCGGCGAGAAGGCTGGCAAGGGCGTGTTCGTTCGTTTGTTCTCCCGCGGGGGATCGCCCCGCGCCAAAGCGAAAGTCCGGAGTGCGGGGGCAACCGCCGACCCAGTGTTCGCCAGTCCCGAAGCTGCCCTGCGTAGACCGTGGACTCCGGCTCGAGTGCGAACCATCGTGTTCGCCTGGATCGCTCTGGCCGTAGTGATTGCCGGTGTTATCGTCAGCGAGATCCAGTGGAGTGACTTTCTCACCTTCTGGGCAAAACTGCCGCCGGTGCTCGCCTCGTTCTGGCCACCAAACTTTGGCAGCTACGGATTTGAACGAATCTTTCTTGCGATGATCGAGACTATCGAGATTGCGCTCGCCGCTGCACTCATCACCTTTGTGGTGTCGATGGTGCTCGGATCGTTCGCAGCGCGCAATGTCGCACCGAACCGAGCCATTAGCGGCGGTGCCCGTCTGTTGTTGGTGGGTATTCGTGGCATTCCAGAGTTGATCCTTGCAATCGTTCTGATTGTGATCACTGGCCTGGGCGCTCAGGCAGGCACCATCGCGCTTGCTGTTGGTGGCGTGGGGTTGCTTGGCAAATTGATCGCCGACTCCTTTGAAGAGGTGCAGCGTGGCCCAGAGCGTGCACTGATCGCAGTCGGCTCAAGCCGCACGCAGATGTTCTTCGGGGCCACACTGCCGCAGGGTGCACAAGCGCTGATCGGTCACAGCTTCTATCTGCTCGACACAAACATTCGCGCTGCGACGCTGCTCGGTATTGTCGGCGGCGGTGGTGTCGGCTACTACCTGCTGAACGCGGGCCAGGGTTCGAACTACCAATTGGTCGGTTCGATTGTGCTGATGATTCTTGTCACGGTGCTTCTGGTTGAGGGGCTAGCTATGTGGATGCGAAAGGTACTGCGCTAATGAATGCAACTCACTCGACAAGCACCAAAACCTATGATGTCGTGATTGTTGGCTCGGGCATTGTTGGACTCGGCGCCGCATATTCGGCGGCGCGACGAGGCCTCAGCGTACGTGTGATTGAGCACAGCACTCGACCTACCGGAGCGAGTATTCGCAACTTCGGCCACCTTTGCATAGGCGCGCAACAGGGCGAAGCCAGAGTGCTCGCTGAAGCAGGGCGCGAAACCTGGCTGCGGCTGTCTCAGGATGCTGGCTTTTGGTTGCGCGAATCTGGCACCCTAATCGCGGCGCGACACCAAGACGAGCTCGACCTCATCGAGGCTGCCGCAGCAGACGGCGGCATCACGTTGTTTTCAGCTGATGAGTTTGCTGACCGCACGCCCGTGGCTCGTAAGGTGCTGGTTGGTGGTGCCCGGATCACGGGTGACTTGCAAACCCATCCGCGCACCGCCGCCGAAAAAATCGCCGCTCATCTCGAGGCACTCGGTGTCGAATTTAGCTACCGCACGGCAGCCACCTCTGTTGGCAAAGGAGTGGTGCACACCACAAGAGGGAGCGTGCACGCCGGGCAGGTGATCCTCGCCGTCAACCAAGACATCGATCGTCTTTTGCCGGACATTGCGGCCGAGGCTGCTGTGCAGCGCTGCGTGCTTGACATGCTGCGGGTGCAGATACCACTCTCGCGATCGCTTGACGCGCCTCTACTGACCGGCTGGTCGCTGCTGCGCTATGGCCGATTCGAATCGCTTGACGAGGTGCACCCGGTGCGGGCCCGCCTGCACGCGGCACGGCCCGACCTTGCCGCCATTGACCTGAACCAGATGTACACCCAGTTGCCTGATGGCAGTGTGATTCTTGGCGACACCCATCATCGAGATCCAGCACCGTTGCCGTTCCAAGCAGAAGACGCCCAGCAGGTGCTTATTGATGAGGCGCACGAGCTATTTGGCACTCCCGCGCTTCGGGTCATTGAGCGTTGGCAGGGCATGTATGCCTCTGGAATCGACGAGTTCTTGGATCGCGAGGTGGTTCCGGGGGTGCGTGCTATTGCCGCGACGACCGGCATCGGAATGACCTGTGGTTTTGGTCTCGCCGAGCGTGCAATCGATCGAGCGTTTGCAGCGACCGAGAGCGAGCCTGCTAGCACTCCCGGCCTGCGCGCTGACTCGGCAACGCAGAGCATCCCGGCAGCACAAAAACTTTTCACAGCACAGAGTTCTAAGGAAGAAACAGCATGAATGACACACTGATCACCGATAGCGGCGCACAGGCGCTGGCCACCCCGATTGAACTCGTCGTGTTTGACATGGCAGGCACCACGGTCCAAGACGACGGCGTGGTCGAGCTTGCCTTCGAGCGCGCCGCGGAACGAACCGGTGTTGTGGTGAACATGAGCTGGGACGAAGCGTTGACATATGTCCGCGACACCATGGGGCAGTCGAAGATCGATGTGTTCAGCCACCTTTCTGGCGGTGATCTTGCGCTCGCGAAACGTGCGACCCAGAGTTTTGAAGAGGCCTACGCCGAAATCGTGCGGGAGTCTGGCGTTGCAGCAATTGACGGGACTGCCGAGCTGATCACAGAGCTACGAGACCGTGGCCTGAGCGTCGCTTTGACCACGGGTTTTGCTCCCGTGACGCGCGATGCCATCCTTGACGCGCTGGGTTGGCGTGAGCTGGTGGACATTGCGCTTTCGCCAGTTGATGTCGGTCGCGGGCGACCGGCACCTGACCTGGTGCTCAGCGCTCTCATGCGCAGCGGTGCCTCGTGTGTGCAGGCGGTCGCTGTGCTGGGAGATACCGAGAGCGATGTGCGTTCGGGGCGGCGCGCCGGCGCGGGTCTCGTGGCCGGAGTGCTCAGCGGCGCGCATGATCGTGCCACTCTCGAAGCTGCTGGCGCCGACTACGTCCTCAACAGCGTCGTCGAGCTGCGCGGTCTGCCAGCTTTTAGCGCGGGTTGATCGTGCGACTCTTGCCGTCACGGCGTGCAAAAACCGCTGCCGCAGTTTCTGTTCCCCCCGACCTCGACGATGGAAGCGGGCTCAAAGCTCAGTCAGCTGAGCCTGTTGAGCCTGAAAAACAACTCACCCTTCCCGAAGCGACGGCGATGCTGTTTATGCGCCCGGGGCAACCGCACGAACCCGTGGCGGTGCCCCAGGTGATGCTTGCAGCGGGGGAGGTGTTGGTTGAAACGGAATTCTCAACCGTGTGTGGCTCAGATGTGCACACCGTGCTCGGGCATCGTAATGAAGCAACTCCGCTGGTGCTCGGGCACGAAACGGTCGGCCGTGTCGTTGGGCTAGGTCCAGCTGCGCCACTCTCGATTGATGGTGCGCCGGTGCAGCTCGGCGACCGAGTGGTTTGGTCGGTTGTCGTGCACTGTGGATCATGTGACCGTTGCCGCCGCGGTCTTCCGCAGAAATGTCGCACTCTGCGCAAATACGGGCACGAACGAATCGGCCAGGGCTGGGAGCTCACCGGAGGGTTCGCCAGCCATGTGCATCTGCGTGCGGGCACGGCGATCCAGCGTGTCGGAGAGGACTTGCCAGCCGCAGTGCTCGCGCCGGCTGGCTGCGGTATTGCGACCGCTTGGGCCGCGCTCGCCGCCGCTGAACGAACCGTGCCCTTCGCAGGTGCCACGGTGTTGATCACGGGCGGTGGGCTGATCGGGTTGGCCGCTGCAGCAATGGCGAGCGAGCGCGGGGCACATGTGGTGCTTTCTGATCCCGAGCCGCTGCGGCGCTCAGAAGCAAAGCGTTTTGGCGCAGACGCCGTGATCGACCCGGTGATGGGTGAGCCGGTGACGGTGAATCCAAGGTACGGCGCGGTTGATGTGGTGATTGAAGCCTCGGGAGTGCCGCGCGCAATTGCTACCGGACTTGACGCCGCTGGCGTCGGGGCTGCGGTGGTGCTTGTGGGCAGCGTTTTTCCGAGTGATCCGGTTGCTTTGACGCCCGAGCGAATTGTGCGGGGGCAGTTGAGTATTTCGGGAGTGCACAATTACGCGCCGGGGGATCTCTTGGGCGCGGTCGATTTTCTCTCGAGGAACTGGCAGCGTTTTCCGTTTGCGGAGCTGGTTGGCGAGACGTATCCGCTTGCGGATCTTGATGCGGCACTTGTGCGTGCTTCACGCCGTAGAGAGGTGCGGGTCGGCATCGATCCGAAGTTTTTTGTCGCCAGTGGAGTTTAAACGCGGTTCGGAATGGTACCTGGGTAGCGATGCCCTCGAGCTGCCGAGTGTTTTGGTAGACCCGGGGACCATTCAATTGCCTGATTTGTGTACCGCAGTCCGATGCGCGACCCGAGAAACTTGAATAGTTTGTACATATGTCCACTAAACAAGCACGCGTTCTACAAACTACGTTCAGTCTCGCCGGGGCAGGTCTTTTAGTGCTCGCCGCCGCTGCGTGCGCGCCAGAACCCGGAACAACTTCGACGGCAGATGGAACGTTGCAATGGGGCTCCTGCGACGAGTTCGTGAAGACAAACAACGAAGTCGCCGCACTGATTGGCACAGCACCGATTGACAAAAGCACTGCAAAACGGATGAGTTGCGCAACGCTCGACGTGCCACTCGACTACGGCAAGCCCGAAGGAAAGACCATCCCCATCGCGGTGTCAAAACTCGAAGCAAAGGGCAACCCGAACGGGCGAGTAGTATTCACCAACCCTGGCGGGCCAGGGCTTGAAGGCCGCACCTTTCCGGCACTCATTGAAAGCTCAGACATGGCTGCGCTTGGCGAAGAAAGCACCCTGGTGGGTATTGACGTTCGCGGCACCGGAGGCTCGGCGTTCATCGACTGCGCCGCACCAGAACTCGACCCGAGCAACATGCCTGAGCGCGCAACACTCATCTCGACCATTGAGAAATCAAACGCCAAGTGCGTCGATCAAGATCCAGCGTTTTTTGAGCAGCTGACCACGCAAAATGCGGCCAAAGACCTCGATGCACTGCGTTCCGCCATGAACCTGTCAAAAGTTGACTACTTTGGAGTCTCGTGGGGCACCGAGCTCGGTGTCGAATTCATGAGCAGCTTTCCCGGATCAGTGGATCGAGTGCTGCTTGATTCCGTGAGCGATATCAGGCAGCAATCAGAATCATCGCTTTTTGATGTGGTCGAGGCCACCCTGAAATTCGCGCCGAATGAGGCTGCTGGTGGGACACCGCAAGAGGGCACAGCCGAAGAAGATGTCGTTGTCGAAGACGACGTTGTCATTGAGGAGGATAGCGAAACGGCTGACACCTCCATGCCTGAAATCTCAGATGAGGCACTTGAGATGATGAGCAGATTTTCGGGGCAATCGGCCAAAACCGCACTGATCTGCAACGCCTATGCAGATGCCGCCGATCAAACGCTGCAACAGCAATTTCTGCAGAACCGCATCGCGACGCTCGGCGAGCAGGGCGGCATCAGGCCACAACACCCGATCAGCCTGACTTCTGATGTCAGCATTTGCGCAGGCTGGCCGTTCGCCCCCGCGCAGATTTCGGCCACAAAGCAAGCCGGACCAACGCTTCAGATCGTGGCTCACGCGAGCGAAATTGTGACCCCGCTTGCCTGGGCTGAACACGCACAGCAGCAACTGGGCGGCGACCTTCTGGTACTCAAAGACGGCAACCACGGCTCACTTGCTAGCGGCCCCGCTGCCACCCAGGGCGCAGAATTTCTGCTCACTGGTACGCCCATGAAATAGCTTTTCAGCGCTGGATCACCCAGCGCCATCACAACACTGCGGGGTCTTCGTCACATCCTGATGAAGACCCCGCAGTGTTGTGTGCGTGGCTACTCGGCGAGAAGACTAGGCAGACTTGCCGCGCGCGATTCTGCGGTAGAGCCAGATACCAACTGCGCTGAGCATCGCGGCACCGCCAATCGCGATGAGAGGAAGCTGTTCGCTGCCGGTATTCACAAGTGCGGGTTCGGTTGGCTTCACTACTTCGGGCTTCACCGGTGGTACGGCGTCGGTGGTCCACTGCGCGTACACCTCCGTCATGCCGCCGGGCAAGAACACAACGTCTCCAGCTTTGTATTTGCTTCCGCTGCCATCTGCTGCGGCGGTCCATCCCGCGAACTTGTGCTTCAGGTATTCAAATACATTTTTTTCAACGGTCAGGCCGTATCCGGTGACACCCGAGACTGAAATTGGATCACCCGAACCGCCGTTTGGAACGTGACGCAATTCAATTGTTTGCTGCCAGACGTAGGTGTCGGCCTGTCCGGAGTGTGATCGAGTTGCGACGTCGGCACCTTCGCCATCCCAGGCGCCGCGAGGTACATCAATGCTGCCAGCGCCAACGGCAACCCAGCGCCCGGTGTACGGTGCGTTTGCGAGTGGCGAATACAGATTGACATCGGGAGCCAGGGTCGTGTGTTCACCCAGCTTCAGCACTTTCAACGAGGTGAGTGATGAGAGCATTCGCCTTTGGTCCGTCACTCCGCGGAGGTCCCAGCCGCTGAGGTCGAGCTCTTCAAGTTTCCACATGCTTGAGAACATTCCTGGCGCATCAATGAGGCTTGCGAGATTCCAGGCGCTGACGTCAAGCTTTGTGATGTTATGCATGTTCTCGAACATGTAATCAGCCTGTTCCAACTTTGCGGTGTTCCAAGCAGATACATCGAGTTCGCGCACCGCGGACTCCTCGAACATGTGTCGGGCATAGCGCAGATTCTCGGTGTTCCATTGCGAGACGTCAAGCGTGCTCAGGCCCGAAGCGTTTTGAAACATACCTATTGTGTTTTGCAGGGAACTGGTATCCCAACGCGACACGTCGATGTAGCTCAATGCTTTCGTGCCGCTAAACATCTGTCCTGTATCCGTAAGGCTTGTTGTGTTCCAATTCGACACATCAAGTGAATTCAGTTTGGTCATGTTTGAGAACATGAAACTTGCGGTACGCAGTTTTGAGGTGTCCCAGCTGCTCACATCAACCGAAGTGAGGTTGGTGCCTGTGAGCATTCCAAACGAGCTCTCAAGGTTGCCGGTTTGCCAGGCTGAGGTATCGATGCTTGTGAGTGAATCTGCCCCAAAAAACATGTAGGCAGTGCTGGTGACGTTGCTGAGATTCCAGTTTGCAACATCGACGGTTTCTAGGTTCTTTGCACGAGTGAACATCGCTTCGAAAGATGTTGCAGAGGCGGTATCCCAGCCGGAGACGTCAATCGAGCTAAGCGCTGCCGCGTCTTTAAACATGTCTCCGAACGACTGCACCTTACTGACATCCCAGCCTGAGAGGTCGATTGAGGTGAGGGAGCTGGCCTCGGTAAACAGCCTAAACATGCTCGTCGTGTGACCGACATACACATCGCTGATGCCTGTCACGGTGGTGAGTTTTGGCATGTAACCAAAGAGACCGTTTGCAATAACGCTGAGTGCGGTCTGCTCAGGGTGTGAAAATACGATCTGCTCAACTTCGCCGCGGTAGTTATGCCAAGGCGCACCATTCCACGAGTAATCGGGCATAGTGCCCGGGCCAATCGTGAGCACACCGGATTCAAACGTGACACCCGGCTCGCTCGTGGGAATGCTCGCGGGCAGTTCGGTTTTCAGAATCGTCTGAGATGGTGCCGAGGCGGCGGTTGCAGCGGCGGCGGGGCCAGCTGGCGATGCTGCCAGAGCACCAAACGCAAGTGCTCCAGTTGCAATAGTCGCGACAAATGTTCTCATCCGGTAGTTCCTCATCATCCACGGGCTGGCGCGCCCGCTCGCTCTCTATTTTTCAGTCGTCAGTACATATAAGTCTACTCTCGGCTACAAAACGGGTCATGAAGCGCGGTTTTGCGAACATTCGATGCAGTTCGCGAAAGAAATAGGAACGAGAGCCGAGACTGGCGAAAAGTTCAGATATTTTTTGTTTGTGTGTTCAGAGGAGGGTGAACTTCCGCACACAGTCAAGGAGAGACTATGCGCCGAAAAACCTCATCCGCACTCTCAGCGATTGCCGCACTTTCACTCATAACGATGTGCGGTGTTTCGGTCGCGGCCTCAGCAGAAGAACCGACGGAAGCCGCCCCACTGGGCACTCTCTCAGAGAAGATTTCGGTTGCCGCCGAATCTGGAGCGAGCCCCGAGCAGATCAGCGAGGCGGCCTCCCTGCCTCTTGAGGGCGCGGGAAGTCTGACCTTTGACGCTGAGAATCGCGTCAGTGCTACCGTCTTTTTTGACGAAGCCCCAAACGACGCGACTCTTGAAAACCTCGCACAATATGCTTCGGTGGATCGAATGCTCGACCTGATTCCGGTTGCAGAAGTTCGAGTGGCTCCCGAGCACATTGACGAGCTGAGTGAGATCCCCGGAGTCCTCAGTGTGACACCAACCCTTGAGCCTTTCGTCGGTGGCGAACTCGCTTCACAGACGGTGGCAGAGCTTCGGCGGGCCTTGCCGGTGGCCGGTGCGCTGCAGACGTCTGCGATTGCGGCAGGACCAGCATCTTGCGGGCCAATTCCAATCGAAGCAGATGCACCGCTTCGAGCAGACGAAGCCCGTTCGAGTTACGCCGTTGACGGCACCGGTGTAACCATCGGCATCATCTCTGATTCTTTTAATCAAACGACCGTTCCTACTTCGATGGAAAACGACGTTCATTCCGGTGCTTTGCCGGGAACTGGAAACCCCTGCGGCAGGGAGACCCCGGTAGAACTCCTTTCCGACATACGTGACGACGGCGACGACGAGGGCCGAGCGATGGCGCAACTGGTGCACGGTATTGCGCCGGGGGCCAAGCTACTTTTTGCCGATGCTGGTCTCAGCGAGGTTGGCATGGCGCAGAACATCGAGCTGCTCGCAAACGCGGGAGCTGACATCATTGTTGACGACATTTCTTGGTCGTCAGAGTCCTACTACCAGAAGGGACTTATTTCTGCAGTGATCGAAGAAGTCAAACGAGAAAAGGGTGTTGCTTACTTCACTTCGGCAGGAAACTCGACTGCTGCTTCTATTAGCGGGCCGAATGAGGGGCTTCCGCACAGCTCATGGCAAACCAACGCCTATCGGCAAATGACCTGTCCCGATTGGGTGACCGTCAACGTGATGAACGGCACAACCATCGAAAAGGTACCCGCCGCATCCGTAGGTATGGACTGCATGGACTTCGATCCAAACGGCTCAACACAGCAGGCCTATGACACCTTGACCACCAGGCAATCAGAGCTTGCCACCGAGTTTCCCGTCAACCTCTACGGCGCGGTCGGCGAAGCCATGTTCGGTGTGACCAGCAAATTCCAAATTCAGTTTTACCGTGAGCTCGATCCAGCGCAGGATCCAGAATTCGTCAACGAAATTGGAATGGTCGGTGGTCCTTTCACCTCGCTCAGCGGCAAGGTCAACCTGCCACTGAGTGCGAAGGTGCGTATGGTCGTCGTCCGCGCGGCGCATGACGCAGCAACGCCACCGCCAGCGCTGTATATTCAGTTCACTCGTGGAGGTGACGGTGTTGCTGAGCGTCAGTTCATGGGAGACGGTGTGCACGACTGGGTAGGTGAGAGCTCTTACGGACACTCTGCTGATGGCTCTGCGATCAGCGTGGGGTCCATGGAATGGCAAAACCCGACGGTGATTCGGGACTACTCATCGCTCGGACCAGGTACTTTGCTCTATGAAATGGTGAGCGGACCAACCCCTGCGCCACGCTTGGCCGCACCGCAGCTCGTGAACATCCCGCATATTGTCTCGGTTGATGGCACCCAAACCACTTTCTTTGGTGAGGAAGATATTGAGGACGGCGAGACCGTATACCGATTTGACGGTACCTCTGCGGCGGCTCCCAACGCCGCAGCCGTTGCTGCGCTTGCTCTCTCGTACCGCCCAGAGTTGAGCGGAACGGAGCTTACCGAACACGTTATTGGTACGGCTCGCACCGAGGTTGATGGTGTGCCGCTTGGCAACCCCTATGCGCCAAGATTTGCGAACGAGCACGTGTTTGGTGCGGGCCTGATTGACGCGCTTGGGCTGCTGAATGCAATTGATGAAGAATTCCCTGCACCGACACCTGCAGCGCCAACCGGCCTGAAAGTGGCAGAACAACAGGTGAATTCGCTCACGGTCGCCTGGGACGCTCCGCAATCGGCAGACGCTGGCAGAGGCGCTGCGACGAAGGCCCCGGTTGAACGCTATTTGATCGTGCTCTACAAAGGCGACGCGGTTCCGGGCAACGAGATTGAAACAAGTCAGCTCGTTGGATCGCCACTGCCAACGAGCTACAAATTCTCTGGACTGACAGCGAACACCCTATACTCCATCAAACTGATCGCATTGGCCAAGGGCGATAGCGTCGGCGCTTCTCAAACCATCGAAGCGAAGACGCTCGCGAATGACGACGGGGGATCCACCGGACCAGATGGCAAGACGCCTGTCGTGAAAGACAAGCTGAGTAACACCGGTTCAGAGAACCTTGGTCCTTGGATCGGTACCGCCGGGGCAATGTTGCTGATTGCCGCTGCCGCGGCGTTTGCTCTCGCGTATCGCAGGCAGAACAAACAAAGCTAGCCGTTTATGCGGCACTGGGCTTGGTGCAAATAAAGGGCCTCCATCAGTTCTGATGGAGGCCCTTTGCGTGTTCGGGTCAGGTGAGAGCCGAACTTTTTCTCGTTGCGGTTAGCGTTCTGACCGAGTGGCGCGATGTGCCAGGAACAGAGCGACGCCGGCAGCGCCTAGGAGCAGCGCACTGAGTGCCGCGATGCCGTTAGCGGTAGGCGATGAGCCGGTGTTTGCGAGATCGCTATTGGCGACTGTGCCGTCAGTGTTTTTGCCGCCGCCGGTGTCGCCGCCTGCGTTTTCGCCTCCGGTGCTGCCGCCTCCCGTGTTGCCGCCTCCGGTGTTTCCGCCACCAGTGTTTCCGCCACCCGTGTTTCCGCCGCCTTCTTCTTCAGCGGGAAGCACCTCGAGGGAGTAGATACGAATTGATGGCACCTCACCCTGCCAGGTGAAGAGCGCTGGAGCGCCAACGGCAAAATCGATTCGGCTTGCTGAGGGGTCTCGGGTGAGGTCTGCGAAGGATCGACCGAGACGTTGATTTGCAAAGTCTCCGTGAATGATCGCGGCGCCCTCGAACTTGCTGCCCTCGCCACCTGCGGCCTGCAGATTGGTGGCTTCGAGAACGCCACTGTCCGAGAGCGGAAGTGAGCCATCTACCAGCGCGCGCGAGTCAACCATTGCAATGTAGCCAGAACCCTCGAGTCCTTCTCCTGCGCTACCGTCCATCGCGCCGATCAATAGCAACGACCAGTCGCTCATCCGCACTGCTCCTACGGCGTGACCGAAGTGGTCGCCCGAAGTGCCGCCATTGATCCACCAGCCGCGCTGCGCTTCGTTGAGTGCTGAGCGAACCGCGGGCGCGCCCTCAGCGAGCGGGTTTGTGATCACGTTTTCACCGTCGGGGCCACCGAGTACTACGAGAGCGCTGCCGGGTAGCGGTTCATCTGACTCGCCGCCGATCATCAGGTCTGCATAACCATCGCCGTTGATATCACCGAGGCCAACCGTTGAGGTGCCCATGAGGTCGTAACCGCGTGGCGGTCCATCAATTCGGAAACCTGGAATTTCAACCGCGCCAATGGTGACGTCTGCGCTGAGGTCGGTAATCACCCAGACCGCACCGGTGCCGAAGCTACTGGCACCCGGTGCTTTCCATGAGGAGGCGCCAACGGCCAAATCTTCTCGTCCGTCGCCGTTCATATCGCCCGCCCGACTTACTGAGACCAGGTCGATACCCTGGCCTGAAATGCGTGGGCCGGTGGTGTCAGCTAGCGCGCCTGTGTCAGCGAGCTCTTCGAAGTTCAAGACCGTCACCTTTCCGGTGGTGTCGGTTACAGCGATTTCGTCGAAGCCATCACCGTCGACGTCTCCGACACCATTGCCGCGCGTGATCGAACCGAGTACGGTTTTGCCGCGTGCACCCAGATTGTCGAGTTCGATCTCTGCGAAGTCGGCCGAGCCGAGCACAATGAACAGGCCGTATCCCTGCGCAACAACGGCAAGATCGTCGTAGCCGTCACCGTTCACATCGCCTGCGCAGCGAACATCGACGCCGCCCATGTAGTTGTTGGTGCTATCGATAATCCGAATGGCGCCCTGGTCTTCGATGGCTCCTGAACTGTGTGACGCATCAGCGTCGAGTACGACATATGCTCCGACTGCTCCTGGCGATGAGTCGAATGTTTGATAGTTGCCGGCGGCCAGGTCGGGAATCCCGTTGCCGTTGAGGTCGCACGAAACCTGTGATGCGGTGGCACCAAGTGCTTTTCCGTCTTCTCCGGTGAGCGTCGCGCTTTCGGAGATTTGCAGGGGCGTGCTTTTTGTGGACGGAGCAGTTGGTTCTGCGGCTGTTGCCCCAGCAGGTGCCGTCAGGAGCGCCAACAGGGTGAGTGATAGCGCTGCGGGGGCCACGGTGGCGAAGCCGCGGCGGGTGGATCTGTGCATGTGTAAAAGCCTTTAGTGAAACATCGATGGGCACACGAATTCGCGCCCCATCAGATCATACTAAGGGTTAGCTAACTTAGATCGGACCAATAGTAAAAAATCTCGAGTTTCTGACCTGTTTTGCTGGACTTCCATTGAGAACTAGAAGGTGGACACTTGTCTCTTTGCGCGTAAAATGAACACAGCTGACTGACTGAAAAGCGTAAGGGGCGCTTCTTCACGAGGGACCATCAGCGGGGGAAGTCGAAACCAGATCATTTAGGTTTGACATGTTTCAAAGTGGTGATTTGACCAGTGCGGGGTCACCTCCGGTGATGCCGGTCTGGAACATGCCGACATTGCCTTCATTGCAGGCTCATGACGAGCCAACACAATTGCTTCAAGAAGCACGCAACTCGGGCACTGCGCTCTATACGGTCATCGGGCCTTCCGGTATCGGCAAGACCGTGTGGACCGAACAACTTCACGCAACCGCACAATCTTGGTCCCGAAATCATCTTGAGCGATGGCGCATCGTGCACGTGAGCGCGCTTGAGCACGAACTTCACACGCCATTTTCACTCGCTGAACGCATCGTGGTGACGGCAGGCAAGAGCACTGATATCGAGATGCTCCAGCCACGAAGTGTGCAAGATCCGCTAGTTCTGAAAAGTGACAATGGCCAAAGCCCTGAGAGCGAAGACGCGCAGGCAGACGGGCGGCCAATGTCTATCTCCCTTCGCTTCGCTAGAGCCAGCTATGCGGCATTGACCAGGGGCCTTTCGAGCCGCCGCAGACTGCTCCTGATCGTCGACGACGCTCAGTGGACCGACGAGCAATCAATGCAGGTATTGCGCTCTGTAGTAGCGCAGCCCTGGCCAACGGGGTGCTGCGTCGTGTTCGCAGGCCGCTCTCCTCGGGTTCCAGAAATCTCCGAAGCTGTTGGCAACGCTGCGAGACATCCTTGGGGTATACGCCGCGAATTGCGGCTACTGCCGCTTGACGCCAGGCAGGTTCGCTCGTATGCCTCCGCCGTGCATCACCTTGAGATCTCGTATGCGCTCTCCAAACGCTTGAGCGAAGCATCGTTTGGGCTACCGTTACTGCTCGATCGAGCAGTGAACTCGCTGCACGACGTGTTGGCGCAGCGAGTGTCTGCCCCGACCCGTGAACGCACCCAGTTCGATGAAGATGTTCCTGACGAAATGATCACTGACGCCTTGGCCGCAGCGACCCCGTTCTCAGGCTGGCTGCAAGACCTCTCCGAACCCGCGCGGGTCGCAGTCGAAATAGTGGCGGTGCTGCGCGTGCCATTGACCTACCAAGAATGCTCTGCCGTGAGCCAACGCCTGGGAGTAACAACCTCGTTCGAACAGGCGATTCAAGCTGGGCTGCTGGCGGCCAGCGACTCCAGTGGCAGGCGAACCCGAAGGGGAATCGGTCCAAGTTTTTCGCTCTTTCACGATCTTTTGGCGGCAGGCATCAGCAGAGAACTCGCGACCGAGTATCGTGCCGCAATCCTCAGGGCCGGTGCTGCCACGATTTCAACGCGGGATCCAGAAGGCCGGTACCGGTCTGTTCGCTGGCGTCTTGAGGCGCATCGGATCGAGCAAACATCACCGACGAAGGTGGTACTCGAACAGCTTGACGAGGTTGTGACTGAGTCTGTTCAAGCGAAACACACTGAACGGGTGTTTCGAATCATGCAGCATGCCATCGACGCGACCGCAGATTCTGCCCCGCTGCTCTCCAATGCACTGATTCTCAAGTTGTATACATTGGGTGCTGCCCTGGCCGTCCTCCCGCGGCTGCTGCCGTTTATTCCTCGCATCGAAGCCTTGCCTTCGTGTCCATTACGCGACCTTGCGCTTTTGCACACTCGTTTTCTTCACGGAGATCACGACTGGGCCTACCGGTTTGGCAGCGAATTACTCGCCAGACTCCCGACCGAGGTGCAGCTACGAGCTGCGAAGGTAAATAGCGAGGGCGAACGAGCGCCTGAGTTTTCCGAGTCAGAAGCGCTCCTTATTCGAGCGCATGTTCATCTTGTTCTCGGAATGATGGCCGCACCAGCTAGTGGTGGGCAAGACTTTGGCATGACCCATTTACGCTTGGCCAGAGAGCTCTCCGCAGTACTTGCCGAGATGCCCGAACTATCTGTCGAAAGGTTCAATTCGGCACTGCGTTGGCTGCCAAGTGCGTACGACATTCTGTTGAGGTCGACCGGGCTCCTGCTCTACGGAGCCAGCTCGCTCGGTGACGCTGGATCGGCGAAGCTCGAGTTCGAGGCGCTGACTCGCTACATCGAGGCGGCGCCGGATGAAACCTCTGCGCTTTTTGATGCTCTGGTATTTCGATCCGGTTATTTCACCGATTACGGCAATATTGCGCTTGCATACAACGATCTTGTTCGCACCCGCGAGATGTTCCTGAGAGGTGCAGCGGGGTGGGCGGAAGGTATGGCTCGTGCGCAGTTCATCTATTGCGGCTACCTGCTCGGGAACATCGCTGAGGTTTCGAAGACATTGCAAACCTCTGAAATGGTGATCCTCGATGTGATGGATGTGGCCAGCCGCCCGGTGTTTTATGCGTTGCTAGCGGTTATCTCTGCCGAGGCTGGCACAGAAGCAGGTTGGGAGTCGAGCATTCAAGCGATGGCTCACACCACGGTCACCGATTACGAAACGGTGGGGTGTGAAATCGAGATGTGGGCGCACATTGCCCTCGCCAGGCTCCATGAAGATCCTGATGCGCAACTCGCAGTCTTCGACCCTGATGGCCCATTTGCGACGAGGTTGTTGCGATCGCCAGACATCAGAGCATTCAAGGTCGATGCCCTTGCGTCGCTTGGGCGCGCTGAGGAAGCGGATCGCGAATTGGAATTGTTGCGAAACTGCGCAGCACCAGGGTTTTCAGAAGTGCACGGTTCGCTCAGGTGGCTCGAGGGGCGAGTTTTTGAGGCCTATGGCTACCACCGCGAAGCCATCCGGGCCTACACCGAAGACGTTCTGCGCCCGGCTTCATCTGGCCAATACCCTGCGGCAAAAGCCCGAGCTGCAGCGGATGCCGGCCGTGTCATGCTCCTTGCGGGATCTGACCGGCGTCGAGCTCGAAGGTATCTCAGAATTGCTCTAGATATTTATACGCGAATGGGCATGAAGCCCGACGCGGTTCGTGTGGGGCAACTGCTAGATGCGGCACGAACCGGCCTTGATAGCGCGCCCGGCGCTTCGACTTCGTCGAAGGAAATTCTTTTCACCTCGATCCGCGGAGTTGAACTCTTGACCCCTCGGGAACGCGACGTGGTCATTTTTGCGACTCGGGGTGCATCAAATGCGGAAATCGCTGCGAGTTGTGGAATCAGCGTATCGACCGTCTGTTTTCATATGTCAAACATTTTGAAGAAGCTCGGATTGTCATCGCGGCGTGAGCTTTTGAGCCCCCACCTCTACGCGGATCTTCAATACGCAGCAATGTCGAGTCAACCTCGAAAGAATGCACGACTGACCGCTCGCGAGCGACAGGTCGTTTCGCTCGCGAGGGCAGACCGCAGCAACGCAGAGATCGCAGATGAACTGCGGATCAGCTACAGCACGGTTGCTTTTCATCTGGAAAATGCGCTCCGAAAGCTGGGCCTTGCTAGCCGCAGGCAACTCCTGAGCTAGGTGGCTGCAATTGGCAAGATATTGCCTTCACCTGCGATGCGCTACCGCGCTCAACTCTGCTCGCTCCGAGAAACCTAGAAACGACTAACGGGATTTGGCGCATGCGATAAATCCAGGTGTCCAGAAACCTACTGTTTCCGCATAAGCGGCCCAACAAAACGTTGATTGGCCGTGGAAACAAGGAGGTTTCTGATGCTTATCCACTCACGAAGGTTGTCGCACAGACAATCGGGGTCGAAACAGAGCGTAGCAAGATGGGGCGTTGCTCGCGGCTTCGGTGCGATCACCCTTGTGGCCGCACTTACCTTTGCTCCAGCCGCCGTCGCATTTGCCGATGACGCGCCTGTCGAGAGTTCACTGCCCGCTGCTTCGGAAGCCCTTGAGCCCACTGCTTCTGCACCCAAAGCTGAGCCAATTGCGCCGGTCGAAGTTGTGCCGGAGGCTGCTCCCGAGGCGCCTCCCGAGGCGACACCCGCCGCAGGGGTCACTGAGGAAGCAGTTGTTCCAGAGCAAGCTGGAAGCGAAGCCGCAGATTCTGTTCCTGCTGAGACGCCAGCTTCCGTAACTGTTGCATCCGCTCCGATCGGTGCGACTGCGGCTTCAAACGCACGCGCCCAAGCTCCATCTGGTGACAATGCAAAGAAAGATGATCAGCCTCTCGACCACGTGTGGATCTGTCACGCCCTCGGCAAAGGCAATGGCGGTTACAACCTCATTTATCCCGCGAATATGGGCGTGCTTGAGGGGCATGTGGGCTCGCATCATCAACAAGGACGAGACATTATTCCGCCCATTCCTCAGTACGGGTTCGCCGGCCAGAATTGGAACTCCGAGACCCAAGCCATCTACGAGAATTCCTGCAACGAGCCCGAGGCTCCCACTCCTGTTGTGTCTGAGGCGAGTGTCGATCAGTGCACGACGGTCAGTGATTCGCTGCCAGCCACGGTCGATGTGTCACTCGCTAGCTTGGTGGAGGGCAACAGCTATCGTGTGACGGTCACCAAAAACAGTGTGCTTGTTGACTCCGAAGATGTTTCTGCGAGCGGGGCCACCGCAATGGTTGAGCTTGGCCTGAACGGTTCGGGGGAGTACCTCGTCACCGTGACTGACCTGGATACACAGCAATCAAGCTCGCTTGAGTTCACGGTCTTCCCATGCCCAACTCCACTTGATTTCCCAACTGCGGGCCTCATCGCTACACCGTGCACGGAAATCGGTCAGGTGGCGCCGACAGCAGCCACTCTTGAGATGCAAGGCCTCATCATTGGTGTCAACTACACCGCAGTGGTAACGAATTCCAGCGAAGAGATAGTTCTGGAATACGAGTTCACGGCAACCGCTGCTGTGGCCTCAGCTCCGGTCACTCTAGATGGCGCGGGAACATATGAGATTACTCTGAGCGACGATACGCATGAAGCAAGTTACGGACCTTTCGAGAGTGAGATCGAGCCTTGCCCGGCATCACTTTTTGATCTTTCGATTGTAAAGACCGCGACAGCTAAGGAAGGCGGAGTTTGGAGCGGAGATACGATTCACTACAGCCTCACCGTTGCGAACGCCGGCCCAGCTGCAGCTCCCGATCCTGTGGTGACTGACCTGCTCCCAGCGGGTCTTACGCTTGGTGACATTGTTGACCTTGACGGTTGGACAGTTCAGAGTAGCGATTCTGGCAGTCTTACCCTCGCCTATGACGGAAACTTCTTGGCGGGATCGAGCTCAACGATTGTCTTCGAGGCATCTGTTGGAATGCCTCTGAACGGAGACGCTGAACCGAGCGAAGTGGTGAACACTGCCTGTGTCGACACAGCCCCGCAAGAAGTCGAATTGCTTCGGGTCGTCACCCCGGCGGATTCAAATTCTGAGAACAATTGTTCGAGCGCGACCACACCAGTCACACCACCAGCGGTCGTGCCGGTTCCGGTGACACCTACGGCCACTCCGGTTCACGTGACAAAGCCAGTTCCAAGCCCATTAGCGGTCACAGGCAATGAGCGAAATGACGATTTGCCTCTGGCTCTCGCCGCGGCCTTCCTCTTCTTGGGGATCGGCGCGACGGCACTCGGACACCGCGAATCAAGGCGCATGAGTAAGAGGAGGTGAGTAACACCAAATTCTCATTGAGGGGGCCACATCATTCATCTCTCCCCATGAATGGTGTGGCCCTTCACCAATCGCGAGCGGGCAGTACTCGACAACGTCCACGCGATCTAAAACAAAGAGGTCTCCACCACAAAAGTGATGGAGACCTCTTTTTTCAACTTGTGCCCCCGGAGGGATTCGAACCCCCGACCGCCTGTACCGGAAACAGGTGCTCTATCCCCTGAGCTACGGAGGCGAGCACAAAGCCAAGAATCAGCCTAGCGCACACAAAGCTGCGTGCGTGCCCCGGCCACACAACTAGCCACGGCAAGTTTCCAAAATCAAGACTTTTGCTGCTGCGAAACTCTTACACAAAGAAACAGTAGAATTGATCCTCGTGACCCCTCAAGAACTCGCAGAACACCTCGCCCGCATTCTCAACGACATCATCGCTGAGCGACGACGTGCTGCCGAAACCGAGGGTGTCGAAGCCGAGGCGATCCTCGTAACCGCAGCAGATGCCAGCCCTGAGCGCCCCAAAAACCGTGAGCACGGTGACTGGGCTTCGAACCTCGCCATGAAATTTGCGAAGCGGATCGGAATGAACCCGCGCGAACTGGCCCAGCAGATCACTGCAAAGGTCGACGAAATCGACGGTGTTGCGAAGACCGAAATTGCTGGCCCAGGATTTATTAACATCACGCTCGACGCGGCAAGTGCTGGCGAGACTGCTCGCCGTGTCGTCGAGCAGGGTGAAAACTACGGCCGCACCGACGTGCTTGCCGGGCAGAAAATCAACCTTGAGTTTGTGAGCGCGAACCCCACCGGGCCGCTACATCTTGGTCACACCCGTTGGGCGGCGCTCGGAGATTCGATTTCTCGGGTGCTTCGCGCAGCTGGCGCTGAGGTATCGAACGAGTACTACATCAACGATGCCGGTTCGCAGATGAATAAATTTGCGCGTTCAGTGTTCGCCGCTGCTCTTGGCGAAGAGGCCCCAGAAGACGCTTACCCGGGCGAATACATTGGTGCGCTGGCCCAGAAGGTGCTTGAGCAGATTCCAAATCTTGCCGAGATTGCTGCGAACGACCGCGAGGCAGCGCTTGAGATGACTCAAGAAGCGGCCTACCAGCAGCAGCTTGCCGAGATCAAAGACTCTCTTGAGCGCTTCAACGTTCACTTCGACCTGTACTTCTCCGAGCGCACCCTGCACGCTGAGGGAGCGAACGGCGAGAAGAGCCCAATTGCTGCAGCGGTGGATCGCCTGCGCGAGCAGGGTCATGTCTTCGAAGCAGACGACGCAATTTGGGTTCGCACCACCGATTTCGGTGATGACAAGGATCGCGTCTTCACTCGCGGCAATGGTATTTACACCTACTTCGCTGCAGATGCTGCCTACTACCTCGACAAAAAAGATCGAGGGTTTGGCGAGAAGATTTACCTGCTCGGTGCCGATCATCACGGTTACATTGGCCGCCTCACCGCTATTGCGGGTGCTGCCGGTGACAACATCGAGACTGATATCACGGTGCTGATCGGGCAGCTGGTCAACCTGAACGGCGCGCGCCTGTCAAAGCGTGCCGGCAACATCGTTGAGCTTGATGACCTGCTCGAGTGGCTTGGTAGCGACGCGCTTCGTTACTGGCTCGCTCGCTACCCGGCTGATTCGCCGCTCTCGCTTGAGGGTGAGAAGCTGCGCAGCCGCACCAACGACAATCCCGTGTTCTATGTGCAGTACGCTCATGCGCGCACTTGCGCCGTCGCTCGCAACGCAGAAGTTGCAGGCGTTCGTCGTGATGACGCCTTCGATCCAGCGTTGTTGACTCATGAAACCGAAACTGAATTGCTCGGAAAGCTGCAGCAGTACCCAGCGATTGTGGCCGGCGCGGCGGAACTGCGAGAACCGCATCGTATCGCGCGTTATCTTGAAGAGTTGGCTGCAGATTTCCATCGCTGGTACGACAGCTGCCGCGTTATTCCACAGGGTGAAGAGCCGATCAGTGATCTGCACCGCACCCGTCTGTGGCTGAATGATGCGGCCGGTCAGGTGATTCGTAACGGTCTTGATCTGCTCGGTGTCACCGCGCCAGAGCGTCTCTAAGTACTGAGAACCGAGACTCAGTGAGCACGGCAGAAGTCACGGTCGAGATGCCCGAGGCGCCTATTTCAGCACCGCGAAAGAAGGCCAAGCTCTGGTTGCGCCTGCTCGTCGCGCTGCTTGCGGTGGCGGCGCTTGCGGGGCTCGCCGAGCTTGCTCTGCGCGCCATCATTCCGACCGTGATCGCTGGTGTGGTGCGCGACAATATGGGTCTGCCGAAAGATCATCCGGTCGAGGTTGATCTGAAGGGATCGGCGCTTTTTCCCGCGCTCACTGGGCATGTCAACAATGTCAGCATGAAGGTTGACAGTGTGAGTGTCTTTGATGGCATCGAGGCAAATCTTTTTGCCTATGCAGAGTCGGTGCCATTTGATCCGAGCAAGGGCGAGATTATTGGCGCGCGAGCGGCAGTGACGATTCCCTCGAAAAGTATGAACTCGGTGATGGCGCTTGTCAGCAATGGCCTGATCGACGAGGGATCGGTGCGGGACGGCGAAATCGAGCTCGGTCGAACCATGCAAATGTTCGGCTACGACGTGCCGCTGAAGGCCACTCTCGCAGTATCGGTAGATCGTGGCGATTTGTTGGTGCGACCAACCTCGGTGAGTGCTGCCGGATTCGACTTAAGTACAGAAGAGTTGCGTCCGCTGCTTGGCGAGTCTGCTGCGACATTCCTTGACACCCATGTTGTGTGTGTGCGCGATCAGTTGCCTGCGGGTATCACGCTGTCTCAGGTGGCTTTTAAGTCAAATGTCTTCGGTGGATCTGCGACTGTCTCGGCCAAGCTTTCGCCCGATCTACTCTCAAACGAGCGGCAGCTGCAACCGGGTACCTGCCCCGCTCCGTAACAAGCCTGCTCAGGTATGCGATTCACACTAGAATTGGCCGAGTGAATGACCTGAATTCAATCGACCAGCGCGTGTTTCCGCCTACGGCCCGTCGCGGCCGCGAATGCGGGCGTCTGAAGATTGCCGATGTGCCTGCGACTGAACTTGCCGAACATTTCGGCACGCCGCTCTACGTGATTGACGAGCAGGCAGCACGCGATCGTGCAGTGCAGACCCGCGAGGCGCTGCAGCGTGAATTCGCGCGTGTGGGCACTGAGGCCACTGTTTATTACGCGGGCAAGGCGTTTTTGTGCGTCGAGGTCGCAAAGTGGATGGTCGAAGAGGGTCTGAACATTGATGTTGCAAGCGGGGGTGAGCTCGCTGTTGCACTTGCGGCTGGAGTAGCTCCGGCTCGAATCGGATTCCACGGCAACAACAAGAGCGAGGCAGAGATTGCCCGCGCTGTTGCAGCAGGTGTCGGCACCTTGATTATCGATAGCGAACAAGAGATTACGAGGATCGCCGAAGCTGCGGCTGCTGCCGGTACAAGGCAGCGCGTTCGTCTTCGTATCAACAGCGGTGTGCACGCTGGCGCGCACGACTTTCTTGCGACGGCGCACGAAGATCAAAAATTCGGTTTGCCACTCGCGCGCGCGGTTGAACTCTCGACCAACATTGCGTCATACGACTCACTCGATTTCGCCGGCCTGCACTGCCACATCGGTTCTCAAATCTTCTCAAGCGAAGCTTTCCGCGAGTCTGCTCGCCGCATGCTTGGGGTGTATGCAGAACTTGAATCGGTGCTTGGTGCTCCGGTTCCAGAGCTGAACCTGGGTGGCGGTTTTGGTATCGCCTACACCCCGGATCAGGCCGCGGAAGCGCCAGACATTGAGCTGCTCGCAGCTCAGTTGGCTGACATCGCTGCTGCCACGAGCGCCGAACTCGGTATCGCACTGCCTAAGGTCGCTTTTGAGCCGGGGCGCAGCGTGATCGGTCAGTCCGGTGTTACTCTCTACACGGTTGGCACCACAAAGTCGGTGCAACTTGCTGATTCCGACGCTGCCGGCGACCCCGCAGACCTCGGATTCAGTTCACGTCTCTACGTGAGCGTCGATGGCGGTATGAGCGACAACGCTCGACCAGCTCTCTACGGTTCTGACTACCATGTTCGGCTTGCAAACCGGGCCAGCGAAGCAGAGGCTCAGCTCGTGCGTGTGGTTGGCAAACACTGCGAATCCGGAGATATTGTTGTGCCCCGCGATGTGCTGCCCGCCGATGTAGCACCCGGCGATTTGCTTGCCGTGGCAGCAACGGGCGCCTACTGCTGGTCGCTTTCGAACAACTACAACTACTTGCCGCGTCCTGCGGTAGTCGCGATTCGTAACGGCGAAGCCCGCGTCATTGTGCGTGGCGAAACCGAAGAAGAACTTCTCGCACGTTCGGTCTTTTGATCCTTCGCTGCGAAAACCTCACCCCCCTTCACCTGAAATGAATGGAGATATCCACGTGAACGCATATCGCGACCTCCGCGTCGCGCTGCTCGGAAGTGGTTCGGTTGGCTCACAGGTAGCTCGATTGCTGCTTGACCAAGGCGATGAACTCGCTGCCCGAATTGGCGCTCGTCTGCAGCTGATCGGTATTGCCGTGCGTGATCTTGATGCGAAGCGCGATGTTGAGCTTCCACGAGAGCTTTTCACCACTGACGCTGAGCAGCTGGTGCTTGGGGCAGACATTGTGATTGAGCTGATGGGCGGCATTGAGCCAGCGCGCAGCCTGATCCTGCGTGCCATCGAAGGCGGCGCTGATGTCATCACCGGCAACAAAGCTCTGATCGCGGCACACGGCCCTGAGCTTGCGCAGGCAGCTGAGCAGGTCGGCGCGCAGCTGTCGTATGAGGCTGCTGTTGCTGGCGCTATTCCTATCATCCGGCCGCTGCGTGAGAGCCTCGCTGGCGATCATATTGTGCGCGTCATGGGTATCGTGAATGGCTCAACGAACTACATTCTCGACCGCATGGATCGTTTTGGCGATTCGGCTGAAGAAGCAATGCGAGTGGCTAGTGAACTCGGTTACCTTGAGGCAGACCCAACTCTCGATGTTGAGGGCTACGACGCTGCGCAGAAGGCAACTATTCTTGCGCGTATCGCCTTCCACACCGATGTGCCGGTTGATTCAGTGCACCGTGAGGGCATCACGAAGGTAACGCTGGATCAGATCGAGGCTGCTTCGCGAGCCGGATATGTGATCAAGCTGCTTGCTATCGCTGAGCGTCTCACCACTGCTGATGGTCTTGAAGGCGTTTCGGCTCGTGTCTACCCGGCCCTGATTAGCCGCGAACACCCACTGGCAGCTGTGCACGGTGGTAAGAACGCGGTGTTTGTTGAGGCAGAAGCCGCTGGGGAACTGATGTTCTACGGTGCCGGTGCCGGCGGTGTCGAGACTGCTTCGGCCGTGATGGGTGACCTGGTGACAGCGGCTCGCCGTCACGTCGCCGGTGGCCCGGGCATCCCTGGCTCAGCGCACGCGGAGTTGCCACTTTTGCCGGTGCAAGAGGTCACCACGCGCTACCAGGTGATGCTGCGCGTGCACGACGAGCCTGGTGTGCTTGCCACGATCGCTGGTCTGCTCGCTGACCACGGGGTGTCGGCTGCAAGTGTTGAACAGGCGGTGCCTGAAGACGAGGCCGCTGGCCACGCCTCGCTGGTCATCGGTACTCACAGCGCACGCGAAGCTGAACTTGCGGCAACTGTTGATGCTCTGCGCGCCAACGACGCTGTCGTTGCTGTGACGAGCGTGCTCCGACTCGAAGGAAACTCATGACTCAGCTGCGCGTTCGCGTTCCCGCCACGAGTGCCAACCTTGGTCCCGGCTTTGACACCCTCGGTATCGCTCTCGCTTATGGCGACGAGCTCACCGTTCGCACCATCGAGAGCGGTGTGCGCGTGAGCGTCACCGGTATTGGCGAGGGCGAAGTGCCTACCGACGAGACCAATCTGGTTGCTCGCTCTGCGGCGTACGTCTTCGAGCAGCTTGGTCGTGCCATGCCTGGTATCGAGATTGAGACGCACAACCGAATTCCGCATGGTCGGGGTATGGGTTCTTCGGGTTCCGCAATCGTTTCTGGTGTGATGCTTGCAGCCGGTTTGCTCGCTGCTGATACCGACCCGATTGAACTCAGCGAAGACGACCTTTTGCGTTTCGCTACCGACCTCGAGGGGCACCCTGACAATGTGGCGCCAGCCCTGTTTGGTGGGCTGACCATTGCCTGGGTGAACGCCGAGGGCACCCCTCGCTTCAAGCGGCTCAATGTGCACCGTGGTGTATCGCCTCTCGTGTTTGTGCCGAACTTCACGATGTCTACCGAGTTTGCGCGCAGTCTGCAGCCGAAGCAGGTTCCGCACGAAGACGCCGTGTTTAACGTGTCGCGTTCTGCTTTGCTTGTTGCCGCACTGACGCAGAGTCCGGAGTTGCTTTTTGAAGCAACCGAGGATCGCCTGCACCAGAACTATCGAGGCGAAGCTATGCCGGCCACTCGTGATCTGATCAGCGCATTGCGTGAAGCAGGATACGCCGCGGTCGTTTCTGGTGCCGGCCCGTCGGTGCTGGTGCTTGCCGAGGATCCGGGGGAGCGCATCGCTGCTGCCGAGCTCGCTGCACAGGTTTCTGCGGATTGGTCACCGCTTTTCCTGGCTGTTGACATCAAGGGTGCTACAGTAGAGGTGATCCCCGCGTAGTGGCTTTCGCTCGCACGCGTCGTGGATTCTTCCCTCACCGTCTCGGTGATTGAAACTTTTTGTTGTGCGTATTGCGTGCCGCGTTTGCGGTGGTAGCACACGCGCACCATTGTCGAAAGGACGACCGTGGAGCAGAACTCCATTTCGGAAGAGAGCCAGGAGCAGAACACTGCGCCTCAGGTAGCTTCCAGCGAAGCAGCGCCAGCCGCTGACCAGAATCCAGCAGCAGAAACCGCTGCACCGGTACGCCGACGCGCATCGCGTCGTGTTACCGCCGCTTCGACCGATGAGGCGCCAGCCGCTGCCGTCGAAGCACCTGCAGTTGAGGCACCCGCAGCTGAGGCTCCCGCAGTCGCAGCTGAGGCTGACGCCGCCGAGCCAGCTGCGCCAAAAAAGCGCGTCTCTCGTGCGCGCAAGAAGGCTGAGTCGGTCGAAGATGAAGCCGCAGTAGCAGCTCCCGAGGCCGTAGCTGCTGAGGCCGAGAAGGCCGCTGAATCAGCTGCGGAGGCTCCCGAAGACGCAGCACCAAAGAAAGCTCCGGCAACTCGCCGTCGCCGTCAGGCCAGCGCAGCTTCTGAAAACGCTGACTCTGCCAAGAATGAGCAGCCAGCTGCCGACGCAGGCGACGATGCTCAGGCAGGCGCGGCAAAGGCAGGCGCGGCTAAGGCAGGCGCGGCAAAGGGTGACGCAACTGAGGCTCCAGCCGCAGAGAACGCCGAAGAAGCGGCTGAGAGCACCCCACGCAAACGCAACACCCGCACGCGTAGCCGCAAGGCCAACACCGACAATGCCGAGCAGGCTGCAGATCAGAATGATCAGAAGGCCACCGACGCTGAGTCAGCTGAAAAGCCAGCCGAAAGCGAAGAGCAGAGCGACAAGGCTGAGTCGAACGGCAACAACAGCAATAACGGCAATAATGGCCGTAATAACAACGGCAATAACGACGGCCAGACCCGATCGAGCCGTACGCGCCAGCGTGACCGCAAGCGTCGTGGCGGCAGCGACGACGAGCCAGAGATCACCGAAGACGATGTGCTGCTGCCAATCGCAGGCATCCTCGACGTGCTCGACAACTACGCATTTGTACGTACCAGCGGCTACCTGCCCGGTACGGGTGACGTCTACGTTTCCCTCGGCCAGGTCAAAAAGTACGGCCTGCGCAAGGGCGACGCCGTTGTTGGCGCAATTCGCCAGCCACGTGAAAACGAGGGCAGTGGCCGCCAGAAATACAATGCAATCGTCAAGGTTGATTCGATCAACTCGAAGCCAGTCGAAGAAAACCAGACTCGCCCAGAGTTCGCCGACTTCACTCCGATTCACCCGAATGAGCGTATCCGGCTTGAGACTGATGCCACCGAGCTCGGCTCACGCGTAATCGACCTCTTTGCGCCAATCGGCAAGGGCCAGCGCGGCCTGATCGTTGGCCCACACGAGTCCGGCAAGAGCACAGCGCTTCGCCAGGTTGCTCAGGCAGTTGCGCAGAACCAGCCTGATGCCCACCTCATGCTTGTGGTTATTGATGAGCGACCAGAAGAGGTTACCGAGCTGCAGCGCACCATCAACGGTGAAGTGATCGCTTCGACCTTTGATCGCCCCGCTGAAGACCACGCCACGATCGTTGAGCTCGCCGTAGAGCGCGCAAAGCGTCTCGTGGAACTGGGCCACGATGTTGTCGTGCTGATCGACTCGCTGACCAGCCTCGCCCGTGCATACAACTTGGCAGCACCGGCAGCTGTTCGTGTGCCTGCAGGCAGCCTTGATGCTGCAGCTGTCTACCCAGTGAAGCGACTGCTGAGCGCAGCCCGCAACATTGAAAACGGCGGCTCACTGACTCTGATCGCGACTGTCTCCGCCCAGCCAGAGTCGAAGCTTGACGAGGCGCTGCTGAGCGAACTTGAGGGAGTTGCAAACATGCAGCTTCGTCTGAGCGGTGACGCTGCAGATCGCCGTATTTTCCCAGCCGTCGACCTTGCGCACTCGTCAACTCGCAACGAGGCCCGCCTCACAAGCGATGCTGAAGCGCGCGTTATGAACCGGATTCGCCGAGCACAGCAGGGTCTTCACCCGGCTGCAGAGCTTGAGCAGCTGCTGAGTCAGCTCGAAAGCACTTCGTCGAATGTTGAGTTCCTGGCGGTGACTCAGCGTCAGCTCGACGCCTAACCCCCCGGAGCCTCACATGTTTGAACAGGTAGCTGGACTGCTCGCTGAACACGAGCAGTTGCAAGAAGACCTCGCCGATCCAGCGCTGCACGCAGATGCTGCTCGCGCGAAAAAAGTAAATCGTCGCTATGCCGAACTCAGCAAGATCAAGGCCGCGCACGAAAACTGGATTCAGTTGCAAGACGATCTTGAGGCTGCGCGCGAACTCGCAAAAGAAGACGACGCGTTTGCCGAAGAGGTGCCAGTGCTCGAAGAGCAGCTCGCCGAAGCGCAAGAGCGGGTTCGTCGACTGCTGATCCCGCGTGATCCCGACGACGCTCGTGACGTGATCCTTGAAATCAAGGGTGGCGAAGGCGGTGCTGAGTCGGCGCTTTTCGGTGCTGATCTGCTGCGTATGTACATGCACTACGCAGAGAGTAAGGGCTGGAAGACCGAGATGATTGAAGCCGACGAGAGTGATCTCGGTGGCTACAAGAACGTGCAGATCGCGATCAAATCGAACGCAACCGACCCCTCACAGGGTGTCTGGGCTCATCTGAAGTATGAGGGTGGTGTGCACCGCGTGCAGCGTGTGCCCGTCACTGAGTCTCAGGGGCGCATTCACACCTCAACCACCGGTGTGCTTGTTTACCCCGAGGTAGACGAGCCAGAAGAGGTTGAGATTAGCCAGAACGATCTGAAGATTGACGTCTATCGCTCATCTGGCCCTGGCGGTCAGTCGGTGAACACGACCGACTCGGCGGTGCGTATTACGCACGTGCCTACGGGGATTGTGGTGTCGATGCAGAACGAGAAGTCGCAGTTGCAGAACCGTGAAGCGGCGATGCGTGTGTTGCGTGCCCGCTTGCTTGCGCGTCAGCAGGAAGAAGCTGCTGCCGAGGCTTCGGCGCACCGCTCTAGCCAGATCCGCACGATGGATCGCTCGGAGCGCATTCGCACCTACAATTTCCCCGAGAACCGTATTGCCGATCACCGTACCGGGTTCAAGGCGTACAACCTTGACCAGGTGATGAACGGCGCTATGGAAGCTGTTATCGAGTCGTGCATTCGCATGGACGAAGAAGATCGCCTCGCCGCGTTGAACGGCTAGGGGAGCGTAGCTCTTTACGAGGGGCGTTGGATCGGCAGTGCTGATCCAACGCCCCTCTTGTATGCCAGTGAGCTAGAAATAGTGCAGCGCGTCGAAGCTTGCGGTGCCAGCAGTCTGCGCGACAATGGCGAGCACCTGGAACCCGCTCGCGCCAAATGCGGCAATGGCTGCCCAGCGGCCACGCGCCGGCGATGATGGACGAAGCGCGAGCCCGGCCAGAACTGCGGTAACAATGGCGACGCAGAGCATGGGGGCGTTGATTGCCAGGTCTATCGCAGCGATGCTGTTTGTGTTGACGAGTACGTCGATAATGAACGGGACGAAGAAGTTGAAGAGCGCGCCGAGCGCGGCCACGAGCAGAGCGCACACCGCGGGCACGTTGAGGCGAGGATCCGAAATTGAGGTCGGTGCAGAGTGGCCCGCCTGGCCGGCTGGGACTGCACCTGCTGGGGTCGCTGCCGTGGTTTCTACTGCCTGTTGAGGCAGTGCTGGCACATAGTTCGGATGCGCGCTAATCGTGGGCAGAAACTCTGGGTAGAGGCCGGCGAGGTAATTGAGCTCTTGTGTGCTCACGCCAGTCTCGTGGATCCGCGCCCACGCCTGCTGTCGTTGTGCCTCGTTCATGGTGCTCTCCGTTTCGTTGATGCTGCCTATAAGCTAGCAAATCCTCCGTGGGCTTCCGGTCGGCTCACCCGTCGCCGGGAATGGGTGAGCGGTACGCAAAAGGCCCGCCCGGTGAACACCGGAGCGGGCCTTTTGGGCATCTAGAAGATTAGATCTTCGACGAAGCGTCCTTCAGAACGCTGCGCAGGATGCCACCGATCTCAGCGAACTCAGCTGGACCAATGGTCAGCGGAGGTGCGAGCTGGATAACGGGGTCTCCACGGTCGTCAGCGCGGCAGTAGAGGCCGGCGTCCCACAGGGCTGGTGAGAGGTAGTCGCGCAGCAGGCGATCGCTCTCAGCCTCGTTGAAGGTCTCCTTGGTTGCCTTGTCCTTGACAAGCTCAATGCCGAAGAAGTAGCCCTCGCCGCGAACGTCACCAACGATGTCGATGTCGAGCAGCTTCTCGAGCTCTGCACGGAACAGTGGGCTGTTCTCGCGAACGCGACCGTTGAGATCCTCTTCCTCGAAGATGTCGAGGTTCTCAAGCGCGGCAGCAGCTGCAGCTGGGTGACCAGCGAAGGTGAAGCCGTGGTAGAAGGTGTTGTCGGTTGAGTTGAATGGCTCCGAAACCTTGTCCGAAACGATCATTGCACCCAGTGGGACGTAGCCCGAGGTGATGCCCTTGGCCGAGGTGATGATGTCTGGCTCGTAGCCGAGTGCCTTCGAAGCGAAGAAATCGCCAACGCGGCCGTATGCACAGATGACCTCATCGCTGACGAGCAGTACGTCGTACTGGTCGCAGATCTCGCGCACGCGCTTGAAGTATCCGGGGGGAGGTGGGAAGCAGCCGCCCGAGTTCTGTACTGGCTCGAGGAAGACAGCAGCAACAGTCTCTGGACCCTCGAAGAGGATTGCCTCTTCGATGCGGTTTGCAGCCCACTGGCCGAATGCCTCGAGATCGGTAGGAGCACCCATCTCTTCAGCGCGGTAGTGGTTGGTGTTCGGAACGCGGTGACCACCTGGGGTCAGCGGCTCGTAGAACTTCTTCATGTCGGGGATACCGGTGATCGCCAGGGCGCCCTGAGGGGTGCCGTGGTACGCGACCGAACGCGAGATCACCTTGTGCTTCATTGGCTGACCCTTGATCTTCCAGAAGTGCTTAGCCAGCTTGAACGCTGACTCAACAGCTTCGCCACCACCGGTGGTGAAGAAGACCTTGTTCATCTCGCCTGGAGCGTACGAAGCGAGACGCTCCGAGAGCTCGACGGCGGCTGGGTGCGCGTACGACCAGATTGGCATGAAGTCGAGCTGCTTCATCTGCTTCGCGGCAGCCTGAACGATGCGGTCACGGCCGTGGCCAGCGTTCACAACGAAGAGACCTGCGAGGCCATCGATGTACTGCTTGCCAGCAGCATCGTAGATGTGGTGACCCTCAGCACGGGTGATGACAGGAATGCCATCGTTGAGGACCTTGCGGTTAGTGAAGTGCGGCCACATGTGCTTCCGGGCCGAAGCCTGGAGAGCTGCGGTGTCGACCGCTGCAGTTGGATCGAAAGACATGGTTATCGTGTTCCCCAGTCGTATTTCTGTTTCTTGAGTTGCAGGTAGACGAACGTTTCCGTGCGTGCAACGCCCTCGACGAGCCGAATCTTTTCATTCAGCACTTCAATAAGCGCTTCGTCGTCTTCGCAGACGAGCTCCGCGAGAATGTCGAAGGAGCCGGCGCTAAGCACCACATAGGCAACCTCTGGCATATCGCTGAGACGGTCGGCGACGACCCTGGTGTCGCCGGAAACGCGAACGCCGATCATGGCCTGGCGTGTGAAACCAAGGCTCATCGGGTCGGTCACTGCCACTATCTGCATGACCCCGGCGTCGGTGAGTTTCTGTACCCGCTGGCGAACGGCAGCCTCGCTGAGACCGACCGCTTTGCCGATTTCGGCATACGAACGGCGACCATCAAGCTGAAGTTGCTCAATGATTGCTTTTGACGTCGCGTCGAGTGACGGACGGGTTCGTTTACTCACAAACCGATCATCTCATTGAAACAAGATGGCCGCAACTGCTGATTCCGAAGCAAACCCCGTGAAACAGCTGCGAAATCCGTAGCAGGCCCTTCCCTTATGTAACTGTTTCGTCAAGAATGCGCTGAAATTACAGCAATGTATTGCCGGGGAGGAAGAGCTGTGGGATAGTCAAAGCGACCAATTAGGCGACGATGCCTGAGGAAGCTCGTCGCTTAAGTGAACCCACTCGACTATTTCGAAGGAGTCCATTGTGGCGAGCCGTATGTCTGAAGACCCCGTTGTACGCAACATTGTGAACATGGTGCGTCAGCAGCAGTTCAATCGACGTCAACTTCTCAAAGGCGCCGGTGCTGTCGGCGCAACCGCTGGCGTTGCTGGCCTCGCTGCCTGCGCCCCAGGCGGAGGCGGTGGCGGTGGCGGCGGTGAAGCTGGCAACATCATCTGGGGCAACTGGACCTATTACCTCGATTTCAACGAAGAAACTGGTAGCTGGGATTCACTCGACAACTTCACAGCAGAGACCGGCATTGGTGTCCAGTACATCGAAGACATCGACGACAACAACACTTTCTACGGAAAGATCAAAGATCAGCTCGCGCAAGATCAGTCGGTCGGCTACGACGTCATCACTTTCACTGACTGGATGAACGCACGTCTGATTCAGGCCAACCAGGTTCAAGAATTTGACTACGCGAATCTGCCGAATGTGAAGGCCAACCTGGTCGATGCTCAGTGGGACGCACTCGATGTTGATCCGGGTCGCAAATTCACCATTCCTTGGCAGCTGCCAGCTTCGGGCTACGTCTGGAACACAGAAGCGGTGCCAAACGGCATTAAGACACTCGAAGACTTTATGCGCCCAGAGCTCAAGGGCAAGGTGGGCGTGCTGACCGAGCTGCGCGACACCATGGGGATGATCCTTGCCGGCCTCGGCTACGACCCGGCTGGGGCCTGGGGAGACAAAGAATGGGACGAAGCGCTCGCTTGGCTCGACGACGGTATCAAGAGCGGTCAGATTAAGAACGTTAAGGGCAACTCGTATACGCAGGATCTGCAGCGCGGCGACACGCTGGCCGCTATGGCATGGACCGGCGATGTGATCATGATGAACGCCGAAGAAGGCAATCAGTGGACTATGGAAGTGCCGGAGGCAGGCGGCATGATCGCTGCTGACTCCTTCACCATTCCAAATGGCACCGAGGCAAGCCAGAAGCCGCTCGTTGAAGAGATGATCAACTACTACTACGACCCAGTGGTGATGGCACAGGTGGCCGACTATGTGACCTTTGTGCCACCGGTGAAGGGCACGCAGGAAGCCATGAAGGAGATCAACCCAGAGAACGCAGACAACCCGCTGATCTTCCCTTCCGAAGAAGATTGGACTCGTCTGCACACCTTCCGCACACTCAGTCCAGAAGAAGACAAGAAGTATTCGACTGAGTTCCAGAAGGTGTTGGGGCTCTAATGGCACAGTCGAATCAGGGGTCATTTGCTGAGTCTGGCGCCGACCTAGAACTTGTTGGTATTCAAAAGCGTTTTCCGGGGTTCACTGCGATCGAGCATCTCGACCTGACGATTCCGGCTGGCTCATTTTTTGCGCTACTCGGTCCATCAGGCTGCGGAAAGACCACCACACTGCGTTTGGTTGCTGGGCTTGAAGACCCCACCGAAGGCAAGATTTTGCTCGGTGGGCGTGATGTCACGGCGTTGAAGCCGCACAAGCGGCCAGTGAACACGGTGTTCCAGTCGTACGCGCTTTTCCCGCATATGACGATTCTTGAAAATGTTGCTTTCGGTTTGCGCCGCAGAGCAATCGGGAACCCTGTTGCAAAAGCGCATGAAGCCTTGCAACTGGTGGAGCTGGACCACATCGCCGACCGCAAACCGGCCCAGCTTTCGGGTGGCCAGCAACAGCGTGTCGCACTCGCCCGCGCCGTGGTCAACCGGCCGGCACTGCTGCTGCTTGATGAGCCACTTGGTGCGCTCGATCTGAAGCTGCGCAGGCAGATGCAATTTGAGTTGAAACAGATTCAACAAGAAGTTGGCCTTACCTTCCTGCACGTGACGCACGACCAAGAAGAGGCCATGACTATGGCTGACACCGTGGCCGTGATGAATAAGGGGCGCATTGAGCAGATGGGCGCCCCGGAAGAACTCTACGAACTTCCCAAGACGGTGTTTGTGGCGAACTTCCTTGGTCAATCGAATCTATTCAGTGTTGACGTTGATGGTGGCACCGACCAGGTGATTCACACAGTGTCTGCAGCAGGCCGAATCAGTGTGCCTCGTCGCCGAAGCGAACGCGAAAGCGGTGAAATGACTGTGGGCGTGCGCCCCGAGAAGCTGAGGCTGCACGCGAGTGCGCCAGCTGGTGACGCATCGCAGAATGTGATTGGCCCGGGACAGATCACTGATGTCTCCTTTATTGGCGTCAGTACCCAGTACACGGTTGAGGTGCCGGGTGCGGGGAGTGTGCAGGTCTTTGCGCAGAACGTTGAGGCGGGACCTGCGGCTCACCTCGGTGATCAAGTTTGGCTGAGCTGGCTGGTTGAGCACACCTTTGGGCTTGCCGATGATCGCCTCGAGACGGGCGCGCTCACCGCGGATCTCTCGACGCAGGCTATCGCCGCGCAAGCTGGGCTTGCCGGATAGGGGCGGTCATGGCTTTTACCGCTTTCTCGGCCAGCGCGAAGGTCGTTGAACAGGCGCCAAAAAAGCGTGGGTGGATAGCGCTGCTACTTCTCGCGCCCGGCATCGCCTACATGCTGCTGTTTTTTGTAGCGCCGTTTATCCAACTCGCAATTACCTCTTTGCAGGCTCCAGCGGATTCGGGTGGGATCGGGCAATACGTTGCTGCGGCTCAATTCTCGAACTACTGGGCTGCCATGCAGGAGTACTGGCCCCACATTTTGCGATCCTTCGCATATTCGCTGACTGCAACCATTATTGGCTTGTTGATCAGCTACCCACTGGCGTATTTGATTGGTGTGAAGGTACGGCATCGCCCGATGCTGCAGGGCATTCTGCTTATTCTGGTGATCGCTCCCTTCTTTATTAGCTTCTTGCTGCGAACACTTGCATGGAAGTCAATATTGCCGAGCGAATTGATTGGCACGCACTTCTCGGTGATCTTCGGTCTGGTGTACAACTTCATTCCGTTCATGGTCTTGCCGATGTTTGCGTCATTGCAGGCGTTGGATCTTCGCCTGATTGAAGCCGGGAGTGACCTCTACGCATCACCAGCAACGGTGTTTCGTAAGGTGACGCTGCCGCTTTCGATGCCGGGCATTGTCTCGGGCACTCTGCTCAGCTTTATTCCGATGTCGGGTGACTATGTGAATGCCTCCCGAGAGTTTCTCGGTGGTACCGGAACAGCCATGATCGGCAACGTTATTGAGTCGAACTTTTTGCAGACGCAGAATTACCCGATGGCAGCATCACTCTCGATCATTTTGATGGTGATTATTCTGATCATTGTGGCGACCTATGTGCGTAAGAGCGGGGCGGAGGATTTGCTGTGAAAAACTTCAGCCTTGGCAAAGCCTTTGTGCCGGTGGTTGGCACGATTGCTCTTATCTATTTGCTCTTGCCGATTGTGCACGTTGTGCTCTTCTCGTTCAACGAAAAGCGCGGCCGCAACAACATCATCTGGAATGGCTTCTCGCTTGCGAATTGGCAGAATCCCTGTGGCGCACCGCAGGTGTGTACTGCCTTTGGCAATAGCATCCTGGTTGGCGTGATTGCAACGGTGATTGCGACCGTGCTTGGCACAATGATCGCGATTGCGCTTGTGCGCTACAAGTTCAAGGGGCGCTCCACGGTGAGTCTCCTGCTCTTTACGCCGATGGCGACCCCGGAGGTCGTGCTTGGTGCTGGCCTCGCAGCGCAGTTCTTGCTGGCCGGCGTTGAAAAGGGAATCGGCACGATCATCTTGGCCCACACTATGTTCTGCATCTCGTACGTTGTGGTTGCGGTAAAGGCTCGTGTTGCTTCCCTCGATCCGTCGATCGAAGAGGCAGGCAGGGACTTGTACGCATCACCAGGGCAGGTGTTCTGGCGCGTCACAATGCCAATGTTGATGCCGGGAATCATTGGTGCAGCGCTTCTGAGTTTTGCGCTGTCTTTTGATGACTTCATCATTACGAACTTCAACTCGGGTACTGCAACGACCTTCCCGAAGTTCATCTACGTTTCGGCTTTGAAGGGTGTTCCGGCGCAGGCGAATGTGCTTGCTTCGATTGTGTTCTTCGGTGCCTTGGCGCTTGTCATCATCGTGCAGATGGTGAACATCAATAAACAAAAACGAATGGCACGTTCTTAGTGCGCTAGCGCGAGTGTCTGCTTTTTCTTGGAACTATCTCTTTAGAAAAAGCAGACACTCGTGCTGTTTTTGTGGATAACCGGTGCACGCTATCTCCTGGACGCCTTGTGGGTGTAGTGTGTGGGAGTCTGTCGCTGGAACACCGCGGTTTTTTGGCTGATTGACGAACAAAAGTGGTTCTTAAAGGAGAGAACATGGCAACAACTGCAGCGCCTGGTGTGGCAAAGGGCGCATCGCTGAAACGTAACCTTGGTCTTTGGGCAATTGTCGGTCTTGGCCTTGGTTATATGACACCGACCGTGGTGTTTGACACCTTCGGTATGGTGGCTCGTGACACGAACAACGTCGTGCCGCTCGCATACCTTGTGGCCCTGATTGTGATGATTTTTACCGCGGTCAGCTACGGCAAGATGTCTGGTGCTATTCCAAGCGCTGGATCGGCGTACACCTATGTACGCGAATCTATTCACCCAAATGTAGGCTTCATGGTCGGTTGGACCTCACTGATTGACTACATGCTGTTGCCAATGGTGAACTGCTTGATCATTCGTAGCTACCTTGAGGCTGTCTTCCCCGGGATTCCCGGCTGGATCTGGGTGGTGCTGTACTGCGCGCTCACCACGGGCATCATTTACCTCACGATGCGTGGCACCTCCAACGTGAACATGATTCTGCTGGTGTTCTCGATCGTCGTTATGACCGTGTTTGTTGTCATGGTGTGGGCTCAGCTTGCTGGCGGCGAGGGGGTTGGATCGGTCGCGACGATGCAGCCATTCATTCACGACGGCGTAACCATGGGTGCCGTGCTGATGGGTGCAACTATCGTCTGCTTCTCGTTCATCGGCTTTGACGCTGTCACCATGTACGTCGAAGAGGCACGCACGCCAAAGATTGTGCCGCGCGCACTGATCCTTACCGTGCTGCTCGGTGGCGCCATCTTCTTGATCGCTGGTTACTTCACCCAGGCTCGTTTCACCGATTGGAATTTCTTCGCTCCTGGCGGCGATATGCAGTTCATCGAAGACTCGACACTGCCGATGATCGGTGAGGCTGTTGGTGGCAAGTGGCTGATGGCCGTGCTCACCGCTGCTGGCTTCTGCGCGACGCTCGCATCGGGCCTCGCCTCGCACGCTTCGGTGTCTCGTATGCTGCTCGTGATGGGCCGCAACAACGTGCTGCCAAAGAAGTACTTCGGCTACATCAACCCGAAGACCCACACCCCAACCTTCAACATTGTGTTGACGGGCCTCGTCTGCATGCTCGCGATCGCCTTCACGCTTGAAATGATCGCCGCGTTTATTAACTTCGGTGCACTGATCGCGTTTAGCTTCGTGAATATTTCGGTGATTGCCTGGTTTGCGATTCGTAAGGGCCGCCGCAAGACGTTCAAGGACATCTTCAACTTCATCGTTATGCCGTCAATCGGCGTCGTGATGACGGGTATCCTCTGGGCCAATCTGCACGCCGACGCGCTGATCGGTGGTGTGATCTGGGCAGCAATCGGTTTTGTTTACCTGATCGTGCTGTCACGCGGTTTCAAGCGCAAGGCAGCCTCGTTCGACGAGGATCAGCCGGTCACTGGCTTCAACAAGATTCCAGACGACAGCAACGCTCAGTAACTTCGAGTGGCTACGCGGCCGCCGGATCCTCGCCCAGCATTGGTGCGGAGGTCTGGCGGCTTTCGTGTTTTCTGCGCTGCCAGTGTTGAGGATCAAAAAGTGGCAGCGTGAGATTGCACAGGGGACCGATGAGCAGCGCAAAGGCCACCGTTCCAACGCCGACATTGCCGCCAAGAATCCAGCCGATGACCAGCACTGTCACTTCAACGCCGGTGCGAGCGACCCAGATCGGGGTGCCGTAGCGGGCGTGAATGCCCGTCATCAGACCGTCGCGTGGGCCGGGGCCAAGATGCGCGCCGATATATATTCCGCTTGAGACGGCGAGTAATAACAGGCCAATTGTGAAAAAGACAATGCGCAGCCACAGCGCCTCGGGAGTGGGCAATAGCCAGAGCCCGAGTTCGATGCCGGGGCCGACGAGCAGAATGTTGAGCACGGTGCCCATGCCGGGTTTTTGGCGCAGGGGGATCCACAGTAGCAATACCAGAAGGCCGATGATGTTCGTGAGCAAGCCAATGCTGAGCCCGGTGCGCAGTGAAACACCCTGCGCGAAGACGGTCCAGGAATCCACCCCAATTGCTGCGCGAATCATGAAGGCGTCAGCAATGCCGTAGAGCAGGAGCCCGGGGATGAGGCGAATCAATCGGAACGTCATGAGTACAGTCCACTTTAAATTGGACTGGTAATCAAGAGGCCGATCTGCTTAAAGTGGCCTTATGGTTTCGCAACGACTCACAGCGCGCAGACTCACCAACCTCCTCGGCAACTGGCGAGGGCACGGGCACAGCTATCTCGAACTCGCGGCAAGCATTGAGCTGCTGGTGCGCGACGGAGTGCTTCCTCCGGGCGCCGTCTTGCCCGCTGAACGACCGCTTTCGGAAGAGCTTGGGCTGAGTCGAACCACGGTGAGTGCCTGTTACCAGCGCCTTCGCGAAACCGGTGTCGCCCTCACAAGACAGGGCTCGGGCACGGTCATTCGCGCGCCCCGTGTCGTCGACGCAGGAACTGCAAACGATGAATCCGGTGCAGTGGTTGACCTCACCAGGGCGATCCCAGAACCGTGGTCCGGACTGCCGATGCTTGCCGCCAGGGCAATGAACGAACACCCCGAAACCTTTGAACTCGCAGGCTATGACACACTCGGACGCGCTGAACTGCGCGAACGAATTGCGGCGCGCTACACACAGCGGGGCCTTGCCACCAGTGCGGAGCAGATTATGGTCACAGTGGGTGCGCAACACGCGATCTATTTGATTGCGCGCACGCTGCTCTCCCGGGGCGACCGCAGCCTCATCGAATCACCAAGTTACCCGCACGCCCGCGAAGCGCTCGCCGCAACCGGGGCGCTTGTGGCAGATCTGCCGGTGATGCTCGACGGGCATGATCCAGAACTCACCATCGACACGGTGCGCCGAACCTCACCGACACTCAGTTACCTGATTCCAGATCATCACAACCCCACAGGACTGAGCATGCCGCAAGAGCTGCGCGCACAGATCATCACCGAGCTGAGCGCCAGGGGCGGGTACATCATTGTTGACGAAACCACCGCAGAGTTGACGCTGCGCGAAACACGCACGGTGCTGCCGTTTGCCGCTTCGGCGGCGCTGCCACACGAACAGGATCGAGTGATCACCGTCGGTTCACTCTCAAAAACGGTATGGGGAGGACTTCGGGTTGGGTGGATCCGCGCCGCCCCAGATCTGATCGCTCAGCTCGAGGTCTCTCGCAGGATCGGCGACCTTGGCACGAGCAGTTGGGAGCAAGTGCTGGCCACGCTCGCATTCGACCACTACGACGAAATTCTGCTTGACCGCACCAAGTCACTGACTGCGCAGCACCGAGCGCTGATAGAACAGCTTGGCGCACAATTGCCTTCGTGGCGGGTGTCACAGGCAATCGGGGGAGTCTGCGTTTGGGTGGATCTGGGTGAGCAGCGAAGCTCCGCGCTGAGCCGGGAATGCTCAAAGCTTGGGCTGCAAATCACCCCGGGCCCGAGATTCGGTAGTCCGGGAGTATTCGAGCGCTTCTTGAGGATCCCGTTTTCAGCGAGCGAAGCGGATCTTGGCGACGCAGTGGCCATGCTTGAGGCAGCATGGGCCGCCGGGCCACAGAGTTCTGCACCGCCACAATTGGCCAGTGCGGTGATCTAGGTAGGGCAGCGCGCTCCTCGCGGAGTAAGCTTGAATCCATCATGCTCGATATCGATTTCAATGCACGCATTCGCGCTGTCCGCTCTACCTATGCTGATATTGCGGCGGTGCTTGATTTGGAGCGCCTTGAGCGCGAAATCATTGAGCTCGAAGAACAGGCGGCAGCTCCGGGGCTGTGGGATGACCCAGACTCCGCACAAAAGGTCACCAGCAAGCTGAGTCACCACAAGTCGCGCGTGAATAAGTTGCGCGGCGTTGAGGCTCGTATCGACGACCTTGAAGTGCTCGTCGAATTGGCCCGTGAAGCCGACGACGAAGCTACCGAGGCTGAAGCTGCGCGCGAACTCGGCGATATCGAAGCGATGGTCGCTGAACTTGAAGTGCAGACGATGCTCTCTGGCGAATACGACGAGCGTTCGGCAGTGGTGACTATTCGTTCAGGTGCTGGCGGCGACGACGCAACTGACTTCGCCGAAATGCTCTTGCGTATGTACCTGCGCTGGGCTGAGCAGCACGGCTACACCAGCAAGGTGCTCGACACAAGCTACGCCGAAGGCGCCGGTATTAAGTCAGCCACCTTCGAGATTGACGCGCCGTATGCGTTCGGAACGCTTTCGGTAGAGGCGGGTACGCACCGCCTCGCTCGAATCAGCCCATTCGGTTCTGCTGACAAGCGCCAGACCAGCTTTGCCGGGGTCGAAGTGATCCCACTGCTGGAAGAAGCAACTGCCGTTGACGTGCCCGAAACTGACATTCGTGTTGATGTTTACCGTTCATCGGGCCCCGGTGGTCAGTCGGTGAACACTACTGACTCTGCGGTGCGTATCACGCACATTCCCACCGGAATTGTGGTGTCGATGCAGAACGAAAAGAGCCAGATCCAGAACCGTGCCGCCGCAATGCGCGTCTTGCAGACGAGGCTCTTGCTGCTGCAGCGCGAAGAAGAAGCTGCCAAAAAGAAGGAACTCGCTGGATCTGTCACCGCAAGCTGGGGTGACCAGATTCGCTCGTACTTCCTCTACGGTCAGCAACTCGTCAAAGACCTGCGCACCGGCCACGAAAGCTCACAGCCAGATGCCGTCTTCGACGGTGATCTTGACGGATTTATCGCGGCGGGTATTCGCTGGCGCTCGCTGAACAAGAATTCCTAACTTTCATAGCAACAGTTCAGGTTGAGGCTGGGTTCGGCGTGCCGCACCCGTTCATGCGCATAACGGGCATAGTCTCGTTCGCGTCATGATCCTTTTCGAGAGCGTAAGCAAAAAGTACCGGGGCACCAAGCGCCCCGCACTTGATCGGGTGAGCCTGAATATCGATCGCGGTGAATTTGTCTTCATCGTCGGCGCTTCAGGGTCCGGCAAGTCAAGCTGTCTGCGATTGATCCTGCGCGAAGAACAGCCAAGCACTGGCCGCGTGCACGTGCTTGGTCATGATCTGGGCAAGATTTCTAATCGCAAGGTTCCTTATTTCCGTCGCAACCTCGGCGTGGTCTTCCAGGACTTCCGTTTGCTGACAAACAAGACCGTCTACGACAACGTGGCGTTCTCTTTGCAGGTGATCGGTAAATCCCGTGGCTTTATTCAAGAAGCCGTGCCTGATGTGCTCGAAATGGTGGGACTCGGCGGCAAAGCCAAACGATTCCCGCACGAACTCTCGGGCGGTGAACAACAGCGTGTCGCGATTGCGCGCGCGATTGTGAACAAGCCAGCAATTCTGCTCGCCGACGAGCCAACCGGTAACCTCGATCCAGCTACCAGCCTTGGCATTATGCAATTGCTTCGCGCAATTAACGCCTCGGGTACCACCGTGGTGATGGCGACGCACGAGGCGACCTTCGTTGACATCATGCAGCAGCGTGTGATCGAGCTCTCACAAGGTGTCGTCGTGCGTGACGAGCAGAGCGGTGGCTATGGCGAGACCGCGGCCATTGACCTCGGCAACCTCTCTGAAGCCGGCACGCAGAAGCTTCGCACGAGCGAAGAAGCCCTTCGGGTCGCACTCACCTCTGAAGCTCCAGAACTTGATGCGATCGGTGATCCAGCGGAGCCGGAGCTCGCTGAAATCTTCACCGAAGAGACGCCAAGCGCTGCCGCAGCCGAGCAGGTGGCCGCGTTCGAAGCATTGCTTTCTGACTCTTCAGAGGGCGCGGATCCGGCGGCTCCAGCTGCTCCTGCGCCCACCACTCCCGCAGCCCCTGAGCTTGCAGCTGAGGCGCCAAGCGGCGCTCAGCAGTCGTTGCCAGACGAGCTTGACGAGACCGTTCGCACTGATCGTCCGGGATCGCCCGCATCGCCGGCACCTCAGGCCGCGCCCCCAGGAAGTTACGCGGAGGCCCTTGGTCTCACGCCCGATGATCAGACGGATGTGGGGCCGGTACGATGAGGCTCGGACTTGTGCTCGGCGAGGTATGGAACGGCCTGCGCCGCAACCTCTCCGTTGTGATTTCGGTCATCTTGGTGACCTTCGTTTCGCTCACCTTTGTTGGTGCCGCGATTATTATGCAGCTGCAGGTGCAGCAGATGAAAACCTTCTGGTACGACCGTGCCCAGGTTGCGATTTATCTTTGCACCGACTTTGATCAGAGCGCTACCTGCGACGGCAACGATGTGAATGAAGAGCAAATCGCTGCTGTCGAAGACGCGCTGAACTCAGGTGTACTGCAGCCATACATTGAAGACTTCTTCTTTGTCGATCACGATAAGGCTTACGAGGAGTTCAAGAAACAGTTCGCGGGAAACCCGATTCTTGACATTACAAGGCCAGAGCAGCTCAATCAGACCTTCTGGGTGAAGCTCACTGACCCCTCACGCTCCGCGGTGATCCAAGAGACATTCTCTGGTGTGCCTGGTGTGCAAAGTGTCAGCGACCAGCGAAGTTTGCTTGATCGAATCTTCCTCTTCTTGGCGGTTGCGAGTTACACCGCGATTGCGATCGCGGGCCTCATGCTGGTTGCTGCAGTGCTGTTGATTTCGACGACGATTCGACTTTCTGCCTTCTCGCGCAGGCGTGAAATTGGCATCATGCGACTGGTCGGCGCATCGAATAGGTTCATTCAGACGCCGTTTATTCTCGAGGGTATAGTCGCGGCGCTGATAGGTTCGGTGCTCGCGGGTATTGCCTCGGTAGCTATTGTGAAATTCTTTGTGCAAGATTTCCTCGTTGCCAATGTGCCTTTTACGAGTTACATCACGGTCGAACAATCGTTGATTGTGCCGCCGATATTGATTGGCCTTGGCGTGGTGCTCAGCGCACTCGCCGCGAAGGTTGCAATCAGCAGGTATCTGCGGGTTTAACTGAAGCACGAAGCCACGAAGGCCGTTCTCGCAATGCGGGGGCGGCCTTCGGCGCGCTATGCTGGTGGGTATGCCTAAAGAGACGGGTCAGAAACTGATCGCCTCGAACAAAAAGGCGCGGCACGATTACCTGATCCTCGATACCTACGAGGCAGGTCTTGTGCTTACCGGCAGCGAGGTGAAGTCGCTGCGAATGGGCCGCGCTTCATTGGTCGACGGATATGTGTTCATCGAGAACGGTGAAGCGTGGCTTGATGCTGCCTACATTCCCGAATACTTGAATGGTTCTTGGACCAACCACGCGCCGCGTCGCAAGCGTAAATTGCTGCTGCACCGTCAGCAGATTGACAAGCTGTACCAGAAGACCCGAGAGGGTGGCATGACGATTGTGCCGTTGCAGCTGTACTTCCTCGATGGCCGCGCGAAGGTAGAGATCGCGCTTGCCAAGGGTAAGAAGGAGTACGACAAGCGCCAGACCCTTCGGGAGAAGCAGGATCGCCGTGAGGCTGATCGTGCGATTTCTGCGCGCAAGCGTCTCGGTGAGTAGCGTCTAGCGATCCCACGCAAGCCAAAACTTTGCGGAGTATTTGGCTTGGCTTTTGCGTGCCTGCCATTTATGCTGATTGTGCAATAGTTAGAACTGGTGTTCATATAGTGAACACAAGTGACGGATAGTATCCGCTCACGGCGCAGTGAGGAGAAATCGTGCAGTTTCACCACCATGGGTACGTATCAACCGACCCGAGGGTGCTCCCGGCTGCTGGAGTTGGGCTTGACCGCCCAGAAGAGTTGCCCGGCGAAATTGATGTACTCATCGTTGGATCCGGCCCAGCCGGTATCGCCGCGCACGCTCAGCTCGCAATGTTCCCCGGAGTAACCACCCGCATTATCGAACGCCGCGACGGCCGCCTCGTGCTAGGCCAGGCCGACGGAATTCAAGCGCGAAGCGTAGAAACGTTCCAAGCATTCGGGTTCGCGCCACAGATTATTCAAGAGGCCTACCAGATCACCGAGACCGCATTCTGGAACCCCAACCCAGAAAATCCCTCGGAGATTATTCGCACTGGCACCACCGATGACGACCCGCAGGGCATCAGCGAGTTTCCCCACCTGATCGTGAACCAGGCTCGCGTGATCGACTACTTCGCAGAGTATGCGCGACGCGCGCCGGCTCGCGGCGACGTCGACTACGGTTGGGAATTTGTTGACCTCGAAGTTACCGGCGAAGGGGAGTACCCGGTCGCAGTTACACTGCGCCAAGTCTCAGGGCACAGCGGTGCAGGCATCAACGCGAATGCTGAGGCCGCAAGCGCAGGCGAAACTCGTGTCGTGCGCGCGAAGTACGTTATCGGTGCAGACGGCGCCCGCTCGGCGGTGCGCTCGGCCATCGGCGGCTCACTGCGCGGCAACCAGTCGTTCCATGCCTGGGGCGTGATGGATGTACTGCCGGTGACCGACTTCCCAGACATTCGCAAGAAGTGCATCATCCACAGCGAAGCCGGCAGCATCCTGCACATCCCGCGCGAGGGAAATCACCTCTGCCGAATCTACGTTGACCTCGGAGAAACCGATGAAAACGGTGGCCACGAGGTGCGCAAGACTCCCGTTGCAGAAGTCATCGCGCGAGCCAACGCCATTTTGCATCCCTACGAGCTTGATGTGCGCAATGTCGCCTGGAGCAGCGTCTACGAAGTAGCACACCGCCTCACCGACCGCTTTGACGACGCAGCAACTTCGCCAGACGGCAAGCCACGCGTCTTCTTGATGGGCGATGCTTGCCATACACACAGCGCCAAAGCAGGCCAGGGCATGAACGTCTCCATGCAGGATGGCTGGAACCTGGCCTGGAAGCTCGGATATGTGCTGAGCGGCATGGCCGGCGAAGAGTTGCTCGGCACCTACAGCGACGAGCGTCAGGTGACCGCACAGAACCTCATTGATTTTGACCTTGAGTGGTCAACATTGATGGCTAAAAAGCCCGAAGAATTTGATTCGCCGTCAGAGGTCGCAGACTTCTATGTGCGTACCGCCGAATTCCCCGCAGGGTTCATGACCGAATACGAAGCATCGAGCATCGTCTCAGACACCGCGGTGCAGGAGCTTGCCACCGGATTCCCTCTTGGCAAACGATTCAAGTCAGTGAACACAGTGCGAGTTGCAGACGCCGTGCAGGTGCACCTCGGGCACCACCACCGCGCCGACGGCCGATACCGGGTATACGCCTTCGCAGACACCGATCGCTCCGCCCTGAACGAGTGGGCAGAGTGGATGCTGAACAGCGATACGTCGCCGATTGCTCGGTTCACGCCAGCAGGAAGCGACCTTGACAGCGTGTTCGACGTCAAAGCCGTGTACCAGCAGGCACATCACGACGTAGCCATTGAGACGGTGCCGAAGGTGTTCCTGCCATCAAGCGGTCCGTACGGTCTGCCCGACTACGAGAAGATCTACGCTGCAATTGCCAACGACGATATCTTCGAGCAGCGAGGCATCTCACGCGAGGGAGCAATCGTCGTGGTTCGCCCAGACCACTACGTAGCGCACATTCTGCCGTTGAGCGCTCGCGAAGAGCTGAGCGAGTACTTCGCAGGCTTCATGAAACCCCAGGCGTAAAACGCGGATCTCGCTGGGTGATCCAGCGCCGTTGTCAGCGGGTGCAAAATGGTACCCGCTGACAACTCTGCCCGGCGCTTCTCGTGCGCGAGTACGAACCCGATATCGACACCTGCAGATATTCTGCGACTATGACGAATCAGAATTCTGACCTCACAGATCTTCCTGTCCATGCAGAGATTGCTGCCGCTGCCGAAGCTGTCGGCGCATCAGTTTTTGCGCACGCTATCGATCTGGAGACTGGTCGCCAGGTAGGGTTTGGATCTGATGATCCCACCGTGATGGCGTCAGTATTCAAGGTTCCGGTTCTGGTCGAGTATGCGCGCCAGGTTGTTGCTGGCGAGCTTTCGCCGACCGAGCGAGTATCTTTTGATCCAGCGAATGCCACTCTGGGCCCTACCGGGTTGAGCGTATTCAGCGATGCTGCTGAATGGTCGCTTCGCGATATGGCAACCTCGATGATTACGGTGAGCGACAACGCAGCTACCGATATCGTGATGGCGAAGGTTGGCCGTGACCGTATCAACAGCACGATGCGTGAGCTCGGTCTGCCCGAGACGTTCTTGCTCGGCGACTGCAACCTGATTTTTGAGATGATGGCCGAAGACTTGGGCGTCGATATTAGCCTGCGCAAGGAACTGAACGAAGCTGATTCAGATCGGGTTGCGGAATTCTCGGTGTGCACTCCCGCATCCACCAATCGCAGCACGCCGCGTGAGGCTGCTCAATTGCTACGCCTGATCTGGAACGATCAAGCTGGCTCTGTCGAGGCCTGCGCTGAGGTGCGCAGAATTCTCGGCCTACAGGTGTGGCCACATCGACTGCGTTCTGGCTTCCCGAGCGACGATATCCAGGTGAGCGGCAAGACCGGCACCATCGGTATTGTGCGCAATGAAATTGGAATGGTTGAGTTCCCTGATGGTCGCAAGCATGCAATTGCTGTGTTTATTCGTACCAATGAGTTCCGTTCGAATAACCCAGATGCAGACCGGTTGATCGGAACTGTTGGCCGTTTGCTGTCTGACGCGCTCAGCGTTCAGTAGCGTCAACCGATAGAGCACAAAACAAAGAGAGCGTACGCGGGGGCAGCCGCGATACGCCCTCTTTGAGGTTTATTTAGCGATTCGCCAGGAGGAATAGGTTCTTCAGTGCTGTCGATGCGAACTGGTAGCAGACCTGAACAAAGGCGATTGCTTCTGCTGGAGTTTTTGCCTCAAGCTTGACGGTGCGTGGGCCGACCCGCTCGGCGTGCGGAATGAGTGAGGCCTGCTCTGCTGCTTGCATGTTTGGCAGGTCGATCTCAATGTTCAGCATTTCTGGGATCGCTGGCAGTGTGTATGACTTTGCTTTGCGGACGACATTTGCGGCGGCTTCGCGGATCAGGCGCTGCGCTTCGGTCGGTGAGAGCGAGTTTGCAGCGTGGTAGCCGTGCGCGCGCTTGACGGTGACTGTCTCGATGCCCGGCAGAGTCTTCTGGATCGCGGCGCAGATCTGGTCGTCGCCGGTGAGCAGGCCTACTGGTACGCCGACGGCTGCGGCCTGCAGTGCATTCACGTCTGCTTCTGAGACTGGCTCGCCGTTTACGCGAACTTCGGTGAAGGTCGATGAGTAGGTGTGGGCCATTACGCCCTCAGAGCCGGCGGCTGCGTGATAGCCGATAAACAGCGCCACATCGTGATTGGAATCGATGCCCTCTGCCATGCAATCGAGCTTTGGGCTGCCGAAGATGATGCGTGCGCGCTGGTCGAGCTCGGCGTGGATCAGGTTGTCCATGGTGCCGTGACTGTCGTTAATCAGTACTTCGGTTGCGCCGCCGTCGAATGCGCCGGCGATTGCTGCGTTCGCTTCGCCGGTCATGAGTTCTTGCGCGCGCGGGTAGCCGTGTCCGCCTCGTACCACCTGGTCAAAGGTTGCGACGCCTGCGACGCCCTCCATATCGATTGAGATGTAAACGCGCATGCCGCACCTTTCTAGTGAGAGGTCTCGACACTGCGGTGTGGGGAGACCGATGACAGTACTCTTCGAAGCTTATGACTAATCGAAATCGCATTCTTGGTGAACTCGACAGTTATCGCCCATAACCCTTGGCGTGTTGAACAATGCAGCTAGGAGTTCTCCTTCGCCATACTTAAAAAGCGTCAGACCCCAAGGACGAGGAGAGCGCATGCCAGCAACTTCTGTGAGCCCCAGAAAGGTGTCAGCTGTGCCTCAAAAGCAACAGCGTGATTCCTTTCTCGTGAGAAATCCATGGGCTTCGTACCTGCTACGAAGGAGCGGCTACTTCGTAGTTTCGCTCTTTGTGCTGGTTACGATCTCATTCCTTCTGGTGCAGTTGATCCCCGGTGATCCTGCCAGAATGTCGGCCGGCGAAAACGCCACCTTCGAGGTCGTTGAAGCCCGTCGTGCAGAACTCGGCCTCGACCGGCCACTAATCGTGCAGTACTTCTCCTTCTGGGGTGGCCTACTCACTGGCAACATGGGCGATTCGATCAGCTCGCGCATGCCGGTGATTGACGTCATTTTGAAGCGCGCACCCGCGACTCTCGAGATCGCTTTCATGGCAGTTGCTATCTCTCTCGTTCTCGCAATCAGCCTGGGTCTCGCTTTCGGCGCACTCACCAAGAACGGCCGACGCCGCGGAGTTGAAGCCGGGTTTACCGGTGTCTCTGCAGTCGTAGCAGTGATCCCAGAATTTCTCGCGGGAATTCTGCTGGTTTACGTATTCGCGGTAAGCCTCGGTTGGGTGCCGGTGGCCGGACGAGGAGACTGGACCTCATATATCCTTCCGGTTGCGGCCCTCTCGATCGGGCCCACAGCCTCACTCTCTCGAATCGTTCGAGCCGAGACACTCAACGTTCTGCAGCAGGACTACGTACGTACCGCGCGTGCCAGACGAATGCCGTCGTTCAGGCTCTATCGCAAGCATGTGCTGCCAAACCTATTGACCTCGACACTTACCATCTCTGGTCTGCTGCTCGGTGGCATGATCGCCGGCACCGTGCTGGTCGAGAACATTTTCGCCTGGCCTGGCCTCGGGGGAGTGATTGTTCAGTCGATTCAGGGCAAAGACTTCCCGCTGGTGCAGGGCATCATCGTTTTCTATGGCGCAACAGTGCTGTTGATCAACCTGATCGTTGATATCGCCCTCATCCTGCTGGACCCACGGACTGCATTGGACAAGTCATGACCACGAGACAACGCCTCCTCACGGTACTTCGCACCCCGCTCGGGATCCTCGCGCTCTTTTCGCTCGCAGCGCTCCTCTTTTTCACAATTTTTGCGCCAGCGATCTGGGGCGAACAAGCCTCAGTGACAAACTCCGCTCTGATTGCACAATCGCCAAGCCCAGAGCACATCTTCGGCACCGACGGCAGCGGTCGTGACATTCTGCTGCGAACACTCGTCGCTACCCAGCTCTCAGTCGTGATGGCGCTCACAGCCACCGTGATCGGTGTCTGCGCAGGTGTGCTCCTCGGTCTCGTGCCGCTCGTGCTCGGCGGTACCGGAGGTCGACTGATCGTTGCCGGTGTCAACATCGGCGTCGCGTTCCCCGGCCTGCTGCTTGCGATTGCCTTCTCCGTGATCCTTGGACAGAGTGGCCTCGCAGCAAGTATGGCTATCGCCATTGCGATGATGCCCGCCTACGCTCGACTGACACACAACCTCGCGGCTTCCGTCTGGGGTCGTGACTATGTCTCGGCGGCTCTTGTGCTCGGCATTCCGAAGTCACGAATTGTGCTTCGCCACGTGCTGCCAAACGTTCGCGATCCTCTGATGGTGAACGCAACGCTTACCGCGGGCGGCACACTCGTTGCGTTTGCCGGTCTCTCCTTTCTTGGTCTCGGTATTCAGGTGCCACAGTATGACTGGGGACGCATGCTCAACGAGGGCATGCAACGCATCTTCGTGACACCCACCGCCGCGGTAGTGCCAGGTATCGCGATTATTTTGGCCGGCCTCACCTTTGTTTTGATCGGTGAAGTACTCAGCAAAGCGATCACGCCGAGCGCTCAGCGCGGCCCAACCCGTCGCATGCTCGCAAAGCTCACCTCTCGCCAGGAGAAAACTCGCGCCGTAACCACTGGCACGATTTCAACCGCAGACGGCAACCCAGACCTCGTGCTCTCGGTGCGGAATCTTCGAGTCTTCGCCCCAGAGAGCGATACCAAACTGCGCTCGCTCGTAAGCGGTGTCTCGTTCGACGTCGCCAGGGGAGAAATCGTCGGCGTCGTCGGCGAATCTGGCTCGGGCAAGAGTCTCACCCTGATGTCTGTGGCGGGCCTGCTTGAAGCCCCACTGCACGTCAAGGCCGATCGCGCCGAGTTTGACGGCGAATCGGTCGAGCTGAGTGAAGACGGCTTCCCGAAGTCGCTTGATCATCACTTCGGTCGACGCCTGGCAATGGTGTTCCAAGACCCAATGTCTTCGCTGAACCCCGCGCTTCATGTTGGTGTGCAAGTGGCTGAGACCGGTCTGCTGCACCTCGACATGAATCACACCGAAGCGAAGGCTGCTGCCATTGATCGCCTCAACGCTGTGCGTATTCCAGACGCTGAGCGTCGCTACAAGCAGTATCCGCACGAGTACTCGGGCGGTATGCGACAGCGCGCCATGATCGCAGCGGGACTGATGGGTACACCATCGTTGATCCTCGCTGATGAACCAACCACAGCGCTCGACGTGACCGTGCAGGCAGGCATTCTTGATCTGCTCAAGAAAATCAACGAAGAAGACGGCACCGCGATCATGTTTGTATCGCACGATATCGCCGTGGTCACTTCGCTCTGCACCCGCGTGCTCGTGATGTACCGTGGCCGCCTGGTCGAAGACATCAGTTCCGAAGATCTGAAGGCAGGCAATGCCGCCCACCCATACACGCGGGCGCTGATGGCGACCGTGCCGAGCATGTCCTCGCCACGAGGTGAAGCAATGGCATCGATCCCTGATGACGCTGATTTCTCTGGCACCTCACCGATCGAGGTTATTGAAGAGGTCAAGCCGGTCACTGCGGCAGTGCGCCTGCTCGAGTTTGAAGGAGATCCCCGATGAACGACCGCCTTTCCTTTGACTCGGTAAGCGTCACCTACGGCCACGGCTCATCCGCGTTCACCGCGGTTGATTCGGTCAGCCTCGCGCTTGAGCCAGGCGAGATTCTCGGCCTAGTGGGAGAGTCTGGCTCTGGAAAGTCGACGCTTGCTCGCGCGGCTGTGGGCCTTGCTGAGCCGACCAACGGCTCGATTCTGCTGGGCGACACAGAAATCTCGCACGCAAAACGTGGCGCACTTCGCGACCGCCGCAGGGTGCAGATGGTGTTCCAAGATCCGCAGTCGTGTTTTAACCCGCGGCGCACTATCGGCCAGTCAATTGATGAGGCATTGCAGGCGGCCCATCGACGCGATGGCACTGCCACTCCGAATGCGCGTGCTCGAAAAGCAGAAATTCAGAATCTGCTCGGTGCGGTTGCCCTGCCAGGCGATACCGCGCTGCGGATGCCGGCTCAGCTCTCGGGCGGTCAGCGGCAGCGAGTCGCTCTGGCTCGTGCAATCGCCGCAAAACCTTCGGTCATTTTGGCTGATGAGATCACCTCTGCGCTTGATGTTTCGGTGCAGGGCGCAGTGCTTAACCTGCTTCGTGCTCTGCAGCGCGAGCTTGGTTTTTCGGTGCTGTTTATTAGCCACAACCTCGCAGTGGTGCGTATCGTCTGCGATCGGGTGGCGGTGATGCGTCACGGCAAGCTGATCGAAGTGGGCGACACCGTTTCTGTGATGGAACAGCCTGCCCAGGAATACACCCGCGACCTGATCGCAGCGGTACCCACTCTTTAACCCTGCTGCTTGCGTAGCGATTCAGCGATTCAGCGATTCAGCGATTCAACGGCTCGGCGGCTCAGCGACCCGCCGGTGCAAATTTTACTGACCCCCCAAACATGTCACACATGGAGGAACACTAATGAATAAACACTTGATCGTCGCGGTTGCGGCTATCGGTGCCCTGGCACTCACTTCCTGCAGCGGCGGAGGAAGCGGTGCCGGAAATGGCGACGGTGAGCCCGTGATCGACGGCACAATGCGTTATGGCTTGCAGGAAGATCCCGGAAACCTCTTCCGCCTGACCAACGCAAACGCCTCGCTCTCAAACGTTTACCCGTGGGCTTACGAGAGCCCGATCTACTACAACAGCAAGGGTGAGGCTTCGGCTTGGCTCGCTACCGATTGGGAAGAGACTCCGAGCTCGCTCAAGCTGACTATCCGCGACGATGCGGTCTGCAGCGATGGCACCAAGCTCACGGCAGAAACAGTCGCGAACAACTATCGCTGGATCGCCGATCCAGCGAACGGATCAGCCTTTATCGACATGGTCATCCCCTCTGACGCAGTCGTAGAAAACGATGAGAACACGGTGACGGTCACCACCGGCACCGCGAACTCGTTCCTGCTTACCGCGATCGGAACCTTCCCGATTTACTGCCAGGCTGCTCTCGATGATCCAAGCACCGTTGCTTCGGCAACCAATGGCACCGGCCTGTACCAGCTCACTGAGGCCGTGCCCGGTGATCACTACACTCTTGAACGTCGCGATGACTACACCTGGGCTCCAGAGAATGGCCCGATCGGCAGCACTCCTGGTGTGCCGAAGGAAGTAGTGATCAGCGTCATTGAAAACGCGAGTACCCGCGCAAATCTGCTGCTCTCGGGCGACCTAAACATTGCTTCGGTGCCGGGCCCAGATGGTGAACGTGTGGCAGAGACAATGATGTCGTTCGGTGCTTCACAGATCAACAGCGCTGGCCTGCTCTACACCCAGTTCGATGGGAAGCCAACCGCCGATATCAAGGTGCGTACCGCCCTCACCCAGGCACTCGATCTTGATTCTCTGATGCAGGTTGCTACCTCTGGCAAGGGTGAGCGCGCTCAGCGTCTCGCGGTCGTTCAGCCACAGGTTTGCATTTACGATGCTGCAACGCCAAACCTGCCGAAGACTGATGTCGCCGCGGCCGAGGCGCTGCTTGACGAGGCTGGCTGGAAGAAGGGCAGCGATGGCATGCGTGCGAAAGACGGCAAGCCACTCGTGCTGAACTTCGGTTGGTCGACCCGCTGGGCTGAAAATGCCGCAACTGCTGAGCAGATCGGCGACCAGTGGACCAAGATCGGCATCAAGGTAAATCACGTCGGTAGCGACGCTGGTGCCTTCAACGAAAAGCTCTTCACCGAGGGATCGGGCGAAGAATTTGACGTGATGTGGATTGCGCCGAACTACCCAGTACCAACTGTGCTCGGCTACTACTTCATGGGTGCAACCCCTCCGCAGGGCAACAACTTTGCGGGTATCAATAACGAGAAGTTCAACGAGCTTGTCGCCGCTACCAGTGAATATGCGGGCGCAGAGGCCTGCGACGCGTGGGAGAAGGCTGAAGCCGAGATGTACTCATCAGTCGACTATGTGCCATTCGCGATGCGTACTGAGTCGGCCTACGGCAACGGCGTGAAGGGTGTCATTGACCCATACGGTCAGGACACCATGGTCACCGGTCTGATCCTCGTCGACTAGCGACAGAGTCGGGCCCTGCCGCACACCGCGGTGGGGCCCTCTTTTCATCCAGATTTTCAATGTAGAAACGGAGTTCGCCCAATGTCCAAGACCTATAGCCCACTGCAGTTCGACGCAGCACGTTGGCAGCCAATCCTCGCTGACATCGCTCGCCGCCACCACGTTCCCGGCATTGTTGCTGGCGTGCTCTCCTACGACAAGACCACCGGCCTCTCGCAGCGCTTCGCAGCGAGCACCGGTGTAACGAGTCTGAGTACAGGCGTCGAGAACACTCCTGACACGCTCTGCCAGATCGGTTCGATCTCGAAGGTCGTTACCGGCACCATGATTATGCAGCTGCGTGAAGAGGGCAAGCTTGATCTGGACACCCCGGTCACCGACATTCTTCCTGACTTGAAGCTCGCTGATGTTGACCCCTCAACGATCACCATTCATCATTTGCTCACGCACACCTCGGGTATTGACGGTGACGTGTTCACCGATACTGGCCGAGGTGACAACGCGGTCGAGATCTACGTTGATCAGCTGGCCGAGGTGCACTCGCTCTTCGCCCCAGGTGAGGGCTGGTCGTACAGCAACTCGGGTTGGGTGCTGCTTGGCCGCGTGATTGAGGTGCTTGACGGCTGCACCTGGGATGAAGCGCTGCAGAATCGCATTTCGAAGCGTCTCGGCTTGCAGAAGTTCCTGACTTTGCCTGAGCACGTGATGATGCATCGCAACCAGCAGGGGCATGTGCGTGCTCCGAAAGACACCCAGTGGCGACTGGCGCCGGTCAGTACGCTGCCGCGTTCGGTTGGCCCCGCAGGAATCATCACCAGTAGCGTTGACGACCTGTTGAGCTTCGCTGGATCATTCCTTGCCGGTGGCAAGGGGAGCGACGGCCAGCCGCTTCTGAGCGAAGAGTCAGTGAAGATGATGACCGATACTCAGGTCAAACTGGCGCCGGGTGCTGCCGTTATGGTGCCACGCTGGGGCCTTGGCTGGATGCTGAACGATTGGGAAGGTCATCCTGTGTTTGCACACGGTGGCACCACCATCGGCAACAAGGCTTGGCTTGAGGTGCTGCCAGAAGACGGCATCGCACTTGTGGTGTTCTGCAACGGTGGTGTGGCTGAGTTGGCTGGTCCAGAGGTGCTTGCCGCATTCTCAAGCGAATTTTTGGGTATTACGGCAAAAGCGCCGGATCGCCCAATCGCTGCCAAAACTGAAGCAAAGATCGCCCCGTCGCTGCTCGGTACCTACGCAGACTTCTCGTCTTCGATTGAGGTTCACCTGAGTGAAGACGGTCAGCTGCAGGGAAAGGTTGAGCGCAAGGGCGTTGGCTCGGGAGACGAGAGCGCAATTATTGAGTTCTTCCCAAGCGAGACAGCAAACCAGTACCTCGGCCGACTCGACACCCTTGCGGGATGGAGTCACTTCACCTTCGACGAGGTTGACGGCGAGCAGTGCCTCTACGCGGACATTCGTTGCCTGCGTAAGGTCGAGGCAGAGAAAGCCTAATAATGAGCACAGTGCTCTTGCGTGGTGGCCGGGTGATTGACCCGGCCACCGGCGCCGACCAGATCGCTGATGTATTGATTCGCGACGGCAAAATTGCTGCAATCGGCAAGGACCTTGTTGCCGAGGGTGCAGACGTTGTTGACGTTGCGGGAAAAATCGTTGGCCCGGGTTTCATCGACTTGCACAGCCATGTGAATTCGATCGCCGGTCAGCGGCTCCAAGCCATGGATGGCGTGACCACCGCGCTCGAACTTGAAGCGGGTTTGTTGCCGGTCGAACTTGCCTACCAGAATGCGGCGAACGAGGGGCGGCCAATTAACTTTGGTTTCTCGGCGTCGTGGGGCATGGCTCGAGCCGCAGTGCTTTCGGGGTGGGAACCCAAAGCGGATTTTGCTGCAGGACTCTCGGTGCTTGGCGATCCAGCGTGGCAGAAAGACTCTTCGTCGACGCAGTTGAACGATTGGCTCGGCCTGCTTGAGCGCGAAATTAGTGACGGCGCCCTTGGGATCGGGATTTTGCAAGGGTACGCGCCGCGCACTGACCCTCGCGAGTATCGGGCAGTGAACAAACTTGCTGCAACGATGGGTGTACCAACGTTCACGCATGTGCGCGAGATCGTTGAGTCTGATCCGAGCACACCGATTGATGGCACCGAAGAGGCTGCTCAGGTCGCGATGGAGTTTGGTGGACAGGTGCACCACTGTCACGTGAATAGCACTTCGCGTAGGCACATTGATCGCACGCTCGGTGTGATTGATCGGGCTCGTGCTGGCGGGGCGACGATGACAGTCGAGACCTACCCATATGGTGCGGGGAGCACGGGCATCGGTGCGGCATTTTTAGCCCCAGAACGTTTGCCGGCGTGGGATCTGAAACCATCAAATCTGGTAATCGTGAGCACAGGGGAGCGGATTCGCGACGAAGCGCACCTGCGTCATGTGCGTGAGACTGATCCGGGAGCAACCTGCATTGTCGAGTACCTCGACGACTCGAGTGAACGGGACCGCGAATTGCTTGCCCGTTCGCTTGCCTACCCGGACAGTATCGTCGCTTCAGACGCGATGCCGGTGACCTGGCCCAACGGCAGCATTGAGACAAGGGAGTGGCCTTTGCCTCCCGGCGGTATGACGCACCCGAGAACGGCTGGCACCTTTGCGCGTTCGATTCGCATGATGGTTCGCGAGTACGGTGTCTGGGATTGGGTCGAAGTGTATCGTCGCTGCAGCTACCTGCCGGCGCGGGTGATGGATTCAACCACACCAGCATTCGAAGCGAAGGGTCACCTGGGTATCGGCGCCGACGCAGATATTACGGTGATCGATCCAACGCGCGTGACCGATCAAGCGAACTACGTTGATGGCACGAAACCGTCTATCGGATTTGACGAGGTGCTGGTTGCCGGTCAATTTGTGGTTCGCGGTGGCGACATTGTGATTGACGCCTACCCGGGTAAGGGTCTGCGCGGGCATCTGCGCTAGTGCGGTAGCGGTGCCGGGCGAGAGTCTGCTGATGTTTGCCCGGTGCCGCATCTGCACAGGTAGACCAAAAGATCAGATGAATTCGATTGTTCTGCGCACCAAAGCGCAACCGGTGAATGTGTTGTAGCGAACGAGACGACACACGGCGCAGTAGCGAATAGTTGAAGTTGCGAGAGTGAAGATGCTCTCGCGAAAACGAAAGGGACCTCAAGATCATGGCCAAGTCAATTCAACTTGATGGCATCTTGCAGACCATCAAGGAACTGGTCGAGTGCGAGTCGCCATCTGCCGACCTCGCCGCTGTCGCACGCTCCGCAGATCTTGTTGCCGAGCTGGGCGAAAACCTGCTCGGTGTGGCCCCAGAACGTATCGTTGTGAACGGGGTGAACCATCTCAAATGGCAGTTCGGCGCTGAACGCAAAGTTGTGGTTCTTGCGCATCACGACACCGTTTGGCCAACTGGAACTCTTGAGCGCCTGCCCTACGCGATTCAAGACGGCGTGATGACGGGCCCCGGCTGCTTCGACATGAAAACCGGCCTCGCGATGGCGATGCACGCAATCGCATCGCTCGAGAACCGTGACGGCGTGACCCTGCTCGTCACGGGAGACGAAGAAGTTGGATCGCCAAACTCCCGCGCACTCATCGAAGAAACGGCAGCGGGAGCACGCGCCGCTCTCGTCCTTGAAGCCTCAGCCGACGGCGGCGCAATCAAGGTGGAGCGCAAGGGAGTGTCGCTCTACGACGTCACTCTCACCGGTGTCTCGGCCCACGCCGGGCTCGAACCTGAAAAGGGCGTGAACACCTCGATCGAGCTGGCGCACCAGGTGCTCGCAATCACCGCAATCGCAAACGCAGAGCTTGGCACCACCGTGACCCCAACGAAAGCGCACTCCGGCGTAACCAGTAACACTGTGCCGGCAGAGGCACAACTGCGGGTAGATGTTCGCGCGCGCACCGCCGCTGAACAGCAGCGCGTAGATGCTGCTATGCGGGCGCTCACTCCCGTGCTGCCCGGCGCTGGTATCAGCATTGCCGGCGGCCCAAACCGTCCACCGCTCGAGCGCGCTGGATCAACCGAACTTTTTGCTCTTGCGACATCAGTTGTCGCAAAACTTGGGCTCGATCCCATCGAGGGTGTCGCTGTCGGCGGCGCAAGCGATGGCAACTACACGGCTGGCATCGGCGTGCCTACCCTTGACGGCCTCGGTGCCGTTGGCGGGGGTGCGCACGCAGAAAGCGAGCACGTCATTGTTGCCGAGATCGAACCCCGAACCCAGTTGTTGAAGCAGCTTATTGTCGAGCTCGCTGAACACCCAGAAGTAGCTGCATGATGGGAGCTCACATGACCGAAGACGCAATGCTGCAACAAGCGATTATTGATGCAGAACGCGCCGCTGAACTATCTTCAGCGACGATTCGCGAGATGCAGGGGAGCGCCGAAGAGGTGCAGGTGCTTGACCTGCTCAACCGAATCTGGGGTCGTGGCCAAGACAACTCCGTGCTTCCAAAAGACTTTCTGCGAGTCCTTGGAAAAACTGGCAACTACATCAGCGGCGCGTTTGTGAACGGTGAACTGGTCGGCGCATCGCTCGGCCTGCACTCAAGCCCTGAACGATTGACATTGCACAGCCACATCTCGGGCGTGCAGCCACAGTTGATCGGCAACTCAATCGGCTATGCGCTGAAACTGCACCAGCGAGCGTGGGCACTTGGCCGCGGCATCGAGCGCATCGAGTGGACCTTTGATCCGCTGATCTCTCGAAACGCGAACTTCAACATTCAAAAGCTTGGTGCTGTGCCAGTTGAATACCTCGAAAACTTTTATGGGCCAATGTCCGATGCGATTAACGCCGGAGATTCAAGCGATCGACTGCTTGTTCGCTGGCACCTGCGCGACCCAGCCGTGGCTGCACTGCTCGCCGAAGGCACCCGACTTGCAATGATCGACGGCAGCGGTGTGGTCGCAGTGCCAGACGACATCGAGACGCTTCGAATCGCAGACCCTGAAAAAGCCCGCGAGTGGCGTCAGCAGGTTCGCCAAGAACTCGGCGCCCGTCTGGCAGGCGGGGAGCGAATCGTAGGCTTCACCCGCGGCGCCGGATACATCTTGGATCAAACTTCAGAAAAGGGAGAGAAATAACCATGAAGATTGAAGGCTTCGAGCTGCGCCGCATCGCGCTGCCGATTGTCACCCCGTTCCGAACCTCGTTTGGCACGCAGACTTCGCGTGACATTCTGCTGGTGAAAGCCATCACCGATGGCGCTGAGGGTTGGGGCGAGTGCGTATCACTGCCGCAGCCGGTCTACTCACCCGAGTACACCGAGGGCGCAGTCGACATGCTCAAGCGCTACTTCATTCCGGGTGTTGCGGGTGTGAAGACTGCGACTGATGTGGCACCGGCGCTGCATAAGTACAAGGGTCATCCAATGGCGAAGGCCGTAATCGAGACCGCGATCCTCGACGCAGAGCTGCGCACCGAGGGCCGTTCGTTCGCGCGTGAGCTCGGGTCGGTGAACGAGCGCGTGCCGTGCGGTGTCTCGGTTGGCATCATGGATTCGATCCCTGAGCTACTCGACGCTGTTGGCGGATACATTGATGAGGGCTACGTTCGCATCAAGCTCAAGATCGAACCGGGCTGGGACATCGAGGCAGTGCGCGCGGTACGCGAACGTTTCGGTGATGAGGTGCTGCTGCAGGTTGACGCGAACACTGCTTACACACTGCGTGACGCACGCCACCTCGCAAAGCTTGATGACTTCGACCTGCTGCTGATCGAGCAGCCACTTGAAGAAGAAGACATCGTCGGCCACGCTGACCTCGCCAAAATGCTGAAGACTCCAATCTGCCTTGACGAGTCAGTGACTTCGGCTCAGACTGCGGCAGCCGCGATTCGCCTCGGCGCAACCAGCGTCATCAACATCAAGCCAGGCCGCGTTGGTGGATACCTCGAAGCCCGCCGTATTCACGACCTCGCAGCAGCAGCTGGTATTCCAGTGTGGTGCGGTGGCATGCTCGAAACCGGCCTCGGTCGCGCCGCAAACATTGCGCTCGCGTCGCTGCCAGGTTTCACCCTGCCGGGTGACGTATCGGCAAGCGATCGTTTCTACAAGACCGACATCACCGAGCCTTGGGTGATGGAAGACGGACACCTGACCGTGCCTACCGGCCCCGGTCTCGGCGTCGCACCGATTCCTGAACTGCTTGAAGAGTTCACGACCTCGGTCGAGTGGGTCACGCTGTAGCGATATGCTTCCATTCATGAGTGCTGCCCAAGAGCCAAGGTTTACCAGATTCAGCCTTGGCAGGGTACTTGATGACCTTGGCATGACGCTGCTTGAGATTACTCACGGCCGTGTCGGTGACACTCAGAATATTGGCGGTGTCATGATCTATGACGCCGTTGACGAGCCCATCTACCCCGAGCACGCAATTGTGCTCGGGGTAGGGGTGCACGATAGCGAAGCGCTGCTCGCCATGATTGATCGGCTTGCGCGTGAGACGCCAGCAGCGATCGTGGTGCGATCGCCCATCGAGCTAGACGACGAAGCGCGCCTCGCACTCGATGCAAACAACATTGTGTTGCTGGGCCTGGCACGTGGTGCCACCTGGACTCAGCTTGCCGCTCTGCTCCGTGTGTTGCTGGCTGAAGATGACTTTGGTGAGGCGCGCGTCGATTCAATCGGCGGCATTCCGTCCGGCGATCTTTTCGCCGTCGCCAATGCCATTTCTTCGCTGCTTATTGCCCCGGTGACGATCGAGGATCGCTCCTCGCGAGTGCTCGCGTTCTCAGAAGGGCAGGAAGCAGCCGACCCGGGTCGAGCCGAAACGATTATTGGCCGCAGGGTGCCAGCGAGATACTTGCAGACCCTGACAGAACGTGGCGTGTTTCGAGACCTATATCGGAGCGTTGATCCGGTTCTGGTTGAAGAAATCGATCTTGGCGATGAATCGACGACTCAGCGAGTCGCCATTGGTGTTCGCGCTGGCGACGAAGTGCTTGGCTCAATTTGGGCCGCGATGGACGGCCCGCTCACGAGGGAACGCACCGAGACTCTCAAAGACGCCGCGAAACTGGTTGCTCTGCACTTGCTGCGGGTGCGGGCTGGCGCCGACGTGCAGCGCAGACTGCGCACCGAGCTGGTGAGCACCGCACTCGAGGGTGGCACCGGAGCGCGCGAAGCTTTGGCACGTCTCAACCTTGCTGGTCAGGCGGTGTGTGTCGTGGCGGCGGTGGTGACTGCTGATCCGGAGCGTGGCGCTGAACTCGACGAGCAGGGCCTTACCGCTGAGCGGGAGCGATTCGCTGACGCTTTTGCGGTGCATCTATCTGCTCTGCGTCCCGGATCCGCTGTTGCGCTACTCGGCGATACCGTGTTCGGTATTCTGCCCTCGCCCAATGACCTGCACGGTGATCGCGCTGTGCAAACCATGGAAGACTTTCTCGACCGCATCGGCGGCCGCACCACTGCTTCGATTGCGGTGGGTCCGATTGCCGAAGACCTCACGAGTCTCGCGAAGTCACGCGAGACAGTGCGACGAGTTTTGAGTGCGTTGCCGGCTCGTATGCTCGATGCGGCAGCCGCTGCGAACGCTCCGCGGGTCGCGCGCCTCTCAGACGTGCATGCCCAGGTGCTTACGCTCGAATTGAAAGAGCTGATGACGGTTCGCGGTGACGAGATTAGCGGCCCGATCGCGGTGCTGCGTGCCCATGATTTGAAGCACAAGGGTCACCTCGTTGAAACACTTCGTGCTTGGTTTGATCACTTCGGTGATGTTGGCCAGGCGGCAAGCGCGCTGTATGTTCACCCGAATACCTTCCGCTACCGCTTGCGCAGAGCAACCGAAATCGGCGGGATTCGTCTTGGCGATGCCGATGAACGGTTCTCGGCAATGCTGCAATTGCGTTTGCTTGGTGACTAGCGTTCATTCGGCTGGGGGAGCACCCCGCGCAAGATGACGCTCAAACGCAAGAGGGTCCCTGGCGATGCCAGGGACCCTCTTGCGTTGCTGCGAGAATTAGCCAGCGAAGCGGAAGAGCTTCTTGTTCGCGAACTCCAGCATGCCGCCCTTGCCGAGCTCACGGCCGTAGCCCGACTTCTTTACGCCACCGAATGGTACGTCTGCACCTTCGAGGCCAGCGCCGCCGATGAAGACCATGCCAACATCGAGCTGGTTGCCAACGCGCTCTGCACGCTCAAGGTCATCGCAGATCACTACCGAGCCGAGGCCGTATGGTGAGCTGTTTGCGAGGTCGATTGCTTCCTCGTCGCTCGATACCTTGTAGAGCTGGGCAACTGGGCCGAAGAGCTCCTGGCTGTACACGGCCATTTCTGGGGTGATGCCACCGAGCACGGTTGGGGTGTAGAAGTTGCCGTCGGGGGTGTTGTTACCCACGAGCACCTCTGCGCCCTGATCGATTGCGCTCTGCACCTGTGCGGTGAGGCCCTCGGTTGCCTTTGCCGAAGACATTGGGCCGTAGTTGCCCGCCTCAAGCGACTGCGCAGCAATTGCTGCCTCGAACTTGGCCTTGAACTCGTCGTAGATGTTGTCCATTACAACGATTCGCTTCGAGCCGTTGCATGCCTGGCCGGTGTTCTCCATGCGGCCGCCGACGGCGTGCTCAACTGCGTGATCAAGATCTGCGGTGTCGAGCACCAGGAAGACATCGCTGCCGCCGAGCTCGAGTACGCACTTCTTGAGGTGGCGACCGGCCTGCTCGGCAACGATAGCGCCAGCGCGCTCCGAACCGGTCAGCGAGATGCCCTGTACGCGGTCATCAGCGATGATCGTCGAGATCTGGTCGTGGGTTGCGAATACGTTGACGTATGCGCCCTTCGGGAAGCCTGCGTCGAGGAAGATCTGCTCGAGTGCGAGTGCCGATTCTGGGCACTGCTCGGCGTGCTTGAGCACGACGGTGTTACCAAGAATCAGGTTTGGCACTGCGAAGCGTGCAACCTGGTAGTAAGGGTAGTTCCACGGCATGATGCCGAGGATCACGCCGATTCCCTGGAAACGGAAGAAGGTCTTCAGGCCGTCTTCGACCTCAAGCTCCTCGTCGGCGAGCCACTTTTCAGCGTTCTTTGCGAAGGCTGCGGTGATTGCGCCTGAGAACTCTGCTTCACCAATGGCCTGGTCGAGGGGCTTGCCCATCTCACGGTTGATGATTGCGCCGAGTTCTTCCTGACGCTCTTCGAAGAGTTCAGCTGCGCGCATTGCCAGAGCTGCACGCTCAGCAACGGTAGTCTTGCGCGCCCAGTCGGTGTATGCCTGCTGAGTCGCGGCGAGTGCAGCTTCGATGTCAGCTGCGGTCGCATCCGGGTATTCCTTGATGGTTTCACCGGTTGCCGGGTTGATGACGGCGTACTTGCCCATAAGTAGATCACTCCTCTTTAGGTGAACTTCGTTGTTGGGGTGCAAGAGTCAGTCTGACACATTGAACCCGAACACTCCATTATTTCGGAAAAGTCGCACCTGTTGCTCAGGCGCGGATGATTTCGTTAATAAAAGTGGTGGTTTGCTACGAAATCCGTAGCGATTGCGCCTCGAAATAAGGCTCTTGTGGGGCCTATCCCTTGTGCGGCAGCTGGATTGGTGCGGTGTCCGGAATCGGGCTCGCGTCTTTTCCGCGTAGATCTGGCATCCAGCGAACACTGATTCCGGCCGAGATGATTGTTGCGACCAAAAACAGTACCGAAACTAGAATGCCACCGAAGCCACCTGAGGCGTCAATTGCGACACCCGCAATCGCCGAGCCGAGGGCAACTCCGACGAGTTGTCCGGTGCCTACCCAGCCATAGGCTTCTGCGGTTTCAGAGAAACGCACGGTGGAACTCACCACGGTAAAGAGTGCGGCGAACATCGGTGCGACGCCAAAACCAGCGAAGAACAGCATGATGCCGAGCCAGAAGGGGTTCAGGCTGACGAGGCAAATTGCGGTGCCAACCATCACGATTGTTGCTCGCAGCACCATCGACCACGGCGAGACATCGCGGTGGCCAAACAGCAGGCCGCCAATAATTGAGCCAATCGAGAACACCGCCAAGATAAAGCCTGACTCGATGCCGCCATGACCGAATGCACCCACTACGCCGGCCTCAAGGGAGGCGAACGATGCGACGAAAAAGAAGCCAATAATGCTTGATGCGAGCACGGTAGGGCGAGCGAGGATCGCTCCGAAGCGCTGCCTCGCTGGTGGGATCTGCACGGTGCCAAGCTGCGGGCTTGAAATGAACCAGATGCCGCCACCGATCAAGAAGGCTGCCGCGATCAGCAGACCCCACACGGTGCTCACCTGGGTTGAGATGAAGACAGCGGCCACAGGGCCAATGATCCAGATGATCTCTTGAGCCGAAGCATCAAGCGAGAACAGTGCGGAAATCTGATTGCCTGGAACCAGCTTCGGGTAGATCGTGCGAACCGCTGGGGTGACTGGCGGGGTGCTTAGGCCAATCACAAATGCGAGCGCAGTGACGACCGCGATCGGGAACACCGTAACCGCGACGAGAATTAGCAGAGCTGCGCAAATAGCGCTCGTGATGATCAGCACTCGTCGGGTGCCAAAGGTGCCCATCATTCGACTCGTCATTGGACCGGCGATTGCCTGACCGACGCTCTGCGCAGCGAGCACAACGCCAGCGGCGGTGTAATTGCCGTAGAGCGCTTGGATATGCAGCAGCATCGTGATCGACAGCATGCCCCACGGGAAGCGAGCTGTCAGCTGCGAAAGGAGGATGCGGAAGACTCCCGGCGTACGCGCCAAATCACGATAAATACCCACCACAGGAGTCTAGTGTCCGGCGGGTGACTAAAAATGCCAAAGTTGCTGATTTAGCAGGTCAATTTTTGTAGAAAAACTACGCTCCGCTGATCACTTTCTGCACCCGCTGCAGTGATACAGGTTCTGCGGTGCGCAATTGCTGTGCAAAGAGACTCACCCGCAATTCCTCGATAAGCCAGCGCGCCCGCTGCAGGTGCTCTGACGCGTCGGGGGCAAGTGGAATCTCACCGCCGGCATCGCGGAACAGCTCAAGCGCGCGATCAATGTCGTTTTGCCAGGCGCGATCGCGACCGGGGTTCTCGCCAAGACCCTTCATTCGAAGCTGGATCGCCTGCAAATAAACGACCACTCGTTCGAGGCGATCTAGACCCGTGTGCGAGACAAATCCGCCACCACCGTTGGTGCCGTAAACGAGACCGTTCAGTTGCGTTTTGGCGTCGCTCACTTGCGGCAGCACGTGCAAGCTTTTCGCGGCCTCAATCGACTTGTTCGCGAGTCTTGCCTCGTTTAGTACCCGAGCAGTGAGCGCGATTCCACCGTAGATGTCATCAATCAGTGCCCTGGCATAGTCGTTGGCGATGGCCTCAAAATCGGCGGCGTACCAGACCAGGCCATTTGCCGCGGTCTGGCGAATGGCGCGATCCGCGACAGCCAGTGAGACATCGGCAATCGCGTCGTCAAGCGAGCGATAGGGGCCCGCGCTCAGCAGCAGTTTTTCTTGGTTCGAGAGATGCTCGCGCACATAGCTGGCGGGGCTTGGCGAACTCAGCACCAGCAAACGCCTGATGCCGCGCCTGGTGAGTCTTGCCTGTTCTGCTTCATCAGCCACTAGGCGCAATTCAACCGAGGTGCGCCGGTCGACAAGTGCGGGGTAAGCCCGAACCGTGCCGGTGCCGCTTCTGCCGCCTGCATATGCAGTATCGACATACTTCGGCAGATCGCCGAAGCTCCAAGCGGTGAGGCCAGTCTGTTCGAGGTCACTCTTTGGGAGAGCCGCCTGAGCAACCCGGGCGACACCCTTGGTTGCTTGATCACGGTGGGTGTGCTGCAACTCGCGAAGGTTTTTGCCGCTGCCAATTGTGCGTCCGCGCGAGTCAATGACGCGGAACGTTGGCGTGAGGTGCGCGGGAAGCTTCTCAGTGTCAAAGTCGGCCGCCGTGACTTGCATGCTTGTTCGCCTACGAATTTCGTCTGCCAGCAACTCGGTCAGCGAGCCTGCACCGGCTTCAAGCTTTGGTTCGGTTGCGGCCAGCAGGGTGCGTGCCCAATCCGCGGCGGGCACTACGTGTTTCCGAATTGCTTTTGGCAGAGAGCGAATCAGCGCGGTTATCAGTTCTTCGCGAAGTCCAGGCACGAGCTTTTCGAATTCTGCACCCTGCACCCGGGGGAGCAGTGGCAGCGGTACCGCAACCGTTACGCCGTCGTCGTCTGCACCCGGTTCGAATCGGTATCGCAGTTTCAAGGTCTGATCGCCGTGGCGCCATTCGCGGGGAAACTCTGTTTCGTTTGCGGCCTTCGGATCCTCGTCTTGTAGCAAATCTTCGCGACGCATTGTGAGCAGTTTGGGCTGCTTGCGCTGAGCTTGCTTCCACCAGCCTTCGAAATCTCGGGTGCTGGTCACATCTGCCGGAATTTTTGCGTCGTAGAACTCAAACACGGCGTCGTCATCGCCGACGAGATCGCGGCGTCGGGTGCGCTCTTCGAGCTGCTGCAATTCTCGACGCAATTGCCGGTTTGCCCGGTCGAAAGCCTGGGGCGAATCCCAATCGCCTTCGACGAGCGCGTGCCGAATGAACAGTTCGCGGGCCTGTTCGCGATCAAATCGAGACAGTTGTACGCGTCGTCGCGCGACAATCGGGACGCCATACAGTGTGACCCGCTCGTAAGCGACTGCCGCTCCCTGCTTCTTCTCCCAGTGTGGTTCGCTCAATTGGCGTTTGGCGAGTGGCCCGGCGAGGTCTTCTGCCCACGCTGGATCAACCGAAGCATTGCCGCGCGCAAACAATCGGCTTGTTTCGACGAGCTCGACGCTCATCACAACTTCCGGTGGTCGTTTTGAGAGCACTGATCCGGGGTGCAGTGCGAAACGGGTGCCGCGTGCGCCGAGATATTCCTGCGCTGGCTTGCGCTTGGGCGTGCCACCTGCGGTGCCGCGGCCACCGGGGGCTCTGCGATCTTGCAGTTCATCTCTCACGCCAAGGTGTGAGAGCAGGCCAGCGAGCACAGACTTATGAATCGCGTCCGCGTTGCCGCCCTCGCTGGCTTTCTCTGAGCCCCTGTTGATGCCTGCTGTTCGCGAGACCTGGCGGTACAGATCCATCCACTCGCGTACGCGCAAGAAGTTCAAAAACTCAGCTTTGCAGAGTCGTCTGAACGCGCTTGAGGAGAGCTCTCGCTGCTGTTTCTGCAGGTAGTTCCAGAGGTTCAAGAGCGTCATGAGGTCGCCGAGTGGATCGGCAAAACGTGCGTGCAGCTCATCTGCTTTGCCGCGCTGCTCGTTTGGTCGCTCGCGTACGTCTTGCACTGTGAGGCCCGCCACGATGGCAACGACCTGGGCAGTGACCTCGTGCTCGCGTGAGGCGATCACCATACGCGCAAATCGAGGTTCGATTGGAAGCCGCGACAGTTCCCGACCAATCTTGGTGATGCGCGGTGGCGACTGCTTGGTGCGTACCGCGCCGAGCTCTTCGAGCAGGGCCAGACCATCGCGAATATCTCGTTTGTCTGGGGGAGTGAGGAATGGGAACTCGGAGATTTCACCGAGGCCAAGCGAGAGCATCTGCAAAATAACGCTGGCGAGTCCGGTGCGCAGAATCTCGGGTTCGGTGAACTCGGGCCGACTGGTGAAGTCTTCTTCGCTGTACAGCCTGATCGCGATACCGGGGCTGGTGCGACCGGAACGACCGGAGCGCTGATTCGCGCTTGCCTGCGAGATGGCTTCGATTGGCAATCGCTGCACTTTGCTGCGTGAACTGTATCGAGAGATACGCGCGGTGCCCGCGTCGACAACGTAACGAATGCCAGGCACCGTGAGGCTCGTCTCGGCGACGTTCGTGGCAAGCACAATACGTCTTGCACCGCTGCTGTTCCGCTCAAACACTCGATGCTGTTCAGCCGCACTCAAGCGGCCGTAGAGGGGCAAAATCTCGGTCTGCTTGTTCGAACCTCGAAACCTGCCGTTGAGCGCATCGGCGGCATCGCGAATCTCGGCTTCGCCACTCAGAAATACCAGCACATCGCCCGGAGCTTCTTTGCTCAGTTCGCCGCAGGCATCGCCGATCGCATCAAAAAGGTCACGCTCGGTTTTGCGTACTTTGAGTTGCTTGGTTTTCGGATCCTCGATTGCAGTTTCTTCAACGAGCGGTCGGTAACGAAGCTCGACTGGATACGTCCGCCCTGAGACCTCGATCACCGGGGCAGCTTCGCCCTTCGCGTTTGCAAAGTGTTTCGCGAACGACGCAGGATCGATGGTTGCCGAGGTGATGATGACTTTGAGGTCGGGGCGACGAGGCAGCAGGGTCTTGAGGTAGCCAAGCAGAAAGTCAATGTTTAGCGAGCGCTCGTGGGCCTCATCAATGATGATCGTGTCGTATTGCTTGAGATCGCGATCACGATGAATGGCGTTCAGCAAGATACCGTCGGTCATGAGTCGAATCTTGGTATCTGCACCAACTTTGTCGGTGAATCGCACCTGATAGCCGACCACACCACCTAGCTCGCTGCCGAGTTCATCGGCGATTCGTTCAGCGATGGTGCGTGCGGCGATTCGGCGCGGTTGCGTGTGGGCGATCCGCTCTCTGCCAAGAGCAAGTGCGATTTTTGGCAGCTGGGTTGTTTTGCCCGAACCGGTCTCGCCGGCAACAATCACCACTTGGTGGTCGCGAATTGCAGCCTCAATCTCACCTCGCATTTGCGAAACGGGGAGGTCTTTTGGAAAGTCAATTCGTGGCGTGGCCTGCATAACCCTTCCATTATGGGGCTACACTAAAGCGAATATATTGACGGAGGTGCACAAAATGGGTGAACTGCCAGTCCCTTTTCTGGAACTGAATGACGGAAACCTCATTCCACAGCTCGGCCTTGGCGTGTGGCGCCTCCCCGCTGAAGACACCGAACGGGTAGTCAGTGAGGCGCTCGAGCTCGGTTACCGGCATTTTGATACCGCTCGTATCTACGACAACGAAGCAGCTGTCGGTCGTGCGCTCGCCGCAAGCGGATTGCCTCGCGAAGAACTCTTCGTGACCACCAAGCTGTGGAACACCGATCAAGAAGATCCGCACGGTGCGTTTGAAGCAAGTCTTGATCGCCTCGGGCTTGAGAAAGTTGATCTTTACCTCGTGCACTGGCCGGTGCCTCAGCGCAAGACAGCTGTCGGAGCTTGGCGTGGTCTTGTTGAAATCGTCGGTTCGAACCAGTGCGATTCAATCGGCGTCTCAAACTTTGAGATTGCGCACTTGAACGAGCTCATCTCCGAGACCGGTGTGGTGCCTGCGGTAAACCAGGTCGAGTTGCATCCGCTGCACCAGCGCCGTGAATTGCGCGCGTTCTGTGCCGAACGCGGGATCGCGGTTGAGGCATGGGGTCCACTGAGCCAGGGCAAGAGCGACCTGCTTGAACGGCCAGAAACCGTTGCTGCCGCTGCAGCGCACGGTAAGACTCCAGCCCAGGTGGTCATCCGTTGGCATCTGCAGCACGGCACCGTTGTCTTCCCGAAAACATCAAGCCGAGAGCGTCTTGCTGAGAACGCCGACGTTTTCGACTTTGAGTTGACGAGCGCCGAAATGGCAAGCATCGACGCGATGGACGAACAGCGAAACTTCGGACCGGATCCGGCCTCGTTTAACGAGTAAGTGCCCTCAGGCAATAGGATAGAAACTATGTCTAAGGTTCTGTCTTCTCTGCCTATTGGCGAGCGCGTCGGTATTGCATTTTCCGGCGGCCTCGATACCTCGTGCGCTGTTGCATGGATGCGTGAGAAGGGTGCGGTGCCTTGCACCTATACCGCCGATATTGGTCAGTACGATGAACCTGATATCGACGGCGTCGCTGACCGCGCGAAAGAGTACGGCGCCGAGATTGCGCGTCACGTAGACGCGAAGCTTCCGCTGGTTGAAGAGGGCCTCGTTGCGCTGCAGTGTGGCGCGTTCAACGTGCGTTCGGGTGGCAAGACCTACTTCAACACCACACCACTTGGTCGCGCTGTGACCGGCACTTTGCTGGTTCGTGCGATGAAGGAAGATGGCGTCGACATTTGGGGCGACGGCTCGACCTACAAGGGCAACGACATCGAGCGTTTCTACCGCTACGGCCTGATGGCGAACCCAAGCCTTCGTATCTACAAGCCTTGGCTCGACAGCCAGTTTGTTGAAGAGCTCGGTGGCCGCCACGAGATGAGCGAGTGGCTTGTCGCAAACGGCTACCCATACCGCGACGCCACCGAAAAGGCTTACTCGACCGATGCAAACATTTGGGGTGCAACGCACGAGGCCAAGACGCTTGAGTTCTTGAACGCTGGTCTCGACATTGTTGAACCGATCATGGGTGTTGCTGCGTGGCGTGAAGACGTCGAGGTGGCGACTGAAGAGGTTTCGGTTCGTTTCGAAGCGGGTCGCCCGGTTGCCATCAACGGCGTCGAGTATTCAAACCCGGTTGAGCTTGTATTTGCTGCGAACGAAATCGGTGGCCGCCACGGCCTTGGCGTGAGTGACCAGATCGAGAACCGTATTATCGAGGCGAAGTCGCGCGGTATTTACGAGGCTCCTGGTATGGCATTGCTGCACATTACCTACGAACGCCTGGTCAACGCGATTCACAACGAAGATACCCTTGCCTCGTACCACAACGATGGTCGCAAGCTTGGCCGTCTGATGTACGAAGGTCGCTGGCTTGATCCTCAGTCGCTGATGCTGCGCGAGGCGCTGCAGCGCTGGGTGGGCTCCGCTATCACCGGTGAGGTGACCCTTCGCCTGCGTCGCGGTGATGATTACACCATCTTGAACACCACGGGCCCGAACCTGAGTTACCACCCAGAGAAGCTTTCGATGGAGCGCACGGTTGGTGCTGCGTTTGGTCCAGAGGATCGTATCGGCCAGCTGACCATGCGTAACCTTGACATTGCTGATTCGCGTCAGCGTCTTGAGCACTACGCGGCAATCGGTCTTGTTGGTGGCGCGACCGCTGAACTTGTTGGTGAGCTTGAGCGCGGTGGCGCTGCCGAAATTGCTGATGCAGTTGGCGGTATCGACGAAGATGCTGACGAGCTTGGGCTCTCGGCTGCCTTTGACTCTGGCACCGACTAATAGTTGAGCGAAAGAACCCCGCATTTCATCTGCATGATGATTTGCGGGGTTCTTTTGCTCTCAGCCACTCTAGAACGCGATATGAGCGACTTTCGCCAGCAGTATCGGGTTCATGTGTGTTATTCGCCTAAACGTGCGTCAAATTGCTTGCTGGGAGCCGCTCGATGTGGACCTCTGGCGGATAGAGAGCAAAAAAGAGCCCGGACCAAGCGGTCCGGGCTCTTTTGCAAGTCGTGTTGCGAGTTAGCTCGCGCGGCGGGCGCGGGCTGCGCGGCGCTTAAGCGCGCGGCGCTCATCTTCGCTCAGGCCACCCCAAACGCCAGAATCCTGGCCGGTGTCCATCGCGTACTGAAGGCACATCTCGGTGACGGTGCAACGTGCACACACGGCCTTTGCGCGCTCAATCTGGTCGACAGCCGGACCGGTGTTGCCTACCGGGAAAAAGAGCTCCGGGTCAACGGTCAGACATGCAGCCTGCTCGCGCCAATCCATGTGATTCCTCCTGTGTGATGGTTTGCGCGCGCGATAAACTTAGATCTGGCTGGTAGCCCGATTCGCGCGGCGGTTGTCGTTTGGGACTGAGAATGCCCACCACGACGTGCGCGAACTCATATGGATATATGGTTCCATGAAAGATGAAGTAATTCAAGACTTAATTCTTCACGCACCCGAAAGGTTCCTGAAATGAGCGATTCACCAAGCAGACACCGACGGTCGGAAACCGCCTGGGCAATACTGGCGATTTGTCTCGCAGTTGAAGCGTTTTTGCTGATCTGGGTACTTTTTTCAACGGTGCTTGCCGCATTGAACACACCCGAAATGGCGGCTCAAAACTACAGCCTCGTAGTTGTTGTTGCAATCTGCGTGTTGTGGGTTGTGATCACCCTGATGCAGTCACTTCGGTCACGTGTGAGTTGGGTGCGCGGCTCTGCGGTCACCATTCACGTGCTGCTTTTCGCTGCCGGCACAGGTTGCCTGCAATTGCTAATCGGCCCATTCTGGCTAGGTTTCGGAATGATCCTGCTCGCCCTCGTTGGCTTCTTCTCGGCGGTTATTGCTCGACCGATCCTCGCCCTCGACTCACACGAAATTGAAGACGAGGATCAGCCCAGCGTATAGGCTGTGGCGCCCTAGACGTTGAGTAGCTTGCGCACACGACCCACATGGCCAGTCGCTTTGACATTGTAGAGAGCGTGTTCAATCTTGCCCTCGGCATCGATCACGAAAGTTGACCGAATCACGCCCTGCACGATTCTGCCGTAGTTCTTCTTCTCACCAAATGCGCCGTACGAGCTGAGCGTCTCACGCTCTGGATCGCTCAGCAGCGGGTAGCCAAGACCATCGCGTTCTGCGAAACTAGCCAGTTTTTCGACGGTGTCTGGCGAGATGCCGAGCACAGTGTACCCGGCGGCCTTCAGCGGAGCCGAGCTCTCCTGGAAGTCGCACGCCTCGGTGGTGCACCCTGGGGTCATCGCTGCCGGGTAGGCGAAAAGCACCACCCGAGTGCCTCGCAAATCGCTCAGTCTTACTGTCTCATCATGCTGGTTTTGCAGTGAGAAATCTGGTGCCTGTTGGCCTGCCTCAAGAATTACACGATCACTCATATCTGCCAGCCTATCGGGGGTTCCCTGACAGCTTGCGTCGAGCGCAGCCCCCGTCGCAATAGCGAATGGGGGAGCGCACCGCTAACGCAAAAGGCGGCGGAGTGACTCGACTCGGCGAGCCCCGGCAGCATCAAGTCGGCCATCAGCGATGGCGAGATCAAGCTCACAATCGGGGGCGCCAGCCTCGTGCGTGCAGCCACGAGGACAGGCGTCAAGAAACGGCGCAAGATCAGTGAAACCACGCAAGACGCTCTCGCTCGTGACATGGCCGAGCCCGAAGGAACGCACGCCCGGCGTATCGATGACCCAACCGCTTTCGCCGCCCTCGGCTCCCGGCGTTGACGCGCGGTAGGCGACCGATGACGACGAAGTGTGTCGACCGCGACCGGTGACCTCGTTAACGTGCCCAGTGGCACGCCCCGCATCTGGCACCAGTACGTTGATTAGCGTCGATTTACCAACGCCCGAGTGCCCAACAAACACGGTGGTCTTGCCGGCGAGGGCCGCGCGGATCTCGGCGATCGGTTCCTGCCCAGGCGCTGAGGTGAATACCGGCACATCGAGGGCAGCAAAATGATCAAGAAACTCGGTGGGGTCTGCCTGATCGACTTTCGTCATGCAGATCAGTGGCGTAATTCCAGCGTCATATGCAGCAACGAGGTAACGATCAACGAGGCGCACGCGCGGTTCGGGGTTCGCCGCCGCAACCACAATCAGCATCTGATCTGCGTTCGCCACCATGATGCGCTCTACTTTGTCGCTATCGTCGGCACTGCGCCGCAGCATCGTGCGACGATTTTCGATCGAAACAATTCGCGAGAGCGTGCCTTCGGCCCCAGACGTGTCGCCAACAAGTTCAACCCGGTCGCCGATCACAATCGAGGTTTTGCGAAGTTCGCGGGCCCTGGCCGCTGTGATGGTTCGTTCTTTTTTGTCTAGCGGATCGGCACCAGCCTGAATCAGCGCTGTGTAACGGCCGCGGTCAACCGCGGTGATCATGCCAGTCACAGAATCAGCGTGCTCTGGTCGGCGTTTGGTGCGCGGCCGATTTGCTTTCGGGTTTGGACGCTGCCGCACCGTGTGGTCGGCATATTCCGCATACGGGCCGTCGAGGGAATCGTCGTCTGGGGTGAGCCAACTCATGTGTTAAGACACCCCATCGCTCAGCATGTTTTCCCAGAGCTCAGTGAACTGCGGCAGCGTTTTTGAAGTGCTCTCAATATCGTCAACCTCAAGCTCGGGTACGCGCAGACCAATCAGTGCGCCGGTGGTAGCCATGCGATGATCGGCGTAAGCCCCCCAGGTGCCGCCCCGCAGTGTCGCAGGCTGTACAGCGATCCCATCTTCGAGTTCTTTCGCGTCGCCACCCAGAGCGTTGATCTCATTCACGAGTGCCGCAATTCGATCGGTTTCGTGATGGCGAATGTGGCCGATTCCAGTGATAGTGCTTGCCTCACCGTCGCCGTTCCCGGTGCCGTGAGCGGCGAGAGCGGCGAGACCAATGAGTGTTGGTGCAAGCTCACCAGCCTCTGGCACGTGCAGGGTAGCTCCGCGCAGCACGCCAGTGCCGCGTACCGTCACCGTCTGTGTGTCACCGCTTTCTGACGTCGTGACTTCTGCCCCGAATGCAGGCAACAACGAGCGCAACTGGTCGCCAACCTGTGTGGTTTCAAGCGGCCAATTTGGTACCGAAACCGTGCCGCCGGCCACCAGTGCCGCTGCCAGAAACGGGGCGGCGTTCGAGAGATCCGGTTCAATCGTGAGGTTGATTGCCCGAATCGCTCCCGGCAGCACACGCCACTCGCCGGGAGCTACAGTTTCAGCCTGCACACCACGGCGGCGCAGTGACTCAAGTGTCATTTCGATGTGCGGCACACTCGGCAGGCGCTCGCCGGTATGCACCACGTGCACGCCCTCTTCAAAATGTGCAGCCGCAAGCAGCAACCCTGAGACAAATTGGCTAGAGAGCGAGGCATCAAGTTCAACCCGCCCGCCCTTGAGTGAACCGGTGCCGTGCACAGTGAAGGGCAGCGCGCCGCGGCCATCATCAGAAATATCAGCGCCAAGCGTGCGCAACGCTTCAAGTACCGGGCGCATCGGGCGTTTTCGCGCGTAGGGGTCACCGTCAAACGAGACCGGGCCGAGTGCGAGCGATGCAACGGCCGGCATAAAACGCATCACGGTGCCGGCTAGCCCGCACTCAATACTGGTTGAGCCGATCAATTCTTCGGCCGGGGTGATTCGCAGATCTGGTCCGAAGGCATTGGCTGGGTGATCCACCGCAGAAATCGTGATGTCGAGCGCCCGAAGTGCCTCGGTCATGAGCATGGTGTCGCGTGAGTGCAGGGGAGCGTGCAGGGTGCTTGGGCCGTCTGCGAGCGCCGCGAGAATCAGTTCACGACCGGTAAGTGATTTTGAGCCGGGCAGCGGCACAGTCGCCGTGAGCTGCTGGTTCGCGAGTGGAGCCTGCCAGTGCGGGGGCAGCGCGTCACCAGCACCCTGGCCTGCCGGATCTTCATCATCTCGACCAGGGTTCATCTTTCCAACGAGCATGAAGAGGGGCCTCCGACGGAATACAACTGCGGCATTGATTGTTCTAGATTCTACCGGGCCAAGCTTGCGACCCGGCTGCGCGTCACCGCGGCGCGCGTCATACTACGAGATAGGGAGTCAGTGTGAGCATTGCGGCACCACCCGTTCGTCAGACGCGGCGCTCCGAGACGATCACAATCAACGCTCCAGAAACTCGCGTAGGCTTTCGTAGTGTGACCACTAAGGCGAACGCAACTGACCGCGTCGAGCTTGAGCAGCGGTTCACTCGTGACGCGCTGCCATACCTCGATCAGCTCTACGGCGCTGCGATGAAAATGACGCGCAACCCGCAAGATGCTCAAGACCTCGTGCAAGAGACTTTCGCAAAAGCTTTTGCGTCGTTTGGCACTTTTGCCGAGGGCACCAATCTGAAGGCATGGCTGTATCGCATCATGACGAACAGCTACATCAACGTCTACCGCAAGAAACAGCGGGAGCCGTATCTTGGCGTGGTTGAAGATCTTGAAGACTGGCAACTTGGCGGGGCAGAATCAACAACTGCTATGTCATCGCGTTCAGCAGAGGCCGAAGCGATTGACCGAACACCTGCTGGGGTAGTGACTGATGCCCTCGCAGCGCTGCCGGAAGATTTTCGTATGGTGGTCTACCTGGCCGATGTCGAAGGTTTCAGCTATCAAGAAATCGCCGACATTGTCGAGCGACCAATAGGCACGGTCATGAGCCGGCTGCACCGTGGCCGTTCGAGGCTACGTCAATCGCTTGGCGATTATGCACGTGAACAGGGCATCGGGGGATCCACCTCCGAACGCCGATCTGAGACTCCAGAGAAAGGGGCAGCACTATGAGCGGATGCGGATGCGAACATGCTCGCGCGAACCTTGAAGAACTGATTCGAGGCGAGTTACGCGAAGGCGATTGCGGCCCGATTCGGGAACACCTCGCGGAGTGCTCGGAGTGCCGAGACGAGCAGCAGGTGTTTGAAAACCTGACCGTTGCGGTGCGGCGTGCCTGCGAGGGGCCAGCACCAGCTTCGCTTCGGGAAACCATTATTACCTCGCTGCGAGACCTGCACTAGTCGAGTTCGCAGTTGGTGTCGAGTTTACGGCGCAACACCCACTCGCAGCACACACAAAAGGCCGGTAGCCTCAAGAGCTACCGGCCTTTTGTGTTGTTTGCTAGTCCTTATGGAGTATCAAACTTGGACTTGCTGGCTTCAAGAATCCAGCTATCGCCCTCGTCTGCGATGCGCTGAGCACTGCCCGTGTAGTCACTCTCATTGATGATGAGGTACTGGTTCGGGTTGCTTTCGCTGTCGTTCCAAGTTGGGTCAAGGGACTTCCAGGTGCCATCAATCTTTACGCGGTTCCAAGCGTGAGGCCCGGCATCGATCACTTCACCTCCCACGATGATGCTTTCGAGGCCAGCCTCGCGAGCGATCATGGTGAAGGCTTGTGCGTAACCCGAGCAAACAGCGGTGCCATCGCGGAACACGCCGATTGGGCTCCAAGCGGTGAACTCAGAGTCGTAGGCAATCTTGCCCATCGGATGAGCGAAGCCCGTAAGCGAATTGCCTTCGTAGGCGGCAAGGCTGTCGAAATCGTATTCGGTGTTTTCGATGACCCACTGGTTGATCGCAACCACCTTGTCGGTATCGCTTTGGCCCTCGACCGATGCAGCAATCTCGGCGGCCTTATCGTGGCTGAGCTTCATGGCAGCTTCGCGATCTTTTTGATCAAACACGTAATCGATAAAGATGCGGTCACGATCAATGGCGACGACTGGCCGGCCATAGTTCACGATTGGATTCTGGGTGACAGCTTCGCGGTAGGCATCGTATGGGCTTGGCGCGTTTGTGTCTTTGCTCCACTTCGAAACGTCGATCGACTTTTCGCCAGCGATCATGCTCGCGGCAATGTGCTCCACCATCGGGTGGGTGCCGAAGACCTCGTAGTCAACCTTCGGGGTCTTTACGGCCGCGGGCAGCTTGCGATACTCAAGCACATCGATCGTGTGGTCTGCGTCTTCAACGGTGAGCAGCACTCCGCCGGTCTTGTTTTGCTCGGCTATGGAACGTTCGTTGAATGCAACGATATGGGTCTTGAGCTGCTCCATCCATTCAGCCTTCGACATGCCGGCAGGCACGTACGAGGCATACGACGTTTCCAGAGAGGTGCCGAGTACCGTGCCGCGCATGCCGACCCCGTCGGGGTAGACGAAGCCTCCGTCTTCACCAAAGTTTTGAATGACAATATCGGGGTTCAGCGAATCCGGGTCGATCTGCACCTGCAGAGTGCGCGTGGAACCGTCAAGGGTGGTTACCGGTAGCCAGGTGTTTAGACCGGTGAGGTCTCCGACGTTCCACTTCTGGGTTTCGTCTTGGGTTTGGAACAGCTGGAATGATGCCAGCTCATACGGTTGTGCGCGCACACCCGAGTCTGGTTCAACGAGTTCGATCGGTGAGTACTTGCCATCGTGCTTCACGATCACGCCGATGCGAGCCTTGGTGGTGTTCATTGTCGCCCGGAACATTTCTTCGGGACCGTACTCTTGTACGTCGGCTGAATCGCCGCTGAAGAGTTCAAGGCCCGTATTCTGAGTCATGTCGAATGGGCGATGATCGCTTGAGTCGTATTCGGTTTCGCCCTTGAGTACGGCAATACGATCAATCATCCATCCGTCTTCAGCGGTGCCGAATGATGACGGTGCCGCCTTCAGCAGCAGGTATTCGGTGTTTTTGTCAGCGTATTCGGGCGCAACCCAAGTGACTTTCACAGAGCCATCTTCTGCGCCCTTTGCGAATGACACCCGTACGCCATCTAACTGATCCTGCTTAAATTTCGGCAGGATTCGAGTAACCTCAGGCATCTCAAGTTTTTTGCCGTCGGCATCGTAGCTCTGCTTTACCCAGTACTCGGAATACAGCGACCAGGGGATCTCTTTATCAAAGAAAGTGGTCTCGTAAATATCGCTATCGCTATAGAGTCCGGTCGCTGCCGAAGCCTTGTCAGTCGACTGCAGTGGCGAGATTTCCCACTCATAGTGGTTGCCGTTTTTAGAGCTGTACGCGAACGCCTCGACCGGAATATTGAGTTCACGGTCGGCGAAAAGGTCGAACACACCGTGGCTATAGGTTACGGGTTCGCCGGCAGCCTCAAGCTCGGTACTCAGGTCAAGAAGATCTACATTCGCGTCAACCTTGAACGCTTTGTCGCGCGACACGTCTACTTCGACGGGTGGCATGTATTTGATCCCGTTGATCACTACGGCTTCGGTTTGAGCGGCACCGCCCTGATTGCCGAGCATGACAGGAATTGAGATTGCAGCGGTGGTCACGAGGGCGAGCGCTGCGACACCGGCGGTAACGAGAAGCCAGGTCTTCTTCTTGGGTTTTCCGGGAGCGTCAGGGGTGGTTGTGACAGCAGTGCTCGCTGTGTACTGCGCTGGATCGCCCGTCGCCGGCCACGCGGTCTGTACTGGCTGCACTGCCTGCGGCTGTTGCGCCTGTTGTGGCGGCTGCTGAGCCTGATGAGAGAAGGTGTGTTCCGTCCACTGAGTTCCGTCCCACCACCTCAGCTCTGCGTTTCCGCTTGGATCTGGATACCAGTCTGGCTTTGGTGATTCGCTCATCTACGGTTCCTCGTAACTTTTCCCTAGTCCCTCGCCATATGAGTGTAATAAATCATCGGATGTATGCAAAGTCTTCTCTGCAAGTCAAGCGCAGAGAGGCCCAGATACAGGAGGAAATTTGCGGCTCCGAGTTCACAACATACGGGGCCGAACAGCTGAACAACCGAACAACCGAGCAGCCCAGCGGTTCAATTAGGGGAGTCGGGGCAGCGCTTCAATAAGTTCCCTGGTGTACAACTCTTTGGGGTTCGAAAAAATAGTGTCAACGTCACCCCGTTCGACAATCTTGCCGTCTTGCATCACCGCGATACGGTCAGCCACCCGAGGAACCACAGCCAAATCATGAGTCACCGTAATCAGTGTGAGACCCAGTTCATCGCGTAATTCAGAAAGCAGATCAAGCAAGCGCCCGCGCACAAGCACATCAAGTGCGCTCACCGGCTCATCTGCGACCAAAAGCTCCGGCCCGTGCACGAGCGCGCGCGCCAAGGCAATACGCTGGCGCTGCCCACCAGAGAATTCATGAGGATAACGATCCGCCGATCCAGCGGGCAACTCAAGGCGGTCAAGCATGCTCACCACAGCTGCCCGATGATCACCGGGCGCCTGGGTCGCAATCAGCGGCTCAGCCACAGTCTGCCCAATTGTGCGTCTCGGGTTGAACGAAGAGTAGGGATCTTGAAAAACTATGCCCGTTCGTCGGCGTAGCCACAACAATCGGTCGCTTGTGCTGTCGACCAGCATGCCGTCAAAACGCACCTCACCCTCGCTTGGCCTGCTGAGCCCAAGCAACAGCTTCAGTAGTGTGCTTTTGCCCGAACCAGACTCACCGACAACCGCAACGCTTTCGCCGCGCTGCACAGCAACATCTACGGTTTCGAGAGCGCGGCTTATGGTCGCCTTGCCAAACAGACTCGTTGACGGCACCCGGTAGTACTTGCAGAGCCCCTTCGCCTCAATCAGTGGGCCCTCATTGAGGGTGTGGTTCCTCATGAGTCACCTCCCGCCGCACGAATCAGGGCCCGAGTGACAGGATGATTTGGAGCCGCAAGGATCTGTGCGACCGTACCGTCTTCAACCACGCGGCCATGATCGAACACCAGCACCCGCTCGGCAACCTCTGCCATCACTGCGAGGTCATGAGTAATAAACACGAGCGAGGTATCGTCTGCCACGGTGAGTTCCCGAAACAACTCCAGCACACCTCGCTGCACGGTCACATCAAGAGCTGTTGTCGGCTCATCTGCAAGCAATAGACCGGGCCTTGCCGAGATTGCAGCGGCAATCGCTGCGCGCTGGCGCTGGCCGCCGCTCACCTCGTGCGGGTAAGCGCGCACAATACGTTCGGGATCGCGCAGCCCCACCTTAGCGGCAAGTCGAAGCGCAGCCTGACGACGCTCTGCTTTAGACAGCGAATAGTGCAGCGCGAGGGCCTCAGTCATTTGACGGCCAAGACGGTGCAGCGGGTTGAGCGCTGTTTTGGGCTCTTGAAACACCATGCCGATCTGATCGCCACGAAGGGGAGCAATTTCGGCATCTGGTCGACCAACAAGTTCAATATTGCCAAGTCTGATCGATCCGCTGATCTCTGCTTCTTCAGGGAGCAGCCCCGAAATTGCGAGCGCAGTAAGCGTTTTACCCGACCCAGAACCGCCAATAAAGCCAAGCCGCTCGCCCGGAGCAAGCGAGAACGAAACATCGTGCAACAGTGGCGTGCCATTCATCGACACGCTGAGCCCGTTCACTTCAAGCGGGGGCGCGCTGGCAGTTGCCACCAAAGTGTTATTCGGCACGGTTGGCCTCCTTGCCTTTTACGCGCGGCCGCGCGAAACGCAAACGCGGATCCATCACCTCGCGCAGGGCGTCACCAAGCAAGTAGAACGCGAGCACGGTCACAGTGATAGTGATGCCCGGCCACAGCACTACGAGCGGATGCACCGAGATGAACGCTTGCGACTCCTGCAACATTCGGCCCCAAGAAGGCACATCGGCTGGCGCCCCAAAACCCAAAAAGCTGAGGCCAGCTTCGGCAAGAATCGCAAGACCCATGCACAGCGAAAGCTGCACCACAAAAACCGGTGCAGCATTCGGCAAGAGATGCATACGCAGGATCTGCCAGCGTGAGAGCCCAGCTGCGCGAGCTGCAAGCACAAAATCTTCGGCGCCGATCTGACGAAGTTCGGCCCTGACAACGCGGGCGATCTGTACACCGAAACCGATGCCCACCGAGACGATGATCACTGGAATGCCACTGCCAAAAACAGCGGTGAGCATGATCGCGAGCAACAGCGTGGGGAAGGCGATCAGCACGTCGATCAGAATGATCAGCGGCTCGCGGAGCGGACGCGGGCCAAGGCCCGACAAAATCGCAAGCAATAGGCCGATCACACTTGAAACCGCGGCAGCACCGAGCACCACAAGCACCGTGACTTGACTCCCAGCAATCAGGCGTGAGGCAATGTCTCGGCCGCTATTATCTGTGCCGAGCCAATGCGCAGCCGAAGGTGCATCCCAAGCCTGGTAAATATTGGCGTGGTTTGGGTCTACCGGCAGCCAAAAGAGTGAGACGAGTGCGGTCAGCGCGAGGAGACCAAGCGTTGAGAGTGCGAAGATCCCGCGTGGCGAACGCCAGAGCAGCCCGAGCGTGCTTCTAGATTGCTGCGTGCTCATTGTTCTTCCACCCGAAGTCTCGGGTCGACTACCCGGTGCATAACATCGATCAATGCGCCGAGCGCAAGAATCACAGCCGTGAGCACAAAGAGCGTGCTCTGTACCTTGATGAGATCACGCTGGCCGACATCGACGACGAGCATGCGGCCGAGGCCGGGCAAGCTAAATAGCTGCTCGATCACCACGGCACCCACAAGAAGACCGGCAACCTGCAGGCCGAGAATTGAAATGACTGAGAGGCCAACGCCCGGAAGACCGTGTCTGATAAGTGCTCCGAAGCGGGTGTAGCCACGCGACATCGCGGTCCGCACGTGTTCAGCGCCGATCGCATTGAGGGTTGCGCTCTTCACAAAACGGAACAAAATAGCGCCTTCGATGAGGCCGATCGTGAGCGCGGGCAGAGTCAGCGAGCGCAGCGCCGCCATCGGGTCGGCCCATCCGTCGCGAGGAAATCCCTGAGCGGGCAAGAGGCCCAGCCAGGTCGAGAGCAGCATAATGCCGAGCAAACCCGCCCAGACTGCTGGTACCGCGGCTGCGACTACGCCGAGCACCGAGATGATGCGGCTGGGTAGCGCATTGCGGCGATACGCCGTGAAAACACCTAGGGGCAGTGCCACAACCAGGGCGACTACAAGCGAGTAGAGCGTGAGCGGCACGGTTACCTGGGCCTTTTGCGCAATCTCAGCTGCGATTGAGGTACCCGAGACGATTGAGTTGCCGAGCTGTCCGGTGAAGATGCCACCGAGCCAGTCAAAGTACTGCAGGGGGAGCGGACGGTCGAGGCCAAGCCGTTCGCGAATAGCGTCGACCTGGGCCGCTGACGCAGAGGTGCCACCGATGACCTGCGCGACGTCGCCTGGCAGCAGCCGAAGCGACAGAAAAATAATGAGGCTCGCTAATAAGAGTCCCGCGAGAAGCGTCAGCAGCCTGACGACGAGAAAGCGGCTCATTCCTCGATCTTACTTGTCTGTATGTAGTGAATTCGCTCCCTGGTGATGCGTTGTGTCACCAGGGAGCGAATTACTGCACAAATTTAGACGGATACGTCGGCAAGGTTAATTCGCGAGTTCGTGTTGCTCGTCGGGAAACCCTGCACGTGCTTCGCAATGGCGTTTGCTGGCGTGTAGTTGATGAGCCACTTTGCAGGCGCATCCTCTGACACGATCTTGGCGGCTTCCTTGACGAGCTTTACAGCCTCGCTTGGGTCGGTCGCCGCAATCGACTGCGCGTAGAGTTCCTGCACCTTCGGGTTGTTGTATCCGAAGTAGTAGTCAGGGTTCGCGTAGTTCACAAAATCGTTTGGCTCAGCGTGATTCACATAGCTCAGATCAAAGTCACGGATGCTTCCGTCTTCAGGAGCCGAATACACGTCACTCAACCAGGTGCCAAACTCAACTGAGTTCACGTTGAGTTTTACGCCCACAGCTGCGAACTGAGTAACGACCTGGTTAATTGCGTCGGTGCCGTAGAAGTTTGGAATCGTGACACTGAGTTCGAGGTTCTCGACCCCGGCTTCTGCAAGGAGAGCCTTCGCAGCCTCTGGATCGTATGGATGCACCGAATTCAGATCTTCGTAAGCAGGTTCCAGATCGGTGATTGGTCCGCCGAGAGGCTTACCGTCGCCATAGAACGCGGCCACCATCGAATCGCCATCAATCGCCATAGAGAGTGCCTGGCGTACGCGAGGGTCGTCAAGTGGTGCCTTCTTGGTGTTAAAACCAAGGGTGAAGACATCGGTGCTTGCCGCGTGCTCGATCTTGAAGTCTGAGCCTTCGAACTGCGACACCATGTTTGAGAGCACTGGTGCGAGTACATCGAGATCACCCTCGAGCGCAGCGTTCACAGCGGCGTTGCCGTCTGGAATGTAGCGCCAGACAACGCTGTCAACAGCTGGCTTTTTGCCCCAGTAGTTTGCATTGGTGTCGAAGGTGATGCTGTCACCCTGCTTCCACTGCTTCACAACAAAAGGGCCGGTGCCATTGCTGGTGCTTGCCAGGTCGCCTTCAAAAGCAGTCTCAAATACGAGGCCTGGGCGATTGGCGAGGTGCCAGAGCAACTGGCTGTTAGGTGCTGAAAGTGTGACCTCAACGGTGAGAGCGTCTGGCGCAGTGACGGTGACTGGTGCGCCGAGCGCAGTGCTCAATGACGCTGGACCTTCGGCGGCACTGAGCGAATCAACTACGTCATCTGCGGTGAGTTCATTGCCCGAAGCGAATTTTACGCCCTTACGCAGCGTGAAGGTGTAGCTGAGCCCGTCGTCACTCTGCTCTGGCATGCTCTCGGCGAGCACCGGAACATAGGTATCGACGGTGCCAGACTGCAGACCAATCAAGCCCTGGTAGACGTTATCAACCAGAATCTGGTCGAGCGCAACACCACCGGTGGTGCGAATGTCGAGATTGCTTGGTTCAAGCTGCAGGCCGACAACGATCTGCTTGGTGGTGCCATTCGTTGGAGGCACCTGGGTGTCTGAGGAGCGGTTGCCCAGCCAGAACACCAGCGCCGTAATCACGGCAGCGGCGACAACAATTGCGAGCGTGACGAAAAGCGGTTTGTTCGATCGTCCACGCTTGCGGTACTCGGGCGCCTCAGCTGGGGCGCTCGTGTTTGACTCGGTCACTGAAGTGGCTCCTCGGGTCGTGCGCGGCACTCTGCCGCGCGCAAAAATACATAGACGGCGGGCGGCGATGCTCGGGCGTCCCAGCCGAGATTACGCGCCTTTTGAGCGAATGTCTTCTCGCAGAACACCTTGTTAACGTCTTGTTACTTTCCGAAAAAAGTCTCGGCGAGCGCCGCAGCAAGTTCGACTGGTGAACTCTCTTGGAGATTGTGCAGGCCAGGCAGCAAAACGAGCTTTGCATCGGGCAGCATTTCGCGCCATTCGGCCGCGAGCTCTTCGCCTACCAGCCCATCACTGGCTTGGAACAAAACGATGGGGAGTTTGTGTTTGCTCAGATACACGAGGGGCGCCCAGAGCGCTGCAAATGGTTTGCCTTCACCAAGGTTTTCCATAGGGCCCGCTGTGATGTGAGCGAAATGGTGAGCCCACTCCCACTGCCCATCCTCACGCAAACGAGAGTTGAGTGCGACGCCCCGTGTGAGTGCGGCACGGTCTTCACCAATGCCGTACTCAATTGCGCGATCAACCATTTCTTCTTGGCTTGCGAAGGCCCGTTTGCCGGAGATGAAATCGTTGATGTCTCCGGCATCACTCTGCGGAACAATGCCGGGGGTGATGTCGAGGATCGCCAGGCCCTTGATACGATCACCCAATTGAGCTGCCAGCACGGCAGAGGTGAGACCGCCGAGTGAGTGGCCCACAAGGTAGAACGGTTCTGGTGCGAGCTGATCCAGCGCGAGCAGCACATCTGCGGCTAGGTAGTCGGGGCGGTAATTTGCGTCGCTGCGCCAGTCGCTGTGGCCGTGCCCGGGCAGATCGATTGATATCGCGGGCACTCCGAGCGCGAGCGCCACCGGATCAAAGCCGTGAGCGTTCAGCCCTACTCCATGCAGAAACACGATCTGCGGGGCTGATTCTGGTGAGAATTGCAGGGCAGAGACCTTGCGGCCGTCTGAGACTTCTACGCTGACACGGCGCACTTCCGGTAGTTCACCGGTGTAGCCAACTTGAGCCGCGTCACTTTTTAGGAACCGAAATTCATCATCGTGCTGTGCCATGGGCCGAGCCTACCTGCGGTGCACGGCAAGGTCGAGAGGGTTGCCGTACGAATCTGCGCCACAGCTTTGTCGATATGTACCGACAAACTCACTTTCGGAGGGAGAGGATTCCTTCGCGACACTCGCGGGGGTGAATTTGTGCAATGTTACTGAGCTTCTGCACACCCAAACGCACTACACTCAGCTAAGTGAACCCCGACCGCACGGAGCCGAGACCCGGACCGCTGTACAAGCTGTACCAGCGACGTCTTCGGCGAGAGGTCGATCCAGCGAATGTTCCGCACCATATTGCGGTAATCGTTGACGGCAATCGTCGCTGGGCGAAGCAGCGCCTGCAAGAGCGTGTGGCCTTTGGTCATCGCGCGGGCGCACGCAAGATCCCAGAATTCTTGCACTGGTGCGAAGACGCTGGTGTAAAAGTTGTAACGCTCTATCTGCTTTCGAGTGACAACCTCAAGGGCCGGGATAATCAGGAGTTGCTTGATCTTTTCGGCATCATCTCTGAACTTGCAATTGGCCTGACTGAGATCGCTGATTGGCGCGTGAAGCATGTTGGCAGTTGTGAGGGCTTGCCGGCAGAGCTGAGTGATGCGCTGGCCATCGCTGAGGAACGCACAGCAGACCGCACCGGCTTGCACATTAATCTTGCTGTCGGTTATGGCGGACGCAGTGAGATTACTGCCGCGATGCGCAGCGTGATTGCTGAGCACCGCGAGGCTGGCGGCACAATCGAGACGCTGGCTGATCGGCTTACTCCCGAGATGATTGGTGAGCACCTCTGGACTCGTGGCCAGGCGGATCCTGACTTGGTGATCCGTACCTCGGGAGAACAGCGACTCAGTGACTTTATGATCTGGCAGTCGGCGCACAGTGAGTTCTACTTTGTTGAGGCGCTTTATCCGGACCTGCGCGAGGTTGACTTTCTGCGCGCGCTGCGTGACTACTCAAGTCGTCAGCGACGCATGGGCCGTTGATCCAAGGCCCAGTGCATTCGCGAGCGAAACTGAAGCGAAGCGCAATCAGTGCGCAACAATAATGGCCGGCGGCTAGGCCGCACACACCAGAGGCGTGCGCAGACTGGCCACCGGCCATAATCGCTTAGTTCGAAGCTGGATCGAAGCTAGTTCGAAGCTAGATCAAGAAAAGCTTCAAGCTCTTCACGAGCGATGTGATCCGCCTTCTGCACAGGTGGCGACTTCATGAAATACGCCGAGGCGGCCTCGACTGGGCCAGCCTGGCCGAGGTCCTTCGCGACCTTCGCGCTGCGGATGGCGTCGATCATGGTGCCCGCCGAGTTTGGTGAATCCCAAACCTCAAGCTTGTACTCAAGGCTCATTGGCACATCGCCGAAGCCGCGGCCCTCGAGTCGCACAAACGCGAACTTACGATCCTCAAGCCAAGGCACATGGTCGCTTGGGCCGATGTGCACATCACCCTCTGGTAGATCCACCTCAATATTTGAGGTGACTGCCTGAGTCTTTGAAATCTTCTTCGACTTCAGGCGCTTGCGCTCAAGCATGTTCTTGAAGTCCATATTGCCGCCAACATTGAGCTGGTAGGTGTGGTCGAGCGCAATACCGCGGCTCTCCATCAGGTGTGCCATCACGCGGTGTGTGATGGTAGCGCCAACCTGGCTCTTAATGTCGTCACCGACGATGGGAAGCCCGGCTTCGACAAACTTGGCAGCCCACTCTGGGTCGCTCGCTACAAATACTGGTACCGCGTTCACAAAGGCAACGCCAGCATCAAGCGCGGCCTGAGCGTAGAACTTCACTGCTTCTTCGCTGCCGACCGGCAGGTAGCAAGCGAGCACATCGGCACCTGAGTCGCGCAGCACCTGTGCCACGTCAACGGGTGTTGCCTCAGATTCTTCGACCTCGTCGCGGTAGTACTCGCCGAGCCCGTCGAGGGTTGGTCCGCGCAGTACCGGCACGTTGAGGGCCGGTACGTCTGAGAACTTGATGGTGTTGTTGTGTCCGGCCCAGATTGCCTCGCTCAGATCTTTGCCAACTTTGTCGGCATCAACCTCGAAAGCGGCAACAAACTGCAGATCCGAGACGTGATAACCGCCAAGACGCACATGCATCAGGCCTGGCACCTGAGCGTCGTCTGCGGCTCCCTTGTAGTATTCGACTCCTTGTACGAGCGAACTCACACAATTGCCAATGCCCGCGAGGGCTACCTTCACTGTCATCGCACCAAGCTTTCGTAACTCGTTCTCTGCGTTATAACCTGCAACGCTCTGCGTTAGAACCTGCCAACGGCCCAGTCTATTCCTTTCGGCATGCTCGGCGGTTGTGCGTGGGCGCGTTCCTCGCTCGCCCGGAGCGATCAAGCGCGGTCAGACAAGCGGCAATTGTGCGCGCTACGCTCGAGGTATGAGTGAGTTTCAGCGGGCTACCGAGGTTGCGATTCGGGCTGCGCTTGGCGCTGGTGAGATTGCTTTGCAGGGGTTTCGTGCACGTGACCTGAAGATCGATGTGAAGAGCGATATGCACGATCTGGTGACTCATTACGACGGGGCCTGTGAGAGCTATATCCGTGAGGCGATTCTTGCTGCTTACCCGGACTCGAGCATTATCGGCGAAGAGAATGAGGCGGTCGCGGGTGTAGGGCGGTTGAGCTGGTTTGTTGATCCGATTGATGGCACCGCGAACTTTGCGCGAGGGATCGCTTTGTGGGCCATCAGTATTGGGGTTGCGCTTGATGGCGAGTTGATAGCCGGGGTGATTTTTGATCCAGCGAATGCGCAGTTGTTCTGGGCCGATGAGCGCGGAGCATTTTTGCGAGATACCCGGGTGCCCGGGGCAGCGGTGGATCGCCCAATGCGCAGTTGGGGGTACACCGTGCCGGCTCAGGCTACGCTTGCGCTGAATTTTCCGTTAGCTCGTGATTTGGCATATCGGCCAGAGCTCGCACTTTCGCAATTTGCCGAGATTACCCAGAACTTTGGTCAGATTCGCGGTCTGCACAGCACCTGCATTGCACTTGCTTGGGTTGCTGCCGGGTGGGTTGACGCGACTATTTCATTTGAGACGAGCCCGTGGGATGTATCTGCCGGTGCCTACATTATTCGCAGGGCCGGTGGAGTTTTTACGGGGTATCGCGGGGGCCAGGCCGTTCCAGCGGCCGAGAGTCATCTTGCACCGCACTATTTCGCTGCGGTGCCCGGCGCGGAGTTCGCCATGCTGCATGAGGTGATGAGAACGCAGAGTATGCGCCCGGAGACGGGGTCTGCGCCGCTTGCTCTGGCGGATCCTTCGCAAAAAGTATCGCCAGATCTTTCATCGAATGCTTCAGCTCAAACAGCAATCGATGGGGGAGAATAACAGCTATGGCCATCGACACCGCAGACTTGCCTGAACCGATTGATCCCGAGGATCTCCCGCCGATAAACACGAATCCTGGCTGGCTGAGCGAAGACGAGCTTGCTTTTGTTCGCGGCCGACTGCCAATTCTTTACGTTGAGGCTGTGCCGGTCCGGGTTGATGGTCAGGGGCAGGTGAATGAGGTTGGTCTGCTGCTGCGTTCGACTCCCGAGGGCGTGATGACTCGGGCGCTTGTTGCCGGTCGTGTTCGTTATGGTGAGACGCTGCGTGATGCGCTGTTTCGTCATCTTGAGAACGATCTTGGTTCGATGGCTTTTCCGCTGATTCCGGCGTCTCCGATTCCGGCTCAGGTGGCAGAGTTTTTCCCATTGCCGGGTGTCTCGCCGTACATCGATGAGCGTCAGCATGCGGTGTCGCTGGTGTTTGTGGTTCCGGTCACAGGCTCGTGTGAGCCACGGCAGGATGCGCTTGAGATGACGTGGATGTCTCCCGACGAGGCGCTTGCGCCTGGCACGCTTGCTGAGTTGGCGGGTGGTCGTGGAAAGCTGCTGAGACAAGCGCTTGCTTCGGTGGGCTGCTGATCTAGCGAATTTTCCACGGAATATATGTTCAAAATACGAACATTTGGTTGATTTGCCTCAACCGGGCAGCACCAATGTCATACTTGTGTGTGGAAAATCAAGGCTGGTCGGCGTCTGACCTGTCTTCAAGTCGTGCTACTGACTGGCCTTGTGCCACTGAGTGATACACATTTGAAGGACAAACTTGATGATTCAAGAGAAGACGATTGCCCGCACCCTCCGTATTGTTGCGGCTTCGACCCTCGCCCTGGGCGCCCTCGGACTTACCGGCTGCTCAATGCTGAACCAGTTCATGCCAAGCTCGGCGCCCTCGCGCGACGCAGCCACCGGTGAAGTCACCGAAAAGCAGGACAACGCAGATGTGTTTGCCATTCGTGTTGGCGACTGCGTAGACACCAACAGCGCAGGTAGCCAGATCTCAAGCCTGCCTGTCGTGCCCTGCGCAGAGTCGCACAGCGACGAGGCCTTCTTCGCTTACAAGGTTGCAGACGGCGACTTCCCAGGCGAAGACGCAATCAACACCGAAGCGATGGACAAATGCCTGCCCGAGTTCGAAGCCTTCGTAGGCTCGAGCTACGAGGAAAGCGCGCTCGACTTCTGGCCAATGACCCCAACCTCGGGTTCATGGTCGCAGGGTGATCGCGAGGTTGTCTGCTTCGTGTATGACACCGCGGGTGACACCGTTGGATCGCTGAAGGGCTCGGGTCGCTAGATCAAAGCTGAATGAAAGCGGCGGCAAGATGCTCGGCATCCTGTCGCCGCTTTTGTATTGCGCTTTACGAGGCAAACGATTGGGCGCGATACTCGCTCGGAGTCTTGCCCAGAAACGCCCGAAAGTCTTTGCTGAAGTGCGCGTGATCGGCATACCCCAGCTCGGTTGCGAGGGCTGCGAGATTGAGCCCAGCTTCGGTGCGCAGCCTGGCCGCCGACTCTTGAAGCCGTCGCCGCCGAATCATCGCATGCAGCGGCACGCCAAAATACCGCTCAGCAACCCGCTGCAGAGTTCGCAGTGACGCCGGTAAACGATCCGGCAGTTGATCAGTTCGAATAAGCGCTGGATCGCCAAGCACTTGCTCAAGATGATTTGCAAGCGCGGCCTCAGACCCCGGAGCGGGCGGTTCTACAGTGCCGAGCAAAAAATCACTGAGTTCTCGCACTGCGAGTGCTCTGCGCTCCTCAGCAGGGCGGTCCTCGTTGCTCATAATTGCAGAGACTGCGGGTGCAAGCTCCGGGATTACGAGGCTGAGGCTTTGATCGCGAAGACCAGAAAGGCCGGTATCGCCGGCATGCTGCTGCGCGATTGCGTATGCGGCGGCCGGTCGAAGCAGCGCGCCAACGCACCAGCCGCGCCCCTCAAGCAAGCGGTAGGAGCGCTGTGTCGGTGGACCAACAAGTGTCACACTCTCACCCTCAACCGTAAAATTGCTCGCGGGAAAGGGCAACACCTCCTGCCGAGATGACGTGCCAGGCGCGAGATTCCACTCGGGCAGCCAAAACCAGCGCACGGCGTAGGCGCTGCCCTCATCTGGAAGATAACGATGAAACTCGGGCAATTGACTCGGATAGAGAACGCCGCGTTCTTGATCGCTCATGACGCACCTGACTGTGTTTGATGCCGCGAGTGTGCGGCAAGCTGGCGCAAATGTTCTAGCCAGCAGACTCACCCTGATTTTACGCTTTTGCCATGAACACTGAACACTATTCCGCAGCCAACGGTAAGCACACCACGAATGGCAGGCCTAACGGCTCAAGCTCGCTTACACCCTTCCTCGCTCTCCCAGATGCGGCCAACGCAATCAAGTTCTACCGCGATATTTTTGGCGCGCGTGTGGTTGATGTGACTGAAATGGGTGGCATCGTCGCCCACGCAGAACTTGACTTTGGTGTTGGGCACCTGCAACTTGGCGAACCAATGCCCGACTATCACCTGGTCGCGGGCCCAGTAGGAGAAGACGACTGCTACTCGATGGGCATCTACGTAACAGACGTTGACGAGACGGTGCGGCGAGCGGTCGCTGCCGGTGCAACGGTGCGCGAGGCACCGAGCAATTTTGTTTCGGGGGATCGCTTCGCCAGCATTCGAGATCCCTTCGGTGTGCGGTGGTCGGTAATGACTCGCATCGAGGATCTCTCAGAGGCTGAGAGCGCGCAGCGAGTTCAGGAGTGGGCTGCGTCTTTTGAGAGCTAACTGCCGCGCACGCAGAAACCGTAGCTTCAACTCAAGCGAGTGAATTCGACCGTTTCTGCCAGCTGATCAGGTGCGCCCGCGAAAACGAGCGCGAGCACTTGCCGCACGAACTCTCGCGCTTCGGCGCGCGAAAGCGCGCATGCTCATGCCCGGCAGGGCAGCGGCCGATCCACGGCGCGAGTTCATGCGCAATCTCGCCGTCGTGGGTGCGCTCGCCAACATAGCCAATTTCCCGGGCGATACGCTTCCATTCGGGGCCGTGAGCTGCGGCAGAGCCCGCGATCGCGTGCGCAACCTCGTGCAACAGAATTTGATGAATTTCATCGTCATCAAACTTTGCTGCGAGGTGGCGCGAAACGGTGATCTTTTTGGCGGTGTAGTTGCACAGACCAGCCCGTCGCTTGGCATGGTCGAAGCCGAAACTCCAACTGCCTTCGCCGTGCAGCGGGTCGAGATGCAGGCGAATCAGCGACTCAGCCCACACCCGAACGCGATTGAGCTCAGCCACGTCCGAAGATCTCTGCCGGGGGCTCCGGGCTTTGCACCGCCTCGGCGTCAGTGACCGGTTTCGCGTTTTTCATCCAATCGGCAAGCTCCCGACCAACCAGCATTCTGGCAGGGTGAGGGCCGCCGGCAAGCAGACGGGGCAGCCAATCGAGTTCTCCAATTGACGAGGGATCGGCGGGCGCGCGACGCGCGCGATCCTCGTCTCCCAATGGGCTCGCAGCAAGCAACACCACGTTGCCAAACCTTCGCCCCTTGAGCACCTGAGGTTCGGCGACAGCAGCAACCGTGCCAAACACCGAGGCAAGCGTGGCAACTTGACCGCGAGTGAACGTTTGACCGCTGCCATCGGTGGTGTTCACCACAACCAGACCGTCGGGTGCGAGCAAGGGCGCGATCAGTTCATAAAACTCAACGCTTGAAACGTGAGCGGGCGTGCGAGAACCCGCAAAAATATCTACCACGACAAGATCGATGGCACCGAGCATGCCCTGCGGAAGTTTTCCGAGTACCGCACGAGCGTCGCCGTGGCGCACCCTGATGCTGGCGCGTTTTGGCAGGGGAGCGGCCTCGCGCACGAGGTCGACAAGTGTGCTTTCAAGTTCAACAATCTGCTGCCGGCTGCCGGGCCTTGTCGCCTCGACATAACGAGGCAGCGTGAAAGCGCCACCACCCAAGTGCAGTGCAGAGATCGGCTCGCCGGGTGTACGAAATAGGTCGATGGCGTGCGAGATGCGGCGAATGTACTCAAAAAACACTTCGCTTGGGTCGCGCAGGTTTACGTGTGACTGCGGGGTGCCATCAACGACAAGTTGGATCGCCCCAGGTACCCAGCGGTCTTCTTCGATTTCGGCAGTGAGGCCCGAGCTCAATGTGATCGGGTCGGGCAGCCTCACGCCGAGGCGCCCTGGCTGCCTGAAGCGAGGCCAAGTTCGTCGATCTTGTGCTGCATATCAGCGTTTGAGGGTTCCACCTGGTGGCTGCCATCGGTGTAGAGAATCACCGGAATGTTGGTGCGACCGCTGATATCGCGAGCGACCTCGGCGGCATCCGGGTCTGCGACCAGATCAACGTAACGATATGACGCTCCGGCGCTGTCGAACACGCGTTTTGCGCGACGGCAATCGCCGCACCAATCGGCACCGAAGATAATGGTCTCTGCCGCCGCTTCACCCTGGGTTGCCGTGTTCTGCTCATTCATACCCCTAAGAGTACGCCGAAGCAGCGTAGAAGGCGCTGAGTGGCGGCGATTGATCCAGCGCTCAGACTGCTTCTTGTATCCAAATGATGCGTATATATATGCGGTGGAAAATGCGACGAGTGTTTCCGGTCAAGATTCGAAGCCGAAAGCGCTTGTCAGTAACTAGTAAATGAGTTACAGTTGATAGCTGCGCTTCGAATTTTCTGTGTGCCTTCATATTGCGGTCGGCCATTGTGCTCGTTGTTCCTATTTCACGAGCCGCTCGAAGCCTTCACCGCTATACCAGGTCAGACGGCCCGACGGGGCCCATGGAGGTAGTTTCCTTGGCTGCTGCGCGCAACGCAACTCCCACCCATTCACCAAAGAACGGTCGTGCCCACCAGCGGCTCTCGTTCGCCAAGATTAGCGACACCCTTACGGTGCCGAACCTTCTTGCGCTGCAACTTGAGAGCTTCGATTGGCTCGTCGGTAACGACACGTGGAAAGAGCGTGTCGTCGAGGCTCAGAAGGCAGGGCGCGATGATATCGCCCTGAAGAGTGGCCTCGAAGAGATCTTTGACGAGATTTCACCGATTGAAGACAACGCTGGCACGATGCAGCTTTCGTTCGAGAACCCGATTCTCGACGAGCAGAAGTTCTCGATCGAAGAGTGCAAGGAGCGCGGCAAGACTTACTCCGCTCCACTCTACGTAGAGGCTGCGTTCTACAACACCGAGACTCAGGTTCTGAAGAGCCAGACCGTCTACATGGGTGATTTCCCCATCATGACGGACAAGGGCACCTTCATCATCAACGGCACCGAGCGCGTCATCGTTTCGCAGCTCGTTCGTAGCCCTGGTGTGTACTTCGAGCGTGCTCAGGAAAAGACGAGCGATAAAGACGTCTTCACCGCACGCGTGATCCCAAGCCGTGGTGCATGGCTTGAGTTCGAAATCGACAAGCGCGATCAGGTCGGCGTTCGTATCGACCGTAAGCGTAAGCAGTCGGCAACCGTGTTCCTGAAGGCACTCGGTATGACCACTGAAGAGATCCTTGAAGAGTTCGCAGGCTACGAGTCAATCGCGGCAACCCTTGAGAAAGACGGCGTCACCACTCAGGAAGAGGCGCTCAAGGACATTTACCGCAAGCAGCGTCCAGGCGAGCAGGTAGCAATCGAGGCTGCCCGCGCTCTCCTCGACAACAGCTACTTCAACTCGAAGCGCTACGACCTGGCAAAGGTTGGTCGTTACAAGATCAACCGTAAGCTCGGCATCGACGCACCGATCACCGACTCGGTGCTCACACTCGAAGACGTAGTCGCAACCATCAAGTACCTCGTTGGCCTGCACGCAGGCACCGAGACTCTGCCAGGTATGCGTGATGGCAAGGAAATCGACCTTCGCCTCGACACCGACGACATCGACCACTTCGGTAACCGTCGTATCCGCGCCGTTGGCGAGCTCATTCAGAACCAGGTGCGCACCGGCCTCAGCCGTATGGAGCGCGTCGTCCGCGAGCGCATGACGACTCAGGACATCGAGGCGATCACGCCGAACACCCTGATCAACACCCGCCCAGTGCTGGCAGCGATCAAGGAGTTCTTCGGAACCTCGCAGCTCTCGCAGTTCATGGATCAGAACAACCCGCTCGCCGGTCTGACCAACAAGCGTCGTCTCTCGGCCCTCGGCCCAGGTGGTCTCTCACGTGACCGCGCAGGCGTTGAGGTTCGAGACGTTCACCCGTCGCACTACGGACGTATGTGCCCGATTGAGACTCCGGAAGGCCCGAACATTGGTCTGATTGGTGCGCTCGCAACCTTCGCGCGCATCAACGCTTTCGGTTTCATCGAGACGCCATACCGTCGCATCGTTGACGGCACCGTCACCGATCAGGTCGATTACCTCACCGCGCACGAAGAAGACGAGTTCCTCATCGCGCAGGCTGGTGCACCGCTCAACAAGGACGGCAAGTTCGCTGACAAGCAGGTCCTCGCTCGCCCACGTGGCGCCGAGGTGCAGATGGTCGATGCGGGCCGCATCCAGTACATGGACGTTTCGCCACGCCAGATGGTGTCGGTAGCTACCTCGCTGATTCCATTCCTCGAGCATGACGACGCGAACCGCGCACTCATGGGTGCCAACATGCAGCGACAGGCTGTGCCACTCGTGCGCAGCGAGTCGCCAGTGGTTGGTACCGGTATGGAGGGCTTCGCAGCCATCGATGCTGGCGACGTGATTACCGCTGAGAAGTCGGGCGTGATTGCTGATGTTTCAGCAGACGTAGTCACCATCGACCTTGATGAGGGTGGCACCAAGAGCTACTACATGCGCAAGTTCGACCGTTCGAACCAGGGCACCAACTACAACCACCGCGTGATCGTTCGCGCCGGTGAGCGTATTGAGGCTGGCGAAGTTATCGCCGACGGTCCAGCAACCGAGAACGGTGAGCTTGCACTTGGCAAGAACCTGCTCGTTGCGTTCATGCCGTGGGAAGGCCACAACTACGAGGATGCGATCATCCTGAGCCAGAATCTGGTGAAGGACGACACCCTCTCGTCGATCCACATTGAGGAATACGACGTTGACGCCCGCGACACCAAGCTTGGTAAGGAAGAGATCACCCGTGATCTGCCAAACGCAAGCATGGAGGCCCTGAAGGATCTCGACGAGCGTGGCATCATTCGTATCGGTGCTGAGGTTCGCCCAGGCGACATCCTCGTCGGTAAGGTCACCCCGAAGGGCGAGACCGAGCTTTCGGCCGAAGAGCGCCTGCTGCGCGCAATCTTCAACGAGAAGAGCCGCGAAGTTCGCGACACCTCGCTGAAGGTGCCACACGGTGTCTCGGGTACCGTTACCGCCGTAAAGGTATTCGACGCAGAGAACGATAACGACGACGAGCTCGGTTCAGGTGTGAACCAGCGCGTGGTTGTTTACATCGCGCAGAAGCGTAAGATCACCGAGGGCGACAAGCTTGCTGGCCGTCACGGCAACAAGGGTGTTATCTCGAAGATCCTTCCTGTTGAAGACATGCCGTTCCTCGCAGACGGAACTCCAGTCGACGTGATCCTGAACCCACTGGGTATCCCAGGCCGAATGAACTTCGGTCAGGTACTCGAGACCCACCTTGGCTGGATTGCCAAGCAGGGTTGGAAGGTTGAGGGGAACCCAGAGTGGGCTTCGAAGCTGAACGCTGAGGCGCTTGAGGCTGCACCAAACACCAAGGTTGCAACTCCAGTGTTCGACGGCGCGAGCGAGGAAGAGATTAAGGGTCTGCTTGACTCGACTCTGCCAACCCGTGATGGTGATCGTCTGATCGACTCGAGCGGTAAGACTCGTCTCTTCGACGGTCGCTCAGGCGAGCCCTACCCGTACCCAGTGTCGGTCGGCTACATGTACATCCTGAAGCTGCACCACCTTGTCGACGACAAGATCCACGCACGTTCGACGGGTCCATACTCGATGATCACCCAGCAGCCACTCGGTGGTAAGGCCCAGTTCGGTGGCCAGCGCTTTGGTGAGATGGAAGTTTGGGCACTCGAGGCCTACGGTGCCGCATACGCACTGCAGGAGCTGCTCACGGTGAAGTCTGACGACATCCTGGGCCGTGTGAAGGTCTACGAGGCAATCGTGCGCGGAGAGAACATCCCCGAGCCAGGCGTGCCTGAGTCGTTCCGAGTTCTGATGAAGGAAATGCAGTCGCTCTGCCTGAACGTCGAGGTTCTCGGCGCAGACGGTCGCGCGGTGAACCTGCGTGACAACGATGACGAAGCTCACCGCACTGCGGAAGAGCTGGGCATTAACCTCTCATCCCGTTTCGAGACCTCGTCAATCGACGAGATCTGAGTTGATAACGCACTGTGCGAGCGAATAACCGGCGAAACCCGGCAAAGCGTGAGCACAGTGCGACATCAGCCTCTCTTTAAATAAGTCTTATTCCCCAAGGAGAAAAATTGCTCGAGGGTACGAGTTTTAACGAGCTTCAGATCCGTCTCGCGACCGCTGAGGACATCCGCAGCTGGTCGTTCGGCGAGGTCAAGAAGCCTGAGACCATTAACTACCGCACGCTGAAGCCAGAGAAAGATGGTCTGTTCGGTGAGCAGATCTTCGGCCCAAGCCGTGACTGGGAGTGCGCGTGTGGCAAGTACAAGCGTGTCCGTTACAAGGGCATCGTTTGTGAGCGCTGTGGCGTAGAGGTCACCAAGTCGAGCGTTCGTCGTGAGCGCATGGGTCACATTGAGCTTGCCGCTCCTGTGACTCACATCTGGTACTTCAAGGGTGTGCCAAGCCGCCTTGGTTACCTGCTTGATATGGCACCAAAGGATCTCGAGAAGGTCATCTACTTCGCCGCCTACATGGTGATCGACGTAGACGAAGAGGGCCGTCACGAAGATATGGGCGAGCTTGAGGCAGAACTTCGCCTCGAGATTTCGAGCCTTGAGCAGCAGCGTGACCTCGCGATTGCTCAGCGTCAGCAGCAGGCAGAGCAGGATCTGGCCGCACTCGAAGCTGAGGGTGCGAAAGCTGATCAGCGCCGCCGCGCTGAGGCATCGGCCGAGAAGGAACTCTCTGGCATCCGTAAGAACTACGACGATGACATTGCAGCACTGCACCGCGTCTGGGACGATTTCCGCAACCTGAAGGTTGGCGATCTGAAGCCAGAAGATGCCGCATTCGCTGAGCTGCAGGACCGTTTCGGTGATTACTTCGAGGCCTACATGGGTGCCGAAGCAATCAAGAAGCGTCTTGAGGCATTCGATCTGGCCGCAGAGAGCGATTCGCTGCACCTCCAGATTTCTGAGGGCAAGGGCCAGAAGAAGGTCCGTGCGATCAAGCGTCTGAAGGTTGTGAACTCATTCCTGCAGACCGGCGCAAGCCCAGCAGCTATGGTTCTCGATGTTGTCCCAGTGATCCCACCTGAGCTTCGCCCAATGGTGCAGCTCGACGGTGGCCGCTTCGCAACCTCAGACCTGAACGACCTCTACCGTCGTGTGATCAACCGCAACAACCGTCTGCGTCGTCTGCTTGATCTTGGCGCGCCAGAGATCATCGTGAACAACGAGAAGCGTATGCTCCAGGAAGCTGTTGACGCGCTGTTCGATAACGGTCGTCGTGGACGCCCAGTTACCGGCACCGGCAACCGTGCACTGAAGTCGCTCAGCGACATGCTCAAGGGCAAGCAGGGTCGTTTCCGTCAGAACCTGCTTGGTAAGCGTGTTGACTACTCGGGTCGTTCGGTTATCGTTGTCGGTCCTCAGCTCAAACTGCACCAGTGTGGTCTGCCAAAGGACATGGCTCTCGAGCTGTTCAAGCCATTCGTTATCAAGCGCCTGATCGATCTGTCGCACGCACAGAACATCAAGGCTGCTAAGCGCATGGTTGAGCGCGCACGTAGCGAGGTTTGGGATGTTCTCGAAGAGATCATTCGCGAGCGCCCAGTTCTACTGAACCGCGCACCAACGCTGCACCGCCTCGGCATTCAGGCCTTCGAGCCTCAGCTTGTTGAGGGCAAGGCGATCCAGCTGCACCCACTCGTATGTGCTGCGTTCAACGCTGACTTCGACGGTGACCAGATGGCTGTGCACCTGCCGCTCTCGGTTGAAGCACAGGCTGAAGCACGTGTGCTGATGCTCGCTTCGAACAACATTCTGAAGCCTTCGGACGGCCGCCCAGTGACCCTGCCTTCGCAGGATATGATCATCGGTCTGCACCACCTCACCACGGTGAAGGTTGGTTCGGCTGGTGAGGGTCGTGCTTTTGGTTCGGTTTCTGAGGCAATCCTCGCAATGGACGAGGGCACCCTCGACCTTGGTGCTCAGGTCAAGATTCGTCTGACCGGTTACACCGACGCTTCGGGCGTAACCAACGAGCGTCCAGTAGTTGTTGAGACCACCCTTGGCCGTGCACTGTTCAACGAGGCGCTCCCAGCGAGCTACCCGTACTTCGAGCGTGTTGCCGACAAGGGCAGCCTCTCAGGCCTGGTCAACGACCTCGCTGAGCGTTACCCGAAGGTTGAGGTCGCTGCGACTCTTGACCGCATCAAGGACGCGGGCTTCCACTGGGCAACCCGCTCGGGCGTTACCGTTGCACTCAGCGACATCGTGACCCCTGCTGGCAAGGCTCAGATCCTCGCAGACCACGAAAAGGCTGCTGCAGCAGTGCAGAAGAAGTTCGACAAGGGTCTGATCACCGATGCCGAGCGTCACACCGAGCTCGTCGAGATCTGGACCGAAGCAACCGACGAAGTTGCTGCCGCCATGCGCGACGCATACCCAGAAGACAACAACATCTTCCGTATGGTCTCGTCAGGTGCTCGTGGTAACTGGCTGCAGATCCGTAACATCTCGGGTATGCGTGGTCTGGTGAGCGATCCAAAGGGTGGAATTATTCCTCGCCCGATCATTAACTCGTACCGTGAGGGCCTGTCGGTGGCAGAGTACTTCATCGCGACCCACGGTGCGCGTAAGGGTCTGGCAGATACCGCTCTGCGTACCGCTGACTCGGGTTACCTGACTCGTCGTCTGGTTGACGTCTCACAGGACGTCATCATTCGCGAAGAAGACTGTGGCACTACCCGTGGCCTCGAACTGCCAATCGCGGCAGCTGATGCTAACGGCACCCTGGTTCGCGACGACAACGTCGAGAACTCGGTCTACGCACGTACCCTTGCTGCAGCAGTGACCGACCCTAAGGGCAACGTCATCGCTGATGCAGGAAGCGACGTTGGCGACGTGCTCATCGACAGCCTTGTGGCTGCCGGCGTCACCGAAATCAAGGTTCGCTCAGTGCTCACTTGTGAGTCGGCTGTTGGTGTGTGTGCGACCTGCTACGGCCGCTCGCTCGCAACCGGCCAGCGTGTTGACATCGGCGAAGCAGTGGGCATTATTGCTGCACAGTCGATTGGTGAACCTGGTACCCAGCTGACCATGCGTACCTTCCACACCGGTGGTTCGGCTTCGGCTGACGACATCACCCAGGGTCTGCCTCGTGTTCAGGAGCTCTTCGAAGCGCGTACCCCTAAGGGTGCATCGCCAATCGCTGAAGCTGCTGGTCGCATCACTATCGAAGACACTGAGAAGGCTCGTCGTATTCTCCTCACGCCAGACGATGGCAGCGAAGAGAAGGCCTACCCAGTGCTGAAGCGTGCAACGCTCATCGTCGAAGACGGTGACCACGTTGAGCTCGGTCAGCCATTCCTGCAGGGCACGCTTGACCCGAAGGACATCCTTCAGGTCGGCTCGAGCGAGGGTGGCAAGCACATCCCAGGCGAGCGCGCAGTGCAGAAGTACCTCGTTGAGGGCGTGCAGGGTGTGTACCGTTCACAGGGTGTGCCGATCCACGATAAGCACATCGAGGTCATCGTTCGCCAGATGCTGCGTAAGGTCACCGTGGTCGACCACGGCGAGACCGATCTGCTGCCAGGTGAGCTCGTTGACCGCGCACGTTACCAGCGCATCAACCGCGAAGCACTGGTTGACGGCAAGCGTGCCGCTACCGCTCGTCCAGAGGTCATGGGTATCACCAAGGCTTCGCTCGCGACCGAGTCGTGGCTGTCGGCTGCATCGTTCCAGGAGACCACTCGCGTGCTCACCCAGGCTGCGATGGAGGGATCGAAGGATCCGCTGATCGGTCTCAAGGAGAACGTCATCATCGGTAAGCTCATCCCGGCTGGTACGGGCCTGAGCGTCTACCGTGACGTCGACGTCGAGGCAACCGAAGAAGCAAAGGCTGAGCGTTACCCAAGCCGTCTCTTCGCAACCGACGCTGGCTTCGACGAGAACGACCTCTCGTTCGTTGACTACGACGCATTCACCGCAGAAGAGTTCAACCCTAGCGATTACTCGTAGGTAATCACCTGCCTCGGCCGGGCTTTGACAGCTTCGGCCGAGGCGGCCTTAGGACATACGGCGCGCAAAGCGATGCTTTGCTTTGAGCGCCTTGGTCCTAGCGATTACTCGTAGGTAATCACCTTCTGATACCCGGCGGGGCCGTCACGAAACTTCGGTTTCGGGCGGCCCCGCTGGCGTTTTTAGCGTTGGATCGCCAAGCGCCTCCGAATGCGATGCCGGGTGGCATACCAGAAGTGTCGTCATTTTCGGCGACACTCTTCGCATTTGCATTGCCCTGCGCGGCGCAGCAAGTACGCTGGCGGCAGATACGTGTCTTTGTCTGAAATTCTCAGAGGGAGGCACCGCAAGGAATTGAGGGAGTGCGATGAGCGAAGATCGCGAGCAGGCGGGTTCACCCGTCGAGCAAGACGAGACCACCGAAACACAGGTACTCGCTGCTGTTGAGCGCGCCGGAGAGGTATCTGCTCCCTCGGCAGAGACAGCAGGGGAGGCGAGTGGTGAAGGTGCGACCACTGATGCTTCTGCCGAGTCGACTTCGACATCAGAGCGGCCAGTGATTGCAGCGGCGAAAGAAACGCCAAGCGCCGGTGCACAGATGAGTGCAGAAGAGATTTTTGCTTCGCACCCACCTGCCGGCACAGCTCAGCGTGCAGTGCTCATGGGTGCTGCCGCGAATACCGAAGAGAAAACTGAAGAAGCCTCTGAAGACGCTGCCCTGGTAGAAACTGTTGGCGATCCAACGCCAGAAACCGTCACAGACAACGAATTGCCACCGATTCGTGATGGCGAAATTCGGATCAGCTCTGATCACCCGATGGCGGCTCTCTACATGCAGACGCCAATGCCGCCAGAGATTCGCGGCAACCGCGGTGCCGGTGTGCTTATCGCTCTGCTTGCAACGGTCTCGTTCGCTGCTGTTTTTGCTGGTGGCTTGGCGCTCTGGTTGGCGCCCAGCTTCCCACCATCAACGTTCTTTAGCCAGGGACTGATGCCCTGGGTCGTGAACATTGGTTTTGGTGCTGCCGCCCTCGGGTTCTTCATCGGCTTCACGATTTTGGTGCTTATCGGCGGACGTGCAGGTTGGTGGGTCTACGCCATCTTCGGTTTGTTGGTGGCAGCCTTTACCTGGGGCGCCGCGTTGCTCGGCTACGCCCTGAATGATCGCTTCGCTGGTGAGATTGTGAGCCTGCAGCCGGGTGCTCTGCTCGGTGAGTATGGCCTGATTCTTCCAGTGCTTATCGCCGCCATTGTGGCGCGTGAGGTGACTGTTTGGTTCGGTGCTTGGGTTGGCGCTCGCGGGCGTCGTGTGAAGCGTCAGAATGCTGAAGCGATCGAAGAGTACGAAAACGCTTTGGCTGAGGCCCGGACGACACAGCCGTGACCGATAGCCACCGCAGAGGAGTGACCCGCGGATACGTTCGCGGACTCATCTCCGCGGTGGTTATTGTTGCGTTTTCGATCATGCTTGCGGCGTGGTCGTTTATTGCGCTTGCGACAGACGGCGGGCCCGTTTCAACGCCGGGTATCAGCTATGGAGCGACGGTACTGCCGGTGCTGAGTTGCCTGGTGCTGCTTACTGGTGTGCTCTGGTCGCAGTCGATTCTGCTCTTGCGAGGCAGACGCTCGTTGTCGCTGACCCATCTGCTGCTTGCCTCAATTGGTGGCTACCTGATTTGGTGCCTGCTCGGTATGGCGGTGGGGCTTTCTCTTCATGACACTTGGTTGAGCCCGTATTCCCTGTCGCTTGCGATTGCGTTGGCGTTGGCGGTGCTGATTGCGTGGTCTTTGTTGCTGCGGCGCGTGTACACCGATCGACCTGCGCCACAGTGGCCGTGGGAGAAGCGTGGGGAGCAAGAAGGGCCAGACTGGGCGAACACGGCCAATGATCCCTGGCTGCGCGACGATGATGACGGCCGCGGCTCGGATCCCGATGGTTCTGATGGTTCTGATGGTTCTGATGGTTCCGGCGGTCCTGAGGGCTCTGGCGGCTCGGACGAGGGCGGACCATTCCGGGGTGATCGTTCGTGAACGCCGAAGATCGCGGAGTAACGGACGCGCCCGATCCAATTATTGGCAGGGTGAGTAGCGCAGTAGATTCTTGGCTGCGCTGGTTGCCAAGCTGGTCTCCGGGTACGCACCGTGGTCGTTCACGGATGTGCCGTCGGTGCACGGGCTCTCCGGTGCTTGCAGCGGCCGGCCTTGATACAGATGTGCCACATCAGGTTTCACACGCGCTTGTCAGCAGAATGCAGCGGATCATTGACCGTGCCGTTGACAACTACACCGAACATGAACTGCCCACTCTGCACGCAGAACTGACGGGTGAGGAAATCTGGAATGCCGGAGGTTTTGAGCCGGGTTCTGGTCTTGACCCCGAATACGAGGGTGTCGATCTTGATCCCGAGAGCGACGAAGAACAGCCATTTTTGTTCACAATGGCTGAGCTTGCCGAACAAACAAAGCCGGAGCCTCCACTACCCCGGCCACCCCTCAGCCAAGAAGAAAAGCGACGAATTCGAGTTGAGATTGAACTCGCCGATCGTTATGCGCAAGACATCGGGCAGCGTATGTGTTTTGCGTTGGCTGTCCACCGTCCACGTGTTCAGGCTGCGGTGCAGCGGTTCGTTGAGCCGCAGATTCAATCGCTGCTTGATGAGCTCACCCGCACCCTGGAACCACCGACCGAGTAGTGGCCTTGCGGCACAGCAAGGCGCTTGACTCGCAACCAAGAATTCTTGGGGAAGTGATCTATCGGTCTGCGCGATAGGATTGAGCGTTAACGTAACTGAAGTCCGCGAAAGGGGCGTCGAGGTGGCGAAGCGCACTGCGAATCAGGTTGAAATCGGTCCTACCGGTCGACCAGAACGCATCATTCCGGCACCCCCAAAGCTCGAGCGACACGGTCCCGCTCGAATTATTGCGATGTGCAATCAAAAGGGCGGCGTCGGTAAAACCACTAGCACGATCAACCTTGCTGCTGCCCTTGCCCGATATGGCAGGCGCGTGCTTGCGGTTGACTTTGACCCGCAAGGCGCTCTTTCGGCTGGCCTTGGCGTGCCAGCACACGACGTGGTCACCATCTACGATCTGATGCTCGGCCACGCGAAAGACCCGCACGAGGCGATTCAGCACACCGGGACACCCGGGCTCGACGTTATCCCAGCGAACATCGACCTCAGTGCCGCTGAGGTGCATCTGGTGAGCGAGGTCGCCCGCGAGCAGATCCTCGCTGGCGTGCTGCGCAAGGTGGCCAACGACTACGACGTAATCCTGGTCGACTGCCAGCCCTCACTCGGCCTGCTCACGGTCAACGCGCTCACCGCAAGTCACGGCGTACTGATCCCACTTGCCTGTGAATACTTTGCCCTGCGCGGCGTCGCCTTGCTTGTTGAAACCATCGACAAGGTGCGCGACCGGTTGAACCCGGCGCTCGAACTCGACGGCATTCTCGCGACCATGTACGACCCGCGTACCCTGCACGCTCGCGAGGTGCTTGAACGCGTAGTAGACACCTTCGGTGATCAGGTGTTTGACACCGTTATCGGTCGTACCGTGAAGCTTCCAGACGCGCAGATCGCCGCAAAATCTGTGCTTGATTACGCACCAACGAACGCCGCTTCTGAGGCTTACCTCAAGCTTGCTCGCGAGCTCGTGCAGCGAGGCGTTGTTGCATAGGTTGCGCTTTGGCTGAGGCACACGAGTCAGCTGAGACGGTCCAACTCAGCCCGGCACAAAGCGAAGAGGGCCCGTTTCGAGTCACACTTGAGTCGTTTGACGGCCCCTTCGACCTGCTGCTCAGCCTGATCACCAAACATGAACTCGATATCACCGAGATTTCACTGAGCCTCGTAACAGATGAGTTTATTGCTTATCTTGCGACCCTCGAGGGCAAAGGCATCGTTGAGCTTGACCGGGCATCCGAATTTTTAGTTGTCGCAGCGACTCTGCTCGACCTCAAAATCGCGAGCCTCTTGCCGCAGGGTGAGGTGGTTGATGCCGAAGACGTTGCCCTTCTTGAAGCACGCGACTTACTGTTTGCGCGGCTGTTGCAATATCGCGCATTTAAACAGGCAAGTGCCTGGTTTAGCTCGCGGCTCAGCGCTGAACAGGCCCGGCACCCGCGACAGGTGCCCCTTGAACAGAAATACCGTGACCAGGGGCCTGAACTGCGCTGGACCTTAAGTGCGGCGGACTTCGCAGCGCTTGCGACCCTGGCATTCACGCCAAAAGAGATTCCGCTGGTAGGACTTGAGCACCTGCATGCCCCGCTCGTCTCGATTCGCGAGCAGGCCGCAATCGTGGTTTCGATGTTGCGTACCGGTGGGGCACATAGTTTCAGAGAACTGATCGTTGGTGTCAGCGAGCGCGGGGTTATCGTGGCTCGCTTTTTGGCGATCCTTGAGCTGTATCGTCGCGACGCGGTTGGCTTCGAGCAAGCCGAGCCCCTCGGCGAGCTACTCGTCGAATGGACCGGTACGAATTTCTCTGACGAAGACCTTTCAACGCTAGGCGGAGACTATGACGGATAACACTGAAACTCAGGCTGTCGAGAACCCCGGTTCGAGTGCTTCGGACACTCCAGGCCTGGAGCAAAGCTCCGAAGCCAGCACTGCGCTCGAATCCGCCCGCGCCGCGCATCCGCTGCAGCAGCAGCTCGAAGCGCTCCTGCTGGTGGCCGACGAGCCGATCGGGGCTGTACACCTAGCAACCGCGGTGGATCGCCCGGTGCGCGAGGTGCGCAAAACAATTGAGGCATTGATCGACGACTACAACGGCGCCGGCGAAAACCCGCAGCGCGGATTCGAGTTGCGCGAGGTGGCCGGTGGCTACCGATTCTACGTGCGTGAAAGTCTCGACACGATCGTTGCCGACTTCGTGCAGCAGCAGAGCCCCACCAAGCTCTCCCAGGCTGCGCTTGAGACTCTCGCTGTCATCGCGTACCGGCAGCCCATCTCGCGCGGCGCGATCGCCTCGGTACGTGCCGTAAACGTTGATAGCGTTGTACGTACACTCGTTGGTCGCGGTCTCGTCACCGAAGTTGGCCACGATAACGAAACCGGCGCAATTCTTTACGGCACCGACGACACGCTGCTCGGACATCTTGGTATTTCGAGCATTGACGAATTGCCGCCAATCGCGCCGCTGCTTGATGATCCAGATGAGGGGTTCTCAGAATGACCACATACGACGTTGATTATGTCGACGACGGCAGTTGGGGCGACGACGGTGACTCAGCCAACGACGAAAACTCGCACCTTCCACGACTGCAGAAAGCGCTTGCGCACGCAGGGGTCGCCTCACGTCGAGCCTGTGAAGCGCTGATCACCCGTGGTCGAGTGAGCGTGAACGGCAAAGTTGTCTACGAAATGGGGTCGCGGATCGACCCAGACAACGATGTGGTGACCGTAGATGGTGTGATCGTTCAGATGGACACCTCAAAGCTCTACTTCGTGCTCAACAAACCACGTGGCGTCGTCTCAACAATGAGCGACGAACAGGGCCGCCCAGACCTGCGCGAGTTCGTTGACCCCATCGGTGAACGGCTCTACAACGTAGGTCGCCTCGACACTGATACCTCTGGTCTCTTGGTACTCACAAACGACGGGGAACTCGCGCACAAGTTGGCACACCCAAGCTTCGGTGTGCAGAAAACCTATGTCGCGAAAGTGCGAGGTCAGGTTACTCCCGCAGTGATTCAGCAGTTGCGCGACGGCGTTGACTTGAAAGACGGACCAATTCACGCTGACTCAGCGAAACTGCTCACAATCGGTTCGTCAAAAACCCACTCGCTCGTTGAGATCACCCTGCACTCGGGCCGCAATCGCATTGTGCGCCGTATGCTCGCCGAGGTAGGGCACCCGGTAGACGAACTCGTGCGACGCCAATTTGGGCCACTGAACCTGGGCACTCAGCGTGTTGGCGAGATGCGTGAGCTTTCTGCGGGGGAGCGTGGAGCTCTGCTCAGCGCCGCAGCAGCCGGTGGTACAGACGGCCAATCGAAGCGCAAAAAGAAGATTACTGGCGGTCGCCCCGGCGACGGCAAGGGTGCGAAAGGGATGCGCGGCATCGCTGCGAACGGAAACCCGCACGGTCGGGGCCGGAAACCGCAGGGTGATCCACCGCGTAAAAACTCGGGCCGATAGCTGAAATTTTGCTCAGCGAACTCACTGTGCGGCAAAGCCCGCGCGACCGGATACCCTAGAGAGGTCTGATTTGGTATCCACCCGGAACGTAACCTTCAGGCCAACGATATGAAGGAGACGGCGGTGGCTGAGACCAAAGCCAACGGCCTCGCGAGCCGAGTGAGCGGGCAAGTGCACATTATCGGTGCCGGTCTGCTCGGCGCCAGCATCGGGCTGGGTCTGCGCGAAAGCGGCAACGATGTGACTCTTGAAGACGCCTCGCCCACGACAGCCTTGCTCGCGGTTGACTATGGCGCCGGTCGATTGCGCACCGAAGACGACCCGGAGCCAGCACTGGTGATCGTGGCAACTCCGCCGGACGTGATCGCTGACGTGATCGAGCGTGCACTCCTCAGCTACCCAAACGCGGTCGTCACTGACGTAGCTAGTGTGAAGCTTGCGCCCTTTGAAACTCTTCAGGCCCGTGGAATTGATCTGAAAAACTATGTTGGATCGCATCCAATGGCTGGCCGCGAGCGTGGCGGGGCAATTATGGCCCGTGCCGATTTGTTCGCAGCTCGACCTTGGGTAATCTGCCGTGATGAAGAGACGCCGGGTGCGGCCCTTTCGCTGATCGAATCGGTGGCACTGCAATTGGGTGCAACACCACTCGAAATGACGCCGCAGCAGCATGACGCCGCCGTAGGCTTAGTGTCGCACTTGCCGCAGACCGTATCGAGTCTGCTCGCCGCCCGACTGCTTGACGCGAGTGATCAGCAGGTGGGGCTCGCCGGGCAGGGGCTGCGAGACACCACCCGAATCGCTTCGAGCGACCCAGAACTCTGGGTGCAAATCTTGAGCGCAAACCGTGAACCCGTGATCGCGGGTCTTGAGGCTTTCCAAGCCGATCTGGAGCGGCTGCTTGTTGCGTTGCGCGATCCAACGCAACAGGGTGCGCGGAGGCAAATTGCAGATCTGCTCGCTGCCGGTAACCGCGGTGTTGCCCGTATTCCGGGCAAGCACGGCGGCAGCGAACGATTCACGACACTGACGGTGCTTATCGATGACCGGCCTGGCCAGCTCGCGGCGCTGCTCACCTTGCTCGGAGAATTGGGCATTAACATGGAAGACTTGCGTCTTGAGCACTCGCCGGGCGCACAAATTGGTTTTGCTGAGATTGCCGTGCTGCCAGAAGTGGCCGAGCGTGCAGTTTCAGATCTTCGTGAGCGCGGATGGAGGACGCTGTGAGTACGAGCATGCTTGTTGCAATAGACGGCCCCGCCGGTAGCGGAAAATCAAGTGTGTCGAGGGCCGCTGCCGAACGACTCGGCTACGGCATTCTTGACACCGGTGCTGCCTATCGAGCGCTCGCCTGGGCCGCACTTGATTCGGGTATGAACCTTGACGACGAGACACAGATGAATGATCTGCTCGATCGTTGGCACTACACGATCACCCTGCTCGGCGAGCAGCGGGTGACGGTGGCCTTCGCGGAGGCCGCCCGTGCGACTGATGTGACAGCGTTGATTCGAACCCCAGAGCTGAGCGCTCAGGTGAGTCGAGTCTCAAAACACCCAACTGTTCGCCAGCGCCTAAACTCGATGTTTCTTGACGTGGTCGCGACCTCGGGACTGCCCGGTGTTGTGATCGAGGGACGAGACATCACCACCGTGGTCGCCCCGAATGCGCCGGTGCGTATTCTGATGACCGCTTCACCAGAAGTTCGTGCGGCTCGTCGCGCCGGAGAACTTCAGGGCCTGACGCGCGAGCAGGTGCTCGTCGACATTGAGGCCCGCGACGCGAAGGACACCCTCGTGGTGGACTTCATGAACCCCGCACCCGGGGTCACGCTTGTTGACACGAGCGAAATGAACTTTGAACAGTCGGTGCAGGCTGTAATTGAAATTGTGCGTGCGGCTGAGGCTGCTGCGCACGCAGCAGGAGAGAGCTGAGCATGAGTACCGAGCACAACGGCGAAAACGTCGAGAACCCGAGCGAAGAAACCTTCGACCTCTCGTCAGTCGACCCAAGCGAGATTATTTCTGGTGAGGAATTTGACGGCGAGGTCACTGACGAGGAACGCTTGCGCTCAATGCGCTCGAACCTCGATGGTTTCGACCTTGAAGACGAGGACATGAAGATCCTCGACGAAAACGGTGAATTTATTGGATTCACCCAGCCCGAGGCAGAAGCACTGCCAGTCTTGGCGATCGTAGGCCGGCCAAACGTTGGTAAGTCAGCTCTCGTAAACCGTGTTCTTGGCCGCCGAGAAGCAGTTGTTGAAGACATTCCAGGCGTCACCCGCGACCGCGTGAGCTACCCGGCAGAGTGGAACGGCAAGCGCTTCACCGTGGTCGACACCGGTGGCTGGGAACCAGATGCGCGCGGAATTGATGCCTCGGTGGCAGCCCAGGCAGAGGTCGCGATTGACCTCTGCGATGCGGTGCTCTTCGTGGTTGACTCGCGCGTCGGCGCAACCTCAACCGATGAGCATGTCATGCAGCTGCTACGTCGCACGAACAAGCCAGTGTTCTTGGTTGCGAACAAGGTCGATGATGCGATCCAGGAGCCAGAGGTTGCTCAGCTTTGGTCGCTCGGTCTTGGTGAGCCTTGGGCAGTCTCAGCGCTGCACGGTCGCGGTGTCGCAGATCTGCTCGACGCAGTCTTGAAGGCGCTGCCTGAAGAGTCTGCCGTTGCAAAGCCAAAGCTTGCTGGCCCGCGCCGCGTTGCCCTGCTCGGTCGCCCAAATGTTGGCAAGTCGAGCCTGTTGAACAAGGCCGCCGGTGAAGAGCGCGTCGTCGTGAACGATCTCGCAGGTACCACTCGCGACCCAGTTGACGAGCAGGTTGAAATCGCTGGCCGTGTCTGGACTTTCGTCGATACCGCCGGTATTCGTCGTCGCGTGCACCTGCAGCAGGGTGCAGACTTTTACGCATCACTGCGCACCGCAGCGGCGCTTGAAAAGGCCGAGGTCGCCGTTGTGCTCTTCGACGTGACGCAGCCAATCAGTGACCAGGATTTGCGCATTGTTGACTTGGTGCTTGAGTCGGGCCGTGCACTGGTGTTGGCGTTCAACAAGTGGGATCTGCTTGATGACGATCGTCGCCGCTACCTTGAGCGCGAGATTGAAACTGATCTTGCGCACGTTTCGTGGGCACCTCGCGTGAACCTTTCGGCACGCACCGGTCGTCACCTTGAAAAGCTTGTGCCAGCAATCGAGACCGCCCTTGACTCGTGGGATACCCGTATTCCTACCGCAAAGTTCAATGCCTTCATCGCCGAGCTCGTGCAGGAGCACCCGCATCCACTGCGGGGTGGAAAGCAGCCACGTATTCTCTTTGGTACGCAGGTGCAGAACCGTCCGCCAACCTTTGTGCTTTTCACAACGGGCTTCCTCGACCCGGGCTACCGTCGCTTTATTCAGCGTCGCCTGCGTGAGAATTACAGTTTTGATGGCACGCCTATCGTCCTCAACATGCGCATCCGTGAGAAGCGAGAGCGCCGCTAGGCGTTCCCGCTTCTCTTGGACAGCAATTTCTTGCTGTTCAAAGGATGCGGCGCGGCCGTCTCGGTCGCGCTGAGTGTTGCGAAGCATTTCTTTGTTTGGTTCTGTGAGTAGCGAGAGCGCCGCTAGGCGATCGAGTGCGTCGTTCAGCGTTCCTGCAGCTTCGAGTGTGCCAGGCTGAACTATGTCTTTTCAGCCGAATAGCCGATTCTCAGGCGACGAAAGCGCTCGTGGATTTACGCCGCTCGAGCGGGCGATCGATCGGGCGGCTGTTCGGATCCTCGCTGAAAAACCTGCGAGCGGAGCGCGCGCTTTCTTTCTCGAGTGCGCCGTTTTTCTGCTGAAACAAGCCTGGGCCTGCCTCTTTGGCGCGCTCATGCTGCTTGTCATTATTGCGGCCCGACTCTGGTACCCGGATGACGCGCTTCTTGCACGCAACGACGCCCTCACCATTGCGGCGGTGCTGATTCAGCTGGGCATGCTGCTTTTTAAGCTTGAGGCCGGGCGCGAGCTCTGGGTAATCATGCTTTTCCATCTCACTGGCACTGTGATGGAGCTTTTCAAGACAGACGTCGGCTCGTGGGCTTACGAAGCAGAGGGTTTCTTGCGTATCGGCGCTGTGCCGCTATTTAGCGGTTTTATGTATGCTGCGGTTGGCTCATACATGGTGCGCGTGTACCGTCTGCATAATTTGCGATTCGAACGTTACCCGAGGATTTGGTTGACGACGGTGGTCGCGTTTGCGATTTATCTCAACTTCTTTTCGCATCACTTTGTGTACGACATTCGTTGGATCCTGCTCGCCGCGATTGTGCTGCTCTGGTGGCGCACGTGGATGCACTTCAGGATCTGGCGCGTTACCTTGCGTGTTCCGCTGCTTCTGGTTTTTGCCGGGGTTGCCGTCTTCATCTGGTTGGCTGAAAACATTGCCACCTGGGCCGGAGCCTGGCTCTACCCCCATCAGATGGATGGTTGGGAGATGGTTTCACCGCAGAAGCTCATCTCATGGCTTTTGCTCATGATCCTTTCCGTCGTGATGGTGACGTGGGTGTATCCACCCAAGACTCCCGGCGCCGAGGCAACTTCGGGGCAAGCTCAGAGCAGTAGCGGTGCAGACTAGGTGCTGAGGCTCGCTGCACTATCAGTTTTTCCAGATGACCAGACCATGCCGGCTCCCGCAGCAACGACAATCGCAATGCCGAGAAAGCCGAGCCCGCTAATCGTCTCGCCGAGCAGCAAGAAGCCGAAGAGCGCAGCCACGAGTGGATCCATACTGAAGAGGGTGCCGACCACCCGCGCAGAAGTGAGCTTCGCGGCACGTGTGTCGACCGTGTAGGGGATAGATACCCCGATGACGGCGGAGAGCGCGAGCACGCCCCACTGCGGCGCGGTAGGCGCAACACCGGCGGTGGCCACCAGCGGCAGACTCAGTACTGCGGCAATGGTCACCGACCAAGCCAGACCGCTAATGCCATTCTCTGACTTTCCAACTCGGGCCGAGGCAACCGTGTAGATCGCAAAAAAGAGGCCAGCACTGAGGCCGAAGAGAATGCCGAGCACATCACCGTAGCCGGCCGGGCCCGCTATCAACACGACGCCCGCGAGCGCGGCCACCGCAAGCACACCCTCAACCACGCGGCGTGACGCGAAAAGCGCAACCGCGCAGGGGCCAAGAAACTCAAGCGTGACAGCGACGCCGAGTGGTAGCCGGTGAATCGCCTCATAGAGACTGATATTCATTGCCGCCATCGCCACACCGTAGATCACGATGCCGATCCACTCTCGCTTCGAGCGACCGCGAACCTTCGGGCGGAACACCGCCAACAGCACAATCGCGGCGATCGACATGCGAAGCGCGCTCACCGCAAGCGGGCCAAGATCAGCGAAAAGCGTCGAGGCTATGGCCGAAGAAATCTGGATGCCGACAGAGCCCACAATGATCAGTCCGACGGCTGAGAGCACGTCTTTGCGGCTTGAGGTCGTTCTCATGCGTGTGTTCCTTGGGGGTGTATGCGGTGACAACTGTGTCGCCGAATGCAAGTTCTTGCCAGAGGTTTTTGCTGGCGTTTTGCTGGGGGAGTCGAAACTGGTGCGGCCTTGCCGCACTACACCAGGCTAATGTTCATTTGTGCGCGCCGACCGTAAGCATCAAGGCCGAGTTCATGCTCAACCTGAACGAGACTTCGCAAGAACTCGGTCGCTGGTTCGGTTTCAACAAAACCGAGCCGGGCATAAAACGGTCCGTTCCAAGGTAGATCAGCGTAGGTGCGCAGCGAAACCTCGGTGTAGCCGCGCTTTTTTGCCTCGCCAAGCGCAGCTTTGGTGAGCGCTTGACCGTATCCGCGCCGACCGGCCTCTGGCAGCACCGACAGTTGCTCAAGGTGTGCGTGCCCGTCGACTTCAAGCATATGTACGAACCCGATCACATCGGCTCCTTCTTGCTCGCCGACGAGTAAAAAACCGGGTGACTTGGCGCGTTCAGCAGCAGGGTCTGCTGCGGGCCAGTTTTCTGCTTGAAAAGCCTCAATGAATAGTCGGTCTGCTGTGTTCTCGATCATTTCAATACGATCAAGGTCGGTCTCAGTCGCCAGCCGAATCTGCAATGTCATGGATCACCTTACGTTCGCTTTAACGGTAGCGCGTGTGCTGAGGCAAAGCGATCCAGCGCGAATAATTCTGTTGACTGCAAGACTTAAACTTTTTCGCTCGTAATATTCCTGTTTACTGTTGAACATCCGCGATACGGTGGCCGTATGAGTGAGCAAATCAGTACCGCCGACCTCTTCGACGAGCACGGTGACGAGCTTCAGTCGGTCAGCACGCAGTTTCAAAACCTTGGCGGCTACACACAGTTTTCAGGGGCAGTGCGTACCGTGCGCTGCTACCGCGACAACGCACTGTTGAAGTCGATTCTTTCGACACCGGGTGACGGTGCTGTGCTGGTGATTGACGGCGGTGGAGCTCTCGAAAGCGCACTTGTTGGCGACATTATTGCGAAGCTTGGCGTTGACAACGGGTGGGCGGGCATCATTGTGAACGGTGTGATTCGTGACCGAGTGGTCATCGGAACCCTGCCTATTGGTGTGAAGGCACTTGGCTCGAACCCGCAGAAGTCTACAAAAACTGGTGCGGGTGAGGCCGATGTTGAGGTGAGTTTTGGCGACGTGACCTTTAAGCCAGGCGCAATGCTCTTTAGCGATGAGGACGGAATTCTCGTCGAACGCTAGCCCTCGGCACTAGGCTGTGTTCGACCGCCATCGTCGCAAAGGAGCGAGCTATGCGTGGCAAGAGAATTCTGCCGTTTTTGCCCTACATTGTGGTGTCAGCTGTACACTGCGTGCTGGTGATTTTTCAGTGGCCAGGGGGCGGTTTCGAAACGAAACAATTGCTTATGCCGGCGCTTGCGCTTGCGGCAATCTGGTCGCTGCGACGCGACCGCGTGGGTACTGCGCCTGCGCCCGAAACGCGCAGGGCACCGCGCACCGCCATGACGCTGATCTTGGTAGCCATTGCAGCGTCGTGGTTTGGTGACGGCGCCGGCTTGTTCTTCCCAGGGCTCCCCACCTTGCCAATGATGATCTTGTTCTTCGCCATTGCGCACCTTGGCTATATCGTGTTGTTCTGGCGGGCGCCCGGCATGTTTCCGGTCACGCGAATTCCCTGGTGGAGCTTGGTGTATGCGCTTTGGTGGGTGATAGCGATCAGCATTATCGGACCGCATGCTGGGGAACTCTTCGTGCCGCTCGCAATCTATGGTGTTGTGCTTGGCTTGACCGCTGCGCTCTCGCCAAGGATCAGCGGTACGGTCGCGATTGGCGGCTTCTTTTTCTTGGTTTCAGACACTTTTCTGGCGTTTCGTGAATTCATGGAAATGCCGGAGTGGGTTAGCAATGTTGCAGTGATGCCGAGCTACACGCTGGGCCAGGGCATGATTGTATTTGGGCTGGTGGCAGCGCTGAAACGAGGCTCAGCGCATTCATCTGATGTACAGCCCGGCTGAGGTATTCTTCATGCATGGGTGAAGAACAAACCGAGGGCGACAAGACCGCTGCCGAGGCTAAACCAGGGCTCTCGCGGCGGGCACTCATGGCGCTCGTCGGAACAGGTGCCGCGGGGCTCGCGGCCGGCGCTGCAGGCGCAGCAAGTGTGGTGGCAATCGCGAATGCGAATGGTGCAGGCGCGGCAAACAACCCGACCCTCAGTTATCCCTTCTACGGCAAGCATCAGGCAGGAATCGTGACGCCCGCTCAGGACCGTATGCACTTTGCGGCATTCGATCTCGCCGAGGGGCTCGGCCGCGAAGAGCTGATCGAATTGCTGAGTGACTGGACTTACGCGGCAAGCCGCATCACTCAGGGTCTAGAGGTGAGCGTGAGCGGTGCTTTTGACGGCAGCCCGATGATGCCGCCAGACGACACCGGCGAAGCTGTCGGCATTTCGCCCGCGGGACTCACCGTGACTTTCGGATTCGGCAAGAGCCTTTTCGAAACGGCAGATGGCATCGACCGATTTGGCTTGGCCGCGAAGCTGCCTAAAGAATTCACCGATATGCCGAAGATGAAAAACGATTTCATCAACCGCGACCAGTCTGATGGCGATATCTGCATTCAGGCCTGCTCGAACGACCCACAGGTTGCGGTGCACGCGATTCGAAATCTCACCAGAATTGCCTTCGGGCGGGCCCAATTGCGATGGTCACAGCTTGGCTTCGGCCGCACCTCTTCGACCTCGACCGCGCAAGAAACACCGCGCAACCTCTTCGGTCAAAAAGACGGCACCATGAACTTGCACGCCGAAGAACCTGAACTTATCGACGAGCATGTCTGGATTTCTGGCGCTGGATCGGCTTGGAGCACTGGCGGCAGCTACCTTGTGGCGCGGCGCATCAACATGACCATTGAGGTCTGGGACGGTGTGCAGCTTGGCGAGCAAGAGCGGGTCACCGGGCGCAACAAGCGTGACGGGGCGCCGCTGTCTGGCGGCACTGAGTTCTCTCAGCCAGACTTCACTGCCAAGGGCGAAGACGGCCAATTGTTGGTTGATGAGCGCTCGCATGTGGCGAGGGTACATCCAGACAATAACGACGGAATTCGGATGCTTCGCCGTGGCTACAATTTTGTTGATGGCAATGACGCGCAAGGGCGTTTGAACGCCGGATTGTTCTTTATTGCTTTTGTGAGCGCGCCAGAGCAGTTCGCAAAGGTGCACCAGAACATGGCCCGCGACGACCTCTTTGTCGAGTACCTCAAAACCACTGCATCGTCGGTCTTTTTGGTGCCGCCTGGTATGGCCGACGGTGAATACGTCGGGCAGCAATTGTTCACGGCCTAGACTCGCGCGCGAGTTCGGTACTCGTGCGATCTTCTGTGAGTGAACTGTCCGTGGTGACATGAAGTCCCCGAAAGCTCTCGCTGATGGCTGCGCTCTCGCCAAAGACTGGACTCTCGGTGAAGGCTGCGCTCTCACCGGTGGCTGAAGCGCAATTGCCTGCGCAAACAAAAAAGGGGGTTAGCAGCGCGCCAACCCCCTTTTTTTCTTGTGCTTAGCTATCGATGCTGAGCACAGTGCCGGTGAGCTTCGAGAGCGGTTCGCGGGTCGCGTCAATCTGTGCGACTAGTTGCTTCTGCTGCTTGCTGTCCACCTCGTTGTAAAGGGTGTAGCCGTTTTCGAGCGATCCGTACTCGTCGAGCATCGCCTGCAGATTGTCGAACTCTTCATTGATCTGTGCGACCAGTTTCTTGCCGTCGTCGCCCTTGCGCTCGGCGATTGGTGCGACCAGATCGAAGGCGATACGTGCGCCCTGCAGGTTTGCCTGGAAGTCCCAGAGGTCGTAGTGCGACCACCAGTTCTCTTCGCCGGTAACCTTGCCAACCGCGATTTCTTCAAGTAGGCCTGAAGCGCCGTTTGAGACGGTGCCCACGTTGATCTGCTGCTCTTCAATAAACGCTGGATCGTGCACCTCGTCGTACAGGCGGTTCACGTCGGCAATGAGGGTCTCTGCGACCTTCGCACGCTGCTCAGGGGTGGATGGCTGCCATCCTTCCCATGCGTTGCTACCGTCGGCGTTGATCGCGTCGGCTGCTGGCACCCAAAGGTCCTTCTCCATGCGGTGGAAGCCGATCCACTCGGTGAAGCTTGGATCATCTTCCTTGAGCTGATCTGCCTCAGCCAAGTAGTCCACCTCGCGGTAGTCAATGCGGGGGTCGAGTACGCCGAGAGCCTCGGCCACGGGCTCGATGCGCTCGTAGTTTACGCGCACGTCTGCGTAGCGGGCGCGGGCGGTTTCGTCGTCACCCGCAGCATACGCGTTTGCGAACTCTTCTACGTTTGGTACTAGCTCGGAGACCTCGTTCTTTACGAAGTTCACGTAGTCAACCACTACCTGGTCAAAAAGCTCCTGGTCTTCGCCTGCGAGCTCGACTGGATCGCCGGTGACGCTGAATGCGGTCTTGCCGACATTGGCGCCACGCATGCCTGGCTTGCATGCGGTGAAGTAGTCTCCGGGCTGCAGCGAGACGGTGAGCTCGGCAGATGAGCCCGGTGCGATGTTCTCTTTCTCTGCTGCGATACGCAGGCCATCGGCGCCGAGCAGGTAGAACTCGGTGGTCTGTACGCCGTCGTTCGAGATGTTGAAGGTGACGTTGCCACTTTCTGCGCTCGCTGCAGAAATCTCGCAGCTATCTGGCGTCGAAGTGACGGTGAGCACGTTTCCGGCAGCAACCTCTGTCTGGTCTTGCTTCTGCACACAGCCGGCGAGCAGAAGGGTTCCAGTTAAAGCGAGGCCTGTGGCGGCGACTGCTTTCTTATTCATTGTTCTCCTTGGTTGAGGTGGGGGTTGCCGAAGTGGTGGCAAGTTGTGAAGTTTCTGAGGTTGACGTGCTCGCGGCTTCGCGGGCTTTTGCGGCCTTGCGCTGGGCCCATACTTCGCGCAGGAAGCGAGGCATGGTGATGCCCATGTAGCAGGCCCATGCGGTGACCTCGAGCCAGGTCATTTGCGGCACGAATCCGACGGTGCCTTTCAAGAACGCGGCGAGTGCGCTCGCGGGTGCAATCGCGTCTTCAACGTTGAATGCCCAGCCGAAGGGGAAGGCTGCTAACCAGAAGGGGCCATCAAAACCGGTGAGTACCTCACCTGTACGCAGATCAGTCGGGGTGATCGGGTGGCCAGAGAATGGGCCGGGCAAGATCGCGGCTTCTTGGAGATCGTGAATGCCGTAGGCGAGAATGCCCGCGGCGACGATGATCAAGAATGCGCCAGTCCACGCGAAGAAGACTCGCAGATTGATGCGCAGCATTCCGCGGTTCAGTGCGATGCCGATGCCTGCTGCAATCAGGATGCCGGTTACAGCACCGAGCAGCGCGATTGGGCTGCCGGCCCAGCCCCACAGCATGAGTGTTGTCTCAATGCCTTCGCGTGCAACGGTGGCGAAGGCGAGCCAGAAGATTGCCCAGCCGGTGCCAATGGCGAGCGCCTGGTCAACGCCTCGCTGAAGTTCGCCTTTGAGTCCAGAAGCGGTACGCATCATCCAGAACACCATCCAGGTGACCATGCCGACTGCGATCAGCGACATGGTGCCGCCGATGGCTTCCTGTGCGACAAAGCTCAGCGCATAGCGGCCGAATGTGAAAAAGGCGCCAATGGCCACCGAGAGTGCGATCGCAATTGAAACACCCCACCAGATCTTGCGCTTAACGTCACTGCGATCGATGCGGGTGACGTATGCGAGCAAGATCCCGATGATGAGTGAGGCTTCGAGGCCTTCGCGCAGGCCAATGAGAAAGGAAGCAAGAAACACGGGGAACTTTCGGCTGAGGGTCGGCGGAAACCCGTCGACGAAAATCACATCAGATGAAGTATAGCCGAGCCTTAGCTAGTTCATATGAATAATTTCCGGCGCAGCAAAATCAGGCCAATCCACCCACCTCCGTAATGTGGGCGTCAGCCAGGGGAGTGAGCTGCCGACCTAGCTCAGGGGAGTGATGCTGCCCTCGGCAAGCAAAGCGTCAATTGCTGCGCGATCCCCCGCCAGAACTGGAAGAAGCAATGGCCAGCTCGCACCAAACCCGGGGTGAAGCTCGAAGCTCGAAACCTTATCGAGTGCTACCCACTCGAGCGCATTGCTCTCTGGGTCGGTAATCTCAGCCTCAAAAGGCGTGCTCACCTCGGCAATGATGGTGGTGTAGGTCCAGCCACCACGGTCAATGACATAGGCAAAGCGCGGCGTTACCGCGTCAAAAGGCACGCCAGCTTCTTCGTGTGACTCGCGAATTGCGCCATCGACCGCAGACTCGCCCTCGTGCCTAGCTCCGCCGGGAATACCCCATGTGCCGCCGTGGTCACTCCAGCTCACGCGGTGTTGCAGCAAAATGCCACGCGCCGGATCAAGCGCGAGAAGGCCAGCGGCGCCAAAACGCCCCCAATAACGACCGCCATCTTCGGCCACGACCCAAGCATCACCGGAGTTTCTGAGATCACTCATGCGCCCAGGCTATTGCACGCAACTGAACATTAGGGGACTGGTTACGTCGCAATACGGACAGCTAGGCTGGTGCTCTGGTGTATTGGCTGGCGAAAGTCTGTTAAGCTACCAAGGTTGCCGTAAAACGGCCGCGGATAAAGAGAGCTGCAGCAATCTGCTGTATGCGCCGCGCAACGAACAAAGGAGAGTCCATATGTCACTTGCACCCGAGGTGAAGAAGTCGATCATCGACGAGTACGCAACTAAGCCAGGCGACACCGGTTCTCCTGAAGTTCAGGTTGCAATGCTTACCCAGCGCATCAAGGACCTCACCGAGCACCTCAAGGAGCACAAGCACGACCACCACTCGCGTCGTGGCCTCCTGCTGCTCGTTGGTCAGCGCCGTCGTCTGCTTGGTTACCTGCAGAAGGTAGACATCGCACGTTACCGTTCGCTCATCGAGCGTCTGGGCCTTCGCCGCTAGTCGAAGACAGGCCTGTCGGTTTCGAAGCTCCGGCTTCGAAACACGCCGCTAAATTCTGCAAGTCGCCTCAGACTTCATCACACGCTGTGCGCCGTTTCTCCTTAGGGAGGAGCGGCGCATTGCTGTTTGTAGCGCAGTTTTTTGCGCGTTGGATCGCCGGACCCTCAGCGCTGAGCGCTTGAGCGCACTCTGCTCTTTCACAGGTGACGAAGAAACGCACGTGAAAATCTAGTTGGAAAAGACCTGCTCGAAAACGTTAGGCCAAGCGCGTGAAAAAGCCCCTCAAGATCACCCTCATCAGTTTCGGCACAGTCATCGCACTCGTCGGAGTCACCCTCGCCACCACGTCGATTGCAAATGTGGTGCTCACGAACAAGGAAGTTGCCGAGCTCGAACCGTATGGCCAGCTCGTCGACGTCGACGGTAAGAAGATGAACGTCGCAATCTTTGGCGAGGGCGACGAGGCGATTGTGCTTACCCCGGGTGCAGGCACGGCGTCGCCGGTCGCTGATTTCGCACCAGTGATCAACGGCCTGAAAGACGAGTACCGATTGATCGTTGTGGAGCCGTTCGGGTACGGTCTGAGCGATCAGGCAGATAGCCCACGAACTACTGAGAATATTGTTCGCGAAATCCACGAGGCCGTCGCGAGCGTTGGGGCAGAGCGCTATGTGCTGATGGGACACTCCATCACAGGTCTTTACGGACTCAAGTATGCAAACACCTACCCCGATGAGGTCACTGCGTTTGTGGGTATCGACACTTCAGTCCCAGAACAGCCGGGTATGGATCAGGTGCCTGGAATCATCAAGGTCGCACCAGCACTGCGCGGTCTTGGTTTGCTGCGTATCGCTACATCGGGTGAAGATCCGCTCGCTGGAAACCCCGCCTACAACGAAACTGATCTTGAGCGGATGCGGGTTCTCGCTATGCGTAACACCATGGCGCCAAACTATATCGACGAGGTGAACATGCTTGGTCGCAACTTCGCTGAGGCGCAGGGGAGCACCTTTCCGAAAGAACTCCCGATCCTCTTGATGTATCAGGCAAACAATCCCGCTTTCCCGACGTGGGGCGCCATGCACGAAGCGCAAGCAGCGACGGTTGACTTCGCGGTCACGCATGAAATCGATGCCGACCATTACTTGCATCACACAAAGAGTGACGAAGTTGTGGCCTACACCAAGGATTTCCTCTCGAACTTGCCAACACCAGCCGGTGTTATCAGTGAGTAGCTAACAGCGAAAGAGGGCCGTTAGCGTTACGCGAGAACTGTTCGCGGTGTGCGGGCGGTGGCGCCGAGGCGAACAGCTGCACCCGCTTGTGAGGTGAGTTCAAGCCAAATATCGCGGCTGGTGCGTACGTGCAGGCGGGCCTGTTCGGCAGCCGTATTGCAATTGCCGCCACGCACCGCGTCGAGCAAGTCCACGTGTTGTGCGTGCAGCAGCTCTGGCCGCTGATTTGACTGCAGTAGGTGGCGAAGACGACCAGCAAGCGGTGCCATCATGTTGCTGAGCAGTGTGTTTTTTGCGCTCTTGAGGAGCGAACCATGAAAGTCTTCACAGCAGCGACCCTGCGGCATTGCAGTGGCCTGTCGTGCTGGGTCTTCGGCGCGAAGGATCCCGTCTCGCATTTGGTTGAGTTCACGAAGACTCGCGTTGTTAGCAGCGTGTTGGGCGACCAGCACATCGAGTGCCTCAAGCACCGAGAAGAACTCTTCGATGTCTTGTTCGCCAAGCTTTGTGACAAGCATGCCGCGGTTTGGGTAGGCGGTGACAAAACCTTCACCGCGCAAGATGTTGAGTGCGTCACGCACTGGAATACGTGAAAGGCCAAGCTCAGCAGCGAGCGTGCGTTCCACGAGTCGATCGCCGGGTGCTAGCTCCCCGGAAAGTATGCGCTCACGGATGACGTCGACCACCTGGCGCGAGCCAGGGTCATCCTCTTCAGGGCGCGCAAAGAACCCATTCTCCCCAAAGTGTTCCATAGTTGTCTAGATTATCCTGATTAGGACCCATATTGGGGAGAATATTTTCTAAACGTGTATGCCAAATTCTGCAGATGGGGTGCAAAGTGCGCTGGCTAATGCGCGGTACCATTGCACTGTGACTACCGCGCATCGCAATTTCCTGCCATGGCTCGTCTGGATTGTTGCAGCGATCTTGTACTCTGTCGCAATCTTGAACCGCTCCTCTCTGTCGTCGCTTGGCCCTGTCGCGCAGCAACATTTTCAGATTGATGCAACCGTTCTTTCCGCCTTCGCAGTGATCCAGCTGGTCGTCTACGCGGCCATGCAGATCCCAGTTGGCCTGATGCTCGACCGTTTCGGCCCCACGGTCCTGATTCTGTTCGGCGGGCTGCTGATGGTGCTTGGACAACTCGCAATGGCAACTGTGCACGAAGTGAGCCTTGCCATCGCTGCACGAGTGCTCGTCGGTGTAGGCGATGCCTGCACCTTTATCAGCGTCATTCGAATGCTGCCAGAGTGGTTCTCGGTACGTCAGCTGCCAACTCTCGCCCAGGTCACAGGCCTGATCGGGCAAATGGGGCAACTCGTCTCAGTAACGCCCCTTGCGATAGCGGTGGGGGCTTACGGATGGACCGGCGGGTTTGTTGGAGTCGCGGCGGTGGGTCTCTTTCTTCTCCTCATTGGTGCGTTTGTGCTCCGTGATGGCCCCGGTATCGGTACCGCTTTTGAGCGGATCACCGGCCGCCTTGGCCGAATCAGTCGCGAGGCGCAATCCCTCGGTGTGCACGACAACACTGCAATTCTTGCGGCGGTGGCACCACCTTCGACTTCAATGTTTCCGGTGATTACCGACGCCTACCTTGCAGCCGCCGATGGCGCAGCACGTCGAAAAATGCCGGGCGCGAATTTCTGGAAGCAGCTTCGTCGGTTGCTCAGCATTCCAGGCGTGCGCCTTGCTTACTGGGTGCACTTTACGACGCCCTTCGCGCTCACCTGTTTTGTGCTGCTCTGGGGCACACCGTTCTTGACCGGCGGTGTCGGGCTGAGCAAACCCGTTGCTGGCTCGCTCCTCAGCCTTGCCATCATCTCTGGCATGATCGCTGGCGTGCTGCTTGGCCCGTTGACCTCGCGATTTGCCGAGCGCCGGGTGCTCATCATCATGGCTACCGTAATCGCAGCGATGCTCGTCTGGGGTGCCGTGTTTGCATGGCCAGGCAAACCGCCGGTGTGGCTGTTGGCGATTCTTATGATTGTGATCGCCGCAGGCGGGCCCGCTTCAATGGTGGCTTTTGATATCGGTCGATCGCATACTCCGCGCAGCCTGTCGGGGTTCAGTACCGGCCTGATTAATACGGCAGGCTTCACATCTGCGCTGCTGGTAATCATGCTGATCGGGCTGCTGCTTGACTGGCAGGGCGCTGGATCACCCGATAGCTACTCGCTCGGCGCCTTTGAGTGGGCCTTTGCCGTGCAGATTCCATTCTGGGTGCTCGGCACGATTATGGTCGCGGTCGAGTATGTGAAGACGAGGCGCTGGATGGAGCAAAACGGGCGAACGCTGCGCTAGCAAGGTTGATCCAGCGTTGCGCTAGATCACGTAAAAATCGGCCTCGTCCGGACGCTCAGCGACGGGTGACCCTCGACGCGGTCTTGCCGACGCTGGAATACCGGTGAGCGTGCTCCACGGCTCGGCCGAGCGTACGACAACGGCATTCGCGCCGATTGCGCTGTCGTGCCCAATCTCAATGTTCCCGAGCAATTTTGCGCCAGCGCCAATCACTACACGATCGCCAATGGTGGGGTGCCGTTTGCCTGCTTCGTGCCCTGTTCCGCCAAGCGTGACACCGTGGTAAATGAGCACGTCGTCGCCCACGACCGCGGTTTCGCCGATCACCACACCCATGCCGTGGTCGATAAAGATTCGACGACCGAGTGTGGCGCCCGGGTGGATTTCGATGCCCGTAAAAAATCGGGTGATCTGAGAAAGGGCGCGCGGCAGAAAGCGCATGCCTTGCTGCCACATGGCGTGCGAAGCGCGATGCCACCAGACCGCGTGCAGGCCTGAGTAGACCACGCATACCTCAAAGACACCGCGCGCGGCCGGATCGTGTGACCGGGCCGCGGCGGCGTCTTCGCGAATTCGAGTGAAAATGTTCACGTCTTGAGAATAGGTGAGTCTTAAACCTCGAGGTCTTCAAACAGCACGGTTGAGAAGTAGCGCTCACCGAAATCGGGAATGATCACCACGATCTTCTTGCCCGCATTCTCGGGACGGTTTGCCAGCTGAGTCGCAGCAGTCACTGCAGCACCGCCCGAAATGCCAGCGAGAATGCCCTCATCAGTGCCCAGCGCGCGCGCCTTCTCGATTGAATCGGCAAGGTTCACGTCGATCACTTCGTCGTAGACCTCGCGATCAAGAATGTCTGGCACAAAGTTCGCGCCGAGGCCCTGAATCTTGTGTGGGCCCGCTTTGCCTTCGGTGAGCAGTGGCGAATCGATCGGCTCGACTGCGACTACCTTGATCTCTGGGTTCTGCGATTTGAGGTAGCCGCCAGCTCCGGTAATAGTGCCGCCGGTGCCAATGCCGGCAACAAAGATGTCTACCTTGCCGTCGGTGTCGTTCCAGATTTCTGGACCGGTTGTGGCTCGGTGGATCGCGGGGTTCGCTGCGTTGCCGAACTGGTTGGCGAGCACCGCACCCGGGGTGTTGGCAACGATTTCTTCGGCCTTTGCGACGGCGCCCTTCATGCCAAGGGCAGCCTCAGTGAGCACAATCTCCGCGCCGTAAGCTTTGAGGAGCTTTCGGCGCTCAATGCTCATGCTTTCTGGCATGGTCAGAATGACCTTGTAGCCGCGGGCTGCGCCAACGAAGGCGAGGGCGATGCCGGTGTTGCCGCTGGTGCCCTCGACGATGGTGCCGCCGGGCTTGAGAGCGCCCGAGGCTTCTGCCGCGTCAATAATGGCAATACCGATGCGGTCCTTCACCGAACCTGCTGGGTTGTAAAACTCCAACTTTGCGTATACCTCGGCGTTGTCGCCGGCCACACGGTTCAGTCGAACCAGTGGGGTGTTTCCGAAGGCCTCGGTGATGTTGCTGTATGTGCGTGCCATTACAGACAGCGCCCCTTTCTCGGTGATTGTGATCAATCGTCTGCGAACGATTTCGTATCCAAACTATATCGCAGCGTTATTGTATGTTTCACGTGAGCTTATGAATGTTTCGTCGTATTTCGATAGATTTCGCTGCGGGCGATCGAGGGCGCGTAGGCGGAACGAGAGCTGCCAGCACGGTATTGTGACTGAGGTGAACGAGCAAGTAACAGTGGCTGAAACCCTGAAAACAATCGAAGCCATGCTGGCCGAAGCCGGCATCACCGAAGGTGCAGACGCTGAGCTATTGATCGGCCACGTACTTGCTGAATCCAGAGGCCGAGTGCAAGCACTAGCGATTATGGGAACAGAGATCTCTGCCGAGGATCATGAAGCCGCGCTCTCACTTGCAAGCGATCGGGCAAGTCGAATCCCGCTGCAACACCTCACCGGGAAAGCCGCGTTTCGTGGCATAGAACTCGCCGTCGGGCCAGGCGTATTCGTGCCAAGACCCGAGACCGAAACGGTCGCACAATTCGCAATAGATGCGCTAGCTGCCGTGCCGCTAGGCGAATCGGCGGAGCAGCCAGGAGCTGGACCAATCGCCGTCGACCTCTGCACCGGTAGCGGAGCAATCGCACTCGCGCTCGCCCAAGAAGTCAGCACCGCAAGAGTGTGGGCAATCGAAAAAAGCCCAGAAGCGCACGCCTGGGCAAGCCGCAATGTAGAACGCCTCGGAGACGAACGGGTCACACTGCTGCTCGGTGATGTTGCAGACGCGCGAGAACTGCTCGCACCGCTTGTCGGGCGAGTAAACGTGCTCATCTCCAATCCGCCATATGTGCCAACCGGCATGGTGCCGCGCGACCCCGAAGTGCGCGACCACGATCCAGAGCTTGCCCTTTACAGCGGTGCGGACGGGTTGGACCTGGTACGCGTCATCAGCAAGGTCGCGCTCGATCTAGTGACTGACGGCGGCACGCTCGTGCTTGAGCATGCCGAGCAGCAGGGCGCATCCATTCGCGCAATTCTTCAGGCTGATGGCTGGCGGATGCCCGCTACGCATCAGGATCTTACGTTCCGGGACCGTGCCACCACTGCCGTGCGATAGCACTCGTGTGGGGTGGATCCAGCGCTTGCCGAGACTCTCAGACCAAAAAGGGTAGAATTCTTGGCTATGGCCGAAGTCTACGATTGCAGCGATAGTACGCAACTCCTCGCGGCGGCGCGGGCTGCCAGGCAGACGCTTGGTCGGGGCGGTCTCGTTGTGCTGCCAACCGATACGGTCTATGGCATCGCCGCAGACGCTTTCACCCCCGAAGCAGTTGATGCGCTGCTGATGGCCAAAGGTCGCGGCAGGCAGTCGCCACCACCAGTGTTGATTGCAGATACCGCAACTCTTGGCGCACTCGCTGCGCACGTGACCGAACCGATTCGAGCAATGGCCGAAGCATTCTGGCCAGGGCCGCTGACCATTGTGCTCGATGCAAACCCGAGCTTGAGCTGGGATCTCGGAGATACCGGCGGCACAGTCGCGCTGAGAATTCCAAATCACCCGCTCACGCTTGAGCTTTTGCGTGAGACCGGGCCGCTCGCCGTCTCAAGCGCAAACAAGACCGGTGAGCCTGCTGCGAACCAGGTGAGCGAAGCACAAAGCATGCTTGGCGACGAGGTCGACATCTACCTTGACGCTGGTATCGCTGACGGCGATGGCGTCGCGTCGACAATCGTTGACGCGACAGGCATCACCGCAGACGGTGGCACACTGCGAATTCTGCGCGAGGGTGGCGTAAGCGTGGAAGCGCTAAGCAAAGTGCTGCCCAACGTGACAATTCTTGGCTTGCATGAGTCTTCGACCGCCAGTGACTCTGCTGATAGCGACGGGTCAACCGCCAACGCTGACGATGCTGCCGGAGCGGCACCAACAGAGGCCTAGTATGCTTCCCTTCCTGCTGGTAGCGGCAATCGCCGCACTGGTGACAGCCGCGTGCTCGGTTGTGGTGCTTCGGCTCAGCAAAAAACTGAACCTTGCGCCAGAGGTGCGCGAACGTGATGTGCACAAACAGCCAACCCCGCGGGTGGGTGGCGTCGCCATGTTCATCGGCATTCTCGTCACCTTCACCTACGCGGGCACGATTGGCCCATTTGCTTCGGTCTTCGAGGATCGCACGCAGCTTTGGTCTCTGCTCGGTGCCTGCGCGCTTATCGCGGTTGTGGGCTTTCTCGACGATCTACTCGATCTCGACTGGATGGTGAAGCTCGGCGCGCAATTCGCCGCGGCAGGGTTGCTCGCCTGGAACGGCGCACAGATCGTTTCGCTGCCTTTTGGTGACACCCTGATCGTTGGATCACCGACAGTGAACTTCATTCTCACAGTGTTCTTGATGACCCTTGTGATGAATGCGGTGAACTTTGTTGACGGGCTTGATGGCCTGGTCGCTGGCGTCGCAATCATTTCAAACCTCGCCTTCTTTGTTTACACTCAGCTTCTTATCGCTCAGACGGGCAAAGACTCGTCAATTACGCTGGCCGCCCTGATCGCCGCCGTCGTGGTCGGCATCTGTGTGGGATTCTTGCCGTTCAACTGGCACCGGGCACGTATGTTCATGGGCGACACAGGTGCGCTTCTGATCGGTCTACTGATGGCGGCTTCGACCGTGTCTGTCACCGGGCAGCTGAACCCAGCCCAACTTGATCAGAAGCTCGTGCTCGCCAGCTACATTCCGATCATCTTGCCGATTGCTGTGCTGGCAGTGCCGCTTGCAGACTTCACTCTCGCGGTATTTCGCAGATTACTTGCAGGCAAGAGTCCGTTTGAAGCGGATCGTATGCACCTGCACCACCGCCTCCTTGATATGGGCCATTCGCCTGTGCAGGCGGTCACTATCTTTTATCTCTGGACCGCCATGGTCTCCCTCGCATGCCTGCTCGTCTTCGTGACGCAGAGCTTCTTCTGGCCGGGAGTAGTGGTGGTGTGTGGGGGAGTCATCTGCCTGATCGTCACACTCACACCGCTGGTGCGAGTCCGAGATTGGTTGGCTCAGCGAGGATTGCTACGGTTATCTGGGGCATCAAAGGGTGCACCCGCCGACGAGAGGACACTGAGTGACTGACGAGAACCTTCCCGCCGACGCACACGAAGAGGCGGAGCTCGAAGCTCCACGAATGCCAACTTCGCAGCCGGTACTGCTGCGCGCGCTGCGATTGGAACTGATCGCAACGGTGCTGTTGGCCGTGATCTTCGGCGTGATCGGCCATCTCGTCTCGGGTACGCCAGGAATTATTGGCGGACTGCTCGGTGTCGTGATCTCAGGCATCATGGCCTGCCTCACCGTCGGCAGCATCGCGTTTGCGAACCACAAGTTCATTGCCGATCCCAATTTTGTTGTGATCTTCTTTGGCATCGTTGCGGGTGGCTGGCTCATTAAGCTCGTCGCTTTTGTTGTGCTGCTTATTGCGCTGAAATACCAGACCTGGCTAGATCCAAAGATCTTCTTCTTTGGCTTGGTTGCGGGTGTGATTGTCTCGCTCGCAATCGACGCATTTGTGGTGCTCAAGAGCCGAGTACCATATGTCGACGCCCCAGGTGTCTAAACAAATACTCTAAACATCAGATAAATTCAACAAAGATGCATTTCAGTTTCGTCTCAAGCGAACTTCTTGATAGCATCAATACGTTCCCCGCCGGATCGCACGGCGATTCCGCATGCGTGGGGGCGCGACTATCGTTCGACGCCGTGCAAGCCCAGCTTGCACCCGAATCAGGAGAATGGCGCTGTTTTCTAACGCTGTGCAACTCGTGACCCCCGTGTTTTTTGCTGCGGAGGGCGGCGAATTCCATCCGCCGTCAATTTCGGAGTTCTTCCCTGAGATTGTGCTTTTCGAAGGCACACCTTTTGCGATGAACCGAATCATGATCATTCGCGTGGTCATGGCTCTGCTCGTGCTGCTGCTGTTCTGGCTCGGCACTCGCAAGCTTCGCGTGATCCCAACCCGCGGCCAGTCGCTGACCGAAATGGCAGCTGACTTCGTTCGCGTGAACATTGCAGAAGATCTGCTCGGCAAGGTAGACGGAAAACGCTTCCTTCCGATCCTTTCCGCAATGTTCTTTATGATCCTCGCGTTTAACATCACGGGCATCGTGCCAGGCATCAACATTGCCGGCACGGCGGTGATCGGAACCCCGCTTGTTCTTGCGGTGGTCTCGTACGTCACCTTCATCTACGCAGGCATCAAGAAGAGCCCGAAGAACTTCTTCAAGAACTCGCTCTTCCCAGCAGGCGTACCAAAGCCGATCTACCTCATCGTGACGCCAATCGAGTTCATCTCGACCTTCATTATTCGTCCGGTAACGCTCACCCTGCGTCTCCTGATGAACCTGATGGTTGGCCACATGCTGCTGGTGCTGTTCTTCTCGGCTACCAACTTCTTCATCCTGTACGCAGGCGGATTCTTCCCAGTGCTCGGTGTCTTCACCTTCGCATTCGGTTTCGCCTTCACGCTGTTCGAGCTTCTCGTCGCCGTGCTGCAGGCCTACGTCTTTACTCTGCTCACTGCTGTATACATCCAGCTCGCGCTGGCTGAAGAGCACTAAAACCAAAACAGGGCTCGGCGACCGCCGAGCTCACAACGGAAGGAAACACATACCGTGTCTGTTCTCGCTGAAGTTTCAGGAAGCATCGCCACCGTCGGTTACGGCCTCGCTGCAATCGGTCCCGCCATTGGCGTGGGCATCGTAGTTGGCAAGACCATCGAAGGCGTTGCTCGCCAGCCAGAGCTCGCCGGCCGTCTGCAGGTTCTGATGTGGATCGGTATCGCATTCACCGAGGCCCTCGCATTCGTGGGCATCGGTACTGCCTACATGTTCGGCTACTAAATCCCATTACCGCAACTGACTTGAGAGGAGGCAGCGATGATTAACCCCATCGTTGTCGCTGCTGCGGACGCGGCCGACAAAAACCCGCTGCTCCCAGAGACCTACGACATCGTTTGGTCGGCGGTAGTCTTCGCTATCCTTCTGATCGCGTTCTGGAAGGTCTTCTTGCCTAAGCTGCAGAAGATGCTTGACGAGCGAGCAGCTGCGATCGAAGGAAATATCGCCAAGGCAGACGAAGCTCAGGCTAAGGCCGAGGCTGCTCTGCAGGAGTACACTGCTCAGCTCGCAGGTGCACGCCAGGAAGCTGGCGAGATCCGCGATGCTGCTCGTAACGACGCTACCAAGATCGTTGCGAAGGCAAAGGACGATGCAACTGCAGAAGCAGCTCGTATCGCCCAGACCGCTCAGACCCAGATCGAGGCTGAGCGCCAGAGCGCTGTTGTTTCACTCCGCAAGGAGGTCGGCTCGCTCGCGATCGACCTGGCTTCGGGCGTGGTCGGCGAACAGCTCACAGACGATGCGAAGGCATCGGCTATGGTTGATCGCTTCCTCGCAGAGCTCGAAGCGTCAGAGAAGGCAGCAAACTAATGGGCAGTGCGTCACGCGAGGCGCTGGCAGTAGCTAAAGAAGCGCTCGGCGGCAGGCTCGGTAAGAGCGCTGGTGCCGAGCTGCTCGCTGCATCAGCACAGATCGACTCTTCGTCGGCTCTGCTTGCTGCTCTGGCGGATAGCTCAACCGAGAGCGCAGCTAAGGCACAGCTCGTTGACCGCCTCTTTGCATCAATCTCTGCGGGAGCACGTACCGTGCTCAATGCAGCTGTTGCACAGGCGTGGTCAAACCCAGCTGAGCTCGTGGAAGGCATCGAAGAACTCGGTTTGCGGGCTGAAGCCGCGACCGAGCCAACCCTTGCCGACGAGCTGCTTTCAGCCGCTGCCGCGATCGATAGCAGCCACGAGCTGGAACTGGTGCTTGGCAGCAAGCTCGGTGACACTCAGGCCAAGGTGCAGCTCGTAGAGCGCCTCTTCAAGGGCAAGCTCTCGGCAGCAGCTACTGGCGTGGTTCGTCATCTCGTTGCAAACCCACGCGGGCGTCGCGTTAGCGCTGCACTCCGTGAGAGCGCACGAGTGGCAGCCGATCAGGGTGGCACTGAACTCGCAACTGTAACCGTGGCTTCGCCTCTGAACGAGGCGCAGCAGGGCCGTATCTCGACCCTGCTCGAGAAGAACGCCGGGCGACCGGTGCGCGTGACCACTGTCGTCGACCCTTCACTGGTCGGCGGTGTTCGCATCCAAATCGGTGACGACGTGATCGACGGCAGCGTCCGCTCACGTCTCGACGATCTTCGCCTGCAGCTCGCAGGTTAGCGACTTTAGGCCCGGGGCGCTGCCTCGGACGAGAACAAGAGAGAACGAAATGGCAGAACTCACCATCAGCCCCGATGAGATTCGCGATGCGCTGAAGGACTTCGCGGCCTCTTACGAGCCCAAGAAGGCGGAGAAGACTGAGGTCGGCACTGTTGTCGACGCAGCAGACGGCATTGCGCACGTTGCTGGTCTTCCCGGCGTTATGGCAAACGAGCTCGTCCGCTTTGCTGACGGCACCCTGGGCCTCGCTCAGAACCTTGAAGAGAACGAGATCGGCGTCGTTGTGCTCGGTGAGTTCACCGGCATCGAAGAGGGCCAGCAGGTCACCCGCACTGGCGAGGTCCTGTCGGTTCCAGTGGGCGAGGGCTACCTCGGCCGCGTCGTTGATCCACTCGGCAACCCAATCGATGGTCTTGGCGAAATCACTGGCGTAGAGGGCCGTCGTGCACTCGAGCTCCAGGCGCCTGGCGTTATGCAGCGTAAGTCGGTTCACGAGCCGCTGCAGACCGGCATGAAGGCTATCGACGCGATGATCCCAGTTGGCCGTGGCCAGCGTCAGCTCATCATTGGCGACCGCCAGACCGGCAAGACCGCTATCGCGATCGACACCATCATCAACCAGAAGGCAAACTGGGAATCAGGCGACATCAGCAAGCAGGTGCGTTGCATCTACGTTGCTATCGGCCAGAAGGGCTCGACCATCGCTTCGGTGAAGGGTGCGCTCGAAGAGGCTGGAGCAATGGAGTACACCACCATTGTTGCTTCTCCTGCATCTGACCCAGCGGGCTTCAAGTACCTCGCACCGTACACCGGCTCGGCTATCGGCCAGCACTGGATGTACAACAGCAAGCACGTTCTGATCATTTTTGATGATCTGTCGAAGCAGGCTGAGGCTTACCGCGCCGTTTCGCTGCTGCTGCGTCGCCCACCAGGGCGCGAGGCATACCCAGGCGACGTCTTCTACTTGCACTCGCGTCTGCTCGAGCGTTGTGCAAAGCTGAGCGATGAGCTCGGTGCAGGTTCGATGACTGGTCTTCCAATCATTGAGACCAAGGCAAATGACGTCTCGGCATACATCCCGACCAACGTGATTTCGATCACCGACGGCCAGATCTTCCTCCAGTCGGACCTCTTCAACGCTAACCAGCGTCCAGCTGTTGACGTGGGCATCTCGGTGTCACGCGTTGGTGGCGACGCTCAGGTGAAGTCGATCAAGAAGGTCTCGGGTACCTTGAAGCTCGAGCTCGCTCAGTACCGTGCACTTGAGGCATTCGCGATGTTCGCATCGGACCTCGACGCAGCAAGCCGTAAGCAGCTTGAGCGTGGCGCACGCCTCACCGAGCTGCTGAAGCAGCCTCAGTACACTCCGTACCCGGTTGAGGATCAGACCGTATCGATCTGGGCTGGCACCAAGGGCCACCTCGACGAGGTTCCAGTTGAGGACATTCTCCGCTTCGAGCGCGAGTTCCTTGACTACGTAGCCAACAACACGTCGGCTCTCACCACTCTGCGTGAGACCAACGTGCTCGACGACGAGACCGTCGCAACCCTCGAGAAGAGCGTCGCTGACTTCAAGCTGGTATTCCGTACCGCTTCGGGTCAGGCTCTCTCCGAGCAGTTCGCGGCTCTCGACGAGGCCGAGATTCAGCAGGAGCAGCTGGTCGTAAAGAAGTAATTTCGGCGGGGAGGGAGCCCAGCGCTCCCTCCCACTGAAAACTTCTTCACTCAGCTAGCTCAACCGATACAGGAGAGACATGGGAGCGCAACTTCGGGTCTACCGGCAGAAAATTCGTTCTGCCCAGACGACCAAGAAGATCACCCGTGCGATGGAGCTGATCGCAGCGTCTCGCATTCAAAAGGCGAAGGCACGCGTCGAGGCATCGACCCCCTACGCGAATGCGATCACCCGCGCAGTTTCGGCCGTCGCCGTTCACTCGAAGACCGATCACCCGCTGCTCACCGAGGCCGAAAAGGTCGAGCGCGCAGCCGTAGTTATCTTCACCTCAGACCGTGGTCTCGCAGGTGCCTTCAACTCGCAGGTTCTGCGCGAGGCTGAAGAGCTCACCGAGCTGCTGCGCAGCGAGGGCAAGGAGATCTCTTACTACCTCATAGGCCGCAAGGCACAGGGTTACTTCTCGTTCCGCCGCCGCGCTTCAGAGCGCACATGGATGGGCGACACTGAAAACCCAGTGTTCGAAACTGCCAAGGAAGTAAGCGACTCGCTCATCGAAGCATTCGTGCGTCCGGTAGCTGAGGGCGGCGTACAAGAGATTCACCTCGTGTACAACCGCCTGATCAGCATGGTCAGCCAGGTGCCTCAGGTGACTCGTCTGCTGCCACTGCAGATCGTCGAGGGTGTTGCAGACGCCAGCGACCAAGCAGAGGCGCTGTACGAGTTCGAGCCTGAAGCCGAGGTTGTGCTTGACAAGTTGCTTCCCGACTACATTGAGTCACGCATTTTCAATGCGATGCTCGAGTCGGCAGCCGCAAAGCACGCTGCTACGCAGAAGGCGATGAAGTCGGCTAGCGACAACGCTGACGCCCTCATCCGCGACTACACCCGCCTTGCGAACAACGCGCGCCAGGCTGAGATCACCCAGCAGATTTCCGAGATTGTGGGCGGCGCCGACGCGCTGTCCGGCTAATCCCAGTACGAAGAGAGAGAAACATGACCGAAACCGCAGAGGTCACTCAGACGGTCGGGCGTATCGCCCGCGTCACTGGCCCAGTCGTCGACATTGAGTTCCCGCATGACGCGATTCCCGCAGTGTACAACGCACTCGAGACCCGCGTTGACTTTGGCGAGGAGTCAGAGGCATTCACCCTCGTGCTTGAGGTTGCTCAGCACCTCGGTGACAACCTGGTTCGTGCAATTGCCCTGAAGCCTACTGACGGTCTCGTCCGTGGCCAGGAAGTTACCGACACCGGCAACCCAATCATGGTGCCAGTTGGTGACGTCACCAAGGGTAAGGTGTTCGACGTTACTGGTAACGTGCTGAACCTGCCTGACGGCGGCACCTTCGAGGCAACCGAGCGTTGGAGCATCCACCGCACCCCACCAGCCTTCGATCAGCTTGAGTCGAAGACTCAGCTCTTCGAAACCGGCATCAAGGTCATCGACCTCCTGACTCCTTACGTTCAGGGTGGAAAGATTGGTCTGTTCGGTGGTGCTGGTGTTGGCAAGACCGTCCTCATCCAGGAGATGATCCAGCGTGTTGCGCAGGATCACGGTGGTGTGTCGGTGTTCGCCGGTGTTGGTGAGCGTACCCGTGAGGGTAATGACCTGATCCACGAGATGGAAGAAGCAGGCGTCTTCGACAAGACCGCCCTCGTCTTCGGCCAGATGGATGAGCCTCCAGGAACGCGTCTTCGCGTTGCGCTCTCGGCTCTGACCATGGCTGAGTACTTCCGTGACGTGCAGAAGCAGGACGTTCTGCTCTTCATCGACAACATCTTCCGCTTCACCCAGGCTGGTTCAGAGGTTTCGACCCTGCTCGGCCGTATGCCTTCAGCAGTGGGCTACCAGCCAAACCTGGCTGACGAGATGGGTGTGCTCCAGGAGCGCATTACCTCGACCCGCGGTCACTCGATCACCTCGCTGCAGGCGATCTACGTGCCAGCCGATGACTACACCGACCCCGCACCGGCAACCACGTTTGCCCACCTCGACGCGACCACCGAGCTTTCTCGTGAAATCGCTTCGAAGGGTCTGTACCCAGCTGTTGATCCGCTGACCTCGACCTCGCGTATTCTCGACCCACGTTACTTGGGTGCAGATCACTACCGCGTGGCGACCACCGTCAAGCAGATCCTGCAGAAGAACAAGGAACTCCAGGAAATCATCGCCATCCTCGGTGTCGACGAGCTCTCTGAAGAAGACAAGATCACTGTTGCACGCGCACGTCGCATCCAGCAGTTCCTCTCGCAGAACACCTACATGGCGAAGAAGTTCACCGGTGTTGAGGGTTCGACCGTTCCACTCAAGGACACGATCGAGTCATTCGACGCTATCGCCAAGGGCGAGTTCGACCACGTTGCAGAGCAGGCGTTCTTCAACGTCGGCGCGATCAGCGATGTCGAGGAGAACTGGGCCAAGATGCAGAAGGATCTGGCTTAATCCATGGCTCTCAAGGTCAGCGTCGTCTCGGCACACACGGAGATCTGGAGTGGCGAAGCCAACCAGGTCGTCGCGAAGACTGTCGAAGGCGAGATCGGTATTCTCGGCGGTCACGAGCCGCTGCTGGCCCTTTTGGCCAGCGGTGAGGTTCGCGTAACCGCCGCTGACGGTGGGAAGATCGTGGTTGATGCTGAGGACGGGTTCCTCTCGGTCGACCATGACACCGTTACCATCGTTGCAAGTAAGGCTGCGCTCGTCGCGTAGCTCGTAGCTGGTGCGGTTTCGCGCCGCTCCAGCACACTTATCATGCACATTCTGCTGCCGCCCTCGGAAACGAAACGTTCCGGGGGCGGCAGCATTTTTTCTGCGGTGGATCTGGCGCACAATGATGCGCTCGGTGAAACTCGGCAGGACATTCGTGAGGCGCTTGTGGCGCTCTCTACCGACACAGAAGCAGCCGTAAAGGCGCTCAAGCTTGGCGTGAAGAACCGCGACGAATTGCTGCACAATCTTGCCCTGGATTCCAGTGGTGCGATGCCTGCCATCGATCGTTATACCGGCGTGCTCTACGACGCGCTCGACGCGGCAAGCCTCGGTGAGAGTTCGCGCAAATGGCTCGCAGAACATGTCTCGGTGCAATCAGCTCTTTTCGGTTTGGTGCGTGCAGGAGACCTCATTCCCGCCTACCGGTTATCTGGGTCATCTCGCTTGCCGAGCCTTAGCCACCCACTAAAGCGCTCATGGTCGAGCGCGCATCAGGGGATCGACTGGGAATCTTTTGAATGGATTCTTGATCTGCGATCAAAGGACTATGTTGCCCTGGCGCCATTGCCTGCCGGAGCGGGGGCCTGGTTGCATGTTGCGCAGCGTAGCCCAGACGGTGAAGTGCGTGCTCTCAACCACTTCAATAAGGCAGCAAAGGGCGACCTCGTTCGCCGCCTCGCCGAGAGCGATGCTCAGATTTCTGGGCCGCAGGACCTGCTGTCTTGGGCCGCCAGCCAATCACTCGAGGCAAGCTTTTCGGAATCGGATCAGACGATCACACTGGTCACCGAGCTCGGCGCTCCAACGAAGACTGCCGGGTAGTCCGTCGATGACAGATCAATATTTCTATTGCGCTTGGTGTTTCCAGGCATGCAGCACGTTAGTCTTAAACCGTGAATCTAGGGGGTCCTTGTGACTGTGCGTGGTGAGAATGCAGTGCGGCGTCGTGTGCCCACTGGTGTGGGCTCCCACATCGAAGCTGAGCTCTCTTGGCATGGGATGACCGACGTTGGTCTGCGCCGCGAGGTGAACCAGGACAGCTACGTCGCGATCCCTCCGATCTTCGCGGTAGCTGACGGCATGGGCGGTCACGCTGCGGGTGAGATCGCTTCTGAAGCAGTAGTTCGTAGGCTCGCTGAACTCGGTGGACGAGACGCCGTGACTCACGACGATTTTGAGTCGGCTCTCGACGATGCGATCGACGACATCGAACTCAACGTCGGTGAAACCGACCAGGGCACCGGAACCACTGTGACTGGGTTGATCCTCGGTAGCGATATTGATGAGCCAAGCTGGACTGTCTTCAACATTGGTGACTCTCGGGTGTACCAGCTGTACAAAGGCGCATTGAGTCAGCTCACCGTCGACCACTCCGTTGTGCAGCACCTGGTGGATACTGGTCAGATTACCCCTGAAGAAGCCGAAGTACACCCACACGCGAACGTGATTACTCGCGCGGTGGGGCTCGGCGAAGATCCGGTGGCCGACTACGGCAGGCTCGCACTCATCCCAGGGCAGCGCCTTCTGGTGTGCTCGGACGGGCTCACCAAAGAACTCACTGACGTAGGAATCAAGCACTACCTCACTGAATCGAAGACTGCAAAAGACGCAGCAGAGAATCTTGTCTCTGCTTCACTTGGCAACCTGGGGCGGGATAACGTCACCGTACTGGTAATCGATGTGCACGCTGTTGGCGATGCTCGCGACACCGTTGAGGTGCAGACGATCTAGTTTTTGCGTTACTGCAACAAAAGAGGTGTCGCTCCAGTAATTCGGAGCGACACCTCTTCTGTGTTTGCGAATTAGGCTGCTTCGGCAGCGAAAGCCTCATCAAGCACGCGAACCACAAGCGCAATCAACTCGTCGGTGAACTGCAGCGAAGGCAAGAATCGAATTGCATTGCCGTAGGCGCCGGCACTCAGCAGCAGCACGCCCTGCTGCGCTGCGCGGTCGATTACGCGCTGCACGAGCGCGGCATCGTGATCGAGCGTGCCAGGCTTCACGATCTCGATCGCGAGCATTGCGCCGAGGCCACGCACGTCAGCAATCGCCTCGTGCTTGGCGGCGAGGTCGGTAAGCGCCCCCTTGAATACGTCTTCAATGTGCTTGGCGCGGGCGAGCAACTGATCGTTCTCGATCTGGTTGAAGACCGCGACGGCAGCAGCACATGAAACTGGGTTGCCACCGAATGTACCGCCGAGGCCGCCGGGCTGTGAGCTGTCCATGATCTCGGCACGGCCGGTGATCCCAGCTAGCGGCATGCCGCCAGCAATGCCCTTTGCGGTTAGAACGATGTCCGGCTGCACACCAAACTGTTCGATTGCAAACATGGTTCCAGTGCGAGCAAGGCCAGCCTGCACCTCATCCGAGATGAACACAATGCCGTTTGCGCGGCACCACTCAGCAAGCGCTGGGAGGTAGCCGTCTGCTGGCACGATGAAGCCACCCTCGCCCTGCACCGGCTCGACGACGAGGCAAGCAAGATCTTCTGCGCCTGCAGTCTTTTCAAGGTAGGCGATTGTGCGAGCCGCAGCCTCGAGGCCGCTCAGTCCATCACGCAGCGGGTATGAGTTTGGTGCCTTGTAGATGTCGCCGGCGCGGGGGCCGTATCCTGCGGCGTATGGTGCACCCTTGAAGTTCATGCTGCTGGTGAGCATGGTGCGGCCGTGATAGGCATGCTCAAGTACTGCGACGCCTGGGCGGCCTGTGAACTTGCGCGCAATCTTCACGCCGTTCTCGACGGCTTCAGCACCTGAGTTCATCAGCAGAGTTTTTGCCTGGCCCTCACCCGGGAAGTACTTGGCAAGCAGCTCTGCCACCTCAACGTACGACTCGTATGGTGTCATCGTGAACAGGGTGTGCGTGACTCGGCCCATCTGCTCGCGGGCGGCCGCGACAACAGCCTCGTCGGTGTGGCCAATAGTGGTGACACCGATGCCGCCGCAAACATCGACGATGCGGTTGCCATCAACATCAACCAGGATCGAGCCGTGTGCTCGCTCGATATAGAGCGGCATAACGCTGTGCACCCCGGGTGGCACAACAGCCTGTCGCCTGGCGTGCAACTCGCGGCTACGGGGGCCAGGAATCTCTGTCAGAAGAAGTGGTTCCTGGGGGATTTCGGACACGTCAATGTGGCTGTCTGTGCTCATAGGCTAAGCCTAGCCCCGAGCCGCGCACACGCGCACATTGCCGTCACGCCAAGTGAGGCTTTTTGCGATCGACTGAGCTTGTTAGGGTGAGGGTATGAGCGATGCGCACCACTACACAGTAGAAATCGAATGGCTTGGAAACCGGGGGAGCGGCACAAGCGGCTACCGAGAGTACGGGCGAGAACTTGTCGTGCGGGCAGAGGGCAAGGCTCATGAGATCGCGGCTTCGGCTGACAAGACTTTTCACGGGAACGCTGAACGCTGGAATCCTGAAGACATGCTGGTAGCTGCACTGTCGCAGTGCCATATGCTCTCGTACCTGCACATGGCAGTGCGCGCAGGCGTGGTTGTTACGGCGTACACCGATATCGCTGAGGGAACCATGGCGCAGCAGGGCATGGGAGGCCACTTCACCTCAGTTGTGCTTCGTCCGGTGGTGACCGTCGCTGATGAGTCAATGGTCGATGCGGCGCTCGCGGCGCACAAGGACGCCTATGAGAATTGCTTTATTGCAAACTCAGTGAATTTCCCGGTGACGCACGAGCCACGGATCGTGATTGCTTCCTCGCCTGGGGTGTAACAAGGTCACGTGTGTCGGTGCAACCTCGTAGAATGGTAATCATGCCCGAAAGCTCTGAGAACAAGTCGTTCTTCATTACCACCCCGATTTTCTACGTTAACGATGCCCCGCACATCGGCCACGCCTACACCGAGGTGGCCACAGATGTGCTCGCGCGTTGGCACCGCCAATCGGGCGATGACACTTGGTTCCTGACCGGTACCGATGAGCATGGTCAGAAGATCCTGCGTACCGCAACCGCAAATGGTGTTGCACCGAAAGAGTGGGCTGACCGCTTGGTAGAGAGCGCGTGGCGACCACTGCTCAACACCATCAACATCTCAAACGACGACTTCATTCGCACCACTGATGCTCGCCACGAAGAAGGCGTAGCAAAGTTCCTGCAGAAGCTTTATGACGACGGTCACGTTTACGCGGGCGAATTTGAGGCGCTGTACTGCGTGGGCTGCGAAGAGTTCAAGCCGAAGAGTGAAATCGTCGATGGCACCGGCGCCTTCGAAGGTGAAAAAGTTTGCGCGATCCACTCGAAACCGCTCGAACTGCTTCAAGAGAAGAACTACTTCTTCAAGATGAGCGCTTTCCAAGACCGCCTGCTGGCGCTCTACGAAGAGCGTCCAGATTTTGTGCAGCCAGCAAGCGCGCGCAACGAGGTTATTGCCTTTGTGCAGCAGGGGCTTGAAGATCTTTCTATTTCGCGCACCTCATTTGACTGGGGCATTCCGATCCCTTGGGATAGCTCGCATGTCACCTATGTTTGGTTCGATGCGCTGCTCAACTATGTCACCGCAACCGGATACGGCTCAAACGACGAGCAGTTCGCGCGACGTTGGCCAGCCACGCATATCGTTGGCAAAGACATTCTGCGGTTCCACGCAGTGATCTGGCCGGCAATGTTGATGGCTGCCGGTCTGCCAGTGCCTGAGCATGTGTTCGCACACGGCTGGCTGCTTGTTGGCGGCGAAAAAATGTCAAAGTCGAAGCTCACCGGAATCGCGCCAAACGAGATCACCGATACCTTTGGCAGCGACGCGTTCCGCTACTACTTCATGCGCGCAATTAGCTTCGGGCAAGACGGTTCGTTCAGTTGGGAAGACCTCGCCGCTCGATACCAGGCCGAACTTGCAAACGGTTTCGGTAACCTCGCCAGCCGCGTTCTCGCGATGAACGCGAAGTACTTTGGCAGTGTGCAGCCAGCGGCAGCAGAAGAGACTGCTGCAGATCAGGCGATCCGGGAGCTGGCACTTAAGGTGACTTCTGCTGCCGATACCCACATCGAACGCTTCGCAATTCACGAGGCGATCGCTGAGATTTGGCAGCTGGTTGACGCTCTCAACGGCTACATCACCGAGCAGGAGCCTTGGGTGCTCGCCAAGAGCGAAGAGCAGAAGCCGCGCCTTGGCACCGTGCTCGCGACAGCAACTGAGGGTCTGCGTGCCCTCGCCGAGCTGCTGCACCCGGTTGTGCCTGAGGCAACCGCAAAGCTCTGGGCAGCACTGGGCGCTGACGAGGCGATTGGCGCGCTCGATGAGCAGCCATTGCGCGACGCAGGAACCTGGGGCCGTCTGCCCGCTGGCACCCCACAGCAACCGCTCGCTGTGCTGTTCCCGCGTATTGAAACCGACGCAGAGAGCAAATAAATGTCTGCTGATTCACCAGCCGGTGGTCTACGCAAGCGTCCTTCTGCGAGCCAGGAGGGCGCTGCCAAGAGCTCACGGGACTTGACTAGGCCGCCGGTGCCAGAGCCGTTGCCAATTCCGGTCTACGACAACCACACCCATCTTGAGTTTGAAGATGGGCTAGAGGTGCTTGATCCGCTTGATTCGCTTGATCGTGCCGAACAAGTGGGCGTCGCCGGTGTCGTACAGGTAGGCACAGATCTTGAGACCAGCCGCTGGAGCGCCGAAATGGCTGCGAGTGATCCTCGCGTGCTGGCGGCAGTTGCGCTGCACCCGAATGAGGCTCCAAAGCTCTTTGCTCAGGGGCTTCTGACGGCACACCTCTCAGAGATTTCTCGACTGGCCTCACAGCCCAGAGTGCGCGCAGTCGGTGAAACCGGTCTCGACTTTTTCCGTACCGGAGAAGACGGGCGCGATGCCCAGATCGAATCGTTCGAAGCGCACATCGACATTGCCAAGGGCAATGGTCTTGCGCTTCAGATTCACGATCGAGACGCGCACGAGGCCGTTGTTGCCACGCTGAAACGAGTTGGCGCACCCGAACGAACAGTGTTTCACTGCTTTTCGGGTGATGCGGAACTCGCAGAAATCTGCAACGACAATGGATGGTACATGTCGTTCTCTGGCACCTCAACGTTCAAGAACGCGCAGAGCCTTCGCGATGCGCTGGCTGTGGCAAAGCCCGAACTTGTGCTCATCGAAACAGACGCGCCGTTTTTGACGCCCGAACCGTTCCGGGGCAGGCCAAACGCGCCGTATTTGATGCCACATACCGTTCGCCGCATGGCTGAGCACCTGGCAGTACCACTTGATGAATTGTGCGCGCGACTGAATGCAAACACTGAGCGAGTCTATGGTTCGTGGGCGCTGCCTGGTGAGGAGGCATAACCATGGCATTGCTCGGACCAAACGAGGTGCGTGAACTAGCCGAACGCCTCGACGTTACGCCGACGAAAAAACTCGGCCAGAACTTTGTGATCGACCCGAACACGGTGCGCAAGATCGTGCGCCTTGCCGGAGTCGAAGCTGGCGACCGCGTGGTGGAGGTGGGCCCGGGCTTAGGCTCGCTCACTTTTGGGCTCACCGAAGCGGGAGCGCAGGTCACCGCAGTCGAGATTGACCACCGACTTGCTGCTGAGTTGCCAAACACTCTCGCAGTGATGCAGCCTGACGCCGCCGCAGAAGGTCGGCTGCGCGTGGTGCGCTCTGATGCACTTGACGTCACTCTCGGTCAGCTGATGGACCCAGACACCTGGTTGATGCCGCAGGTGCTTGTGGCGAATCTGCCGTATAACGTGTCGGTGCCAATTCTGATGCATCTGCTTGAGCTGTTGCCTGGACTGCGTTCTGGTTTGGTGATGGTGCAGGCCGAGGTAGGTCACCGCATTGCCGCTGGTCCGGGGTCAAAAGAATATGGATCGCCTAGTGCCAAGGCTGCCTGGTACGGCGATTGGCATATCGCAGGCACTGTGAGCCGTAAGATTTTCTGGCCAGTGCCAGGCGTCGACTCGAATCTTGTTGCTTTCAAACGCAGAGAAGAATCACTCGGTACCGAGCCAGAGCGTATTGCCACCTTTGAACTTGTGAACGCTGCCTTCGCCGGTCGACGAAAAATGCTGCGTCAATCGTTGCAGGGCGTTTTGGGTATTCCGACGAGCGCTGAGGCCGCCAGCGAGGCCATTGCGGTAGCGGGCATCGATCCAACGTTGCGAGCAGAACAGCTCGATATTCACCAGTTCTTGGCCATTGCGCGCGCGGTGGTCAAAGACTAGTTCCTACTGTTCGGCCCCGGTACTCTTGGTGCTGGGGTAGCTTTTGCTGCTGCATTGCTTCGCTGCCGGGTCGCCCCGCCAACGGTCAAGTGTCCACTCAACGATTTGCGGGGTGAGTGGTGAATCTGCCGCGACAAGACTCACGTGGCTGAGTCCTTCGAAAGTGCGATAGTCGATCACTTCACCGGCATCGCAGCGTTCATTCACCCATTTCTGCTGCATCGAAGGCAGCACCAGCGGATCAGCGAGCCCCTGCGCAACCAGCACGGGAGCTGGGAACGGGCCCACCGGGGTCTGGTCTTTTAGTTTCTTGCCAAAGTCGCCTGCGAGCATGCTGTCGGGGAAGATCTGGTTCGGCACCTGAGTGCCGCGTAGAATCGCCGCGATTGCATCGCTGCCGTTGAAACAGAGCTGTGAAATGCGCTGCACTGGCCCCTGCGACCCAGGGGTGAGCTGTGCCTCAAGGTTGAGTTCAGGGTAGAGCTGATTCCAGGTGTAGGCGATGTAAGCCGAGACGGTTTTGCCGGCAGCATTGTTTTTGTCTGCGTCAGCTAGGCCGTAAAGGTCAGCGGCTGGGGCGAACGCAGCGGTGCCGAGAATCGTGAGTTCTGGCGCGTAGTCAGCGGAGCGTTGTGCTGTCCAGAGTGAGCCTTGACCGCCTTGAGAGTGCCCCCAAATGACGGTCGCGCTGCTGATGGAGAGTTCTTCGAACTGTCGGGCGGCACGTGACGCGTCGAGCACGTTGCGGGCTTCTGCTTCGCCGACGAGGTAGGCAGCGGTGCCGGTCGTTCCCATACCGCTGTAGTCCGAGGTGACGGCGACCCAACCGTGCTCAGTCACCATCTGCTGCATGGCCGTGCCCGCACCGTCGGCGAATGGTGTGGCGCTGAGCGAAGGCGCACAGCCATCGATCACCCCGGTGGTGCCGTGCGAGACCGTCAGCAACGGCAGCTCTTGACCATCACGATTGGCAGGGGCGAGGATCGTGCCGCTCGAAACTCCAGCCGAACCATCTGGCAGGGTCGTCGTGTACAGCATCTTCCATGCCTGCGCTCCGCTTGGTACGCCCGTGCTGAGCGGTTCCGTGCGAATGAGTTGTCCGGGAGAGGTTGGGAGTTGATCCGGCGCGAGATAAAAATCGTCGGGAGTTGGTAGGGGAGTGCCGCCGAGAATTTGTGCGCTGCCCCAGCTTGCGCCGACCGCGAGCACAAGCGCAAGTGCCGCGCCAATGGTGCGAGCCCAACGGCTGACGCGTGAAAGAGAAGTGTTCGTTGTGGCTGCTCGTTCCGATCGCTGGTTTCGCCAGAGCAAAAAAAGTGCGCGCAATCCGGTGAATATGAACCACGCGCCGACGGCCAGTTTGAATATGGCGATCGTGAGCACCGGCCAGGAAAACGCGAGGAAGCCGAGTGCAATACCGGCAAGCGCGATCAATAGCCCGGCCACCCGGTTGTCGGCGTCCCCGCGAAACGTGAGAATTGCGGAAGCTATACCGTGCAAGATCAGTGAGAGCGCCACCATTGCGGCGAGCCAGGGTGCGCCAGCGTCGGGCCAGAAAGTGAGCAGCAGGCCGAAAGCGACCATCGCGGCGCCAACTGCGCGACCGAATCTGGTGAGAATGAAGCTGCCGACACTGTGCACGTCGGGGTCATGTTGGCCCGGTTCTAGCACGAGCGTGAAACCAACGATGATCAGGCCAATACCGATGCACACGGTGGTTTGTTGTGTTGACAACGGCACCACAATGAGCGCAATACCGAGAGCTGCTGTGAATGTTGCGGCAAGAATCCTCAACGGTTTTTCCCATGTCGAGAACCGAGCGTCTGATTGCTGAGCCATAAACAATTCACCCCCGTGTGTGTGACTTTTCGTATCAACTCTGGCATAGCTGTGAATTTCAGGGAATATCTTCTCGGCGCGATACGCTGTAGCCAATATGAATGACACCCTCCGCGTCGACATTTGGAGCGACATTGCCTGCCCATGGTGCTACATCGGAAAGCGCCGCTTTGAGGCTGGCGTCGCCGAGTTCACCCGCCAGAACCCTGAGATTGACATCGAAGTAGAGAGCCACAGCTTCGAGCTGGCGCCCGATACCCCCGATAACTACGAGGGCAGCGAAATCGATTTTCTGACCAAGCACAAGGGCATGCCCCGCGAGCAGGTTGAGCAGATGCTCGAACAGATGACCAAGATGGCTGAGCTTGAGGGAATTGAGTTCAACTTCGATAAGCTGCGCCACGCCAACACCAGCCGAGCACACCGCGTGCTGCACCTTGCGAAGTCGCAGGGGCTGCAGGCCGAGATGCAAGACCGCCTGTTCCGGGCGTACTTCTCTGAGGGCCGTCAAGTTTCAGACGTCGAAACCCTTGCTGAGCTTGGTGAAGAAGTCGGTCTTGACGCAGACGAGGTGCGCGATGCGTACAACGACGAAACCTTTGAAGATGCGGTCGAGCGTGACATCACCCGTGCGCGTATGCTCGGCGTGAACGGGGTTCCCTATTTCCTTTTCGAAGAAAAGTACGCGGTTTCGGGCGCTCAGTCGGCCGAAACGTTTGCAAATGTGCTTGAGCAGGTACAGAGCTTTCGCAATGGCGAGAGCTCACCCGAAGACTAATTAAGACAATCAAAAACCAACCATCAAGGAGTACCGATGAGTGAGAACAACACCAAGCTGAACGACGAAGCTGGCATCGCTGCTGCTGCTTCGGCAGAGAGCGCAGAGATCCTGAACCTGCTCGACAATGAGCAGTCGGGCGGAAGCTGCTGCGGCGGAAGCTGCTGCGCTTAAGGCTCAACTAGTTTCGCCAACGAAGGCCGCTGGGCGTTGCTCGGCGGCCTTTATGCTGCCACCACCTAGACTCAAAGGGTTATGGCGCATCTGCTCGGGGCCGAAGGCCTGCATCTCGAAGTTCCCACCAAGGTAGTGTTCGATTCGGTGACCCTTGGCGTCGCCGAGGGCGATCGTATCGGCATCGTTGGGCGTAATGGCGACGGTAAGTCGAGCCTGCTGATGATGCTCGCTGGGCGCAGAGACCCCGATGGCGGCAAAGTCACGGTGCGCAGCGGCACGCGCATCGGCGTGCTCGATCAGGAAGACCGTTTCGACGACGGCGAAACAGTGGGGCACGCCATCGTCGGCGATGTGCCAGAGTACGAATGGGCTAGCGACGCCCGCGCCCGCGACGTTATCGCCGGTCTCGTTGCTGATCTTGATTGGGAAGCCCCGGTCGATTCACTTAGCGGCGGGCAGCGCCGCCGAGTTGCGCTCGCCCGGCTGCTGGTCGGCGACTGGGAGATTCTTGCGCTTGACGAGCCAACAAACCACCTCGACGTTGAGGCGATTGCTTGGTTGGCAGATCACTTAAAGCGGCGATGGCCAGCGAACTCAGGCGCGATGCTCGCAGTGACGCACGATCGCTGGTTTCTTGATGAAGTCGCAAACGCCACGTGGGAGGTGCACGACCGAATTGTTGAACCTTTCGAGGGCGGCTACGCAGCCTATATTTTGCAGCGCGTCGAGCGGGACCGCCAGGCTGCGACGATTGAACAGAAGCGGCAGAATCTTGCTCGTAAAGAGTTGGCCTGGCTGCGCCGAGGCGCACCGGCTCGCACTTCGAAGCCAAAGTTTCGTATTGATGCCGCCAATGCGTTGATCGCTGATGTGCCAGAGATTCGCAATGCGACCGAGCTGAAATCACTCGCGGTTTCCCGACTGGGCAAAGAGGTTGTGAACCTGGTTGAAGCGGGGGTGCAATACGGCGACCGCTTAGTGCTCGAAGACGTTGATTGGCTGCTTGCGCCGGGGGAGCGCACCGGTATTCTCGGCGTGAACGGGGCCGGAAAATCAACTTTGCTTGGACTGATTTCTGGTGCTGTCGAACCCACCAGCGGCCGTGTGAAACGCGGCAAAACGGTGAAGGTGGCAACACTCACCCAGCGGCTCGATGAACTCGAAGAGCACCTGAACGAGCCGGTACGTGTGGTGATTGGTCGCCTGCGTACGAGTTTTACTGTTGGTACTGGCTCAAAGGCTCAAGATCTCACTCCCGGTCAGATGCTTGAGCAAATGGGTTTTTCTAGTGCGCAGCTTTCGACCCCGGTGAAAGATCTTTCGGGCGGACAGAAGCGCCGGTTGCAATTGCTATTGATCCTTCTGGATCAACCAAATGTGCTGATTCTTGACGAGCCGACCAACGACCTCGACACCGACATTCTTGCAGCGATCGAAGACTTGCTTGATTCGTGGCCGGGCACGCTCATCGTTGTGTCGCACGACCGGTACTTTATTGAGCGAGTGACCGATCAGCAGTATGCGATCCTTGACCGTAAACTGCGGCATCTGCCCGGTGGTATTGACGAGTACCTTGAACGTAGGGCAGCGCAAGAAGGCGCGAAGGCTGCTGGCACCTCTCAGGGCGCTGCGAAGGCCACCTCGAGCGCAGCTAGTCAGACTGTGGATACGGCTTCGGCGCTTTCTGGAGCTGAGCTGCGCGCGGCAGAAAAAGAGCTTTCTGCGGTTGAACGCAAGATGGAAAAGTTGCAAAAAGATATCGTGAAATCGCGCGATGGTCTTGCTGAACTTGATCAGAGCGACTACCAGTTGCTTGGGGTCGAGATGGCAAAGATTACCGCGTTTGAAGACGAGGTTGCAGCCCTTGAGGAGCGGTGGCTTGAACTCTCTGAGCTTCTTGGATAGCTTCGCCCCACTTGGCTGAAATGTCACGTGCGGGCTCTTCCTTAGTTCACCTCTCTCTGCCAAGATAGCGAGCACGGGTGCGTTCGACGCATGCGTGCGATCTGGCTTCCCGCTCCGCGCCAGGCGCACCATCCGCGCCAAGCGCACTGTCTGCACAAGGCGCACTGTCCGCACGAAGCGCACCATACGCGAAGCCAGGAGGATCAGATGACAGAATCGACAACTCTCTCGACCGATTCCGAAGATCGTTACGCGCGTCGCGTCGGTATCGTTAGCGCGCCCAATCTGCGCGATCTGGGCGGTATTCCCACAGCAGCCGGCGAAGTCACCCGCGGTGCAATCTATCGTTCTGCAACGCTCAGTGAGGTCGCAGAGGCAGATATGCCGGCATTCGCGGCTCTTGGTGTGCACACCGTCTTCGATCTGCGCACGGCTGATGAGATTGCTGCAGCGCCTGACCGTCTGCCTGAGGGCACCGATCACCGTTCGCTTGATGTGCTCGCCGACAGCAAGACAAGTGTTGCCGCGAGTCTTACTCAATTTGGCGAGAACCCGAAGGCTTTTGCCGCCATGCTTGCCGGGGGCCAAGCGATTGCGCTGTTCGAAGAGACATATCGAGATTTTCTTCGCCTGCCATCCGCGAATCAGTCGTATCGGGAGTTCTTTTTGCGTTTGGGTGACCCGAAACGTGAGGGCGCGGCACTCTTCCACTGCACCACTGGCAAAGACCGCACTGGCTGGGCGGCAGCATCTCTGCTCGCGATCCTTGGCGCCAGCGACGACGATATCTATGCCGATTATCTGCAGACGAATACCGATCTTCTGCCCGCGCTTGAGCCAATGATCCAGTCGGCACAAGCGCGTGGCGTTGACCGCGAGTTGCTCTTGCCAGTGCTGGGAGTACAAGAGCAATACCTCGCGGCAGCTCTGGATCAGATGCGTACGCAATACGGTACCGCTCACAACTATGCCGTTTCTGGTCTCGGGCTCAGCGAGGCTGAGGTCGAGTTGCTGCACGAGCGTTTCACTGATTAGGGGCATCATTTTTCGCTGGATCGTCCGCCCGCAACGATCCCAATGCGTGGGGCTTGCGATCCAGCGGCCCTTCTTTTTGGGCTTATGGGGGAAACAGCTCTTCTCGTAGGATGAGTGCATGTCTTTCCAAGCCCCATATCGCCTGCGTCAACTGAACGAAGAAGATCGCCGCGAAATGCTTGAGCTTGACGTTTGGGCATTCCCGACTGAGCACTCGGTCGATGAACTGATGGGCGTGCCCTCACCGCTCGACTGGTCTCGTACCTTCGCAGTTGAGCGCAGCGACCAGGTCAGCGGATTTCAGGGCATGTTTTGCGCGTACCCTCTGAAATCGTTTGGCGTGCCGGGCGCGCAAGTGGAATGCGGATTTTTGTCTTGGGTGGGCGTGCACCCGAGTCATCGCCGCCGCGGTCTGCTCAGCAATATGATTGACGCACATTTTGCCGATGATCTTGCGCACGGCGAATCAGTTTCGGCGCTCACCGCGAGCGAGCCAGGTATCTATGGTCGGTTCGGCTACGGCGCAGCAGCTGCCGAGGTCTCGTTGCGCATTGAACGCAAAGCAGAATTGCGCGAGGTTGCCGGGGCTGCCGATTTGCAGCTTGAATTTGTGCCGTGGTCTGCGGCCCAGCACGGTGACCTTATTGCTGATCTGCACCTGGCTTACGGTCGCCTTCCCGAGGGTCTTGGGCGACCTGGATGGGCAAGCTGGGAGACCCCGGGCCTTCGCGCGGCCCGTGATGCCGATCTGCCAATGTTTCGCGACGGAAAAGAAGCGAATCGTTTGCTCATTGTGCGTGATACTGCCGGCGCGGCCCTCGGCTACGCGATATTTCGGCGAACATTCGACGAGGATCGCCTAGGCCCCAACGGGGTTGTGCACGTGCGCGAAGCGGTCGCGCACACACCGGCGGCTGCGAGGCGACTCTGGGAGGCGCTGCTTGATATCGATCTCACGACGGCCGTGGAAATCGCACACCTGCCCGTCGATGACCCAATTCTTTCGCTGCTGCTAGACACCCGTCGGGCTCGCGCGAACTATCGCGACAATCTCTGGCTGCGAATTCTCGATCTACAGGCAGCACTTAGTGAGCGTCGCTATGCCGCAGATGTTGATGTGGTGATTGACGTGACTGACACGAGGCTGCCAGCCAACGCCGGCCGCTGGCGGGTGCGGGCCAAAGCCTGGGGGCACGCAGAGGTTTCTCGCAGCGACGCAGAGCCCGACCTCCGCCTAGACATTCGTGAGCTGGGTGCTGCGCATCTCGGCAGCGTTTCACTTGCCGCGCTTGCTCAGGCAGGTCTGGTCTCGGGATCAGCTCAAGCGCTCGCCGCAGCTTCGGCGGCGTGGGGCTGGCCCATTGCTGCCGGGGCGAATTGGGTGTTCTAGACCAAGATATGCGTTGAGCGCCTGCAGCCGTGTGGCTTGCAGACGCTCAACGCATCAGAGCTGTGAGCGGCTAGTCGCGTGCGATCGGGGTGAGCCGCTGCAATTGGGTGATGTGCCGCGGTTCAAGCTCGTCGAGCGATGAAACACCGAGCAGCGTCATGGTGCGTTCGATTTCGCTACGCAGGATCGCGATCGCCCGGTCAACGCCCTCGCGGCCACCGGCCATGAGACCGTAGAGGTAGGCGCGCCCGATCAGGGTGAACTTGGCGCCGAGCGCAACTGAAGCAACGATATCGGCACCGTTCATAATGCCGGTGTCGATCATTACGGTCGCATCTTTACCTACTTCGCGCACTACCTGGGGTAGCAGGTGGAAGGCGATGGGTGCACGGTCGAGTTGTCGGCCTCCGTGGTTCGAGAGCACAATGCCGTCAACGCCCCGGTCGATGAGGTCCACCGCTTGGGGGAGATTTTGCACGCCCTTTACGACAAGCTTGCCCGGCCACATTTCCCGAATAATCTCGAGATCTTCGAATGAGATGGTGGGATCCATCGCAGCGTCTACGAGGTCGCCCACGGTGCCACCGGTGGTTTTGAGTGAGGCGAATTCAAGTTTTGGAGTGGTTAGGAAGTCGTACCACCACCAGGGCCGAGGTATCGCGTTCGCGATGGTGCTAGCCGAGAGCTGTGGCGGAATCGAGAAGCCATTGCGTTTGTCGCGTAGACGCGCCCCAGCGATGGGCGTGTCAACGGTGAAGAGCAGGGTGTCGTAGCCGGCCTTGGCTGCGCGCTCGACCAGGCCGTACGAGATGCTTCGATCGCGCATGACATACAACTGGAACCAGTTTCTTCCGCGCGGGTTTGCGTGTTTCACGTCTTCGATCGATGATGTGCCGAGTGTCGAGAGGCTGAACGGAATGCCTGCTGCGGCCGCGGCGCTTGCGCCAGCGATTTCGCCTTCGGTTTGCATGAGCCGGGTGAAACCGGTTGGGGCGATGCCGAATGGCATGGCCGAGGACCCGCCAAGAATCTCTGTGCTGGTGTCTACGTTGGCGGCAGGCTTCAAAATATCTGGGTGGAACTCGATGTCGGCGAACGCTTGCCGTGCGCGTGTGAGTGAGAGTTCTGCTTCGGCCGCGCCGTCGGTGTAGTCGAAGGCGGCTTTGGGGGTGCGTCGTTTTGCGATGGTGCGCAGGTCTGCGATGGTGAGGGCAGCGTCAAGGCGGCGCTTTTTCGCGTTCAACTCCGGCTTTTTGAACTGCATGAGTTCAAAGATCTCTGAGGGGCGGGGGAGTTGGCGCTGCACCATGTTGAGGTGTCCTTTCACAAGAACTGCGGGGGATCAGAAACACACGAGTGTGGTCTGACCACATAAGAGTAAACGAAAGCAGCGACAGCGTCAACGATCACTAATCGAGCTGTGCGGCAATCGCGCGCAACACTTCGCTCGGCGAAGCATCGGCGTCAAAGGCAGCGACAACAACTTTTGAAGCGCGCTGCTCGCCACCAAACCACGGACGAAAACGCTCAGAAAGCTCACCAAGATCGCGCTCAAGTTCGCTAAACACCCTGGCATCGTCATTGCGAAGCCACCGTCGAAGCGCTGCGTTGTGCACGGCAACGGTGGCTGCCGCGAGTGCAATGGGCGCCCAATCGGGGCATCCCGGAATGGCTTTTCGTTGCAAAAAATCCGCAAAAAGTCGCTCATAGCGATGCGTGATCACTAGCTCGCGTTCGCGCAGGGCTGGCGTGCTGCGCAGAACCTCGGACCGAAGCCTGGCGCCGGCAGGATCCCGCGTGAGGAGCCTGGTTACTTCAAGCGCACCAAGCACAATCTCGTCATAGCCAATCTCGTCTGAGGATTCGAGCTGACGCTGCAAGCTAGCGAGCGCCAGATCGTGGTCGGCGAACACCACATCTTCTTTGCTGCCGTAGCGCCGAAAAAAAGTACTTCGACTCATGCCGATGGCATCGGCCAGTGCGCTAGCGGTCGTCTGCTCGTAGCCGTGCTCGGCGAGATAGCGCACAGCAGCCGCCTGGGGAGCTTGGGCAGCCCAGTCGTCTAGCGGTGCACTTGCGGTCATGTGCCGAAGTTATCACAGAATTGAGACTGAGTTTCATTGAATCTTCACTTAACGCACTTGTCGGCAAACAAATCACTTAAAACACAGGGGTCTTGAAGTGAGACTGAGTGCCAGATATAGTGAGAGCCATACGCGGACGCACTCGCGACTCCGCTGATCAGAACCCTGACCGATGGAGATCACAATGGCGATCGATACTCTTGCCGCACACGCGTCGGCAGAGCCAGGCAGCTATGTTCCGCCGACCGACGAATATCGCTTTCTGCTGGGCGAAGCATTCGGCACAGACCTGGTAGCTCGCGCCTCAGGCGGGGCGCTCACCGCTGAAGATGCAGCAGACGCCATTGATGCGGCCGGCGAGTTCGCTGCAGAAGTATTCGCGCCGCTCGATCGAGTTGGCGATCTGCAGGGAGCACAGCTTGTTCACGGCGAAGTGCGCACTCCTGACGGATTCAAAGAGGCGTACAGATCCTTCGCCGAAGCCGGTTGGGTATCGGCCGCAGTATCTGAGGCCGCCGGTGGAGACGGCCTGCCGGGATCAGTAGTAGCCGCCCTGACCGAGTTTTGGAACTCGGCCAACGCAGCCTTTGCGCTCTGCCCCGCGCTCAGCCTTGGCGCAATCCGAGCACTCCAAGCAAACGCCTCGCAAGAACTGCGCGACACCTACCTGCCCAACATGGTGAGCGGTAAGTGGACCGGCACCATGAACCTGACCGAACCTGAAGCGGGCAGCGATCTTGGGGCAGTACGAACCATGGCTCGCGATAACGGTGATGGCAGCTGGGCCATCAGTGGTCAGAAGATTTTTATCACCTGGGGTGACCACGACGTCGCCGAGAACATCATTCACCTGGTGCTCGCGCGCACAGAAAACGCACCTGCAGGTCACCGCGGAATCTCGCTCTTCGTCGCGCCAAAGTATTTGCTCAACGAAGATGGGACCCCCGGCGCCCGCAACCCGATCACCACTGTCGGTCTTGAACACAAACTTGGTATCCACGCCAGCCCAACCTGTGTGCTGCAATTCGAAGAAGCAACCGGATACCTGGTTGGCGAATTGCATCAGGGTCTCATGGGCATGTTCGTGATGATGAACGAAGCACGTGTCGGCATTGGCGTGCAGGGGCTTGGCATCTCTCAGCGCGCTTACCAGCGCGCCCAAGACTACGCATACACCCGATTGCAGGGCGCTGTGATCGGGATGCCTGCTGGCACCCCGATCGCAGGCCACCCAGATGTGCGCCGATTGCTGCTGTCGATGTCGAGCCGTATCTCGGCAATGCGCGCCTTCTCGGTCCTGGTAGGAGATGTGCACGATCGCGCGGACGAAGGAAACAACGCGGCCCTCGCCGAGTTCTTTGTGCCGATTCTTAAGTCCTGGTTCACCGAGCAAGCCGTGCTGATCGCCTCTGACGCAGTTCAGGTGCACGGCGGCATGGGCTTCATCGAGGAGACCGGTATCGCCCAGCAGTACCGCGACGCTCGAATCCTGCCGATTTACGAGGGCACGACTGCGATTCAGTCAAATGACCTGGTTGGTCGTAAAGTTCTTCGCGACAGCGGTGCGACGGCAGCGAACGTCTTCGCAGAGATTCGGGCACAGCTTGAAACGCTCGCTGGATCGACACATCCGGTCGCAGCACGACTCGTTGAGCGCGTAAGTCGGGCCACGGAATCTGCCGAACGCGCTACCGCCGCGATCCTCGGATTCGTTGATTCGCCACGCGATGCCTACGCAGTGTCCGTGCCCTATCAGGAAATGCTTGCAACGCTCATTGGCGGCTGGATGCACGTCACTATTGCGAACGCGGTGCTCGGCCACGAATCAATTTCTGACGAAGACCAGCGTCGCCTCAGCGAAGCAGACTTTTATGGAGCGCACCACCTCTCGAAGGTGCACTCACTCGCAGAGACTGTCTCTGCTGGTGAGATTTTCTGATCAAACAATTATTCAAAATTCACTCAGTTCCACACACAGACCGGGCGACCTGGCAGGCCGATCGATCAAGAAAGGTAAGCATCATGCAGCGCGATATTTATGAAGAAGACCACGAGGCGTTCCGCGAGGTAGTGAAGGAATTCCTGCGTCGCTACGCGACACCAGAAAAAGCACAGCAGTGGGACGCTGACGGCGAAATCGATCGTGCCACCATGCTTGCCGCCGGCGAGCAGGGCATTATTGGCCTCTCTGTTCCAGAAGAATTCGGTGGCGCAGGTATGCTGCAGGATTACCGTTTCCGTGCGGTTGTAAACGAAGAGGTCATCGGCTCGGGCAACGGCTCACTCGCCGGCGCATTTGGAATTCAAGACGACCTCGCCGTGCCATACCTCGTACACATGGGCACGCAGGCGCAGAAAGAAAAGTGGTTGCCACGAATGGCGACCGGCGAGATCCTTGGCGCGCTGGCGATGACCGACCCGGGAGCCGGTAGCGACCTGCGCGGTGTAACCACCAACGCAAAAAAGGTTGAGGGCGGCTACATCCTCAACGGAGCAAAAACTTTCATCTCATCGGGGAAAACCGCTGATATCGTCGTCACCTTTGTGAAGACCGGCGAGGGAAACCGTCCCGATGCGTTCAGCTTGCTCATCGTTGAGAGCGGCATGGAGGGCTTCGACCACGGAAAGAAGCTCAGCAAGATGGGCTTCCACGGCTGGGACACCGCAGAACTCTCCTTCACCGACGTGTTCATTCCAGAAGAGAACCTGATCGGTGGCAAAGAAGGCATGGGCTTCATCCAACTGATGATGAACCTGCCACTTGAGCGCCTGTCAATTGGCGTCGCAGCAGCGGCAGCATCAGAAGCCGGCCTCAAGTGGACGCTCGAGTACACGAGCAACCGTGAAGCCTTCGGTCAGCCAGTTGCCGACTTCCAGAACACCCGTTTCAAGCTGGCAGACATGGCCACCACCGTAGACGTGCTCTGGGCGTATGTGGACCGAGCGATGGACCTCTACCGCCAGGGCAAGCTCAGCGCAGACGAAGCCGCAAAGGTGAAATTCTGGAGCACCGAGCGCGAGTGGGAAATTCTCGACCAGGGTGTTCAGCTGCACGGTGGCTACGGTTACATCACCGAGTACCCAATTGCGCGCGCCTTCCTCGACGCACGTGTGCACCGCATCTACGGTGGAACTAACGAGGTCATGCGCGAAATCGTGGCCCGCGCTGTTACCGGCCGGAAATAACGCAAAAGTTCTGGTCGGGGGAGAACCCTTCCCCGACCAGAAACTGCGGTAGATTTGCGCTATAGCGCACTCACGTGAATTACGCGCGGAATCGTACAGGCAAACACCCCGTGCATTCCGCGCGACAACCGAGGAAAACTGAGGAACATGAAGATTGTCGTATTGCTCAAGGAAGTGCCGGACACCTACGGTGATCGGACGCTGAGTCTCGAAACCGGCCTTGCCGAGCGAAGCACCTCAGAGAACGTGCTCGACGAAATCGGTGAGCGTGCACTCGAAGTAGCACTCGCATACGCAGACGCCAATGAAGGCACCGAGGTGACCGCACTCTCGATGGCTCCAGAGGGCGCGACAACTTCAGTCCGAAAGGCACTCGCAATGGGTGCGGCGTCGGCCGTTCACATCGCCGACGAGGCACTCGCCGGTGCCGACCTTGGCCTCACCGCAGAAGCTCTCGCGGCAGAACTGCGCGCCGCTGGTTTCGACCTCGTCATCACCGGCAACCAGTCAACAGACGGCTCTGCAGGCATGCTGCCAGTCATGCTCTCAGAAATGCTTGAGGTGCCCGCGCTTACAAACCTCTCAGCAGTAACCATTGCAGCAGACAGTGTCTCAGGCACCCGTGCATCAGACGACGCAACCATGCAAGCAAGCGTCACACTGCCTGCAGTGATCTCAATCACTGAAGCCCTGCCAGACGCACGATTCCCAAACTTCAAGGGAATTATGGCGGCTAAGAAAAAACCACTTGAGGTGAAAAGTGCAGGCGACCTCGGCATCAACGTTGACGATATGACCGCATCACGCGGCATCATGATCCAGATCGCAGAACGCCCAGCCCGAGCCGCGGGCGTCAAGATCACCGACGAAGGCGATGCCGCTCAGCAGCTGGCAGCCTTCCTCGCCGAAAACCGCTTGGTCTGAGCTAGAACCTGAAGAGAGAACGAACGATTATGGAATTCGCCACAGATTCGATTCTGGTACTGCTCGACACGACGCCAGAAGGACAGCTCGCAAAATCATCGGCAGGCCTGATCGGTGCAGCCGCCACAGTAGGCACCCCAGTTGCCCTGGTCATCAGCGACGACACAGCAATCGCCGCACAAGCAGCAGAACTCGGCGCAGCCGCAGTGCTGCGCGCACCTGCCGCAGATGAACTTGGCCGCGGTGCCGCAAACGCGCTCGCAGCAGCTGCAGCGCTGGTACACCCAGACGCTGTACTCGCTTCGCACTCGGTCGAAGGCCGCGAAGCCGCAGCTCGCTACGCGGCACGCAGCCGCAGTGGCGTGATCGTCGATGCCATCGGCGTTGCGCGCGACTCAGAAGGCGTCACCGCAACAACCTCGGTATACGGCGGCGCCTACACCGTCGGCGCAGCCGTGACCCACGGTGCGCCAGTCATCACCGTGCGTCAGGGCGCCGTTGAAGCCCGAGCAGCCGCGCAGCCGCTCGCAGAACAAACCATCGAGGTTCCCGCAGGCGCAGCACGCGCAGCAACAGTCTCATCAGTTGAAGCTGCCGAGGTCGGCGGGAGCCGACCCGAGCTGCGAGGGGCAAAGAACGTAGTGTCTGGCGGTCGCGGCCTTGCCTCGAAGGAACAGTTTGTGCTGGTGGAGCAGCTCGCCGACGCGCTGGGTGCGGCGGTGGGAGCTTCGCGCGCCGCTGTTGATGCGGGCTGGGTGCCTCATTCCTACCAGGTCGGTCAGACCGGCGTCTCGGTGTCACCAGAGCTCTACATTGCGCTCGGCATCTCAGGCGCAATTCAGCACAAGGCAGGCATGCAGACCTCGAAGTTCATTGTTGCCATCAACAAAGACGCAGACGCGCCAATCTTTGATGTTGCAGACTTCGGAGTTGTCGGAGATGTATTCACCGTGGTTCCAGCGCTGATCGCTGAAATTGAGAAGTTGAAGGCATAGCCCATTGGCGACTTACTCATCTAATCGAATCCGTCAGGGGCTGCCACGCACCCCGGGCGGTCCGGCATGGCCCGATGTCGCAGGTGCGGTACTTGCCACAGCAGGTGCAGTTGCACCGGCTGAGGCTGCAGCACCTATCGCGCCTGCCGCGCCTGCAGTTGGCGCTGCTGTAGCTGCACCCGCAGCGGAGACAGCCACTGCCTCAACGGCAGAATCTGCCGCAGCTGCGCCAGTTGCACAGGCTGAGCCAGCCGCTGCCCCCGCAGCAAGCGGTGCCGGCACAGCGCTCACCGAGGTGTCGCTGCGCCGCGGGCTGCCCCGCACCCCGGGCGGTGAGCCCTGGCCGCCAGCAGGCAGTGCCACAGTTGCCGCGGTTGTCTCGGCTCCGGCAAGCGCTGCTATTCCTGCCTCTCCCGTCGTTGAAGCTGCTGCTGCGCCCGCTGCAGCTGCGCCCGCTGCAGCTGCGCCCGCTGCTGCTGCGCCCGCCGATGCTGCGCCGTCTGGCGCTGCGTCAGATACTGCCGCTGCGTCAGCAGCCTTCGATACTGTGAGCGAAGAAGTGTCGCTGCGCCAGGGGCTGCCACGAGTAGCAGGTGGCGATCCATGGCCACCCGCTGCAACTGTCACCGTTCAGCGCGCTGTTGCCGGCGCTGCTGCTGCTCCACAAGATGCTGCAGCAGCTGTTGCCGCTCCTGAGACCCCAGCTGTAGCTGTCGCTCAAGAAACAGTGGCTCCAGCTGCGCCCGCGGCAGTCGCAACCCCGGCAGCAAAGATCTCTGCACCATCCGCTGCCGAGACCGCAGCGCCAGCGGCGAATGCACAGGCACCCGCCGTAGCACCCGCAAAGCCAAAGCGCGAAGCCATCACCATTGGCAGCCGCACACTCGGCCAGTGGGTCAAACTCGCGGTGCTCTGGGGAGGCGGCGCGATCTTCGCTGCTGCAATCATTGTGCTCGCAGCGCGCGGTCTCACCACGCTCCCGGGTGTACCAGAATTTTTGAAGCGCTACCCAGGCGAATACCACCTGCCGGAGTTTGTTGATCCGGGCTTCCCTGTGTGGGCACGCTGGTCACACTTCTTGAACTTCTTCCTCATGGTGCTGATTATTCGTTCGGGTCTGCTCGTGCGAAAGCAACAGAAGCCCGACGCTTTCTTCACACCGAAGAAGGGCGGCACCAAGGTTTCGATCTACCTCTGGCTGCACACTTCGCTCGACATTCTTTGGCTCGCAAACGGTGTCGTCTTTGTCGTGTTGCTCTTCGTGAGCGGCCACTGGGCTCGCATCGTGCCAACCAGTTGGGAAGTGTTCCCGAACGCATTGAGCGCGATGATTCAGTACCTCACGCTCGATTGGCCGGTCGAAAACGGCTGGGTGAACTACAACTCGCTGCAACAGCTGATGTACTTTACCGTCGTGTTCATCGCAGCCCCGCTCGCGGCAATCACGGGTGTGCGCATGAGCGAGTGGTGGCCGAAGAACGCCGAGAAGTTGAACAAGTTCTACCCGGCACCGGTCGCTCGCGCGATTCACTTCCCGGTAATGCTCTTCTTCGTGCTGTTCATTCTGATCCACGTGTTCCTGGTTCTCTCGACCGGTGCACTGCGCAATCTGAACCACATGTTTGCGGGCACCGATGTGATCAACTGGGTCGGTTTCGCTTGGTTTGCCGGTGGCCTGCTGCTCACGGCTGCGGTTACTTGGGCGGCTCGCCCGCTCGTGCTCGCGCCGATCGCGGGGGCCTTTGGCCGCGTGAGCGAACGATAAGGCTCACGCACAAACATTTGACGCCGCTTTGCCCAGCAAGGCGGCCTCAAATGTTTGTGCCGCCAAGCTCTTCTTGTGAAGCTTTTCTAGCCGTGTGAACGCTAGGCTGGCACCATGAGCACCGAAGCTTTTGACCCAATTGAAGCCAGCATCGCTGAAACTCTCGGCGCGCTCGAGGCCGGGCAGATCACCGCCGTCGAGCTAGTTGAGTGGTGTTATGACCGGGCCAGCAAGATCGATCAGGCCGGCCCGAAGCTGAACGCAATAGTCGTGCCAAACCCCAACGCGCTTGCTGAAGCCCAAGCAAGTGACGCCCGCAGAGCTGCTGGACAGGCTGGCCCGCTTGAGGGTGTGCCGTTCACCGTCAAAGACTCGTATATGGTTCGCGGCCTCACTGTCGCTTCGGGATCACCAGCCTTTAAAGATCTGATTGCACAGTGGGATGCGTTTAGCGTGGAAAAGCTGCGCGAAGCAGGCGCCGTGCTCATCGGCAAAACCAATATGCCGCCTATGGCAGACGGCGGTATGCAGCGCGGCGTATATGGCCGTGCAGAGAGCCCCTACAACCCCGCCTATCTTGCCGCGGCTTACGCTTCGGGTTCCTCGAATGGTTCAGGCGTCGCTACGGCGAGCAGCTTGGGCGTCTTCGGAATGGGTGAAGAAACCGTGTCGAGTGGTCGTAGCCCAGCCTCGAACAACGGCCTCTGCGCCTATACGCCAAGCTGGGGAGTGCTGAGCATTCGAGGCAACTGGCCACTCTTTCCTGCCCGCGACGTAGTGGTTCCGCACACTCGCTCAATGCCCGACATGCTGCGCCTGCTTGATGTGCTGGTACAGGACGATCCGATCACGCGAGGCGATTTCTGGCGGAATCAGTCAATCGTGTCGCTGCCAAAACCAAGCGACCACCGGCCGGCCTCATATTTGCAGCTCGAAGAAAACGCTTCTCTGGCAGGCAAACGCTTTGCGGTGCCTCGCATGTACCTCGGTAAGGATCCCGCGTTTCCGATCAAGGTACGCCCCTCGGTGCTTGAGCTCTGGCGCTCCGCAGTCGAACGCATTGAATCGCTTGGCGCGGAAGTTATCGAAACTGACTTCCCTCTGATTGAGCAATACGAGGGGGATCGGCCCGGCCAAGAGAACGTGGCGGCGCTCGGTGTACTGCCAGAGGGTTGGATGGATACCGAATTTACAGATTTTCTCGCCTTCGGTTGGGACGATTTTTTGCGAGCCAACTTTGAACGACGGGACGAGGATCTTCCAGCGCCGAGCTACGCTTCGCTTGCCGAAGTTGATCCAGACCAAATCTTCCCAACGCCGCCGGGAACGCTGCCAGATCGCTACGAGGAAGTTGAAGACTACCCGAACCGCTACCGCGCCACAGTCGCCTACGCTGCGAAGGGTATTCCAGACCCGCGCCTACGCAGCGACTTCGCTGCGGGCCTCAACGCACTGGTGAAGTTGCGCCACGATCTTTTTGAAAGCTGGCTCGATACTCAGGCTTTCGACGGCGTAATCTTCCCGGCAAACGGAGACGTAGGTGCTGAAAACGCCGAGCGCGATCAGGTCGCTGCAGACCAAGCCTGGTCGAATGGTGTGTTTTTCTCGAATGGAAACTACGCTTTGCGGCACCTTGGAATTCCGACCGTGACGGTCGCAATGGGGGTCATGTCTGACATCGGTATGCCAGTGGGGCTCACTATTGCTGGGCGTGCGTACGACGATGCTGCCCTGCTCGGGTACGCCACCGCGTTTGAGGCCGGCGCAGAAGGAGAAACGGGCTCGTTGCGGCCGGTGCCGAAACTCCGCGCCTAGTCTTCTTCGATCGGGCTGAAGCGGTCTACGCTGAGCGCGAGTTTGCGCAGCAGCGCTGCAAGACGCTCGCGCTCAACACGGGGCATTCCACCGATGAGCCGCTCTTCGGCGTCGGCGAGTCGGGTCATCGCTGCATCAACGAGTGTCTGCCCTTGCTCGGTCATTTCGACGAGCACTCCGCGACCGTCATTTGGGTCGGTGAGCCGGCGAACCAGGTCGCGATCAACCATGCGGTCGATGCGATTGGTCATCGTGCCGCTTGACACCATGGTTTGCTGCACCAGAATCTTTGGGCTGAGCCGATAGGGCGATCCGTTTCGCCGAAGCACTGCGAGTACATCAAACTCCCAAGCCGCAAGGCCGCTGCGCTCGAACGCATGAACGCGCGCGCGATCGAGGTGCTTGGTGATGCGGGTCATTCTCGAAAAGACCGCGAGGGGCGCGATATCTAGGTCAGGGCGGGCAGCAGCCCACTCGGCCAGGATGCGGTCGACCTCGTCTTGTTCATTCACACACCTATTATCTCGGGTCAAATTGTGTTCAAGATGTAAGCAGAATCGCCATCTTTTTCAAAGCAATTCGCGAAGCGGTCAACGACACGAATAATTTCTGCCACAATGGAACGGTGCCGCGCTGCGGCATGGTCCGCCTTGGTGTAATGGCAGCACGACAGCCTTTGGAGCTGTTAGGTCCAGGTTCGAGTCCTGGGGGCGGAGCGATAAAACAAAGCACAGCTTTGTTTTATCGCTCCGAGATGCGCTCACCAGCGCATCGAATATGCAGTGAAACGTAGTTTCTCGGTGTGTTGGGAGTGTGAACGAAGCACAGCTTTGTCTTATCGCTCCGTGATGCGAAGGATCTTGAAGGAAACTCGATGACTCAGAAGCTCGCAGTTGTGATTCTCGCAGCGGGTCAGGGCACCCGCATGAAGTCGACGACGCCGAAGGTGCTGCACCGTATCGGCGGCAAGGCTCTGATTTCTCACGTGCTTGACACTGCAGCTGGCCTGCAGCCTGAGACCGTGATCGCAGTCGTTCGTCACGAGCGTGAGCGTGTTGCCCAGGCCATTCTTGACCACGCGCCGCACACTGTCATTGTTGATCAGGACGAGGTGCCGGGTACTGGTCGTGCGGTCGAGCAGGCTATTGCGGCATTGCCGGCTGACTTTGATGGCTCGATTGTGGTGCTCAGCGGCGATGCTCCACTGATTGATGTGCCAACTCTTGAGCGTCTGGTTGCCGGACACGTCGAGGGTCAGCGCGGTATGACGCTGCTTTCTGCAATCTTTGATAATCCCACTGGGCTTGGTCGTATTTTGCGTGAGTCTTCCGGTGCGATGGTCGGCATTGTCGAAGAAAAAGACGCGAGCGATGCGCAGCGTAAGATCACCGAGATCAACGGCGGCATTTATGTCTTCGCAAAGGCTGCCCTGAGCCGCGCGCTCGACGAAATCGACACCAACAACGCGCAGGCCGAAAAGTATCTCACTGATGCTGCCGCGCGTATTCTCGCCGTTGGTGGAATCGTTGACGCAGTGGCGACCGACGACCCTTGGCTTATTGCAGGTGTCAACGATCGCACTCAGCTTGCTGAGGCTGGTCGTGAACTGAACCACCGAATTGTGCTTGCACACCAGCGTGCCGGTGTCACGATCGTTGACCCGAGCAGCACCTGGATCGATGCTGATGTCAGCATCGAGTCTGATGTCGAGATTCTTCCTGGCACGTACCTGCGCGGTGCCACCTCGATTGCGACTGGCGCGATTGTCGGCCCAGACACCACTCTGGTCGACTGCGAGGTTGGCGAGAACGCGCACATTCGCCGTAGCGAAGCCACGCTTGCGGTGTTTGGCGCTGGTGCCGAGGTTGGTCCATTTAGCTTTATTCGTCCGGGTACTGAGCTTGGTGCCGCCGGCAAGATTGGCGCTTTCGTTGAGGCGAAGAACGCAAAGATCGGCGATTCGAGCAAGGTTCCTCATCTGAGCTATGTTGGCGATGTCACGATCGGCGAGGGCAGCAATATTGGTGCCGGCACGATTGTCGCCAACTATGACGGTGTGAACAAGCACCACAGCACGGTCGGCGATGCGGTGCGCATTGGCTCGAAGAATGTGCTGATTTCTCCGGTTACCATTGAAGACGGCGCGTACACCGCGGCCGGAACAGTGGTTCGAAAAGATGTTCCTTCAGGATCGCTTGCGATGAACGTCGCGCCACAGCGTAACCTGGAGGGGTGGGTGGCCGAAAACCGGCCTGGAACAAGCAGTGCACAAGCTGCAGAACAGGGCAGAGAATAGCGACATGAGCGCGATCGAAATGGCAGGCCAGAAGAAACTGGTACTGATCACAGGCCGGGCCTATCCGGCCCTTGCCGAGCGAGTAGCCGAAGAACTGGGTGCTGAGTTGGTGCCCACTGATGCTCGTACCTTCGCCAATGGCGAGCTCTATGCCCGTTTTGATGAGAGTGTTCGTGGTTGCGACGCCTTCGTGATTCAGAGCCACACGCACCCAATCAATGAGTGGCTGATGGAACAGCTGATCATGGTTGACGCGTTGAAGCGTGCCTCGGCTAAGCGCATCACTGTCGTTGCGCCGTTCTACCCATATTCACGCCAAGACAAGAAGGGCCGTGGCCGCGAGCCAATCTCGGCTCGTCTGGTTGCAGACTTGTTCAAGGCTGCTGGTGCTGACCGCATCATGTCGGTTGACCTGCACGCATCGCAGATCCAGGGCTTCTTCGACGGCCCCGTTGATCACCTTTTCGCTATGCCTGTGCTGCTTGAGCACTTCAAGAAAACCATTGACCGTGACGATCTCTGTGTCGTCTCACCAGACATGGGCCGCGTTCGCGTGGCGGACGTCTGGAGTGACAAGTTGGGCGCGCCACTGGCGATTATTCATAAGCGGCGCGATCCGCTTGTTCCAAACCAGGTGTCAGTTCATGACATCGTTGGTGACGTGAAAGATAAGTGGTGTGTTGTTGTCGATGACATGATCGACACCGGCGGCACTATTGCCAAGGCAGCTGAGGCGCTGAAGAAGAATGGCGCTCGCGGCGTCACTATTGCGTGCACGCACGCAATCTTCTCGGGTCGTGCAACTGAGTACCTTTCGCAGGATTTCATCGACCAGGTTGTTGTCACCGACACTTTGCCGATTACCCCAGAGAAGCAGTTCGAGAAGTTGACTGTGCTGTCAATTGCTCCGTTGCTCGCTCAGGCGATTCACGAGGTGTTCGAAGATGGTTCGGTCACCAGCATGTTTGAGGGCGCTGCGTAAGCATTGCTTTATCGTGTAGCCGTCCTCGGGGCGGCTACACGTGTTTTAGGGGTATTGGGCGACAGGAAGCTTGAGCACATGACTCGCGAAATCAGAGTGGCAATTGCGGGTGCTGGCGGTGTCGGCAGAGCGCTTGCTAACACGCTATTGCGGCGACGTGCCGAGTATCGTGATCGTCTGGGCATAGATGTGCTCATTGCGGGCTTTTGTTCGAGCTCTGCCGGTCTTGCTGATCCGCGTGGCATCGCTCAAGATGCTCTGTTCGATCGTGCTGTGTGGCGGCAGGGTCTCACGGGCGCCGCATGGCTCGATGAGGTGCAGGCAGACGTGCTTTTTGAGGCGGGCCCGAGCGACTATGTCTCGGGGCAGCCTGGGCTCGGGTATTTCGAGGGCGCGCTGGATCGCAAGATGCACTGCATTGCGATCGCAAAGGGCGCGCTCGTGTGCGCCGGTGATCGTCTCACTGCGCGCGCTGCCGAGCAGGGTGTGCGTGTGTTCGCGAGTGCAGCGGGCGCTGCGGCGCTGCCGGTGATTGACTTTGTGAGTCACGATTTGGCTGGTGCTGGTGTTGAGCGGGTTGAGGCGGTGCTCACTGGGACTGCGGCGTTTGTGCTTGATGAGATGTGGCGCAACAACCAGAACCTTGAGGATGCGCTTGCTGTTGCGCGTGAACTTGGGATCGCTGAGGCTGATCCAACGTTTGATCTTGACGGTTTTGATACCGCAGCAAAACTTGTGATCATTGCGGGTTTCGCTTTTGGTGAGTGGTTGTCGTTGGCTGATGTGCCGCGGCAGAGCGTGCGCGAGATCACTGAGGCTCAGATGCAGGCTTGGCGATCCAGCGCAGAAAAACCCGCGCTTGTCGGGGTGATTGAGCGTTCAGATAATTCGCTCAGCGCCCGCGTATCATTGCAAGCGTATAAAAAGGATCACCCTTATTCGCGTACCAGTGGCAGCACCAAGGGTGTATTTGTTGTCACGAGGGATCTGGGGGAGTACTCCATTCTTGGAGGCGCTTCTAGCCCCGCTGCTACCGTTGCGGCGGCGCTGAAAGATTTCGAACATTTGGTGCGCGAAATTCAGCGTTGAATCGTCGGGCATGCCGCTAGGTCTGAGAGTGTCTGCTGAGACACCATGACTCATAGCCTTGTTCTATGGCGAATATAGAAGGCAGGCACATTGTGCAATGCTTTCTGCCAGCCGAGACTTGAAAAGGTAGTGTCGGCGACGTTGCAGTCACTCGGTATTGAAACAAGGAAGAGTCACATACTTATGGCTATCAAGAAGAACCTTGCCCTGCTGGCTGCTGTGGCAGCCGGAGCTCTCGCGCTTAGCGCGTGCTCGGCATCGAGCGCTCCAAGCGAAGAATCGGCCGACGGAGCTCGCACCGTCACCATCGTTACCTCGAACGACGCACCATTCTCGTACCTCGACGACTCGACCAACGAACTGACCGGTATCGACGGTGAGATTCTGAACGCGATCGCCGAAGATCTGAACTGGAACGTTGAGGTCATCGTGACCGACTTCGCAACCATGCCACAGACAGTGCTTTCAAAGAAGGCCGACTTCATCGCAGACGGCCTCTACGTAACCGACAAGCGCAAGGAAACACTCGCCTTCTCAGACACCTGGTACTACCAGGGTGAGGGTATGCTCGTGCCAGCAAACTCGACGCTGAAGAACCGCGACGAGGCCAAGGGTATGAATATCGGCGTGATGACCGGCACCACCCACCTCGAAATTGCGCAGAGCCTCAGCGATGACGCCCAGATCAAGCAGTACGACTCGCAGGCGAATCTGCTGCAGGCCGTCGCAAATGGCCAGGTAGACGCTGCGTTTACCGACCAGGCAGTTGTCGCGTGGAGCCTCGTACAGAACCCGAACGACAAGGTAAAGCTCGTTACCCCATACGATCCTTACTTCCCGGGCACCATTGCCGCCGCATTCCGTCAGGATGCCGAAAGCGATGAACTGCGTGAGCAGCTTAACGAAGCGCTCGCAAAGCTGAAGTCGACTCCGAAGTACCTCGAAATCCTTGAGAAGTACGGACTCGGCCAGGACAACGTCGCCGAATAATGTGAGCGAGCAGCAGTGGGGCGTCTTTGGGCGCCTCACTGCTGACTCATTTGAGGAGTAAGAAGCTTTGGAGTTCATCGAAAACGTGATCGGGGTCATCCCGAGTCTGCTCAAGGCGGTGCCGGTTGTCGCCCAGCTCGCCGTTGGTGCGATGCTGCTCGCGCTGGTGCTTGGTTTGCTGGTTGCGCTCGCGCGTCTCTCAAATAGCAAGATCCTGCGCGCAATCGCGACCATCTATGTCGAGATCCTGCGCGGCACCCCGCTGCTGGTGCAGCTGGTCTACATCTACTTTGTGCTTCCGGTTATCGGGATTCAGCTTGAGCCCATCACGGCTGGCATCATCGCGCTTGGCCTGAACTATGCGGCCTATCTGTCGGAGGTCTACCGAACCTCAATTCTCGCGATCGACACCGGTCAGACCGAGGCAGCCCTTTCCCTCGGATACACGCCAACGAAGGCGCTTTGGAAGATTGTGATTCCGCAGTCGTTCAAGGTGGCGCTCGGGCCCATCGGCAACTATTTCATCGCTATGGTGAAAGACACCGCGCTCACCTCGGTGATCGCTGTTTCTGAGATTCTGAAAACCGCAAACACGCTGAACTCGCAGACGTTCCAGACAGTCGAGATTTACACGGCCGCTGCGTTGCTGTACCTCGCGCTATCGTTGCCGCTGTCTCGCCTTGTAATCGTGCTCGAAAGAAAGGTGCGTGCTCGTGCCTAACCCAGTCATCAGTATTCAAGACGTTCACAAGAGCTTTTTGATCGGCGACAAGCCAACTTTCTGGCAGCGTATCTTCGGAAAGAAAGACCAACGCCGCACCCTTGAAGTATTGAAGGGCGTCGACCTTGACGTGATCTCGGGCGAAGTTGTTGTGCTGATTGGTTCGAGCGGTTCGGGAAAATCAACCCTGCTGCGCTGCATCAACAAACTTGAGGTGATCGATTCCGGTCGCATTCTCGTGAACGACCACCTGGTGGGGTACCGAGAACGTGACGGCCGATTGATCGCAGAGTCTGCGGCTTCGACCGCGCGAAAACGCACCGATATCGGCATGGTGTTTCAGCACTTCAATCTTTTTATGAACAAAACCGCGCTCGGTAACGTGATGGCGCCGCTTCGTGACGTGAAAAAGATGTCGAAGAATGATGCTCAAGCGCTCGCCGAACCGGCGCTCAAGATGGTTGGCCTGGCCGACCGTATGGAAAACTACCCCTCACGACTCTCCGGCGGCCAAAAGCAGCGTGTAGCCATTGCGCGCGCACTCGCTATGGAGCCGAATGTGATGCTCTTCGACGAGCCGACGTCGGCGCTCGACCCTGAGCTCGTCGGTGAAGTGCTCGCGGTAATCAAGAAAATCGCCGCGACCGGCACCACCATGATGATCGTGACCCACGAGATGCAGTTCGCTCGTGAAATTGCCGACCGTATCGTAGTGATGGATGGCGGTCAGATTGTCGAGCAGGGTCACCCCGATGAGGTGTTCTCAAACCCGCAACACAGCAAGACTCGCGCACTGCTTCGTCGATCTGGCATTCTGGACACCCCTGAAACCGAGGTCGTCACAGTGCTGCCTGAGGAACTCGACTAGGCATTCCCGTCACAGAGTTTGCCGTTCGCGGTGCAGGCTGAGCGCCCCGACTGACACCACTAGCTTTCGCTGGTGGTGGCTACGGGGCGCTCAGCCGTTGTCGGCAAACGTAATTCCGAAGTGCCAGGCAACTCGGCAGAGTTCGCGCGCTTTTTCAGCAGAGCGCTTACCAGGTCGATCAATTCGATAATTGCGGGGGAGTAGATGCTGTTGCGGCGGCGCACCACGGCAATCGTGTCGTAAAGCGGTTCGGCGAACGGGGCACAGTGCAACTGCTTGGGGAAGTTCTTGCCCTGGGCCGCAGCGCGCGAAATCATTGTGTCGCCGATGCCGCGCGTCACCAGATCGAGAGCGGTTTCAAGATACTCCACCTCAACCAGTGGTTCGAGCCGAAGCCCTCGCTCTTGGGCGCGCTCGCTGAGCTGTCGCCGGGTCGGGTCGTTCCAGCTGTGGCTCGCGTCATAGAGCACGATCGGGTTTGAAGTGATCTGTTCGATGGTGACCGGTGCAGCTACTCGCGCTGGATCGGCCGAAGCCCAAAGCACCTCGTCTTGAATGAGCGGAAACACTTCGAGTTCTTGGTCGGGCACCGGCAGCGCCACGATTCCTGCCTCAAGACGACCATCGCGTACACCTTCGACGACTTCGAAGGAGTTCTGCCCAAAGAGGCGAAGTCGCACGTTGGGGCGCTTGCGATGAAACTGCTCTACCAGATCTGACAGGAAGTAGAAGTTGGCGTTGCGTAGCACGCCGAGCGAAATTGAGCCGCGCTGAATGCCACGCAGTTCGATGAGTGCATCGTCTGCGCGATCTGAAGTGTCGACTATCTGGCGAGCCCAGATCAGCAATTCTTGGCCAGCTGCTGTCAGGTTGAGTTTGCGACCGGCGCGAATGAAGAGTGAAAGTTCGTGATGTTCTTCGAGTTTTCGAATCAGCGCCGAGATGGTCGGTTGTGAAACCCCAAGCATTGTGGCTGCCGCCGTGAACGATCCTTGATCGGCCGCGTATACAAATGCGCGCAGCTGCGTAATTGTCATAGATAAATCCTATGGCATATAGAAGGTACTGGCCCATTGTGCGTGATGAGTGGGCTTCTTAGCATCAGATTATGAAGTTCACGACTCCAATTCTTTCCAAGTACGAAGGCAGCTACACCCGCCTGAAGACACCACTCGACGTTCCCGCAGCGCAGCGCGACCCGAAGGTCGTAGAGACCGTTTCGGCAATGCTGCTCGACATTGAAAAGCGTGGCCTTGACGCCGTGCGCGACTACGCAAAGAAGCTCGACAACTGGGAAGGGGACGACTTCGAAATTTCGGCGAAGACCATTGCCTCAAGCGGTGATCGGATTGACGCAGAGCTGCGCCAGGCGATCGAGCTGGGCGCCGAGCGCACACAGGCATTCGCCCGCCGCCAGCGTGAGGGACACGTCGATTTTGACTTTGAACTCGCTCCTGGCCTGCACACCGGTGTGCGCTATGTTCCGGTGGGGCGCGTCGGTGCGTACATGCCAGCTGGTCGATTCCCGCTCACCGCGAGCGCATTTATGACAGTCGGCGTTGCCAAAGCGGCAGGCGTGCCACACGTCGTAGCGTGCACCCCGCCACAGCCAAACGGTCTCGCAAACGACGCTGTGCTGTACACCGCACACGTCTCGGGCGCAGATCGAGTGTTCTTGCTCGGTGGCGTACAGGCGCTTGCTGCGATGGCCTACGGCCTGATCGACGAACTGCCAGTAGACATGCTCGTTGGCGCAGGCAACGCCTTCGTCGCAGAAGCGAAGCGTCAGCTCTTTGGCCGCGCTGCAATCGATCTCTTGGCCGGCCCATCAGAAGTCGCTGTGATTTCTGACGAGACCGCAGATCCAGAACTCGTAGCTGCTGATCTGCTCGGCCAGGCAGAACACGGACCGAACTCACCCGCAGCCCTCGTTACTACCGATGAGGCGCACGGACGAGCAGTGATGGCCGCCGTTGAACGTCAGCTCGAAACTCTCGCAACCGCTTCAATCTGCGGGCCAGCTTGGCGCGACTATGGTTCAGTCACTGTTGCTGACTCGCGCGAGGTTGCGGTAGCGCTGATGGACGATCTGGCTCCAGAGCACCTCGAAGTGATCACCGCAGACGACAAGTGGTACCACGAGAACCTCACCAACTACGGCTCAGTGTTCCTCGGTGAGTGGAGTACCGTCGCCTACTCTGACAAGGGCATGGCAGGCACGAACCACACCCTGCCAACCGCGGGCGGCGCAAAGCACAGCGCTGGACTCTCGGTCTCGCGCTACCTCAAGCCGCTGACTTACCAGCACATTGAGAAGCAGGCGACGCCACTTTTGGCGCCGGCGACCATCACCATCTCGGCATCCGAGGGTATGGCTGCACACGAGGCGACCGCGCAGATGCGCCTGGATCGTTTCAACGCCTAACAAAAACCGTATTTGGTGCAGATCTGGTTGATCGCCGAGGGGGGTGGGTTGCGAAGCAATTCCACCCCCTTCCGGTTTTTCGCTGCTTCATTGCGAACCGGACTGTCCAATTGTGCGTGGTGCCGTTGAATGGGGTAAACTCTTTTCTTGTACTTCGGCGAGGGGCGCTTGCGCCCGTGATCGACGCGGTGGAGCCTTTAGCGGGCCCTATCTGACGCGCCACACGGCGAGGCAATTCAGACTGGCGGCCCAGGCCGCCCAGATGGGCGCAAGCCCGCTACAGGAGATTATTATGAGCAGCCAGGCATCACCGCTTGTCGCAACCCCACGTGAGGCATTCGGCAAGGGCGTAGCCCGCAAGCTTCGTGCAATCGGCAAGACCCCAGTGGTCGTATACGGCCACGGCGAGGCACCACTGCACCTCTCGGTTGAGACCCACCCACTGGGACTGATCGTTCGTCACGCTAACGCACTGATTGAACTCGACATTGAGGGCAAGAAGCAGCTCGTTCTCGTCAAGGACGTACAGAAGAACCCTGTGCTCCAGATGATCGAGCACGTTGACCTGATCATCGTGAAGAAGGGCGAGACCGTTGAGGTTGAGGTTCCACTCGTAATCGTTGGCACCCCATTCTCGGGCACCAACGCACTGCAGGAGCTCAACACCATCCGCCTGAGCGTTCCAGCAACGAACATCCCAGAGCACGTTGAGGTCAGCATCGAGGGCTTCGAAGCTGGTTCGCGTGTGCTCGCTGGCGATGTCAAGCTTGCAAGCGACGAGACCCTGCTCGACGCAGCAGACCAGCTCGTTGTGCAGGTCGTTGAGCCACGCGGCTCGAAGGCTGACGAAGAGGGCGAAGAGGCAGCAGCCGAGTAAGTCTTCTTACACTTCAAACAAACCCCGCCGAGCGATTGGCGGGGTTTGTTTTCTGTTTAGGCGGCCCTGCTGCACGGGTCGCTGGATCGCCAGGTGGGCGGCAATCGGTACCCTGCTAGCGAAACCGGCGACGAAACAACACTGTTTTGCGGGCATTTGCACTGCAGTGTGGTTCGATAGTTCGGTGGCATTTTTCTGGCGCAAAAAGAAGACGGAGGGCGAGCCCGTGGGCGACGCATGGCTGATTGTTGGTTTGGGAAATCCCGGAGCCAAGTATGAAGCGACCAGACACAATGTTGGACAGATGGCACTCGACGTGCTGGCTGACCGCATCGGCGCCAAATTCACGGCGCACAAAACAAACTCGCGTGTGGCAGAGGGGTTTCTGCGCCCCGGTGGCCCGAAAATGGTGCTTGCAAAGTCAAACGGCTACATGAATACCTCCGGTGGGCCAGTGTCGGCCCTCGCCAAGTATTTCGATGTACCCGCAGAACGAATCATTGTGTTGCACGACGAACTTGACCTTCCCTTTGACTCGCTGAAAGTAAAACAGGGAGGCGGCCATGGAGGGCACAACGGTCTGCGCGATATTGCGAAGGCCCTCGGCACTCCCGACTTCCTGCGTGTGCGGATCGGTATTGGTCGCCCGCCCGGGCAGCAAGACCCTGCCGACTTCGTACTGAAGCCATTTGCGAGCGCCGAGAAAGATACCCTCGCAGTACTTCTTGAAGACGCCGCAGACGCGAGCGAAGCTCTCACTACCGACGGCCTTCTCGCCACCCAACAGCGATTCCACGGACGAGCGACACGATGAGCCTGAACGGACTAGACCAACTACTTACCCGCGCTGACTCGTTCGCCGATGCGCTCGATGCCGCAACAGAGAACGCAGACTTTGCGGTAGCTGAACCACTTCGGCCTGCCCTAATCGCTGGTCTACTGCGGCGACGAATGCAGCAGGGCGAACGCGGTGCGGTGCTGGTGATTGCCGCGACGAGCCGTGAAGCAGAGGCCATGCGATCCTCGCTCGCCTCGCTCGTGCCAGAAGCCGTAACGGCGGAGTTTCCGGCCTGGGAAACCCTGCCACATGAACGGCTGAGCCCGAGCGCCGAAACCGTTGGTCGACGTGCGGCGGCGCTCAGACTGCTTCGTGATTTTGGGCACGAAGACTCTTCGAAACCGCTTGTACTCGTCGCCTCAGTGCGGGCTGCGCTGCAACCAGTTTCGCCACACGCAGCATCCGCCGAGCCGATCGTGTTGAAAGCGGGCGCCGACAGCCTCGGGCTTGAGCAGATTGCGGCAAGGCTCGTGCAAACCGCATATTCGCGGGTCGATATGGTGACCAGGCGTGGTGAGTTCGCGGTGCGCGGCGGCATTCTTGATGTCTTTCCGCCAACGGCTGAGCAAGCCGTACGCGTGGACTTTTTTGGCGATGAAGTAGATCAGATTCGCCGATTTGCGGTGAGCGACCAGCGCAGTGCTGGCGATCCGCTGCCCCTGATTGAACTGTGGCCGGCACGGGAGCTCTTGCTCACTGACGATGTGCGCGCGCGTGCCGAAGAGCTTTTGCCAAAGTATCCGGCGCTCAGCACTCTGCTCGAAAAGATCGCGCAAGGTATCGCGGTCGAGGGTATGGAAAGTCTGCTGCCGCAACTTCTACCCGGCCTGCAGCCGCTCACCGCACTGCTGCCAGAACAGACCGCGGTGATGGTGCTCTCGCCAGAACGAGTGGCCGGTCGCGCTGTGAGCCTCGCCGATACCAACCGGGAGTTCTTGGAGGCAGCCTGGACCGCCGCAACAGCTGGCGCAGACGCACCTGTGCCGACCGACGATCACGGAATGCTCTCCATGCGAGAGCTGAAAGCCGCCGCAGGTCGTCGCCCTTGGCAGACCATCTCCGGTTTCGTGAACGATGCGGGCGAAGAGCTGCCAGGCGCTGAATCGCTTATGGCCGAAGCCGTAGGCGCGGAGACAGCTGCCGCACTTGATGAAGACGAAGCAGAAGACTTCGTCGCAAAACTCTCGCAGGCATCTGGGCAGGTAGTCGTGCGTGGTCGTGCGCTGCCACGACCGACCCCCGGGGCCGACGCCGGGGCCGCTACGATTGAGGCGCTCAAGGCACGAGTGAAGATTGGTTGGCAGATCGTGGTGACCGCTCAGGGCGTCGGCCTTGTTGAGCGTGCTCGCGACGTGCTTGCTGACGCTGGATTTGCTGCTCGAATGGTGGACCAGCTACCGACAGAACTCGAAGACGGCGTGATTTATCTGACGCCCGGTACCGCCTGGCTTGGTTTCGAGAGCGACGAAGCGAAACTGATGCTCGTGAGCGAAGCCGAGTTCTTCGGCCGAACAGTGAGCCAGCACTCTGCGCCAAGCAAACTTGCCAAGCGTCGCGGCAAAAACGTGGTCGATCCACTGCAATTGCAACCAGGCGACTATGTGGTGCATGAGACGCACGGTATCGGTCAGTTCGTTGAATTGACTCAGCGAATGGTGCCCACTGGTGGGCGTGATCCTCGCGGTGGAGCGGCCAAGGCGCTGCGCGAATACTTGGTACTTGAATACGCCTCAACCAAGCGCGGCATGCCTAAGGACAAACTTTACGTGCCAACTGATCAGCTTGATCAACTCTCACGGTACGTTGGTGGCGAAGCACCAGCTCTTTCAAAAATGGGTGGTAGCGACTGGGCAACCGCGAAGAAGAAGGCGCGCAAGGCGGTTCGCGATATTGCCGTTGAGCTAGTGAAGCTCTACTCGGCCCGAGTCGCCTCGAAGGGCCACGCATTTAGCCCAGACACTCCCTGGCAACACGAACTCGAAGAAGCGTTCCCATACGCCGAGACCCGCGACCAGCTCACCACAATCGACGAGATTAAGCGTGACATGGAACGCTCGATTCCGATGGATCGTCTGGTCTCTGGCGATGTTGGCTTTGGTAAGACCGAGGTCGCAGTGCGCGCGGCATTTAAGGCAGTGCAAGACGGCAAGCAGGTAGCCGTTCTGGTGCCGACGACTCTTTTGGTGAAGCAGCATCTCGAAACGTTCCAGGATCGTATGGCTGGATTCCCGGTTCGACTTCGAGCGCTCAGCCGTTTTCAGACCGAGAAAGAGTCTAAGGACACCCTCGACGGCCTCGCAGCTGGCACCGTCGATATCGTAATTGGTACCCACCGACTGCTGACAGATCAGGTGAAGTACAAAGATATTGGCCTCGTCATTATCGATGAGGAGCAGCGTTTTGGTGTCGAACACAAAGATCAGCTCAAGAAGCTGAAAACCAATGTTGACATTCTTGCCATGAGCGCCACCCCGATTCCGCGCACCCTCGAAATGGCGGTCACCGGAATTCGAGAGATGTCGACCCTGGCAACGGCACCCGAGGATCGCCATCCGATTCTTACCTTTGTCGGCCCAAGAAGCGACAAGCAGATCATTGCGGCGGTGCGCCGCGAGCTGCTGCGCGAGGGCCAGGTGTTCTTCGTGCACAACCGCGTACAGTCAATCAACCGTGTTGCCGCGCAAATCGCAGAACTTGTGCCAGAGGCTCGCGTTGCGGTCGCCCACGGAAAGCTGAACGAGCACCAACTCGAACAGGTAGTTGTGGATTTCTGGGAGCGCAAATACGACGTGCTGGTCTCAACCACAATCATTGAGACCGGTCTCGATATTGCTAACGCCAACACCATCATTATTGATGCGGCCGATAAGTACGGTCTGAGTCAGCTGCACCAGTTGCGCGGTCGTGTTGGCCGCAGCCGTGAGCGCGCCTACGCGTACTTCTTGTACGACCCTGACAAGCCGCTCACTGAGCACGCACACGAACGCCTCGACACCATCGCTGCCAATAACGAACTCGGTTCGGGCATGCAAGTGGCTCTGAAAGACCTCGAGCTGCGTGGCGCGGGCAATCTGCTTGGTGGCGAACAGTCGGGCCATATCGCCGGTGTCGGCTTTGACCTCTATCTGCGCATGATCGGCGAAGCCGTCTCGACGTTTAAGGGCGAAGAAGTAGCTGGCACGAACGAGCTCTCGCTTGAACTGCCGCTCGACGCGCACATTCCTGAAGACTATGTCGAGAGTGAGCGACTGCGTCTTGAGGCGTACCAAAAGTTCTCGGCCGCATCCCACCCGCAAGCTCCCGAAGATCATGTTGCCCTTGTGCTCGAGGAACTCACCGATCGCTATGGTGAGCCGCCGCTTGAGGTGCAGCGTCTCGCCGCGATTTCGAGCCTGCGTAGGCGAGCCTCGCTGCTTGGCCTCTCGAAGGTGGTCGCGAGTGGAAATACCCTGCGAATTGAACCGGTTGTGCTGCCTGGTTCACGTCAGATGCGCATGAATCGCCTGTACCGTGGCGCACGTTATACCGAAGCGACCAAGTCGCTGCAGATTCCGTTGCCTGAAAGCGGACCGACCTCGCGCAGCCCTCTCTCAGGAGTGGGTCGTGGCGGAGCGGCACCATTTGACGGCGACATCATTGCCTGGGCGGGTGCGGTATTCACCGCGCTGCTTGAGCCAGAACCGGTTGCCGGTCAGACGCAGCCTGATCCAGCGAAATAAAGCGGGCCTCACTGAGGTTGCGGGCCGTGGCCGTGGGCGGCCCGCTACACCTAGGCAAAGAAAAGGACGAGAACAGTTGATATGTTCTCGTCCTTTTGCTGTGCGCAGCTAGCTAGCTAGCTAGCCCTGCTAGCCCGCGTTGCAGAGCGACTGCAAGTTCTTAGCGGCATCAGCCAATTGCCCGGACTGCTTAACCAGCGAGGTGACGTAACCTGCCGCACCAAACAGTGAGTCGGGCGCCTGAATATCACCAAAACCCTGGGCTGCCAGACGCACCTCTTCTATCGCGCCGACCACTTCATAATTACTGATCTGGGCTTCGAGCTCGGCGAGCGTGCTGTCGAAGGTTTCAGAAAACAGTTCGATTCTCGGGAGTTTGCCGCTAGCAAGATCGGCGCCAGCCTGATCGATGCCATCACGAATCTGCTGTTCCGCTTCGGCGGTGAGCTGATTGATCTGATCGCCCGAAATCGCGCAGGCCTCTATTACTGACTGCTCGGGTGCCATTGTGGGGGGAGCGAAGCTGAGTTCTGGTTCGGCTGCGCAGGCGGTGACGCTGCATGCGAGCGCGGTGATCGCGAGGATCCCGCCGGCACGCGCGGCGAAAAGCGAGTTGGGCATGAGTCGATGGTAGCCCTCGCAAGATAGGGTTCCCTGTATGGTTACCAGCGAATCAGGTCTGCCAGAGCAACACGGCGTCGAAGCGGCACTTGCCACCGTCAGACGCATGGTGTTTCCCGATGGTTGCGCATGGCATGCAGTGCAAACTCACGAGACCCTGGTGCCGTACCTCATTGAAGAATCGGCAGAGTTTGTTGATGCGATTGAGCGAAATCTTCCGGCAGAGGAGGTTTCGGGTGAACTTGGCGATGTGCTTTACCAGGTGCTTTTTCACGCTGTGCTGGCTGAACGAGACGGCGAGGGCTACGACCTGAACTCGATTGGCCACGCACTCTCAGAAAAGTTGCAGGCCCGGCACCCGCACGTGTTTGGTGACCGAGGCTATCTGAGTGTTGACGAGTTGAACGCTGAATGGGAGCGCTTAAAAGAAGACGCCGCGGGGGAGCGGCGCGGTTCGCGCGGTGCCCTTGAGGGGATTCCCGCTGGAATGCCAACGCTTGCGCGTTCAGCCAAAGTGGTGGAACGTCTGAAACGTGCCCAATTGCTTGACCCCGCGGCTGAGACGGAGGACAAGACGTCTGCTGGATCTGGTGTGGCTGCTGCTGCTGAATCGTCGCCTGAGCCGGTTGCCGGAGCTGTGGCCGATTCGTCGCCCATGCTTGGTGAGCAAGAGCTTGGTGATGCGATCCTCGCGCTAATTATGCAAGCAAACGCGGCGGGGCTCGACCCAGACCGCGCGCTGCGTCTGGCCACCAACCGGCTTGCTGATCGGCTCGACCCCTAGCCCGGTTATTGGAATTTCCAATAACCGGTGAGTGGGCTGCTCCGCCACCTTCGCGGCTCGAACTTCTTTGTACCGGGTCGTAAGAACTTGCCAACAGATGGAAGAATGGAAGCACTATGGCTAATCCGGTAAATCCACCGCGCGGAATGCGCGATTTTCTCCCCGCTGACAAGGCTCGCCGCGAACACGCGCTGGGCATCATCAAGGGTGTCTATCGTTCGCACGGTTTCGACGAGATCGAGACCCCAGTTGTCGAAGATTATTCGCGACTGCATGCCGGTTTGGGTGGCGACAACGAGAAGCTTTCGTTCTCGATTTTAAAGCGGGGGATCAGCGCTGACGCGCTCGCCGCAGCCGCCGAGAGCGGAAACGCGGAGCAACTCGCCGATCTAGGCTTGCGCTTCGACCTCACGGTTCCGCTCACTCGTTTTTATGCCAGCCACCGGGCAGAATTGCCGCCGGTGTTCCGTTCGCTGCAGATCGGACCGGTCTGGCGTGCAGAGCGCCCACAGAAGGGGCGCTACCGTCAGTTTGTGCAGGCCGATATCGACATTATTGGCGAGTCGGGGTTGCTGGCTGAAATTGAATTGATCACCGCGACCTCGCAGGCGCTTGCGGCACTTGGGCTTGAGGATTGCGTCATTCGTGTGAATGATCGTCGAGTGCTTTTTGGGCTGCTTGCTGCTTGTGGCTTTGACGCTGCGGTGCACGAGCGCGCGCTTATCACCATCGACAAGCTCGACAAGATCGGTGCCTCGGGTGTGGTCGAGGAGCTGCGCGGAATCGACGCGAGCGCCGCCGAGAAGGTCGGCGAGGTACTTGCCTCGGTTGAGCCGTTGCTGCAAGACGGCATCGAGCTCACCGGTAATGCCATTTCCTCCTCGGTTATTGGAATTTCCAATAACGAGCTGGCCGCGGCAGGAATTGCGAGCCTTGCTGAACTTGGTGCGGCACTTCATGGCTCATTGCCTCAGGGCGTCACCGTGCAATTTGATCCAACGCTTGTGCGAGGCATGGGGTACTACACCGGCACCATCTTTGAAATCGCGCACCCCGGGTCGGGCAGCTCGGTTGGCGGTGGCGGCCGCTACGACGGGATGGTCGGAAGGTTCCTCGGCCAAGATGTGCCTGCGGTCGGTTTCTCGATCGGCTTCGAGCGTGTGGTTGACCTGATTGAATTGCCAGCGGGCGAGGGGCCAGAAGCTGTCGCGCTGGTTTTCGATCGCGATGCTGAGGCCAACGATCTGACCGCCCTCAAGAACGAGCTGGTTGCTCGCGGGCATCGGGTTCGTCTTGAGCGCCGCCAGAAGAACATGAAGGCGCTGCTCGATCGGGTTTCGGCAGAGGGTTTCACCAGTTTCGCGAACGTTGCTGCTGGTGTGCGCGACGTCGACAAGCTTGAGCTGCGCTCGCTGAGCTAGCCGCTTTTTCGCTCACTGGATACGTTGTTGCCCAGTGGATACCTTAGGGAGTTTTCCCGCGTATCCACTGGGCAGTTTCGTATCCACTCGGCGCTTTCACGCCACTGGCGTTTGTGTTTGAAAGCAGGCACGTTGGATCGCCCGCACCCAAAGAGCTGAGCGATTGCTGCATGATCGCACCAAGTTCAGTGAACAAGCATTGACCAGAAATGTTGTAGATGTCAGGCTGAAAAAGCGGCCCCGGCAGCATGTCGGTTCCGTAAGGCAACGTCAGCCAGAGAAGGGCATCCGCCATGAGCACCATGATTTTCGTCAACCTTCCCACCGATGATCTTGAGCGCGCAAAGGCGTTTTACACGGCTCTCGGCTGTGAGATTAATCCGCTTTTCACTGACGAAAACGCGGCCTCAATCGTCTGGAACGAGCAAATCTATTTCATGATCTTGACCAGGTCATTCTTCGCAACCTTTACCGATAAGAAGGTTGCAAACACGCGTGAAACCGCTGCGGCAATTATTGCCTTCACCAGGGATTCTCGTGAAGAAGTCGATCAGGTGCTAGCGCTCGGTATCGCAGCCGGCGGTGCAGAACCAAGACCCGCGCAGGATCACGGATTTATGTATTCGCGTACCCTCGAAGATCCAGATGGCAACATCCTTGAATTTCTGTTCATGGAGCCTGCTGCGGCCGAGCAAGGGCCGGATGCATACACCGAATCGTAAACAGACCGACGCCCTGGAGAGGCGCAGCTATTCATGAGCTGTGCAGCTCCGGGGCGCGCACAGCTGCCAAGCCCGGCTAAACTGTTTCTGTTCCCACTCCCTGAACCCTAGGAGCGCACGTTGGCATTTGTAGACGCAGTGATTGCACGCGAAATTCTTGATTCGCGGGGCAACCCCACAGTCGAGGTAGAGGTTGGACTGACAGACGGCTCGGTTGGCCGCGCAGCTGTTCCCTCGGGAGCTTCGACCGGTGCGTTCGAGGCTTACGAGCTCCGTGATGGCGACAAGGACCGCTACCTTGGCAAAGGCGTGCTGAAGGCCGTCGACGCTGTGTTCGACGACCTTGGCCCTGCAATCGATGACTTCTCGGCTGACGATCAGCGCCTGATCGACTCCGCGCTGATGGCAGTTGACGGCACCGAAAACAAGTCGCGCGTCGGCGCAAACGCAATTCTTGGTGTCAGCCTCGCAGTTGCTCACGCTGCAGCCTCAAGCGCAGGCCTGCCTCTGTACCGCTACCTCGGTGGCCCAACGGCTTGCACCCTGCCAGTGCCGATGATGAACATCATCAACGGTGGCGCACACGCTGATACCGGTGTTGACATTCAGGAGTTCATGGCTGTGCCACTTGGCGCAGAGAGCTTCAGCGAGGGTCTGCGTTGGGGCGTTGAGGTGTACCACTCGCTCAAGGCGCTGCTGAAGGAAAAGGGCCTCACCACGGCTCTTGGCGATGAGGGCGGCTTCGCCCCAGACCTGCCGAGCAACGCAGATGCACTTGACCTGATCGTTGAGGCAATTAAGCGCGCCGGTTTCGAACCAGGCACCGACATTGCCCTCGCGCTCGATGTTGCTTCAACCGAGTTCTTCGAAAATGGCGTGTACAACTTCGAAGGCAAGCAGCGCACCGCGGCAGAGATGTCGGCATACTATGCAGACCTCGCAGATCGCTACCCGCTCGTCTCGATCGAAGATCCACTCGCTGAAGATGATTGGGAGGGTTGGAAGACCCTGACCGATGAGCTCGGAGACCGCTTGCAGCTCGTTGGCGATGACCTCTTCGTGACGAACCCAGCGCGCCTGGCTGACGGCATCGAAAAGGGTACCGCGAATTCGATCCTCGTGAAGGTCAACCAGATCGGCACTCTCACCGAAACCTTCGACGCTGTGCAGATGGCGCAGCGTGCGGGGTACACCGCTGTTATGTCGCACCGTTCGGGCGAGACCGAAGACGTCACCATCGCTGACCTCGCGGTTGCAACCGACTGTGGCCAGATCAAGACCGGTGCTCCTGCTCGTTCGGACCGTGTCGCAAAGTACAATCAGCTGCTTCGTATCGAAGAAGAGCTCGGTGACGCAGCACGTTACGCCGGTCGCAGCGCTTTCCCGCGCTTCAACGGCTAATTTAGCCCTGCAAAACTAGACACTAGGAACGATCAGCGTGGCGAAGCGACGGGTGAACGAGGAGCTTGGGGACTGGTTCTCAAGCCTTCGCTTCAGCGGCTTCACCGCGCTGATCGTTGCTCTTGTGGTGGTCGGCGGTCTGATCATTAGTCCAACGCTGAGCACCTATATTCAGCAGCAGCGCGAACTCTCCGAATTGCGTGAGAGCGTTCGCCTGCAAAATGAACAGGTAACGAAGGCAGACGAAGAGCGAGCCAAGTGGCTCGATCCGACGTATGTGCGCTCACAAGCGCGCGGCCGCCTGTTCTATGTGATGCCCGGCGAAATTCAGCTGAGCGTAATCGATGACGTCGTGATTCCTCCAGAGTCAGACGAAAAGACAAACGAGAAGCTCACCGCATCAGAAAGTAATTGGGCCCGCAGTCTCGCCGTTTCGACGTTGACTGCCGGCACCACAAACGCGAGCCCAGAAGAACTGGGCGGAGAGACCAAATAATGCCAAGACCTCCGTATGAGACCCCCACCGAAGCAGATATCGCTGCGGTGAGCGAGCAACTCGGCCGTGAGGCCAGGGGAGTGATTGGCATTGCAGCGCGCGCCTCCGACGGGTCGCCAGCTGTGGTTGCCACCGCGCCGCGGCTGCCAGACGGCAGCCCTTTTCCAACTTTCTACTACCTCTGCCATCCAGAGGCGGTAGCTGCTGCATCTCGCCTCGAAGCTGTCGGCATGATGGTTGAGTTCAATGAGATGCTTGCCGAAGATGAAGAAATGCGTGCCCAGTATGAGCGCGCACATCTTGAGTACATCGCCGATCGTGACAGCGTCGGCGAGGTGCCTGAGGTTGCAGGTATTAGCGCCGGCGGCATGCCTACTCGCGTGAAATGCTTGCACGCGCTGCTCGGTCACGCACTCGCTGCGGGCCCCGGTGTGAACCCGATTGGTGACCTGGTCATTGAGCGCAGCGGGTGGGACGCCCGCGCTTAGTGGGCGTTGCCCGGCCCCGGCCAGCAGCAGGGTGATCGTTTAATTCGGTTACGAGTGGATCTCGCCGAAGAATCTTCCGTTTCCGCCCCGTGGTCCGCTGCGAGCGTACTAGGATAATAAGCGGTCGGGCTGTAGAGCTCGGTTTTTTGTGCGCCCGGAACATGGCCGGGCGCGTTGCTCATTCGCTCTCTAAGGAGACTGCTTCGTGGCGAAGAAGATTCTGATCGTCGGCGGCGGCTACGCCGGGTTCTACACCGCATGGAAGCTCGAGAAGCTGCTCCGTGCCGGTGAAGCAGAGGTCACGATCGTTGACCCGCTTCCATACATGGCTTACCTGCCATTCCTGCCAGAGGTGGCATCGGGCTCGATCGAGCCACGTCACGCGGTTGTTGCGCGTCGTCGCCACCTGAACCGCACCGCAAACATTGCGGGCAAGGTGACCGGCATCTCGCACGCAACTAAGACTGCAACCATCACTCCGAACGAGGGTGCGGCATTCGATTTCGAATACGACCACATCGTTGTGACGACCGGTTCGGTTTCGCGTACCTTCCCAATCGCTGGTATCGCAGACAATGCAATCGGCATGAAGACCATCGAAGAAGCTGTCGCAGTGCGCGACCGTCTGGTCGATAACTTTGAGCGCGCAGCATCGCTGCCTGCTGGTTCGCCAGAGCGCGCGCGTCTGCTCACCGTCACCGTTGTTGGTGGCGGCTTCGCAGGTATTGAGAGCATCAGCGAGCTGCGTTCATTCGCAACTTCACTGCTGCGCCGCTACCCAGAGATCACCTTTGATGAGACGAAGTTCCACCTGATCGAGGCTATGGGCCGCATCATGCCAGAGGTTTCGCTTGAGACTTCACTCTGGGTGATCAAGGATCAGACCCGCCGTGGTGTGAACATTCACCTCGACACGCAGCTTTCGTCTGCAGTCGACGGCAAGATCGAGCTGTCAACCGGCGAGACCTTCGAGAGCGATCTCATCGTCTGGACCGCAGGCGTCATGCCTCGTCCGTTCCTACGCGGAACTGACCTGCCAATCGGCCCGCGCGGTCACGTTGTAGCTCTGCCTACGCTGCGTATCGCGACCGAAGAAGGCGAAGCACTTGAGGGTGCATGGACCGCAGGCGACACCTCGCAGGTTCCTGACATCTCGGCAACTCCTGGCCCAGGCGGCTTCTGCGTTCCAAACGCACAGCACGCTGTTCGCCAGGGTCGCCTGCTCGCGCGTAACATTGCAGCCGACATTCGCGGCGAGGGTGTTGCAGAGTACAACCACAAGAACGCTGGAGCGGTAGCAGGTCTCGGCCTGAACACTGGTGTCTTCCAGTCGGGCAAGTTCGCAATGCGCGGTTACTTCGCATGGCTCGCACACCGTTTCTACCACGGCCTCGCTATCCCAACTTGGGAGCGCAAGTGGCGTGTATTCGGTGGCTGGGTTGGTCACTTCTTCCTGGGCCGTGACGTCGTCAACCTGCCAGAGCTTGAGCGCCCACGCGCCATTTTCGAAGAGTTTGCTTCACGCCCCAAGTAAGGCCTGAAGACACTTCGTGTGAGCACTGTGCCCGCCCCGCTTTTCGCGGGGCGGGCACAGTGCATTTCAGGGGCGTTGGATCGCTTCGCCTGACTACTCGCGAGCGTGCTGCGCAGCGCGATCCAGCGCGACCAAGATGTCGTCGGCGAGATTGAGCCGTTGCAGGTACCCAAAGAGTTCTTGCAGTTCGGCTCGGCTGAACACGTCGAATCGCTCGCGGTAGGCGCGCAGCGCGAGCGAATTGGCCAGCTGCAGGGCTTCCCGTGCCCGTTCGCTGGCCTCTATTAGCACGACGCGACCATCAAGTGTCGAAGGCGTGCAGATGACCAGGTTGTGCCGTCGAAGTTCGGCAATGTGTCTGCTGACAAGGGATTTGTCCATCATGAGCTTTTGAGCAAGCTGGGCCGCGGTGAATTCACCGTGCTGCTGAATGATCTGCAAGATGACGAACCCTGCGCCGGTGAGCGCAGGGTGTACCGAGGCGGCGACCCGATGCAGGCGAGTTCGCTCGACAGCCAGTGTTTGCGAGAGTTCCCGCAAGATTCCGGTGACGAGCGACTCGCTCGCGTCGTGCTGCTCTGAGGTCATGATCAATTCCGCTAAAGGCTCGCGGGGTCTATTTGCTCAGCTGCCTGCTGAGCGGCGAGCTTTTCTGCGTTGCTCATGCGGCCGAGCGGAATGTTTGGCAGGAAGATAATCGCGATGATGGCGACAATTGCGATGGGTGAAGCATAGAGAAAGATGTCACCGATTGCGTGGCCGTAGGCCTCTTCAATGACGGTGCGTACCGGCTCGCAGATTTCAGCAAGTTTCGGAATCTGGCCACTCTCAAGCGCGGGAATCGCCATACCGCCATCGTTGACTTGGATTGTGCCGTCTTCGATGCACGCGGCGATGCCGTGTGGATCAACACCTTGATTCTGGAAGAACGCCTGGATCTTTTCGCCGAGCGTGCTCATACCGGTTTTCATAAAATCGCCGAGCTGGAACACCAGGATCGCTGTCATTGCTGACATGCCAGCGGTGCCACCAATCGTGCGGAAGAAATTCACCGAAGAGCTCGCTGCACCGAGTTCGCGAGGATCCACCGTATTCTGCACGACCAACACAAGATTTTGCATACAAGCACCAACGCCAGCCCCGAGCACGAACATTGAAACGCCGACATACCAGAACGAGGTGTCGTAGCGCAGTTGTCCCATCATGAAGAGGCCGAGTGCGAGCACAAACGAGCCGACAACCATATAGCGCTTCCACTTGCCGGTTCGGCTGATCACTTGACCGAGCACGGTTGAAGTGATCAGGAGTCCAGCCATCATCGGGATCGTAAGCAGGCCCGACTCTGTTGGAGTTTTGCCGCGCGCGAGCTGCATGTACTGGCCGAGAAAGACGGAGGTGCCCATCATGCCAAGGCCCACCGCGATTGAGGCGATCACAGCCATGGTGAAGGTGCGGTTTTTGAACAGTGTCATTGGGATGAGGGGTTCCTCAACCCGCAACTCGACGATGACGGCGAGCACGAGCGCGAGCAGGCCGCCACCGACCATCGCACCGGTTTGCCATGAAGCCCAGGCGAAGGGGGAGCGGCCAGCCTCGACTGCAGCTTCGGTGCCGGCGAGGGTGACCCAGATCAGAATCGACGAGAACCCGATAGAGATGAGGAGGGCGCCCCAGTAGTCGATTTTTACTTTGCGTTTTTCGGTGTGCAGGTGGAGCGTGAGCTGCAGCATCACGATCGCTGCGATTGCGATGGGCACTGCGACGTAGAAGTTCCAGCGCCAGCCGAAGGCGTCGGTGATCCAGCCGCCGAGCAGCGGCCCACCAACGGTGCCGACGGCCATGATGGCGCCCATGATGCCCATGAGCTTGCCTCGTTCGAGTGGGCTCACAATATCTGCAATCACGATCTGAATGAGCGCTCCGAGGCCGCCCGCGCCTAGACCCTGAATGACGCGGAAGAGGATCAGCTCATTTGGTTCTTGTGAGATGCCGGCGAGCATCGAGCCGACGGTGAAGATCACAAGGGAAAGCTGCACCAGGAGCTTTTTGTTGGTGAGGTCGGCAAGTTTGCCCCAGATCGGGGTTGAGATTGCTGAGGCGAGCATTGTGGCGGTGACGACCCAGGTGAGCTGAGTTTGGGTTGCGCCAAGATCTGCAGTGATGATTGGCATCGAGGTGCCGACCACGGTCATCGCGATCATCGAAACTGCCATGGCCATAAACAGGCCGGTGAGTGCGAGTTTTCGCGATCCACCGTGCAGTTCGTCTTCTGCGTGGTGACTCGTTGCGCGAGCTTTGGCTGGCACGTTTTGTGTTTCTGTGCGTGACATGCGCTCTTTCTGCCTTTGTGATTTTGGGCACCGGGGGAGCCGTGTCAGAAGATGTGACATGGTTCAGGGCAAGAGCCGGCGCCAGGATTAGTTGACCGGAGACAACTATATGTCGATAGTTGTCTGGAGTCAACTAACTCCGTGCGTCGCGCACTCGACTCGCCCGGGAGTCGAGGATTTCTCGCACGAATTTGGGAATCGGAAAGCGCTTTGCTAAAGTTAATTCTTGGTGCTGCTGCTGAGAAATCAGTTCGCGGACTACCATTGGGATATGGTGTAATTGGCAACACTACGGTTTCTGGTACCGTCATTCTAGGTTCGAGTCCTGGTATCCCAGCCAAGAAAAACCCCGGTCTTCACGCGAAGCCGGGGTTTTGTGTTTCTTGCGTTCTTGGCTGCAAACCTAACGGCTGAGATCGCCGGCAAACACCAACGAATCAAGCTCACGCCTGGTGCGATCGGTGCCCGACCCCACTACTTCGCCACGCAAGTGATCGGCCAAACCAATAGCCGTCATGGTGACGATTTCGAGATGTTCTGGTAGCTGAAACGCTTCGGTCAGTGCTTGCTTCTTGAACGCACGAAATTGGTGAGACGCAAGGCCAAGCGAGTGAGCTTGCACAGTCATATATGCCACCGCTTGGCCCAAGTCATAACGACCAAACTCGGAGTACTCCAGTTCACTACCCTCGATAAAGCGCTGCCTCACGTTCGCAATGAGGTAACTTGCGCTCGGCGCCCACACGGTTGAGCTTCTCGCTAGATGCGCGCTCAGTCGCGTGTGCGTGTCCTCGCCGCGCATTCCGACGATGAAGCTCCACGGCTGCGAGTTTCCAGCCGAAGGAGCGCTTTGCGCGGCCTCAAGAATCACCCTCAGCTCACGCTGGCTGGGTTCGTGCGCTGTTGAAAAGCGCATCGGGCTGAAACGTTCCGCGAAAAAAGTGTTGGGGTGCACAGATAACTGAACCACAGCGGTCGTGCGGCTATTCCCAATCTTGCTGGTCTGGCGGGCCCGCGCTCTCTGATCATTGCGCTGGATCGGCCCTGCGCGAGGCGTGCTTGCCTGGGCGGGGCCGATCCAGCGTAGGCGCTTCTAGCCGCGGCGCGCGAGCTTTGCGACGTTGCGGGCGCGATGCTTCGCGATCTGATGGGTCTTCTGCTGTTTGTGGTAGTCGGCCACCGGGTCTTGACCAGCCACCCAGTTGCGTTCCGTGATGACATTCACCATTGAACTGAGCGCCGCTGCGATCGGCACGGCAAAGAGTGCGCCGGCGATGCCGCCGACCATGAGGCCGGTTGCCACTGCGAGCACCACGGCGAGCGGGTGCACGCTCACGGCGTGGCCAATAATGAGTGGTTGCAGCACGTGGCTTTCGATCTGGTGCACCAGAATGACAACGATCAACATGATCACCGCGTTTACTGGGCCGTTGTAGATCAGTGAAATAAACACCGCGACTGCGCCGGTGGCAATGGCGCCTACGAACGGCAAGAAAGATCCGAAAAAGACAAGCACGGCGATTGCGAACGGTAACGGTACGCCAAGTACGAGCGCGCCCAGGCCGATGCCGACCGCGTTGATCATGGCGACAAAAAAGATCTGAACGCGAACAAATTGGCCGACAGATACCCAGCCAGCGCGTCCAGCGGCGTCTACCGCCGCGTGCGCCCTGCTCGGCAGGAAGCCAAGTACCCAGAACCATACCCGTTTGCCGTCGAGCAGCAAAAAGATCAGCGAGAAGAGCACGAGAAGCGTACCGGTAATGAAGTGGCCGGCGGTTGAGGTGAATTGCAGGGCTCCGGTCAGCAACTCGCTCTGGTGATTGCTGATGGTGGCACTAATCTGCTGCACAAATTGATCAATCTGATCGCTATTCAGGCTGAGTGGCGGCTGTTCGATCCAGTGCAGAAATTGTTGCCAGGACGTTTGCGAGCGGGAGGCAACATCGTCGAGACCTGTGCGCAATTGACTTGCAATGAGGTAGACCAGCAGGCTGATCGCCGCAAAAAGTGTCAGCACTGCTGCGGCTACGCCGAGGCCACGGGGCATGCCGTGTCGCTCAAAAAACGTGACGATCGGGGAGAGGAGTGCGGTGAGGAGGATCGCCACGACCAGGGGCACAACCACGTTGTGCAGCATGGCGATCAACCAAACTGCGCCTGCCACCGCGAGCCCAATCACAATCAGGCGCCAGCACCAAGCGGCGGCGACCCGAATGCCGAGCGGAAGCTCGGTTGAAGCATTTGCGGTGGCAGGTGAGCTATCTTGAGGCAACGCCTCGGAGCCTGGCGTTTGCTGAGGGCTCTGCCCGGGGCTTTGCTCGATCATGGGAACATTGTATTTGCCCAGATCAGCTCAAGCTGAACGTCAGGATTCGCAGGTTTCGCGAACTAGCCCATCGTGTTTACGATGAGGCCGATGTGGGTGTAGAAATTCAGCGCGCCGAAGAGCAAGAACGCGACGCCGGCGATGGTCCAGACCACGCCCATCGTTTTGGTCACACCCGAGATGGCTTTCTGCTGTGAGAAATCCTTGATTGCGAACGGGAAAAGTACCGAACCGACACCGATCAAGGCGAAGAGACCTGACATGAACGTTGCTTCAAGCCAAGGCCACTGAGCGAATGCGCCAGAAATTGGTTCTTCAACAGGGGCTGCGAAGAGCTGGAAGATGATGCCGGCTGCAGCGATGCCGAAGAGTGCGAGACCCAGACCAAGAATGAAGATGCCAAGCGGTTTCGCGGTAGCGGCAACCTCAGCAGCGCGGTCTTCTGCCTCAGCGAGCATTGCGCTGCGCTTCCAAAGGTAGAACGCTGCAGCGAGCAGCAGTACGCCGAAGCCAAGGCTGGTCTCGCCGAAGATGATGTTGTCGAACGGGAAGTACTTCGCAAATGGCCAGGTGAGGGTCATGTGCGCACCGGTCAGCGTCAGAATGAAGCCGAGTACACCCGCGCTCAAGGCCCAGCCTTCTGCGCGGAACTTCTTGTCGCGGTGCAGTGCCTTGCCGAGAGCAACAAGAAGCAGCAGGCCAGCGCCGGCCGCGATTGACATGATCGTGTTGTAGGTCGGCATTGCAGTCCAGTCGATCACTAGACCGCCGTCACCGCCGTAAATGAAATCCATGAGTCTTCTCTTTTCTCTCTCAATTTAAGACGCACATGGAAACGGAGGAGCTGCTGCGCCGGCGAACTATATGCGTCTGCATCTAATACAACGCACACTACTCCCAGAACCTTCCCAGAGTCCAGAACCCGGGCGCGGCGTTAGCTCTCGCTACCCATCCCAAGCTCCCCACTCAACACCTCAGGATGGGCTGAAATCAGTTCGCTTTGCTCGACCCAGGAGAGGCCGACAATACTCAGCACGACGCGCACGACAGTAGCGTCGTTCACCTCTGGCGAAAGCGTCGGCTGGCGCAGAGTCGCACGTGCGGTTGACTCAATCAAAAAAGCAAGCAGCTCAGGGGAGAGATCGGAGCGAAACGCGCCAGAATTCGCGCCAGAACGGGTGAGCTCTAGAAGTCGCTCACGCAGCGGGGCGAGCGCGTTTGCGGTGTCGGCCAGGTGCTCATCATCCATTGCAATGTTGGCAGAAGCCCGCACCGCAGAAGCCTCGCGCCAGAGCCGCGCAGCGAGCCAGGCGAGTGCGATCCTCGGGTCCTCATGCTCTGCCGACACCGCAATGTCGTTGAACTGATGCGCCCCGACGGCGATTACCTCACGCAACAAACTGTCGCGATCGGGAAAATGGCCGTAGAGCGCACGCCTTGAGAGACCTGCCGCCTGAGCGATCGCGTCAAGCGAGGCATTCGGGTGATCGGCGAGCACAGTTTGAGCTGCCTGCAAAAGGGCCTGCCTGTTCGCCGCCGCATCTTTTCTGCGAACTCTCGCCGCGATGCTCGTCTGAGGTACTGGATCTTGGTTGGGCACAGTCATCTCGCTCACATCAGCTTCGTTGATTCGAGGGCGTCCATCAGCTTCCGGTTAAACGGAATCATCGGGCGTCGAAGTACCAGCCCGAGCAGCAGCGTCGGCACGATAAACAGCAGCAGCATGCCAATTGCTACCCAGAAGTCACCACGATAGACGCCAGCAACAGCTGCCCGCATTGCATCAATCGCATAGGTCGCTGGCAGGAACGGGCTCACACCCTGGAACCAAGGCGGCAACAACTGCAGCGGGTAGGCGCCGCCAGATCCAGAAATCTGAATCACAAGCAACAGCACCGCGAGGGCCTTGCCAGCGTTACCAAAAGCAACCACAAAGGTATAAATAATCAGGGTGAAAACGAGTGATATCACCCAGCCAGCAAGCACCATAAGTAGCGGATGCGCCGGTTCGATCTGCACAAAGAGAATCAAACCGAGCGTGAGCAGCGTGCTCTGAGCCAGTCCAACCAGGGCGAAGACGCCGTAGCGGCCAAAATACTTCTTAGTTGGTGAGAGTTCTTCGCGATCAGGCAGCGTCTCGCTATTGACATCAACACGAATGGTGACAGTCATCAGCAACGCACCCACCCAGAGCGCCAGGATCGTGTAGAGCGGCGCCATACCAGCGCCAAAAACAGCAACCGGGAACACAGCTGTGCGATCCACTCGAACCGGCTCTGCAAGAGAGGTAGCGAGCACACCAGGGTCAGAACCGATGGCCTCGGAAAGCTTACTGAGATCGCCGCTACCCGCCGCATCAGCTAGAACGCTCTGCAGCTTTGTGAACTTGTCTGCTGCTTCATTGAGCGAAGTCGCGATTTTCTGAGTGACGTCGGCTGATTTGGTGAGTGCGGCACGTGCAGAATCACCGGATCCGCTCAGCCCCGAATTGATCGAAGAAAGATCTCCGCGGATCGCCTGCACATCGGCGCTCACAGCTTCGAGGGCGGCAGCGAGTTTGTCGAGTTGCGGCTGCAAATCTTTCACGTATGCCTGTTTTGCGTCGGTGATTGCCTGCTTTGCCTCTGCAATCGCGGCTTTGATCGATTCGTGCGACTGCTGTGCCTGGGCATTGCCATTACGAACTGCAGTTGCTGATTCGTACAGCCGATCGCGCACAACTTCTTGTCTCGCGATGGAATCATCGAGTCTTGCGAGCACCCGAATCGCGGCTTCCTTCTCTGGCCCGGTCAAACCAGCGGTCTCCTGCTCAATCGCTGCCCGCAATGCCGCGGTGCCTGCGATTTGCTGATCCACCGCGTCGCCAAGCGAATCGAGAACTGCCGCCTGTGCCTCGCCGACCTCGTTGCCGTTCGCGAACAGCTCGTCGATCTTGACGCCGACAGCGTCATAGGCGTTGGCCGATTCTTGCAGCGCAGTGCCAAGCGCGCCGCTCGCTTCTCCCAGTGCAGATTTCAAATCTTTCACCGCGCTCGCGCCGCCGCCAAGCGCGTTTGAAGTGTCGCTGAAGGCGGTGCGGGCTGAACGCACCAGAGCATCGGTGCTGTCGACAAGAGGCACACTGCCTTGCACGAGTGCCGTGAGAGTGTCAGCGGTGTGCGCGCCAGAGCGCAGCTGGTCTGAGATTGAGCCGACCCGCGCTTCAAGACGAGTGAGCGCCGCTTGCGTGTCGGCATCGGTGAGATAGTCGGAAACCGACGATAAGAGTGTCAGCCCCACGTCACTCAGAGTGCGCGTGAACGATTCGTTGATCTGGGCTGAGACACCTTCGGCACCCTGCTCGGTGATTTTCGGCGCGAGTGCGTTCTTCTTCTCGTTTGTATAGAAATCAATGCTGGTGCGCTCTGAACCGTTCGCGTAGAACGTCATCATGTCGGCGCTAAACGACGGCGGCAGCACGATGGCCGCGTAATATTTGCCCGACTTCGTGCCGTCAAGTGCGTCTTCTTTTGAGGTGATGATCCAGTCGAGACCGTCGTTTGCGCGCAACTCAGAGAGCACCTGTTCGCCGACATTCACTCGAATCGGCATGAGGTCACTCTGATATCCGGTGTCGGTGCTTGCAACCGCGACTTTCAGGTTGCTGGTGTTGGCAAAAGGATCCCAACTGGCGATCACGTTGAACCAGGTGAAAAGCGAGGGGATGATCACCAGGCCAAACACCACGATTGACGCCATGACATTGCGCGTAATGTGGCGCAAGTCGCGGCGAATCAGATGCAGGATGTCGCTCATGCCTGGTCGCCTCCCTTCGGAGTTTCTGGTCTGGATGAAGTGGAACTCTCGCCGTGCAGGTCGCCGTGAGGCTCGCCAAACTGTGTGCCGCGCGAACCCACGTTCGGCTCAGCGTTCGTGTGCGCTTCGTGCGGCGCGGCGAGCGCCGATACGAGTTCGTGCTGTAGACCGCCACCATCAGCGAACATCGCTTCGCGCAAATCGTCGTCTTGCATCTGTGCCACTTCTTGGGCCTGAGCAAAGCTCTGTTTGATGTATTCGAGTACCACCAAGAAGCCCATTACGAGCAGGCACCAGACCACCCAAAGCCCAAGCATCAGTGCTTTTCCGCCGGGCAGAAGCCAGGCGATCACACCGAGGGTGACCATGCCGATCGCACCGATAAAGAGTGTGCCTTTGAGCAGTGTGGGGTAGTGCTGGGTGAACGGTTTCGCGCGTCTGGCCAGATCGTCGCGATATTCATCGCGATTTTGTAGCGCATGAATCACATCGCTCAGGCGGTAGCCCGTACCTACAACCTGCACTTTTTCGCCGATCAACAAATCGGTCGAAGCGATTTGCCGGTTGAAGAGCAGGTTGAAGTTCGCCAGGCGGCGACGCAGTACGAGGCCGAGAATAAAGGCCAACACCATCATCAGAGTGAGCACTCCGATGAACTTCCAGTAGTGGCCACCGTAGAACCCGGCGATAGTTTCGCGCATCGCATCAATTCCGTATGAGAACGGCAGTAGCGGGTAGATCGTGCGGAAGAAGCCAGGCATGAGTTCGATCGGGTAGAGCCCCGATGCGCCCGGGATCTGCATGATTACGAGCAGAATACACAGGCCTCGGCCGATATGCCCGAACGAGACTGAGAGTGCATAGATGATGCTCAGATAAACAATCGCGGTAAACACACCGGTGCCCACAAACGCGAGGGCGCTTTCGGTTTGCACCCCGATAATGAGGTTGCCGATGCACACAATGAGCGCCTGCAATGCGGCGAGTGTGCCGAGCAGCATGAATCGCCCGAAGTACGCCTGCCGTACGGTGATCCCGCGCAGACCCTCAGTGTCTACCTCAATCTTGAAGATCACCATGAGCACAAACGCGCCGATCCAGAGCGAGAGGTTGGTGAAGAGCGCCGCCATCGCAGAGCCGTATGAGGCGACCGGAAACACTACCTTTTCTTCGACGGTTACGGGTGAGGCCACAAATTTCGCGATGTGATCTGGATCGAGGCCGGTGATCGTGGCGAGCGCGCCCCACTCAGAGGCGGCGCTGAGGGTCAGCACATCAGATTTCGCAGTGGCCACACCGTTGATCATGCCGGCGAGATTCTTGTCGAAGGAGCTGAGCGCTTCGCCCATGTTGAAGAGTTGAGTGTCGATGCCGGCAAGTAGGTTGTCGGCTTGTTTGAGCGTTTCTTGCTGTGCGGTGAGCGCGGCCGAGAAACCACCTGCGCTAGCTGAAAGTTTGGAGACAGCCGAGTTGATTTTTGGAATCGTCTGCGTGATCACTCCGCGCAGTTTTACCGCCGAAGCGTTTGAGTCTTTCATTGCTTGTGCGAGAGCATCGACAGTGTCTTGCACTGATTGCACGGCTTGTGCGGTGCTGTCGTTGAGCTGTTGCAGCTGGGCCAGAACCTGCTGGTGTGCTTGGTTTTGTGCTTCAAGCTGGTCGATAATCGATTGCAGATTCGCTTGGGTCGCTGGATCAAGCGTTCCGCCGTCGATAAGCGAACGCAGTTCGGCGATCGAATCGTTGTTCGCGTCGATCACCTTCTGAACCTCGGTGATTGAGGCGCCGATCCGAGCGTTGGCCTGTTTGAGTTCTTGGGTGAGTGCGGTGATGTTTACTTGGGCTTGAGCCGCGGATTCTGCAAGGATCGTGGTGCCTTTGAGATAGGCGTTTGATGCAGCGTCAGTGAAGTTGGCCAGTTGCTGCTGGGTTTCGTTCAATGTCTGTGTTGCGGCGTCGATTGAGACTTTTACGTCGTCGAGCGCGTGGTTGACGTCGCCGAGTGTTGCGCGCGCTGACGCAATGGTGCCGCGGGAATCAGCAAGCCCTGCGCTTGCTTCGTTCACGCTGGTACGAGCTGAACCAAGTGATTTCACCGTCTGATCGAAGGTGTTGATCATGTCAGTTTTTGCGTTGAACAAACGCAGCTCAACCGAATCGCCGGAGTCTTTGACCGCGGTGGTCGCCGCGAAGGCGACCTGCTCTTTGAATGCCTCAGTGATTTGTTTGTCGAGTTGTGAGGCAGCTACGTCGGTGATTTTTGGCGCAATCGCGCTGGTTTTCTCGTTTACGAAGTATTCGAGTGCCGGCTGTGTGAAGGTGCCGGTGGTGAGGCTGAGTAGGTCTTTGCTGAAGTTCTTCGGAATGACAATCGCGGCATAAACATCACCGCTTTTTACTGCTTCGTGCGCTTCGTCTTCGTCGAGGAATTGCCAGCCGAGTTGATCGTTGTCGCGTAGTTGGTCGACGACCTGGTCGCCGATATTTACCTTGCCAGTGAGCTCTGAGTTTGCGCCAGAATCAAGGTTTGCTACGGCAACTTTGATGTTTGCGGTGTTCGCGTAGGGCTCCCAGAACGCGTTGATGTTGAACCAGGCATAGAGGGCGGGTGTTACGAGCACACCAATCACAATCACCCAGGCTTTGCGCACCCGAATGAGCCGATTGACGTCCCGTTTAAATACTTGCCAGCTCTGCTTCACACGTCGATATTACACGTAGTCTGCACAGCGTTGTGCAACTTCGTGCACTTTGTCAGCGTTTCTTGGGCACTTGAAGTTGAGGAGCGGGTGCGCTGAGGTGCGGATTGGGTGCGGTTCGGACGAACCTCGGGCGACGTTCGGCTGAGGTGTGGCCGACGCTTGACCGACCTGGGGCGGTGCAAGCAGCTGCCAAGGCGGAGTGCGAGTGGCCTGCCGCTATTCCGTCGCCATCGAGAGCGAAGCTTCTCGCCCGGCGAACTCAACGCAGTCCTGTGCGGTGATGTCACTTCTTCGGGTGTGTGCCCGGACATGCATCATTTCACCCTGGGTGCCAAACAGGCTCAAGAGTTCGACCTGGCCGCGACCGGTCGAACCGAACCAGTGAGGTTGTTCGGTTGGAAATTCGGCCACTTCGCCTGGACCCAACTCGATATCGTGCGGCCCGAGTCGCAGTCGCAGCGTGCCGGAGAGGACATAGAGCCACTCGTAGCCCGCGTGCGTGCGCAACACTGATTCGGTTTCGCTCGCTGGAATAACCAGCTTGTAAGCTTTCGGCTCTGTGGTTTGTCTTGTGAGCGGCAGTACTGTTCGGCCAAGTGTGCGGGGACGGGGGAGTTGCACTCGCGGATCCTGCACGCTCGGGGCTGCAACCAAATCGGCTAGCGGCACTTCGAGCTCCATTGCTATTTGCATGACGAGCTTCATGGTTGTGCGGCGCTGACCTGATTCAAGGCGCGACAGGGTGCTGCTTGAGATGCCGGTTCGTGTTGAGAGCTCGGTTAAGGTCATGTTGCGCTTTTCTCGGGCTCGGCGCAATCTGGCAGGCAGCTTTTCAAGTGCCGCATCAACCACGTGTTCAATCGTCATGCTTCCATCGTTTGCCGTGCGCACAGCCCCAGCAATCTTTTGTGCTGTTTTGGCAAGACTTTTTCGCTCTGCAACGTGGTTCTGGAGACCATCGAGTTCGAAGAGCGATTCGCTCCGAGGCCAGAACGGCCTTCGGCTGCGATCAACTCTCAAAACGGAGGAGAGGCATCAATGAATTGGGACGCAATCGTATTAGGCGGTGGCGCCGCTGGGCTAAGCGCAGCGGTGGTGCTCGCTCGCACGGGAGTGCGCGTTGTAGTGGTTGAGGATCGTAGCCCGCGCAATGCCCCGGCTGGCCACATGCACGGCTTTATTTCACGAGATGGCATGAGCCCAGCTGAACTATTGCAGGTGTCGCGTGAAGAAATCATTCGCTATGGAGGTCGTTTGCTTGCGGCAAAGGCGGTAGAGGTGACTGGGATCGCACCAGATGACTTTAAAGTCGAGCTTGCTGACGGCAGTGTGCTGAACGCTCCTGCGCTGCTTCTGGCTACTGGGTTACGCGACCAGCTGCCCGAGATTCCTGGGATCGAAGCGCTCTGGGGCACGCTTGTGCACCATTGCCCGCACTGCCACGGTAGGGAGGTCGCGGGCGAGCGAATCGCGGTCATTGGCGGCGCAAATGCGCCTATGTCGATTCATCAGGCAGGCCTGATGCGTCGCTATAGCGACAAGGTCACCTTCTACCTTGGCGGTATCACGCTGGATCCACAGCACCGTGCCTCGCTTGAAGCGGTGGGTGTGGTGGTCAGTGAGGCGAGCGTGACTTCGGTTGCTGCTGACGTCGACAACTCTGCTGGGCTGGTGCTCACGTTGAATGACGGCTCAATTGTGCAGCACGATGCGGCTTTTGTCGCGCCGATCATGCAGCCGCGCGATGAGATGTTTGCTGGCCTTGAGCTTGCACGAGTGCCCGGTACTCGCTGGCTTCAGACTGATGCGAGCGGCAGGACCTCTCGATTTGGTGTTTGGGCTGCGGGGAACATTGCAAATCCCAGAGCTCAGGTCATCACGGCTGCTGGCGAAGGCTCTGCCGCTGCTATTGACCTTTCAGGCTATCTATTGGAGCGCGATTTAGGTCTTGCCGGGGAGGGTGTAATCGCTTCTTGGTACCAGCGATAGTGGCTCGTGTCGCGGGCCCTTTGTGCTCTGTGTGGCGTTAAGTAAGTAGGGGCGGTCCGGCAGCTGTGCTGCCGGACCGCCCCTCTTTTTGAGTGCGCGTGTTTGATTAGGCCGTGATGAACCTGCTTACCTGCTCGGCAAAGTTTCGCGGTGGCATCGCGCCGGTGAAGCTGCCCAGGATGTTGTCGCCAGAGGCGACGACGAAGGTCGGTACCGCGGTGACTCGGTATTTGATCGAGAGTGCGGTCTGTGCGTCGATGTCGACGCGTGCAACGGTTACTTCGCTGTCGTGCTCGTTGGCGTATTGCTCGACGATGGGGATCATTGCTCGGCAGGGGGCACACCATTCTGCCCAGAACTGAATGACCACGGGTTTTTCTTGGTCGAGCGCTGCTTGTAGTGTCTGCTCGTTGGCTTCAAATGCTGACATGAACTCTCTCGCTTTCTGATGGTGAGAGTTCAACAATCGAGCATGGTGAGCGAAAGTCGCGAAGAATCTTGCTGCTCTGGCAAGGCCCTGTTGTGTGCGAAGTCGTTTAGATCGCTTACTCTGCGAGAAATCGCTCAGTCATGAGCTCAATCTCTGCGCTGCTCGGTGCTTTTTTCCCTGTGAGAACACGGTAGGTGAGTGGGCCGACCAGTTCGGCAATGTGAAGCTCATCACTCACGGATGTGGTGAGGTGGCCGTTTATGCGCACGCTGTCAATTACGGGGCGGGCAGCATTTCCGAGAATGTCATTCTGGCTGAGTAGCTCGGCGACCTTTGTGTCGTGCTGGGCTTCGCCGAGCAGGGCGCGATAGGCAAGGCCCGCGTCGGAGGTGGTGAGAAACTTTGCGAGCGCCCGTAGGAAGCTCGAGATCTCTTTGCGTGGGTCGCTGTCGTTGGTCACGGCGAGCTCTTGTGCTGAGTCGAAGGCGCTCGCTTCGAGCAGAATCTCTGCCTTGGATGACCACCAGCGGTAGAGGGTTTGACGGCCAACTCCCGCACGCTCTGCAATGCCTTTCATGGTCATTGCGGCGTAGCCCTCTGAGACGAGCAGGTCGTCTGCTGCGTGAAGTACCGCAAGTCTCGCGTCTTCGCTGCGGGGGCGGCCAAGGGTGTGTGGGCTCTCTGCCATGGCCAAACCCTACCATTGCGTTTCCCGGGTGAAGGCGAGCATTTTCGAGAAACGAGACATGGTGTCTCGAATGGTGTTACTATTCAGAGACACAGTGACTCGTAATTAAGGAAATGTGATGACTTCTCCGGTACCAATTGACCACGCACCAACGCGGCCACCTCGGCTCGCGGTGCTTGTCACCTCATTCGCGTTCATGGTGACAATGATGGGCACCACGCTGCCAACGCCGCTCTACTCCATCTATTCGGCAGACCTCGCCTTCTCGCCACTCACCGTGACCGTGCTATTCGCGGTATATGCGCTCGGCGTGGTTGCAGCTCTCTCGCTATTTGGTCGCCTCTCCGACGATCTCGGCCGGCGCCCCGTGCTCATGCTCGCCGTGGTGTTTGCGATCCTCAGTGCAATGCTGTTTTTGCTGCCACCTTCGCTGCCAACGCTTATCGCGGCTCGTGTGGTCTCGGGACTGGGCGCAGGCTTCATGAGCGGCACCGGAACGGCCGCAGTCATTGATTTGTTCCCGGCTGAAAAGAAAGGTGCTGCTGGCGCACTCGCCATCGCGGCAAACACCGGAGGCTTGGCCATCGGGACCCTGCTCGCGGGCGTACTCGCAGACAGCGCGACTGATCCGCTCGTATTACCTTTTGTGGTGCACCTCGCGCTAGGTGTTCTGGCGCTCGTGGGCATCTTTGTTGCGACACCAGCCCCCGCCGCAAAGAAAGCAGATTTTCGAATTCGCCCTCGCCGGCTGCGCGTACCGAGTGAAATTCGCGGAGCATTTACGCGCGCCGTACTCGCCGCCGGCGCGGGATTCTCGGTCACCGGTGTGCTCACCGCAGTGACAGCAGTGTTTCTGGCCAAAGATCTGCATTTACCCAGCCACACTCTCGCCGGTTTTGTGGTCTTTCTCGCCTTTGCGTTCATGGCCGTTGGGCAGCTCATTGCGCGCCGCATTCGGCCCCACACTGCTCTTGTGGCGGGTTGTGTCGGTCTGGTAATTGCCGCTGGCCTGCTTGCCGCTTCGCTTGGTTTCGCCGAACTCGAACCGTTCATCGCCTCAGCCGTTGTGCTCGGCGTTTCTGGCGGAATGTGTATGAACGCGGGAATCGCCACCACAGTCGAGCAGGTCCCTCCTGCGCAGCGCGGAGAGGTATCGTCTTCGTTTTTCGCAGGTCTCTATCTCATGCTCGCGGTGCCAGCGATTGGTGTCGGTCTGCTCGCTAGTCAGATCTCTCTGCGCCCAGCCGGACTCGTGTTTTGCGCTGTTGTTGCTGTCCTGGCAACGACTGTCGCAATTATTGAGATACTTGCGTTTCGGCGAAGCGGCAGTATTGCTAGGCTCTAATTTCCGTCAACCGATCGAGGACTGATGAGCAGTAAGCTTCCCCCAGCAATCGCAGACTTTCGCGACAGTATTGAAATCGCGAATCCCTGGGTTGATGGGCCTCCACCCGCAGAAGATCTGCGTGTGGTGCCCTATCGAACGCAGTGGGTGGACAGCTTTGCTGAAAGCGCGGCTCAACTTCGAGCCGCGCTCGGTGACCGAGTGATTGCGTTAGAGCACGTTGGTTCAACTGCAGTGCCTGGACTTGCCGCGAAGGACGTCATTGACATCGACTTGATCATCGCAGATCCCTCCGACGAGCAGGCCTATCTCTCCGACCTGCTGGGGATCGGCTACAAGCACACCGTGCGAGAGCCCGAATTCGAAGAGCACCGGATGCTCCGAGGCAATGATCCGCGGGTAAACCTCCATGTGTATGGACCGAATTCTGCTGAGGCGACCCGTCACCTGCTGTTTCGCGATTGGTTGCGCAACACTCCAAGTGACGCGCAGCTATATGCCGATGCCAAGCAGCAAGCCGCATCGCTCGGGGTGCAAGAGGTGATGCAGTACAACGCAAGAAAAGCGGTAGTGGTTCGAGAGATTTACTCCCGGATCTTTTCCGCGCACAAGATCTCGCTCGCCGATCGGGCGAACGCTTCCGCAGTGCTGCCTGAATTGCCTGTTGAAGTCGCCGGGCAGACACTGAGTTGGCGCCCCGTGACCCCCGCAGATTTTGACCTGATTTTTGAACTGAGAGTTGAGACCGACCGGGTCGATTACCCGAGAGAGGCTCCGTCACGAGAATCAATCGACCTTTCGTTCAAGGGCGATAGGTTCGCAATTGGTAGCGATTCGATTCTCGCGCAAACGCTGGACGGCCAAATCGTTGCCTACGGTCTTGTCGCGTTGAACGACCGCGCCGTAACGCAGGAGCGTGTGCATCTCGACGGAGTTGTGCACCCAGCTTGGCGGCGAAAGGGAATCGGCGCGGCGCTGCTTGCTTGGCAAGAGGCGCGTGCCCGTCAGAAGCTCGCCGAACAGCTGGAGCCGCTGCCTGCCATGCTGGCAGTTGGCGCGAGCGTTGAGAGTGCTGCCCGGCTTGCGCTCTTTGAATCGGTGGGTTTTGGTCCGGTGCGCTGGTGGGATCAACTCTGGCGCTCGCTTGAGGAAGCACCGACTGAGCGCACCGTGCCCGAGGGTACGCGCCTTATTGGCTATTCAAGCGAATACTCGGAAGCTACGCGCATCGCCATGAATGACGCGTTTCGAGACCACTGGGGTTCGCAACCCAAAACCGCTGCCGAGTGGAACGAGTACCGGGCCCTGCCCGAGTTTTCTGCTGAGCTTTCGCGCCTGGTGGTCACCGGTTCGGGTGCTGGTGATGACCCGATACGCGTGCTCGGCGCGGTGCTTGCTGACGTCAACGAATCTGAGTGGGAAAAGAACGGCGGTCCCTTCGCCTACATTTCGCTTGTTGGTGTGATTCGGGAGTGGCGAGGCAGGGGTCTTGCCCCCGCGATGCTCACGGCTGCGCTCTCCGCCTATCGTGATGCCGGTATGAAGAATGCGTCACTTGATGTTGATTCGTCGAACCCGAGTGGCGCGCATGGCATTTATACGAGATTGGGTTTTGCTCCGCAGGAGCGTTTCGTCACCTACGCCAAGTATTTGTAGCGATGGATCGCCCGGCCAGATTGCTACTTACGCCTCGGCTGCGGTGCGTCGTTGCCTGAGTGCGCTCACTCTGGTTCGTGATGAGCAGGTCGTGGAGCAGAACTTTTGCGCCTGCCGTCGTCCCTCGTCGATGAACACTCGCTCGCAGTTCGTGGCCTCGCAGATTCCCCATGAGCATCGGCCGCGTTCTGCCAGCCACTCGGCGAGCGCAAAAGCGCCGAGTGCGGTGAGCGCTTCTGCGGCGCTGGCTGCATCTGCAATGTCGGGCCTCAGTGCCCAGCGCCCGTCGGGTAGCTGGTGAAGTTTGCTGTGTGTTGTCGCGGTGTTGAGAAGTTCGTTGATCTGGAGCGCAGCGATTTTGTCGTCATGGCTTGCGAATATTGCGCGTAGCGAGCCGACGGCGTGGGCCATTTTGTCGCTGCTGAATTTGCGGGCGAGAAATAGGGTGTCGCCGTGGCTGGCCGCGAGTTTTTGCCAAGCGCCTGGTGACTCTTGTGGCTCAAGGTTGATTGCGTCGACAAGAAAGCGCAGGCCGCGGGGTCTTAGGTTTTCTGCGGAATGGATGGATTCTGAAGAGCTCACAACACAAGTGTAACGCCTAAAACTAATATTGGTGTTACGCTCTTGGTATGTTTACTGCACAGCGATACGACACCGAAGCGCTCATTGTTGGGGCGGGTCCAATCGGTCTTACTCTTGCTGCGCTCCTTGCCGCACGTGGGATCGAAACGCTGGTTGTGGAATCTCACCCCGGCTTATCGCGTCACCCAAAGGCGCGAGGCGTCTCCGCTCGTTCAATGGAGACATTCCGAACAATGGGCATTGAAGAGCAGGTTCGCGCGGCCTCGCTGCCAAGCGAACATGTGCGTTTTTTCCGAGGTGAAACTCTGAATGACCCAAACTTTGAGCTTTCAGCCCCGCCCGGTGTTGAAGAGCCGGGGGCTGTGGCATACACCCCTGCGCCCGGCGTGCTTTGCTCGCAGGATCAGCTTGAACCCGTGTTGCTCGACGCAGCGCGCTCGGCAGGCGCGCGCGTTTGGTTCTCGCATCGAGTTGTTGAAGTGGGCGAAGAGGTCGACGAGGAAGAGCCCCTGGTGCGAGTGAAACTCCTGCCGAGGGATGGAAACTCGGGTACTCCCGTGAGCGAATCAAAAGAGTTGCGAGCCCGCTACTTGATCGCCTGTGATGGCGCGAAGAGTACGGTGCGTGAATCGATGGGAATCTCCTCTACTGGCGAAATCGGTCTTGCCACTTTTCTCTCGATCCGGTTTACGGCTCAGCTGGGTGAAGTGGTGCGTGGCCGTGAAGCGACCTCGTACTTTTTGAGCGGAGGGAAAGGCGGTTTTCTGGCGGTGGACAATGACACCGAGTGGATCTACCAGTACCCGATCGGCACAGAGGCTGAGGCGGAAAAGCTTGCCAATCGGCACGATGAACTTCTTGAGTTGGTGCGAGTGGCGGCCGGAATCCCCGACCTAGAAATTGTTGTTGCCGACACGATGATTTGGCGCATGGATGCGCGAATAGCGGACCATTACCGTAAGGGCCGGGTGATTCTTGCGGGAGACGCTGCACACCAAACCCCGCCCACCGGTGGGCACGGCATGAATGTGGGAATCGGCGACGCCGAGACACTCGCTTGGCAGCTTGCCGCTGTGCTTCGCGGCAGTGCTGGAAGCGACTTGCTCGACGACTATGAAAGGGACCGCAGGCCTGTCGGAGCGGCTGTCATCGCTCGTTCGCTCGACAACGCCTCACGCGCGTACGGGATTGATGATGAATTGCTCCTTGGCACTGCATATCTCACTGACACCCCGATTCCGCAGGGAGAGTACCGCCCCTCAATCGAACAGGGCCGTCGCCTACCGCACGTCCCGCTCCGCTCGGGAGAGCGGATAATCTCGAGCCTCGATGTGATCGGGCCGGAACTTACACTCGTGAGCGCGAGCCCAAGCCCGGTCTGGTTAGAGGCCTGTGCCGGATTGGTGGAGTATGCGGCCCTGATCGGCGCTGGGCGAAGCGAACAGGTGCCGGGAACACTCGCAAAGCGAGTACCGCTCAACGAGGGTGAAGCTTTGCTTGTGCGCCCAGATGGTCACATCGCTGCTCGGCTGCACGCAACCTCTGCATGCCAGGCCCGTGAACGATTGCAACTTGCCAGGGCTCAGGTGCTCGCGCTATGAAGCGCTGATCTGAATACCGAGGTGAGAGGCGAAGAGTCCGGCCATTTCGACAGCCTGTTGCTCGGTGATTCGTGATCCACGCAAACCTTCGAGGCCATCGATCCGAGAGAATTCGATGCCTCGGAGGTCGAGGTGCTGTGCTTTTGTGCCGTTCAGTGTGAGGGTGTCGACTGTGCATTCTTCGAACGAAACCCGATTGAGTTTCGCGTCGGTGAGATCGAGTTCGTCGATGCGGCAGCTGCGAAAGACCACGTCTTGCAGCTGTGACGAGCGAAAGTTGAGCCAGCCAAGTTTTGACCCCTCGAAGACCACCTGGCTCAATTCAGCATCATAGGCTTCGACGGCGCCAAGCCTCGAAGAGGTAAGTTCTACACCCTTCCATGTGCTGCGCCGGGCCCGCATTTTTGGTGCGATGAGTTGGGTGAGTTTTGTGTCAATAAATCGGGTGCCCTGCAACTGGGTGTCGTTGGCTGTCAATCCATCGAACTCGCACTCGGTGAAGGTGTAACCGGTGAGGTCTTGTTCGGAGATGTCAGCCCCTTCGAAGCGGGCGCCCTCGTGATGCTTCTCAGCGAAGAGAGAGGCCTCGTCTTTGCTCTCGAGTGAGTGCAGGTCAATCGGAGAGATAAGGGGAGTCTGGAAGCGGTCTGAGCGGCGGGTACGCATGCTGGCATCCTGTCGAGAAGGGGGTTTCGAAGAGGTTGCTGCAGAGTCTAATTCGCGCCTCCGACAAAGTTGGCTGCCCGTTCACCGGTTAATCTGATACCCGGTTTTGGGGGTTGCTGAGGGAAGCGAAGTAGTCGCAGATCACACCGGAATTCGGCGCGCTCCTGAGCCGGAATCGCCGAGCGTGTCATCGGGGTTCAAGAGCGCGCATGCCTTCATTGAAAGGCAGCCGCAGCCGATGCATCCGGTGAGTTCGCGTTCAAGTCGTTCAATTCCTTGACGGCGCTGTTCAAGCGCGCGCTTCCACTCGCGTGAAGCCCGTTGCCAGTCTTCGTGCGTTGGTGTGCTCGAGAGCGGCACATTCACAAACGCCTGCTTCACATCATCTAGTGGAATGCCGAGCCTCTTTGCTATAGACACGAGAGCCACTCGGCGAAGCATGTAACGGGGGTATCGGCGTTGGTTGCCCGCGGTGCGCTGGGACGCGATGAGTCCTATCTCTTCGTAGTAGTGAAGCGCTGATACTGCGACACCGGTACGTTTGCTCATTTCGCCAACGCTGAGTAATTCTTCTGGACTGTGCCCAGGGTCGTTCGCTGCCGGCATATTGTCTCCCTCAAAGAAGCTTGACCTCAAGTGTACTTGAGGTTCTAGTCTGGGGAGCAGTGGCAGTCACAATGTAGCTCCAAGCGTCAGCTAGCGACAGCAGTCATCTCGAGAGGGGGATCACATGACCTACGTCATCGCCCTACCGTGCGTTGACCTCAAAGACCGGGCCTGCATCGACGAGTGCCCCGTTGACTGTATCTACGAGGGCGAGCGAATGCTCTACATTCACCCCGACGAGTGTGTTGACTGCGGTGCTTGTGAACCCGTTTGCCCGGTTGAGGCAATTTACTACGAAGACGATCTGCCCGATGAATGGTCTGCGTATTACACCGCAAACGTTGAGTTCTTCGACAGCATCGGCGCTCCAGGAAGCGCCTCAAGAGTCGGCCCCATAGCCCGAGACCACCCCATCATCGCCGCGCTGCCCCCGCAGCTGCACTGATGATCCAGCGTAAAAATAAACTCTCGAAAGGAAACTGACAATGTCTGTTTACACCCTGCCCGATCTGCCATACGACTACAGCGCGCTCGCGCCACATATCTCGGGCCGCATCATGGAGTTGCACCACTCAAAGCATCACCAGGCGTACGTGACCGGCGCGAACACGGCGCTTGAACAGCTCGCAGAAGCGCGCGAGAGTGGCAACCTCGCAAACATCAACAAGCTCGAAAAAGACTTGGCGTTCAACCTCGGTGGACACGTGAACCACAGCGTGTTCTGGCAGAACATGTCGCCAAACGGTGGCGGAGAACCAGAGGGTGACCTGGCCGAGGCGCTCGGTTCACACTTCGGTTCGATTGATCAGTTCCGCGCACACTTCACCGCAACGGCGATGGGTGTGCAGGGTTCAGGCTGGTCGGTGCTCGCGTGGGATCAGCTCGGCGCTCGCCCGGTGATCTTCCAGCTCTTCGATCAGCAGGGCAACGCGCCACTCGGCGTGACCCCGCTCTTGCAGCTTGACGTGTGGGAGCACGCGTACTACCTCGACTACGAGAACGTCCGCGCCGACTACGTAAAGGCGTTTTGGAACGTTGTGAATTGGGAAGACGTAGCGCAGCGATTCGCGGCGGCCTCAGCAGCTTAGGTGGCGAAGTAAGACAAGACGAGGGCGGTCGGCCTCGGGGGATGCCTTGACCGCCCTCGTTTTTACTTGTTATGCGTCACGGCGTAGTGATCGGGTCGATGCAATTCTTACCGCCCCGACCAGACACAGTGCGGTGACTGCGACGGCAACAATTGCTGGCACCAGAAGTGCTGCCCAGTCGAGTGACGCGCCATTCACCAGCACGCTCGGCACGTGGGCGGCTGCCCCTGGCAGGAAACCCGCGAGTGGCAGGACCAATACCAGCACAGTCGACAGTGCAATCGCGGCAGCAGTGCGTCGGCTCGCACTCATAATCAGCAGGCCGATGCTCATGCACATCACGAGGTACAGTGCAGCGGCGAGCGTCATACGCAACACGTGATCCGCCGGAATTCTACCGATCGTAAATGCGCTGAGGACCGCGGTGCACAGTGCGCCGACCGCGTACGCAGCAACCACCGCGACGGCATCCAGCGCCAAGCGCGGCAGCAGCACAATCGCGAGGCTCTTGTTTCTTGTGCGGTAAAAGATCGACGAGCCCGGCCTGGCATCCCAGTTCATCGAGGTTACTGCGATTGCGACAGCGAAAATCAGGCCGAGTTGCATCGCGCTTTGCGAGAACATCATCAGCGCCGAGTCGGGGGTCGGGGTAGCGGCTTCAATCGTGAGCTGGCCGTTCTCGTTCGCAGCTCCAAGGATCTGCGGCATAAAAAGCGCGAGCACCGGCCCAGATAACCCAAAAAACGCAAAGCTTGCAATCAGCGCAAGCAGGAGACCAGAACGTTTCAAGCGCCGAGCTTCGACCTTCATCGAGACTAGGGCCATTGAGGTGCCGCCGCTCGGGTGCGCTGAGCCTTGCAAATCTTTTGTGCGCTGGATCATGCCACTGCCTGCCGTTCGATCATGCGGGCAAATGCGGCATCGAGGTCTCGACCAACAAGAGTGACTTCAACAATCGGTGCGTGCAGTGCCGAGATGAGTCGCGGCAATTCTTCACTGCCCGATTCAAAGCTGTCGAACTCGACCGTGCAGCTCAGCGGATGTGTTTGCTGCACCGTGACGCCGGGAACCGCGGCACTGAGTGCTGCGGTGTTCACTTCTGTGCGCTGCGCAAAACGTATTGCCCAGGCCGGGGGGAGGCCCTGGCGCAACAGTTCGTTGGTGCTGCCAGACGCGATCAGGCGGCCATCGCTTATGACGTGCACCACATCTGCCAGTTGTTCCACTTCGCTCAGCATGTGGCTTGAAAGAATAATGCAGCGTTGCTGTCGTTGCTCGGCAATGAGTGTGCGTATGTCAGCGCGACCGATCGGGTCGAGGGCGCTATTCGGCTCGTCGAGGACCAAAATTTCAGGGTCGAGAGTGAGGGCTGCGGCAATGCCGAGTCGCTGCAGCATGCCGCGAGAAAAGTCGGCCACGCGACGCTTTCGAACTTTGGTGAGCCCGCACAAAGCAAGCGCTTCGTCGGCGGCGATCCCACCACTTACTCCAGCAATCACCCGAGACATTTCTACCACTTCGCTGGCGCTCAGCCAGGGTTCAAATTGGGGCACATCTGGGCAATAGGCGATGCGAGCGTCGGGTGCGACTTCAATCTCGCCTGAATCGGGTGCCATGAGTTTGGTGATGAGGCTGAAAAGTACTGTCTTACCCGCCCCATTGGGGCCAATGACCGCGGTGACTTGGCGATCCAGCGCATCAAATGAAATATCGCGAATACCCGCCCCGTTTGCAAACTCTCGAGTGACTTTGCGCGTGCTCAGCACTGGCTTCGATGCAGGGCTCACGCGAGATCCCGATCGCTCAGTTTGCTCTTGCTGCCGCGGCCGATAAGCAAGTAGATCACCGCTCCAAAAGGCATGACGAGGATCGCGAGTAGTGCCCAGACGGCTTTTGGTAGATGGGCAGTTTGGGGTCTGCGCACGATGTCGAAGAGGGCCCAGAGCACGAGTGTGAATACGAGTGCGGCCACGGGGATCAGTGCCAGGAGGAGTGTGTCGTCGACTTGGGGGAGTGCGGTGTTCAAGATGCGCCTTCCGGGTTTACCGATTCCTGCTGTGGCAAAAAGACGGTAGCTAGCGAGTGCTGACGGCGCCCTTCGCCGGGTGTGTTCGACAGCAGCGGTTGAATCGCTTGCATAAAGGTGTTGAAGAATGCGTCGATTTCTTCGGTGGTTGCCCAGAAGTCTGCTTGCGCGAATGAGACTCGATCCTCGGTCAAATCAACACTGTCTCCGTGTACATAGTTGTCAAAGTCTTGGATGAGGCCCGTGCTAAAAACGCTGAAAACAGAGAGGAGCTCGTCTGGGGTGGCTGCGCGCAGCTCTTCCGGGGTGGGGTTTGCGAGCGCTGCCGAGACGCGGTAGCTTTTTTCGTTTGCGCCCCGAATCTGCTGAGTTTCGGCGACTTCAATGACACCGAGTTCGGCGAGATGGGCAAGCTGTCGATAGAGCGTGGCGATCGCGATTTCAGGCATGCGCTCGTGTAGCTGAGCCGTGGTCAGGCCATCGCTCGCGCGGAGGAGCGCGCGAATGACCCTGAGTCGCACAGGGTGCAAAAATGCAGATGAGTTCTTCATGCTCCAAACATTATCATTATCAAGAATGATAATAAAGTTTGACTAGTGAAACATCCTTCGTGAAACGCGGTCAGCGAAGCGCCGCCAACACACCGAAGTGGCAAACACGCATGCCACAAAAGAAAAGCGCGCCGCAAACCCCGTTGATCTACAGCGCGCTCTACAAACGCGATTAGTTCGTCGGCGGTGGCACAAAACGGCGCATCACACGCCACACAATAGAACGCACAGCAATGCCACCGATACCAAAGCACACTGCAATCAACACCGCGCGCCAATCGTGAAGATCAACGTCAAAGACTCTGCTGCCCAGCGGCGTGATCATGACGGTCAGCATGCAGCCCGCCATAGTAGCCACCAGTGCGATCTTCCAGCCGCGATACGGCCTTGCCACCATTGCGAGCACAAAGAACGACACAATCACGAGCCCGAGAAAGGCCGTGGACGAGTTCAACACCCGCATCGAGTCATCAGTGCCAAACACCGCTCGCGCCGTGAGATACGCGCCAAACGACGAGAGCGCTGCACCTATTCCACCAGGCACAGCTTCACCGAGCACACGTCGCACAAAACCATCTTGCGCTCTTGCCGCGTTTGGCGCGAGCGCCAAGAAGAACGACGGAATGCCAATCGTAAACCAAGCGATCAACGTGACATGGCGAGGCAAAAACGGGTAAGGAATGGTGGTCACCACAACCAAAAACGCGAGCAGCGCCGAATAGAGCGTCTTCGTCAAAAACAGCGTGGCAACACGTTCAATATTGCCGATCACACGGCGACCCTCAGCAACCACGTGAGGCAGAGTGGCAAAGGAATTATCTAGCAACACAATACGCGAGACCGCTCGAGCAGCCGGCGAACCAGAACCCATCGCGACACCAACATCTGAGTCTTTAAGCGCAAGCACATCATTGACACCGTCTCCAGTCATCGCCACCACGTGACCTTCGCCCTGCAACGCGTGCACCATAGCGCGCTTCTGCGTCGGAGTTACCCGACCAAAGGCAGCGTGTTCTGCCACCGAATCAGAGAACTCACTCGACTCCGGATCGAGCGTGCGCGCATCAATCGCATCGCGACCGCGAGGCACGCCGGCCTGCGAAGCGATCGCGCCAACAGCGGCAGCGTTATCGCCCGAGATGACCTTGATGCCAACCTGCTGCTCAGTGAAGTATTGAATGGCACCGGGGGCCTCAGCACGCAGCCTCTGGTCGAGCACGACGAGCGCAACCGGGCTGAGAGCGCCCGGCAGAGTATCGGCGGGCAAAGCCTCAGGCGATCCAGCGAGTGCCAACACGCGCATGCCCTTTTGCGCGAGAGCCTCTGCTCGATCGCTCGCGATATTTCCAGCGGGCAAGAGCACGTCTGGAGCGCCAAACACCCAACTCAAGGTTCCTTCATGTGCGCTGTCAAGCTGCACCGCAGCCCACTTGCGGGCCGAAGAGAACGCGACGTTTCTTGCCGTCGGGAGCTGTTCCGCGCTCTCCAAATACTCAAGAATTGCAACCATACTGCTATTCGGGTTGCCCTCGGCGAAGCCGATTGTGCTGAGCGCCGAGGCGAGTGCGGGCGGAACCTCCCGCGCAGATTCTTCGGCATGAGCCTCAAGCTGGCTCAGCTCGACACCGGCTGAATCGAGTTCTGAAACGAGCTCTATTCGGCTCACCCGCATGCCGTCTTCGGTGAGAGTTCCAGTTTTATCAGTGCACACCACATCGACACGGGCAAGTTGCTCAATTGCGGGCAGATCTTGCACCAGACAGTTGCGGCGGCCAAGGCGCACCACGCCGACGGCCATGGCGATGCTGGTCATCAGCACCAAACCCTCGGGCACCATAGGTACGAGTGCCGCCACCAAGCCGCGCACGGCATCACGCCACTCCTGGCCACCGGCAAGCTGGTTCCACACAGTGGCCGCACCAACCGGAATGAGCACCCAAGTGACGTACTTCAGAATCTTGTCGATACCCGCGCGTAGCTGAGAAGGAGGTTTCCTGAAAGCACCGGCCTCACGGGCGATCTTTTCGGCGTAAGCATTTGCCCCAACGGCAGTCGCCACAAAACTGCCCGATCCAGCGACAACAAAACTGCCCGAAAGCACCTGTGCGCCGCGGTGCGCGAGCACCGGATCCGATTCGCCGGTGAGCAGCGATTCATCGATTTCAAGCGCAACCTCGTCGACCACAATGCCATCAACTGGAATCTGATCACCGGCGGCAATCACAACAATGTCATCGAGCACAATTTCTTCTGATTGCACCTCGATCACGCCCTGCTCGCGGCGCACTTTCGTGGGAGTGCGATTGAGCAGAGCGAGTCGGTCAAGGGTCTGTTTCGCGCGGATCTCTTGCACCATGCCAACCACGCTGTTCACGATGATGAGCAGGCCAAACATGCCGTCGATGAAATACCCGGTGCCGAGCACCAAAGCAAACAGCACCGAATAGATCAGGTTGACGCGGGTGAACACATTCGCGAAGATAATCTCGCCAAAACTGCGACTCGTGCGAGCCTCAACTGCATTGCTTTCGCCCCGCGCCACGCGCTCGCGCACCTGGGCGTCGCTCAGCGGTGTGTTCTCGGCAATGCTCACGAGTTCTGGTGAGGCGTCTGGCGACTGATCTGGCGCAGATGGGGGCATACTTCATCTTCCCAGATCAGCCTGAAAAGTCTGCGGTTTTTTTCGTATGGCAGCCGGTGAGAGAGCTGCCTTTGGTGGGACAAAATTGGCAAAATTGCCTCACCAAAGGCAGAACTCTCAAACTTGGCAACCGCGGGAGGCCGTGCGAAAGCCTGCGCGCGAGGAGAGCTACTTGGGAAGTTCACCCAAGCGGCGCATGCCCCCATCGAGTTCAACCACCGTGTCAATGCCGATCCTCGACAAAAACGCAAAATCGTGGCTCACCACAATGAGGGCGCCCTTGTAAGCGTCAAGGGCCTGTGCCAGCTGTTCGATACTCGACATGTCAAGGTTGTTCGTCGGCTCATCAAGCAGCAACACTTGGGGCGTTGGATCGGCCAGCAGCAGTTTCGCGATAGACACCCGGAAGCGTTCGCCGCCCGAGAGGGTGTTGACTGCCCGGTCGGCACTATTGCCACGAAGCAGCAGCCTGGCCAATTGATTCCGAATGGTTCCCTCCGGCGTGCCAGAGGCCACCGCCTGCACATTCTTTACCGCGCTTGCCGCCTCATCGAGACCGTCGAGGCGCTGCGGCAGGTAGCCGATGTGTTCTGCGAGCAACCGACCCTGGGGCTTGCCTGGCTCTGGCTCAGTGCCGCGAAGCATCTGCGTGAGCAGCGTTGACTTGCCGCTACCATTGGCGCCGATGAGCGCCACCCGCTCTGGCCCCTGCACGATGATTTGCTGGTCGCCGTCACGCAGCTCGGCAATCTTTCGACTGCGCGGCACTCCCGGGTCAGGCAGCGTCAGGTTGATTTTGCTCTCATCTCGCACCCGTGAGTCTGCTTCATCAAGCGCTGCCTGAGCGGCTTGTACTTTGCCTTCCATTGTGCTGCGTAGCGAGCCTGCCGCAACCTGAGCGCTATTGGCGCGCATGCCCGCGATAATCTTCGGAATACCGCCGTCACGCTGCGTCTTCTTCGCGGTGCGTTCGCGCCGGGCGAGCTTCACTTCGGCTTCAGCGCGTTGACGCTTCTCGGCTTTCAGGGCTTGCTTAGCTGTGGTTGCCGCCTGTTCGGCTGCGGCTTGCTCGGCCTCGCGGTGAATCTTCCACTCACTGTAGGGCCCGCCAAAGCTTTCGAGTCGGCCAGCGTGTAGTTCAGCTGTCTGCTGCATGCGGTCAAGTAGTTCAATGTCGTGGCTCACAATAATGAGGGTGCCCGGCCACTCGGCAATGAACTGCGCGAGTTTAGCTCTGGTGGCGCGATCAAGGTTGTTCGTTGGCTCATCGAGCAGGGTGATCGCTGTGCGCCGAATCTTGAGCCCGACAATCGCAATCAGCATGCTTTCGCCTCCTGAAAGCTCGGCCACACTTCGATCAAGATCCTCAGCCGAGAATCCAATCTGGTGCAGAGCTTCATCTGCGCGCGACTCGATATCCCAGTCGTCACCAATCTGATCAAAGTGTGCCTGATCGACATCGCCCGATTCGATTGCCCGAATCGCTTCGAGCGTTTGGTGAATGCCGAGCAATTCGGCAACTGTGGTGTCGCGGCCGAGCGTTAGGGTTTGCGGTAGATACCCCACCTCGCCATTGCTATCAATGCGGCCAGATGTTGGCTGCAAGATTCCTGCGATGAGTTTGAGCAGAGTCGACTTGCCGGCGCCGTTGTTGCCGATCAGTCCGGTAGTGCCACTACCGAATGCGCCGTCGATTGACTGCAGCGCAATACTGCCGTCGGGCCATTCGAAGCTGAGCTGATGCAAAGAAACAGTTGAAGTATGAGACATGGTTACCTCCTTGTGCACAGCGATCGAAACTACGCGGGCTCTAAAACGCTGGATCGCGAAAAGATTCGGCGATCTAGCGTGAGGGCGCACTGAAAAAGAGGTGCGTCGATAGCTGTGCTGTGTGGTTGCCGTCGAATGCGGCGGTGAACAGAAACCGTGTGCGGCAAAAGGAGCCGAGGTTTCGACTACGAAACGCTGTAAAACCCTGAACTGCATTGCCCTCTGGGGCAGCAGCGGGTGCCACGCGTAGTGGCTAAGCGCCGTCTATTTCAATCATCTCCACGAAACAAGGGTAACACGGCTGCTGGAGCTGCGCTTAGCTAGCTGGACTTGCTGCTGTCCTGGGTCGCAGCGCGCGTCGCCAAAGGTGCCGCGAATAGTGCAATCAGTGAGAGTCCCGCAACGCCGAGAATCACCCAGCGAGCCTCTGCGACCGGAACACCGTTGCCGAGGGTCATCAGGTTTCCGGCGATTGCCGAGGTGAGCGTGAACGCGATCAGCTGGGTGGTGCTCATCGCTGCAGAGGCTTTTACGCCTTCAATGGGGTCAGCTGAACTGCGCATGGCGGCGGACGAGAGGTGCGGAAATGCTAGGCCAACGCCTGCACCAGCGACAATAAGCAAGATTGCCCAGAGCACCACCATGCCGGTGCCTACCCCTGCGGTTTGTAGCGCACCGTAGGCGATCAGAGCCACGCTGAGCAGCCAGGGCGCGAAGCGAACGATTCGATCGGCGGTTACTCCCGAGTAGTTCACGCTGATCAGTTGCGCGCTGGTCCAACCCACTGAGAGTACAGCGCCAATGATTCCAGCGATGAGTGGCGTCACTCCAGCAAGCTGTTGCGTGTAGAGCGGAATGAAGTTTTCGACGGTTACTCCGGCGCAAAGAGCAGCGACAGTGAGGTATATCCATTTGAGTGAGTTGCCGCGCTGGTAGGTCGCACGGGGCAAAACGCCGTGTGGGGTGCGTCGGTCAAGCCAGAAGAAGGTGACTAGCGCGAGCACGCTAGCTGCGAGCAGTAGCGGCACCGCGATGCCGGTACTGGTTGACGCGAAGCTCAGCAGGGCCGCTACTGCGGTGAGCAGCAGCATGGAAAGCAGGGGCAACGGGGGCTGCGCGATTCGTTCGGGGGCTGCGAAGCCGAGAGCTTTGAGGGAGACGAGGATCAGCACAAGCGATACGGCGCAGAGTAGCCAGAGTGCACTTCGCCAGAATCCAAGCTGTGCTGAGAGACCCCCGATTGCTGGGCCGATGAGTGTGCCTACCCCGAACATGCCAGAGATGAGGCCAGTGCTTCGGGTCCAGAGTTCCGCGGGCAGGGTGGTGCGTATGACGGCGTAGCCGAGGCCAGTGAGTGCGCCTGCGCCGAGGCCCTGCACTGCCCGCCCGGTGACAAACAGTTCCATGGTCGGTGCGAGTGCGCTCGCCGCAGTGCCGAACGTGAATAGCGCGAGGGCGAGTGTGTATGAGCGACCTGCGCCGATGGTGCCTAGTAGTCGGCCAACTATCAGGGTCGCGATCACGGCGGTGATGAGGTAGGCGGTTGATGCCCAGGCGTAGAGGTGTGCTCCGCCGATTTCGGCCACGATAGATGGCATCAGTGAAGCAATGAAGTACAGGTTCATTGCGTACAGGCCAACACCACTAGCGAGAACGACGACGACCGTGCGGTGTTCACCGCTGAAGAGGTGGGCCCAGCTTCCTGTTTTGTAAGGGGTGGGTTTTGCCCGCGTTTTTGGCGCGGAGGCTTGTTCTGATTCGGGTGTTGGTGGCAGGTCTATGGTGCCAGTATTCGGCGAAGTTTCAGTCATGAGAGTTAATCTAGAACTTCAAGTTAACTTGAAGTCAAGCTGGGAGGGTGCCGTGCAAGAACGCAGAACGCCACAGGATCTCCTCACGGTCGGTGAGGTGGCAAAACGGGCCGGTATCGCTACGAGCGCCGTACGCTTTTATGAGGAGCAGGGACTCATCACTGCCGAGCGCACTGCGGGCAATCAGCGCCGTTACCCGAGGTATGTTTTGCGTCGCATCGGAGTGATCCTAGCTGCGAGACGTTTTGGCATTCCGCTGGCTGAACTTACCGAGGTCTTCGCGAAGTTGCCAGATGATCGCATGCCGAGCAAGAGTGATTGGCGGCGCATCTCGAATTCTTGGCGCGAGCGACTTGAAGAACGCAGGCGGGAGTTGCAGCAGTTAGAGGATGAACTTGTCGGATGTATTGGCTGCGGTTGCCTGTCGCTCAATACCTGCAATGTTTTGAATCCGGGGGATCAGCTGGGCGAAGAGGGGGTGGGGCCGGTTCGCCTCGGTGGCGTTCGCTAGGGTAGACTCAACTCCTCAGACAAGTAGATGGGTTTTGTGATGGAGCAGGTAAAAAGAACTCCCCTCGCTGACCAAGCGGCAACACTCTTGCTCGCGCGCATTCGAAGCGGCGAGTGGACGCTCGGATCAAAGCTGCCGGGCGAGACGACACTTGGCCCGCAACTTGGCGTCGGTCGTTCGACTGTGCGTGAAGCAATACGTCAACTGGCAGGGCAAGGCGTGCTCGAATCGCGCCAAGGTGCAGGCGTCTTCGTCATCGCACTCGATATCGCCGAAGACTGGGACCTTGTACTTAAGCGCGTCGATATTGTCTCAGCACTAGAAGCCCGCAGCGCCATCGAGACTGAAGCAGCCTCGCTCGCTGCGACCAGGCGCACCCCGGCTGATCTGCGACACATGCGCAAAGCGCTGCAGCTCAGAGAACAAACACAAGAGAGCATTGAATCGCATGTTGACGCAGACATGGCGCTGCACCGCGCGATTGTCGCTGCCTCGCACAACGAACTACTGCTCGAACTCTTTGACGGCTTCGTGCCGCGAATTCGCAAAGTCATGATCGAGATGCTGCGCTTGCACCCGGTTCCTTCTGAAGAAGCGGATCAGGATGCCCATGCACAGATCATCGAAGCTATTGCTGATCGAAACGCGCAACTCGCCGCTCGAACAAGCCGTGCCCACCTTGACGCACTGAAAGGAATGTTTGCATGAGCGCAGGCGCAGCAACCACTCCCGTTGTCGAACTCAACCAGGTGACCTTTAGGCGTGACGGTCGTGAGATTCTCGACGCTGTCTCGTTTTCAATTCATGCTGGTGAACACTGGGTGATGCTCGGACCAAACGGAGCTGGCAAAAGTACCATTCTGGGTTTTTGTGGGGCGCAAACATTTCCGACGACCGGCACCGTCGATCTGCTCGGCCATCGCCTTGGCAGAGTCGAGTTGCAGGCACTTCGCCGCGAGATAGGGCACGTGAATCCGCGACACCCACTGCAATCACCACTCACCATCACCGAGGTTGTGCTGACAGGACTCACTGGCAGCATCGAACTGATGATGCGTTGGCAGCCCAGCGAAGCAGAACTCGTCAAAGCGCGCGAACTGGTAGATCTGCTTGGTCTTGGCGGCAAATCAGAGCACCGTTGGACAAACCTCTCACAGGGCGAACGCGGGCGCGCCTTGATTGCGCGCGCTCTCATTTCTGAGCCAAAACTGCTGCTCCTCGATGAACCATCAACGGGACTCGATGTCGCTGCACGAGAGCAGTTGCTCGAAACCATTGATCTGCTCGACAGCACCCATCCAGGCCTCGCCTCAGTGCTGGTAACGCATCACCTCGAAGAGATTCCCGAGACCACCAGTCACGCTGTGCTGCTCTCACACGGTGCTGTTGTCGCTGCCGGCCCGGTGACCGAGGTGCTGCGTACCGAGCTTGTGACACAGGCTTTCGAACATCCGATCAGCGTCGAGCACGCCAATGGCCGATGGAGCGCCCGCACACTCAGACCCTCCTGAACCAGCGGCCCGGCAGCGCGCGGTAGCATCGTCTGGTGCCTCCCAAGTCTCCGCTACCGCAACGTAATGGCCTCGATCCAGCGTGGTTGCGAACTGACAACGCGATTCGCGGAGTGCCGCACGCTTGGGCCACCATGCGTGACTGGCTGCACGAACGCTTGCACAAGCACATTGACGTTGATCAAGCGATCGCAAACGGCACTTTCGTGCTTGAAGACGGCAGCCAGATTACGGCGCACGAGGTCTACCGTCCGCACACATTTATCTGGTTCCATCGTGAACTGCGCGAAGAAGCGCCCGTTCCGGGCATGATCCAGGTTGTCTACCGTGACGAACGAATTCTTGTCGTCGATAAACCACCATTCCTGTCATCGATTCCGCGGGGCCGCCATGTCACCCAGAGCGTTGTGGTGCGGTTGCGAGCTGAGCTCGGGCTGCCTGAGCTTACGCCGATGCACCGCCTCGACCGAGTCACCTCGGGCCTGCTATTGCTTGCCACCGAGCAGCGCTGGCGCGGCGCGTACCAGTCGATGTTTCAAGATGGCGCGATTCACAAGCGCTACCGGGCGATTGCGCCATTGCGCGATGACCTCGATTATCCGGTAACGGTGCGCAGTCATCTCGCGAAACAGCACGGAGTTATGCGCGCCGAAGAAGTGCCTGGCCTCGCCCCAAATTCTGAATCAATTGTTGAGCTGATTGGTGAAGTTCCGGCGTCAGAAGTTCCCGCTGCCTTCGCGCCTACTGACTGGCCCGGCAAAAAGGGCGACGAGGATCGCCTCGCCGAGTACAGACTCACTCCGGTCACAGGCAAAACCCATCAATTGCGATTGCATTTGGCGAGCCTTGGCATTCCAATCGTGGGCGATCCGCTCTATCCAGTCGAACGAGACGTTGCGATTGACGATTTCAACATTCCGCTGCAGTTGCTTGCTAACGAGCTCCGCTTCACCGACCCGATAGACGGCAGCGAGCGAGCATTTACAAGCGCAAGAACGCTTCCGCTCGCGAGTGAGACGTGACAACTACACCAAGTCGTGCGTTCGCACGGAGGACTCAAATGATTCGCCGTTGAGCTCCACGTAAAGCGTGCCCTCGGTCGCTGAGACGGAGAGCTGGTTTCGGCGATCCAACGCACCCGTTGCTGCCTCAATAAATTTTGAATCAAAGCTGCGCAACACTACCTCGCTTGCACGGTGAATAGTTTTGCCCTCCCAAGCCGCCAACAATTTCGCTGGATCCCGGTGGGTGTATACCGCGGCGTGGTCGGCAAGTTTGCTGCCGGCGTGCACTCGGGCTGCGTCGGGAGAACCGACCTCGATCCAAGCGGTCACCTTGCCGGTGAGGTCTTTGACGAGCACAGCGGGGTCTTCAGCGGTTGACACACCGCCACCAAACTCAATGCCGTCTTGGTATTCGAGGCAGTAGGCGAGAATGCGGGTGATCATAAACGCCTCAGTCTCTGAGGGGTGCTTGGCGACGCGCAGGGTGAAATCTTCGTAGACACCACGATCAACGTCGGCCAATTGCACACTGAACACAAGCATCGTTGAACCAATAGCCACGTAGCAATTCTAGCTGTGGGGTGTGGTGTGCGCAGCACTCCGCGCCCACCACACCCCCTGGCTGGCTAGTTCACGCAGGGAACCCCACCCGTGCGGATCGGCTGATCCCACGAATCGTAAACTGCGTTGCCAGCGTCGTTGCGCGCCGGTTCGCTCGGTGCCGCGGGTGCTTCGCCCGCTTCGCCGTCGCTTTCTTCGGCAGTGCCATCTGCTGGGGCGGAATCTTCCGCGGGTTGATCCCAGTAGCTGCCGTCAAAGATTGACGCAACGATGGACTGAATCTCATCAACATCAACGACGTTCACGGCTTTGCCATCGATTTCATCAAATTCAACAATTGGCAGGGTGATAAAACCAGCACCGTGGTTTGCCGCGTCCTTTGCGATCCGCAAGAACGTGATCGCGTCGAAACCCGAATCGAGGGCAACATAGTTTTTGGTGGCATCCATCAAAGACGCGACGGTGATCGGATTCATAAAGGTGCTTGAGCTCTTCAGCTTCTCAGCGAGAGCGACCATAAATGCCTGCTGGCGGCGTGACCGGTCAAGATCGGTGAGGTAAGGGCCGTCTTCGCTGGTATCTCGGCGCTGACGTACAAAGCTCATGGCCTGTTGAGCATCAATTTCTTGCTCGCCAGCCGCAAAATACGCGCCAGAGAAGCTATCTTCGGTGGCCTGGTTGAGGCACACATTGATGGGGGCGACGGCCTTCGTGACCTCGTAGAAACCACCCATGGTCATTTCCACAAAGTGGTCGATTCTGACGTCGCCAAGGAAGTGTGAAACTGTTTCGATTTGTGCCTGGCGGCCAGCTGCGCGGGCCTCCTGATAGATCTCGTCCTCTGAGAGACCCTCATTGTCGTCGTTGAGTTCGCCTAGTCGCTCCGACATGCGCAGGCCGTAGGCTTCTTTGATTTTGGAGTGGCTTACGCCGAGTGGGGCACCTACGATTTCGACGTAATCATCACGGGGGATCGATATTCCCACGGTTTTTGAGCGATCTGCTGGCATGTGCAAGAGCATCAGCACATTGGCGTTGTATCCGCCGTCGTCGGAGCCGCCGGCGTGAAGTGCATCGTAGATTTCCTGGGGCAGTTCGTTGCCGTTCTGATCGACTCGACTATCCATGCCCATAATGAGAATGTTTTGCTCGCCGGGGTCGACAAAGGTGTCTTCGACCATTGGCAGCTGGAATTCTGAGCGCACCACACTTCTATTGAGGTCTGCGAGCGCGAAGGCGATCGCGCCCACTGATGCCAAGAGGGCGACTGAGAGTGTGGTCGCAATGGTGATGAATAGGCGCTTGCGCCGGCGACGTTTCGCGGCGTAGTGGCGCTGTGCGACGTGCTGGGGCGAATCCGAGTAACTGAATTCAGATCGTGAGGAGGGCGATTTGGGGGTCGTCATATGCGGAGAGTCCGTTTCTGCGAAGTCTATGTTGGCGCAGTGTTTTCACACAAGAATGCGCGAGGCTGCCACGGGGCAGCGCGAAGCTAAGGGAGAGCGCCGTGAAAACAACGGCACGGTGTGCCACCGGCTGAGGTAGCTAGGGGCCCTAGGCTGCGACTAACGGAGGGGAGGTGGGAACCTCTTTGACCGGTGATAGCGGTAGCAATAGTCGTGAAATGCGTTGACGCTCGAGACCGCTGAGCGCTGGTGCCGGGATAAACGACTCGCGCACAACTGCGGCGGTCGGGTGCGTGAGGGCTGCGTGAACCAGCCCCTCGGTGTCGCTTCCCTGAGCGTCCAGACCCGGGCTGCCTTCTGGCTTATCGTCTGAAACGACCTCGAGCGTTTCTTGCTCGCTACGGGACTCATCAAATCGCAGTGTCTGTTGCGACGAGTGTGAAGTCTGTGGCGAGTTCGCGTTTTGGGCAGCCTGCATGACGTCGATCATCCAGAAAGTCGGCATGCTGAGTGTCAGCACGGTGAGCAGCGTCAGCAGGCGTGCAAAAGCACGCGGTACGCGTGGCTGCGCGACTGCCTGCATCGTCTACTCCTGAAAAGTTCGTCTCACCGAAGTTGCGATCGTAGCAGGATCTGCTGAAGGTGCGGTGGAAAAACTCCCGTTAGTACTTCGAAAGTTCGGCAAACTCGCTTCGCAGATTCTCGCGCGCTCGATCTTCCCACAGCGCTTTCGCGGCATCGCTGCGGTAAATCTTCGGCATCAAAAGGTAGCTCTCAAGAATCTGAGCGCGACCGTTCGCGAATGCGCTGTCAGATACGTGCGCGTACTCTCGGCGAACCGAAGAAGCATAATCGGCATAGCGTGTGGGCGAGGCTGCAAAAATGGAAAGGTCAGCATCGAGAAGATGAGCGAGTGAGGCCGGTGGATCCGCTACCTCCCTTGCTGGAATGGTGGCAAGTACGTGGTCGCCCACGCTAGCCACCAGTGCACCATCGAGTGCGAATTCTGCATCGGTAAGCGAACGCAGCGCCAGCTCAGCTGAAGCTGCCTCGTCCTCTCCGGCGGAGCCTTCATAGACAGCATCGTGGAACCATGCAGCGAGCAGCGTTTCGGGCGCAATCATTTCGCCGCGCACCTGCAAATGATTCAGGGCGAGCAGCACGTCTTCCAGGTGGCGCTCATCGTGATAACTGCGATGTGGCTCGTTCCAGCGGGTCAACAGATTTGCGCCGAGAGCGTGCCAATTGTTTCGTTCATCTGGGTCGAGAGCCGAAGAAACCTCAAGTCGGGTTCCCAGCGCGAGCCATTCGTTTTGTAGATAGTGGCGGCGGCGCAATGGACGCACAGCTTCACGGTCAACTCCGCGCACACGCAGCCCAGATCCGCGTAGCCGATGAACCACATCTTTTGCGGTCACAGCTTGGGCCCCGAGCAAGACAGCCCGCTCGTACAACGAGGCAGGCACGTCGTAGTGATCCAAATCAAAGCCGCGACGCGGTGCACCGAGCTTCGCGGCGAAAAGGTGAAGCTCGTCGTAATCACTGTCAGAGATCAGGTGACTCCAAAGTGTGCCGTGAGCTGGCCAAGCCGGGGGATCAATCAGAATTGCCATGGGCTCTTATTCTCGCGCAGTGGGTCGCCCATGCGGTTACGCCATAAGCGAGGCCGCAACATTCGCACCGAGTTCAGCTGCAAGTTGAGTTTGCTGCTCGTCGACCTCGCCGGTGAATACGAGCGGTTCCGCGACAAGCTGCCAGCCGTAACCGGTGGTGATCGACTTCATCGCGATTTCGGCGCCTGTGGTGTCGTATCCACCGTGGATCCAATATGAGAACGGGCGCTTACGGGTGGCCTCGTGGGTCGCATGAAACGTGGTATCAAAAAAGTGCTTGAGTGCCCCCGACAAATACCCAAAGTTGGCGGTGGTTCCGAGCAAATAGCCATCAGCGCTCAGCACGTCTTCGACAGTTGCCTGAAGTGCCTCGCGCTCAACCACCTCAACCCCCGTGATTTCCGGCAAACGCGCGCCAGCAAGTACCGCGTCAGCGAGCCCCCTCGTCGACAGCGACGGAGAATGATGAACCACAAGCAACCTGGCCATAACTGCAGTGTACGCCCAGCTACGCTGGTTGCATGAGTCAGTCGAATGCGAACACAAACGTTTTGGGGCAAACCGAAGCCACGGCGGCGATTGTTACCGGGGCATCACGTGGGATCGGGCGTGCTATCGCACTCGCCCTCGCAAGGTCCGGCGTGAACGTTGGGCTGATCGCACGCAATTCAGAGCTACTTGAAGAGGTTGCCGCCGAGATTGCCGAGGCCGGTGGTACGGCCCTTTTCAGCGCGGTCGACATTACTGATTCGGCTGAGGTAGGCATCGCCGCCGAACAGCTCGCGCGAGATCTTGAAATAGCGGGTGCCCCGGTGAGTCTGCTCGTCAACGCCGCGGGTCGGATCGATCGTGAAGTAGCGCTTTGGGAAGCAGACCCGGCAGAGTGGCGCGAGATTATCGAAACCAACTTGATTGGGTCATTCAACGTGTCGAACGCAGTGATTCCGAGAATGCTTCCTCATGTTGACGGTGTGCATCATCGCTATTGCCGGGTGGTTGAGCTGGCTTCTGGCGCAGGCGCAAAGGACTGGGCGAAAGCTTCGGCCTACACGGCAAGCAAGGCCGGCGTGATCCGTTTGACCGGGCACATGCATGAGGCTGGCTTCGCGCAGGGTCTACGGGCTTTCGCAGTTGCCCCGGGTACGGTACGCACCGATATGACGCAGAGCATGGAACTGCACGCGGGTCGCACAGAGTTCACGCCCGTCTCGGCTACGACAGATTTGGTGTTGGCGATCCACCGTGGGGAAATCGATGAGTGGTCAGGCAAATACTTGCGGGTCACCCATGACACTCCGGCTTCGCTTGCCGATGTGGTGCGCGAACATGGCGCACCGGCCGAGAGCGCTCGCCGCCTTGCGGTGACGCCGTGGGGCGATGACGATCCTCAGCTTGTTGAAGCTATGGTGCCTAAGCGCGGCTGACGGTGGCAGAATTTCACCATGAACACTTCGCTTACTCGTTTTGATCGCATCACTGGCGTCGCGCTCATTGTGCTGCCGCTTGTGGCACTCGGCTTCAAGATGTGGTCGTTCGGTTGGTACACCGTGTTTATGCTGTTTGGCCCAATCTTTGTGATGGCCGGTGCGTACGTGATGCAAGTGATCCTTGCGGTGCAGTGTTACCTGGTGAAGTCAGATCTGCTTGGTGCTGCTCGCAAACGCGCAACGTTCGCAGCATGGCTCAGTAGCGTCGGTTTTTTGATGCTGGGGATCACCATGCCTGACGGCGGTGACACCGGTTACGGTTCAACTCTGCAGGTGTGGTTGGGGTCTTATGGCGCAAACGCAGACGCGATTCATGCGGCTACCGATACGCTCACGTACGTGCTCGCGGTGGTCTCAGCGATTGCATGGGTTGGTGGGTTTGTTTGGCTCATGATTGAGTGGATCGGCGCACATGCTCGCCGCCGCAAAATTCAGCTTGGAATGGCCTAACGTCTCGATGCCGATGGCATAGTTCGTAACATTCGTGAAGCTTCAAGCGAACGTCTGACATTGCGACTCGCCGAAGCGATAGCGTGGACGGGTGAGCCAAGTTGATGAAGTTGCAGATCGTTTCAAAACCGCGTTCCGAGAGCACCCAGCGGGTATCGCTCTCATTACGGCAAACACTTCGGAAGGGCCGGCTGGCCTGACCGCTTCAAGTGTTGCTTCGGTTGGCCTTGACCCGGTTTCACTGACGTTCTCGGTGACCCGCGCCACAGGTAGCGCTGGGGCGCTGCTAGATGCAGATACCTTTATCGTGCACCTGCTCGATGCTCGACACATTCAGATTGCGAAGGAATTCGCTGTCTCAGGTGGCGAGCGTTTTACCGAGGAACAGGGCTGGGAAACGCTCGAGACCGGTGAACCCTATCTGCCGGGTGTGCGCGCTGCGCTGCGTTGCCGAGCACTGCAAGTGACTCCTGTTGGCGCATCGTCAGCGGTGATCGCTGAGGTGCTCGACGTGATCCCTGGTGAGTCAGACGAGGCTCTGGTTTACATTGATCGCACATTCCGTGTGCTGAACTGAGTTTTCGCCCAATTGGAACTTGTGAGTGTGCTGCGAGACGACCGAGTTTCGTAACTTTCTCGCGTGCGGTAGCGCGACGGGTGCAAAATTGATTCATGACAATAGTCGGAATCGTTTTAGTTGCACTCGCCGCGCTGCTGCATGTTTACATCTTCTACATGGAGTCGCTTGCCTGGACGTCACCTCGCGTGCGCGCAACCTTCGGCACAACCGAAGAGGGTGCGATTGCGACGAAAGAGTTGGCTTTCAACCAGGGTTTCTATAACCTTTTCCTCGCGCTTACCGCGCTCCTCGGTATTGTTCTGTATCTGGCAGGGCAGCCGGTGGTGGGCCTTACTCTGATGTTTGTCGGTGCTGGCTCGATGTTTGCGGCCGCGCTGGTGCTATTTCTAAGCAGCCCAGAGAAGCGACGCGCTGCGCTCACACAGGGCACCCTGCCGCTGCTTGGACTTGTGACGCTCGGTCTTGGAACTCTGATCGTCTGAATACGACAGCTTCTCCGGAGCGGCAAAACCCGAATCGCTCAGAAAGAAAGCGCTGAGGTATCTCACTCATGACAGCCCATGCTCTTGCTCAAGCACTCACCGCAGCAGAACCGTCAGATCGACTGCAAGCGGCCCTTACCGCTGGCACTCACCCAGACGAGAGCTACCTTGATCCGCTGCTTGAACGCTGCGCGATTGAGCCCGACTTTTATGTGCGTGACATGCTGACCTGGGCAATCGCTCGGCTGCCCCACGAACTGGTGCTACCTCGCGTAATCGGTGAAACCCAGTCAGAGACCGCGCAGGCGCGCAGCCAGGCATTGCACACGCTTTCAAAGCTGGCCGATCCGCGAAGCTTCAGCGTGATCACCAGCGCGCATCTGCACGATGCCGATGATGAGGTTGCCCGTGCCGCCTGGCGCACTGCAGCGGGATTGGTGCCCTATGAGGGGCGTGAAGCTCTTGCGCGTGAGTTCGCTATCGAACTTGGACGCGGTGATCTCACTGTGATGCGCAGCTTGAGCCGAGCATTTGTTGAGCTAGATGAGGCTGGGGTGCCGGCCCTGAGCGCTGCGACGATCGGTGAAGACGGTCTCGCTGCACGGCATGCCCGGGCCACGCTGCGACTCATTGAAGACCCTGGAGCGACCTTCGTTCTCCTCGATTGACACTTTTGTCGTCCTGAGCTGAGCTCTCCGTCGAGGCTGACCTCACCGTCGAGGCTGACCTCACCGTCGTGGCTGACCTCACCGTCGCTCCGTTGTGCCGGATCCGCCCTCGGTCGGGCCTGAGTTCTCCGCGTGAAAACCCACTCACCCCAAAGGTTTCTACCTTTGGGGTGAGTGAGATCCAGCGCTTTGAACTATCTCAAATTATTCAACGAGCTTGCCCTCGACCGAATCATCGAGGTGAGCATGCGCGAGCGCGCGGAACGACTCTGGTGCCTCAGCGGCTGGTTCAAAGGTGACTCCCTCGCCCGGGGTCCAGATGAAGTTGCCACGCAACTCGTCGCTCTGTTCGGTGAAATCGGAGCGGTTGTGGCAGCCTCGAGTCTCGCGGCGTTCACGAGCGCACTCAAGAGTGGCTCGTGCTGCCAACATTGATCCGTAGAGGTCGAAGGCGTGTGCCAGATCGTCGAAGCCCGAAATGTCGGGGTGAGCGCTGACCCTGGACACCCGTTCCTCAAGCGCGTCGAGCTTGGCGAGTCCCTCGGTCAGGCCGGCTTCGCTTCGCACCACACCAGCGTGCTCGGTCATAATTTCGCGGAGTGCGCGCTGCAGCAGGCGCGGGCTTTCGCTCGTCGCCGCGGTGCTGTCTGCGCCACCCCTGGTGAGGAGCGCCTGCATCTCATTGCGGGCAACCGCGACGGATTCTGCCGAGCGGTGCACGGTCTCGATGCCCGAGACGTATTCCGCCGCGTCTGCGCCGGTGATGCGACCGTAGACGAGCAACTCGATGAGCGAGTTGCCACCAAGGCGGTTCGCGCCGTGCAGGCCAGAGGAGGCCTCGCCGATGGCGTAAAGCCCCTCAACTCCGGTGCCGTGATCTTCTGGGCGCACCCACACTCCACCCATTGAGTAGTGTGCGGTTGGTGCGATTTCGATTGGGGTTTGTGTAATGTCGAGCATTTGCAGGTCGATCATGTTGCGGTAGACACGAGGCAGCTTCTCGAAGATGGTTTCGCGTGGCAGGTGCGATACGTCGAGGTAGACGCCGCCGTTGGTGGTGCCTCGGCCCTCAACGATCTCGGTGTAGCTCGCCAGCGCGACGCGGTCGCGAGTTGAGAGTTCCATGCGCTCCGGGTCGTACTTCTCCATGTAGCGTTCGCCGAGTGCGTTGCGAAGTATGCCGCCCTCGCCTCGCGCTGCTTCTGAAATCAGTAGTCCTGCCGCATCGGCTGGCTCAAGAATTCCCGATGGGTGGAACTGCACCAGTTCGGCGTCACGAATCTTTCCGCCTGCGAGCGCCGCTAGACGGAACGAGTCGCCGGTGTTTTCGTCGCGTCGTGATGAGGTGTTTCGCCAGATCCGAGTGTGTCCGCCGGCTGCAAGAATGACCGCGTCGGCGTGAATAATGATCGGCGTGCCATCGACGATGTCGAACCCGTATGCGCCGAAGATTCGGCCATCGCTTTCGAGTAGGCGTGTGATGTAGATCGTGTCGACAATTGGTACTTCTAGTTCGCGTGCGCGACGAAGTAGGGTGCGCTGGATCTCCAGGCCTGTGTAGTCGCCAGCGTAGGCGGTGCGACGGTAGGTGTGTGCGCCGAAGAAGCGCTGGCTGATGCGGCCGTCTTCTTCGCGCGCGAATGGCATGCCCCAGCGTTCAAGGTCTTCGATACCTTGAGCGGCGCCCTTGGTGACTACTTCGACGATGGCGGGGTCTGCCAGGAAGTATGACTCGCGCAGAGTGTCTGCGGCGTGCTGCTGCCAGCTGTCTTCTGGGTCCATCGTGCCGAGGGCTGCGTTGATGCCTCCGGCCGCGAGGGTGGTGTGCGCGTCGTGCTTGCGGCGTTTGCCGACTGCGAGCACCTGCACGCCGCGTTCGGCGAGTTCGATTGAGGCGCGCAGTCCGGCACCTCCGGTGCCAATGACGAGCACCGAGGTCGAGAGCAGTCGTTCGTTACGGGGGGATGCCTGTGAGGGGGTTGTTGTGTTCACGTTGACCAGGCTAGATTTTTGCTGACGATTACTCCAATGAATAGATTCGATCATTATGATGCGTTTAGGCTATTGATTATGAATCTTGAGCAACTCACTGGGTTTGTGGAAATTGCCGCGCTCGGTCATTTCACCAGAGCGGCTGAGCGTCTACATCTCGCACAACCATCGTTGAGTCGGCAGATTTCGTCGCTCGAGCGTGAACTCGGAGTTGAGCTTTTTCATCGTGCAAGAGGAAATGTTTCGCTCACGGCAGCGGGGGAGCGGCTCTTGCCGATCGCGCGCAGAATGCTGGCCGATGCCGAGAGTGCACGCGGCGAGATGGCCGAGCTTGCCGGGCTTCGTCGCGGCCGCATTCGGCTTGGCGCGACGCCAACGCTTTGCACCAGCCTGGTAGTAGACGTGCTCGCTGAGTTTCGTGAGCGCTATCCCGGCATCGATATTGAGATTCTTGAACGAGGATCACGCAGCCTCATTGCCGCGCTGGTCGAGGGAACGCTTGACCTTGCCCTGATCGTGACGAGTGTTTCCTCTGGCGGTGCGCGTGCGGTGCTTGAGCGCGAACCCATTTTGAGCGAGCGCTTAGTCGCCGTGTCTTCTGCAGCGGCTCCTGACCCGTTCACTGCAGGGCCCTTCACAGCCGACCAGCCTGCCACGGACCCAATCGATTCGCGCGAAAAACCCAGTCAGGTGCGCGCCATCTCACTCGCCGAACTCGCCGCGATTGAGCAGGTCTCGTTCCCTGAAAACTATGATTTGCGAGCCGCTATGGACGCGGCTTTCAGCGCCGAAGGCTTGAGCCCCACGATCGCTGTCGAGGGAGCCGAAATGGATGCCGCCTTAAGCTTCGCCGAACGAGGCATCGGGGTAGCGGTGGTGCCAGCAATGGTGGCGGTAAACAGGCCAGCTCTTCGAGCCACACCGTTTGCTTCCACGAACCTCACCCGAACCATCAGCATGGCACGTCGCTCAGACATGGCACCGACGCATGCCGCATCTGCCATGCAGGCTCTCATCCGCGAGGTTGCTGATCGTCTTGCTGAGGCCTCAACCCTGGTCACCCGCGTATAGTTGCCGCGACTGCCTGCGCGATCGCTACGATGGCTTCGTGGCAGCAATTGTGTGGTTTCGTGATGACCTGCGTCTGGCAGATCACGCTGCGCTCAGCGAAGCGGCCAAGGATCAGGGCGGGCTGATCGCGCTCTTTCTGCTTGACGAGGTTTCTGAAGAGGCTCGCCCGCTCGGTGCGGCCACGAAATGGTGGTTGCATCATTCACTTCACTCGCTAAGCGAATCACTGAAGCAGCACGGTGTTTCGCTTGTGCTGCGCCGCGGGTCGGCCGAAGAAGTGCTGCCTGCGATCCTCGCAGAAACTGGGGCGGCAAGCGTGTTCTGGAACCGTCGTTACGGCCCAGAACGTGCCATCGATGCGCGGCTCAAACTCACGCTGCGAAAGCGGGGGATCAACGCCCGATCGTTCGCGGGTTCGCTGCTATTTGAGCCGCACACAATCGCTACGGGTGAGGGCACTCCGTACCGGGTGTATTCAGCCTTTTGGCGAGCTTGCCTGCGTGAGGCAGCGCCTGCGCAGCCGCTGCCAGTGCCTGTAGCTTTGCGGGCCGCAAACAAGCAACCTCGGAGCGAGACAATCGAAAGTCTTGTGCCGTTACCAACACAACCAAACTGGGCCGCAGAGTTCTCGGAGCATTGGCAGCCTGGCGAGGCCTCAGCGAATGCGAGACTGCAAGACTTTCTTGATGATCAGGTGAATCGTTACCAGGCTGAGCGTGACGTGCCAAGTGAAACTGCAACTTCACGACTTTCGCCGCACCTGCGCTGGGGTGAAATTAGCCCGCGTGCCGTCTGGTACAGCGCGGTAGCTTCACAGCTTGACGTAGGCATGTTTCTTTCTGAGATTGGGTGGCGAGAATTTGCTTGGCACACCCTGTTTCACCGCGGGGTGCAACCGCACAACTCACTCGAGTGCGCGCCACTTGATCATCGTTTTGAAGCTTTTCCTTGGCGCAGCGTGGAGGATGCGGAATTAACCCTTTGGCAACAGGGCAAGACTGGGTTTGAACTGGTTGACGCGGGCATGAGAGAGCTGTGGCGCAGTGGAACCATGCACAACAGAGTGCGAATGGTTGCGGCCTCATTTCTGGTGAAAAATATGCTCGTCGACTGGCGCGTCGGTGAATCCTGGTTTTGGGACACTCTGCTCGATGCTGATCGGGCGAGTAATCCATTCAACTGGCAGTGGATTGCAGGCTGCGGTGCCGATGCGGCTCCCTACTTTCGCGTGTTTAATCCAACAACGCAGCTGAAGAAGTTTGATGCCGACCGGAGGTACTCGCAACGATGGGCACCCGAAAGTGTGTTGAATCCGCCGATACTAGACCTTGGCGATACTAGATTGCGAGCGCTCGAAGCATTTGATTCAATCAAACGACCGCTTCGCTAGTTTGTAGGCGCGCGAAACACGGGGTGCGAATGCCGGCGCGTAGCATCGCCGGTGCATTGCTGCGCCAACTCGCAAACCAGTCGCTTCATCATCCCGTGGCCGCTGGCGTTGAGTTCGTGCGCACAAACCCGTGCAATCGCACAAAAAACTTGGCACACTCATTACATGACCAAGCGAATTGTGCTCACCGGGGCATCTGGGCTGATCGGCACTGAGCTCGTTCGGGTGTTGCACGAGCGCGGTGATGACGTTCACGTCCTGGTACGTCGCGAACCAAACGGCCACAACGAGCACTATTGGAATCCCGAGAAAATGCAGCTCGACCAGGGACTGCTTGCGAAAGCTGACGCACTCATCTCGCTGAACGGAACCAGCGTGGGGCGGGTACCCTGGACAGCAGCTCGCAAGGCTCAACTTTGGGAATCGAGGATAGGCCCCACCCGGATGCTCAGCCACGCGATTCGCGCACTCGACAGTGAGGCCCCACTGCACTGGCTCTCGGCATCGGCCACTGGCTACTACGGTTCACAGCCCGGCGTGACCCTACGCGAAGATTCTTCACCCGGTGACAGTTTTCTCGCAAAGCTCACTGTCGCTTGGGAGGCAGAAGCCAGTACTGCGGGTTCCCACACCCGGCTGGCCCTGCTTCGCACCGCTCCGGTTCTGCATCCGCGCGGGGTATTGAAGCCCATGATGCCGCTCACCAAATTTGGCTTAGCCGGTCCGCTCGCACAGGGCACCCAATACTGGCCCTGGATATCGCTCGACGATGAGGTTCGCGCGATCCTGTTTGTGCTTGATCAGGGGCTTCAGGGGCCGGTAAATCTGGCCGCGCCCGAAGCTGCGACAGCGAATGACATTGGCAGAGCGCTTGCGGCAGAACTGCGCAGGCCGTTCTGGCTGCCTGCGCCAGAGTTCGCCTTGAAACTTGCGCTCAGCGCCGATGCAAGCGAGTCATTGCTTACTTCGAATGCTCGGGTAGTACCCGAACGTTTGCTGCAGAGCGGATTCGAATTTTTGCATGCCTCACCAAGAGCGGCGATTCACGCAAGTCTCACTGATTAATGCCACCGCTATGCTCGCAATGAAATGTATATGCGCAGCGAGGAATCAAGCATGATTGAGGCACCCCACGGTAGTACCCCGCAACGGCTTGAATCGCGGGCAACCACGGCTGCAATTCTGGTGTTTTTTGCAACTGGAGTGAGCACGATTTTCGCCCACCCCGGTGGGCACATTCCGCTTGCAGGTGAAGGTTCAATTGGCAATATTGCGGCCTGGTTTGCGGCAGGCTTTGGGGCCTTTGCCTTTGGAGCTTCGTTTGTGGTTGAGACAAGACACGGTCACGCCGATTGGCGGGATCGGCTGCCTCTGGCCAAGCGATTGGTTGACATCGCGGCAATGTCGCTCGCGATGGGCATGCTCGGTTATCTGATTGTGGTCGCTGTTGCGCAACTCTTTCAGCTGGGCTTCTTTGGTATGACGGTTGATCCGTATGGTGGTGGCGTGTTGGCTGGGGCCGCGGCCGCTGCGGTCACTTACGCCGCCTCACTCGCGGGCGCTCGAGTCACTTCCGAGGGGCTTGCAATGTTGGCCACACTCGTACTGTTTATGGGCACGATGGCCTCGATGCTTAGCTCGCCAGATGAGTCGTGGTGGCAATTGCATTTTTCGCAGCTTGGCAACACCGAAGGTATTGCGGCGAACCGATTTAATCTTGCATTGATTACTACGGGCCTCGTCATTACCGTTCTTGCCAACTACATCGGGCGAGACCTTGAACTTGGCATGATTGAGCGCGGCAAAAACCCGCGCAAGCTTGCGCCTACGTTGAGCTGGCTTTTTGCGGGCATCGGCCTACTGCTTGCGGTAGCTGGCATGGTGCCCGACGCTGTGAACATCGTTGTGCACGTGAGTGCGGCTTCTGGCATGGTGGTGCTTTTTGCTGTGTTCGCCTACGTCGCGTTGCGGTATCTGCCTCAAGTGCCGCGGGACTTTATGGCGTTCACGATCGCCGTGATCATCGGCATCGTTGTTTCGGTACTGCTCTGGGTGCCTATCGGCTACTACAACCTGACCGGCATGGAGTTTATTGCCGCCGGTCTGCTCTTTGCCTGGCTCATTGTCTTTGTACGTATGGCACGTGTGTACAGTGGCGAGATTACCGAGGCAGAGTACGCGTAGGATCGCCAGGCCCGTGTGCACGTGGCCTGGCGATCGCAGTGTGAAATTCGGGCGGGCTATGCCTCGCGCTTCTTGCTAGTGACGAGGCCGTAGATCAAGAGCACAATTACCGATCCGCCGATGGCCAATAGCCACGATGAGAGTGACCAGAACTCGTCGACATTTGCGCCAAAAATCATTGAGCCAAGCCAGCCGCCAAGCATTGCGCCGACGACACCGAGGAGCAGGGTCGCGATCCATCCGCCGCCCTGACGACCGGGCAGGATCGCCTTTGCGATTGCACCTGCGATTAGTCCGAGTAGTAGAAAAGCCAAGAAACTCATGATGCTCCTTTCAGCGACGAGTCTCGCCGCTACTTTCGACGCTATGCATCAATAGAGGGTTCTCGAAAGGGGCTTGCAAATCTTCGCACTTTTTGTATGGCGAGAATATTTTTGCGCTATTCGGAAAGTGGGCCGTTCCTAAAAAACTGGGCGTACTATTGCTCCATCTCAGTGACACCGTTGTCGAGGAGGAAGCAAGATGAGCGCTTCAGAACTGAATGATTCAGTCGAACTTAATGTTCTTTCTGGTGAGACTCCGTATCTCCGGGCGTTGCGGAATTGGAACGAGATTCTTCAGGAAGCGCGTGTGATCCAGGCTTGCACGCAAATCATTGGAGGTTTTCTGCTTGCTGTGGCCTTTCAGCAGAGATTTCATGATCTGGACGCTTACCAGCTCGACCTTTACCTTGTCTTGGTATCGTGCGCTGGCATTGCGACCGCACTGGGCATTGGCCTTGTGGTGATGCACCGGATGCATTTTGGTAGTCACCAAAAAATTCGTATTGTGCGCACGGGAAATAGATTGCTGATCTGCAATCTATTTGTCGTTTCACTGCTTGGGCTTCTAGTAACCAGCTTCATCTTTGACGTTGTTGTTGGCCGTGTTGCCGGGTTCATTGCGCTCGCTGCTGGTCTGCTCCTGACAACCCTGCTCTGGGGGATTGTTTCGCGGAACGGGTCAGCAGAGCGAGCTCGTGACTATTCGGCGGTGGGCTGATCGTTTTGTCGCGCGGCGCCGACGCCATGTTCTGGCACCAGGGTGAGTCCCTGGGCCGTATTTGAAAGCTCGCAGAGTACTTCGAGCCACTCTTTATTGAGCTGAGGTGGTCGACTGCCCGAGAAACGAAAAGTCAATGGAATGCTGGGATTCAACCAAATTGAAGTGCGCCCGCCGCCACGTTCTGGGGGACTGTTCCAACTCAAGAGGAAGCTCTCCTGCCGCCGCAATTTCATAGTAATTGCAACTTTTAGATGTGCCAGGGTGCGATCTTCGAATTCATACTCTTGGCTGCCGCCGTATGTGAGATATCCCATTGCATAATGTTGCCTGCTTTCGAGGTAAAAGAATAGAGGCAAGGTACAAAACCTTGCCTCTATTACTCACTGTTTAGGCGCGATCGAGCGTGCCAATCTCTTTGCCCTTGCTGTCGCTTACGGTCAGCACATCGCCCTTGACCGTGGCGCTTGCTGGATCAATGAGCCAGGTCTCCACGCCCTCGCAGGCCATCTTGGTTGATGCCATTGGGCCGAAGACAACTACTTCGCCCTCAGCGGTCCAGGTACCGGTGATCCGGTTGCACCCGTCGGAGCCGCTCAAGGTGCCATCGGCGGTGAATTCGAGAGAAGGCTTATCGGTGGATTTGGGGTCTCCCCACTTGCCGACGACGTTGTCGCGAGTTGCTTGATTCGTTTCACCGCTGTTTACGGTGCTGGCGTCATTGTTATTCGTGCTTGAACAGGCCGCAAGACCAAGAGTGGCCAGGGCGACGGATGCGGTGGCAATGGTGATACGTGTTTTGAGGTTCATGTGTTCAGCGTAAAAGTGGTGTCTATGAATGCGCCGAAGAATTTCTGAATCTTGGTCGCATGTATCTAATCTCTCCTTGAGATTTCACCCAGCTTGTGTCTCCGCAACGGGAACACCACGTGGGTTTCGTGCCGGAAGACAACGCAGCGGGTGCGCACAGCTGTAGTCTGGTCACTGGCGGTATCAATTTCAAAGGAGCACACGTGTCTCGGACCATCAAACTCGCAGTCATTCCTGGTGATGGCATTGGCCCAGAAGTCATTCGCGAGGCGAATCGTGTGCTTGACGCGGTTCTCGATGGCAGCGATGTGCAACTTGAGCGTACCGAGTTCAAACTCGGCGCTGACCGTTTTCTTGAGACCGGCGATACACTCCTGCCTGAAGAAGAGCAGGCTCTAGCCGAGCATGACGCCATTCTTTTTGGTGCAGTCGGTGGCGTGCCTGGCGATCCTCGCCTCAAGAATGCAAATATTGAGCGCGGCCTGTTGCTGAAGCTCCGATTCGATTTTGACCACTACGCGAATGTTCGCCCCTGCAAACTTTACCCAGGGGTAACTAGCACCCTCGCGAACCCGGGTGAAGTCGATTTTGTGGTTGTCCGAGAGGGGACTGAGGGTCCGTACGCGGGCAACGGCGGTCGCCTCCGCGAGAACACCCCAGCCGAGGTGGCCACTGAGGTTTCAGTCAACACGGCTTTCGGCGTCGAGCGAGTGGTGCGTTACGCGTTCGAAACCGCTGCAAAACGACCACGCAAGAAACTCACCTGGGTCCACAAAACCAACGTGCTCGTTCATGCCGGTGCGATCTGGCAGCGAGTGGTTGCTGCGGTATCGGCTGAGTACCCAGACATTGCGGTCGATTACATGCACGTAGACGCCGCGACGATCTTTATGGTTCAGGATCCGGCGCGATTTGACGTCATTGTTACTGATAATCTTTTCGGTGATATCCTCACAGACCTCGCCGGAGCAATCGGCGGGGGTATCGGACTCGCAGCCAGCGGAAACATCAACCCAAGCGGCGACTTCCCGAGCATGTTCGAACCAGTACACGGTTCGGCGCCCGACATTGCGGGCAAACAGATTGCAGATCCAACCGCAGCTATCCTCTCGGCAGCGATCATGCTCGATCACCTCGCGTTGCACGTAGAAGCCGACCGCGTTCGTGCGGCAGTTGCTGCTGACCTCGCGACGCGCGGTTCAGCAGCCCGTGCAACGGCATCGGTCGCAGACGCAATCATCGCTGGCCTAAGCACCAGCCTCTAACTCCTTCCCTCACTATCAGTGCCGCGCCAGTTCGTGGCAGAAAGCAGCCAAGAATGATCGAGTTCAGCTACCAACCAGCCACACGACTTTCCGATGCAGAGCGCGAAGCTGCGCTTGTAGACCCAGGCTTCGGCAAGGTATTCACCGACCACATGGTTTCGATTTCGTGGAGCCGCGAAGAGGGCTGGCACGATGCAAAGGTCATGCCATACGGCCCGATCAGCATGGATCCAGCGGCGTCGGTGCTGCACTATGGTCAAGAGATCTTCGAGGGGATCAAGGCATACCGTCACCCGAACGGTGACATTGTGACTTTCCGCCCCGAAGCAAACGCTCGGCGTCTGAACGAGAGCGCTGCGCGTCTGGCCTTGCCAGAGCTGCCAGAAGAGCTTTTCGTTCGTGCGATTGAAGAACTCGTGCGTGTTGATGAGCAGTGGGTGCCAAAGAATGAGGATCAGAGCCTCTACCTGCGACCGTTCATGATTTCCGACGAGAGCTTCCTCGGTGTGCGCGCCGCAGAGAAGGCTCGCTTCCTGGTGATTGCAAGCCCTGCTGGCCCGTACTTCACCGGTGGAGTAAAGCCTGTATCGATCTGGCTGTCAACCGATCTTGCTCGTGCAGGCCGCGGTGGCACCGGTGCCGCAAAGTGCGGCGGCAACTACGCCGCATCACTCTTGCCAACCCGCGTCGCTCAGCAGAACGGTTGCGCGCAGGTACTCTTTACCGACACCGCTACCGAAGACCAGATTGATGAGCTCGGTGGCATGAACCTCTTCCTGGTTCGCAACGACGGATCGCTGATCACCCCGGCACTCAACGGCAACATTCTTGACGGCATCACTCGCCGCAGCTTGATCCAGCTGGCGAAGGATCGCGGTCTCACCGTGGACGAGCGCGAGGTCACCGTGAGCGAGTGGCGTGAGGGTGCTGCAAACGGCACGATCACTGAGTCGTTCGCCTGCGGTACTGCAGCGGTCATCACACCAATCGGTGCGCTGAAGAGCGAAGCTGGCACGATTGTTGACTTCGGCGACGCGGCGCCGGGTGCGCTCACGATGTCGCTGCGCGAAGAACTTACCGGCATCCAGTTCGGTACCGTGGCCGATCCGCACAACTGGGTTCACCAGATCGTGGCCGCCAACGGCGCGACTGCATAACGGTAGTTTTCGATGAAGGTTGCGCGCTTCAGCTACGAAGGTGAAATTGGCTTTGGCATTCTTGACCGGGCTGAAAACGGCGACGGTGTTGAAATCGTCGAGCTATTGGGCGATCCAATGGCGAGCGGTTTCGACACCACAGGTAGGCGAATCGCCTTTGGTGATGTGCGCCTGCTTGCGCCGGTGATCCCGCGCTCAAAAATTGTGTGCGTTGGCAAGAATTACCTCGATCATGTTGAAGAGATGAAAGACGTCACAGGCGGCGGCGCGGTAAACGTGCCAGCCGAACCACTGCTCTTTTTGAAGCCCAATACCTCGATTATTGGCCCAGGCGAGACAATCGTGCGCCCCGCGATCTCTGATCGTGTGGAACACGAAGGCGAACTTGCGGTGGTGATCGGTGCGGTTGCGAAACAGGTGCCCGTCGAGCGCGCGCTCGAAGTGGTGTTTGGCTTCACCTGCGCTAACGACGTGAGCGCCCGCGATCTGCAGATTAAAGACGGCCAATGGTCTCGGGCGAAGGGGTTTGACACGTTCTGCCCGCTCGGGCCTGTTATCGAGACTGATCTTGATATTGCTGACGCAAAGATCGAGACCCGGGTAAATGGTGAGGTGCGTCAGCAGAGCTCAACCGCTCACCTGATTCACTCGATCGCGAGCATCGTTTCGTATGCGTCCGAGGCGTTTACCCTCTTGCCTGGCGACGTAATTTTGACCGGAACCCCAGCAGGGGTTGGCTTGCTTGAAGCAGGCGAAACGGTCGAGGTTGAGGTCGACGGTATCGGGATTTTGCGCAATACCGTGGCTTAGCACGGAGCAGGTCGGCGCCTTTTGGCGTCGACCTGGCAGCGGTGTCCAGAAATTGCTGCGAGAATGGTTCGGTGGATCCCAATAAGCTCAACCATGAGAATCAGCCCGAACAGGGCAAACTGATTCGCACCCGCCCCCGTAGCGCTGAATCGCGACCTCAAACTCGCCCGCGCACCGAGGGCTGGACTCAGCTCACCGGCCCTGACGGTCGGCCAACCCTGCAATTCGCCTCACCTCGTGTGAAGCAGCCGCCGGCCCACCTTGCCGATATGACTCTCGCCGAGCGGGAGGCGAAGATCATGGAGCTTGGTCTGCCGAAGTTTCGCGCGAAGCAGCTTTCAAAGCACTACTTCGAGCATTACACCAGCGATCCGGCGCAGATGACTGACCTGCCAAAGGACCGTCGAGAAGAACTAGCTGAAACGTTCTTTCCGCCGCTGTTGACCGAGGTCAAGCGCCTTGTCACTGACGATGGATCGACTGTGAAGTTTCTCTGGCGTCTCTTTGACGGTGCATTGGTCGAGTCGGTGCTGATGCGCTATCCGGGCCGAATCACGCTCTGTGTTTCGAGTCAGTGTGGCTGCGGTATGAACTGTCCGTTCTGTGCGACCGGTCAGGCTGGTCTCACTCGAAATATGTCGACAGCTGAAATCTTGGATCAGATCGTGCAGGCGAACCGCGTGATCGCTGAGGGCGGTCTCGGTCGTGCTCGTGAAGAGGGCAACGGTGCTGAGGCCGAGCGTGTGAACAACATTGTGTTCATGGGTATGGGCGAACCACTCGCTAACTACAAGCGCGTGATGAATGCTGTGCGCCGCATGGTTGCAGATTCACCTGAGGGCCTTGGCATGAGTGCGCGCGGAATCACGGTGTCGACTGTTGGTCTTGCTCCTGCGATTCGCAAGTTGGCCGATGAAGACATCCCGGTGACTTTTGCGCTTTCGTTGCATGCTCCAGACGACAAGCTCCGTGACGAGCTGATTCCGGTCAATAGTCGTTGGAAGGTCGATGAGGTGCTTGATGCTGCTCGTGGTTACTTCGAGCGCACCGGTCGACGCGTCTCTATCGAGTACGCGTTGATCAAAGACATGAATGATCATGCTTGGCGTGCTGAGCTGTTGGCCGAGAAGTTGAACGCTCGCGGCCGAGGTTGGGTGCACGTGAATCCGATTCCTTTGAACCCGACTCCGGGTTCGGTGTGGACGAGGAGCGAGCCGAGTGTTACTCGCGAGTTTGTTGATCGTTTGAATGCTGCGGGCATTCCGACGACTCTGCGTGACACTCGCGGCAAAGAAATCGATGGCGCATGCGGTCAGCTGGTTGCTTCCGAGCAAGACAAGGCAGATGCTGCGCGGTATGTCGCCGAAGCAAACGCCGTCTAACGGTCGCTAAAGCCCCACTCTTTGATTCGAGAGTGGGGCTTTTTGCTGCGCGGGATCATTCTCGGGCGAACGCCTGGCGCCCCGAGTTAGCCTGCGGAGCGTGGCTGCGATCCAGCACCCCAAATAAGCAATATGAATGAATTATCAATATTCCATTCTGTAGGCTTATGCTGGAACTATGAGCACCACTCGAACAACAGATCCGCTTGGCGCGATTGATTCGACCGAGATGCGAATTCTGCATGCGCTAGCCACGACCGGTTCACTGACCTCAGCTGCTGCCAGCCTCGGGCTGAGCCAGCCTGCGGTGAGTCAGCGGATCAAACGCGTTGAGACCCGTCTCGCGGTGCCGCTGATCGAGCGTCAAGGGCGTGGCATTCGGCTCACCACCGCCGGCAATATTCTCGCCGAGCATGCGCGCACAGTCGTCGCTGAAATCGACGCCGCGCTTGCTGCAATTGATGACTTGCGCGGTGAGCGCGGTGGCACACTTCGTCTCGTGGCGTTCCCAAGCGCGAGCGCGACGATTGTGCCAACCATCATGCGGCTGCTCGCCGTCGAAGCGCCAAATGTATCACTGCAGTACCGCGAAGCCGAACCTCCGGGCGCTGTAGAAATGCTGCGTGACGGTGAGGTTGATTGCGCCCTGATCTTTGACTATGAGGGTGCCGCAGAACTTCCGGCAGGCAGCACCTTCACACCGCTCTGGTGCGAAACCATGAGTCTCGTGGTGAACAAAGACCGCGTAAACGGCGCGACCTCGGCAAAACTTGGCGACTACGCGGGAGAGCACTGGATTGCAGGTTGCACCAAGTGCCGAGGCCATCTGCTCGCAGCCGCCGAAGAATGCGGCTTTGAACCCGAAATCATTCAGGAAACCGACAACTCTCCGGCAATGCTTGCAATGGTGGCTGCCGGCGGCGCTGTTGCGATGGTGCCGGGTCTCGCCCTGGCGGCAGCGCGCACGCTGCCCGATGACGCGGTCGCCCTACCTCTTGACCCACCCCGATACCGAACGATTGGTTTGATCTCAATGAGTACCGCGAACGAGAGCCCCCAGGTTCGCCTCTGTAAACGACTGCTTTCCAACGTTGACGGCAGCGTTTGGGGACTCGAGGCAGCGGAGTGAGCGCGGCGGAGACAAACGCTGAAACCGAGCTGCACGAAGCGCGAATTCGCGCCGTACAGCGCCGCACACTGTGGACGCTCTCGATCGCCACGATTCTTGGTGGTCTAGGCGTCGGAGCGGCGCTCTCTGTTGGCGCGCTGCTGCTGGCAGAGGTGAGCGGGAATGACGCAATCTCAGGGCTCGCCTCTGCAACCTTTAACGGTGGCGCGGCCCTTGCTGGTATTCCGCTGGCGCGAATTGCTGCTCGCCACGGTCGCCGCCGCGCACTCGTGACTGGCAGCCTGGTTGCAATGGCTGGAGCCTTTGTCGCGATCCTCGGATCGGCGATAGGGCAGTGGTGGGTGCTTGCTGTTGGCCTCGCCATGCTTGGTGTCGCTAGCGCGGTGCAATTGCTTTCGCGCTTTGCAGCTGCCGATCTTGCTCAGCCTAAAAACCGTGCCCGTGACCTCTCACTTGTGGTCTGGGCGATCACCATTGGTGCCGTGGTTGGCCCGAACCTGCTCGGCCCTGGCGCGGTCGTTGGCGATATGCTCGGGCTCACACCACTCGCAGGCGTATTTGTGTTCCCGATCATTGCGCAGGGGCTTGCCGCCCTGCTGACCTGGCTGATGCTGCGACCCGATCCGCTATTGCTTTCGCGCACGCTGCCTGATCCAACTGCTGAGCAGATGGCCGCTGCCGCATCAGATTCGAAGAAAGCCGCACCCGCCAAGGCACTGCTTGGAAATCGACGCGCACAAGTACTCACTATCTTTGCTATTGCGATGGCGCAGGCGATCATGGTGGCGTTGATGGCGATGACTCCACTGCACCTCATGCATCATGAGGGCACACCGCAATTGGTCGGTTTCACCCTTTCGCTGCATATTGCCGGAATGTATGGCCTATCGCCGTTGATTGGCTTTATGGCCGGTCGAATCGGCAGCCTGCAGACGATGGCTATTGGCTGGGTTGTGTTGCTGAGTTCAGTGGTGTTTTCCTACATTTCGGGTGCCTCGCACTTCACTGTTCAGCTAGCGATGGTCTTGCTCGGCGTTGGTTGGGGCCTTGTGACCGTGGCTGGTGCGGCGTTGCTGACCGAAATCACCCCGGCGATGGAGCGCACCAAGTGGCAGGGCCGCTCTGACACGTTCATGAGTGCCGCAGGCGCCGTTGCGGGAGTACTGTCTGGCGTGATTTTTGCCATGTCAGATTTCTCGTTCTTGGCCGTTGTCTCTAGTGGCCTGCTAGCACTCGGGGCAGTGGCATCACTGCTCATTGCAGGGCACCAGCGTAAGGCTGCAAAATCGGCACCAGAACTCGCCTAGCCGAGCGAAACCCACCGTTCACGCGCAAGGACTAAACTAGAGGGCGATGTCTACAGTCAGCGAACCCCAATTTTCGACCGCAACCGGTAGCGACGTACGAGTACGTTTCTGCCCGTCTCCAACCGGAACCCCGCACGTGGGTATGGTGCGTACCGCGCTCTTCAACTGGGCCTACGCGCGACATACCGGCGGCACCTTTGTGTTCCGTATTGAAGACACCGATGCTGCCCGCGATAGCGAAGAAAGCTACGGCCAGATTCTCGACTCTCTTCGTTGGCTCGGCCTCGACTGGGATGAGGGCATTGACGCCGGTGGACCACACGGACCATACCGTCAGTCAGAGCGTGGCGAAATCTATCGTGATATCGCTGACCGACTGCTCGCAGCCGGTTACCTCTACGAAAGCTTCTCGACGGCCGAAGAGATTGACGCGCGCAACGAAGCTGCCGGCCGCCCAAAACAGCTCGGTTACGACAACTACGATCGCAACCTGAGCGACGAGCAGAAGGCAGCATTCCGCGCAGAGGGCCGCGAACCGGCACTGCGCTTCCGCGTGCCAGAGATCGATCTCGGGTTCGATGACCTCGTTCGAGGTGAAATCAACTTCCCAGTTGGCAGCACCATCGATTACGTTGTGGTTCGACCAAATGGTGCTCCGCTCTACACTCTCACCAACCCGGTTGACGACGCGCTGATGGGTATCACCCACGTGCTGCGCGGCGAAGATCTGCTTTCGTCGACACCGCGCCAGGTTGCAATGCATCGCGCTCTGGTAGACCTTGGTATTGAGTCGGCGATCCCACGCTTCGGACACTTGCCTTACGTGTTGGGCGAGGGCAACAAGAAGCTTTCAAAGCGTGACCCTGAATCGAACCTGCTGCATCATCGAGACCGCGGTTTCATTCCCGAGGGTCTGCTGAACTACCTCTCGCTCCTCGGCTGGTCAATTGCTGCCGACCGTGACGTATTCACGAGCGACGAGATGATCGAAGCGTTCGACGTCGTCGACGTGAACCCAAACCCGGCCCGCTTCGACCAGAAAAAGGCCGACTCGATCAACGCGGACCACATTCGACTGCTCAGCGAAGAAGATTTTGGTCAGCGAATTCTGCCGTATCTCATCGCGGGCGGCGCACTGAATCCAGAGCCGAGCGAGGCTCAGCTCGAGACAATTCGCGCAGCTGTTCCGCTGGTGCAGAGCCGCGTAACGGTGCTTAGCGAAGTAGTGAACATGATGGGTTTCCTGTTCACAAATGCTGAGTCGCTCGAATACCAGGAAGACGCGCTCAAATCACTCGGTGCTGACGCGATTCAGGTACTTGAAGCCGGAATCGCCGCGCTTGAGCCAATCGCTGAGACTGAATGGCAAACTGAAGCAATTCAAACTGCCCTGCAGAACGCGCTGATTGATGGTCTTGGCCTCAAGCCACGCGTTGCCTTCGGTGCGTTGCGAGTTGCGGCTTCGGGTCGCCGTGTTTCACCTCCGCTCTTTGAATCGTTCGAGCTGCTCGGACGCGATGAGACCCTGGCGCGCCTTCGCAAGCTCGCCGCGTTTCTTGCCGACCGCGCGTGAGTAACGTAGAACGCATGGAGACCGTGGTGAGTGAGCCAGCTGTGAACGGCGCCGAAGACTCGGCGAAGTACATGACGCCCGGCGCGCGCGCTGCCGCTACCGGTGCTCGCTACACCACGATCTCGGCCATTTTTGTTGGCATTCTGCTGATCTCGAATGTCGTCGCAGTGAAGCCAATCGCTTTTGGTGCGGTAACTCTCTTCGGTGCTGAACTGCCGCTCGTATTCGATGGGGGAGTGTTTCTCTTCCCGCTCGCTTACGTGCTCGGTGATGTGCTCGCTGAGGTTTACGGTCTGAAAGCTTCTCGGCGTGCTATCTTCACCGCCTTCGGGCTCGCGATGCTGGCTTCGCTCACTATTTTTGTGGTGCAGATTTCACCGCCGGCAGCTGGTTGGGAAAACCAAGAAGCGTTCGCGGCAGTGCTTGGTTTTGTGCCGAGGATCGTGGCAGCCAGTTTGATCGCCTTCCTAGTCGGGCAGTTGATGAACGCCTGGGTGCTTGACCGTATGCGCAAGCGCACTTCGGGTCGTTTTTTGCGCACCCGACTTATCGGCTCAACCGTGGTCGGTCAGCTCTTCGACACACTGATCTTCTGTACTGTTGCTTTTGCTGGTGTCATCACTGGTACTGACTTCATCATGTACGTCGTTCTTGGCTATGTGGTCAAGGTGCTCGCCGAGGTCGTGTTGCTGCCGGTCACGACTCGCGTGATCAAAATGGTGCGCAACGCCGAGACTGCGACTGCCTAGTTTCAGAGCTGCACACTGTATAGCTACAGAAAAGGCCCGCTCGACAATTGTCGGCGGGCCTTTTTGGTGTCGGGCTAGAGCTTCCCTTGCCTGCCAAGCACGTCTTCGCGCAACTCAACAAAGGTGCCATCAATCATGCTTTCGCGAATCTGGTCAACCAGGCGCACAATAAAACGTTCATTGTGAATCGTCGCAAGTGTTGAGGCGAGCATCTCGTTGGCCTTGAATAGGTGATGCAGGTACGCGGCCGTGTAGTTTGCGCAGGTGTAGCAATCGCACTCGGGATCAAGTGGCTCAAACTTGCGGCGCTGCTTGGCGGCTTTCGCGTTGATGCGGCCGCTTGATGAGTACATGGTTCCGCCACGTGCTTGGCGGGAAGGTGCCACGCAATCGAATGTATCGGCGCCCGCTGCGATTGCAGCAAAGAGGTCATCTGGCTCAGAGATACCCAGAAGATGGCGGGGCTTGTTCTCTGGCAACTCCTCATTCACCCAGCCAACTATTGTGCCGAGCATGCTCTTTTCAAGTGCGCCACCAATACCGAAGCCATCGAACATTTGCTCGGTTTCAGTTTCGCCTCTGAGGTTTGCGAGTCCGCTTGCCGCCTTGCGTCGAAGGTCCTCATATTGAGCGCCCTGAACCACGCCGAAGAGTGCTTGATACGGCCGATGCTGGCGAGCCGCCGTCTGGCGAGCGTGCTCATCAAGGCATCGAACTGCCCAGCGTTCGGTGCGATCCACCGAATCTTCTTGGTACTCGCGGGTGTTCAATAGGGTGGTGCACTCGTCGAAAGCAAAGATGATGTCAGCGCCGAGCTGATGTTGAATGCCCATCGATACTTCCGGGGTGAAGCGGTGAGTGTCGCCGTTAATGAATGACTTAAATGTCACACCATCTTCATCGACGTGCGCGAGACGCTCTTTGTTTTTCGCGATCACATCGGCCTCGGCGTGCGCTGTCTCGGTCATTGAGATGACCTTTTTGAAGCCGACCCCGAGCGACATCACTTGGAATCCGCCGGAGTCGGTAAAGGTTGGGCCGTGCCAGTTCATGAACTTGCCAAAGCCGCCGGCCTCATCAACGATGTCGCTGCCCGGCTGCAAGAACAGATGGTAAGCATTTGCGAGGACCGCCTGGCCTCCGAGTTCGGCAACTGTTTCGGGCAACATTGCCTTCACGGTGGCTTTCGTGCCGACCGGAATAAATGCCGGCGTCTGAATATCGCCGTGGGGAGTGTGAATCACGCCGACTCTGCCGAGGGGGCGCCCGTCTGCCGCTTCTACGGTTCCGGCGCCTTGGCGGTGCGTGAGATCAAAACTGAAGTCGGCGGGTGTTGGGGCCGACTGTTGGGGTTCTACTCGAGATGACACTCAACTATTCAAGCATTAGGTAGCTGCGAACTGTGGTCGCTTCCGCTTCTTATCTCTTGCCCTATTGATCATTACTTCTTCTCAGTCTCCCTTTTCTCTCCCGTTCCCAATTGAGGCGTGCCGAATCTGTCGAGGCGTATCGATCACAATCTTGGTTTTGCTTGGCCTGGTCGGTTTCGGCGCTTTCGGTGTTTGCTGTTTTGTCTGAGTTGTCCGCGTTGGATCACCATTGCGGCTTACGACACGCACGCAGCCGCACGGGGAAGCATCGCTGTGCGCAGCGTTTGTGTGGTGGTGGTTGGTCGTGGGTGTGGTGGGTTGCGACACGCCGTCTGGTTTTTGGGTTTTGGGGTGACACGCCGTGGGGTTGGTTGGGGTGTGGTGTTGGGGGTGGGTGTGGGGTGTGTG